>NZ_CP186263.1:1797500-4317500 GCF_049331375.1 Acidovorax sp. M14
AAGCCGTAGAGAAATCGAGTCCGAATAGGGCGAATCAGTCGCTGGGTGTAGACCCGAAACCAAGTGATCTATCCATGGCCAGGATGAAGGTGCCGTAACAGGTACTGGAGGTCCGAACCCACTAGTGTTGCAAAACTAGGGGATGAGCTGTGGATAGGGGTGAAAGGCTAAACAAACTTGGAAATAGCTGGTTCTCTCCGAAAACTATTTAGGTAGTGCCTCAAGTATTACCTGCGGGGGTAGAGCACTGTTTAGGCTAGGGGGTCATGGCGACTTACCAAACCTATGCAAACTCCGAATACCGCAGAGTACAGCTTGGGAGACAGAGCACCGGGTGCTAACGTCCGGACTCAAGAGGGAAACAACCCAGACCGCCAGCTAAGGTCCCTAAAATTGGCTAAGTGGGAAACGAAGTGGGAAGGCTAAAACAGTCAGGATGTTGGCTTAGAAGCAGCCATCATTTAAAGAAAGCGTAATAGCTCACTGATCGAGTCGTCCTGCGCGGAAGATGTAACGGGGCTAAGCCAGTTACCGAAGCTGCGGATTTGCAATTTATTGCAAGTGGTAGGAGAGCGTTCTGTAGGCCTGTGAAGGTGTCTGGTAACGGATGCTGGAGGTATCAGAAGTGCGAATGCTGACATGAGTAGCGTTAAAGGGGGTGAAAAGCCCCCTCGCCGTAAGCGCAAGGTTTTCTACGCAACGTTCATCGGCGTAGAGTGAGTCGGCCCCTAAGGCGAGGCAGAGATGCGTAGCTGATGGGAAACAGGTCAATATTCCTGTACCGATCAATAGTGCGATGTGGGGACGGAGAAGGTTAGCTCAGCCAACTGTTGGATATGTTGGTTCAAGCCTGTAGTCGTGCCTGGTAGGCAAATCCGCCGGGCTTAGATGAGGGGTGATAACGAGTCTGCTTGCAGACGAAGTGAGTGATACCCTGCTTCCAGGAAAAGCCACTAAGCTTCAGCTATTGACGACCGTACCGCAAACCGACACTGGTGCGCGAGATGAGTATTCTAAGGCGCTTGAGAGAACTCAGGAGAAGGAACTCGGCAAATTGATACCGTAACTTCGGGAGAAGGTATGCCCCAAGTAGGTGAACTCGTACAGAGGGAGCCCAACGGGGTTGCAAAAAATCGGTGGCTGCGACTGTTTAATAAAAACACAGCACTCTGCAAACACGAAAGTGGACGTATAGGGTGTGACGCCTGCCCGGTGCTGGAAGATTAAATGATGGGGTGCAAGCTCTTGATTGAAGTCCCAGTAAACGGCGGCCGTAACTATAACGGTCCTAAGGTAGCGAAATTCCTTGTCGGGTAAGTTCCGACCTGCACGAATGGCGTAACGATGGCCACACTGTCTCCTCCTGAGACTCAGCGAAGTTGAAATGTTTGTGATGATGCAATCTCCCCGCGGAAAGACGGAAAGACCCCATGAACCTTTACTGTAGCTTTGTATTGGACTTTGAACAGATCTGTGTAGGATAGGTGGGAGGCTTTGAAGTGAGGACGCTAGTTCTCATGGAGCCAACGTTGAAATACCACCCTGGTGTGTTTGAGGTTCTAACCTAGGTCCATTATCTGGATCGGGGACAGTGCATGGTAGGCAGTTTGACTGGGGCGGTCTCCTCCCAAAGCGTAACGGAGGAGTTCGAAGGTACGCTAGTTACGGTCGGACATCGTGACGATAGTGCAATGGCATAAGCGTGCTTAACTGCGAGACTGACAAGTCGAGCAGATGCGAAAGCAGGACATAGTGATCCGGTGGTTCTGTATGGAAGGGCCATCGCTCAACGGATAAAAGGTACTCTGGGGATAACAGGCTGATACCGCCCAAGAGTTCATATCGACGGCGGTGTTTGGCACCTCGATGTCGGCTCATCTCATCCTGGGGCTGTAGCCGGTCCCAAGGGTATGGCTGTTCGCCATTTAAAGAGGTACGTGAGCTGGGTTTAAAACGTCGTGAGACAGTTTGGTCCCTATCTTCCGTGGGCGCTGCAGATTTGAGGAAGCCTGCTCCTAGTACGAGAGGACCGGAGTGGACACACCTCTGGTGTATCGGTTGTCACGCCAGTGGCATTGCCGAGTAGCTAAGTGTGGAAGAGATAACCGCTGAAAGCATCTAAGCGGGAAACTCGTTTCAAGATGAGATCTGCCGGGGCCTTGAGCCCCCTAAAGAGTCGTTCAAGACCAGGACGTTGATAGGCTGGGTGTGGAAGCGCAGTAATGCGTTAAGCTAACCAGTACTAATTGCTCGTGCGGCTTGACCCTATAACTTTGATAGCCAACACGCACACCACAATGGTTGTGTGAAAAGCTCAAAGTCTGTTATGCCAAGTTAGACGCAGTCAAAAGACACAAAATCTGATTCCAGACTCTATGAATTCGTTGTGTTGCCACAAAAGCAGCACGACAACAAGTTATGCCTGATGACCATAGCAAGTTGGTCCCACTCCTTCCCATCCCGAACAGGACAGTGAAACGACTTTGCGCCGATGATAGTGCGGGTTCCCGTGTGAAAGTAGGTCATCGTCAGGCTCTTACAGCCCAGAAAACCCCAGTCTCATAAAGACTGGGGTTTTTTGCTTTGGAAAGGCGGAAGTTAATCACCGCTGTCCCCGCATCTTCTGCAACTATTGGCCATGCAACTGCAAGACATTCTCTATTCCCAGGGCTTTGGTACGCGACGTGTCTGCGCGGGGCTGATTCAGCAGGGATGGGTTTCGGTGTGTGATGCGTCGTTGCCCAATTCGGACTACGTGCTTTGCACGGAGGCAACGGCCGATTTCGAACCCGAAGGGCTGCTGCTTCGCGTGCAAGGGGTGGACTGGCCTTTCCACGCCAAGGCTTACGTACTGCTGCATAAGCCCGCCGGTACGGAGTGCTCTCAAAAGCCTTCTACCTATCCCAGCATCTACACGCTATTGCCTCCGCCGTTGCGCCAGCGGCCCACAAAGAGTGCCGTGCAAGGCGTGCAGGCGGTGGGGCGTCTTGATCAGGACACCACCGGCATGCTGCTACTGAGCGATGACGGGCAGTTCATCCACCGCTTGAGTTCGCCCAAGAAGCATGTGCCGAAGGTCTATCAAGTCACGACCAAACACCCTGTGGATGAGGCGCAGGTGTCGAAACTGTTGGCAGGAGTTGTTCTGGACGACGACCCCAAGCCAGTGCGTGCAGCACATTGCACCATGGTGGACACCCATCGCTTGGATATGACACTGACCGAAGGTAAGTACCACCAGGTCAAACGGATGATTGCAGCTGTTGGTAACAGGGTGGAAGGGCTGCACCGCTCTCGCATTGGAGGCATGGACTTGCCGGCTGATTTGGCGCCCGGGCAATGGCGATGGCTCAGTGCGTCGGATCTTGAGCTTTTGAACAGCAACGCTTGAGTCTTTCTTCGGGGGTAGCCGTCATTGTTTGGCGCCAAGCCTGCGGCCGATACATGGTGCTCCTATCCTTGAAGGTCCGGCCATCCAAGCGAATTCGGCCCTCCTGGTGTAGTGCGACGTCATCTCTCAGCGCACCCGGCATCCTTGCTCGTTCCAGTGCCGACATGACTTTGGTCAAAGAGTGCACGATCACCCTGATGTTACGTGTTGTCGCTCAAGACCGCGGCAGGTGCAGCGCTACACTCCAAGGCTGTGTTGAAAGTGGTTTTGTGAAGATTCTCTCGATTGCACGCACCTGCGTTGTGGCCCTCGGTGGGTTGTGGTATTCCGTTGCCAGTGTCGCATCGGGTGCGCCGCCTCTTTTTGTGCTCAATTCGCTGGAGGCCAACGTCAGCGTCATCGACCCGGTGACTTGGACTGAGACGGCCCGCATACCGACAGGCAAAGAGCCGCACCATCTGTACCTGACGCCCGATGAAAAATCGATCATCGTGGCCAACGCGCTCGGCGATACCCTGACTTTTGTGGACCCTCGTACCGCCGAGGTGCAGCGTACGGTGCGTGGCATTGTGGACCCCTACCACCTGCGCTTCAGCCCGGACATGAAATGGTTCATCACGGCCGCTAACCGCCTGAACCATGTGGATTTTTACCGCTGGGATGGCAAGGACTTGACGCTGGTGCAGCGTGTGGCCACCTCCCGCACGCCCAGCCATCTGTGGATCGATAGCCGCAGCACCACCGTCTACTCGACCATGCAGGACAGTGACGAACTGGTGGCGATTGACATTGCCACTCAGACCATCAAATGGCGCGTCAAAACAGGCCCCATGCCTGCGGATGTCTACGGCAGTCCCGATGGCAAACATCTGTTTGTGGGCCTCACGGGCGGTGACAGCGTGGAGGTGTTCGATATCTCCGGGCGTGAAGCAGTCAGCGTCAAGCGGATCAAAACAGGCAACGGTGCGCACGCCTTTCGTGCCGCTGGCGACGGGCGCCATCTGTATGTGAGCAATCGCGTAGCCAATTCGATCAGCAAGATCGATATGAACACCCAGCAGGTCGTCGAGTCGTACCCTGTGCCTGGCGGACCTGATTGCATGGATGTTTCGGCGGACGGACGCTACATCTACGTCAGTTCGCGTTGGGCAAGGAAGCTGTCCGTGGTGGACACCCAGGCCAAGAAGGTGGTGCGTCAGGTCAACGTGGGTAAATCGCCCCACGGTGTTTGGACCTTGCAGCACGCACCGCGTTGAGCGTTGCACAGCCGGTCAGAGGTATGTTTCTCAGCGCTCTTCGTGTACCTCACGGCAGGCGCCGCAATGCTATTGTATTGATAGCTGCTTGGTCATGTTTCACTAGCGCTACTGCGCAAAATGACTGCAAAAAGCCTCTCTACCTGACCTTTGATACGGGCCACATGGAAGTGGCGCCCTTGGTGGCGGAGGTCCTCAAACGCCAGCAGGTGCACGTGACCTTCTTTGCCGCCAACGAGCGCACGAAGGAAGGCGATGGAAGCCTGGGAGACCATTGGGCTCCGTGGTGGCGTGCACGCGCTGCGGAGGGGCATGAGTTTGCCTCCCATACCTGGAACCACACGTACTGGCGCACCGATGCTGGCAACGCACAACACCCGGCGTTTCGGGTTCGCCCCTCGGCGGGACCGCGTGAGGGGCAGAGTTTTGTGATGTCGGCGGCTGAATACTGCGAAGAAATCACCCACGCAGCGGATCGTTTGAAGGCCATTACCGGCAAAACGCCTTTGCCCCTGTTCCGCGCGCCGGGTGGCAAGACCTCTGCACAATTGATTGCCAGCGCGAAGGCCTGTGGCTACGCGCATGTGGGTTGGTCGCCCGCCGGCTTTTTGGGCGATGAGCTGCCCAGTGAGACGGCCAGCAACACCGCGTTGCTGAACAAGGCGCTGCGCGATGTGCACAGTGGCGACATTCTGCTGGCTCACCTGGGGATCTGGTCGCGCAAGGACGCCTGGGCGCCCGCCGTGCTGGAGCCTTTGATTGAAGGGCTCAAGCAGCGAGGGTTTTGCTTTCGCACCCTGCGGGACCATCCGGACTATGCAGCCGCAGTGGCTCAGGTTCGCTAGAGGGGCTGTGGGGGCCAGTGTGACCATGGATGCAGTGGCGCAGGGCGCAGTTGCCGGATGGGTGCATGAATAAACGGGTGCCAGGGAGCGCAACACGATGGGATGGCTAGGCGGCGTATTTGACAGCGTGCAGCAATGGCTTTTTGAGAGCGTGCTGCAGCCGATGATGTTCACCACAGGGCTGGCCAGCCTGCTGGAGAACGGCTATGAGGCATCCGGCTGGCTGCTGGTGGGATTGCTGCAGCTGGTGGTCATCGTGGCTGTGATTGGCCCCATGCAGCGCTGGTGGCCGGTGGAGCAGATCAATGACCGCGCCACCATTCGCACTGACATCCTCTACACCCTGATTCACCGGCTGGGATTGTTCCGGCTGGCGCTGTTTTTCACGGTGGATCCGCTGGCGGATTCACTGTTTGGTGCCTTGCGTGTGGCGGGTGTCAGCACGTTCCAGCTCGATGGCCTCTGGCCGGGTGTGACGGACATCTCCTGGGTCAGCTTGCTGCTTTATCTGGTGGTGTTCGATTTTGTGGACTACTGGATCCACCGGGGGCAGCATCACTTTGAGTGGTGGTGGCGCCTGCATTCGCTGCACCATGCACAGCAGCAGATGACGATGTGGAGCGACAACCGCAACCACCTGCTCGATGACCTGCTGCGCGACGTGATTCTGGTGACGGTGGCGCAGCTGATTGGTGTTGCGCCGGGGCAGTTCAT
Organism: Acidovorax sp. M14; assembly: GCF_049331375.1. Classification (NCBI taxonomy): domain Bacteria; kingdom Pseudomonadati; phylum Pseudomonadota; class Betaproteobacteria; order Burkholderiales; family Comamonadaceae; genus Acidovorax; species Acidovorax sp. M14. The sequence goes on from NZ_CP186263.1 coordinate 1,803,707, forward strand.
TGCCATCGTGGCCATCACCCAGCTCAGCGAGAGCTTTCAGCACGCCAACGTGCGGCTGTGGTTTGGTCAGGTGGGGGAGCGGCTCTGGATCAGCCCCCGGTTTCACCGCCGGCACCACAGCATTGGCATTGGCCACGAGACGGTCAAGCCCTCGACTGAGGCGACATCGGGCCAACCCGCAACCCCACCGCGCGTGGTGCTCGGCGGGCATAACTTCGGGGTGCTTCTGCCTTGGTGGGACATGCTGATGGGCACGGCCAACTTCGAAAAGCGGTTTGACCCGACCGGCGTGCGCGACCAGGTGGAGCCGGGGCCTGATGGCCGGGTGCGCGACTACGGTAGAGGCTTCTGGTCCCAGCAATGGCGGGGCGTACTGAGGTTGCTGGGCAAGGCGTGAGCGGCCCGGCGGGCGCTGCCTGTATGCTTGCCGCCATGGGATTACTGCTTGATTCTTTCTGGCGTGCCGCCGCCTACTGTCTGCGTCCGCGCGTGATCGCGCTGTCGCTCCTGCCCCTGGTCTTGATGGCCGTATTGGCGATGGGCCTGGGTCACTTTTACTGGGACGCAGCAGTGCAGGCGATGCGCACCTTGCTCGACGCCTCCTCGTTGCTGGCCAGCGTATGGGGCTGGCTCCAGGGCTGGGGTCTGGGGGATGTGACGGCCGTCATGGCGCCGCTGATGGTGGTGCTGGCTGTGGCCCCTGTGCTGGTGGTGGTGTCGCTGCTGGCCGTGGCGGTGCTGATGACGCCTGCCCTGGTGGCCTTGGTGGCTGCCCGGCGTTTTCCGGACCTGGAGCGCAAAAAAGGCGGGTCTTTCATCGCGAGTGTTGCCTGGTCCGTGGGCTCCACGGTGCTGGCGCTCGTGGCGCTGGTGGTTTCGGTTCCGCTGTGGCTGGTTCCGCCGCTGGTGCTCGTTCTGCCGCCCTTGATCTGGGGGTGGCTGACTTACCGGGTGATGGTGTTTGATGCGCTGGCGGACCACGCCAGCAAGGAGGAGCGCCAGGAGATCTTCCGGCGCCATCGCAGCAGCCTGCTGGGTATTGGCATCGTCACGGGTTACCTGGGGGCGGCACCCAGCATCGTGTGGGCATCGGGTGTGGTGTTTGCCGCCGCGTTTTTTGTGCTGGTGCCACTGGCGATCTGGATCTACACCCTGGTGTTCGCGTTTTCCTCGCTGTGGTTCACGCACTATGGCCTGGCCGCCTTGCAACGCTTGCGGGCCGAGCGGGGGACGAATATGCCCATGGCCGAGCCCGCCCCTTCGTCGGCCTCGTCTGCATTGACCCCACGCCATGCTGACACGCCGGCGCTGGAAACTGCGGCCCCTGCTGCGGCCGTGCTACCACCCCCTGCCATTTCGCCCTCTGGAGACAACGCACCATGACACCTACCTTCGGCCTCATCATCGTGGGCGACGAGATCTTGTCAGGCAAACGTGCCGACAAGCACATGCCCAAGGTGATCGAACTGTTGTCGGCACGCGGCCTGTCCCTGGCCTACGCCGACTATGTGGGGGACAGCCCGGACCGGATCACAGCCACCTTGCAGCGGGCGTTCGCGTCGGCCGATGTTGTGTTCTCGTGTGGTGGCATTGGTGCAACGCCTGACGACCACACGCGGCAGTGCGCTGGACGAGCCCTGGGCCAGGATCTGGCACTGCACCCAGAGGCCGAGGCGCTGATCCGCGAACGCATGCAGGATGTGGCGCGAGAGCAGGGCGTGCCCTACGAGCCTGATCGCTCTGACAACGTGCACCGCCTCAACATGGGCATGTTCCCGGTGGGCGCGCGCATCATCCCCAATCCTTACAACAAGATCCCCGGCTTCAGCTGCGACGGGCCTGGCGGTGGATCCGTGCACTTCGTTCCTGGGTTCCCTGTGATGGCCTGGCCCATGATCGAGTGGGTGCTGGAGCACCATTACGCAGCCCATTTCAACCGCGCGCCGCAGACCGAGCAGTCAGTGGTGGTCTTTGGCGCGATGGAGGCATCGTTGACGCCCCTCATGGAGCAGATTGAAAAATCGCACCCTGATGTGCGGGTGTTCAGTTTGCCCAGCGTAGATCATCCACAATACGGGCGGCATATCGAACTGGGTGTCAAAGGGCCAGCGTCTTCCGTGCCCGCAGCATGGCAGGCACTAAAAACAGGTTTGCACGAATTTGGTGCAAATTGTGGCCCTGAATTGGTGCGCAACCTCTGAGACCCAGATTAGAAAGATGGATTGCACCGTATTGGTGCTTTTGGGCGTATGCCACGCCGACCTGCTGCCAGTAGCGCTCCTTCATAGTGCGGTGCTGCACTCGGCTGGCACGCAAACTGCTTTTGTTTCAGCAAACTCTTTTTTCAACAAGCGCTTTATCCAGGAGAACCTGATGGCCAAGACCGTTGCAGACGTGATGAAGATGGTGAAGGAGAACGAAGTCAAGTTCGTTGACTTCCGTTTCACCGATACCCGTGGCAAACAACAGCACACCACGGTGCCCGTCTCTCACTTCGACGAAGACAAGTTCACTTCGGGCCACGCCTTTGACGGCTCGTCGATTGCCGGTTGGAAGGGCATCGAAGCCTCCGACATGCAGCTGATCCCCGACCCGAGCACGGCCAACATCGATCCTTTCTTCGAAGAAACGACGCTGATCCTGACCTGCGACGTGATCGAGCCCGCCGACGGCAAGGCCTATGACCGCGACCCACGCTCCATCGCCAAGCGCGCTGAAGCCTACCTGAAGGCCTCCGGCCTGGGTGACACCGCCTACTTCGGTCCCGAGCCAGAATTCTTCATCTTCGACGGCGTGCGCTGGAGCACCGAGCCCAACAACACCTTCTACGAAATCGAAGAGTACGAAGCCCCCTGGAACACCGGCGCCAAGCTCGAAGGCGGCAACCGCGGCCACCGTCCCACCGTCAAGGGCGGCTACTTCCCAGTGCCTCCCGTTGACAGCACGCAAGACATGCGCGCCGAGATGTCCCTGATCCTCGAATCCCTGGGCATCCCGGTCGAAGTGTTCCACCACGAAGTGGCGGGCGCTGGCCAGAACGAAATCGGCACCAAGTTCAGCACGCTGGTCGAGCGCGCCGACTGGACCATCCTGCAAAAGTACGTGATCCACAACGTGGCCAACGCCTACGGCAAGACCGCCACGTTCATGCCCAAGCCTTACCACGGCGACAATGGCTCCGGCATGCACGTGCACCAGTCCGTGTGGAAGGACGGTAAGAACCTGTTCGCTGGCGACGGCTATGCCGGTCTGTCGGACTTCGCGCTCTACTACATCGGCGGCATCATCAAGCACGCTCGTGCCCTGAACGCCATCACCAACCCCGGCACCAACAGCTACAAGCGCCTGGTGCCTCACTTCGAAGCCCCGGTGAAGCTGGCCTACTCGGCCAAGAACCGTTCTGCCTCGATCCGCATTCCTTATGTGGCCAACCCCAAGGGCCGTCGCGTGGAAGCCCGCTTCCCCGATCCACTGATGAACCCCTACCTGGGCTTCGCTGCACTGCTGATGGCCGGTCTGGACGGCGTGGAAAACAAGATCCATCCGGGCGAAGCCGCCACGAAGGACCTGTACCACCTGCCTCCAGAAGAAGACAAGCTGGTGCCCACCGTGTGCCACAGCCTGGACCAAGCCCTGGAGCACTTGGACAAGGACCGCGCGTTCCTGACCAAGGGTGGCGTGTTCACCGACAGCATGATCGACGCCTACATCGATCTGAAGATGAACGAAGTGACCCGCTTCCGCATGGCCGTGCACCCTGTCGAGTACGACATGTACTACTCGCTGTAATCGTCTGCTTGCAGACCATGGCTCAAAAAGGCGGCGCAAGCCGCCTTTTTTCATGGGCGGGCGAAGCGGGCGGGCGCGCTGAGTGCACGCGGTGGAACCAAGGCGTCAGGTGTTGCATCCGTATACACAGCCCTGCAAGGGTCTGTCTTTGTTGGATTGGAGATGTGGGGTGATTGGGGGATACTCCCCCGACCCCTGCATGTCTGTGCGAGGAAACCGAATGAAAAAAACGCTCATCACCCTGCTTCTCATCGCCGCCGCCGTTCCCGCAGTCCAGGCGCAAGACCGCATCTACCGTTGCGGCAACGAATACACCAATAACGCGCAGCAGGCCAAGGAGCGTGGCTGCAAGCTGGTCGAAGGGGGCAATGTCACCGTGGTGCAAGGCACCCGCCCAGCGTCTGCCGCAGCCCCTGCCGCCGGTGGCGGTGGTGCAGCAGCCCCGTCGTCTGCGACCTCGCCCGCCAACGCTCCGCGCGTCAGCAACAACGAGCAAAAGTCCCGCGACTCGGATGCTCGCGCCATTCTGGAGTCCGAGCTGCGCAAGGCGGAAACGCGCCATGCCGAACTGCTCAAGGAATACAACAACGGCGCCCCCGAGCGCAACGCGCTCGATCTGCGCAACCCCCAGCGCTACACCGAGCGCACGGCCGAACTCAAGGCCAGCCTGGCCCGCAGCGAGAGCGACATTGCGGGGATCAAGCGCGAGATTGCCCGCCTGCCCGCGCCCGCAGCGCCCACCAACTGACCACGGCGACAGCGCGTGAGTGCCCCTTCCTTTTCCGACCTGCCCGGCACTGACACCGGGCGTTTTCATTCCCTGGACCTGATGTCCACCCTGGTGGCGGTGCTGCGTGCGGATGATGGTGCCGTGCAGTTTGCCAACGCCGCCCTGGAAAACACGCTGGGCCTGTCGCGCCGCACCCTGGAAGGGGCGGACTTTTCCACCTTCTTCACCGACCCCGCATTGCTGCAGACCGCCCTGGCGGGCGCCCGGGGCAAAGACTTTGCCGCGCTGCGCTACGAGGCCAGCCTGAAACGCCTGCACCAGGACCCGGTGCCCGTGCATGTCAATGTGGCCGATGCTGAACAGGTGGGCGAAATCCTGGTAGAGCTGTGGCCGCTGGAGCAGCAGGCCCGCCAAGACCGCGAAGAGCGCCTGCGCGACCAGGCCCAGGCCAACAAGGAGCTGATCCGCAACCTGGCCCACGAGATCAAGAACCCGCTGGGCGGCATTCGGGGCGCGGCGCAACTGCTGGAGATGGAACTCGACAACCGCGAGCTCACCGAGTACACCCAGGTCATCATCCACGAGGCTGACCGCCTGCAAAGCCTGGTGGACCGGTTGCTAGCTCCCCACCGCCATCCGCATCTGGTGGGCGACGTGAACATCCACGAGGTGTGCGAGCGGGTGCGCTCGCTCGTGCTGGTCGAATACCCGCAGGGCCTCAAGGTACAGCGCGACTACGACACCTCCATCCCCGAGTTTCGTGGGGACCGTGCGCAGCTCATTCAGGCGGTGCTGAACATCGTACAGAACGCGGCCCAGGCGCTGTCAGAGCGCATTGCCAAGGGCGATGCCGTGATCACACTGCGCACGCGCGTGGCCCGCCAGGTCACGTTCGGTCGGCAACGCTATCGGCTGGCACTGGAATTGCATGTCATCGACAACGGACCGGGCGTACCCGATGCCATCAAGGAGCGGATTTTTTACCCCTTGGTGTCGGGTCGGGACGGCGGATCAGGGCTGGGGCTGACGTTGGCGCAAACCTTCGTGCAGCGACACCACGGGTTGATCGAATGCGACAGCGTACCGGGTCGCACCGACTTCCGAATCCTGATCCCCTTGCCTTGACAGCGCACGACGGTCCCTGACACGCAACCACAGGGAAGGTAAGAAAAATATATGAAGCCGATCTGGATAGTAGATGACGACCCCTCGATCCGCTTCGTCCTGGAAAAGGCGCTGGCCCGCGAGAACCTGCCCACGCGCAGCTTCACGCACCCGCGCGAAGTGCTGGACGCACTGGCCGATGTCACTGCGGGCGACCCCGCCCGCCAGGGCCCCCAGGTCTTGGTGAGCGACATCCGCATGCCCGGAGGCTCGGGCCTGCAACTGCTGGAGAAGGTGCGCGAGCTGCAGCCCGGCCTGCCCGTCATCATCATGACGGCGTACTCCGACCTTGACAGCGCGGTGTCGGCCTTTCAGCGCGGCGCGTTCGAATACCTGCCCAAGCCCTTTGACCTGCCCAAGGCGGTGGAGCTGATCCGCCGCGCGGTCGAAGAAAGCCAGCGCGAAGAAGTCACCGAAGAGCGCCAGACTGCAACCCCCGAAATGCTGGGCCAGGCGCCCGCCATGCAGGACGTGTTCCGCGCCATCGGGCGGCTGTCGCAAAGCCAGGTCACGGTGCTCATCACCGGCGAATCCGGCTCGGGCAAGGAACTGGTGGCGCGCGCGCTGCACAAGCATTCGCCCGTGGCGGACGGCCCCTTTGTGGCCATCAACACCGCCGCCATCCCCAAGGACCTGCTGGAGAGCGAACTCTTCGGCCACGAGCGCGGCGCCTTCACCGGTGCGCAGACGCAGCGGCGCGGCCGCTTTGAGCAGGCCGAGGGCGGCACGCTGTTCCTCGATGAAATCGGCGACATGCCATTTGACCTGCAGACGCGTCTTCTGCGCGTGCTGTCTGACGGCCAGTTCTACCGGGTGGGCGGCCACGCGGCCGTCAAGGCCCATGTGCGCGTGATTGCCGCCACCCACCAGAACCTGGAGCAGCGCGTCAAAGAGGGTGGCTTCCGCGAAGACTTGTTCCACCGCCTCAACGTGATCCGTCTGCGCCTGCCGGCCCTGCGTGAGCGGCACGAGGACGTGCCCATGCTCACGCGCCACTTTCTGCAGCAAAGCGCGCGGCAGCTGGGTGTGGAGCCCAAGCGCATTGCCGACTCTGCGCTCGCGCGGCTGGAGCAGTTTGCCTTCCCGGGCAATGTGCGCCAGCTGGAGAACATCTGCCACTGGCTCACGGTGATGGCACCCGCGCAGGTGATCTCGCTGCAAGACCTGCCCCCCGAGGTGCTGGAGGCCCCGGTGTATCAGCCGCCCGTGCGCGCTACCGCGGGTGCCGAGCCTGCGGCAGCGACGGTGACATCCATGCCGGTGGCCCCGCTGGCGCCTGTCGCACCGGTGGCGCAGCCTGCACCCGAGCTGGTGGGGGGGCTGCACCCCGCAGCGCCCGTGTCGATCCCCGTGCCCGCGTCTGCACCTGCGGCCGCTGCGTCTTGGTCGGCCGACGCTGTGGCAGCCCCTGTGGCTGCCGCCCACAGCTGGGAACAGGCACTCGAAACAGAAGCGCAAAAACTGCTCGCAGGCGGCCAGCCCGAGGTGTGGGACGCGCTCACGCGGCGCTTTGAGTCGCGCCTGATTCGTACGGCCCTGGTGGCCACCCACGGCCGCCGCATGGAGGCCGCGCAGCGTCTGGGCATTGGGCGCAACACCATCACCCGCAAGATCCAGGAGCTGGGCCTGGATGCGCCGGATGAGGCGTGAAAATGGCCGCAGGCGCATGTTGATCATGCCTCTGCAGCTATTGAAATAATAGCGATGCAAAGTGCCACTACATCGCTGGTGGCATCGCTGTAACCCGGCCCGGATGCGCGCTGCGCATCGCACTGCATGGCGGGCCACGTCCTACATGCAGGCCCTCCCTGGGCCGACCCGGCACTTCGGAGGTGGCTTCAACAATGAAGTCACTGTCAACCAACCGGAGATGTTCCTATGTCGGATTTCAACGATGCCAACCGTGACCCTTTGACCAATGAGCCGGGTGCTCACCCTGTCGGAACGGGCGTGGGTGCTGCCCTGGGTGGCGCTGCAGCCGGCGCTGCTGCCGGTGCTTTCGGCGGCCCGGTCGGCGCTGCCATTGGTGGCGTAGCGGGGGCTGTGGCCGGCGGCCTGGCTGGCAAGGCGGCTGCCGAGGCCGTCAACCCCACCGAAGAAGACGCCTATTGGCGCGAAACCTACCACCGCGAGCCCTACTACGTGGGCGGCCGCACGTACGACCAATACCGTCCGGCCTATGAGCTGGGCTGGTCGTCCGTGGGCCGCTACGAGGGCGACTTTGACGCCATCGAGCCGCGCCTGGCGGACGACTGGCGCGCACGCCACGGCAGCGACGGCCTGGCCTGGACCGATGTGCGCCCCGCCACGCGTGCGGCGTGGGAGCGCGCCGCCAACCGCACTGCGCTTGCCACCGACCGCCCCATGGACGTGATCGACGCCGAAGATGTGGTCGATGTACTCAATGACCTGCTGGAGTCTGCACGCGACGGCGAGTACGGCTTCCATGCCTGTGCAGAGCATGTCGAGTCGGGCCAGCTCAAGGGCATTTTCCAGCGCCACTCGCGTGAATGCGCCGCTGCCGCTGTCGAACTGGAGCATGAGATCCGCCGCCTGAATGGCGACCCTGCACAGGGCGGCACGGTGGCAGGTGCGTTGCACCGGGGCTGGGTGTCGGTGAAGACCGCGCTGTCCACCCAGGACGATAAGGCCGTGCTCGAAGAATGCGAACGTGGCGAGGACGCTGCGGTAGCCCGCTACCGCAAGGCCTTGAAGGCCGCACTGCCTGCCGATGTGCGAGCGCTGGTGGAGCGCCAGGCACAAGGCGCCCAGAGCAACCACGACGAGGTGCGTGCACTGCGCGACGGGTTCTCGCCCCGGCCCTGATCCCAGGTGCCAAGGGCGACCCTTGGGTATACCGCGCCTGACCGGGCGCCGGTTGCTGCGCTGAGGGCTGACCCCAAGAAAAAGGCTGCCAGAGCATTCCTCTGGCAGCCTTTTTTTACGTCGCGTGCGGAGCGGCTCAAGGGTGCATCAGGCGCTCATCGTGACCACCACGGGCGCGTGGTCGCTGGGCTGCGGGTTCTTGCGCGGGGCGCGGTCCACCACGCAGGCCGTCACTGTGGGCTTGAGCGCTTCGCTCACCAGGATGTGATCGATGCGCAGGCCCCGGTTTTTCTGGAAGCCCAGCATGCGGTAGTCCCACCACGAATAGCTTTTTTCGGGCTGCTCGAACATGCGGAAGGCATCGGTCAGTCCCAACGCCAGCAGCGCCTGGAAGTGGTTGCGCTCTTCGGTCGTGTGGTGGATGGTTTCGCGCAGGCCTTCGGGGTCGTACGAGTCGCGGTCTTCCGGCGCCACATTGAAGTCGCCCACCAGCACCAGGCGGGGGTGGGCCGCCATCTCGGCGCGCACCATGTCCTGCAGGGCCTGCAGCCAGCGCATCTTGTAGGCAAACTTTTCCGAGCCCGGCTCCTGGCCGTTGACGAAGTAGCCGTTGAGCAGGCGCAGCGGGCCTGTGGGCGTGTCCAGCGTGGCGGCAATGACGCGGGCCTGCTCGTCGCCAAAGTCAGGGATGTTGCGCACCACGTCGCGCAACGGGTGGCGGCTCAGGATGGCCACGCCGTTGTACGTCTTCTGACCGAAGGCGACGGCTTCGTAGCCTGCCTCTTTCAGCGCGTCGTGCGGAAACTTGTCGTCGGTGAGCTTGAGCTCCTGCAGGCACAGGGCATCGACCGGGTTGGCGGCCAGCCAGGCCAGCACCTGGGGCAGGCGCACCGACAGGGAGTTCACGTTCCAGGTGGCAATTTGCATGGTTTTTGGCCGGTAGCGCTAGTGAATCATGCGCTAGCAGCTATCAAAATGTGAGTAAAAGAGTGGTGGAGCTGCGCCGTCAGCTGCGGCGCACACGGGTCACAAAGCTGAACGGCAGTCCATTGGTGCTGACGTGGTGCTCGCGGGCAGTTTCTACCCATTCTGGGCCCAGCACGGGGGCATAGGCATCGCCGTCAAAGTCTTGCGCAATCTCCGTCACCTCCACGCAGTCCGCCAGGGGCAGGGCCTCGGCATAGATCTGCGCGCCACCGATGATCCACACGGTCTGGCCCGCGTCGCACAGTGCCAGGGCCTCGGCCAGGCTGCCAGCGCGGTGCGCACCCTCGGCCTGCCAGTCGCCCTGGCGCGTCACCACGATGTTGGTGCGGCCGGGCAGGGGGCGAAAGCGCGGGGGTAAAGAGTCCCAGGTCTTGCGGCCCATGACCACCGGGCAGCCCTGCGTGAGCTGCTTGAAGTGCGCCATGTCCTCGGGGATGTGCCAGGGCAGGCGGTTGTCCTTGCCGATGACGCCGTTGGCCGCGCGGGCGTATATGAGGTGCAGGGGCATAGGGCTCGCTCGGTGCTTGGGAGGTGGATGGGATCAGATGTGCAGGAACGCCAGCGCGCCCACGCCCAGGCCCACGGCGGCCACGCCGTACATGCCGTATTCCAGCCACTTCTTCTTGGTCAGCAGCGCAATGGCGGCCAGGGCGATCGCGACCTGCAGCGCGGTGGTGGCCTGGGCCCAGCGGTGGTGCTGGTGCATTTGGGCTTCGCTTTGCTGGTCGAACGCGTGGGCGTCGGCTTCCAGCTTTTCGGCCACGGTCTTGATCTCGTTCTTTTCTTTTTCGTAGCGGTCGATCTTGGCCTGGTACTTGGCCTTTTCCGTCTCGGCCGGGGTCAGGTCACGTGCCAGCTCGGCCAGGCTTTGTTTGGTGCTTTTGGACTGGAAGTAATTCCACTGGTTGGAGGCCTCGGTCTTCTTGATGGCCGCGTCGTTCTTCATCAGGCCCGCATTGGCCTGCGTGGCGCCGCCCATGTAGGCAAAGATGGCGCCCACCGTGGCCACAATGGCCGTGAACATGGCGATCTTGTTGGTGGACGAGCCGCCGCCGTGGTCCGCGCCGTGGTGTGCAGCATCGTGGCCGTGGGTGGCATGTTCGACCGCGTGGTCGTGGGGGCCGTGTACGTGGAATCCGCCGGAAGACATGGATAGAAACTCGTTGTATTGGTTATGGGGGAAGGCAGGGCGGGTGCAGCTGGCGCACCGGGGCGGTGATCAGACCGCCACGGGCGCCTTGATGGCCGGGTGGCACTGGTAGTCCAGCACCTCAAAGTCTTCGTACTCGTAGTCGAAGATGCTGTCCGGCTTGCGCTTGATGTTCAGCACGGGGTAGGGGTAGGGCGTGCGTGCCAGCTGTGTTTGCACCTGTTCGTGGTGGTTGCTGTAGATGTGGCAGTCGCCGCCCGTCCAGATGAAATCGCCCACATCCAGGTCGCATTGCTGCGCCACCATATGGGTCAGCAGCGCGTAGCTGGCGATGTTGAAGGGCACGCCCAGAAAGATGTCGGCGCTGCGCTGGTACAGCTGGCAGCTCAGCGTGCCGCGCCCACCGGGCTCTTGCGCCGGGGCCACGTAGAACTGAAAGAATGCGTGGCAGGGCATCAGCGCCATCTTGTGCAGCTCGGCCACGTTCCAGGCGCTCACGATGATGCGACGCGAGTCAGGGTTGGTTTTCAATGTCTTGATGACGTCGCTGATCTGGTCGATGTGCCCGCCGTCTGGTGTGGGCCAGCTGCGCCACTGCACGCCATACACGGGGCCCAGGTCGCCGTCCTCGCGTGCCCATTCGTCCCAGATGGTCACGCCGCGCTCTTTCAGCCAGTTGTTGTTGCTGGAGCCGGTCAGGAACCACAGCAGCTCCTGGATGATGGACTTGAGGTGCACCTTCTTGGTCGTGACCAGCGGAAAACCTTCCTTCAGGTCAAACCGCATCTGGTGACCGAAAACGCTCTTGGTGCCGGTGCCCGTGCGGTCCGACTTGTCCACGCCGTGCGTGAACACATGGCGCATGAAGTCTTCGTACTGGGAGCGCACAGGGCGGGCAGGCAGGGCAGAGGCTGCCGGAGCGGCAGAAGGCTGGGTCATGGGATGGATCACTCAGGGTGGGGCGCCGCCATCAAGGGGTGGCCGTTGCCGACGGCGGATTTTATGCGGAGCGGGACAATGCGGGACTCGCCTTCCATCCACTGCAGTTCCCATGACGACTTCCGACACCCCCGTCACCATCCGCCCCCTCCAGGCTGCCGACTGGCCCGCCGTGTGGCCCATCCTGCGCACGACCTTCCAGGCGGGAGACACGTATGCCTTTGCCCCCGACAGCAGCGAGGCCGAGATCCACAAAGCCTGGGTAGAGCTGCCTGCAGCAACCTTTGTCGCCCTCGGTGCGGGCAGGGAGATTCTGGGCACCTACTTCATCAAGCCGAATCAGCCTGGGCAGGGCGCCCATGTGTGCAACTGCGGCTATGTGGTGGCGCCGGTTGCGCAGGGGCAGGGTGTGGCGTCGTTGATGTGCGAGCACTCGCAGCAGCAGGCTGTGGCCATGGGCTTTCGGGCCATGCAGTTCAACCTGGTGGTGGCCAGCAACGTGCGCGCCGTGCGGCTGTGGCAGCACCTGGGCTTTGCGATCGTGGGCACGTTGCCTAGGGCCTTCAGGCACCACACGCTGGGCTATGTCGATGCCCATGTGATGTTCAAGACACTGGTGGCCTGAGCCGGTTGCCCACGCAAAAAGGGCTCCCAAGTGGGAGCCCTTTCAGAGTCCGGGGTCCAGGCCAGCAACGTGCGAGGCCACCCCCCGGGAAGCTCTGCGTTCTTACATAGCGCTGATTTCGCCCGATGGGATCTTGCCGGTGCGCACAGCTTCAGCAGCCTGGGCACGCACAGCAGCCCGGTCGGCCGTGGACTTGTAAGTCACCACACGCGAACCAGCGGGTTCGATGCTGCGTGTTTGAGCCACGGTAGCGGCTTCGGCTTGCACTTCAGCGCGGGTGCGGTTGGTTTCGAACTTGGTGGCGAATTGCGAAGCATCGGCTTCGTCAGCCTGGGCACCAAAAGAAGCGAAAGCAGCGACAGCGGCGATGGAGAGGAAACGTGCGGTGTTGTTCATGATTGATAAGTCCTTGAAGCTAAAAAAAAAAGCGTCTCAAAAAAGCCGGGTCAAAAACCATTCCTGAACCGGGTTCGGTGAGTCGCCTTGCGGGTTCGGCTCATCGATGGGTTGAACTGTACGCCGATGGTCTTCAGAGAAAAACTACGCAGTCGCAAACTGACTGTTCCAGTTTTGGAAACAGTGGGCGCGCACGAAGTGTGCACCGTGCGGAATTTGCTCTGGGCAACTCAGCACTAAGGCAGGCATCCCGGGCCCGCAATGCACATACCCAATTGATGGATCTAGGTGTAAATCCTGAGATTCTGGCGAAATTTAGTATGTGTATGGCTTTTCAAAGTATCAACTGAGCATCAGAGCATCGGTATCGTTCAGTCCATCAATGCCGCGATCCGACTGGCGTTGAATGGCAGATCCATACCAACTACGCAGGAGACGTTCCGATGCCCCGTTCCACCCGTCCACACACCCGCCTGGCCCTGGCCGTTGCTGCCCTGGCGGCATCGCTGTGCGGCGCCGCTGCGCATGCGCAGACCGAACTCGTGATTGCCACCGTGAATAACGGCCACATGATCGAGATGCAGAAGCTCAGCAAGAACTTCGAGCAGGCCAACCCCGACATCAAGCTCAAGTGGGTGACGCTGGAAGAGGGCGTGCTGCGCCAGCGCGTGACGACCGACATCGCCACCAAGGGCGGCCAGTTTGACGTGATGACCATCGGCATGTACGAGGCGCCCATCTGGGGCAAGAAGGGCTGGCTGCAGGAGCTGAAAACCGACGCCGCCTACGACGTGGACGACCTGCTGCCCGCCGTGCGCAATGGCCTGTCCATCGACGGCAAGCTGTTTGCCGCGCCGTTCTATGGCGAAAGCTCGATGCTCATGTACCGCAAGGACCTGGCCGACAAGGCCGGCGTGCAGGTGCCCGAGCGCCCTACCTGGCCGCAGATCAAGGACCTGGCCGCCAAGATCCACGACCCCAAGAACGGCGTGTACGGCATCTGCCTGCGCGGCAAGCCGGGCTGGGGCGACAACATGGCCTTTTTGACCACGCTGGTCAACACCTTTGGCGGCCAGTGGTTCGACATGCAGTGGAAACCGCAGCTCGAGTCCAAGCCCTGGAAGGATGCGATCACCTTCTATGTCGACCTGCTCAAGAACTACGGCCCTCCCGGTTCGTCCGCCAACAGCTTCAACGAAATTTTGGCACTGACCAACTCGGGCAAGTGTGGCATGTGGGTGGATGCGACCATCGCCGCGTCGTTCGTGGCCGACCCCAAGCAGTCCAAGGTGGCCGACCAGATGGCCTTTGCCCAGGCGCCCACCATGAACACGCCCAAGGGCGCCAACTGGTTGTGGTCGTGGAATCTGGCGATCCCCGCAGGGTCCAAGAAGGTGGAAGCCGCGCAGAAGTTCATCACCTGGTCCACCAGCAAGGACTACATCCAGCTGGTTGCCAAGACCAACGGCTGGGCCAACGTGCCGACCGGCACGCGCAAGAGCACGTATGCGTCGCCCGAGTTCCAGAAGGCAGCGCGCTTTGCGGCGGCAGAGAAGACCGCGATCGACTCGGCCAACCCCACCGACTCGACCTTGCCCAAGAGTCCGTACGTGGGTGTGCAGTTCGCTGCGATTCCTGAGTTCCAGGCCATCGGCATTGCGGTGGGGCAGCAGATGAGTGCAGCCCTGGCAGGCAAGACAACGGTGGACGCCGCGCTCAAGGCCAGCCAGGTGACGGCGGACCGCGAAATGAAAAAGGCCGGCTACTACAAATAGGCATTCATTCGGCTACTGCGCGGGCCGATCCGGGGCCGGTGTTCCTCGCCGTACGAGAGTACGGCTGCGGTACAGCGACCCCGCCTCGGCCCGCTCGCGACGCCGACTGAACGCCTATTTCTGCTGGACTTTTTTTTCTGAGGCCTCCATGAATCGCCGCCTGCTCCCCCGCCTGCTGCTCACGCCAGCCATGGCCACGCTCTGCCTGTGGATGATCGTGCCGCTGGTGATGACGATCTACTTCTCGCTCATCCGCTACAACTTGATGCAGCCGGACCAGACCGGTTTTGCCGGGCTGGAGAACTTTGAGTATTTCGTCACCGACCCTTCGTTTGCCACGGCAGTGGTCAACACGCTGCTGCTGCTGGGCAGCGTGATCCTCATCACGGTGGTGGCTGGCATTGCGATTGCACTGCTGATCAACGAGCCGTTTGCGGGCCGGGGCATTGTCCGGGTGCTGCTGATCTCGCCGTTCTTCGTCATGCCCACGGTGAACGCGCTGATGTGGAAGAACATGATGATGAACCCCATCTACGGCGTGCTCGCGCAGGTGTGGATGTTCTTCGGCGCGCAGCCGGTCGATTGGCTCACTGACTACCCGCTGTTCTCCGTCATCGTGATGGTGTCATGGCAATGGCTGCCCTTTGCCACGCTGATCTTCATGACCTCGCTGCAGAGCATGAACCACGAGCAGCTCGAAGCCTCGCGCATGGACGGCGCCAACTACCTGCAGCAGCTGCGCTACCTGTACGTGCCGCACCTCGCGCGCTCGGTGGCCGTGGTGGTGATGATCGAACTCATTTTCCTGCTCAGCATCTTTGCCGAGATCTACACCACCACCGGTGGGGGGCCGGGCGATGCCAGCACCAACGTCACTTTTTTGATCTTCAAGCAGGCGCTGCTCAATTTTGATGCGGGCGTGGCCTCGGCTGGAGCGCTGTTTGCGGTGGTGCTGGCCAACATCGCGGCCGTGTTCCTCATCCGCATGGTCGGCAAAAACCTCGACAAGTAAGGCTCGCATTTTTATGACCGCACGACGCCGTTCCCAATTTCCCCTAGCCATGCTGGCCCTGCGCACCGCTGCGGCCTGGGCCGTGGCCCTGCTGCTGGTGTTTCCGCTGGCTTGGCTGTTTCTCACCGCGTTCAAGACCGAGCTGCAGGCCATTGCCGTGCCGCCACTGTTCGTCTTCACGCCCACGCTCGAAAACTTTCACGAAGTGCAAGAGCGCAGCGACTACCTGCTGTACGCCAAGAACTCGGTCATCACCAGCGTGCTTTCCACCGTGCTGGGGCTCATGCTGGCCGCACCTGCGGCGTATGCCATGGCCTTTTTCAAGGGCAAGTACACCAAGGACATCCTGATGTGGATGCTTTCAACCAAGATGATGCCCGCCGTGGGCGCGCTGGTGCCCATCTACGTGCTGGCGCAAAAGAGCCACCTGCTCGACACACAGCTCGCGCTGATCATCGTGTTCGCGCTGTCCAACCTGCCCATCATGGTCTGGATGCTGTACTCGCACTTCAAGGACATCCCGCGCGAGATCCTGGAGGCCGCGCGCATGGACGGGGCCACGCTGTGGCAAGAGGTGCGCCTGGTGCTGCTGCCGCTGGGCATGGGCGGGCTCGCATCCACCGGCCTCTTGTGCCTGGTGCTGTCATGGAACGAGGCGTTCTGGAGCCTGAACCTGAGCGCCGCCAAGGCGGGCACGCTGGCCACGCTGATCGCCTCGTACTCCAGCCCCGAGGGCCTGTTCTGGGCCAAGTTGTCTGCGGCATCGCTGATGGCCATCGCGCCCATCGTGGTGTTTGGCTGGTTCAGCCAGAAGCAGCTCGTCCAAGGTCTTACGTTCGGCGCGGTCAAGTAAAGCGCAGCGTTCATCTCCCCAGTTTTCAAGCATTCAGGAACCCGATTCCATGGCCTACCTTCAACTGCGCGGCATCGAGAAATTCTTTGGCGAGCACCGCGCCATCAAGGGCATCGACCTCTCCATCCAGAAGGGCGAGTTCATCGTCTTCGTGGGTCCTTCGGGCTGCGGCAAGTCCACGCTGCTGCGGTTAATTGCAGGGCTGGAGCACATCGACGGTGGCACGCTGATGCTGGACGGCCGCGACATCACCGACCAGCCGTCGAGCAAGCGCGACCTGGCCATGGTGTTCCAAAGCTATGCGCTGTACCCGCACATGAGCGTGTACGAGAACATGAGCTTCGCGCTCAAGCTGGCCAAGGTGGACAAACAGGTGATCGATGAGAAGGTGCAGAACGCCGCGCGCATCCTCAACCTCACGCAGTACCTGCAGCGCACGCCCAAGGAGCTGTCGGGCGGCCAGCGCCAGCGTGTAGCCATCGGCCGCGCCATCGTGCGCGCGCCCAAAGTCTTCCTGTTCGACGAGCCACTGTCCAACCTCGACGCAGCGCTGCGCGGCCAGACGCGCGTGGAGATCGCCAAGCTGCACCGCGACCTGGGCGCCACCACCATCTATGTGACCCACGACCAGGTCGAGGCCATGACGCTGGCCGACCGTGTGGTGGTGTTGCGCGACGGCATTATCGAGCAGGTGGGCACGCCCCTAGAGCTGTACGACCGGCCCGCCAACCAGTTCGTGGCCCAGTTCATCGGCACGCCGCAGATGAACGTGGTGCCCCTGCCGCAGCTGCCACCGCCCGTGCAGCAGCAGGCGCCGGAAGGCGCGATGGGCGGCGCTATTGGCCTGCGCCCGGAGAACATCACGGTGCGCAACACCGGCGCAACGCCGGTGCCGGGCCAGGTGGACCTGGTGGAAGCGCTGGGCGCCGAAACCCTGATCTACGTGAGCACCCCCGGCGGAGCGCAGTTTGTGGCCCGCCAGAACGACCGCACAGGCCTGCGCGCGGGCGATGCGGTGAGCCTGGACATCGATGCCTCACAAGCCCACTGGTTCGACCCCCAAGGCCGCGTGGTGGCCCGGCAGGCTGCATGATGGTCATGAGCCTGCAATACCCACTCCAAGGCAAGGTGGCGGCCATCACTGGCGCGGCTTCTGGAATCGGTTTTGCCAGCGCCCAGGCCATGGCCAATGCGGGCGCACGCGTGGTGCTGATCGACCGCGACGAGGCCGCGCTGGCCAAGGCCTGCGCGGCCATTGGCGAACGCGCTTCGCCGCTGGTGCTCGATCTGCTGGATGCCCGGCAGTGCGCCAGCCTGCTGCAGCGCGCGTTGGCCATTGCAGGACCGCTGGACATCTTTCATGCCAACGCGGGGCTGTATGTGGGCGGCGATCTCGTCGATGCCGACCCTGACGCCATCGACCGCATGCTGCAGCTCAATGTCAATGTGGTGATGAAGAACGTGCACAACGTGCTGCCCCACATGATCGAGCGCGGCGCGGGGGACATCGTCGTGACCAGCTCGCTGGCCGCGCATTTCCCCACGCCGTGGGAGCCCGTCTATGCGTCGTCCAAGTGGGCGGTCAACTGCTTTGTGCAGACCGTGCGCCGCCAGGTGTTCAAGCACGGCATCCGCGTGGGCTCCATCTCGCCCGGACCTGTCATCACCTCGCTGCTGGCCGACTGGCCCGCAGAAAAGCTCGCCGAGGCCAAGGCCAGCGGCAGCCTGATCGAGGCCTCTGAAGTGGCCGAGGTGGTGCTGTTCATGCTCACCCGCCCACGCGGCATGACCATCCGCGACGTCGTGATGATGCCCACGAATTTTGATCTTTAGAAACCCGCTGTCACGCACCATGAATTTCATCCTGCATCTGGGCCTGGGCTCCTTTCACCGTGCCCACCAGGCCGTCTACGTTCACCAGCTGCGCCAGCAAGGTGACACGGGGTGGGCCATCGCGGGCGGCAACCTGCGCCCCGACATGGCCGACACCATCGCTGCCCTGCAGGCGCAGGGTGGCCGCTACACGCTGGAGACGGTCACGCCCCAGGGCGAGCGCAGTTACGCCGTGATCGAGTCCATTCAGCGCGTGATTCCTTACCAGGACGATCTGGCCCCGCTGATTGCCATGGGTGCCGACCCCGCCACACGCATCATCAGCTTCACGGTGACCGAGGCAGGCTACTACCTCGACGCGAAAAACCAGCTCGACTGGCCCACCTTTGCCGACCTGCGCGCCGACCTCGCGGCAGTCAAGGCAGGCCAAGCGGGCCACACCATTTACGGCGGCCTGGTCAGCATCCTGCGCGCGCGCATGGCTGCGGGTGCGGGCCCCGTGACGCTGATGAACTGCGACAACCTGCGCCACAACGGCGAGCGGTCGCGTGGCGGCCTGTTGCAGTTCATCGACGCCCTGGGCGACGCGCCGTTGAAAGGCTGGGTGGAGCAGAACACCACCAGCCCCAACGCCATGGTGGACCGCATCACGCCGCGCCCCACACCCGATGTGGCCGAGCGCGTGCGCGCCGCCACCGGCTGGGACGACAAGGCCGCGCTCATGGGCGAGAGCTTCATCCAGTGGGTCATCGAAGACGACTTCATCGCCGGCCGTCCTGCGTGGGAGACGGTGGGCGTGGAGATGGTGCAATCAGTGCAGGCTCACGAAGAGGCCAAGATCCGCCTGCTCAACGCCACCCACAGCTGCATTGCCTGGGCGGGCACGCTGGCGGGCTACCAGTACATCCACGAAGGCACGCACGATGCCGCCATCCGCCAGATGGCCTACGACTACGTGACCGACGACGCGATCCCCGTGCTGCTGCCGTGCCCCATCGATCTGGAACGTTACCGCGACGTGGTGCTGGACCGCTTCGGCAACCCCGCCATCGCAGACACCAACCAGCGTGTGGCCATGGATGCGTTCTCCAAGATCCCCGGCATGATCGCGCCCACCATCCGCGACAAGCTGGCGCGCAATGCGTCGTTTGACAGCGTCGCCATGCTGCCCGCACTGTTCCTGGCCTACCTGCAGCGCTGGCACGCCGGGCAGATCCCCTACACCTACCAGGACCAGGCCATGGACCCGGCCGTGGCCCACGCCATCTGCGAGGCCACCGACCCGGTGGCTGCCTTCGCGGCCGACACGACCCTGTGGGGCGAGATGGTCGGCCGCCCCGAGCTGGTGGACACCCTGCGCAAAGCCTATGCCCGCGTGCTGGCCTTTGTAGCGCAGCGGACAGGCGCCTGATGCTGGTGTAACTTCGGCCCACCCACTGCCATGACCGTGAAAATGCCCACCGCCCCGCGCCAGACCAAGCCCGAGCTGGAGCACGACTATGTGCGCTCGCCCGCGCTGGGCTACGAGCCGCCCGAGACGGCGGGGTTCATCCGCTGTCTGTCGCATGGCTTTCCCACGCCGCTGGCGCGCTGGCACTACCACGACGAGTACGAGCTGCACCTGATCACCGCCACCTCGGGCAAGGTGTTTGTGGGCGACTGGATCGGGCAGTTCCAGCCCGGCCAGCTGGTGCTGACCGGCCCGCGCCTGCCGCACAACTGGATCAGCATGGACCTGCCCGAAGGCGGTGTGCCGCTGCGCGACCTGGTGATCCAGTTCTCGCACGCGCCGCTGATCGCCAGCAGCGAAAGCATTCCTGAGCTGCGCGAGATGTTGCCCCTGCTGGAGCGCGCACGCCATGGCATCGAGTTCTTCGGCATGGAGGCGCAGGCGCAAGAGCACTGGCACCGCATCAAGGCGCGCCAGGGCCTCGCACGGTTTGGCGCGTTCTGCGAGTTCTTGAGCGACCTGGCGCGCTGCACCGACTTTCGCCTGCTGTCGAGCACGCAGCTGCAAAGCGAGGACGACGACACGCAGCTCGACCAGATCAACGCCATCGTGAGCCGCATCACCGACCACCTGGCCGAGCCGCTGTCGGCCGCCGACCTGGCGCAGGAACTGGGCATGACGGAGAGCCGCTTCTCCCGCTTCTTCCGCCGGGCCACGGGCAACACCTTCACCGACTTTGTGAACCTAGTGCGCGTGAACCGCGCGTGCCAGCTGCTGATGGAGACCGAGCGCTACATCACGCACATCGCGTACGACGTGGGGTTCAACAACATGGCCAACTTCAACCGCCGCTTTCTGGACATCAAGGGCATGACGCCCAGCGAGTACCGCAAACAGGGTGCGGGAAGGTTTGGCAAGACCTCCTGAGCCCAGCAGGGATGGCCTCTGTGAAGAGGTGTCCCTGGTTGTGGACTCCCGGCCTGCAGCCCGTCAGACGCACTGCCCAGGGCTTTGTCTTTCACTGTGAATCACTGACATCGGTCCATCCTTCATGTACCTCGGAATCGATTTGGGCACCTCGGGTGTCAAGCTCCTGCTGCTGGACGACGCGCACGCCGTGGTCGCCACGGCCGATGCGACCGTGCCCCAGCACCGCCCCCAGCCCACCTGGAGCGAACAGCACCCGTCCGACTGGTGGGCGGCGGTGGAAGCCGCCGTGGCGCAGCTGCGTGCCCAGGTGCCCGTTGCGTGGGCGCAGGTGCGGGGCATCGGCCTCTCGGGCCACATGCATGGCGCCGTGGTGCTGGGCGCGCAGGGCCAGGTGCTGCGCCCAGCCATCCTGTGGAACGATGGCCGCGCCAGCGCCGAATGTGCGCAGCTGGAAGGCTCCGTGCCCACCTCACGCCAGATCACCGGCAACCTCGCCATGCCCGGCTTCACTGCGCCCAAGTTGCTGTGGCTTCGAACGCACGAGCCCGCCGTGTTTGACCAGATCCGCACTGTGCTGCTACCCAAGGACTGGCTGCGCCTGCAGCTCGCCGGTGATGCCGTGAGTGACATGTCTGACGCATCGGGCACGCTGTGGCTGGACGTGCAGGCTCGCGCCTGGAGCCCGGCCATGCTGCAGGCCTGCGGGCTGGATACATCGCACATGCCCGCGCTGGCCGAGGGCAGTGCTCCCACGGGCACGCTGCGCAGCGATGTGGCAGGCCGCTGGGGGCTTGGTGGCAATATCGTCGTGGCTGCTGGCGCGGGCGACAACGCCGCCAGTGCCGTGGGCGTGGGTGCCCGCACCGCCGGGCAGGGCTTTGTATCGCTGGGCACCTCGGGTGTGGTCTTTCGCGTGACGGATGCCTTTGCGCCCGCCACCGAGCGTGCCGTGCACGCCTTTGCCCATGCGCTGCCGCAGCGCTGGCACCACATGTCGGTCATGCTCAGCGCAGCCAGTGCGTTTGGCTGGGTCACGCGGCTCACGGGGCGCAGCGGCGAGGCGCAACTGTCGGACGCTGTGGGCGCCCTCAGCACCGCCCGCCAGGCGCAGGCACCGCTGTTTTTGCCCTACCTGAGCGGCGAGCGCACCCCGCACAACAACGCGGCTGCTACCGGTGTCTTCATGGGCCTGCGCGCTGAGCACGAAGCTACCGACCTGGCCTATGCGGTGATGGAGGGCGTGGGCTTTGGCCTGCTGGATGGCCTCAATGCCATGCGCGCTGCTGGGGCCGGGCAGGGCGGTGCTGCCACTCGGGATGACGCAGCCCTGGCCCTGGTCGGTGGCGGTGCCCGCAGCAACACCTGGGCGCAGCTGCTGGCCAGCGCGCTGGGCACGCCACTGCAACGCCCACAGGGCGCACATGCTGCAGCCGCATTAGGCGCTGCACGTCTGGCGGCCATGGCCTGCGGTGGTGATGAAGCCCACTGGTGCCAAACCTTGCCCGCTGACGCCACCTTCGTGCCACAGCCTGCGCAACAGGCCCTGCTGGCCGAACGCTATGCCCGCTTTATCGCGCTGTACCCCGCGCTGCAATCGCAGTTCTGATCCGCTGCCCAACAAGCCACCATGACTTCTGCACCCAACACCTCTACCGCTACGACGTCCATCCAAGCCGCCATTGCCGGCGAGGCCCTCATAGACCTCATCCGCCGCTCCGATGGCAGCTACCTGCCATGCCTGGGCGGCGCGCTCTACAACCTGTGCCGCGCGCTGGCCCGGCAAGGGGTTGGCACGCAGTACCTCAACCCCCTGTCGCGCGACCGCTTTGGCCGCGAGCTGGCAGCGCAGCTGGTGGCCGACGGCGTGGTGCTGGCCCAGCCCGAGCCTGTGCAGCAAGTCACGTCCCTGGCCGTGGTCAACCTCGATGCGCAAGGCCACCCCGATTACGCCTTCTACCGCGAAGGCGTCGCAGACCGTGCCGTGACTGCCGAAGGCTTGGGGAACAGCTGCGCCGCCTTGCCCGCGCTGCAGCTGGTCTGCACCGGCGCCCTGGCACTCGACGCGCGCGACACGGCCATCTACCTGCCGTGGCTGGCCGCCCAGCGCGCCGCAGGCCGCTGCGTGGTGGTCGATGCCAACCTGCGCCCCTCCGTCATGCCCGACCTGCCGGCCTACCGCACCACGGTGCACGCCGCGCTGGCCCACGCCCACATCATCAAGGCCAGCGACGAAGACCTGGAGCATCTGGCCGTGCCGGGTGGGGATGCCTTGGCCCGCGCACAGCACCTGCTCGCCGCGAACCCACAGGCCCACATGCTGGCGTTGACGCTGGGCGCGGACGGCGCCTGGCTGCTGCACCGCAACGGCGCGCGGTGTTTTGCCAAAGAGGCCCATCCGCTGCAGGTGGTGGACACCGTGGGCGCAGGCGACAGCTTTCTGGCCGGGCTGCTGGCGCATTTGCTGCGGCAGTCGCAGACCGCCGGGGTTGCGAGTTTTGCGCAGTTTGTGGACGGGCTGACGGCCGACGCCTGCCAGCTGGCGCTGCGCCATGCGCTGGCCAGCGCCAGCCTGTGCGTGATGGAGCAGGGCTGCGTGCCGCCGGGCTGGGCGGCTGCACGCGCATGGAGCGAGCAGCATCCCGCCGCCCAAGACCCGCACTGACATGGGGCTTGTGTTCGCCCCCCTGGGAGCGGCATGTCTATGATCAAACATCGTCAATTCGCCGGGGATGCCCATGACTGATCTTGTGGTTGCGGTGTTGTGGTCGGCAGTGGATGTGCTGCTGATAGCCACCGGCGCACTGCTGGTGCGTGCGCTCAGCCTGGGGCGCTGGCGCACGGAAGATGCGCGCAACAGGGAAGCCCGCATGTTTGCTCCCGCCGGGGCATTGTCGTTTCGGCGCGATGGTCAACGCGTGGTGACTGCGACCGGGGTGTACATCGCGGGATCCGCGTTTTATGCCGTGCTGGCGGTGTTGCTGGTTGGTCTGTCGCGGGCCGCATCGGCATGACGCCCGCCGACGCTGCCGCCGAAACCCTTTGCATCATGCCTGTGGGGGCAGATGCGGCAGAAGCCGCCTGCACGGTCACCCGCCAGTCCATCACCCAGTGCTGCGTGCTCGACCATGCCAACGACGCCGCCATCCTGACAGCCTGGCTGGCCAACAAGACACCCGAGAACCTGGCCGTGTGGATGGCTGCGCCGGGTGCTGCGGCATGGGGCGCATACCGGGGCGACACGATGGTGGGCTTTGCGCTGCGGGCGCAGGCCACGCTGGCGCTGTGCTACGTGGTGCCGGAGGCATTGCATCGGGGGGTAGGGCGTGCGTTGCTGCAGCACGTTGAGGCCTACGCCCGCGATGTGGGGCTCGCCACGCTGGACCTGGAGAGCACGCGCACGGCAGAGCCCTTTTACCGTCGCCATGGCTACGTGCCGCATGGCGTGGCGCAAACGTGGGCCGGGCTACAGGCGCAGCCCATGCGCAAGGTGTTGTGACGTCACCTTGTTTGCGGTGGCGTCAACCCTCGGGTCACGGGCGAGTTAGCGATTTTTATAACAAAAATAGGCTCTCTTCCATTTCGGGTGGAAAGCCACATTCCCCACCAGAGCCATGGTCAGGCCCTTGCTTTTTGCAAAGGACAGCCCGGCAGGTGAGTGAGCTTTCCCGCGATCAGGAACGCCATGGCGATGAAGTGATCGGTGGTGCCATAACCACGCGCCTTGGCCTTGGCTGCTTGCAGCAGTGAGTTCACCGCCTCCACATAGCCGGTGTGCAGGTGAGAGGCATCAAACGCCTGGAGTATTCCCGCCCAGTGCTGCTGGATGGTCTTGGCCAGATCAGTGAAGGGCCGCAAGCGGCTGCGCTGTGCCCATCGCAGCCACTTTTTGATTGCCAGCTCGCTTTGTGCAGCCTGAGTCTGAGCGAGCGCACTGCGGTAGATGTCCCGCAGCGCCTCCTTCATCCGCCACGCCCTGGCGGTCTTCAATCGGGTGCGGGGCAGCCAATCCATCTTTGCCTGCTCTTTGTCCGTCCACTTGGCTTTGTCCTTGAGCCAGCACCAACGCGTCTTCTTGAGCCAGCGCTCGCCCCGGGCCTCATCCCGCCGCACTGCGTCCACGGCCCGGTTGGCCAGTTGCACCACATGGAATCCATCAAAGGCAATGGCCGCTTGGGGCAAGTGCTGGCC
Organism: Acidovorax sp. M14; assembly: GCF_049331375.1. NCBI lineage: Bacteria > Pseudomonadati > Pseudomonadota > Betaproteobacteria > Burkholderiales > Comamonadaceae > Acidovorax > Acidovorax sp. M14. The sequence continues at coordinate 1,828,354 of NZ_CP186263.1, forward strand.
AGCTCCTGCGATGAAGGCCTTGGACATGTCCATGCACACCACTTGGATGGCTTCGGCCTTGCCTTGGTGGCTCTTGAAGTCCTCGGTAAATCTCTGAACCGTGCTGGCATCCTTGCCGGATGTGGCGTAGATCAGTCGCGCTCGCTCTAGATCGTGCACCAGGGTGATATAGCTATGGCCTTTGGCGCAACTGGTCTCATCGATACCAATGACCGCCACACCCGCGTAGCTCTCCTTGGCGCGCGCCAAGCCAACATGGGCATCGATCTGGCGCCACAAGGCGTTGTCCGCGCAGCGCAGGATGCGCGCACACGCGGCCACCGGCATCTCACGGGCCAGCGTCAGAGCCAGCGCCTCGAACATGAGCGTGAAGCGGCTGCCCTCTCGCGCCCAGGGAACACTCAGCTGGCTCGTAGAGCCGCAGGCGCTGCACGACACCCGAGGCAGAGCGCAGTGCACGTAGGCTTCAAACTGAAAGAAATCCAGATGCCGCCAGCTACGCTGGCGGTGGTCATGCAGTCTCTGGTCAGCTGCGGCGCAAACGGGACAGGCTGCACTGCCGGATTGCCAGACCACGTACAGGTCGATGCGGCTGCGCTCGACGTCCAGTGCAACACGCTCCACAGCCCAGGGCGCGGCCAGCCCCAACGCTTGGCAGAACAACGCTTCTTGCATCGGGAGGGCTCCTGTTCAGGGGGTGTCAATGGATTTATTTGAACTGTAGTGTTCCACCCGAAACGGAAGAGAGCCCAAAAAGAGCTTCTAGCGCTCAATCTGTATGCGCTAGTAGCTCTCAATTTAATAGCAATTGGTGCCCTCACCCCTGACGCAGCTCACACGTCGGTACGCACCCGGTGGCCCTGGTTGTCGTTCATTTCCAGAATCCACCACTGGGCCCCCGTGTTCCTGTCGATGAAGCGCATGTGCGAGGCGATATTGGCCAGCATTTGGCTCTCGAGGTGGAGCAGGCGCTGCACGTAGTCCACCAGGTCGTCAGCCGCGTGGGTGAACTCAAAGCCATCGTGGTCAAACTCGAACACCTGGCCGGCGCACTCGCCATCGGTCGCCATCAGGATGTAGTTGCCTGAATGCGGCGTTTCGCCAATCACCAGGCAGTGTGGGATCCAGTCGGGCAGGATCTCTTCGCGTTCTTCGTCACTCAGGTGCTCCGTCCAGCCCTCAAACGCCTCCTGCAATGTGGGCCATTCAGCGGGCGGGGCGATGTAGCGGGCGGCATCGCCGGTGTTGGCGTCGTGGTACAGCAAAACGCCGCCCATCGTGGCGTAGAACGCTGGCAACTGGCCCACGTCGGGCAGTGGCGCATCCAGCGCTGCAGGCGGCTGGATGTGGTGCTGGAAGTTCACCGTTTTGGTGTCTTGCGGCTTGTTGATGCGCTCGCAGAGGAAGGTGCCGGTGTGTTCGGCAATGGCGCGGTGCAGGTCGGGCAGGGTCATCGCAGGTCCTTGGGGCAGCGGTCAGAGTTCTTGGGCGTACACGATGAAGCCGTGGTGCTTGGCCAGCTTGTCGTACAGCTGGCGCCCGGCGGTGTTGCTCTCATGGGTTTGCCAGTACACGCGCGACGACTTTGCGGCGCGCGCTGAGTCGTACACCGCTTCGATCAGCGCCCGCCCTACACCCCGGCCGCGCGCGGCCTCGCGGGTGAACAGGTCGCTCAGGTAGCACACGGGTTCGATGCGCGTCATGCTGCGGTGGGATACATAGTGCGTGAGGCCCAGCAGCTCGCCGCTGGCATCGTTTTGTGCCACCAGGCAGAACATGGGCTCTGCCGCGTCATGAAAGCGCTGCCAGGTGGTTTGCGTGATGTGCTCTGGCAGCGCGGTGGCACCAAAGCGGCCGTAGAACGCGTTGTAGCGGTCCCAGAGTGGGCGCCAGGCGGCGTAGTCTTCGGGTTGAACCGGGCGCACGGTGATGGCTGCGGTCATGAAGCAGCTTTCTGTGGGTTTACTGCAGCACGCGCTTGGGGTTCATGATGCCCTGCGGGTCGAGCGCCTGCTTGATGGCGCGCATCATGGAGAGCGCCACGGGCGATTGGTACTTGGCGAGCTTGTCGGCCTTGAGTTCGCCGATGCCATGCTCGGCCGAGAATGAGCCGCCAAACTGGGCCACGGCCTCGTACACGAGGTGGTTCACATGCGCCTCGTACTCGCGCAGGAAGGCCTTGGGGTCGCCTTCTGCCGGTGCCTGCACGTTGTAGTGCAGGTTGCCATCGCCCAGGTGGCCGAAGTTGACCAGGCGCACACCCGGGATCTCGCGCTGCAGCACCGCATCGGTGTGCGCCACAAAGGCGGGGATGCGCGAGATCTGCACCGAGATGTCGTGCTTGATGTTCAGGCCCTCTTCGGCCTGGGCGAGGGGAATGCTCTCGCGGATGTGCCAGAGCTGGTGCGCCTGGGTAAGGTTCTCGGCCACCACGGCGTCGGTCACGCAGCCCATTTCAAACGCGGTTTCCAGCAGCGACTCGAATCGAGCGCGGGCGTGCTCTTCGGATTCGCTGTCGGAGTTTTCGAGCAGCACACACCACGGCGCGTTGTCGTCGCCCAGAAACGGCACGCGCAGCTGTGGCATGTGTTTGCCCACCAGGCTCAGCGCAAACTGGCCCATCACCTCAAAGCCCGTGAGGCCCGCGCCCAGCTGCTTGTGTGCCAGACCCAGCAAAGCCACAGCGTGTTCCATCGAAGGCACAGCCGCCCACGCGGTGAGGTTGGCGGCGGGCTGGGGGTAGAGCTTCATCGTCGCGGCGGTGATGATGCCCAGCGTGCCTTCGCTGCCGATGAACAGGTCGCGCAGGTCGTAGCCCGTGTTGTCCTTGCGCAGGCCTTTGAGGCCGTCCCACACCTCGCCCTGGGGCGTGACCACTTCGAGGCCCAGGCACAGGTCGCGCGCGTTGCCGTAGCGCACTACCTGCGTGCCGCCCGCGTTGGTGCCCAGGTTGCCGCCGATGGTGCAGCTGCCTTCGGCTGCGAGGCTCAGGGGGAAGAGCACGCCAGCCTTCTCGGCCTCGTCCTGCAGGTTCTGCAGGATGCAGCCCGCTTCCACGGTCATGGTCAGGTTGTCGGTGTCCACGCTGCGCACCGCGTTCATGCGCGTGAGGCTCAGCACGATCTGCGTGCCGCTGTCATCGGGCGTCGAGCCCACAGCCAGGCCGGTGTTGCCGCCCTGGGGCACGATGGCGGTGCCCGCTGCCGCGCAGGCCTTGACCACGGCGGCCACTTCTTGCGTGTTGGCGGGGCGCACCACGGCCAGGGCTTTGCCGCGCACGCGGCGGCGCCAGTCCTGTTCCCAGGCGGTCAGGTCGCCTTCGTGGAGCACATGGGCGGGGCCGACGATGGCGCGCAGGGTGTCGAGCAAGGTGGTCATGGTGAAAACGGTGTGTTCAGTGCGTTGATCGGGTGGCGGGGGCGCTACTGGCTTCAGGGGGCGGGAGTCTCCGCGTTGGCTGCTGCCTTGGCGTTGCGCTGGCGCACGCGCACATGCAGTGTGCAGGCGGTGAACAGCATGAGGCACAAGGCCACTTCGCCCCAGGCCAGCCACTGCGATGGCGGCTTGTCGCCCCAGCCACGCACCACGCCTTCGGTGAAATACAGCCAGATCACCAGGCTGACCCATCGGTAGGTGTACATGCGGTTCTTCAGGATGCCCGCCAGCGGGATGCACAGCGGCAGCGCCTTGATGGCCAGCCACGAGCCGCCAGGCCGGACCGGTGCCAGCACCAGTTCCCAGGCCAGGCACAGAACAATCAGGGCGAGCAGGCTGCTGGTGGCCACCCAGCGGGTGGCGGCCACCCCATGGTCGGACAGTGCGGAGTGGGCGGTGGGTGATGAAGGGGTGGCGGGGGATGCAGTCATTGGGGTGGCATCATATCGGCCATGCCTTTCTCCTTACAGACAGCAGCGTCCCGCATTGAGGCGTTGATGAACGAGCTGTCGAACTTCCCGTGGAAGACCACGGCCCAGACGCTGCGTGAGCGCTTCCGCGAGGACCACCTGGGCCTCACGGCCAGCAGTCTCACCTTCACCACCATTCTGGCGCTGGTACCGTTTTTCACCGTGGCGCTGGCGGTGTTCACCGCGTTCCCCATCTTCGGCAAGCTGCAGGACGCGCTGCAGGGCTGGCTGGTCAGCAGCCTGGTGCCCGACAGCATCTCGCGCCAAGTGCTGGGCTACCTTACGCAATTTGCTGCCAAGGCGAGCAGTCTGGGGGTGGCGGGGTTCAGCATCCTGCTGGCCACGGCGCTGGCGCTGATCCTGACCATCGACCGCACGCTCAACGACATCTGGCGCGTGCAGCGCCTGCGGCCGCTGGGCCAGCGGGTGCTGATCTACTGGGCGGCCATCACGCTGGGGCCGTTGCTGATGGGCGCAAGCCTGGCGCTCACCTCGTATGTGATGTCGGCCTCCGGCGGGCTGGTCAAGCGCCTGCCGGATGGCGTGCAGTTGCTGTTCGATTCGATCCAGTTTGTGGTGCTGGCGGGCGGCATGGCGTCGCTGTATCACTATGTGCCCAACACGTCGGTGAAATGGCGGCACGCCTGGACGGGCGGCTTTTTTGTCGCGGTGTGCATCGAGCTGGCCAAGAAGGTGCTGGCGGTGTACCTGGGCAAGGTGCCCACCTACTCGGTGGTGTACGGCGCGTTTGCCACGCTGCCCATCTTGCTGGTGTGGATCTATGTGGCCTGGGTCATTGTGCTGCTGGGGGCCGTGGTCACTGCCTACCTGCCCAGCCTGCTGGCGGGCGTGGCGCGGCGTGGCACCGTGGCGGGCTGGACGTTCCAGCTAGCGGTGGAGGTGCTGCAGGCGCTGCACCGCGCGCGCCAGCAGCCTGCCAAAGGCCTCCGCCCCAGCCAGCTGGCCCAGCTGTTGCGCGTGGATGGATTGCAGCTGCAGCCGGTGCTGGAAGCCTTGACCGCGCTGGACTGGGTGGGGCAGGTGAGCGATGCCGCCGTGAGTGCGGCCGACGTTCCCGAGTCCCGGTACGTGCTGCTGGCCGACCCGGACACCACCTTGCTGGTGCCCCTGGTGCAGCGCCTGCTGCTGCAGCGGGTGGACAGCCTGGGGCCGCTGTGGACCAACGCTAAGCTGGAAACCTTGCGCATGGCCGATGTGCTGCAGGCGCGCTGACCGGGGTCGATGGTCGCCTTCAAGCAGCAATCTTATGCTATACAAATAATAGCTACTCAGGCATGCTGCACTAGTGCTTCATGCCTCTGAGGCTTTAAATCAACTCACAGGGGCACTTTGCCCGTCCAGATGTCCTTGTACATCACCCAGTCGCCCATGAAGCTGTACAGCGGGCGCTTGAAGCTGGCGGGCCTGTTTTTCTCAAAGCCGAAGTGCCCCACCCAGGCAAAGCCGTAGCCGCAGAGCAGGCCGTACAGCAGGTACTGGGGCTTGCCCGTGGCCACCAGCATGGCCAGGCAGACCAGCGTGAGTGTGGAGCCCACAAAATGCAGGCGGCGGCACGTGCGGTTGCTGTGTTCGCTGAGGTAGAACGGGTAGAAGTCCGCAAAGCTTTTGAAGACCCGAGGGTCGGTGGCGGGCGCGGGTTGCGAGGCGGCAGTCTGGGTGGTCATGGCGTTGTCTCCGGGCGGCGTTGGGGCTCTGCCCGCGTTATACGCTGCAGCGCCAGCGCGCACCAGCGGGGCAGTGCGGGTGTGCTGTCGCCAACGGGTCTGCCGCTTTGAACCCGTTCTGAAAGCCCCCGGCGTGCCTGCCAGCGCGCCGGGGTTTGGGGGCTCATCGGGCCAGGAAGTCCCGGATGGCGGCCAGTGTCTCTTCGGGCGCCTCGGTCATCTGGTTGTGGCCCACGGGCAGGTGGGCGATCTGCACCTGTTTGCCAGCGGCCTGCGCGGCCTTGACGAGGCCCTGAGCCGCCTTGGGCGCCGTCATCTGGTCCTGGCTGCCCAGCGCAAACAGCACGGGGCAGGTCAGTTGCGCCATGGCTGCCTCGCCGCCCGCATAGCTGTCGCAGGCCACAAAACCCCGGTGGAACACATTGACTGCTGTGTTGCTGCGCAGCACCTTGCGCCCCAGCGCCATGCCCGCGCCAAACACCCAGGTGCCCGGGCCCAGGGCCGACGGTGGCGCGGACAGGGTGCTGCGCGAGAACACATTGACCATGCGCATCGCCTTCTCCGGGTCGGTCTGCGAGGCCTCGATGAGTGCGGGCGACACCTTCATCGGAAACGCCGTGCCCACCAGCACCAGATGGCTGATGCGGTCCTTGAGCCGCGCAGCGGCTTCCATGGCAATGAGCGAACCCCAGCTGTGGCCCACCAGCGCCGCGCGCTGCACGCCCGCGGCATCGAGCAGCGCGCCGATGAAGTCCGCGCCTTGCTCCACTGTGGCAGGGGCATCGCCGCCGCTGCGGCAGTGGCCGGGCAGGTCGATGGCCAGCACGTTCCAGCCGTGGTTGGCCATGTAGCGGCTTTGCAGGGCCCACACGCTGTGGTCGTTCAGCACGCCGTGGATGAATACCACCGTGGGCTTGGCGGCGTCGAATGCCTTGCCGCCGGTGTAGCAGTAGATGGCGGCGCCGTTGACTTGGATGTGCATGGTCAGGCCCCCGCCTTTTCTGCGGCTTTGAGCGCGCGTTTCAGGTCGTCAATGAGGTCGTCGGCATCTTCGAGGCCGATGGACAGGCGGATCGTGCCTTGGCTGATGCCTGCGCCCGCCAGCGCCTCGTCGCTCATTCGGAAGTGCGTGGTGCTGGCTGGGTGGATCACCAGGCTGCGGCAATCGCCCACGTTGGCCAGGTGGCTGAAGACCTTGAGGGTTTCGATGAACTTCTTGCCCTGCTCGCGGTTGCCCTTGAGGTCAAAGCTGAACACCGAGCCCGCACCGCGTGGCAGCAGCTTTTGCGCCAAGGCATGGCTGGGGTGCGAGTCGAGCAAGGGGTGGCCCACGCGCGATACAAAGGGCTGCGCGGCCAGAAACTCCACCACCTTCTCGGTGTTGCGCATGTGCTGCGCCATGCGCAGCGGCAGGGTCTCGATGCCTTGCAGGATGAGCCAGGCCGTGTGCGGGCTCATGCAGGCGCCAAAGTCGCGCAGGCCCTCGCGCCGCGCGCGCAGCAGAAAGGCACCCACGGTGCTTTCTTCGGTGAACACCATCTTGTGGAAGCCGTCGTAGGGCTGGGTCAGCTCAGCAAACTTGCCGGCAGACTTCGGGCCGTCCCAGTCAAAGCTGCCGCCATCCACCACGATGCCGCCCACGACGGTACCGTGGCCCGAGAGGAACTTGGTGGCCGAGTGGTAGACCAGATCGGCGCCGTGTTCAAACGGCTTGATGAGCCAGGGCGAGGTGAGGGTGGAGTCCACCAGCAGCGGTACGCCCGCATCGTGCGCGATGGAAGACACCGTCGGGATGTCCAGCACATCCAGGCCGGGGTTGCCCACGGTCTCGCCAAAGAACAGCTTGGTGTTGGGGCGCACCGCAGCGCGCCAGCCGTCGATGTCGCCGGGCTTGACGAAGGTGGTCTCAATGCCGAAGCGCGACAGCGTGTAGTGCAGCAGATTCTGCGATCCGCCATACAGCGCCGTGCTCGCCACGATGTGGCTGCCCGCGCCCATCAGCGTGGCAATCGCCAGGTGCAGTGCGGCCTGGCCGCTGGCGGTGGCAATGGCGCCCACGCCACCTTCCAGGGCAGCCACGCGCTGCTCCAGCACCGCGTTGGTCGGGTTGCTGATGCGGCTGTACACATGGCCGCCGCGCTCCAGGTTGAAGAGGGACGCTGCGTGGTCGCTCGACTCGAAGACGAACGAGGTGGTCAGGTGGATGGGCACGGCGCGCGCGCCGGTGGCGGGGTCGGGGCTGGCGCCTGCGTGCAGCGCCAGCGTGTCAAAGCCGGGGTCGGAGTAACCGGGCATCTGTGTGTCTCCCATGTTGTCAATGCAGGCGGGCATTGTGGGCTATATTTGCTGACAAACAGCCTGCAGCACCTGGGCAGCCCCAGCCGGTGTGCTGGTTGCTGCGGGCCCACACCTACTCTTTCCGATTCTTCCCGATCCCCCGGAGACTCCGCACCATGAAAGTCAGCGACATCCTTCGCGTCAAAGGCAACACCCTGTACACCGCATCGCCGGACGAGCCGCTGGCGGGTGCCGTGAGCCTGATGGCCGAGCGCGACATCGGCTCGCTGGTGGTGATGGAGCATGGTGACTTGGTGGGCATGCTCACCTTCCGCGAAGTGATCCAGGCGCTGGTCAAGAACGGCGGCAGCGTGGGCACGATGCTGGTGCGCACGGCCATGGACGATGCGCCCCTGACCTGCACGCTCGAAACCGACATGGACGAAGTGCGCCGCATGATGCTGGACCGCCACGCGCGCTACATGCCCGTGATGGACCGCCGCATGTTGATGGGCGTGATCAGCTTCTATGACGTGGCCAAGGCCGTGGTGGACAGCCAGAACTTTGAGAACAAGATGCTCAAGGCCTACATCCGCGACTGGCCGGAAGAAGAACCCCGCACCTGAGTTTCTGAGGTCATGGCCAGGGCCTGATGCTCAAGGCCCAGGCCCTGACGGGGCACCACCGATGTGCTCCGAGCCACATCAGCGATAGGGGCGCGGCGCCTGTGCGCAGAGCCAGGCTTCGATCTCATCGGGTGGTAGCGGTTTGCCAAACAGGTAACCCTGCATCACCGGGCAGCCGTGCGCCTGCAGCCACTGCTGCTGGCCGGTGGTCTCCACCCCTTCGGCCACCACCACCATGCCCAGGCTGTGGGCGATGCTCAGTACCGACACCGTGAGGGCGCGCGCGGTGGCGCTGGTGGTGAGGTCCTGAACGAAAGCCATGTCGAGCTTGAGTTCGCTGATGGGCAGGCGGTGCAGGTAGCTCAGGCTGGAGTAGCCGGTGCCAAAGTCATCGAGCGACAGCTTGAAGCCCTGGTGGTGCAGGGCCTCGATGTTCTGCAGCGTGACGGGCCGCGCATCCATCATCACGCTCTCCGTGATCTCCAGCAGCACATCGCTGGCGCGCAGGCCGTGGCGTTGCAGTGCGCCGCTGATCTCCTGCGCAAACTCCGGCCGGTGAAAGCTGCGGCCCGAGAGGTTGACGGCGACACAAGGCACATCGTGGCCCGCAGCGCGCCAGGCCGCCAGCTGGCGGCAGGCTTCGTCCAGCAGCCACAGGGTCAGCTCATGGATCAGCCCGGCGTCCTCCGCCACAGGGATGAACTGCGACGGCGGCACCATGCCCCACTGCGGGTGGTTCCAGCGCGCCAACGCCTCCACCCCGTGCAACGTGCCGGGAGAACTGCTGAGCACCTGCGGCTGGTAGTGCAGCATGAGGCTGCGGTCTGACAGCGCCTGTTGCAGCGCGCGCTCCAGCGAGGCGCGCTCCTGGGCTCGGCGGTTCATCTCGGCGCTGAACAACTGCAGGCTGTGGCGGTGGTCGCTTTTGGCCTGGTGCATGGCCTGGTCGGCATGGCGCAGCAGGGTGTCGATGGTGTCCCCATCGTTCGGAAACATCGCAATGCCGATGCTTGCGTGCGGCACATGGGTCTGCCCAAAAATGTCCAGCGGCTGGGCGATGTCGTGCAGCACGCGGTGGGCACTTTGCACGGCCTGTTCGGTGGTGCATTCGGAGAGCAGCAGCACGAATTCGTCGCCTGACAGGCGGGCGATCAGGTCGCGGGCGCGCAGGCCTTGCGTGAGGCGCTGGGCCACCTCGCTCAGCAGCGCATCGCCAGCGGCATGCCCCTGGGTGTCGTTGACCTGTTTGAACCGGTCGAGGTCCAGGAACAGCAGGGCACCTGTGTGGTTGCCCCGGCGCAGGTCACCCAACGCGCGCTCTGCGCTGGTGCGAAACAGGGCGCGGTTGGGCAAGCCCGTGAGTACATCAAAAAACGCCAGCTGGTGGATGCGCTGGTGCGTGCTGTCGCGCTCAATGGCCAATGCGCACAGGTGCAGGCACACATCGACCAGGCGCTGGTGCAACGCGTCGGGCGCGCGTGGCTCGCGGAAGTAGAACGCAAAGGTGCCAATCGGCTGGCCCCGGTGGTCGCGGATCGGGCTGGACCAGCAGGCGCGCATTCCGCTCGGGGCAAACAGTTCCCGGTAGTCGTCCCAGAGCGGGTCCGTCGCCATGTCGGTGACCACTACGGGCTCGTTGCGGAAAGCTGCGGTGCCACATGACCCTGCGGTAGGGCCAATGGCCAGTCCGTCCAGCGCACGGCTGATGCTGGCGGGCAGGCTGGGGGCTGCCAGTGGGTGCAGTCGGCCCTGGGCATCCACCGCCAGGATGGTGGCGGTGACCTCGGGCGCAATGCGCTCCACCTCGCGGCAGACCAGGGCCATCAGCTCGTGCAGGGGCAACTCGTTGACCATGCCCTCCAGCACATGCGTCTGCAGCACCTCGTGCATTTTGGTGAGCGTGATGTCGGTCAGGATCGAGATGCTGCCCCCCGGTCCGCCCGAGCTTTCGTCGGACGCATTGATGACCAGTGACACCCAGCGGGGTTGCCCCGCCTTGCTGTACAGCAGGGTGTCTCCATGAAAACTGCCCTGTACCAGCACATTGCCCCGGATGCTCTCGAGCAGGTCCGGATCGGAGTGGGGGCCCAGCAAGACCTCACTCAGCAGCTTGCCCAGCACCTCAGCGGGCTGGTAGCCAAACAGGCGTGTAAACCCTTCGTTGACATACACCACGCGCTTGGAACTGTTGGTCATCACCACGGCGTTGTCGCTGGCATCCAGCGCCCGGCGAAGGGGCGCGTCTGCCAGGGTGGCAGTCAAAAGGGTGCGGGACGGAGATGTTGGACCCGGAGAGGGGGGCGCGAGGGCGGGCATGTAGATCCCAGAAATCGATGGTTACATGCTAACAAGCGCTCAGGGGCCTGCCAAGCGAGATATGTCCTGCCCGTGCCTCGGCGCCACGCACCCGATATTCGGCCCGTGGGGACCCTGGCGCGGCGGAATATGGCTGAGGTGCGTGGTGGTGCGCCGCAGCAAACCGGTGTTGCTGCTCGGGGCTCCCCGGGAGCTCTGGGATAATCCCGCCCCATGAGCGGCAACACCATCGGTACCCTATTCGCAGTCACCAACTTTGGTGAATCCCACGGCCCGGCCATTGGCTGCGTGATTGACGGCTGCCCGCCCGGCATGCCCCTCACCGAGGCTGACATCCAGACCGACCTGGACCGGCGTCGCCCTGGCACCAGCCGCCACGTCACGCAGCGCAACGAGCCCGATGCGGTGGAAATCCTCTCCGGCGTGTACGAGGGCAAGACCACCGGCACTCCCATTGCCCTGCTGATCCGCAACACCGATCAGCGCAGCAAGGACTACAGCAACATCGCCGAGAGCTTCCGCCCGGGCCATGCCGACTACACCTACTGGCACAAGTACGGCATCCGCGACCCGCGCGGCGGCGGCCGGTCTTCCGCCCGCCTGACGGCGCCCACGGTGGCCGCAGGCGCAGTGGCCAAGAAGTGGCTGGCGCAGCAATATGGCGCCGAGTTCCGCGCCTGCATGACGCAGCTGGGCGAGCTGCCCATCCCGTTCGAGAGCTGGGACCATGTGCGCAGCAACCCCTTCTTCGCCCCCGTGGCCGACGTGCAGCAGTACGAGGATTACATGGACGCCCTGCGCAAGGCCGGTGACTCGTGCGGCGCGCGTATCCGGGTGCAGGCCACGGGCGTGCCGGTGGGCCTGGGCGAGCCGCTGTATGACAAGCTCGACGCCGACATTGCCCACGCGATGATGGGCCTGAATGCCGTGAAGGGCGTGGAGATTGGTGCTGGCTTTGCCAGCGTGGCCCACCGGGGCACCATGCATGGCGACTCCATGACGCCACAGGGCTTCCGCACCAACAACGCCGGCGGCGTGCTGGGCGGTATCAGCACCGGGCAGGATCTGGAGGTGAGCATCGCCATCAAGCCCACCAGTTCCATCATCAGCCCGCGCGAGTCCATCGACATCCATGGCAAGAGCACCGAAGTGATCACCAAGGGCCGCCACGACCCCTGTGTGGGCATCCGGGCCGCGCCGATTGCCGAAGCGCTTCTGGCGCTGGTGGTGATGGAGCACGCGCTGCGCCACCGCGCCCAGTGTGGCGACGTGGTGCCCCCTGTGCCGCCGATCCAGGCCTCGTTTCTGTAACACCAACTCCCACCGTCCCAGGGGCGGTGCCTCTGTATGAGCAAGCGCTTGTTCCGGGCCTTCCGTTGCCGGGCGTTGGCCGCCTTGGTTGTACCGCTGTGGCTGGCTGGCTGTGGTGGCATGACACCCATTTCGCCCACCGCCCCTGCGGCGGGCAGCGCGCCGGCCCACATCGACATCACCCTCATCGGCTTCAACGACCTCCACGGCAACCTGGAGCCGCCCCACATGGCGCACCGGGTGGAAGGGCCCACAGGCCCAGTGCTGGCGCCTGCCGGGGGCATGGCCTACTTTGCCAGCGCCATGGCCGCCCTCAAGGCCCAGTCGCCGCACCATGCGGTCGTGTCTGCGGGTGACATGGTGGGCGCCTCGCCGCTGGTGTCGTCGTTGTTCCTGGACGAGCCCACCATCGAGGCGGTCAACCGCATGCAGATCGACTTCAATGCGGTCGGCAACCACGAGTTTGACCGGGGCTGGCGCGAGCTGCTGCGGCTGCAGAACGGCGGCTGCGAAAAATTCACCTCGCGCGAGCCCTGTCGCATCAGCAAACCGTTCGAGGGCGCAAAGTTTGGCCTGCTGGCCGCCAACACGCTGCGCGAGGACGGGCGCACCCTCCTGCCCGCCACGGGGCTCAAGCGGTTCACAGAAGGCGGTGTCACCGTCACCATGGGGTTTATTGGCCTCACGCTGCAGGCCACACCCACCATGGTCAGCCCGTCGGGCGTGGCCGGGCTGCGTTTTGAGGACGAAGCGGCCACGGCCAATGCGCTGATTCCGCAGCTCAAGGCCCAGGGCGCCGATGTGATCGTGGTGGCCATCCATGAAGGTGGCGGCACCACAGCGGGCGTGCAGGAGACCAGCTGCGCAGGCCTGTCGGGCGACATCGTGCCCATCCTGGAGCGCCTGGACCCGGCCGTAGATGTGGTGGTCTCCGGCCACACGCACCAGGCCTATGTGTGCGACTACAGCCGCGTGAACCCGGCCAAACCCTTCTTGCTGACCAGCGCAGGCCAGTACGGCACGCTGCTCACCGACATTCAGCTGCGCGTGGACACGCAGACCCGCCGCGTGGTCCGTAAAACGGCGCGCAATGTGGTGGTGCAAGGCGAGGCCTTCACGGGCGCCCAGGGGCCTGTGCCGCTGACCACTGCCGTGCCGACGTTTCCTGCGGACCCTGGCGTGCAGAAGATCATCGATACCTACCGCGCCGCCGCCATTCCGCTGGCCCAGCGCCCGGTGGGCCAGGCCCAGGGGGCCATGCGCCGCCAGCCCAATGCGGCTTTGGAGAGCGTGTTGGGCAATCTGGTGGCAGACGCCCAGCTGCTGGCCACGCGGGCGCCCGAAGACGGCGGCGCGCAGCTGTCGTTCATGAACCCCGGCGGCCTGCGTGCGGACCTGGTGCCAGATGAACAAGGGCTGGTGCGTTACGGCCAGCTGTATGCGGTGCAGCCCTTCGGCAACCAGCTGGTGATCAAGACCTTCACGGGCGCGCAGATCCGCGCCGTGTTGGAGCAGCAGTTCGCCAGCGGCGGCAACACGGTGCAGCGGCCCCGGGTGCTGTCGGTGTCCAGCGGTTTCAGCTACCGCTACGACCTGAGCCAGCCCGCCGGGGCGCGCATCAGCCACATGGTGCTGAACGGTGCGCCAGTTAGCGATACGCAATCGGTCCGTGTGGTGATGAGCAGCTTTCTGGACAGCGGCGGCGACAACTTCACGGTGCTGACGCAAGGCCAGGACCGGCGCGTGGGCGAGCTGGACCTGGATGCGCTGGAGGCGTACTTCCGTCTGCAGAGCCCGGTGGCACCGCCCGCCACCAACCGCATCACCCGCGTTGCGCCTTCTGCGCGCTGAGGCGTGCCCACCGGGCACCCTTGCTCGGAGGGGCCTAGTGTGGTGTTGCACGCTATCTGGCACTTAAAAACCGCGTCTTTTCGGCCAGGGCTGTGTTGCAAATCCTCGCGATACCTCCGGGTATCGCTGCGATTTGCGCCTTGCCCTGACCAAAAATCCATCGGTTTTCAATGTGCCATCCAGCGCGCAACACCACACTAGTCGGCTGTGCGGCGCAGCGCGCCCAGCCATTGCAGCGGGTTGAAGCCGGTGACCAGCCCGGTCGCCACCAGCACCAGCGCGCCGCCCCAGAGCATGCCCGGCCCCAGGGCCTCACCCAGAAAGATATGGCCCCAGGCCACACCAAACAGCGGGATCATGAAAGCGGAGCTCATGGCGGCCACGGGCGAGACATGCTTCAGCACCCGCAGGTTGAGCCAGTACGCCAAGCCCGAGGTCACGATGCCCATCACGGCCACGGCGGCCAGCGCCTCTGGGGTGAAGCGCGCGGTGGGCATGGTCCACGCCGCCCCAGGCAGCAGCAGTACCAGGGCCGCTGCGTGGATGCCTGCTGCGATGGACAACGGCGACATGCGTTTCGTCGCACGCTTCATCCAGGTGAGAGACAGGCCGTAGCACGCTGCAGCGGTCACGCATGCGCCTGCCGCAAGCAGTACGGCTGAGTTGGGCTCGACGGGACCCAACTGCACGATTAGCGCCACCCCGGCAAAGCCGCAGAGGCAGCCGGCCCATTTGCGTGCGCTCAGTGTGTCTTCCTTCATCCACGCGGCAGCGATCACGCCAAACGGCACGGCCATGGTGTTGAGCAGCGAGCTGTAGCCCGCTGGCAGGTGCAGGGCCGCCCAGGCGTACAGCAGAAAAGGCGCTGCCACCGTCAGCGTGCCCAGCCCCAGCAGCTCTCGCCAGTGGCGCCAGGGCCAGGGCTCACCCGCCCAGCGCATGATGCCCATCAGCGTGAGCGTGGCCAGGCCAATGCGCAGCGCGGCCATCACATTGGGGCCCAGCACCGGACTGGCGACGCGAATGAAAAGAAAGGAAGCGCCCCAAAGGGCAGACAGCAGCACCAGCTGCAGGAAATGGCGGGTTTTCACCGCGCGCATTGTCAGGCACCTTCGTGGTGCGTGCTGGCGTGTGGTAGAGCCGTTTTGATGCAAAAACCGCCTGAAGCGCTAGTGCATCATGTCGTGATAGCTATGAAATTAATAGCTTTCACAAAGTAGCTTGTGCGACATGCTCCAGGGCCAGTGCCGAAGCCGGGGATTTGCAAAATGTGTCGGTAGCTACAGCGCCTGCATCGGGCAGACCCAGTAGCCGCGTGGGGCTCAGGACGGGAAACGGCAGGCGTTACCGTAAGGGCTGGCCCAACGTGCGCGCGCTACTTGCGCACTTCATCGACCATGGCGCGGAAGTCGTCGATGTCTTCAAAGCTGCGGTACACGCTGGCAAAGCGGATGTAGGCCACCTTGTCGAGCTTCTTGAGTTCGCGCATCACCAGCTCGCCAATGCGGCTGGAGATCACCTCGCGCTGCCCCAGGTTGAGCAGTTTCTCTTCGATACGCTCAATGGCGCTGTCGATCTGGTCGGTGCTCACGGGCCGCTTGCGCAATGCCAGGTTGAACGAGCCCAGCAACTTGCTGCGGTCGTATTCAATGCGCCGGCCGTCCTTCTTCACGATGGCCGGGAAGTTCACTTCCGGCCGCTCGTACGTAGTGAAGCGCTTGTCGCACGCGCCGCACTGGCGGCGGCGGCGGATGAAGACCCCATCCTCAGACACCCGCGTTTCAACGACTTGCGTTTCGAGGTGGCTGCAGAAGGGGCACTTCATGGGCGCAGAGAACCGGCTTGCTTAGCGGTAGACCGGGAAACGTGCGGTCAGGGCGTTGACCTTGGCGCGCACGGCGGCGATGTTGGCTTCGTCGCGAGGGTTGTCCAGCACATCGGCGATCAGGTTGGCCGTGATGCGGGCTTCTTCTTCCTTGAAGCCGCGCGTGGTCATGGCGGGGGTGCCAATGCGCACGCCGCTGGTCACCATCGGCTTTTCAGGGTCGTTGGGGATGGCGTTCTTGTTGATGGTCATGTGGGCGGCGCCCAGCACGGCCTCGGCTTCCTTGCCGGTGATGCCCTTGGCGCGCAGGTCCACCAGCATCACGTGGCTTTGGGTGCCGCCGGACACGATGCGCAGGCCGCGTGCGGTCAGCGTCTCGGCCACGACCTTGGCGTTCTTGGCCACTTGTTCCTGGTAGGCCTTGAACTCGGGCTGCATCGCTTCCTTGAAGGCCACGGCCTTGGCTGCGATCACGTGCATCAGCGGGCCGCCTTGCAGGCCGGGGAAGATGGCGCTGTTGATGGCTTTCTCGTGTTCGGCCTTCATCAGGATGATGCCGCCACGGGGGCCGCGCAGGCTCTTGTGGGTGGTCGATGTCACCACGTCAGCGTGGGGCACGGGGTTGGGGTACACGCCCGCAGCGATCAGGCCGGCGTAGTGGGCCATGTCCACCATGAAGATCGCGCCAATTTCCTTGGCGACCTTGGCAAAGCGGGCGAAATCGATGTGCAGGCTGTAGGCAGAGGCACCGGCCACGATCAGCTTTGGCTTGTGTTCGCGGGCCTTGGCTTCCATCGCGTCGTAGTCGATGGCTTCGTTCTTGTCCAGGCCGTAGCTGACCACGTTGAACCACTTGCCCGACATGTTCAGCGGCATGCCGTGGGTCAGGTGACCGCCTTCGGCCAGGCTCATGCCCATAATGGTGTCGCCGGGCTTGAGGAAGGCCAGGAACACGGCCTCATTGGCAGATGCGCCGCAGTGGGGCTGCACGTTGGCGGCGTCGGCGCCGAAGATCTTCTTCACGCGGTCGATGGCCAGCTGCTCGGCCACGTCCACATGCTCGCAGCCACCGTAGTAGCGCTTGCCGGGGTAGCCTTCGGCGTATTTGTTGGTGAGCTGGGTGCCTTGCGCCCACATCACGGCGGGGGAGGCGTAGTTCTCGCTGGCGATCAGCTCGATGTGGTGTTCTTGGCGGGCGTTTTCGGCCTGGATGGCGGCAAACAGCTCGGGGTCGGTTTGTTCGACAAGAATTTTGCGGTCGTACATGATTGGCAGTCCTATGAACTTGTGTCCCTTGAAACAAGGGCTGCCCAGGCGAACGGCTGAACGCACGGGGCAGGGCCCCTGCGGCACGCTTCCCAGTGGTTCACAAGAAGTAGGTTCTTGCTGGTTTCCACGTCAGCGGCTACATCCAGTGGCTGAATGCAGCGCCTATCGCCAGTCGCGTACCTCTTTAGTGTAGCCGACACGGCACTGCTACACCGCCGAAACCGCCGGGGGCCAAGGTTGTTACCCGGGCGCCGGGAGCCTGCCTGTTACAGGCCCGGTGTCAGCAAAGCCACCTTGTCGCTGACCGCAGCCGGTGCTGGGGTGCGAGGTGCCGCTGCAGGGATGCTCTGCACAGGAGCCTGGGTAGACAGGGAGGGAGGGGGATTGAAGGGCACTGCGCGACCACCGGCCACCTGGCGCAGGCGGAAATGTTCCGCCATCACCTTGGCGGCGTAGCCACCATCGTCGGCCATGTTGCCCGCGCCCACATAAAAGCGCAGGCCACCTTCCAGCGATCCTGCGCGGGCGATGCACTCTTGCAGCACCTTCACGCCAACCCGCAGGTTGCTCACCGGGTCAAAGGCGGCAAAGTGGCCGCCAAAGTTCTGGTACTTGTCGGTGTGCACGCGGGTCATCACCTGCATCAGCCCTTGGGCGCCCACAGCGCTTTCGGCAAACGGGTTGAAGCTGGACTCGATGGCCATGATGGCCAGGATCAGCGTGGGGTCGATCTTGGCGCGGGTGCCAATCTCGTAGGCCTCGGCCACCAGGGCGCTGAGGGGCTCTGGCGCCACACGGTACTTCTTGCTGAGCCAGAAGGCCACGGCAGCCTGCTCTTTGGGCAGGTCTTTGGGGTTCACTGCCGTAGCGCGCTCGCTGGCTTCGGGTTCGATGGGCATGCCCAACATTTCTACCTGGCGGGCTTGCAGCCAGTTCATCAGTTGCTCTTCACCTGCCTGGCGCAGATCGGGCCGTGCTGTGAGTGCAATGACGACAAAGGCAACGGCCAGGCCTATGAGGGCAAAGCTGTTGTGGGTGATTTCAAGAAAACCTTCGGTCACATCGGCCGCGAAAGTTCGCACGCCGGAGAGTATTTTTCCTGACGCTGTCATAGCTCTTCCTTTCTGAGGCGGGCCAGCGGAGCGGAGCCGTCGCGGTGGACGGTGCTTTGCTGGCAGATCGCCTGGATTGGTACGCCATCAAATCCGGGCTGCACGTCTGTGGAGTGCTTGGCGCCCTGGATTGACTTAGCCGGGTTCGGCAGCGATTGGGGTTTGTACTAGCCCCGTTTTTGGGGCTGGCGGATTCTAGAAGCTCACTAAATGCATAGTCAATACTAACAATTCAATATTTAAGACATATAAATTATGAAAAATCTGTAAAAAATCACAGTTTTTCTGAGCCAAGCGCTGTTTTTCGTTGGGAGCGGCCGTGCAGCGGCTGACATCCGCATATCAAATTCAATCGGGCTTTTCGCCGCCATTGAGAATCCGATTTGAGTTGGCGAAGCGAGTTTGATAAGGTGGAGGCGCCTGTAGATTTCAGGCATCGCCAGACGAAGCGAAGTCTCCCTCCGAGGGCATTCAGTGCCAAGGTGCAGCAGATGCCGCTTCCATGGCAACCCCTGGAGGCAATACCTTGCCTCCGCGCCATGCGGACCTTTCTCTCCGCATCGCGACCGATGGCAAAGACCGTTGTGTCAGCCGTCAAGCCCGGCGGGCAGGCCCTTCAGGCACTGCTCGTCGGGCTTTCTTATTGGGGTGTCGCCTTGTGGGTGGGCGGCACAGTCTTATATATAGATAATGGGGGCTGTTCCCTAGAGCGGCGACCCTTCGCCCGGATTGCCGGGCGACATCCTCGCCGGATGCCTTGCTCCAGATCACCCTGCAGGTGTTGAGGAGGCAAGCCGCTACGGCCTCTGGCCCAATCCGGTGAAAATAGCCCTTTTGTTGCCCTGGCGCGCGCTTGGCGCGGTCGTTCGGGCACGGCCCCAGGCTCTGCGCCCGGGATGCCTTCGTAATCTATTGGATCCATGTTTCCATTTTTTTCCCGCAGCAAAATGTCCGACGCACCTGAAGTGAATCCGGCCCCGGCCAAAACCCATGAGCCGCATCCGCTCGATGCGCTGACTGGTGGCGCTTTCTCTGCCGCCACCTCGGGCGAGCGTGCCTCCCGCATCCGCGACTGGCTGGCCACGCAGCCATCACCTGAACAACTGCAAGAGGTGTTCAAGGAGCTGAGCGGGCGCGACAAGGGCGCGGCCCGTGCAGTGCGCGAACGCCTGGACGAAATCCGTCGCGCCAAGGGGCAGGAGGCCATTGCGGCCGAATGGGCTGAAAAAGCCCAGGCCCTGCTGGCGGCCCCCAAGCTCAATATTGCAGATGCCCTGGCCTGGCAGCGGGATGCCGCCAAGGCTGGTGCCCCGTTGTCGCGCGAGCCGCTGTCCCTGCTCAAGGTAAAGCTGGCCGACCGCGTGAAGGTCATCGAAGACCTGCAGCACCGGGTTCAGGTGCAGCGCGAGGCCGCTGTGTTGCTGGCACAGCGCATCGAAGTGCTCTCGACCAAGCCCTGGCGCGATGCGCAGGCTGCGCTCGAACTGCTGCGCGCCGATGTGGCGCGCTGGCAGGAACAGGCCCAGGAGCTGACGGGTGATGCCAGCTGGGCGAGTGTGGAAGCCAGGTTCCCGCCGTTGCTCGATGCCTCGCGCACCCAGCTGCTGGTGGTGTGGGAGGCTTTCCAGCCTGCCGTAGCGCAAGCTGCTGCAGCCGCAGAAGATGCTGCTGCACCCCTGCCACCTGTGCCGGTGTGGGCGGACGAACTGCGCGCTGCACGTGGCTTGCCCACTGCTGCCTCGGAGGCGGCTGCCGCTTCTGCCGCTGCCGGCAAGCCCGCGCGTGCTGCCAAGCCCAAGGTGGCGCCGGAGGTGATTGAAAAAGCCCACCAACTGGTGCGCGATGCCTTGGCAACGCTGGAGAAAGAAACGGCCGAAGGCCACGGCAAGGCCAGTGCCGGCGCTGCCGCTGCGCTGCGCGCCGTGCTCAAGGTGCATGGCAAGCACATTGACAACGCGCTGGAGCAACAGGTGCACACGGCGCTGGTGGCTGCCGGTGAGCTGGAAGGCTGGCAACGCTGGAGTGCCGACCAGGTGCGTGAAGAGCTGGTGGCCAAGGCCGAAGCGCTGCTCAACCGCCCTGAAGGTCAGGCCTTGGGTGGTCGCAAGATGCAAGAGACTCTGCGCAGCCTGCGTGAGCAGTGGAAGCAAGCGGACCAGGGCGGTGCGCCCAACCACGCGCTGTGGAAGAAATTTGACGAGGCCTGCAACGCAGCGCACAAGGTGGTCGAGGCCTGGCTGGACAAGATCCGCGCTGAAGCGGCTGAGCACAAGGCCCAGCGCCTCGCGCTGATCGAAGAGGTCAAGGCCTGGGCGCAGGAGCATGCTGCGTCGGGCGACTGGAAGGCCATCAACCGCGCGCTGTACCAGTTCGGCGACCGCTGGCGCGAAGGCGGCCATGTGGGTGAAAAAATCTTTGCCGAACTTCAGCCCCTGTGGAAGCAGGCAATCGCTCTGGCCGCAGCGCCGCTGGAGGCAGCGCAGAAAGAAAGCCTGGCACGTCGCCACGCAATGATCGAAGAAGCCACGGCACTGGGCGCTGCGCCTTCGCTGCGCATCGATGCCGTCAAGGCGCTGCAGCAGCGCTGGCAGGCAGAAGCTCAGACGGTGCCTCTGGATCGCAAGCACGAACAGAAGTTGTGGGATGCCTTCCGCAAGCCCATTGATGAGGCGTTCAACCGCAAGTCTGCGGACCGCGAGCGCGCTGTCACTGAACTGAGTGCGCGGGACCGCGTGGTGCTGGACGCGTCCAAGGCCCTGGAGGCTGCTAACGCCACCGGTGATGCGCAGCAGATTCGCGCTGCCATGCAGGCACTGGAAGCCGCGTTGCGCGGCCAGGCCCAGGCGGCGGAAGCGGTTGCCACGGCCAACAAAGACGCTCAGTCGCAGGCTGAAGCGCAGTCGGTTGCGGCGCCAGCCGCGGCTGAAGGGGGGGTGGAGGCGGTGGAGGGTGGCGATGCAGCGGCTGCGGCCCCCGCAACACCTGCTGCTCCCAAGCCTGCCGCGCGGCCCGTGGTGGCGGTGCGCGGGGATGACCGCCCCGGCATGAAGAAGGATGCTCCGGCGGCTCCTGGCCGAGGTGCCCGACCCGGTGATCGCCGCGATGGCCGTCCGGGCGACCGTGACGGTGCCCGCGGCCCGCGTGCGGATGGCCGCATGGCGGATCGTGGCGACCGAGGAGGCCGCTTTGGTGATCGCCCTGCGTTCGAGGATCGTGGCCCGCGCCTGGGTGACACGGCATTCCGTGCCCAGCGAGAGGCGATGGAGCATGCGCAGCTGGCGCTGAAGAAGCTGGCGGCCCAAGCCCACGGGGAAGCGCTGACCCAGTTGCTGACCGCCTGGGAAAAGCGCGATGCAGCGCTGGTGCCCGGTGCGCAAGAACTGGGCTCGGGTGTGACGGCGTCGGTGCGCAGCGCCTGGACCCAGGCGTTGTCTGCGGCGCCCAAGGGCGATGCTGCGGAAGCCATGTTGCGGCTCGAGATGGCGGCAGAGGCACCAACGCCGGCGGAGCATATTGCTGCACGGCGCATGCTGCAGCTGCAACTCCTGACACGCCGCAATGATCCCGCACCGGCCCAAACCTGGGGGCAGGATGTGGCGCGTGTGTTGGCAGGCCCCAGCGATGCGGCCAGCGCACGCCGTTTGCAGAACGTCCTCAAGACGCTGTTGCGCAAATAAACGAAACGCAGGGAGTGTGCGCACTGCGGTGCGCATGCAGACACGGCATCCGACAGAAAAATGAGATCGCGTGCGGTCTCGTTTTTTCTTTTGGGTGTGCGTGCGTGGGCCTGGAAAACAAAAAAGCCGTTGCGAATGCAACGGCTTTTTATGTGTTTGGTGCCCAGGAGAGGACTCGAACCTCCACGATGTTACTCGCTAGTACCTGAAACTAGTGCGTCTACCAATTCCGCCACCTGGGCTTTCAGATCAGCTTCGAATTATAGGATGTTTTTTGGGGCATCCGGAGAACTTGCTCATTTTTTTGAAAATTTTGTGCGAAGGTCCAGGCGCGGTGGCTGGCTTGTCGCGGTCACCACAACCTCCCGCATGGCCCGACCGCCGCGCCGGGTCTGGCCCGGGAGGGCTGGGTGTTTTTGCGTGTGCATGACGCGCCGGAAAATAAAAAAGCCGCTGTATGTGCAGCGGCTTCGATATTTTGAAAACCTTGGCTGGTTCTCGTTAAACTTGGTGCCCAGGAGAGGACTCGAACCTCCACGATGTTACTCGCTAGTACCTGAAACTAGTGCGTCTACCAATTCCGCCACCTGGGCATTTCAGGAAAGACTAAGATTGTATAACAAAAAATCCACCCCCGGCACGCAGCCCGCTCCACATTTGTCGCAAGAGATCGAAGGCAGCGTGCAAGGGCACCGTGATGGACACGGTTTCGTCATCCGCGACGATGGCGAAGGCGATATCTATATTCCCCCGAATGAAATGCGCGCCGTCCTGCACAAGGACCGCGTGCGTGTGCGCATCGTGCGCCAGGACCGCCGTGGCCGGCCCGAAGGCCGCGTTGTGGAAATCATCGAGCGCCCGCCACAGCCCATCATCGGCCGCCTGCTGCAGGAAAGCGGTGTCTGGCTGGTGGCGCCGGAGGACAAGCGCTACGGCCAGGATGTGCTGATCCCCAAGGGGGCCACCGGCGCCGCCAAGCCGGGACAGGTCGTGGTGGTCGAGCTGACCGAGCCGCCCGCGCTGTTTGGCCAGCCTGTGGGCCGCATCACCGAGGTGCTGGGTGAAGTCGACGACCCGGGCATGGAGATCGAGATTGCCGTGCGCAAGTACGGCGTGCCACACGAATTCTCAGAGGAATGCTTGGCCCAGGCCAAAGCCCTGCCCGACAAGGTGCGTGCGCAGGACAAGAAACGCCGCGTAGACCTGACCGACGTGCCCCTGGTCACCATCGACGGCGAAGACGCGCGCGACTTCGACGATGCCGTGTACTGCGAGCCCGCCAAGGTCGGCCGCAGCAAGGGCTGGCGCCTGCTGGTGGCCATTGCCGACGTGAGCCACTACGTGGAGACCGGCAGCGCCATCGACATCGACGCCTACGACCGCGCTACCAGCGTCTACTTCCCGCGCCGCGTGATCCCCATGTTGCCCGAGAAGCTGTCCAACGGCCTGTGTTCGCTCAACCCCGAGGTGGAGCGCCTGTGCATGGTCTGCGACATGCTGGTCACGGCCAAAGGCGAGGTGCACGCCTACCAGTTCTACCCGGCTGTGATGTTCAGCCACGCGCGCTTTACGTATACCGAGGTGGCAGCCATCCTGGCCAACACGCGCGGGCCCGAGGCCAGCAAGCGCAAGGACCGGGTCAAGGACTTGCTCAACCTGCACGACGTGTACCGCGCGCTGCTCATTGCCCGCCAGGCGCGCGGCGCCGTGGATTTCGAGACCACCGAGACGCAGATCGTCTGCGATGAGAACGGCCGCATCGAGAAGATCGTGCCCCGCACCCGCAACGACGCACACAAGCTCATCGAAGAAGCCATGCTGGCCGCCAACGTGTGTAGCGCTGACTTCATCGCGCAGGGCGGCCAGCCTGGCCTGTTCCGCGTGCACGAAGGCCCAACGCCCGAGAAGCAGGAGATCCTACGCAACTACCTCAAGGCCATGGCCGTGGGCATGACGATTGGTGACGACCCGAAGCCGGGCGACTTCCAGGCGATTGCCGAGGCGACCAAGGAGCGGCCCGACGCGCAGCAGATCCACACCATGCTGCTGCGCTCCATGCAGCAGGCCATCTACACGCCCATCAACAGCGGCCACTTTGGGTTGGCCTTTGATGCCTACACCCACTTCACCAGCCCCATCCGTCGCTACCCCGACCTGTTGGTGCACCGGGTCATCAAGGCCATTCTGAACAAGACGCAGTACAAGCTGCCTGCGCTGCCCACACCGGGCGAGGCGCATGCCAAGCTGGCCAAGCGCCTGGCTGCGCGCGTGGCTGCCCCCGGCACCAAGCCACGCAAGGATGTGAAGCCGCCCAGCCGCGATACGCAGGCCTGGGAGGCTGCTGGCCTGCACTGCAGCGCCAACGAGCGCCGCGCCGACGAGGCCAGCCGCGACGTGGAAGCCTGGCTCAAGTGCAAGTACATGCGCGAGCACCTGGGCGAGGAATACAGCGGCGTGGTGAGCGCCGCGACCAGCTTCGGCATCTTCGTGACACTCGATGCGATGTACGTCGAAGGCCTGGTGCACATCACCGAGTTGGGCGGCGAATACTTCAAGTTCGACGAGGCACGCCAGGAACTGCGCGGCGAGCGCACCGGCATCCGCTACGCCATCGGTGCCCGCGTGCGGGTGCAGGTGAGCCGTGTGGACCTGGATGGCCGCAAGATCGACTTCCGCCTGGTGCGCGAAGGCGAAGAGCTGCTGGGCCGTGCGCTCAAGGACAAGGGTGTTGGCACTGATGGTGTGGGTGGCGGGGCGCGTAAGGCCAGTGGCCGTGCGGGTGGCCGCAAAGCAGACAAGGGTGCTGCGATGTCAGCCACCGAAAAGGCGGGCCTGACCCGCGAGCGCGCGGCGCGTTCGCCCATCCAGTCGCTGAAGGCGTCGGTCAAGAAGGCAGTGGCGGGCAAGTCCAGCAAGGGCAAGGCGCGCAAGCCACGCCGCGGCTGACGGCCCTGTGCTGGTGGGCGTGATGGCTTCCAGTTCAGCTTGCAAATTGCTACTTAATTGATAGCTGCTAGCGCATATTGAACATGCGCTAGCAGCTATTTTTATAGGTGAGCGGGCTTCGTTTGATCCAGAAAGCGCGCATATCTGCGCGCCGTGTCGGCGGGCGCTTCCATCATGGGCAGATGGC
This sequence comes from Acidovorax sp. M14, assembly GCF_049331375.1. Lineage (NCBI taxonomy): Bacteria > Pseudomonadati > Pseudomonadota > Betaproteobacteria > Burkholderiales > Comamonadaceae > Acidovorax > Acidovorax sp. M14. The sequence continues at coordinate 1,853,341 of NZ_CP186263.1, forward strand.
CGATGCCGGGCAGGGCCTCCAGTTGCGCTTGGGGCAACAGCTTTTGCAAAGGCTGAAGGCCCGAACGGTCAAACACGCGGTCTTTATCGCCCCACAAAGCGAGCACGGGGTGCTTTTGCAGTTCGCCCAGTCTTTGTTCAAGCAGATAGCGGTCTTTGAGCTGCGCATCCCACAGGCGGGAGTTGGATGGGGCATTGCGCAGTGCTGCCTGCTCCGTGGCGTGCAGGATGGGATACGGCAGGAACGGGCGTTTTTCAAACACCAGCTCCATCATGGCGTCGAAGGCTGCGGCGTCGTGGGCCACCAGTGGGCGCTGCCCGGCATCGATAAGGCGGTCCATGGTGCTGGGCTGTGGTGAGCGGATGCCATGGGGCGCGCCGATGAAAGCCACGCTGGCCACACGCTCGGGGTGCTGCAGCGCAAACAGCGCGGCAATGGTGCCGCCCATGGAGTTGCCCGCTAGGTGGGCCTTCTCAATGCCCAGCGCATCCAGCAGCGCGCCCAGGCGTTGGACATGTGCGGCGTAGTCGTAAGGTTGGTCGTTCACCCGCGTGCTCTCGCCAAAACCGGGGAAATCGGGGGCAATCACCCGGTATTGGCCGGTGAGGGGGCGCGCAAAATCCACCCAATGGTCTTTCTCCGCAAAAATGCCGTGCAGCAGTACCAGGGGTGTAGCGCCTGGGTTGCCGGGTGCCGGTTGGGATGGCGCATTGCTGTCCAGGTAGTGGATGGTGTGCAGCGCGGCGGTGGTGGTTTTTTCTTCCATGCCCGAGAGGCTGCGGTTGAGGTGGAGCAGGGGCTCCTTCAGCAGCGACGGGGCGCCGTAGTAGAGGCCTGCGCCGCCCAGGGCGAGGGCGGCGGCAATAGAAAAGAAGGCAATGCGTTTCAAGAACCAGTCTCCAAAAGAACGATGGGATGCCGTGGCGCTGAACTGTGGGCGCGCGCCGGGGCCCGGCAAGGCTACCGAGAACCGTGCTGCAAGACTTGTAGGTTTGGGCTATGCCGCAGCGCACGAACACCCTGACGCTGGGCACTGACCGTGCGCTGTACGTGGGCGAGATCCCGGCCACGGGCTGGCATTGCCATGCGTCGCCCGTGCTGCTGATGGGGCTCTCGGGCCGGTTTGCGTTGCACTGGGGTGCGGGGCTGGTGGAGACCTGTCACAGCGCGCTGGTGGATGCCGGGGTGGAGCATCTGTTCGACCCCTGCGGTGAAGTGGTGGCGCTGGTGTACCTGGAGCCCGACTCGCCGGAGGCGCGCAGCCTGCGCAGTGTGTTCCTGCAGCAGGGTGGCGTGTTGTTGGATGTGGCGGCGCCGGTGGGGGCGCGTGCGGCCATGGAAGGCCATTTGCGCACCTTCGATCTGCCGGCCCTGCTGCACCGCCACCTGCTGCAGGCGGCGCCCCCGCTGGACCTGCGCGTGGCCCGCAGTCTGCACGCCCTGCGCCGCCCGCAGCACGAGCAGGGGCGCCTGGCGCGGGCGGGGCTCGCGTCCGAGGCACAGCTGTCGGCCTCGCGCTTCAACCATTTGTTCCGCGCCGAAATGGGTGTGAGCCTGCGCAGCTACCGCGTATGGTCGCAAGTGCGGCTGGCCATGGCCGGGCTGGCGGTCAGCCCGCGCCTGACGGATGCGGCGCTGCACGGCGACTTTGTGGACTCGGCGCATTTCAGCCGCATGTTCCGCCAGACCTTTGGCATGACACCGTCGAGCGTGCTCAAGCCGCTCAAGCAGGTCACGCTGTTGGATTGACCCCTGTCACCCGCCCACGCGCCGCGCCAGTGCGCTGGCGGTAAGGGCCAGGCCTGCGGGCCACACATCTGCAGCCTGTCCGTGCTGGTACACCGCTTCGCTCGCTGCACGCAATGCGCTGGCGCCAGCGGCCAGGTGCGCGCCCACCATGCCCGCCAGCACATCGCCCGTGCCCGCCGTGGCCAGCCGCGCGTTGCCCGTAGGGTTGATGGCGGGGACGCGGTCGGGCGCGGCAATCACGGTGCCCGAACCCTTGAGCACGGCCACGCAGTTGAATTGGTCTGCAAGTTGTTGCGCCGCATCCAGCCGGTTGGCCTGGACCTCGGCGGTGGTCAGGCCCAGCAGGCGCGCTGCCTCCAGTGGGTGGGGGGTGATGACCGTGGGCTGCCCGTGCTGCCCACGCGCCACCACCAGCGCATGCAATGCGGCCTGGGTGGCGATGGTGCTGAGTGCGTCGGCGTCCAGCACCAGGCGCGTTGCGCGGGTGATGACTTCGGGCAGCACGTGTGCGATGGCCTGGCCGCCGCCACAGCCGCAGACCACGGTGAGCTGCTCCAGCGCCAGCGCGTCAAAGCGGCGCAGCATCAGTTCAGGCTGCTGCGGGTCCAGTTGCAGATGCCCGTCGTCCAGCAGCGCCACCAGCACCCGGCCCGCACCGCTGTGCAGGGCGGCCGATGCGGCCAGCAAGGCGGCGCCCGCCATGCCCATGCCGCGTGCTGCCAAACCCTCGCCACCCACCACGGCGACATCGCCATAGCTACCCTTGTGGCTGGCATGGGCGCGGGGGGCGGGCAGGGCGGGGCCGGATAGCCAGGCGTTGGGCGGCTCATGCCCGGGTTCTACGCCCAGGTCGTCCAGCCAGACATGGCCTGCTGAGTCCCGCCCGGTGGCGGTGAAAAGGCCGGGCTTGAGGGTGAGCAGGCTCAGCGTGTGACGTGGCGGGGGCGTGCGGTGGTGGAGGAGGTAGTGCGGGTGGGGTGCGGTATCGGGCGCGAGGCCTGCAGCAAACTGGCCTGTGTCTGCGTCCAGCCCGCTGGGCAGGTCCACGGCCAGCACGGGCGCCGAGCAGCGGTGCAGAGCTTGCAGACAGGCCTGGAGTCGGGCATCGGGTGCGCGTGCAGGGCTGTGGGGTGAGGACGAGACGCCAATGCCCAGCAGTGCATCGATGCACAAGTCGTTGGCATCCAGGTCGTCGGGTGCTGTGTCTGCCCAGGCCACGCCTGCATCCCGCGCGCGCTGCCACGATGCCTTGGCGTCGGCCGGGGCCGTATCGGGCTGGCCCAGCCAGGTCACGACCACTTTGCGGCCACTGCGTTGCAGGTGCATCGCGGCCTCCAGCCCGTCACCACCGTTGTTGCCGGGGCCGCAGGCAATCCACACGGTGCGTGCGTGCGGTGCCAACGCCTGGGCCAGTTGTGCGACGGCCAGGCCGGCACGTTGCATGAGGGTGTGTGGGGGCAGGGTGGCCGCCGCCGCTTTCTCCAGGCGGCGTGTGGCGGCTGTGTTGAACAGGGGATGAGGCTGGTGGGGGGCGATGCGGTGCATGGGGCGAGGGCAGGGGCGCTGCAAACGGCAGGCGCCTGCCATTGTGCGCCGCCGCTTCCCGCTTTGAAAATATCCCAGGTGGGGTCAGAACCGCCGCATGCCCAGCCCGTCCAGCGGCACCTCGGGTTCGCGCTGCGCGATCAGGTCGGCCAGTGCCCGCGCACTGCCGCAGGCCAGGGCCCAGCCCCCTGCGCCGTGGCCGGTGTTGAGCCACAGGCCCGGCACGCCGCTGGCGCCCACCACCGGGGCACCGTCGGGCAGCATGGTTCGCGCGCCGCGCCAGATCTGCAGGTTGGATGACAGCTGGGCGCCACCGGGGAACCAGTCGTTCAGCGTGCGGTACAGACGCTGCAACGTGGGGGTGTGGTGCTCGGCCTCGGCCCCCGCCAGTTCGGCGCCGCCGGCAATGCGCACGCGCTGGCCCAGGCGGGTGATGGAGATTTGCTGGCCCGCATCGACCACGCTGGCGCGCGGGGCGTGGGTGGATTCGCGCAGCGGGGCGCTCACGGAGTAGCCATAGACGGCTGCCATGGGCAGGCCCAGGCCCAGTGCGGGCAGCAGCGTGGCCGATGCCATGCCCGCGCACAGCACCACGGCATCAAAGCGGCGCAGGTCTGTTTCGCCCTGCAGCACCACGCCGGTGGGGCTGGTGCCGACGCGGTCCACCCGGGTGTTGAACACAAACTGCACCCCCGCACCCTGGATGCCCTGGCGCAGCAGCTGCGCGAACAGGCGGCAGTTGCCCGCGCGCGCATCGGGCAGGTGGATGGCGCCCGCCAGCGGCGCCTCGGGCGACAGGCCGGGTTCGATCTGGCGCGCCGCATCGGCGTCGATCTCGCGCAGGGCCACCCCACTGTCGCGCAGCACTTGCAGCGCGGGCTGCAGGCGGGCGCGGTCTTCTTCGGTGCGCAGCAGCACCAGGCGGCCGTCGCTGGCTTCAAAGTCCAGCTCGTGCTGGCTGGCGATGGCTTGCAGGCGCGCCTGGCTGTATTGCGCCAGGCGCTCGACAGCGGCGGCCGGGGCGCTGTTGCTGCGCGCCGTGCTGCGCCAGCGCCGCAGCCAGGACCAGTTGGCACGGGTCAGGCCGCCTGCGACGCGCAGGGTGGCCTGTGCGCCCATCAGCCGCAGCGGCTGGCCGAAGCCCGGCAGCGCCCAGGGGCTGAGCAGGTGCGGCGCCAGGAGCCCGGCGGTAGCAAAGCTGGCCTCCTCGGCGGCCGCGCTGCGCTGTTCAAACACCGAGACTTCGTGGCCGTCGCTGGCCAGTTCGTACGCGGTGGTGACGCCGACAATGCCGGCGCCCACGATGGCAATCTTCATGAATTTGGGTGTTTTTGGCTTCAAGCGCTAGTGAATCGTGCGCTGGTAGCTATTATTTTTGTAGTGTTTGCTCGATCTGCAGGCTGATGTTGAGCACCGTGTCATCCCGGAGCGCCCCGTGCCATACCATCAGCCCGACCGGGAGTTCCCCTTGAACATGGCAAGGCAGCGACAGCGCGCAGCCATCCAGCAGGTTGACCACGCTGGTGTTGCGCAGCAGCAGGTTGTTGACGCGGAAGAACTCGGCATCGCGGGCTGCGTCCTGGGCCTTGTCCACGCCATCTGCGGGGGCGACATCGGCCAGCAGTGGCGCCACGATGGGCACGGTGGGGGAGAGCAGGGCGTCGTAGGGCTCCATGTCGGCGAGCATGCGCGCAATCCATTGCTGGCGCGCCTGCAGCAGGTCGATGTACTCCCAGGCCATTAGTGTGGCGCCTTTTTCGATGCGCATGCGCACCCGGGGGTCGTAGCGGTCGCCTGCGCGCTGCAGCAGCGCGCGGTGCCACGCGTAGGCTTCGGGGGCGGCGAAGCCGTAGGCGGGCTGCTCCAGCACAGCGGGCAGGGCGATGGTGTCGATCTGGGCGCCCGCCTGGCGCAAGGCTTCCACACTGCGCTCAAAGGCGCGGGCCACGGTGGCGTCCAGTCCGTCGAGGAAGAGGGTGGACGGCACAGCCAGCCGGTATTGCGACAGCGGCGCCAGACTGCGCGTCACGCGCCGGGCGGCCAGCACCTCGTGCGCCACGATGGCGTCGCGCACGGTGCGCGTCATGGCGCAGGCAGTGTCCAGGGTGGTAGACAGCGGAACGGCGCCGGCCGTAGGCACCAGGCGGGCCGTGTTCTTGAAACCCACAATGCCGTTGAGCGCCGCAGGAATGCGGATGGAACCACCTGTGTCCGACCCCAGCCCGATGAACGCCGCGCCGGTGGCCACCGACACCCCGGCGCCGGACGACGACCCGCCGGGCACACGCGGCGCGCCGGGCAGGGCGCCGAAACGGGCGTCCCAGGCAGCGGGCGTACTGTAGTGGGGATTGACGCCCACGCCGGAGAAGGCGAACTCCACCATGTTGGTGCGGCCCATCAGGCTGGCACCCGCTGCGCGCAGTCGGGCCACGGCAGGGCAGTCCTCGGCGGCTGCGGGAGCATCGGCCAGCGCAGTGGAGCCCGCTGGGGTAGGTTGCCCGGCGATGTCAAACAAGTCCTTCACCGACACGGCCAGTCCGGCAAGAGGCAACTGAGTCACACCCGGCTGCACCGCCGTGGTGCGCGCTTCGTCAAACAGCGTGCGGACAAAGCTGTGGGCGTTGGAGGCAGCCTGGGCGGCGTCGATGCAGCGCTCCAGCTCGGCGGGCGCGGTGGTGGTGCCGTCCCGCAGTTGCTCACGGGTGGCGATCAGGTCAGGGAGCATGGGTGTGCTAGAATCTTTGGGTTTTGCTGGGAGCAGTAGCGCAGTGGTGCAAAGTTTGCACAACCCGCGTGGCCGCTGCGGCAAGACCAATCGCAAAGCAGCCCTGTCAAGGTGTTGCGGTGTTCGTGAGGATCACGGCACTGCAAATATTGGGGCTGATTTTAGACCTAACCTTTGGAGTATTTTTATGTCCGTTACCATGCGCGAAATGCTGGAAGCCGGTGTCCACTTCGGTCACCAAACCCGCTTCTGGAACCCCAAGATGGCCCCCTACATCTTCGGCCATCGCAACAAGATTCACATCATCAACCTGGAAAAGTCGCTGCCACTGTTCCAGGAAGCCCAAAAGTTCGCCAAGCAACTGGCTGCCAACCGCGGCACGATCCTGATGGTCGGCACGAAGCGTCAAGCCCGTGAAATCCTGGCCACCGAAGCGCAACGCGCTGGCGTGCCTTTCGTGGACCAGCGCTGGCTGGGCGGCATGCTGACGAACTTCAAGACCGTGAAGACTTCGATCAAGCGCCTGAAGGACATGAAGGCCCAGCAAGAAGCTGGCCTCGAAAACCTGAGCAAGAAGGAGCAACTGACGTTCTCCCGCGAAATCGAAAAGCTCGAAAAGGATATCGGCGGCATCCAGGACATGGCTGCTCTGCCCGACGCCATCTTCATCATCGACGTGGGCTTCCACAAGATCGCCGTGGCCGAAGCCAAGAAGCTGGGCATTCCGCTGATCGGTGTGGTGGATACCAACCACTCGCCCGAAGGCATCGACTACGTGATCCCCGGCAATGACGACTCGGCCAAGGCCGTGACGCTGTACGCCCGTGGCATCGCTGACGCGATCATCGAAGGCCGCGCCAACGCCGTGAACGAAGTTGTGAAGGCCGCCGCTGGCGAGAGCACCGACGAATTCGTGGAAGTGCAAGAAGCCGCTGCCTGATAGCCCGGCTGCGCGATCCGTCGCGAACAAAAGCGGGGCCCCTGGTGAGCCCCCTTTTTTTTAGCCCGAATCTGAACTGACTGAACTGAACACTGAAGGAATAAAGATGGCTGCAATTACCGCAAGCATGGTGGCTGAACTGCGTGGCAAGACCGATGCCCCCATGATGGAATGCAAGAAGGCGCTGACCGAAGCCGACGGCGACATGGCCAAGGCGGAAGAGCTGCTGCGCGTCAAGCTGGGCACCAAGGCTGGCAAGGCTGCATCGCGCGTGACGGCTGAAGGCGTGGTCGCCAGCTACATCGACGGCACGACCGGTGCTCTGGTCGAAGTCAACAGCGAAACCGACTTCGTTTCCAAGAACGACAGCTTCATCGCCATGGCCAACGCGGCTGCCAAGCTGGTGGCACTGCACAACCCCGCCACGGTGGAAGCCCTGGGTGCACTGCCCTACGAGCAAGACAGCTTCGGCCCCACGCTGGAAGACGTGCGCAAGGGCCTGATCGGCAAGATCGGCGAAAACATGTCGTTCCGCCGCTTCAAGCGCTTCAGCGGCTCCAACCTGGCTGCCTACCTGCACGGCTCGCGCATCGGTGTGGTCGTCGAATTCGACGGTGACGCCACCGCCGCCAAGGATGTCGCCATGCACGTGGCCGCCATGAAGCCCGTGGCCCTGACCAGCGCCGATGTGCCAGCCGACCTGATCGCCAAGGAGCGCTCGGTCGCCGAAGGCAAGGCTGACGAAGCCAACAAGGAACTCGTGGCCGCTGGCAAGCCCGCACAAAGCGCCGAAATCACGGCCAAGCGCATCGACGGCGCTGTGCAGAAGTACCTCAAGGAAGTCTCGCTGGCCGACCAGGTCTTCGTGAAGGCTGCTGACGGCAAGCAAACCGTGGCCCAGATGCTCAAGGCCGCCAACACCAATGTGAAGGGCTTCACCCTGTACGTGGTGGGCGAAGGCATTGAGAAGAAGGTCGACGACTTCGCTGCTGAAGTGGCTGCCCAGGTGGCTGCCGCCAAGGCCGCTGCCTGATCGTTCCCTGCAGTAACCACCCCACCCAAGCCTCGCACCACTTACCGGAGAAATTTCCCATGTCCCACGCCGCACCAGCCCACAAGCGCATTTTGCTCAAGCTGTCTGGTGAGGCGCTGATGGGGGATGACGCCTTCGGTATCAACCGCGCCACCATCGTGCGCATGGTCGAGGAGATCGCCGAAGTGACCCGCCTGGGTGTCCAGGTGGCCGTGGTGATCGGTGGGGGCAATATCTTCCGTGGCGTCGCCGGGGGCTCGGTCGGTATGGACCGTGCTACTGCCGACTACATGGGTATGCTGGCCACCGTGATGAACGCGCTGGCCCTGGCCGATGCCATGGACAAGCAGGGCCTGGTGGCCCGCGTGATGTCCGCCATCGCCATCGAGCAGGTGGTTGAGCCCTATGTGCGCCCCAAGGCCTTGCAATACCTCGAAGAGGGCAAGGTCGTTGTGTTTGCCGCAGGCACGGGCAATCCCTTTTTCACCACTGACACCGCCGCAGCCTTGCGCGGTGCAGAGATCGGCGCCGAGCTAGTACTCAAGGCTACCAAGGTGGACGGCGTTTATACTGCCGACCCCCAGAAGGACCCTGCGGCCACGCGCTACACCAAGCTGAGTTTTGACGAGGCCATGTCCCGCAACCTGGGCATCATGGATGCGACCGCTTTTGCCCTGTGCCGCGACCAGAAGCTGCCGGTGAAGGTGTTCTCGATCATCAAGCATGGCGCCCTGAAGCGCGTGGTGATGGGCGAGGACGAGGGTACGCTGGTTTACGCTTGATCACGATGGATGGACCTGTACCGGATGCAGGTCGGCCCCAGGAGAAAACATGACGATTGCCGACATCAAGAAAACCGCTGAAACCAAGATGGATCAGTCCATCACAGCGTTCAAGAACAACTTGCAGAAGATCCGCACGGGCCGCGCCAACCCCGCACTGCTCGACACGGTGCAGGTGGAGTACTACGGCTCCATGGTGCCTCTGAGCCAGGTGGCCAACGTGGCGCTGATCGACTCGCGCACCATCAGCGTGCAGCCCTGGGAAAAGGGCATGGGCGCCAAGATTGAAAAGGCCATCCGCGAAAGCGACCTGGGTTTGAACCCGGCCTCCATGGGCGACCTGATCCGCGTGCCCATGCCCCCCATGAGCGAAGAGCGCCGCAAGGAAATGACCAAGCTCGCGCGCAACGAGGGCGAGAGCGCCAAGATCGCCGTGCGCAACCTGCGCCGCGATGCCAACGAGTCCGTCAAGAAACTGGTCAAGGACAAGCTCGCGTCCGAAGATGATCAGAAGCGCGCCGAAACCGACGTGCAAAAGTTCACCGACAAGCACATCGCCGAGATCGATGCGCTGGTGGCCGCCAAAGAGCAGGAAATCATGGCGGTTTGAGCCCCCAGGGCTTGAACATTTCCATGTCTGCATCTCCGGTGGTGCCACACCACATTGCCATCGTCATGGATGGCAACGGCCGATGGGCCACGCGCCGCTTTTTGCCGCGCCTGGCGGGCCATAAGCAAGGGGTTGATTCACTGCGCCGCTGCGCACGCGCTTGCGTGCAGCGCGGCGTGCGTGTGCTCACCGTTTTTGCGTTCTCTTCTGAAAATTGGAATCGCCCTGCCGACGAGGTCTCCGGCCTCATGGAACTGCTGGCGATGGCCCTGGCGCGCGAGGTGCCGCAGCTCAAGAAGGACGGTGTGCGTCTTCATTTTGTGGGCGAGCGGGACAGCCTTTCGCCCAAGGTACGAGACGGTCTGGGTCAGGCCGAAGCGGCCACGGCGGACAACACACGCCTGGTGCTCAACGTCTGCTTCAACTACGGAGGCCGTTGGGACATCGCCCAGGCGGCTGCGTCGCTGGCTGCGCGGGGTGAGCCCATCACGGAGGCCAGTCTGCACAGCGCGATGGGGCTGGCCCATGTGCCAGATCCCGATCTGATGATCCGTACCGGGGGAGAGATGCGGATCAGCAACTTTTTGCTCTGGCAGTCGGCATACTCCGAGTTCTTCTTCAGCGACCGGTTGTGGCCCGATTTCGATGAGTCCGCCCTGGACGAAGCCATCGACGCCTTCAGCCGCCGCGAGCGCCGTTTTGGCAAAACCTCTGAACAGATTCTGTCCGCGCATCCTGATCCGATGCCGGGTTGAGAACCTGAACAGGTTCTGAAAGCCCCCATGCTTCAACAGCGCGTCATCACCGCCTTGGTTCTGCTGGCCATTTTGCTGCCGGCGCTTTTCTATGCCAACACCGTTCCGTTCACGCTGGTTGTGCTGGTTCTGATGGCTGCCGGTGCCTGGGAATGGGGGCGTCTGAGCGGTTTTGGCCAGGCGGGCTCCGTGGCCGTGGGGGTGGCCTGTGTGGCCTTGTGCGCCGGGTCGTGGGCGTTGGGCTGGGTGGATCGTCCGTTGACAGCCCTCTGGGTGGTGGGTGGCGGGCTGTGGGTCCTGGCGACTGCCTGGCTGCTCAAGGCCGGAGTGCCCGGCTGGCCCCGCATACCAGCCGGTGTGCGTCTGGTGGCTGGCGTGCTCGCCTTGTGGCTCGCGTGGCTGGCCGTGGTGCAGGCCCGCAATGTGGGCATCAACTTTTTGCTGTCGGTGCTGCTGCTGGTGTGGGTGGCCGACATCTTTGCCTACTTTGCGGGGCGCGCTTTTGGGTTGCGGTTTACCAAGGGCAAGCTGGCGCCCTCGATCAGTCCCGGCAAGAGCTGGGAAGGTGTATGGGGCGGCCTGGCAGGGGTGATGGTGATGGCCTTCGTCTGGGTAGCGGCGGATGCCCACTGGCAGGCGTCGGTGCCCAGTTTTTACAGCCGCATGGCGCAGCAGGGCTGGTGGTTGCTGGTGATTGCGGCGTTGTTCATGGTGGCCATGAGCGTGTCGGGTGACCTGGTGGAGTCGCTCATCAAGCGCAGCGCAGGAGTCAAGGACAGCAGTGGCCTGTTGCCAGGGCACGGCGGCGTGCTCGACCGCGTGGATGCCTTGTTGCCCACACTGCCCCTGGCCATGATGCTCACGAGCCTGACAACCCTATGAAGAAACAACGACTCACCGTTCTCGGTTCCACCGGCTCAATCGGGACCAGCACGCTGGATGTGGTGGCCCGCCACCCCGAGCGCTTCGAGGTGTTTGCCCTGAGTGCGGCGACGCAAGTGGATCTTTTGCTGGCGCAGTGCGCGCAGTTTCGCCCGCGTTATGCGGTGATGGCCAGCGCTCCGCATGCGGCTGTCTTGGCTGAAAAATTGCAGGCAAACGGCCTTTCAACGCAAGTCATTCAAGCGCAAGATGCTCTTGAAATGATAGCGTCGCACGATGATGTGGATGCCGTGATGGCTGCCATCGTGGGGGCGGCCGGTCTTGCGCCCTGTCTGGCTGCGGCGCGTGCGGGCAAGCGATTGCTGCTGGCGAACAAGGAGGCCCTGGTGGTGGGCGGCGGGTTGTTCATGCAGACCGTGCGCGACGGTGGCGCCACGTTGCTGCCCATTGACAGCGAACACTCGGCCATCTTTCAGTGCCTGCCAGAAGACCCTGCCACCTGGTCTGACCGCGTGGACAGCATCCTGCTAACGGCTTCGGGCGGCCCGTTCCGCCAGCGGGACCCGTCCACGCTGTCACAGATCACCCCTGACCAGGCCTGTGCGCACCCCAACTTCTCGATGGGACGCAAGATTTCCGTGGATTCGGCCACGATGATGAACAAGGCGCTGGAGGTTATCGAGGCCCGCTGGCTGTTTGACCTGCACCCAGACCAGATCAAGGTGGTCATCCACCCGCAGCAGATCATCCACTCCATGGTGCAGTTCAAGGATGCCTCCATCCTGGCGCAGTTGGGTACCCCTGACATGCGCGTGCCGATTGCCTGCGGCCTGTCCTGGCCCGAGCGCATCACCAGCGGGGCCAGCAAGCTGGATTTCTCGACCCTGAGCGCCCTCGCGTTTGAAGACGCGGACGCCGTTCGCTTCCCAGGTCTGCACCTGTCCTGGCAGGCGCTGAAGGCGGCCGAGGGGACCACTGCCGTGCTGAATGCGGCGAACGAGGTGGCTGTGGGCGCCTTTTTGTCCGGACGGCTGCGTTTTGACCATATTCACGCGGTCAACCTTGCAACTTTGGACGCCGTTTCGCCCTCCAAGCCCGATTCGCTGGCTGCATTGCTGGATCTGGATACCCAGGCCCGCCATGCGGCAGAACATGTGGCGGGCCGTCTGGCTGCCTGATTACGGTCCCGTTCAGGAACTATCCATCCATGCTGCTCACCATCGCTGCCTTCATTGTGGCCCTCGGTCTGTTGATTGCGGTGCACGAATATGGGCACTACCGCGTGGCGGTGGCCTGTGGGGTCAAGGTGCTGCGGTTTTCGGTGGGCTTTGGCAAGCCGTTGCTGCGCTGGCAGCCGCAAGGGTCTTCCACGGAGTTCGTGATCGGTGCGTTTCCCCTGGGGGGCTATGTGCGCATGCTGGACGAGCGTGAAGCGCCTGTCGCCGCAGAGGAGCGACACCTGGCCTTCAATACCCAGCCCCTGCGGTCGCGTGCAGCCATCGTTGCCGCCGGACCCATTGCCAATTTGTTGCTGGCTGTGCTGCTGTATTCGGTGGTGAACTGGAACGGGGTGGAAGAACCCCGGGCCATTCTGGCAAGCCCGGTCGCGGGTTCGGTGGCGCAAAGTGCCGGCTTGCGGGGCGGTGAACTGGTAGAGCGCGCCGCATTAGGGGCAGAAGACCTGGAGCCGGTGCGTTCGTTTGAAGACCTGCGGTGGCTGCTGACCCGTGGTGCACTCGAGGGACTGAATGTTCGCCTTGACGTGCAGTCCGCCCAGGGCACGGGCCACCGAGAGGTGGTCCTCGACATGTCCCGCATCGACAGCCGTGAGGCCGATGCCCAGCTGTTCCGCAAGGTCGGCATCCTGGGGCCCTGGACGCGCCCCGTGCTCGGCGAGGTCATGGCGCAAAGCGCTGCCGAGCGTTCTGGCCTGCGCTCCGGCGATCTGGTACTCAAGGTGGGCCAGACCGATGTGGTGGACGGCCAGCAGCTGCGTGAGCTGATCCGGCAGTCGGTTCGTGGCAATGAGCCGGTGGCGCAGCCCTGGCGCGTGGAGCGCGGCGGCCAGGTGATCACGCTGGACGTGTTGCCTGATGCCGTGATCGAACCCGGCAACACGGTGGGGCGCATTGGTGCCTACGTAGGGGCTGCGCCGGAGTTCGTGACGGTGGACTACGGCTTGGTCGATGGCCTGTGGGGCGGCGTGGTGAAGACCTGGGACGTGTCGTTGCTCACCTTGCGCATGATGGGGCGCATGGTGATCGGCGAGGCGTCGCTCAAGAACCTGAGTGGGCCCTTGACCATCGCCGACTATGCAGGCCGCTCGGCCAGCATGGGGCTCACGCAATACCTCATTTTTCTGGCCCTGATCAGCGTGAGCCTGGGGGTGCTGAACCTGCTGCCGCTGCCTGTCTTGGACGGTGGGCACCTGATGTATTATCTTTGGGAGGGTGTCACGGGCAGGGGCGTGTCGGACGCATGGATGGAGCGGCTGCAGCGTGGAGGCGTTGCAGTCCTGCTGGTCATGATGTCCATAGCCCTGTTCAACGATATCACCCGGCTCTTTGGCTAACACTTTTGCCGCGCTTGCCCTGCAACTGCGGCTCCCGCTTCATTCATGAAAAAACACATTAATCGCCTGGGCGTGCGTACTGCATCGGCCGTTGCAGCCATGATTTTTGTCGCCAATGCGGCATGGGCTCTGGAGCCATTCAAGGTGCAGGACATTCGCGTGGAAGGCTTGCAGCGTGTGGAGCCCGGCACCGTGTTTGCATCCATGCCCCTGCGGGTCGGTGACGACTACAACGACGAAAAAGGCGCTGCCGCAATCCGTGCGTTGTTCGGTCTGGGACTCTTCAAGGATGTGCGCCTGGAGGCCAGCGGCAACGTGCTGGTGGTGGTGGTCGAAGAGCGCCCCACCGTTGCTGATGTGGACTTTGCCGGTGCCCGCGAATTCGACAAAGATGCCCTCAAAAAGGCCATGCGTGAAGTGGGCCTGACGGAAGGCCGCCCGTATGACAAGGCGCTGACCGACCGCGCTGAACAAGAGCTCAAGCGCCAGTACATCAACAAGAGCCTGTATGGCGCCGAGGTGGTGACCACGGTCACGCCGATCGAGCGCAACCGGGTGAACCTGACCTTCACGATCACGGAAGGTGAGCCTGCACGCATCAAGGAAGTGCGCATTGTGGGCAACAAGGCGTTCAGCGAATCCACACTCAAGGGCCTGTTCGACCAGGACACGGGGGGCTGGCTGAGCTGGTACACCAAGTCTGATCGCTACTCGCGTACCAAGCTCAATGCCGACCTTGAAACCCTGCGCTCGTATTATCTGCAGCGCGGCTACCTGGAGTTCCGTGTGGACTCGACGCAGGTCGCCATCTCTCCGGACAAGCAGGACATCTCCATCACCGTCAATGTGACGGAGGGTGAGCGGTATGTGGTGTCGGGTGTCAAACTCGAAGGCAACTACCTGGACCGTGAGGACGAGTTCAAGTCGCTGGTGACCATCCGCCCCGGCGAGCCTTACAACGCCGATCAGGTGACCGAAACCACCAAGGCCTTCTCCGAGTATTTCGCCCGGTTTGGTTTTGCATTTGCCCGCGTGGAGGCGGTGCCCGAAATCGACCGCGAGAACAATCGCGTCAATTTTGTCCTGCAAGCCGAACCGGCACGCCGCGCCTATGTGCGCCGTATCAACGTCAGTGGCAACAACCGCACGCGTGACGAAGTCATTCGCCGTGAGTTCCGCCAATACGAGGCCTCCTGGTACGACGGCGACAAGATCCGCCTGTCCCGCGACCGCGTGGACCGCCTGGGCTTCTTCACGGAAGTGAACGTGGAAACGCAGGAAGTGCCTGGTTCTCCCGACCAGGTTGATCTGGTGATCAACGTGGCTGAAAAGCCCACCGGCTCGTTGCAACTGGGCGTGGGTTTCTCCAGCGCCGAGAAGGCATCCCTCTCCTTCGGCATCAAGCAGGAGAACATCTTTGGCTCGGGCAACTATCTGGGCATCGATGTCAATACCAGCAAGTACCGGCGTACGCTGGTGTTCAGCACCACCAACCCGTACTTCACGCCAGAAGGCATCTCGCGCACGCTCGATGTGTACTATCGCACCGACAAGCCGTACGAAGACCAAGGGGGCAACTATCAACTGGTTACCACTGGGACCTCCGTGCGTTTTGGCGTGCCCTTTAGCGAGACCGATACGGTGTTCTTTGGCGGCGGGCTGGAGCAGACCCGCATCAAGCCCGGCACGAACATCCCCGCCACCTACCTGTTCTATGCCGACAAGTTCGGCTACAGCAGCACGTCGATTCCGTTGACCGTGGGCTGGTCCCGCGACGATCGGGACAGCGCTCTGGCGCCCAACTCCGGTCGCTATCAGCGCCTCAATTCCGAATGGTCTGTGGCGGGCGACGCGCGCTATGTGCGGGCCAATTACCAGTACCAGCAATACATCCCGCTCAACAAGCGCTTCACTATTGCCTTCAATGGTGAGGCCGGTTACGGCAAGGGCTTGAACGGCCGCCCATTCCCGGTGTTCAAGAACTTCTACTCGGGCGGTCTGGGCTCGGTGCGTGGTTTCGACCAGGGCACCCTCGGCCCGCGTGATGTGACTGGTGCCTCCTTGGGCGGTCCCAAGAAGATCACACTGAACACCGAGCTGATTGCTCCGTTCCCAGGGGCGGGCAATGACCGTACCCTGCGTGTGTTCACGTTCCTGGACGTGGGCAATGTGTACGGCGAAAACGACAAAGTTACCTTCAGTGACATGCGTGCCTCCGTAGGTTTGGGTCTGAGCTGGATTTCGCCACTTGGCCCCTTGCGTTTGGCGTTTGCGCAGCCAGTGCGCAAGTTCGCCGGCGATAGAATCCAGAAACTGCAATTCCAGATTGGAACGTCTTTCTAATGAAATCCTTTTCTCGCCATCTCTCCGTGGCCTTGCTGCTCGGCACCGTTGCCTTCGCAGCGCCTGCACAAGCGCAAGAGTTCAAAGCCGGTTTCGTCAACACCGATCGCATCTTCCGGGAAGCCACCACAGCCAAGGCTGCGCAGGCCAAGCTGGAGCAGGAGTTCTCCCGCCGCGAGAAAGAACTGGTGGACATGGGCAACACCCTGAAGACCGCCAGCGACAAGTTTGAACGTGAAGCGCCCACCATGGCCGAGAGCCAGCGTACCGCGCGCCAACGCCAGCTGGTAGACCAGGACCGTGACTTCCAGCGCAAGCGCCGTGAATTCCAAGAAGACCTGAGCGCCCGCAAGAACGAAGAGCTGTCGCAAGTGCTGGAGCGTGCCAACAAGGTGGTCAAGCAGGTGGCTGAGGCCGAGAAGTACGACGTGATCCTGCAAGAGGCCGTCTACATCAACCCCAAGCACGACATCACCGACAAGGTGATCAAGGCCCTGAATGCCGCTGCTGCAACCAAGTAAGCCGCTGCGCAGGACAGGTGGCGCGTGAGCAGCTTGCTTCTCGGGCACATCGTTGATGCGCTCGGTGGTTCGCTGGAAGGGGGAGCGCGGGAAACCGCCATCGCCCGCATCGCGCCACTGGAGGTTGCAGGCCCGGGAGACCTCAGTTTTCTGAGCAACCCGCGCTACCAACAGCAACTGGCCGCCTCCCGGGCGGCCTGTGTCATTGTGGCGCCTGCCATGCGTGATGCCGCACTGGCGCGCGGCGCATGCATCGTGGCCGACAACCCGTATGTGTACTTTGCCCGCGCCACCCAGTTGTGGCGCCAGCGCAATGCGCCCGCGCGGCCATCGGGTGTGCACCCCAGTGCGGTGGTCGATCCCACGGCGCAGGTGCACCCTTCGGCCACCATTGGTCCGCTGTGCGTGGTCGAGCGCGGGGCGAGCATCGGTGCGGACACTGTGCTCAAGTCCCGCGTCACCGTGGGCGAGGATTGCCATGTGGGTGCGCGTTGCATCGTCCATGCGGGCGTGGTCATCGGGGCCGATGGTTTTGGTTTTGCGCCGGAGAACGGGCAATGGGTCAAGATCGAGCAACTCGGTGCCGTGCGCATCGGAGACGATGTCGAGATCGGGGCCAACACCTGCATTGATCGGGGTGCGCTGCAAGACACGGTGATCGAAGACGGCGTGAAGCTCGACAACCTGATCCAGATCGGCCACAACGTGCGCATCGGCAAGCACTCGGCCATGGCCGGGTGCGTGGGTGTCGCGGGCAGTGCCACCATCGGGGCACATTGCACCGTGGGCGGTGGCGCCATCGTGTTGGGGCACCTGGAGTTGGCCGACAACGTGCATATCTCGGCCGCGACGGTGGTTACCCGCTCTCTCACCCGGCCTGGCCAGTACACCGGCATGTTCCCCATCGACGACAATGCGCGCTGGGAAAAAAACGCTGCCACACTCAAACAATTGCACAGCCTGCGCGAGCGCATCAAGGCGCTGGAGCTGGCCCTCAAGGCAGCATGAACGGAAGAACAACTCGATGATGGATATTCACGCAATTCTCAAACAACTGCCCCACCGCTACCCGTTTTTGCTGGTGGACAAGGTGATCGAGTTGGAGAGCAACACCCGCATCAAGGCCATCAAGAACGTCACGTTCAACGAGCCCTATTTCATGGGGCATTTCCCCGGCCGTCCGGTGATGCCGGGTGTGTTGATCCTGGAGGCATTGGCCCAGGCCGCCGGTTTGCTGGCCTTTGACGCAATGGGCAAGGTGCCCGATGAGAACAACATCTACTACTTTGTCGGTATCGATGGCGCGCGTTTCAAGCGCCCCGTGGAGCCGGGCGACCAGCTGGTCCTGACCATCACCATCGACCGCGTGCGCGGCGGCATCTGGAAGTTCAAGGGCGTGGCCAGCGTGGGCGAAGAGGTGGCTTGCGAGGCCGAACTCATGTGCACCATGCGCGCTGTGGGTTGACCGGTTCAGACCTGTTGGATCGTGAGCAATATCCACCCCACAGCCCTTGTTGCGGACGGTGCCCGCCTGGACCCTACGGTCACGGTGGGGCCATACACGGTCATTGGCGAACACGTGACCATTGGTGCGGGCACCACGGTCGGCGCGCACTGTGTGATCGATGGGCACACCACGATTGGTGCTGACAACCGCATCTTCCAGTTCAATTCCATCGGCGCCATCCCGCAGGACAAGAAGTACGCGGGCGAGCCGACCGAACTGGTCATCGGCGACCGCAACACCATCCGCGAGTTCTGCACACTGAACCTGGGCGTGCCCCAGGCTGGTGGCATCACCACCGTGGGCCATGACAACTGGATCATGGCGTACACCCACATCGCCCACGATTGCCATGTGGGCAACCACACTACGCTGGCGAACAACACCACGCTGGCAGGGCATGTGCACCTGGGCGATTGGGTGACGGTGGGCGGGCTCACCGGCATTCACCAGTTCGTCAAGATTGGTGCCCATGCGATGGTGGGCTTTGCCAGCGCCGTGTCGCAGGACGTGCCACCTTTCATGCTGGTGGATGGCAACCCCTTGGCCGTGCGCGGCTACAACGTGGTGGGGCTGCGCCGGCGTGGCTTTTCGGCCGAGCGCATTGCGGCGGTCAAGCAGATGCACAAGCTGATCTATCGCCAGGGCCTCACGCTGGAGGCCGCGCGCGCAGCCATTGCAGAGCTGGCGCAGTCCGCGCCGCAGGCCAGCGACGACGCGGCGATGATGGAGCAGTTCCTGGCCGACGCCACGCGCGGCATTGCGCGCTGAGGGCTGGGCGATGGCAGATTCCCCCCGCGTCGCGATGGTGGCGGGCGAGACGTCGGGCGACTTGCTGGCGGGCTTGCTGATCGACGGCATGCAGGCGCATTGGCCGGGGCTCCAATCCAGCGGCATTGGCGGGCCGCGGATGGCGCGCCGTGGCTTTGCTGCCTGGTGGCCCAGTGACAAACTGGCGGTACACGGCTACAGCATGGAGGTGCTGCGCCGGTTGCGGGAGTTGCTGCGCATCCGCAAGCAGCTGCGCGAACGCCTGCTCAAAGACCGCCCCGATGTATTCATCGGCGTGGATGCGCCGGATTTCAACCTGGGCCTGGAGGCCGATTTGCGCGCTGCGGGCATCAAGACCGTGCATTTCGTGTGTCCGTCCATCTGGGCCTGGCGTGCAGACCGCGTCGAAAAGATCCGCCGCAGCGCGGACCATGTGCTCTGCATCTTCCCGTTCGAGCCAGAGTTGCTCGCGCAGCACGGCATAGCCGCCACCTACGTGGGCCACCCTCTGGCGGGCGTGATTCCCATGGTGCCGGACCGTACGGCCGCGCGCGCTCAGCTGGGCCTGAGGGATGAGGACGAAGTTCTGGCCATCCTGCCGGGGAGCCGCTCTTCCGAGATCCAGTACATCGCGCGGCCCTTCTTTGAGGCTGCAGCGCTGGTGCTTAAAGCGCGACCAGCTATTAAATTGATAGTACCTGCGGTGCCTGCACTGCGTGACCGCATCGAGCAGGTGGCGCGCGCCTGTGGTCTGGGTGATGCCCTGCAGATCACCACAGGCCAGTCGCACACGGTGCTCGCGGCCTGTGACGCCACCTTGATCGCCAGCGGCACCGCGACGCTGGAGGCCGCGCTCTTCAAGCGGCCCATGGTCATCGGTTACCACATGCACCCCCTGAGCTGGTGGCTCATGCGCCGCAAGCAGCTGCAGCCCTGGGTGGGCCTGCCCAACATCTTGTGCCGCGAGTTTGTGGTGCCCGAGCTGATCCAGGACGCCGCGACGCCCCAGGCCCTCTGCGCAGCCACCTTGGACTGGCTGGATGCAAAGCGCCAAGATCCCCCCAAAATTGCGGCCCTGGAGCAGCGCTTTACGGCGCTGCACGAGAGCCTGCTGCGCAACACTCCCCAACTGGCTGCCGATGCGATCCAGAAAATCCTCGCTCCCGCTGCCTGAGCAGGCCCGCCTGCCCTGGCATCCGCCCGGCCTCGTGGCTGGCGTGGACGAGGCCGGCCGTGGTCCCCTGGCCGGGCCCGTGGTGGCAGCGGCTGTGATCCTGGACGACCTGCACCCGATTGCAGGCTTGGCCGACTCCAAGAAGCTCACGGCCGCGCGGCGTGAAAAGCTTTACGACGAGATCCGCGCCAAGGCCCTGTGCTGCAGCATTGCCGAGGCCAGTGTCGAAGAGATCGACCAGCTCAACATCCTGCAGGCCACGCTGCTGGCCATGCGCCGTGCCGTCATGGGGCTGCGGCTCAAACCGGCGATGGTGCTGGTGGATGGCAACCGGCTGCCCGTGCTGGATGTTCCGGCGGAGGCCATCGTCAAGGGCGATGCGCTGGTGCCGGCCATCTCGGCAGCCTCCATCCTTGCCAAGGTGCACCGCGACCGCTGGTGCGCGCAGATGCATGACGAATTTCCCCAATACGGCTTTGCCGGACACAAGGGGTACGGCACCGCCGTGCACATGGCAGCCTTGCGCGAGCACGGTGCCTGCATTCACCACCGGCGCTCGTTTGCGCCTGTGGCCCAGAACCTGCGCGCCGGATCCTGACCGGGCGCTGAAAATTTGCCATGACCTCCTCGTCCGTCACCGCCATCCACTCCCGCGATAACGCCTTCGTCAAGGATTTGCGCCGTTTGGCCCAGGACACGACGGCGTACCGCAAGCAGGGCCGTGTCTGGCTCGAAGGAGACCATCTGTGCCGCGCCGCGCTGGCGCGGGGGCTGCGGGCATCGGTGGCGGTGTTTTCTGAGTCTTTTTGGCCGCAGGCGCAGGTGGAATATGCCCGGGCAGCTACAAAATTCATAGTTCTTGCGGATGCACTGTTTGCAGACGTGAGCGGGCTGGAGTCGCCCGCCGCGATGGGCTTCATCCTGGACCTGCCCGCACCGGCATCACTCCGGCCCGATGCCGCCACCGTGGTGCTGGACAGGGTGCAGGACGCGGGCAATGTGGGCTCCATCCTGCGCAGCGCCTCGGCGTTCGGGTTTCGCCAGGTGGCCGCCATCAAGGGCAGTGCCGCGCTGTGGTCGCCCAAGGTCTTGCGGGCGGGCATGGGGGCGCATTTCGCACTTGACCTGATCGAGGGGCTGGCGCTGGACGACCTCGCCGCCCTCCAGGTGCCGCTGCTGGTCACCAGCTCGCACGCGGGTGAATTCTTGCACCGCGCTGCCTTGCCCTGGCCCTGCGCCTGGGTGATGGGCCACGAAGGGCAGGGCGTCAGCCCGGCTTTGGAAGATAGGGCTTCTTTGCGCATCCGCATTGCCCAACCCGGTGGCGAGGAATCGCTGAATGTGGCGGCGGCTGCGGCCATCTGCCTGCACGCGAGCGGAGCAGGGCGCTGACGCTGTCTGCGCCCGCATCGGTGCTGTGGGCGTCCAAGGCGAGCTTGGGGCTCGCAGGTCATAGACGCTGGTATCAGGGTTATGCAAGGCGTGCATTGCAGAGGTGTCAGCGACGGAGGGTATAATCGGGAGCTTTTCTCGCAACAGCGTCGCCCGACCGCACCCAAAGCAACAACCCATCTGAGAGCAGCCATTGGCACCATCGCGCTTCGAGTGTGCGAGTGGTCTGCAGGCGCCGGGCGACCGTAACCATCCGGAGAACCCAGTGCTTTTGTCTCTCAAGGGAAACTTCCCGCCCGCCATCCTGGCGCTCGCAGACGGCACGGTCTTTATCGGTAACTCGATCGGTGCCACCGGCACCACGGTCGGTGAAGTGGTGTTCAACACCGCCATCACCGGCTACCAGGAAATCCTCACCGACCCCAGCTACTGCCAGCAGATCGTCACCCTGACGTATCCGCACATCGGCAATTACGGCGTCAATGCGGAAGACATCGAAGCCGACAAGGTCCATGCAGCAGGTCTGATCATCAAAGACCTGCCTCTTCTGGCCAGCAACTTCCGATCCACCGAAACGCTTTCGCAGTACCTCGTGCGCGAAAAAACGGTGGCCATTGCCAACATCGACACCCGCAAGCTCACCCGCCTGCTGCGTGACAAGGGTGCGCAGAACGGCGCCATCCTGGGCCTCGCAACTGGTGAGGCTGTGACGCAGGCGCGCATCGACGAAGCCCTGGCGGCTGCCAAGGCTGCGCCCAGCATGAAGGGCCTGGATCTGGCCCAAGTGGTGACCACCCCTGCGACCTACACTTGGGAACAGACCGAGTGGAAGCTGGGTGAAGGCTATGGCACACAGGCTGCGCCGCGCTTCCATGTGGTGGCGTACGACTTTGGCGTCAAGAAAAACATCCTGCGCATGCTGGCCGAGCGTGGCTGCAAGCTGACCGTGGTGCCTGCCAAGACGCCTGCGGCCGACGTGCTGGCCATGAAGCCGGATGGCGTGTTCCTGTCCAACGGCCCTGGCGACCCAGAGCCCTGCGGCTACGCCATCGAAGCCACCCGCCAGATCGTTGAAGCGGGCGTGCCCACCTTCGGCATCTGCCTGGGCCACCAGATCATGGCCCTGGCCAGCGGCGCCAAGACTTTCAAGATGGACAACAGCCACCATGGTGCAAACCACCCGGTGAAGGACCTGGACAACGGCCGCGTGAGCATCACCAGCCAGAACCACGGTTTTGCCGTGGACATGGCCTCGCTGCCCGCCACGCTGCGCCCCACGCACATCAGTCTGTTCGACGGCACGCTGCAAGGCCTGGAGCGCACCGACAAGCCTGCGTTCTGCTTCCAGGGCCACCCCGAGGCATCGCCCGGCCCGCACGACATCGCCTACCTGTTTGACCGCTTCACCGCGCTGATGGAGAAGAAATAATGCCAAAGCGCACAGACCTCAAATCGATCCTCATCATTGGCGCTGGCCCGATCATCATTGGCCAGGCCTGCGAGTTCGACTACTCCGGCGTGCAGGCCTGCAAGGCCCTGCGTGAAGAGGGCTACAAGGTCATCCTGATCAACAGCAATCCTGCGACGATCATGACCGACCCGGCCACCGCCGACGTCACCTACATCGAGCCCATCACCTGGCAGACGGTCGAGAAGATCATCGCCAAGGAACGTCCCGACGCCATCCTGCCCACCATGGGCGGCCAGACTGCGCTGAACTGCGCGCTGGACCTGTGGCGCAACGGCGTGCTCGACAAGTACAAGGTTGAGTTGATTGGTGCCACGCCCGAAGCCATCGACAAGGCCGAAGACCGCCTGAAGTTCAAGGACGCCATGACCAAGATCGGTCTGGGCTCCGCGCGCTCGGGCATCGCCCACAGCATGGACGAAGCCTGGGCCGTGCAGAAGAGCGTGGGTTTCCCCACCGTGATCCGCCCCAGCTTCACGCTGGGCGGCACTGGCGGCGGCATCGCCTACAACCCTGAAGAGTTCGAGACCATCTGCAAGCGCGGCCTGGAAGCCTCGCCCACCAACGAGCTGCTGATCGAAGAGTCGCTGCTCGGCTGGAAGGAGTACGAGATGGAAGTGGTCCGCGACAAGGCGGACAACTGCATCATCATCTGCTCCATCGAGAACCTGGACCCCATGGGCGTGCACACGGGCGACTCGATCACGGTGGCCCCCGCGCAGACGCTGACCGACAAGGAATACCAGATCATGCGCAACGCGTCGCTCGCGGTGCTGCGCGAGATCGGCGTGGACACGGGCGGCTCCAACGTGCAGTTCTCGGTCAATCCGAAGGACGGCCGCATGATCGTCATCGAGATGAACCCGCGCGTGTCGCGTTCGTCGGCGCTGGCGTCCAAGGCCACGGGCTTCCCGATTGCCAAGGTCGCGGCCAAGCTGGCCGTGGGCTATACGCTCGATGAGCTCAAGAACGAAATCACCGGCGGCGCCACGCCTGCCTCGTTCGAGCCTTCGATCGACTACGTGGTCACCAAGATCCCACGTTTTGCGTTCGAGAAATTCCCGACGGCCGACAGCCGCCTGACCACCCAGATGAAGTCTGTGGGCGAGGTCATGGCCATGGGCCGCACCTTCCAGGAGTCCTTCCAGAAAGCCCTGCGTGGTCTGGAAGTGGGCGTGGATGGCATGAACGAAAAGACCCAGGACCGCGAAGTGCTCGAAAAGGAACTGGGCGAGCCCGGTCCCGAGCGCATCTGGTACGTGGGCGACGCGTTTGCCATGGGCCTGTCGGTGGACGAGGTGTACGACCTTACCAAGATCGACAAGTGGTTCCTGGTGCAGATCGAAGAGATCGTGAAAATCGAGCTGGAGCTCGACCAGCTCGCCGCCGACAAGGGTGATGTGGCATTGGCTACGCTGGATGCCGACACGCTGCGTACGCTCAAGAAGAAGGGCTTCTCCGACCGCCGCCTGGCCAAGCTGCTCAAGACCACCGAGAAATCGGTGCGCGAAGCACGCCGCGCGCTGAACGTGCGCCCGGTCTACAAGCGCGTGGACACCTGCGCTGCAGAGTTTGCGACCAACACGGCATACATGTACTCGACCTACGAGGAAGAGTGCGAAGCCGCGCCCACGGACAAGAAAAAGATCATGGTCCTGGGCGGTGGCCCGAACCGCATCGGCCAGGGCATCGAGTTCGACTACTGCTGCGTGCATGCCGCACTCGCCATGCGCGAGGATGGCTACGAAACCATCATGGTCAACTGCAACCCTGAGACGGTTTCGACCGACTACGACACATCCGACCGTCTGTACTTCGAGCCGCTGACGCTCGAAGACGTGCTCGAAATCGTGGACAAGGAAAAGCCACATGGCGTGATCGTGCAATACGGCGGCCAGACTCCGCTCAAGCTCGCACTGGGCCTGGAAGCCGAAGGCGTGCCAATCATTGGCACCAGCCCCGACATGATCGATGCGGCGGAAGACCGCGAGCGCTTCCAGAAGCTGCTGGGTGACCTGGGCCTGCGCCAGCCGCCCAATGCCACTGCACGCACCGAGGCCGAGGCCCTGGAAAAGGCTGCCACGCTGGGTTACCCTCTGGTGGTGCGCCCCAGCTACGTGTTGGGCGGCCGTGCGATGGAAATCGTCCACGAACAGCGTGACCTGGAGCGCTACATGCGCGAGGCCGTAAAGGTGAGCAACGACTCGCCCGTGCTGCTGGACCGCTTCCTGAACGACGCCATCGAGTGCGATGTGGACTGTCTGCGCGACCCCGAGGGCAAGACCTTCATCGGTGGCGTGATGGAACATATCGAGCAAGCCGGTGTGCATTCGGGTGACTCGGCCTGCTCGCTGCCGCCTTACTACCTCAAGCAAGCCACGGTGGACGAGCTCAAGCGCCAGTCGGCTGCCATGGCCGAAGGCCTGAACGTGGTGGGCCTGATGAACGTGCAGTTCGCCATCCAGGAAGTGGATGGCAAGGACGTGATCTACGTGCTGGAAGTGAACCCCCGCGCCTCGCGCACGGTGCCGTTTGTCTCCAAGGCCACGGGCATCCAGCTGGCCAAGGTGGCGGCACGCTGCATGGCCGGCCAGACGCTGGCTTCGCAAGGCATCACCAAGGAAGTCACACCGCCGTATTTCAGCGTGAAGGAAGCCGTGTTCCCCTTCGTCAAGTTCCCCGGTGTGGACACCATCCTCGGCCCCGAGATGAAATCCACCGGCGAAGTGATGGGCGTGGGCAAGACCTTCGGCGAAGCCTTCGTGAAGAGCCAGCTGGGCGCGGGCACCAAGCTGCCGACGTCGGGCAAGGTGTTCCTCACCGTGAAGAACAACGACAAGCCCCGCGCGGTGGACATTGCCCGCCAACTGGTGGCACTGGGCTTTGATCTGGTCGCTACCAAGGGCACGGCTGCAGCCATTGCCGAAGCGGGCGTCCCGGTGGTGTTAGTCAACAAGGTCACGGAAGGCCGTCCGCACATCGTGGACATGATCAAGAACAACGAGATTGTCATGGTCATCAACACCGTGGAAGAGCGTCGCAACGCGATCGCCGATTCGCGTGCCATCCGTACCTCGTCGCTGCTGGCCCGGGTGACCACCTTTACCACCATCTTTGGTGCGGAGGCGGCCGTGGAAGGCATGAAGTATCTGGACAAGCTCGACGTGTATTCCGTGCAGGAACTGCACGCCCAGCTGGCGGCCTGACCGGGTTTTTGCGGTGGCTTTTGCTGCTGCAAACACGGCATAATTGCTGCTGAACTAACACCGCCGCGCGGCAACGTGCGGCGGTTTCCTTTTGTAGATGTGCTACGTGCTTCCCTGTGTTGTTTAAGGGAGTAGCGTGGCGATAGATCGGTGGAAGTGCTTTGCACTTTCACCGTTTTGACTTGTGGAGACTCAATCGCATGGCCACCATTCCCATTACCAAGCGCGGCGCTGAAATGCTCAAGGAAGAGCTGCACCGCCTCAAGACTGTGGAGCGTCCCGCAGTGATCGCAGCGATTGCCGAAGCACGCGCGCAGGGCGACCTGAGCGAAAACGCCGACTACGACGCGGCCAAGGACCGCCAGGGCTTTATCGAAGGCCGCATTCAAGAGATCGAGGGCAAGCTTTCGGTAGCCCAGGTCATCGACCCCAGTGCGGTCGACGGTGGCGGCAAGGTGGTGTTTGGTGCCACGGTCGAACTGGAGGACGAAGACTCTGGTGATATGGTGAAGTACCAGATCGTGGGCGAAGACGAGGCGGACCTCAAGCAAGGCCTGATCAATATCTCCAGCCCCATCGCGCGTGCGCTGATTGGCAAGGAAGAGGGCGATACTGCTGAGGTGCAGGCCCCTGGCGGCATTCGTCGCTACGAAGTGGTGGCGGTCAGCTACCAGTGAACCTGCACGGCATGTCCCACCGCCTTCCTGCCCTGGTCGCCGCGCTTTGGTGGGGCAGTTTGACCACCACCGGGTTTCTGGTCGTGCCCATGCTGTTTGCCCATCTTCCTTCGCCCACCGTGGCGGGCAACATGGCGGCCAAGTTGTTTGCGGCGCAGACCTGGGTGGCGGTGGTGTGTTGTGTGGTGCTGCTGCTTGTGTCCAGGCCTCGGCATGGACTGGCCCAATATCCTTGGGCACGCGCTGCCATGCTGTTCGTTCTGGGCGGCCTGCTGCTGGCGTTGCTCAACCAGTTTGGCGTTGCGCCCCGCATTGTGGCCCGGCAGGACTTGCGTCTGTGGCACAGCGTGGGGACGGTGATGTATGCAGCGCAATGGGGCTGCGCCTTGGCAGTGCTGTGGCAAACGCTGCGGCCGGGAGCTCACGCGGCAGAGCAAGAGCGGTCCGTCAGCGATTGACGGTCAAGCAAGCGACTCGCTGACAGATCTACTGCGGCATAGATTTTTTTTGAGAACAAGCCGGCCCGCCGCCGCGCCTATTCGTGCCAGTGTTCCGCCACCCAGGTGGCTGGGCGGATGTAGCGAAACCGCCGGTTGCGCCGGCCCGCCAGGGCATCCGGGGGGTTGCATTCCCCATGAAAAATTACGATGCGTGCACCTTCCGGCACAAACGGCGCGCGCCAGTAGTTGGTAGGCCAGGGCGGTATCCCGTGGTACTTGAAACTGGGACACCACGCGGCGGGCCAGTATTGCAGCTTGCCCTGCTTGTGCAAGAAGGCTGACAGGTAGGCCTGCTCGTTGCGGAACTGTGCCCGGATTTCGGCGAAGTGCTCGCGAAAATACGCCAGCACATCGGGGTGTGCACCCAGTTCAAAGCGGTATACCGACGAGTTGCCGGTGATGCGCCACGGACGCTTGTAATCGTGAATGATCAGAAATTCGCCGGGCTGGGTGAAGAAATCATCCAGGCTGCCGGTGATGACCACATCCACGTCCAGAAACAGGGCGATGCCGCGCAACCCATGCAAATCTGCGCTGAAGGTGGCCAGCTTGGTCCAGCCCCGCTCGGGAATGCCGGGCGGCAGATCCAGTGCGGGAATGGGCATGCATTGCACTTCGCTGCGGATGCCGGTGCTGTCATCGGTGAGGCAGACAAAACGGAAATCGCCGTTCAGATGCCGACGCACCATGGCATACAGCCGGTTGACGTATTCAGGGCCGTATTTCGTGCCCCATTTCATGCAGAGGATGTGGCGCGTGGGCACCCTGCTGGCAGGTGCTGCAACGGTTGCAGGTACTGCCGAGCCTGCATCGTGGCTCATCAGTCGGCCTGACGCTTCTTGATGGATTTTTGCTTGGGCTTGGCCCGCTTGATCTGGCCGCCCGAGGTGAGGCGCTGGTTACCGAGCACGCGCAACTGCTTGATCTCGGGACGCTGGCCACCCCGCTTGCTGTACTTGAGCACCTTGACGTCGCGGGGGCCGGGCATCCGGTCTTCATCGACGGCGCGCTCTTTGACGGGCTGAGGCCGCCACAGCACCAGCAGCTTGCCGATGTGCTGGATGGGAGCAGCGTTGAGTTCAGCGGTCAGTTCCTGATACATCAGCTCGCGCGCGGTGCGGTCATCGTTGAAAACACGCACCTTGATGAGACCGTGGGCGTTGAGGGCTGCGTCGATTTCCTTCTTGACGGCGGGGGTAAGGCCATCGCCGCCAATCAGGACCACGGGGTCCAGGTGGTGGGCAGCGGCGCGTTGTTCCCGGCGCTCGGCAGGAGTCAGTTGAATTTGGGGCATCCCCGTATTATGTCTGCGGCCCGGCTGCACGTTATTCCGGCTGACATGCGCAGCGCTGGGGGGCAGGTCAGCCACTGCAGTGATTGTCGAGAGACAATACCGCCATATGAAAGTCAAAACCCAGAGCAAAAAGGTGAACAAGGCGTGGCTCAACGACCACGTGAACGACACCTATGTCAAATTGGCACAGAAGGAGGGTTACCGCGCCCGTGCCGCCTACAAGCTCAAGGAGATTGACGAGCAACTGGGCCTTATCAAGCCGGGATATACGGTCGTCGATCTGGGCTCTACCCCGGGGGCATGGAGCCAGTATCTGCGCCGGCGCATGTCACCCTCGGGTGCTGCAGCTGGGCAGCTCAACGGGGCGATCATTGCGTTGGACATCTTGCCCATGGAGCCGATTGAAGGTGTCACCTACCTGAACGGCGATTTTCGGGAGCCCGAAGTGTTGGAGCGCCTGGAGCAGGCGCTCGACGGCCGGGTGGTGGATGTGGTGGTGTCGGACATGGCGCCCAACCTGTCGGGCATCGAGTCTGCCGATGCAGCGCGGATTGCGCACCTGGTGGAGTTGGCTGTGGATTTCGCTTGCAACCATTTGAAACCGGAGGGCGCCCTGGTGGTCAAGCTGTTCCATGGCAGTGGATACAGTGATCTGGTCACCTTGTTCAAGCAGACTTTCAAGGTCGTCAAGCCCCTGAAACCCAAGGCTTCGCGCGACAAGTCCTCCGAAACGTTCCTGGTGGGGATGGGGCTTAAAAAGTAGCCTGTTTAGGCTTGCCTCAGGTCAAGAATCCGTGAATTTTGGCGCCAAAGCCCGCGCTGATTCCATGGGCGTGAGGGGGAATAGGGCTGGCCCCGTGGCTTGAAAGACCTAAAATGGGCCGCACATGCGTGCCATGACGGCAGTGTGTCCGTTTTCTGTTCCCCGCAACTGGAGCCCCGCTTGAACAATCAGTGGTTTTCAAAAATTGCCGTATGGCTGGTCATCGCCATGGTGCTGTTCACGGTGTTCAAACAGTTTGACACCCGCAGCGGCGCCAGTGCGGGCCACGTCGGGTATTCCGAGTTTCTGGACGAAGTCCGCAACAACCGCATCAAAAGCGCCACCATCCCCGAAGGGCTGAGCGGCGGCGAGATTGTGGCGGTCACGACCGATGACCGCAAGATCCGCACGAATGCCTCGGTGCTGGACCGTGGTCTGGTGGGCGACCTGCTGAACCATAACGTCAAGTTCGACGTGAAGCCCCGTGAGGAAGGTTCCCTGCTCATGACCCTTCTGGTCAGCTGGGGCCCCATGCTGCTGCTGATTGGCGTATGGGTGTACTTCATGCGCCAGATGCAGGGCGGCGGCAAGGGCGGCGCCTTCAGCTTCGGCAAGAGCAAGGCGCGCATGCTGGACGAGAACAACAACCAGGTCACGTTCGCGGACGTGGCCGGCTGTGACGAGGCCAAGGAAGAAGTCAAGGAAGTCGTGGACTTCCTGAAGGACCCGCAGAAGTTCCAGAAGCTGGGTGGCCGTATTCCCCGTGGCCTGCTGCTGGTCGGCCCTCCCGGTACTGGTAAGACTTTGCTGGCCAAGTCCATTGCGGGCGAAGCCAAGGTGCCGTTCTTCAGCATCTCGGGCTCGGATTTTGTGGAAATGTTCGTTGGCGTGGGTGCGGCCCGCGTGCGCGACATGTTCGACAACGCCAAGAAGAACGCCCCCTGCATCATCTTCATCGATGAAATCGACGCCGTGGGCCGCCAGCGCGGTGCTGGACTGGGCGGCGGCAATGATGAGCGCGAGCAGACCCTGAACCAGATGCTGGTTGAGATGGACGGCTTTGAGACCAATCTGGGTGTGATCGTGGTGGCTGCCACCAACCGTCCCGACATCCTGGACGCAGCCCTGCTGCGCCCTGGTCGTTTTGACCGCCAGGTGTATGTGACGCTGCCCGACATCCGCGGCCGCGAGCAGATCCTGAATGTGCACATGCGCAAGATCCCGATCGGCCAGGACGTAGCCCCTGCGATCATCGCCCGTGGCACGCCCGGCATGAGCGGCGCCGACCTGGCTAACCTGTGCAACGAAGCTGCCCTGATGGCTGCGCGCCGCAATGCGCGCACCGTCGAGATGCAGGACTTTGAGAAGGCCAAGGACAAGATCCTCATGGGCCCCGAGCGCAAGAGCATGGTCATGCCCGAGGAAGAGCGCCGCAACACGGCCTACCACGAAGCTGGCCACGCCCTGATCGGCAAGCTGCTGCCCAAGTGCGACCCGGTGCACAAGGTCACCATCATCCCCCGTGGCCGTGCCTTGGGCGTGACGATGAGCCTGCCTGCGCAGGACCGCTACAGCTACGACCGCGAATACATGCTCAACCAGATCAGCATGCTGTTCGGTGGCCGTATCGCTGAAGAAGTGTTCATGAACCAGATGACCACTGGCGCCAGCAATGACTTTGAGCGCGCCACGCACATCGCCCGTGACATGGTCACCCGCTACGGCATGACGGATGCATTGGGCCCCATGGTCTATGCCGAGAACGAAGGCGAAGTGTTCTTGGGCCGCTCGGTCACCAAGACCACCACCATGAGTGAGCAGACCATGGAAAAGGTGGACATGGAGGTGCGCCGCATCATCGATGACCAGTACAACCTGGCACGTCGTCTGATTGAAGAGAACAGCGACAAGATGCACGCCATGGCCAAGGCCTTGCTCGAATGGGAAACCATCGATACCGAGCAACTGGATGACATCATGGCCGGCAAGGAGCCCCGTCCTCCCAAGGACTGGACACCGCGCACTCCGCCCTCGGGTGGCGACAACTCCAGCGGCGGTACTCCTGCAGTAGCTACGGACACCGCGCCGACAGCAGCCTGACCAGGCTCTCGGTACAGTCGTTCAGACGGGGCCTTGTGCCCCGTTTTTTGTGGCGTTCCATTTTTTCACTGCGAATTTGTTGGCTTGGCCTCTCTTTTGCAAATCTGCATGGGTTCGATCGACACATGATCTGGCAAACCTCTCGCTTCGCCATTGATCTGGCCCGTCCCCAGATCATGGGTATCGTCAATGTGACGCCCGACTCTTTCTCCGACGGGGGGCGGCACGACTCCACGGCTGCTGCGCTGCGGCATTGCGAGCAGCTGCTGAAGGAGGGGGCCGACATCCTGGACATCGGTGGCGAGTCCACCCGGCCGGGCAGCCCCGCTGTGCCCTTGGACGAGGAGTTGTCTCGTGTGGTGCCTCTGGTGCGTGAGGCGGTCACCCTGGGTGTCCCGATCTCGGTGGACACCTACAAGCCCGAGGTCATGCGCGCGGTGCTGGACCTGGGGGCCGACATCGTCAACGACATTTGGGCCTTGCGGCAGCCAGGCGCTGCGGCGGCGGTGGCTGCGCACCCGCTGTGCGGCGTGTGCCTGATGCACATGCACCGCGACCCGCAGACCATGCAGCAGGCGCCCATGGACGGGGATGTGGTGCCCCAGGTGCTATCATTTTTGAAGCTGCAGGCGCAAAATCTACTAGCGCTTGGGGTCGAAAAGACTCGTATCCTGCTGGATGCGGGCATTGGCTTCGGCAAAACGGTGGAACAAAACTTTGCCTTGCTGGCGCGGCATTCTGAATTGCTGGCTGCTGGCTATCCGCTGCTGGCAGGGTGGTCACGCAAGTCGTCGCTGGGCGCGGTGACCGGGCTGGAGGTGGATCAGCGCATGGTGCCCAGCGTGGCCGCCGCCGTGCTGGCGGTCGAGCGGGGCGCTTCGGTGGTGCGTGTGCACGATGTGCGCGAGACGGTGGCGGCACTGGCCGTGTGGTCTGCGATGCAGCGATCTGGCTGAGGGGCCAGTGATTTGAGAGCAGGTTGTGGGGCGCCAAGTCCTCGCCTGTGAGAACAACATACAGAGATCCGTACGAGGAGACGCCAGAACATGACACGCCAATACTTTGGAACCGACGGCATCCGTGGCACTGTCGGACAGCCCCCCATCACGCCGGACTTCGTGTTGCGCCTGGCCCACGCGGTGGGCCGCGTGTTGCGCCGTACGGAAGAGCGCCCTACGGTGCTCATTGGCAAGGACACGCGCATCTCGGGCTACATGCTTGAAAGCGCGCTGGAGTCTGGCTTCAACTCGGCTGGGGTGGATGTGGTGCTGCTGGGGCCGTTGCCTACGCCTGGCGTGGCGTATCTGACCCGTGCCCAGCGCGCCAGTCTGGGTGTGGTCATCAGCGCCAGCCACAACGCCTATCCCGACAACGGCATCAAGTTCTTCAGTGCGCAAGGCACCAAGCTGTCGGACGCCTGGGAGCTGGCGGTGGAGGCCGCGCTAGCCGAACCACCGGTCTGGGTGGACTCTGCCAGCCTGGGCAAGGCGCGACGCCTGGATGATGCCGCCGGGCGCTACATCGAGTTCTGCAAAAGCACGTTTCCCCAGGACCTGACGCTCAAGGGCCTGAAGATCGTGGTGGATGCTGCCCACGGTGCCGCTTACCAAGTGGCGCCCAAGGTCTTCCACGAGCTGGGTGCAGAAGTGCTGTCGATTGGCTGCGCGCCCGACGGCCTCAACATCAACCACGAAGTGGGCGCCACGCACCCCGACGCTCTGATCCGCGCCGTGCGCGCGAACCGTGCCGACTATGGCATCGCGCTGGATGGCGACGCAGACCGGCTGCAGATCGTGGACGCCACAGGGCGGCTGTACAACGGCGACGAGCTGCTGTACCTGATGGCCGCAGACCGCATGGGCCGTGACGAGCATGTGCCGGGTGTGGTGGGCACGCTGATGACCAACATGGCGGTGGAGGTGGCATTGCAGGCCAAGGGTGTGAAATTTGTGCGCGCCAAGGTCGGTGACCGGTACGTGCTGGAAGAACTGGCGCGCCACCACTGGGTGTTGGGCGGGGAAGGCTCCGGCCATCTGCTGGCACTGGACCGACACACCACCGGCGACGGTTTGGTGAGTGCGCTGCAGGTGCTGCAGGCCTGTGTGCGCAGCGGCCGCACGCTGGCGCAGTTGCTGGCAGACATCACGCTCTATCCGCAGGTGTTGCTCAACGTTCGCTTGGCCCCCGGGCAGGACTGGAAGGCCAACCGCCTGCTGGCTGAGACCACGCAGGCGGTCGAGCAGCAACTGGGCTCCTCGGGTCGCGTCTTGATCCGCGCCAGTGGTACCGAGCCTCTGCTGCGTGTGATGGTGGAGGCGCGCGACGCGCAAGTGGCCAGCTCCTGTGCGCAGCGGCTGGCAGATGCCGCTCGTGCGGGCTAAGTATCTGGTCTTTCGGCGGAGCGCGGCAGCGTCCGCCGCACCCCGAGTGGTCTTGAGCCGGCTCAGTGCGCGGCGGTGTGCTGCCGCATGAAGCGCTCCAGCTGCTCTGCGGGCAGTGGTGTGCTGAAGTGGTAGCCCTGCGCCTCGTCGCAACCCTGTTCGTGCAGAAAGGCCAGCTGGCTTTCGGTTTCCACGCCCTCGGCGGTGGTGCGCATCCCCAGCGCCTGCGCCATGCGGATGATGGCGCTGACGATGGCGCGGTCGTTGCTGTCGTTGCCCAGGTCGCGCACAAAGGATTGATCGATCTTCAGCTTGAAGATCTGGAACCGCTTGAGCTGGCTGAGTGACGAGTAGCCTGTGCCAAAGTCATCCATCGACATCCGTACGCCCCGTGCATGCAGCTGGTCCATGGTCGCCACGGCCGCGTGGGGATCGTCCACGGCCACACCTTCCGTCAGCTCCAGTTCCAGCGAATCGGGGGGGAGGTCAAACTCCACGAGCACGCGGCTCACCAGTTCAGGCAGCTGTGGCTGGCGAAACTGGATCGCCGACAGGTTCACAGCCATCGTGAGTTCGGGAAACCCGCAGCTGCGCCATGCCTTGAGCTGGGCCAGCGCCGTGCGCAGCACCCACTCGCCAATCTGCAGAATCTGCCCGCTGTCTTCAGCAATCGGGATGAACTCTCCAGGAGAGATGGGACCAAGCTGGGGGTGTTGCCACCGCAGCAGGGCTTCCACACTGCGCACGGTTCCCGTGGCCAGGTTCATCTGCGGCTGGTAGTGCAGGTGGAACTGCTCTCGTTCCAGGGCGCGGCGCAATGCGTTTTCGAGCTGCAAGGCGCGCACCGACTGGGCCTGCATCTCGGGGGTGAAGAAGCGGAAGGTATTGCGCCCATCCAGCTTGGCGCGGTACATGGCCACATCGGCCGACTGGGTCAGCGTGTCGAAGTCGTGTCCGTCTTGCGGAAACAGCGCAATGCCCATGGACGGGGCCATTGTGAGCTCGTGGTGATCGATCTGGTACGGCTGGCGCGACGCCTCCTGCAACTTGCTGGCGACCCGGGCTGCGCCCCGCGCATCTGCTCCGGGCAGAAGCAGGATGAACTCGTCACCGCCCAGGCGAGAGACCGTGTCCTTGTCGCGCACCACGGCGCGCAGCCTTTTTGCAATTTCGACCAGCAGTACATCGCCCACCCGGTGGCCTAGAGAGTCGTTCACATGTTTGAAGTGATCCAGGTCCAGGAAGATGACGGCCAGGGGTGTCTGGTTGTCCTGCGCCAGCCGAATGGCCTGCTGCGCGCGTTCTGCCAGCAGGGCCCGGTTGGGCAGTCCCGTGAGTGCATCGTAGTGGGCCAGCCAGTAAATGCGCTCCTGGTCGGCCTTGCGGTCATTGATTTCACGGTGCAGGTTGGCCACGGTTTCGCGCAGCTCGCGCGTGCGGTCTTGCACCTGTCGCTCAAGCTCCTCATGGGCCTGGGCCAGCATCGCCTGTGCGCGTTTGCGGTCGGTGATGTCCATGGTGATCCAGATGGTGCCCTGGGCTGGGTCCGCCGGATCGATGCATTTGCTGCGGACTTCACAGATGACCGGGGTGCCGTCGTTGCGGCACAGCTCCACTTCGCCCTCGTACGACTGCCCCGCCACCAGCGTGGGGTAGCAGCGGTCCCCCACTTCTTGCCACGCGGCATCGCTGGCATACCAGCGGCGGGACGAACAGCCCATGAGTTCGCCCGGCTCAAAGCCTAGCATCTGCTCAAAGTGGTGGTTGCAGCGGGTCAAGTGCCGGTCGCGCAAAAACACGATGCCCACCATTGCGCTGTCAAACAGCAACTGTTTTTCACGCACAGCGGCATTCAGCGCGGCCTGGGCACGCTTTTGCTCGTCGATGTCGTCCACGATCCAGATCGAGCCTTCGCCGGTGTCGTGCGGATTGATCAGGCGCCCCGTCAGGCTGCCCCAGAACAGCGTGCCGTCCTGGCGACGGAGCTGGCGTTCAATCCGGAAGGATTGCCCCCGGGCCAGCGCAGGATAGGCAGTGCGCCCAAGGTCTCGGAAGGCATCCC
Organism: Acidovorax sp. M14; assembly: GCF_049331375.1. Taxonomy (NCBI): domain Bacteria; kingdom Pseudomonadati; phylum Pseudomonadota; class Betaproteobacteria; order Burkholderiales; family Comamonadaceae; genus Acidovorax; species Acidovorax sp. M14. Next base: position 1,889,090 of record NZ_CP186263.1, read on the forward strand.
GGTCTGGGTAGAAGGCTTCTGTGTTGAGCCCTACCAGGTGGGCTGGGCTCGCGTAGCCAAAAATTTCGGCATACCGCTGGTTGCAGCGCACCACACTGCGCTGGCGAAGAAACACGATGCCCACGCCCGCGCTATCCAGCAGGATCTGTTGTTCACGCAGAGTGCGTTGCAGTGGGGTGTCGGTAGGCACTCCTGCGCGCTGCGAGGGCGGAGTGCTGAACAGCGAATACATAAGACCAGTACAGGCGGCAGGGCCAGACGGCCTCAAAAATTGTGCCAAAGTGTAGCAGTGGCAGCTTACAAGCCGTTTGAGGGTATGCCTCAGGTACTGCGTTGCAGGTTCTGCCGTACGGCTGGCGCCGGCGCAGTTGTCTGGAGGCCTGGCCCGAGAAGGGGCTGAGACACGTCACCCGGTTTCTTTGGACAGGTTCCTAGCGTCCCAGGTGTTCCCGCAGGTAGGCCTCAAACGCATCGGCCGCCAGGGGGCGACTGAACAGGTAACCCTGCCCCTCATCGCAGCCCTGCGCGCGCAGAAACTCCAGCTGGCCATCCGTCTCCACCCCTTCGGCAGTCGTCTGCATGCCCAAGGCCTGCGCCATGCGGATGATGGCGCTGACGATGGCCCGGTCGTTGGCGTCATCGTCGAGGTCGCGCACAAACGACTGGTCGATCTTGAGCTTGTAGATCTGAAAGCGTTTGAGATAGCTCAACGACGAATATCCGGTGCCAAAGTCATCCATCGACAGCCGAACACCCCGGTCATGCAATTGGTCCATCATGGCCAGTGCAGCCGCGGGGTCGTCTACCGCAGCCCCCTCGGTCAGCTCCAGCTCCAGCCGGCGCGCAGGCAGTCCGGCTTGTTGCAGGCAGCGCGTCACCATCTCGGGCAACTGGGGGTGGCGGAACTGCACCGCCGACAGGTTGACCGACACCGCCCGCAGGGGCAACTGCAGGTCCAGCCAGCGCTTGGCGTCGTGCACGGCGGTGTTCAGCACCCACTCGCCTATCGCCACGATCATGCCGCTGCTCTCTGCGACGGGGATGAACTCCGCCGGAGACACCATGCCCAGTTCGGGATGCTTCCAGCGCAGCAGTGCTTCGGCCCCGACGACCTGACGCGTGGCGAGTGACACCTGGGGTTGGTAGTGCAACTCGAACTGGTTGCGTTCCAACGCGCGGCGCAGCGCGTTTTCGATCTGCAAGGCCCGGGCGGTGCGCGCCTCCAGATCGGCAGTGAAAAAGCCAAAGCGGTTGCGCCCGCTTTGCTTGGCGCGGTACATGGCGGCATCGGCACGCTGGTACAGGGTGTCGAACGAGTCTCCGTCCGCCGGATACATGGCAATGCCCACGGACAGGGTGGTGGTGAGTTCGTAAGGCTCGACCTGAAAAGGCTGGGCCACCGCAATCAGCAGGCGCTGTGCTAAGTCAGCCGCCTGCATCGCGGAGGCGGCGGGTAACAGCAGCAGAAACTCATCGCCCCCCAGGCGCGACACAGTGTCCTGCGTGCCCAGCAGCGACTCCAGCCGCCGCGCCACGGCCACCAGCAGGATGTCGCCGATGCGATGTCCCAGCGAGTCGTTGACGTTCTTGAAATGGTCCAGGTCCAGGAACAGCATGGCCAGCGTACCGCCCCGCGCTTTCTCTTGTTCAATGTGGCGCTGGGCGCGCTCCGCCAGGCGCGCACGATTGGGCAGATCGGTGAGGGGGTCGAAATGCGCGAGCCGCTGGATACGGTCCTGCGCCTCGCGCTGGAGCGTGATGTCGCGGAACAGCGTGATGGAGTGGGTGGTGCTGCCGTTGCCGTCGCGCACACGGCTGACGGACAACCACTGGGGGTAGGTGGACCCGTCCTTGCGCCGACCCCAGGCTTCACCTTCCCAGTGTCCGTCCTTGGAGAGGTGGGTGTACACCAGGTCGGCATCGAAGTCCCGGGTGGACTCTGCCACCGTCAGCAGGCGCATGGACTGCCCCACCGCCTCTGCTTCGGAGTAGCCGGTGATGCGGCTGAATGCCCGGTTGATGCGCACGATGGTTTGGGCTGCATCGGCAATCACGATGGCCTCGCCGCTCTGGTCAAACACCTGGGCTGTCAGCTGCAACTGTTCCTGGGACCGCTTGCGTTCGGAGATGTCGCGGGACAGCACAATGAATCGGGGTTTTCCTCCTGCGGATCCTGCCTTGCGGGCTGCAGAAAGCTCGAACCAGGTGGGCCCCAGGCCGGGCAGGTCCAACATGATCTGGCGCCCTGTGGACCACCCCTGGGACTGTGCTTCGTTGAGCACGTCCATCACGGTCAGCGCAGCCAGCGCGGGCAGCACGTCTGTGACATTGCGGCCGATCAATTGATCCGCAGGGCCCATGAGCAACTCGGCGCGCGGGCTGTGTACGCTGCAATAGCGGCCGTCTTGATCGATTTCAAATAGCGGATCGGGAATCGCGTCGATGGTGGCACGCAACTGTTGCTGTGTGGCCTGGATCTCGGACGTGCGCTGTGCCACTTGCGTCGCGAGACCGCGTTCATGCGCCTTTAGTTCGACCAGCAAGCGTGCGAGATAGCCCATCAGCAATGCAAACAGTAAACCCAAGGCGCAGCGCAGGGCGAGCACGCCGGGCGCCCCCCATCCTTGGGCAGGGGACAGACTGAGCGTCCACTGGCCATTGGGCAGGGTGAGTGAGCGACCCACAGCGTCGTCGGCCGGCGGGGGGGCAGACGCCGCGATAGTCTGCTCTTGATGGTTGTCCGGGCGAACACGCCACAGTCGATAGTGGAAGCCTCGCTCGGTGAGCTGTGGCAGGCGCGCAGTCGCCAGCACCTCTGGAAGGCGGATGGTGACGTACGTGAATCCCCAGAAGTTGCGGCGCCCCAAGTCATCCTCCAGATACACCGGTTGGCGCCCCACAACGCCCAGGCCTCCCTGCACCAACTCCATGGGCCCTGCCAGCGTCAGCAGACCGGACTCGCGGGCGCGGGCGGCTTCCACCCCTTGGCGGGGGTCGTTGAGCTGGTCAAAACCAATTGAATTTTCGTTGCCCGCACGGGGAACGACTTGCTGCACCACCCCTCCCGGGGACAGGCCCATGGCCGCGATGCCCGGGTAGAACGGCAGCATCTGCATGCCGATTTCTTCGAACTGGGGAACGTTGCCATGGCCCTGCCGCACCAGGGCCACCAGGGTGTTGTTGGCCGACAAGGCCAACTCGATGGCGCGCTGCAGGGCCTGTACATGGTCGCCCGCCACATCTGCCGCCTGGGTGCGCTGCTGCGCGCGTTCCTGCCGCTCCAAGGTCCAGACCAGTGCTCCAGCGCAGGCCGCTGCCAGCAAAAAAACAGCGGCAAAGGCGGCAAGAGGGCTGCGGGTGGAGGGCGGGGCGGCTGAAGACACGACGAAGTTCCTCAATCCATTATGCAGGCCCTCGGTGGGCGGGAGGGCCCCAAGGGCGAGGGAAAAACATGTCACGACGCTGACATGCGGTGGACACGGGCATGTCACGCGCGGCTTTCACACTCCCGGCCAGGGAAGCGGATTCCCGCCTCGGTTGGAGATGCCAGCTGAGCCCGTTTTAACCGAAGGAGACGTTGTCCATGAACGACCTGCCCACTCTGATGCAGTTGTCCACATCGCCTGAGGCGGCCGGCACCGGCATTGTTCAACGCCCTGCCGTTGTCCCGGGCGCGGCGCAGGTTGCCCCGGCGCGTGGCGCCATTGAGGTGACCTGGGCCAGGCATCTGGATGAAGTCCGCGAGGCGCAGCGCCTGCGCTTTGAGGTGTTTGCGGCAGAGATGGGCGCTCGATTGACGACCCCCGTTCCTGGCCACGACGTGGACCTCTTCGACGACTACTGCGAGCACCTTCTGGTGCGCGACGCCCAGAGCCTGCAAGTCATTGGGACTTACCGGGTGCTGACGCCTGCGCAGGCCAAGCGGGTGGGCGGAACCTACAGCGATACCGAATTTGACTTGACGCGCCTGCGCACCTTGCGCCCCCGGATGGTGGAACTGGGCCGTAGCTGTGTGCACCCCGATCACCGCCACGGCGGCGTGATCATGGCGCTGTGGAGCGCGCTGGCAGACTTTATGGTGCGCAACGAACTCGACACGATGATCGGCTGTGCCAGCATTCCCATGCTTCACAACGGCGTGGTCAGTGGCGATGCGGCCGCCAGCATCTGGCAGCAAGTGCGCAAGACCCATCTGGCGCCCATCGAATACCACGTGCTGCCGCGCTTGCCGCTGCCCGTGGAGCATCTGGACGGCTCGATTGCCGTGGACCCGCCGGCCCTGATCAAAGGCTATCTGCGACTGGGCGCCCGTGTGCTGGGCGCGCCGGCCTGGGATCCGGACTTCAATACCGCCGACCTGCCCATGCTGATGCGGCTGGCCGACCTACATCCCCGCTACCGCAAGCATTTTCTGGGGGCTTGACCGGTGCGTGCCGCGTTCGACGCTCTGGGCCCTTGGTTGAACGAGTCTCCGGTGGCTCAGGATGCCGAGCCTGACGCACCTGCAGCACTCGCGGGTCAGCGGCGGTTTCGTGCGGTGTTCATTTCGGACTTGCACCTTGGCACGCCGGGGTGCCAGGCTGACGCGCTGCTGGATTTTCTGAAACACCATCCCAGCGACCATCTGTACCTGGTGGGGGACATCGTGGACGGATGGCAGTTGCGCCGCCGCTGGTTTTGGCCACAGGCCCACAACGACGTGGTGCAAAAGTTGCTGCGCCGCGCGCGCAAGGGGTGCCGCGTGGTGTTTGTTCCTGGCAACCACGACGAATTTGCCAGGGCGTTTGTGGGGCATTCCTTTGGGGGCATTGAGGTAGTGTCCGATGCGGTGCACACCACTGCCGATGGGCGCAGCCTCTGGGTCACCCACGGCGATCACTTTGACGGTGTGATCCAGTGCGCCAAATGGCTGGCCTACGTGGGCGACAACCTGTATGAATTCACGCTCAAGCTCAACCGCCATCTGAACACCTGGCGAGCCCGCATGGGGCTGCCGTACTGGTCGCTGTCTGCTTACCTGAAGGGCAAAGTGAAAAAAGCGCTCAACTATGTCACCGACTTCGAGGTGGCAGTGGCTGCAGAGGCCCGCCGCCGTGGGCACGACGGGGTGGTTTGCGGACATATCCACCGCGCGGAGATGCGCGAGATCAACGGGACCTTGTATTGCAACGATGGCGACTGGGTGGAGAGCCACACGGCGCTGGTCGAACACCTGGATGGCCGGCTGGAGCTGTTGTACTGGCCCGCCACTCCTGCGACCCATGTCTCCCACCAGACCGAACAGGTGCCCGCATGAGGATCGCGTTGCTGACCGATGCATGGCTGCCCCAGGTCAATGGCGTGGTGACCACGCTGGTGGAGTTGGTTCGCGAGCTTGAAGATGCCGGGCATGATGTTCACGTGCTCCACCCCGGACAGTTTGCAACCCGCCCGTGTCCCGGTTACGCGGGCATTGACCTGGCTGTGCGGCCCTACAAGGTGCTTGCCCATAAGCTGGATGCCTTGCAGCCAGATGCCATTCATCTGGCGACCGAGGGGCCTCTGGGGTGGGCGGGGCGTAGCTATTGCCTCAAGCGTGGCCTGGCTTTCACCACCGCCTTTCACACGCGCTTTCCTGAGATCCTGCAGGCTGCCCTGCGCATCCCGCTGCGTTGGGGGTATGCGCTTTTCAGGCATTTTCATCGTCCCTCGTCCGGGGTGATGGTGCCCACACAGGGGGTCTTGCAGATGCTGCAGCAGCGGGGCTTTCGCCACCTGCGTTTGTGGACACATGGTGTGGATACCCAGGTGTTCCGATTCCATGGCGAGGTCTGCCAGAGCCCGCTCACGGGCGTCCTGGCCCATCCGGTGGCGCTGTATGTGGGCCGTATCTCGTATGAAAAGAACATTGACGCCTTTTTGCAGTTGGACATGCCAGGCACCAAGGTCGTGTGTGGTGTGGGGCCGCTCGAAGCACGGCTGAAAGCCAAGTACCCGCAAGTGCGGTGGCTTGGCATCCTGGACCGGGATTCGCTGGCACAGGTCTACGCCTCGGCCGATGTCTTTGTGTTTCCAAGCCGCTCCGAAACCTTTGGGCTGGTCATGCTGGAGGCCATGGCTTGCGGCACGCCGGTGGCGGCATTTCCTGAAGATGGGCCGCGGGAAGTGTTGGGGGCTGGGGAGGGTGGGGCGCCCCTGGGCGGCGTTTTGCATGACAGCCTTTTGGCGGCCACGCAGCAAGCGTTGTCTATACCGAGGTCCGAGGCACGAACCCGGGCACTGGAATTCACTTGGGCACATGCAGCCCGGCTGTTTCAACAGTATTTGGTGCCTGCCCGCTCCAGCTCACAGGGAGCTCCTGTGTCTGTCACAAAGTCTGTCACGCAGTTGTCATCTGGGCGTTAAATACTGCAGCGATTCCGCAATTGCTGCACCCGCGTATCCATGCCGCCCCTGCCTACCGCCGATTCCATCCCTTTGCAGCGCGAGCACCCCGATGCCGCCGGAAACTCCTTGCACTCCGTGTCACATGACAGCGATCCTGGGGTGGCAGAGCCTGTCACAGGCGGTGCTCCCCATATGTTTCTGGATCGTGACCACAGCATTCTCGCGTTCAATGAACGCGTGTTCGACTGGGCGGTCCGTACGGATGTGCCGCTGCTGGAGCGGCTGCGCTATCTGTGCATCGTCTCGTCCAATCTCGACGAATTCTTTGAGGTGCGTGCGGCAGCGCATATCACGGCGGCGAAGAAAGGCGAGACCAAGGGCATCTACACCGCAGCGTCTTTTGAGGCGCTGTCCGCCCAGGTTCATGACTTGGTGGAGCGTCAATATGCGCTGTACAACGAAGTGCTGGTCCCTGCGTTTGCGCAGCATGGCATCCATATCGTGGCGCATGGCGACCGTTCCGCAGAGCAGAGGCGCTGGGTTCATGAATATTTTGCCCGCGAGGTCCGCCCCCTGTTGATCCCGGTGGGGCTCGATCCGGCCCATCCGTTTCCGCAGGTGGCCAATAAATCGTTGAACTTCATTGTGCGTCTCAAGGGACATGATGCCTTTGGCCGCGAGAATGAAATCGCCATCGTCAAGGTGCCACGTGCCTTGCCCCGTCTGATCCGCATGCCGAAGAAGGTGGCGCCCGACGGGATGTTGTTTGTCAGCTTGTCCAGCATCGTGCGTGCGCATCTGGAGGATCTGTTCCCTGGCCGGGAGGTGACGGAGTTCTCGCAGTTCCGGGTGACGCGTCATTCCGATTTGGCACTGGACGAGGAGGATGTACGGAATCTGCGCACCGCCTTGCGGCAAGGCCTTCAGCAACGCCATTACGGACAGGCGGTGCGCCTGGAGGTCTCGGCGGGATGTTCTCGCTTTCTGTCTGACTTCCTGCTGCAGCAGTTCGATCTGCCCAACGCGGCCCTGTACCGTGTGCATGGTCCTGTGAACCTGGTGCGCCTGAATCAGCTGGTGGATTTGGTGAACGAGCCCGCATTGCTCTTTCCGCCCTGGAGTTCCGCCTGGCCGCGTCAGCTCCAACCAGGGGTATCGATCATGGGGCAGCTGCGCGAGCGCGACGTGTTGATCCATCAGCCCTTCGAGAGCTTTGATGGGTTGCTTGCCTTTTTGCGGGAGGCCGTGAACGACCCGCAGGTGCTGGTCATCAAGCAGACCATCTACCGCACCGGCTCTGACTCGGAGCTCATGGACCTGCTCAGCGAGGCAGTGCGCCGGGGCAAAGAGGTGATGGCCGTGGTGGAGTTGAAGGCACGTTTTGACGAAGAGGCCAACATCAACTGGGCTGAGGCGCTGGAGTCAATCGGGGCGCAGGTGGTCTATGGCGTGGTGGGCCTCAAGACCCACGCCAAGATGCTGCTCGTCACGCGACGCGAGGGGCGGCAGTTGCGCCGTTATGGACACCTGTCCACCGGCAACTACAACGTGCGCACAGCCAAGCTGTATACCGACCTGAGCTACCTCACGGCCGATGAAGAAACCACGGCCGACATGGATGGTGTGTTCAATCACCTAGCGAGCCAGAACCGGCCTCCCAAGCTGCGTAAGCTCATGCTGGCGCCGTTCCATCTGCACCGCCGCATGATCGAAAAAATCGAGCGCGTGGGTCTGGCGGCAAGCCGTGGCGAAGAAGCGCGGATCGTGGCCAAGATGAACGCCCTGACAGATGAGGGACTCATGCGCGCGTTGATCCTCGCCGGGCAGCGCGGTGCGCGCATCGATCTGATTGTGCGGGGGGCCTGCATGCTGGCCCCTCAGGTGCCGGGAGTGACTGACAACATCCGCGTGCGCTCGGTGATTGGGCGGTTTCTGGAGCACACGCGCGTTTTCTACTTCTGCGCGGGGGATGAAGAAGACCTGTACCTGTCGAGCGCCGACTGGATGAACCGCAACATGATGCGTCGCGTGGAGCTGGCGTGGCCCGTCACGGACGCCAAGCTGCGTCAGCAGATCATTGACGAATGTTTGGTGGCGTACCTGTGTGATGACCGGGATGCCTGGACGTTGAACGCAGCCGGCACTTACGACCGCGCAGCACATCCTGTGGACGGTCATGGCGCACAGAACGCCTTGATGGTGCGCTACGGGCCGCGCCCAGCCCTTGGCCGCAAGGAGCCAGGGGCCGCATGATGGACTTGATTCTCTGGCGTCACGCCGAGGCGGAGGAAGCCCAGGACGGCGGGGATGACCTGGCCCGCCCGCTCACGCCCCGGGGCGAGAAGCAGGCAGCGCGGATGGCCGCTTGGTTGGATCGGCAGTTGCCGGAGGGCCTGAGGGTGGTGGCGAGTCCCGCGCGGCGAACTGAGCAGACGGCCCATGCCCTGGGACGAAAATTCAAGATGCGCGCTGAGCTGTTGCCTGGAGGAACGCCCCAGGATTTGCTGGAGCTGGTGCAGTGGCCTCGTGCCAAAGGGGCGGTGCTGGTGGTGGGCCACCAGCCCATGCTAGGCCAGACCATTGCCCACTTGCTGCAACTCCAGGCACCTGAATGCCCCGTGCGCAAGGGCTCTGTGTGGTGGTTGCGCCAGCGCCAGCGCTGGGATCATAGCCAGACCGTCCTGATAGCGGTGCAGTCCCCCGAATTTCTGTAACTTGCCCGGCGATGTCCGAGTGCGAAGGCGCTCGCTCTGGACGCGCCGTGTCTCTTGGGGCAGATTTACTTGCGGCCTGCTTTGCCGCTGGCCTTGGTCGCTGGCTTGGCTGGGGTTGTTGGCGCGGGTTCTGCCGCATCGGCCTTGGGGCGCCCGGTCTTGATCGACGGCACAGCTTGCAAGGCGCTGCGCAACGCGCTGTCTGACAGACCCGCGAGCACCTTGAGCCCTGCGCGCAGCAGCTCGCTTTTCTTGACAGGGTGGGCCAGTGCCGTGGCGCGGTCTTTCAGAGTGTCGAGTACCACGTACTCGTCTTTGGGGATGGTGAAGCTGTCACGGACCAGCTTGGGCTTTTTGCCCTTGGGCTCGGTGGCCTTGGTGGGTTTCACTGCCACCACTGCCTTGGCAGGCTTGGTCGCGGTGGCTGGCTTGGAGGCTGGCGCCTTTTCTGCCGCAGCTTCTTTGGCGGGCTTTGCAGCCTTGGATGCCTTTGGAGCCTTGGGTGCCGTTACTGGCTTGGTTGGCTTGGCAGCTTTGACTGGCTCAGCGGCGGGGGTGACGATGGGGCTGGGGGTTGTGGTGGCAGTGGTCATGGCAGAAGATTGATAAACGGTATAAACAGTTTATACCGTTTGTTGTTTCCCCTCAAGGCATGTCCACAGCCAGCTCCCAGGGGGTTTTTTGCCAGGCTTGAACTTCTTCGCGCAGAAGGTGGGCCGACTGGGGGTATGCGATGGCCCATCCCGGGCGCGCGCTGACCTGAAATCGCTGCCCGTCCGCCTGCAATGACAGCCCTTTGCTATCAGGCTCCCGGCGAGCGTGGCACAGGGCCACGGCCAAGCGCAAGCACAGCAGTTGCAGCACAAAAATCGGATCGTCCAGTTCCACCCCCAGCTTGCGCACCTTGCCCCGTTGCCCCTGCACCAGCACTCCAAGGCGGTGCAGTTCGGGCACAGCAAAACCAGCGGCATCCGTGTTGTCCAGGATGTAGGCACCGTGACGGTGGTAGTCACTGTGCGAAATGCGGCAGCCAATCTCGTGCAACCGAGCGGCCCAGTCCAGCTTGCGGCTGGCGCGTTCGCTACCGGCCGGGGCAGCCTGGTCAAACAATGCGCAGGCAGTGCGCGCAACACGGTCTGCATGCTCCATGTCCACGCCAAACCGCTGCATCAACCCTTGGACCGTCGCGGTGCGCAGGTCGGTGCCGGGTTGTTCGCGATCCAGGAGGTCATACAAAGCCCCTTGGCGCAGGGCCCCCTGTGCAACCTGCATTTCGTGGATATCCAGCAGGTCAAACACGGCACGCAGCACGCTGATGCCCCCCCCGATGACTGCTCGGCGCTCTTCCTTGAGCCCGTCGAGGCGGAGGCGGTCGGCACTTTGGGCGCGGAGCAAACGCTCCCGCAGCCAGTTGAGTCCATCTCGGGTGATCAGGCCCGGCGATCCACCAGCGGCGGACAGAATGTCACCCACGGCGCCCGCTGTGCCCGACGACCCGTAGGCGATGTCCCATTCATCGGGGCGAAAGGTCGCGAGCGCCTCGTCCAGCACCGCCTTGGCCGCAATCTCTGCCGCCAGAAAGGCCTGAGAGGAGAACTCTCCGTTGGAAAAATAGCGTTGTGACCAGGCCACGCTGCCCACCCGGAAAGAGGCCACCGCGTGGGGCGTGAACTGCTCGCCAAGGATGAGTTCGGTGGACCGTCCTCCGATGTCCACGACCAAGCGGCGCTCGTCGGACTGGGGCAACAGTCGCGCCACGCCCTGGTAGATCAATCGGGCCTCTTCGGGCCCGGACACCACGTCAATCGGATATCCCAGCACCTCACTGCCGCGTGACAGGAACTCCTCGCGGTTGCGCGCATCGCGCAGCGTCTGTGTGGCCACAGCGCGCACCTGGGCGCGGGGAAAACCCGCGAGACGCTCCCCAAAGCGGGCCAGACAAGCCCAACCCCGCTCCATCGCGTCGCGGGTCAGGTTGCGGTCTTCGTCCAGTCCGTTGCCCTGGCGCACCGTTTCCTTGAGGTATTCCACCCGCTGGATGTGTCCGAACTCATAGCGCCCGATTTCCAGGCGAAAACTGTTGGAGCCGAGGTCGACTGCGGCGAGGCGTGTGCCGTTCTGCATGTGTGTTGGGTGGGAGCTGCGTGCGGCATCGTACCGCGATGCGCGTGCCCCGATCCGGGGTGTAGGCCGCAAATGCCTGGGCAGGCACGGATCGGGGTGTGGAGGGAGTGTGATGGGGTTGTGTGACACATCCATGACGTCGGTGCACGGCGTCATGGCGGTTGTCGCAATGCTCCGAGAGTGGTCTTTTGTGTCACTGAATTGTCACGATAGGTCTCTAGAGTTCGCTGTGTTCCTGTTAACCCCCGCCGAAAGGTACCTCATGAAACGCGTATTTCTCAAAACCGTCGCAGTAGCACTGGCCGCCCTGGCAGTGGGCAACGCCTTTGCGGCAGACATCACCGGCGCCGGCGCCACGTTCCCTTTCCCGATGTATGCCAAGTGGGCGGAAGCCTATAAGAAGGAAACCGGCGTGGGTCTGAACTACCAGTCCATCGGTTCCTCGGGCGGTATTCGCCAGATCCGCGCCAAGACCGTGGCGTTTGGCGCGACCGATGCCCCACTGTCGGGCGCTGAGCTGGAAAAAGACGGCATGGTGCAGTTTCCTGCCATCATCGGCGGCACCGTGCCTGTGGTGAACCTGGACGGCTTCAAGCCCGGCGAACTGCGCGTTACCGGTCCCGTGCTGGCCGAAATGTACCTGGGCAAGATCACCAAGTGGAACGATGCCAAGCTGGCAGCCCTGAACCCCGGCAAGACGCTGCCCGACCAGAACATCACCATCGTGCACCGCGCCGATGGCTCTGGCACCACGTTCAACTGGACCGACTATCTGAGCTCCGTCAGCAAGGAGTGGGCTGATACGGTGGGCAAGGGCGCTGCGGTGAAGTGGCCTGCGCAGTCTTCCGTGGGCGGCAAGGGCAACGAAGGCGTTGCGGCGAACGTGACCCGTGTGAAGGGTGCCCTGGGCTACGTGGAGTACGCCTACGTCAAGAAGAACAACATGACGTTCCTGCAGCTGCAGAACGCCGATGGCAAGTATGTGTCGCCTGACGATGCCACCTTTGCTGCGGCAGCCGCCAGCGCTGACTGGTTCAGCGTGCCGGGCATGGGGATTTCGATGGTGAACGCCAAGGGTGCCAACAGCTGGCCCGTGAGCACGGCGTCCTTCATCCTCATGTACGCCGACCCTGCAGACAAGGCCCAGTCGGCCGAAGTTCTGAAGTTCTTTGACTGGGCCTTCAAGAACGGCAAGACCATGGCAGCAGACCTGGACTACGTGCCACTGCCTGACACCCTGACGGCACAGATCCGCTCCAAGGTCTGGTCGCAAATCAAGAAGTAAAGCGGTTTGCCCCAGAATAGTGCCCATCGGCCGGCAGGTCTGGCCGGTGGGCGCTGGTTTGTGGGGTCTCCAGAAGCCAGATGGGAGTCAACATGAGCGTGGGAACCACCATGAGTTCGCAACCCGTGTCCGTCAAGACGACGGACGCCCCCACACCGTCCATGGTGTCGATTGCCAAACGGCAGCGGCTGCAGGATATCGTTTTCCATCGGCTGACCCAGAGCCTGTCGCTGCTGGTGCTGGTGGCGCTGCTGGGCATCATCGTCTCGCTGTTCATTTACGCGTGGCCCGCTTTCCACAAGTTTGGCATCCAGTTCATCTGGCGCGCTGAGTGGGACATCATCAATGAAGAATTCGGTGCGGCGATCGCCATCGTCGGCACCCTCGCCAGCGCCGGCATAGCACTGCTGATCGCCGTGCCGCTGGCATTTGGCATTGCCCTCTTTCTCACAGAAACCTGCCCCGTATGGCTGCGCCGCCCGCTCGGCACAGCGGTGGAGTTGCTGGCGGCCGTGCCGTCCATCATCTACGGCATGTTTGGTCTGTTTGTGTTTGCGCCGTTGTTCGCAGACCATTTCCAGGTACCGGTGCAAAAGCTGCTCGGGTCCATGCCGTTGATCGGCTTCCTGTTTGGCGGCAGTACCAACGGCTTTGGTATCCTGGCTGCTGGCATCGTGCTGGCCTTCATGGTGCTGCCCTTTGTGGCGGCCGTGATGCGCGATGTGTTCGAGATCGTTCCCCCCATCTTGCGCGAGTCTGCCTACGGCCTGGGCTGCACGACCTGGGAGGTAGTGCGCCGGGTGGTGCTGCCCTACACGCAAAAGGGCGTGATCGGCGGCGTGATGCTCGGCCTGGGCCGGGCCTTGGGCGAGACCATGGCCGTCACTTTCGTGATCGGCAACGCCAACCGCATGCCTACCTCGCTGTTCTCGCCCGGCACTTCCATCGCATCCACGCTGGCCAATGAGTTTGGCGAAGCGGCGGACTTCCACTTGTCCACACTGTTCGCCCTGGGCTTCCTGCTGTTCGTGATCACGTTTGTGGTGCTGTCGGCCGCCAAGATCATGCTGCTGCGCGCCGAGAAGGCCAAGGGCCTGTAAGCCCTGCAGCCCGCTCCCGACCCTCTTCAGAGACAAGCTCCATGGAATTCAACCAACAACTCTACGCAAAGCGCCGCCGCTCCAACGCCATTGGCCTGACCCTGTCACTGGGCGCCATGGCACTGGGCCTGTTCGTGCTGCTCTGGATTCTGAGCGTGCTGCTGTCCAACGGCTTTGCTGCCTTGGACTGGAACATGTTCACGCAGTCCACCCCAGCGCCCGGTTCCGATGGCGGCGGTTTGGCCAACGCCATCGTGGGCAGCCTGCTGATGGTGGGCTTTACCGTGCTGGTGTCCACACCCATCGGCGTGCTGGCGGGCGTGTACTTGGCCGAGTACGGTGACCAGAGCAAGACCGCCGAACTGACCCGCTTTGTGACGGACATCATGCTGTCTGCTCCTTCCATCGTGCTGGGCCTGTTCGTGTATGCCATCGCGGTGGCTACCGTGGGCAACTTCTCGGGCTGGGCGGGTAGCCTGGCGCTCTCGCTCATCGCCGTGCCGGTGGTGGTGCGCACCACCGAGAACATGCTGCGCCTGGTGCCCGGCAGCCTGCGCGAAGCCGCCTTTGCCTTGGGTGCTCCGCGCTGGAAGGTGTCCACCATGGTCACCCTGCGCGCTGCCCGCAGCGGCGTGATGACCGGTCTGCTGCTGGCCGTGGCCCGCATCAGCGGCGAGACCGCGCCTCTGCTGTTCACCGCGCTGAACAACCAGTTCTTCAGCACCAACATGAATGCGCCCATGGCCAACCTGCCAGTCGTGATCTTCCAGTTTGCGCTGAGCCCTTACGAAAACTGGGTGCGCCTGGCCTGGGGCGGTGCGCTGCTCATCACGTTGTCGGTGCTGATCCTCAACGTCGTGGCGCGGGTGTTCCTGCGCGAAAAGAACCGCGTGTGATTCCGGTTGCTGATCCGGTCAACGCCATCGACAAGACTGCCTCCATTTTCAGGAATTGACAATGAACGCCACTGCTACCGCCACCGCCAGCAAGAACGCGCTGGAGCTGCGTAACCTGAGCTTTTTCTACGGCAAGTTCCAGGGCCTGCGCAACGTGAGCCTGGACATCGCCGAGCACAAGGTCACCGCCTTCATCGGCCCCTCGGGCTGCGGCAAGTCCACGCTGTTGCGCACGCTCAACCGCATGTACAGCCTGTACCCCGGCCAGCGCGCCGAGGGTTCCATCAGCTTCTACGGCCAGGACATCCTGGACCCCAAGCAGGACATCAACCTGCTGCGCGCCCGCATCGGCATGGTGTTTCAGAAGCCTACGCCGTTCCCTATGTCCATCTACGACAACATCGCGTTTGGTGTGAAGCTGTACGAGACGCTGAGCAAGAGCGAGATGGACGATCGCGTGGAATGGGCGCTGTCCAAGGCGGCTTTGTGGACCGAGGTGAAGGACAAGCTGCACCAGAGTGGCCTGTCACTCTCCGGCGGCCAGCAGCAGCGTCTGTGCATTGCGCGCAGTGTGGCGGTGAAGCCTTCGGTGCTGTTGCTCGACGAGCCCACCTCGGCGCTGGACCCGCTGTCCACGGCCAAGATCGAAGAGCTGATCGACGAGCTCAAGCACGACTACACCATTGCGATCGTGACCCACAACATGCAGCAGGCCGCCCGCTGCAGCGACTACACCGCTTACATGTATCTGGGCGAGATGATCGAGTTCGGTGCCACCGAGCAGATCTTCTTCAAACCCGAGCGCAAAGAAACCGAAGACTACATCACCGGCCGTTTCGGCTAAGGAGACAGCAGATGCCCGATAAACATCTTTCGTCCCAGTTCGACAGCGAACTCAACAGCGTCTCTGCCCGCGTCATGGAAATGGGCGGCCTGGTGGAGTCTCAGATTCGCCAGGCGGTGTACGCGCTGTCGCAATTCAGCCTGGAAGCCGTGGAGACGGTGGCCTCGATGGAGACCCGCATCAACGCGATGGAGGTCGAGATCGACCAGGAGCTGTCCTCCATCATCGCCCGCCGCCAGCCCACTGCGCGCGATTTGCGCCTGCTGCTGGCCTTCTCTAAGGCCACTGCCAATCTGGAGCGCATGGGCGACGAAGCCAACAAGATGGCGCGCATGGTGCGCTCCATCATTGAAGGCGGTGCGCCGCGTTCGTTGCCATCGAGCGACCTGCGTGTGGCAGCCGAGCTGGCCTCGGGCCAGCTGCGCAAGACGCTGGATGCATTTGCGCGGCTTGACGTGAAGGCGGCGGTGGCCATCCTCAAGGAGGACGACCTCATCGACAAGGAGTTCGACGGCTTCGTGCGCAAGCTCATTACCTACATGATGGAAGACCCCCGCACCATCTCCCCCAGCCTGGACCTGCTGTTCCTCGCCAAGGCCATCGAGCGCATTGGCGACCATTCCAAGAACGTGGCCGAACTCATCATCTATCTGGTCAAGGGCAAGGACGTGCGTCACACGGCCCTCGACGAGATCGAGTCGGCAGTGCTGTAAGTACGGGGCGCTGATTCACCATGAGAAAGCTTCCCCGTGTCCTCATCGTGGAGGACGAACCCGCGATTGCCGAGCTGATTGCGGTCAACCTGCGCCACAACGGTTTCCAGCCCTTCTGGGCGGAAGACGGCGACAGCGCGCAGCGCGAGCTGGATGCCGTGCTGCCCGACGTGATCCTGCTGGACTGGATGTTGCCCGGGCAGAGTGGTCTGTCGCTGGCGCGCAAGTGGCGTGCCGACAGCCGCACCAAGCCCATCCCCATCCTCATGCTCACTGCGCGTGGTGATGAGCCTGACAAGGTGGCCGGCTTGGACGCTGGTGCGGACGACTACATCACCAAGCCTTTTTCCACCCAGGAGCTTCTGGCCCGCATCCGTGCGGTGCTGCGCCGCCGTGCACCCGAGCAGGTGAGCGACAGCGTGAGCATTGGCGAGCTGGTGCTGGACGCCGCGACCTACCGGGTCACCTTCCAGGGCCAGCCCCTGAAGGTGGGCCCCACCGAGTTCAAGCTGCTGCATTTCCTGATGAAGCATGCCGAGCGCGTGCACAGCCGCTCACAGCTGCTCGACAAGGTGTGGGGTGACCATGTCTTCATCGAGGAGCGCACGGTGGACGTGCACGTCAAGCGCCTGCGCGAGGCCCTGGGGGCAGCGTCGGTGATGGTGGAAACGGTGCGCGGCGCGGGCTACCGGCTCACCGCCCAGCCGCAGGTACCGCTGTCCGCCTGATCGGGCAGGCGGGCAGCCGCCGGTGAGTGATGCGACGTGCTCGATGGCTGTTGTGCAGCGGGCCACCGCGGCCGGCATGCATCGGCAGTGGCGACGGATGGATGTGATGGATCAATGGGCGCGCGTGTCGCGCCCCTGGTGTTTCTGAGAAGGCTTTGCAATCCGCATGCTGTGGCGTATTTCGTTTTTCCTGCTGTGGCAGTTGGCGGGTGGTGGCCTGGGGTGGTGGCAGGGTGGGCCCTGGGGCGCCGCGCTGGGGGCTGCCATTGCAGCCTGGGCGTGGTTCGTCTGGGACCTGCTGCGGGGCGTGCGGGTGCTGCGCTGGTTGCGCACCGGCGACCTGGCATCGGTGCCGTCCATGCGTGGCATCTGGGGCGAGGCAGCGGACCGTGCGCGGCGGCTGCTGCGCAAGCAGGAGGCGCAGATTCGGGACAGCCAGGACCGGCTGCAGGAGATCCTGGCCGCCCTGCAGGCCTCCCCCAACGGCGTTGTGCTGCTCGATGCACAGGGCCGCATCGAATGGTGCAACCAGATGGCGGCCAACCAGTTTGGCTTTGACGCGCAGCGCGACGTCATGCAGTCCATCGGCAACTTGCTGCGCAACCCGGAATTCACGGCCTACTTCGCCGCCAAGGACTTCACCAGCGACGTTGTGCTGGAAGGGCGCCTGAGCACGCCGTCCCGGCCCGTACGCATCTCGGTGCACCTGCACCCCTATGGCGATAGCCGCACGCTGCTGCTGTCGCGTGACGTGACGGCGCTGGAGCAGGCCGATGCGATGCGGCGCGACTTTGTGGCCAATGTGTCGCACGAAATCCGCACACCGCTCACGGTGCTGACCGGTTTTGTCGAAACCTTGCAGACCCTGCCGCTGAGCGCCGACGAGCGCTCGCGCTACCTGGGCATGATGGCGCAGCAGGCACAGCGCATGCAAAGCGTGGTGCAGGACCTGCTCACGCTGTCGCGTCTGGAGGGCAGCCCGCTGCCCGGCATGGCCGAATGGACGCCTGTGCAGTCACTGATGCAGCGCTGCGAGGAGGAGGGTCGCGCCCTGTCGGCACTGCTTACGCAGAACCAGCAGCGCCCGCATGCGATGCGCTTTCCGGCGGCTGACCTGTTGCGGGCCGAAGGCGAGATTGCGGGCGTGCCTGCCGAACTGCAAAGCGCCTTGTCCAACCTCGTCAACAACGCGGTGCGCTACACGCCCGGCGGTGGTTCCATCGAGGTACAGTGGCTGCGCAAGGAGGACGGCAGTGCCGTGTTCTCCGTGCATGACACCGGTCCTGGCATTGCGCCCGAGCACATCCCGCGCCTGACGGAGCGCTTCTACCGGGTGGACCGCAGCCGTTCGCGCGAGACTGGGGGCACCGGGCTGGGCCTGGCCATCGTCAAGCATGTGCTGCAGCGCCACGGCGCCACGCTGGACATCGCGAGCACGCTGGGCAAGGGCTCGGTGTTTTCGGTCACCTTCCCGGCCAACCGCTTGCGGGGTTTTGCCCTGCCGGGCTGATGGCTCGCCAGAGCATGGCGGCGAACAGCAGTGCGGTGATTGCAAGTGCCGCAGCGCTGGCCGCCCAGAAGGGGGTGGGCGAAGCCACATCCGACCAAGGCCCGCTGCCTCCATAAGCCAACCAGTAGCCGCCGGCCAGACCCGCGCCCCACAGCAGCGCGCAGTACACCACCAGTGGCGCCAGCGTGATGCGGTAGCAGCGCAGCACAAATACGCATAGCGTCTGCACCGCATCGGCAGCGTGGTACGCCGCCACCCAGCCGAGCACCGCGCCGGCCACGGCCGCCACGCTGGCGTTGTCGGTGTAAATCTGGCTGATCGAGTGTCTTGCTATCAATAAGGTAGCTGCCAGGGCAACACCCACTAGCGCAGCCAGCGAAAAACCCATCAAAACCACCTGGCGGGCCCGCTGCGGCTGCTGTGCGCCCAGCCAGTAGCTCACCCGCGCACTGGTGGCGATGGACAGCGACAGCGGCACCATGTAAAGCACGGCGGCCATGTTGGTGGCGATCTGGTGGGCGGCCGCTGACGTGGCGCCCTGGCGCGCGATGAACAAGGCCATCAGGGTGAAGGACGTCACCTCCACCATCACGGCCAGGCCTGCCGGAATGCCGAGCCTGGCAAAGCCTGCAATGGTGGGCCAGTGGGGGAGCTCCATACGGCGCCACAGGCCCAGAGGGGTGTAGATGTCTTGCGAGCGCAGCAGCCACACGGCCAAGGCCAGCATGCTGCAGTTGACGACCAGCGTGGCCCAGGCGCAGCCCACCACCCCCTGCGCGGGCAGGCCCCCGCCGCCAAAGGTGAACCACACCGACAGCGGCAGCTTGATCAGCAGCGAGCCCACCTGCAGCCAGGTGACCAGACGCGGATGGCCCAGGGCCTGGTTGAGAGTGCTGTAGATGCGGAACAGCAGGGCGGGCGGGAGTGCCAGTGCGAGCACGGCCAGATAGTTTTCGACCTGGGGGCGAAGCGCAGGCGGCACCTCCGTCCAGCGCAGCAGCGGGCCCGGCGACAGCAGCACCGCCATGCCCAGCACTGCCGCCGCAGAACACAGGTACAGGGCCTGTCGAAGCGATCGGCCCACGGCCTCAGGCTGTTGCGCCCCGCGCTGTTCGGCCCACACGGGGAGCAGGGCCTGCAGCACGCCCATCAGGGCAACGTACACACTGATGAAAATGGCCGACCCGACGGACAGCGCGGCCAGCGACGATTCGCTGTAGCGCCCCGCCACAATGGTGTCCGTCACCCCGAAGGCCATGACCGCCAGTTGCCCCGCCAGCACGGTCAAGGCGTGCCGGGTGATGGTGGACAGCTCCGACATCAGCGAGCCGGGGCCACGCGGCGGAACAGCAGCAGGTTTTCGTTCTTGTCGGTGGGGCGGGGCAGGGTGGCCTGGGGCTCCCACAGTTCAGCGCGGACCATGCGTTCGGATGCGGGCCAGGAGGCGCTGTCCACCAGCAGCCACTGGCATTCATCCTGCAGGCCCGCGCGCTGCAGCGACAGCTGTCCATGGAACTGCAGTGCCGCCACCTGAGCGCGGTTCAGCCCCACGGTCTGAATGCAGCCGGGCTCTGGCCCAAGGGCGGTGATCACACTGCGCACCTGCGGGCCATAGCTGCGTGCGTAGTCCAGCAGGGGCAGCCACAGGGTCATCAGCAAAAGCCAGCCCAGGGCGGCGCCGCCTGCGGGCAGCACCAGGCTTTTCCAGATGGGGGCCCGGTTGCGGGACGCGCGCCACCAAGCCAGGCCACACCAGCCCACCGTGGCCGCCACGGCCACCAGCAAGGCCAGCACCGAAAACTGGGGCACAAACCCGGGCGCCAGCTTGGCCACGTTGGCGGCGGGCTTGGCAGGCACCCCGGTCTGCATGGCGATCCAGATCACCCAGATCGCGAGGGCCGAGGCAGTGAAGAACAGCAGCGTGAACCAGTCAATCAAAGCCCCCACACTGCGGCGCAGCGTGGGCAGGGCAAAAGCTGCCAGCGCAGCCAGGGCGGGGAGGCCCAGCAGCAAGGCCCGGTCTGCCGGCTGGGTGGTGATGGTGGCGCCGATGGACACCAGGGTGAACCAGAGGGGCACCAGCAGGTGCCGTTGGCCCGAGCGGCTGAAGATCTGCTGGCGCCAGCGCCACAAAGTCCACAGGGCCAGTGGCCAAGCCGGCCAGCCAAACCACAGCAGCAGGCGCGCAAGACTCAGCCAGTCCTTGCCGCCCCCATCGAACCCCACAACTCGCCAGCGCCACAGGTCCAGGCCCTGGGCCAGGGCGGCCGCTACCAGGGTTGAAGCTGCCAACACGGCAGCCCAGCGCCAGCGGCGGTCGGTGTTGCTTGCAGGCGCAAACAACACCAGCGCCGCGCCGCCCACGCCTAGCAAGGCCGTGAGGGCGGGGGCTCCTGACAGCGTGAGCCCGGCCATACCCAGCACCAATGCCACGGCTGGCGCCACGGTGCGGTGCGGCATGGCGGCCACCGCAAAAAACAGCAAAGCGGTGCAGCCCAGCTGCGCCAGATAGCTTGTGACCTCATGCGACAGCTGCGCCAGGCCCAGGCAGGCGATCAGCGCCAGCAAGGCGCCATCGGCAATAGCACGCGCATAGTCCAGTGGGGAAGCCTCGCCGCCAAAAGCAAACGCAACCGGTTGGGCACCCGGGCTGCGGGCCAGGTAGTACACGCCATACCAGGTGGCCATCAGGGTGATGACCAGGAGCGCGATGAACGGCATGCGGGCCGCCATCTCCGGCGACAGCCAGGCCGGTGCCATCTGCACGGCCCAGGCACCCAGCCAGTAGGGCAGCAGCCCTTCGGTTTCGGGGGGCATGCCACCGAGCAGCGGACTCAGCCAGGGAGTGCGTCCCTGGGCCAGCTCCAGCATGTAGCCAAAGGCGGTGACGTCTGCGTTTTTCCACGGATCGCGGCCCACGAAGCCGGGCACTACGTAGGCAATGCAAAGCAGCAGCAGCGCCCAGCGGGGCAGCGGGCTGACGGCGTTCTGGGTAACGATGGCGGGGGTGGGTGGAGTCACGCGGCAGTGGGCGGCTGGGCAAAGGAGCCACCGAGAATAAAGGCAAAACCCATGAAAAAAGGCAGCCCGGTTGCCCGGGCTGCCTTTTTGGCGGGATCGCAGGGGCGAATTACTTCGCTGCGGTCTTGCCGAAACGGTTGCGGAAGCGTTCCACGCGGCCACCCATGTTGTCCACCGACTTTTGCGTGCCGGTGTAGAAGGGGTGCGATTCAGAAGAAGTATCCAGCTTGAACAGCGGGTATTCCTTGCCTTCGTGGGTTTCGGTTTCCTTGGTGTTCACGCACGAGCGGGTCACGAACTTGAAACCGTTGGACAGGTCCACGAACAGAACTTCGCGGTAGTTGGGGTGAATGCCTTCTTTCATGATCTTCCTTTGAGTCAACTGCGGGAGCCGCACCGGCCAGTCCAATGTACTTTCCGCAAGAAAAAGCCCTCTATTATTGCACAGGCTGAGAATCAGCCCCCGCGACGCATCATGTCGAAGAAGTCCACATTGGTCTTGGTGGCCTTCATGTTCTTGATCATGAGCTCCATCGACTCGATCTCGTCCATGTTGTACATGAACTGGCGCAGGATCCGGGTCTTCTGCAGGATCTCGGGCGCCAGCAGCAGCTCTTCGCGGCGCGTGCCGCTCTTGTTGAGTTCGATGGCGGGGAACACGCGCTTTTCGTACAGGCGGCGGTTCAGGTGGATTTCGCAGTTGCCCGTGCCCTTGAACTCTTCAAAGATCACTTCGTCCATGCGGCTGCCGGTATCGACCAGCGCGGTGGCGATGATGGTGAGCGAGCCGCCTTCTTCGACCTTGCGGGCTGCGCCAAAGAAGCGCTTGGGGCGTTGCAGTGCAGCAGCGTCCACACCGCCCGACAGCACCTTGCCACTCGATGGCACGACGTTGTTGTAGGCGCGGGCCAGGCGGGTGATGGAGTCCAGCAGGATCACTACGTCCTTCTTCAGCTCGACCAGGCGCTTGGCGCGCTCGATCACCATCTCGGCCACGTGCACGTGGCGGGCAGCGGGCTCATCGAAGGTGGAGGCAATGATGTCGCCCTTGACCGTGCGCTGCATTTCGGTCACTTCTTCAGGGCGCTCGTCCACCAGCAGCACCATCAGGTGCACGTCGGGGTTGTTGGCCGTGATGGCGTGGGCGATGTGCTGCATCATCACCGTCTTGCCGCTCTTGGGCGGCGCCACGATCAGCGCGCGCTGGCCACGGCCGATGGGGGCGATGATGTCGATGATGCGGCCGGTGATGTTCTCGTCGCCCTTGATGTCGCGCTCCAGGCGCATCTGTTCCTTGGGGAACAGGGGCGTCAGGTTCTCGAACATCACCTTGTGCTTGTTCTGCTCCGGCGGGCCGCCGTTGACCGAATCCAGCTTGGTCAGGGCAAAGTAGCGCTCGCCGTCCTTGGGCGTGCGCACTTCACCTTCGATCATGTCGCCGGTGTGCAGGTTGAAGCGGCGCACCTGGCTGGGGCTGATATAGATATCGTCGGTGCTGGCCGTGAAGCTGGTGTCAGGGCTGCGCAGGAAGCCAAAACCGTCGGGCAGGATTTCCAGCACACCATCCGCAAACACCTGCTCGCCCGCCTTGGCGCGCTTCTTGATGATTGCAAACATCAACTCCTGCTTGCGCATGCGGCCCGTGTTTTCGATTTCGAGTTCTTCGGCCTGCTTCAGGACTTCAGACACGTGCAGTGCCTTGAGTTCATTTAAGTGCATGGATTGACTCCTTGGCGGAGCTGGTATGAATCTTGGGGGAGGTGGGCTGATGCCGGATGGGCTGCTGTTTGCAGGTCCGGCTCGCCAGGGATCTTGGTCCGGCTGCCAATGCGTGCAGCCCGGTGATCTGTGGGAATTATGACAGGAAAAAATGCGGGGGCTTCAGAGGCGCAACGCCTTGCCTTGCACGGCTGTCCGCTTGTTATTTACCCGCAGGTCTATCGCTCAACGAAAAAAGCCCCAGCGGCGGTGTTGCCGAGGGGCTTGGGGTGTGGGTCAGGCCAGTTGCTGGTCGATGAAGGCGGTCAATTGGGCCTTGCTCATCGCGCCGACCTTGGTGGCGGCGAGTTGGCCGTCCTTGAACAGCATCAAGGTGGGAATGCCGCGAATGCCGAACTTGGCGGGGATCTCGCGGTTTTCGTCCACATTCATCTTCGCGATCTGCAGTTTGCCCTGGTAGGTGCCTGCGACTTCGTCGAGGATGGGGGCAATCATCTTGCAGGGGCCGCACCACTCGGCCCAGTAGTCCACCAGCACGGGGGTGCTTGTTTTCAGCACGTCGGCTTCGAAGCTGGCGTCAGAGACATGTTTGATGAGTTCGCTGGCCATGGCGGATTCCTTGTTTTTGATCAGGTTGGGACCGGTGTACGTATAAAGTCTGGGCATTGTGACAGAAACCAATCCCCCATTCACCGGTATGGCCGGGGCCTGCGACGCTATGACTGTCATAGCGAAAAGCGATGATGGCGCAGGCTGGAGCTTGCACCTGTGGCAACGCACTCTGGCCCAGGTGGCGGCCCATGCCAGTGCCCGGTGCGCTCATCTGGCCCGCACCGTGGTGCTGGTGCCCTATGCCCAGCTCATGCCCTGGGGGCAACGCCTGTGGGGGCAGCAATTCCCGCAGGGCTTTGCTCCGCGTTTCGAGACGACCCGCAACTGGGCGCGCCAGCTGCAGGGTTTTGAGCCGTCGGCCGATGATTTTGCGGGCGACGCTGCGCGCGACACCCTCACGGCCCGCGCCCTGCTGGACCGCGTGGGGCAGGGCGCCCTGCGTGAAATGCTGGCCACGCCACTGCAAGAAGCCGCCGCCCAGCTGGCACCCGCCGTAGCGGCCGTGCCCCCCGCGCAGCGGGCGGCCTGGGGCGATGAGGCCCGCAAACTCTTGACCACTGCGGATGAAGGCGGTAGCCTGCACTACGAAGCCCTGGTAGCGCGTCTGGCGCTGGAATGGGTGCTGGCCTCACGGCACGCCACCGATGTGTTGTTTGAGCCCGGTGTGCGTGAGGTCGTGGATGCGCTGGTGGTGCTGGAGGGCTTTCAGTCAGATGCTTTGCCCCAGGCCCTGTTGGCCCATTGGGGCGAACGGGGCGCTTGCATCAAGCTGCCATCGCTGCTGGAAGACGCTTTGGCGCCACCCCAGCGTGCCTTGCACGCTGCCACCGACGCCGAAGACGAAGCCCACCGCGCAGCCGCCTGTGTCCTCAGCCACATCCGCGATGGCCGGGTGCCTGTTGCGCTGGCGGCCACCGACCGCGCGCTCATTCGCCGTGTGCTGGCCCATCTGGACAGCAGCGGTGTGCTGGTGCGCGATGAAAGTGGATGGATTCTGTCCACCACCCGTGCGGCGTCTCGCGTCATTGCCGCGCTGCAGGCCGCCTCGTGGAATGCCTCGTCCAACGACGTGTTGGACTGGCTCAAGCACACCCCCGCGCTGACGCCGGGCGAGATCAACCGACTGGAGCAGTGGCTGCGCAAAGGCGTGCTGCAGCACTGGAGCGCAGCCTCCGCTCAGGACCTGAGCACCCAGCCCCACCTGGCCCGCACCGTGGCCACGGTGGAGACCTGGCGCGACACCTTGCGTGCTGCGCGCCCCCTGGCGCAGTGGCTGCCCGCTCTGCGCGCCGTGCTGGAGCAAGCCGGGCAATGGCAGGGCCTGCAGGCCGACCCTGCAGGCATGCGTGTGCTGGCGGCGCTGCGCCTGCAAGACGGCCAGCAGGCGGAGCTGCAAAGTTGGGGCGACAGCGCGGGCCGCCGCATGACGCTGGCGGAGTTCACCCGGTGGGTGAAGGACGTGCTGGAGGCTGGGCGCTACGTGGCCTCGCAGGCCGCTAATGCGCCCGTGGTGGTGTTGCCGCTGCCCCAGCTGCTGGGCCGTCCCTTCGCGGCCGCCGTGCTCCCCGGCTGTGATGAAAAACGACTGCAGGCCGCTCCAGAGCCCACCGGAGACTGGTCCCAGGCCCAGCGCGAGGCCTGGGGTTTGCCCACACGCCAGTCGCTGGAGGCCGCGCAGCGGGCCGCCTGGGCCTATGCCCTGCGCGTGCCCGTGGTGGATGTGCTGTGGCGCACGGGCGACGAAGGCGGTGAGCCCCTGCTGGCCAGTGCCCTGGTGTTGGCACTGCAATTGGATGGCGCAGCCTCATCCGGCGCCGATCACCGCACTGCACGTGATGTGGTGGCAACCCCCACGCTGCGCCCTCAGCCCGTGGGCCAGGCGCTGCCCGTGCAGCAGCTCTCGTCCACCGCGTATTCCGACCTGCGCCACTGCCCCTACCGCTTCTTTGCCCAGCGCCAGTTGGGACTGCGCGAGGCCGACGAGCTGGACGCCGCGGTGGACAAGCGCGACTTTGGCAACTGGCTGCATGCGGTGCTGCAGCGCTTTCACGAAGACCTGCGCGATCAACCCACCGACGATGCGGGCGAGCGCAGCGCCCGCATGGACGCCGCCGCCGAGGCCATCACCCGCGAGCAGCGCCTGCAAGACGGCGACTTTTTGCCCTTTGCCGCAGGCTGGGCGCAACTGCGTGACGGCTATTTGCACTGGCTGGCCGGGCACGAGCAGCAAGGGGCGATGTTCCGCCAGGCCGAGGTCAAGGCCCGCCAGCCGCTGGGTGACCTGGAGCTGATCGGCACCATCGACCGCATCGACGGCGTCTCCAGCACCGGCGAGCCCACGGTGCTGGTGATCGACTACAAGACCGAAAGCGACAGCGTCACCCGCCAGCGCATCAAGAGCGGGGCGGAAGACACGCAGTTGCCGTTCTACGCCGCCCTGCTGCACCACGACACGCTGCGTGCCGCCTACGTCAATGTGGGCGAACGCGGCGAGACGCAATTGCATGAGCAGGACGAGGTCGTGCACCTTCGCGATGTGCTGATTGAAGGCATCCAGCACGACATGGCCCGCATCGCCGCCGGGGCGCCGCTGCCCGCGCTGGGTGAAGGCTCGGTGTGCGAGTTCTGCGCCGTGCGCGGCCTGTGCCGCAAAGACTACTGGGCAGATGCCGAACAGGCATTGCCCGCGCCAGAGACGCCATGACCGAGAGCCATTCCTCAACCATGCAGGCCGCTTACGAACACAACGGCCGCCCCGTCTCGCGCGAGGCCTTCTACGCCATTGCCTGCGACCCCGCGCGCAGCGTGGCGGTGGAAGCCTGCGCAGGTGCGGGCAAGACCTGGATGCTGGTCTCGCGCATGCTGCGGGCGCTGCTGGACGGGTGCGCGCCGCACGAAATCCTGGCCATCACCTTCACCAAAAAGGCTGCGGGCGAAATGCGCCAGCGCCTGCAGGAGTGGCTGGAGCAGTTCAGCCGCAAGCCGCTGGAGGAGCTGACGGCAGAGCTGATTGCACGCGGAATCAGCCCCCAGGGCGCACTGGAAAAGCGCGAGGCGCTACAAAATTTATATCGCCAACTTCTGGAGGCTGGCCGCCCGGTGCAGATCCGCACCTTCCACAGCTGGTTTGCCGCGCTGCTGGGCACGGCCCCGTTGGCGCTGTTGCAACAGCAAGGCCTGCCCGCGCACTTTGAGCTGCTGGAGGACGATGCCGAGGCCGTGCGCGAGGTTTGGCCGCCTTTCCTGCAGACCGTGGCTGAGAGCGCCAGCCTGCGCGCCGACTACGAAGCCGTGGTGGCCCGCCACGGCCGCTCGCAAACGCACAAGGCGCTGGCAGCGGCACTGGCCAAGCGCGTGGAGTTCGACTTGGCCGACGCGGCAGGTGTGGTGGATGCGTCGGTGCCACCGTTCCAGCAGGTCTACCCCGACCTGGCTGCTTTTGCCGAGCCTGCCGAGGCTCTGCAGACCGAAGCCGCCCTGCAACGCTGGCGCAGCCGTGCCAGCGCTCTGGGTGCTGAGTCCAACAAGACCCCGCAAAAGGCAGCGGACGCCATCATCGACGCGCTGGCCTGTCCCGACCTGAACCAGCGCCTGGACATGCTGCGCAAGGCCATGTTCGTCGCCAAGGAAGACCGCCTGTCGAAGAACCTGGAGAAGTTCCCCGCCGCGCAAGAGGCCGAGCCCGAGTTACAGCGCCTTCTGGTGGCCCGCCGCCAGCACGAGGCCTGGCAGCACCAGCAGCGCATGGCCCGGCTGGCGCGCTGCCTGATTGCGCAGTTTGCCGTCGTCAAGCAGCAGCACGGCTGGGTGGACATGAACGATGTGGAGCGCACGGCCCTGGTCATGCTGGCCGACCCCGTCCTTTCCGGCTGGGTGCAAGAACGGCTCGATGCGCGCATCCGCCACCTGCTGGTCGATGAGTTCCAGGACACCAACCCGCTGCAGTGGCAGGCGCTGCACGCGTGGCTGGCGGGCTATGCGGGCTCGGGCGGCGGCTCTGCCGCGCCCAGCGTGTTCATCGTGGGCGACCCCAAGCAGAGCATCTACCGCTTTCGCCGTGCCGAGCCGCAGGTCTTTATCGCCGCGCAGGCCTTTGTGCGCGACGGGCTGGGCGGCGATCTGCTCAGCTGCGACCACACGCGCCGCAACGCGCAGGGCGTAATTGCCGCCGTCAACGCCGTCATGGGCCAGGCCCAGGCGCAGCACGAGACCACAGGCTTTCGCGACCACACCACCGAATCCAAACACACGGGCCAGCTGCTGCGCCTGCCCGCCATCACCGATGACGACGATGCGAGCGATGGAAGCAGCTCCGCCCGCGACCCGCTGGCCTGGCGCGACAGCCTGACCGAACCCCGCCACGAAGCCGAAGAAACCCAGCGCATGCGCGAATGCACGCAGGCCGCCGCCTGGGTAGCTGCGCAGATTGCCAACGGAACGCCGCCCAAAGAGGTGCTGGTGATGGCCCGCAAGCGCGACCGTCTAGCTACCATGCAAGAGGCCCTGCGCGCTCTGCACCTGCCCTGCGTGCAGCCCGAAAAGTCCGACCTGTTTGACGCCCCCGAGGTGCAGGACATGGTGGCGCTGCTCGATGCGCTGGTCTCGCCCACGCACGACCTGTCGCTGGCGCGCGCACTCAAGTCGCCGTTTTTTGGCCTGGGCGACGATGCCCTGGTGGCCCTGGCCGTGCTGCGCCGCCAGCCCGAGCATGCGGGCTGCAGTTGGTTTGATTTGCTATTAAAAAGTGAGCTTCTACCGCATGAAATTCAAGCGCTAGGGGGCGTTTTGATTCAATATCAGGGCTGGGTGCAGCGCCTGCCCCCGCACGATGCGCTGCACGCCATCTATGAGCATGGCGATGTGCTGGCCCGCTTTGCTGCCGCCGCGCCCGTCACCCAGCGCCAGGCCGTGCAGGCCAACCTGCGTGCGTTGCTGGCCGCCGCGCTGCAGCACGACGGGGGGCGCTACCTCACGCCCTATGCGTTTGTGCGCGCCATGAAGAAGGGCGGCGTGCGCGCCCCCGGCCGGGCCGATGCGCAGGCCATACGCCTGCTGACAGTGCACGGTGCGAAGGGGCTGGAGGCCGACTGCGTGCTGCTGCTAGACACCGACACCCGCCCGCAGAAGGCCGAAACCATGGGCGTGCTGGTGGACTGGCCCGGCGAGCAGCCCGCGCCCTCGGCCTTCATCTTTTTGGCCAGCGAATCCAACCCGCCCCCCAGTGCCGAGGCCACGCTGGCCGCCGAGCAGCAGGCCCGCAGCCGGGAGGAGCTGAACATGCTCTACGTGGCCATGACGCGCGCCAAGCACTGCCTGGCGCTGTCGTCGGTGCAGCCCAGCAACTCGGCCCCCGGCAGCTGGTGGAACCGGCTGGCTCCCCTGGTCACCGAGGTTGATCCGCAAGCCCAAGCCCCGGCAGAG
Source organism: Acidovorax sp. M14 (assembly GCF_049331375.1). Taxonomy (NCBI): domain Bacteria; kingdom Pseudomonadati; phylum Pseudomonadota; class Betaproteobacteria; order Burkholderiales; family Comamonadaceae; genus Acidovorax; species Acidovorax sp. M14. Next base: position 1,918,143 of record NZ_CP186263.1, read on the forward strand.
CATGGCGCAGAAGCCGCTGCCCCCGCTGATGCACCGGAAACCTTCACCATCCCCAGCCTGCCCGCGCTGCCCGAGGCCCTGCAAACCGCCCGTGTGCACACCGCCGACGGGCTGGAGGGCGATGCCCCCGTGGCCATGCCGGGCGATGCGGAATCTACCCCGCTGTCGCGCCAAGGCGATGCCATGCACCAGCTGTTGGAGCAGGCCGGTGTGGCCGGTGCCCCGCTGGCCGAAGTGCGTGCCCATGGCTGGCCCGCCGCGCGCCTGGCCCGCCTGGCTGCAGACCACGACATCACCCCCGTCGCCGCCGAGCAGGCCGCCCGCATGGCACAGGCCATTCTGGGGGGCGAGGGCGCCTGGGCATGGGACCCGGCGCTGGTCCAGACCGCCATCAACGAGGCCCCGCTGCACTACCAGGGCCAGAGCCTGCGCATCGACCGGCTGGTGCAGCGCCGCGCCGTGCAGGCCGATGACGCCTTGGCGGGCTGGTGGGTGCTGGACTACAAGAGTGCCGCGCAGCCCCAGCGCCAGCAAGCCTTGGTGGCGCAGTTGGAACGCTACCGCGATGCTGTATCTGCGTTGATGCCGGGCGAGGCAGTGCACGCGGCCTTCCTGACCGGCGATGGGCGTTTGGTGACGGTGGGCGATGCGCCGAATGTTGCGGGGGTATCGGTCGCAACGCCTTCTGCGGTGGGGCATACTTCGGCCCCCGTTGCGCCGGTCGCCCCGGTAAAACCCGCACGCGCCCGCACTGTGCCCGGGCCCGAGGATTCACCCCAAGGCTCTTTGTTCTGAGTCGTTTTTTCAACCCTCTGGCAGCGCAGCGTTCCTCATTTTCAGCAAGGTCCTTACGTGTCCCACACCCTTTCTCCTTCCGATACACCCACCCTGTCTGCGGAGACCCTGCAGTGCGATGTGGCCGTCATCGGCGGCGGCCCGGCGGGCCTGATGGCTGCCGAGGTGCTGGCCCAGGCGGGTGTGGCCGTGCATGTGTTTGACGCCATGCCGTCCGTGGGCCGCAAGTTTTTGCTGGCAGGCAAGGGCGGGCTCAACCTCACACATTCCGAGCCGCACGAGCCCTTTGTGGGACGTTATGCCGGGCGCGAGCAGCAGATCGAGCCGCTGGTCCGCGCCTTTGGCGGCCCCGAGCTGCGCGCTTGGGCGCAGGGGCTGGGGATGGAGACCTTTGTGGGCACATCGGGCCGCGTGTTCCCCGCCGACATGAAGGCCGCGCCGCTGCTGCGCGCCTGGCTGCAGCGCCTGCGCGGGCAGGGGGTGCTGTTCCACATGCGCCACCGCTGGCTGGGTTGGGCCGACGAGGGCGCGCTGCGTTTTGCGGCTCCGGCTGGCGAGGTGCGCGTGACCGCCCAGGCAGTGGTGCTGGCGCTGGGCGGCGGCAGCTGGGCGCGCCTGGGGTCGGACGGTGCCTGGTTGCCGTTGCTGGCGCAGCGCGGGGTGGCGGTGGCGCCGCTGCGCCCGTCCAACTGCGGTTTTGACGTGTTGCGCGCTGACGCCCCGGTGGGCGAAACGCGCCGCGCCTTTTTGCAAGAGCTGCTGGGCCGCACGCCCAAGCCCACGGTGGGCTGGACGCCGCATTTTTCCGAGAAGTTCGTGGGCCAGCCCTTCAAGACGGTGGCGCTGAGCTTCACTGACAGCCAGGGCCGCAGCTTCAGCCGCCGGGGCGAGTTTGTGGTCACGGCCACGGGGGTGGAGGGCAGCCTTGTCTATGCCGTGTCGCACCTGCTGCGCGACGAGGTGCAAGCCCACGGCCATGCCACGTTCCACCTCGATCTGTTACCTGACCACAGTGCCGAGCGTGTGTTGGTGGAAGTGCGCCACCCGCGCGGATCGCGCTCGCTATCCAGCCACCTTAAGAGCCGTTTGGGCTTGGACGGAATCAAGGCGGGCATCCTGTACGAGCACCTTGGCAAGGACGGCATGAACGACCCCGTGGCCTTGGCCCACGCGATCAAGGCCCTGCCCATCACCGTGGTGGCTGCACGCCCGCTGGACGAGGCCATCAGCACGGCGGGCGGTGTGGCGTTTGAGGCGCTGGACGCGCACCTCATGGCAACGGCCTTGCCGGGCGTGTTCTGCGCAGGGGAAATGTTGGACTGGGAGGCGCCTACCGGTGGCTATCTGCTCACCGCCAGCATGGCCAGCGGCCGGGTGGCGGGGGAAGGCGCGCTGCGCTGGCTGCGTGGCTTGTCGGCTTGACGCTAGAGCCGCTGTGGCAAGCAGGGCCTTGCGCAAGCCAATACGGCCTGCCACTGCGTGCTGCGGAAATACTAAAGAGAGGGGATTTTTGCGCGACCGCGCAAAAAGAAAGAAGAAGTTGACGAGCCTTACCCCCGGCACTGACTCCACGGTTAGGGCTGCTTGGTTCCCCACCTGACCCGGTTGGCCGCTTCACCATGCGAGGAGGCCCGTCACCGCTGATTGTACGTCGGATGAAGGCCCTGATTTTTCAGTGGCTGTTTTGTTTGCCCTGACGGTGCCATGGGCGCCTGGCCCAACCCGTAGAATCGCCCGCATGTCCTACCTCGTGCTCGCCCGCAAGTACCGCCCTCGCAATTTCACCGAGATGGTGGGGCAGGAGCATGTGGTCCAGGCCCTGTCAAATGCGCTGACCCAGCAGCGCCTGCACCACGCCTACCTGTTTACCGGCACGCGCGGTGTGGGCAAGACCACGGTGTCGCGCATTCTGGCCAAGTCGCTCAACTGCCAGGGGCCGGATGGCAACGGCGGCATCACTGCCATGCCCTGCGGCGTGTGCCAGGCCTGCACCGACATCGACAGCGGCCGTTTTGTGGACTACACCGAGCTGGACGCTGCCTCAAACCGGGGCGTAGACGAGGTGCAAAGCCTGCTGGAGCAGGCGGTTTACAAGCCGGTGCAGGGGCGCTTCAAGGTCTTCATGATCGACGAAGTGCACATGCTCACCAACACGGCGTTCAACGCCATGCTCAAAACGCTGGAAGAGCCGCCCGAATACCTCAAGTTTGTGCTCGCCACGACCGACCCGCAAAAGGTGCCGGTGACGGTGCTGAGCCGCTGCTTGCAATTCAACCTGCGCCCTATGGCGCCCGAGACGGTGCTGGAGCACCTGACCCGTGTGTTGGCCAACGAGAACGTGCCCGCCGAGCCGCAGGCCTTGCGCTTGCTTTCGCGTGCCGCGCGGGGCTCCATGCGCGATGCTCTGTCGCTGACCGACCAGGCCATCGCGTTTGGCAGCGGCCAGCTGCAGGAAGCGGGTGTGCGCCAGATGCTGGGCGCGGTGGACCGCTCCTATGTGTTCCGCTTGATTGATGCGCTGGCCCAGGGGGATGGCAAGACCGTGGTCGAAACCTCGGACGCGCTGCGCATGAACGGCCTGTCGGCCGCCTCCACGCTGGAAGAAATGAGTGCCGTGCTGCAGCGCATGGCCGTGTTCCAGGCTGTGCCGCAGATGGCTGGTGCGGTGGACGCCGACGACCCCGAGGCCGCCGAAACCGCCCGCCTGTCTGCGCTGATGCCCGCCGACGAAACACAATTGCTCTACAGCCTGTGCCTGCACGGGCGCGGCGAGCTAGGCCTGGCGCCCGACGAGTACGCGGCGCTCACCATGGTGCTGCTGCGCCTGCTGGCTTTCAAGCCGACCGGCGGTGCAGGTGGCGCTGGCGAATCGGCTGAAAAAAAAACTCTGACGCGGGCTGAAACGACAGCCTCCAGCCCTGTTTTGACAGGTACCGTGGGTGCATCGGCCGCCCTGGCTGCGCCGGTCGCTGCGGCTCCGCAGGCCTCGTCTGTAGCACCTGCACCCAAAGTCCCTGCGCCCGCTCCGGTGGCCGCGCCAGCGTCTACTGCGGTGGCGCGCCCTGTCCCCGCTCCAGCGGATGACCCTGCGGCTGCATCGGTGCACGATTCCGAGCCACCCCCATGGCCAGGATCTGATGAACCGGGTGAGGTGGCTACGGCGCCAGCGCCTGCCGCGATGGCTTTGCCTGTGCGCACCCCCGAGAGGTTGGGGCAAAACCCCGGTGCAGTGCAATCCGTCAAAGCGCAAGGCGCTCCTGAATATGTAGCAATTCCGGTGCGCGAAGCGCCGGAGCCTGGCGAGCGGCTGCAGCCGCTTCCGCTGTCTGCACCTACCCCGGTCTCCGTCCGCTACACGCCCACCGAAGAGGGCGATGTCTGGCACACCACCGTGCAGCAACTGATCGCAGCCGAAGCGATCACAGCGCTGGTGCGCGAGCTAGCCCTGCAGTCGCAGCTGGTGGCGCGCGATGGGGGGCACTGGCTGCTGCGGGTGGAGCGTGAGTCGCTCAACCAGCCCACGGCGCGCGAACGCCTGCGCGCTGCGCTGGAGACGGCCGGCCATGCCACGCAGATCAGCGTCGAGGTGGGTGTGGTCATCGACAGCCCCGCCCGCCGCAATGCCGCTGCTGCGGCCGAGCGCCAGCGCCGCGCCGAGGAAATCGTGCACAACGACCCCTTCGTGCAATCGCTGATGCGGGACTATGGCGCGAGAATCGTGCCGGGCAGCATCAAGCCTGCGTGACCGACCCTGAAGCCCTCACAAGCTCTGTTACCCATTCACTAGACTAGAAACCGAAAAGGAAACTACACCATGTTCAACAAAGGACAACTCGCCGGCCTGATGAAGCAAGCCCAGGCCATGCAGGACAACCTCAAGAAGGCCCAGGACGAACTGGCCTTCATCGAAGTCGAAGGCGAATCGGGCGCGGGCCTGGTGAAGGTGGTCATGACCTGCAAGCACGACGTCAAGCGCATCACCATCGACCCCAGCCTGCTGGCCGAAGACAAGGACATGCTGGAAGACCTGGTGGCGGCTGCGTTCAATGCGGCGGTGCGCAAGGCCGAGGAGACTTCGGCGGAGAAGATGGGCAAGCTCACAGCGGGCATGCCAGGCCTCCCCGGCGGCATGAAATTCCCTTTCTGAGGACTGGCTAATGCGCGCCCGCCATGCGTCGTTGGGCGGTGCTCGGAATCCTCACGTACTTCAAGTACGTTCCGGTTCCTGTGCTCCGGCCGCCTAGCAGCTCATCCCGCTCGCTACGCCCTGGAGGGCGGGGGGTGAAAGGCAGGTAGAAACTGGCCCGCGCCCTGACTGCCTTTCGGGCGCAGCTTGTCGAAGCCTCGTTCCACATACCGCCAACTCCAATTCTCGGATCGCCTCTCATCCCATGTCCACCACCAACTCCCTCGATGTTCTGATCCAGGCGCTGCGCCGGCTGCCGGGGGTGGGGGTGAAGTCTGCGCAGCGCATGGCGTTTCATCTGCTGCAGCATGACCGTGAAGGGGCGCTGGCGCTGTCGCGCGCCCTGGGGGAGGCGGTGGGCACCGTGCATCACTGCGCGCGTTGCCATACGTTCACTGAGGCCGAGGTGTGCAGCACCTGCCTGGACCCCGAGCGCGATGCCACGCGGCTGTGTGTGGTCGAGACGCCTGCGGACCAGTCGGCGCTGGAGCGCACGGGCGCCTTCAAGGGGTTGTACTTTGTGCTGATGGGGCGGCTCAGTCCGCTGGATGGGGTGGGGCCGAAGGAGATAGGCCTGCACAAGCTCATGGACCGCGCCACGGACGGCACCGTGCAGGAGGTGATCCTGGCGACCAATTTCAATGCCGAGGGCGAGGCCACGGCCCATGTGATCAGCGAGGCGCTCAAGAGCCGGGGGCTCCATGTCACGCGGCTTGCGCGCGGCGTGCCAGTGGGCAGCGAGCTGGAGTATGTGGACCTGGGCACGATTGCGCATGCGCTGGTGGATCGCCGGTGACCTGGATGTGCCTACCTGCCTGTGAGCCAGTCCGCTGGCTGGCAAAGGTCTGCAGCTAAAATACTCTCAATTTAATAGCTGCCAGTGCTTGTGTTTGCTGCGCTGGGGCCTCAAAAGCATCAAAAAATGAATACCACCCTGCACGTCGCACGGTTTACCGTGGCCTATTGGTGTGTGCTGTTTGCCGCACTGCTGCCGATTGCCTGCGCCTGGCTGGCCAAAAGCGGCAACTTGGGCAAGTCCCGCAAAGAGGGCGGTTTTGACAACCACGACCCGCGCGGCTGGCTCTCGCGGCAGTCCGACTGGCGTGGCCGCGCCAACGCAGCGCAGGCGAACAGCTTTGAAGCGCTGCCATTTTTCATCGGTGCGGTCATCATCGCCCACCTGCTGGGGGCAGGCCAGACGCTGCTGGACTTGCTGGCGCTGCTGTATGTGTTTCTGCGCATCTTCTACGTGATGATGTATGTGGCGGACATGCCAACGGCGCGCAGCGCGGTCTGGGCCGGTGGTTTTCTGGTCAATATCGCCATCCTATTCATCGGTTACCGTTAGGCGCGCCGGGAGCGTTTTGCACCACCGGTGGTGCCCCGCAGTGGGCGCCTGCACAGGGCGGTACGTAGTAACCCGCAGGGATTCACCCTGATGCGGTTTTGCCTGCGCTGCGGCACGATTGTTGCAATGCAGCATTGTCTTTTTGCCTGATTCCATGTCCTTGCCTCCACTCACCCGCCGCGCCTTTGGCGCCGTTTCTGCCTTGTCGGCGGCTGCGGTGTGGGCGCCTGCCATCGGGGTGCGTGCGCAGACCGATGGCGCGGCGCTGGGGCGGGTGACCGTGGCGGTTGGCGGCCAGGGCGTTCTGTACCACCTGCCGCTGGCGCTGGCCGATGCGCTGGGGTACTTCCGCCTGGAAGGCCTGGACGTGGTGGTGCGGGACTACTCAGCGGGAGCGCTGGCCTGGCAGGCGGTGCAGGACGGTGCGGCCGATGTCTGTTCCGGTGCGTTCGAGCATGTGTTGCGTGCGCAGGCGCGCGGTCATGCCTACCGTGCGCTGGTGGTGCAGGGTCGGGCGCCACAACTGGCGCTTGGTGTGTCCCTGCGGTCGGTACCGGCGTACAAAGATCTGGGCGACCTCGCAGGGCGCAAGGTGGGCGTGTCGTCGGTGGGCTCCTCCACCCACTTGGCCGCCAGCCTGATGCTGATGCGCGCAGGTGTGCCTTTGCGGGAGGTGTCGTTTGTGGGCGTGGGCTCGGGCACCAATGCCATGAACGCGCTGCGTTCCGGCCAGGTGCAGGCGTTGTGCCATGCCGATCCCATCATGACCCTGCTGGAGCAAAAGGCGGACACCCGTATCGTGGGGGACCTGCGCTCGCTCAAGGCCGCGCAGGACATGTTCAGCGGCACGATGCCCGCCAGTTGCCTGTATGCGCCCCAGGCGTTCATCCAGAAGCAGCCTGCCCAGGCCCAGGCCCTGGTCAATGGCGTTGTGCATGCGCTCAAATGGTTGCAGACGGCGGCGCCAGCCGATCTGGTTAAAACGGTGCCACCTGCCTATCTGATGGGCGACCGGGGGCTGTACCTGGCGGCGTTCAGCCGCGTGCGTGAGACTTACTCCACCAATGGCCTGATGCCGGACGAAGGCCCTGCTACCGCATTGCGGGTGCTGTCGCGGGTGTTGCCCGAACTGGCCGAGGCCAAGATCGAACTGGCCCGCACCTCCACCAGCGACTTCGTGCGCAAGGCACGCCAGAAGTACAGCGTCTGACGAATTACGGTTGTGGGTGGGGGCGGCTGAGGCTTCTGGCATCGACTACAGTGTTAGCCGCCTGCACAGATGCCACCACTGCACCGCGATCACTCCGCGCAACCGGCATTGCGCAGGCTTCGCATGCAGCGCTTGTGCTGCGCCATTCCCGAGCCATTTTTCAAGGACCCTTCACCATGTCGCTGAGCCTCAGCATCGGCCCGCTCGTTTCCCTGATCGCAGGCATTCTTATTTTGGTCATGCCGCGCCTGCTCAGCACCATCGTGGCGCTCTACCTGATCATCATGGGCATTTTGGGGCTGCTGGGCCTGCACACGCTCCGTTTCTGAGCACGGCCCCAGCCACTCAGCCCTGCGATGTCCTGCCAGCCTTCGCGGCCGGCAGGGGCGCGGGTCAGCGGCGCTTGACTTTGGAGGGCGTGCCTCCGCGCCGCGAGGGCGCGGGTGCCTGGCGTTTGGCCGCGGTGCCGACCGAGGCACGGGCGCTACTGCTACTCCGCGCTTGGCCCTGGCGCACCGGCAGGTACACCACAACCTGCTGGCCTACCTTGAATGCGGCATTCGCCCGCACGTCGTTCCAGTCGGCCACGCTGGCGGCTGCCAGCTTGTAGCGCCGCGCGATGCTGGCCACCGTGTCGCCCTTGCCGGCGCGCACGGTGGTGCGGCGGGTGACGATCTCGGGGGTGAGGCTCAGCTGGCCGTTGTCGGCCAAGTGGGACGACACGTCTTGCCGTGTGGTTGTGGAGCGCGGCACCATCAGGGCCGAGCCCGCCTTGATCAGCATGCGCGGCGGGATGTTGTTCATGCTCCGCAAGTCGGCTTCGCTCATGCCCGCACGCTGGGCCGCCTCTGCCACGCTCATGGTCGTGGGCACGGACCACACGGTCCAGCTGGCGTACTGGCCTTCGCGCTTGGCTTCGAGATTGCGCTGGAAGACCTTGGCGTTGTCCCAGGGCAGCAAGATTTGTGGTGTGCCTGCCGCCAGGATCACAGGCCGCTTGAACGAAGGGTTGAGCGCACGGAAGTCTTCCTCCCGGATACCTGCCAGCGATGCCACCAGCGACACGTCGATGTCGTGCGTGATGTCCACGGTCTGGAAGTAGGGGTGGTTTTCGATCAGCGGCAATTCAGTGTTGAACGCCTCTGGGTTGGCCACGATGTTCTTCACTGCCTGCAGCTTGGGCACATACATCCGGGTCTCTGCCGGCATGTTCAGGTCGGTGTAGCTCGTGCCCAGCCCCAGCTTCTGGTTGCGGGCAATGGCGCGGCCCACGCTGCCTTCGCCCCAGTTGTAGGCAGCCAGAGCCAAGTGCCAGTCGCCAAACATCCCGTAGAGCTTTTGCAGGTAGTCCAGCGCTGCGCGGGTGGACGCCAGCACGTCGCGGCGGTCGTCGCGGAATGCGTTCTGCTTGAGGTCGAAATAGTTGCCCGTGGCAGGCATGAACTGCCACATGCCTGCGGCCTTGGCGCTCGATACGGCCTGGGGATTGAACGCGCTCTCGATGTACGGCAGCAGTGCCAGCTCGGTGGGCATGCCCCGGCGTTCCAGCTCTTCAACGATGTGGAACAGGTATTTGCTGGACCGCTCCGTCATGCGCTGCATGTAGTCAGGGCGGGTGGCATACCACTGCTCGCGGTCCTGCACCAGCTCGTGCTGCAGGTCAGGCATGGCAAAGCCGCGCCGGATGCGGTCCCACAGGTCGGCCGGGGCCGACAGCGACGCCACCTCGCCACTCGCGGCTTGCGCGGCGGTGATGGGTTTGAGCGGGCCGTTGGGGATGACAGGAGTGTGGGGGGCGATAGGGGCTTTGGTGCTGGTGGTGCTGCCGCCAGCAGCGGCCTGGTCGGGCACTGACCCCGTGGTGGCGCAACCTGTCAGCCACAAAAGGCCAGCCAGGCAGGCAATGTGCAAAATTTTCATCGGAACTCGTTTTTCCATTGACGCAGCGCGGCCAGCACCGCTACAGCGTCGTCAAGGGGCACCTGCGCGTCGTAGCCCTGGGCGGCTTGTGCCACCTGGCCCTGCCGCACGCGCAGAAAGGGGTTGATGTCTCGCTCCAGTGCCATCTGCGAGGGCAGGGTGGGCTGGTTCTGGGCCCGCAAGGCCTCGCATTGGCTGCTGTAGTGGAGCAGGGCTGCGTTGCCAGGTTCCACGGCACGTGCAAACTTCAGGTTCGACAGGGTGTACTCGTGGGTGCAGCACACCCGGGTGTTGCCGGGCAGCGCAGCCAGCCGGTCCAGCGACTCCAGCATCTGCGCAGGCGTGCCTTCGAACAGCCGCCCGCAGCCGCCCGAGAACAACGTATCTCCGCAGAACAGCAGGGGCTCGCCGTCCATGTCGGCGCAGTAGTAGGCGATGTGGCCGGCCGTATGCCCCGGCACATCGATGACCTGGAACTGCAGCCCCAGCGCGTTGACGGTATCGCCCTGCGCCAGCCGCGACAGCGGCTCTGGGATGCGCTCCCGTGCAGGGCCATACACCTGTGCGCCTGTGGCGGCGCGCAGGGCATCGACTCCACCGACATGATCGGCATGGTGGTGCGTGACTAGAATGGCCTGCAATGTCAGGCCCCAGCGGTGCAAGGCCTGCTCCACCGGCGCGGCTTCTCCCGGGTCCACCACGATGGCCTGGCGGCCGTCGTGCAGCATCCAGATGTAGTTGTCGGTAAAGGCGGGCAGCGGTAGCAAGTTCATGAGCGATCAAATTATAGGTTTGCACCACTGGTTCGACTCCCCCCCCGGCCGCTATCTGCTCGCTTGGGAACAGGCGCGCTTTGACGAGGCGGTGGCCAACATTTTTGGCTACCACAGCCTGCAGCTCGGCATGCCGCTGCTGGACGGCCTGCGTGCCAACCGCATGCCCCACCAATGGCTGGCCATGGGCCAGGAGGCGGTGGAAGGTTCCATCGCCTTTGTCGAGACTGGGGGTGTCGATGGCCCGCTGCAGCGTCGCGCGGTGGACTTGCTCACCGAGCCCGTGGCCCTGCCTTTCCCCGCCGCCAGCCTGGACCTGCTGGTGCTGCCGCACACACTGGAGCTGAGCATCGACCCCCATGCCGCGCTGCGTGAAGTGGAACGGGTGCTGGTGCCCGAGGGGCGCGTGGTCATCAGCGGCCTGAACCCCACCAGCCTGTGGGGCCTGCGGCAGCGGCGTGCGCGGCTGTACCAGCGGCTGGGGCGGGGCAACCTGTACCTGCCTGACGTGGGCGAGTTCATTGGTTACCGCCGCCTACGCGATTGGCTGCGGCTTTTGAATTTCGAGGTCGAATCGGCCCGTTTTGGCTGTTATCGTCCAGCGGTGCGTACCGCGCACTGGCTGGAGCGTTTTGGCTGGATGGACCCTCTGGGTGAAAGATGGTGGCCCATCCTGGGCGCCGCGTATTTCCTGGTGGCCGTCAAACGGGTGCATGGCATGCGTTTGCTGGAGCCTGCCTGGCGCACCCATCGTCAGCGTGCGGCGGGCACCGTGCCCATCGCCAACCGGGCGTCACAACGCGGGGTGAGTTCTTCGCGGGCCGCCCCGCCGGCAGCCCGGCACGAGCCTTGAGCCCATTCGTATCCGGTTGCCCGGCAGATCCATCCCCGGTGCTGCAACCATCCATCACATTGTCAGGAACAGAGTTTGAACCAGGTAGAGATTTACACCGATGGCGCCTGCAAGGGCAACCCCGGACCCGGCGGATGGGGCGTGTTGCTGCGCTCCGGCGCGACCGAAAAAGAGCTGTTTGGTGGCGAACTGGGCACCACCAACAACCGCATGGAGCTGATGGCGGTGATCGAAGCGCTCTCGGCCCTCAAGCGCCCCTGTGCCGTGACGCTGTACCTGGACAGCGAGTACGTGCGCAAGGGCATCACCGAGTGGATCCATGGCTGGAAGGCCAAGGGCTGGCGCACCGCCTCCAAGCAGCCCGTCAAGAACGTGGAGCTGTGGCAGCGGCTGGATGCGCTGGTCAGCACCGGCGGTCACCGCATTGAGTGGCGCTGGGTGAAGGGGCACTCGGGCGACCCGGGCAACGAGCGTGCCGACGAGTTGGCCAACCGGGGCGTGGACCAGGCCCTGGGCCGCAGATAGCCTGAAAGTCGACTCAGCGTTTCACACAAGCCTCTTCGGAGGCTTTTTTCATGGCCGTGCCGGGGACTGCCGCTTGCGGCCAATGCCCTGGGATATTGCAGCGCATGGCTGCGGCTGCATACACCCACTGTTACATTGTGTGACTGCACTCCCCACCTCAACGGATTGACTGACCCATGGCGTCCAAGAACAAGTACCTCGTTTTCGCTGTCATCGGCATCGCGGCGGCATCGGGCGCCGCCTGGTGGTTGCAGAAACCAGCCCAGCCACCGCAGCGTTCCGAGGGCGGTGCGGGCACGCCAGCGGGCGGTGGCGCCGCTGCCGGGGCCGGCCGCCCCGTGGCCGTGGAGGCCGTGACCGTGCGGAAGATGGCGCTGCGCGACGATGCCGAAGCCGTGGGCAGCCTCAAGTCGCGCCAGAGCGTCATGCTGCGCCCCGAGGTGGGGGGGCGCATCACCCAGCTCAATTTTCACGATGGCCAGCGCGTGCGGCGTGGGCAGGTGCTGGTGCAGCTGGACGACCAGTTGCCCCGTGCGCAGATTCAGCAAAGCCAGGCCGAGTTGTCGATTGCGCAGGCCAACCACAAGCGCAACCAGGAGCTGGTGGCCCAGGGTTTTATCAGCCAACGCTCTGTGGATGAGAGTGCTGCCAACCTGGAAGTGGCCCAGGCCAAGCTGGCGCTGGCCCAGGCCACCGCCCAGCGCCTCAAGATCGTGGCCCCGTTCGATGGCATTGCGGGCATTCGGGGCGTCAACGTGGGCGACTACCTCAAGGACGGGGCCGACATCGTCAACATTGAAGACCTCGATGCGGTGTATGTGGACTTCCGTCTGCCCGAGCGGTTGCAGAGCAAGGTGCGCCCGGGCCAGACCGCGCAAGTCACGTTTGACGCACTGCCGGGCGTGCGCTACGCCGCCCTGGTGCAGGCCATCAGCCCGCAGATCGATGCGGATGGGCGGGCCATTGCGGTGCGCGGCTGCATCGACAACCGCCGACTGCAATTGCGCCCCGGCATGTTCGCGCGGGTGACGACCGTGTTCTCCGAACGCAGCGACGCGCGCGTGGTGCCCGAAGAAGCCATCGTGCCCGACGGCTCCAGCCCCTATGTGCTCAAGGTGGTGGAGGGCAAGGAGCCCGGCAGCAAGGTGACGCGCCGCACCCCGGTGCAGCTGGGCGTGCGCTCGCCCGGATGGGTGGAGGTGCTGGACGGCCTGAGCGCTGGTGACCTGGTGGTCACGGCGGGCCAGCAGCGCATCCGCAAGGACGGCACCGAGGTGCGCGTGGTGGAACTGGGCAAGCAGGGCAACGGTGGCGCGGCGGCCTCAGCTGCGCGCCCGGCGTCGGGCGCTGCGGGTGCTGCGGGTGCTGCGGGTGCTGCGGGTGCTGCGGGTGGGGTGGGCCCCAAGGCTGCAGCAGTGGCTGATGCGCCTGCGCCGAGCACCTCTGCGGCGCCAGCATCTCCATCTCCCGTTACAGCCTCCTCGGTGCCGAGCGCGATGGCGGTTCGCAGTGAGGCCCAACCCCTGCCAGGTCCCAACCCTTGTCAGCTGGCTGGAAGCTCGACCCGATCAACGGCCCCGGGCCACCGTGCGCCTGTCTGACGGGCTGCCTGTCGTCACCCTCTGATGCCTACGGACTGCCATGCAACTCGCTGAAATCTCCATCCGCCGGCCGGTGTTTGCCACCGTGCTGTCGCTGCTGGTGCTGCTGATTGGTGCGGTGAGCTTCACGCGCCTGTCGGTACGCGAATACCCCAAGATCGACGAACCCGTGGTCACCGTCAGCGTGCGTTACGCGGGCGCGTCGGCCGAGGTGATCGAATCGCAGGTCACCAAGCCGCTGGAAGACTCCATCGCCGGGATCGACGCGGTGGATGTGATCACCTCCATCAGCCGGGCCGAACAAAGCCAGATCAGCGTGCGCTTTCGGCTGGAGAAAGATGCCGACAATGCGGCGGCTGAGGTGCGCGACCGCACGGCCCGTGTGCGCAACCGCCTGCCACTCGCGGTGGATGAGCCCGTGATTGCCAAGGTCGAGGCCGACGCCTCGCCCGTGATGTGGCTGGCCTTTAGCAGCGACACGCGCACCCCGCTGGAGGTCAACGACCTCATCAATCGCATCGTCAAGCCCCGCCTGCAGACCGTGACCGGTGTGGCTGACGTGCCGATTTACGGCGAGCGCAAATACGCCATGCGGGTGTGGCTGGACCCCGAACGCATGGCCGGTTACCGCCTGACCACGCAGGACGTGGAAGACGCCATCCGCCGCAACAACCTGGAACTGCCCGCGGGCCGCATCGAGTCGCAGCAGCGTGAGTTCAGCGTGACCTCGCAGACCGACCTCAAAACCCCGGCGCAGTTTTCCGACATCGTGATTCGCACGGTCAACGGGTTCTCGGTGCGTGTGCGCGATGTGGCGCGGGTGGAAGAAGGCCCTGCCAGCGACCGCAGCCGCGTGCGGCTCAACGGCCGCGATGCCATCTCGGTGGGCGTAATCCGCCAGGCCACGGCCAACCCGCTGGAGCTGTCCAAGGGCGTGCGCGCCATGATCCCCCTGCTCAAGGCTGACCTGCCGCCAGACATCGGCATCGATATTGCCAACGACAACTCGCTGTTCATCGACCGCTCCATCAAGAGCGTGTACTCCACCATCATCGAGGCCGTTGTGCTGGTGGCCCTGGTGATCTTTGTGTTCTTGCGCACCTTCCGGGCGTCCATCATCCCCATCATCACCATCCCGGTCAGCCTGGTGGGCAGTTTTGCGCTGATGGCACTGGCGGGCTTTTCGATCAACACGCTCACGCTGCTGGCGCTGGTGCTGGCCATCGGCCTGGTGGTGGACGACGCCATCGTGATGCTGGAGAACATCTACCGCCACATCGAAGAGGGGCTCGACCCGTTCTCGGCCGCCATCAAGGGTGCCCGTGAAATCGGCTTTGCCATTGTGGCCATGACGCTCACGCTGGTGGCGGTGTTTGCGCCGCTCGCATTCACGCCAGGCCGCACGGGGCGCCTGTTTGTGGAGTTTGCACTGGCGCTGGCCGGGGCCGTGGTGGTGTCGGGCTTTGTGGCCCTGACGCTCTCGCCCATGATGTGTTCACTGCTGCTCAAGCACAACCCGAATCCCAACTGGTTCGACCGCTCCATGGAGCGCTGGCTCACGGCCCTGTCGGACGCGTATGGCCGTTTGCTGCGCTGGATCGTCACGGCCCGCTGGGGCGGCACGGGTTCTGGGCGGGGCGGTGTGCGGGGTGCGCTGGTCCAGGCCCGCTGGATCGTGCTGGGCGTCATGGCCTTGAGCGGTGCGGCGCTGGTACTCGTGTTTCCCAGCATGCGGCAGGAGCTGTCGCCGCTGGAAGACCGAGGCACCATTTTGGCCAGCGTGACCGCACCCGACGGCGCCACGCTGGACTACACCAACCGCTATGCGCTGGAGCTGGAAAAGATCGGCAACACCTACCCCGAATTCGACCGCGTGTTTGCCAACATCGGCAACCCCACGGTGGCACAGGGCAGCGTCATCTACCGCACCGTGGACTGGGAAAAGCGCGACCGTACCACGCTGGCCCTGGCCAAGGAGCTGCAGCCCAAGGTGGCGGGCCTGCCCGGCGTGAATGCTTTTCTGATCACACCGCCGTCGCTCGGCCAGGGCTTTCGCTCGCGGCCCCTCACCTACGTGATCCAGACCTCGGACAGCTACGAAAACCTGAGCAAGGTGGTGGCCGCGTTCATGGCCGAGATTGCGCAGAACCCCGGCATCGTGTCCCCCGACGTGGACCTGCGCCTGAACAAGCCCGAGCTGCGCATCGAGGTCAACCGCGAACGCGCCGCCGACCTGGGCGTGAGTGTGGAAGTGGTGGCCAAGGCCATCGAGACCATGTTGGGCGGCCGCACTGTCACCCGCTACAAGCGTGATGCCGAGCAGTACGACGTGATCGTGCAGACCGAGGCCCGGGGCCGCACCACGCCCGAGAACATCGACACCATCTACGTGCGCGGCCGTAACGACGCGATGATCCCGCTGACCAGCCTGGTCAACGTGCGCGAAAGCGTGAGCCCGCGTGAGCTGAACCACTTTGGCCAGCGCCGCTCGGCCACCATCACGGCCAACCTGTCGTCCGATTACTCGCTGGGCCAGGCCATCACCTTCATGAACGAGACGGCCGCCAAGGTGCTCAGGCCCGGCTACACCACCGACCTGAACGACACCTCGCGCGAGTTCAAGAGCTCGCAAGGCGCGCTGGGCGTGGTGTTTGTGCTGGCGCTGGTGTTCATCTTCCTGGTGCTGGCGGCGCAGTTCGAGAGCTTCATCGACCCGCTCGTCATCATGGTGTCGGTGCCTCTGTCGATGATTGGTGCGCTGCTGGCGCTCAAGTGGAGCGGCGGCTCGCTCAACGTGTATTCGCAGATTGGGTTGATCACCCTAGTGGGCTTGATCACCAAACACGGCATCCTGATCGTAGAGTTCACCAACCAGCTGCGCGAAGAGGGCGTGGAGATGGTGGACGCGCTCGTCAAGGCCTCGGCCCAGCGCCTGCGGCCTATCCTGATGACCACTGGGGCCATGGTCCTGGGAGCCATCCCGCTGGCACTTGCCACGGGTGCTGGCGCCGAAACGCGCACCCAAATCGGCTGGGTGATTGTGGGCGGCATGTCGCTGGGCACGCTGCTCACCATTTTTGTGGTGCCCACCATGTACACACTGTTCGCCCGCAAGGCGGTGCCGGGGGCCAACACGGCGGTGGCGTTGGACGCGCCGGCACACCCGCTGCACCCGCACGACTATGTGGCCAAGTAGTCTTCAGTATGGCGCGGGCTGACAAGCCCGGCAGTTAAAACCACACAGACCATACAAGGCAGGAAAGGGTCCCGTCGGGCCCTTTCTGCTTTTCCGTACATGCGTCAACGATGTGTGGGTCGAGTTGGCGGCGCGGGCGACTCAGGCCAGCACCGACTGCACCGCGTCCTGCAGCTCTTGCCCGCCCTGGGGGCGCACCAGGCGGGCCACTTCCAGACCGTCTTTCAGGAACACCAGCGTGGGCCAAAGCTTCACGCCGAACGTGCGGCCCAGGTGCTGGCCGGGTCCATCTTCCACCTTTACGTGGGCAATGTCCGCGCGGTCCTTCAGCGCGGCCTCGATCAGCGGCTGGGCGCGCTGGCAGTGGCCGCACCAGGGAGTGCCGAACTCGACCACCGTGGCGCCGGGCAGGCGGTCCACATCGTCTCGGGATGGGGGTTGTGTAAGGTGTTGTGCGGCGTAGGGCATGGCGTGATTTGCGGTTTGTGAACAGGGCGAGAAGCTGGTTTCAGGTTACCTTGGCGGCCGATGCCATGCACCGGCTGGCGGCGCATGTCCGTGTCAGATCACGCCCTCAAACACCATCACGTCCACCGTATCGCCCACCGCCACATTGCCTTGCCCGTGGTGCAGCACGATGAGCCCGTTGGCCTGCACCATGGAGCTGAGCACGCCCGAGCCCTGGTTGCCGGTGGTGCGTACCTGCAGCGTGCCGTCGGCGGCGGTGGTGACCAGGCCGCGCTGGTATTCGGTGCGGCCGGGCTTCTTGCGCATGGGCTCGGTGCTGATGGCGCGCAGCATCGGGGGCGCCGCGCGGGTGCACCCCATCATGCGCAGCAGGGCGGGGCGCACAAAGGCCAGAAAGGTCACCATCACCGCCACGGGGTTGCCGGGCAGCCCGAACAGCACGGCGCCACCGGTGGGTGTGTTGATATCATTTTGATAGCTGTCAGCGCTTGATCCACTATCGCTTGAGGCGGAAATGGCTTGATTTTCTGCATTGTTGATGCGCCCCACGGCCATGGGGCGGCCCGGGCGCATGGCGATGCGCCAGAAGGCCACGTCGCCCAGCTTTTTCATCATGGTGCGGGTGTGGTCGGCCTCGCCCACGCTCACGCCGCCGCTGGTGATAATGGCGTCGGCCTGCTGGGCTGCCTGGCGGAAGGCGGCTTCAAGCAGCGCGGGCTCGTCACGCACCACACCCAGGTCGATCACCTCCACCCCCATGCGCGTGAGCAGGCCGAACACGGTGTAGCGGTTGCTGTCGTACACCGCGCCTTCGCGCGGAGCCTCGCCCAGGCTCAGGATCTCGTCGCCGGTGGAGAAGTACGCCACGCGCAGGCGGCGGACCACCGTGACGGTGGGCAGGCCCAGGCTGGCCACCAGACCCAGGGCGGCAGGCGTCAGTAGCTCGCCACGGGCCAGGGCCACGCGGCCCTCCATGATGTCCTCGCCCTTGAAGCGGCGGTTGTCGCCGGCGCGCAGCACATCGGCGGCGATGGTGATGTGCCCGTCAGCAGCGGCGGTGGTGAACTCTTGCGGCACCACGGTGTCCAGCCCGGCGGGCATGATGGCGCCGGTCATGATCTTCACGCATTCGCCCGCTGCCACGGTGCCCGCCCAGGCCTTGCCTGCCAGGGCAGTGCCCACCACGCGCAGCGTGAGCGGCTGCCCGGCCACCAGTTGCGCACCCGCAAAGGCGTAGCCGTCCATGGCCGAGTTGTCGTGGGGCGGCACGCTGACGGGCGAGATCACGTTCTGCGCCAGCACGCGGCCTAGCGCGCTGAACAGCGGCAGCACTTCGGTGGCGGTGACGGGCTCGACCAGCCGGTCCAGAAACTGGTTCACATCGGCAGCGCTCAGGGCCTGCGGGTCGTAGCCTTGCAGCTCGGCGGCTATCTGGGCAATGGTTTTCATGGGTGGGATTGGCTTGAATTCAGTGGGAGAGCAGCCGCACCATGTGCAGCTTGTCGTAACCCACGCCATCCACCACGATGGCGTTGGGCAGCAGGCCCCAGGCGCGGAACCCGGCCTGCTCGTACAGGCGCACCACGTGCGGGTTGGACGCGGTGACAGTAAGCACCAGCTGGGTCAGCCCCGGCACCTGGCTGGTGGCTCGCACGCAGGCCTCCACCAGCATCCGGCCAATGCCCCGGCGCTGTGCAGCGGGCGACACCATCATGCCCACCACCACGGCGCAGTGGCGCTGCTTGGTGCGTTGTTCGCGCTCGCAACCTAGGCAGCCGAGCAACTGGCCCGCCGTGTCAAAGGCGCCCAGAAAGAACTGGCCGGACTCCAGCGCGCCAAACCGCGCCACGTACTCGCTGGCATCGCGGCCCACAGAGGATTCGTAGTCCGAGGTGAAGGCATCCGGCGCCGTGCGCAGTGCCTCGTCGCGCAGGGCCTTGTAGGCCACCGCATCGGCGGCGACCAGGGGGCGGATGTGTACCGCGCCAGCATCCGCTGGTTCCACGCGGTCCACTGCTTCCACGGGAGGGCGATGGTTCATGGGGTGGGCGGGCAGCTCAGGCCTGGGGCGCACTGCTGCTTTCCAGCGCGTGCAGCTCGGCCAGCGTGTTGGCGTTGAAGAAGGCCTGGGGGTCGTCGCCCGGCTGGTCGAAGGGCACGATGGCGCAGCGGTGCTGGCCCGTCCACGCGTCGATCTTGCGGCCACCGGCCTGGGTGAAGGCGACCAGGCTTTCGAGCAGGTCCACGCGCAGCAGACAGAACACAGGCTGCGGGCGCACGGTGATGTGGCCCTTGCCGTCGTTTTCGGGCGCTGCGGCCATGGCAATGTCGGCACCCTCGGCGTCTGCCGCAGCCGCCAGGCGCTGGGCGAGGTCCAGCGGAAACAGCGGCGTGTCGCAGGGCACCGTCAGCAGCCAGGGCGTTTCGCAGCGCTCCAGCCCGGTCAGAAAGCCTGCCAGGGGCCCTGCGTAGTCGCTCAGCACGTCGGGCCACACTGGCGTGCCAAACGCTTCATACGCGGCCAGATTGCGGTTGGCGTTGACCATCACGTTGCCCGTCTGCATCTGCAGCCGCATCAGCGTGTGCAGGGCCAGTGGCAGCCCGCGAAAGTTCTGCAGGCCTTTGTCCACCCCGCCCATGCGAGAGCCTCGGCCCCCTGCGAGGACCAGGCCGGTGATGTCTTGGATGTCAATCATGTTTTGAAGGGTTAAGGCTTGTGCAGCGAGCGCCGTCCAGACCAGGGCAGCCAAGCAAGGGCCGCCCCGCAGCGAGGGCTGCGTCCCCCTTCCCGCATCGCGCAGCGGTGCGAGAGAAGGGGGAAGCGACGCAGTCGCTCAGGGGGTTGTCCGAGGTCATCCGCCGATGTAGCTCATCTCAATGCGCCGCGCCCCCTGGCCGGTATCGGCGGGCAGGCTGCTGCGCAGCTCCGAATAGCGGTCGTTGCGTTGCTGCCAGATGGGGGCGATGGCCGAGGCAATGTCGGCGTCGCTTGCGCCGCCGCGCAGCAGGCTGCGCAGGTCGTAGCCCTGGCTGGCAAACAGGCACAGGTAGAGCTTGCCCTCGGTGGACAGGCGCGCGCGGTTGCAGTCGTGGCAGAAGGCCTGGGTCACGCTGCTGATCACGCCCACCTCGCCCAGTGCGGGATCGTGCTTGCCCTGCGCATCGGCATAGCCCCAGCGTTCGGCGGTTTCGCCGGGGCTGCTCGGGTCCAGCGGCACCAGCGGCAGTTCAGCACGCAGGCGTTCGATGAGTTCGGCCGACGGCAGCACCTCGTCCATGCGCCAGCCGTTGGTGGCGCCCACGTCCATGTATTCGATGAAGCGCAGGGTGGTGCCTGTGCCGCGAAAGTGCCGCGCCATGGGCAAGATCTCGTGGTCGTTGGTGCCGCGCTTGACCACCATGTTGACTTTGATATGCGACAGGCCTGCTGCATGCGCGGCCTCGATGCCGGCCAGCACATCGGCCACCGGAAAGTCCACATCGTTCATGCGGCGAAAGATCGTGTCGTCCAGGCCGTCCAGGCTCACCGTCACGCGGTTCAGGCCCGCGTCCTTCAGGGCCTGGGCCTTGCGCGCGAGCAGCGATCCGTTGGTGGTGAGGGTGAGGTCGGGCGCCAGGCCATCAACGGTGCGCAGCTGGGCCAGTTGCGCCACCAGGTCTTCGAGGTTCTTGCGCAGCAGGGGTTCGCCGCCCGTCAGGCGGATCTTGCGCACGCCATGCGCCAGAAAGAGCCGCGCCAGCCGCGTGATTTCCTCAAAGCTCAGGAGCGCCCCGTGCGGCAGGTAGGGGTAGTCCTTGTCGAACACTTCCTTGGGCATGCAGTAGTTGCAGCGGAAGTTGCAGCGGTCCGTCACGCTGATGCGCAGATCGCGCAGCGGGCGGCCCCTGGCATCGGTGAGCAGCCCTGTGGGGTTGACCAGCTGCGCTGGCACTTTGGCCGCCAGCGAGGCTAGGCGCTCGTCGACCAGCGGAATCACGCGTTCAGACATGGGTGGGCTCGTTCAGCAGGGCGGGAGGGCACATGGCCCGCATTTTCTCACTCCAGCCAGCGCACGTTCTGCAGGATCTCGTCGAAGAAGCTGCGCAGCATCAAGGTGCTCATGCTGAACGGGTCGAAATCCGGGGTGCTGGAGTATTTGAGGAACAGCTGCCGGTTGGCATCCACCGAGCCCAGAAGCCCCATGGACCAGCTGGTGAAGCGGCGGTGCGGGATCTCGCCAAAGTCCAGCACAGCCGTGTCCTTGTGGCGCGTGTCCTTGAGCAGGCGGTGGTACAGCGCGTTGACGGCAGCCCGGTCGCCTTCGAGCTGCTGCAGGAAGATGCCGTTGTTCAGGCACAGCGCGCCGGTGATGCCCGCGCGGGCATTGTTGCGCTGCGAGGCGCTCAAGATGTCTTTGATGTCCGCAGGGCCGAGCACGCGGGAGGTGCGGCTGGCGTAGGTCAGTTGTATCAACATGTTCGTCTCCTGAGCGGTGCAGTGTGTCAGGTTTGGCGGGGAGGTGTAGGCCCTGCTGCGAATGACCTTGAAGGCGGATTTGTTGCGGCAGCGCAAACGATTGCGGCGGATGGCGGTGCGCTTTGATCTGGCGCAGGGCATGGAAATGCTGCGTCGCAACAATGCAGGCATCCGATTTCAAAGGGTTCCCATGCCAGTTCGCGAGGTATTGAACAGCTTCTCCGCAGACGCCATGCCCTGCCAGCGCCGTGTGGCGGTTCAGTGGGTGGCGGCAGGCATCCTGCTGCCCACCTGGGCGAGTGGGGCCGTTGGGGCCCAGGCACAGATGGGGTTGTCCGGCGCCATCAACTATGCGGGTTGGTTCCGTGCGCTGTCGCAACGCATGGCCAAGGCCTATTGCCAGCAGTACCTGCAGGTGCTGCCCGGCGCGGCGGTGGATGTGATGGGGCTGGCCCGCAAGATGGCGCAGTCGGGCAGCAGCGAGCTGGCCCGGGGCATGCAGACCGGGCGCTGGCCCGCCGACGTGGGGCGCCAGCTGGAAGATGTGCAAAAGCAGTTTGCGCTGCTCAACCAGCTGACTGCAGCGCCGGCCACCCAGACCGCCCTGGTGGTTGCGGCCTCCGAGCAGGCTGACCGCACGCTGCTGGTGGCCCAGGCTGTGACCGAGTCCATCGAGAAGATGGCGCAGGCGCCCAGCGCCCGCCTGGTCAACCTGGCGGGCCGCCAGCGCATGCTGTCGCAGCGCCTGGCCAAAAACTACTTCTTGAGTGCTGCCAAGGTGGAGTCGAAGGTGGTGCACGCGCAACTGGCGGCCGATGCGGCCGACTTCCGGCAGGCGCTGCAGACGCTCAAGTCAGCGCCAGTGTCCACGCCCGCCATCCGCAGCGAGCTGGAGCTGGCCGACTCGCAATGGCTGTTCTTCGACGCGGCCCTGCGCCGCCCGGCCGACGACGCCGGGCTCAACGCGGTGGCAACGACCAGCGAGCGCCTGTTGGGTGTGATGGACAAGCTCACCGGCCTGTACGAGGCCGCCCTGCGCGAGGTGCTGGGCTGATCGGCTCCGCGCGGCTCGGCCCATCGGGTCACTGGCCGTTGCAGGCAGCGGGCTGCGTGAAGTCCGCCAAGCGGCAATCGCGCCCCACCAGTACCAGCCGCGTGTCCAGCGCGTCAAAAAATCCTGGCGGTGGGGGCAGTTGCAGGCGCTGCACACGCTTGTTTGCATCGATGCGCACGGCGGCCAGCTCATAGTCGCGCGCCAGGGCCATCCACAGTCCGTGCGCGCCGGCGGACTGTCGCGCCCCGGTCATGAGGCAACGGCCCGAGTCCAGCCACCAGCGGTAGATGGCCGTGGCAATGCCCATGCGACGGTAGCCGTGCGCTACCTTGGTGTGGGGCGCGCGCAGGTGGCGGTCGGTGCGGCGGTCCACCTCCACCAGCCGGTTGAACACGGTGTAAGCCACGATGCGGTTGCGCAGTGGATCGATCGCGTACACAAAATATTCGCCATCGGCCTCGCGCAGGCGAAACACCAGCCCGCGCAGGTGCAGGGTCAGCGGTTGCATCGCATCGCGTGTGCGATGGTTGGTGCGGATGCGGTCGTACAGCGCATCGAACTCGCGCTGGATGTCGCGGCCCGACAGGTCCACGTCGATGCGCAGCTCGGTCAGCCACTGGGCCCAGCGGCCCCGCAGGCCTGGGCTGGACTGCGCTTTGGTGGCTGTGGCATGGCCTGGCAGGTGCAGGCAGAAGGTGTTGGCCGTCATGGCGTGCTCCCCGGGCCGCCTGCCCAGCAGCCGCTCAGCAGGCGCGCGGGGTGTTCGCGGGCGCTGACCTGGGCGCTGTGGGGCCAGTCGGGCAAGGGCACATCCAGGCCCGCATACACGCCATAGGCTTCGCCCGCGGCAATCGTGTCGCCCGCCCACAGGCTCTCTCCCGCGCGGATGGTGCCACCGGCGTGGATATGCCCACCGGCCCGCACCCCCCAGCCCACCTGCAGGTGGCCCTTGCAGTCCACATCGCCCATCACCCACAGGCCCCGGGCCGCCTGCAGGGCCGCGCCGGCATGCAGGTGGCCGCCCACCTTGAGGCCGCCTTCGCAGCCCAGGTCGTCCGCCACGCGCAGATCCTGGGCCACCCGGCAGTGGCCGCCGATCTGGACGGCGGCGCCGCAGTCCAGATCTCCGCCCACGCGCAGGCTGCCCGTGCATTGCAGCCGCTGAGCCACGGTCAGCGACCAGCCCGCGCGCACATCGCCCTGCAGCCGCGCGCTGCCCTCGCAGCGCACCGCGCCTGCCACGCGCAGGTCTTCGCCCACGCGCAGTGCACCACCCACCCGCAGGCCGCCCAGCACGCTCAGGCTGCGGCCCGTGCGCAGCACACCTTCTACGTCGGCATGGCCCCGGCAGCGCACGCTGCCGGCAAACACCAGCGCGTCGGCCTCCAGGTGGTCCACCTCCAGCACATCGTTGGTGGGGCCGAACTGGTCCAGCATCCAGCACGCGTCCTCCACGCGGCCCTCGCGCACCAGGTCGTCCAGCAGCGCCTGGTAGTTGCTAGCGCCCTCCTGGCGGCGCAGATACCAGCGGTAGCCGTCGGCACAAGGCTGCTTGGCACGGATGAACTGGCGGGTGATATCGGCGGCGGCCGCCGCTTGGGCCACGGCCTGGTCAACAGGAACTGCACGCGTTAGCGCTTGGGCAGAAAGGGGGTGCGCGGGCGCGCATGGGGCGAGCGAAATCTCGCCCGAAGGAAACGGGGGCATGGACACTCCTGACGTCCGCGCCCCGGCCGTGGCCAAGGCGCAAGCTGGCGCTGGGCGTGGGGCCCGGCGACAGGAGGTGCGCGAAAAGAATGCGGAGGGGAGGGGTTGTCGCCGGGCTCAGGAATCTGCAGCGAGGGTGCAGAGAGCGTGGTCACCGGCCTGGAGCGTGGCCTGCGAGCGCACGCCACGGCGCAGCGGCGCGGTGGCGCTGGCAGCTGTGGTGTGGGGCTGGCTCGCAAACATCGGCGGCACTATAGGCAGCAGGGCCTGCACCGTCAAATCAATCCGCACTGCCCTGGTGCGGATTGGGCCGCTCAAAAAGGGGCGTGGTGGCTGCTTCACAGAGCATGCCGCGACGCCTGTTTGTTTGCTTGCTGACTTAAACGCAGCGCCCGCCATCCACCTCAATGCACACGCCGCTGATGAACGACGCCTCTTCGCTCGCCAGGTACAGCGCGGCGTTGGCCACGTCCAGTGCGGTGGAGAAGCGGCCCAGCGGAATGGTGGCCAGGAACTTGGCGCGGCGCGCATCGTCCACCGGGCCGCCTGCAAACTCGGCTGCCAGGCCCGTGTCGGGGTTGAACACGGGGTTGATGCAGTTCACGCGGATGTTGTCGGGGCCCAGCTCGGCGGCCATGGACTTACTGGTGATGATCACGGCGCCCTTGGAGCCGTTGTACCAGGTCAGGCCCGGGCGGGGGCGCAGCCCGGCGGTGGAGGCGATGTTGATGATGCTGCCGCCGCCCGCCTGGCGCAGTGCGGGCACGGCGTGGATGGCCGAGAGGTAGATGCTCTTCATGTTGATGGCATAGACCTTGTCGAACTCTTCCTCGCTCACTTCGAGCATGGGGCGGTTGCGGTGCGTCCAGCCCGCGTTGTTCACCACCACGTCCAGGCGGCCGTACAGGCGCACGGCTTCGTCGACCATGGCCTTCACTTCGGCGGACTTCGTCACGTCGGCCTTGAAGAAGGCGGCCGTGCCGCCCGCGGCCGTGATCTCGGCCACCACGCGCTGGCCGCCGGCTTCGTTGATGTCGTTGACGATGACCTGGCCGCCCTCGGCGGCCAGGCGCTTGGCAATGCCCTCGCCAATGCCGTTGCCGGCGCCGGTGACGATGATGGATTTGTTCTGCACACGCATGGGTGTCTCCGATGGGTTGGGGTGATATATCAAAATTGATAGCTACCAGCGCATATTCAACTAGCGCTAGCGCCCGATGGGGCTGAAATTTCAGTGGCCGAACCCGTATCGGCCGTAGAGGGAGCCGGGGCGGGTGCCTTGGGCTGCCGGCCATAGAACTGGGGGAAAAACTCTTTCACGCCTTGGCCGTTGAAGTCCCATCCCGTGCACTGGCCCAGGTGGCGCGGCGGCTCGTCCGGGTTGGCAGACGAAAACACCGCAGGAACCGACTGGAACGCTGCCGTGGCCAGGTTGAACAGCAGCTCGCGCAGGTGCGTGCAGCTTTCCACGCCGCCCAGATGCTTCTGGATGGCCTGGCGCCAGCCGCGCGCCATGCTGCAGCCCACCATGCGCTGCAGCGCGGCCTGGGCCTCGGTGCAGCCCTTGAGCGGGTGCGAGTCCATCGCCACGTCCACCGCCTGCACCACCAGCTGGCGGTTCACGGTCACGCGCAGCCACATGTGGTGGATGGCCTCGCCTGCCAGGCGTTGCTTGGTGGGATCGCGAAAGGAGGTGGCGTCATAGGCCTTGCTGTCGTGCAGCTCGCCTTCGATGTCCCACAGGCCATCGTCGCGTTCAAAGCCCTGGTAGTTCACCCGGCGGACATGTTTCAGGGTGCGGGGGGCGGGGGGACTCAGGGGCATGGAAAAAGAAAAATCGTCGTGCAGAAGCGGCCAAGGTTACTGGGGCCTCCCTGCGCTGTCGTGCGCAGGCGAGACACCCTGCAATGCCTCTTCAACCGTACTTGATGGCCACCGTCTTCAAGGTGGTGAAGCCGTACAGCGCCTCAAAGCCCTTTTCGCGCCCGTAGCCGCTGGATTTGACGCCGCCAAACGGCAGCTCCACACCGCCGGCCGCGCCGTAGTTGTTGATGAACACCTGGCCGCTGTGCACGCGCTTGGCCATGCGGAACTGGCGCGCGCCGTCGCGCGTCCAGATGCCCGCGACCAAGCCGAACTGCGTGGCGTTGGCCAGTTCCACGGCGTGGTCTTCGTCCTGGAAGGCCATGGCCGACAGCACGGGGCCGAAGACTTCTTCCTGCGCCAGGCGATGGCCCACGGGCACATCGCGCAGCAAGGTGGGAGCCTGGTAGTAGCCGGTCTCGGGGGCTTCGTCCACCACCACGCCCTGGGCCACCATGGGGATGCCAGCCACTTGCGCGTCGGAGAGGAAGTCCCACACGCGCTGCTGCTGCGTCTGGCGGATCAGCGGGCCCACGTCCAGGTCCATGGCGGCGGGGCCGACGCGCAGCTTTTCAAACGCCTTGCCCAGGCGCTCCAGCAGGGGTTCGTAGATCAGCGAGTCGATCAACACGCGCGAGCCGGCCGAGCAGGTCTGCCCGGCGTTCTGCACGATGGCGTTGATGACCACGGGGATGGCGGCGTCCAGGTCGGCATCCGCAAAGATGATCTGCGGGCTCTTGCCGCCCAGCTCCAGCGTCACGGGGCAGTGGCGCTCTGCCGCTACCTGCTGGATCAGCGTGCCGATCTTGGGGCTGCCGGTGAAGCTGATGTGGTCGATGCCGGGGTGGCGCGCCAGTGCGTCGCCCACCTCGTGGCCGTAGCCGGTGACGATGTTGAGCGCCCCGGCGGGGAACCCCACCTCGGCCGCCAGCTGCGCCACGCGGATCAGCGAGAGGCAGGCGTCTTCGGCCGGCTTGACCACGCACACATTGCCCGCCGCCAGGGCGCCGCCCACGCTGCGGCCAAAGATCTGCATGGGGTAGTTCCAGGGGATCACATGGCCCGTGACGCCGTGGGGCTCGCGCCAGGTCAGCACGCTGTAGCCGTCGGGGTAGGGAATGGTCTCGCCGTGGAACTTGTCGCACGCACCCGCGTAAAACTCGAAGTAGCGTGCCAGCGCAATCGCGTCGGCGCGTGCCTGCTTGGTGGGCTTGCCGCAGTCGCGCTGCTCCAGCGCCGTTAGCTCGTCTGCATGCTCCAGGATCTTGGCTGAGAGCTTTTGGAGCAGGCGGCCGCGCTCCACCGGGGCCAACTTTTGCCACACCGCGTGGTAGCACTGGCGGGCTGCATGCACCGCCGCGTCGATGTCGTCGGCGTTGCTGCGCTGGATCTCGTCGAAGGGCTGGCCGTCGGACGGGTCGATCACAGGGATCGTGCGGCCCGAGGACGAAGGCACCGAGGCGTTGGCGATGTAGTTGAGTTGCATGGCCGCCATTTTGCCCGGAAATGGAATGTGTGCTTAGTATTTGTGCGAAAACCGGCCGATGCGCCAGTACATCATGCCTTGGTTGCTACTGATTTGATAGTAATCAAGCGCAAACGCCCCGCAGGCCGGCCAGGTCCAGAATCTCCACCTCGCCGCGCTGCACGCGCACCAGTTGGCGCGACTCCAGGTCCTTGAGGATCTGGTTGGTGGTCTGGCGCGAGATCGCCAGCATCAGCGACAGCTGCTCTTGCGAGATCTCGATCACCCGGCGCGACTGCCCTTCGGCCGTCCACTGCCCGTAGCCCTCGGCCATCATCACCAGGCGCCGCGCCAGGCGCTGCGGGGCGGGCAGCAGCGCCAGCTCTTCCATCGCCACAAAGGCCGAGCGCAGCTTGTCGGTCATCAACAAAGCCAGCGCATGCCAGTGCTGCGGGTGGGCCTGCAGCCAGTGCTGCAGCCGCTCGTGCGGGATGTGCACCAGGGTCGTGGGGTCGGTGGCCTGCGCATCGTGCGTGCGGGCCGAGTTGTCAAACACCGAGATTTCGCCAAACCAGTGCGGCGGCTCCAGGCGGATCAGCAGCGCCGCACGCGCCTCGTCGGCCCGCCCCCGGGTGCCCGAGATGCTGACCGCGCCGCGCACCACCGCATACAGGCCACAGGGCGCATCACCACGCCGGAACAGCACCTCGCCCGTCGCCAGATGGCGCAACTGCGCCATGGCAATCAGCGGTTGGGCAAAGTCGGGCGGCAGGTGGGCAAACCAGCGGCCTGTCTGGAGGACGGGTAAATAGGCAGAAGGGGTGGACATGGGATGCGAGTGAACGGGGCAGGAGGGCGGCGGGGTTTTTGTCGTCTGCACGACAGACGCTGGCACAGCCCCAGAGCGAGTATTGATGCTGCGCAAAACACATGCTGGAGACACCCATGAAAACCCTGATCGACCACCTCTCCCAATACGCCGACTACCACCGCGACCCGCGCAACATCCACACCCATTTTGTGGGCGTGCCCATGATCATGTTCGCCGTCGTCATCCTGCTGTCGCGCCCGACCTGGATGGTGGGGGCGGTGCCAGTGAGCCCGGCGCTGCTGGCAGCGCTGGCGGCCAGCGTCTTCTACTTCCGCCTGGACATGCGTTTTGGCCTGGCCATGGCTGCGCTGCTGGCCGCCATGCTGGTGGGCGGGCAATGGGTGGCCGCACAGACCCTGGCCGTGTGGCTGGTCACGGGTATCGGCCTGTTTGCCGTGGGCTGGGTGATCCAGTTTGTGGGCCACTACTACGAAGGCCGCAAGCCCGCGTTTGTGGACGACCTGGTGGGCCTGATCGTCGGCCCGCTGTTTGTGGTGGCCGAGTGGGCGTTTGCACTGGGCCTGCGCAAAGAGGTGCAGGCGGCGGTGGAAGAGCGCAGCGGCCCGGTGCGTCTGCGTACGGGGCAACAGGCTGCTGCCCATCCTCAGTAAGCGCTGCTTTCGCGCTCTGCTCGTTCACTGCCGCGCATCGGGACTTGACGGCCTCGCAAGGGCCAGCACAGCCCCTGCGCTCACCGCCCCCAATGCCACCAGCGCATACAGGTACGGCAACGCAGCCGACAGCGGCGCGCCCAGCTGGTTGAGCCGCAGAGATGCTTGCACACCCGAGGTGCTGGGCAGCAGCCAGCGCAGCCACTGCAGCGGCTCGGGCAGGGCCTCCACGGGCCACGAGAAGCCTGCGACGAACGCGATGGGCAGCGTGGTGAACAGCAGCACCTGCAGCGCGCGTTCGCGGTTGCCAAACCATAGGCCCAGCAGCGCACCCAGCGCCGCGATGGCCGGGATGTAGCAGGCCAGCAGCGCCAGTGCCCCCAGCGGGTTGCCGCCGCGCGGGTAGTCGTGCAGCACAAAGATCCACCCGAAGTAGAAGAGGCCACTGGCCCAGCCCAGTGTGCACAGCGCCAGCAGGCGGCCCAGCCAGGTGGTGGCGCGGGCACGGTGCTGGCCGCTTTCGACCCAGGTGCCGGTGAGCATCGCAGCGCCCATCAGCAGGGTCTGCTGCAGGATGAGCAGCGCCACGGCGGGCACCACAAAGCTGCCGTAGCCTTCGGTGGGGTTGAACAGCGCCACCATCTGCAGCTGCACCGGCGCGCGGCTGGCGCGGGCCTGTGGGGCGCTCTGGCCGCTGGCCTGCAGCTTGCGGATCTCGACCCCGGCAGACACCGTGCCCACGGCTTCTGCAAAGCCGTATTGCACCGCCTTGTTCAGCAGCGCGTAGGCGCCGTTGGCCTCGATGCTGACCACGGCGTTTTCGCCGCGCACCACGTTGCGCTTGAGCCCGGCTGGGATCACCGCGTAGCCCTCGATCTCGCCGCGCCACAGGGCCTCCTGCGCCTCGCGCTCGCTACCGGTGACCAGATGCACCTCGATGCGTGGGTCGGCGTCGGCAAAGCGGGTGATCTGGCGCGACAGGCTGGTGTGGTCCAGGTCCACGACGGCCACGGGGACGCGGGTCAGCACCTCGTCGGCATAGAACCAGGGATAGAAAAAGCCGTAGAGCACGGGTGCGCCTACCAACAGCAGCAGCACGCCCTTGTCGCGCACCACGGTGGCCAGCGCGTGCAGCCAGGCGCCCAGCAGGCCTCGCTGCGAGGGAGTTGCCACGGGCACGGGTTGTGTTGTCGTGTTCATCAGCGGCCTCCCCACGTGTCGGGGCGCTGGTGTGCCAGCGTGAGTGCAGTGGCGCCCAGCAGCCACAGCACGGCGGTGGCGAGGATCAGCGCCACGACGGTCGAGACGCTGGTGGCCACGGGTGCGCCCATTTGCAGCTGCTCGATCTGCAGACGGATGTAGTGCGTGAACGGCATGGCCTCGGCCCAGGCGCGGGCGCTGCCGGGCATGCCCGCGAGTGGGAAGGCCACGCCGCTGAACGCAAACGCCGGTGCTGCAAAAAAGCCCGCACCCGACAGCGCAGTGCGCAGCGACCGCGTGATACCCGCCAGCGCAGCGCCAGCGGTGATCGACACGGCCATCAGCAGCGCAAGTGCCGCAGCCACCCACCACAGGTTGCCCGGCGGGTGCCAGCCCCGGCCCCAGGTGATGCCCACCAGTGCCAACAGGCCCACCAGCGTGAGAGACACCCAGGGCAGGGCCAGCTTGCCCGCCAGCGCGCCTGCCGTGCGCACCCAGCCCCCTGCGCCCAGCCATTCGCCCAGCGTGCGATCACGCAGTTCGCGGCCCACCGTCCAGGCACCGGCCGTCATGGCCAGGATGTGCAGCAGGGCGGGGATCAGCGCCGCGCCAAGAAACTGCTCGTAATTGCTGGACACATTGAACAGCGCCACCATCTGCGTGTGGATGGGCTCCATGCTCACGTGCACGGCCTGGGCGCTTTCGCCGCGCTTGTTGCGTGCGGCCATTTCGATACCCGCCGACAAGGTGCCCACGGCCGTGCGTACATCGCGCTGCAGCAGGCCTGAGTGGGTGGACATCTGCGCGTTGTGCAGCAGCGTGACCTGCGCGGCGCGGCCTTCCTTCACGGTGCGCGCAAAGTCGCGCGGGATGGAGACCACGGCGTACACGTCCACCGCCCGCAGCGCGCGTTCGGCCTCGGCCGCGTTGGTGAAGTGCTGGGTGATCTGTACGCCCGGCGTGGCGTCCAGCATGCGCACCAGCTGGCGCGACAGGCTGGAGTGGTCGTCGTCCACCACGCCCACCGCCAGGTGGCGCGGCAGACCGGCCGAAAAGATCCACCACAAGAGCGCCACGCCCAGCAGCGGCACCCAGGTGACCATGGCCAGGTCCCACGGGTCGGCCGCCAGACGGCGGGCCTCTCGGCGGAAGCTGTTTGCTATTGAATTCATAGCTGTTTGCGCATATTGCACTGGCGCTACCGGCACTTTTAGGTGAAATCTCTGTGCATCAGGCGCATGTCACTGCACCAGCACCGTCATACCGGGGCGTGCGCCTTCGATGGGGGCCGCCGGGCGAGCGCGCACTTCAAACGTGCGGGCGTCAAAGCCCTGGCCTGCGCGCGTGGCGCGCCAGGTGGCAAAGTCGGGCAGCGCAGCCGTGTGATAGACCTTGAACTTCACGGTTTTGCCGCCCAGCGCGGGCAGGGTGGCGTCGAACTCATTGCCGATGGCAAAGCGCTGCAGGCGGTCTTCGCGCACGTTCAGCACCACCCACTGATCCTTCAGGTCCACCACCGTGACCACGGCCACGCCCTGCGGCGACAGTTCGCCCGTGCGGGCCAGCACCTTGGCCACTTCGCCGGCCACGGGGCTCTTGAGCTCGGTCTCGGCCTGGGCGGCCTGCACCTCGGCGACCACGCCCGCCACCTGGCGCGCCTGGGCGCTGGCGGCGGATCGGTCTTCACTGCGGGCACCGGCGCGGGCCAGGTCGTACTGGGCCTTGGCGGCCAGTGCCTGGTCGCGCGAGGCCTTGAAGTTGGCCTCGGCCTCGTCGCGTTTTTGCGCCGCCACCAGGCCCTCGCGGGCCAGGCCATCGACGCGCTTGAAGGAGGACTCGGCCAGGTCGGCGGCGGCCACGGCGCGCTGCCAGTTCAGGCGGGCCATCTCCACCTCTTGTGGGCGGGCACCGCTTTCAGCCTTGGCGGCCACGGCCTGGGCGGCCTCCTGGGCGGCGGTGGCCTGTGCCAGCTTGGCCTTGACCTCAGGGCTGTCCATGCGGATCAGGGGCGCGCCCACAGCGATCTGGTCGCCTTCCTTCACCAGGATCTGCGCGATGCGCGCGGTGACCTTGGGGGCGATGTCGGCCTCTTGCGCTTCGATCTGGCCCTGAAAGACTTCGGGCGCGGGCTGCGAGGCCTTCCACAGGCCAAAGCCCACGAAGCCTGCCACGGCCACAAAGGCCACTGCGCCGACGGCTGCTGTTTTCTTGCTCATGCTCTTCACTCCACTTTCAGCGCATCAGCGCGCGCCATGTATTTGCCAAAGTCTTCCGACAGGCCGCAGGCCTCCAACAGGTCGGCCAGCGCCTTCACGTAGTCGTGGGCGGCCTGGGCGCGTTCGGTCTGGGCCTTGGCCTGGTTGACCTGCGCGTCGATCAGGTCCAGCGTGGTGCTGGTGCCCGCCTTCAGGCCTGAGATGCGCAGGCGCAGCACTTCGTCGGCCAGCTCCAGCCCAGGCTGCAGCGCAAAGTAGGCGCGGCGCGCCTGCTCCAGGGCCAGCCAGCGTTTCTCTACCAGCAGGGCAATGTCGTTCTGCGCCTGCGCGCCAGTGCGCTCAGCCTGCTCGATCTGGCGGTTGGACGACTCGGCCAGCGCATTGCGGTCGATGGAGTCCCACAGCGTCCAGCGCACGCCCACACCGGCCACCCAGTCGGCGTCGCGGCCGGTCTTGAGCTGGCGCTGGCCAAACGCAAACACCTGGGGCTTGCGCAGTGCCTCCTGGGCGGCGTGCAGTTGCGTGGCTTGTTCTCTCTTGGCGGCCACCTTGTCCAAGCCGGGGTGGTGGGCCAAAGCGGTGTCGATGAAGTGGGGCAGGGGTTCGACCGGCTGGCTCAGCACAAACAGGGGGCTGGTGGGCGTGACAGGGTCGGACGCCTTCAGGGTGCGGGTCAGCGCCGTGGCGGCCAGCTCGGCATCGTCGCGGGCCTTGCGGGCATTGCGTCGGGCCTCTTCCAGTGCGGAGCGGGCCTGCAGGCGTTCGACGCGCGCGATCACGCCGGCGTCCAGCATCTTCTGCGCGGCAGCGTCGTGCTGTTCGATGGTGGCCAGGGCCGATTCGCGCAGCACGGCAGCGCGCTGCGCTAGCTGGGCGCCAAAGTAGCGCTGCACCAGCAAGGTGGTGGCCTCGTGGCTGGTTTTGGTAGCGTCGGCCTGGGCCTCTTGCGCCTGGGCATCCAGCAGGCCCCGGGCGGCATTGCTGGCGCCGCCCATGTAGATGGGCCAGATGGCGGAGACCGAGGCCGTGGTGTCGCTCTTGCTGCGGTTGAGCGTGTAGCTGGACGGCAGGTGGGGCAACTGGGCCAGCGAGCCCGCCAGCTGGGGCGGCAGCTGCGACAGCACGCCGGGCAGGGCGCGGTTCAGCGGGTTCAGGTCCACGTCCAGGTTGGCGTTGTAGGTGTAGGCGGCGCCGCTCAGGTTGACCACCGGGCCGCCCAGGCGCTGCATGGCGTCGCGGCGCAGCTGGGCGCTTTCGACAGCGTTGCGCGATGCGGCCAGCTGGTCGGAGCGCTGCTGCAGCTGCTGCAGAGCGGCGTCAAATGCCAAGGGGCCAGCGTGGGCCTGCAGGGGCAGCAGGGTCAAGGGGGCCAAGACGGTCGATGCAAGCAGGCAGAGCAAAGCCGTGCCTGCCCGGCCTGTGTGCCGGGGCGTGGTGGGATGGGTCATGGTGTCAGGTCGTGGTTGTCAGCGCGCACCCACGGGGGTGTAGGCGTTGCTGTGCTCTGCCAGCCAGCGTGCCGACAGGTCGGTGCCGTGCTGGCTGGGGTGAAAGTCGGGGCGCAGGTATTCGCGCCAGGGGCGCCAGGTCTCTCGCACCAGGCCGCCCTTGCCGAACAGCGTGCGTGCGGCGCTGGTCCAGGTGCTCCATTTCCACAGCGAGCCATCGCGGCGCAGGTTCAGTAACGTCTGGCGCAGCACATCGCCGAGGAAGACCACCGTGATGCGGCGGAACCAGGTGATGCGCCACTCATGGTTGCCGCCCAGCGCCTGGTAGAGGTTGAAGGCGGTGTTCTTGTGCTCGGACTCTTCGGCGCAGTGCCATTGCCACATGGTGGCCAGGCGCGGCTCGGCGCCCTGCAGTGCCTCGGGGTGGGCCAGCAGCCATTCGGCCAGCAGGGCTGTGAAGTGCTCGTTGGCAGCGGTCACGGCCAGCGGATGGCGCGGGTCGGCGCCTGCAAACAGCTTCATGCGCTCTTGCGCACGCGGGGCCCATTCGTTGGCGAGGCCCTGCTGGTCGAGGTGGCCGTTGAACAGCGCGTGGATGCGGCGGTGGGTGGCCTCTTGCCCGATAAAGCCGCGCACCTCTTCGGCAAACTGCGCCTGTTGGTCAGGGGGCAGGGCCTTGTGGCCGTCACGCACGGCGTCGATAAAGAACTGCTCGCCCACCGGAAAGCTCATCGACAGCGCATTGAACAGCGCCGAGCGAAACGCATCGCCCCCACACCAGTGGCGCGCAAACGGCGTCTCCAGGTCGATCAGCAGGCGACGGACAACGAGTTCGGTCATGAAGAAGGCTCCTGGCGCAAAGGGGGCCGCACGGTGGTGCACAGGTTTGGTACTTTGCAGTACCGATTGGGTTTGTATGATGCAGATCAACTATGGTACTGTCAAGTACCTTGTTGAATTTTCTGCCTTGCGATCTGCCTCCATGAGTGAAGTCACCGCCCCAACTGCTGCGCCCGCTGCGCCCGCTGCAGGCACCGAACACCGCGCCCGCCTGCTGGAAGGCATGGCGCGCGCCGTGGCCGCCAAGGGTTATGCCGACACCACCATTGCCGACATCGTGCGCGAAGCCAGCGTGTCGCGCCGCACCTTTTATGAAAACTTTGCCGACAAGGCCGAATGCCTGACCGCACTGTATGAGGCGGCCAGCGGCAACGCGATAGCGGTGCTGCGCGCAGCCATTGACCCGCACAGCGACTGGGAGGCCCAGGTGGAGCAGGCCATGGCGGCCTACTTTGGCGTGCTGGCGCGCAACCCCGTGTTGCTGCGCACCTTGTTCATCGACATCCTGGGCCTGGGCCCCACGGGCCTTGCCGCGCGCCGCCGCGCCAACCAGCAACTGGCCGACCTGATGCTGGACGTGGTGAACAACCGCCCGGGCGAGCGCAAACGCAAAGCCCCGCTGCAACCCATGATGGCCATGGCCGTGGTGGGGGGCATCAATGAAATGGTGCTGCACTCCATCGAGCAGGACCGGGCCGGGCAGCTGCAAGAGCTGGTGGAGCCCGCTTCCACGTTGTTGCGGGCGGCAATCTCTGCGGAGTTTTGAATCTGTTGGGGTAATGCTTACCGCTGCCCGCGCAGCCAGCGCCTCACACCTCGTTGGCAATCTCGATCAGGTTGTCGTCCGGGTCGTAGATATAGACCGAGCGCAGCCGGTGGCGGGCGCCCGTTGCGCCCACCGGGCCTTGCACGATGGCGACGCCTTCGGCCTGCAGGTGGGCGATGACGTCTTCGAGCGGCATCCGGGTGAGAAAGCACAGGTCGCCCGATCCCGCCGTGGCATGGCGCACATTGGGGTCCACCACCGTACCCACTTCGTGCAGGTTGATCTTTTGCGTGCCGAAGTGCAGCGCGTACCGCTGGGGCTTGAACTCCCGCGCGGTCATGCCCAGCACACGCTCATAAAACGCAATGGTTTTGTCGATGCTGGCGACGGTGAGCACGACGTGGTCGAGTGAATCCAGGACGATGGGCATGGTGTGGGGCAGAGTCAGGCCGGTGAAGGATGGAGCGCCGGTGCCGTGGGCTGCAGCCACCGCTTGTTGGCAGCAAACACCACCGTGAGCAGCAGCCCGGCCAGCAAGGCCATGAACCAGTGCAGGGGCGACAGCGGCACAAACCGGAAAGCGTTGGCCAGCCACGGCACGGTGGTAATGGCCGCCAGCGCGGCCAGCGTGCCGCCTGCCACCCACAGGCTGACCGGGGTGAGGCCTGCCCACAGGCTGCGCCAGCTTGTCTGGCTGCTGCGGCTGGGCAGGATTAGTGCGGCATTGGCGGCCACCAGCACCACAAACGCGGCCGTGCTGGCGGTGGCGGCATGTGCGGGCTGGCTCAGCAGCCAGGCATACAGGCCCACCACGGCGGCCGTCACCACGCTGCCCTGCAGCACGCTCAGCAGGATGTGGCGGGCGGACAGCAGTGGCTCGTTGGCCGCGCGGGGCGGCTGCTGCATGAGGTCGGCAGCGCCTTCTTCGGCCTCGAACACGATGGAGCAGGCCGGGTCGATGACCAGCTCCAGAAACGCGATGTGCAGCGGCGCCAGCACCAGCGGCAGCCCGAACAGCACCGGTAGCAACGCCAGCCCAATGATGGGCACGTGCACCGCCAGCGTGTAGACCATGGCCTGGCGCAGGTTGGCAAAGGTCTGCCGCCCCCGGTGAATCGCCAGCACGATGGCGGCGAAGTCGTCGTGCAGCAGCACCAGGGCCGCGGCCTCGCGCGCCACGTCGGTGCCGCGCTGGCCCATGGCGATGCCGATGTGGGCGGCCTTGAGGGCGGGGGCGTCGTTCACGCCGTCACCGGTCATGGCCACCACCTCGCCCTGGGCCTTGAGGGCTTCGACCAGTGCCAGCTTCTGGTGCGGCTTGATGCGTGCAAACACGCTGACCTGCCGCACCTGGTCGGCCAGCTCCTGGGGCGGCATCTGTGCCAGCTCGTCGCCGGTGATCACGCGGTCGTTGGCGATGCCCGCCTGGGCAGCAATGGCGCGCGCGGTGCGGGGGTGGTCGCCGGTGATCATCACCACGCGAATGCCCGCCTGGCGGCACTGCGCAACGGCCTGGGGCACCTCGGGGCGCAGCGGGTCGGCCAGGGCCACCAGGCCCAGCCATTCAAAGTCAAAGTCGTGCTGGGCGTCGGGCCAAGTGTCTTGCGTGCGGTGCCGGGCCTTGGCCACGCCCAGCACCCGCAGGCCCCGGTCGGCCAGGCGTGCGGCCTGGGCGCTGACGGCGGCGCGCTCGGCGTCGGGAAGGTGGCAAAGGTCGGCCACGGCTTCGGGTGCGCCCTTGGTGGCCACCGTGTCGTGTGCCGAGGTGCCGTCGCGCCACAGGTGGCTCATGGCCAACAGCTGGGGCGACAGCTCGTATTCGCGCGCCAGCGCCCATGCGGGGTGCAGGTGCTCGGTGTCCACCAGGTGGTCGGCCGCCATGCGGTGAAAGGCCTGCTCCATGGGGTCGTGCGGTTCGATCTCGCTGGCCAGCACGGCGTATTCGAGCAGCTCGTGGAAGGCATCGGGCAGCGCGCTGCCATCTGCTGCGGCGGGCAGGTTCTGCACATCCAGCTCCTGCCCCGCAATGCAGAGCGCCGCCACGGCCATGCGGTTTTGCGTCAGGGTGCCGGTCTTGTCCACGCACAGCACGGTGGTTTGCCCCAGCGTCTCGATGGCGTTGAGCCGCCGCGTGAGCACCTGCTGCGCCGCCAGCCGCCGCGCGGCCAGAGCCAGGAAGATGATCATGATCACGGGCAGCTCTTGCGGCAGCACCCCCATGGCCAGCGTGATGCCCGCCAGCACGGCCTGCAGCCAGTCGCCCCGCAGCGCCCAGAACAGGGCCACCAGCAGCGCGCACAGCGACAGGCCGATGGCCACCAGCTTGCGTGTGAGCCGCGCCATTTCTTCGCGCAGCGGCGAAGCCTGCAGGGCAATGGTGTCGAGCGATTGGCCAATGCGGCCCAGCTCCGTGTGGCGGCCCACGGCGGTCACCTGCAGCAGGCCCTGGCCGCTGACCACCAGCGTGCCTGCAAACACCTTGTCCGCTGGTTGTTTGGCCACGGGCTCGGACTCGCCGGTCAGCATCGATTCGTTAGCGGCCAGTTCGTGGGCTTGCAGCAGCGTGCCGTCGGCGGGGATGCGGTCGCCCTCGGCAATCATCAGCAGGTCTTCGCGCACCACGTCGCGGCCTGCAATGCGCACCAAGGTACCGCCGCGCAACGCCAGCGCGCGGGGGCTGGAGAGGTCGCGCAGGGCGTTCAGCGCGTTGTCGGTGCGGCGCTCCTGCAGCACCGTGATCGCCATGATGATCACGACGAAGCCCAGCAGGATCAGCGCCTCATGCGCATCGCCCATGGCGAGGTAGATGGCACCCGCGCCCAGCAACAGCAGGAACATGGGCTCGGTGACCACGTCCCAGGCCATGTCGCGCAGCGTGCGGCGCTGGGTGATGCCCAGTTCGTTGGGCCCCTCGTCGCGCAGGCGCTGGGCGGCCAGGGCCGGGTCGAGCCCGGTGGGGGAGTCGGTAGGTGGCATGGGGTGTGTGAGGCTGCGTTGCACACAGGATGCAATGGTGTAACGGTTATACCGCGCAGCGATGTCTGCAGCCCTGACGCAGCGCAGTGGGCCGCACCCGATACCTCTCCTTCACACCTCGCACATCACAAAGTCAGCCTTGCCAACATTGCATTCGGGGCAGCGCCAGTCGTCGGGCACGTTGGCCCAGAGGGTGCCGGGCGCGATACCGTGGTCGGGCACGCCGGCAGCCTCGTCGTAGATCCAGCCGCAAACGGCACACATGTAGATTTTCATGGCGTGGTTCCTTCTGTTTGGGGCTGTGCGTCAGTCGTCATCGTGGTGCCGTTGGCGTTCGGTCGATGTGCCGTTGGCCACCCATCCGCTGGGCGACTGCTGCCACTGCCAGGCGCCAAAGGCCAGGGTGGCGATCAGCAGCAGGGCGGCGAGCCAGGTGCGGTTCTTGGGGACCAGGTCGGGTCCCTTGCCTTCCACCCGGCCGGTGAGCATGGGCAGGGCCTGGTTCTTGCGGCGCAGCACGCTCAAGCCTGCAATCAGCGCGATGTGGGCCAGCACCACAAACAGCAGGGCGTTGCCGAAGAACTCATGCACTTCTTCCATCGCCTCGCCCATCCAGTTGCCACCCAGCGCAGCGCCCCAGTCGTTGTACGTGGCATATCCGCTGAGGGTGAGGGGCACCACCAGCGCCAGCAGCAACACGATGGCCAGCGCCACCAGCAGGTTCTGGCCCTGGCGCCAGTTGATTTGCGTGACCGATGGGGCCTGGGGCAGGGAGCGCAGCCATGCGGGCGCCCCCGCCAGCTTGCGCCACAGCAGGCCCAGGCCCGAGGTGCGCGGCCCGAAGATGCCGTACAGCAGCCGAAAGCCCAGCAGCCCCGCCATGGTGTAGCCCAGCGTGACGTGCAGCAGCCGCCAGTGTTCCCCGTCGGCCGTGGCGTAGGCCCCGGCAAAGCACAGTGCAAACAGCCAGTGGAACATGCGCGTGGGCGCATCGGTCACCCGGCGGCTGGGGGCCTTGGCGGGGGCGGGTTGCGCCGAGGCATCGGCGGGATGGAGGGTAGGTGTGTTGTTCATCGTGTTTTCCTTGATGGGGCGCAGTTCAGATTCACCGCTCTCAGTCGTTCCAGGCGCGGCGTGAGCGGGCATCCAGCCCCGCCGGCATGCGCAGGTTGTGTTCGTCAAACTGCCCCTTGTCCGCGCCCGTGTGGCAGGCTGCACAGTTGGCAGCGCTTTTCACGCTGGCGAGCTTCCAGGTGGTGGGTTCGATCTTTCGGTGCTTGCGTTCAAACCAGGCCGAGCGGGTGATACGGTCCTCGGGTGGCTCCTCGTTCACCCGCTTGTAGGTGCCTGCGTGGGCCTGCAGCCACTGGTTGAGTTGGCGTACGGTGGCGGCGTCCAGCGATGCGTCGGTGCTGTAGTGGTTGCCCAGGCCCGTCATCACGCGGTTCCACGACGCTGCGGGCAGCAGGCCGGGCGGGTAGGCGGTGTGGCAGGCGGCGCATTCCTGCGTGTAGGCGTTGGGCACGTTGCGGGGCATGGCACGCCCGCTGTCCGCGTGGGCGCTGGAGAGGGACAGCAGGGTCAGTGCGCACGCAGCGGCGGCCAGGGCTGCAGGTCGCAGGGGGGCAGGTTTTTTCATGGTGTCGGTCTCAGGGCTTGAGGGCGTTGAGGTAGGCCAGCACGTCGGCCTTTTCCACCGCAGTGCATTCACGGCTCAGCACGTCGTTGCAGTTGCGGCGGAACCACTTGTCCACCTTGGCGGTGTCGGTAAAGGCCTTGGGGTTGAAGGCTGGGGCCAGGGGCGCAATCGGCTTGCCGGTGCTGGCATGTTTGCCCTGCGCGGTGGGCGGTGTGCCGTGGCAGGACGCGCAAGACCACTCGCCGCCATGGCGCGTGTTGAAGAACACTTTGCCCTTGTCGGCGTTGCCGGGGCTGCCGGCCTGCGCGCTCCAGTGGGCAAGCTGTTGGGCGGCTGTGGTGTCGGCGGCGTGGCTCGTGCCAGCGGCTGCCAGTGCGCAGAGCGCGGCCAAGGTCAGTGTGCGAAGGGAAGTCATGCCAGGGTCCTCGTGGGTTTTGTCTTGTGGGGCCATTGTTGAAATCCCTGCCTGAACGGCGCGTGAAAGGCCTGTTCATCAGTCGTTCAGATTTCGCGCGGGACAATGCGGTCATGTTTTTCTCTCTCCAACCCGCTTCCTCGCACAGCCACGTGAAGCGATGGCGCCTGGCGGCTTGTGTGTTGTGCGCTGCCGCACTGGCCGTGCCGTCTGCCGGGGCCAGCGGCAAGGACGACCATGACCGCGCCCGGCAGGCCGTGCAGGCGGGCCAGGTGCTGCCGCTGCCCACGGTGCTGGAGCGCTTGCAGCGCGAGGTGCCGGGGCAGGTGCTGGAAGTGGAGCTGGAGCAGGAGCGCGAGCGCTGGATTTACGAGATCAAGCTGCTGACGCCTGCCGGGCAGTTGACCAAGGTCAAGCTCGATGCGCGCACGGCCGAGGTGCTGCGTGTGCGGTCGCGAGAATCGCGCGAAGATCAGTCGAGAAGCCGGGACAATCGCTGACACCCTGCCGACCCCAACACCCCCATGCGCATCCTGCTGGTAGAAGACGACACCCTGCTGCGCGCCCAGCTGCGCACGGCACTGCAAGGCGCGGGCTACACCGTGGACGAGGCGGACAACGGCCGCGATGCGCAGTTCTTGGGCGAGACCGAGGCGGTGGATGCCGTGGTGCTGGACCTGGGCCTGCCGGTGGTGGACGGGCTCACAGTGCTCAAGCGCTGGCGGGCTGCGGGGCGCAACATGCCAGTGCTGATCCTCACCGCGCGCGACAACTGGCACGAAAAAGTCGCGGGCATCGACGCCGGTGCCGACGATTACCTGACCAAGCCCTTTCACCTCGAAGAACTGCTGGCGCGCCTGCGCGCACTCATCCGCCGCGCCAGCGGGCAGGCATCGGCCGTGCTGCAGTGCGGAGACTGGTCGCTGGACACCCGCAGCGGCCGCGTGACTTGCGCGGGCCAGCCGGTGACGCTGACAGCCCATGAATACAAGGTGCTCGACTACCTGATGCACCGTCCCGGCGTGCTGGTCTCCCGTGCGGAACTGACCGAACACATCTACGCGCAGGACTTTGACCGGGACTCGAACACCATTGAGGTGTTTGTGGGGCGCCTGCGCAAAAAGATGTCGCCCTCTGCCGGTTCGTCGGCGGACCCGGCCGCTTCGGCCCGCATCGAGACCGTGCGTGGCATGGGCTACCGCCTGGTGCCGCCATGAGCGTGCCTGGTACGTCACCTGCGCCGCCTGTGCACTGGTCCCGGTCGTTGCGGGTGCGGCTGCTGGCCGTCACGCTGGCGGGGGTGGCCGTGGCCATGGTGCTGGCTGGGCTGGTGCTGAGCGGGTTGTTCCGCGAGCATGTGCAGCAGCAGTTTCAAGCCGCGCTGCAGCTGCAGCTGGACCAGATCACGGCGCGGCTGGAGTTTGATGCCCAGGGGCAGCCGGTGATTGCGGCCGAAGCACTGTCGGACCCGCGCTGGCTCAAGCCTTACTCTGGCCTGTATTGGCAGGTGGATGCCATGGCGCCCGACGGGAGGGAGCGGGCAGGGGTGTTGCGCTCGCGCTCGTTGTGGGACACCAGCCTGGCGCTGCAGGTGGATGCGTTGGCCGATGGCGCCGTGCATGTGCATGAGATGCCCGGACCGCAGGGCGCGCCTTTGCTGGTGCTGGAGCGCACGGTGCGCGCAGAGGGCGTGCATGCAGCGCGCTGGCGCTTGATGGTGGCCGCCGACCTGCAGACCACCCAGGCGGCCACCGCCCGGTTCACGGGCGTGCTGGCGCTGTCGCTGGCGGTGCTGCTGGTGCTGCTGGCCGCCGCCGCCTGGGCGCAGGTGGCCGTAGGGCTCAAACCCCTTCAGGCGCTGCAGCGTGCGGTGCAAGACGTGCAAGAGGCTCGGGCTTGGCAGTTGCAAGGCAGCTTCCCTGCCGAAGTGCAGCCACTGGTCGACGACTTCAATGCCGTGCTGCGCCGTCATGGCGAGGTGGTGGAGCGCGCACGCATCCAGGCGGGCAACCTGGCCCATGCGCTCAAGACACCCCTTACGGTGCTGGACAACGCGGCCCGTGCGCAAACACCCACCCATGGCCCGGAGCTGGGGGCGCTGGTGCGCGAGCAGGTGGTGGTGGCACGCAGGCACATCGACTGGCACCTGGCGCGGTCGCGGGTGGCGGCGTCTGCACATTTGCCCGGGCAGCGCACCGCGCTCCAGCCGGTGGTGGAGGGCCTGGTGCGCGTGATGAACAAGGTGCATGCGGACCGGGCGCTGGACATCAGCGTTGTACAGCCTCCTGTGTCGCTGTTCTTTGCGGGCGAAGCGCAGGACCTGCAGGAAATGCTGGGCAACCTACTGGACAACGCCTGCAAGTGGGCGCAGGCTGCGGTGCGGCTGCAGATGCAACTGCTGCCCGCCGGATCGGGCGCTGCGCAGCCCCAACTGGTGGTTGCGGTGGACGAC
Organism: Acidovorax sp. M14; assembly: GCF_049331375.1. Lineage (NCBI taxonomy): Bacteria > Pseudomonadati > Pseudomonadota > Betaproteobacteria > Burkholderiales > Comamonadaceae > Acidovorax > Acidovorax sp. M14. The sequence goes on from NZ_CP186263.1 coordinate 1,960,997, forward strand.
GACGGCCCCGGCATTGATGCCGCGCAACGTGATCAGGCGCTGGAACGCGGCGTGCGCCTGGATGAAACCGTGCCCGGCACCGGACTGGGCCTGGCCATCGTGCAGGACCTGGCAGCTTTGTATGGGGGGCGGCTGGATCTGGAGCCCGCAGGCCTTGGCGGCTTGCGGGCGACGCTCACCCTGCCGGCTGCAAACGCTCATTGAGCCGCAGCGACCCTCGCTGCGAAGTGCCCAAAAAAACTGCCAAAGCGGGATGCCCAGAAAAAGCCCGCCAAAGCGGAAATCCATGAAAAAAGCCCGCCAAAGCGGGCTAAGGCCCTGACAAATTCCCCTGAATTCTGCAAAGCCTTGGAGTAATGAAAACAGGTTATCACCGTCTGCGGTGTTTGACCACTCCTGTTGTGCAAGCGGCGTTCAGTGCCGGCTTTCCACGCTGTTTTGCATGGCGGTCTGGGCCACGGCGTTCAGGGCGTTGTCCACCACAGTCTGCTCGGCCAGAACCTGCAGGGCGCCTTGTTGCAGCAACCGGTCCAGCAGCCGCAGCGTCATCGACTGGGTGCGGCCCGAGGCGCTGGTGAACAGGAACAGGTTGCCGTGCGAGCCGATCCAGGAGAGCTGCGTGCGCTCCCACTGGCCCGCCACCTGCAGGTTGACCCATGTGCCCACGGTGATGGTGGACGCGGGCAGCGGCAGGGGCGCAACGTTGCTGGGTGCAGTCTCGGGTGCAGAGTCTGCGCCTTCGCTCTCGGGGGATTGCGAGATATCGATATAGCCGGACTCCCGGGCCTCGGAGGGTGCCACCCAGGGATCGTCGTCGTCGAGGGGGGCTGGTTGTGCTGGCTCTGCAGCGGGCGTTGCCATCGGTGCTGCACTGGTCGGCGCAGCAGGGGCTGGCGCCGCAACCCTGGGCCCGGGGGTGAAGGCCTGCTGGTGCAGTTGCATCAGCAACGCGAAGACAGCCTCTGTGCGGTCGGCAGGGTAGTCGATGGATGCCAGGCCCTCGCGCAATTTGGGCAGCAGTTTGGGCAGCAGGCGGGCGAGCTGGCCGGTGTTGGCGCGTGTCAGCTCGGGTTGCACGCTCCAGATCAGCGCCTCCACCAGCTCCTGATAGCGGCCCGGGTCTGTGGTGCCGGGTTTGGCTGAGAGCCGGGCCTCGGCCATGACCTGGGCCCAGGGGCCCAGCAGAAAGCGGGAGATCGCATCGGGCACCTTGCCCATGCTGGGCAACAACCACAGCTCGCGGGATATCTGTGCGGCCAGCAGGTGGCGCTGCTCGGCGTGCTGCAGGGCCTCGATCGCGCGCTGGCGCTCCTGCTTGAGCGCCTGGTCCTTCTCGGCCCATTTGGCGTGCAGCTGCTGCAGCACCTGCTCAAAGTCATCAGCGCTTTCAATGGTGGCGGTGGCCAGCGGCCCCGCAATGTGCATGAGCGACCGCATGAAGCTCTGGAAACCCGGGACTTCGGGGCTGTTGAAGGCCTGGCTGCGGTCGGTGATGTCTTGCAACAGACGGCGTGCGGCGTGCTCCTTGTGGCTGAAGAAGCGCGGGTCGGACAGTGCCAGCTGCATCAGCGCCGGCTCCAGCGCGCGGATGAACTGTTGCACCGGCCACAGCAGCCGCGTGTCGCGCGCAATGTTGTCCACCATCAGCGCCACCACCTCCATGCTCAAGGCCTGGCCCAGGCCCTGCACCTGCGCCCGCTGCGCGGTAGCAGGGTGGCCGTCTGCGCCAGGGGCTGCTGGCGTGCGTGGCGTGCCCAGGCGCTCCATCATCTGGCCCACCTGGTTCATCTCTTGCAGCGCCTCAAACGCTGCAGGCACCGTCATCGCAAAGTCAGTGGCCGGTGGGTCGATGTGCGGCAAGCCTTGTGCCGGGTCTTCAAACTCCCGCGCAAACCGCTCTGCAAACGATTCCTGGCTGTCGTTGGCCGGGGCATGTGTTTCTGCAGGTGCGGCTGCGTCATTGAACTCGCCCAGCAGCAGGCGGCGCAGGCGGTCCAGCGTCAGCAGCGGGTCGCCCGCGCTGGTGGACGCCACGTGCAAATCGTTGTCGGCGGCGAAGCCGGGGGACACCCCGGCCTCGGCAGGCGCCACATAGACCACCTCGCCCGTGGCCTGCCGCATGGCATAGCCCACCGGCTTCACGCCGCTTTGCTTGAGCTGGTCGATCTGCGCCAGGTACAGGCTGCGCAGCTCGGCGCCCAGTGCCTGGGCCATCAACCCCATCCAGTCGTGGCGCACCTGGGGCGTGACCTGCATCTGCGACACCACGGACTGCAGGGCCTGCAAGAAGACGTCGGGGCGCAGCGGGTTGTGTTCTGGCTGCACCCGGGGCAGGCCTTGTGCGGCGCAGACCAGTGCGTCCAGGTCAGCCAGGGGACCTTCCACGGCCGTAACGAGCACCTGCCGTGCGCGGGCGCGCTCCACGCTGTCGTTGATCTGCGCCTCGTCCATCAGTTCGAGGTCGTCAAAGTGCACGGTGAACAGGGAGCGCGTGGGCTTGTCGTCGCCTTGCGCGGTGTCCTCGTCCAGGGCCTTGCGCAGTGCATCGGGGTAACGCTCGGCCATCACCGAGGCCAGTCGCACCAGTTGCTGGCGGGCCTCCTGCATGGCGTGGTGCTCGCCCGGGGTGCGGGCACTGTCCAGGCGCGCTTGCAGAGACATGCGCGTGGTCTCCATTACGCGTTCCACCACAGGCCGGGCCTGGGTCAGCGCGATCTGGACGATGCGCTGCTGGGGGGCAACGAGGCTGCCGGTCGGGGCCGTGGCGGACGGGGTGTTGTGTGTCAAGGCCATCTTCAGTAGGACGGAGGACCGGAAACTGCTGCAATGGGAGCGATGTTACGCGTCAAAAAGGGGCCCGAGGCCCCTTTCTGCTAGCGGTGGCGTGGATTCACCCGCCATGGAACTTGACCACCAGCGGCACGATGAGCAGCGCCACGATGTTGATGATCTTGATCAGCGGGTTGATGGCCGGGCCAGCCGTGTCCTTGTAGGGATCGCCCACGGTGTCGCCAGTCACGGCGGCCTTGTGCGCCTCGGAGCCCTTGCCGCCGTGGTGGCCGTCTTCGATGTACTTCTTGGCGTTGTCCCAGGCGCCGCCGCCGGTGCACATGCTGATGGCCACAAACAGCCCGGTGACGATGGTCCCCATCAGCAGGCCGCCCAGCGCCTTCGGGCCCAGCAGCAGGCCCACGCCAATTGGAACCACCACGGGCAGCAGGCTAGGAATCACCATTTCCTTGATGGCGGCGGTGGTCAGCATGTCCACGGCCTTGCCGTACTCGGGCTTGCCCGTGCCGTCCATGATCCCCTTGATGGTGCTGAACTGGCGGCGTACCTCCACCACCACGGCGCCTGCGGCGCGGCCCACCGCTTCCATGGCCATGGCGCCGAACAGGTACGGAATCAGCCCGCCGATGAACAGGCCGACGATGACCATCGGGTCTGACAGGTCGAAGCTCACCGCCCGGCCATAGGTTTCCAGCTTGTGGGTGTAGTCGGCAAACAGCACCAGTGCGGCCAGGCCGGCGGAGCCGATGGCGTAGCCTTTGGTCACGGCCTTGGTGGTGTTGCCCACGGCGTCCAGCGGGTCGGTGATGTCGCGCACGCTGCTGGGCAGCTCGGCCATTTCGGCAATGCCGCCCGCGTTGTCGGTGATGGGGCCATACGCATCCAGCGCCACCACAATGCCCGCCATGCTCAGCATGGACGTAGCCGCCACCGCAATGCCATACAGGCCGGCCAGGCTGTAGGCCACGATGATGGCGGTGCACACAAACACCACGGGCCAGGCCGTGGAGCGCATCGACACGCCCAGGCCCGCAATGATGTTGGTGCCGTGGCCGGTGGTGGATGCCTGGGCGATGTGCCGCACGGGCGCGTATTGCGTACCGGTGTAAAACTCGGTGATCCAGACCAGTGCGGCCGTCAGCACCAGGCCGGTAGCGCAAGCGCCAAACAGCCGCAGCTGCGAGCCCGTGGCCGTGACGGCGTTGTCCGGCATGATCCACAGCGTGACGAAGTAGAAGGCAATGAGTGACAGCACGCCCGCAATCGCCAGCCCCTTGTACAGCGCGGGCATCACGTTCTTCATGCCGGGCGAGGCCTTCACAAAAAAGCAGCCGATGATGGACGCCACGATGGACACGGCGCCCAGCGCCAGCGGGTAGACCACGGCATTGACCTGGGCCGTGGCTACCATCAGGGCGCCCAGCACCATGGTGGCGATCAGCGTCACTGCATAGGTCTCGAACAGGTCGGCCGCCATGCCCGCGCAGTCACCCACGTTGTCGCCCACGTTGTCGGCAATCACGGCCGGGTTGCGCGGGTCGTCCTCAGGGATGCCGGCCTCCACCTTGCCCACCAGGTCGGCACCCACGTCAGCGCCCTTGGTGAAGATGCCGCCGCCCAGGCGCGCAAAGATCGAGATCAGCGACGAGCCGAATGCAAAGCCGATCAATGGGTTGAGCAAGGTGGCCAGGTGCGCCGTGGGCGTGTGGTTGCCGTTGCCCGCCAGGAACCAGTAAAAGCCCGTGACACCCAGCAGCCCCAAGCCCACCACCAGCATGCCGGTGATGGCGCCGCCGCGAAACGCCACGTCCAGCGCCGGGCCGATGCCGTGGGTGGCCGCCTGCGCGGTGCGCACGTTGGCACGCACCGACACATTCATGCCGATGAAGCCGCACGCGCCCGAGAGCACGGCGCCCACCACAAAGCCCACGGCCGTGGTGCCGTCCAGAAACACGCCGATCAGCACGGCCAGCACCACGCCCACGAGGGCAATGGTCTTGTACTGGCGGGCGAGGTAGGCGGCTGCGCCCGCCTGGATGGCGGCGGCAATCTCCTGCATGCGGGCGTTGCCCGGGTCTTTGGAAAGGATCCAGCCCCGGGCCCAGATGCCGTAGGCCACCGCGATGAGCCCGCAAACGAGGGCCAGGATGAGAGGGGATGTCAGTGCTGAGCTTGCAGCCATTCAATTCTCCTTGGTGTGTTGCACGGAGGGGGACCAACGCATCGGTGGTTTCCCCGCTGCGTTGCTTCCTCGTGCTACCCATGCGTTTCGCGCAGGAGCCGATTGGCCAACAGACCCAATTTACAGGCAAACGCCGGTTTGCAAGCGGGCAGAAAGGGGCGTGCGCCTAAAATCAGGGTTAATCCCGACGCTTCGTTGCGCTGCATCAGTGCCGAAGGCCTCGCGGGTTATCGTCAACAAACCACTATCCAAAGACATGTCCCTCAACAACGTCCCCCCAGGCAAGAACGTTCCTGACAGCTTCAACGTCGTCATCGAGATCCCGATGAACGCCGACCCGATCAAGTACGAAGTGGACAAGGAATCGGGCGCCATTTTTGTGGACCGTTTCATGACCACCGCCATGCACTACCCCACCAACTACGGGTACGTGCCACAGACGCTGTCGGGCGACGGCGATCCGGTGGACGTGCTGGTGATCACGCCTTACCCGCTGTTCCCCGGCGTGGTCGTGCCCTGCCGCCCCCTGGGCATCCTGATGATGGAAGACGAGGCCGGTGTGGATGGCAAGGTGATTGCCGTGCCCACCTCCAAGATCCTGCCCATGTACGACCACTGGAAGACCATCGATGACGTGAACGCCATGCGCCGCAACGCCATCGCCCACTTCTTCGAGCACTACAAGGACCTGGAAAAGGGCAAGTGGGTCAAGGTGTTGGGCTGGGAAGGCATCGACGCTGCCAAGAAGGAAATCACCGACGGCATCGACAACTACAAGAAGTCGCAAGCCTGATAGCCTTTGGGCGATTTCTGCCCGTAGCGCTGGTGCGATATGCGCCAGATGCTATCAAAATAAAAGCACGCCATCCATCTCGGGTGGCGTGTTTTTTTGTGGGTAGCACCCTGCCAGGGTAGGGAAAAGCCGCGCCATGTGCGGCTGGGCGCGCTGATAGACTGCATTTTGTTACATGGCTGCGGCTGTCCCGGTGTTTCGAGGTACTTTGAGGTGATTCATGAAAATTTCTGATCTGCGCATTGGCGTCAAGCTGGCGGCGGGTTTCCTGGCGGTCGTGTTGCTGACCGCCTTGCTCGGCGCCATTGCGCTGGTGCAAATGTCCCGCATCCACGCCAACGCCGAGGAGATCGCCACCAACCTGCTGCCCAGCGTCACGCAAACGGGCGAGCTGCGCGTGCTGCTCAACCGCATGCGCCGTGCAGAGGCGGGCATGGTCGGCGCGCGCAGCGCGGCCGAGGTCAAGGCGTTTGCCGAGCAAGTCGCCGCGCGCCACAAGGACCTCAGCCGCGTCGAGGCGGTCTACGAGCCGCTCATCGACATGCCCAAGGAACGTGAGGTATTCAACGCCTACAAGACCCGCAAGGCGGCCTATGTGGCCCTGCAGGACAAGCTGGCAGACATTGCCAAGGGCGTGGACTTCAGTACCGCCGAGACCATGGAGCTGACCGCTGACGCCTTGAGCATGCTGTATGCGGGCGAATCGGAGTCGGCCTTTGTGGCCACGGCCGAGACGCTGGGCGAGCTGCAAAAGATCAATGCGGACGCGGCCTTGCAGGCCAACGAGGAAGCGATGAAGGTGTTCAATGTGGCGCGCGCCTGGGTGCTTGGCACGCTTGCGCTGTGCGTGGCACTGGCCGCCGTGCTGGGCGTGGCCATCACCCGCGCCGTGACCCGTCCGGCCCACCATGCGGTGCAGGCTGCCCGCGCCATTGCAGATGGCGACCTGGCGACCGAAGTGCCTTCGGGTGGCAAGGATGAAATGGGCCAGCTGCTCAACGCACTGGGCGACATGCGCGCCAACCTGGCGCGGGTGGTGTCCGGCGTGCGCAGCAATGCCGAAGGCGTGGCCTCAGCCAGCGCGCAGATAGCCTCCGGCAACAACGACCTGAGTGCGCGCACAGAACAGCAGGCCAGTGCCCTGGAAGAAACCGCAGCCTCCATGGAAGAACTGGGCTCCACCGTGCGCCAGAACGCCGACAACGCACGCGCCGCCAACCAGCTGGCCGTCAGCGCCAGCACCGTGGCCGTCCAAGGCGGAGACGTCGTGGCCGAAGTCGTCGAGACCATGAAAGGCATCAACGCCAGCAGCAACAAGATCGCAGACATCATCAGCGTCATCGACGGCATCGCCTTCCAGACCAACATCCTCGCCCTCAACGCAGCCGTTGAAGCCGCCCGCGCTGGCGAACAAGGACGTGGTTTTGCCGTGGTGGCGGGCGAGGTACGCAACCTGGCAGGACGCAGCGCAGAAGCCGCCAAAGAAATCAAAGCCCTCATCACCGCCAGCGTGGAACGCGTGGAACAAGGCACCGCCTTGGTGGACAAAGCCGGAGCCACCATGACCGAAGTCGTCAGCGCCATCCGCCGCGTGACCGACATCATGGGAGAGATCAGCGCTGCCAGCAGCGAACAAAGCGCAGGAGTCGGCCAGGTGGGAGAAGCCGTCACCCAGATGGACCAGGCCACCCAGCAAAACGCCGCCCTGGTGGAAGAAATGGCAGCGGCTGCCAGCGCACTGAACGCCCAGGCCGGCGAACTGGTCAACGCCGTGGCCGTGTTCAAGCTCGACGCCAACGGCACGTCAAGCCCTAGCCCGGCGCGCAGCAGCGCTGCCCCCGTCCGCCCTCCCATGGCAGCGCCCAGCTACAAAGCCCCGGCCCGCAGCAGCCTGGGCAGCAGCGCCAAGAGCAGCAGCAGCAAACCCGCCGCCAGCCTGGCAGCGCCCAAGACCGGCAGCGCAGCGCCAGCGGCCCCAGCAGCCAGCGCCGCAGCCCCCAAACCGGCAGCGCCCAGCCCGGCCCCGGCCAAGGCAGGGGGCAACGACGACGACTGGGAGAGCTTCTGACGAGGGCCAGACAGGCCTCGAGATGCAGAGTTCAGGTCAAAACGGCTGCAAGCGCAGGTGGAACATGCGCTGACAGCTATCAAAACAGAAGTGAAGAAGCACGCAGAGGGGGACACCTTCTGCGTGCTTTTTTTGCGTAGCACTTGGGAATCCGCCGTCCCTTCGGGTACGGCAGGGGACTTTTCCGTACTGCTCTCAGCGGTGCGGGTTGGGATACACCAGATGTAGCCCTGGCAGTTGCGGGCGCTGGAAGGGTTGCCACACCACGCCCGGGCCGAGCGGCTGGCCCAGCCGGTCGGCCACAGCCCACCAGGCGCTGGGGTTCAGGCCGATGCCAAAGTGGCTGGCCACCACTTCGATGTTCTCGGTGTGCGGGTTGTGGTCTGCGGGCGCCTGGATGCTGCCGCGCCAGGCCACCACGCCGTCGGTGCGCGAGTAGATGCTGGTAGTGGGCACCGGGGGCGCTTCGGGCAGGTTGTAGTTCTCGGTTTCGCGCTCGATGCTGCGGCCGCTGGCGAACTGGTAGATGCGCCATGCGTTGGTAGAGGTGTGGGGGCCGGCAAAGGGCGTGCCCAGGGTCACCACGCAGCGCACCAGGTCGGGCATTTCCTTGGCCAGCTCGCGGGCGTAGATGCCGCCCAGGCTCCAGCCCACCAGGCTGACCTTGTTGCCGCTGGCATCCGCCGCTTGCTGCAACTGGGCCTTGGCGTTTTCCAGCACGCCCTCGCGGGGCCCCAGGTTCAGGCCCTGGCCCCAGCCCAGCGGGTTGTAGTTGCGCGATTCGAGGTAGCGGCGCAGGGGCAGGGTGGTGGTGTCACCCGCCGTGAGGCCCGGGAACACGATGACCGTGTGCCCATCCCCCAGCGGGGCGCGCTGCAGCACAGGCCAGGCAGGCAGCACGGCGCCAAACTCCCAGGGGGCCCGCAGCTCCAGGGCCAGCAGGGGCAGGCTCGGCGGTGGCATGTGGTCGGGGGCGGCGGATTTGCGGTCGGAGAAGAGGGGCATCGATTCGTCGTTCCAAAACGGCGCGTGCCAGGCAAGGCACACGGGTGGTGCGACGGTAGCAGTTTTTGCGCACCAGGGCGGGGCACGAAATGGAGCAAGCTCTCCAATTGCCCGGTCGGTCGCGGCCTCAGTCCCCTTGCATTGGCGTGGGAGATTCTCAAAAAATGTCACGAAATGAAACCTATGACTGCTATGCTTTGAATAGCTTTTGCGCATTCCGCGTTCTGGCGCCCCTCGCAGCCCCCCATCGCCTGAAAGCCCCGTGCCATGACCGCTTTTGTCGACTCCGCCGTCCCTGCCAACGCCCACTCTGCAACGCCAGGGCAGGTGTCCAGCGCGGCGGCCGCCGTGCGTGAATTCCTGACCTTTCGCCTGGGCGCGGAGGAGTACGGCATCGACATCCTGCGGGTGCAGGAAATCCGCTCGTACGAACGGCCCACGCGCCTGGCGCATTCGCCCGACTTCATCAAAGGGGTGATCGACCTGCGCGGTCGCATCGTCCCCATCCTGGATTTGCGCGTGAAGCTGCAGTGCCCTGAAGCCAGCTACACCGACTTCACCGTCGTCATCATTCTGGACATCGGCTCTACCGTGGTGGGGGCGGTGGTGGACGCGGTGGCCGATGTGGTCTCGCTCACCCCCGACCTCATCAAGCCCACCCCCCAGTTCGAGCGGCAAGGCCATGTGGACCCCGCCTTTGTCACCGGCATTGCCAGCCTGGGCGAGCGCATGCTGATCGTGATGGACATCGAGGCGTTGCTGAGCAGTGACGAAATAGGACTGGTGAGATCGGCTTCGCACAGGTAATGTGACAACCCACTACACAAGATCAACACACAGAGGAGAAGAAGGATGAATCAGCTCAAGATTTCAACCCGGCTGGCTGTGGCATTTGCCGTCATGGTGCTTCTGTTGGTCGCTTTGGGGGCTGTGAGCCTGGTGCGGTCGGCCCACCAGCGCGCAGAGCTCAAGGACGTGGTCGATGTCCGAATACCCATCATCAAAGCGCTGGGGGCCCTCAACGACGGGGTGAACGAGCAGGCGATTCAGCTTCGCAACCTGGCGATCTTCACGTCGGAGGCGATTGTGAAGTCGGCGACCAGCCAGATAGCTGCTGCGGCGGCGGATGTGGATGCGCAATACAAAACGCTGAACACACTGGTCAGCTCCGAAAAGGGCAAGGAACTCATGGCGCGCATGCAGCAGCGGCGTGGTGACTTCCTGAAGCTGCGAGACCAATACCTAGCGGCACTCCAGCAAGGCCAACGGGACGAAGCCCTGAAGTTGCTGGAGGAGCAACTTCGCCCTGCGCAGCGGGCCTACATGGCCGCGATCGATGAGCAGTTTGAATTTCAATCCAAGCGAACGGTGGAAGCGGGCGCGCTCGCAGAGTCTGCCGCGCTGGCATTGCAGCGGGACGTGCTCATTGCGGCCGCACTTGCCATCGGCATCGCAATCTTTCTGGCCATCACCATCATCCGCTCCATCACCCGCCCCCTGGCGCAGGCGGTGGAGGCGGCCGACCGCGTGGCCGGTGGCGACCTGAGCGGCCAGATCGTCGTGCAGTCCAAGGACGAAACCGGGCACCTGCTCAGCGCCCTGCAACGCATGCAGCAAAGCCTGGTCAACACCGTCAGCACGGTACGCCAGAACGCTGAAGGCGTAGCCTCAGCCAGCGCGCAGATAGCCTCCGGCAACAACGACCTGAGTGCGCGCACAGAACAGCAGGCCAGTGCCCTGGAAGAAACCGCAGCCTCCATGGAAGAACTGGGCTCCACCGTGCGCCAGAACGCCGACAACGCACGCGCCGCCAACCAGCTGGCCGTCAGCGCCAGCACCGTGGCCGTCCAAGGCGGAGACGTCGTGGCCGAAGTCGTCGAGACCATGAAAGGCATCAACGCCAGCAGCAACAAGATCGCAGACATCATCAGCGTCATCGACGGCATCGCCTTCCAGACCAACATCCTCGCCCTCAACGCAGCCGTTGAAGCCGCCCGCGCTGGCGAACAAGGACGTGGTTTTGCCGTGGTGGCGGGCGAGGTACGCAACCTGGCAGGACGCAGCGCAGAAGCCGCCAAAGAAATCAAAGCCCTCATCACCGCCAGCGTGGAACGCGTGGAACAAGGCACCGCCTTGGTGGACAAAGCCGGAGCCACCATGACCGAAGTCGTCAGCGCCATCCGCCGCGTGACCGACATCATGGGAGAGATCAGCGCTGCCAGCAGCGAACAAAGCGCAGGAGTCGGCCAGGTGGGAGAAGCCGTCACCCAGATGGACCAGGCCACCCAGCAAAACGCCGCCCTGGTGGAAGAAATGGCAGCGGCTGCCAGCGCACTGAACGCCCAGGCCGGCGAACTGGTCAACGCCGTGGCCGTGTTCAAGCTCGACGCCAACGGCACGTCAAGCCCTAGCCCGGCGCGCAGCAGCGCTGCCCCCGTCCGCCCTCCCATGGCAGCGCCCAGCTACAAAGCCCCGGCCCGCAGCAGCCTGGGCAGCAGCGCCAAGAGCAGCAGCAGCAAACCCGCCGCCAGCCTGGCAGCGCCCAAGACCGGCAGCGCAGCGCCAGCGGCCCCAGCAGCCAGCGCCGCAGCCCCCAAACCGGCAGCGCCCAGCCCGGCCCCGGCCAAGGCAGGGGGCAACGACGACGACTGGGAGAGCTTCTGACGAGGGCCAGACAGGCCTCGAGATGCAGAGTTCAGGTCAAAACGGCTGCAAGCGCAGGTGGAACATGCGCTGACAGCTATCAAAACAGAAGTGAAGAAGCACGCAGAGGGGGCACCTTCTGCGTGCTTTTTTTACTTGGCGGATGTGCGACTGGCATCAGCGGCTGGTGAAGTTGGCTGGTTGCCAACCGGGGCCGTCGTCCCAGCCCCAACGATGCGACTCGTACGCAAACGTAACGGAAAGCGCTATGCTGGGCGCGACCGCCACGGCGCGCGGTCTTTGCATGGGTGGGCATTTCTTTTTGCGCCGTTCTCCCCAGGAGTTCCGCAATGGACCGTGGTTTCACCGCTGTGCGCACACGCTTGCGCACGCACCAGCCCCCGGCCGCTGACGCGGCCCGCCGGGCTTGGGCGCAAGGGGTTGCAATGCGCACTCTGGCACCACCAAGGCCGCCGCCCCGGGCCGCTCTGGCTGCTGTTGCCACTTTCTCTGTGCTCTTTTCCCACCGCTGGCGCGCAGCCAGCGGGGCTCAGCCGTGTGCATCGTTTCCCTCAGGAGTGTTGTCATGAACCAGTTCAAGATTTCCACCCGCCTGGCGGGTCTGCTTGCGGCGCTGTGCCTGCTGGTCCTGCTGGTGGGCATGGCGGGGTTGTATGGCATGGGCAACTCCAATGCCGGGCTCAAAACGGTCTACGACGACCGGGTGGTGCCACTCAAGCAGATCAAGGTGGTGGCGGACATGTATGCCGTCAACGTGGTGGACACGGCCCACAAGGTGCGCGACGGCGCGCTGACCCCTGCGCAAGGCCTGCAGTCCGTGGCCGACGCGCGCAAGGCCATCGTTACCAACTGGAAGGCCTACCTCGCCACGCAACTGGTGCCGGAGGAAACGCAGCTGGTCGAGCGCTTCAAGCCGCTGCAGGCCAAGGCCGATGCGGCGACCGAAGTGCTGGCGGGGCACTTCAAGTCGGGCGATGTGGCGGCGCTGACCGCGTTTGCCGCCAAGGAGATGTACCCCGCCATCGACCCGTTGCAGGCGGTGCTGGGCCAGCTGATGCAGGTGCAGCTGGACCGTGCCAAGGCCGAGTACGACAGCGCGGCCGCCAGCTACCAGACCATCCGCGCGCTGGCAGTCACGGCGGTGGTGGCGGGCATCGCGCTGGCGGTGCTGATGGGCGGCGCCATGATCCGGCAGATTTCGCGCGCGCTGGGCGATGCGGTGCAGATCACCGACGCGGTGGCCCAGGGCGACCTGACCGTGGCGATCCACGCCCGGGGCAAGGACGAGATCGCCCATTTGCTCAGCGGCCTGACTACCATGCGCGACAACCTGGCGCATGTAGTGTCGGGCGTGCGCAGTAACGCCCAGGGGGTGGCGTCTGCCAGTGCCGAAATCGCCTCGGGCAACAACGATCTGTCGATCCGCACCGAACAGCAGGCCAGCGCACTGCAGGAGACCGCAGCGTCGATGGAGGAGCTGAGTTCCACCGTCAAACAAAACGCCGACAACGCGCGCCAGGCCAACCAGCTGGCGATGAGCGCATCCACCGTGGCGGGGCAGGGCGGTGATGTGGTGGCCGAGGTGGTGACGACCATGAAGGGCATCAACGACAGCAGCAGGAAGATCGCTGACATCATCTCGGTCATCGACGGCATCGCGTTCCAGACCAACATCCTGGCGCTGAACGCTGCCGTGGAGGCCGCCCGCGCGGGCGAGCAGGGCCGGGGCTTTGCCGTGGTGGCGGGCGAGGTGCGCAATCTGGCCCAGCGCAGCGCCGAGGCGGCCAAGGAGATCAAGTCGCTCATCACAGCCAGCGTGGAGCGTGTGGAGCAGGGCTCGCAGCTGGTGGACAAGGCTGGCACCACCATGACCGAGGTTGTGGGCGCCATTCGCCGCGTGACGGACATCATGGGCGAGATCAGCGCCGCCAGCAGCGAGCAGAGCACCGGCGTGTCGCAGGTGGGTGAGGCCGTGACGCAGATGGACCAGGTCACCCAGCAGAACGCCGCGCTGGTGGAGGAAATGGCGGCGGCCGCCAGCAGTCTGAGCCATCAGGCGCAGGCCTTGGTGGGGGCGGTGGCCGTGTTCAAGCTCACAGCCGACCAGGCGCGTGCAGCGCAGCCGGGCGGCGGAGCCACCGGGGCGCAGCGCCCCGTGCCCGCTGCACCTGCAGGCAAGCCTGCATCGACAGGCGCGCCCGTCAGGGAGACTTCTACCCTGCGGTCCACGGCCACGCCCGCACCTGCTGGCAAAAAAGCGTCTGCTGCTGCAGCGCCTTCCGCCGCCAAATCGGCCAGTGCGCCGCCCAAGCTGGCCCAACCTGTTGCCGCAGGTGCGGAGGACGATTGGGAGAGCTTTTGATGTGGCGCAGGCAGAGGGGTCGGTTGTAAGGTTTATGCCCCTTGTTGGGGCATAAACTTCTTCATCAAAGCGGGCCAACCAAAGCGTCCGCTACTCAAGGCACAGAGACCGTAGGCTGCGCATGGCTCGCAACGGGCGGTGCGTGCGTCTGATTGCGTTTCTTTCCGGGCAATCGGGCAGGGGTGTCCACCCTTGGCTGCGCCAGCGCGCCACACCACGGGCGCCTTTCCCTCTCCCGTCCCTGCCCACGCGTCATAGTTATAAATTGATAAAATCATTTTTATCAAAAAATGATACAATTGACGCCAATCCAGACCTTGCCATCGTCCTGACCGGCCACCCGTGCATGAGCACGCCCCGGCCGACATGGCCTAACGGCTGGCAAAAACCTACAAGTCCCACGAAAGAGTCCATGAACAACCTCAAAATCGGAGCACGCCTGAGTCTGGCCTTTGGCCTCATCCTGTTGATCACCGCCGCCATTGCTGCCACCGGCGTGTGGCGGCTGGCGGTACTCAAGGAGGCCAGCAGCCGCATCGCCACTGTCGAGATGGAGCGCAACGCACTCGCGCAGGAATGGAAGGCCGCCATTGACCTGAACTGGGTGCGGGCGTCGGCATCGCTCAAGGCCACGGACGCGGGCTATATCCAGTCGTTGTCGGCCGACATGGCCGCCACGTCGCAGCGTGCCAGCGAGGCGCAGAAAAAGCTGGAAGCGCTGGTGGACGACCCGACCGAAAAGGCGCTGATGGAGCGCGTGGCTGTCACCCGCAAGGCTTATGTGGATGCCCGCGCCAAGCTGCTGGACCGCAAGAAGGCGGGCGAGGATGTGTTTGCGCTGGTGGACAGCGACCTCAAGCCGCTGGCCACCGCCTACCTGCAATCGCTGGCCGATGTGGCAGACAACACGCACAAGCAGCTCGATGACTTTGAAGGCGCCATCCTCCAGGACGCGGTGACCAGCCAATGGGTGCTGGCGCTGGCTGCAGTGGCATCGCTGGTGCTGGGCGCCTTGTTTGCGCTGTGGACCACGCGCTCCATCGTGGGGCCGGTGCAGCGGGCTGTGCACGCGGCCGATGAAATCAGCCATGGCAACTTGTCGGTCCACATTCCCGATATGGGTGAAAGCCGCAATGAGATGGCGCACCTGCTGCGGTCGCTGAACGATATGCAGCAGAACCTGTCGCGCATCGTGGGGCATGTGCGCTCGGGCTCCGAGAACGTGGCCACGGCATCGTCCGAGATCGCCCAGGGCAACAACGACCTGAGTGCGCGCACCGAGCAGCAGGCCAGCGCACTGCAGGAAACGGCGGCATCCATGGAGCAGCTCAATTCGACCGTGCGCCAGAACGCCGACAACGCTCGGCAGGCCAACCAGCTTGCGCAAAGTGCGTCCACCGTGGCGGTGCATGGGGGCGAGGTGGTGAGCCAGGTGGTGGACACCATGAAGGGCATCCACGACAGCAGCAGCAAGATCGCCGACATCATCGGCGTGATCGATGGCATCGCCTTCCAGACCAACATCCTCGCGCTGAACGCGGCCGTGGAAGCGGCGCGTGCCGGCGAGCAGGGCCGGGGCTTCGCGGTGGTGGCGTCCGAGGTGCGCAGCCTGGCGGGCCGTTCGGCCGACGCAGCCAAGCAGATCAAGGCCCTGATCAACGACAGCGTGGAGCGCGTGACCGCAGGCACCACACTGGTCGATCAGGCCGGAGCAACGATGACCGAGGTGGTGGGCGCCATCAAGCGGGTGACGGACCTGATGGGCGAGATCAGTGCCGCCAGCTCCGAACAAAGCCAGGGCGTGGCCCAGGTGGGCGAGGCCGTCACGCAGATGGACCAGGTTACTCAGCAGAACGCCGCACTGGTGGAAGAAATGGCCGCAGCCGCCAGCAGCCTCAACACCCAGGCGCAGGACCTGGTGAGCACGGTGGCGTTCTTCAAGCTGGGCGCCCAGAGTGCAGTGGCAACGCAGGCGGCCAGCGGCAGCACGCAGCGTGCTTCCTTTGCTCCAGCGGCGCGTGTGGGCACCACACCGGCCTATGCACCGTTGCCGTCCCAGCGCGCCCTTGGCGCTGTGCCTGCGGGCAACGCGGGCGCAGCGCTGGGCATCAACCTGGACACTGCCATCCAGGCTCACGCCAACTGGCGCGCCAAGCTGCGCACCGCCGTCACCCAGAAGGAGCGGCTGGATGCGGACACAGTGGGCCGCGACGACTGCTGCGAACTGGGCCAATGGCTGCATGGCGCGGGCAGCTCGCAATATGGTGGCAAGCCGTCTTTTGTGAACCTGTTGGGTGCACACCGCCAGTTCCACGAAGAGGCGGGCAAGGTGGCGCGCATGATCAATCAGGGTGCCTATGACCACGCAGAAAAGCAGTTGGCCAACGACACCGCGTTCTCCCGTGCTTCGCAAAAGGTCGCCACGGCGGTGATCCAGCTGGCCAAGGAACTCAAGGTGCGCCTGGCGGGCTCCTCCCAGGCGGCGGCGCCCCGGCCTGCGCAGCCTGTGGCATTGGCCAGTGCGTCGCGCCCCAAGGTCACAAGTGCTGTGGGGGACGACGATTGGGAATCGTTCTGAGCCGTCGAGCCGCGCCGCCCCTTGCGCTGTGCGGGCAAGGGGGCGTGTGGCGAAGCCTTTGAACAGATTCTTACGGCGCTTGCTTGAACGGCAGGCGCTGGTGCAGGGACTCCAGGTAGTTCTCCACCCCGGCCCCTTCGCGGTCCAGAAAACGCTGTACCGCCTCTGCAAACGCGGGGTGCGCCAGCCAGTGCGCGCTGGTGGCCTGCACGGGCAGCAGCGCGCGGGCCATCTTGTGTTCGCCCTGGGCGCCCCCCTCAAACCGCACGGCGCCGTGGGCGATGCACCACTGCAGCGGCTGGTAGTAACAGGCCTCGAAATGAAGGCAGTCCACACGCTCCAGGGCCCCCCAGTAGCGGCCGTAGGCCACCAGTCTGGAGCTTGGCTCATAGCCTGATTCAGAGCCTGAATCAGAGTCATTTGGGCCTGTAGCGCTAGATTCATATGCGCCGATAGCTATCAAACTGCTAGCAATAGGCCGCCCGTCCCGCTCTCCCACAAACAGCAGCCAGGCCTCCGGCATGTGCGCGGCCATGCGGGCAAAGAAGTCGCGTGTGAGGTAGGGCGGGTTGCCGTGCTCCAGGTAGGTGCGCTCGTAGCAGCGGTAGAAAAAGTCCCAGTCTGCGGTGCTGATGTCAGCCCCGCGCGACCAGCGGAAGGTCACCCCCGCATCGGCCACGCGGCGGCGCTCCTGGCGGATCTTTTTGCGCTTGTCCTGCGACAGACTGGCCAGAAAGTGGTCAAAGTCCCGGTAGCGCGGGGGCTGCCCAGCCGTGGCCGCCTCCCCTTGCGCAGCAGCCAGCGTGGGGGGCTCGTTCTTCCAATGAAATTGCACGGTGTGCCGCAGCATCAGGTCTTGCTGCACGCTGGTCTGCACATCGTCATCGCTGGCAAACAGCACGTGCACGGATGACACGTTCTCTTGCTCGCACCACTGGCACACCGCCTGCACCAGCAGGGCCCGCGTGGCTGCATCCCGCGCCAGCAGGCGGCTGCCCGGCACGGGCGTGAAGGGCACGGCGATGACGGCCTTGGGGTAGTAGGGCACGCCATGCTGCTCGTAGGCGCTGGCCCAGGCCCAGTCGAAGACGTATTCGCCGTACGAATGGCTCTTGAGGTACAGCGGGCAGGCCGCCACCAGGGTGTCGCCTTGCCACAGCGTCATGAGGCAGGGCGTCCATCCGGTGCGGGGCGTAGCGCTGCCGCTGCTTTCCAGCGCCGCCAGGTATTCATGCCGCATGAAGGGCGTGGGGTGGCTTTGCTGCGCCAGCAGGCGGTTCCAGGCCGCAGCGTCCACGTCCAGCGCGGAGGGGAGCACGCGGGCGATAATGTCAGCTTCAGCCATGCAGGCCCCTGTGATGCTCCCTTGATGGCGGGCCTGCAACGGCGGTATTCAACCCGGCCGCAGGGGCCGATTCCAGTTCCATGACGCTCTCCATTTGCACTGCGCAGCTCAACTTTGTTGTGGGCGACATGCCCGGCAACGCCCAAAAGATCATTGCGGCAGCCCGCGAAGCCTATGCCCAAGGGGCTCGCCTGTTGCTGACGCCGGAGCTGGCCATTTGCGGCTATGCGGCCGAAGACCTGTTCCTGCGCCCCGCCTTCATTGCGGCCTGCGATGATGCCGTGAAAACCGTGGCCCGCGAGACTGCGGGGTTGAAAGGCCTCGCTATCGTGCTGGGCCACCCGCAGGCCATGGCCCCTGGCGCGCAGGCCTTCAGCGTGTGCTTCAACGCCGCCAGCGTGGTGCGCGACGGCACGATCGAGCAGACGTACGCCAAGCGCGAGCTGCCCAACTACCAGGTGTTTGACGAGCGGCGCTACTTCGTGCCGGGCAGCAAGCCTTGCGTGTTCGAGGTGGAGGGCGTGAAGGTGGGCGTGCTGGTGTGCGAAGACGCCTGGTTTGCCACACCCGCGCGCGACACGGCCGCCGCCGGGGCGCAGCTGCTGGCGGTCATTAATGCATCGCCTTTCCACCTGGGCAAGGGCACGGAGCGCGAGGCCACGATGCGCGCCCGTGTGGTCGAGACGGGCCTGCCGCTGGTCTACGCCCATCTGGTGGGCGGACAGGACGAGGTGGTGTTTGAGGGCCGGTCGTTTGCGCTGGCGGCCGACGGCTCGGTGGCGGCGCGGGCGCCTGCTTTTGTGGAAAAACTGGTCTATGCGCTAGTGGAACCTGCCCAAGGTGCTATCAAAATTACAGCAGAGGTGGCCCCCGAGCGCACGCTGGAGGCCGATCTGTGGGATGCCCTGGTGCTGGGCGTGCGCGACTACGTGGGCAAGAACGGCTTCCCGGGCGCGTTGCTGGGGCTGTCGGGCGGCATTGACTCGGCGCTGGTGCTGGCGATTGCGGTAGACGCGCTCGGTGCCGACAAGGTCCGCACGGTGATGATGCCGTCGCCTTATACCGCCGACATCAGCTGGATCGACGCGCGTGACATGGCCACGCGCATGGGCGTGCGCTACGACGAAATCTCCATCAAGCCGCAGTTCGAGGCCTTCAAGGCCGCGCTGGCCACCGAGTTTGCTGGCTTGCCTGAAGACACCACCGAAGAAAACCTGCAGGCGCGCATCCGGGGCACGCTGCTGATGGCGCTGTCCAACAAGTTCGGTGCCATCGTGCTGACCACGGGCAACAAGAGCGAAATGTCCACCGGCTACTGCACCCTGTACGGCGACATGGCCGGCGGCTTTGCGGTGATCAAGGACGTGGCCAAGACCCGGGTGTTCGACCTGGCCCGCTGGCGCAATGCCAACGATCCTTATGGCACGGGTGCCAATCCCATTCCGGAGCGCATCATCACCCGCCCGCCCAGCGCTGAACTGCGGCCCGACCAGAAAGACCAGGACAGCCTGCCGCCGTACGAGGTGCTGGACGCCATCGTGGCCCGCTATATGGAGAACGATGAGCCCATCGAATCCATCATTGCCAGCGGCTTTGCGCGCGCCGATGTGGAGCGCGTGACACGGCTCATCAAGCTCAACGAGTACAAACGCCGCCAGGCTCCCGTAGGGATTCGCGTCACGCGCCGCAGCTTCGGCAAGGACTGGCGTTACCCTATCACCAGCAAATTCAGGGCGTGACGCATTCGCGCCGTGCCTTCAGCCCCCTTTTTTACATCCTCCAGGAGACCCGCCATGAAAATGATCACCGCCGTCATCAAGCCCTTCAAGCTCGAAGAAGTCCGCGAAGCCCTGGCCGAATGCGGCGTGACCGGCCTCACGGTCACCGAAGTGAAAGGTTTTGGCCGCCAGAAGGGCCACACCGAGCTGTACCGTGGCGCGGAATACGTGGTGGACTTTCTGCCCAAGGTGAAGGTTGAGGTCGTCGTGAAGTCCGAGGATGTGGACCGCTGCGTGGACGCCATCGTGAACGTGGCGCGCACGGGCAAGATTGGTGACGGCAAGATTTTTGTGACCGCCGTGGAGCGCACCGTGCGCATCCGCACGGGCGATCTGGATGACGCTGCGGTCTGAGGTGGTCACCCTCTGAGCCGCTTGGCGCGTTCCTCCTTCGCATCGGGTTGCGCCATCCGGGAAGAGGGGACATCGCTCATACAGCGGTGCCGCCCATGAGCTGCACTCGCTGGCGTGGGGCGCGCCAGCACAAGCCAGCTTTTTGGAAAATTAGATCACTGAGCGCAGGGGGATCTGGCGGGCATTGGTGCCGGCCTGTTCCACTAGGGATTGCAGCAGCTCGCTGGCGTCACTGCCAGAGTGCAGCAGGCCCATCTGCCACTCGCCCATGAAGCCACTGGCCACGCTGGTCTGCAGAAAACCCAGCAGGCCGTCGTAGTAGCCCGCCACGTTCAGCAAGCCCAGCGGCTTGTCGTGATAGCCCAGCTGGCGCCAGGTCCACACCTCAAACAGTTCTTCAAACGTGCCAATGCCCCCGGGCAGGGCGAGAAAGGCATCGCTGCGCTCGGCCATCATGGCCTTGCGCTCGTGCATGGTCTGCACGATGTGCAACTCGTCGCACTGTCGGTTGGCCAGTTCCTTGTCCACCAGCGCCTGCGGGATCACACCCACCACCCGGCCACCCGCCAGCCGCGTGGCTTCGGCCACGGTGCCCATCAGGCCGCTGCGACCGCCGCCGTACACCAGTTGCCCGTGGTGCGCACCAATCCACTGGCCCACCGCTTGCGCAACCTGGGTATAGGCCGGGTTGTCACCGGGGCGCGAGCCGCAGTACACGCACACAGAAAAAGCGGGTTCAGCCATGGAAAAACCTCTGAAATAACGCGGCGGCCCAGATGCCGATGCACAGCAGCAAAGCCAGCAAAACTGCCGCACTGCCCATGTCCTTGGCACGCTTGGACAGGTCATGCCACTCGGGCCCGATGCGGTCGATGGCGGTTTCGATGCCAGTGTTGAGTAGTTCCACAATCATCACGATGACCACGGAGCCCGCCAGCAGGGCCACTTCGACCCAGCTGCGGCCCAGCCAGAGCGACAGGGGCAGCAGCACCATGGCGCCGATGGCCTCCTGGCGGAAGGCTTTCTCGTTCCAGCCGGCCCGCAGCCCTTCCAGGGAATAGCCTGCCGCGTGCCAGATGCGGTTGAGGCCCGTGCGGGCCTTCTGGGGGTTGGCAGGGGCCGCCGATGGGGGGGGAGAGGGTTGCATGCGCTTATTTTTTGGGGATTTCGTAGTGCACCAGACGCGTGCCGGCCAATGCGTCGTGCCAGAACTGCCGAGTGGGGTGGAAGCGGCTGAGCAACGCCCAGACGGCCACCCAGCCCAGCACGATCACCGCAGACTCACCGCCCGACAGGGAGAACGGTGCAATCGCCGCCAGAGGCGGCAAAAACCACAGCCAGCTCAAGACATAGCGTAGCAAGGCACGCGGCTGGCTGATGGGTTGACCGGCGGTGCTGACCACGCGGATGTGCCAGGTTTTCTGCGCCAGGGTCTGCCCTTTGGCCCAGAACCAGGTGAAATAAATGCCGAACACCACAAACAGAAAGGCCTGCAGCGCATGCCGGTTGTCCATCGCGTTCCGGGTCTGGCTCAATGTGCCGAACAGGTAGCCCGCAATGAAGACCACACCGAACATGAGCATGCCTTCATACAGCCAGCAAGCCATGCGCCGCCACAGATTGGGCGTAGGGGCGCCCGCGAGGGTGGTGCCGAAGGAGGCGGGGGCCGCCGCTTGCGGCGTGAGGGGAGGTGGAGAAGCGGACATTCCAGGTCAGGCCCGTCGGGCCGGGGGCAGGTTGCAAACCTACTGAGGATACAGGCCGGAGGTGTCAGGGGTCACCGGGGGAGGCGTTGGCGAGCTGGAGCCTTCCGTGCCGCTGCTACCCAGAGGGGGGAGCGCAGCAGGCACCGCGCTGGGGATCGCCACGGGGGCCGTTTCCACCCCGGCTGTAGAGGCCGCTGGCGCTGGGGATGCCGGGGCAGCAACGGTTGCTGGCGCAGGTACGGGCGCTGCAACGCGGGGCGAATGGTCTACGACCGGTGGAATCTTGGGGGCATTCGGCCGGTCAGGGCTGGCCTGGGTGGCCGCTGGCACCTGCACCAGCTTCTTGGGAGACACCGGGCGCAGGGCTGGGGCTGCACCATGCGGGTTGGGGGCTGCCTTGGAAGCCAGGGCCTTGCGCTCTTCGTCCGACAGTGCCTGGTAGGCCTCCCACTGGGCTCGCTTGTCATCGCCGGCCAGGCGTTTGGTGACGGCGTAGTTCAGGCGCGCCTGGTTGCGTTGCTGGGCGCTCAGGCTCGCCCAGTCGGTGATGCGGTCATGGAACTTGCGCTGTTCCTCTTCCGAAAGGTTGGGGTAGTTGGCGGCCAGATCGAGCCAGCGGCGTTTTTGGGCTTCGCTGATCAGCGCCCAGCGCTCTGCCAGCGGATACAGCGCCAGCTTTTGTGCTGTGTTGAGCGTGCCCCAGCCCGGTCCCGATTCAGTGGCGGGAGGCAAGTTGACGGCAGACAAGTCCGCACGGGCATTGTTGGGGCGTGCCACGGCAGCCTCGGCGCCCGCCTGCAGCACGGTGCTCGGAGCCATGCGCATCTGCACCCATGCCTGCCAGCCACCCGCGGTGAGGGCGCCCAGAAGCGCCAATGCCAGCACAAAGGCTGGCAGCGTGGAGGGGGCTTCGGTGGGGCTTGGGTGCATGCAGTCCAGAGTCGGGCAGTCAGTTCGACTGCGCGGAAGTCTTGAGGAATTGTACGAAGCCTGGGTCCGAGTAGGCGGCAGGCGGCAGGTCGTCGGTCAGCAACGCGGCATCGACTTCGGCCACGTCATTGGCGGCGCGTTCGTCCTGGGCAATGTTGATGACCACCAGGCCCACCACCAAGGCCAGCAGCGGAACAGCCGAAACCAGGGCATTCCACCAGCCGCCGCCTTCGCCGCCACGCCCCAGGGTGGCGGTGCTGCCTGCGTTGACCACTACGGCAGCCGGCGCCGTACGGCGCACCGGCACGGTGACCTTGCGTTTGGCCAAGGCCTGCATGCGCGAGGCACGCAGTCGCTCAGAAATGTCGTAGGGCAGAGCCTCGGTCCCGCTGGACAGTCGGGCCGTGACGCGCAGCGCAAAGCGCTCTGCGGCTGCTTCAGCTTGGGTCGATGGTGTCTGTGCAGTGTTCTTCATGGCTCGATTCCTTTGGCCTTCAGTGCCTTGCTGAGGGTTTGTATGGCGCGAAAGCAGTGGGTTTTGACACTGCCTTCAGAGCAGCCCATGGCGGCGGCTGTCTCTGCGACGTCCATTTCCTCCCAGTAACGCATCAGGAACGCTTCCCGTTGACGTGGAGGCAATTCGGCAATTTCTTCCTCAATGCCCTGGAATATCTGGGCGCGGCGGGTCAGGTCTTCCGCGCTTTCGGCCTTGTCCCCGTCCTCTGTCCCTGAATACGCTTCGAGTAGATCAAAATCCGTGCCATCTTCGCCCGGGCCCTCGAAGTCGCTCATGCTCGAAAACAGTGCATTGCGTGTCTTCTGGCGCCTGAACCAGTCCAGGGTGCAGTTGGAGAGAATCCGCTGGAACAGCATGGGCAATTCGCTTGCCGGCTTGTCGCCGTAGTGCTCTGCCAGCTTGAGCATGCTGTCTTGCACAATGTCCAGCGCCGCTTCCTCGTTGCGAACGTGGTAGACCGAGCGCTTGAATGCGCGCTTTTCTACGCTTTTGAGGAAATCGGAGAGTTCTTGTTCGGTTGCCAAGACGGGTCAGCCCGGGAGGAGATCGACGCAAAAGTCCGCAGTTTTGCAACTGCATGGCGCCGTAAAACCACTGATTATCGCACCCGCCGGAGTTTTTTTCGGCGGCGCTGCATTTTGTGTGTGTTGCAGTGCGATAATTGGCTTTGCAATTCAAAAGGCAAACGGGTCACGGTCCGGCGCGGCAATCATCCCGCCCATGTCCTTGGCCTCAAGTCCCAAGCTGGCTTCACAAGAGCGCGTGCGAGGGGCACCCAAGGTTTTTCGTCAGAGAAATTCACAAAGGTTGATCGATCATGGAAATCTCCAAAGCTGAAATCTCTTCAGCAGCCGCTGCTTCGCAGGGCAACGCATCCCCCGCTTCCGCATCTCAGGACCTCATGGGTGCCGAGATCCTCATCAAGTCGCTTCAGGCCGAGAACGTCCAGTACATCTGGGGCTATCCCGGTGGTGCGGTCCTGTACATCTATGACGCGCTGTACAAGCAAGACACCATCCAGCACGTGCTGGTGCGCCACGAACAGGCTGCCGTGCATGCTGCGGACGGCTATGCCCGAGCCACAGGCGAGGTGGGCGTAGCACTGGTGACCTCGGGCCCCGGTCTGACCAATGCCGTGACCGGTATCGCCACCGCGTACATGGATTCGATCCCCATGGTGATCATCTCTGGCCAGGTGCCCACGCCCGCGATCGGGCTGGACGCCTTCCAGGAGTGCGACACGGTCGGTATCACCCGTCCCATCGTCAAGCACAACTTCCTCGTCAAGGAACCGCGCGATCTGGCCGCGACGATGAAAAAGGCTTTCCACATCGCACGCACTGGCCGCCCCGGCCCTGTGGTGGTGGACGTGCCCAAGGACGTGTCGTTCAAGAAGGTGCCTTACACCGGCTACCCCCAGACGGTGGAAATGCGCTCGTACAACCCCGTGCGCAAAGGCCACGGTGGGCAGATCCGCAAGGCCCTGCAGCTGCTGCTGGCGGCCAAGCGCCCCTATATTTACACCGGTGGCGGTGTGTTGCTGGGCAATGCCACCAACGAGCTGCGTACGCTGGTGGACATGCTGGGCTACCCCGTCACTAACACGCTGATGGGCCTGGGCGCCTACCCTGCCAGCGACCGCAAGTTCCTGGGCATGCTGGGGATGCACGGCACCATCGAAGCCAACAACGCCATGCAGAACTGCGACGTGCTGCTGGCTGTGGGTGCCCGGTTTGACGACCGCGTGATCGGTAATCCTAAGCACTTCGCACAGAACGACCGCAAGATCATCCACGTTGATATCGATCCATCGAGCATCTCCAAGCGTGTGAAGGTGGACATTCCGATCGTCGGTGACGTGAAGGATGTGCTCACCGAGCTGATCTCCATGATCCGCGAGAGCAGCACCCGCCCCGACGCCGGTGCCCTGGCTGCTTGGTGGGACACCATCGAGGGCTGGCGCAAGCGTGAATGCCTGAAGTACAGCATGGGCAGCGGCGACGTCATCAAGCCCCAGTACGTGGTCGAAACGCTGTGGAACATGACCAAGGATGGTGATACCTACATCACATCCGACGTGGGCCAGCACCAGATGTGGGCGGCGCAGTACTACCGCTTTGACGAACCCCGTCGCTGGATCAACTCCGGTGGCCTGGGCACCATGGGTGTGGGCATTCCTTACGCCATGGGCATCAAGCTGGCCAAGCCGCAGTCCGAAGTGTTCTGTATTACCGGCGAAGGCTCGGTGCAGATGAACATCCAGGAACTGTCTACCTGCCTGCAGTACAACACGCCGATCAAGATCTGCTCGCTGAACAACCGCTACCTGGGCATGGTGCGCCAGTGGCAAGAGATCGAGTACTCCGGCCGCTACAGCCACAGCTACATGGATGCGTTGCCCAACTTCGTGAAGCTGGCCGAGGCCTATGGCCACGTGGGCATGCTGATCGAGCGTCCTCAAGACGTGGAGCCGGCGCTGCGCGAGGCCCGCAAGCTCAAGGACCGCACGGTGTTCATGGACTTCCGCACCGACCCCACCGAGAACGTGTTCCCGATGGTGCAGGCCGGCAAGGGCATCACCGAAATGCTGCTGGGGTCGGAAGACCTTTAAGCCAAATCAGCCCCAAGCGCACGTTTTTCATGCGCTATCAGCTATCGAATAGATAGCGTCCATTTTTTTGACGAATCTATTGCCTGCCAAGCCCATGCATTACCGTGCATGGGGGAGGGCAGCGAAAAGAGGAATCTCTTCACCATGAAACACATCATTGCTGTCTTGCTGGAAAACGAGCCTGGCGCTCTTTCCCGCGTCGTGGGCCTCTTCTCGGCCCGTGGTTACAACATCGAATCGCTCACCGTGGCGCCCACCGAGGATGCATCGCTGTCGCGCATGACCATCCAGACCACGGGCTCCGACGACGTGATCGAGCAGATCACCAAGCACCTGAACCGCCTGATCGAAGTCGTGAAGGTAGTGGACCTCACCGAAGGCGCCTACACCGAGCGCGAGCTCATGATGGTGAAGGTGCGTGCCGTGGGTAAGGAGCGCGAGGAGATGAAGCGCATGGCCGACATCTTCCGTGGCCGCATCATCGACGTGACCGAGAAGAGCTACACCATCGAGCTGACGGGCGACCAGTCCAAGAACGACGCCTTCCTGCAGGCCATTGACCGCACGGCCATCCTCGAAACCGTGCGCACGGGTGCCAGCGGCATCGGCCGCGGCGAGCGCATTCTGCGCGTGTAAGACAATTCACCCCGTTTTTTCCCCATTTCAACCCCCAACAACGCATTTCAACCGGAGCGACCCATGAAAGTTTTCTACGACAAAGACACCGACCTGAGCCTGATCAAGGGCAAGACCGTGGCCATCATTGGTTACGGCAGCCAAGGCCACGCCCACGCACAAAACCTGAACGACAGTGGCGTGAAGGTTGTGGTCGGCCTGCGCAAGGGCGGTGCATCGTGGGACAAGGTTGGCAAGGCTGGCCTGACGGTGATGGAAGTCAACGACGCCGTGAAGGCCGCTGACGTGGTCATGATCCTGCTGCCCGACGAAGACATCGCAGCCGTGTACAAGAACAACGTGGAACCCAACATCAAGCAAGGCGCTTCGCTGGCCTTTGCCCATGGCTTCAACGTGCACTACAACCAGGTCGTGCCCCGCGCTGACCTGGACGTGTGGATGGTGGCCCCCAAGGCCCCAGGCCACACCGTGCGCAACACCTACACCCAAGGCGGCGGCGTGCCCCACCTGGTCGCTGTGCACCAGGACAAGTCCGGCAAGGCCCGTGACCTGGCCTTGAGCTACGCAGCTGCCAACGGCGGCGGCAAGGCCGGCATCATCGAGACCAACTTCAAGGAAGAAACCGAGACCGACCTGTTCGGCGAACAGGCCGTGCTGTGTGGCGGTGCCGTCGAGTTGATCAAGATGGGTTACGAAACCCTGGTCGAAGCTGGCTACGCTCCTGAAATGGCCTACTTCGAGTGCCTGCACGAGCTCAAGCTCATCGTGGACCTGATCTACGAAGGCGGCATTGCCAACATGAACTACTCGATCTCGAACAACGCCGAGTACGGCGAGTACGTGACCGGCCCTGAAGTGATCAACGAGCAGTCGCGCGCCGCCATGCGCAATGCCCTGAAGCGCATCCAGAACGGCGACTACGCCAAGATGTTCATCCAGGAAGGCCGCCTGAACTACCCATCGATGACGGCCCGCCGCCGCAACACGGCCGACCACAGCATCGAAAAGGTGGGCAGCCAGCTGCGCGCCATGATGCCCTGGATCGCCAAGAACAAGCTGGTCGACCAGACCCGCAACTGATACTTCCGAGCGAAGCATCCCAAGGCCACTTCGGTGGCCTTTTTCGTTGCCAGGCGGCCCATGCGCAGGCGCTACACTGCGGCCTTCGCCTTTTGCGCGCAGGGCGACTTGTGTCCCTGCGACAATTCGCTTAATACTATAAATTTTATAGCTGCTTGCGTAATGTGCGTGGGCGCTGGAGGTCTGTTTGATGCATGACGGCAATGAGTCCACCGAGAACCCCGGTGTGATGGTGCGCAAAAGGCGCAAAGGCATCTACATCCTTCCCAACCTGTTCACGCTGGCGGCTCTATTTGGTGGCTTTTATTCCATCGTCATGGCGATGAATGGCCACTTTGACCAAGCGGCTGTAGGCGTTTTCTGCGCCATGGTGCTCGACAGCCTTGACGGCCGCGTGGCCCGCATGACTAACACCCAGAGTGCGTTTGGCGAGCAGATGGATTCGCTGTCGGACATGGTGTCTTTTGGCGCTGCGCCGGCCCTGATTGCTTATGAGTGGTCACTTCAGGGCCTGGGCCGCTGGGGCTGGATTGCCGCTTTTGTGTACTGTGCATGTGCAGCGCTTCGCTTGGCTCGCTTCAACGTGAACACTGGCGTGGTGGACAAGCGCTACTTTCAGGGGTTGCCTTCGCCGGCGGCCGCGGCTCTGGTGGCCGGGTTCATCTGGTTGATGACTGAGTTGGGCGTGCGTCCAGGCGAAGACCACTGGCTGACTTGGAGTCAGGTGACATGGATCATGTTTGCCTTCACGCTGTATGCAGGACTCACCATGGTGACCAATGTGCCGTTCTATAGCTTCAAGGACGTGCAGATGAAAAAGAGCGTGCCCTTTGCCGCCATCGTGCTGATTGCGCTGGGCATTGCCGTCATCAACATCCATCCTCCCATCGTGCTGTTTGGCGTGTTTGTTTTTTATGGGCTGTCTGGTTACGCCGTGTATGCCTGGCGCAAGGCCAAGGGCCAGCACAGCAGCGTGATCAGCACCTCGACCGATGAGCCCGACGAGCGCGGGTTGCACAAGTGACCATCGCCTCCGCTGCCGCGCAGTTGTGCTACATTGCGTTGCATGAACAAGTTTGCATTGGCTCTACTGCTACCTCCCCACGGGCGGAGACAGTAGGCGCACGCGCACACTTTTTCCACAAAGGCCCGTATGCACCCGCAACGGGCCTTTTGTTTTGGGCGACAGATTTTTGACGTTGCGGGTCCCCACCCACCGATACCAGGAGAACAACATGGCAGACAAACTGATCATTTTCGATACCACCTTGCGCGATGGCGAGCAGTCCCCCGGCGCCTCGATGACCAAGGATGAAAAGCTGCGCATTGCGCGCCAGCTGGAGCGTCTGAAGGTGGATGTGATCGAGGCCGGTTTTGCCGCCAGCTCCAACGGCGATTTCGAGGCGGTGCAGGCCATTGCCAACGCCATCAAGGACTCGACCATCTGCTCGCTCTCGCGCGCCAACGACCGCGACATCTCGCGGGCGGCCGAAGCGCTCAAAGGTGCCAACAGCGCGCGCATTCACACGTTCATTGCCACCAGCGCACTGCATATGGAGAAGAAGCTGCGCATGACGCCGGAGCAGGTGCTGGAGCAGGCCAAACAATCCGTGCGCTTTGCCCGCAACCTTGTTGCCGACATCGAGTTCAGCCCCGAAGACGGCTACCGCAGCGACCCAGACTTCCTCTGCCGCGTGCTCGAAGCGGTGATCGCCGAAGGCGCCACCACCATCAACGTACCCGACACCGTGGGCTATGCCGTGCCCGAACTGTACGGCAACTTCATCAAGACGCTGCGCGAACGCATTCCCAACAGCGACAAGGCCATCTGGTCCGTGCACTGCCACAACGATCTGGGCATGGCCGTAGCCAACTCGTTGGCCGGCGTGAAGATCGGTGGCGCACGCCAGGTGGAGTGCACGATCAACGGTCTGGGTGAGCGCGCTGGCAACTGCTCGCTCGAAGAGATCGTGATGGCTGTGAAGACCCGCAAGGACTATTTCGGGCTGGATCTGGGGATCGACACCCAGCACATCGTGGCCGCCAGCCGCATGGTCAGCCAGACCACAGGCTTCGTGGTGCAGCCCAATAAGGCCGTGGTGGGCGCCAATGCGTTTGCGCATGCCAGCGGTATCCACCAGGACGGCGTGCTCAAGGCCCGCGACACCTACGAAATCATGCGCGCCGAGGACGTGGGTTGGAGTGCCAACAAGATCGTGCTGGGCAAGCTCAGCGGCCGCAACGCGTTCAAGCAGCGCCTGCAGGAGCTGGGCGTGCAGCTCGACAGCGAAACCGAAATCAATGTGGCTTTTGCCAAGTTCAAGGAACTGGCCGACCGCAAGAGCGAGATTTTTGACGAGGACATCCTCGCACTGGTCAGCGACGAGAGCGTGACGGCAGAGAAGGAGCAATACGGCTTTGTCTCGTTGTTCCAGCAGAGTGAAACCGGAGAGCAGCCGCGTGCGCGCATCGTGTTCACGGTGGATGGACAAGAGGTGCGCGGCGAGGCGGAGGGCAACGGCCCGGTTGATGCCTCGCTCAAGGCCATCGAATCGCACGTGAAAAGCGGTGCCGAGATGGTGCTGTATTCCGTCAACGCCATCAGTGGCTCCACCGAGAGCCAGGGCGAGGTCACTGTGCGGTTGCAGAACAGCGGGCGTGTCGTGAACGGGGTGGGCGCAGATCCGGACATCGTCGTGGCATCGGCGAAGGCCTATCTCAGCGCTTTGAACAAGTTACAAAGTAAAGCAGATCGCGTGGCCGCACAAGGCTGAACGATCTCTTTATAATTCACTCACTTTCTCGGAAAGTCGCGCAAGGTATTGATCTTGCGCGACTTTTTTTGATTCTGTACACTGCCCCATAATTCTTACCGTTTGGAGCACTTTGATGCACCATCGCCGCAACGTTGCAGTGAATCGATTTTTCCAGTGGGTGGGTTTCGCGCTCGTGAGCGCTGCCCTCATTTCGCCTGCCGCGCACGCGGCAGATGTCAAAAAACAAGGGACCAAAAAGCAGCAGGTCAGTGCAGCCAGCGCCAAGCGTACTGTCGCACAGCGCAAGGTGGCTGCCAGCGTCAAGCCTACCCGTGTCGCCGCCCGCACAGCCAAAGCACCCACCAAGGTAGCGTATGTGCCTGCCAAGCCTTCTTTTGGTCAGATGGCGGGCTTGCATGAAGTCAATGACCCCCTGGATCTCAAGTCCAGCGTGGCTTTGGTGGTAGACCAAGATACGCACGAGGTCTTGCTGCGCAAGAACGATCAGGCGGTGCTTCCGATTGCGTCGTTGACCAAGCTCATGACGGGTATGTTGATCTCCCAGGCCAAGTTGCCCATGGATGAGCCTGTCACGATCACCCAGGATGATGTGGATACCGAAAAGGGGAGCCGGTCTCGCCTGACAGTGGGCACGACGCTCACGCGTGGCGAAATGCTGCACCTGGCGCTGATGTCCAGTGAGAACCGCGCCGCCCATGCGCTGGGCCGCACCTACCCGGGTGGCCTGGACGTTTTTGTGGCCCTGATGAACGCCAAGGCCAAGTCGCTGGGAATGAACGACACCCACTACGTCGAGCCCACCGGCCTGTCCAGCCGCAACCAGTCCAGTGCCCGCGACCTTGCGACGCTGGTGGGCGTGGCGCACGGAGACCCCTTGCTGCGCGAACTGTCAACATCGCCCGGCTTTGAGGTGGCCGTGGGGCACAAGACGCTCCAGTACAACAACACCAACGGACTTGTGAAGAACCCCACCTGGGATATCGGCCTGCAAAAGACCGGCTATATCTCCGAGGCGGGCCGTTGCTTGGTGATGCAGGCCCAAGTGGCGGGGCGCAAGTTGATCATGGTGTTCCTTGACTCTGCGGGCAAGTTCAGCCGACTGGGCGATGCTGAGCGTGTTCGTCGTTGGGTGGAGTCCAACCCTGCGTTGGCCGCCCCTTTGCAGGCAGCACGTAGCACCAACGGCTGATCTGCTGAATTCACGGCATACGCCTGACAGGCCTGTTCTGTCAGGCGTTTTTATTTTGCGTTTGCGACTCCTTGGCAGGTATGCGCTTATGCCGGCAGCTGAAGGCCGGGGCTGTGTGCGCCTTGCTGATACGAGGGTGTGTAGTCGTGACGGCCAGACGGCACCGGCTATTGGGCCGGTTGCATCAATGCATTCCCGATGCCTCGCTCAGAGCGGCGTTGCCTAGCCCTCCTTGGGGCGTCAGCGCAATTCGGTACGTTGACTGGTGAGGGATGGGTGACCGGCTTCGACACTCGGTGGCGTATAGCCCAAGGCCAGTGAAATCTCATTCGCTGTAGCCTGCAGTTTGGGCAGCCAGCCTTCATCCAGACGATCCGCAGGCGCCGAAATGGAGAGGCCTGCGACCAGTTTGCCCTGGTCGTCATACACGCCCGCGGCCATGCAGCGCACCCCCAGCTCCAGCTCTTCGTTGTCGCGAGCAATACCGTACTGGCGGGCCTTGGCCAGTTCTCGTTCCAGCAACGGAAGCTGCGTGATGCTGTTGCGGGTGTGGCCTGCCAGACCGGTACGGGTGGCATAGGCGCGGACGCGTTGGGGGTCATCCAGCGCAAGGAAGAGCTTGCCTGTCGAGGTCAGGTGCAGAGGCGCTCTGCCGCCAATGGCGCGCACCACCTGCATGCCTGATCGTTCGCTGTAGGCACGCTCTACATACACGATCTCATCGCCCTGGCGCATGCTCAGGTTCACGGGCTGCTGGATCAGTTTGTGCAGCGCGCGCATGGGGGTGAGCGCCGCATCACGAACGCTCAGACGTGCCTTCACCAGGTTGCCCAGCTCCAGCAGTCGCATGCCCAATCGGTAGCTGCCTGATTCGGGGCGGTCAACAAAACGGCCGATGGTCAGGTCGTTGAGGATGCGGTGTGTGGTGGAGGGATGCAGCCCGGTTTTTTCGCTGATCTCCTTGAGGGAAATCGCTTCTTCCCGTGAGGCCAGAACGTCGATCAGTGTGAACATGCGCTCAAGCACCTGAACGCTGGGTTTGGGGGAGATGCTGGGATCGGTTTTTTTCATGAGCGGCAATGGTGCAAGGGCCGCTGCATTTTATCTTGTGAAATATGAATGTGCGTTCAGGGGCTCGCTTGCACGGTACCTGTGACCCGGTGCCAAGCCCCGTCGGTGCGGATTTCATGGGGCAGAAAGCGTGCCTTGTAGCTCATCTTGGGGCTGGTTTCGATCCAGTAACCCAGGTACACATGGGGCAGACCCAGTGAATGGGCTTGCGCGATCTGCCACATGACGTTGTAGGTGCCGTAGCTGCAATGGGGCTCTGGCTCGTAGAACGTGTACACGGCAGACAGGCCGTCATCGAGCACATCGAGGATGGAGACCATTTTGAGCGCGCCGGGTTCGCCGGACGCGTCGGTCTCGCGGAACTCCACCAACCTGGAGTTCACCCTGCTTTGCAGCAGAAATTGTGTGTACTGGTCGATGCTGTCGTGGTCCATGCCGCCGCCCGCGTGGCGACCGTTCTGGTAGCGCAGGTACAACTGGTAGTGCTCGGGCACAAAACACAGCCGCAACACCCGTGCCTGCAGTTGGCCGTGGCGCGCAGCAGCACGCCGTTGGCTGCGGTCAGGCTTGAACTCGTTGACAAGAACCCGCAGCGGGGTACAGGCCTGACAGCCGTCGCAATAGGGGCGATAGGTGAACATGCCGCTGCGGCGAAACCCCTTGGCGACCAGATCGGAGTAAAGATCGCTCTGGATCAGGTGGCTGGGGGTGGCGACCTGAGACCGTGCCTGCCGGTCCGGCAGGTAACTGCAGGGGTAGGGCGCTGTCGCGTAAAACTGCAGGGTTTGCAGCGGAAGGTCGTTGAGTTGCGTCATGCCGGATCGGTCTTGGGTGGCAGCAGCTCGTCCCAGTATACGGGCTCAAATTGCCATGTGATGGGGGGCTGCTGTCGCGCGCTGTCCACATGCCGCAGGAACTCGGCCCGGGGTATCTCCCGTCCACCCAGGGATGCGAGGTGCTGCGTGTTTTGCTGGCAGTCAATCAAGGTGATGCCATGACGGCGGCACAGGCAGACCAGGGCCGACAGGGCGATCTTGGAGGCGTCGGTTTCATGTGCAAACATGGACTCTCCGAACACCGCGCGACCCAGCGCCACGCAGTACAGGCCCCCCACGAGTTGTCCATCGACCCAGGTTTCCACGCTGTGGGCATGTCCTGCCAGATGCAGTTCGGTGTAGGCGTCGACCATCTCCGGAACGATCCAGGTGCCAGCCTGGCCTTCGCGTTCCTTGGTGGAGCAGGCGGTGATGACGTCCCGGAACGCGCTGTCGATGCGGATTTCGCAGCGCGCCTGTCTGCGAAATGCCTGCAGCTTTTTGCGCAGCGAGCGGCGCAACCTGAACTCAGCCACCGGCAGCACCATGCGAGGATCAGGTGCCCACCACAGGATGGGCTGACCGGGGCCATACCAGGGAAAGGTGCCCTGTGCATATGCAGCGCACAGGCTGGCCACATCCAGCGCGCCGCCTGCTGCCAGCAGGCCCGGCGCGGGATCGTCTTCCCCCCACGCGAGGGTCGGTGCGGGAAAGGGGGCGTGGGGTTCGAGCCAGGGTAGTTGCGGGGGCATGCTGGGTGCGCAAAGCCACCATTGTCTGGCATGCAGCGTTTGCCACGCCGCGGCAGGGATGGCGAAAAAAAAGCCCCGCACTTTGGAAGTGCAGGGCTTTTTTGATTGGCTCCTCGACCTGGGCTCGAACCAGGGACCTACGGATTAACAGTCCGGCGCTCTACCGACTGAGCTATCGAGGAATGATCGGTATTTATCGACTAACTAATTGAAAGGCCCCGCTTTACTCATGCAGGGCCTGCAAATTCTTGGCTCCTCGACCTGGGCTCGAACCAGGGACCTACGGATTAACAGTCCGGCGCTCTACCGACTGAGCTATCGAGGAACAAGACTTAGATTATATACACAAAATTGGGCCCGAATCGAAAAACAGCCCTGTCCATTCAAAAGCCCGTGCAGCGCCGTGG
Source organism: Acidovorax sp. M14 (assembly GCF_049331375.1). Classification (NCBI taxonomy): domain Bacteria; kingdom Pseudomonadati; phylum Pseudomonadota; class Betaproteobacteria; order Burkholderiales; family Comamonadaceae; genus Acidovorax; species Acidovorax sp. M14. Next base: position 1,995,407 of record NZ_CP186263.1, read on the forward strand.
AGTCGTACTGCGCGTTATGCTGAACGGTATCCTGCCCAGCGAGCGGCTTGTGTTGCATCCAACTCCCTCACGATATGACCATCCACACCATCCTGAAAATGGGCGACCCCCGCCTGCTGCGCGTGGCCCAGCCAGTGACCGCATTCGATACCGATGAATTGCACCAGCTGGTGCGCGACATGTTCGAGACCATGGCGTCGGTGAATGGGGCGGGGCTGGCCGCACCGCAGATCGGGGTGGATCTGCAACTGGTCATCTTTGGCTCCAACGACCGCAACCCGCGTTACCCGGACCGGCCGCTGGTGCCACCCACCGTCCTGCTCAACCCGGTGATCACGCCTCTGGGGACAGAAGAGGAAGAAGACTGGGAAGGGTGCCTCTCCGTGCCGGGTTTGCGTGGCAAGGTGCCCCGCTGGTCACGCATCCGCTACACAGGCTTCGACCTGTATGGCGATCCCATTGACCGCACGGTAGACGGCTTTCATGCGCGCGTCGTACAGCACGAATGCGACCATCTGATCGGCAAGCTGTATCCCATGCGGGTGCGTGATTTCACGCAGTTCGGGTTTACCGAGGTGCTGTTCCCGGAGATCAGCGCCAACGAGGACGACTGAGCCAGACCCACCACCCTTGGCTCACGCCCGCCAAGTCAGGATGACAGTTCCTGCAGCAGCTCGGTCTCGATCTGGATCTGGCGCGCGTTGTTCTGCAGCTCAGGGCCCTGGATGAGGAAGGTGTCTTCCACCCGTTCGCCCAGGGTGCTCACTTTGGCCAGTTGCACGCTCAGGTGATGCTGCGCCAGGATGCGGGCCACCAGATACAGCAGGCCCGCACGGTCGCTGGCAGAGATGGCCAGCAGCCAACGCTGCGCCTTTTCGTCGGGTCGCAGGGTCACGCGGGGGGCGACCGGGAAGCTCTTGACCCGGCGTGATACCCGCTTGCGGGTGGGCTCGGGTAGAGGGCCGCCTTCCTCAATCACGCGCATCAGGTCGCTCTCGACCATGTGGGTCAGCTCGCGGTAGTGCCCGGGCTGTTCAGACGCGGAAGAGGCCACAACCTGGAAGGTATCCAGCGCATAGCCGTTATTGGCGGTGTGCACCCGCGCGTCCAGGATGCTGAAGCCAACGCGATCGAAGTAGCCGCAGATGCGTGCGAAAAGGTCGGCTTGATCAGCGGCGTAGACCATGACCTGCAGGCCATCGCCCGCCAGTGACTGCCGGGCGCGCACCACCGGTTTGGCCGCGCCCACGTAGCGCGACAGGTGGCGCGTGTGCCAGGCGATGTCGGCGGCGTCGTGGCGCATGAAGTAGCTCACGTCGAGCGTGGCCCACAGCGCCTTGTGCGCTTCAAAGGGCAGGGCGTTGAGCGCCAGCAGCACCAGTGCCTCGCGTTTGCGGGCCTCGATCTCGGCGGCTGCGTCGGGCGCGCGGCCACCCAGGGTGCGCAGCGTGGCGCGGTACAGGTCTTCCAGCAGCTTGCCCTTCCAGGCGTTCCAGACCTTGGGGCTGGTGCCGCGGATGTCCGCCACGGTGAGCAGGTACATCGCCGTGAGGTTGCGCTCGTTGCCCACACGGTGCGCAAAGGCGCCGATCACATCCGGGTCGCTCAGGTCCTGCTTTTGCGCCACGGTGCTCATGGTCAGGTGCTCACGCACCAGAAACTCGATGAGTCGGCCGTCTTCGCGGTCCACCCCGTGCTGGCGGCAAAAGCGCCGCACTTCCTCTGCGCCGATTTGTGAGTGGTCGCCGCCGCGCCCCTTGCCAATGTCGTGGAACAGCGCGGCCACGTACAGGATCCACGGCTTGTCCCAGCCGCCCGCCAGCTGCGAGCAGAACGGGTATTCGTGCGCATGTTCGGCCATGAAGAAGCGGCGCACGTTGCGCAGCACCATCAGGATGTGCTGGTCCACCGTGTAGACGTGGAACAGGTCATGCTGCATCTGTCCCACGATGCGGCGAAACGGCCACAGGTAGCGCCCCAGCACCGAGGTCTGGTTCATCAGCCGCATGGCATGGGTGATACCCGAGGGTTGCTGCAGGATGCGCATGAAGGCATCGCGGTTGACCGGGTCGCGCCGGAAGGCGCTGTCCATCACGCCGCGTGCGTTGTACAGCGCGCGCAGGGTGCGCGCCGACAGGTCCTTGAGCCCGACCGTGGTCTGGTACAGCAGAAAGGTTTCCAGGATCGCATGCGGGTCGCGGGTGTACAGGTCGTCACTCGCCACTTCGATGAGGCCCGCCTTCTCGAAGAAGCGCTCATTGATCGGACGCGGCTCGTGGGTCGATGGGTTCAGGCGCTCTTCAATGTTGAGCAGCAGGATCTGGCTGAGTTGCGACACCGCCTTGGCTGCCCAGTAGTAGCGGCGCATCAGGCTTTCGCTGGCCCGCATGGGCAGGCGCGATCCGTCGGGTGCCTGCGAGCGGTAGCCGAACGACTCGGCCACGGCCGTCTGCAGGTCGAACACCAGCCGGTCTTCGTGCCGCCCGGCCGCCGCATGCAGGCGGGCACGGATCAGGCAGAGCAGCGCTTCGTTGCGCTCGATCTGGCGCACTTCGAAGGCCGTGGCCATGCCGCTGGCGGCCAGCTCCTTCCAGTTACTGCCCAGCCCGGCCGCCTGGGACACCCACAGGATCATCTGCAGGTCGCGCAGCCCGCCGGGCGACTCCTTGCAGTTGGGCTCCAGCGAATAGGGGGTGTTCTCGTACTTGGTGTGGCGCTGGCGCATCTCGAGCGTTTTGGCGACCAGAAACGCCTGGGGGTTCATCTGCGCCCGGTACTGGCGTTGGAACTCTGCAAACAGCGCGGCATTGCCGCACACCAGACGGGATTCGAGCAGCGAGGTCTGCACGGTGACATCGCCCGCGCTCTCGGCCAGGCATTCGGCCACCGTGCGCACGCTCGATCCGATCTCCAGGCCCGTGTCCCAGCAGCTGCCAATGAAGCCTTCGAGCTTGGTGCGCAAGGCGCTGCCGGCCTCGGGTGCCGTGCCGTCGGGCAGTAGCAGCAGGACATCGACATCGGAGTAGGGGAACAGCTGGTCACGCCCGAAGCCGCCGACCGCCACCAGGGCCATGTCATTGGGCAGCTGGGCGCGTTGCCACAGGGTTTGCAGCAGGTTGCCCGCCAGCGACGACAGCTTGCGCAGCAGCACGCGGATGCTGCGCGTTGATGCGCCGGTGGATTGCATGGCAGCCAGCAGCGCAGCCTTGTCGCTGCGATAGGCGTCGCGCAGGGCATGGAGTTCAGTCATGGTCGGTAAGTATCGTGGGAGGCCATGAAAAAGCCATGCAAGAGTTGTGCAAGCGGCAGCCGGCGGCGCGGGACCCGGTGGCCCCGCCGTCGCCTCAGGTCTTGGTGGCTGTCACAAAGGACGGCAGGGGGGGCGATCCAGCCGACAGCGTCATCACCTCATACCCCGTGGGAGTGACCAGCACCGTGTGCTCCCACTGGGCCGACAGGCTGTGGTCCTTGGTCACGATGGTCCAGCCGTCGTTGCCGTGTTCCTTCACCTCGCGGCGGCCCGCATTGATCATGGGCTCGATGGTGAACACCATGCCGGGCACCAGCTCTTCGAGCGTGCCAGGCTTTCCGTAGTGCAGCACCTGCGGCTCTTCATGGAACTTCTTGCCAATGCCGTGGCCGCAGAACTCGCGCACCACCGAAAAACCGTGCCCTTCGGCAAACTTCTGGATTGCGTGGCCGATATCCCCCAGCCGTGCGCCGGGCTTGACCTGCACGATGCCGTGCCACATGGCTTCAAAGGTCAGCGCTGACAGTCGCTTGGCGGCGATCGAGCATTCGCCGATCAGGAACATACGGCTGTTGTCGCCGTACCAGCCGTCCTTGGTGATCACGGTCACGTCCACATTGACGATGTCGCCCTTCTTGAGCGGCTTGTCGTTGGGGATGCCGTGGCACACCACATGGTTGACCGAGGTGCACAGCGAAGCCGGGTAGGGCGGGTAGCCCGGTGGCTGGTAGCCCACGGTGGCCGAGATGGTGCCCTGCTGGGCCATGCATTCGGCGCCCAGGCGATCGATTTCTTTGGTGGTGATGCCGGGCTTGATGTGCGGTGTGATGTAGTCCAGCACTTCGGAGGCCAGACGGCAGGCCAGGCGCATGCCCTCGATGTCCTCGGCGCTTTTGATGGTGATGCTCATGGCGCAATTATCCCATTGGCCCCCCGGCTGCGCAGGCGGCCCGGCCATGCCCGGTAAAATGGAGGGCTCCGGTGCTGGTTGCACGCTGGCGCCCGGAGCCACCCTCTACCCCTGACACCCCCCAACAGGCCGCTACCGTGACCTTGCACATGACCACGCTGGCGGGCGGCAACGCCCTCAGCTCCTTCCGCGCTCAGCAACTTCAACCCGCCCTGGAGGCGATCCACCCCAAGATCAGTGGCATTGCAGCGCGTTTCGTGCATCTGGTCGCCACCGATGCGGCCCCCACGCCCGCCGAACAAGAACGTCTGGCCGCGCTGCTGACCTACGGCGACCCCTACGCAGGCCCCGAAGATGGCGCCGTCCTCATCGTCACGCCCCGCCTGGGCACGCTGTCGCCCTGGGCCTCCAAGGCCACCGACATTGCGCGCAACTGCGGCATCGCCATCCGCCGTGTCGAGCGCATCACCGAGTACCGCATCAGCCTGAAATCCGGCCTGCTGGGCAAGACACCCGAGCTGACGGCCGAGCAACTGGGCCAGATCGCGGCCCTGCTGCATGACCGCATGACCGAATCGGTGGTGGCCGACCGCAGCGCCGCAGCTGCCCTGTTCACCGAACTGCAGCCCGCGCCCATGGAGCATGTGGATGTGCTGGCCGGTGGTCGCGCGGCACTCGAAGCGGCCAACACCCGCTTCGGCCTGGCCCTGGCCGACGATGAAATCGACTACCTCGTGACCGCCTTCACGGGCCTGAAGCGCAACCCCACCGACGTGGAACTGATGATGTTCGCGCAGGCCAACAGCGAACACTGCCGCCACAAGATCTTCAACGCCCAGTTCACCATTGACGGCGTGGCGCAGAGCAAGAGCCTGTTCGGCATGATCCGCAACACGCACCAGCTGGCGCCCCAGCACACGGTGATCGCGTATTCGGACAACGCCTCGGTCATGGAAGGCCATCAGGTGGAGCGTTTTGTGGCAAAAATGGCCGCAAGCGCTAGTGAATCAAGCGCTAATAGCTATCAAAAAAGTAGCGTTACCCAGCATGTGTTGATGAAGGTGGAAACGCACAACCACCCCACTGCCATCTCGCCCTTCCCAGGCGCATCGACCGGCGCGGGCGGCGAGATCCGCGACGAAGGCGCCACCGGCCGGGGCTCCAAGCCCAAGGCGGGCCTGACGGGCTTCACCGTCTCCAAGCTCTGGGGCAGCACCGTGGGCAAGCCTGAGCACATTGCCAGCCCGCTGCAGATCATGGTCGAAGGGCCCCTGGGCGGCGCCGCGTTCAACAACGAGTTCGGCCGCCCCAACCTGAACGGCTACTTCCGCGAATACGAGCAGAACGTGGGCGGCGTGCAGCGCGGCTACCACAAGCCCATCATGATCGCGGGCGGCGTGGGCGTGATCGATGCCGAGCTGACGAAGAAGATTGAGTTTCCCGCCGGCTCGCTGCTGATTCAGCTGGGCGGCCCCGGCATGCGCATCGGCATGGGCGGCAGCGCGGCGAGCTCCATGGCCACCGGCACCAATGCGGCCGAGCTGGACTTTGACTCGGTGCAGCGCGGCAACCCTGAGATCGAGCGCCGTGCACAAGAGGTCATCAACCACTGCTGGGCACAGGGCACGAACAACCCCATCCTGGCCATCCACGACGTGGGCGCGGGCGGTTTGTCCAACGCCTTCCCCGAGCTGACCAATGATGCTGGCCGCGGCGCGCGCTTTGACCTCCGTGCCGTGCAGCTCGAAGAGTCCGGCATGAGCCCGAAGGAAATCTGGAGCAACGAGTCGCAAGAACGCTACGTGCTGGCGATTGCGCCCGAATCGCTGGAGCAGTTCAAAGCCTTTTGTGAACGCGAGCGCTGCCCGTTTGCCGTGATCGGCACGGCCACCGAAGAGCGCCAGCTGGTGCTGCACGACCCCGCTGCCACGGCCGACGACCAGAAGCTACCCGTGGACATGCCGATGAACGTGCTGCTGGGCAAGCCGCCCAAGATGCACCGCGACGTGAAGACCGTGGTGCGCGAATTTGCACCGATGGACTTGACCGGCGTGCCGCTGCAAAAGGCCGTGATCGACGTGCTGGCCCACCCCACGGTGGCGTCCAAGCGTTTCCTCATCACCATCGGCGACCGCACGGTGGGCGGCCTCAGCCACCGCGACCAGATGGTCGGCCCCTGGCAGGTGCCCGTGGCCGATTGCGCCGTGACGCTGGCCGATTACAAGGGCTTTGCAGGCGAGGCCATGAGCATGGGCGAGCGCACGCCGCTGGCCGCCATCAACGCACCCGCCTCGGGCCGCATGGCCGTGGCAGAAGCCATCACCAACCTGCTGGCAGCACCCATCGAGCTGCCCCGCGTGAAGCTGTCGGCCAACTGGATGGCCGCCTGCGGGGAACCGGGCGAAGACGCTGCGCTGTACGAAACCGTGAAGGCCGTGGGCATGGAGCTGTGCCCGGCGCTGGGCGTCTCCATCCCCGTGGGCAAGGACAGCCTGTCCATGCGCACGCAGTGGAGTGAAGGCGCGGACAAGAAGAAAGTCACATCCCCCGTCAGCCTGATCGTGAGCGCATTCGCTTCACTGTCCGACGTGCGCGGCACGCTCACACCCCAGCTCAACGCCACCGAGGCCGACACCACGCTGGTGCTGATCGACCTGGGCAAGGGCCAGAACCGCATGGGCGGCAGCATCCTGGGCCAGACGCTGGAGCAAAGTGGCAACGTGGTGCCCGATGTGGACGACCCCAAAGACCTGGTCAACTTGGTCAACGCCGTGAACGCACTGCGCGCCAAGGGCCAAATCCTGGCCTACCACGACCGCAGCGATGGCGGCCTGTTGGCCGCAGCAGCCGAAATGGCCTTTGCAGGCCACGTGGGCGTGGCGCTCAACGTGGACATGCTGGTGACTGAAGGCGACGGCATCAGCGACAGCCGCATGGAAACCGGTGACGCCAAGAACTGGGCGCAGCAGGTCAGTGCCCGCCGTGAAGAACTGACGCTCAAGGCGCTGTTCAACGAAGAGCTGGGTGTGCTGCTGCAAGTGCGCACCGCCGAGCGCAACGATGTGATGCAGGTGCTGCGCGAGCATGGCCTGTCCAAATTCAGCCACTTCGTGGGCAAGACGCGCCCAGTGTCGTCCGAAATCGACGCAGGCAAGGGCGAACTCCAGGTCTGGCGAGATGCCAAGGCCGTGTTCAGTGCCTCGCTGGCCGACCTGCACCAGGTGTGGGATGCGGTGAGCTGGAAGATCTGCCAGCAGCGCGACAACCCCGCCAACGCCGATGCCGAGCACGCTGCAGCGGGTGAGCCCACCGACCCGGGCCTGCACGTGCACCTGACGTTCGACGCGGCCAACAACGTGGCCGCGCCTTACCTCAACCTGGCCAAACCCAAGGTCGCCATCCTGCGCGAGCAGGGCGTGAACTCGCACATCGAGATGGCCTACGCCTTCACCGAGGCGGGCTTCGAGGCCTACGACGTGCACATGACCGACCTGCAGACCGGCCGCGTCCAACTCGAAGACTTCAAGGGCGTGGTGGCCTGCGGCGGCTTCAGCTATGGCGACACGCTGGGCGCTGGCATTGGCTGGGCGCGGTCCATCACCTTCAACCCGGTGCTGGCCGCACAGTTCCAGGGCTTCTTCGGTCGCACCGACACGTTCGGCCTGGGCGTTTGCAACGGCTGCCAGATGTTTGCTGAGCTGGCGGACATCATCCCCGGTGCACAAGACTGGCCACGCTTTACCACCAACCAGAGCGAGCGCTTCGAGGCCCGCCTGTCGCTGGTGGAAGTGCTGGAATCACCCAGCCTGTTCCTGCAAGGCATGGCAGGCAGCCGCCTGCCGATTGCGGTGGCGCACGGCGAGGGCTATGCCAACTTCAAGTACCGGGGCAACGCCGACAAGGCCATTGCTGCGATGCGCTACGTGGACAACCACGGCCGCGCGACGGAGCAGTACCCGTTCAACCCCAACGGCAGCGCGGGTGGCTTGACGGCAGTGACCACGGCCGACGGCCGCTTCACGGCCATGATGCCGCACCCCGAGCGCGTGTTCCGCAACGTGCAGATGAGCTGGACCAGCGAGGACAAGGCCCAGTACAGCGGCTGGATGCGCATCTGGCGCAACGCGCGCAAGTGGGTGGGGTGATGGGCTGAGGCACCCTGCGCTGCAGGGTGCTCATGCTTGATATCAGTAGCCGCTGAACACCGCAGGTTCAGCGGCTACAGTTTTCTTCAGGTGGGGTTCATGCCCTGTCGTCCATCTGAAGAAACACGCGCCCTCCGTCGATGCGCACGGGGTAACACTTCAATGGCTCGGTGACCGGTGCGCAGGTGGGGCTGCCATTGCGGACATCGAACTTCCCCTGGTGCAGGGGGCACTCGATTTCATGGCCGTCCAGAAAGCCATCGCACAGGCGCGCGTGCCCGTGGGTGCAGATGTTGTCGGTCGCAAACACACTGCCATCCACCTTGTACAGCGCAATGTTGTGCTCACCCACCTGCAACCCGATGACATCGTCGTCGGGTACTTCGGCTTCGCTGGCGGCGTCGATCCAGGATGATTCGTTCATGGTGGTTCAGATGGGGTAGATGATGGAGTTGGGGATCATTTCGCTGTCGTACACACAAAGGCGCGTCGCGAACTTGAGCCCTGCCGGGGTGCGTTCGATCACGTCGATGTACCGCCCCACGTTGAACACCGTGGACTCGCGCGAGAGCTTGGTGCGGAACACTGCGTAGTTCGCCTGGGCCTCGAAACGGTTCTCGCTCGCGGCAAGGACCACGGGCGCGCTGACCACATGGCGCTGGTAGTAGGGGTCGTGGAACAGCGTTTCGCGGATGCCGTAGACGCGGTCCTTGAGCATCCCTTTGCTTTCGAACAGCAGTGTTGCGAGGGGGAATCCGCGTTCGTGGTTCTCGCGGGGCACCAGCTTGTACGTGCAGTCCTCCGTGAAGAATTCGGGCCACAGGTCCCAGTCACCAGAGTCCACTGCCAGTGCGTACTCGGAGTACAGGCGCGAGATGGCCAGGTAATCATCAAAAGCAATGTGGGGCGTAGTGCTCATGGTCAGCCCTCCATCACTTCACGCCAGTAAGCGTACATGCCGCGGATGAGTGTTTCGGTCACCATGTGATCGGTGTTCTCCACCGTCTTTCCCCCCAACTCGGCCAGGGCGCGGTGGTAGGGCTTGCTTTCAAAACCTTCTTGCGAAAACTCGATCACCTCCCCGTCGTCGGCAGACACAAACCCCGCCGGGCCGAACAGGTTGGCCTGCCGCAGACGGCGCTGTGTCATCTCCGCGCTGTCGTCCTCAAACCCGAAGTGCGTCCATACGAAATCGAAGGCCCCGTGCCCGTCCGGCTGGATGTGCCGCGTGGAGACGCTGTTGACCTGCTGCTGAAAGATGACGCTGGGGAACACCGTCATCATGACCGCTGTGGGCCCGCCCCACCAGGGCTCGGGCACGATGTCCAGAAACCGCGCGTCGTGGAGCTGCATGCTCTCCTTGAAGCTGGACACCTGGGTGACCTGTTCGGCCTTTCCCGCTTGGCCCCGGGTGGAGATCATGGCGGCATGCCGGTGGCGTGCATCCATCTTCAGCTCGCTCTTGTTGTCTGCCCGCCAGAGGCCAAAGGTCACAAACCAGGTGTGCAGCAAGCCGGGGTGGTAGGGGTCCTTGATGTTCTCCTGCATGAGCTTCCAGTTGCCCGGAATGCGCTGGCGGTTGTAGCCCAGTATCGTCAGGCGCCGGCCGTTGAAGAGCCGGTCAAAGTACGACAGGATGTCCGGCCCCAGAAAGTTTTCGAGCGATTCCACATCGTGGTCAAAACTGGCAAACACCACGCCGCCCCGGGTGGCCACCTTGAGTTTGTTGAGGCCATGGTCCGCCGTCTGGAAATCTGCTGGCATGCCCCCGTTGATTTTGCCGTCCTGCTTGACGCCACGGCGAAAGGGCACCCCTTGCAGATCGCCTTGTAGCGTGTAGCTCCACTGGTGGTAGGGGCAGACAAAGTCCTTCTTGTTGCCATGGCGCTCGCGGCAGAACTGCATGCCGCGGTGGGCGCACACGTTCTCGACCACCTGGATGCCGCTCGCGTCGCGGACCATGATGACCGAGCGTTCTCCCACTACCGTGCGCTTGAAGTCGCCCACGTTCGGCACCTCGGCCTCCAGCCCGACATAGTTCCAGTGCTGCCGGTAGAAGAAGCGCTCCAGCTCCTTCTTGTGCAGGTCTTCACCGGTGTAGGCCATGAACGGTATTCGGCTGCTGCCTTCGGTTTCCCATCGCATCTGGCTGGGAAAGACTTCCTTGGCGGGTGTGCTCATTGCTGTCTCCTGGGTTGTTTTGTGGGGCTCACGTGCCACTGGCATAAAACGCATCCGCGTACACCTGCTCTGGCAACACGCCCATTTGCCTTACCAGCAAGGCAGTGGCCTCGACCATCGGCGGCGCGCCGCAGAGGTAGGCGCGAAAGCCTTCCAGGCTGCGCCAGTCCCGGGCAATGGCGTCGGTCACCAGGCCGGTGCGATGCCCTTGTGCCGGGCCGGACGCGACCACGACGTGCACCTGAAGCTGTGGGTGCTGGCGCTGTAGCGCTTGCAGCCATTCCACGCCATAGACATCGCGCTCGGACCGCACGCCGAAGTACAGGTGGATGGGGTTGCCCATGCCGGCGGCAACCACGCCGCGAACGATGGACAAAATCGGCGCCAGCCCTGTGCCGCCTGCTACGCACAGCATGGGCCCTGTGTGTTGGCGGCGCAGGTAGGCAGAGCCCATCGGACCGCTCACGCGCACCGTATCGCCCACGCGAAGCTCGTTCGCCACATAGCCGGTGACACGGCCTTGCGGGACCAGTCGAACGTGGAACTCCAGCATGTCGTCCTGGGCTGTGCCCGCCATGGAATAGGGCCGCACATGCGCTGGCGTGAACTGCAGCTGCGCATACTGGCCGGGCGAAAAATCGAGTGCTTTAGCGGGCTGGAGAACCAGCCGCTTGATGTCGTGGGTGGGATCTTCTATGGCCACCACCGTGGCCTTGATGATGCGTGCCGTGTGCACGACCACTTCGTCGGGTTCGGGGATCTCTACCGTGCAGGGCTCCGTCACGAAGGTCTGGCAGGCCAGGACGTAGGAGTCTTGTGCCGTCAGCGGTTGCTGGACCTCGCGCCCTGAGTCGAGCACCTGTCCTGCCACGATCTTGCAGCGGCAGGTGCCGCACCGCCCGGCCATGCAGCTGTGCGAAATCGGCACATCGTTGTTGCGCAACGCGTCGAGCAGATTGGCGCCAGGAGCGACGTTGAGCGTGCGCTGCAAGGGGCGTACGTGGATTTCCATCGTCCGTTGTCTCGGGTGTTGTCTCTGATGTTTTTGTGGGTCGATTCCCCGGGAAGGGGTCGATGGAGGCGATGATCAGATCGGCGAGAAAATCAGTCAACGCGATGATGTGAATGTTGAATATCATCCAAATCAATAGTTACGGAGGCAATCGATGGAGCTGAAGGACATTGATCTGAATCTTCTGGTGGTCTTCAACCAGCTCCTGGCCGAACGCAAGGTTTCCAAGGTGGCGGAAAACCTGGGCCTTGGCCAGCCTGCGGTGAGCAATGCGCTGGCGCGGCTGCGCAAGCTGTTTGACGACGAGCTGTTCACCCGCACGGCCAGCGGCATGCAGCCCACGCCGTTTGCAGAACAACTGGCGGAATCGGTGGGGTATGCGCTGGGCATGATTCATGGAGCCGTGAACGCCAGAAACACGTTCGACCCGCGCACCAGCAAACGCAGCTTCACCGTCGGCATGACGGACATTGGCGAGATCTACTTTCTGCCGCAACTGATGCAGCGCATCGAAGAAGTCGCGCCCTCGGTCACCATCAGCACCGTGCGCAATACGGCCACCAACCTGAAGGACGCCATGGAGTCGGGCCAGGTGGACCTGGCCGTGGGCCTGCTGCCGCAGCTGAAGGCGGGCTTTTTTCAGCGCCGTCTGTTCGAGCAGAACTACGTCTGCATGTTTCGCAAAGGCCATCGGCTGGATCAGAAAAAGATCCGCCTGCAGGACTTCTTCGGTGCGGACCATGTGGCCATCGTCTCTGCGGGCACTGGCCATGGGCAGGTGGACGAGATACTGGACAACCACTCGCCGCAGCGGCAGGTGAAACTCAAAGTGCCTCACTTCGTTGCTGTGGGCCACATCTTGCAGTCCACCGATCTGGTGGCCACGGTGCCGGAGCGGCTGGCCGAGCGCATGGCCGTCCCCTTTGAACTGCGGTACCTGGCGCACCCGGTCAAGCTGCCCAAAATCGCCATCAACATGTTCTGGCACGCCAAGTTCCACAAGGACCCGGCGAACCAGTGGCTGCGCTCGCTGGTTTTTGACCTCCATGCGGACGCTTCCAAAGGCGCCAAGGGTTAGCACCATCCTTCTCGCGTTGGGTGAGGTGCGGCAGAGCGGGCACGTCGCCTGCGCTTTCCTGCTCTCCTACGCACACCTGGCGCCGCTGCTGGCGCTTGGGGTGTCTGTGCGTTGCTATAGTGCGGCGCACACCGGCGGCATGTTGGCCGCTTTTTTACGACCCATCCCAAGGACTCTTCATGGCCACTGGCAGCCTGCTTGCTTTGCTCGACGACATCGCCACCATCCTCGACGACGTGGCCTTGATGACCAAGGTGGCGGCCAAGAAGAGCGCTGCCATGGCCGACGATGTGTCGGTGATGACCAAGGTGGCCGCGCAGAAGACGGCGGGCGTGCTGGGGGATGATCTGGCACTCAATGCCCAGCAGGTGACCGGCGTGCGCGCCGAGCGCGAGATTCCGGTGGTGTGGGCGGTGGCCAAGGGCTCGCTCATCAACAAGGTCATCCTGGTGCCTGCCGCGTTGCTGATCAGCGCCTTTGCGCCCTGGGCCGTGACGCCGCTGCTGATGGTGGGGGGCGCCTTTCTGTGCTTTGAAGGCTTTGAAAAGGTGGCGCACAAGCTGCTGCACGCGCAGCACGAGGACGAGGCCGAACGCGAGAGCCATGCCAAGGCCAATGCCAACCCAGCGGTGGATCTGGTGGCGTTTGAAAAGGACAAGATCAAGGGCGCCGTGCGCACCGACTTCATCCTGTCGGCCGAAATCATCGCGATCACGCTGGGCACCGTGGCCTCCGCGCCCTTTGTGCAGCAGTTGACCGTGCTGTCGGGCATCGCGGTCATCATGACCATCGGTGTGTATGGGCTGGTGGCGGGCATCGTCAAGCTGGACGACCTGGGCCTGTGGCTCAGCAATAAGGCCAGCAGCGCGGCGCGTGCCTTGGGCGCGGGCATCTTGCGCGCGGCGCCCTGGCTGATGAAGGGGCTGTCGATTGCAGGCACCGCTGCCATGTTCCTGGTGGGCGGCGGCATTCTGGTGCACGGAGTGCCGGTGCTGCACCACGCGGTCGAGGCTACAGGTACGGCGGCCGCGCAGTGGCCGTTGGGCGGGCTGTGGGCGGTGCTGGTGCCCAACCTGCTGAACGCCGTGGTGGGCATCGTGGCGGGTGGCCTGGTGCTGGCCGGGGTGACGCTGGTGCAGCGCCTGCGGGGCAAGTCCACAGCCTGATAGTGGGTATTCCTTGATCTAGGTCTAAGGGTTACTACCGATGGCTTGAGGTAAGGCAAGGCCGGGTGGGGGCCGCAGCGGTTCAATGCATGCACGGGGGTCGTCCCCGTCCAACCGATGCGAAATACCATGAAAAAGAACCTGCTGGCTGTCGCCGTTCTCTGTGCCCTCTCTTCTGGCGCTGCCCTGGCGCAACAGGCTGAAGGCCCCTGGATGGTCCGTGCACGCGCGGTGCACCTGGACAGCGCCAACAAGGACAGCACGCCGCTGGGCCTGTCGGTCAACAACAAGACCATCCCTGAAGTGGATGTGACCTACTTCTTCAACAAGAACATCGCGGCCGAGCTGATCCTCACGGTGCCGCAAAAGCACACGCTCAGCGCTGGTGGCGCCGCTATCGGCACCCTCAAGCACCTGCCTCCCACACTGCTGGCGCAGTACCACTTTGACGCCCCTGGCTTCAAGCCCTATGTGGGCGCGGGCCTGAACTACACGCGCTTCTCCAGCGTGAACCTGCCCGCAGGCGTGAGCATTGACCGCAACAGCTTCGGCCCCGCGCTGCAAGTGGGCGTGGACATTCCGCTGGCCAAGAACCTGTACCTCAACTTCGACGTGAAAAAGGTTTTCATCAAGACCGACGTGAGCGCAGGCGGTGCCAAGCTGGGCACCTTCAAGGTAGACCCCGTTCTGGTGGGCGTGGGTCTGGGCTGGCGCTTCTAAGGGCACAGGGCCCAGGCGGGCCCTGCGTTCCTGACGATAAAGTTCTCCAAGGGTTTGAGAGCCTGTTTACGATCTACCAGGGGTCGCGCAGTGGTCTTTGCGGGATGGGATGCAAGGCACGTTGCGCCGCCAATAGCCCCGCTATTGGCAAGCGCCGCAACGCCGCAGACCGCCCGCAAAGACCACTGCCCGAAGGGTTGGAGCGAAATCGGGTGATTGAATGCCTCGGCTGCTTGCATGGGCATGAGCCCATGCGGCGCACCCGAAGCGTCCACTCATCCCGATTGCGTTCCAACGCGACCCCTGGTAGATCGTAAACAGGCTCTGCGGGGCTGGCGCCTGCGCCAGCCCTTTTTTTTGGCAGGTGCGGAAATGGCCTACACACGGCTGTCAGCGAGGCAACGCACAATGGGGAGAGGGGCAGGGGAGCGCGTGGGGTGTGCCGCAAGGCGGGCATCCCAGGCGCCTCTGCTTTTGACCCACCGGCGGCGCTGCCGCACCAACGTCTTGACGACCCATGCTCCTGCCTCGCTATTCCGACATCACGCACGGGCTTACTCAGCGGCCCGCACGCATCTCCCCCAAGTACTTTTACGACCAGCACGGCTCCCAGCTGTTTGAGGCCATCACGCGCCTGCCGGAGTACTACCCCACGCGCACCGAGATGGCGCTGATGCAGGCGCATGCGGACAGCATTGCCCATGCCATTGGCCCGGGGCGCACCCTGATCGAGCTGGGCGCAGGCAACTGCCAGAAGGCCCGCACCCTGTGCCGCTTGGTGCAGCCGGCCTGTTTTGTGGGCGTGGACATTTCGGCGGATTTTCTGGAGCAGGCGGTGCAGGGGCTGCGCGATGAGTTTCCGGCGCTGGATGCCCGCGCGCTGGCGGGTGACATGACGCTGGGTGTGTCACTGCCCGACGACATTCCCCGCACCGGGCGCCTGGTGTTCTACCCGGGCTCGTCCATCGGCAACTTCGACCCGCCGCACGCGCTGGATCTGCTGGCCCACATGCGCGAACTGGTGGACGATGATGGTGGTCTGCTGATCGGCATCGATTTGCCCAAGGACGTGGCGGTGCTCGAAGCCGCCTACGACGATGCCGCAGGGGTCACTGCCGAGTTCAACCGCAATGTGCTGCGGCATGTGAACCGCCTGATCGGCAGCGACTTTGACGTAGCGCAGTGGCAGCATCGCGCGTTCTTCAACACCGAGGCGTCGCGCATCGAGATGCACCTGGAGGCGGCCACTGACACCGAGGTGTGCTGGCCCGGCGGCGGCCGGAGGTTCGACCGGGGTGAGCGCATCCACACCGAGAACAGCTACAAGTACCCGCTGCCCGTGTTCACCGACATGCTCGCGCGCGCCGGCTTTGCGCAGGCCCAGGCGTGGACGGACGAGCGGGGCTGGTTTGCCGTGGTCCACGCCCGTCCTTGACCGGTGGTATTCATGGTCGTGACATCCCCCGCAATCGATACGCTGCTGGCGCGCTACACCGCTGTGCGCGGCCGCTCGCTGGCCCTGGCGGCACCGCTATCGCCCGAGGACTGCGCCGCGCAGTCCATGCCCGATGCCAGTCCCACCAAATGGCACCTGGCCCACACCACCTGGTTCTTTGAAACCTTTGTGCTCGAAGCCCACGAGCCCGGTTTCCAGCCGTTTGCACCGGCGTTCCGGGTGCTGTTCAACTCGTACTACAACGGCGTGGGCGCCAAGCACCCGCGCCCGCAGCGCGGGCTGCTCACGCGGCCATCGCTGGAGGAGGTGCTCGCTTACCGGGCCAACGTGGACGCCCGCATGGCACGCTGGGTGCCCACCGTGGCGCACGACGACGCGCTGCGCGGCCTGATCGAGCTGGGCCTGCAGCATGAGCAGCAACACCAGGAGCTGATGCTCACCGACATCCTGCACCTGCTGTCCTGCAACCCCTTGTTTCCCGCCTATGCCAAGGCGTCTGACGCCGTGGCGCCGGAGCCCGCCGGGGCGCTGGCGTGGCACTCGTTTGACGCGGGGCTGACCGACATCGGCCACGCTGGCAGCGGCTTTGCCTTTGACAACGAGGGTCCGCGCCATCGGGTGTATCTGCACCCGTATGCACTGGCCTCGCGGCTGGTGACGCAGGCTGAATATCTCGCGTTTGTGGAAGCGGGCGGCTACCGCAACCCGCTGCTCTGGCTGGCCGAAGGCTGGGACTGGCGGGCGGCGCAGGGCCTGGAGCAGCCGCTGTACTGGCACCGCATCGACGGGGCCTGGCACCACTTCACGCTGGCGGGGCTGCAGCCGCTGCAGGGCGACCAGCCAGTGGTACATCTGTCGTACTACGAGGCCGATGCCTACGCGCGCTGGGTTGGCGCGCGCCTGCCCACCGAGGCCGAATGGGAGCATGCGGCCGCGCAGGGTACCGCAGGCATGGCGCAGTGGCACGGCGCTGCGTGGCAGTGGACGCAGTCCAGCTACGCGCCATACCCGGGCTTTCGGGTGGCGGAAGGCGCCGTGGGTGAGTACAACGGCAAGTTCATGGTAAACCAGTACGTGCTGCGGGGTTCGTCCAGCGCGACGCCGCCAGGGCATGAGCGGCTGACCTACCGCAACTTCTTCCCGGCCACGGCGCGCTGGCAGTTCACGGGCATTCGGCTGGCACGCGACCTCGGGTGAAGGCGGCCAGCGCCCGGCGCTGACCGCCATCGACCTGTCGCGCTGGAGCAGGCATGACGATGTCGCCATGCGCTGTGAACCTGTTTGCTATGAAATATGTAGCTTGCAGCGCATATTCCACTAGCGCTTGGACGCAAAAAGCCTCAAAACTACGCTGAAGGGTGCCTGGCCATGCGCTTGGGAGGCGCATGGCCCTTTGCACATCAGACCTTGTCGAGTGCCTGCGCCAGGTCGGCCTGCAGGTCGTCGATGTGCTCGATGCCGACCGACAGGCGCACCATGCCTTCGCTCACACCGGCCTTGGCCAGTTCTTCGGGGTTGAGCTGGCGGTGGGTGGTGGAGGCTGGGTGCGTGGCCAGCGACTTCGCGTCGCCAATGTTGACGAGGCGCGTGAAGAGCTGCAAAGCATCCAGGAAGCGCGCACCGGCCGCGCGCGGGTCTGCATCGTTGTTCTTCACGCTGAAGCTCAGGATGCCCGAGGCCTTGCCGCCCGACTGGCGTTGCACCACCGCGTGGTCCGGATGGTCGGGTAGGCCCGCGTAGCGCACCCATTCCACCTTGGGGTGGCTCTGCAGGTACTTGGCAATGGCCAGCGTGTTGTCGCAGATGCGGTCCATGCGCAGGGCCAGGGTCTCGATGCCTTGCAGGATCAGGAACGCGCTTTGCGGCGACAGCGCCGCGCCGGTGTTGCGCAGCGGCACCACGCGCGCACGGCCGATGAAGGCGGCAGGGCCCAGGGCTTCGGTGTAGACCACGCCGTGATAGCTCACATCGGGCTCGTTCAGTCGCGGGAAGCGCGCCTTGTGCTCGGCCCACGGGAACTTGCCGCTGTCCACAATCGCGCCGCCCACGCTGTTGCCGTGGCCGCCCAGGTACTTGGTGAGCGAGTGCACCACGATGTCGGCGCCGTGCTCGATGGGGCGCAGCAGGTAGGGGCTGGGCACGGTGTTGTCCACGATCAGCGGCACGCCGTGGTCATGCGCCACCTTGGCGATGGCCGCGATGTCGGTCACGTTGCCCAGCGGGTTGCCGATGGACTCGATGAAGATCGCCTTGGTGCGCGCATCGATGTGCTGCGCAAAGCTGGCCGGGTCGCGCGGGTCGGCAAAGCGGGTGGTGATGCCTTGCTGGGGCAGCGTGTGGGCAAACAGGTTGTAGGTGCCGCCATACAGCGTGCTGGCCGACACGATGTTGTCGCCCGCCTCGGCAATGGTCTGGATGGCGTAGGTGATGGCCGCCATGCCCGAGGCGACGGCCAGCGCGGCGATGCCACCTTCGAGCGCCGCGACGCGCTTTTCGAGCACGTCGGTGGTGGGGTTCATGATGCGGGTGTAGATGTTGCCCGGCACCTTCAGGTCGAACAAGTCCGCGCCATGCTGGGCGCTGTCAAACGCGTAGGCCACCGTCTGGTAGATGGGCACGGCCACGGCCTTGGTGGTGGGGTCGGGGCTGTAGCCAGCGTGGACGGCCAGGGTTTCGATTTTCATGCAGCTTGTCTCTTTCGTTGAAGGGAAGGGAGTTGGGGCAACCGGCCTCCACCCATGCTGGGGCGGAGCCGAATGTGCCGATGGCGCGGGCCATTCTGGCACCGCTGGCCCACGGCGTCATCGAATCGTTGGCTATGTGCTTATGACGTTCTTGCGTGCCGGGAGTGCCCTCAGGTCGCAGGCTCGTCCAGGGCGCTGTCGCTGGACTCTGGCGTGGTGCGCCGCTGTGGGTGGCTGCGTCGCCAGGCCTTCTCGATCTCGACCACCACCAGCACCACCAGCGCGGCGCCGATGCACAGCGCCAGCTCGCCCAGGCTCAGCGGCTCGGTGCGGAAGATGGGGTTGAGCCAGGGCACATAGATGGTCGCCAACTGCAGCGCAAAGGTCAGCAGCACGGCGCCCAGCAGCGGGCGGTTGCTCCACAGGCCCAGACGCCAGATGGGCTCGGACTCGGACCGGATGGCGATCACGTGCGCCATCTGCGCCAGCGTGAGCACGGTGAACACCATGGTCTGCCAGTGCGCATGGCCGGTGTGCAGCGCCCAGGCCTGCACCGCCAGGCACAGCCCGCCAATGAGCAGGCCCACGCCCAGAATGTGCTGCCACATGCCGTGGGCAAACAGGCTCTCGCGCGGCGCGCGGGGCGGGCGCTGCATGATGCCGCGCTCGGCCGGTTCGGCCGCCAGCGCCAGGCCGGGCAGGCCGTCTGTGACGAGGTTGACCCACAGGATGTGGATGGGTAGCAGCGGAATGGGCAACAGCAGCAGCGGCGCCAGAAAGATCGTCCAGATCTCGCCCGAGTTGCCCGTCATGGCGTAGCGCACGAACTTGCGGATGTTGTCGTAGATGCGGCGGCCCTCGCGCACCGCCGCGACGATGGTGGCGAAGTTGTCGTCCAGCAGCACCAGGCTGGATGCCTCGCGTGCCACGTCGGTGCCGCCCTGGCCCATGGCCACGCCGATGTCGGCGCGTTTGAGCGCCGGGGCGTCGTTCACGCCATCGCCCGTCATGGCCACAAAGTGGCCCTGGGCCTGCAGGGCCTCGACGATGCGGATCTTCTGCGCCGGGTCCACGCGGGCGTAGACCTGCACCTGCTCTACCTTGGCCCGCAGCGCGGCATCTTCCAATGTGGCCAGGTCGGCGCCGGTCAGCACCGGAGCATCGGCACTGCGCACGATACCCAGCCGGTGCGCAATGGCGCGCGCGGTGGCGGGGTGGTCGCCCGTGATCATCACTGGCGTGATGCCCGCGCTGATGCAATCGCGCACTGCGGCCTGGGCCTCACGGCGGGGTGGGTCGATGAGGGCGATCAGGCCCAGCAGCTCCAGCTGGTTTTCTACCGCGTCGATGTCGTTGGTGTCGGGCAGGCGGGCGTGGCTGCGGCGGGCCAGGGCCAGTACGCGCAGGCCCTGGGCGGCGAGCTGCTGGGCGGTGGCGAGGACCTGGGCGGTGTCGAGTGCGGCAGCGCCTTCGGGCGTCCAGTGGGCGGTGCAGCGGGGCAGTACGGATTCGGGTGCGCCCTTGGTGTAGGCCACAAAGCCTTGCGCCGCACGGTGGAAGGTCGTCATGCGCTTGCGGTCGGAGTCAAAGGGCTGCTCCTGCACGCGGGGGCTGGCGGCGTCAAGCAGGGCCTTGTCCAGCCCGCCCGCGTGGGCGGCCAGCACCAGCGCGGTTTCGGTGGGGTCGCCCAGCCACTGGGTGCCTGACGGACCCTCTTCGTTCTTTGCCTGCAGCGTGGCGTCGTTGCACAGTGCGGCGGCGCGCAGGGCCTCGGCGTGGGCGGGGCCGGGCAGGGGGTCGCCGGGCACCCAGCGCACACCGTGGGCCAGCAGCAGCTCGGCGTGCATGCGGTTTTGGGTCAGGGTGCCGGTTTTGTCGGAGCAGATGGTGGTGACCGAGCCCAGCGTCTCCACCGACGGCAGGCGCCGCACCAGCGCACGCACCGCCACCATGCGGCGTGCGCCCAGGGCCAGCAGCACGGTCACCACGGCGGGCAGGGCCTCGGGGATGGCAGCCACGGCCAGGCTGATGGCGGTGAGGGCCATGAGCAACGGTGCCTCGCCGCGCAGCACACCCACCACAAAGATCACCGCACAAATACCCAGCACCGCAATCGCCAGGCGCTTGCCAAAGGCCGCAAGCCGCAGCTGCAGCGGCGTGCTGCGGTCACCTGCGTCGAGCAGCGTGGCCACCTTGCCCAGCTCAGTGTGCATGCCGGTGGCCACCACCAGCCCGCGCGCTCGGCCATGGGTGGCCGTGGTGCCCTTGAAGGCCATGTTGGTGCGGTCGCCCAGCGCGCCCACGTCTTCGGCCGCCAGGGCCTCGGTCTGCTTGGCCACGGTGACGGACTCGCCCGTGAGAGCCGATTCATCCACCTGCAGCTGCGCAATCTCAATGAGTCGCAGGTCGGCCGGGATCTGGTTGCCCGCCTCCAGCAGCACGATGTCGCCGGGCACCAGCTCTGTAGCAGGCACCACCTGCACCGCACCGCTGCGCAGCACGGTGGCGTGTGCCGCCGCCAGCTGGCGCAGCGCCGCCATGGCCTGGTCGGCGCGCCAGGCCTGCACAAAGCCGATGACGGCATTGAGCACCACGATGATCAGGATGACCAGCGTGTCGGTGACCTCACCCACCAGCCCCGAGATGACGGCCGCGCCCAGCAGCACCAGCACCATGAAGTCCTTGAACTGGTCGGCCAGCAGGCGCCACCAGGGGCGGTCCTGCGATGCGGCCAACTCGTTGGCGCCATGGGTGGCGCTGCGGCGCTGCGCTTCGTCGGCATGCAGGCCCGCGTCAGGGTCGACGCCATGGGCCTGGGCGACGGCCTCGGTGGGGTGCAGGTGCGGCGCGGTGGATGGGGACATGCGGCGAACGGTGAAACGGGCCGCACGCCCTCGCATCAGTGCGCGACTTGCGGCCGGGCTTTGTAGAACTGGAGCGGGGCTTCTGGCACCTGGTTCAGCACCTGGCGCTTGATCTTGCCCACCACGTGCATTTCACAGGGCTTGCAGTCAAAGCGCAAGGTCAGCTTCTCCTTGCCGTTGATCAACATCAAGGGTTCGGCCTTGATGGTGCCCTGCACGCCCGTCACGCCCTTGGCCTGCTTGGGGCACAGGCTCATGGAAAAGCGCACGCAGTGCTTGGTGATCATGAGGCTGACTTCGCCTTCTTCTTCATGCGCCTCGTAGGCCGCAGCGATCACCTTCACACCGTGGCGCACGTAGAAGTCATGGGCCTTGTGGTTGAACACATTGCCCAGGAAGGAGAGCGTGTCCTCGGGGTAGGGCACAGGGGGCTCCACCGGTGTGGCACGCGGCAGGCGGGCAAAGTTGCGGGCGCGGTTGGCCTCCAGGTCGGCCACGGCATCGCGGCGCAGCGCGTTGAGCACCGAGGCGGGCACAAACCAGGGCTGCGACAGCTGCAGTGCAATGTCGTGCACCGCAAACACCGTCGCGCCGAAGCGGCCCAGTTGCTCGCGCAGGCTGGCTTCGGCCTTGGCCGGATCGGTGGCGGGTTGGTGGGGCTGCTGCACGTCGGCACTGCCCACGTTGCCGTCTTCGTCGGTCAGCATCAGGCTAAAGCCGGTGGGCGTTTCGCTCAGGTGCGCCCACAGGCCGATGCGGCGGTCGCTGGATTTTTTCTCCAGCGTGCGCACCCAGTCCATGTCGCGGTTGCGGTTGACTTCGGTGCCCTTGCGCAGGTCCTTGAAGCCTTCCATTGGGTCCTTGGGGTACACCCGCCACTGGCCGACGCTGCGTGCCGACACGGGCTCGGCCACGTTGATGGCCATGCCCACCAGCTCCTTGTGCAGGTCGTAGTAGCACAGTCCGTCGCCGTTGTGCAGCACGGTGGCGGGGTCGCTCACTTCCAACTCCACAAAGTCGGGGCCCACCTTGGTCACCCAGCCGATGGCCTGGCCGGGGTTCTTGGGGGTGTCGAAGGCGCCGATGTCTTCCTTGCGGCCGGTGACAAAGTAGTCGGTGAACTCGCGGTTGAAGTTCTGGAGCGGGTCGGGTTTGAATGTGAAAGTGGTGCGCCCGCTGGACGAGCGCGACAGCGGCCGGCCTTGCGCCTCGCGCTCTTCGATGATCTCGTCGAGCAGCGTGCGGTAGTGGGCGGTGATGTTCTTCACATAGCCCATGTCCTTGTAGCGCCCCTCGATCTTGAAGCTGCGCACGCCTGCGTCGATGAGGGCGCGCAGGTTGTCGCTCTGGTTGTTATCCTTCATGCTCAGCACGTGCTTGTCATGCGCGATGAAGCGGCCCTGCGCGTCCGTCACCTGGTAGGGCAGGCGGCAGGCCTGGCTGCAGTCGCCCCGGTTGGCGCTGCGGCCCGTTTGCGCATGGCTGATGTTGCACTGGCCGCTGTAGGCCACGCACAGCGCGCCGTGGATGAAGAACTCGATGTTGGCGCGGCCCGGCGCATCCACCGGGCCCAGCGCTTTGTGGACTGCTGCTATCTGCTGCACCGTCAGCTCGCGCGCCAGCACGATTTGCGACAGGCCCGCGTCTTGCAGAAAACGCGCCTTTTCAGGCGTGCGGATGTCGGTCTGGGTGCTGGCGTGCAGCTGGATGGGGGGCAGGTCGATTTCGAGCAGGCCCATGTCCTGGATGATCAATGCATCCGCGCCCGCCTCGTACACCTGCCAGGCCATCTGGCGCGCGGCTTCCAGCTCATCGTCGCGCAGGATGGTGTTGAGCGTGATGAAGATGCGGCTGTTGAAGCGGTGCGCGTGCTTGACCAGGCGCTCAATGTCCCGGATGTCGTTGCCCGCGCTGGCCCGCGCGCCAAAGGCCGGGCCGCCGATATATACGGCGTCGGCGCCGTGGTTGATGGCTTCGATGCCAATGTCTGCGTCGCGCGCAGGCGAGAGCAGTTCGAGCTGGTGGGGCAGGAGGGACATGGGGCGTGATTATCCCAGCCTGCCTTGCCGGGCGGTGGGCGCCGGACTCATTAGCCCGGTTAATGCTGGAGCAAATTACTAAGTTTGCTTAGTAATTTTGCGAAAATGAGGGTTGAGGTGGCTACGATGCGGGGTTTGTTGTGTACAAGTTCGGTGCACAACAGGATGCTTTGACTGACCCAGGAGACTTTGTACTGTGCTGCGCCCCGTTTTCGCTTCTTCGCCCCTGTTCCGTATTTCTGCCCTGACCGCCCTTGCGCTGGCGGCCAACCTGGCCTCCGCCCAGGACGTGCAAACCGTCAAGATCGCCCACGCAGGACCGGTGTCGGGCGGCATTGCCCACATCGGCAAGGACACGGAAAACGGCGTGCGTCTGGCCATTGACGACCTGAACGCCCAGAACCTCGTCATCGGCGGCAAGAAGATCAGGTTTGAAATCGCGGCCGAAGACGACGCGGGCGACCCACGCCAGGCCACCGCCGTAGCGCAGAAGCTGTGCGACCAGAAGGTGGCAGGCGTGGTGGGCCACCTGCAGTCGGGCACGTCCATTCCCGCGTCGGCCGTCTACGCCAAGTGCGACCTGCCCCACATCACGGCCTCGGCCTCCAACCCCGACCTGACCAAGCCCGGCCACAAGACCACCTTCCGCCTGATCGCCAACGACAACGCGCTGGGCGCTGCGCTGGCGCTGTTTGGCGCGGACCACCTCAAGCTCAAGAACGTGGCCATCATCGACGACCGCACGGCCTACGGCCAGGGCGTGGCCTCGGTCTTCAAGGCCACGGCACAGCAAAAGGGCCTGAAGGTGGTGGCCGAGGAGTTCACCAACGACAAGGCCACCGACTTCATGGCCATCCTCACCGCCATCAAGAACAAGAAGCCCGACGCGATCTTCTACGGCGGCCTGGACGCGCAGGCGGGCCCCATGCTGCGCCAGATGGAGCAGCTGGGCCTGGGCAACGTGAAGTTCTTTGGCGGCGATGCCCTGTGCACCGAGAAGCTGCCCGAACTGTCGGGCAAGACGCCCGCGCTGAAGAACGTGACCTGCGCCACCGGCGGTGCATCGGTGGACAAGATGCAGGGCGGCTCGGACTGGAAGAAGCGCTACGACGCCAAGTTCCCCGGCCAGTTCCAGATCTACAGCCCCTACGCCTATGACGCTGCCATGGTGCTGGCCGACGCGATGAAGCGCGCCAACTCGGTGGACCCCAAGGTGTTCACGCCTTTCCTGGCCAAGACCGAGTACAAGGGCGTGACCGCCAACATCGCCTTCACCGCCAAGGGCGAGCTGACGACGCCCGCCGTGACGCTCTATACCTTCAAGGACGGCAGCCGCGTGGCGTTGAACTGAGGCCGTTCGCCTCGGCGGCTCGAACGACTCTTGCCCCAACGGCCGCCTTGTGCGGCCGTTTTTGCATTCGGCGTTCATGCGGCGTTTGGCTTTACAGTCAGGCCCCATTGCAAGAACCCGCGGGCCGCCGGTGCCCGCCAAGGAGCCCAGGTATGCGCGCACTGTTTGGATTGGTTGGACTGGTGGTGGTGCTGGCCATCGTGGGCCTGCTGGCCAAGAAGCAACTCGCGGCCACGCGTGCCCCCGTGCCTGCGCTACAGACCGCCACGGGTGCGGCGGCCCCTGCTTCGGCACCCACCGGCACGGTGCGTGAGCAGAGCCAGCAGATGCAGCAGCAGGTCAAGCAGCAGGTAGAAGGCCTGATGCAACAGGCACGCCCCATGCCCGAAGACGAGAAAAAATAAGCCAAATTGCTGCTAAGCGCACATATTTCATGCCTTGGATGCTATTGAAAATATAGTAATGAAGATGGTCGACGACGCGCACTGGATGCGACTGGCCCTGGCCGAGGCGCAAGCCGCAGCCAGCGCGGGCGAGGTGCCTGTGGGCGCCATCGTGGTCAAGGACGGTCAGGTCATCGCCACCGGCCGCAATGCCCCGGTAGAGGGCCACGACCCCACGGCCCATGCCGAGATCGTCGCCCTGCGTGCGGCTGCGCAGCGGCTGGGCAACTACCGGCTGGACGGCTGCAGCCTGTACGTCACGCTGGAACCCTGCGCCATGTGCAGTGGCGCCATGCTGCACGCGCGGCTGGCGCGGGTGGTGTATGGCGCGCCGGAGCCCAAGACCGGGGCGGCTGGGTCAGTGCTCAACCTGTTCGGGCATGCCGAGATCAACCACCAGACCGAGGTGCAGGGCGGGGTGCTGGCCGAAGAATGTGGCGGTCTGCTGAGCCGCTTTTTTGCGCAGCGCCGCCGCCAGCAGCGCGCCGAGGCATTGGCCCGCCACCCGTTGCGTGACGACGCCTTGCGCACGCCCGATGCGGCGTTTGCCCACCTGCCCGGCTACCCTTGGGCTCCCCATTACATCAGCGACCTGCCCAGTCTGGCGGGCTTGCGTCTGCACTACCTGGACGAGGGCCCTCGCGACGCATCGCGCACCTGGCTGTGCCTGCATGGCAACCCCGCCTGGAGCTACCTCTATCGCCGCATGCTGCCCGCCTTTCTGGCTGCGGGCGACCGCGTGGTGGCGCCCGACCTGATCGGTTTTGGCAAAAGCGACAAGCCCAAGAAGGAGGGTGCGCACCAGTTCGAATGGCACCGCCAAGTGCTGCTGGAGCTGGTCGAGCGGCTGGACCTGCGCAATGTCGTGCTGGTGGTGCAAGACTGGGGCGGCATCCTGGGCCTCACGCTGCCCATGGCGATGCCTGAGCGGTTTGGCGGCCTGCTGGTAATGAACACGTTGCTGGCCACGGGCGATGCGCCGTTGCCGCAGGGCTTTGTCGACTGGCGCGCCATGTGCCGCGACAAGCCGCTGTACGGGGTAGGGCGCCTGTTGGCACGCGGCAATCCGCACCTCAGCCCCGCTGAGTGCGCGGCCTACGATGCACCTTTTCCCGACAAGGGCTACCGTGCCGCGCTGCGGGCGTTTCCCGAACGTGTCCCCGCCGCTTTGGACGACCCCGGCGCGGCGCTGTCGCGTGCAGCCCGCGATTTCTGGCACCACCAGTGGCAAGGCCGCAGCCTGATGGCGGTGGGGGCGCAAGACCCGGTGTTGGGGTTGCCCACCATGCGGGCGCTGCAACACCACATCCGTGGATGCCCCGAACCGGTGGTGCTGCCCCATGCGGGCCACTTTGTTCAGGAGCATGGCGAGGCCATCGCAGCACGGGCTGTGGAATACTTCACCCACTGATCTGCCCGCTGGTGCCGCCTGACTGCATGGGGCGCCGGGCATTCCCCCTGTTTACGGAGCAGACCCCATCGGGGCCTGAGCGCTTTGCACGACCACCATCACGACCACTCCCAGTGCGACCACGACCACGGTCCCAAGCACATCTACATTTATTCGCCCTCCAGCGCCGTGCGCGACAAGGCGGCCTTCAAGCGGGGCATTGCCCGGCTCAAGGCCCAGGGCCATGAGGTGGAGGTGGATGTGGACGCACTGGCCACGCACACGCGTTTTGCGGGTGACGACGCCACCCGGCTGGCTGCTATCCACCGTGCAGCGGCCAGCGGCGCCGATGTGGCGCTGATCTCTCGCGGGGGCTATGGCCTCACGCGCATCCTGCCGGGCATCCGCTACAAGGTGGTGGCCAAGGCCATCGAAAAGGGCACGCACTTTGTGGGCGTGAGCGACTTCACCGCCTTCCAGACCGCCGTGTTGGCCAAAACCGGGGCCACCACCTGGGCAGGGCCCTCACTGGGGGCCGATTTTGGGGTAGAGGGCGAGCCCGACGACATCATGGAAGCCTGCTTTGACGACCTGCTGACCGGCCACGGCGAGGGCACTGGCTGGCGCATGCACAAGGAAAAGCCCCATGCCACCACTGGCAAGCCGGCTGTGCCCAACGTCTATGTGAAAAGCGCCACCCTGTGGGGCGGCAACCTCGCAGTGCTGGCATCGCTGGTGGGCACGCCCTATTTCCCGCAGGTCAAGGGCGGAGTGCTGTTTGTAGAGGATGTGCACGAGCATCCCTACCGCATTGAACGCATGCTGACCCAACTGCTGCACGCCGGTGTGCTGGCCCAGCAAAAGGCCGTGGTGCTGGGGCAGTTCACCAATTTCAAGCTGGCGCCGCATGACAAGGGCTACAAGCTGCAGTCGGTGGTGGACTGGCTGCGCACCCAGATCAAGGCCCCCGTGCTGACCAACCTGCCGTTCGGGCATGTCGAGACCAAGGTGTTGCTGCCCGTGGGCGCTACGGTGTCGTTGTCAGTGGAAGAGCGGGACGCGCTGATCTATTGGGGGCACCAGCACTGAGGGGGTAGGGCCTCCGCTGGGGCGGCCCTGACCGTGGTGCCAAAGGTGAACGGGCCCAGGCACTGAGGGCCGAAATTTCAGAATGTCAGAGGTGCGCGCGGGGTGTGTGCGGCATTTGCGGCACCCGCAGCGACAGGGGCAACTGTCCCTGAAACATCGGTGTGATCCGGTCCAGCACCGTTTGCGCGATGGCCTCGCCGCGCAGCAGGGTGAGTGTGTCGAGCAAATCGCTGCGCAGGTACCACAGCGCTTCAATATCGCCCGCGTAGCGCAGGCGCATGTTCATGCGCGCCACTTCGCACCCGGTCAGCCCCATCAGGCTGTGCAGCATGGCACGCCGCACCTCTTCCAGACCCTGGTCGCGCACCCACGCCGTCGAAGACGGCTTGTCACGGCCCAGCAGGTCGTGCAGGTTGTTGCGGAGATTGGGCTTGTTCCAGCGCATGTGCGGAGGGAAGTGCGGTTTTTGTAACAGGGTCGATCAAAGTAAGCGGGACTCAGGATTGACGCAAGGGTGGCGCTCCTGTTTTTGCATAAAGACAACACGATGCCCCGGTTTGTTGCGAACTTTTACGCATTCCGCACGAACGTTCGCGGGGGCCAAGCGTGGCTGGGGCGGCCGAGCCGTTGTGCAGCCAAAGGCGAGGGTGGGAGCGCAGGAAGGTGGCCGCTCCGGCACCCTCATAGAGCGCCTCCGAACCGATGCCCGGGTCGCGGCGGCAGGCCTCTCAGGCTTGCAAAGACCTTGGCAAAGGATTGTTGACGCTTTGTTAGGTGCGTCTTCGTTGAGCTTGCACTAAACTGATTCACATGATGTTACTTATCGGCCATCGTTCATGAGTGTGTTGTCGACGGTGGTCTTCGCAGACATCTCGGGCAGCACCTCGTTGTATGAAACGCTGGGCAACGAGCGTGCCACCGAGGCTGTGACCCAGGTCACGCAGTGGATCAGTGACACCATCGAGGCGCATGCGGGCCGCGTCGTCAAAAAGCTGGGCGACGGGGTGCTGTGCGTGTTTGGTGACGCGGCCAGTGCCGTCACCGCCACCACCCACATGCTGCGCCAGCACCAGGCGCGCCTGGACCGGTGGCCGCAGCCGCTGCGCATGGACATCCGTGTGGGGGTGGCCAGTGGCGAGGTGGTGGACGTGGACGGTGACTGCTATGGCGATGCCGTCAATGTGGCCTCCCGCCTGTGTGAGCGCGCAGGCCCGGCTGAAATCTGGG
Organism: Acidovorax sp. M14; assembly: GCF_049331375.1. Lineage (NCBI taxonomy): Bacteria > Pseudomonadati > Pseudomonadota > Betaproteobacteria > Burkholderiales > Comamonadaceae > Acidovorax > Acidovorax sp. M14. Next base: position 2,024,412 of record NZ_CP186263.1, read on the forward strand.
CCACCGAGACAGCGGTGCTGCTGGCAGGGGCGGCGGCCGATGTGTGGTACCGCAAGCTCGGCCTCATGGAGATCCGTGGCAAGGCCGAGTTGCAGATGCTTTACCAGGTGGAATGGCGCGAGAACGAAGAGCCTGACTCGCTCACCATGCAGGCGGCGCTGGTCAGCAGCTTCGCACCGGCCGATTCCATACTGGGGCAGATCCAGTTTTCCTGGCATGGCGTGGACATGTCGTTCACCTCGTCGGATGCGCCCGTGCATGTGGGGCGTGCCACCCATGCCCAGCTGTGCATCAACGACCCCCGCGTCTCCAGGCTGCATGCGCGCATCGACTGGCGCAACAGCGGCTTTGTGCTGACCGACATGAGCAGCTTCGGCACCTGGGTGCGGTTTGACGGCAGCGACTCGCCCGTGCGGCTGCGCCGCGATGCCTGCATCCTGCATGGCACGGGGCAGATTGCGCTGGGCGTTCCTTTCACCGAGTCCAGTGCCCCGGTCATGAACTTTCAGGTGTCCGGCACCAGCGTTCATCTGGGCTGAGGCCTTGGGCCGGGGCCGACGGCTGTTGCCGTGCGGCGGGCTCCTGGTCAGCGTGCAGCCATTTCACTTCCGAACCAACACAAACAACCCAGAACAATCAGGAGACACGAGACATGGCGTGGATGAAGCGAACGGCCGTCGGGCTGGTGGTGGCGGCCTTGCTGGCTGGCACGGGGGCTGCCGTGTATGTGCAGCGCAGCTTTGCGACGCTGGATGGCAAGCTGGTGGTCAAGGGCCTGCGCCAGGCCGTGCAGGTGCAGCGCGATGGCGCCGATGTGACCCACATCCGCGCGCAGAGCCCGCAGGATGCCTGGTTTGCCATGGGCTACGTGCACGCGCAGGAGCGCACTTGGCAGCTGGAGTTCAACCGCCGCGTGATGCATGGCGAGCTGTCCGAGGTGTTCGGGCCCGCCACGCTGGAGACCGACAAGCTCATGCGCACGCTGGACATCATGGGCACGGCCAAGCGGCAGTACGCAGGCCTGCCGTTGTATGCCCGGGAGGCCCTGCAGGCTTACAGCCAAGGCATTCATGCCTTCCACCAGAACCGCCCCCAGGCGCTGCCGCCTGAGTTCCACATCCTGGGCGTTCAGCCCGGTGGAGCCGCAGGCGCGGTGTGGGAGCCCGAGGACAGCGTGGGCTGGGCGCTGATGATGGCGCTGGACCTGGGCGGCAACTGGGGCAACGAGTTTGCGCGGCTGTCCATCGCCAAAACGCTGGATACCGAGCGCCTGTGGCAACTGATGCCACCGTACCCGGGCGAGCGCCCCGCAGCCTCGGCCGACCTGGCTGCGTTGTACCGGCAGCTGGGGGTGTACCGGGCCACCGATGCCAGCGCTTCTGCTGCACCGGCGGCCGCCGCTGAACCGGTCGACCGGGGGGCTGCATATGCCGCGCTGGGTGACGGGCCTTTGTCCCGCCAGATCAGTGCCGGCATGCTGGCCTGGGCTGACGAACTGACCCGCAACGCAGGTACCAACGAGGGCAAGGGCAGCAACAACTGGGTGCTCGCGGGCACCCGCACCGTCAGTGGCAAACCGCTGCTGGCCAACGACCCGCACCTGGGCCTGTCGGCACCTGCCATCTGGTACTTTGCAGGCTTGCAGGCACCTGCGGGCCAGGCGTCTGACGGTACCCCCATCGGCGCCATCGACGCGGTGGGCGCCACCTTGCCCGGCATGCCCTTTGTGGTGCTGGGCCGCACGGACAAAGTGGCCTGGGGCTTCACCAACACCGGCCCCGATGTTCAGGACCTGTACCTGGAGCAGATCAACCCCGCCGACGCCTCGCAGTACCGCACGCCCGAGGGCTGGGCGCCCTTCACTGTGCGTGACGAAACCATCCGTGTGAAAGGGCAGGCCGATGTCGCCCTGAAGGTGCGCAGCACGCGGCACGGCCCCGTGTTGAGCGATGCGCAGAAGTCGCATGCCGATGTGCTGGACCTTGGCAAATACGTGCTGGCGCTGCGCTGGAGCGCGCTTGATGCCGACAACCAGACGGTGCTGGCGGGCCTGCAGACCAACCAGGCGAAATCGGTGGACGCGTTGTTCGCGGCCCTGTCGCACTACCACTCGCCGATGCAGAACGTGGTGGCGGCCGATGACCAGGGCAACATCCGCTTTAAGGCCGCAGGCCGCGCGCCCGTGCGAGACGCTGCCAACGACATCCGGGGCGTGGCGCCTTCGCCGGGCTGGGACGCCCGGTACGACTGGAAGGGCTGGCTGCCGTACGACCAGACGCCGGAGGACAACGGCGCCCGGGGCTGGATAGCCACCGCCAACCAACGGGTGACGGCGCCCGACTATCCCCACTACCTGACCCAAGACTGGGCCTTGCCTTACCGCTACGAACGCATTGCGCAGCTGATCGAGGCGACCGACAAGCACGATGCCGCAAGCATGCAGGCCATTCATCGCGATGTGACCTCACTGGCCACGCGCAAGCTGCTGCCCTACCTCCAGCAGGCCAAGTCATCGCACCCGCTGGCAGCGGCTGCGCAAGAGCAGCTCAAGGGCTTTGACGGCGTGATGGATGCGGGCAAGGCAGCGCCCCTGGTGTTTGCCGCGTGGACCGACGAGCTGGCGCGTGGCCTGATCGTGCCTCGCATTGGCGAGGCGCGATTCACAGCCACCTATGGCAAACGCGACTACCGGGCGGCTCTGGAGGGCATTCTGGAGCGCAACGACTCCTGGTGGTGCCAGCCTTCCTCGTGCGCAGAGCAATCGGCCGCAGCCCTGGGCCGTGCGCTCGACCGGCTGCAGGCGGCCTACGGCGCCGACCCTGCGCAATGGCGCTGGGGCGCGGCGCACCCGGCGCTCAGCGTGCACCGGCCGTTTGGCAATGTGCCCGCGCTGGCCCGCTTTTTTGACGTAAGCGAACCATCGCATGGCGATTCCTACACGGTCAATGTGGGGCAGTACAACGCGGGCGAAGCCAAGGGCCCGTTTGTGAACCGCCATGCCGCATCGCTGCGCGCGGTGTACGACCTGGCCGACTTGGAACAGTCGCGCTTCATCTACCAGACCGGGCAAAGCGGCCTGGTGTTTTCGCCGCGTTACCGAGACATGAGCAGCACCTGGGCGCAGACGGGCTACCGCGCGTTGCAGCGCCAGCCAGCACGCTGGGCCCATGAGTTGACGCTGGCCCCCGCACCGGCGGCGCAATAACCACGCTGGAGATCACCATGGGTTTTGTTCCGTTGATAGAGGTGACCCGGGGTAATCTTGCCGAATGCCAGCACTGGGGCGCCGTGGCGGTGGCCGACCGCAACGGCCGCGTGCTGGCGCAGGCGGGCGACCCTTACACGGTCACGTTCACGCGCTCCACCATCAAGGCATTTCAGGCCCTGCCATTCATGCAGTCTGGCGGCGCCCAGGCGCTGGGCTGGGGCGCGGATGAACTGGCGCTGCTGTGCGCCAGCCACAACGGCGAGGCCATGCATGTCGAGCAGGTCGAGCGCATGCTGGGTAGTGTGGGGCAGAACTACCGCGCCCTGCGCTGCGGCTGCCACCGGCCGCTGTTTGCCGAGCTGGGGCTGGGTTCGCTGCCAGACGGCTTTGTGCCGGACGAACGCCACAACAACTGCAGCGGCAAACACGCAGGTTTTGTCGCCCATTGTGTGCAGCAGGGCTGGCCACTCGACAACCATCTGGACCCTGCGCACCCGTTGCAGCGGGCGATTCGTGAGCGGGTGGCGCAGGCAGTGGGGCTGGGGCCTGAGCAACTGGTCATGGGCATCGATGGATGCTCCGCCCCCAACTACGCCATGCCGCTCGCGCACCTGGCCCGGGGCTATGCGCGCCTGGCGGGTGGGGCGCCCGACACCGACCTGCATGAAAGCCTGACCGCACTGGCCGACGCCATGGTGGCGCGGCCCGAGCTGGGCTCAGGCACCGGGCGGCACGACCTGGATTTCATGCAGGTGGGGCAGGGCGACTGGGTCTCGAAGACCGGGGCCGACGGGGTGCAGGTGGTGGGCAGCCGCAGCCGTGGCGAGGCCTTTGCCCTCAAGATCATGGACGGCAACATGACGGCGCAGGTGGCGGCTGCGGTGGAGGTGATGGACCAGCTGGGATGGCTGGACGCCACCCAGCAAGAGGCCCTGGCGCCGCGCAGAAACGCGGTCATCCGCAATGCCAAGGGGTTGGTGGTGGGCGGCCGGCGGCCGGTCTTTCGCTTGCAACGCGCAGCGGCTTGAGTCCGGGCGACGTCTGGGTGGCTACCGCCGGAAGTGCCGGTTCCTGGTCCCACGGCGTGTTGGGCAGAGAATTTGATTGAAATCGGCCGGTAGCGCACTATTCATATGCGCTGGCTGCTTCAAAAAATGTAGCAAAAGGCTCGATGTCCGGCAGCACGTAGATCACCCCCGGTGCCCGCCCGAACCAAGGTGCGATGAACTGGTCGTAGAACGCGGCAGGTGCGTTAACGCAGCCGTAGCTTATGCGTTTGTCCCGCGCGCCGGGGCTTGCAAGACGCTGCAGGCGGCGCTCTGTGGCGCTCACGCTGCGCACCCGGTGCAGCGAGACGGCAGCGTCGTAGTCGATCCACACAATGTCTTCACCCTGCAGGTTGCGGCCGGGCTCGGTCACAAAGCGGCCTGCAGGGGTGGTGCGTTCGTGCGGGCGGATGTGGGCCAGGGGCTTGGCCCCGATGCCCGGGGCTGAGCGGTCACCCGCAGCGGCCCCCAGCAGCACGGGTGCGCTGCCCAGCCATTGGGCCTGTGCGGAAAACACGTGGATGCGCGCGGCAGGCTTGTCGATCACGGCAAATGGCAAGCCCTGGTGGTCGGCCGTTGCAGTGGACCAGCGCACCAGTTGGCGCACCCGGGCCGATGCGTCGTCGGGCAGCGCCAGGGCAGTCCCCGGTGCGGCTAGCGCACCAGACAGGGTGATCAGGGCAAGTCTGCGGTCCATGAAGAAGAGTGGTGTGTGGGCTGTTTACTTCGCAGCCATTGACCGCCCCCAGGCAGTGGCCGCACTTGCCGCTCGCCGCAGTTTATTGCGGTCAGGGTGAACAAGCTCACAGAAGGCGTCAGGTCCAGTTTGCTGCAGCGGCCAATGCCCCCAATAATGCCTGCATTCGTGACTCCCGCGAAGCCTGGGGCTTCGAATTGCCATGTTTGACCGTCTTCGCAAAGCACTGCATCTGCCCGGCGGCCCGAATGCCGCGCGGCCCGTGTCCAACCAGGAGGTGGTGCGTTGGGCGGCCACCCAGCGCCTGGCGGTGGTGCCGCAGGCGGTGGACGGACATTTTGACCTGGGAGGCGACCTGAACGGCCACCCGTGGCGGCTGGAATGTGGCAACCCCACGCGCGACTACGTGCGCGGCCTGGAGTTGCGGGGGCGCGCCGACCTGGGGGTGGACCCGGACGCGGCGGTGATGGTGCTCAACCGCCCCTTGCAGGAGTCCCTGGAGGGCAATGCCTACAACGCCATCACCGACACCCTGCAGACCACAGTCAATGCCAGCCTGCCCGAGGAAATGCGCTGGCTGGCCATGTTTGAAGAGGTGACTTGGCCGGGGCTGCCGGCTTCGTTTCGCCAGCACTTTGCGGTGGTGGCCGAGCGCATGGAGACCGCGCAGCGCTGGATCCATGCGCCGGTGGTGTCCCAGTTGCTCAATATCGTGGAAGGCGAGGGTGGGGCGGTACGGGCGCAGCCGCCGCTGCTGTTGATGCTGGTGCGCGGCAAGGTGTACCTGCGCATGGAGCACACGCAGCGCAGCCTGACGGAGATCGCACAGGCCACGCAATTGCTGCTGGCGGCTGCCCAGGGGGCATTGAACAACCTGCCGCCGCCTGCGGCCGCAGGCGGGCCGACGGAAGACGCTGAAGACCCGCAGTAGGGCTTCTGCGGGTCCCGTGTCCTGTGCCGTGGAGCGTCAGCTACCGCGTGTGACCGGCACGGCGGCGTCGCGGCCGTAGGTGCCGTACTTGCCCAGTTCCCACTTGGCAATCGCGTTGCGGTGCACTTCGTCCGGGCCGTCGGCAAAGCGCAGGGTGCGCGCACCGGCGTAGGCATAGGCGAGCGGGAAGTCGTCAGACATGCCGCCACCGCCGTGCACCTGCATGGCCCAGTCGATGACCTGGCAGGCCATGCTAGGGGCCACCACCTTGATCATGGCGATCTCTGTCTTGGCGACCTTGTTGCCGGCCACGTCCATCAGCCAGGCAGCCTTCAGGGTGAGCAGGCGGGCCATGTCGATCTTGCAGCGGGCCTCGGCAATGCGCTCTTGCGTCACCGTCTGCTGCGCCACGGTCTTGCCGAAGGCCACGCGCGAGGACGCGCGCTTGCACATCAGCTCCAAAGCACGCTCGGCCAGGCCGATCAGGCGCATGCAGTGGTGGATGCGTCCGGGGCCCAGGCGGCCTTGGGCGATCTCGAAGCCACGGCCTTCGCCCAGCAGGATGTTGGAGACGGGCACACGCACGTTCTCGAACGTCATCTCTACGTGGCCGTGCGGCGCATCGTCGTAGCCCAGCACGTTCAACGGGCGGATGATCTTGATGCCGGGGGTGTCAGCGGGTACCAGCACCATGCTTTGCTGCGAGTGGCGGGGGGCTTCGGGATCGGTCTTGCCCATGGTGATGAACACGGCGCAGCGCGGGTCGGCAGCGCCGGAGATCCACCACTTGCGGCCGTTGATCACGTACTCGTCGCCCTGGCGCTCGATGCGCGTTTCGATGTTGGTGGCGTCGCTCGATGCCACATCGGGCTCGGTCATGGCAAAGGCCGAGCGGATCTTGCCTTCGAGCAGTGGCTTGAGCCAGCGGGCCTTGTTGGCTTCGTCACCGTAGCGGGCAATGGTTTCCATGTTGCCGGTGTCGGGGGCGGAGCAGTTGAACACCTCGCTGGCCCATGGCACGCGGCCCATGATTTCAGCCAGCGGTGCGTATTCCTGGTTGGTGAGACCCGCACCCGAATAGCCCGAGGCTGCAGCGCTATCGACCGGCAGAAACAGGTTCCACAACCCGGCGGCCTGCGCCTTGGGCTTGAGGTTTTCGATGGTGTTCAGCGCGCTCCAGCGTTTGCCAGCGGCGGTGTTGGCGGCCAGTTCATCCTTGTAGGCGGACTCGTTCGGATAGATGTGGTCATCCATGAACTGGAGCAGCTTGGCCTGCAGTTCCTTGGTTTTGGGCGAGTAGTCAAAGTCCATGGGTTTCTTCTCCGTTGGTAATCGTGGGACGGCGCTGGGGTCGCGTCGTGTGTTCAGCCGCGCTGTGCAAACGACCAGGCCAGCTGGGCCATGGGCCGTGCGGTGTCGCCCGAGGCCTTGGCCTGGGCGCTGGAGGCTGTGCCGGCCTCTACCCGCTTGGCAATGCCCTGCAGAATCGCGGCGATGCGGAACATGTTGTAGGCGAGGTAGAAGTTCCAGTCCGCGCGCAAGGCTTGGGGCGTGGCGATGCCGGTGCGCTCGCAGTAGCGGCGGATGTAGGTGTCTTCGTCGGGGATGCCCAGGGCGCCCAGGTCCAGCCCCGCAATGCCACGCCCGAGCGATGCGGGAATGTGCCAGCTCATGCAGTGGTAGCTGAAGTCCGCCAGGGGGTGGCCCAGCGTGGACAGTTCCCAGTCGAGCACGGCAATCACGCGGGGCTCGGTGGGGTGGAACATCAGGTTGTCCAGGCGAAAGTCGCCGTGCACGATGGACACATGGCCCTCGTCCCGCGCGCTGGCGGGCATGTTGGCGGGCAGCCATTCCATCAGGCGGTCCATCTCTTCGATGGGTTGCGTGATGGACGCCACGTACTGCTTGCTCCAGCGGCCGATCTGGCGGTCAAAGTAGTTGCCTGGCTTGCCGTAGTTGGCCAAGCCACGGTCCGCAAACTTCACGGTGTGCAGCGCTGCGATCACCCGGTTCATCTCGTTGTAGATGTCACCGCGTTCAGCAGGCGTCATGCCCGGCAGGGATTGGTCCCACAGCACGCGGCCCTGCATGCACTCCATCACGTAGAAGGCACGCCCGATCACCGACTCGTCCTCGCACAGCACGAACATGCGCGGCACGGGTACGTCGGTGCCGTACAGGCCGCTCATCACCGCAAACTCGCGCTCGATGGCATGGGCCGACGGCAGCAGCTTGGCCACGGGCCCGGGCTTGGCGCGCATGACATAGCTGGCGCTGGGCGTGATGAGCTTGTAGGTGGGGTTGGACTGCCCGCCCTTGAACATCTCCACCGTCAGCGGGCCAGCAAAGCCCTCCATGTTCTTGGAGAGCCATGCGGTCAGCGCTTCGATGTCAAAAGCATGCTGATCGGAAACAGGGCGGGTGCCGACGAAATGGTCAAAGTTGCTCATGGAGGCGGATGAAAGGTCGTGCAGTCAGTGATGGGGTTGGTGGCTCAGTTGTCGGCTTCTGCGATGCGCATGAGGGCTTCGCGGTCACGCACCACCAGGCCGCCCGGCTCGATGCGGATCGCGTCTTCGCGTTCCATGGCCTTGAGCTCCTGGTTCACGCGTTGGCGTGATGCGCCCAGCAGTTGGGCCAGTTCTTCCTGCGCCAGTTGCAGGCTGATGCGCATCTCGCTGCCGTCCGATAGGCTGGGTACCCCATAGCTGCGCACCAGGTGCACCAGCTGTTTGGCCAGGCGTGAGCGCAGGGGCAAAGTGTTGAGGTCTTCCACCAGCCCGAACAGCTGGCGAATGCGACGCGCATGCAAGCGCAGCATGGCCTCGTACAGCTCGGTGTGTACGGCCAGAATCTTGCGGAAGTCGGCCTTGGCCACGCACAGGATCGTGGTGTCGCCATGCGCGTAGGCGTCGTGTGTGCGCCGGTCCCCGTCGAAGATCGCCACGTCGCCAAACCAGATGCCCGGCTCCACATACGTCAGCGTGATCTGCTTGCCCGAGATGGAGGTGGAGCTCACCCGCACCGCACCCCGTGCGCAAGCAATCCACTCCTCGGGTGGATCCCCGCGTGCGGCAATCAGGCCGCCGTCCTTGAAGCGTTTGACGTATGCACATCGGAGGATGTCGTGGCGTAGCGAAGGTGAGAGTGATGAAAACCAGCGACCGGAGTTGATCGCTTCACGTTCTTCGATAGTAAGAATCGGGTCGTCCATGGCCTGTCTTTTGGGTGACTAGAAACAGGCCCATTGTCGCGTCAGGGACCTGCGCAATGCGTCAGGGTTGTCACCTGCGTGTCTGCGCGTAAGCGCGCGTTGGCGGGTCACTGCGAGGTCGCAAACACGTGATGGGGCAATAAAAAACCCCCGGTGCTGGGTGGCAGCGTGCCGGGGGTTGATGTGCCTGTGACGGTGGATATGCCGAGGCGTTTGAGGCGCAGCGCTATTCGTAGCGCGGCACGCGCTTTTCCAGGAACGCGGAGATGCCTGTGCCGCCGTTGGCGTGGTGCAGGTTCTTCACGAAGTGGTCGCGCTCCTGGCCCAGGTGGTGCGTGAGCTGGACCTGCGGGGCTTCGTTCAGCAGTTCCTTGATGCTGGCCAATGCGTTCGGCGCACGGGCGTTGAGCTGCTCTGCCAGCGCGAGGGCCGCGTCGAGTGCGCTGCCTGCTTCGGCAACGCGGTTGACCAGGCCCATTGCATGCAGGCGCTCGGCGCCGATGCGGTCGCCGCACATGAGGATTTCGGTGGCCAGCTGGCGCGGCAGCGCCTGGGCCAAGCTCCAGCTGGCGCCGCCATCGGGCGACAGGGCCACATTGCTGTAGGCCATCACAAACACGGCATTGCGGGCCGCCACGATGAAGTCGCAGGCCAGCGCCAGAGAAAACCCGGCCCCGGCCGCAGCACCCTCCACGGCCGCAATTACCGGCTTGGGATAGGTGCGGATGGTCTCGATCCAGTTGTGCAGGCCTTCGATGCTCTGCGCCTGAACCTCGGGCGGCTGTTGCCGGTTGGCCAGCAGCCGCTGCAGGTTGCCGCCCGAGCAGAACATGCCGTCCGAGCCGGTGATGACCACGCTGCGGATGTCAGGGCTGCTTTCGGCCACACCTAGCGCTTCCACGCCGGCGGCGTACATCACCGGGTCGATGGCGTTGCGCCGCTCGGGGTTGCGGAGGGTCAGGATCAGGGTCTGTCCCTGGCTGGTGCTCTGGAGTTCTGCGGGCATGGCGGTCTTGGGTGAGGTGGCCGTGGTGCTGGGCGATCAGGCTTCTTCGACGTGGCTCAAGCTCAGGCCGATGGCCCCGCGCCGGCGCAGCCAGGGGCTGGGGCGGTAGCGCGTGTCACCGTACACGGTCTGCATGTTGAACAGCACCTCCAGGATGTTGGTGGGGCCCCAGCGGTCGCCCATGGCCAGCGGGCCCAGCGGGTAGCCCAGGCCCAGGGTCACGGCGGTCTCCAGGTCCTTGGGGGTGCAGATGCCTTGCTGGCAGATGTCGCTGGCGATGTTGACGATGGTGGCCACCACGCGCTGCGTGACAAAACCGCCGCTGTCACGGATCACGCTGACGGCTTTGCCATCGCGCGCAAACAGCGCATGCGCCGCGTTGCGGATGTCGACGCGCGTGGCGGGGTTGGTGGCCAGCACGCGGCGCTTGGTGGCGGCGTCATCGATCAGCATGTCGATGCCGATGGTGCGGGCCGGGTCCAGCCGCTCCACCACCGCCACGGTGGTCACGTCAAAGCCCAGCGGGGCCACCAGCGTGATGGCCTGGGGGGAGGGCGATTGACCGGTTTCGATGGTGGCCCCCAGGTCCTTGAGCAATTGGTACAGCTCGGCCCGGCGCGCAGCGCGCGGGGACACCCACACCGGGGGAATGTCGTTGACGACGGGGACGGGTGCCTCGGCGGGCACCTGGGCCACACCCTCCACGTAGCGGTAGAAGCCTTCGCCCACCTTCTTGCCTACCACGCCCCCTGCCAGGCGCTGGGCCGTGATCACGCTGGGGCGGAAACGGGGTTCGTCGTAATACTGGCGGTAGATCGATTCCATGACCGGATGCGACACGTCCAGCGCCGTCAGGTCCATCAACTCGAAGGGCCCGAGCTTGAAGCCGACCTGGTCGCGCAGGATGCGGTCGATGGTGGCGAAGTCGGCCACACCTTCGCCCACGATGCGCAGGGCCTCCGTGCCAAAGCCGCGCCCGGCGTGGTTCACGATAAAGCCCGGGGTGTCCTGTGCCTGCACCGGGGTGTGGCCCATGGCCTTGGCATAGGCGGCCAGCGCAGTGCAGATGGATGGATCGGTCTTGAGGCCCGCAATGACCTCCACCACCTTCATCAGCGGAACGGGGTTGAAGAAGTGGAACCCCGCCAGGCGTTCCGGGTGCTTGAGGGATGCGCCAATCGCCGTCACGGACAGGGAGGATGTGTTGGTCGCCAGCACCGCATCGGCGCGCACCACCCCCTCCAGTTCAACGAAGAGGGCCTGTTTGGCATCCAGCCGCTCCACGATGGCCTCCAACACCAGGTCGCAGGCCGCCAGCTCGGCCACCGTTGTGACGGGGTGCAGCCGTGCAGTCAGCGCGGTGGCTTGGTCAGCCTCGATCCGGCCCTTGGCGACCAGCTTGTTCCATTGTTCCTGCAAGGCGGCCCGGGCGGCGTCGGCGGCCCCGGGGTTGGCGTCCAGCAGAAAAACCTGGCTACCGGCCTGGGCAGCAATTTGCGCAATGCCCCGGCCCATGGCGCCGGTGCCCACGATGGCGATGTTGGGAAACTGAATTTTCATAGCGGCATTATGGCTCTGGCCTTATCTGGGACTTATGTGCAAGAATCCTTCGGACCGAAAAACAGAATTGATTGTGAAAATCCGTAACACCATTTTTGGGCCGGGATTGTGGGCGCTTGCAGCCGGTGCTTCGGCGCTGTCCCTGGGCAATGGTAGTGGTACGGTGGTGTTGGGCTCCCCGGTCGATCTCTCGTTCGAGTTGCAGCCCGACCCTGGCACCGATGTCGCGTCGTCCTGCGTCACGGCCAAGCTGGTGGCAGGCGACAACGCCATCAGCGACAGCAAGGTGCGCGTGATCCCATTGCCCGAGGTGCGTGGGCGTCCGTCGGGCGTTCGCGTGTTGGCCTCGGTATCGCTGGATGAGCCTGTGCTGACCGTCACCCTGTCTGCAGGGTGCAATGGCAAGACCACGCGCAGCTACACCTTCCTTTCGGACTTGCCGACCACCGTGACCCGATCTGCCTCCGCGTCGCCCGTGGATGTGACGCGTCTTCCCTCCGCCGCCACCCGCACAGGTGCGGAGTCACAGAGCTCTCCTGCCGTGGGTGGTGGCAGTTCCGCTGCATCTTCAGCAGCCACCGGCATGGCCCAGGCCACCCGGCCCAGCGACAAGGCGGCGGCACCGGCAAAGGCTGTGCGTCCGCAGTCTGCCGACCGCAGCGCGCCAGGGGCTGCAACCGCCCCACGGCCTTCAGCGCGCGTAGGCGCGGCGGCTCCCGGCAAATCAGCGGTAGGTGCTGCACCGGCCACGCGTTCCCGTCTGGTGGTGGAGCCACTGGACACCTGGCTGGACAGCCCGGTGGCACTGCGCTCCACCGGGCAACTGCCCACCGCGCCGTCCGAGGAGATGTCGGCCCTGCGGGCCCAGGCCGCTGCTTTGTGGAAGTCGCTGAACACCGCGCCCGAAGATCTGCAAAAGGACAGCGAACGGCTCAAGGCCCTGGAAACAGACACAGCCGCGCTGCGTGCACAGGCCGCCAAGGACCGCGCCACGGCCGGTCAGTTGCAGCAGCAGCTGGAGCTGATGGAGCAGGAGCGGTTCCCTGCAACAGTGGTGTATGCCCTGGGAGGCCTCTTGGCCCTGGCGCTGCTGGGTGTGGCATGGATGTGGTCGCGGATGCGCAGCGCGTCCGACAAGGCGGTGCGGTCGTGGCGCGATTCCGTGGCCCTGGGCGCGCGCGCCGAGGCCACATCGGCCCATGACGAGGCGCTGGGCCTTACGCCCCATCCTGGCGACACCTGGCTGCCGTCGGAAACCCAGCCCCACGCTGTCGCAGCCGGCCTTGAGTCCGGTGCAAGCCCCTTGGGCAAAGCCGCCCCGGTGGCGGTGGAGCCACGCTTCGTGGCAACCAGCCCTGCGGCCAGTGCGCCCGCCCCGTTGCAGGCCAAGGCTGCTGCCCCGTCCCCGGCGCCCTCCGTGGCAGCCCACATCGTCAACCCTGAAGAGCTGTTTGACATTCAGCAGCAGGCCGAATTCTTTGTCTCGGTGGGCGAGCACCAACAGGCCATCGAGGTGCTGAAGCACCACATCGCCGAGCACCGCGAGACCTCGCCGCTGGCTTACCTGGAGCTATTGAGGCTGTATCACACCCTCAGCCGTGTGGACGAGTTTGCGCAGTTGCGCACCCAGTTCATGCAGTTCTTCAACGCACAGGTGCCGGAGTTTGCGGGCTTTCACCGCACAGGCCGCATGCTGTACCACTACACCGACGCGCTGGCCGAGATCGAGGCCGAGTGGACGACGCCTGCGGTGCTGGGCTTGCTGGAGAAATTCCTGTTCCGTCGTTCGGGCGCCGAAGCGGTGGAGCCGTTTGATCTGGCAGCTTATGACGATCTGCTGCTGCTCTTGGCGGTGGCGCAGACCACGCCTGCCAGTGCACGGGGTGCGCCGCCGCCTCGCAAGCGGACGACCCCGCTCGCACCTCCCCGGTCTGAAACGCTGGTCGCTCCCTCGGGTCCTGCCCCCGCTGCGGCGGCGCTGCACGACGACTTGCCGCTCGATTCGCTGGCCGCCAGTCTGGAGTTCGAATTTGCGATGAAGGCCCAGCAGGAGCCGGCACCTGCGCCCGCTCCGGTTGCGCCCTCCAGGCCCTCAGCGTCTGTGGGCGAGGACTCGCGGGGCATTCCACTGGATCTGGATCTGTCGGACCCTCCCCACCTCACGCTGAGCGATCTGCCCCCGGTGCCCGTGACGGCGCCGCCACCCGCAGGCCAGCCGGTTGGCTTTGGCATGGAGAACGATCTCATGGAGCTCCGCCTTGAGCTGGAGCAGATGAAAAAGCCTGACCGCAAGTAACCAGTCGCTGGCCTATCGACCGCCCCAGCCACGGCCACGCGGTGCGGTAGCTGCCCCAGAAGACCCGCGATAGCCGCTCCGGCCGCTATCGCTGCCCGACCATCACCGCATCAGAGCCATCAGCGCTGCAGCCGACGCTTCAGGGTCCGGTGCATTGACCAAAGCCCGGACCACCGCCACGGAACCCACGCCTGTGGCCAGCACCGTGGGGAACTGCTCGGCGCTGATCCCGCCAATCGCCACTTGCGGGTAGTGCCGCATCAGCCGCGCATACACCCCCAGCCTGCCCACGCCCTGGGGTGCGGTGGCCATCTTTTTCAGGGTTGTGGGGAACACGGCACCCATCGCGATATAGCTGGGCCCCACAGCGTCGGCGCGCACCATTTCGGCATACCCATGGGTGCTCACGCCCAGGCGCAGGCCGGAGCGGTGGAGCGTCTGCAGCTCTTCGGCGGTGAGCGCGTCCAGGTCTTCCTGGCCCAGGTGGATGCCGTAGGCGCCTGCATCGATCGCATCCCGCCAGTGGTCGTTGATGAACAACAGTGCGCCCGTGCCTTGAACGGTCTCGACGGCGGCTTGGACTTCGGCCCGGATGGCGCGGGCGTCGTCCGATTTGAAGCGCAACTGCACCGTGGGCACTCCGGCGCGTGCCATGCGGCCCACCCACTGGGCGTCAGGCAGTACGGCATACAGGCCCAGGCGCTCGGGGCACGCGGCAAACTGCTGGGCGCGTGGAAGGCGCTGCAGGCCAAAGTCCTGGGGTTCGTCGGGCCACTGCTCGGGCTGTGCGCTGCCGGTGCGCAGCGCGCGCGCCTGCCAGGCGCGGGCCAGGCATTCGGCGTCGTGGGCAATGAAACCCAGCTGGCTGCAGGCCTGCAGCGCGGCCAGGTACACAGGGTCCTGCGACGTGGGTGTGGGCACGGGCTCGGGCGCAAACCCTGCAAAGGTGGCCGCGTGGTGGCTCAGGATGGCGTGCGCCAGGGTGGTGGTGTCATGCATGGGCGTGGTGCCAGAAAGGGGTGCCCAGCACGGGGGTGCTAGGCTGGGCGGCGTCTTGTGCGGTCATGGCACCCGCCAGGCGGGCTGCGCGCCCGGCGCTCACGGCATCGGCAAAGGCGCCGGCCATGGCCACCGGGTCTTGGGCCAGGGCCACGGCGGTGTTCAGCAGCACGCCGTCATAGCCCCATTCCATGACCTGGCAGGCGTGCGAGGGCAGGCCCAGCCCGGCGTCGACCAGCATGGGCACATTCAGGCGCTCGCGCAATGTCTGTAGCGCGTAGGGGTTGACCGGGCCGCGCCCGGTGCCGATGGGGGCGGCCCAGGGCATTACGGCCTGGCAGCCCACGTCCACCAGACGCTGACACAGCACCAGGTCTTCGGTGCAGTAGGGCAGCACCTGAAAACCTTCCTTGATGAGATGCTCGGCCACGCCCACCAGGTTCAGCGTGTCGGGCTGCAGGGTGTAGTCGTCGCCGATCAGCTCCAGCTTGATCCACGGGGTGTTGAACACCTCGCGCGCCATCTGCGCGGTGGTGATGGCCTCTTGCGCGCTGTGGCAGCCGGCGGTGTTGGGCAGCACGGGCACGTTGAGCTTGCGCAGCAGCTCCCAGAAGCTGCTGCCGCTCTCGGCCGGGTTGCTGCCCTGGCGGCGCAGCGAGGCGGTGACCATGGCGGGCCGGGCGCGCAGCACGGCGGCTTCGAGCACGGCGGGCGAGGGGTAGCGCGAGGTGCCCAGCAGCAGGCGACTGGCGAAGGTCTGGCCGTACAGCACCAGCGGGTCTTGGGGCGTCGGAATGGTCATTGGATTACTATGATTTTGATAGCTTCTGGTGCATGTTTTGTATGCGCTAGCAGCCATTTTGATTGAGTTTTTACTACCTCAGCCGCCAGTGACCGGCGAGATGATCTCCACGCGGTCGCCAGGCTGCAACGCATGGGCGGCGTAGCGGGTGTTGGGCACAAAGGTGGTGTTCACGGCTACGGCAAACGGGGGGCGCGCTTCGACGGCGGCCACAGCATCGGCCACGGTGGCGCCTTCGGGCAGTTCGTGCGGGACTTGGTTGATCGAAATGTTCATGCAAATGCGGGGGCGGCAACGCCGGTCGGGGCGGGTGCGGTTGGCTCCAGTTCCAGCCGGAGGTCAAAACGTTCGGACAGGGGCGATTGTCCCGTGTTCAGCAACTCCAGGGTCACGTCCAGCATGGCGGGCGAGATCATGAAGCCGTGGCGGTACAGGCCGTTGATCTCCAGCACGCCCGGGCGGGTCTGGCGGATGGCGGGCAGGTTGTCGGGCAGCGTGGGGCGGCACTGCGTGGCCAGCTCCAGAATCCGCCCTTCGGCAAAGCCGGGGTGCACGGCGTAGGCGGCGCTCAGCAGCTCCAGGGTGGAGCGCACGCTCGCCGGAGAGCGGTCGTCGGACTCGATCTCGGTCGCGCCGATGACGAACAGATGGTCTTCTTTGGGCGCGATGTAGATGGGGTAGCGGGGGTGCACCAGCCGGGTGGGGCGCTGCAGCGTCACGTCGGGCGCGTGGATGCGCGCCACTTCACCGCGCACGCCGCGCAGCGCGCCCCACTGGCCCCTGGCGCCCAGGCCCCGGCAGTCCAGTACCCGGTCGGGCTGGCCGAGTGCGCCGGGCGTGAAGGCGTCGGGCGACTGGGGCGCGTGCCAGTGCGCCCGCACTCCCAGGCGCTCCATTTCCACCACCAGGGCGGCCAGCAACTGGCGGTTGTCCAGCTGGCCCTCGCCGGGCAGGTACAGGCCCTGGTTGAAGCGGTGCGCAAGCGCGGGCTCCACCTGTTCCAGGGCGCCGCTGTCGAGCTTTTGCAAGGCGGGCAGCTCGGGCAGGCTGCGCTGGTTGTTTTCAAGCTGGCGGGTGAAGCGCTGGGCTTCGGCCACATCCTGGCGGTGCCACACGATCAGCGTGCCGGCCTGCTGAAAAAACACGGGTTCTGACAGGGGTGCCAGCAGCTCGGGCCAGCGGGTCAGCGCGTGATGGCCCATGCGCACCACGCCGGGTTCGGTGATCGCGGACTCTGCCAACGGGGCCAGCATGGCCGCAGCCACCGTAGCGGCCGAGTTCTCGGCGGCGGGGCCGCCCGCGTCATAGATGTCCACGCGGTGCCCCTGGCGCGCCAGCTCCACGGCCAGCAGACGGCCCATCAGGCCTGCGCCCAGGATGGCAAAGGAAGAAGGTTGAAGTGACATAGATCCGTCAGTGTGTCCGTGGTGTGGCAAGCGGCCATGGACAAAACGGGGTCACCGTTGATGGAAACTCCCCACGCCAGCATGACCTGGATCGGGTAGCGGGGCTCCTGCTTCGGTCGCAGTGCACAGGGTTCTGTACAGGCCCCAGGGTATTTCTCAGTCGCACGCCCAAGAACAGCATCTTGATGGCAGGACACCCCTGTTTCGTCCGGAAAATGAATTACAGCACATCCCCCGTGTGCCCCGTTTTGACGTGGCGCATAGGCCATAATTTTTGCCATGATTTCACCGACGACCTCCTTGCCCTCGACGGGCCACCGCTACGCACGCGTGCTCTCCATCGCAGGGTCTGACAGCGGCGGCGGCGCGGGTATCCAGGCCGACCTCAAGACCTTCAGTGCGCTGGGCTGCTACGGCATGACGGCCATTACCGCCATCACGGCCCAGAACACCTGCGGGGTGACGGGCATCCACGGCATTCCGCCCGAGATGCTCAAGGCCCAGATCGATGCAGTGGTGCAGGACATTGGCGTGGACGCCGTCAAGATCGGCATGCTGCACTCGCCCGACGTGGTGCATGTGGTGGCAGACGCCATTCGGACCTACCAACTGCCGCACGTGGTGCTGGACCCGGTGATGGTGGCCACCAGTGGCGACCGGCTGATTGCCCAGGAGACGGTGGCCGTGCTGGTCAAGGAGCTGTTTCCGCTGGCCGAGGTGGTCACGCCCAACCTGGACGAGGCCGGTTGGCTGCTGGGGCGCCGTATCGAAGGCGTGGAGGCGCTGGAGCTGGCCGCGCAAGACCTGCTGCGGCTGGGCGCCCGCGCCGCATTGCTCAAAGGCGGGCACTTGCCGGGCGACTGGGTGGTGGATGTGCTGGCCGTGCAGGGTGGTGCTCAGGGTCACCGGTTGCAGTCACAACGCATAACCACCCACAACGGGCATGGCACGGGCTGCACCCTGTCGTCTGCGATCGCGGCCCACCTAGCGCTGGGCCTACCGCTGGAGCAGGCCGTGGAGCGGGCACGGGCCTACATCTTGGGGGCCATTGCTGCCGGAGCGAATGTCACCACCGGCCGGGGCCACGGCCCCCTCAACCACGGCTACGCGCCGGTGGCACAGCGGGTGTTTCAGGCGCCATAGAGCGTCTTTTTAGGTGTTTTGAGGCGCAAGCGCTAGTCAACCATGCGCTGAGTGCTCCTCTTTTGATAGTGTTTTGGCGGCGTCTCAGTGTGCCTTGGGCCGTGTCGCCCAGGCCAGCACGAAGCTGAAGGCCAGCGCGGGCAGCGCAGATCCCGCATCAGGCAGCACCTTGGGCGCCAGGTGGTACACCGCGATGCCGGCCAGCCAAATGGCTACGGGCGCTGCATTCACCTTGCGCGCCGCCGCCAGCAGGGCGGGCGCATCGGTGCCAAAGGCCAGGCGTCCGAGGATCACGCCAAACAGCGGCACAAACACCGAGCTGAGCAGCAGCAGGAACGGTTCCAGGCTGTGCATGGGCAGCACCAGCGCCAGCCCGGTGCACAGCGCGGCCACCAGCAGGCCCCAGGCGCGCACACTCCAGCGCGGCAGCAGGCTATGGGCCGACACGGCGCCTGAATACGCATCGCCATAGGCGTTGTCCACCTCGTCGATCAGGATCAGCGACAGCGCAATCAGCCCGCCCTGGGCCAGCAGCAGCGCCTGCACCAGGTCCTGGCTGGGCAAGGTCAGTGCCACCAGCACACCCAGGCTGTAGCACCAGATGTTGGCCAGCGCATAGCCCAGCCACGTGCCGCGCAGCGCTGAGCCACCGTTCTTGCCATGGCGGGCGTAGTCGGCCACCAGTGGCAGCCACGAGATGGGCATCGCAATCACCAGGTCCAGCGCGGGCAGCACGCCCATGCCGCCGTCGCCCTTGCGCGTCCACAGCGCCTCAAAGCCTTGCGTTTGCGCCAGCGACAGGAACTGCCACGACAGCCACAGCAGCGACAACACCACCAGCGGCAGCGCGATGCGCGCAATCAGCTTGCGCACCAGCTGCACCATCGATCCGCTGATCAGCAGCATGACCACGCCGCCCCACAGCAGCGTGGCCAGCACGGGCCAGTGGGCTCCCGCCATGGCGCCCGACTGCTGGCCAATCGCCACGGTGGCGTCACGCATCACCACCAGCTCGAACGTGCCCCAGCCCACCAGCTGCACGATGTTCAGAATGATGGGCAGGCTGGCAAACGTGCGGCCATACACCGCGTGCATCAGCCCGGCACTGGCCAGGCCGCTGTCGCAGCCCAGCTTGGCCACCCAGCCCAGCAGGCCCGCACCCACGATGGAACCGGCCACGATGGCGATCAGGGCCTCTTTGGTACCCAGTGCAGGCATCAGATAAGCACCCACCTGCATCACCAGCAGGCCCACGCCCAGGCTGAACCAGAGCGAGGCATGGTCATGCCACTGAAAGACGCGTCGGTCGGGGGAGACAGGGGCCAGCGCTTCGTTGGTGGCGTGCGTGGCGGGCGATGAGGACATGGAATGGCTCCGTAAGCAGATACAGAGCAGGGGCGGCCCGCCGGTGCGCCCTGACGTCTTCAGAGCCACGCCGTGGCGGACTTGCTTCCCTGCGCGAGGATGATCTCAATCAGGTTCAAAGGGACTCTCTCAGTCGAGGCGGGCGGGCCCACATCGACACCCCTAGCGGTAGCGCTTGCTAAAGCAGCGCGCTGCGGATTGTAGTGGTGTGCGGCCGTCGCGCGCCCAGTCAGGCAGCGGTGGCCGGGGCCACACCCAGCAACTGGTGCAGGCGCGGGCTGGTGGTGGTGTATTGCAGTGCCACCTTGTCGCCCTTGAGCGCTTCGGCCGCGCCAAAGGCGGCCAGCGTGGCCTCGTGGAAGCCACACAGAATGAGCTTGCGTTTGCCGGGGTAGGTGTTGATGTCGCCCACGGCGTAGATGCCGGGCACGCTGGTGCAGAAGGCTTCGGTGTCAACCACCAATTGTTTGCGGTCCATGGCGATGCCCCAGTCGGCGATGGGGCCGAGGCGGGGGGAGATACCCAGCACGGCCACCAGCAGGTCCAGCGCCAGGGCGCGGGTGCTGCCGTCCGCATCTACGACTTGCAATGCAGTGAGGCGGTCACCCGCAGTGTCGATGCCGGTGATCTGCGCGGCCTCGACATGGATGCGACCTGCGTCGCGCAATTGCTGCAGGCGTTGCAGCAAGGCGTCTGGCGCCTGGAAAACGTCGCGGCGGTGCAGCAGGCTCACGCGGGCGGCCTGGCCTTGTTCGGCCAGTTCCACCGCGCGGGCCACCGCGGGCTCGTCGCCGCCGTGCACGACCACGTGGCGCCCGGTCACATCCACTGTGGCGGGCAGGCTCTGGTAGTGGACCTGGGTGCCTACAAACCGCTCGATGCCGTCCACCTTGAGTGTGCGCGGCACAAAGGCGCCCACGCCTGCGGCAATGAACACGCTGCGGGCCAGCAGTTTTGCGCCTTGCGAGGTTTCGACCAGCAGGCGCCCGTCCGCTTGTACGGTGACGGCAGACACCAGCGTGTTCAGGTGCCACTGGGTCTTGAACGGCGCGATCTGCTGAAGCAGCAGGCCGGCTAGCTCGCGCCCGGTGCATACCGGGATGCCCGGGATGTCGTAGATGGGTTTGTCGCCGTACAGCTCGACGCACTGGCCGCCCGCATGGGGCAGGGCGTCGATCAAGTGGGCGGTGATGCCTTGCAGGCCCAGCTGGAAGACCTGGAACAGGCCCACGGGACCTGCGCCGATGACAACGGCGTCGGTCTCGACCACGGTGGGCGCTTGCAAAGTCTCGGTCACCAGTGGGGCGTGCGGCGGGTTACTTGATCAGTTCGTTGACCTTGCCCGGCTTGCCGTTCCACTCGTCGGCGTCGGGCAGTGCGGGCTTGCGCTTGGTGATGCTCTTCCAGCCGTCGGCAAAGGCCAGGTCGGCGTTGAGCTTGATGAAGGCGATCTGGTCGGCCGGCAGGTCTTCTTCGGCAAAGATGGCGTTGGCCGGGCACTCGGGGATGCAGACGGCGCAGTCGATGCATTCGTCAGGGTCGATGACGAGCATGTTCGGGCCTTCGCGGAAGCAGTCCACGGGGCACACGTCCACACAATCGGTGTACTTGCACTTGATGCAGTTTTCGGAAACGACGTGGGTCATGACAGGAGTTGTGTGGGTCGGTGAAAACCCTCGATTTTAGAAGCTTTCACCGACCTTTGGTTACAGGGCCCCTTGCTGCGAAGGGGTGTCTCGGGCGTGCGGAGTCTGATCTGGGTCAGTGGTCCATCAGTTGACCAGCACGGCGCCCGCAGTTTTGTGGCTGGCGGTGTCCACCAGGATCAGCGATCCGAGCACGCGGGCCTGGGTGAACGGCGCAGCGGGAATCGCCTCTTGCAGCAGCAGTTCCACATGGCCGATGGCGTTGGGGTCGAGCTGCGTGGCGGCTTCTTCGGCCAGCGTGTTGATGTTGAGCTTGTGCACCACGGCCTTGACCTTGGCCTTGACCCAGCGGTGGCCGTGCAGCGCCCAGTACACGCGGCCCGCGACCAGGGGCTCGTCGTCCATCCAGGCGATGGTGGTGCGCAGCTCGCGGCTGGCGGGCCAGGCCGGGGTGGCAGCGGGTGTGTCGCCAAAGTCGTCGTCGGCAGCCGGCGCTGCAGCAGCCGTGGGCGCGGCCAGGATCCAGTCGCCGCGCGATACGTCCACCTCGCGGTCCAGGATGATGCCCGCGCTGGTGCCTGCGGGTACGTCTTTGGGGTGGCGGGCGTGGTCCAGCACCTGGGCCACGGTGGCCAGCTGGCCGCTGGGGAAGATCTGCACGGCCGTGCCGGGCGCGAAGGTGCCAGCGGCCACACGGCCCCAGAACACGCGGCGGCCCTGGCTGGTGTCGGACGAGGACGAAAACTTCTCGACCCACTGCACGGGGAAGGCCGGTGCCAGCGCCGTGTCGGCAGGGGTGTTGGGCAACTCTTCCAGCACTTGCAGCAGGGTGGGGCCGTTGTAGCCGCACCAGCCTGCATGGGCATCGACCACGTTCCAGCCCTTCAATGCAGACACTGGCACCGTAGCGCGCACGGCAATGCCGGCCGCCTGGGCAAAGGCTTGCAGCGCGCCCTGGATGTGCTTCCAGGCCAGCGCGGGGTCTTCCACGGCGTCGAGCTTGTTCACCGCAAACACCAGCGAATGCACGCGCAGCAGGTGCACCAGCAGGCTGTGGCGGCGGGTCTGCGGCAGCAGGGCCAGGCTGGGGTTCTTCCAGTCGAGCTTGGTGGCATCGACCAGCACCACGGCGGCGTCGGCGCTGCTGGCGGCCGTCACCATGTTGCGGGTGTACTGCTCGTGGCCGGGCGCGTCGCCGATGATGAACTTGCGCTCTTCGGTGGCGAAGTAGCGGTAGGCCACGTCGATGGTGATGCCTTGCTCGCGCTCGGCGGAGAGGCCGTCGGTCAGCAGGGCCAGGTCGGTCTCGCCCTGGCGTTGCACGCCAGCCAGGTGGTCTTGCAGCACGGCCTTGCTGTCCACCAGCAGGCGGCCGATCAGTGTGCTCTTGCCGTCATCGACGGAACCACAAGTGATGAACTTGAGGGCGGAAATATGGTCGTTTTGGCTGGTAGCGCTAGTGTTATTTGCGCCAGCAGCTATTGAATTGATAGCGGTCATCAGAAATACCCGTCCTTCTTGCGCTTCTCCATCGAAGCATCCGATGTCTTGTCGTCCATGCGCGTGGCGCCGCGCTCGCTCACGTCGGCGGCCAGGGTCTCGATGACGATCTCGGCCGGGGTGGCGGCGGTGCTCTCCACCGGTGCGGTGCAGGTGATGTCGCCCACGGTGCGAAAGCGCACGTCGCGCGTTTCCACCACATCGCCTTCACGCGGCGGGGTGAGTTCGGTCACGGGCATCAGCAGGCCCTTCTTGTCCACCACCTGGCGCTTGTGCGTGTAGTAGATGCTGGGCAGGCCGATCTGCTCGCGGTCGATGTACTGCCACACGTCCAGCTCGGTCCAGTTGCTGATGGGGAACACGCGGAAGTGTTCGCCGGGCTGCAGGCGGGTGTTGAACAGGGTCCACAGCTCGGGGCGCTGGGCCTTGGGCTGCCATTGGCCGAAGCTGTCGCGGTGGCTGAAGATGCGCTCCTTGGCGCGCGCCTTTTCCTCGTCGCGGCGGGCGCCGCCGATCAGCGCGTCAAAGCGGAACTCTTCAATCGCTTCGAGCAGCGTGACGGACTGGTGCACGTTGCGCGATTCGCCAGGGTGCGCCAGGCGCACGGTGCCGCGCGCCATGGAATCTTCCACGCTGCGCACGATCAGCTCCGCACCCAGCTCCTTCGCGCGGAAGTCGCGGAAGTCCGTCACTTCCGGGAAGTTGTGGCCCGTATCGATCATGAGCAGCGGGTAGGGGATGCGGCCCGCGCCAAACGCCTTTTCGGCGCACTTGAGCATGACCAGCGAATCCTTGCCGCCCGAAAACAGCAGGGCGGGGCGCTCGAAAGCGGCGGCGACTTCGCGCAGGATGAAGATGGTTTCTTCTTCCAGGGCGTCGAGGTGCGAGTTGTTGAGGTGGTAGCTCATATCGTTGGTTTTCTCAAGCAGCGCTGAGTCGGTGCGGGCGTTCATGGTCAGGCCTGGGGGTCAGTGGGCGAGGTGCAAGCCGCATTCGCGGTTGTCTTCGCCCTTGGTCGGGTCCACGTAGTCGAAGTTGTTGGGCAGGCCGTGCTTCACGCAGTATTCGTGCAGGTCTTTGGACGACCAGTGCAGTAGCGGCGCCACTTTGATGAGACCGTCGGGGTTGATGCTCACCGGGTCCATCTGTGCGCGCACGGCGGTGTCGGTGGCGCGCAGGGCGGTGAACCAGACCTCGGGCGCGGTCTCGCGCAGGGCGCGGGCGAAGGGTTCCAGCTTCACTTCGGCGGTGAACGCGGCGTGGCGCGGGTCGTCCAATGCGGGCGTGGGGCCTTCCACGGCTTCGCGGTGGGCGCGCGAGCGCAGCGGCAGGTAGATCTTCAGGTTCAGCCCCAGCTGCTTGGTCACCTCGTCGGCAAAGCGGTAGGTGGCTTCGGTGTTGTAACCGTTGTCCATCCACACCACGGGCACCTTGGGGTTCACCTGCGTGACCATGTGCAGGATCACGGCCTCAAAAGGCCGGAAGTTGGTGGTGACGATGCTGGTCTTGCCCAGGCCCAGGGCCCATTGCACCAGGGCGGGCGCGTTGCGGCCCAGGTCGGCGTTGACGGCGGTGAGGTCGATGTGGCCCATGGTCATGCTGCCTTTCGGAAGTGAGGCAGCGGCTCGGTCACGTCGCCCTGGTAGAAGCCCTTGAAGCGGTCGAACTGGCGCTGGGCGTCGGCCATGTCCAGGCCTTCGCGCAGCACGGCCACGTCAAAGCCGCAGCGGGCCATCTGCACCAGCTGGTCGATCAGCACGTCGCCGGTGGCGCGCAGCTCGCCCGCAAACTTCAGGCGGCCGCGCAGCAGGCGGGCCTGGCTGAAGGCCCGGCCGTCGGTGAACTTGGGGAACTGCAGGTCAATGCGGTCCACGCCTGCCAGGTCCAGCTCGAACGGGTTGGCGTCGTTGGGCAGTTCAATGACTTTCAGGCCTTCAGGGCTTGGCTGGTGCTCGTGAGCAGCTATTATTTTCATAGTGATAAACCCTCAGGCGGTTTCGGTTTCAGCGGGGCGGCGGGCGGCGTTGGCGGCGGCTTTGAAGGGCTCCAGGCCCACGCGGCGCACGGTGTCGATGAAGTTTTCGTAGCGTGGGCCTTGCGCGTCATCGGACAGTAGCTGCCGCTCGGTGCGGTAGGTGTTGAGCAGGGCTTCGATCACGCCCGGCACTTCGGCGGCGCTGAACGAGGGGCCGATGATCTTGCCCGGCGTGGCAGGGCCCGACAGGTTGGAGCCATCGGCACCGCCCAGCGTGATCTGGTACCACTCCTTGCCATCTTTATCCACGCCCAGGATGCCGATGTGGCCGCTGTGGTGGTGGCCGCAGCTGTTGATGCAGCCGCTGATGTGCAGGTCGATCTCGCCCAGGTCCCACAGCTCGTCCAGGTCCTGGTAGCGCTCGGTGATGGCTTCGGCAATCGGCAGACTGCGCGCGTTGGCCAGCGAGCAGAAGTCGCCGCCGGGGCAGGCGATCATGTCGGTCAGCAGGCCGATGTTGGGCTTGGCCAGGCCCAGCGCCTTGGCGGCCTGGTACAGCGCGGGCAATTGGTCGCGGCGCACCCAGGGCAGCAGCAGGTTTTGCTCGTGCGTCACGCGGGCTTCGCCGCCCGAGAAACGGTCGGCCAGCTCGGCAGCGGCTTCCATCTGCTCGGCCGTGGCATCGCCCGGCGCATAGCCCAGGCGCTTGAACGACAGCATCACGGCGCGCAGCTGCGGGTGGCGGTGCGGCAGCACATTGCTGGTGAGCCAGCGGCCAAAGTCGCGGTCGTCGCTGGCGGCGGTGCGCAGCAGCTCCAGCGTTTCGGCTTCGGCGTTGGCGGGTGACAGGTCCAGCTCGGGCTCGCGGAAGTTCGCGGCCACGCGGTCGTATTCGGCCTGGGTGATGGTGTGCGGGCCGCCTTCGTCTTCGACGATCTGGCGGAACTCTTCATTCACCTGGTTGATGTAGGCCTGGCCTTCGGCCTTCACCAGAATCTTGATGCGTGCCTTCCAGCTGTTGTCGCGGCGGCCGTAGCGGTTGTAGACGCGGATCACAGCTTCCAGGTAGTTCATGAGCTGGTTCCAGGGCAGGAACTCGCGCAGCACCGGGCTGATGGTGGGCGTGCGGCCCATGCCGCCACCCACGCGCACCTTGAAGCCTAGCTCGCCCGCGTCGTTCTTCACCAGCTGCAGGCCCACGTCGTACCAGCCCAAAGCGGCGCGGTCTTCGCGCGCGCCGTTGATCGAGATCTTGAACTTGCGGGGCAGGAACGAGAACTCGGGGTGCAGCGTGCTCCACTGGCGCAGGATTTCGCAAAACGGCCGGGGGTCGGCAATCTCGTCGGCGGCAATGCCGGCCAGCGCGTCGCTGTTGATGTTGCGGATGCAGTTGCCGCTGGTCTGGATGCCGTGCAGGTTCACGGTGGCCAGCAGGTCCATCACATCGGCCGCCTTGGACAGCGGAATCCAGTTGTACTGCACGTTGGTGCGCGTAGTGAAGTGGCCGTAGCCGTACTTCAGCTTGGTGCCAATGCGGCGGCCGTCGGCCAGTGGAATGTCGCCCAGCTTTTCTTGTGTGGCCTGGGCCTCGGCCAGCAGGGCAGGCTCGGGCTGGTCGTACTCGCGGGCCACGCGGGCCAGCACGCGCAGCTGGGTGCTGGAGAGTTCGCCATACGGCACAGCCACGCGCAGCATGGGTGCGTAGCGCTGCACGTACCAGCCGTTTTGCAGGCGCAGGGGGCGGAACTGCTCTTCGGTCAGCTTGCCCGCTTGCCAGCGTTCGAGCTGGTCGCGGAACTGCTCGGCGCGCAGGCGGATGAATTGGCGGTCAAAGTCGGTGTATTGGTACATCGTGGGGCACTCAGATCAGAATCAGTTTGAAGCCCGCCCAGGCGAGCAATAGAGAAAGGGCAGAGCGGATGAGGCGCTCAGGGGTGCGGGTGACCAGGCGTGAGCCCAGCCAGATGCCGGGCAGCGAGCCAGCCAGCAATTGTGCAAGCAAAGGCCAGTCCACCGAGCCGAGCGAGGCATGGCCCAGGCCCGCCACCAGGGTCAGGGGTACGGCGTAGGCAATGTCGGCGCCAATGATGCGCGGCAGCGGCAGCAGGGGGTAGACCAGCAGCAGCACGGTGACGCCGATGGCGCCTGCACCTACTGAGGTGAAGGTGACCAGCGTGCCGATCACCGCGCCCAGCAGCACGGGCAAGCTCCAGTGGCGAGGGCGGGTGGCATCTCCCGTATGAGCTTTACGCAAGGCGTTTTGTGCCGCCTGGCGTTGGGCAGAGAAAACAACCGCCTTGTAGAGCGTGGCGGCCGCCGTGAGCAGCAGGGCAAAACCCAGCGTGGTGGTCATGATGCGCTGCGCGGTGGCACTGGCGGGGCCCAGGGTGTGCAGCGCCCACAGCGCCAGCAGGGCGGCCGGAATGCTGCCTGCGCACAGCTGGCCCACCACTTTCCATGGCACCAGGCGCTGGCGGGCCAGGCTGACGGTGCCGCCCATCTTGGTGAAGGCCGCAAACAGCAAATCGGTGCCCACGGCCATGTGGGGCTTGATGCCGAAAAAGAAGATGAGGATGGGCGTCATCAGCGAGCCGCCGCCCACACCGGTCAGGCCCACGATGAGCCCAACGGCAAAGCCCGCAAAAACAAACGCCAATTCATGCATGGCGGCGAATGTAGAGGGGCTTCTTATGGATGCAAACTATTGTTTTGCTCTGCCAATATGTCGATTTGTTTATAAGTGAGGATTGGCGCGGGCTGGCAGGGGGATGCTGGAGCCACCCGCCGCGCTGTAGCTACTGCAGCCGCTCGGCGCCCAGCGCCTTGGCCAGCCGCGCATCCAGCGGCAGCGGCTCGCCCTGCAGCCGGGCCGCGAGCAGTTCGCCGCACAGGAGCGCCAGCGTCAGCCCGCGCGCGCCCATGGCCGTGCTGGTCCACAGGCCCGGCAGCTCGGCTGCATCCACCGGGCCCACGATGGGCAGGCGGTCGGGCGCGGTGCAGCGCACGGCGGCCCAGGTGCGCAGGGCGGGGGGCTCCCCTGCGGCGGGCTGTAGAGCCGGGGCGTTCAGTGCCTGGGCGAACAAGGGTTTTAGCTGGGGGGCGATGCCGGGCAGCAGGCGCTGCAGCTTGGCCCAGTTGGTGGCGTGGGCGGCGTGGATGTCGGTGGCGCTGGGCGGCAGGGCCTGCACATCGCGCTCAAAGGTGGAGCCCATCACCCAGCCTTGGTCGCCATCGGCTTGATCGCCCAGCGGGAACCGGGGCACCAGGTTGCCATTGCCGTTGGCCGGGAACGGAATCCACGGCCGCAGGAGCGCTGCCGGGTCGGCATGTTGGCCCCACGACACCTGCCCGCGCACCGGCTGCAGGGGCCAGCGGTGGTTCAGCAGGGCCAGGCTGCCTGCGCCTGCAGCAATGACCACCGTGGGGGCCTCGCTCAGCACCTGGCCCTGGGCATCGAGTGCCTGCCAGGTGGTGGTGGCGGGGCTGTGGGCATTGGCGGGTATCTCCACACGCTGCAGCTGGGCCACTGCCCAACTCCCCCGCCATCGAATGCCGGGCTGACCCAGTAAGGCCTTGGCCAGGCGCGCCGGGCGCACCCAGCCCGCCTGGTGGTGCCAGCAGGCCGTCGCGTCAGGCGGCAACTGGGCGGCGGCCAGGGCGGCGGGGGGCGCAGGCTCGCTCCAGGCGGCGCCCGGCCCTTGCGGCCAATCGGGCGACAGACCGGGGCTGCCGTCGGTTCGGTGCTCCAGCACGCCGCAATGCGCCCAGTCCACCCCCTCGTTCAGCAACCAGCGGGCCTGCTCCAGCGTGGAGCGGATGCCGCTGCGCGACAGGCGCGACAGCACACTGTCGTCGGGCGACACATGGGGCGCGAAGACCCCGGCGGGCAGGGCGGACGCGCCTGCAGCGGGCTCGGCGGCCTGGTCCAGTACAGTGACCTGCCAGCCGCGCCGGGCCAGGCTGGCGGCGGCGGCGGCACCTGCAATGCCGCCACCGATCACGATGCAGGGGCCGGGCAGAGAGGGTTCCGGCGTTGCCCCGGGCTGGCGCGGGGTGCGGGGCTCCCAGCGCGGGTTGAAGGTGGCATGCAGGTTGTCGCGTTTGGGCGGCACGCCGGGCACGCGGGTCACTTCAAAGCCGCATTGCGCCAGGGCATCGCGCACGGCGCGTGCGATGGTCCAGGTGGCGAGCTGTGTACCGCGACGGCAAGAGCGTGCCACAGCCTTCAGAGTGTGCAGGTCCCAGCTTTCTGGGTTGCGCTGGGGACTGAAGCCGTCGAGGTAGACGGAGTCCACCGTCAGGTTCTGCTGGCGCAGCATGGCCTGGGTGTCGCCCACGTACAGGGTGAGCAGCACGCGGCCTTCGTCAAAACGCAGCCGGTGCACGCCTGGCAGCAGGCCCCACCATTGCTGGTGCAGTGCTTCGGCCAGCGGCGCCAGCTCGGGGTGGACCGAGGTGGCGCGCAGCAGGTCGGCCGCACTCACGGGCCAGGCCTCGGTCGATACGAAGTGCAGCAGCGTGGGGCGCTGCGGGTCGGCCCGCCAGGCCGCCCAGGTCACCAGGAAGTTCAGGCCAAAGCCAAAACCGGTCTCCAGAATGCGCCATTGCGACTGCCCGGCCCAGGCCTCGGGCAGGCCGCAGCCGTGCAAAAACACACGGCGGGCCTGGTCCAGGCCACCGTTTTCACTGTGGTAGCGGTCGCCGAAGCGGGGGCTATAAGGGGTGCCGTCGGGCAACCAGTCGATGGGCTCAGACATGGGGTGGGGACTGGAGGTTTGCGGCGCTTGCATCGCCCTTGACCTGCGTCACTGGCGCGGCCCAGGCCAGGGCAGCCAAGCAAGGGCCGCCCCGCAGCGAGGGCTGCGTCTCCCTGCCCGTAGCGTGCAACGCTACGAGAGCGGGGGGAAGCGGCGTAGCCGCTCAGGGGGGTGCTCTTTATTTACGCGCTGGGCGGGACGTATCCCGCCGCAGCGTCTGTGCCGCCGCCGAAGAAATGGTTTTGGCGAAACCACTTTTTGCAGCGCTGCACTTCGCGTCGCTCCGTTACGCGCTGGGCGGGACGTAGCCCGCCGCGGCGTCTGCGCCGCTGCCAAAAAAGTGGTTTTCCATCTGGCGTGCCAAATACTGGCGGGCACGGGCATCGGCCAGGTTCAGCCGGTTTTCATTGACCAGCATCGTCTGGTGCTTGAGCCAGCCCGCCCAGGCTTCCTTGCTCACGCTTTCCCAGATTCGTTTGCCCAGTTCGCCGGGGTAGGGCGGAAAGTCGAGGCCTTCGGCTTCCTTGCCGAGCTTGATGCATTGAACGGTGCGTGCCATGGGAATTCCTTGCAGTGAGGGCGAGCGAAAAAAAGGCTTCGCTCAGATGATTTGGATATTAAGAACTGAAATCTCAGTAGTTCCAGTTTTGAAGAGGGCCTTCCAGAATGCGTTCCATCGGTGTTTTGCACCGCAACACATTCTTAAAAAGAGGCCCTTCCATGAACTTTCGCCGCGACTTTATCAAGTTTCCCTTCGCTGCCGCCCTGGTGGGCAGTTTGGCCCTGACGGCATTGCCGTCGTTTGCGCAGTCGGTGACGCTGCTCAATGTGTCGTACGACCCGACGCGCGAGCTGTATGTGGACTTCAACCAGGCCTTTGCCAAGCACTGGAAGGCCAAGACCGGGCAGGACGTGACCATCAAGCAAAGCCACGGCGGATCGGGCAAGCAGGCCCGCTCCATCATCGACGGGCTGGACGCCGATGTGGCCACGCTGGCCCTGGCGGGCGACACCGATGCGCTGCACACCAACGGTGGCTGGATTCCCAAAGACTGGCAAAAGCGCCTGCCGCACAACAGCTCGCCCTACACCTCCACCATCGTGCTGGTGGTGCGCCAGGGCAATCCCAAGGGCATCAAGGACTGGGATGACCTGGTGCGCCCCGATGTGAAGGTGATCACGCCCAACCCCAAGACCTCGGGCGGCGCGCGCTGGAACTACCTGGCCGCCTGGGAATTTGCCAAGCGCAAGTACGGCGGTGACGCCAAGGCCAAGGACTTCGTGGCCAAGCTGTATGGCAACGTGCCCGTGCTGGACACCGGCGCGCGCGGCTCCACCATCACCTTTGCGCAACGCAACCAGGGCGACGTGCTGATCGCCTGGGAGAACGAGGCCTACCTGCTCGAAAAAGAGTTCGGCACCAAGTTCGACGTGATCGCCCCGTCCATCTCCATCCTGGCCGAGCCTGCTGTCTCGGTGGTGGACAAGAACGTGGACAAGAAGGGCACCCGTGCCGTGGCCGAGGCCTATCTGCAGTACCTCTACACCGAAGAGGGCCAGGACATTGCGGGCAAACATTTCTACCGCCCCGCCGTGTCTGAAAAGGCAAAGGCCAAGTACGCCAAGCAGTTCCCCAAGCTGAACCTGTTCACCATCAACGACGCATTCGGTGGCTGGGACAAGGCGGCCAAGGACCACTTTGCGGACAACGCCAGTTTTGACCAGATCTACACCCGCAAGTAAGTAAGCCCGTCAGTCCACCCGCCTTTCGTGTGCGGGGGGATGGCGCCCCGTCTCCGTGCAACAAGCCAGGCCCCAGCGGGCCGGGCGGGGCGTTGCTCGCCCTTTTTGAATGAAAACAGGCCCAAGCGCTAGTCAAACATGCGCTGACAGCTATCAAAACCATAGTGTTCAAGGAATCCACACCATGTCCGCCTTGCTCATCGCCGGCAGCCCCTCGGAGCGCTCCCGGTCCGCCGCCTTGCTCGACGCCGTGGCCCAGCGCCTCTCAGTGCGCGGTGCGCTGGTGGACCGCATCCACATCCGCGACCTCTCGCCCCAGGCGCTGCTGCTGGCCGACTTTGGGCACCCCACGGTGGTCAGCGCCATCGACCAGGTGGCCGATGCCAGCGTGCTGGTGGTGGCCACCCCCGTCTACAAGGCGGCATACAGCGGCGTGCTCAAGGTGTTTCTGGACCTGCTGCCGCAAACCGCTCTCAAGGGCAAGACCGTGCTGCCCTTGGCCACGGGTGGCAGCCCGCACCACATGCTGGCGCTGGACTACGCGCTGCGCCCCGTGCTGCAGTCGCTGGGCGCCAAAAGCATCCTGCCCGGCATCTACGCCACCGATGCCCAGGTCACGCTGACGCCCGAGGGCACCTACCACGTGCAGGCCGACATTGCCGCCCGGCTGGACGATGCGGTCAACGTGCTGGTGACCGAAACCCTGCGCCCATCGCCCGCCCAGGCCACGCGTTTTGCGCCGGTCAACTTCGCTGACGTGCGATGTAGCGTCTGATGTAGCGTCTGATGTAGCGATGGCACTGCGGCAGGCCCGCAGTGCCACCTTCCTTCCCCCTTCATTTCCATTTTTGATTTTTGCTGCGCCGGGTGCGCGGGCAGGGCGGTGTGCCGCCTGCTGCCAGCCCGCCCGGTGCTCCACCCACTCGATTTGCTGCTGGAACCCGCACCATGAATGAACTGAACCGCTTCTCCCTGCAACGCCGCCACCTGCTGGCCGCCAGTGCTGCCATCGCCGCTGCGGCAGCGCTCCCCGCCACCTCTTGGGCCCAGCCCTCCGGCGCGCCCCGCGTGCTGCGCGTGGGCCACCAAAAGGGCTGGCTCTCCATCCTGAAGGGCCGCGGCACGCTCGAAAAACGTCTCGCCCCGCTGGGCGTCAAGGTCACCTGGACCGAATTCAACGCCGGCCCCGTGCAGCTTGAAGCGCTGAACGTCGGCTCCATCGACTTTGGCGACGTGGGCGAAGCCCCGCCCATCTTTGCCCAGGCCGCCGGTGCGCCACTGGTGTACGCCGGTGCCACCGTGCCGCGCCCCGCGCTGGAGGCCGTGATCGTGCCCAAGGACTCGTCCATCCGCAGCGTGGCAGATTTGAAGGGCAAGCGCGTGGCCTACAACAAGGGCTCCAACGTGCAGTACTTCCTGGTCAAGCTGCTGGAGAAAAACGGCCTGAAGTACGGCGACGTGCAATCCGTCTTCCTGGCCCCGGCCGATGCGCGCGCCGCCTTTGAAAAGGGCGCGGTCGATGCCTGGATCATCTGGGACCCGTTCCTGGCCGCTGCGCAAAAGACGCTCGACGCCCGCCTGCTGGCCGACGCCACGGGCGTGGTCAACAACCGCGCTTACTACTTCACCTCGCGCGACTTTGCGACCCGGAACACCGATGTGCTGCGCATCGCGATCGAAGAGGTCAACGCCATCGACACCTGGGCGTCCAAGAACAAGGAAGCCGCCGCCGCCGAGCTGTCGGCCGTGCTGGGCCTCGACAAATCCATCACCGAGCTGTACCTGAACCGCGCCCGTTTCGGCACGGCGCCGGTCACGCGCGAGATCCTGGCCGAGCAGCAGGCGATAGCCGACACCTTCTTCGACCTGAAGCTCATCCCCAAAAAGCTCAACCTGCTGCACGCCGCGCCGGTCGATCTGCTGTAACCCCACGGCCAAGACCGTCAACACGTTCCAAGGAGTTGCCCATGCCTGCCCCCATGCCTTTCCCGTTGCACGCCCAACTGCGGCGCGTGCTGTGCGTCACGGCCGCCGCCTGGGGGCTGAACATGCAGCAGCGACGCGGGGCCCTGCGCGCGCCCCAGTTCGGCTTTGCCATCTCCTACTGACCCCGTACGGACCTCGTTGAGATCCCGCTTTGAAAAGACCTGTGCCATGCAAATTTTCTGGTTCATTCCCACCCACGGCGACAGCCGCTACCTTGGCACCGCGAAAGGGGCGCGCCAGCTCAGCCATGACTACCTCCAGCAGGTGGCGATGGCCGCCGACAGCCTGGGCTACGAGGGCGTTTTGATCCCCACCGGGCGCTCTTGTGAAGACCCCTGGGTGGTCGCGTCCAGCCTGATTGCTGTGACCAAGAAGCTCAAGTTCCTGGTGGCCGTGCGCCCCGGCCTGCACCAGCCCGCACTCGCGGCGCGCATGGCCGCCACGTTCGACCGGCTCTCGGGCGGGCGACTGCTCATCAACCTGGTGACAGGGGGCGACCAGGCCGAGCTGGAGGGCGACGGCGTGTTTCTGGACCACGCCACGCGCTACGAACAGTCGGCCGAGTTCATCCGCATCTGGCGCGAGATCCTCGCGCGCAGCCACAGCGGTGAATCACTCGACTACGACGGCCAGCACCTCAGCGTGAAGGGCGCCAAGCTGTTGTTTCCGCCCCTGCAGCAGCCGCACCCGCCGGTGTACTTTGGGGGCTCTTCCGGCGCCGCCCACGACCTCGCCGCCGAGCAGGTCGAGACCTACCTGACCTGGGGCGAGCCGCCTGCCGAAGTGGCCAAGAAGGTGGCCGACGTGCGCGCCCGTGCTGCAAAACATGGTCGCACCGTCAAGTTCGGCATCCGCCTGCACGTCATCGTGCGCGAGACCGAAGACCAGGCCTGGCAGGCGGCCGAAGAACTCATCAGCCATGTGGATGACGTGACCGTGGCGCGTGCCCAGGCCGTGTTTGCGCGCATGGACTCCGAAGGCCAGCGCCGCATGGCGCGGCTGCATGCCGGTGGCGTGAAGCGCAGTCGGGCCGACCTGGAAATCAGCCCCAACCTCTGGGCGGGTGTGGGCCTGGTGCGTGGCGGTGCAGGCACGGCGCTGGTGGGTGACCCGCAGACCGTGGCCGCGCGCATCGAGGAATACGCCGCGCTGGGGCTCGACACCTTTGTGCTCTCGGGCTACCCGCACCTGGAAGAGGCGTACCGCTTTGCCGAGCTGGTGTTCCCGTTGCTGCCCGTGGGCGTGCGCGAGAAGCTTGCGGGCGGCAACCCGCTGGGCCCGTTTGGCGAAACCGTGGCCAATGACTTTGTGCCGCGCGCATCGCAAAGCTGAGCGCAGCGCTGCCCAGGAGACCGCCCATGTCCATCCAGTCCATCAACCATGTGCAGCTGCCGTTCCCGGCCGGTGCCGAGGCGCCCATCCGGCGCTTTTACAGCAGCCTGCTGGGCCTGCCCGAGGTGCGGCTGAACGCGGGCAATACCCTGCGTTTTGTGGCCGGCGCGCAGCGCATCGACCTGGTGCCTACCGAGCACTGGCAGCCCGCCCCCGCCGTGTCGCACCTGGCCTTTGAGGTGCAGGACCTGCCCGCACTGCGCCATCGCCTGCTGCAGGCCGAACTGCCGCTGGTGGAAAACCGTGCGCTGCCTGGCTACCTGCGCTTTTACGTCAAGGACCCGGCGGGCAACCAGCTGGAGTTCTTGGAGCCCGACAACGATCCCCAGGAAATATCGCCATGACACAGGCCCAGACAAACACGGTGCCCGTGCGCGAGCTGCAGGTCTCGCCACCCATTGCCGACACCATCGACCATCCGCTCGATGGCCCTCTTCTGCCCGCACCCGTGACCCGATTTTTTGCCAATGTGGCGCGGCGCCTGCTGCCCTGGGCCGTGCCCGTGGGCCTCATCGTGCTGTGGCAGATCGCCTCGTCGCAAGGATGGCTCTCCACCCGCGTGCTGCCCGCGCCGCTGGAGGTGGTGAAGGCCGCCTGGACCTTGACCCTGTCGGGCGAGCTGTGGACGCACGTCAAGGTCAGCGCGGGCCGGGCGCTGGCCGGGCTGGCGATTGGCGGCGGCCTGGGCCTGCTGCTGGGCCTGCTGACCGGCTCGGTCAAGCTGTTCGAAACGCTGCTCGACTCCACCATCCAGATGGTGCGCAACATTCCCGCACTGGCGCTCATCCCGCTGGTAATTTTGTGGTTCGGCATCGACGAATCGGCCAAGCTGTTCCTCATCAGTGTGTCGGTGTTCTTTCCGATCTACCTCAACACCTTCCACGGCATCCGCAATGTGGACCCGGGCCTGATCGAGATGGGCCGCACCTACGGCCTGGGGCGCTGGCAGCTGTACCAGCAAATCATCCTGCCCGGCGCGCTCTCCAGCATCCTGGTGGGCCTGCGCTTCTCGCTGGGCCTGATGTGGGTGATCCTGATCGTGGCCGAAACCATCTCGGCGCAGGCGGGCATCGGCTACCTCACGATGAATGCACGCGAGTTTCTGCAGACCGACATCGTGCTCGTGGGCATCTTGCTGTACGCGCTGCTGGGCAAGCTGGCCGATGTGTTTGCCAAGGGGCTCGAACGCTACTGGCTGCGCTGGCATCCCGGTTACCAGGCTTGATGCTTCACGCTTGAATACTCACATTTTTATAGCTGCTGGCGCAATAGCCACTAGCGCAGGAGACCTTTTTGACCACAAGTTCATCTTTACAACCCCAGGGCGTGCGCCTGGAAGTGTGCGGCGTGGAGAAACGCTACGGCGCGCGCAATGTGCTCCAGAAGGCCGACCTGGTCATCGAACCCGGCCAGTTCGTCGCCATCGTGGGCCGCAGCGGCTGCGGCAAGAGTACGTTGCTGCGCCTGGTGGCGGGCCTGGAGTCCGTCTCGGGCGGCGCGATCCGCATCGATGGCAAAGACATCGACGGCCTGAGCGGTGACACCCGCATCATGTTCCAGGACTCGCGCCTGCTGCCCTGGAAGCGTGTGGCCGACAACGTGGCCCTGGGCCTGCCGCCCGAGCGGCGCGGCGCTGCGGCCGACGTGCTGGCGCGCGTGGGGCTGGGCGACCGGTTGAACGAGTGGCCAGCACGCCTGTCGGGCGGCCAGCGCCAGCGCGTGGCCCTGGCACGTGCCCTGGTGCACAACCCGCGCCTGCTGTTGCTCGACGAGCCGCTGGGCGCGCTGGATGCGCTGACGCGCATCGAGATGCACCGCCTGATCGAAGGCCTGTGGCGCACCAGCGGCTTTACCGCGCTGCTGGTGACCCACGACGTGCAGGAGGCCGTGGCCCTGGCCGACCGCGTGATCCTGATCGAGGACGGCCAGATTGCGCTGGACCAGCGCATCGACCTGCCACGTCCCCGCTCGCACGGCGATGCCGCCTTTGCCGCCATCGAAAAACGCATCCTGGACCGCGTGCTGCAAAAGCCCGATGGCGACCCGGCGCACGAAGCCCCCTGGCCGGGTGTGCCCGCGCACGGGTTGCGCTGGGCCGTGTGAGCTTTCACCTCTTTTCTCTTTCCCCCTTTTTCTTTTTCTTTCAACGGACTTTTTAGGAGAACCCCATGTCCATTCAAGCCATCAACGTTCGCAACCAGTTCAAGGGCAAAGTGCGCGAGATCATTCGCGGCGACGTCGTCTCCGAGGTCGATGTCGAAACCCCCTGGGGCATCGTGACCTCCGTCATCACCACCCGCTCGGTGGACGACCTGGGCCTCGTCGTGGGCTCCGATGTGGTCGCGTTGGTCAAGTCCACAGAGGTGTCGATCGCCAAGCTGTGAGTCGGGAGCAGGGCGCAGGGCCGACGGCACCATGCCGTGCGGCACTGCGCCGCCTTCACGCTGTGGAACAGGCCTGCGTGTCGCGTTGACAGGCAGCGCGGCTCGCTGTGCCCAGGTCTTGCCCAGCCGCTATCTGGCAAGAACCCTGGGGCTATTGCCCCCAAAGCCGCTCGGGTTGCCTACACTCGGGCCCATGACGACCCTTCTGGTTTGCCCCTTTGCCGCCCTGGCTGCGCTGCCCCGCGCAGCGGCCTGCGCGCGAGCGGTGGCCAAGAAGAACGCGCGTCGTCAGCTGACGCCAGCACATTCCTGAGCCCGGCGGCACCCTCTCTCCTCATCCCCTTGTAGCGCAACCATCCACCGCCGGGCACCAGCCAAGCGCGGTAGCGGCCGTCTTGTCCCCACGGGGCACTGCCGCATTCGATGGAGTGCTTTGTATGCATGCAGTTGTGACCCCTGGCGAGCGCACGCTCACCGACCTGGACTATTCGCGCCTGACCAAGCTGGTCGGCAACCGGCCAGCGCCCTTGCTGGATGACCTGCTGGCCAACGCCGACATCACCAGCCCGCGCACCGTGCGTGCGGATGTGGTCACCATGAACTCGCGCGTGGAGCTGGTGGACCCGCACACCCACCGGCACCAGGTGTTGACCCTGTGCTACCCGCAGGACGCCGAGCCTGCGGCGGGCTTTATCTCGGTGCTGTCGCCGGTGGGCATCAGCCTGCTGGGCCTGCGGGTGGGAGATATGGCCAAGTGGCAAACGCCGCATGGCGAAGAGTGCGCGGCCACCATCGAGAACATCCAGTACCAGCCCGAAGCCACGGGCGACTACCTCACCTAGTCGCCTCCGCATTCCGGCCCGCTGCGGGCCGTACCACCAGATCACTTCCCACCAGACCGGCGCCAATGGCATTGGCAGCCGTTGGAGGAGTGCGCGTTGTTCACCACAGAAGGACGTACCACCATGACCCCTCGCTCCATCCTCGTCGTCACCGATTTTTCTGAACTGGGAGGGCACGCGCTGGCACGCGCGGCGTTGCTGGGCGCAGAGCATCGGGCTGCGTTGCAGCTGGTGTATCTCTCTGCACCCGGCGAGGTGCCACCCCCCGATGTGGCGGTGCGCCTGTCGCACCATGCGCTGCAGCTGCGACAGCGCCACCAGATCGCCGTGCAGGCAGTATCGCGCGTGGATTGCACAGTGGCAGACATGGCCCGTGCGGCAGCCACGCACGACCTGGTGGTGTGGGGCACGGCACCGCAGCGGGGGCTGCGGGCCTGGTGGGGCACGCACCCCGCCCTGCAACTGCTGCGTGCTTGCCAGCGCCCCGTGGTCGTGGTGCGCAACGCGGCGGACCAGACCTACCAGAGCCTGTTGGTGGCGGTGGACTTTTCGCAGGCATCGCACCGCCTTGTGGAGCTGGGCCTGGCTCTCCTCCCCCGCGCACGCGTGGAACTGTTCCATGCCATCAGCACCGCCAATGAGGGCAAGCTGCGGTATGCCGAGGTGTCGGAGCGAGCCATCCAGATCTACCGCGAGCAGTGCAGGCGCCATGCGCAAGACCGCATGTTCACGCTGACCGACTCGTACGACGCGCGGCGCAATCGGCTGTCGTCGTCCATCGGGCGCGGCGATCCGGCGCGGCAGGTGCTGGTGGCACAGCAAAACGCTGGGGCCGACCTGATCTTGGTGGGCAAGCATCCCGCGTCCCCGTGGGTGGACTGGCTGTTCGAGAGCGTGGCGCAACGCATCTTGCGCGAAGCGCGTACGGACGTGCTGGTGGCACCGCACGGCTTTCAGGCCGCGTCCCGGGGCACTGCCGTCAAGCGCCTTGCCACCGACCTGCCCGTGCGCCGCGTCAAGGCGGGTGCGCCACGCCCGCCAAGCCATCCCAACCCCGCCGCGCTGTGGGGCGGGGCATGACGCGGTGGGCCTCTGGTGTCAGGCTGCCTTGGCCAGCGGTGTGGCGTAGCGGCTGGCAGGCCGCGCCAGGCCCAGGTTCTCGCGCAGCGTGGTGCCTTCGTATGCGGTGCGGAACAGGCCACGGCGTTGCAGCTCTGGCACCACCAGGTCCACAAACTCGTTGAGCGACTGGGGCAGTACGGGTGGCATCACGTTGAAGCCATCGGCCGCGCCGTTTTCAAACCATTCCTGCATGCGGTCGGCAATGGTCTGCGGCGTGCCCACCACCACCCAGTGGCCGCGCGCGCCGGCCAAGTATTCGTACAGCTGGCGCACGGTGTAGTTCTCGCGGCGGGCCAGCTGCAGCACCACATGGGCGCGGCTGTTGATGCCCTTGGGTGGCTCGGGGATGTAGGGTGGCGGTGCGTCCAGGTTCCACTGCGTGAGGTCTTCGCCGGGCCAGAACGGGGCCAGCGTGGCCAGGCCCACGCTGGGGTGGATCAGTGCCTGCAGCTCGGCCCATTGGGCCTGGGCTTCTTCCTCCGTGCGGCCGATGACCGTAGAGATGCCGGGCAGCACCAGCAGCTCGTCGGGCCGGCGGCCGTACTTGGCCATGCGGCCTTTCACGTCCTTGTAGAACGCCTGGGCCTCGGCCAGGCTGGTCCAGGCGGTGAAGATGGCCTCGGCCGTGGCGGCGGCCAGTTCCTTGCCGTCTTCGGACGAACCCGCCTGCACGATGACCGGGTGGCCCTGGGGCGAGCGCTCGATGTTGAGCGGGCCCTGCACCTTGAGGTGCTTGCCGATGTGGTTCAGGGTGTGCAGCTTGTCGGGGTCAAAGTACACGCCGCTGGCCTTGTCGCGGCTAAAGGCGTCGTCGTCAAAGCTGTCCCACAGGCCCTTGACCACGTCCACAAACTCGTGGGCACGCTCGTACCGCAACGCGGGGTCGGGGTGGGCATCCAGGCCAAAGTTGCCGTGCACGTTCTCGGCACTGGTGGTCACCACGTTCCACGCCGCGCGGCCTTTGCTGATGTGGTCCAGCGAGGCGAACTTGCGTGCCAGCAGGTAGGGGTCTTCGTAGGTGGTCGATGCCGTGGCCACAAAGCCAATGTGCTTGGTGACGGCCGAGAGCGCTGCCCACAGCGTGACGGGCTCGAAGTGCGAGATGCGCCCCTGGCGGCTGAAGGACTCGCGGTCTCCCCGGTGCCACACGCCCGGGCTGTCGGCCACAAACACCTGGTCAAACAGGCCGCGCTCTGCGGTCTGTGCCAGTTCGATGTAGTGGTCGATGTTGACGCCCGCATCGGTCTGCGAACCGGGGTGGCGCCACGCGGCAATGTGGTGGCCCGTGGCCATGATGAAGGCGCCGAGGCGCAGTTTTCTGGATGTGTCGGGTTGGGTCATGTGATTTTCCAAAACTTGTGGGAATGGCTCGTAGCTTGCGAAACCGGCGCGGCCCAGGCGAGTGCACCCGTGGAACCGGCTTTGCCGGGCCACTGGGTGCGTCTCCCTTCGGGGATGTCCTGCATCACTCCCTGCGGTCGGTGATAGCGCGGCCTCGGGCCATCCGCTGCGTTGCTTTTTTTGCCAATAGCTCGGCTATTGGCTGCAAAAAGACGCCTTGCGGACTGTCCCGATCCGCACTACCACCGACTCGCGAGGGTGATGCAGGACATCCCTGGGAAGGCGCCGAAGGCGACTCAGGGGGCTACTCAGTGATAGTGATGCGATGCAGCTTGCGGTGCTGCGGGAAGAAGTCGCCCACCGCGTAGTGCTGGGTGGAGCGGTTGTCCCACACCGCCAGCGTGCCTGGCGCCCAGCGCAAGCGGGCCTGGAACTCGGGCACCTGGGGCAGGGCAAACAGCTGGGTCAGCAGGGTGTCGCTCTCCACGCGCGACAGGCCCTTGATGTGGCTGGTGAAGGTGGAGTTCACATACAGCACCTTCTTGCCCGTGACCGGGTG
This sequence comes from Acidovorax sp. M14, assembly GCF_049331375.1. Classification (NCBI taxonomy): domain Bacteria; kingdom Pseudomonadati; phylum Pseudomonadota; class Betaproteobacteria; order Burkholderiales; family Comamonadaceae; genus Acidovorax; species Acidovorax sp. M14. The sequence continues at coordinate 2,065,332 of NZ_CP186263.1, forward strand.
CACACGCACCACCGGGTGCTCCACCGGCGGGTACTTGGCGCGGGCGGCCTTTAGCTCGTCACCGCTTGCGTCCTTGCGCAGCAAGTATTCCGTCCAGCCGCTGATCTCCCAGGTGTGCACGGCCGTCAGCGTCTCCAGGTAGGCCTGGAAGGCAGGTGACAGGCTGGCGTAGGCGGCGGTGAGGCTGGCCCACAGCGTGTCGCCGCCGCTGGCCGGAATCACCTGCGCATACAGGCTGGTGCCCAGGGGCGGCTGCTCGCGCCAGGTGATATCGGCGTGCCAGTTGCTCGATGCCTTGGGGCGCTCGGCCGTGCTCTCCACGATCTCGATCTCGGGGTGGTTTTCCAGCCGGGGGAAGAACGCCTTGACCTCGGCCACGTTGCCAAAGCTGCGGGTGAAGTCCACTTGCTGCTGCGGCGTGATGTGCTGGTCGCGGAAGAACAGCACCTCGTGCACGGCCAGGGCCTGGCGCAGCTCGGCCTGCGTGGTGGCATCCAGCGGCTGGCGCAGGTCCAGGTCGTGGATGACGGCGCCGATGGTGGGGGTGTAGGGCTCCACCGCAAAGCGGGTGAAGGTAGGGTGCAAATCGTTGATCTTGGACATGGTGCTGCTTTCTGAAACGAGGGTGGTGGAAAGAGAACGGCCATGCCATTGGGACACTGCAAGCGCTGCACACCAACGAAGCTGTTCGCATATCGATAGTTGGAAAAACAAGCGCTGCAGTTTGGCGAGCGGGTAGGGTGCTTGCGCATTTGGATATCTGTTTTTGGTCGTTGGCCGCATTGCCGGGCGTGCCTAGAGTGGGGCTCGACAGGTGCAGGGCGTGGCCCGCGCACCGTCCCAACGCAACCCCTACGAAAGAGCGACACCCATGACAAAAACACCCTGGAATGCAACCCGCCGCAAGGCCTTGACCGCAGCAGGCGCTGCCTTGGCGCTGGGCCTGTGGGCGGGCAGCGCCGCTGCACAGACGGCAGAGCCGCTGAAGGTGGTCCGCATTGGCGTAGCCACCGGTGGCGTGGGCAGCGACCCCGTGCGCCACGGCGGCACGTCGGCCGCGCTGGCCTACACCGATGGCGCGCTGGAGGAAGAGTTCAAGAAAGACGGCGTGAAGGTGCAGTGGACTTTCTTCAAGGGCGCAGGCCCCGCCGTGAACGAGGCGCTGGTCAATAAACAACTGGACTTTGCATGGCAAGGCGACCTGCCGTCCATCGTGCACCGCGCCAGCGATGTGAGAACCAAGATCATCCTCGGCAGCGGCGTGCGCACCGGCCTGTACCTAGCGGTGCCGCCCGACTCCAACATCCGCCGTCTGGAAGACCTCAAAGGCCGCAAGGTGGCGGTGTTCAAGGGCACCAACCTGCACCTGGCCGCCGTGCGCGCACTGGCCGACAAGGGCCTGAGCGAGCGCGATGTGAAGCTGGTCAACCTGGACCTGCCCAGTGCCGAGGCCGCGTTGGTGAGCAAAGACATTGACGCCGCTTTTGGCTACGTGGGCTTCTTCAAACTGCGCGACCAGGGGCTGGCCAAAGTGGTGTGGTCGGCCGCCGAAGACTCGTACAAGTACACACGCCAGACAGCGCTGCTGGTGACCGACGAGTTCGCTGCCCGCCACCCCAAGGCCGTGGAGCGTGTGGTCAAGACCGTGGTGCAGTACGCCCACAAATACTCCGATGAAAACCGCCGTGTCGAGCTGTTTGCGCAGTGGGGCAAGGCCGAGTACCCCGAGAAGGTGTGGCGTGAAGACTTCATCGGCCAGCCGCTGCGTGTGCGCCTGTCGCCGCTGCTCGACCCATTTTTGGTGGCGCGCTACAAAGACGCGGCCGACGAGGCGTACAAGCTCAAGCTGATCCGCAAGAAGCCCGAGATCGACAGCTGGTTTGACCGCCGCTACCTGAACGCTGCGCTCAAGGAACTGAAGCTGGAGGCCTACTGGCCCGTGTATGGCGCCAACGGGGACTTGGCAGCCGCACTCTAGTAGTGGACTCTGCGCCAGAAGGATTGAATCCTAGGTAGGGGGACCGGGCCGGTGAAAACCGCCCTTTGCAACCCGCCGGCACCCAGTGCCCGGCGGGTTTTTTTGTGCCTGCGTCTGGCCCCGCTCATAACGTCTGCACCGCTGCTCATGCCGCAAACATCTTTGTCATTGCATATGAGTATTAACCATTTATTTTTATAACAAACGTCTTTTACATTTCTTTTGGTTGTTATTGAAGTTGCCCGCTCAGCCCTGGGCAGTAGCACTTTTTCCACCCGAAAGGACATGCAAAAGATGGCGATACCCGCACTGAACGCGGCCGGGCTTTCCAGCCCCACGCACCCGTTGGAGCCGCTGCCGAAGGTGCCTGCGCGCCGCGTTGCGATCTTGAGAAACAAGGCCTTGTGGGCTTGGGCAGGTCGCTCGCTCTGGGCCTGGCCTTTTCCACTGGCCGTGCTGGCACTGTGGCAGCTGTCCGCCGTGTGGGGCTGGGTGCCCGAGCAGGTGCTGCCGCCGCCCGCTGCCGTTTTCAAGGTGTTTGGCGAGCTGCTGGCCAGTGGCGAGCTGTGGGACCACCTGCGCATCAGCATGGTCCGCGTGTTTGCGGGCTTTGGCATTGGCCTGTCGCTCGGTCTGCTGCTGGGCGGTGCCATGGGCCTGTCGCCCACCTTCCGCGACTATTTGTTCCCGCTGTTCAAGGCGTTCAGCCAGGTGCCGGTGATCGGCTGGCTGCCGCTGCTGATTCTGGTGGTGGGCATCGATGAGGCATTGAAGTTTCTGCTGATTGCCAAGGCTGCGCTGGTGCCCGTGGCCATCAACACCTGCCAGGGCATCCAGAACGTGCCCAACCGGCTGGTGGAGGTGGCGCGTGTGTATGGCTTTACCCGCTGGCAAATGCTGCGCAAGGTGGTGTTTCCGGCGGCCACTGCGCCCATCTGGAACGGCGTGCGCTATGGGCTCACCCATGCCTGGCTGGCGCTGGTGGTGGTGGAGCTGCTGGCGTCGTCCGACGGCATCGGCTTCCTCATCGTCTATGGCCGCCAGCTCTTTCAGCTGGACGTGGTGCTGGCCGCCGTGCTGGCCGTGGGCATCGTGGGTTTCGTGATCGACAAGCTGCTGGCTGTGTCCGAGGCGTGGCTGCTGCGCTGGCGCAAGCCGGGGCTGTGAAAGGGGTACGCGAATGTCTTCGGTGAACGTGCAACGCAACGTGTTCCACAAAGTGCCCCCACGCCTGCGGGGCTGGGTGCTGCCCGTGCTGATCCTGGCGGTGTGGTGGGCGGTGTGGTGGGCGGTGGTGGCCTCGGGTGCGTCTGATTCGCCCTTGCTGGTATCGCCGCTGGCCGTGTGGCAGCGGGGCGTGGGCCAGGTCACGAGCGGTGAACTGTGGGTGGCCTTGTCGGCCAGCCTGTGGCGCATGGCCTGGGGCTTTGGCATTGGCTCCAGCGTCGGGCTGGCGGTAGGTGCGCTGCTGGGCTGGTCGCGCTGGGCCGAGCGGCTGGTGGGGCCCACCTTCCACACGCTCAAGCAGATCTCGCTGTTTGCGTGGATTCCGATGCTGTCGATGTGGTTTGGCCTGGGCGATGCCGCCAAGGTGGCCTTCATTGCCATGGCCGCGTTCTTTCCGGTGGTTCTCAACACGCTGGAGGGACTGCGCAGCGTGCCGCGCGAATACCTGGAGGTGGGCCGTGTGTACGAGTTCAGCGTGTGGCAAACGCTGCGCCGCGTGGTTGCGCCTGCGGCCGCGCCCTCGCTGTTCACCGGCATCCAGCTCTCGCTGATCTACAGCTGGCTGGCTACGCTGGGGGCCGAATACCTGTTGGCCTCGGGCAAGGGCATTGGCAACACGCTCATCGACGGGCGCGAGCACTTCTGGATGGACCTGGTGCTGTTTGGCGTGGTGGTGGTGGGCCTGGTGGGTTTTGCACTGAATGCATTGCTGGCCGCACTGGAAAGGCGCCTGCTGGCCTGGCGCGACCGCACCGTAGCGCGGTATTGAGCTCCCTGAGGCGCTGCGCGCCATCCCCCTCAGGGGGACGCCCCCAGGGGCCTGGCAAAGCCAGCTCCCCGGGGGCGCTGGCCTGGGCCGCGCCAGTTGCGGGCCATGGCCGAGAACAACGTCATTTGAAAAGGAACACACCATGGCACACGCCGGTACCCTGGCCATTCGCGGCCTGAACAAGCAGTACGAAGTCAAGGGCGAAGCCCTGCCTGTGCTGCAGGACATCCATCTCACCATCGAGCCCGGCGAGTTTGTGAGCATCGTGGGGTCGAGTGGCTGCGGCAAGTCCACGCTGCTGCGGCTGGTGATTGGCCTGGAGGGCGACTACCAGGGCGAGATATTGCTCAACGGCCAGCGCATTGTGGGCACCAGCCTCAACCGGGGCATCGTGTTCCAGGAGCACCGCCTGTTTCCCTGGCTTACGGTCGAGAAGAACGTGGCGCTAGGCCTGCTCAATTCCAGCCTGACCGAGGGCCAGCAGCGCGCCACCGTGCGCGAGCACATTGCGCTGGTGGGGCTGCAGGGGTTCGAGACCGCCTACCCGCACCAGCTCTCGGGCGGCATGTCGCAGCGCGTGGCGATTGCGCGGGCGCTGGTCAACCGGCCCGACATCCTGCTGCTGGACGAGCCCTTTGGCGCGCTCGACGCGATGACCCGCGCCCACCTGCAGCAGGAGCTGCACCGCATCTGGCAGCAAGAGGGCATCACCATGATTTTGGTGACGCACGACGTGGAAGAGGCCGTGTACCTGGGCGACCGCGTGGTGGTGATGGAGCCGCGCCCCGGCCGCATCCGCCGCACTGTGCCGGTGGGGCTGCCCCATCCGCGCGAGCGCACATCGCATGCGTTCACCGCCATCAAGGACAGCGTGCTGCGCGAGTTCTCCGGCCACCCCGCGGCCGACCTGGCCGAGCCGCCGCTCAAGCGCGGCGAGCAGCTGGCACCCGCTGCGCAGTGGCAGTTTGCCGTTTGATTTTTTGTTCTCCCTTTTCTGATTCCCGAGATTCCCATGACACCAAAAAACTCCTCTGTTTTCTCCACACGCCGCTCGCTGCTGGTGGCTGGCGCTGCCACATTGGCCGCCCCTCTGGTGCTGCGCGCACAGTCGCCCGCCAAGGTCATCCGCATCGGCTCGCCCGACCTGGGCACGGCCGGCAAGCCTTCGCCCGGCGGCAGCGTATTTGCGGTGCTGCAGGCCAACAAGTGGCTCGAAGATGAATTTGCCAAGGACGGCATCAAGATCGAGTGGAACTTCTTTCGCGGCGCAGGCCCGGCCGTGCACGAGGCGCTGTCGGCCAAGCAGCTCGACATCGTCTCGCTGGGCGATCTGGCCGCTGTGATCGGCCGGGCGCGCGGCCTGCCCACCCGCTTCATCGCTGCCACAGGCCGGGGCAGCAACAGCTACCTGGCCACGGCGCCGGGCGTGCGCATCAAGACGGTGGCCGACCTCAAGGGCAAGAAGGTCACGGTGCTCAAGGGCACCGCCTACCAGCGCACCTTCGACAACCTGCTGGCCACAGCGGGCCTGACCGAAAAGGACGTGAAGCTCATCAACATGGACTGGCCCACGTCCAAGGCCGCCGTGGTGGCCGGTCAGATCGACGCCACGTTCGGCGGCTCGGACCTGTTCCTGCTCAAGGCGCAGGGCGCGCAGATTGCGCTGAGCACCAAGGGCCAGGGGCCGGACTACACCATCAACTCGGGCATCCTGGCTACCGAGGATTTCGCCACGCAGAACCCGCAGCTCACGCAGCGCCTCGTGCACCAGCTGGTGCGCGCGGCCCACTGGTCATCGCAAGAAGGCAACCGCGAGGCACTCATCAAACTGTATGCCGACAACAGCGGCAACCCGGAGCTGTCGTTCCGCGAGGAACTGGCGGGCGACAACCTGAACGCCCGATATTCGCCGCTGCTCGACGAGGGCTTCATCGCCGGTTACCAGGGCGTGCTGGAGGACGGCGTCAAGCTGGGGCTGATCCGCCAGACGTTTGACGTGAAGGCCTGGTTCCAGCCCAGTTTCGTGCTGCAGGCTGTGAAGGACCTCAAGCTCGACAAGCAGTGGCGCGAGACCGACGCCGCTGGCAAGGTCAAGGGGGCGGCATGAGCATCACCACCAATGTGGCCGCCTCCGCATCCACACAAGCGCCCAACATCGTCTTCATCCTGGCCGACGACCTGGGCTGGGCCGACCTGAGCGTGTACGGTCAGGCCGACTTCACCACGCCACACCTCGATGCGCTGGCGGGCGAGGGCGTGCGCTTCACGCAGGCCTATGCCAACTCGGCCGTGTGCTCGGCCACACGGTTTGCGCTCATCACCGGGCGCTACCAGTACCGCCTGCGCGGCGGGCTGGAGGAACCCCTGGTGCGCAAGGCCCATGTGCACGGCCTGCCGCCCGAGCACCCCACGCTGCCATCGCTGCTGCGCGATGCGGGCTATGACACGGCGCTCATCGGCAAATGGCACCTGGGCAGCCTGCCCACGTTCGGCCCGCTGAAAAGCGGCTATGACCGCTTCTTTGGCAACTACGGCGGCGCCATCGACTACTTCACGCACAAGCCTGGCGTGGGCGATGCCGTGGCGCGCGACCTGTACGAAGGCGAAGTGCCTGTGGAGCGCGTGGGCTACTACACCCAGCTGCTGGCCGATGAGGCGACGCAATGGATTGGCGAGCGCAGTGCGGCCAAGCCGTTCTTTCTGTCGCTGCACTTCACCGCGCCGCACTGGCCTTGGGTGGGGCCGGAGGACGAAGAAATATCGCTGGGCCTGAAAGACCTCTTTCACTACGACGGCGGCAACCTGGCCACCTACGCGCGCATGGTGCGCTCGCTCGACAAGGCGGTGGGCCAGGTGCTGGATGCCCTCAAGGCACAAGGCCTGGCCGACAACACCATCGTGGTGTTCACCAGCGACAACGGCGGCGAGCGCTTTTCCAAGACCTGGCCCTTCACCGGCCAGAAGACCGAGCTGCTCGAAGGCGGCATCCGCGTGCCCACGCTGCTGCGCTGGCCCGCGCGCATCGCGCCGCAGGTGAGCGACCAGGTCACCGCCACCATGGACTGGCTGCCCACGCTGCTGGCCGCTGCGGGCGTGGCGCCCGATGGCAACTACCCGCCTGACGGCGAAAACATCCTGCCCGTGCTGCTGGGCGACGCGCCCGCGCACCCGCGCACACTGTTCTGGCGCTACAAGTCACAGCGCCAGCGGGCGGTGCGCGAGGGGCGCTTCAAGTACCTGCGCATCAACGACAACGAGTTTCTGTTCGACGTGGAAGCCGACACGCTGGAGCGCGCCAACCTGCGCGACAAACACCCCGAAGTGTTTGAACGCCTGCGCGCGGCGTGGGAGCAGTGGAATGCGCAGTTCCTGCCCATCACCGACGAGGTCATCACCCACGGGCTGTCGCCCGACATCCAGGCCGACCGCTATGTGCCCGACCTGTCTCAACGGGGTATGTGAGGCCTCTGTTTGGCAGAAAACCAAAGAAAAGTGGTTGATGCGCCAGTGGAATATGTGCTTGATGCTATCAAAAGGATAGTATTTTAGAGCCCTCTGCTCGGTGGGCCCTATGGCTTTGGGCCGCATGGGCCGTCGCCATCACGGGCAGGGAGCGGCGGCAATTACCTGGACATTGTGGGACCGGTTTTTCATCCATGAACTTTCAGCAACTGCGCTCCGTGCGCGAAACCGTGCGGCGGGGCTTCAACCTGACCGAAGTGGCCCACATCCTGCACACCTCGCAGCCCGGGGTGAGCCGCCAGATCCGTGAGCTGGAGGAAGAGCTGGGCGTGGAGATTTTTGTGCGGGCGGGCAAGCGCCTCACGGGCCTGACGCCGCCTGGGGAGTTGCTGCTGCCTACGGTAGAGCGCCTGCTGCTGGAGGCCGACAACCTCCGGCGCGCCGGCCAGGACTTCAGCGACAGCGCGCAGGGGCGCCTGTCGGTGGCGGCCACACATTCGCAGGCGCGGTATGCCCTGCCGCAGGTGGTGCGCGACTTTCGCGCGTTGTTCCCGCAGGTGTCGCTGCACCTGCACCAGGGCTCGCCGCGCCAAGTGGCGGAGATGCTGCTGTCTGGCGAAGCCGACATCGGCGTGGCCACCGAGGCCCTGGCTGGCTATGACGCCCTGGTCACCCTGCCGTGCTACCGCTGGACGCACAGCATCGTGGTACCGCCGGGCCATCGCCTGCTGGACCTGCCCGGCCCGGTGACGCTGGAGCAACTGGCACAGTACCCCATCATTACTTACGAACTGGGCTACACCGGCCGCGCGCACATCGACGAGGCCTTTGCGCGCGAAGGCATTGCGCCCGACATCGTGCTCACCGCCATGGACGCCGACGTGATCAAGACCTACGTGGAGCTGGACATGGGCGTGGGCATCGTCGCGTCCATCGCGGTCGATGAAGAGCGCGACCGCCACCTGCGGCTCATCGACGCGGGCCATCTGTTCGAGGTCAATCTCACCCGCCTGGGCCTGCGGCGTGGCGCCTGGCTGCGCGGGTATGCCTACCAGTTCATTGAAAGCTTTGTACCCACGCTTACCCGCGATGTGGTGCAAAAGGCCGTGGCGCAGGGCGCTGAGCCCGGGAGCCTTCTGGGGGAGTGATGGCTGAGTGATGGGCGCCGCACCTGCCGGTGGGCGGCAGGGTGGCCCGCTTCCGCGTATTGCACAGGCCTTCCGCTCCATGGAGCGGCAGTGACCTTTCAGGTCGGTTGCTCTGTGGCGCCAGAGTGTTCAGCACCCGCCATGCGGTCGCGGCGGCGCTGCCGGCGGGGCGTGGCCTGGCGGCGCCAGGCACGCAGCAGATGGCGTGCCGCACTGGCCAGGGCTTCGTCCAGCGCACAGCGCCAGTCCCTGGCCACAGAGGACACCACCACCGGGCCTGCGCCATCGGTGTGCAGGGCAATCTGACAGCGCTTGTCCGCACCGCCCCGAGGGCCGTTGATGTCATCCAGCTTGATGTCTGCACGGGGCACCAGGGCATTCAGCCGCCGGAAGGCAAATCGCACGCGGCGCTCCACTGTCTCACGCAGTTGCGCTGCTTCGGGGTGATGGGTTCTGACAAGAATCTGCATGGGCAATCTCCTGGGTTGAAGGTGACACCGTAGCCCGCAGGGGCGCGGCCAGCCAGCAGGCTTTATCTGCGTGATGCGCTTGAAAATCCTGTGCATTCGGGGCGCCCGACTCCTGGCGCGAAGCTTCGTATTTTTGGATGCCAGGCCCAGAAAAAACCTGCTTTTTGATGGCGATGCGGGGCCGCAGATTCAAGGCTCCTGTTCACTTGCTAACGACCGCTACAAGGAGCCATTCATGAATCTCTGGTCTGCCATCCCTTCGCTCATTGCTACTCTGGGCCAGCGTCTCGCGCGCTGGCTGTCTCGTGTTGCCGTTGGGCCGGCGCCTGCGCTGCGGCGCGTTCCGGTGCCGCTGCGGGTCCAGACGCAGTACCGGGACGGCTGGCAGCCGCGTTCGCGCTATCGCCGTTAGGCGGGGCTGGGCAGGGCGGCCGCGGCTGCTCCTGCAGCTTGCGCCCAGGCGATACAAGCAGGGCTGCTTTGATGCTGCCGCCTTACCGCGCAGACGCCTCCACCATCTGCCGCACCAGCGGGTGGTGCTGACCTCTGCGCGACCAGATGGCGTGCACCTCCTCAAAAAGCGCGGGGCAATCGCCCAGCAGGCGCAGGCCTCGCACCAGCCCCACGTCTTGCGCCCCCAGGCGGCTGACCGGAAACACCCCCAGCCCCCGCGCTGCAAAGACGGCCAGCAAGGCGCTGTCCTCAAACTCGCCCACCACGCGCGGCTGCAGACCCAGGTCTTGAAACCACGCATCCAGCGTGGCCCGCAACGGCGCGTGGTGCGTGGGCAGTAGCACTGGCAAATCTTGGAGTGACTGGGGAAAGCGGTCGCGCGCTGCCTTCTTGACCAGCGATGCTGGTCCGTACCACTGCAGCGGCGAGCGCGCGATGCGTTCGCTGGTCAGGCGTTGCTGTGGGATGCGCGGCGCTGCCTGCCCGGCCAGCACCACGTCTAACTGGTGCAGGGCCAGCTCGGACAGCAGTTCGTCCGACTCTCCCTCGTGGCACACCAGCCGCAGATAGGGCGTTGCCAGCACCGGCTCCAGCAGCGCATGGGCTGCCAGCTTGGAGATGCCGTCCGACAGCCCCACCGACAACCGCGCCACACGGGCTGTGGCGGCCTCACGCACTTCTTCTTCAATGTACTGACCCAGTTGAAAAATCTCTTCGGCCCGGGTGAACGCGGCCTGCCCGGCTTCGGTCAGCGCCACACCGCGCCCCGAGGGCTTGAGGAGCTGGTGGCCCAGCGACTTCTCCAGGTCCCGCACCTGTGCGCTGATGGTCTGCACGGCCATCTCCAGCCGGTCTGCAGCCCGGGCAAAGCCGCCTTCCTTGGCAACCATCCAGAAGTAGTACAGGTGGCGGTAGTTCAGCATGCACGGCCTCAGGTTCGAGAAAACCGAATGCTAGGTGCGGCCCGGGCTGGTGTCTATGTCATGCTGGTTTGCCCATACTGACCGCTTGCCCATTGCGCAACTCAAGGAGGTTTTGCATGTTCTACGCAATCAACTGGTTTCTCTCATTGGCCTTGCTGGCCCTGTGGTCGCTGGCGTGCTGGGCCCTGCATGCAGTCACCGTGTGGGTGGTGTCCAGCGCGGGCGCCCTGGCGGGGGGCAGCGCGGTGGCCGACGTGATCTTGATGCCCGCCTGGCTCAAGGCCTGGATGCCCCCGGAACTGATGGGCCAGTGGGAGGCCCTGGTCTCCTCCGCAGGCCCCATCGTGCAGGCCGTGTTGGAGGCGGTGCCTGCTCTCGCAGGCGCGGTGACCTTCCTGGCCTGGGCGCTGTGGGGGCTGGGTGCCGTGGTGCTGGTGGCACTGGCGGCCGGCATTCACATCCTCATCGCACTGGCCCAACGCCGTGGCGGTGGCCCCGGCACCCCGCAGGCCGCATTGGCCCGCTGAGTGGGGGCACCCGGGCGCCCGGCGAGAGCGTCAGGGCAGCGACTTCACGCCCTCAAACGCCGCGTTCAGCGCGGCCTCTGCGGTCAGCAGGCGCTGCCGGGCTTCGGCTGACCAGGCGCGGTCCTTGGCCAGCGTGTCCTTGGCGGAGGCCACCATGCGCGCGACCTCCTGGGGCTGGGGGCCGCCTGTGCCGGTGCGCGTCAGCACCATCTCGGCGGGGGACAGGGCGCGGCGGAATTCCTTTTCAGTGAGCGGCAGGCGCTGGTCCTTGATGTCGTACTTTTTGCCCGCTTCGCGATAGATGCGCACGGCTTCGGCGTACGGAAAGTCCTTGGGACGGATGTTGCGTTCCTTGGCGTACACCACCACGTCCGATGCAAAGTGGTGGCCCACCCGGAACGGAATGGCATGGGTGCGCTGCAGGGTTTCGGCCAGCTCCATCGACGTGGTCCATTCGGATTCCAGTTCGTCCAGTGCGCGGGCCGGATCGATGCGCAGCGAGTCCAGCACATCGGCCAGCTGCTGCAGCATTTCCACGCCCTGGACAAAGGTCTTGGCGCTGCCGGGGCTCCACGTGTTCTTGTAGTCGATCATGCCGGGCGTCACGTTATGGGCGCGCCACAGCGATGCCTGGGCCGACGCCACCACATCGCTGGCCTTGGCGCGGGTGTTCTGGATGATGCCGGGGTTGGCCTTTTGCGGCATGGCGCTGCTGGTGTAGGTCTTGCCGCTGGCCAGCAGCAGCCATGGCCGCGTCTGGTGGTACTGGGTGTGCACATCCTGCATCAACGCGCCCACACGGATGGCCGTGGAGCTAGCGATGGACGTGGCCTCGATGGGAATGTCGTAGGTGCTGATCTGCCCCGCATCCAGCGAGTTGACGATGAGCCCGTCAAACCCCAGCAGCTGCGCCAGGCGCTCGCGGTTGATGCTCCAGCTGGAATTGGCCAGCACGGCCGTGCCCATGGGGCTGAGGTTGATGCGCGCGTAGGCCTCGCGGATGCGTGCAGAGTCGCGCGCAAACGAATCGGCAAACGCCATCAGGTAGTGCCCGTAGCTAATGGGCATGGCCTGCACGCCGTTGGTGTAGGCGGGCACATAGGTGGCAGTGTGTGCCTGGGCGATGGTGATGAGCCGTGCGCGCACCTGGTCCAGGGCATCGGCAAAGTCCAGCATCTCCAGGCGCAACTGAGCGGCGTTGAGGGTGGAGTGGATGTCCTGGCGGCTGCGCCCGGTGTGGATCAGTGTGGCCTCGGGGCCCACGGCGTCGGTGATGATCTTTTCGACCTGCAGCACATCGGTGGGGCGCTTACCACCCGGGGCTGTCGCCTGCGTGATCGACAGCTCCACGCCACGCGCAATGCGGCCTGCCTGGGCTTTGGGGATGATGCCTTGCTCCACGTTGACCACGGTCGATGCCATGTTGATGCGGCCGAACCAGTAGAAGGTGTCCTGCGACTTGGACAAGGCGCTGGTGGCATCGCCCTTGACCGTGCCCTGGATCTTGGCGACCTGCGCCTGGCATTCGGCCGTGGTCTTGCAGGCGGTGTCCAGGGTGTCTGCTGCCTGTGCGTGGCCCATGGCCAGGATGGCGCTCACGACCGGGGCGAGCAGGAAGCGGGTGGGGCGCAAGGTGCTGGTGCGCAGGGGCTGGTGCTGGGGTGATGGCATGGTGGTTTGTCTCCTGACGTCCCGCGCAGCCGGCGGCGGGCTGGTGCGGGAATAAGATTCGTTAATTGAATGTGCTTGGCGCGGGCATTGCTCGTGCCAGCCTCAGAATATTTCCACAGCAGGCTCTGCAAGGCCAATGCTTGTTTTTCAAGTGAATTCAATTTCTGAATAGCCCATGCCAGATTTGACGCCTTCCGTCCTGTTCAACCGCATCCTGGGGCGGGTGCGCCTCAAGCACCTGCAACTGGCCATTGCGATTGCCGACCTGCAAAGCCTGCACCGGGCGGCTTCCTCCATCGGCCTGAGCCAGCCCGCCGCGACCCATGCGCTGGTCGAACTGGAAAGCTCCCTGGGCGGCCCCCTGTTCGAGCGGCATTCCAAGGGCATGCGCTTGACCCGCCTGGGAGAGGCGGTGCTACCGCTGTTGCGCGCATCGCTGGTCCCTCTGCAGGCGGCTGCAGGCAATGCGGCGCTGATGCAGCAGGGCGCTGCGTCCGCGCTGATCCGCATTGGCAGCATCGCGGCGGGCATCAACGGCCTGCTCACGGTGGCCATTCCGACCTACGTCGCCGCGCATCCCGATGCAGCCATCGATGTCCATGAGGTCACGATCGACAATTTGCTGGAGAGCATTCAGGAAGGCACGCTGGACCTGGCCATCTGCCGGGAGCCGAGCCCGTTGCCGCAGGGGTTCGGTTTTCGTGCGGCGCTGCAGGACGGGTTTGTGGTGGTGTGCCGCCCCCAGCACCCTCTGACCCGGCAGGCCACCGTCACGGCCGCAGAGCTGCTGGCGCAGCGTTGGCTGGCCCCACCCCTGACCGGGCTAGGCCCCCAGCAGGTGGAGAGCCTCTTCGATGAACTGGGTGGCGTGCCCGAGCTGTGCCGCGTGTCGAGCCGATCCACAGAGATCATGCACGCCATGCTGGCCGACAGCGACATGCTGGCTTGTGCGCCCGCCAGCCTGGTCCGGCCGCTGGTTCAGCGTGGGGAGCTGGCGGTGTTACCGTGTAACTCGCAGGCGGTGGGGCCCCTGGGCGTCCTCGCCAAGGCGGAGGTGCTGGCGCACCAGACCCACCCGAGTCAAAGCTTCATCACGCATGTGCTGGCCGTTGGGGGCGGGCTGCGTCACTAACGACAGTCAGCCAAACGCTGCGGCGGCGCGACCAGCGCTGTGTCAGCCGCCCTGGTCGCCGGCATCGCTCTGGGCAGGGCTCAGCGCTTGCATCAGCATCTCCACCAGAGCGCGCAGCCGAGGCACCCTGCGCAGGTCCCGGTGATAGCCCAGCCACACGTCGCGCCCTGGTGGGGCCGGGGTACTTTCCAGCCTTTGCAGGCCGGGGTGCGAATCCCCCAAGGGGCAGGGCAGCACGGCCAGGCCCGCTCCGGATGCGCAGGCCACGGCCTGCACGTGCCGGTTGTTGCTGCGGAAAGCGATGCGCGCCGATGGAAAGGCCTCGCGCAGCCAGGCCGCGTCCGGCATCTCGCTGAAGCCCAGGTCCATGGTGATGAGGCGAACGTCCGCGCCGTCTGTGGGCATGTCCGCACCACGCTGCATGTACAGCGCGTAGGGCACATGCATCAGCCTGCGCTGTATGACATCGGGCTCGTCAAAGGGAACGATGCGTGCCACCAGATCCGCCTCGCGGCGCGCCAGGCTGAAGAGGCGTGCATCGGTCAGGAGTTCGATGCTGACGCGGGGGTGGTGGTGAGTGAAAGCTGCGCACAGCGGCGCCAGCACGTGCAGGCCAAACCAGTCAGAGGTTGATACCCGCAGCGCGCCTTCCAGCTGCTGGTCCGCGCCGTCCAGCTGGCGGGAGAACGACAGCGCCTGAGCCTCCATGCCCTCGGCGTGGCGCAGCACGGCGGCGCCCTCGTCGGTCAAGACAAAGCCCTCGGAGGTCCGCTGAAACAGGGTGTGACCCAAAGAATGCTCCAGCGCCTTCAGCCTGCGGCCCATGGTGGGCTGGCTTTGTTGGAGGGCACGGCCTGCGGCACCCAGCGTGCCGTGCCGGGCAATGGCCAAGAACACCTGTACGTCATCCCAGTTCATCGGCTGCATCATACAAAAGTGAATGGAAAGGTTTCAATATTGTGGCTTTTCATTCAAAAGCGAAAGGTGAAAACTGGCGGCACTGTTCAACCCCACGAAGGAAAACGCCATGTCCACCTCTACCGCCCCCACCATGCAGGCCCTGGTGCTCGCCGCCCCCCACGGCGCATTGACCCCTACCTGGCTGCCCCGGCCGCAGGCCGCTGCGGGCCAGGTGCTTGTCCGCATCCACGCCAGCGGCGTGAACCCGCTGGACACCAAGATCCGCGCCGGCGCTGCCGAGCACGCCCAGCAGCCACTGCCCGCCGTTCTGGGCATGGACCTCGCGGGCGTGGTGGCGGAGGTAGGGCAGGGCGTCTCTCGCTTCAAGGTAGGGGATGCGGTGTATGGCTTTACCGGCGGCATCGGCGGGCTGCAAGGCAGCCTGGCGCAATACGCTGCGGTGGATGCCCGGCTGCTGGCCCACAAGCCAGGCCGGCTGACGATGCGCCAGGCAGCGGCCTTGCCGCTGGTCTTCATCACTGCCTGGGAGGGCCTGGTGGACCGCGCCAACGTGCGCAGCGGGCACAAGGTGCTGGTGCACGGCGGCGCCGGTGGCGTGGGCCATGTGGCCGTGCAGCTGGCCCGCGCGCGGGGTGCCGAAGTGTTCGCCACGGGCACGGCGGCGCAGGCCGGTTACATCCGGTCTCTGGGCGCGACGCCCATCGACCATGAAGCAACCTCGGTCGAGGCCTATGTCAACGCGTTCACCGACCGCCAGGGTTTCGATATCGTTTACGACACCGTCGGGGGGCCGGTGCTGGATGCGTCGTTTGTGGCCGTCCGCCGCTACTCGGGCCATGTGGTGACGTCGCTGGGCTGGGGCACCCACAAGCTGGCGCCCCTGTCGTTCCGGGGCGCGACCTTCTCGGGCGTGTTCACGCTGCTTCCCATCCTCACCGGGGAGTTTCGCGAACACCATGGCGAGATCATGGAGCAGGCCACCACGCTTGCGGAAGCGGGGCAACTGGTGCCGTTGCTGGACCCGACCAGCTTCACGCTGGATACGGCCGAAGCGGCACACGCTCTGGTCGCCGAGGGCCGTGCCCGCGGCAAGGTGGTGGTGAGCGTGCTGCCATGAGCAAGCCGCGTCAGACTTTGGCAGAACGCGACAGCGCGCCAGCCAGCAGGGGCGATCCAGCAGGCCTGCGGTTTGGCGCGATGGACCCCACGCACGAACACCTGCGGCGCGTGGCCGATGCTTTGATCGCCGCCACCAATGCGTTTGCGGTGGAGCAGGTGCTCGGCCTTTTTGCGCATGACGCCGTGATCGACGACCCCTCCACGGGCCACCGATTTGATGGCCATGCCGGAATACGCCGCTATGTCGAGCAGTACTTCGTTGGCTACCAGACGGTGACCCGGTTCCTGTCGATGCAACGCCTGGGGCCGCAGCGCGCGAGGGTGCGGGTGGACTTCACGGGGGATTTTGGTCATGAGATCGGCAACCTGGACATCACCGTGGATGCGCTGGGCTTGATCGCCCGGCTAGATGCCGACCTGGAATGAGCGGTGTGAATGGCTTGGTGGCGCGACCACCCTCCGGGCTGGCGTACGACGCCAGGCTGCACCGGGCTGCACGAGGCAGCGTTGGGCTGTGTTGAAGCGGAATTTGAGCGAAAACAGCCTGAGGCGCTAGTGAATCATGCCGTGGCAGCTATCGAAAAGAGAGCATTTTGATCCGGCTTAGCGCGGCAAGCACCCCGCAAACCCCCTGGGCCCTGCTGCTGACACATCCGCCAACGTCACGGCCTCCAGCCGGTCGTTCTGCCCCGGTATCTTCGTCAGCCGCTGCCCGTTCTGCCAGCGCCACTGCTGGCCGTCAAAGCTGTAGATGAAGGTGTGCGTGCGGTTGGACAGCAGGTGTGCCGGGGTGAGGGTGATGGCCTGGGCAGCGGCTTGCGTCGGTGCGTGGGCCTGGGCCTCGTTGTCCTTGATGACGAGCTTGCCCACATAAGGCGTCACGGTGGATTCGGTGCGTGTGACTTCGGGCTGGACCAGGGCGGGGCTGTATCCGGTCAGGGTCCAGTCGCCCGCTGCGCCGGGCAGCACATGGGGTTGCCGTGCGGCCAGGAACTGGGTGCAGGCGGTGGTGATGGCATCGAAGCTGGTGGTGGCGGGGCCGGTGGCTTCGGGCTTGCTGCAGCCTGCGAGGCCCGCCACCACGGCGGCAGCGGCTGCCAGGTGGAGGAGGGCGCAGGAGCGGATTGGGGGCTGGGTCATCGGGCGTGAGGCAGTGGTTCGTTGCGCAGTTTGGCCGCACGACCAGTCTGCTGCGGGCTGGCTGCATTGTGGGCGGCTGGCTGCGGCGGGTCTTGACGGATATCAAGGCGCACAGCCTTTTACGGCGGCGTGCTGCGCCGGGCCAGCGCGCCGTCATCACCCCGGTACCAGCGCAGCAGGGCGCCAGCTGGGGGCGACGCTGTGCCATCCAGCGCTGCTAGCACGGCGGCGTTGAGTTCGTGGGCGCTGGCGGGCAGGGGCTGGTCGCGGTAGGCCAGGGCGGTGCCCGTCATCAGTGCTTCGGCGTCCACCAGCAGGCGCAGGTTCTGCGGGATGGTGGGCGACTGCTCTGCACAGTGCGCAGCCGACAAGGAATGCGCCTTGCGGCAGGAGGCGGGGCGCACGCTGTAAATGGCGCACCGGTCATGGACGAGAAAGCTGCAGGGCTGGCGCGTGGTGCCCACGCTTACCGCCGCCGCATGCTGTCGCAGACGCCGCAGGGTTGTCGCCTGGTCTGCGCTGGGCAGCGTCTGCAGGTGCTGGGCAATGTGCAGCACCTCGGGGTCGGTCGCCTCCACGCGCAGGTGGCAGCAGTGGGCGCAGCCAGCCTGGCACGCTGGCTGGGGGCCGGTGGCGCGGGCTTGTTCTGCCACGGTATCCAGGCCCTTGTGCAGTTGTGCGATGAAATCGACGGCGGCCTGGGCTGCGGGCTCGGTGGCTTCGGCGGCCTGGGTGGCGGCGTTGGTGTCGGTGCCATGGGCTGCTGCGCCCTGCATGGCGTGGGCCTGAACCGCCCGCAAGGCCTGCCCGGCCGCGCTGCGCACGCGGGCGATGGACTGCAGGAAGGCCGCTTGCTCTGCCTCGGTCAGTGCTGGGTCGGGCGGGCTCGTCATGGGAATGTGGGGGGCGTGCTGGATGGGGCCGACGCGCTGGGCGCCAGCGGCAGCCACACACTGGCCGCCAGGCCTGACCCGTCCGCCGTGTCGCTGGCGGACGCCAGCTCCAGCCGTCCTTCCATCAACTGCACATACCGCGCCACGATGGCCAGGCCCAGCCCCGCGCCCTGGCCCAGGCGCTGGCCTTGGTCGCCCTGCGCCCAGCGCTGTTGCAGCTGCTGCGCCAGCGTGGCGTCCACGCCGGGGCCGTTGTCGGTCACGCGCAGCACGCCAAAGCCGGGCTCGTTGTGCAGCGCCACGGTGATGCGGGGCGGCGTGCCGCGCCCGTAGCGCAGTGCGTTGTCTAGCAGGTTGTTCAGGATGCCTTCCACCAGCGCGATGTTGCCCCGCACCACCACGGCCTGGTCCAGGCCCTCGGCGCCCAGGTCCACCCCCAGCGCATCGGCGCGGGGCAGGTAGCGCAGCAGCACGTCGCGCACCAGGGTGTGCAAGGCCAAGGGCTGCAAGGTCAGTGCAATGCCGCCCTCGGCAGCGCGGGCCAGGGCCAGCAGCTGGTCCACGGTGCGGCTGGCGCGCTGTTCTGCCTGGGCGATGCCCTCGATTTCGCTGCGCCAGATGGCAGGGTCGTTGTGCGCCAGCGCGTGGGCGGCCTGGGCGCGGATGCCAGCGAGCGGGGTGCGCAGCTCATGTGCCACATTGCCCGCAAACTCGCGCTGCGCATGCAGGCTTTGCTGCACGCGTGCCAGCAAGCCGTCCAGGGCCACGCCCAGGCGTTGCACGTCGCTGGTGCTGGCCTGCTGCGTCAGCGTTGGCGGCAGGGGTTGCAGGTCGGCAGCGTCGCGCTGGTCCATGGCGTCTTGCAGCGCCCCCAGCGGGTGCAGGTCGCGCTCTATGCCGCGCAGCAGCCATGACCCCAGCACCACCAGCAGCCACAGCTGGGCAAGGCCCGAGTACACCAGCAGCCTGCGCAGCAGCTGCGTACGTTCGGCCGTGGTCTGCGCGATGACGACGGTGAACGACGGTGGCCCCGCAATCTGCAAGGTGGCGCGCCGCATCTCGCGCCCGTCTTGCGAGAGGTGCGAAAACGCGTGGCTGCTGCCCGCCGCCACCACGCCCGGCGCCAGGTGCGAGTCGCCAGCAATGAAACTGCCGTCGGCGGCATACACCGCAAACCACACGGTTTCGCTCTGGTCAAAACGCAGCAGGCCCACCTCGCGCGGAGTAAGGTCGAGCTGCAGTGGGGTGCCTGGTGGGTCAGCCGCCTGGCCGCCGCGCACATGGGCCGCCAGCGCGTGGGCGTCGTCCAGCAAGGCGCGGTCAAACGCCTCGGCCACAAAGTGGTTGCCCACGCCCAGCACCACGGTGCTGCCCAGCCCCCAGATCAGCACCAGCGACAGCAGCACGCGCCGGCCTATGCGCTGGCGCAGGTCTGGCGGCTGCGGGTGCAGCGGTGCGGTGCCGGGTTCAGGGCTGGCCAACGTCATCCTCTAGCACGTAGCCCAGCCCGCGCAGCGTGCGGATGGCCGCACCGCTGCCGGCAATCTTGCGCCGCAGGCGGGAGAACGACGCCTCCAGCGCGTTCTCGCCCACTACCTCGCTCCCGTCCGACAGGCGCGAGGACAGGTCGCCCTTGCTCAACACGCGGCCGGGAGGGGTCATCAGCTCCCACAGCAAATCGAATTCGCGCGCGGGCAGCTCCAGCGGTTGCCCGGCCACGCTGACGCGGCGCGCCTGGCGGTCCAGCACCAACTGGCCCACGGTGACGATGTCGGCGGTGCCGCTGGCGCGCCGCAGCAGGGCGCGCAGGCGGGCTTCCACCTCTTTGAGTTCGTAGGGTTTGCCCAGGTAGTCGTCGGCGCCAGCGTCCAGCCCGGCGATGCGCTCCTCGGTGCTGTCGCGCGCGCTAAGCACCAGCACCGGGGTGCGGTCGCCGCGCGCGCGGGCGGCGCGCAGGGCCGTCAGGCCGCTGCCCAGGCCGCTGCGTGCGTGCGCAGCGTGGGGAAGGTTCAGGTCCAGCAGCACGGCGTCGAAAGCCTGTACGGCCCACCAGTGCTGGGCTTCTTCGACGGTATGAGCCAGCTCGACGCGGTGGCCCGCGTTTTCGAGGCCTTGGGCCATGGTGCGGCTGAGCACCGGGTCGTCTTCCACCAGGAGGAGGCGCATGGAGGTCGGGGTTCTACGTGAAATTACGCATGGCCAAGATCAGCCTGCGATCAGGTTCGATGGGGATAGTCTGCCCGTCAGCATACCCCAGCCCTGCGCGCCATTTGCACCGCCGGATGGGGTCGTCAAGCCTATCAGGAGACAACCTTTTCATGATCAACCGCAATCTACTCAGAGGCTTCGCCCTCATGGCTCTGGCGCTGGGCTTCGGCCTGCCGTCCCTGAGCTATTCGCTGGGGACGCTCGGCCGCGCCGGGCCGGGCATGTTCCCGTTCATCGTCAGCTGCATGCTGTTTGTGATCGGGGTCATCACCGTGGTGCGCGCGCGCCTGGTGGCGCCGGTACCCATGGACTTTCAGGTGCGCAACATCGCCATCATTCTGGGCAGCCTGTGCGGCTTTGCGGCACTGTCGCACTTTGTGAACATGATCGCGGGCATCGTGTTTCTGGTGTTCTGCTCGGGCTTTGCGGGTACGTCGTACTCGTGGAAGCGCAACCTGAAGATCGCTGCGGTGCTGGTCGCCATCGCGTTCGCATTCCAAAAGCTGCTGGGCGTGAGCCTGCCGCTGTACTGAGGTCACCGCCATGGAAGTCTTGAACAACCTCGCGTTTGGCTTCAGCCACGCACTGACGCTGCAGAACCTGATGTTCTGCGCCCTGGGCTGCACCGTGGGCACCCTGGTGGGCTTGCTGCCGGGCCTGGGCCCGCTGGCCACCATCAGCCTGCTGCTGCCACTGACTTACTCTATCGACACCACCGGCGCACTCATCATGCTGGCCGGTATCTACTACGGTGCCCAATACGGTGACAGCGTGAGCGCCATCACCATGAAGATCCCGCATGCCAGCAGTATCGTGGCGTGTATCGACGGGTATGCGATGACGCTGAAAGGGAAAACGGGGCTGGCCCTGTTTACCGCCGGGTTCTCCAGCTTCATCGGGGGCACGGTAGCCATCGTGGTGCTGGCTTTCCTCGCGCCCAGCCTGGGCGAGGTGGCCTTCTTGTTTGGCCCCGCCGACTACTGTGCACTGATGCTGGTGGGTTTTGTGTGCGTGAGCTTTGTGACCACGGGCAGCCTGCTCAATGGCCTGGCCATGTGCATGGTGGGTGTGCTGCTGGGCTCCATCGGTACCGACGTGAACAGCGGCCTGGCCCGCTTCACCTGGGATGCTCCGTTCCTGGCCGACGGCGTGGGTATTGTGAGCATTGCGCTGGGCTGCTTCGGCATTGCCGAAATCGCCAAGAACCTCGACTCGCGCGAAGAGCGCTCGCCCTTCAACGGCAAGATCAAGCTCATGCCCACCTGGCCTGAGTTCAAGCGCATCATCCCCAGCGCGCTGCGTGGTAGCGTGGTGGGCTCCATCCTGGGGATCCTGCCCGGTGGCGGCCCCGTGATTGCCCAGTTTGCCGCCTATGCGCTGGACAAGAAGGTCAGCAAGTACCGCGATGAAATCGGCACCGGCTGCATCGAAGGCGTGGCTGGCCAGGCTGCTGCGGACGAAGCGGCTGCACGCACCAGCTTCATCCCGCTGATGAGCATCGGTATCCCCGAGAACGCCGTGATGGCGCTGATGATGGCCGCGTTCATCATCAAGGGCATCCAGCCCGGCCCCAACATGATTGCCGGCCACCCCGAACTCTTCTGGGGCTTGGTGGCCAGCATGTGGATCGGCAACTGCTTCCTGCTGGTGCTGAATGTGCCGCTGGTGCGCTACTGGCTGTCGGTGTTCAAGATTCCGTACAACGTGTTGTTCCCGGCCATCCTGTTCTTCTGCTGCATCGGCACCTACAGCATCAACAACAATCTGGACGACGTGTTCATCACCGTGGCCTTCGGCGCGCTGGGCTACCTGTTCATGCGGCTGGAGATGGACCCTTCACCGCTGATGCTGGGCTTCATCCTGGGCCCCATGCTCGAAGAGAACTTCCGCCGCTCCATGCTGCTGTCGCGCGGTAGCTTTGAAGTGTTCATCAACCGCCCCATCAGCGGCACGCTGATCAGCCTGATCGCTGCGTTCATCCTGTGGCAGACGGTGTCGTTCTTCCGCCAGCGTGGCAAGGCCAAGGAACTGGCAGTGGCGGAGCCCGTTGCCTCCTGACGATTGACTCTCTGTGTGCCGCCATGGCGGCCTTTGCAAGGCCGGTCCCCAATGGGTGACCGGCCTTTTTTTGTCTCAAAGGCTGAGAGTTTTTTGCCAGTGCCCGAAAGGTGCGCCATAACACCGCTGATCGAGGCGCAAAGCATAGCCATAGCTCGGGCTATGGCGCGCATTTGCAACGACGAGCAGCGGTGTTATGGCGTGCAAGGCGGGCATAGGCAAAAGACTCTCAGCCTCTCAGGCTTTCAGTCCACCCGCCACCATGTGGGCAGCAGCGCACGCACTTGTGCCTGTGCAAACCGGTCATCCATCAGGTGCACTACGCCTTCATCGCTGGGCGTGCGGATCACGCGGCCCGCGGCCTGCACTACCTTTTGCAGGCCGGGGTACAGGTAGGTGTAGTCGTAGCCCGCGCCAAACAGCGCCTGCATGCGCTCGCGGATCTGCTCGTTGACGGGGTTGAGCTGCGGCAGGCCCAGCGTGGCCAGAAAGGCGCCAATGAGGCGCTTGCCCGGCAGGTCGATGCCCTCGGCAAACGCACCGCCCAGCACGGCAAAGGCAATGCCCTGGCTGCTGTCGGTGAAGCGGCCCAGAAATTCGCGCTGCTCGCCTTCCAGCATGCGGCGCGACTGGCACCAGTACGGCACATCGGGGTGCTGCTGCGCAAACAGCGTGGCCGCCTGCTGCAGATAGTCATAGCTGCTGAAAAACGCCAGGTAGTTGCCGGGCAGCGCACGGAACTGCTGTGCCATCAGCGCCGCAATCTGTGCTAGCGATGCCGCGCGGTGCGGGTAGCGCGTGGAGATGTGGCGCGCCACCTGCACCTGCAGCTGTTGCGCGGCAAAGGGCGATTCCACGTCCACCCACACATGATCGTCGGGCAGGCCCAGCAGGTCGGCGTAGTAGCGCGCGGGCTGCAGCGTGGCCGAAAACAAGGTGCTGGTGTGTGCAGCTGCGAGGCGCGGTTGCAGAAAGGGTGCGGGCACCACGTTGCGGATGCAGACCACGGAATCGCCGGGCTTGAAGGTACGGTGGTGGGTGTGGGTGGCAGAAGCCTGGGTGACGTCCACCATCGAATGCGCATCCAGCAGGTCGGCCATGCGCTGCAGGTGCAGGGCGTCGAAGTAGAAGGTTTGCAGCGCACCGTCCGGCTCGCTGGGATGGTCTGTGAAGTGCTCTGTCAGGGTGGTGGTGCACTGTTGCAGCGCGGCCAGCAGCTTGTCGGGGAAGGCTTCGAGCACCGTGTACGGGGCCGGGTGTGCCTTGTCCAGCGCCACCCAGGCGCGGCGCATCTTGTCCAATGCCTTCTTCACCGGCGCGTGCTGCGCAGCGGTGGGGCTGCTGCGGGCCTGGGCCAGGGCGGCGGGGTGCAGCTCGGCGGTGAACATCTTGCGTCCGCGCTCCACCAGGTTGTGGGCTTCGTCCACCAGCAGCGCCGTGCGCCACTGGTTGGCCTGGGCCAGGCCGTGCAGCAGCCCGCCCAGGTCAAAGTAGTAGTTGTAGTCGCCCACCACCACATCGGCCCAGCGGGCCAGCTCCTGGCTCAGGTAGTAGGGGCAGACATCGTGCTGCAGGGCCACCTCACGCACGCGGGCTTGTTGCAAAGCGGGGGCGGTTTTTCCTTCGATATTGGTGGCCACCGCAGCGGCGCGTGCGGCAGGCAGCCGGTCGTAAAAGCCCCGGGCGAGCGGGCAGGATTCGCCGTGGCAGGCCTTGTCGGGGTGCTCACAGGCCTTGTCGCGCGCCACCAGCTCCAGCACGCGCAGCGGCAGCGCGGGAGCGCTGTTGGACAGGCGCGCCAGCGCATCCAGCGCCATCTGCCTTCCCGAGGTTTTGGCGGCCAGAAAGAACACCTTGTCGATGCGCTGCGCAGGCGCGGCCTTGAGCAGCGGGAACAGCGTACCCATGGTCTTGCCAATGCCCGTGGGTGCTTGGGCCAGCAGGCAGCGGCCCGCGACTGCCGTCTTGTACACGGCCTCGGCCAGCGGGCGTTGGCCGGTGCGAAAGTCGCCAAACGGAAATGCCAAGGTGGTCAGCGCCGCATCGCGTGCCGCGCGGTGGGCCATCTGCTGTTCGGCCCAGGCAATGAAGCGCTGGCACTGGGCCTCGAAGTGCTGGCGCAGGTCAGCCGCGCTGCAGCGCTCGGTGAACACCGTCTCTTGTTGCGTGCCCACGTCCAGATACACCAGCGCCACGTCGATGTGCGCCAGCTGCTCCTGCTCGCACAGCAGCCAGCCATACACCTTGGCCTGCGCCCAGTGCAGGTGGCGGTGTGATGCGGGCTGGCGGTCCAGCCGCCCTTTGAAGGTCTTGACCTCGTCGATGCGCCGCTGGGCCGGGTCATAGCCATCGGCCCGGCCCCGCACACGCAGGCTCTGGTAGCTGCCACTCAGCGAAACTTCAGCGCGGTAGCCCGCGCCTCGGCGCGATGCAGCCACCGCATGCCCTGCGATGCCCTCCAGCGCGGTGGGCGCAGGCGTAAAGCGCAGGTCCAGGTCACCCTGCTTGGCGGTGAACTCGCACAGCTCGCGCACCGCCACGGTGTAGGTCATGGCGCGGAGTGGGGGCTGTCGATGGCGGGAGCGGACGCTTCACCCAAATGCGCCTGGGCCGGGTCTTCCTCACTGCGCAGCGGCGTGGCCTTGCACAACGCCATCCACACAGAAAAGGGCAGGGTGCAGCGGTTGTGCCTCGCAGGGCGCAGCAGCTCAAAGCGTCCGTCCTCCACACTGCCGTGCAGCACCCAGATGCCGAAGTGTTCGGGGATCTCATCAGGCTCGGCAATGCCGGCCGGGAAGACGTAGTAGCACTCCTCGCACAGCCACTGGTAGGCCTGCCGCTTTGCGTCGTGCCGCAGGTCCGACAGCAGATCGGCCCGGCTCGCCTTCACCTCATGCACCATGGGTTGCAGGTAGGCGGGCACGGAGGTGTTGCGCACCGAAAAAAGATCGGGCCGCGCCATGCGCCACACATTGGCGGCGGCGCGGGCTGCGGGGGTTTGGTCATCCTCGGCCCACAGCGGAGCCATCGCGGGTGTAGTGTTGGCGGGCGCATCAGCGGTGGCCGCAGGCGGCACCCCATCCCCCACCGGCACGCTGTCGATCACCGCACGCAATGAAAGCTCTGTCCACACGATCCGCCCCGAAGCCAGCAACTGTGTCGCAAATTTTTGTCCCAGCCGGTCGTGCAGGCTCAGCGCCCGCACGCTGCGCTGGCGGGCCTGAGCCATCGTGCGGATGCCTTCGTCGGTGAGGCGCAAGGTTTCACAACCATCCGGCGCAATGTGCAGACTGATGAGGCCCGCTGCCAGCAGGTCAATCTCCAACCCATCCTTGCACGGCCACCCCGCCGAGCGCCAGATCTGCATGAGGCGGGTGCGGT
Source organism: Acidovorax sp. M14 (assembly GCF_049331375.1). Classification (NCBI taxonomy): domain Bacteria; kingdom Pseudomonadati; phylum Pseudomonadota; class Betaproteobacteria; order Burkholderiales; family Comamonadaceae; genus Acidovorax; species Acidovorax sp. M14. Next base: position 2,090,812 of record NZ_CP186263.1, read on the forward strand.
GAAAGCGGGTGATGGGGATGGCGGATGGGGAGTTCGAAGTGGGGGAGGGCAGCGCCGTCATGGCAGGATGGGAGGGCTGGCGTGGCACTGATTTTAATCACAGTGTTTGGCGGATGCTGCTTTTTGTAGTCGGAGGGGGACGGCCGAAGCATTTGAGTTGAATTGGCCTCTGCCGCTCTATACATAAGCGCTAACAGCTATTGAAATAGGAGCATTCTCGCCATGACATTCCGCGAGAGAAGGAATGAGTCTTCCGGGGCTTGGATGAGGATGCTCCCGCCCTGCGGGATGCAAAAGGTGAAAGCGGGCGCTCAACGTCAAAGATCAGTGGCGACCGCCAAGCCGTCCGCTGGATCGGCTTGTTAGCCCATATAGCACTATTCTCGCCTCGTCTGCCAAATGCGGACAGTCCCGGGATTGAGAATCTGGGTCTAGCCAATCGCATGCATCGTATAGCCCACCAAGCCAGTCTGGGTAATCGTATATCTGCTCAATTGGTGAGACCATTCTGCATAAATACCATGGATCACATTCGCCATCGATGTATTCACGCAGGCGCTTACCGAACCACATCTGTGCATACCGAGTGGCCTTGGGAGAACGGATATCAAACTCAGGCCACATTGAATCGATGAAGCGTTTCAGAATAGGCCCTGCTTGCTCGCGAGATTCACGGCGCCCCGGATTGAGAGATATCAGTTCAAGCAGGATCTCATTGTCTGCGTGCCAATCAAACTTCGGAACTTCACGCACAGCCCACTCAATTAGTCCCTGGTCATCCAGATAACTAAGCTCGTGGGCGATCCAAATCGGCAGTGGGCTATCTGTATCCATTGGCTGGGAGGGCTAACGCAATGTAGACCGCACCAACCCGCAGGCCATATTTGGCGCTTGCGGTGTAAATTGGTACGCGAAAAGCGCAACAAGGGTCCTGCAGGCTAGCTGTACGGCACGTCCGCTGCATATAGATACAGTACTAAATTTGGCCATGAAACCCGCTGCCCCTGCTGTGTTGCGCGCCACAAGGTTGCTAGATCAATTCTGTGAGCGATTTCTTTACAAACACTATAGCCTGAGCATGGGGCAGCGCCACGCCATGGCGCTGTCTATCGTCAGACGACGGCTTTTTGGCAGTGCACTGACCGACTGCTCTGGGCGGAAGGTGGACATCTGTGCCCGGGTCGCTACTCCAATATGAGCGCGACGCCGCCGATGACACATGCCAGTCCGCAGACACAGAAGGCTAACCCCATGAGTGAAGCGAGCGAAGAGCCTTGAATGAGCCAACTCGTTCTTACGCGAAGCTCAACGTGCTCAGGCAGTTCGGGAGCTCCAGCACCATAAACCCGCTCCGCGACCTCACGGCTCGAAAGGCGCTTTGTCCTAAGCGTACCGATGGCATCCCACCCCATCCAGAGCAATACGGCACCGAGGCCAATCCAAATTAATCCCATCGGCTCACCCCATCAAGACAATGCTCGGTACGGGGCACGCCGACAAAGAAAGGTGCCGCGGTTCCTCTGGGATGCAACACCGTGCACAGCAAAGAAGTTCTTTGTGTGATCGATTGCAATGGTGACAATGAAATCCATGGTCTTCCCCTTCCTACAAACAGGTGAGTTGATGAGAGATCGGCGTTCCCATCGCGGTCCCTGGATGCCTTATCCCGCAAGTGCATGGTTCACTTGGGACGGAGGGGGCGCTTTCATTCCTTAGGCGCATCGGAACTGTCATGCCAACCCTCTCATCATTTGTACTAATCGCGCTTGGCGTCTATGCATTTGTATTTCTAGTGACAAGACTGGCCCAGTCCTCGAAGGAATTCAAGCAACAACCGCCTGCAGATCAAGAGCGCGCTCGCAAAACGTTCCGGTGGTCTCTGATTTCTCTCCCATTCGTTCTGGCCGGGACGTATCTCCTCTTACTGGCGCCACCGGGCGTAATTCGGATGCTGCCCGTGTTCCTCTATCTTCTACTCTGGGGTGTCGCGATGTGGCTGTTGTGGAGAAGCTATCGACTTGGAGTCCGACGAGACGAGCGCCTTGTAAAGTCACTTTCAGGCAAGCCGCTGCGTAATTCAAACGCACTCGTGCGAACCTTCGCTCTGGCCAATTTCATGCTCGCTGCAGGCTATATAGCAATTCTCATTGCGATACCCGTTCTTCGCCTGCCGATGAATAGTTGGGCTCCACTCATCAGCATTATCTCGAGCTGCTACACCATTTTCATGTGGCGTCAGGAGCGGAAGCATGCAGCATAGACTTTCCGTCAAGCAGACCTGCCTTCTGTAACCCGCTTGAGTCAAACGTTGAGTACCTGCGTTCAACTGCTTCTACCGACTGCTCCTGGAAAATAGCACTCATTCATTTGCGGTTGGTGTACGACAGCAACCCGCCTAAAGCAGCTCACTACCGCTGAAGCAGCTAGCAAGGCTCCCCCCCTCACCACTCCGCAAAACTCCCATCCCGATGTCGCCACACCGGATTCCTCCACCGGTGCCCTTCTGCCGCGCGCTCGCGCACATACTCTTCGTTCACTTCAATCCCCAAGCCCGGTCCGTTCGGGATGGCGACCATGCCGTCCTGGTACGCAAACACCTCGGGGTTGGACACATAGTCCATCAGGTCGTTGGCTTGGTTGTAGTGGATGCCAAGGCTTTGCTCCTGGATGAAGGCGTTGTAGCAAACCGCATCCAGCTGCAGGTTGGCCGCCAGGGCAATGGGGCCCAGCGGGCAGTGCAGCGCCAGGGCCACGTCGTAGGCCTCTGCCATGCTGGCGATCTTGCGGGTCTCGGTGATCCCGCCTGCGTGCGAGGGGTCGGGCTGGATGATGTCGGCGTAGCCGCCTTGCAGCACGCGCTTGAAATCCCAGCGCGAGTACAGGCGCTCGCCCAGGGCGATGGGGGTGGATGAGATGCGGGCGATCTCCTTCAACGCCTCTTCGTGTTCGCTCAGCACAGGCTCTTCGATGAACATGAGCTTGTAGGGCTCCAGCTCCTTGACCAACACCTTGGCCATGGGCCGGTGCACGCGGCCGTGAAAGTCCACGCCAATCCCCACATTCGGCCCCACGGCCTCGCGCACGGCGGCCACGTTTTGAATGCAGCGCTCCACCTTGTCGTAGCTGTCCACGTACTGCACCTCTTCGGTGCCGTTCATCTTCACGGCCGTGAAGCCGCGCGCCACGGCGGCCTGGGCAGCGGCGGCCGTCTCGCTGGGGCGGTCTCCGCCAATCCAGCTGTAGACCTTGATGTGGCTGCGCACATTGCCACCCAGCAGCTCGGACACGGGCACGCCCAACGCCTTGCCCTTGATGTCCCACAGGGCCTGGTCGATCCCGGCCAGTGCGCTCATGTGTACGCCGCCGCCCCGGTAAAAGCCGCCCCGGTACAGCACGGTCCAGTGGTCTTCGATGTGGCGTGGGTCTTTGCCAATGAGGTAGTCGGCCAGTTCATCGACCGCAGCGGCCACGGTGTGCGCGCGGCCTTCCAGCACGGGCTCGCCCCAGCCAGTGATGCCTTCGTCGGTTTCGATTTTGAGGAAGCACCAGCGCGGCGGGACGATGAACGTGGTGAGTCGGGTGATCTTCATGGGGGATGGGCAGTCGGTTCAGAAGTGCTGGGTTGTCTGGAACGAGTAGGGGGGCGGTTCAGGCCGTGGCGGGCGCTGTGCCAAAGGACGCCTGCCACGCCCGCGCAAACGCTGCAGCTTTGTGCGCCACCTCGGGGGCCTGGTCACCGGGCCGGTACAGGGCCGAGCCCAGGCCAAAGCCGCTGGCGCCTGCTGCCGCGTAGGGCGCGATGCTCTCAGGCGCGATGCCGCCCACGGGCACCAGCGCCATGGGCGGCGTGATGACGGCGCGCCAGGCCTTGAGCACATGGGGCGGTAGCGCCTCGGCGGGGAACAGCTTGAGCATGTTGGCGCCCGCTGCCAGCGCGGCATAGGCCTCGGTCAGCGTGGCCACGCCGGGCGCGCAGGCCATGCCGGCAGCGCGGGCGGCGCGGATCACATCGGGGTCGCTGTGGGGCATGACGATGATCTGCCCGCCGGCTGCCGCCACATCGGCCACGGCATCGATGGAGAGCACGGTGCCTGCGCCCACGAGGCAGTCGGCTGGCAGTGCATCGCGCAGCGCGCGGATGCTGGCCAGCGGCTCGGGCGAGTTGAGTGGCACTTCAATGATGCGAAACCCCGCGTCGTACAGCGCGTGGCCGATGGCCACCACCTCGTGCGGCTGCACGCCGCGCAGGATGGCGATGAGCCCGCAGCGCTGCAGGATGTGGAACAGGGCTTTGTCGATGGGGTTCATGCAGCCAGACTCCCGGCGGTGAAGGGGTGTGAGGAGGAGGGTGCGGGCGCAACGACCAGCCCTGCCGCCAGTGCGATCTGCCACAGCCCGGTGGCCGTTGCTTGCGTGGAGATGGTGGGGGCGGCAAAGCCGTAGGTCTGCAGCGCGACGGCGTAGCGGCGGCACAGGTCGGGCTCACCGCAGAGCACCAGCGTTTGTGGTGTTGTTGGGGTTTGATCCTGTGCGCGTGCCAGGCTGACCACCTCGTGCCCGATCAGCAGGCCCGAGAGGTAGTCCGCTTGCGCGGTAGGCGCCAGTGCGCCGGTCAGCCCCAGCGTGCGTGTGCTGAAGATGTGCGAGAGCAGTCCCAGCGCGGCATCGCTGCCCCGCGCAACCTCCAGCCCGCGCGCAAAGGCATCGTCGTCCGGTGCCGCTGCAGCCTGCATGGTCTTGCCCAAAATCGTGTGGCCGCGCAGTGCGGCAAACACCTCGCCGGTCATGAAGGTGTGGAACTGTTCGATGCGGCCCCGGCGTGCCAGCACCCATTTGCTGTGGGTGCCGGGCAGGCCGATGAGCACGGGCGCATCCGCAGGTTGCTCAAGGCCTGCCAGCACCCCCAGCACCTGGGTTTCTTCGCCGCGCATCACGTTGGGCAGCGCGCCCTGCTGCAACAGGCCCGGCACGATGTGCAGCGGCGCGCCGTCGCGCCGCTCCACCAGCGTCAGGCCCCGCGCCAGTGCATCGAGCGAGGTGGGCGTCGGCAGGTACTTGGCCTCGCGCCAGCCCTGGGCGCTGCCCACCATGCCGCAGGCCAGCAGGGGCAGGCCGGGTGCGGCGGCCAGCCAGTCGCCGCAGGTGTCTTGCAGTGCGCGTTCAAACGCGGCGCCGGGCTCGCCGTCTGCCACGTTCGCGGTGGCGGGGGGCAGGTTCATGATGCCCCAGGGGCGGTGCCGCGTCTCCAGCACCTCGCCATGCGCGCCCATGCGGAAGGCGCGCAATGCGCTCGTGCCCCAGTCCAGGGCAATCAGGCCCGCCTCGGCGGGCACCAGATAACGTGCAGGCACCATGGGTGTCCTGCTTAACGCGCCCAGCGCAGCACCAGCGGGTCCAGCCGCCGTGCGATGTCGATCAGGCCGCGCCGCACTTCGGGGTGCATGGCCGGGAAGGGGTGGCGGCCTGCCTCGCAGGCGATCACGCCGCCTTCCTTCATCAGTGCCTTGGCCGTGAGGATGCCGCCCTGGCGGTTTTCGTGGTTGATGAGGGGCAACCAGCGCTGGTAGAGCGCAAACGCCTGGTCCATGTCACCCTGGCGGTGGGCTTCGATGATGGGGCGAATGCCGTCGGGGAACGCACCGCCCGTCATCGCGCCCGTGGCGCCCGCATCCAGGTCGGCCAGCAGGGTGATGGCCTCTTCGCCGTCCCACGGGCCTTCGATGGCGTCTCCACCCAGGCGGATCAGCTCGCGCAGCTTGCTGGCGGCGCCGGGCACTTCGATCTTGAAGTAGGCCAGGTTTTCAATCTCCTGCGCCATGCGCGCGAGAAAGGGGGCGGACAGCACGGTGCCGCTGGCGGGTGCGTCCTGCACCATGATCGGAATGCGGATCGCGTCGGACACACGGGCATAGAACTCGTAGATCTGCGCCTCGGGCACGCGGAAGGTGGCACCGTGATACGGCGGCATGACCATCACCATGGCCGCGCCCATGTCCTGCGCGGCGCGGCTGCGCTCGGCGCACACGCGGGTGCCGTAGTGGGTGGTGGTGACGATGACCGGCACGCGGCCCGCCACGTGCTCCAGCGATGTGCGGGTGAGGACTTCGCGCTCGGCATCGGACAGCGAGAACTGCTCGGAGAAGTTGGCCAGGATGCAGACGCCGTCCACCCCAGCGTCGATCATGAAGTCGAGGCAGCGCTTCTGGCTGTCGAGGTCGAGTGTGCCGTCCTCATGGAACGTGGTGGGCACGACGGGGAAGATGCCTCGGTAGCGAGGGTTCTGGAGGGAATGGGTGGCTTGCATGACGGGAGCGGGTAAGAATTTGAGTGAAATGTGCCTATAGCGCTAGTCGAATATGCACTGGCAGCTATTGAATTTGTAGCGATTGACTGCGACGAGCGTCTCAAAGGGCACATCAATGCGAGTGGCGGGGCACAGCAGCCCCCCGGCAGCCGACCAGGAAGTCAAAGTCGCAGCCATCGTCCGCCTGCAGTACGTGGTCCACGTACAGGCGCTGGTAGCCGCCGCGTCCGCCGTTGTCGGTGCCCGCCAAGGCAGCCAGGCGCGCGGCCAGTTCCTCGTCGCTGATATCCAGGTGCAACCGGCCGTTCTCGCAGTCCAGCTCGATGAAGTCGCCATCGCGCACCGCAGCCAGGGGGCCGAGTGCAGCAGCCTCGGGCGCTACGTGCAGCACCACCGTGCCGTAGGCCGTGCCGCTCATGCGCGCGTCGGAGATGCGCACCATGTCCTTCACGCCCTGACGCAGCAGCTTGGGTGGCAGACCCATGTTGCCCACCTCGGCCATGCCGGGGTAGCCCTTGGGGCCGCAGTTCTTAAGCACCATCACGCAGCTTGCGTCGATGTCCAGGTTTTCATCGACGATGCGCTCCTTGTAGTGCTCCAGGTTCTCGAACACCACCGCACGGCCCCGGTGCTTGAGCAGCTCGGGCGATGCGGCCGAGGGCTTAAGCACCGCGCCACGCGGCGCCAGGTTGCCGCGCAGAATGCAGATGCCGCCGTCGGCAATCAGCGGGTTGTTGATGGGGCGGATGACCTCGTCGTTGTACTGCGGTGCTTCGCGCACGTTGTCCCACAGGCTCTTGCCGTTGACGGTGAGCGCGTTGGGGTGGGGCAGCAGGCCGTTCTCGCCCAGGCGGCGCAGCACGGCGGGCAGGCCGCCCGCGTAGTAGAACTCTTCCATCAGGAAGCGGCCCGAGGGCTGCAGGTCCACCAGCGTGGGCGTGCCACGGCCAATGCGCGTCCAGTCCTCCAGGTCCAGCTGCACGCCGATGCGGCCTGCGATGGCCTTCAGGTGGATGACCGCATTGGTCGATCCGCCGATGGCGGCGTTGGTGCGGATCGCGTTCTCGAACGCTTCGCGGGTCAGTATCTTGGAGAGCGTGAGCCCTTCGTGCGCCATCTCCACAATGCGCTTGCCAGACATATGGGCCAGCACATACCGGCGCGAGTCTACGGCCGGTATGGCCGCGTTGTGCGGCAGCGAGGTGCCCAGCGACTCGGCCATGCAGGCCATGGTGCTGGCCGTGCCCATGGTGTTGCAGGTGCCGGCGGAGCGGGACATGCCCGCCTCGGCCGCAAAGAACTGGTGCTCGTTGATCTCGCCCGCCTTCAGCGATTCGTGCAGGCGCCATACGGCGGTGCCCGAGCCGATGTCCTTGCCGTCAAGCTTGCCGTTGAGCATGGGCCCGCCCGTGACCACGATGGCAGGCACGTCGCAGCTGGCTGCGCCCATCAGAAGCGCGGGTGTGGTCTTGTCGCAGCCCACCAGCAGCACCACGGCGTCGATGGGGTTGCCCCGAATGGCCTCTTCCACATCCATGCTGGCCAGGTTGCGGGTGAGCATGGCCGTGGGGCGCAGGTTGGACTCGCCGTTGGAGAACACCGGGAATTCGACGGGGAAGCCGCCTGCCTCGTAAATGCCGCGTTTCACATGCTCGGCGATCTTGCGAAAGTGGGCGTTGCACGGGGTCAGCTCGGACCAGGTGTTGCAGATGCCGATCACGGGGCGGCCGTCAAAAGCATGGTCGGGGATGCCCTGGTTCTTCATCCAGCTGCGGTACATGAAGCCGTTTTTGTCGGCGGTGCCGAACCATTCGGCGGAGCGAAGTTTGCGCTTGGGGGTGGTCATGGTGGGGTGCGAGAGAAAGGGGAGAAATGAAGGTTCAACGGGCCTTGCCCGAGCGGCGCGAGAGCAGCCGCTGCAGCAGACAGAAAGCGAACAGCAGCACACCAACGACGATGCGCGTCCACCAGGAGCTGAGCGTACCGTCGAAGGAAATCAGGGTCTGGATGATTCCGAGCATGAGCACGCCAAACAGCGTGCCCGCCACATAGCCCACGCCACCCGTGAGCAGCGTGCCGCCAATGACCACGGCGGCAATCGCGTCCAGCTCCATGCCCACGGCATGCAGGCCGTAGCCCGACAGCATGTAGAACGTGAACACCACGCCCGCCAGCGCCGAGCAAAAACCCGAGAGCGTGTAGACGCCAATGAGCGTGCGGCGCACCGGCAGGCCCATGAGCACGGCTGAGTGCTCGCTGCCGCCCACCGCATACACGCTGCGGCCAAACGGCGTGCAATGCGCCACAAACAGGGCCACCAGCAGCACGGCGATGGCGATGAGCGCGCCCAGCGAGAGCGATGCGCCTTCCCACAGCGGCAAGCGCCACTGGGCCAGCTCGGAGTAGCCCTCGTGCGTGATGCTGATGGAGTCGATGCTGATCAGGTAGCACAGCCCGCGCGCCAGGAACATACCCGCCAGCGTGACGATGAAGGGCTGCAGCCGAAAGCGCTCGATAAGGAAACCCATGAACGCGCCAAACGCGGTGCCCATGAGCAGCACCAACGGGATGGCGACCATCGGGTTCCAGCCCCGGTGCTCCACCAGCGCGGCCAGCACCATGGTGGTGAGCGCCACCACAGACCCCACCGAGAGGTCGATGCCTCCCGACAGGATCACGAAGGTCATGCCCACCGCAACGATGATGAGGAAGGCGTTGTCGATCAGCAGGTTGAGAAACACCTGGGCCGAGAAGAACCCGGTGTACAGCATCGAGCCCAGCGTGGCCATGGCCACGAACAGCGAGATGGTGGCGGCCAGCGGCAGGTACTTGGTGTTGAACCGCGCGCGCGCATTGGCGGTCGGTGGGGCAGGGTGGCTCACGCTGCTGAAGCCTGCAGTCTTGGGCACGGCGCTCATTGCAAGGCTCCCGCGCCGGGGCGGCGTGCCAAGGCGCCCACTTGCGCCCGGAACTCGGGCGACTGCAGCAGCATCACGATGAACACCACCACGGCTTTCACCACCAGGTTGATCTCGGGCGGCACGCCCAGCGAGTAGATGGCGTAGGTCAGCGTCTGGATGATGAGCGCACCGATCACGCTGCCCACCAGGCTGAACCGGCCACCGGTGAGGGCGGTGCCGCCCAGCGTGACGGCCAGGATGGCGTCCAGCTCCAGCAGCTGCCCGGCGTTGTTGCCGTCGGCACTCTTCACGTTGGAGCTGATGAGCAGCCCCGCAATGCCCGCGCACACGCCGCAGAACACATAGGCCGCCACGATGAGTCGCCCCGCCTGAACGCCCGCCACGCGCGCTGCCGTGGGGTTGATACCCACCGCCTGGATGAACAGGCCCAGCGCCGTGCGCGTGATGGCCAGGTACAGCACGGCAAAGACCACAGCCACCACAAATAGCGAGAACGGCAGCCCCGCCAGGTACCCGCCGCCCATGAAGAAGTAGGGCGTGTAGTAGATGGTGATGATCTGCCCGTCGGTGATAAGCTGGGCAATGCCCCGGCCTGCCACCATGAGGATCAGCGTGGCAATGATGGGCTGCATGCCCACCTTGGCCACCAGCACGCCGTTCCACAGCCCGCACAGCAGTGCGATGCCGATGGCACCCAGGATGGCGACTGGGAGTGGGAACCGGCTCTCGGTGCCCGACACCGAACCGCCGATCAGCCACGCGGCCACGGCCGCTGCAATGGCCACCGTCGCGCCCACCGAGATGTCGATGCCGCGCGTGGCAATCACAAGCGTCATGCCCAGCGATACCAGCACCAGCGGTGCAGCGCGGTTCAGGATATCGATGAGGCTGCCGTACAGGTGGCCGTCGCGCCATTCAATGTGCAGAAAGCTGCTGTTGAAAACGGTGTTCACGATCAGCAGCAGCGCCAGCGTGATCAGCGGCCAAGCCAGGCGGTGGCGCAGCAGCGCCACCAAGAGGGAAGGGGAACGTTCAGACATGTTCTGCAGCAATCAGGTCGTAGACGGCGTCTTCGCTGCTGCCCGCAGGCAGCTCACCCACCTTGTGGCGGTCGCGGAGCACCACGATGCGGTGCGCCACGCGCACCACCTCGCTCATTTCGGAAGAGATGAACAGCACGGCCATGCCCGCCTGCGCCAGGCGCAGGATCTGGTCCATGATTTCTTGCTTGGCGGCCACGTCAATGCCGCGCGTGGGTTCGTCCAGGATGAGCAGGCGCGGCTCGATGGCCATCCACCGCGCGAGGATGGCCTTTTGCTGGTTGCCGCCCGAGAGCAGGCCGATGGGCTTGTCCACCGTCTCGGTCTTGATGCCCAGCAGCTTCACGTAGCGTTCGGCCAGCGCCGTCTGCTCGGCGCGCGAAAGGAATTGGCCCACGCCCATGCGCGCCTGCAGCGCCAGCGCAATGTTCTCGCGCACCGACAGCTCGGCCACGATGCCGTCGGTCTTGCGCTCCTCGGGGCAGAGGGCCAGGCCATGGCGGATCGCGTCCATGGGGTTCGCAAACTTGACCACCTGCCCGTCGATGCGCAGCGCGCCCCGGTCGGGCTGCTCCAGACCAAACAGCAGACGCGCCAGCTCGGTGCGGCCCGAGCCCAGCAGCCCGGCCAGACCCACTACCTCGCCCGCGCGGATCTGCAGGTCCAGCGGCTGCAATTGCGTGTCCTGCCCCAGGCCCTCGGCTTGCAGCAGCGTGGCCTGGCGGTCGTCCACGGCGGGTGCTGGTGCAGGTTGCTCCGACGCAGCGGCCAGGTCCCGGCCCAGCATGGCAGCAATCAACGCCTGCGGGCTCAGGTCCTTGGCCAGCCACTCACCCACCCAGCTGCCATTGCGCAGCACGGTGATGCGGTCCGACACGGCATACACCTGGTTCAAAAAGTGCGTCACAAAGACGATGGAAAGCCCCTCGCTGCGCAAGCGGCGCAGCACCTCAAAGAGCTTTTGTACCTCGTCGTCGTCCAGGCTGGAGGTGGGCTCGTCCAGAATCAGCACGCGTGATTCGATGCTGAGTGCGCGCGCAATCGCCACCAGCTGCTGCACGGCCACCGGGTAGTCCGACAGCAGGCGCGTCACGTCAATCTGAAGCCCGATGCGCGCCACCAGATCGCGGGCGCGCTGGTGCAGCGTGGCCCAGTCGATGCGAAAACCCTGCGCAATGCCGCAGCGCGGGTAGCGGCCCGCAAAGATGTTCTCGGCCACCGAGAGGTTGGGGCAGAGGTTGACCTCCTGGTACACCGTGCTGATGCCCAGGCGCTGAGCCGCCAGCGGCGAATCGGGCCACACGGCCTCATTGCCCAGCCGCATCTGGCCGCCGCTGGCTTCCAGCACCCCCGTCAGCACCTTGATCAGCGTGGACTTGCCCGCACCGTTTTGCCCCATCAGCGCATGGATCTCGCCGGGGTAGAGGTTGAGCTGCACATCGCGCAGTACAGGGATGCCCGCAAACTGCTTGTGGATGCCCGAGAGCTGCAGCACAGGCGCGGCAGCAGGGGCGTGAGCGGTGGATGCGTCCATGGCAGCCGTCATGCCTTGTTCTTGTTGTAAACGTCTACGAGCACGGCGGCCAGCAGCACCACACCCTTGATGACCTGCTGGTAGTCGATGCCGATGCCGAGGATGGACATGCCGTTGTTCATCACGCCCATCACAAAGGCGCCGATGACCGCGCCCATCACCTTGCCCACGCCACCCGAGGCCGATGCGCCGCCGATGAAGCAGGCTGCAATCACGTCCAGCTCAAAACCCAGGCCCGCCTTGGGCGTGGCGGTATTGAGCCGCGCCGCAAACACCAGCCCGGCCAGGGCCGCCAGCACGCCCATGTTGATGAAGGCGTAGAGCGTAAGCCGCTCCGTCTTGATGCCCGAGAGCTTGGCCGCCTTCTCGTTGCCGCCCATGGCGTAGATGCGGCGGCCGATGGTGGTGCGGCTGGTGACAAAGTCGAACAGCACGATCAGCAGCGCCATCACGATGAGCACATTGGGCAGGCCCTTGTACGAGGCCAGCAGGTAGCTGAAGTACACCAGCAGCCCGCCAAACACCACGGTGCGTGCAACGAACAGGCCCGCAGGTTCTGTCTGCACGCCATGGCGCAGGCGGTTGGCGCGCTGGCGCAGGCCACCCACGGCCAGCGCCGCAGCCACTGCGGCGCCCAACAGCAGCGAGGTCATGCGCAGCCCTTCCACGTTGAACAGGTCGGGGATGAAGCCCGAGCTGAGCATCTGGAACGCCGAAGGGAACGGCCCCACCGACTGACCCGCCAGCAGCGCCAGCGCCAGGCCCTTGAACACCAGCATGCCCGCCAACGTGACGATGAACGACGGAATGCGTGAGAAGGCCACAAACCCGCCTTGAAGGGCGCCGATGAGCCCGCCGCACAGCAGGCACACCAGCGTGGCCGGTACAAAGTGCCAGTTGTATTCGACCATCAGCACCGCTGCCAGTGCGCCGATGAAGCCACACACCGAGCCCACCGACAGGTCGATGTGCCCGGCCACGATGACCAGCAGCATGCCCAGCGCCATGATGACGATGTAGCTGTTCTGCAGCACCAGGTTGGTCAGGTTCAAGGGCTGCATCAGCGTGCCCTCGGTCATGTACTGGAAGAAGCCCATGATGGCCACCAGCGTGATCAACATGCCGTATTCGCGCAGGTTGTGCTGCAGGTGCTGCAACAGCGATTTGTCGTGCCGCGCCGCTGCTGTCGGGCTGCCGTCGGCCAGCGTGCTGGCGGGGGGATGGGTAGTCTGGCTCATATCAACTGGCTTTCACAATCGCTCGCATGATTCGTTCTTGGGATGCCTCGGCCGTGGGCATCTCGGCCACAAAGCGGCCTTCGTTCATCACATAGATGCGGTCCGTGATGCCCAGCAGCTCGGGCATTTCGGACGAGATCACGATCACGCATTTGCCCTCGGCCGCCAGCTGGGCGATGAGGGTGTAGATCTCGTACTTGGCGCCCACGTCGATGCCGCGCGTGGGCTCGTCGAGGATGAGCACTTCGGGGCTGGTGAACAGCCATTTGCTCAGCACCACTTTTTGCTGGTTGCCGCCCGAGAGGTTCAGCGTCTTCTGGTCCACGCCCGAGCAGCGGATGCGCAGCTTTTCGCGGTAGTCCTGTGCCACGCGGTGTTCCTGGCCGCTGTCGATCACGCTGGCGAACGACACGCCTGGCAGGTTGGCCAGCGAGGTGTTGAACTGGATGTCTTCGTTCAGCACCAGGCCATTGCCCTTGCGGTCTTCGGTCACATAGGCCAGGCCGTGGCGCACGGCCTTTTCCACCGTGCTCACGTCGATGGGCTGCCCGTGCAGCCGCACTTCGCCACTGATGCGCTGGCCCCAGGAGCGGCCGAAAATGCTCATGGCCAGCTCGGTGCGGCCTGCGCCCATCAGGCCCGCAATGCCCACAATCTCGCCGCGCCGCACATTCAGGTCGATGCCTTTGAGGTGCTCGCGGTCGCTGCGCTGCGGGTGGTGGGCGCGCCAGTTGCGCACCTCAAAAACAATGTCGCCCACTTGCGGCTGGCGCTGGGGGTAGCGGTCGCTCATCTCGCGGCCCACCATGGCCTGGATCACGCGGTCCTCGCTCACCGGGCCTCCGCGGCAGTCCAGCATTTGTACGGTGCTGCCGTCGCGCAGCACGGTGATGGCATCGGCCACGCGCGAGATTTCGTTGAGCTTGTGCGAGATCAGGATGCAGGTGATGCCCTGGGCTTTCAACTCCAGCAGCAGGTCCAGCAGGGCCTGGCTGTCGTTCTCGTTGAGGCTGGCGGTGGGCTCGTCCAGGATCAGCAGGCGCACCTTGCGCGACAAAGCCTTGGCAATCTCCACCAGCTGCTGCTTGCCCACGCCCAGTTGGCCCACCGGTGTATCGGGCGATTCGCGCAGGCCCACCTTGTGCAGCAGCGCCTGGGCGCGGCTGTGGGCGGCCATCCAGTCGATGACGCCGTGCCGTGCGGTTTCGTTGCCCAGGAAGATGTTCTCGGCAATCGACAGCAGCGGCACCAGCGCCAGCTCCTGGTGAATGATGATGATGCCCAGGTGCTCGCTGTCGCGGATGCCTGCAAACTCGCGCTCTTGCCCGTCGAACAGGATCTGGCCGCTGTAGCTGCCATGGGGATACACACCCGACAGCACCTTCATCAGCGTGGATTTGCCCGCCCCGTTTTCGCCGACGATGGCATGGATCTCCCCGGCCTGCACCTGCAGGTTGACCTGGTTCAGCGCCACCACGCCGGGGAAGGTTTTGCGGATGTTCCGCATTTCAAGAAGCATGGTCTCTCAGTCTGTTGGCGGGGCCTTTGGCCCCATCCCGGTTGCAGGCCGCCTGCGCTGCCCGGTGGCATTCGCAGGCGGCGGCTTTAGATGCAGAAGCCGCTCGCGCTCACTTGATTTGCGATTCCTTGTAGTACCCACTGCCTACCAGCACCGCGTTCCAGTTGGAGGAGTCCACCGCCACCGGCTTGAGCAGGTACGAGGGCACCACCTTCACGCCGTTGTTGTAGGTCTTGGTGTCGTTGATTTCAGGCTGCTTGCCTGTCAGCACGGCGTCCACCATGTTGGCGGCTACCTTGGCCAGCTCGCGGGTGTCCTTGAACACGGTGGAAGATTGTTCGCCCTTGAGGATGGACTTGATGGAGGGCACCTCAGCGTCCTGGCCGCTGACCACGGGGCAGGGCTGCTGGGCGGTGCAGTAGCCCACGCCCTTGAGGGAGGACAGGATGCCGATGGAGATGCCGTCATAGGGCGACAGCACCGCATGCACCTTGTCCTTGCCGTAGTAGGCCGACAGCAGGTTGTCCATGCGCGCCTGGGCCACCGAGCCGTCCCAGCGCAGCGTGCCCACCTTGTTCATGCCGGTCTGCTTGCTGCGCACCACCAGCTTGCCGCTGTCGATGTAGGGCTGCAGCACGCTCATGGCGCCGTCGTAGAAGAAGAAGGCGTTGTTGTCGTCCGGCGAGCCGCCGAACAGCTCGATGTTGAACGGGCCCTTGCCTTGCTTGAGGCCCAGCTTGTCCACGATGGAGGTGGCCTGCAGCACGCCGACCTGGAAGTTGTCGAACGTGGCGTAGTAGTCCACGTTCTTCGAGCCCTTGATGAGACGGTCGTACGCAATGACCTTCACGCCCTTGTCGGCCGCGTTTTGCAGCGCCTTGGACAGCGTGGTGCCGTCAATCGACGCGATCACCAGCACCTTGGCGCCCTTGGTGATCATGTTCTCGATCTGCGCGAGCTGGTTGGGGATGTCGTCTTCGGCGTACTGCAGGTCGGTCTTGTAGCCCCGGTCCTTGAGCACCTTGACCATGTTGTCGCCATCGGCTATCCAGCGCGCCGAGGACTTGGTGGGCATCGAGATGCCGATGGTGCCCTTGTCCTGGGCTGATGCCACGGATGTGGCGCCGATGGCAGCCAAGGCCACGGTGGCCAACACGGCCTTGAAAATTGCACGCTTCATTTGAGTCTGTCTCCTGGTGTGAATTTGTTTTTTTGATAGACGCTTGGTTTCGCCAACGCTCTACGAAACTATCGCTGGCCAATACGAGTGCCACCGCGCAAGGGCCGCCCCGCCGCGCTGGTGGCGTCCCCCTTCCCGCGTCGCGCAGCGACGCGAGAGAAAGGGGGAAGGCGCGCAGCGCCTCAGGGGGTTAATACTTCCGGTTCGGCATTTCCTTGGCCGCCACTTCCATTGGGAAGATGCCTTCCTCGGTCACGATGCGCTTGGGCACCGCTTTGCCAGCCTTGATGTCTTTGACTGCGGCCATGAGTTGCGGGCCCAGCAGGGGGCTGCACTCCACGCTCACGTTGAGCTTGCCGGCGATCATGGCTTCGAAGGCGCCCTTCACCGCGTCGATGGAGATGATCACGATGTCCTTGGCGGGCTTCATGCCGGCCTCTTCGATGGCCTGGATAGCGCCAATCGCCATGTCGTCGTTGTGCGCGTACAGCACATTGATCTTCTTGCCCTCGGCCTTCAGGAAGGCTTCCATCACTTCCTTGCCCTTGGCGCGGGTGAAGTCGCCGGTCTGGCTGCGGATGATCTTGAACTTGGGGTCGGCCTTGATGACTTCCTCAAAGCCCTTCTTGCGGTCGATGGCGGGGGCCGAGCCCACGGTGCCCTGCAGCTCGACGATGTTGACCTCACCCTTCTGGTCCTTCATCTTCTCCACCAGCCAACGGCCGGCCTTGCGGCCTTCTTCCACAAAGTCCGAGCCCATGAAGGTCACGTACAGCGACGTGTCCTTGGTGTTCACCGCGCGGTCGGTCAGCACCACAGGGATCTTGGCGGCCTTGGCCTCGCGCAGCACGGGCTCCCAGCCCGACTCCACCACGGGCGAGAACGCAATCACGTCCACCTTTTGCGCGATGAACGAGCGGATGGCCTTGATCTGGTTCTCCTGCTTTTGCTGCGCGTCCGAGAACTTCAGCTCAATGCCCGCCTCTTTGGCGGCGGACTTGATCGACTCGGTATTGGCGGTGCGCCATTCGCTCTCGGCCCCCACCTGGCTGAAGCCCAGCACCAGGGGCTTTTGCGCCCAGGCGGCGCCGGGCAGCAAGGCGGCCACGGGCACGCTGGCCAAGGCGGCAGCAACGGTGCGGCGGTTCATTTTCATCATCTTGTCTCCTGTCTGTAATGGTTGGTTGACGACGGTTGCGGGATGGAAAAGCAGCGATGCGATAAAGGATGGTTCAGAAGGTGGGAAGGGATCCAGCGTGCCAGAGCAGGTTGCCAAAACGCTTCCGCTCTAGGCGCAAAGCGCAGTCATAGCTCGGGCTATGGCGAGCATTTGCAACGACGAGCGGGAGTGTTCTGGCGACATGAGCGGGCATGTTGGGTTCCTTCCCACCTTCTTAGGCCAGCATGTAGCCCGTCTTGACGGTGGTGTAGAACTCGGCCGCGTAGCGCCCCTGCTCGCGGGCGCCGTAGCTCGATTCCTTGCGGCCCCCAAAAGGCACATGAAAGTCCACACCCGCCGTGGGCAGGTTCACCATGGTCATGCCCACGGCGGCGTGGCGCTTGAAGTGCATGGCGCGCTTGAGCGACGTGGTGCAGATGCCCGCGCACAGGCCAAAGGGCGTGTCGTTGGCCAAGGCCAGTGCGTGCTCGTAGTCGTCAGCCCGCAGCACGCAGGCCACGGGGCCAAAGATTTCCTCGCGCGCCACGCGGTGTTCGGGGCGGGCCAGGAAGAGGGTGGGGCTCATGTAATGGCCTGGGGTGGGGCGCTCCAGGCGCTCGCCACCCCAGACATGCTCCGCTCCCTCGTTGCGCGCAATGTCGATGTAGCCCAGGTTTTGCGCCAGCTGGTTGTCGTCCACCACCGGGCCCATCTCGGTGCCGCGCTCCAGCGCATGGCCCACCTTCAGGCTGACCAGCCGGTTGCGCAGGCGCGCCACAAAGGCGTCGTGCACCTCGGCCTCGACGATGAGACGGCTCGATGCGGTGCAGCGCTGGCCGGTGGAGAAGTACGAGCCCTGCAGCGCGCAGTCCACCGCCTGGTCCAGGTCGGCGTCGGCCAGCACGATGAGCGGGTTCTTGCCGCCCATCTCCAACTGCACCTTGGCGCGCCGTGCTGAGGCCGCGCGCAAGATGCGATCGCCGGTGGCCACCGATCCGGTAAAGCTCAGCGCATTGACCAGCGGGTGGTCCACCAGCGTCTGGCCCACCTCGCGGCCGCTGCCCATGATGAGGTTGAACGCACCGGCGGGCAGGCCGCTGCGGCTGATGATCTCGGCCAGCGCCCAGCCACAGGCGGGCACCAGTTCGGCGGGCTTGAACACCACGGTGTTGCCGTAGGCCAGTGCCGGAGCGATCTTCCAGGCCGGGATGGCAAACGGGAAGTTCCACGGCGCGATGATGCCCACCACGCCCACGGGCTCGCGGGTCACGTCCACCTGCACGCCCTGGCGCACGGAGGCCAGCAGCTCGCCCTGAATGCGTAGCGCCTCGCCCGCAAAAAACTTGAAGATCTGCCCGCTGCGCGCCACCTCGGCCACGCCCTCGGGCAGGGTCTTGCCTTCTTCACGGGCCAGCAGCGCGCCCAGCTCGTCCTTGCGCGCCAGCAGCTCGCTGCCGATCATGTCCAGCACGTCGGCGCGGCGTTGGGGCGTGCTCTGGCTCCAGGTGGGCAGGGCGTCGGCCGCAGCGCGCACGGCCAGCTCGGTCTGGTTGCGGTCGGCGCGGGCGTATTCGGCAACCACCTCGCGAGTGTCCGACGGGTTGGTGCTGATGCCGGTGGTGGTGCCGATTTCCCACCGGCCATTGATCAGGTGCCGGGGGCTGAGCTGGAGATCGCCGAGCTTCATGGAGAGGGGCCTTTGTTGCAGTTGCGGCGAAGTCTATGGAAGGTTTTGATATCAATCCAATCGTTTTTTAGACAAAATACATATCGTTCTTTGCATTCTGGAAAACCCCTCCCTTTTCTCGCCCTCTCTCTCTGCCTTCCTTCCTTCCATTCATTCATGAGCACCTACAACCACTGGTTCATCCGCGCCCGCCTCAAGACGCGCCAACTGCTGCTGCTGGTGGCCTTGGCAGAGGAGGGCAACATCCACCGTGCCGCCCAGGTGCTCAGCATGACCCAGCCCGCCGCGTCCAAGCTGCTCAAGGACCTGGAGGACGTGCTGGAGGTGTCGCTGTTCGACCGCCTGCCGCGTGGCATGCGCCCCACCTGGTACGGCGAAACGATGATCCGCCACGCCCGCATGGCCCTGGCCAACCTGAACCAGGCGCACGACGAGATCGGTGCGCTCAAGCGCGGGCACTACGGCCAGGTGGGCATCGGCGCCATCACCTCACCGGGCCTGAGCCTGTTGCCCGCCGCCGTGGCGCAGGTCAAGCAGGAGCACCCCAGCCTGCGCATCTCGCTCGACATCGAAACCAGCCCGGTGCTGTTGGAGCGGCTGGAGCAGGGCAAGCTCGACATCGTGGTGGGCCGCTTGTACGAGGAGCACGACAAGGAGAACCTGCGTTACGAGTCGCTGACGGAGGAGCTGGTCTGCGCCATGACGCGCCCGGGCCACCCGCTGTCGAGCATGACCGGGCTGACGCTGCGCGACGTGGTCTCGGCCAGCTGGATCGTGCCGCCTGCGGGCAGTGTGCTGCGGCACCGGTTTGACCTGATGTTCCAGCAGGACGGTCTGGCGCCGCCGCTGCACACGGTGGAGACATCGGCCTTGTTGTTCATCACGCGCATGCTGCAGCAGAGCGACATGATTGCGGTGGTGGCGGAGGATGTGGCGCGCTATTACGCGGCGCATGGGATCGTGACGGTGTTGCCGCTGGCGATGCCGTGCCATATGGATGCGTTCGGGATCATCACGCGGTCGGACCGGCTGTTGTCGCCGGCGGCGAAGGTGATGATGAAGGCGTTGAAGCAGACGAGTCTGGTGCAGTATGGGCGGCGGTTGGAGGTGGGGGATTGATGGTTTTGGGTGTTATTGGCTGGATGCGATAGTGGGATATGTGCTGGTAGCTATGCTTTTTGAAGTGCGCTCCTTCCGTGCCAAGGGCTGTGTGCCTGGTTAACGGTATGCCTTGATGGAGGGCGGAGGCCGGGAGTCGCCCCGGCGGGCGAGGTACTTTTCTTTGCTTCGCCAAAGAAAAGTACCCAAAAGAAAGGCGACCCCCAGTCTGCGACCCCTGCGCTTCGCTACGGGGCAAACCTGCGTCGGGGCGGTTGCGGGGTGCGCCGTGGAACTCACTGCGCTGCGTTGCAGCTTCGTTCAGACAGCCACGGCGAGTCAGTTCACGAAGCATGGGCGCTTCGACGCCCATGCTCACCCCGCAACCGCCCCGCCGCAGGCGCAGCCAGCAGGGGTGGGGAGCCGAACATCCAAACAGCCACACGGGCCATCGCTGCGCTCGGCCCCGCCTGCGCAGCGCGTGGCGCTTGCGCCCGCGAGACGGGGCC
Source organism: Acidovorax sp. M14 (assembly GCF_049331375.1). Classification (NCBI taxonomy): domain Bacteria; kingdom Pseudomonadati; phylum Pseudomonadota; class Betaproteobacteria; order Burkholderiales; family Comamonadaceae; genus Acidovorax; species Acidovorax sp. M14. The sequence goes on from NZ_CP186263.1 coordinate 2,111,001, forward strand.
GAGCGCAGCGCAGCGAAGCAATGGCCCGTGTGGATGTCCGCTCCCCGGGTTCCCTTCTGCGCGTGCCGAGAAGCGCAGGGCAGGGGGTGCGTGCGTGTGCCGAAGGACACACGCACTTCGTGCACTGACTTGCCGCAGTTGTTTGAACGGAGCGCGTAGCGCGCAGTGAGTTCTGCGGCGCACCCCCTGTCCGAGCATCGCAGGTTGCCCGTAGCGCAGCGAAGGGACGCGCGCAGTAGGGTCGCCCTTTCTTTGGTGACTTTCTTTCGGCGACGCGAAAGAAAGTTACTCGCATGCCGGGCGACTCCCGGCGTCCGCCCTTAACCTGAGCACGCCGCCAGACAAGCGCCCAAACTCAAAAACTACAAAAACAATAGCTTCAAGCGCTTACTAGATAAGCGCCAGAGCCCAAAAAGACCTCAAAGCCTCAAACCCATCCCGCATCCACCTTGAACTCCTGCGCCGTACACATCGCCGCATCGTCCGACGCCAAAAACAACACCATCCGCGCAATGTCATGCGGCCGCAGCTTGTCCGGCAGGCACTGGTTGCGCGCCAGCTCCTTCTCGCCTTCGGCGTCCAGCCACAGCTTGATCTGCCGCTCCGTCATCACCCAGCCGGGCGACACCGTGTTGATGCGGATCCGGTCCTGCCCCAGCGTCTTGGCCAGCCCGCGCGTGAGGCCGTTCACCGACGACTTGGCAATCGCATAGCAGGGGTAGCCCGTGCCTTTGCCCTGCCAGCCGGTGGAGCCCAGGTTGATCACCGAGCCCGCGCCCAGCCTGCGCATGCCAGGCACCACGGCCTGGATAGCGAAGAAGGCGGGGCGTTCGTTGATGGCCATGCGCTCGTCGTAGTACTCCGGCGTCACGGACTCCAGCGTGTGCCGGTCGTCGCTGGCCACGTTGTTCACCAGCACCGCAAAGTCGCTGCCCAGCTCTGCCGCCGCTTCGGCCACGCAGGCCTGCAGGGCGTTCACATCGCGCACGTCGCACACACGCCACCAGGGGCGGGGCAGGCCTGCGTCGGCAATGTGCTGGGCCAGGGCTTCGCTCGCGTTGCGCGCCACGTCCACAAACGCCACGCGGGCGCCTTGTTCGGCAAACGCCGCCACGATGGCCGCGCCAATGCCGCTGCCGCCGCCAGTCACAAACACGGCGCGGCCTTGCAGGCTGGGGAATTTCGCCAGGCCCTGGGGGGCACCCGTGGCGTCGGTCGAGGAAGAGGAGGGGGTAAAAAGCTGTGTCATATCAATATTGCAATCAATCAATGGCGAAAAAATTCATTTCAAGCATCAATTGGCGTTGATAAGATGCCGCTCGTCAAGTGCCTGGCGGCAGGCCGATGCAAAAAAACGACCGGAGACAACCAACGTGCGCCCTTCGCTGGATACCCCCATCCCACCGTCCAGCGGCGCGTCCGCCTCTGCGCCAACAACCACCGGCGCCGTGCGCTGCGTGGTCGCACTGGGCAACGCGCTGGGTGAAGGCGTGCTGTGGTCGGTGCGCGAGCAGGCGGTGTACTGGGTGGACATCCTCCAGCGCGAGCTGCACCGCTGGGACCCTGCCACCGGCGCCCACCAGCGCTGGACGTTTGATGAAGAAATCTCCGCCATCGCCGAGCGCGCCAACGCCCCCGGCTTCATCGTCACCCTGCGCCGTGGCTTTGCACTGTTCGACCCCGCTGCTGACATTGCCCCGCGCTACCTGCACCAGCCCGAGCCAGAGCGCACCGGCAACCGATTCAACGACGGTAAGTGCGATGCCCAGGGCCGCTTCTGGGGCGGCAGCATGGACTTTGCGTGCGAGGCCCCCACGGGTGCGCTCTACACCTACACCGCCGGTGGCCACTGCGTGCGGCACGACGATGGTTTTGCCGTGACCAACGGCCCCACGTGGGCCCCCACCGCGCAAGGCCCGGCCATGTTTTTCAACGACACGGTGCAGGGCACGACCTACCGCTACCGCTGCGACCCGGCCAGCGGCACCGTGAGCGACAAAACGCCGTGGAAACGCTGGCCCGCCGCGGACGGCGTGCCCGACGGCATGACCACCGACGCACAGGGCCGCCTGTGGATTGCGCACTGGGGCGGTGGCTGCGTCACCTGCCACGACGCCGACACGGCCGAAGAGCTGGCCCGCATCCCGCTGCCCGTGAGCCAGGTCACCAACTGCGCCTTTGGGGGTGCGGACCTGCGCACGCTGTACATCACCTCGGCACGCACCGGCCTCACGCCCGAACAGCTCGCGGCCGAGCCACTGGCCGGTGCACTGTTTGCCGTGGACGTCAGCACGCCCGGCCTGCCCGCACACCTGTTTGGCGGCTGACGCCGACCCCACGCGCAGCGGCGGGGCCGTGGCTCCGCCACCTCCTTTTTCCTCCATCCCGCAGAAAGCACACCGCCCATGACCGAGGCCTCTTCATCCCACCCCATCGTCTGGCTGCACCACGCGGGGCAGCACCTGGGCCTGGTGCCCACGCTCGGCGGCAGCGTGGCGGCCTGGCAGATCGACGACCCGCAAGCCGCGGGCGCACGCATCGACCTGTGGCGGCCGTGGGACGGCGTCACGCCCGACCTGTACCAGCTTGCATCCTTTGCCATGGTGCCCTGGTCCAACCGCATCAGCGGAGGCGGGTTTGAACATGCGGGGCAGTTCCACCCCATGCGTCCCAACCGCGTGGGCGAGCCGTATCCCATCCACGGCGATGGGTGGCTGCAGCCCTGGCAGCTGAGCCAGCCCGCGCCCGACACGCTGCAGATGCAGCTGCGCTCCGAGCGCTTTGACGGCAACCCCTACGAGTACGAATGCGTGCAGACCTTCCGCCTGGTGGAAGGTGGCCTGGACCAGTCGGTGCAGGTGCGGCACCTGGGCGCGCAGCCGCTGCCCTATGGCCTGGGCCTGCACCCCTGGTTTCCGCGCACGCCCGCCACGCGCATCACGGCGCCGGTGCAGGGCGTGTGGCTGTGTGGCGACGACCCGTTGCCCACGGAGCACACGCAGCAGTTTCCACCCGGCTGGGACTTGAACAGCGGCGCGCCCGCCAACGGCGGCCTCATCGACAACGCCTACACCGGCTGGGGCGGCACGGCGCAGATCGATTGGCCCGAGCGCGGCCTGCGCCTCACGGCCCACATGCCCGATTTCGAAAAGGACGGCGGCACGGCCCAGCACTACTGCCTGGTCTACCGCCCGCCGCAGGGCCCGGCGTTCTGCTTTGAGCCCATCACCCAGCCCATCGACGCCTTTCACCAGCCGGGCCAGCCCGGCCTGCGCACGCTGGCGCAGGGCGAGGTGATGGTGATGAACGTGCAGTGGCGCTACCAGCCGCTGACTGATTGAGGGTGGGCTTTAGAACAGGTTCTTACAGCAGCGCCGCGTGGCACGCCACGCACAGCTTGTTGCCATCAGGGTCCCGAAAATACGCGCCGTAGTAATGGGCGTGGTACTCGGGCCTCAGGCCCGGGCTGCCCTCGCACACGGCGCCCAGGCTCAGCGCCAGGGCGTGTGCAGCATCCACCTGGTCGCGCGTGGCGGCCGCAAAGGCCACCATGGTGCCGTTGCCGGGTTGCGGCACCTCGCCATTGAAGGGGTGGGCAATCACAAACAGCGGGCGGGGGCCGGGGTTGGATTCCCAACCTGCCCAGGGCCGGCTGGGCTCGCAAAACCGCTCCTTCACGCCCAGTACGCTCAACACGGGCCGGTAAAACGCCAGCGCGCGCTCAAAGTCTGAAATGCCCACAAACACGTGCGACAGCATGATGGGGTGATCCTTCTGTTGGTCTGATTGCTGGGGCCTATGCGGCCGACCCTGTGTGCCCCGGTGCCCGGCCCTTGCGGGCCTTGCTGCTGCCCAGCGCATTGAGATCTACCGCCGCACGGATGAGCGCGCGGAACGCATCGGCAGGCAGCGTGTCGCCCTCGTGGATATCAATGGCACGGCGTGTATTGCCGTCCAGGCTGGCATTGAAAAGGCGCGCCGGGTCGGGCAGGGCGGCGCCTTTCAGAAAGGTGAGCTTTACCGCTGCCTTGTAGCTCTCGCCCGTGCACAAGATCCCGCCCAGCGACCACACTGGTGTGCCACGCCACTTCCACTCTTCCACCACACCGGGCGCGGCTTCATGGATCAGCTGGCGCACCTGCGCCAGCACCTGCCCACGCCAGTCGCCCAGGTCGGCAATGCGCTGGTCGATCAGTGCCGATGCGGCGGGCCCGGTGGTTGCCGCGTCTGGGGCGGTGGTGTTGGGCGCACGGCCTATGGCAGTGGGTGGGGGTTTTTTGGCAGCAGCCACGGGGTGGTCCTTGGTGGATTGGGCGCAAAAGGCGAGGGGTGACGCCCCGCCATTGTTGCCACTCCGCGCACCTTGGCAACCCCGCTACAACGGGTTGTTACCTTCTGGCCTGCCTCTGTTCATTCAGGCAAGCGCGTCGGTGGCTGCAGGACCTGCGCCCCCTTTGCGCCCCTCCGCGCGCCCTTGCGCGGCGTTGCACCGCGCCTCCGCCCGATTCGCTTCAGCCGTGCGCTGTTGCCTACCTAGCTACCCGCGCCAGCACTTCGCGCGCCTGCTCCGCAGTCACTGCCGGGCCGCCAGCCTGCCCCGTCCAGGCCACAAACTGGTCGGGCCGCACCAGCACCAGCGGTGCGCCATAGCGTGCTGGCTCGGTGCCTTCGCCTCCGTCGCCACAGTCCACTAGCCGCAGCGGAAGGCCCAGGCCCGCCGCCGCCTCGCGAAAGGCCTGCACCGATGGCGCGTGGGCGCCGTCGCCGCCCACCACCAGCAGTGAAAAGCCCGGGCCCAGTTCCTCAAACACATTGCGTCCGGTGGGCAGCGTGGCGGGCGCCAGGTGGTGGCCAGGACGCGCCTCAAACCGGTGCGATCCCTGGGCGCTGCTGGCGCGGCCCTCGCTGCCCCACACGATGCCCGAGCCCTCATAGTGCGGCTCAAACGCATGCACCTCGCCCACGGCACCCTGCGCGCGCGCCTGCCAAGCGGCTTCAAACGCGGCCTGGTCGCGCGCCGGGTCGTGGGTGTCCAGGAACTCCTTGTCTGTCTCGATGGACCGCGCAATGAAGTCGTTGATGGTGGACGCAAACACCGGGCGCCGCTCGGCGTCGTACGAGTCCAGCAGGCGCTCGCCGCCCCAGCCTTGCAGCGTGGCGGCCAGCTTCCAGCCCAGGTTGCGCGCGTCTTCCAGGCCCGAGTTCACGCCATAGCCGCCGTAGGGCGGGTGGCTGTGGGCGGCATCACCCGCGATGAAGACGCGGCCCTTGCGGTAGCTGTCGGCCAGCATGAAGCGCAGGTCCCAAAAGCCGATGTGCTCAAACTCCACCTCAAACTCCGCGCCCACCGCCTCGTGCAGGTAGGCCGCAAAGTCAAAGTTGTCCTTGGTGGTGCCCGGCGGCACCGGTGCATGAAAGAACCAGGTGCTGCCCAGGTCCACGCGGCCCAGAAACTTCCAGTAGCCCTTCAGTTCGGGTTGCAGCACGTTGTAGTAAGACTTGCCGGGGTAGCGCTCCAGCAGCTGGTGCAGGCCTTGTGACTTGAACACCAGCAGCACCATCATGCGGTCGTGGTCGGTGCGGGTGTGGGTGATGCCCGCCTGCTCGCGCACCACCGACCGCGCGCCGTCCGACCCCACCACATAGGCGCCGCGCAGCACGCGCTGGGCCTTGCCGTCGCCACGTTGCTGGATGCTGACGGAAACGCCCGCATCGTCCTGTGCCACGGTGCTCGTCTCCCAGCCGTAGAGGGTCTGCACCGATGGCAGCTGCGCCACACGCTGGCGCAGCACGGCCTCGGTGGCGTACTGCGGCAGCCGCTCGTTGGCCGTGAAGTAATAGGGCTTGACCAGGTCGCGCTGCAGCCAGTCGTAGCTGTAGGGCCCCAACAGCGTGCCGTGTGCGGTCAGGCCGCCAATGCCGTATTCGACCGGGATGGTGCGCGCCGCGCGCAGCTGCTTTTCGGCACCCCAGAAGTGAAAGTGCTCCATGGTGCGCTGCGTAAGGTTCTGCCCCTTGGGGATGGGCTGGGGCTGCACATAGCGCTCCACCACGATCACGCTCACGCCGCGCTGGCCCAGCTCTATGGCCAGGCCCATGCCGACGGGGCCGCCGCCCACGATGATCACTTCGGCGTCTTGCTGCGGCGCCACGGTTGCTTGCTGGTTCATGTTGTTGGTGTTGTTCGGTACGGGTCGGTTCGACACTGGCCGCGATGCAGTGTTGTGCAGTGCGGCGCGCTACTGGCCACCGCTGGGTGCGGGTGGTCGTGGTTACTCGGCGGTGATGCCCTGGGCCTTGATCAGGTCGGCCCAGCGCTTGGCGTCGGCAGTCACCAGCTTCTGGAAGGCGTCGGGTGAACTGTGGGCGGGCGTCATGCCCTGGGTCTCGAACGACTTGGCCACTGCGGGTGATGCCAGCACATCGCGCAGCTCGGTGTTCAGCCGGTCCACCATGGCGCGGGGTGTGCCTGCGGGGGCAAACACGCCGTACCACATGTCCACGTTCAGGTCGCCCAGCTTTAGCGTGCCGAGCGACGGCACCTCGGGCAGCAGCGGGTGGGGCGTGTCCGAGCTGATGGCCAGCGCCTTCAGCTTGCCCGCCTTCACATGCTGCAGGGCCACGTGGATGGGCAAGAACATGGCGTCGATTTGCCCACCCAGCAGGTCCGTCACGGCCGGGGCGGTGCCCCGGTAGCTGATGTGGGTGAGCGAGATCTTGGCCCGGTTTTTCAGCAGCTCCATCGCCAGGTGATGCGGCGTGCCCGCACCGGGCGAGCCGTAGTTGAGCGAGCCGGGCTTGGCCCGGGCGCGGTCCATCAGGTCCTTGAGCGATTCGATCTTCGACCCGGCAGACGCCACCAGCAGCAGTTGCCCCCAGCTCGTCTGGCTCACGGGCACCAGGTCCGTCAGCGGGTTAAAGCCCTGCTTGGGGTACAGCGCCATGTTCATCACCAGCGTGTTCACGCTGACCAGCAGCGTGGTGCCGTCGGGCGCAGCGCGCACCACCTCTTGGGTGCCGATGATGCCGGACGCCCCCGACTTGTTCTCCACAAAAAACGGGCGCTTGAGCCGGTCAGATAGCGGCTGCGCAATCTGCCGCGCAATCAGGTCAATGCCCGTGCCGGGCGTGAACGGCACCACCAGCCGCACCGGTGCATCGGCACCCGTCTGCGCCCAGGCCCTGGGCGTGGCGACGGCTGCCGTAGCGGCCAGCGCGCCCAGCACCAGGCTGCGGCGTTGGGGGGAGGGCGGGTGCACGTTGGCACGCAGGGTGGGCAGCTGGGGCATGGGGCTTGTCTCTCTAGTCGTTAGAAGGGCTTTACAGGACAATTACAACGACACTCTTGATATTGATCAAACGGAAAATTCTGATGAATTCTTCATCAAAGCTGATGAATGTCAGCACCCGTCAGCTCCACGCTTTTCTGGAGGTGACGCGCCTGCAAAGCTTTGCCAAGGCGGCCGAGCAGGTGCACCTGTCGCCCTCGGGCATGAGCATGCTGGTCAAGGAGCTGGAGGACCAGGTGGGCGCCCGCCTGTTTGACCGCACCACGCGGTCCATCACCCTGACCGACGCCGGGCGCCGCCTGCAGCCCGTGGCCGAGCGCGTGGTGGGCGAGCTGCGCGCCCTGGGCGCCGTGCTGGACGGCAACGAGGCCGCCGTGCGCTCGCGCCTGCTGGTGGCGGCCACGCCCATGATCTCGGCCAGCCTGCTGCCTGAGGTGATTCGCGGCTTTGCGCACAGCCACCCCGGCGTACATGTGCAGCTCAGCGATGTCGAGGTGGGCACCGTGCGCCAGCGCGTGCTCGACGGCGAGGCCGACATCGGCTTTGGCTTCTTCGTCAAACCCGCCGTGGGGCTGTCGCGCCAGCCGTTGTGCAAGTTCCGTCTCATGCGCATCAGCCCGCCCGATGCGGCGCACACCAGCGGCCAGCTGTCCGACAGCCAGCCCTGGAGCCGCCTCAAAGACGTGCCCCTGGTCAGCCTGCCGTCGGGCAACCCCATCCAGGTGGTCATCGAAAAGCAGCTCTCGCGCCTGGGCCTGGCCCACCAGGAGCGCCCCCGCATGAACCTGATCGGCACCCTCATCGGCATGGTGCGCGCAGGCCGTGGCAGCGCCATCGTGCCCTCGTTTGCGCTGGAAGAATGCCTACGCCAGGGCCTGGGCGTCGCCATGCTGCGCGAGCCCGTGGTGCATCTGGACCTGTACCTCGCCTACCGCCGGGGCACGCAGCAAAAACCAGCGGCGATGGCGTTTGCAGAGGCGTTGCGGGAGGCGGCGGTGCGGTTGCCGGCTTGAAAGCCCGAAACGTCTTGGGATGATGCTGGGAAGGTGCGGGGCTGAGATTCAGTGCGAAATGTGCACCAAGCGCCAGAAAAACATACCGGGGCAGCTATCAAGTTAGGAGCGGATATGACATTGCACGCAGTTGTTGCGCACCATTCGCCCCCTTCATCCCATCGGTCTGTCGCTTCATAGCCCCAACAGCTTCTGCAACTCGCTGCGCAGCACCTCCACCACCTCTGCCAGCTCCAAGGCTTGCAGACGGTTCTTTTTCAGAAAGGCGGCCCACTGTTTCTGCTTGGCCGCATCCTGTGCAAACCCATCGCTCAGACCAGAGGGAATGGCATTGGGCAGAGCCAACCGGCGCCGATGGAACGTGGCAGCCACTGCGCGGCGCAGTTCCTGCGGGTCCAACACGCCTTCGGTCAGCAGCACCCACAGGTCAAAGTAGTCCTTCATGCGCGTGTTGGCCATGCCCAGCAGGCACACCGCATGAAACTTCTCAGCCACCACCGTGTACTTGGGATAAGCGCGCAACTGGGGCGCAGGCAAGTCTGGCAGCAGCACCGGGTAGTGCACCGCCTCGGGCGCCGGGGTCACGGCGTCGCCAAAACCAATGTCCACCTGCAGCGCAATGCGTGCGCCATCCAGCGCGGCCAGAAGGTCCACCCGCACACCACCGTATCCCGCCTCTTTGCGAATGGTGGTGCCCTTGACTGAGGCCGGGTCAAACGCCAAACCATCATCCACCTCGATCTGGCATATCTCGCGGAACGCCAGCACGGCAGATTCAACGTCGTCCGGGCCAAAACCCAGCAGGTCCGCATCGCGCGTGGGCCGGTGGGGCTGGTCAAACCACAGCGAGAACAGCAGGGCGCCTTTGAGCAGATAGCGGTTGGCGTGTGGCGAGATCGACAACCGGTACAGCAGCCGCTCCAGCCCATAGCGAGTCAGCGTCAGGTTGAAGTCCTGCTGGTGCGCATCGGCATACAGCTTGAGCCGTGCGCGGATGGAGGCCGCCACATTGCGCTGGCTCATGCCGTCACGCTCTCCAGATACGGCCGCATCACATTGGCCACGCGGTTGATCGTGGCGTAGTGCCACAGCGCATCCATCGGCAGCTTGCCTTGCTGCCAGCCATCGCGCAGCGCCTCCAGCGCCACGTCCAGCCCGATCTTGTTCCGGTATTTGAAGCAGTCCGCCACCGTCTTGGCCGCGTTGAACACGGGCACCTGCACGCCGTCAATGTCCACCAGTTCGATGCCTTCCGTCAGCGCCGCGCCAGACATGCGCACTACACGCAGCGCCGGTTGCTCCAGGCGCGGGGTGGGCGTGTTGGGTGGTATTGCCATCCACACCTCAAACGGTGCCTGCGTGCCAATGCCATGCACGCGCAGGGCAGAGAGCAAACACACCACGCCCTTGGGCACGCGCAGCGCCACCTCGGCCAGCGAGCGGTGCTCGCTGACCGCGCGGCCGGGCAGGCTGTAGATGCCACGCGCCACGCGGTCCAGCTTGCCTGCGGCAACCAAACGGGTCAGCAGCACCGTGGGCAGCCCACGCGCACCCAGGTCGCGCGCGCGTAGCAGGGGCTGGTGTTGGGCAAGCTCAAGCACCGTGTTTTCTTGGGAGGTGAGGGGGGCTGATGGCACGCCGCAAGTTTGTTGTATTTAATAGTTGGTTGTCAATAAATAACTAAAAAACGCAACGAAATAGGCTTTGATCCAGGTTGATTAATCTATTCTTTTATCTATTCAATTTTCCATTCAACCGGCGTATGCTGGAGCCATGCCCTCCGCCGCCCAGACCTACGCCAACGCCATCCGCCCCCTGCTGCGCCCTGGCCCCGCCAAGGCGCAAGTGCTGGCTCAGGCGCTGCAGGTCAGCCAGCCCACCATCTCGCGGGCCCTTAGCGCGCTAGGTGATGAGGTGGTGCCTTTTGGCGCTGCAAGATCTATTCAATACACGCTCCGCGATCCCCAGTGCGCCGATCTGGAGGCCGCCGTGTACCGCGTCACCCCCCAGGGCGCACTGGAAACCCTGGGCACCCTCGTCCCGGTATGCCCGCAGGGCTTTGTGATGGTAGAAGCGGGCGGGGCCCGGCAACACAGCGACGGCCTGCCGTGGTGGATGTATGACATGCGCCCGCAGGGCTACCTGGGGCGCGCCTACTGCCAGCGGCACGGCCAACGCCTGGGCTTGCCCGAGCGGCTGGGCGACTGGAGCGACACCCACGCGCTGCGCGCCATCCTGGACCAGGGCGACGACATGCCCGGCAACCTGCTCATCGGCCCCACGGCGCGCGACCAGTTCGTCAACGCGTCCGACCCCGTGCCCATTGCAGCCGCGCGAAAGCTGCACACCTACGCCCAGCTGGCTGACCTGGCCGCGCGCGGCGAAGTCGCGGGCTCGTCAGCCGCTGGCGAGCAGCCCAAGTTCACCGCCTACGCAGAGCAGGCCGACGGCACCGCCGCGCATGTGATGGTCAAGTTCACCGCAGAACTCGACACCCCCGTGAGCGCCCGCTGGCGCGACCTGCTGCTGGCCGAACACATCGCCCTGCAGGTGCTTCGGGACCACGGCGTGCCTGCCGCGCAGTCAATGACCTGGATGCACGGCACCCAACGGTTTCTGGAGGTGCAGCGGTTTGACCGGCTGGGGGCGCGCGGGCGAAGGGCACTGCATTCCTTCGCCGCGCTGGACGCCGAGTTTGTCGGCAGCGGCGGCAACTGGCCGGTGATTGCCAGGGCGTTGTGGAAGGCGGGCGTCATCACCCCCCAGGCCTTGGACACGGCCTGCCTGCTGTGGGCGTTTGGCACCCTGGTCGGCAATACCGACATGCACAGTGGCAATCTGTCGTGCTTGTCAGAGGGACGCAGGCCTTACGAGTTGGCGCCTGCGTATGACATGACGCCCATGGCGTTTGCACCCACGGCGGGGGGCGGCTTGCCGGATCGGACGCTGGAACTGACAGTGGGGGAGCAGGTCAGCGCGGCGGCTTGGAAGGAGGCGCTTGGGATGGCGCAGGTGTTTGTTCGGCGGGTGCAGGACGAGGGGGGATTCAGCGCGGGTTTTGATGCGTGCAAGGCTGAGTTGATCCGCCATGTGACGGTGGCTGTGGAGCGTGTGGGGCGACTCGTTCTGTAGTCCGCGCTGATCAATCCGCAAGCCGTTGATCCGACACGTAGTTCTGCTCATTGATGGGCACAGGATTTGCAAGGTATGGTTTTGCCCGTATCTGTTTTCTTGCAAATTCCTCTGGGGTAGTCCATGGGTCCAAAGCCTTCGCAGCCGCACTCCGGTGAGTTGTTTCGCCCAAGGCTGGACGAGCAGCTCAACATGCAGCACCCACTGCTCAGGCTGGCCGCGCTGATCGACTGGGCCGAGATTGAGCGCACGTTCGCGGTGTCGTTCACTTCCGGGCGGGGCCGTCCTGCCTTGCCTGCGCGCCTGATCGCCGGGCTGCTGTATCTGCAGCACACCTTCGACGCCTCCGACGAAGCGGTGGTCAACACCTGGGTGGAGAACCCGTACTGGCAATTCTTCTGCGGCGAGACCTACCTGCAGACAGAGTTGCCCATCGATCCGAGCAGCCTCACGCGATGGAGAAAGCGCATTGGCGAAGAAGGCGTGGAGACACTGCTGGCCGCCAGCATCGACGCCGCCCGGCGCGGTGGTGTCATCCAGAAGTCCAGCACACAGCGGGTGATCGTAGACACCACCGTCATGCCCAAGGCCATTGCCCACCCCACCGATAGCCGACTGCTGGACAAGAGTCGCCAGCACTTGGTCAAGGCGGCCGAGGACAACGGGCTCAAGCTGCGCCAGAACTACAACCGCGTGGCACCGCGGCTGGCCGCGCAGATTGGACGCTATGCGCACGCCAAGCAGTTCAAGCGCATGAAGAAGGCCGTGCGCACACTGCGCACCCGTGTGGGACGGGTGCATCGTGAAGTTACCCGCCAACTGCACCTGCTGCCTGAGGTAGCCAAGGCCAAAGTTCAGGACCTATTGCAGCGCACGGGCCGCATCCTGACCCAACGGACGAAAGACAAGAACAAGCTGTACGCCCTGCACGCGCCTGAGGTCGAGTGCATCAGCAAAGGCAAAGTCCGCACCCCTTACGAGTTCGGCGTGAAGGTCAGCATCGCCACCACATTGAAGGAAGGCCTGGTGGTGGGCATGAGGAGCATGCCGGGCAATCCGTATGACGGCCACACGCTGGCCGAGACACTGGAGCAGGTGGGCATCCTCACCGGCACGGACAAGCCGCCGGCCACGGCTATCGTGGACAAGGGCTACCGTGGCGTGAAGGTTGAGGGCGTGAGCATTCTGATGTCAGGGCAAAAGCGTGGCATCACCAAGACCCTAAATGCCATGATCAAGCGAAGAAGCGCCATTGAGCCTGCTATCGGGCACATGAAGATGGACGGGCGGCTGGGGCGCAACCCGCTCAAGGGTGCGCTGGGCGATGCGCTGCACGCGGTGATGTGCGGTGCCGGGCACAACCTGCGCTTGATCCTGGCCGCGCTGCGGCTTCTATGCGCCCGATTCGGGCTGTCGTTGCAGGCGGTCATCGCAGCACTGCTCGTCGCTCCCGGTAACCACCGCCCCGTCTGTTGCTGAGAACGGAATTGTTCAGGACGGACTCTGTAGGTGGCTACTGGATAGCCGACATAGGAGCACCTCCCGTATGCACCCAGAGAGTTCCCACTATTGGGCCGAATGAGAACTTAGGGCCTGTGTCTACGATGGGTCTTTGTCGCCGTCTTCCTCAAAAGTCCTGAGTGCTTGGTCGATTGCAGAAGGTTCAGATATGACCATCTGAGTAGCACATGACACTATGAACTCACTGGGCACCCACTGCTCAATGCCATTGTCGTTCTGGAAAACATGGATTACGTGAGGAAAGATATCCGGGTCGAGCGGCTTAACAGCGCGTGGGTTGTGAAAGATGTAGATACCTTCGTGCCATAGCTCAATGTAGTCACGTCGCTCTACGACTGACCGAAATGGTCTTGGGATGCCTTCGTGATCTGTACGCAATCCGTTAATGATTGCTATCGAATTCGGACTTCGCAGTCCAGCCAAACGCCCCATCCGATTGAACTTGGGAATCGTTGCTTGCGTTGCAAGCATCACTGCTGAAATATGTTTGTGCCGATCATGGGCAAAGAAGTTCGACGGAATACTTCGCTCACCAAAAATATGCCTCTCAATTGTTTCAATGCTTCCATTTTCGTGAGCGCGTAGTCCATATAGATACTCCTGGAGCGCTAAACTTGAAAAAACCATTGACATGGGTCGAGAGTAATCATGTAAAGCGATGACAAACGGATTGCCATTTACATGCTTGAGTTCCCAGTAGTGAAGGCGTTCAGGCTCTGGACGGTGCTTCACTTTATTCAAGAGTGCACGGGAGAATTTAAACGGCATCTCTTCGGTAGCGTGACGTTGTAAGTCCTGAAATGCTTCAGGGTCGAAGCGCTGCGGCTGACTGTTCTCGCTCTCTGCTACTGTAGTTGCCTCAACAAACAACTTTGATGCCCCCTTGCTAAGGCAAAAATCTGGTTGCGAATGAGATCGCTCTATTTCGAAATCCAATTCATAGAAAACCGCGTGTAAATATAATTCAAATAAGCGCGAATTGAACTCGTTGCCCTGCAAGGCACGAATAAATACCCCATCGGGATCCTTGAACCAAAGTGCCAATTCCTCCATCATTACTCGCGAGGGGAAGTGCACCGGATCTTCTGTTAGCAACTGGTAATAGCGATTTCGACGTGCTTCGGGAATCTTCGGATCGAAGATCGCAAACGGAGCAGATTCATCACCTTGAGGAAAGAGACCATTAATGTGTGCAGCGAACAGATCATCTGCACTTCCGTTTAATAGTTCTACCAGTTCATCACGGGTGCTTTGCGAGACGATGACATGAATGGCGCGATATTTTCGACCAAGATCGCGACCAAGAATAATGGCGTTGAAATCTTTATCGATCTCGCATCGCAGCATAACAGCCAGAAGAGTTATTTCCCCCCTTTCCTGAATAAACCATTCCAATTCTGTTGAAAAGATGCGAACAAAAGGGGTGCGTCCATAAAACCTTGCTTCAAAAGCTTCTTTGGATATTGGTTGGAACATTTTCTGCTTTCTGTTATAAATCTTTGTATTAATGTGGACTTATCATCAAAAAACGTGCCAATTTTTTGAATTTATCGGTCGACAGGAATGTCGCAGATTCACCTATGAAATTCCGCCTCCGCCGCAACATTGATCATCCAAAGTTGGTTTGCACATCTCCATATTGGTTGCGATTGCGAGTTTGAGTCAATAGAGAATCGCGCACGCCAATGCAGACGCTTGCCAAGACCAGCAAATCGCCGATTCTCGTCACTGGTCTCCGATCTCACCCCACCGCCCGCATCCCCACCAACCCCGGCATCGCCCCCCGCATCGCCTCCAAAAACAACCGTAACCTGGCCGGATAAAACCGCGCATACGGGTACACCAAGTACACCGGCAGCGGCGCTGCATGCCAGTTGGGCACCAGGTGCAGCAAGTGTCCCTGCCGCACATCGTTGTCCACGATCCACGCCGATGCAATGCACGCGCCCAGCCCGGCCAGGGCGGCGCTGCGCAGGGCGTACAGGCTGTCGGTGGCCAAACGCGGGGTGATGCCGAAGGTGTGAGCCTCGCCGCCGGGCTCCTGGGTCAGCATGACCTCGCGGCGGTAGAAGGTGCTCAGGGCCAGCCAGGGCAGGGGTTGCAGGTCTTGGGCGTGCTGGGGCGTGGGGCGCCCGGCCATCAGGGCGGGCGCGGCTAGCACGATGCGGGGCACTTCGGCCAGGCGCACCGCGACCACGCTGGGGTCGTCCACCGCGCCGACCTGGATGGCGCAGTCGATGCCTTCGGCGATGAAGTTGGGGCGGCGGTCGTGCAGCATCCATTCCACATCCACCTCGGGGTAGCGGCGCAGGTAGGCCATCAGCGGGGCGATGAACTGGTCTTGCCCAAAGGCGTGCGGCGCCAGCACGCGCAGGGTGCCGCGCGGGGTGTCGGCGGTGCCGCGCAGGTCGTCTTCCATGGCGCGCCAGTCTTCCAGCAGGGCCTTGGCGTGGGCAAAGCAGCGGTCGCCGTCTTCGGTGAGCTTCATTACATGGGTGGAGCGCTGCAGCAGCTTGATGCCCAGGCTGCGCTCCAGCGCCTGCAGGCGGCGGCTGACAGTGGGCTGGCTGGTGCCCAGCTGCTGGGCGGCGGCAGACAGGCTGCCGGCCTCGACGATGCGGACAAAGGTCTGCATCAGCTCGATGCGGTCGGCACCGGGTTGCAAGGCTGGCTGGGTGCTGGTCATACGCAAAGCGTATAACGAATCTGCAATTCAGCCCACTACCCAGTGCAGCGACGGGCTAGAACAATCGCACCATTCCTTTTTAACCAATGGTGTTGTGATGTCTTCCATTCAAAACGTGCATGCAAGTGGTGCAGCGGGGCGGGCCCCGGTGGCACCGCCTGCAGAGGGGGCGGTGAGTGCGCCGCTCTTGTTACTGCTGGCGACCACGGCGGGGCTGAGCGTGGCGTCGCTGTATTACAGCCAGCCCATGCTGGGCGTGCTGGGGCCCGACATGCAGGCCGACAGCCGCGTGGTGGGGCTGGTGCCCACGCTCACGCAGCTGGGGTATGCGCTGGGCATCTTGCTGCTGGCGCCCCTGGGCGACCGGTTTGACCGGCGCCGCATCATCGTCATCAAGTCCATCGCGCTGATGCTGGCGCTGCTGCTGAGCGGCCTGGCCCCGGGCATGGGCGCGCTGCTGGCAGCCAGCCTGGCCGTGGGCCTGGCGGCCACGGTGGCGCAAGACGTGGTGCCTGCAGCCGCCACGCTGGCCCCGGCCGCGCAGCGCGGGCGCATGGTGGGCACGGTGATGACGGGGCTGCTGCTGGGCATTTTGCTGTCGCGCGTGGTCAGCGGCTTTGTGGCGCAGCAGTGGGGCTGGCGCACGGTGTATGTGGCGGCGGCGGTGGCCATTGCGCTGCTGACGGTGGCCGTGTGGCGGGGGCTGCCGCGCTTTGCGCCCACCACGCAGATGGGCTACGGCGCGCTGATCGGATCGATGGTGGCGCTGTGGCGCCAGCACGCGGCGCTGCGCCGCGCGGCCTGGGCGCAGGGGCTGCTGGCCGTGGGCTTCAGCGCGTTCTGGTCCACGCTGGCGGTGATGCTGCACAGCCAGTTCAACCTGGGCACGGCGGCGGCGGGCGCGTTTGGCCTGGCCGGGGCGGCGGGTGCACTGGCGGCGCCGCTGGCCGGGCGCCTGGCTGACAAGCGCGGGCCTGAGGTGGTGACGCGCTATGGCGCAGGCCTTGCCGCTGCGTCGTTTGCGGTGATGGCGCTGGCACCGCTGCTGCCTGCGCAGGCCCAACTGGGTTTGATCGTGGCCAGTGCCATTGGCTTTGACTTTGGCGTGCAGGCCACGCTGGTGGCGCACCAGACCATCGTCTACGGCATCGACCCTGCGGCGCGCAGCCGGCTCAATGCGCTGCTGTTCACCGGCATGTTCATCGGCATGTCGGCCGGGGCGGCGCTGGGCAGCCTGGCGCTGGCGCAGTGGGGCTGGCTGGGGGTGGTGGGCTTGGCCACGGCGGGCTCGCTGGCGGCGCTGGCGGTGCGCATGGGGCGGCGCCGGGGCTGATTTAGAACGAAATAGGGTGGTAGCGCTAGTGAATCATGCGCTGGCAGCTATCAAAAAAAGAGCGACCCTGGGGTCGCTCTTTTTGTTGGGTGACGGTTTGTGCCGTGCTTGCGCTCAACCGCCCTTCGGCGTTGGGCCTGGGTGGGCTCAGGCCTTTTTCACCTCAATGTGGTACAGCCCCCAGGGGCACAGGCCAAAGCGTTCCTTCACGGGCTTGTCTTTGAAGGCGGGCAACACGTCGGCGTCGTACACCGCCCACTGCGGGCCCAGGCCACCCAGGGCCATGGGTTGGCCGTCGATGTGGGTGGCGACGATCATGCGGTAGGCCTGGGCGTCGGCCATGCTGATGTTGACGTTGTAGCCGTCCACCGCGCGCAGGCCCAGTTGCACGGGGCTGCCCGCGGCCACACCGGCGGCGGCCAGCACGGTGGTGAGCAGGGGGCCCTTGAGCGTGTGGGGCTTGCTGTCGTATTCAAGCGTGGGCTTGATGGTGACGGCGGGCATGCGCGCCAGGGCGGCGGCGTCCAGCGCGTAGGCCTTGTCAAACTGGATGCCGTGTTTGCCCATCATCTGGTCGATGGTGGCATCCAGCGCGCCACGGTTGGACTGGGTGATGGCGCCGCTGATGGTCAGCAGCGTGGGGCCGCTGGGGGCCTTGGCTTGCGTGGCGGCGTGGCTGCTGCCGGTGGCCGTCCACAGGCCTGCCAGGCCCATGCCGGCGGCGACGAAGTTGCGCTTGTTCATGCTCATGGGGTGCTCCTTGGTGCAAATCAGGGGCGGATGGTAAGTGCTGGAGCCGCGCTCGCCACGCACTAAATCGCAACAGGCTCGCAACAGGCGGCGGGCAGCGCGCCCAACCTTCAGCCGCCAGGGTGCTTGCCTTGTGGTGACAGCGGCCCGACGCCAGCCGCACCACAATCGGGTCATATGACCTCTTCTTCGACGATGCTGCGGGTGATCAGCCTGGCAGCCTTTTGCAGCATGGCCTCCATGCGCGTGTGCGACCCGATGCTGGTGTCTCTGGCTCGCGAGTTTTCTGTCACCACGGGCGATGCGTCGGCCGTCATTGCGGCGTTTGCCGTGTCTTATGGCGTGCTGCAGTTGTTTTATGGCCCGCTGGGCGACCGGCTGGGCAAGGTGCGTGTGGTGATTGGCGCCACGTTTGCCTGTGCGCTCTTCAGCGGCGTGACGGCGCTGGCGCCCACGCTGCCGGTGCTGGTGGCGGCGCGTGCGGCCATGGGGGCATCGGCGGCGGGCATCATTCCGCTGTCGATGGCATGGATTGGTGACAACGTGCCGTACGAGCAGCGGCAGGAGACCCTGGCGCAGCTGATGGTGGCCACGGTGTCGGGGATGATGGCCGGGCAGTGGTTTGGCGGCTTTGCGGTGGAGGCGCTGGGCTGGCGGGCGGCGTTTGTGGTGCTGTCGCTGCTGTTTTTGACCGCTGCCAGCCTGCTGTGGCGGCAGTCCCGCGCCATGGCGGCCAGCACGCCAGCGCCTGCGGCTGGCAGTGCGGTGCCACCCGCGTTTTCGCTGTCGGCTTACCTGGCCAACACGGCCGCGCTGCTGCGCATGCCCCGCGTGCGCTGGGTGTTGACGGTGGTGGCGGTGGAGGGCGCGCTGGCCTTTGGCACGCTGGCCTTTGTGCCCGCACGCATGGTCGATGGGTTTGGGCTGTCGGCCTCGGCCGCTGGTGGGGTGATGGTGCTGTATGGCGTGGGTGGGCTCATCTACAGCCTGCTGGCGCGCCGCTGGCTGGCGCTGCTGGGTGAGCGGGGCCTGGCGCTGGTGGGTGCGTCGCTGATCGCCGCCGGGCTGTTGCTGCTGGCCTGGGGGCCGGTGGCGGCCTGGGGTGTGCTGGGCTGCTTCTTTGCCGGGGTGGGGTTTTACATGCTGCATAACACGCTGCAGGTGCAGGCCACGCAGATGGCGCCCGAGGCCCGGGGCACGGCGGTCACGCTGTTTGCGTGCCTGCTGTTCCTGGGGCAATCGCTGGGGGTGCTGCTGGTGGCGGCCAGTGTGGACCGGGGCTGGATCGCGCCCGTGTTCTCGGTGGCCGCACTGGGGGTGCTGGTGCTGGGCGCGCTGGTGTCGCGCAAGGTGAATGGTCGGGTGGCGGTGCCCGCGGGAGCGTAGTCTGGAGTCGGCCGCACCGTGCAAATAACTTTGATGTCTTATTACTTTATTTTTTGATAGTTTGATTCTTTATGGCGCAATAGTACATTCCCTGATCTTTGTGTCTTTTGGGGCCGAACCCGCGCCGCCCGGCGTGTGGCGGCCCTTTGTGTTTCATGATCGAACTACGGGGTATCACCCAAACCTACCAGGGCTCACAAGGCCCGGTCGAGGCGCTCAAGGGCATCGACCTCACCATCCAGCCGGGCGAAGTGTTCGGCATCATCGGCAAGAGCGGCGCGGGCAAAAGCTCGCTGGTGCGGGTGATCAACCTGCTCAACCGGCCCACCACCGGCCAGGTCATCGTGGGCGGGCAGGACCTGACCCAGCTGAACGACGCGCAGCTGCGCGAGGCGCGCCGCGAGATCGGCATGGTCTTCCAGCACTTCAACCTGCTGTCGTCGCGCACCGTGTTTGACAACGCCGCTCTGCCGCTGGAGCTGGCAGGCATGGACAAGGCCGCCATCCGTGCGCGTGTGAACCCGCTGCTGGAGCTGGTGGGCCTGGCCCACCTGGCCGACCGCTACCCCGCGCAGATCAGCGGCGGGCAAAAGCAGCGCGTGGGCATTGCGCGTGCGCTGGCCAGCCGCCCCAAGGTGCTGCTATCGGATGAGGCCACCTCGGCGCTAGACCCGGAGACCACGCGCTCCATCCTCGACCTGCTGCGCCAGGTCAACCGCGAGTTGGGCCTGACGGTGGTACTCATCACGCACCAGATGCAGGTCATCAAGCAGGTGGCCGACCGTGTGGCTGTGATTGAGGCCGGCCGCATCGTGGAGCAGGGCCGTGTGCTGGACGTGTTCACCCGCCCGCAGCAGGCCATCACCAAGAGCCTGATCGACGAGATCCTGCCGCAAGAGCTGCCCGCCAGCGTGCTGGACCATGTGCGCAAGCTGGCAGGCCAGCTGGGCGCAGGACGAACCGGCCAGCTGCTGCGCCTGTCGTACGCCGGGGACAGCGCCTACCAGCCCATCCTGTCGCAGCTGATCCGCCAGTTTGGCGTGGACATGAGCATCCTGCACGGCCAGGTGGATGAGATCCAGGACGAGACCTTTGGCTCGCTGGCCGTGTACGCCAGTGGCGAGGCCGAGAGCGTGCGCGGCGCCGTGGCGCACCTGCGCGCGGGCGGGGTCGAGGTGGAAGAAGTGGCCGTGGCCGGTTAAGAGGGAGCACACATCATGTTCAACAACTTCACGCCAGCCATGCTGGATCTGTTTGCTTCGTCGCTGTGGGAGACGCTCATCATGGTCGGCATCTCCGGCCTGGTGGGCGGCTTGCTGGGGGTGCCGCTGGGCGTGTTCCTGCGCCTGACCGATGACGGCGGTGTGCTGGAGAACGGCCCCGTCAACAAGCTGGTGGGCTGGCTGGTCAACGCCGTGCGGTCCACGCCCTTCATCATCCTGCTGGTGGCCATCATCCCGTTCACGCGGCTCATCACCGGCTCGTCCATCGGCACAGCCGCAGCCGTGGTGCCACTGACCATTGCCGCTGCCCCGTTTGTGGCCCGCCTGGTCGAGGCCGCGCTGCGCGAGGTGGACCACGGCCTGGTCGAAGCCGCGCAGGCCATGGGCGCCACCACCAGCCAGATCGTGTGGAAGGTGCTGCTGCCCGAGGCGCTGCCCGGCATCGTGGCGGGCCTGACCATCACGTTTGTGAGCCTGACCGGCTACTCGGCCATGGCCGGTGCCATTGGCGGCGGCGGCCTGGGCGACCTGGGCATCCGCTACGGCTACCAGCGCTTTCTGCCCGAGATCATGCTGGCCGTGGTGCTGGTGCTGATCTTCTTTGTGCAGGCCGTGCAAAGCCTGGGCGACTGGGCGGTGCGCAAGCTGAGCCACCGTTGAGCGGTGAATGGTTTGCTATTGAATCAATAGCTGCTGGCGCATGATTCACTAGCGCTTGTGGCCTTTTTGGCTTCAAACCCACGCGTGGAGGCACTGCGCGGGCCTCTGCGCTGGTCCTGGCTCTCTCGCACCCTCTGGGAGAGGTGCAGAAGCCAATCTCAGCCCGGCACCCGGTAGTGGTAGCCGTAGGCCGTCTTGAAGCCCATCGATTCATACAGCCGCAGGGCAGGCGTGTTCTGCGCCCGCACCTGCAGATAGGCGCTGGTTGCACCGGCCTCCATGCCCCAGTGCAGCAGCGCCTGCACCAGCGCGCGCCCGCGCCCGCCGCCCCGGTGTTCAGGCGCCACGGCCAGGTCGTACAGGCCCACGGCGCCGCGCTCCAGCACCGCCAGGCCAAAGCCCACGGCGTGGCCTTGGGCGTCGTGTTGCTGCGCATAGCCCACCGGGTGGGCGATGGCGTCGAGGATGCTGCGGTGCAGGTTGCGGTGGTGCGGCGCCACGCCGTTGGCCGCCGCAAAACCTTCCAGCCACGCGGGCGATGGCGAGTTGCTGACCACGGTGCTGCCGTCGGGCCGGGGCACCGAGCCCGGCGCCAGCGGCCGGTGCAGGACCAGCGAGGGGTCGAAATGCTGGTAGCCCGTGTCTGCCAGCTCCTGGTCGGCCTCGGCCGGGGCCAGGGGGGAGATGCGGAACACGGCGGGCAAACCATGCCGCGCATACAGCGCCGCCGCCGCCTCGCGCACGCCGTCAAACGGCGCGCCGGGCACCAGCGCGTTGACCGAGTTGGCGCGCTTGGTGTAGCCGCCCGACAGCCGGAACACCCAGCCCCGGTGCAACACCGTCTGGTGCGCAGGCCAGGCGTTGAAGGCGCGCTCCTCCAGCGCGCGGACGAGGGCAGCGGGTGCGGTGTTGGCAATGGGGGCGGCGGTGTCGGTCATCGTTGGTTTATACCAACCCACCTTGACCATTCACCTCGCCAGCCACCCTGTGCGACAACGCTGTGCAACTGCTCTTGGCCACTCGGTCAGTCGGTGGTGATCTTGTTGTCGGCCACCAGCTTGGCAAAACGTGCGGTGTCGGCCGCAATCTGCTCGGCCATCTGCGCCGGGGTGTTGCCGATGGGTTCGGCGCCAATGTCGTGCATGCGCTTTTGAAAGTCGGGCGACTGGATGACCTTGACCATTTCGGTGTTCAGCCGCGCCACCACATCGGCGGGCGTGCGGGCGGGGGCCAGCACGCCAAACCAGGTGCCGATGTCAAAGCCCGCAAAGCCGCTTTCTTGCAGCGTGGGCACATCGGGCAGGGTGGACGAGCGTTTGGCCGTGGTCACCGCCAGGGCGCGCAGCTTGCCCGCCTTGATGTGCGGCAGCACGGGGGTGACGGTGTCGAATGACATCGACACCTGCCCGCCCAGCAGGTCGGTGGTGAGCGGGCCGCTGCCCTTGTAGGGCACATGCAGCAGGGGTTGGCCGATGGAGGTGGCGAACTGCGTGCCGATCAGGTGCTGCGCCGTGCCCGCGCCGTTGGAGCCGTACGAGAACTTGTTGGGCGTGGCCTTGATCAGCGCCACCAACTCCTTTACATCCTTGGCGGGCGTGGCCGCGCTCACGGCCAGCACGTTGGGCACCAGCGCCACTGTGGTGATGGGTGCAAAACTCTTTTGAAAGTCGTAGTTGAGCTTTTTGTACACGCTGGTGGCAATGGTGTGGTGCACCGCGCCCATCAGCAGCGTGTAGCCGTCGGCGGGGGCTTTGGCCACGTAGTCGGCCCCGATGGTGGCGCCCGCGCCGCCCCGGTTTTCCACGATCACAGGCTGGCCCAGGGCTGTGCCCAGTTTTTCGCCCAGCGCGCGTGCCAGCACATCGGTAGTGCCGCCGGCTGCAAAGGGCACAACGATGGTGACGGGCTTGGCCGGCCAGGCCTGCGCGTGCGCCGGTGCGCTGGGCAGGGCACAGGCAGCGCCAGCCAGGGCGGCCAGCGCCAGCAGGTGGTGCCGGCGGGTGGAGGGCGTTGTGGGCGGCGTTGACGGTGGGTGGTGCGGGGTTGCAATGCGTGTCATGGTTGTCTCCGTTGGGTTGTGGTTCTTGTGGGGGCAGGGCCGGTGGGGACGCGGGTGCGTGGCGTCAGCCCGTGGCTGCGATCAGGATCGCGCGGAAGTCGTTGACGTTGGTGCCCGTGGGCCCAGTGATCACGGCATCGCCCAGCGCGCAAAAAAAGGTGTGGGCGTCGTGCGCGTCCAGCGCGGCGGTGGCATGTTGGCCCAGTGCAGCGGCGCGCTCCAGCGTGTCGGGCGTGGCAATGGCGCCAGCCACGGGCTCCAGGCCGTCGATGCCGTCGGTGTCGCCAGCCAAGGCGTACACGCCGGGCAAGCCCTTGAGCGACAGGGCCATAGACAGCAGGCATTCCACATTGCGCCCGCCGCGCCCTGGGGTTGGCATGGGTTGCCGGGGGGCGGGTGCGCGCAGGGTGACAGTGCTTTCGCCGCCACTCAGCAGCACCCGGTGCCGTGGTGACGGGGTCTTGGCGGCGTAGCAGGCGACACCGGCCAGCAAGGTGCCCATGTCGCGGGCTTCGCCCTCCAGCGCGTCGCCGAGCAGCGTGGGCTCGATGCCCGCCTGGCGCGCCACCTGGGCGGCTGCCAGCAGGGCCAGGTCGGGTGTCGCAATGACGTGGGTGGTGATGGGGCCCAGCCGGGTGTCGCCGGGCTTGATGCTTTCGCTGACGGCCGTGTCCAGTGCGGCCAGCACGGCGGGTGGCAGCGCAATGCGGTAGCGCTGCAAGATGGCCAGCGCCTGTGCGCGGGTGGTCGGGTCGGCCACGGTGGGGCCGGACGCCACGTCCAGCGGGTCGTCGCCCGGCACGTCGGACATCACCAGGTTGACCACGCGGGCGGGGCTGCAGGCCAGGGCCAGCCGCCCGCCCTTGATGGCCGAGAGGTGGCGCCGCACGCAGTTCATCTCGCCAATACTGGCGCCACTGCGCAGCAGGGCCTGGTTGAGCGCCTGCTTGTCGGCCAGCGTGATGCTTGGCAGAGGCAAGGGCAGCAGTGCCGAGCCTCCGCCCGACCACAGGCCAATCACCAGGTCGTGCGCACTGAGCCCGTCCACTGCAGCCAGCATGTGCTTGGCGGCGGCCAGGCCTGCCGCATCCGGCACGGGGTGGGCCGCCTCCAGCACGCGGATGTGCTGGCAGGCGGCAGCATGCCCGTAGCGAGTGACCACCACGCCAGACAGCGGCGTGGGCCAGTGGGTTTCCAGCACCTGCGCCATCTGCGCCGATGCCTTGCCCGCGCCGATCACCACCGTGCGGCCCCGGGGCGGGGCAGGCAGATGCGGCGGCAGGCATACGGCGGGCTGGGCCGAGGCGACGGCGGCATCGAACATGCTGCGCAGCCAGTGGCGGGCCTGGGTGTCGATGTGTGGGGTCATCGGGTGGCGGGGCAGGGCGCAGTGCGTGGGAGCCACGTGGCTCAGGCGGCCTTTTGCAGCGGCGTACCGCTGATCAGCGCGCACACGGCGTCGGTTACCTGCGCCGTGGTGGCCGTGCCGCCCAGGTCGCGGGTGTGCAGGGCGGGGTTGGCGGTGACCTGTTCGATGGCCTGCATCACAGCGCGGGCAGCATCCACCTCGCCCAGGTGCTCCAGCAGCATCACCACTGACCAGAAGGTGCCGATGGGGTTGGCCAGGCCCTTGCCCATGATGTCGAACGCCGAGCCGTGGATGGGCTCGAACATGCTGGGGTAGCGGCGCTCGGGGTCGATGTTGCCGGTGGGCGCAATGCCCAGGCTGCCCGCCAACGCGGCGGCTAGGTCGCTGAGGATGTCGGCATGCAGGTTGGTGGCGACGATGGTGTCGAGGGTGGCGGGGCGGTTGACCATGCGGGCCGTGGCGGCGTCCACCAGCTCCTTGTCCCACTTCACGTCGGGGAACTCGGTGGCCACCTGTGCGGCAATCTCATCCCACATCACCATGGCGTGGCGCTGCGCGTTGCTCTTGGTGATGACGGTGAGCAGCTTGCGGGGGCGCGACTGCGCCAGGCGGAAGGCAAAACGTAGGATGCGTTCCACCCCCACGCGGGTCATGATGGACACATCGGTCGCTGCCTCGATGGGGTGGCCCTGGTGCACGCGGCCGCCCACGCCGGAGTATTCGCCCTCAGAGTTTTCGCGCACGATGACCCAGTCCAGGTCCTTGGGGGTGCAGCGCTTCAGGGGCGCGTCAATGCCCGGCAGGATGCGTGTGGGCCGTACGTTGGCGTACTGATCGAAGCCTTGGCAGATCTTGAGGCGCAGCCCCCACAGCGTGATGTGGTCGGGGATGTCTGGGTCGCCCGCCGAGCCGAATAGGATGGCATCCTTGCCGCGCAGGGCATTGAGCCCATCGGCCGGCATCATCACGCCATGGGCGCGGTACCAGTCTCCGCCCCAGCCGAAGTTCTCAAACTGGAACTGCAGGCCCGTGTGGCGGGCGGCCAGGGCTTCGAGCACTCGCTGGCCGGCGGGAATCACTTCCTTGCCGATGCCGTCTCCGGGGATGGTGGCGATTTGGTAGGTTTTCATGAAGGTCTCTGGTCTTGGTGTTTGAAAGCGTCGGGGAAGGCCTGTGGGGATGTCGTGCCGCGAAAAAGCGGGTGGAACAAAAACGATGAGAGCGACTGTAGGCATCCGCTCGTTGTAAAAACGGCGGCCAAGTGAATCCACCGTTAACCTGCAGTTGATAATGCGGCGATGAGCTCCACCATCCAGCCCGCAGAACTGGGCTTCTTTTCGGCTCTGGCTGCCAGCCCCAGCCTGAGCGCCGCTGGGCGTGAAATGGGCGTCACCACCGCCGCCGTGAGCAAACACCTGGCGCAGATGGAAAAGCGCCTGGGTGTGGTGCTCATCAACCGCACCACCCGGCGCATGAGTCTCACGCCCGAGGGGGAGTTGCTGCTGGAGCACGCGCGTCGCATCCTGCGCGAGATCGACGCGCTGGACGAACTCATCGTGCAGTCCAAGGCCAGCCCCAAGGGCCTGCTGCGCGTGAATGCCACGCTGGGCTTTGGCCGCATGCACATTGCCCCCGTGATCTCGGACTTTGTGCGCCAGTACCCCGAAGTGGATGTGCAACTGCAGCTGTCGGTGCACCCGCCGCCGATCACCGACGATGCTTACGACGTGTGCGTGCGTTTTGGCGAGCCGCCGGACGGCCGCGTGATTGCCCGCCGCATGGCCCCCAACCGGCGCGTGTTGTGCGCCGCACCCGCCTACCTGGCGCAGCACGGCAGGCCCCGCGTGCCGCGCGACCTGATGGAGCACCAGTGCATCGGCATCCGCCAGGGCGATGAGGCCTACGGCCTGTGGCGCCTGACTACTGGGCGTGGCAGCAAGGCGCATACCGAGTCGATCAAGATCACCGGCAACCTCACCACCAACGACGGCGAGATTGCCGTGTTGTGGGCGCTGCAGGGCCACGGCATCGTGATGCGCGCCGAGTGGGACGTGAACCGCCACCTGGCCCAGGGCCTGCTGGAGCCCGTGCTACCGCAGTACCACACGCCTGCGGCCGACATCTATGCGGTGTACCCGCAGCGGCACCAGTTTTCGACGCGGGTGCAGGCGTTTGTGGGGTTCCTGGCCGAGGCGTTGGCCGCGTCAGGCACGCTGGCAGGTGTGGGCGTGGGTGGCCGCACGGACAAGCGGCGCGCCGTGCGTGTTTCTTGATCTGGTGGGTGGCGCAGGTGCCGTTGCCGGGTTAGGGTGTTGGCGAGGCGGGTTTTGATTCCTGTGGTCTCTCTGGTGCTCTTCAGCCCGCCGGATTTTCCCTTGCTTTGATCGTCCCTGTTTTGTCCATGAAAACCTTGTTGCCGCTCATCCCCCCGCTGTTGGTTGCCCTGTTGGCCGGGCCCGCGCAGGCCGCCGATTCGCAGGTGGTAGCCGACTGGTCCCTGTCCGCCGATGGCGCGTATGTGCTGGACCAGCGCGCCGGCCTGGCCTGGCCGCGCTGTGTGGAGGGCATGCAGTGGAACGGCAAGACTTGCACCGGCCAGCCCCTGCTGCTGGACCGCGCCGAGGCCACGGCCCTGGCTTCTGAACGCTGGAAGGCCGAGGGCGTGGGCTGGCGCATTCCGCGCGCGGCCGAGTTGCAGCGGCTGGTGGACAAGTCGCTGTCGCCCCCGGGCCTCAACCCCATCCTGTTCCCAGCGGCGCCGGGACAGTGGCACTGGTCGTCCACCGCTAACGTGAGCGCGCCCAGCGTCAACCAGTACACCTACGGCAACATCGCCCAGGGCCGCGCGGGCGATGGCGCACGACAGGCCGCCATGATCAATGGCTGGGCGGTGAACCTGTCCACCGGCGAGGCGCGCGGCGATGCGGCGCGGGCCAGCAAGCTGCCCGTGCGGTTAGTGCGGCCGATGCCGGTGGGCTCGGGCAAATAGCCTTTCGCCTGCAGACCGGCGTATTGGGCAGGTGGGCCACGCAGGGTTGGGCGTTTTATGCAGTCATGGGCTGCTCGTCGGCCGCTGCGAACACCTCGCGCGCGGCAGTCAGCCCGTTGAGTGCAGCGGGAAAGCCCGCGTACACCGCCATCTGCATCAGCACCTCCACGATCTCTTCGCGGGTGACGCCCACGTTCAGCGCGGCCTGCAAATGCACCTTGAGTTGGGGTGTGGCATTGCCCAGCGCGGTCAGCGCAGCGACGACGGCAATCTCGCGGCTGCGCAGGTCCAGCCCGGGGCGCGAGTAGATGTCGCCAAACGGAAACTCGATGAGGTAGCGCGCAAAGTCGGGGGCAATGTCGGCCAGGCTGGCGACGACACGCTCACCCGCGTGGCCGTCGATTTCGCGCAGCTTGGCGAGGCCCTGGAGATAGCGGGGTTGGGTTTCGAGGGACATGAGAGCTTCCTTGGTGGGTGGACGACGGGGTGGGTCGAAGGGAAGCTTCCAGGCCCTGGTAATGCGCGATCTTGGCTTGCAGCGCCTGTGCGGCTTGCTGCATGGCGGTGATCGTTGCCAGCACTTGCGCCAGATGCTGCTCCAGCAACCGGCGCCGCTCAGGGGCGGTGGCGTTCCCTTCGCTGCGCAGCCGCGCAAAGGCCTGCATCTGCCCGATGGGCATCTGGGTCTCGCGGAGGCGCAGCAGGAATCCGATCCACTCCATGTCCGACGCCGCATAACGGCGCTGGCCGCCGGATGCACGCGCCACTGGCGCAATCAGCCCGGCGCGCTCGTAGTAGCGCAGGGTGTGTGCCAAGAGCCTGTTTACGATCTCGCAGGGTATCGCGTTGGAGCGCAATCGGGATGAGTGGATGCTTCGGATGCGCCGCATGGGCTCATGCCCATGCAAGCGGCTGGGGCGTCCAATCACCTGATTTCGCTCCAACCCTTCGGGCAGTGGTCTTTGCGGGCGGTCTGCGGCGTTGCGGCGCTTGTGGATAGCGGGGCTATCCACTGCGCACCGCGCCTTGCATCCCATCCCGCAAAGACCGCTGCGCGACCCCTGCGAGATCGTAAACAGGCTCTACGGCCTGTGCGTTGGGCGACTTCGGCAATGGTGAGGAGGGATGCCATGGGAACGATTCTGAAAGTTGGAGCGCACTCTAAGTCAAGCGGCACGTGCACGACTTTGGACTGAGTGTGTGCAAGCGTTTCTGGCCCGTAGCTGCAGCGCCCTGCGTGCATCGTTCGTCCCGGTGCATGGGGGCTGCGCATGGGTGGGCAGCCATTCACCGAGGGGACAGCGCGGTGGCGCAGCTTGGTCAAGAATGCGGGCTGGTGGTGGTGCGGCGCCGTCAAAAAAGCGGCACCCTTTCACCACACTGCGCGGTCCAGCGTGCAGGCCCTTTGTCCCATCTTCTACCTGCGAGTCCTCCATGAACCCCTCCATCCCCACCACCGCGCTGCAGTTGCGCTCGCTTGTGCAAGCCGATGGCACCTTGCAGATCAGCCTGGAGCCGACACCCGTGCCCACGCCGGGGCCGGACGAAGTGCTGATCCAGGTGCAGGCCACGCCCATCAACCCGTCGGACATCGGCCTGCTGCTGGGCCCGGCCGATTTGTCGACCGTGCAGGTCACGGGCACGGCCGAGCGGTCAGTGGCCACGGCGC
The DNA here is from genome assembly GCF_049331375.1 of Acidovorax sp. M14. NCBI lineage: Bacteria > Pseudomonadati > Pseudomonadota > Betaproteobacteria > Burkholderiales > Comamonadaceae > Acidovorax > Acidovorax sp. M14. The sequence continues at coordinate 2,140,080 of NZ_CP186263.1, forward strand.
GCATCCCGGAGCGCGCCATGCCCGGCATGGCGGCACGCCTGGGTCAGAGCATGCCGGTGGGCAACGAAGGCGCGGGCCTGGTGGTGGCTGCAGGTGCATCACCCGCCGCGCAGGCGCTGCTGGGCCGCACGGTGGCGGTGATTGGTGGCGCCATGTATTCGCAATACCGCGCTATGCCGGCGGCGCAGTGCCTGCCGCTGCCGCCCGGAACCACGGCGGCCGAAGGCGCATCGTGCTTCGTCAACCCGCTGACGGCGCTGAGCATGGTGGAGACCATGAAGCGCGAAGGCCACACCGCGCTGGTGCACACCGCAGCAGCCAGCAACCTGGGCCAGATGCTGCTCAAGATTTGCCAGAAGGACGGCATTGGTCTTGTCAACATCGTGCGCAAGCCCGAGCAGGCGGCGCTGCTGCGCGGGCTGGGCGCCCAGTATGTGTGCGACAGCAGCGCGCCCACCTTCATGGCCGAGCTGACCGATGCGCTGGCCGCCACGGGCGCCACCATCGCGTTTGATGCCACGGGCGGCGGCACGCTGGCCGGGCAGATCCTGCAGTGCATGGAGGCCGCCATCAACCGCAAGGCCAAGGAATACAGCCGTTACGGCTCGGCAGTGCACAAGCAGGTGTACCTGTACGGCCACCTGGACACGCGCCCGACCGAGGTGCACCGCACCTTTGGCATGGCCTGGGGCATGGGCGGGTGGTTGCTGTTTCCGTTTCTGCAGAAGATTGGCGACGAGGCGACCCAGGCGCTGCGCCAGCGTGTGGCGGCCGAGCTGAAGACCACGTTCGCCAGCCACTACGCGCGCACCGTGTCGCTGGCGGGCGCACTGAGTGCAGAGTCCATCGCCTTCTACGGCCCGCGCAACACAGGAGCCAAGGTGTTGATCGACCCTTCGCTGTAAGCTACGTTGCAGGGGCGCCCCTGACGCCCTGGGGGGCGGGCCTACACCGCAGGCACCAACAAAAAGGGCTCCCAAAAGGAGCCCTTTTTGCCTGCCCGCCCCTGCGGTTCAGTTAACACTCCCCATGGCAGCAGCACCCGCACCGCGCGAAGTGCCACCACCATGGGAAGTCCCGCAACTGCTTTCAACCAATCTCAGCAGTTGGTCTGCCAAATTACATGGCGCTGAATTCACCCGAAGGGATCTGGCCGGTGCGCACAGCTTCGGCAGCCTGGGCACGCACGGCAGCGCGGTCAGCGGTGCTCTTGTAGGTCACCACGCGCGAACCTGCGGGTTCCATGCTGTGTGTGCGGGCTTCGGTGATGGCTTCAGCAGCCACTTCAGCGCGGGTGCGGTTCGTATCGAACTTCAGGGCAAATTGCGAGCCATCGGCTTCGTCAGCATGGGCGCCAAAGGCGGCGAAAGCGGCAACAGCAGCGACGGAGAGGAAACGAGCGGTCTTGTTCATGATGAAAATCCTTGAAAGTTAAAAAGCGTCTCAAAAAAACCGGGTCAAAAACCATTCCTGAACCGGGTTCGGTGAGTCGCCTTGCGGGTTCGGCTCATCGATGGGATGAACTGTACGCCGATGGTGTTCAGAGAAAAACCACCCAGTCGCAAACTAACTGTTCCAGTATTGAGAACAATCTTTCCACGCTCCCGTGATCCGGGGGGAATCTTTCAGCGCTCGATTTTTGTTGGAGAAAACTGTATATTCATACAGTATCAAACCACAGGAAAAGCAGCGCCATGCAAGTCATCGAATCCACTTACGTCGTCAACCTCCGCGACTACCCCGAGGAGCTTCCGGCCAAGGAGCGCATAGCCGCCGAAACCCGGTACGCCAGGGCCCTGGAAAAGCAGTTGGGCGGCCCCGAACAGGTGGCGGCCGCGCTGGACACCATGCAGAGCCTGGAGGAGTCGCCGCCCGAGGTGGTGTCCCCGGGCGATCTCACCCTGCTCAAGGCATGGGGCAAGGCCAGCGTGGCGGCCCGGCAGGCCGGGTTCCGGGACTTGGGGGAGGGTGAGGGTGCTTACTTTGAGGTGCGGCTGGTCTGAGAGGCTGAGAGTCCTTTGTCCACGCCCGCTTGGCACGCCCATACGCCCCGGTTCGTCGTTACCAATGCTCGCCATAGCCTGAGCTATGGCTGTGCTTTGCGCCTAGATCCGAGGCGTGTGGGCGCGCCTTTCGGGCCCGGCTAAAAAACTCTCAGCCTCTGAGCCTGAAGGCCCGCAGCAGGCCATGGCGCTGACCGAACCGCCGTGCAGGCGCGTGCGGGGTGTGAGTGCCGGGTCGCCCCCGTGCTTGCGCAACCGCCGTGGGGGCAGATACTGTGTGTGCATTGCATTCCCTGCACCCTCAACGCCGGAGACACTACCCCATGACCCTGCCGCTTCACCCCCTGGACCCTGACCTATTTGCCCGCGCGCTGCCGCTGCTGGACGACGAGTGGCTGACCCGCGACCCCGAGCTGGCGCCTGTGCTGCCCACGGTGCTGGCGCGCAATGTGGGGCAGGACTGGCACAAAGCAGGTACGTTTCGCCATCACCTGGTGGGCGTGACGCGCACGCTGACGGTGTGGCAGCAGCCGCGCGATGTGCGCCTGCTGGGCCTGCTGCACAGCGTGTACGGCAATGCGTTTGTGGATCTGGTGAAGTTTGACCCCGCCAAAGAACGCGCCCGGGTGCGCGAGATTGCGGGCGAGTCGGCCGAGCACCTGGTCTACCTGTTCTGCACCCAGTCGCGCACGCAGTTCGTGCAGAAGGTGCTGGCCCATGCATTGGAGGCTGACGGCAGCCTGGTGCTGCAAAAGGACGGGCAGGACCACGTGCTGACGCCCTACGAGGTGGCGGCCTTCATCATCGTGAGCATGGCCGACACCATCGAGCAGTGGTTCAGCTGGCAAGACGACATCTTTTCGCGCTTTCCGGACGTGCAACACCGCAACCAGAAGGCGCATTGGGCCGCATCGCTCTGGCCCGGGCCCATGCGGCCGTCGGGGCGCATGGTGCACCAGATCAACGGGCTGGCCAAAGCGCTGCAGCACCCGGGGCTGAAGGACGTGCTGCCCATGCCGCCCGTGTTTGCACATTGCTCGCAGCACCTGTCGGCCGCCAACGAGGCGGCGGCCACGTCGCTGTACTGGTCGGTCATCCAGCAAGACCAGCCGCTGGTGGACCTGGACGTGGCCACCGGCGTGCTGGAAAGCGCGGTGCGCCACAACCCCTGGGTGGGTGAGCCGCAGATGGTGTTGGCGCAGCTGTATCTGTCCGCGGGCCGCAAAGACGACGCCAAGGCCGCCGCCGAGAGCGCGCTGCACCTGTTCAGCGCCTGGGGCAATGCGTGGGACAAGCGCGTGCAGTGGGACGCCTGGGTGGCCTGGACGCGCATCCTGCTGCAGGGCGCGACGGTGGAAGGCACCTGGCCCGAGCGGCTGGACAAGCTGAACAACGTGGCGCTGCGCGGGTGAGGAAACGGCGTCGAGCGCTTGTTATGCAGTTGGGTTGTAACGAAATAAAAACTTAGTTGTTCCAGTTTTATCGGGGAAACCCTAGGATGCGAGTCATCTCTCAACGAAAGGTTTTTCCTGTGAACAACAACAAGCGCCTTCTCCTGCAATCCGTCCTGGCCTTGGCTGCCGCAGCCACTTTCTCGTCAGGCGCCATGGCCCAGGACAAGCCCATCAAGGTGGGCGTGACCGGCGGCCCCCACGCGCAGATTTTTGAGCAGGTGAAAAAGGTTGCCGAGAAGGACGGCCTCAAGATCCAGATCGTCGAGTTCAGCGACTACGTTCAGCCCAACGCTGCGCTGGCCGCTGGCGACCTGGACGCCAACAGCTACCAGCACAAGCCCTACCTCGATGCGCAAGTGGCCGACCGTGGCTACAAGCTGGTGTCGGTGGGCTACACCGTCAACTTCCCCATCGGCCTGTATTCCAAGAAGGTCAAGAAGCTCGAAGACCTGAAGGAAGGCGCCAAGTTCGGCATCCCCAACGACCCCACCAACGGCGGCCGCGTGCTGCTGGTGCTGCAGGACAAGGGTCTGATCAAGCTGCGTGATGGCGCGGGCCTCAAGGCCACGCCGCTGGACGTGGTGAGCAACCCCAAGAAGCTCAAGTTCGTCGAACTCGACGCGGCCCAGTTGCCCCGTTCGCTGGACGACCTGGACGCCTCGGCCATCAACACCAACTTTGCGCTGTCGGCAGGCCTGAACCCCGGCAAGGACGCGATTGCGCAAGAAAACGCCAAGAGCCCCTACGTCAACCTGATAGCCGTGCGCGAAGCCGATAAGGACAAGCCCTGGGTGGCCAAGCTGGTGAAGGCCTACCACTCGGAAGAAATCAAGAAGTTCATCCAGACCGAGTTCAAGGGTTCGGTGCTGCCAGGGTTCTAAAACCCCGAGGGAACGCGCTCCATGGCGACGGGCCGGCAGCGGCCCGGAGCGGTGGCGGTTCTCTCTCCTTGGGCGAGCGGGGCAGTAGCGGGACGAGCAGGTGCGCCCCGACCATGGGCAGCAGCCCTCCGACGCTCTCGATCAGGCGGCGGTGTTGTGGCGCCGCAGCGTCGGGGGCTCAACAAAAAAATTCAAGCCGTTTGGCACCCAGCGCCCATCCCATGGGCGCTGGGTGCTATTTCTTTGGTAGCTTCATTTTGTGTCAGTGCCCCGGCAAATCGCAGGGGGAAAAGGTGGGCCGCACTTGCGGCCACAATGGGAGGGGTAACGTTCTGTAGCAACTGCGCCCAGCACTCCCTCTCCACCACAGCACTGACCCATGTCCTTCGCGGAACGAATCCTCACAGCGGTCTGGTTGAGTGCAACCACGCTGTCGTTCCTGGCTTCGTTGTGGGTGCCTTCTCCGGGCGCGCGGCTGTTTCTGGACAACACCTCCTGGACGCTGGCGTTCTGGCTGTCTGCCTTCTGGGCCTGGCGCGGCTGGCGGCAGGCGCCGCCCACCGACCGCGCGCTGCACACCGGCCTGCTGAGCTTTGCTGTGCTGGTGGCGTTGGGGCAGATGGTGTGGAACGTGCAGGTGGCGCTGGACTGGAACCCTTTCCCTGCGCCCGCCGACCTGCTGTTTCTGGCGGGTGGGCCGCTGTGGGCGGCCACTGTCATCCGCGCCACGTTTGCACGCCTGTCGCGCGACCGGGCCTACCCGGCGGCGCTGGACTTTGGCGGCACGGTGCTGGCGCTGCTGGCGTTCACGCTGGTGATCTATTTACCCTCGGGCGGGGTGGACTCGCTGGCCGTGGGCACCGTGCTGGTGCTGTATCCGGCCGGGTTTCTGGCAGCAGCGGGCGTCACGGCGCTGGCCATTCCTACGGTGGGGGTGCGCATCGAGCGTTCTCACATGCTGGTGCTGCTTGGCCTGTTGGGCTATGGCCTGAGCTGGATGCAGTGGAACCTCATGGTCATCAGCGGCACGGTGCAGCCGGGCATCTGGTTCAACGCCAGCTTCAGCGTGTCGGCGCTGGTGCTGGGTTGGGGCGCGCGCTGGCTGCGGTTTGCCATGTCGGCAGATGCGGCCTACCGCCGCCAGTGCGACCAGGCCATGAACTACGTTCCGCTGCTGTCCATGACGCTGGCGGCCATCACCCTGGTGCTGCTGTTTGTGGCGCCCGATGGACGGGCGGGCATGCAGGCACTGATCCTGGTGTGCTGCCTGCTGGTGCTGCTGCTGGCCGCGCTGCGGCAGACCATTGTGGTGAGCCTGCTCAACCGCTTGCGCACGGCCGAGGCCGCCGTGCTGCGCAACGAGGAGCAGCTGTACCGCGTGGCGCACTTTGACGCGCTCACCGGCCTGCCCAACCGCCGCTACTTTGAAGACGCGCTGGAGCGCGCCGTGGCCGAGGCGGCACGCGACACGCACAGCACCAACCGCCGCGTGGCGCTGCTGCTGATCGACCTGGACCACTTCAAGAGCGTGAACGAAACCTACGGCCACCGCGTGGGCGATGCGTTGCTCAGCGAGGTGGCTCAGCGCATCACCCAGCTGCTGGCGGGGCAGGGCCTGGTGTCGCGGCTGGCCAATGACCAGTTCACGGTGATGCTGCTGCGCCCCGCGTCGCGCACCGAGCTGGCGCAGCTGGCGGCCTCGCTGGTGGAAGGCCTGGCGCAGCCGTGGGAGCTGTCGGAGGTGGGCGCGCAGTACATGGGCGCCAGCCTGGGCATCAGCCTGTACCCGGACGACTCCGCCAACAGCGTGGAGCTGGTGCGCCACGCGCATTCGGCGCTGCATGCCACCAAAAGTGCGGGGCGCGGCTCGTACCGCTTCTACATCGAGGAGTTCACGCAGATCACGCGCGGACGGCTGGAGCTGCGCCGGCGCCTGCACAACGCGCTGCAGGCGGGCGAGTTCGCGCTGGTCTACCAGCCCCAGCTTAACCAGCAGCGCCAGACCGTGGGCGCCGAGGCGCTGCTGCGCTGGTCGGTGGACGACAAGGCGGTGCCGCCCGACGAGTTCATCCCGCTGGCCGAGGAGAGCGGGCTCATCGTGCCCATCGGGCTGTGGGTGTTCGAGACCGCCTGCCACCAGATGGCGCAGTGGCGTGCCGAGGGCTGGCAGGTGCCCGTGGTGTCGGTCAACGTCTCCACCATCCAGCTGCGCGAGCCGGGCTTCACCCAGACCCTGCTGGGTGTGACTCAGCGTGCCGGGGTCACGCCCGCCAGCCTGGTGCTGGAGATCACGGAGTCGCAGCTGCTGGACGAGTCGCTGTACGCCATCGCGCTGGAGCTCAAGAACGCGGGGTTTGCGCTGTCGATTGACGACTTTGGCACCGGCCACTCGTCGCTCATCAAGCTCAAGCGCCTGCCGGTGAGCGAGCTGAAGATCGACAAGGTGTTTGTGCGCGACATCGTGGTGGACGTGAACGACCGCGAGATCTGTGCCACCGTCAACGCGCTGGCCCGCACGCTGGGGCTGGAGGTGGTGGCCGAAGGTGTGGAAACCGAGGAGCAGCTGCAGCTGTTGATCCGCATGGGCTGCGAGCGCTTTCAGGGCTGGCTGTTTGCCCCGGCCCTGCCGCCCCAGCAGCTGGCTGAGCAATGGTTGCAGCGGCAGGCGCCACACGCGGCGCAGTGACTGCAGGCACGGCCGGGGCTGGGCGCCGCATTGCCCGTGCGCGGCATATCAAAAATGATAGCTGGTCAGGCATGTGGCACTAGCGCATCCAGCCGTTTTGGCTGGATAAAAGCCAAAACCCGGCACGCGGCCGGGTTCTAGGGGGTTGTAGGGCTTGCGCCCTGCACTCCGTGGTCGCTGATGCGCTTAGGCGGCCTGCGACACGCGGCCTTGGTTGGCGGCCACGCTGGTGTGCGTGGAAATTTCCACGTTGGCCGATGCCAGTGCGGCCGCCTTGGCGTCTGGGCCCATGGCCACGCCTTCGGCACGTACAAAACGCACGTCGGTGATGCCGAAGAAGCCGAACACCACCTTCAGGTAGCTCTCCTGGTGCTCCATGGCCTGGCCACCTTCGCTTGTGGAGTACACGCCGCCACGGGTGGACGCCACGATCACCGTCTTGCCACCGGCCAGGCCCACTGGGCCCTTCTCGGTGTACTTGAAGGTGCGGCCGGCTTGCGCCAGGCGGTCGATCCAGGCCTTGAGCTGGCTGGGGATGGAGAAGTTGTACAGCGGCGCGCCAATCACGATCACGTCGGAGGCCAGGAACTGGCTCACCAGCGCCTCGGACAGGGCGTTTTCATTGCGTTCCACCTCGGTCGCAGCGGCCTGGCCAGTGCGGAAACCCAGCGACTGGGCCGACAGGTGCGAAGGCGCTTGCTGTGCCAGGTCCAGGTATTGCACGGTGGTGCCAGGGTGGGCGGCTTGCCAGGCAGCCACGGTGCGGGCGGTCAATTGGCGGGACACGGATTGATCACCGGTGATGGCAGAGTCAACGTGAAGCAGTTGCATGGGGGAACTCCTTGGGTTCTGTGGATCGGAGCCACAGCGTGTGGCCATGGAATGAATTGTGGAGATGGATCGATTTGTTGATAAGGTAGTGAACTTGCGATAGATTGTTCTATCCATAGAACGATTGAAGTGTTACGGACCTGTCCATGCAAGACCTCAACGACATGCTGTATTTCGCCGAAGTGGTGGAGCGCGGTGGCTTTGCCGCTGCGGGCCGCGCGCTTGGCATCCCCAAGTCGCGCCTGTCGCGCCGGGTGTCGGACCTGGAGACGCAGTTGGGCGTGCGCCTGCTGCAACGCACCACCCGCAAGCTCTCGCTGACCGAAGTGGGCGAAGCCTATTTGCGCCACTGCCAGGCCATGCGCGAGTCGGCCCAGGCGGCGGCCGACACGGTGGCCCAGGTGCAGACCACGCCGCGCGGCACCATCCGCGTGAGCTGCCCGGTGACACTGGCGCAGACCGTGGTGGCCGAGCTGATGCCCCGGTTTCTGGCCCAGTACCCCGAGGTGCGCATCGACATGCTGGTGAGCAACCGTGCGGTGAACCTGGTGGAGGAGGGCATTGACGTGGCGCTGCGCGTGCGCCCCTCGGTGGACGACAGCGGCAGCATGGTCGTCAAGCGACTGGACCACACCACACAGATCCTGGTGGCCAGCCCCGAGCTGCTGATTCGCCAGGGCACCCCCCAAACGCTGGACGACCTGGCCAAGCTCGACAGCATCGCCATGTCGGCGCCCGACGGGCGCTCCACCTGGAACCTGATCGGCCCCGGCGGCGTGCACCAGCAGGTGCAGCACACGCCGCGCTATGTGGCCGACGACCTGCTCACGCTCAAATACGCGGCGGTGGCCGGCACGGGGGTGTGCTGGATGCCTGACTACATGTGCCAGGAAGAAATGCGCGAGCGCAAGCTGGTGCGGGTGCTGCCCGACTGGGCGCCCGCGCCCGCCATCGTGCACGCCGTGTTTCCGTCGCGCCGGGGGCTGTCGCCCGCCGTGCGGCGCTTTCTGGACTACCTGGGCGAGGCCATGCCCGGCCGCAGCAGCCTGAGCACACGGCAGGCCCTGCAAGGGCTCGACGGCGCCAATATCTGAGGCCAGGTTCTAAGGCCAGGTTCTAAGGCCAGGTTCTAAGGCCAGGTTCTAAGGCCAGGTTCTAAGGCCAGGTTCTAAGGCCAGGTCTTGACGCACTGGGCGCAAAGCCTGCGCCTGTGCACGGGTTCGGTGGGCAGAACGCTTTTTGGCGCCACAATGCAACGAATTGCAACTGTGCGGGCTACGCCCGTCCGTGTGGTCGGCACACGCGGCGGCCCGGGGACTTTTTGTGACCGCTCCACACCCCATCGACCAAGACATCCGGCAGGCCCGCGTACACCCTGCCGTGCGTGCCATCGTGATCCCGCCGTGCCCCGAATCGCTGCTGCGCCTGCAGCAGATCGTGGCGGCGCCCGAGCTGGACTCGACCGCGCTGGAGCAACTGGCTTCTTCCGACGTGGCCCTGGCCGCTGCCGTGATGCGGCTGGCCAACAGCCCGCTGTACGGCCTGGCCCAGCCGGTGCAGACCGTGGGCATGGCGCTGACGGTGCTGGGGTTGCAGCCGGCGGTGGAGCTGCTGTCCGCGTTCATCACACGCAATGCGCTGCAGGTGCGCTCGCCGCTGCTCGACCACTTTTGGGAAAGCTCGCAGCGCCGCGCCATCGCGTGCGAGCACATCGGCCACCAACTCTACAGCCTGGACCCAGGGCTGGGCTACAGCTTTGGGCTGTTCTGCCATGTGGGCATGCCGGTGCTGGTGAAGGCCGTGCGGGGCTATGCAGGCACCGTGACCGAGGCGCTGGCGCGCAAGGACCGCACTTTCACCCAGACCGAGAACGCCAGCCACCGCACCGACCACGCGGTGATGGGCGCCATCGTGGCCCGCACCTGGCACCTGCCGGGCGACGTGGCCCAGGCCATCTGGCTGCACCACGACTTTGCGTGCCTGAACGACGAGCGGTTTGACCCCACGGTGCGCCACCTGGTGGCGTTGGGCCTGCTGGCCGAGTTTCTGGTCAACCAGCACGACAGCCTGGCCCCCACGCGCGAGTGGACCCAGCACGGCCAGGCCTGCATGGATCATCTGCACGTGACGCAGGATGAGCTGGATCACTGGATCGACGCACTGCATCCGGCGTTTGAGGCGGTGCGGTTCTGATGATCCCGACGAGCGGCTGATTCGCCGCTGCCACGACGGGGCCGTCACGCTCGCCCCATGCGGTCGTGACACAGCCCAGCGTGGCCTGGCTGTGCGATTTTCAGCGCGCCGCTTCCAGCAGCTCTGCCAGGCGCGTGTGCCCCCGCTGTGCCGCCAGCTGCGCCGCGTTCAGACCATCGCGGTCCACCAGCGTCGGGTTGGCGCGCAGGGCCAGCAGCCGCTGCACGGTGGCGGTGTCGCCGTTCATCGCGGCCAGCATCAGGGCGGTTTTTCCTTCGGGGTCGCGGGCATCCACCGGTAAGCCCTGTTGCACGAGGGCTTCGACCTGTTGGGTCTGGCCTGTGCGCGCGGCCTCCCAGATGGTGACGGGCAAGGCCGCGCCCAGATTTTTTGACATGGCAGGGGCTGCAGCAGCCGTCTGGTGGTCGCGCGCTGCAGAGTCCGCCAGCGGGGCGCGGGCGGCTGGTGCGGCGGCCGGAGCGGGGGCAGCCGGGGTGGTCTCCTGAAGCGCCGGTGCCGCGGGGGCTGCTGTGCGCTCGCGCCTTTCACCACCAGATTCGGCAGGGGAGGCTGCGGTCGAGGGCGCGGGGGGCGACGCTGGGAAACCGGAGAGGGCCCCGGCTGAGCGAGGTGCTGACAGGGCTTCCTGCTCAGTGGAAGGCGACAAAGGAGCCGGCTTGGCTACGGGCTGGGCGGGTGCTGGTGTCTGCGCAGGCGCGGGGGGGGCTACCGTGGCAGGCTTGGGGAGCATGGCGTCGGCCGACGGGCCGGCGCTGTTCCGCGTACTTTTCTGCGCGCTTTCCGGTGCAGGCGGAGTGACCGATGGGGGCTCTGCCGGTGACGGGAGCGTCGGTGTGGCCGCAGGGGCAGGCGCAGGGGCCGTAGGAGCCTGCGCAGGCGACTCGGTTCGGCGTTGGCTGAAAGCGGTGTCCCGCTCTTCGGGCGTGCCGCGCTCAAACTGCAGCATCAGCAAGCCAGTCAGCCCCACCACGGCCAAGGTGGCCAGGGCCGAAATCTTCCAGCGGGCCTGGTTGGCGGCAGGGGCTGCTACCGGGGTGGCTGATGCCGCAGCCGCTGCCACCATCTGTGCATGCGCACGCACGGCATCGCGCACATGCACGCCGGGGCGGGCGCCTTCCTGTTCGCTGGCCTCGTGGTAACGCCGGACCAGTTCGTCATCCTGCCGGGTCATACAAACTCCTTGAGGTGCTGGCGCAGGCTGGCCCGCGCGTAGCGCAGGCGGCTTTTGGCGGTTTCAAAGTTCACGCCGGTGGCCTCGGCAATCTCCTGCACGCTCAGGTCGCCTTCGGCTTGCAGCAAAAAGGCCTCGCGCTGCTCCAGTGGCAGCTGCTCCACCGCCGCAATCAGCGCAGCCGCCTGCTCGCGCGACTGCAGTTGCCGCACGGGCCCAAAGCCCGAGTCGGCCACCAGCGTGTCGGCCAGCGTGCGCGCATCGTCGTCGCTCGCATCCAGGCTGGTGTGGTGTTTGGCGGTGCGCAGGTGGTCCACCAGGCGGTTATGCGCCAGGGTGAACAGCCAGGTGCGGAACCTGGCCTTCACCTCGTAACGGGTGGCATTGCGCGCCACCGCAAACCACACGTCCTGCAGCAGGTCGTCGGCCACCGCCTGCACCTTCACGCTGCGAAACACAAACCGCCACACGGCCAGCTCGTGCCGGGCGTAGAGCCGGTCGAACGCACCCAGGTCGCCGCTGGCGTAACGCAGCATCAGCGTCTCGTCGGCATCGTCGTGGGGCGGGGCGGATGGCACCCGCGGATTATGCGAGGCCCGCATGCACCAGCGGGAGCGTACCGGTAGATGCTCGCAAGGCCTACCTCGGGTCGGGAACGTACGACAGGTTGTCGGACTGTGGAAACGCGCTGGGCACAGGGGGCCGCGCGATGGGCTCGCGGATCACGCCCGCAGCTATCAGGTTTTCGCGGCTGTCGTAGCGGATGCTGATGATTTCGTTGGGGCGGAGTTGCAACCGGGTGAAAGTGGTGTGCGACACAACGGATGTCTCGCGCTGGCCGTGCGCCGTTCCCAGCTTGGCCGACGGCATCGGCGCCGCCTTGGCCGCACTGTCGGCAGACATCGAGCGCGCCGAGGACTCGGCCTCTGATGCTGGCGACGGTGCGGCGGCTGGTGCGGGTGCCGACTGTGCCGAGGGCAGCGCAGGGGCAGGCTCTTCGCGCAAGCGCCCCAGGCTGTTGGCACTCCCGTGGCTGCCATCACGGCGCTGGCTGTATGGCTCGGGGACGACGGCGGGCGAGGGCACCGGTGGCTGTTCGCGGAACAGCGCCACGCCAATCACGCCCACGTGAGCGGGGCGGCCCGTGCGGGCGGCATACGAGTTGGCAATGTGCGAGAACTCGAACGCAGCGACTTCGCTGTTGCTCTTGCGCCAGCCGGTGATCTGGTAACGCTCATAGGGCGAGAACACATACCCGCCCTGGTCCCACGCAGCGGTTTCGCCGCTGAGCACGTTGACCCCGTCCACCGAAGGCACGGCCAGTACCCGCTCGTCCAGCCGGTTGCGCACGGTGATGGCATACCGCGCGCCCGGGCGGCCGGCCACCCAGTACTCGCCTTGGGCGTAGTGCACCGGCAACGTGGCCCCAGTGTCGCGGTCCACGATGGTGACATCGGCCAGGCGGCCAATGGCATGGACAGGCAGGTGGCTCAGGCCCAGCAACGCGGCCAGTGTTGCGAGGGCGGGCAGGGTGAGAAGGCGGGGTTTCATGGCAGCTCCATCAAATAAAAGTGGTGGTGCTGGGTGAAACGAACGGGGCGGGCGAATGGGGTTAAACGCGGCGCAAAAAAGATCCCTGGGCGCTGACGCCGCAGAAAGGGTGGTGTTTTTAGATGATTTGGCGATTAAATAACAAGAATTAATTCGTTTGGGTTTTAAAGGCTGGCTCGCAGAATCCCAGCCTGTGACTACCACGACCTCCATCATCATCGTCCCCGGCTGGCGCGATTCGGGCCCCGGCCACTGGCAGAGCCTGTGGGCCGAGCGCCTGCCCCACGCGCGCCGCGTGGTGCAGGACGACTGGATCACGCCCACGCGTTCAGCCTGGGTGAGTCAGCTGGAAAAGACCGTACTGGCCGCAACGCACCCTGTAGTGATCGTTGCACACAGCCTGGGCTGTATTGCCACCACCCACATGGGGCCGGAGGCCGCCGCCAAGGTCTGCGGCGCGCTGCTGGTGGCTCCTGCCGACCCTGAGCGCCGGGCCATCCTGAGCGACTTTGCCCCCGTGCCCTATGCCGCACTGCCGTACCGCAGCATCGTGGTGGCCAGCAGCAATGACCCGTTTTGTCCCATCCGCTTGGCGGGGGCCTATGCGCGGGCCTGGGGCAGCGAGTTTGTGCGCATGCAGAACGCAGGGCACATCAACATTGACTCGGGCCATGGCGAATGGCCGCTGGGCTGGGCGTTGTTGCAGTCGCTGGAGGGCGACAACACTAGTAACCGACCCATGGGTGGCTACGCACAGGTGTCCTCTGCTGCTGCCTGATTGCTATCTTATTGATAGCTTGCTGGGCATGTTGCACTGGCGCTTGGGATCTATGGGACCAAAAAACTCTCGCCTGGGCAGCAGTAGCGGGCCTGGATGGCTTGACGTCAGTGCACCCCTGATAACGCTTATATGCCGATTTTCGATTAATTAACAAAAATATATTCTTTTGAGTTTTAAGAGGGGATCCGCACAATGCGGAATCTCCAGCATTTTTTGGGCGACCTCACCATGACTTCTCTGAAACTCAAGACCCTCTTGGCCTCCCTGGCCCTGGCCGCGAGCGGCATGGCTGCCGCTCAAAATTCGCTGCTCAACGTGTCGTACGACGTGGCTCGCGAGTTCTACAAGGACTACAACACGGCCTTTGCCGCCCACTACAAGAAGACCACCGGCCAGGAAGTGAAGATCGACCAGTCGCATGCTGGCTCTAGCGCCCAGGCGCGCGCCGTGAACGACGGCTTGGCTGCCGACGTGGTGACCATGAATACGACCACCGACGTGCAGTTCCTGGCTGACAACGGCGTGGTCGCGAAGGATTGGGCCAAGAAATTTCCCAACGACGCATCGCCCACCACGTCCACCATGCTGTTCCTGGTGCGCAATGGCAATCCCAAGAACATCAAGGATTGGGACGACCTCATCAAGCCCGGCGTGCAGGTGATCGTGGTCAATCCCAAGACCGGCGGCAACGGTCGGTATGCCTACCTGGCCGCCTGGGGCGCCGTGCGTGAAAAGGGCGGCACCGACGCACAGGCCGCCGAGTTCGTGAGCAAGCTCTACAAGAACGTGCCCGTGCTGGCCAAGGGTGGGCGCGATGCCACCGCCACCTTCCTGCAGCGCAACCAGGGCGATGTGCTGATCACCTTTGAATCCGAAGTGGTCTCCATCGACCGCGAATTTGGCGCGGGCAAGGTCGATGCGATCTACCCCTCGGTGAGCGTGGTGGCCGAGAACCCCGTGGCTGTGGTCGAGCGCACTGTGGCCAAAAAGGGTACGGCCCAGTTGGCCAAGGCCTACCTGGACTATCTGTATTCGGACGAAGCGCAGGAGATCGCCGCCAAGCACGCCATCCGCCCACGCTCGGAAAAGGTGCTCAAGAAGTACGAAGCCACGTTCAAGCCGCTCAAGCAGTTCACCGTGGCCAAGTATTTCGGCTCGCTGACCGAGGCGCAAAAGGTGCACTTCAATGACGGCGGCCAGTTCGACAAGCTGTACACGCCCGGTGCCAAGTAAGTAGGCCGGCGCTTTTCCCGACTCTCTACTGCATCTATGACCGCTGCGACTGCCGTGGCCGCCGCCCCGGCCGGACGGCGCGCGCCCAAGCGCGTGCTGCCCGGCTTTGGGCTGTCACTGGGCTACACCCTTTTCTACTTGAGCATCATCGTGCTGATCCCGCTGTCGGCACTGATCTTCAAAACCTTCACCCTCACCTGGGACCAGTTCTGGGCGGCCATCAGCGCGCCGCGGGTGCTGGCTTCTTACCGGCTGACGTTTGGCGCATCGTTCATCGCAGCGCTGGTCAACCTGGTGTTTGGCCTGCTGATCGCGTGGGTGCTGGTGCGCTACAAGTTTCCGGGCAAAAAAATCGTGGACGCTCTGGTGGACCTGCCGTTTGCGTTGCCCACCGCCGTGGCGGGCATCTCGCTCACAGCCCTGCTAGCGGGCAATGGCTGGGTGGGCAGCATTCTGGAGCCCATGGGCATCCAGCTTGCGTTCAAGCCCGCAGGCATTGTGATTGCGCTCATCTTCATCGGCCTGCCGTTTGTGGTGCGTACGGTGCAACCGGTGCTGGAGGACGCCGAGAAGGAACTGGAAGAGGCCGCTACCTGCCTGGGCGCCACACGCCTGCAGACCTTCACCAAGGTCATCCTGCCCTCCATCACGCCCGCACTGCTCACCGGCTTTGCCATGGCGTTTGCGCGGGCGGTGGGTGAATACGGCTCGGTGATCTTTATCGCGGGCAACATGCCCATGGTGTCGGAGATCACACCGCTGATCATCATCGGCAAGCTGGAGCAGTACGACTACGCAGGCGCCACCGCCGTGGCCGTGGTGATGCTGGTCATCTCCTTCATCCTGCTGCTCATCATCAACGCGCTGCAAGCCTGGCAGCGCCGCCACGCGGGGGCTCCAGCATGAGCGGTGCCAACTCTCGAACTGTTCGCCGCGCCCAGGCCGGCACCACCGAGGCGCCCTGGGTGCGCTACACGCTCATCGCGCTGACACTGGCCTTCATGCTGCTGTTCCTGGTGTTGCCGCTGGCCGCCGTGTTTGCCGAGGCACTGCGCAAGGGCTTTGGTGCGTATCTGGAAGGCTTGCGCGAGCCCGATGCGTGGTCGGCGATCAAGCTCACGCTGATCACCGCGCTGATCGCGGTGCCGCTGAACCTGGTGTTTGGCGTAGCGGCGGCCTGGTGCATTGCCAAGTACGAGTTCAAGGGCAAGGCGTTCTTGACCACGCTGGTGGACCTGCCGTTTTCGGTGTCGCCCGTGGTGGCGGGTTTGATCTATGTGCTGATGTTTGGCGCGCAGGGCTGGTTTGGCCCGTGGCTGGCGGCGCATGACATCAAGATCATCTTTGCCGTGCCCGGCATCGTGCTGGCAACCGTGTTCGTGACCTTCCCGTTCATCGCCCGCGAATTGATCCCGCTGATGCAGGCCCAGGGCAACGACGAGGAGCAGGCGGCCATCGTGCTGGGCGCCAGCGGCTGGCAGACCTTCTGGTATGTGACCTTGCCCAACATCAAGTGGGGCCTGCTGTATGGCGTGATTCTGTGCAACGCGCGGGCCATGGGCGAGTTTGGCGCGGTGTCTGTGGTGTCGGGCCACATCCGGGGCCAGACCAACACCATCCCGCTGCACGTCGAGATTCTCTACAACGAATACCAGTCGGTGGCCGCGTTTGCCGCTGCCTCGCTGCTGGCCTTGCTGGCCTTGGTCACGCTGGTCATCAAGACGATTGCCGAACACCGCAACGAGCAGGCCCTGAAGGCCGCCGCCGAATTGCCGCCCGAGCGCCCCGCGCCCGCTGGCGTGTGAAGGAAACAGAACATGAGCATCGAAATCCGTAACGTCAGCAAGCAGTTTGGCGACTTTCAGGCCCTGCGCGATGTGAGCCTGGACATTGCCTCGGGCGAACTCATTGCGCTGCTGGGCCCCTCGGGCTGCGGCAAGACCACATTGCTGCGCATCATCGCGGGCCTGGAGACTGCCGATGTGGGCACCATCCACTTCAGCGGTGAAGACACCACCGACGTGCATGTGCGCGAGCGGAACGTGGGCTTCGTGTTCCAGCACTACGCGCTGTTCCGCCACATGACGGTGTTTGAGAACGTCGCCTTTGGCCTGCGCGTCAAGCCCCGCAGCGAGCGTCCGAGTGAGGCGCAGATCAAGAAGAAGGTCATGGACCTGCTCCAACTGGTGCAGCTCGACTGGCTGGCCGAGCGCTACCCTTCGCAGCTGTCGGGCGGCCAGCGCCAGCGCATTGCGCTGGCCCGCGCCCTGGCAGTGGAGCCCAAGGTGCTGCTGCTGGACGAACCCTTCGGCGCGCTGGATGCCAAAGTGCGCAAGGAACTGCGCCGCTGGCTGCGCCGCCTGCACGACGAACTGCATGTCACCAGCATCTTCGTGACCCACGACCAGGAAGAGGCGTTGGAAGTGGCCGACCGCGTGGTGGTGATCAACCAGGGCAAGATCGAGCAAAGCGGCTCGCCCCAGCAGGTGTGGGACCAGCCCGCCAGCCCCTTCGTGTACGGCTTTCTGGGCGATGTGAACCTGTTCCACGGCCGCGCCCATGAAGGCCTGGTGCACCTAGAGGGCATGCAGATCGACTCCCCCGAGCACCAGGCGGCGCAGAACGCCAAGGCCTTTGCCTATGTGCGTCCGCACGACCTGGACGTGGAGCGCTACTCCCCCGGCGCAGGCCTGGACGCCGAAGGCCGTCCCCGTGGCATCGTGGCCCAGCTGAGCCGTGCCATTGTGGTGGGGCCGATTGCGCGCCTGGAACTTATTCCGACCGACGACCACAAACCAGCGGACAATGCGTCCCCAGAGTCCCTGATCGAAGCGCAGATTCCCGCGCAGCAGTTCAAGGAAATGGGTTTCAAAGAGGGCGAAACGCTGGTGGTCACACCACGCCGCGCCCGAGTGTTCTTGGATCACGCCGCTGGTATCTGAGCAGCTTCCCTGGGGATGCCGCGCCAGGCACTGCGCGGCTTAGAGGGATAACAAAGATGTTGTTGAACTGGATCGATCAGGCCCCGCGCCGTGTGCTGGCACTGATCAGCGTGGCCTGCGTGGCGATGCTGGCCTTTGGCATGTATTTGCAGCATGTGGTGGGCCTGGAGCCTTGCCCCATGTGCATCGTGCAGCGCTATGCGCTCATAGGTGTGGCGGTATTCACGGCCCTGGCGAGCGCGCGAGGCAATCGGGGCTGGTGGATGACTTTTGGGGTGCTGGCCCTGGTCACCGCCGGGTTTGGTGCCTTTGTAGCAGCCCGCCAGAGCTGGCTGCAGTGGTACCCGCCCGAGATCGCAACCTGTGGCCGCGACTTCTACGGCATGATCGAAAACTACCCCATCAGCCGCGCGATCCCAATGATCTTCCGGGGCTCGGGTGATTGCACTGCGATCGATTGGACCTTCCTGGGGGGCTCGATTGCCAACTGGTCGTTCATCTGCTTTGTGGGCTTCGGCCTGGTGCTGCTGGCACTGCTGGTGCGTGCCTTGAAGGGCGGCACCCAGCGGGGCTCTGGCTACTCAGTGGCTTGACGGCAGCCCTGGCTCTGCCCCCAAAAAGCGCTCTACGGAGCGCTTTTTTCATGCTGGAATTTTTTCAAACACCGGGTCCTTTGCGGTGAGAGACGCCCTTGCCGGCATTCGCTTGCAACTAGCCCAGCACCACTCCCCCAGCATCCAGCGACGGCGGGCGCAGCAGGTCCTCGTTGATGCCCATGGTCTGGCTGGCGCGTTCCACGGCCTGCCACAGTGGCGCTGGCATTTGCAGTATCTCTTCCGGCGAGGTGGAGCGCGCGATCCAGGCGCTGATTTGCAGGTGCTGCTCGTGGGTGAGCAGGTCCAGGTTCAACATTTCGTCAATGATTTTCATGCAGGGGTAATGGGTCGAGTGGGGGCTTGGGGAGGGCTCTGCGCAGTGAAGCCCTGGGGAGGCTGCGCGGTGCATGAGGTGGAGAAGGGTTGCTACGTGGTGACCTTGGCGCCACGGAGCGTGATGTGCTGTGGAACAGGTGGTGCCCAAGGCACCGATCTCAAGCAGGTTCGGGACGGTGGCGTCAGCCGGGCATCCCGTTGCTGTGCGGGAATGGTACGCCTTGCGTTCCGTCCACCCAGGCGGGCAGTTTGGCCATCACCTGCTCAAACAGCGGTCTTGCCTGCCAGTGGGCCAGCCAGGCCTGCAACTGCGGCCACGGTTGGGCACTCCACCAGCCGTCATCAATGCCGGCAAACTGTCGCACAAAGGGCGCAATGGCCATGTCGGCAAGGGCTGCCCGGTTGCCATACAGACAGGTATGGTGGGTCAGTCTTGTTTCCAGCGTTTGCAGCCAATCCACCGCCTGGGTGCGGGCCAGGGCGCGGTCGGCGTCGGGGTAGCGGCTGGGGTATTTGCACCTGTCCAGCGCCTGCTTGAACGGGCCGTCGCATTCGGCAATCAGCGCCAGCATGTCCACCATAGTGCCGTCGCTGGGGGTGAGCCAGCCTTCCGGGTCGTGCTGCGCCAGCGCCCACAGCATGATGTCCAGGCTCTGCTCCAGCACCTGGCCGCCAGGGAGCACCAGCACGGGTACCGTGCCCTTGGGGGATGCTTGCAGCAGGCCGTGGGGCTTGTTCCTCAGCACCACCTCGCGCAGTTCGCACACTTGGCCACTCACGGCCAAGGCCAGACGCGCACGCATGGCGTAGGGGCAGCGGCGAAAGGAGTACAGGACGGGCAGGGCGTTCACGTTGTGCCATTCATGCCGTCGTCACCGGCGTCCTTGGCCGCAGTGCGCGTGGGGCGGCCGGGTTGCTGCGCGCCGATGTGTTCTTGCCCGCGCTCCCGGGCCAGCTGCATCTGCCGCTCGCGCTCGGCCAGAGCACGTTCCTGCTCGGGCGTGCGGGTGCCGCGGCAATAGGGGCAGCTTACGCCGGGCACATAGTGCGGCGACTGCAGTTCGGCCTTGCCCAGCGGCATGCGGCAGGAGCGGCACAGCTGGTGGTGGCCCGGCGCCAGGCCATGGCCCACGGACACGCGTTCGTCAAACACAAAACAGTCGCCGTGCCAGCGGCTATCTTCTTCAGGCACGGTTTCCAGGTATTTGAGGATGCCGCCTTCCAGGTGGTAGACCTCGTCAAAGCCTTGCGATTTGAGGAAGGCGGTGGACTTTTCGCAGCGGATGCCGCCGGTGCAGAACATGGCGACTTTGGGCTTGCCTGCCAGCACGCCGCCGGGTCGTTTCTCTTTTTCGACCCAGGCTGGAAACTCTGCAAAGGTCTGCGTGTGGGGGTTGATGGCGCGCTCAAACGTGCCGATGCCCACCTCGTAGTCGTTGCGTGTGTCTACCACCACCACGCCAGGGTCGTCGATGAGGGCGTTCCAGTGTTCGGGCTTCACATAGGTGCCTGCGTTGCGCGCAGGGTTCAGGCCCGGCACGCCCAGGGTGACGATCTCGCGCTTGAGGCGCACGCGCATGCGGTAGAAGGGCATGCGCTCGGCCAGCGCCTCCTTGTGCTGTAGGGCGGCAAAGCGCGCGTCGCTGCGCAGCCACGCCAGCACGGCGTGCACACCCTGCGGTTCGCCCGCAATGGTGCCGTTGATGCCCTCGGGCGCCAGCAGCAGCATGCCGCGCACGCCATGGGCGTCGCACAGGGTCTGCAGAGGCTCGCGCAGCGCCGCAAAGTCTGGCAGGTCCACAAACTGGTAAAGCGCGGCGGTGAGAAAGCGGGGTGTGACCGAGTCCACGAAAAAGGCGTTTTTGAAACAGGAAGGGTGATGATAGCTGTCACCTTTCGTTACGATGCGGGGTTACCAACGCTGCTTGCAAGGTGGTCGCATGAGCAAGGAATCCACTCTCAATCTGTTCCGTCGGCTGGAGCAGCTCAACGGCATCGGCGCCGCACTTTCGCGCGAGCGGGACATCGACCGGCTGCTGGAGAACATCCTGGAGGCCGCCAAGACCATCACGGGTGCCGACGGCGGCACGCTCTACAGCGTGACGGATGACCAGTCGGCGCTCAAGTTCGAGATCCTGCGCACCGACTCCCTCGGCATCAGCCTGGGAGGCACCACCGGCAAGCCCATCGACCTGCCGCTGCTGCCCCTGCGTACGGCCGACGGCGGGCCCAATGATTCGCTGGTGGCGGCGCACGCGGCCATCCACGACCGCACGGTGAACATTGCCGACGCCTACAGCGCCGCAGGGTTTGATTTTTCGGGCACACGCGCGTTTGACCAGCGCACGGGCTACCGGTCGCAGTCGTTCCTCACGGTGCCGATGAAGAACCATGACCTTGAACTCATCGGCGTGCTGCAGCTCATCAATGCGCGCGACCCGGACACGGGCGAGGTCATCACCTTCTCGCAGGCCGACCAGAGCCTGGCCGAGTCGCTGGCCTCGCAGGCGGCCATTGCGCTCACCAACCGGCTGCTCATCACGCAGTTGGAGCGCCTGTTCGAGTCGTTCGTGAACCTGATCAACCTGGCCATCGACGAAAAATCGCCCTACACCGGCGGCCACTGCCAGCGCGTACCCGCTCTCACCATGATGCTGGCCGAAGCCGTGGATGCCACCCGCGAGGGGCCGCTGGCCGCGTTCAAGATGAGCGACCGCGACCGCTACGAGCTCAAGATGGCAGGCCTGCTGCATGACTGCGGCAAGATCACCACCCCCGTGCATGTGGTGGACAAGGCCACCAAGCTGCAGACCATCTACGACCGCATCGGCCTGGTGGACACGCGGTTTGAAGTGCTCAAGCGCGACGCCGAGCTGGCTGCGCTGCGCCGCCAGCTGGCGCTGCGCCCGGTGGTGGACGCGCGCGCCGAGGGGCAGGAGCTGCAGGCCCTGCAGCACGACATCCATGCGCTGGAGGAAGACCGCGAGTTTCTGCGCCGCTGCAACACCGGCACCGAGGCCATGCGCCCCGAGGACCAGCAGCGCGTGCGCGACATCGCCGCCATGCGCCACTGGCGCAACCCGCAAGGGGTGCAGACGAGCTTTCTGACGGCCGAAGAGGTGGAGAACCTCACCATCCGCTCCGGCACGCTGAACCAGGCCGAGCGCGACACCATCAACTATCACATCGTCGCCACCATCAAGATGCTGGAGACGCTGCCCTGGCCGCGCCACCTCCAAAACGTGCCCGAATACGCGGGCGGCCACCACGAGCGCATGGATGGCAAGGGCTACCCGCGCGGCCTCACGCGCGAGCAGATGTCGCTGCAGGCCCGCATGATGGGCATTGCCGACATCTTCGAGGCGCTGACGGCCGCAGACAGGCCCTACAAGAGCGGCATGACCTTGTCGCAGGCGATCGCCATCATGTGCAAGATGCGCGACAACGGGCACATCGACCCCGACCTGTTCGAGGTGTTTGTGCGGGAGCGGGTGTACCTGCGGTATGGCGAACAGTTTCTGGAGGCGGGGCAGGTGGACGCGGTGGATGTGACGGCGATGGGTTTTTGATTCCGCCGGGCGCCCGGGTGGCGCATCGTCCCCCAGTGGGTGCCGATACCTTCGGACAATTTGCTATTTTATTGATAGCTATTGGCGCATGATGCGCTAGCTCTACCGGCCAAAATCACTCCAATTTCTCTGCGCTGGTGCTGGTACCAGTGCTGCCCCCCGTGCCGGCGCTGGCCTGCGCCAGCAGCCAGTCCCGAAACGCCGTCATGGCCCCCGTGGCAGGGCGGGACTGCAGCCTTGTCAGCCAGTAGGCGCCCCGGTGCAGCTCTTGTGCAAAGGGCTGCGCCAGACGGCCCTGCTGCAGTTCGCGCGCGAACATCTTCACCGGCAACAACGCCATGCCCGCTCCCTGCGCCGCTGCTTCGGCCAGGGTGAGGGACGAGTCGAACACCGCGCCGCGCACCACGGGGCAGGGCGCCCCCGCGGCTTCAAACCAGGCCGTCCATTCGTCGGTGCGGTAGCTGCGCAGCAAAGGCTGGCGCGCCAGGTCGGCCGCCGTGCGCAGGCCGTGGGCCAGGGCGGGCGAGCACATCACGGACATGGGCGCATCCATGATGCGGTCGGCCTGCGTACCGTGCCAGGCGCCGTCGCCAAAGCGGATGGCGTAGTCCAGCCCTTCGCCCGCCATGTCCACCCGGTTGTTGTGCGTGAGCAGGCGCAGGTCCACAAAGGGGCAGGCCTGCTGAAAGTCGCGCAGCCGGGGCAGCAGCCAACCCACGGCAAAGGTGCCCACGGCCCCCACGGTCAGCACCTCGCGCGGGCGGGTGTCGCCCAGCTTCTCCAGGGCGCGCTGCAGGTTGCCGAACGACTCCACCACCACGGGCAGCAGTGCCTGGCCTTCGTCCGTCAGCGCCAGTCCGCGCGGCAGGCGCCGGAACAGCGGTTTGCCCAGCCGGTCTTCCAGCTTGCGGATGTGCTGGCTCACGGCGGTCTGGGTCACGTGCAGCTCCTGGGCGGCGCGCGTGAGGTTCAGGTGGCGGGCCGAGGCCTCGAAGGCACGCAGGGCGTTGAGCGGCAAGTGCATGGCGCCAAAAGATCAAAGTTTTTCTTGGGGCTTTTGGCAATTATTGTCGATGGTGCTGGGGGCTGAACCTCCGTATCGTTCGGGCCTTGTTCCCCACTACGCTTCCAATCGATATGCAAAGAAGACAGTTTTCCTTGGGTTTGATGGCCGCCACGGCCCTGCCTTTGTGGGGTTGCGCAGCCGTCCGCAACCCCGACCGGCGCGACCAGACCACCCGCGCGTGGAGCGAAGCCCTCGCCAGCATCGAACGCACTGCGCAGGGCCGCCTGGGTGTGGCCATGCTCGATACCGGGTCGGGCCTGGCGCTGGGCTGGCGGCAAGACGAGCGTTTTGCCATGGCCAGCACCTTCAAGCTGGTGCTCGCCGGCTGGATGTTGGCCTTGGTGGACCAGGGCAAGGAGCGGCTGGATGCGCGTGTGCACTACGCAGCGGCCGACGTGGTGGCGTACTCGCCCGTCAGCGGCGCGCGTGCGGGCGACGGTGGTGGCCTGACGGTGGGCGAGCTGTGCGCTGCCACCGTGAGCCTGAGCGACAACACCGCCGCCAATGTGCTGCTGGCCCGCCATGGCGGCCCGGCCGGATTCAGCGGATTCGTACGTTCGCTGGGTGACCCGATCACGCGGCTGGACCGCACCGAGCCCACGCTGAATGAGGCTGCCGTGGGCGACCCGCGTGACACCACCACGCCGCTTGCCATGCTGCAGACCCTGCAGAAACTGGTGCTGGGCAACGCGCTCAGCCCCACGTCCCGGGCCTGGCTGCAGCGCTGGCTGGTGGAGACCAGCACGGGCGACAAACGGCTGCGCGCCGGTGTGCCTGGCTGGAAGGTGGGCGACAAGACGGGCACGGCGGGCGACAGCGGCACGGCCAACGACATCGGCGTGCTGTGGCCGCAGGGCGGCGGCGCGCCGGTGCTGGTGACCTGTTACCTCACGCGCTCCACAGCGTCCGGCGAGCAGCGGGATGCGGCGATTGCCCAGGTGGCGCGCGCCGTGGCGACCGCACGCGAGACTTTCACCCGTGCTTAGAGCTTCTTGACCAGTACCTGGCTCTTGCGGTCCCAGTTGTACTTGCGCTTGCGGGCGTCGGGCAGCCAGTCCGGGTCTACGGGCGAGAAGCCGCGCTTGATGAACCAGTGCATGGTGCGGGTGGTCAGCACAAAAATGCTGTCCAGCCCCAGCAAGCGTGCACGCTGCTCGATGCGCTTGAGCAGCTTTTCGCCGTCGCCCGTGCCCTGGCTTTGTGGCGATACCGTCACGGCGGCCATCTCCGCCGTCTTGGCCTCGGGGTAGGGGTAGAGCGCGGCGCAGCCAAAGATCACGCCGTCGTGTTCGATGATGGTGTAGGTGGCGATGTCCCGCTCGATCTCGGTGCGGTCGCGCTTGACCAGCGTGCCATCCTTCTCGAAGGGTTCGATCAGCTGCAGGATGCCGCCCACATCGTCGATCGTGGCCTCGCGCAGCTCTTCGAGCTTTTCGTCGATGACCATGGTGCCGATGCCGTCGTGCACATACACCTCCAGCAGCAGCGAGCCATCCACCGCAAACGGCAGGATGTGGCTGCGCTCCACACCGGCCTTGCAGGCCTTCACGCAGTGCTGCAGGTAAAAGCCCGTGTCGGTGGGCTGCTGGGCGGGCGGCAACTGTGCCAGCAGGGCCTGCGCGGCGGCCAGCGGCAGCTCGGTGTCGATGGGGTTGTCGTCGCTCTCGGGCTCGGTGGGCGACATGCGGATGCCCTGCACCTCGGTCAAAAAGATCAGCTTGTCGGCCCGCAACTCAATGGCGACGCTGGTGGCCACTTCTTCCATGCTCAGGTTGAAGGCCTCACCCGTGGGCGAGAAGCCAAACGGCGACAGCAGCACCAGCGCGCCCATGTCCAGCGTGCGCTGGATGCCGGCCACATCCACCTTGCGCACCAGGCCTGAGTGCTGGAAGTCCACGCCATCCACAATGCCCACGGGCCGCGCCGTGAGGAAGTTGCCCGAAATCACCCGCACCGTGGCGCCCGCCATGGGGGTGTTGGGCAGGCCCTGGCTGAAGGCGGCCTCGATTTCATAGCGCAGCTGTCCGGCGGCCTCCTGCGCGCAGTCCAGCGCCACAGAGTCAGTGATGCGGATGCCATGTGAATACTTGGCCGCATGCCCCTTGGCCGCCAGCTGCTCGTTCACTTGCGGGCGAAAGCCGTGCACCAGCACGATCTTTACGCCCATGGCCTGGATCAGTGCCAGGTCTTGCGCAATGCTGTGCAGCTTGCCGGCCGCAATCGCCTCACCCGTCAGCCCGATCACAAACGTCTGGTTGCGGAACTTGTGGATGTACGGCGCCACCGAGCGGAACCAGGGGACGAAGGTGAAATTGAAGACGGCGGACATGGAGGAGGGCGGTTGGGACGGTGGTGGTAATGCGCGAGGTGCGAATGATAAGTGTCCTTAGGGACCGGGTGCCGGGATTTGCACGCGCAGCCAGGGTGAGCCTAGAACAGCGCCGCGACGCGGCGGCGCCAGCGTTCGGCATCTTCCGGCCGGTCAAACCCACCCAGCTGCATGGGGGGCTCGCCACGCACTGTCAGGCGCAGCACATGGTGGGGAGCGTCTTCCGAGGCGCATCGGCACCGAGATGTGCTCGGCGTAGTGCAGCCCGTCGCCGGACTCGGAAAACCCGCTGGCCATGTCGATCTTTCGTCTCTCGTGCTGGGTGTCACGCCAGCTGGGGTGCAGCGGACGCCGCCCCGCGTGCGCGAAACGCGCTGAGTTTGGCACCAAACGGCTCCAGCACCAGACCTTCTTCGGGCAAGGTGCCTGCAGCGTCCGACGGGGGCGCCAGTGCAATGCCGCAGCCTTGCAGCAGCGCCACCATCTCCGCGGGGGCGATGGTGCCGTGTGCCAGCAACGCGTCCACCGTGCGCCCCAGCGCCTCATGGTGCGTGGTCAGCAGGGCCTGGGCGCGCTGGTATTGCTGCTGCATCAGCGCCTCGATGGCTTCGTTGCTGGGGTCGATGTCGGTGTTGATGTGGTTGTCCATCTCCACGGTGACATCGGTGCGGGCCAGCCGCGCGCCAAAGCCATGGTGGCGGATGTAGCGCGCCGCTTCGGCCGTCACCTGCTTGAAATCCTGCTCGGCCCCGGTGGTGCAGGCCATTTCGCCAAACACCAGTTCCTCCGCCACGCGGCCTGCCAGGCCTACGCACATCATGTCGAGCGCGTTCTGGCGCGTGGTGGCCTTGAGGCTAGAGAAGCTGTTGTACCCGCCCTCGAACGAGGCGATGTTGATCTTCACCTCTTGCGGAGCGTGCCCGAACAACACGCAATAGGCCAACCCGTGGCCCGCCTCATGCACGGCCAGCAAGGCCCGAAAGTCTGCGTTGGCCCGCTGTTTGAGCCGGTTCAGCTCCAGCGTCACCGCAAACGCGGCCTGCACTGGGCCCGAAGGCCCCTGGCCCGACACCAGCAGGTGGCGCTTGTCGGGCGCCAGGTGAATGGCGAACTCTTGCTCCAGCGAAAGCTGCTCTTGCACCACCCACAACGCGGCGTTGACCAGGTTGGCGCTCAGGATCGCGTGCACTGAGGAGAACAATGGCCGCGTGCCCTGCGCAGGGAACACCGCATTGGCACACAGCTCGCTCAGCACATCCTGCCCAATGGCAAACCGCACGCCACACTGCGCGGCAATATCGTCCACATAGCGTGTGCACAGGTTATGGATGAGGCGCTCATACGTCGCCTTGCTGAACGACGGGTAGACCACATGTTCATTGCCCAGCCGTGCGATCTGCTCGGGCTTGAAGCGCTCGCCCAGCGCCTTCTTCACATCGATGAGCGAGAGCTTGCGGGTTAGGCGGTGAAAGATGTCGGCATCGGTGTCGCAGTCTTCTACACGCTGTGCGGTCTCGTGGTACATCTCGTCGAGGTTGCCACATACAAACACCAGCAGCTTGCTGTAGTCGGTCTCCCACGCATGGCTGGACTGCTGAAAGCTGGCAAACAGCGCCTGCACCTTGGCGGGCGGCCACTGCATGATGGCGGACAGCGGCTCCTGCAGCTTCAGCATGCGCTTGAGTTCTTGCGCATCCCAGGCGTCCAGCTGAAAGCGGTAGGGCTTCTTGCCTGCGCGGTCGTCATCGCCATCTTCGGCGCGCTCAGCCTCGTAGTGCGCATCGGCCAGCTTGCGCTCGATGTTGGACAGCGCGCTCAACGCGGGTGGCAGGCGCCCATCGGACAGCAGCGTCCACACGTCCTGGTAGCGCTCCACCTTCACGTCGGCGCCCTTGGTGTCCACTGTGCGAAACCGCTGGAACTCGTCCAGTACCAGGATGCCCGGCATGCCCTCGTGGATGCCCGAGTCGCCCAGCATGCCCGAGATGGACGAGCTGCGGTAGCTCGCGCCGTGGCTGAAGCCGTCCATCTGCACTTCCACAAACCGGTCGTAAAAGCCCAGCAGCTGGGCCAGCCGCCGCGTGAGCTGCGTCTTGCCCGTGCCGGTCAGGCCCCACAGGCAGACGATGACCGGCCGGGTGATGAGCTGTGGCAGCACATACCAGGCGCGGATGGCATTGATCACACGGTCGATCACGTCGTCGATGCCGAACAGCTCGGCTTTCAGTTGCAACGCCGCGTGGGCCAAGGCCTGCTGGCGCTGGGCCAGTTCTGCGCTGCTGGCAAGCACCCTGGAAGGCCCGACCGCTTGGGCACGCACGGGTGCGGGGTGCACCACGTGCGTTGGCACACCGGCCAGCGCCGGATGCGGCGTGGGATGCCGCTGGTGTGGCGGCAGTGGGTTGTTGAAGGGATTCATGTCAATCGTTCAAGAAAGGGTTCTGGATCGCCTTGCGCAGGGCGACGTTGTCCGCACGGCGCTGGGCCCCACGGGTTCGGATGTGCTTGCCTGCCGCGCTGGACAGGCTGCGTTGGGCCAGCGCTGCGGCCACAGGGTTTCGGGGCGGGCCCGAGGCTTCGAGCTTCAGCAACAGGGGCTGCTTCATGCGACGCAGCTTCTTGATTTCACCCTGGGCGAAGGCCCGAGACAGTTTTTTGGCACTCATGGTGTGCACGTACTCCACAAACAAAAAACCCCGGCGATGGAGCCAGGGCTTGCGGAGCGCGTGAAAGAGTGCGCGGGTGCATTTGCCATGGCTGAACTGTGTGTGCACAGTCCAGCCGGGGCGGTGGACTGTGGTCAGACGGGTGCGGCGTAAAGGGCAGACATGTCGGGGACCTCCAGGAGTTCGTTCGGGCCGTGCGCCGAGGGTGGCGCTGAACAGGGGCTTGCGAAGAATGGGCGCGATTTTGGCGGCGCTGGCGGGCTTTGGCAACGAAAAGCGCTGAAAACGCGGCGAAATGTCGTGCCAAAAGCACAGATGCAGCGCAGGGGGCAGGGTGCTGCTATCGATAATGCGGGCCTATGTCCTCTTCTGATCCGCGTTTGCCTGCGTTGTCCCGCGTTCCTGCTCCAGCACCCGTATCTGCACCCGCCGCGCCGCCAGCGCCGCTGCGCATCACGTTCCCCGAGTCGTTGCCGGTGTCGGGCAAGCGCGACGAGATCATGGAGGCCATCACCAAGCACCAGGTGATCATCGTCTGCGGTGAAACGGGGTCGGGCAAGACCACCCAGCTGCCCAAGATTGCGCTGGCGCTGGGCCGTGGCAAGTGCAATGCCAAGCCGGGACAGAAAGGGCAGCTGATTGGCCACACCCAGCCACGCCGCATTGCGGCCAGCAGCGTGGCCAAGCGCATTGCCGAAGAGCTGAACACGCCGCTGGGCGACGTGGTGGGCTTCAAGGTGCGGTTCCAGGACCGCTTGAGCCGCGATGCGTCCGTCAAGCTGATGACCGACGGCATCTTGCTGGCCGAGACGCAGACCGACCCGCTGCTCAAGGCCTACGACACCATCATCATCGACGAGGCGCACGAACGCAGCCTCAACATCGACTTCTTGCTGGGCTACATCCGCCAGATTCTGCCCCGCAGGCCGGATCTGAAGGTCATCGTCACCTCGGCCACCATTGATGCCGACCGGTTTGCCAAGCACTTCGAATCCGCTAAAGGTCCAGCGCCGGTCATCATGGTGTCGGGCCGCACCTTCCCGGTCGAGCAACGCTACCGCCCGTTTGAAGAAAGCCGCGACTACGGTCTGAACGAGGCCATTGCCGATGGCGTGGATGAGCTGTGGCAGGGCAACGCGGCGGGCGACATCCTGGTCTTTTTGCCCGGCGAGCGCGAGATCCGCGAGGCGGCAGACCATTTGCGCAAGCACCTGTCGCACCAGCCAGTGATGCGCAATGCCGAGGTGTTGCCGCTGTTCGCGCGCCTGTCGCAAGCCGAGCAGGATCGCATCTTTGACGGCCACACGGGCCGCCGCATCGTGCTGGCGACTAACGTGGCCGAGACCTCGCTCACGGTGCCGGGCATCCGATACGTCATTGACGCAGGCACAGCGCGCGTCAAGCGCTATTCTTTCCGTAGCAAGGTGGAGCAGCTGCTGGTCGAGCCCATCAGCCAGGCCGCCGCCAACCAGCGCGCGGGCCGGTGCGGCCGGGTGGCCAACGGCATCTGCATCCGCCTGTATGACGAGGCAGACTTCAACAGCCGCCCGCGCTTTACCGACCCCGAAATTTTGCGTAGCTCGCTGGCCGGCGTCATCCTGCGCATGAAGTCGCTGCACCTGGGCGACGTCACTCAGTTTCCGTTCATCGAGGCCCCCTCGGGCCGCGCGATTGCCGACGGCTACCAGCTGCTGGCCGAGCTGGGCGCGGTGGACGACGCCAACGAACTCACGTCCGTGGGCGTGGAGCTGTCGCGCTTGCCGCTGGACCCGCGCGTGGGCCGCATGATCATCGAGGCGCGCGACCGCAAGGCGCTGGACGAGGTGCTCATCATTGCCAGCGCCCTGAGCGTGCAGGACGTGCGCGACCGTCCTATGGAAGCGCAGCAGCAGGCCGACCAGGCGCACGCCAAGTTCGACGACGACAAGAGCGAGTTCAGCGGGTATCTGAAGCTGTGGAAGTGGATCAACGAGGCCCGGGGCGGGGCGCCCAGCTTGCCGTCGGCCCGTGCCCAAAAAGCCATGGCCGCGCAGAAGGCGCCGTCGCAGGCGTACCTGCCCGTGGAGCGGCGCGGCGGCGCGCCTGCAGCGGCTGCTGCAGCAGCAATACCCGCCGCCCCAGCCGCCACCCACAAACTCAGCAACCGCCAGTACGAGCAGTTGCTGCGCCAGAACTTCATCAGCATCCGCCGCCTGCGCGAGTGGCGCGACATCCACACCCAGCTGCTCACAGTGGTGACCGAGCACAAGTGGCAGATCAACACCCAGCCCGCCAGCTACGAGCAACTGCACCTGTCCATGCTGGCCGGGCTGCTGGGTAACGTCGGCTGCAAAAGCGACGAGGAGGACTGGTACCTGGGCGCGCGTGGCATCAAGTTCTACAAGCACCCGGGCGCGCACCTCAACAAGAAGCCCGGCCGCTGGATCATCGCGTCGGAACTGGTCGAGACCACGCGCCTGTTCGGCCGGGGCATCGCTGCGATTGAGCCGCAGTGGCTGGAGCAGATCGGCGGCCACTTGCTGAAGAAGCAACTGCTGGACCCGCACTGGGAGAAAAAATCTGCCGAGGTGGTGGCGCTGGAGCGCGCCACGCTCTACGGCATCGTGGTCTACAACAATCGCCGCGTGAACTTCGGCAAGGTAGACCCGCACGCCGCGCGCGAGGTGTTCATCCGCGAAGCCCTGGTGGGCGGTAACTGGGAGACGCGCCTGCCGTTTTTGGCTGCCAACCAGAAGATGATCGCCAAGGTCGAAGAGCTGGAGCACAAGTCCCGCCGGCAGGACGTGCTGGTGGACGACGAACTCATCTACGCCTTCTACGACCAGCAGCTGCCGCCCGAGGTGTGCAGCGGCCATAGTTTTGAGGCCTGGTACCGCGAGGAAAGCAAAAAGCAACCCGACCTGCTCAAGCTCACCCGCGAGGAGCTGATGCGCCACGAGGCCGCAGGCATCACCACCAACGCGTTTCCCAAGACGGTGCGGCTGGGCGGTGTGGACTGCACCGCCAGCTACCTGCACGAACCCGGCGATGCGCGCGACGGCATCACGGTGACCATCCCGCTCTTTGTGCTCAACCAGGTGAGCGAAGAGCGCTGCGAATGGCTGGTGCCCGGCATGCTCAAGGACAAGATCCAGGCCCTGCTCAAAAGCCTTCCGCAGCGCCCGCGCAGCCGCTTTGTGCCGCTGCCCGAGTCGGCCACGCGGCTGGCTGAGCTGTTCACCGCGCCTGAGCGTTTTGGCACAGGCAGCCTGACAGACGCGCTGCTCAAGCAGGTGCGCGACGAAACCTCTCTCGACGTGAAGCGCGCCGACTTCAAGCTCGACATGCTCAGCCCGCACCTGTTCATGAACTTCCGCGTGGTGGACGAACACGGCCGTCAGCTGGACCATGGCCGCAACCTGGGCGCGCTCAAGGCGGAGTGGGGTGCTAAGGCGCGGGGGGCCTTCCAGGCGCTGGCGGGGCTCAAATTGGGCAGTACAGCCGCCGATACAGCGGATTTGAAGCAAAAATCG
The DNA here is from genome assembly GCF_049331375.1 of Acidovorax sp. M14. Taxonomy (NCBI): domain Bacteria; kingdom Pseudomonadati; phylum Pseudomonadota; class Betaproteobacteria; order Burkholderiales; family Comamonadaceae; genus Acidovorax; species Acidovorax sp. M14. Next base: position 2,171,901 of record NZ_CP186263.1, read on the forward strand.
CCGCAAGTGCTAGAGAATCATGCACAAGGCGCTATCAAATCAGGAGTAAAGGGTGCGCCCCCTGCCGCCGTCAAGCCTGCCAGCGCGCCCCCATCGGCACCCGCTGGCCAGCGCTACACCACCTGGACGTTTGGCGAGCTGCCCGAACTCATGGAGATCAAGAAGGCTGGCCAGACGCTGATCGGCTTTCCGGCCCTCATCGATGGCGGCGACGCTGTGACTATCGAGGTCTTCGACGAGCCCGAGGTGGCCGCTGCCAAGCACCGCGCCGGCCTGCGCCGCCTGTTTGCGCTGCAGATCAAGGACGCGCTCAAGTACCTGGAAAAGAACATCCCCGACCTGCAGAAAATGGCCGTGGCCTACATGCCCTTGGGCACGCAGGAAGAGCTGCGCACCCAGATCATCGACGTGGCGCTGGACCGCGCCTTCCTGCTCGACCCGCTGCCCACCGACGAACATGCCTTCAAGCGCCGCGTGGAAGAGGGCCGGGGCCGCCTCACGCTGATCGCCAACGAGGTGGCCCGCCTGGCCGCCACCATCCTCACCGAATACGCCGCCGCTGCCCGCAAGATCAAGGACACCAAGAACGCCCCGGATGCGACGGCCGACGCGCAGCAACAGCTGCAACGCCTGGTGCCCAAGAACTTCATCGCCGTGGCCCCCTGGGCGCAACTGGCCCACTACGCCCGCTACCTCAAGGCGATCACCCTGCGGCTGGACAAATACCGCGCCGACCCTGCCCGCGACGCTGCCAAACTGGCCGAACTGCGCCCGCAAGAGCAGCGCTACTGGCGCCTGGTCGCCGAGCGCAAGGGCGCGGTGGATGCCCGCATGCAAGAGCTGCGCTGGCTGCTGGAGGAACTGCGTGTGAGCTTCTTCGCGCAAGAGCTGCGCACGCCGCAGCCGGTGAGCGTCAAGCGGCTGGACAAGCTGTGGGCGCAGATTCAAAGTTGAACGCGCTGCCGGTCCGCGGGTACCGCGCCCGGCAGCGATATGCGATGTGAGTTGGCCCCCCGGGCAGCACGAATCCGACAGGGGCCTGCGGACGTCAGGGTCGTGTCCAGAGCTTGAAGGTCACGTACATGGCATACGCCAGCGCGACCACCATCCACACCACGAAAAACAGGTTCGCCCAATATTTGTCGGCATGCTCGGCCAGCGTGTAGATCTGCCCTGCGCAGCCCTTGCCAACGCACGGAATCTGGCGCAGAACCATCGCGCGCAACGCTTCATAGAGCAGATAGCACCCGATCCCCGCCACGACCAGAAAGCTGAAAGGTCCCAGTGGTGCTTTGGTGTAATTGCCGCTGTCGTCCCGTGGGCCCTGGCGCAGCAGCTTTTGCCCATAGCGGTACCAGACGTATCCGACGAGCAGCATCAATGCGTAGTACAGGGCTGTGAGCATGCTTTGCAGAGTGTGACTCGGTAGGTTGAGGGCGGGACGGCGTCGGCCTTCGTGCGGCAACTGGCTGAATGAACGCTTGGACTCAGCACTGCTGCTATCCGGCGATCTTAGCGGCAAGGCATTTGGTAACCACTTGTTTGCACCGACAGCGTGTTTCGTCTGCGCGCCATGGGGCAACGGTCACCTGCGCGACCATGCATCAGTGGCATCCCCAATGTCCTCGGGCTCCATGCGACCTAGGCTGGTGGCTTCTAAGGAAATCCAGCCCCATGCGACCTCACTACAAGTTCTGGCCCCGCCGTCTTCCCCATGCCATCACGCTGCCTGCCACCTCGCTGTGGGACAACCTGGCGACCAATGCACGTCGCTACCCCGACAAGGCGGCATTGGTGTTTTTCGGCACCACGGTCAGCTACCGGCAACTGATGGAAGGCGCTGAGCGCCTGGCTGCGCGGCTGGCGCAACTGGGGGTGCAACGTGGCGACCGGGTGGTGCTGTGCATGCAAAACTGCCCGCAGCTGGTGATGGCGCACTTTGCCATCCTGCGCGCCAATGCGGTGGTGGTGCCGGTCAACCCCATGAACCGGGCCGAGGAGCTCAAGCACTACATCACCGACCCCGACACCAAGGTGGCAATCACCACCGGCGATCTGGCCCCGGAGATGGCCAAGGCAAGTAACGCGTTGGCCGCTGGCGAGCGGCTGGCGCATCTGGTGGTCACGCAGTTCTCGGATGCGTTTGACGTGGGCGTGACCGGCATGGATGCGCCGCCCGAGGCCTGGATGGACTGGCTGGGCACACGCCACCCTTTGCCTGCGCTGGAGGGCGGGCAGGCCCACGCGTGGGTGGACGCTCTGGCTTGCACCGACGCGCCCCCCGTCTTGTTGGTGGGCCCGGCCGACCTGGCGTTGTTGCCCTACACCAGTGGTACCACGGGGCTGCCCAAGGGCTGCATGCACCTGCACAAAAGCGTCATGCACAACGCGGTGGCCAGCAGCCTGTGGGGCAATGGGTCTGCCGACAATGTGACGCTGGCGGTGGTGCCCATGTTCCACATCACCGGCATGGTGAGCGTGATGCACACGTCCATTTACTGCGGCGCCACGCTGGTCATCATGCCCCGCTGGGACCGCGACCTGGCAGGGCGCCTGATATCGCGTTACCAGGTCACCACCTGGACCAACATTCCCACCATGGTCATCGACCTGCTGGGCAGCCCGAACTTTGCCAGCTATGACCTGTCCAGCCTGGCCTATATCGGCGGTGGCGGCGCGGCCATGCCGCAGGCCGTGGCGCAGCGCCTGCTGGAGCAATATGGCCTGCGCTACGCGGAAGGCTATGGCCTGACCGAAACGGCTGCTCCGTCGCACGCCAACCCGCCCGACCATCCCAAGCAGCAGTGCCTGGGCATTCCGTTCATGAGCACCGATGCGCGGGTGATCGACCCCGACACGTTGCAGGAACTGCCCGTGGGCGAGCAGGGCGAGATCATCATCCATGGCCCCGAGGTGTTCGAGGGTTACTGGAAGCGGCCCGATGCCACGGCATCGGCCTTCATCGAGTTCGAGGGCAAGCGGTTCTTCCGATCGGGCGACCTGGGGCGCATGGACGAGGACGGGTACTTCTTCCTGACCGACCGGCTCAAGCGCATGATCAATGCCAGCGGCTTCAAGGTGTGGCCTGCCGAGGTCGAAGCGCTGATGTTCCGCCACCCTGCCATCCAGGAGGCCTGCATCATCGCCGCCAAGGACAGCTACCGGGGCGAGACGGTGAAGGCGGTGGTGGTGCTGCGCGCCACGCACAAGGACACCACCGAGCAGCAGATCATCGACTGGTGCCGCGAGAACATGGCGGTATACAAGGTGCCGCGCATCGTGCAGTTTGTGCCTGCGTTACCCAAGAGCGGCAGCGGCAAGGTGATGTGGCGCGCACTGCAGGAGCAGGAAGCGCAGTGATCGGGCGGTACCGGCTGGTCTGACCAGCGCGCAAAGAGAACAAGAGGCGCCGCTGCAGCAGCGGCGCTCGCGCCTGCGGCAGCCGTCAGTGCGCCGCGCCCGCCATCGTCAGCTCGCCCAGGTCCCGCTCCAGCAGGGCGGGGTCGCCCAGTTGCAGCTCGATCAGGCGGCGCAGGTGGGTGACGCTGTCCAGATCGATGCCCTTGCACAGCAGCCCGGTGTGCAGGCCCTGCACGTGGGCCACCTCGGTGGACATGGCGATGTGGTTGCCCGTGTCGGCCAGGGGAATGGTCAGTTGGCACAACGTGCCTTGCCCCAATGCCGCCTGTGCCGGCACCATGATCAGCGCGCCCTTGAGGGACAGGTCCAGCACATGCACGCTGAACGCAGCGGTGGCCGTGGTCAGCAGGGCCGGCGCATCAAAACCAACGCGGACGAAGTGGCGGCGTTCATGGGGCATCGCTGTCTCCTGGGCGGGGCGGGGGGTGGAGCAGATGCTAACCCAACCGGCGCACGGCAGTTAATTTTTGGAGGTTTTTGCAAGCATTCGTTACTATGGGTTCTCCATCACCAAGGGGGCCGGTGTGAAACCTGGCGTGAACTGGCTGGTGCGGCGCTGCGCCGCGTGGCTCAAAGGCATTGTGTGGGTGGCCGTATTGACGGCCAGCGCCAGCATTGCCGCCGCCCCGCGCGAGCTGCGTGTGGGGGTGTATTCCAACGAGCCCAAGGTGTTTGTGGATGCCGATGGCAAGGCTGCAGGCATTTTTGTGGACCTGCTGCAACTGGTGGCGGCCCGTGAGCAGTGGACCCTGAAATATGTGCCTTGCAGCTGGCAGGACTGCCTGGATGCGCTGCGAGAGGGGCAACTGGACCTTATGCCCGATGTGGCCCGGTCGCCTGAGCGCGAGATCCTGTACGACTTTCACCGCCTGCCGGTGCTGCACAGCTGGTCGCAGATCTACCGGACCTCGGGCGCGCCCATCTATTCACTCTTTGACCTGCAGGGCAAGCGGGTGGCGGTGCTCAAGGGCTCCGTGCAGCGGTCCACCTTCCTGAACATGGTGGACAGCTTTGGCATCCAGGTGTCTCTGGTGGACGCCCCCGGTCTGATCGAAGCGTTTGCGATGGTGCAGCGGGGCGAGGCCGATGCGGTCATCTCCAACCACCTGTTCGGCAACTTTCATTCGGCCCGCTATGGAGTGGTTGATACGGGCATCGTGTTCCAGCCCGCTGCGCTCTTCTTTGCAACCGGCCCCGGGCGCAACGCTGAGGTGCTGGCGGCCATCGACCGGTCGGTCGAGGCATGGCGCAGTGGCGCGGACCCCGCGTATGCCCAGGTGATGCGCCACTGGGGCGGGCAAGACCCCGGGGTGCAGATTTCGCCCTGGGTATGGCGAGGATTGGCGGGCTTGGTGGCGTTCAGCTTACTGGCTGCGTTGATGGTCGCCATCTTGCGCCGGCAGGTGCAAGAGCGTACGCGCCACCTGCGGGAGAGCGAGCAAAAGCTCGCCACCATTCTGGACAGCGTGGGCGCGCTTATCTACATCAAGGGCAAGGACTTCCGCTACCAGTACGTTAACCACCAGACGCTGCATTACTTTGGCAGACCCGCGCACGAGGTCTTGGGCCATGACGATGCGGCGTTTTTCGACGCAGCCACGGCGCAACGGCTGAGGGCCAACGACCGGCGGGTGCTGGAGGACGGCGAGACGCTGGAGGCTGAAGAAGTCAACACCCCCGCCGCCACGGGGGAGACACGCGCGTTCCTGTCCATCAAGATACCGCTGCGCCATGCGGACGGCAGCATTTATGCGCTGTGCGGCATCTCCACCGACATCACCGAGCGCCGCAAGGCCGAAGAGTCGCTGCAGATTGCTGCAACGGTGTTCGAGTCGTTCGAGGGCATGATTGTGACAGGGCCAGACCAGCGCATCCTCAAGGCTAACCAGGCGTACGCACGGCTGACCGGCTACTCGGTGGAGGAACTGGTGGGCCAGACGCCGCGCCTGTTGCACTCGGGCCGGCAGGACGCTTCTTTTTACGCGGCCATGCAGAACACGTTGCACTCCAGCGGCATGTGGCAGGGCGAGGTGTGGAACCGGCGCAAGGACGGCACCGAATACCCGGCCTGGATCACCATCACCACTGTGCGTTCGCCGCGCGGCGAGATCACCCATTACGTGGGCACGCAGACAGACATCTCCAGCCGCAAGGCGGCCGAGGAGGAAATCCGCCTGCTGGCCTTCTACGACCCGCTCACCGGCCTGCCCAACCGCCGGCTGATGAACGACCGCCTGCAGCACAGCCTGGCTGCATGCGCGCGCTCGGGGGCGGGTGGCGCGCTGCTGTTTGTGGATCTGGACAACTTCAAGGACCTGAACGACACCCAAGGGCACGAGCTGGGCGACCAGCTGCTGCGCCAGGTGGCTGCGCGCCTGGGGGGCTGTGTGCGAATGGGGGACACCGTGGCACGCCTGGGAGGTGACGAATTTGTGGTGCTGCTGGAGGGGCTCAGTCCCCAGGTGCACGAGGCCGCTGCCCAGGCCGAAACGGTGGGCCGCACGGTGTTGCAGGCGCTCAGCCAGAGCTACCAGCTCGACGGCCACGCGCACCACAGCTCCTGCAGCATCGGCATCGCGCTGTATGCGGATGCACGTGGTTCGGTGGACGAATTGCTCAAGCACGGCGACATGGCCATGTACCAGGCCAAGGGCGCTGGCCGCAACACCTTGCGGTTCTTTGATCCGCGCACCCAGGCCAACGTGACCGCGCGCACGCTGCTGGAGGCGGGCTTGCGCGACGGCCTGCGCGAAGGGCAGTTCTTGCTGCATTACCAAGCGCAGATTCACCAGCAGCGCGGCATTGTGGGCGCCGAGGCCCTGGTGCGCTGGCAGCACCCGCAGCGCGGGCTGGTGTCGCCGGCCGAGTTCATCCCGGTGGCCGAGGCTTCGGGCCTCATCGTGCCGCTGGGCGTGTGGATTCTGCGCACGGCCTGCCTGCAACTGGTGGAGTGGGCCCGCGACCCGCAGACAGCCCACTGGACCCTGGCCGTGAACGTGAGCGCCCGGCAGTTCCGCCACAGCCACTTTGTGGATGAAGTGCTGGGCGTGCTGGAAGAAACCGGCGCGAACCCGCACCGGCTGAAGCTGGAGTTGACCGAGACCCTGCTGCTGGACGATGTGGAGGACACCATCCTGCGCATGGACACGTTGCGCGCGTCGGGCCTGGGCTTTTCGCTGGATGACTTTGGTACGGGCTACTCGAGCCTGAGCTATCTCAAACGCCTGCCCCTGGACCAGCTCAAGATTGACCAGAGCTTTGTGCGCGATTTGCTCACCGATGCCAACGATGCCAGCATCGCCCGCACCATCGTCACCCTGGCCCACAGCCTGGACCTGGGGGTGATTGCCGAGGGGGTTGAAACCCAGGAGCAACGCGACATGCTGGCCAGTCTGGGGTGCCACACATGGCAGGGCTACCTGTTCGGGCGCCCCGGGCCTGCCGATGCGCTGGTGCAGTCGGTGGCCAGCGCGACGACTTGGTGACGCCTTTTTTGTCGGCAGGGTACCCTCCGCTGGGCGTTACCCATGGGCTGCCCATGGGTTGCCCACAATTGTCGCCATTGGCTGACATTGGGTAGCCTGTGAACGGTGTAAGGTACGGCACGCCGTGTGACCCGCCGTACGGCCAACCGTATGACTGACACACGGCCTCCTTCACCCCGCATCTGTGTTCGTATGCAGGGTGGGGTAGCCCTCAGGAGCTTTCCATGAAAAACAATCTATTTCCCACGATCCGCCTTCTTGTTTCTGGCGCGGCTGCCGCGGCGCTGCTGGGCCTGGGCGGCGGCGCCCATGCGCAGGCCTATGTCAACGCCACCGTGGGGGGCGAACTGGCTCCCGGTGTGTATGGCCGCATCAATATTGGCAACGCGCCACCACCACCGCTGCTTTACGCAGAGCCCGTCATCATCCAGCGCCCTGCGGTGGTGGTGCCCCGTGCGCCCATCTACATGTACGTGCCGCCCGGCCATGCCAAGAACTGGAGCAAGCACTGCGCACGCTATAACGCCTGCAGCCAGCCGGTGTATTTTGTGCAGGAGCCACCTCCCCGCCGCGGCAACCCGCACCGCGGGCCCCATGGCCGGGACGACCGCCGCTGGGACCATGACCATCGCCACGATGACCGCCATGACCACGATCGCGGACCCGGGCGCGGAGAAGGCCGTGGCAAGGGCCATGGACATCGGGACTGAGCCCCCCTGCATTTCGCAGGGTTTGCGCCAGCGCAGAGGAGGGGGCCGCACCAGCGGTTAAGCTCGGGCCCCTATGGCCCAAGTCTCCTTTTCTCCCCCCTTCACCCAACCGGCTGATGTTGCCAGCCAGTTGCGCCACAGCGGTTTTGCGGTGCTCAGCCCGGCCGCGGTGGCCGAGTGGGTCGGCTGTGATCTGTCGGCGCTCATGGCGCTCAATACCGATTGGGCAGCTCTTCCCCCCGATGAATTTCTGAAGGATGGTGGCCGCTACCGTCGCCGACGCCATGCCTGTTTTGTGCTGCAACAGGGCCAGATGCAGCAGGTGCCGCACCGTGCCCACTGGCAGCCAGTGGAATACAACGCCCTGCACGGCGGCATGGAGCGCTGGTTTGCTCCCATGGAGCCCGCGACCGTGGCGCAGCCCGTGTGGCAGCAGTTGCTCGCCGCTCTGGCGGGCATGTCAGACGCTGTGTTTGCCGGGCCGCAGGCGCCGGTGCCCTGGTTTGTCGAGGCGCACCAGTTCCGCATCGACACCACAGACGGCATCGGCCGCCCCACACCCGAAGGTGCTCACCGCGATGGCGTGGATCTGGTTGCGGTATTTCTGGTGGGGCGCGAGGGCGTCAAGGGCGGTGAGACGCGGGTGTTCGAGGCCAATGGCCCTGCCGGACAACGCTTTACGCTGACCGAGCCCTGGTCCCTGCTGTTGCTGGACGATGCGCGCATGATCCACGAGTCCACGCCCATTCAGCCGCTGAAGGACGGGGGCTACCGCGACACCCTGGTGGTGACCTGCCGGCGGGGCAACTTCCAGGGTGCGGACGTGGTGGGGCAGGCGCCGTCAGGGGCTTGAACACTGCGGTAGAAGTGCATCCGATTTGATGCGAATCAAGATGCGGGGTATGGTGGCGGTTCACACTGGTCACTGTGAGGCCACAAGCCCGTCACACCATTCAACCCAAGGAGTAGCACCATGTTCAAGCACATTCTGGTTCCTGTCGACGGTTCCAAGACCTCCATGCTGGCCGTCTCCAAGGCCGCAGGCCTGGCCAAGACCTTTGGCAGCGCCGTCACTGCGGTGTATGTGATCGACCCGTATCCCTTCACCGGCGTGGGTGCCGACTTTGCCTACGGACAGGCCCAATACATCAGTGCCGCCACGGCCGAGGCCAACGCAGCGTTGGATGCCACCAAGCAGGCCATGGCCGATGCGGGTGTGCAGGTCACCACCGTGGTGGGCGAGGGCCACGCGGTGCACGATGGCATCCTGCGCGCGCTGGAGAGCACGGGCGCCGACCTCATCGTGATGGGCTCGCATGGCCGGCGTGGCCTGGAAAAGCTGGTGCTGGGCAGCGTCACGCAGCGTGTGCTGGGTGTGGTGCACATCCCTGTGCTGGTGGTGCGGGACTGATTGTTTTTGCCCCATGCAAAACGGCTCCTTTCGGAGCCGTTTTTTATTGCAGCAAGCGCTGCAGGCGGTCACTCGATCTTTGCGCCCGAGGCTTCCACAATGCCCTTCCACTTGGCGTAGTCGGTCTTGAGCAGGGTGTTGAACTGAGCGGCCGACATGGCCTCTGGCTCGGCGCCCTGGGCGTGGATGGCGGCCTTCATTTCAGGGGTGGCCAGCAGCTTGTTGATTTCTGCGTTGACGACGTTCACCACGGTGGCTGGTGTACCGGCGGGCGCAAACACGCCGTACCAGGTGCTCACATCAAAGTCCTTGAAGCCCGACTCGGACACGGTGGGCACCTCGGGCATGGACGAACTGCGCTTGGCCGAGGTCACAGCCAGCGGGCGCAGCTTGCCCGACTTGATCTGGGCCATGGCCGACGGCACCGAGGACATGAGCAAGTCCACGTTGCCCGACAGCGCATCCATCAGCGCAGGGTTGGAGCCCTTGTACGGGATGTGGCTGAGCTTGATGCCCGCAGCCTTCTCGAACAGGTCACCCGCCAGGTGGATGGAGGTGCCGTTGCCGGGCGACCCGTAGGTGATGGTGCCGGGAGCAGCCTTGGCGGCAGCTACCACGTCGGCCAGCGTCTTGAACTTGGAGTTGGCACTGGTGGCAATGACCACGGGCGTGTAGGCCACATGGGCCACGGCGGTCAGGTCCTTGGTGGGGTCCCAGGGCAGGTTCTTGTACAGCCAGGGGCCGATCACCAGGTTGTCCTTCTGGCCCATGACCAGGTCATAGCCCGTGGGCGCGGCCTTGACGGCCTCGCCAATGCCGATGGTGCCGCCCGCGCCGGCGCGGTTGTCGGCGACCACGGTCCACTTGGCGCTCTCGGTGAGCTTGGTGGCCACCAGGCGCGACAGGATGTCGGTGCCGCCGCCGGGCGGGAAGGGCACGATCAGGCGGATGGGCTTGGCCGGGTAGGCCGCCGCAGGGGCTGGCGCCTGGGCGTGGGCTGTGGTGCCCAGCGCGAAGGCGAGGGCGGTGAATGAAAGCAGGGTGCGCATCATGGTGAGGGGTGTCTCCATCGGTTCAGTGGTGTGCGGGCGGCCGCTAGGCCGCTGGGTGCGGCTGCGGTGGCCCGGCTGATCTGGGGCAGCGGGCGCCAATGATCGCTTATCGACCGTGGCGCTCGCATTGCCAATAGCGGGTGGCAGCATCGCGGGTGGCGATGGCAGTGTGCGCACCCGCGTGCAGGTCAGTGCGGGTCAGAGGCGTTCAAAAATCGCCGCAATGCCCTGGCCGCCGCCAATGCACATCGTCACCAGCGCGTAGCGGCCCTGGATACGTTGCAGCTCGTGAATGGCCTTGACGGTGATGAGCGCACCGGTGGCGCCAATGGGGTGGCCCAGCGAGATGCCCGAGCCGTTGGGGTTGACCTTGGCGGGGTCCAGGCCCAGGTCTTTGGTCACGGCGCAGGCCTGGGCGGCGAAGGCCTCGTTGGCTTCGATCACGTCCAGGTCGTTGACGGTAAGGCCCGCCTTCTTCAGCGCAAGCTGCGTGGCGGGCACAGGGCCGATGCCCATGTACTTCGGGTCCACGCCCGCGTGGGCGTAGGCCACCAGGCGGGCCAGGGGCTTGGCGCCACGGGCCTTGGCGGCACCAGCTTCCATCAGCACCACGGCGGCAGCGGCGTCGTTGATGCCCGAGGCATTGCCAGCGGTCACTGTGCCGTTCTCCTTGAGGAACACGGGCTTGAGCTTGGCCAGGTCGTCCATCGTGGCGCCGGGGCGGAAGTGCTCGTCGGTGGCGTACTGCACGTCGCCCTTCTTGCTCTTCAGGGTGACGGGCACGATCTGGTCCTTGAACAGCCCGTTTTGCGTGGCGCGTTCGGCGCGGTTGTGGCTCTCGACCGCCAGCTTGTCCTGGTCTTCACGGCTGATGCCCCACTTGGCGGCGATGTTCTCGGCCGTCACACCCATGTGGATGTTGTGGAAGGGGTCGTGCAGCGCGCCGATCATCATGTCCACCATCTTGGTGTCGCCCATGCGGGCGCCCCAGCGCATGTTCAGGCTGGCAAAAGGCACGCGGCTCATGTTCTCGGCACCGGCGCCAATGGCCACGTCGGTGTCGCCCAGCAGGATGGACTGGCTGGCGCTGACGATAGCTTGCAGGCCCGAGCCGCACAGGCGGTTGACGTTGAACGCGGGCGTGCCCTCGGCGCAGCCGCCGTTGATGGCCGCCACGCGCGACAGGTACATGTCCTTGGGCTCAGTGTTCACCACGTGGCCGAACACCACGTGGCCCACGTCCTTGCCTTCCACGTTGGCGCGGGCGAGCGATTCGCGCACGACGATTGCACCCAGTTCTGTGGGGGTCACGTCCTTGAGGCTGCCGCCAAAGGTGCCAATGGCGGTGCGCACTGCGCTGACGACGACGACTTCACGGGTCATGGGGAGGTCCTTTCAGAGAAATTCAGGTCAAAACGGCTGCAAGCGCTAGTGAATCACGCGGTAGCAGCTATCAAAATAGGAGTAATCGGGCTCACGCCTCGCGCACGTCGGCCACCGGGTTGGTGCCGAAGTCTGCGCGCTCCAGCCAGGCGAGCACGCGGGTGGCGGCGTCGGCAGGCGATGTGAGCTGGCCACCCGTCTTGAGGTTGGCGAAATTCTGGCGGTCCGGGAAGGCGGCCGGGTCGGCGCCGCGCAGCTGGACCTGCATGTCGGTGTCGATCACACCGGGAGCCAGCGAGCATACCTTGGCCCCATGGGGCTTGAGGGCCTCATCCAGCGCCACACAGCGCGTGAAATGGTCCATGCCCGCCTTGGCGGCGCAGTACGCGGCCTGCGAGGCCATGGCCCGGCGGCCCAGGCCCGAGGAGATGTTGAGCACCTTGCGCGGCACCGTCCAGGTGTCCGTCGCGCCCAGGAAGGCGGCGGTGAGCTGCATGGGCGCTTCCAGCCCCACACGCAGGGCGGTGGCCAGGTCGTCCACGTCACTGGCCGATAGCGGCGCAATGCGCGGGATCATGCCCGCGTTGTTGATGAGGGTGGCGCTGGCAAACGCCTGCGGGCCCTGGGCCTGCAGCCAGGCTTGCAGCTTATGGGCCGCCTGCTCGCCCTGCGACAGGTCTTGCTGCCACTGTTCAATGGTGACGCCTGCGGCCCGGGCCTCGGCGGCCAGGTCGTCGTTGGCACTGCGGGCAATGCAGATCAGGGTGTTGCCGCTGCGCAAAAGCTGCTGGGCCATGGCCAGGCCCATGCCGCGCGATGCGCCGGTGAGGATGTAGAGGTGGTTTTGAGGCATCCCGCCATGTTACTGCGCAGTACACAGGGGCGGGAGCCGTCACTGCCCTCTGCGTGACTCCAGCGAGGCCAGCAGCAAGGCCAGCCGCGCGTCCAGCGCCGCTATATCAGCCGCCTTGAGGGCCGAAAGGATGCGGTGTTCGTTGGCCACGTGGGCCTCCACTGCGCGGTCGATCAGTTCCAGCCCCTGTGGCGTGAGCTGCACCAGCGAGCTGCGGGCGTCGGCCGGGTTGGGCAGGCGCTCGATCCAGCCTTGGGCTTCGAGCTTGGCCATGCGGTGCGTCATGGTGCCGGAGGTGACCATGAGCGTGGAGAACAGCGTGGTCGGCGCCAGGCAGTAGGGCGCGCCGCTGCGGCGCAGCGCGGCCAGCATGTCGAACTCCCAGCGGCTCAGGCCGAACTCGACAAAGGTTTCATCCAGCCGCCGCTCCAGCAGCACGGCGCAGCGCTTGATGCGCCCGATGGGGCCCATGGGGCTGGCGTCCAGGTCGGGGCGCTCGCGCTTCCACTGGGCCAGGATGGCATCGACGGCGTCGGGTGGGCGTGGGGTGGCCATGGGTTGGTGGTGGTTAAATTGTCTTGAATTCGAGATTGTATGGTAGAGTTTTTGTCTTGAATTGAAGATAAATACATGACCTCTGCACAACCCACAGCAAGCTCTTCGGTATGGCTGGATGCGCTTGCCACGGCGCTCGGGCCCGTCATCTGGGGCTCGACCTACATCGTCACCACCGAGCTGCTGCCGCCCGACCGGCCCTTTACCGCCGCGCTGCTGCGCACCTTGCCCGCAGGCTTGCTGCTGGTGCTGTGGTGCCGCCGCTGGCCGGCCTGGGGCGACTGGGTGGGGTGGCGGCGCCTGCTGGTGCTGGCGGCGCTGAACATTGGCGTGTTTCAGGCGCTGCTGTTTGTGGCGGCCTACCGGTTGCCCGGCGGCGTGGCGGCCGTGGTGGGCGCTGTGGGGCCGCTGGTGGTGATGGGCCTGACCTGGGCGCTGGACCACCGGCGCCCGCCCGCACTGGCGCTGGCTGCGGGGGCTTTCGGTGTGCTGGGCATGGCGGCGCTGCTGTTGTCGCCCGGTGCGCGCTGGGACATGGTGGGCGTGGCGGCCGCGCTGGTGGGCACGCTGTGCATGGCGGCGGGCACGTTCTGGTCGCGGCGCTGGCGGTCTGACTTGCCGGTGCTGGCGTTTACCGGCTGGCAGTTGCTGGCGGGCGGCCTCATGCTGGCGCCGGTTGCGTGGGCGGTGGACCCGCCTTTGCCTGCACTCACCCTCACCAATATCGCAGGTTATCTGTACCTCAGCCTGGCAGGCGCGCTGGTGGCCTATGCGCTGTGGTTCCGTGGCATTGCGCGGCTGCCGTCAGTGGCAGTGTCGTCACTGGGGCTGCTGAGCCCCGTCACGGCGGTGCTGCTGGGCTGGGGGCTGCTGGGGCAGGCCATGACGGGGGTGTCGCTGGTGGGCATGCTGGTGGTGCTGGCAAGCATCCTGGCCGTGCAGTGGGCCATGTCGCGCCCCGTGCCGCCGGGAGGTCGGTGACCAGCACATACTTTTGCTATCGAATGGATAGCGGTCTGCGCATGTTTCACTAGCGCTAGCGGGTAATTTGGCTAGAAATCGGCCGCCCACTCCAGTGCTACCGGCTCCCCCGTGCCGGGGTGCGCAAAGGCCAGGTGGCTGGCGTGCAGCAGCAGGCGTGGCGCCTGTGCCTGGGTGGCGGCATCGGCATACAGCGCGTCGCCCAGGATGGGGTGGCCGAGGGCGGCCAGGTGCACGCGCAATTGGTGGGTGCGGCCGGTGAGGGGCTCCAGCTCAACGCGGGCGGTCTGTGCCGCCGCGTCGTGCGCCAGCGCGCGCCATCGGGTCAGGCTGGGTTTGCCCACAGCGTGGTCGATGACGCGCAGCGGGCGCCGCTCCCAGTCGGCGGCAATGGGCAGGTCGATTTCGCTCCAGTCGCCACCCACGGTGCCCAGCAGGCCTTGCACCACCGCCTGGTAGCGTTTGTGCACCAGGCGCTCGGCAAACGCGTGGCCCAGGCGGCGCTGCGCGTCGATGTGGCGTGCCATGAGAACCAGGCCCGAGGTGGCCTGGTCCAGCCGGTGCACGACGAGCGCACCGGGCCAGCGCAGCTGTGCGCGGGCGCTCAGGCAGTCTTGCTTGTCGGGGCCCCGGCCGGGCACACACAGCAGGCCGGAGGGCTTGCACAGCACCAGCAGGTCATCGTCTTTGTACAGCGCCTGTACGCCATCTGCCACGGGCTCAGGCAGGGTCATGGCCCACGATCAGCCGCTGCACGGTGGCGCAGAGTTCCTCCACGTCGTTGGGTTTGTGGATCAGGGCCTGCGCGCCTTCGGCCAGCGCGGCCTGTTCGATCTCGGCCGTGACGTAGCCCGAGGCCAGGGCCACGGGCAGGTCGGGGCGGATGAGGCGGGCCTCGCGCACCAGATCCACACCACAAAAGCCGGGCATGTTGTAGTCGGTGACCAGCAGGTCATAGGCCTGTGGGGCGGCCCGCAACGCGGCCGTGGCCTCGTGGGGGTCGGTATAGCCGCTCACCTCGTAGCCCCGGCGGCGCAGCAGGCGCTGGACCAAAAAGACCAGGGCCTGGTCGTCGTCCACGTACATCACATGGTGCTTCTTGGCAGGTGCGGGGCTGGGCGGTGCTGAGGGGACTGGCGCAGACGCTGTGACCTCTGTAGCTGAGGGGAGTGCCTGCGGGGCCGGGTCGGTGGGCACATCGGCCGCCGCGCTGCTTGGGGTGCCGGCCGTGGCGTCAGTCGCTACCGGAAAGTACAGCGTGAACCGGCTGCCCTGGCCGGGTGTGCTTTGCACGTCCACACCGCCTTCGTGTGTGCGCATCACGCCATGCACCACCGCCAGGCCCAGGCCTGTGCCCTGGCCCACGGGCTTGGTGGTGAAGAAGGGCTCAAAGATGCGCTCCAGCGTGGCGGCGTCCATGCCGGGGCCGGTGTCGCGCACCGTCAGGGCCACGTAGTCGATGGGCGCGAGGCCCAGGCGCTCGGTCAGGCGCTGGTCGGGTTGCACCGTGGCGGCCTCCACATGGATGCTGCCGCGCTCGGTACCAATCGCATGGACAGCGTTGGTGCACAGGTTGAGCAGGGCCTGTTCGACCTGCGTGGCGTCGGCCAGTACGGGCGGCAGGCCCGCTTGCAGCTGCATGTGCAGCTCTATGGCCGGGGGCAGGGTCACACGCAGCAGGCGTTCGGTGTCGTGCACCACCTCGGCCAGCGACACGGCCGAGCGCTGCGGGGGCTCGTTGCGGCTGAAGGTGAGGATCTGGCGCACCAGGTCGCGCGCGCGGCGGCCGGCCTTGTCGATCTCCAGCAGGCTCTCCAGCACGGGCGAGCCGGGCGCGTGGGTGGCGCAGTCGGCCTTGGCCAGCTCCACATTGCCCAGAATGGCGCCCAGGATGTTGTTGAAGTCGTGCGCGATGCCCCCGGCCATGGTGCCCACGGCCTGCATCTTGTGCGACTCGCGCAACTGGGCTTCCAGTTCGTTGCGGTGCGCCTCGGCCTTCTTGCGCCCGGTCAGGTCGCGCGCGAACACGGTCGTGGTCTCGCCGCCGCCCACGCTTTCCGCATGGCGCTCGAACGACACGCTCACCTCCACCGCCAGCTCCTTGCCGCTGGCGGTCAGGGCCGTCATTTCGCCCAGCAGGGCCTGTGTGGTGAGCTGCGCAAACGCCAGGGCCTGCGCTGCATCGGGCAGAAAGCGGTCGAGCGTGCTGCCCAGCGCATCGCTGGCGCTGCACTGGAACAGCGCGGCGGCGGTGGGGTTGAACACGGTGATGCGCTGGTGCTGGTCCACGCAGATGATGGCGTCCAGCGCGGAGTTGATGACAGCCTCCAGCCGCTTTTCGCTGGCGCGGATCTGCTCGTTGCGCTGCTGCAGGGTCTCGGCGCTGTGCTGCAGCGCCTGGCGCTCGGCCAGCAGCGGGCCCTGGTCGATCACGGCGCACAAAAACTGCGACAGCGGCGGGCCGCTGGTTTGCGGTGCCTCGATGTGGGCGATGTGCAGGTCGCCGGTGATGCGCGCTGCGTCGCTGATGAGGAACACGACCTCCTTGACCTCGCTGTGCCCCAGGTCTTGCGCCTGGGTAAAGGCCTCGCGCACGCGGGCGGCGTCTTGCGGGCACACAAAAGGCATCAGCGCGGTCAGTGGCCGGTCGCGCTCGGTGGGCTGGAAAGAGCGGTGCGCCATGGAGTTGGCCTGCACCACCATGTCGTGGTCGTCCACCACCATGAGGGCCAGCGGCACGCTGGCAAACAGGGTTTCGAAGCGTTCGTACGCGCTCTCGGCCACGGCCTGGCTGTAGCGCAGCACCTTGTTCTGGTTTTCCAGTTCGGCCTGGTAGGCGCGCAGCTCGGCCACCAGGCCCTCCGCCGAAGCGCCGGGCGTGCGGGAGTGGGGGACAGGCGGGCGAGGCATGTGCTCTGCGGCTGCGGGCTGGCGGCCTGCAGGGTCCAGAAAAGACAGGTCGGGTTCACTCATGAAGGGGCGCGGTCAGCCGGGTGCGTGCCCGGGCGCTCGCCCAGGCTTTCTCAAGTGTACGCCCGCCCATCCGGCATCACGCGATGGCGGATGCACCAACAGAGCGCGGTTGCAAAGCGCTTGTGGGTCGATTGTTGATGAATTGCGAACAATCCGTTTCTTTGGCAGGGCTTACCGAACCACCGTGGGGTGCCTACAGTTCCACCATCGATACATCCCTTGATCCACAACTTCTTTCAGGACGCTGCCATGACCACAGACACCACTCTCGCCCAACCCCTGCTGAACAAGCTGCAATGGCGCTACGCCGCCAAGAAGATGAACCCCGCCAAGAAGGTGCCGCAAGAGAAGGTGGAGCGCATTTTGGAAGCCGCCCGCCTGGCGCCCACCTCCAGCGGCCTGCAGCCGTTCGAGATCATCGTGGTGACCGACCCCGCTGTGCGCGCCAAGATCCAGCCCATCGCCTGGAACCAGGCCCAGATCACCGACGGCTCGCACCTGCTGGTGTTTGCGGCATGGGACAACTACACGGCCGACCGCATCAACATGATGTTCGACCTGACCAATGACCAGCGTGGCTTCAAGAACGAAGGCTGGGAAAACTACCGCCAGATGCTGCTTAGCAGCTACCCCCAGCGCGACGCCGAAGTGAACTTCCAGCACGCAGCCCGCCAGGCCTACATCGGCATGAGCGCAGCCCTGATCGCTGCGGCCTTTGAAGAAGTGGACTCGACACCCATGGAAGGCTTCGACCCCAACGCGCTGGATGAAATCCTGGGCCTGCGTGCGCGCGGCCTGCGCAGCGTCGCCATCTTGCCGCTGGGCTACCGCGCCGACGAAGGCGACTGGCTGGTGAACCTGAAGAAGGTGCGCCGCCCCCGCGAGCAGTTCGTGACCGAAGTCTGAGGATCTCCTCCTCAGGCACAAAAAAGGCTGGACAGTGGTCCAGCCTTTTTTTTTGCGTGGGTAGCCTCAGCGTGTGGCGGGCGCTGCATCCGTCACGCGGCGCATGGGTGTCAGCCCAAAGGCCAGTGCGGCCAGCACCACCAGCGTCCCTCCGCTGGCGGCAAACAGCTGTGTGAGCGTGATGCTCTTCATCACCCAGCCGGTGACGGCGGCGGAGATGGGTGCCAGGCCCATGAAGATGAACATGAACAGGCTCATCGCGCGGCCCAGCAGGGCGGGGGGGACCCGGTGCTGGATCCAGGTGAACACGCTCACCTGCATGAATCCGCCGAGCAGGCCGATGACCAGCATCAGCACCGCGCCTTGCCACACGGCGGTGATCAGGCCCATCGGCATGAACAGCGCGCCAATGATGGCGTCGAACGCCAGGATGGTCATGCCCAGGCTGCCAAACCGCAGCCGGGGCACCGTGCCCGATACCACCATGCCCAGTAACGTGCCCGCACCATGGGCGCCTACGATGATGCCGAAGGCTGCAGCACCCAGCTGCGGGCTGCTGCTGGCCAATACCGGAATGGCGATGTGGATGGGGCCCATGATGAACAGGGCAATGGCGCTCCAGTACAAAAAGCAGGTGCGCAGCTCGCTGTCACGCCAGAAGTGACCGAGGCCCTGCGCCACCGAAGCGAGCACCGCCTGTGGCGCGGCCGTGGGGGCGGAAAGGTCCGCAAGGCCCGCACGCGTCTGCACCTTGGACAGCGTCCAGGCCGACACGGCGAAGCTCAGCGCATCCAGCGCGAAGGCGATGCCGATGCCAGTGGCGTTGGCGTGTGCTGGCGCATCCGCAGCGGTGTGGGCCGCGCCACCGGCGCCAAACAGTGCAATCAACAGCCCCGCGAGCAAGGGCCCCAGGAACATCGTCAGCTGCCGCAGGCCCAGGCTGATGCCGTTGGCGGCCTGCAGCTGGGGGCGTGCCACCACCGACGGCATCATGGCCGTGCCCGCCGGAATGCTGAAGGCCGTGGCGAGCCCAATGCCCAGCGACAGCGCGTACACCATCCACAACGACAGCGTGCCCGCAAACACCAGCCCCGCCAGCGCGGCCAGCAGCACCAGGTTGACGTATTTGGTGATCATCAGCACCTGCTTGGGCGAATGGCGGTCTACCAGCGCGCCGCCGATCAGGATGAACAAGGCGCGCGGCACGCTGATGAGGGCCAGCACGGTGCCCAGCACCAGCGTGTCGCCGGTCATCTGCAGCACCAGCCAGGGCAGTGCGATCAGCGTGAACTGGTCGCCCAGCATGGACAGGGCCGAGCCGCCAATCATCCAGCGGAAGTTGGGGTCCTGCAGCAGTGCGGCGCGCGGGTCTGCGGGTGGGATTGCAGGGCCTGCGCCGGGTGGGTGGGCAGGACGGGGTGAGGTGTCAGGTCGCATGAACGAGGTCTCCCAAAGAATGACGGGTGTGCGTGCGCCCCGTGAGCAAGCGGCCCACAGCAGTAAAACGCACGCAAAGGTGGTAACTGGCCAGGCACAGGGCGGTCGTGGCCAGCACGTTGATCAGCATCTTGGCCAGGGCTGGAACGGGCAGGCCGTACAGCAGCGCACCCAGGCCGATCGTGAGTGGCAGGTGCACCAGGTACACCCAGTACGAGCTGTCGGCCAGGTAGGCCAGCCAGGCGCGGGGCTGGCCGACATGGCGCAGAAACAGCCCGATCAGCGCAAAGCTCCAGAGCCACGACGCGCTGTTGTAGGCCAGGGCCATCCAGAACTGCAGGTGGCGCGTGGCCGATACGG
This sequence comes from Acidovorax sp. M14, assembly GCF_049331375.1. Classification (NCBI taxonomy): domain Bacteria; kingdom Pseudomonadati; phylum Pseudomonadota; class Betaproteobacteria; order Burkholderiales; family Comamonadaceae; genus Acidovorax; species Acidovorax sp. M14. Next base: position 2,191,427 of record NZ_CP186263.1, read on the forward strand.
GCGCGGCCAGCAGATCGGTAAACGCCCCGGTGACCAGCACCAGCACAAAGGCCGATGCTTCGGGCTGAGCCAGCACTTCCGAAAGCAGTGCAGTGACCAGAAAGCCCACCAGCCCCAAGCCGGCCAGCGCAGGCCAGTGCCGTTCGTAGCGCGTCATGAGCGCCTTGCGGTGCACGTGCAGGCTCAGGCCAAAGCCGTAGAACAGCCCGTTGTGTATCCATTCCGCCAGCGGTGGCAGGAAGGACCCGCTGGGCGTGACGATGCCGTGGTCGTAGCCCGCGCCAATCCACGCCAGGGGCAGCGTGAGCATCAGCAGGCCCGCAGGTGTGCCGCCGAGCCAGAGGGCACCGCGTCGCAGGGCCTGCTGCAGCCCTGCGGGCAATGCGCGTACCGCCCTCCATGCCACGGGCATCAGCAGCGCCAGCCACAGCAGCATCCACAAGAACCACAGGTGCATGGTGGCTGGGCCCTGGGGCACGTTGGGGCCTCGGGGCAGCAGGCTGCGGTCTACACCCCAGGTGCCATAGGCCATGCGGTGCAGAAACATCAGCCCGAGCAGCGCACAGGCCACGAACAGCGGCGGCCAGAACAGCGCAAAAGGCAGACCGAGACGGCGCAGGCGGTTGCGCACCATGCCAGCCAGCCCCTGGCGTTGGACCAGCGCCGCTACAAAGAACCCGGAGAGGATGAAAAACAAGGGCATGCGAAAGGCATGGATCACCGCCACCAGCAGGTCTGCCAGGGGGCTGGACCGGTCGTCGTGCCAGGGCAGGGGCGACGGCCGGCTCATGTAGAGCACCGAGACATGCAGCACGATGCCCAGCCACATCATGGTGGCGCGCAGGTTGTCCAGCGCGTGCAACCGCCGGGTGGGGGCAGAGGGGCTGGAGGAAGGTGTCGATCCGTTCATGGGGACCGACTGTGAGGCCTCACGTTGCGTGAGGGTCAAGCACTTTCAGTGGCTTTTTGGCGACGGTGTGGCCGCCTCAGGGGCGGCAGCTGCAGCGGTCCAAGTAGGCGTTGGCATCGCCTGTGCCAGCGCTGCCTGCAGGTAGGCACGCACAGGCGCGCTCAGCGGCGAGCCAGCCTGCAACAGCGGCTCGTTGGCCGACGCCGTGAGCAGCTTGTGGCGCAATTGCGCATCGTTGCGGGTCAGTTGGTTGAACAGCGTGTTCCAGCGCAAAGCCGCAGCCGCTGCGTCGGCGTGGTGGGTGGGGATCTGGCGGTCCAGCAACTGTTGCACGTCACGTTCCAACGCCGCCCATGCGGTGTGCGGAACATGGCCCAGCGTGCGCAGGTCGTCGCGGGTCAGGTATTTCATCAGCAACGCCAGGCGCAGCTCGATGGCGGCCTCCACATAGGCAATCATGTCACCGGGCGGCGCATGGTTGCGCCCCTGGGCACTGGGCTCGGTGCGAAACATGTGGCCCCAGCGGTCCAGCAGATCGAGGTCGCCCCCCATCCAGTGCAGCATCAGTGCCATCCACCGGTAAGCCAATGCCTGCACTTCGGGCGAATCGGGTGGCAGCTGGCGGTCCATGGCGCTGCGCACCAGGTCTTTGACCACGAGCCAGTCGGCCTCGATCAGGCTCCAGTTGGTGAAGATCTGCTTGAGTTCTGTGGTGCTGAAGTACTTGCCATAGGTCGTCATCAGCGCCAGGGCTTCGAGCCAGTTGCCCATGTCAGGCTCGGCACCCGCCATGAGACCATCGCGCAGCATGGTCAGGCGCCCGCGCAGCTCTGTGGCCTGGGTGATCTGCTGGTCCAGCGCGCGGATCTGCTGGCCGATGATGCGCTCGGGTGCTACCCCGTCGCCCGCCAGCAGCTCGGCAATGTCGCTGAGCGCCAGGCCCATCTGGCGCATGGTTTGGATGCCATGCAGCCGCTGCACGTCAGCCTGGCTGTACAGGCGGTACCCTGCGTCCGACCGGCCCGAGGGCTTGAGCAGTCCGACCTCGTCATAGTGGTGCAGCGTGCGCACCGTGAGCCCGGTGCGCCGCGCGAGGTCGCCGACCTTCAGCAGCATGGGATCAGCGGCCGACGGAGATCAGCTCGATCTCAAAGTTCAGCGTGGCGTTGGGGGGAATCACGCCGCCCGCACCGGCTGCACCATAGGCGATGGCAGGTGGGCAGGTCAGCTTGGCCTTGCCACCGGGCTTCATGCGCTGCACGCCTTCGGTCCAGCAAGGGATCACGCGATTGAGCGGGAACGAGGTGGGTTCGCCGCGCTTGTAGGAGCTGTCGAACTCCTTGCCGTCGAGGAACGTGCCCTTGTAGTGCACCTTGACCGTGTCGGTGGCCTTGGGCGATTCGCCCGTGCCGTCTTTGAGTGATTCATAAATCAAGCCGCTGGCCGTTGTGACGGGCTTGGAGGTCTGGGCCATGGCGGCGGGGGCCATCACAACGGTGGCGAGCAAGAGGCACAAGAGGTTTCGCAAAGGGGGCTCCTGAAAGAGTGAATCACAACGCAGCCCGCGATCTTATGCGCGTTCGTGCCACGGCCTGTGGGAGCGGCACCACGAAAAAAGCCCTGGGCACGCGAGCGCCAGGGCTTGGAAGGCCAAGAGCCACGGCAGCGGACGCGCCGCCGGGGTCGCTATGGCAGGGTCAGGCGTAGTCGCTCACCGGGATGCAACTGCAGCTCAGGTTGCGGTCGCCCCACACGTTGTCCACGCGGCCCACGGGCGACCAGTATTTGTTGCTGCGCAGTGCAGCCACGGGGTAGGCAGCCGCTTCGCGGGTGTAGGGGCGGTTCCACTCGCCGCTCAGCAGGCTTTCTGCGGTGTGCGGGGCGTTCTTGAGCGGGTTGTTGTCCTGCGGCAGCTTGCCTGCTTCGATCTGGCGGATCTCGTCGCGGATGGCGATCATCGCGTCGATGAAGCGGTCCAGCTCAAACAGGGTTTCGCTCTCGGTGGGCTCCACCATCAACGTGTTGGGCACCGGGAAGCTCAGCGTGGGCGCGTGGAAGCCGTAGTCGATCAGGCGCTTGGCCACGTCTTCGGCCATCACACCGCTGGTGTCCTTGAGCTGGCGCAGGTCCAGAATGCACTCGTGGGCCACATGGCCGTTTTCGCTCGCGTACAGCGTGGGGTAGTGGTCCTTGAGGCGTGCGCTGATGTAGTTGGCGCTCAGGATGGCGGTCTCGGTGGCCGCCTGCAGGCCTTCGGCGCCCATCATGCGGATGTACATCCAGCTTATGGGCAGCACGGCAGCGTTGCCCAGCGGGGCAGCGCTGACGGCGCCCACGCCGCCTGCCACGCCCGCTGTGGCATGGCCGGGCAGGAAGGGCACAAGGTCTTCCACCACGCAGACGGGGCCGACGCCGGGGCCGCCACCGCCGTGGGGGATGCAGAAGGTCTTGTGCAGGTTCAGGTGGCTCACGTCGCCGCCAAACTCGCCGGGGGCGGCCACACCGACCAGTGCGTTCATGTTGGCGCCGTCCACGTACACGCGGCCGCCGTGGCTGTGCACCAGGGCGCACAGCTCTTTCACGCTGGTCTCGAACACGCCGTGCGTGCTGGGGTAGGTGATCATCACGGCGGCCAGGTTGGCGCTGTGTTGTTCGCACTTGGCTTTCAGGTCCACCAGGTCCACGTTGCCATTGGCATCGCAGGCCGTCACCACCACCTGCATGCCCACCATCTGGGCGCTGGCGGGGTTGGTGCCGTGTGCGCTGCTGGGGATCAGGCAGATGTTGCGGTGGCCTTCGCCACGCGACTCGTGGTAGCCCTTGATGGCCAGCAGGCCCGCGTATTCGCCCTGCGAGCCAGCGTTGGGCTGCAGGCTGATGCCCGCGTAGCCCGTGGCCTGGCACAGCCAGGCGCGCAGCTGCTCGTCCAGCTCCTTGTAGCCCACCAGCTGGTCCGCGGGGGCGAACGGGTGCACGTTGGCGAACCCGGGCCAGGTGATGGGGATCATCTCGCTGGTGGCGTTGAGCTTCATGGTGCACGAGCCCAGCGGGATCATGCTGCGGTCCAGTGCAAGGTCCTTGTCGGACAGCTGGCGGATGTAGCGCAGCATGCCCGTCTCGCTGTGGTGGGTGTTGAACACCGGGTGCGTCAGGTAGCTGCTTGCGCGGCGCAGCTCGGTGGGGATCAGCGGCTCCACGCCCTTTTCAAACGCATCGAAGGTGGGCAGCGCCTGGCCGTCCTTGGCGAAGATCTTCCAGAGCAGCTCGATGTCGGCGCGTGTGGTGGTCTCGTCCAGCGAGATGCACAGGTACTCTTCAAAGTAAATTCGCAGGTTGGCGCCCATCTGCACTGCGCGAGCAGCTATGGATTTGGTAGCGGCGCCGGTGTGCAGACTCAGCGTGTCGAAGGTCGCCTGCTCACGCACTGGGGCGCCCAGCTGCTTCAGGCCCTGGGCCAGGACGGCGGTATAGGCAGCCACGCGCTGTGCAATGCGCTTGAGGCCTTCGGGGCCGTGGTACACGGCGTACATGCTGGCGATCACGGCGGGCAGTACCTGGGCCGTGCAGATGTTGGAGGTGGCCTTTTCGCGGCGGATGTGCTGTTCGCGCGTTTGCAGGGCCAGGCGGTAGGCGGGCTTGCCATGCACGTCCACGCTCACGCCCACCAGGCGGCCAGGCATGCTACGCTTGAATTCGTCGCGGCAGGCCATGTAGGCAGCGTGGGGGCCCCCGGCGCCCATGGGCATGCCAAAACGCTGGGTGGTGCCCACCACAATGTCGGCACCTTGTTCGCCGGGTGGCGTGATGAGGGTGAGCGCCAGCAGGTCGGCCGCCACGATGAAGGCCGCTTGTTTGGCATGGGCCTTTTCCACGTCGGCGCGCAGGTCGTCAATGCGGCCGCTGGTGGCGGGGTACTGGGCCAGCACGGCAAAGTAGTCACCGTCCAGCAGGGTGCTCCATTCTTCGGCCGAATTGGCCAGGCGCACTTCCAGGCCCAGGGGCTTGGCGCGGGTCTGGATGACCTCGATGGTCTGTGGGTGGGCATCGCCCGCCACCACAAACACGTTGCTCTTGTTCTTGACCGAGCGCTTGGCCAGCGTCATGGCCTCGGCGGCGGCGGTGGCTTCGTCCAGCATGGACGCATTGGCAATCGGCATGCCGGTGAGGTCGCACACCATGGTCTGGAAGTTGACCAGGGCTTCCATGCGGCCTTGCGAAATCTCAGCCTGGTAGGGCGTGTAGGCGGTGTACCAGGCGGGGTTCTCCAGGATGTTGCGCAGGATGACGCCGGGCGTGTGCGTGCCGTAGTAGCCCTGGCCGATGAAGCTCTTGAGCAGCTGATTCTTGCCCGCGATGGCCTTGAGTTCTGCCAGTGCCGCTGCTTCGGTGAGCGGCGCTGGCAGGTCCATGCCCCGGCTGCGTGCGATGGAGCGCGGCACGATGGATTCGATGAGCGCACGGCGCGAGGCCTCGCCGATCACCGACAGCATGTGCGCTTCGTCGGCCGCGTCGATGCCGATGTGGCGGGGCAGGAATTCGGTGGCGTTTTCAAGCGCGCCAAGGGGGGTGGCGGATTGCATCAGCATGGGGCAGTCTCGTAGGTCGCAGCGGGTTGGGGGCGGTGCCGGGAAAAGAGCACGCACGCGACAGGGCGGCGGGCCGGGCATGGCCCGGCGCCATGCCCTCTGAGTCAGCGAGGATCAGGCGTTCTTGGCGAACTCGGTGTACGTGGCTTCGTCCAGCAGGGCGTCGAGCTGGCTCACGTCGGCCAGCTTGACCTTGAAGAACCAGCCAGCGCCCAGCGGGTCGCTGTTGGCCAGCGACGGGTCGGCACGCAAGGCTTCGTTCACTTCGACCACTTCGCCAGAGACGGGCATGTACACATCGGCGGCGGCCTTCACGGACTCGACCACACCTGCCACTTCGCCCTGGGCAAAGCTTTTGCCCACTTCGGGCAGGTCTACAAACACCACGTCGCCCAGCGCGTCCTGCGCGTGCACGGTGATGCCCACCACCGAAGCGTTGGCATCAGCGGCGTTGATCCACTCGTGGTCTTTGGAGAATTTGATCGTCATGGGAAGCTCCTCAAGCAAAGGAAAAAAGTAAAGGAATCTGCAATGTAAGCGGCCGAAGCTTCTGCGCTTCGCTGATGAAATCAGCCGCGGTAGTAATTGGCTGGCACAAACGGCATGGCGCGCACTTCCATGGGCACCACCTTGCCGCGCACGATGGCGTTGACACGGGTGCCGATGGCGGCAAAAGCGGGCGTGACGTAGCCCATGGCCACGGGTTCATTCACCGTGGGGCCCAGCAGGCCACTGGTGACTTCGCCGATCTTCTGGCCGTCCGTGCTCTGCAGTTCGGTGTGCTCGCGCACCGGCACGCGTTCCAGCGCGACCAGACCCACACGCTTGCGGGGCAGGCTGGCAGGGTTGTCGATCTGTGCGAGCACCTTGTCGGCACCTGGGAAGCCGCCTGCACGCGCGCCACCGGTGCGGCGCACCTTCTGGATGGCCCAGTTGAGCGCGGCTTCGGGGGGCGTGGTGGTGGTGTCGATGTCGTTGCCATACAGGCACAGGCCTGCTTCGAGGCGCAGCGAGTTGCGCGCGCCCAGGCCGATGGGCTTGACTTCAGGCTGGGCCAGCAGAGCGCGGGCCAGGGTATCGGCCTGCGCGGCGGGTACGGAGATTTCAAAGCCGTCTTCGCCGGTGTAGCCGCTGCGGGTCACAAAGCAGTCGCAGCCCGCGATGCTGAACGCGCCACCGGTCATGAACACCAGCTTTTCGACACCGGGCGCCAGGCGGGCGAGGGCGGTGACGGCCTGTGGGCCCTGCAGAGCGAGCAGGGCGTGGTCGGGCATGGGCACCACCTTACAGCGCTGGCCGATGTGGGCCTGGATATGGGCAATGTCGCCCACCTTGCAGGCGCCGTTGACAATGACGAACAAGGTGGGCTCGCCATCCACGATGCCCTGGTTGAAGAACATCAGATCGTCAATGATCGTGCCTTCGTCGGTCAGCAGCAGACCGTAGCGCTGCTTGCCCACGGGCAGGTCGATCACATCCACGGGCATCAGGGTTTCAAACGCTGCGGCAGCATCGGCGCCGATCAGCTTGAGCTGGCCCATGTGTGACACGTCAAACAGGCCGGCGGCGGTGCGGGTGTGCACATGCTCGGCCATCAGGCCAGCGGGGTATTGCACGGGCATGGAATAGCCTGCAAAAGGCACCATGCGGGCGCCCAGCTCGATGTGCAGGTCGTTCAGAGGCGTGGTGAGCAGTGGGGCGGTGGCTGACATGGCGGACTCCGGGGCAAATGGGGGCCGCAGCCACAGGGTGGCTACGGGATTTGCCCTGCTGTCCGCTTTACCTGAGAGATTCACCGCAGCGCCCTGGCTGGCCGTGCGGTTTGCTCCTTCGGTGGATGGCCTGCACACAGTGTCTTTTCTGTGGGGCCACCTCTCTCCAGCAAGGGAACGCCCGCATCGCTGCGGGCGGTTGCCAGTCCTTTTGCCTGAGCGTTCGGCTGCTGCCTGCGCCTTCGGCGGTGCTGCGCGTCCTGGGGACAAGACGGAGCACTCTCTCCTGACCGGTCGATTCTAACTACTTTGCGTAGACCAGATCCCGAAGTGCCAACGAGATCGATGGCACATAGGTGATGATCATCAGGCACACCAGAATCACGCCGACAAACGGAAGCAGGTGCTTGATGATCCGGTCCAGCGAGATTCTTGCCACCGTGCAGGCAGCAAACAGGTTCACCCCGAACGGGGGCGTGATCATGCCCAGGGCCAGGTTCACCACCATGATGAGTCCGAAATGCACAGGGTCGATGCCGAAGTGCATGGCCACAGGCGCGAGGATGGGGGCCAGCACGATGATCGCCGCACTGGTCTCGATGAACATGCCGATCACGAACAGTGCCGCGTTCACGCCCAGCAGGAACAGGGCGGGAGACTGCAGCACCGCCTCCAGCCAGCGGCCGATGGCATCGGGCACGCCCGCGCGTGTGATGAGGAATGCAAACAAGCCGGCGTTGGCAATGATGAACATGATCACCGCCGACGAGATGGCCGATTTGCGCAGGATGGCGAACAGGTCCTTGAGCTTGATCTCGCGGTAGATGACGATGCCGACCACCAACGCGTAGAACACGGCGACGGCCGATGCCTCGGTGGGGGTGAACACGCCGCCATAGATGCCGCCCAGGATGATCACCGGCATCAGCAGCGCCCAGCCCGCCTGCAGCGTGGCCTTGCCAAAGGGCATGCGCCCATCGCCGTCGTTTTTGCCCCAGCCCTTGTACTTGCAGTACAGCCAGACAAACAGCATCAGGGCGGCGCTGATCAGCAGCCCCGGGCCGAAGCCGGCGATGAACAGCTCACCAATCGACACCTCGGCGCTCACGCCGTACAGGATCATCGGGATGGAGGGCGGGATGATCACGCCCAGCTCGGCACTGGTAGCCTGCAGCGCGGCAGCGTAGCTGGTGGGGTAGCCATGCTTGATGAGTGCGGGAATCAGGATGGCGCCAATCGCAAACGTGGTGGCGACCGACGAACCCGATACGGCGGCAAAGATCATGCAGGTCAGCACACAGGTCATGGGCAGGCCACCCTGCACGCCGCCGACGATGCTCTTGGCAAACTCCACCAGACGGCGCGAGATGCCTCCGGTCTCCATCAGGTTGCCCGCGAGGATGAAGAAGGGGATGGCTGCGAGCGGAAACTTGTTGATGGCCCCGAACATCTCCTTGACGGAGATGAGCATGTTCGCGTTGGAGGCCTGGATGCCCAGGATGGACGCCAAACCGATGGATACGGCCACCGAGACGGTGAGTGCAAAGCACAGCACCATCGTTGAAATCATGACCAAACTCATAGTTGGACTCCCACGCTCGGCATTGCAGGTCCTCGCTGCCCCCCGAGGAGGCCGTTCACTGGCTTGAGGCGGCTCGGCGCGGCGTTCATTGGGCAGTCTCCAGTTCCATGCGCAGGGGATCAATGAGGTTGCCAATGATGCCGACGATGCAAAAAAGTCCGCCCACCGGCATGGCGAGGTAGGCCCAGAACATGGAGACGGACTCCAGCCCGGCCATGCTCTGCACCCCCCCACGTTGCGCGTAGTCCCAGCCGTACCAGATGATGATGCCGATGAGGGCCAGGGCCGCCAGTGCCACCACCCAGTCCAGCACCCGCTTGATGCGTGGCGGGCTCCAGCGGTAGAGCACGTCCACGCTCACCATCGCGCCCTGGCGAAACGCGGCCGGGATGGCCAGGAACACCATCCAGATCAGGCTGAAGCGGATGAGCACTTCGGTCCATTCGGCGGGCTGCTCCAGCACAAAGCGCGTCACGATCTGGAACATGCCCAGGGCCGAGGCCAGGGTCAACATGGCGCAAGCGCCGAGCATGGCGATGAAGGTGGTCCATCGCTCAAAGGTAAGAAAAGCGTTTTTCATGGGGCGATGCCGACCATGGGCAGGTAGGAGGTGATCAGAACCAGCAATGGTTCAAGAATAAAAACGCCCGATAGCGCAATGGCTACGGGCGTTATTGGCTACAAAGGTGATAGCAAAGACCCAAATTACTTGACGTCGCGGATCTTGTCGATAGCAGCCTTGCCGAACTGCTTTTCAAACTCGGCGTTCACAGGGGCCAGAGCCGCCACAAACTTGGCCTTGTCCACGTTGTCGATCACGGTCATGCCCTTGGCGCGCAGGTCAGCAACGCCCTTGGCGTCGTCTTCGTCCACACGTGCACGGTTGGCCTTGGTGCCTTCCTTGGCTGCGTCAATGAAGGCCTGCTTGTCGGCTGCCGAGAGCTTGTCGAAAGCTGCCTTGTTCATCACGAAGATGCAGGGCGAATACACATGGCCGGTGAGGGAGAGGTGCTTTTGCACCTGGTCGAACTTGGCCGAGATGATGACGGACAGCGGGTTCTCCTGGCCGTCCACAGTGCCTTGTTGTAGCGCCGTGAACACTTCAGGGAAGGCCATGGGCGTGGTGATGATGCCAAAGCCCTTGTACGCGGCAATGTGCACGGGGTTCTCCATCGTGCGCATCTTCAGGCCCTTCAGGTCACCGGGCTCCTTCACGTCGCGCTTGCTGTTGGTCATGTGGCGGAAGCCGTTCTCGGCCCAAGCCAGTGCCTTGAAACCCTTGGCGTCGAATTTGGACAGCAAGTCCTGGCCGATAGGACCGTCCAGCACCGCGCGTGCATGGGCCTTGTCGCGGAACAGGAAGGGGACATCCAGGATCTTGGTCTCGGGCACAAAGTTGGGCACAGGGCCTGTGGAGCTGAAGGCCAGTTCCTGGGTGCCCAGTTGCACGGCTTCGATCGATTCGCGCTCGCCGCCCAAGGCGCCGTTGTAGAACGTCTGGATCTTGTAGCGGCCCCCCGTGCGTTTTTCGACCTCTTTGGCAAACGTGTCGATGGCTACACCCTGGTGGGAGTTCTGGGCCGTCGAGATGCTGATGCGCATGGTGGTCTGCGCAGCAGCGGTGGCCACAAAGCCGAGCGCGAGGCTCAGTCCAACGACGAGTTTGGTCAATTGCATGGTGTCTCCTGTTGATGTTGGGGCAGGGGATTGGGGCACTTGGGCTCCTGGCAGAGCCGCCCCTGGCCTTAGTCAAATTATGGCGGTGCAGCATGGCCGCAGGCATCCGGGTTTGTGCTGGTAAGCGTGCTTATCAACTGGTCAACCCCGTGTTTGCAGTTGCATTGGCGACACCTCCTTGGAGCGGAGCGGTTGAGGCCTGTACGTCGTCCGCACGCCACCGACGGATGCAAGCGGCTCTTCACTATTCAGTGTGTGGAGGCATCTGGAATGCCAAGGGCCCCGTGCTGGCGGTAACCAGCCGGGGCCTTGTCAATTTGTGCGCTCCGGTAAGAGCGCCTTGATGGAAGAAGTATGCGCCGGGTGCTGCAGATGAATTTGCTGAATTTGGCGCATTCTGTTGGATATGCAGAATAATTTTCTGCATCCAAATGATTTGCTGAATAATCAGGCCGATGGATCGACTGGATAGAAAAATTCTCGCTGTCTTGCAGGCCAACGCTCGCGCCAGCCTGCAAGAAATAGGGCAGGCCGTGGGCCTGAGCCCGTCACCCTGCTGGGGGCGCATCAAAAAGATGGAAGAGGCGGGTGTCATCCAGGGCTACACGGTGCGCATCAATCCTCAGTCCCTTGACCTGGCCGACACGGTACTGGTGCAGGTCACCCTCGACAGCCATTCGGACAACACGCTCGAAAAGTTTGGCGAGACACTGGCCAGCATTCCCGAAGTGATCGAGGCGCACTTGGTCTCCGGTGACTACGACTACCTGCTGCGCATCGTCGTCAAGGACACCCGCGATTACGAGCGCCTGCTGCGCGAGAAGCTCTACAAGATCAAAGGCATACGGCACAGCCGCTCCAGCTTTGTGCTGCGGACCTTGAAGAAGGCAGACCTGCCCTTGTTCACCGGGTAGGCCGGTGGTGTGGCGTGGCAAGGCGCCGCAGATTCCTTGCAGAAAACTGGCAACGCACTTTTGGTCAGCGCCCCAACTGCGAGCAGTTCTGCGTTGTGACCTTGAAATGCGACGGCACAATGGCTTTTGCAGCGCAGTGTCTGCCGGAAAAAGGCGGGTGGATTCCCACACCGCGCACCATCGCAGTGCGCCCGTCTGGGCAGTGCGCAGAGCCGTTTGAGTAAAAGTACACCCAGCCCTTCCGAAGAACACCATGAACCTGCGTTTTGTCGAAGCCTTCTACTGGGTGGCCTCTCTCAAGAGCGTGACACGCGCTGCCGAGAAGCTCTTTCTGACCCAGTCCGCCATGTCCAGCCGCATCTCCGCGCTCGAAGAAGAGCTGGGCGTGCTATTGCTGGACCGGCGCGACAAGCATTTCAAACTCACGGTGGCAGGTGCCCGGTTCCTGGTGTATGCCAAGCGCATGCTGGAGCTGCAGCGCCAGCTCAAATCCGAGATGGGATCGGGTGGTCCGCTGGAGGTGTCGATCCGCCTGGGGGCCATCGAATCGGTCTTGCACTCATGGCTCATTCCGTGGGTGGAACAGCTGCGCAAGGACAACCCTTTGCTGGAGCTGGAGCTGACGGTGGAGACCACCCCGGTGTTGCTCGACCAGATCCGCCGCGGCACGCTGGATGCCGTTTTCGCGGCCCTGCCTGCGGCCGCGGACGGCATCCGCAGTCAAGCGGTGACGCCCATGGAGATGGTGTTTGTGGGCAACAGCAAAACGCACCGCAAGCGCCGCTATGCGCTGGAAGATTTTGCAGGCGCTGACATCCTGACTTTCCAGCGTGGCTCGCAGCCGCACGTGTCCCTGCTCGACACGCTGCGCCAGGCCCAGGTTGAGCCGCGTTGCGTGCACACCATCTCGTCGATTTCTGCCATGGTGCAGTTGGTGCAAGGTGGCTTTGGCGTGGCCACGCTGCCGCGTCTGGCAGTGCAGCGCCTGCTGGCGTTCCCTGACTTGCGAGCCCTGGCGTGCGACACGACATTGCGGCCGCTGCCCATCCACGTGAGCTACCGCGAAGACCCTTCATCGCCCGCCATGGAGGCCGTGGTGCGTTCGGCGCTGGACTTCATCGAGCAGCAACAGCCCGCGCCGGCCCGCCGCCCTCGCAAGGGCTGAGCCTTCTGTCAAAACACCTTGAGGCACCCTGCCGGGTGTGCTCGGCATACGCCTTTTTTCTCCGGCATTCCAATGATTCGCTGGCGTCAGTGTTTACCCGTAAATTTTCTCTAAGGGTTTTCCCTTGGCGCCAAGATGGTTCGCCTATCCCCAATGGAGTGCATGGAAAAAATCGATGACGTGATAGAAATTTTTTGAATTTGCCAGGGTCGTTCACACCCCAACACAATCTGCCCAACGTCATGCAATTGACATTTCTCAATGCAAGGAAAAACGGTGGACTTCGTTCAAGAAAATTCGCTCGTGGTGTTTGGTCCTGAAGGTGCCAGCAACCCGATCCATGTCCGTGACACGATCCGCAAGGGCCTGTGGACATCGCACACCAGTGGCCTTGCAGATGGCCATGTTCAGGGCAACGTCGTCATCCTGCCCGAGGTGCTTGCCAGTGACTTCCTGCGGTTCTGTCAACGCAACCCCAAGCCTTGCCCTGTGCTGGCGGTCAGTGAGCCCGGACAGTTCACCTTGCCTTCACTCGGCAAGGGTATCGACATTCGCAGCGATGTGCCGCTCTACCGCATCTGGCGTCACGGAGAAATGTCCGAAGAGGTGGTGGACATCGCCAGCCTCTGGCGCTCTGACTTGGTCACCTTCGTTCTCGGTTGCTCGTTCTCGTTCGAGTCCGCATTGATCGAGGCAGGCATCCGCCTGCGCCACGTCGAGGAAGGCAAGAACGTCGCCATGTTCCGCACCAATGTGCAAACCGAGCCGGCGGGCCCCTTCGGTGGCCCCATGGTGGTGACCATGCGCCCCATGCCTGCAGCAGATGTGATTCGGGCGGTGCAGGTCACCTCGCGGTTTCCCAACGTGCACGGCGCACCCGTGCACATTGGTGACCCGGCTCTCATCGGCATCACCGATCTGTCCCAGCCCGACTATGGCGATGCCGTAGCGCTGATGCCCGGTGAGATCCCTGTTTTCTGGGCCTGCGGCGTGACGCCGCAATCGGCCATCCTCAACGCCCAACCGGCCTTCTGCATCACCCATGCCCCGGGTTGCATGCTGATCACCGACCTTCTCAACCACCAACTCGCCAGCTTCTAAGCGGCTTACCCCAGGAGTCTCCCCATGAAAAAATTTGCACTGTGTATGACGGCTGCCCTCAGCGTGTGTGCGGCCCAGGCCCAGGTCAAGTGGGACCTGCCCACCGGCTACGGTGCCAACAGCTTCCAGACGCAGAACGTGCAGCAGTTTGCCGATGACGTGGACAAGCTCACCGGCGGCAAGCTCAAGATCACCCTGCACCCGGGTGGTTCGCTGTACAAGGCCAACGAAATCAAGCGCGCGGTGCAGACCGGGCAGGTGCCTTCGGCCGAGTTCATCCTGTCGGGCGCCACCAACGAGAACCCGCTCTTTGGCGTGGACTCCATCCCCTTCCTGGCGACCACCTATGCAGAGTCCAAGCGCCTGTACCTGGCCGCCAAGCCCGCACAAGAGAAGCTGCTCGCCGCCCAGGGCGTGAAGGTACTGTTCTCGGTGCCATGGCCTGGCCAGTCGCTGTATTCGCTCAAGCCGGTGAGCACGCCCGCAGACTTTGCGGGCACCAAGATGCGCGCCTACAACCCTGCCACCACGCGCATTGCCCAGCTGCTCAAGGCACAGCCCGTGACGATCCAGCTGTCCGAGCTGGGCCAGGCCCTGGCGACCAACACGGTGCAGAACTTTCTGACGTCGAGCGCCAGCGGCGTGGAGTCCAAGCTGTATGAGCAGGTCAAGTACTTCTACCCCGTCAGCGCGTGGCTGCCGCGCAATGCCACGGTGGTGAACCAGAAGGCCTTTGACGCCCTCGACAAGCCCCTGCAGGATGCCGTGCTCAAAGCCGCAGCCGCCGCCGAAGAACGCGGTTGGGCCACCAGCGAGCGTGTGGACAAGGAGTTCATCAAGGAACTGTCGGCCAAGGGCATGACAGTGGCCGAGCCCAGCGACAGCATCAAGAAGGAGCTGGCGAGCATCGGCGAATCCATGACCGCTGACTGGGTGAAATCGGCCGGTGCCGAGGGGCAGGCCATCATCGACGCCTACCGCAAGAAGTAGTCACGTCTGAACATGTCTGAAGGCCCCCACGGGGCCGGGTAGCGCACCGCGCGCTACCCCCGCAATTTCATTACCGCTCCCCCTCTTTCTCAAGCGTTACAGGAGTACGCCATGGACAAGCTCGTCCGAAATTTCTACAGGCTGCTGATGCTGCTGTCCGGCCTGTCGATGCTGGCCGCGTTCGGCGCAGTCACGCTGGGCGTTTTTGCCCGCGAAGTCATCCACCTCAACATCGACGGACTCGACGCCTACGCGGGTTACGCCATTGCAGCCGCCTTGTTCTTTGCGCTGCCCAGCACGCTGCAAAACGGCGATCACATCCGCGTGACGCTCATCCTGGACAGGCTGCCCGCCCGCTGGCGCAGTGCCTTCGAGTGGTTCTGCCTGGTCAGTGCGCTGGTGCTGTCCGTGTACATCGCCTGCTATGCCGTGCGTTCGGTGTGGATCTCCTACATCACCCACGACATATCGCCCGCGGCCGACGCGTCGCCGCTGTGGATTCCCCAGATCAGCATGGCCATGGGCTGCATTGGTTTTGCGCTGGCGTTTGCCCACGCGCTGGTGTTGCGCTTCCAGGGGACGGCCTTCATGGCGGTGTCCGAAGCCGCACGTTCCGAATAACCCGATCCAGGAGACCTCATCATGGACGTCATCATCGCTTTGGGTCTGATCGTGGTGCTGTTCGCAGTGCTCGGATCGGGCCTGTGGATCGGCCTCTCACTGCTGGCAGTGGCTCTGGTCGGCATGGAGTTTTTTACCAACCGCCCCGTGGGCGACAGCATGATGCTGACCATCTGGGGGTCGACCTCCAGCTGGACGCTGACGGCTTTGCCGCTGTTTTTGTGGATGGGCGAGATCCTGTTCCGCAGCAAGCTGTCGAGCAGCATGTTCAAGGGCCTGGCGCCCTGGCTGGAGCGCTTGCCCGGCCGCCTGCTGCACGTCAACGTGGTGGGCTGCACCATCTTCGCGGCCATCTCGGGCTCATCGGCCGCCACCTGCGCCACCATCGGCAAGATCACGCTGCCTGAACTCAAGCAGCGCGGCTATCCCGAAGACATCTCCGTGGGCACATTGGCCGGTGCGGGCACGCTCGGGCTGCTGATTCCGCCATCGATCATCATGATCGTCTACGGCGTGGCAGCAAACGTGTCGATCTCCAAGCTATTCCTTGCAGGAGTGATTCCGGGGTTGATGCTGGCTGCGCTGTTCATGGGCTACATCGTGGTGTGGGCCTTGTTCAACAAGGACAAGGTGCCTGCGCCTGACGCCCGCCTCAGCTTTGTGCAAAAGCTGTATGCCTCCCGCCACCTGATTCCCGTCGTGTCTCTCATCGTCGTGGTGCTGGGCGCCATCTACAGCGGCATTGCCACCGCTACCGAAGCTGCGGCGCTGGGTGTGGCCGGGTCGTTGATCCTGGCCAAGATCGAGGGCTCGCTGAACTGGGAGCGCTTCAAGGAAGGGCTGGTCGCCGCCTGCCGCGTGTACTGCATGATCGGCCTCATCCTGGCCGGTGCCGCGTTCCTCACGCTGGCCATGGGTTTCATCGGCCTGCCACGGCACTTGGCCGAGTTCATCGGGGCGCTGCACCTGTCGCCCTTTGCGCTGATGCTGCTGCTCATCGTGTTCTTCATTGTGCTGGGCTGCTTCCTGGACGGCATCTCCATGGTGGTGCTGACCATCGCGGTGCTGCTGCCCACGGTGGAGGCTGCAGGCTTTGACCTGGTGTGGTTCGGCATCTTCATCGTGCTGGTGGTCGAGATGGCGCAGATCACGCCGCCCGTGGGCTTCAACCTCTTCGTGTTGCAGGGCATGACGCGGCGCGAAGTAACCTGGATTGCACGCACGGCCTTGCCTCTGTTCGCTCTGATGATCGTGGCCGTCGTGATGACGTACTTCGTGCCCGATGTCGTGCTCTGGCTGCCCCGCCAGATGCAGGGCTGACCCCCCGCACCCACGCCTGAAACGTCCGCACAGGAGTTCCCCATGAAGACCTTGGTGTTGTTGGCCGCGTTCGCTGTGGCCCCGGTGCTGCACGCCCAGACCCAGTGGAAGCTGGCCACGGGCTACCGCGCGGAGTCGTTTCATACCCGCAATCTCGTGCAGTTTGCGCAAGACGTGGAGCGTGCCTCGGCAGGCGCGCTGCGCATCGAGGTCCATGCCAACAACGCCTTGTTCAAGCTGAACGAGATTCCCCAGGCCGTGCAGGAGGGCAAGGCCCAGGCGGGAGAGACCATCATGACCAACCTGGTGCGAGACATCCCCATCGCCGGGGCGGACGCCGTGCCCTTTGTGGTGCGCAGCTATGCCGACGCGCGGCGCATGTGGGACGTGCAGCGGCCGCTGATCGAGTCGCACATGGCCAGCAAGGGGCTCAAGGCGCTGTACGCAGTGCCCTGGCCGCCGCAGGGGCTGTTCTCGATCAACCCCGTGCGCTCGTCCGCCGACTTCAAGGGCACGCGCATGCGCACCTACAACCCCGGCACTGTGCGCATTGCCGAGCTGCTGGGCGCCACGCCCGTGGATGTGCCCATGGTGGAGGTGAACCAGGCCCTGTCGGCTGGCAAGCTCGACTCCATGATCACTTCGGCCCTCACGGGGGTCGAGAACCAGGTCTGGGGCCAGATCAAGCAGTACTACGGCATCAACGCCTGGTTTCCCAAGAACATCGTTTTTGTGAACCAGCAGGCTTTTGACGCACTGCCTGCACCCACACGCCAGGCGGTGACGAAAGCCGCCGCCGAGGCCGAGACGCGCGGCTGGGCCATGAGCGCTGCGGTGGCCGAAGAGTCGGTGGCCGAGCTGCAGCGCAAGGGCATCAAGGTGGATCGTGCGCCAGCAGATTTTGATGCCGAACTCAAGCGCCTGGGCGAACGGTTCTCGCGCGAGTGGGTGCGCTCGGTGGGCAGCGAGGCCAACCAGATCTTCATCCCGTACTACACGCAGCGCTGACCTTTCGTGCACGTCTTTCAGGAGAAGCACCATGCACACACCCTCGGACACCATCGAGATGTACCTGCGCGCCAAGGATCTCAATCGCCCGCACCTCATTGCGCAAGCCTTTGCCGGTGGTGCGCTGCTGCAGATGGAAATGCGCCAGGGCGACGAGCAGGCCCCAGCATGCACCCTGGGCCGCGAGGCCATTGCCGAGACCCTGGTGCGCAACTTTGGCCGCGCATATGAAAACGCCTACACCTTCTGCCTGACCGAGCCTCCAGCCCCGGCCTGCGCCGACTTTCACTGCCTGTGGCTGTCGGCCATGACGGCCAAGGAAAACCGCGCCGTGTGTGTGGCGGGTGGCCAATACCACTGGCGATTTGCCCCCGGAAACCGCCTGGCGCAGGAGCTTCGCATCGTGATCGACACCATGCAGACCCTGCCGCCCGCCGACATCCTGCCCGTGATGGCCTGGGCCGCTTCGCTGGCAAGCCCCTGGTGCCCTGTGGAGCGGGCTCTGGCCATCGCACCCCCCATTCCTGCCGTGTGGCAGGTCATGCAAAGGCTGGCCCCCGCCCACCTTGCCATCGCCTAGCCACACAGCCACCACCTCTTTCCATTTTTTTATCTCGGAGCCACTACACATGACCACCATGACACCCCAAACGCACACCCCACGCTGGCAGTTCTGGATCGACCGGGGCGGCACTTTCACCGACATCGTGGCCAAGCGGCCCGATGGCTCCCTGACCACCCACAAGTTGTTGTCCGAGAACCCCGAGCAGTACAAGGATGCCGCCGTGGCGGGCATCCGCCACCTGCTCGGCCTGAAGCCCGGCGAGCCTGTCACGCCTGAGCTGGTGGAGTGCGTGAAGATGGGCACC
This sequence comes from Acidovorax sp. M14, assembly GCF_049331375.1. NCBI lineage: Bacteria > Pseudomonadati > Pseudomonadota > Betaproteobacteria > Burkholderiales > Comamonadaceae > Acidovorax > Acidovorax sp. M14. The sequence continues at coordinate 2,209,882 of NZ_CP186263.1, forward strand.
ACGGTGGCCACCAACGCACTGCTGGAGCGCAAGGGCGAGCCCACGCTGCTGGTCACCACACGCGGCTTTCGCGATGCACTGCGCATCGCTTACCAGAACCGCCCGCGCCTGTTTGACCGCCACATCCAGCTGCCCGAGCTGCTCTACACCGAAGTCATCGAGGCCCGCGAACGTATGGGCGCCCATGGTGGCGTGCTGCAGAACCTGGACGAAGCCACCTTGCGCGGTGACTTGCTGGCCGCCTATGGTCGCGGCCTGCGCAGCGTGGCCATTGTGTTCATGCACGGCTACCGCTATACCCAGCACGAGCAGGCGGCCAAGCGCATCGCCCAGGAAGTGGGCTTCACGCAGATCAGCACCTCGCACGAAACCAGCCCCATGATGAAGTTTGTGAGTCGGGGCGACACCACGGTGGTGGATGCGTATCTGTCGCCCATTCTGCGCCGCTACGTGGAGCAGGTGGCCAGCGAGATGCCGGGCGTCAAGCTGTTCTTCATGCAGTCGTCCGGCGGCCTCACCGATGCGGGCACGTTTCAGGGCAAGGACGCGATCCTGTCCGGCCCTGCAGGAGGCATCGTCGGCATGGCGCGCACAGCGGGCCTGGCCGGGCACGAAAAGGTCATCGGCTTTGACATGGGCGGCACGTCCACCGATGTGAGCCACTACGCCGGGGCCTTCGAGCGCGAGTTCGAGACCCACGTGGCCGGTGTGCGCATGCGCGCCCCGATGATGAGCATCCACACGGTGGCGGCGGGCGGTGGCTCGGTGCTGGCGTATGACGGCGCCCGTTTTCGCGTGGGCCCCGAGAGCGCGGGCGCCAACCCCGGCCCCGTGAGCTACCGCCGGGGCGGCCCGCTGGCTGTGACCGATGCGAACGTGATGGTGGGCAAGGTGCAGCCCCGTTATTTCCCCAGCGTGTTCGGCCCCGCAGCCAACGAAACGCTGGACGCTGACGCTGTGCGCGCCCGCTTTGAAGAGATTGCGACGCAGACCCAGCGCAAGCCCGAAGAAGTGGCCGAAGGTTTCATCCAGATTGCCGTGCAGCAGATGGCCAACGCCATCAAGAAGATCAGCGTGGCGCGCGGCTATGACGTGACGCGCTACACCCTGCAGTGCTTTGGTGGTGCAGGCGGCCAGCACGCTTGCCTGGTGGCCGATGCCCTGGGCATGTCGCGCGTGTTCGTGCACCCCTTGGCTGGTGTGCTCAGCGCCTACGGCATGGGCCTGGCTGACCAAACAGTGATCCGCGAGCAGGCAGTGGAGATGCCGCTGGCGGCTGAATCTCTGCCCTTGATCGCCGAGCGCCTGGATACGCTGGGCGCTGCCGCGCAGGCCGAGCTGGAGTGCCAGCAGGTCAGCACCAACCCCGTGCAGGTGCGCCACAACGTGCATGTGCGCTACGAGGGCACGGATTCGGCCCTGGTCGTGCCGTTTGGCGACATGGCCAGCATCCAGGCAGCCTTTGAGGCCGCCTACCGCCAGCGTTTTGCCTTCCTCATGGTGGGCAAGGGCCTGGTGGTGGAGGCGGTGTCGGTCGAAGCCATGATTGCCGGTGACGCACCCGCCGAGCCGCGCCTGCCCGTGCACCCGCACCGCAAGCACCCGCAGCGCGAGGTGGTCCAGATGTACTCGGGCGGTGCCTGGCACGATGCGGCCCTGGTGGTGCGCGAGGACCTGCACCCCGGCGACGTGATCCCCGGCCCGGCCATCATTGCCGAGAAGAACACCACCACCGTGGTGGAGCCCGGCTGGTCTGCGCGCCTGACCGACCTGGACCACCTGGTGCTGGACCGCGTGACCGCCCGCAAGGTGCAGTACGCCGCAGGCACCACGGTGGACCCGGTGCTGCTGGAGGTGTTCAACAACCTGTTCATGAACATTGCCGAGCAGATGGGGCTACAGCTGCAGAACACGGCCTACTCGGTCAACATCAAGGAGCGTCTGGACTTCAGCTGTGCGCTGTTCGACGCGGCCGGCAACCTGATCGCCAACGCGCCCCACATGCCGGTGCACCTTGGGTCCATGGGCGAGAGCATCAAGACCGTGATCCGCGAGAACGCGGGCAAGATGCACCCGGGCGACGTGTACATGCTCAACGACCCGTACCACGGCGGCACCCACCTGCCGGATGTGACGGTGATCACCCCGGTGTACGTGGCCGAGGGCAACGAGCCCACGTTTTATGTGGGCAGCCGGGGCCACCACGCGGACATTGGCGGCACCACGCCAGGTTCCATGCCCCCGTTCTCCACGCGCATCGACGAGGAAGGCGTGCAGATCAACAACGTGAAGCTGGTGGACCGGGGCATCTTTCTGGAAGAGGAAGTGCGCACCCTGCTGGCCACGGGCGGCGGCACCACGCCATACCCCAGCCGGAACCCGCAGCAGAACCTGGCCGACCTGCGTGCACAGATCGCGGCGAACGAAAAGGGCGTGCAAGAGCTGTCGAAGATGGTGGACCAGTTTGGTCTGGATGTTGTGCAGGCCTACATGCGCCATGTGCAGGACAACGCCGAAGAGTCCGTGCGCCGTGTGATCACGCAGCTCAAGGACGGCAGTTTCACCCTGCCGCTGGACAACGGCGCGCAGATCAGCGTGTCGGTCAAGGTCAATGTGGCCGAGCGTAGCGCGGTCATCGACTTTGCAGGCACCAGCCCGCAGCAGATGAACAACTTCAACGCCCCGCGTGCCGTGTGCATGGCGGCCGTGCTGTATGTGTTCCGCACGTTGGTGGACGACGACATCCCGCTCAACGCCGGTTGCCTCAAGCCCCTGCAGGTGATCATTCCCCAAGGCTCCATGCTCAACCCCAACCCGCCGGCCTCGGTGGTGGCGGGCAACGTGGAGACCTCCACCTGCATCACCAACGCGCTGTTTGGCGCCCTGGGCGTGATGGCGGGCAGCCAGCCCACCATGAACAACTTCACCTTCGGCAATGCGCAGTACCAGTACTACGAAACCATTGCCGGTGGCAGCGGTGCGGGTGCGGTGCTGGACGCCTCGGGCCGTGCGGTGCGTGGCTTTGACGGCACCAGCGTGGTCCAGACCCACATGACGAACTCGCGCCTGACCGACCCCGAGGTGCTGGAGTTCCGCTTCCCGGTGGTGCTCGACAGCTACGAGATCCAGCGCGGCTCGGGCGGTGCAGGCCGCTGGGCGGGCGGGGACGGTGGCGTGCGGCGCGTGCGTTTCCTGGAGGCGATGACGGCCAGCATCCTGTCCAACGGGCGACTGAACCCCGCCTTTGGCATGGCGGGCGGCCAGCCCGGCAAGCCCGGTGCCAACCGCGTGCTGCGTGCCAACGGCCAGGTGGAGGAACTGGGCCACATTGGCGCGGCGCTGATGGAGCCGGGCGATGTGTTCGAGATCGCCACCCCCGGCGGTGGCGGCTTTGGCGAATGTGTCACGTCCTGACGTGATGGATTGCTGACCCACCCGGTGGGGCCGGTGCTGTGTGCTGCGAGTCAGCGAGGACCCACGGTGCACGGCGCTGGCCACCACCGGCTTCCACCCCTGCACGGTGCGGGATATGAAACAGGAGAACGCTCATGAACTATTTGCCCGCCACATCCGGGGCGCCTGGCGGCGCCGCCTTCTCCGCCGCACCAGCAGGCGCGGAGTTCAGCCGTGCCGTGCCAGACGCTGCCGCCCAGAGCCCAGCACCTGCCCGCCGCCGCCGGACTCTGAGCGTGGGCCAGAAGCTGGCGGCCAGCTTTGGCATCCTGGGCTTTGCGGTGGCGCTGCTGGGTGCCACCACCTGGCTCACAGGGCAGGACACGAGCCGCCAGGCCACGTTGCTGACCACGGAGCAACTGCCCATCGAGCGCACCGTGCGTGACTGGAAAACCCAGTCGGTCTATATCGGCCAGATTGCGTTGCGCGCCACGTTGTCGTCCGATGTGTTCCCCTTGGTGGCCGAAATGCGCAACCAAATCGCTGCCGAAGACGCGATGCGCAAGCGCATTGATGAAGCGCTGACCAAGGCGTCTTCCAGTGAGAGCGCGAGGCCCCTGTGGGCACAGGCCCAGGCCGAGCGCCAGAAATACGCCGTGCTGCGGGACGCGCTGGTGCAAAACGCCCTGGAAGCCAAGATCATCAGCCAGAAGGAGCTGCAGGAGCACGCCGCCGCGTTGGCCCAATACCTGCGGTCCATCGACCAGTTGCTCGCAGCGTCGGAGCAGTCCTCCCTGAACGCGGGCGACAGCATGATTGCCGACGCGTCCCGTGCGCAATGGATCAGCGCCGTGGCGGTGCTGGTGGTGGTGGCGCTGTCGGCGCTGTTTGGCTGGCTGCTGCGGCGCTCCATCGTGTTGCCATTGCGCCAGGCGTCCGAGGCGGCCGCTGTGGTGGCGCGGGGCGACCTCACGGTGCGCATGCCAACCCAGCGCACCGACGAGATCGGCCAGCTGCTCACGGCGCTGGACAAGATGGTCGAATCACTGCACTACGTGGTGACCGAGGTGCGTGACTCGGGCGAATCTATCCATGTGGCCAGCTCCGAAGTGGCCGCAGGCAACACCGACCTGAGCATGCGCACCGAACACGCCGCCAGCAACCTGCAGCAGACGGCGGCCAGCATTGCCCAGCTGGCGCAGATGGTGGCCGCCAATGCCGACAGCACGCGCCAGGCCAATGCGCTGGCGCTCAATGCCACCGAGGTGGCCAGCAAGGGGGGCGAAGTGGTCAACCAGGTGGTAAAGACCATGGAGGAGATCAATGCCAGCAGCAAGAAGATTGCCGACATCGTGGGCATCATCGACGGCATTGCTTTCCAGACCAACATCCTCGCGCTCAACGCGGCCGTGGAGGCGGCGCGTGCGGGCGAGCAGGGGCGCGGCTTTGCCGTGGTGGCCAGCGAGGTGCGGGGCCTGGCCGGGCGCAGCGCCAATGCGGCGCGCGAGATCAAGGCGCTGATCTCCACCAGCGTGGACAAGGTGAGTGACGGCGCCCGGCTGGTGGTCACCGCAGGTTCCACGATGGGCGATATCGTGCAAAGCGTGGAGCGTGTGACCACGCTGATGTCCGAGATCAACGAGGCCAGCAGCGAGCAGAGCACGCAGATCGGCCAGGTGAGCCAGGCGGTGGACCAGCTCGACCACATGACCCAACAGAACGCCGCGCTGGTGGAGCAGGGCGCCGCAGCGGCCCAGAGCCTCAAGGACCAAGCCAACCGGCTGGCGGGTGCGATGGGGCAGTTTCAGCTCACGCGCGCAGCCGCATGAGGAGGGGTATTGCGCTGCAGATCGGATTGATTTTCATGAAAAAGGGCCTGCAGTGCAGGCCCTTCAAGCGCAAGGTGCTATGAATTTTGACGGTGCTTACATGCCCGCGTAGTTCGGGCCACCGCCGCCTTCCGGTGTGACCCACACGATGTTCTGCGTAGGGTCCTTGATGTCGCAGGTCTTACAGTGCACGCAGTTTTGCGCGTTGATCTGCAGGCGCTGGGCATCGCCGCCCTTGGTCGTGTCGGGCACAAACTCGTACACACCCGCCGGGCAGTAGCGCGCCTCGGGGCCGGCGTACTTGGCCAGGTTGATGTTGACCGGCACGCTCGGGTCCTTGAGCGTGAGGTGGGCGGGCTGGTTCTCTTCGTGGTTGGTGTTGCTGATGAATACACTGGAGAGTCGGTCAAACGTGAGCTTGCCATCGGGCTTGGGGTAGACGATGGGCTTGCACTCGGCGGCAGGCTTCAGGTACGCGTGGTCGGGCTTGTCGCGGTGCAGTGTCCAGGGGATGTGGCCGCGCAGCACGAACTGCTCAAAGCCGTTCATCAACGTGGCGGTGGTCAGGCCGTACTTGAACCAGTTCTTGAAGTTGCGATCCTTGTTCAGCTCGGTGTGCAGCCAGCTCTTTTCGAAGGCTTCGGGGTAGGCGGTCAGCTCGTCGTGCTGGCGGCCTGCCACCACGGCGTCATAAGCGGCTTCGGCGGCCAGCATTCCGGTCTTGATGGCGGCGTGGCTGCCCTTGATGCGGCCCACGTTCAGGTAGCCCGCGTTGCAGCCCACCAGTGCGCCGCCCGGGAACACCGTCTTGGGCAGGGCGTTGATGCCGCTGGCGTTGATGGCACGTGCGCCGTACGACAGGCGCTTGGCCGTGATCTCACCCTTTTCGTTTTCGAAGTAGTAGCGGACGTTAGGGTGTGTCTTCCAGCGCTGGAATTCCTCGAACGGGCTCAGGTAGGGGTTGGCATAACCCAGGCCGGTGACGAAGCCCAGGGCCACCTTGTTGCCCTCCAGGTGGTACAGGAAGGCGCCGCCGTAGGTGTCGTTCTCCATGGGCCAACCGGCGGTGTGCATCACAAAGCCGGGCTGGTGCTTCTTGGGGTCGATCTCCCACAGTTCCTTCACGCCGATGCCGAAGCTCTGCGGGTCGCGGTCCTTGTCGAGGTGGAACTTGGCGATCAGCTGCTTGCCCAGATGGCCGCGCGCGCCTTCGGCAAACACGGTGTACTTGCCCAGCAGTTCCATGCCCAGCTGGAAGTTCTCGGTGGGCTCGCCATCTTTGCCGATGCCCATGTTGCCGGTGGCCACGCCCTTGACGGAGCCGTTGTCGTTGTAGAGCACTTCAGCGGCCGTGAAGCCGGGGAAGATTTCCACGCCCAGGGCTTCGGCCTGTTCGCCCAGCCACTTGGTCAGGTTGCCCAAGCTGATGATGTAGTTGCCATGGTTCTGCGCAAACGGCGGCAGAAACATGTTGGGCACACGGAAGCCCGACTTTTCGCTCAGGAAGATATAGGCATCGTCGGTGACGGGCTGGTTCAGCGGAGCGCCGCGTTTTTTCCAGTCGGGGATCAGCTCGGTCAGGGCCTTGGGGTCCATGATGGCGCCCGACAGGATGTGCGCACCGGGCTCGGAGCCTTTTTCCAGCACCACCACCGAGACGTCCTGGCCTTTTTCGACCGCCAGTTGCTTCAGGCGGATCGCAGTGGCAAGGCCGCCAGGGCCGCCGCCAACGACCACCACGTCGTATTCCATGGATTCGCGGGGGCCGTATTGGGCGAGGATTTCTTCGTTGGTCATGGGCTTCTCGTCGGGCGTTTGATAATGGATTATTTTCTACAGAGCGCCGACCGCGCCCTGTCTGTCTGGCGACTGATTGTATTCACGGAATATGGACAATCGAACGACCGTTCTATTTTGATCAGTAGGGAGACTCTAAATGGCATACAGCATCGACTTGTCCGGCCGCGTGGCCTTCATCACGGGCGCATCCAGCGGCCTGGGCGCGCAGTTTGCCCGCACGCTGGCCCGCGCGGGCGCAGGCGTCGTGTTGGCCAGCCGCCGGGTGGAAAAACTCAAGGAGCTGCGCGCGCGCATCGAAGGCGAGGGCGGTGACGCCCATGTGATCGAGTTGGACGTGACCGACCACGACTCCATCAAGTCCGCCGTGGCCCATGCCGAGACCGAAATGGGGTCGATTGACATTCTGGTCAACAACTCGGGCGTGAGCACTACGCAGCGCATCCAGGACGTGAGGCCCGAGGACTACGACTTCATTTTCGACACCAACGTGAAGGGTGCCTTCTTTGTGGCGCAGGAGGTGGGCAAACGCATGCTGGCCCGCTCGCGCGGCGCAGCGCCGGGCAGCTTTACCGGCGGGCGCATCATCAACATCGCGTCGATGGCGGGCCTGAAGGTGCTGCCGCAAATTGGCGCGTATTGCATGAGCAAGGCCGCCGTGGTGCAGATGACCCGGGCGATGGCCCTGGAGTGGGGCCGGTTCGGCATCAACGTGAATGCGATCTGCCCTGGCTACATCGATACCGAGATCAACCACCACCACTGGCAGACCGAGCAGGGCAAGAAGCTCATGGACATGCTGCCGCGCAAGCGCGTGGGCCAGCCGCAGGACCTGGACGCGCTGCTGGTGATGCTGGCCAGCGACCAGAGCCATTTTGTGAACGGCGCGGTGATCGCTGCCGACGACGGCTTCGCGGTCTGATCCCCGGGACGTCGGCGACCATGAAGATAGAAATCCCCGAGGTCAAGAAGCTGGTCTTTGAAATGCGGTTCCCGGTGCGCTGGGGCGACATGGATGCAATGGGCCATGTCAACAACACCGTGTACTTCCGCTACCTCGAAACCGCGCGCATCGAGTGGATGGTGTCGGTGGGCTGCAACCCCGATCCGCGCGGGCAGGGGCCGGTCATCGTCAATGCGTTCTGCAACTTCTACAAGCAGCTCGAATACCCGGCGGACGTCCTGCTGAAGCTCTACGTGAGCGACCCGGGCCGCACCACGTTCGAGACCTGGGGCACGATGGAACGCGTGGACCAGCCGGGCGTGATTTGTGCGGCGGGCGGCGCCACAACGATCTGGGTGGACTTTCCGCAGCAGAAGGCGGCACCGCTGCCGGACTGGATGCGGGCGCTGGTGACGGCGAGTTGATCCGCTGGCCGGGCCCCTGCCTCGATGGAGGTGCCCAGCGCCTGTTTGGGGATCATTTTGGCCGGTAGCGCAGGTATCACATGCCTGAGGCGCTACTAAAAACATAGTATTCGCGCTGGCGGGGCTTCGTGTGCGGTCGATGTGCAACCCTTGCCATCTGGACCGTGCGCACGCTAAGGCCCGGCGGCCTGCAGTGGCGCTTGCCGGGTAACCTCGTTCAATTTGTTACCTGTTAGGATGGCCTGAAGGACGACCGAAGAAAACGAATAGAGCCGGGGAAGGAGACTCCCCACCCTGCACCGACGTGCCGTTTTGTGCTTTCTGAATGAATCCATCCATCCAAGCAAGCGCAGCTGCCAGCAGCATCCACAAGGTGACCAATCTGGTCATCGCGTCGGTTCTTTTGATGGTGGGTCTGTACGCCTTTGACGAATGGGGCCAGGTCAAGGAGCGGGAAGAGCAGCACATGCAGTCCAACCTGATGCTGCTGACGCGAACGCTGGACACCTTCTTTCTCTCCAAACGCGCCGGCATGTTCAGCCTGGCAGAAACGATGGCCGTCTCCCCCGGTGGCATCGACAACCTGGCGCTGGCGCAGCAGTTGCTGGCGGACTACCGCAAGCACCGCCCCGAGGTCCGCCAGATCTCCCTGAGCGACATGAGCGGCAAGGTACTGGCCTCGTCCCACGCGGCGGACAGGACCGTCCAGCTTGACGTGGCGGATCAATCCGGCTTTCAGGACTTTGCGCGGGACGCGAAGGACCTGCACGACATCTACCTGGGACGACCCCAGCGTGACGTCCAGGGCCAGGATTGGGTGTTCACGCTGCGTCATGTGCTGCGGGACGCGCAAGGCCAGCCACTGGCGGTGCTGACGGATGTGTTTCCGGTCGATTTTCTGGAGTCGCTCTGGCAGGACGCGCCGCTGGTGCAGCAAATCACCGTGGGTGTGCTGCGCGATGACGGTTACCTGATGTCCCGCTATCCCGTGCCTGCCACGGTCACCAAGGACGAGGTATACGGCACACGCCGGGACGGGGCGCTGATACGGTATCTCACGCAGCACCAGTTCCCCGTGCAAGGGCGGGTCGAGGGGGGCAATGCGCTGTTGAACGGGCAGAACTTCATCAACCTGTTCCACCGGCTCGACAAGCTCCCTGCGACCGTCTTTGTCGGGCAGCCCGAGATCCGGTTCTTTCAGGTCTGGGCCCGCAGCATCGACACGCCGCTGGCGTTGACGGCCCTGTTGCTGGTGTTCATCAAGCTCGTGTCGCGGCGCCTCGCCCGCCGTGAGCACGAAGCCGAGCAGCAGCGGCTGGCGGTGGAGCGGGTGCTGCGTGAGAGCGAGACCGAGCAGCGGTCCCTCATCGACAACCTGATGACGGGCCTGGTCATCCACGATGCGACGGGCGCCGTGGTGCGGTGCAACGCCGAGGCCAGCAACCTGCTGGGGCTGAGTTTTGAGCAGATGACCGGCAAGCAGCTGATTGACCCGGCCTGGTCCTTCGTGAACGAGCAGGGGACCGTCATGCCGGTTTCCGACTACCCCGCCTCGCGGGTGCTTGCGACCCGTGAACCCGTCAACGGGATAGTGGGAGGCATCGTCAGTGGCAAGGATGCAGACATCTGCTGGGTGCTCAGCCGGGCCGACCCGTGGTTCACCGCCGATGGACAGCTCGACAAGATCGTGGTGACCTTTGTCGACATCACCATGCGGCGCAAGCTGACGTCGCAGCTGCAGGACCGCGAACTCAAGTTCCAGGCGCTGTTTGACAACAGCATGGACGCCGTGCTGCTGACCTCGCCCGATGGCACTGTGCTGGCCGTGAACCAGGCGGCGTGCCGCCTGTTTGGCTTGAGCGAGGCGCAAATCATTGCCCGGGGGCGCGCGGGGCTGGCCGACCCCTCCGACCCCCGGCTGCACGAGCTGCTCGGGCGGCGTGAGCAGATAGGGCAGGCGGCCGGCCTGCTGACCATGGTCCGGGGCGATGGCAGCCGGTTCACGGCCGAGATCAGCTCCAGCATCTACGGAGACAGCGAGGGCCGCCAATACAGCAGCATGATCGTTCGCGACATGACGGAGCGCCTGCGCAGCCAGGCCGAGCTGGAGGCCGCCAACGCGCAGATGCGCCGCATCAACGAACAACTGGCCGAGGTGGCGCACTTTGACATGCTGACGCACCTGCCCAACCGCGTGCTGCTGGCCGACCGGCTGCAGCAGGCCATGGCGCACTGCGTGCGGCGCCAAAAGTCGCTGGCGGTGGCCTTTCTGGACCTGGACGGCTTCAAGGACATCAACGACCGCTATGGCCACGCGGCGGGGGACGAGTTTCTGGTGGCGATTGCCAAGCGCCTGCGGTTGGCACTGCGCGATGGCGACACGCTGGCGCGCATAGGCGGGGACGAGTTTGTGGCCGTCATGTCCGACCTGTCGACCGAGCACGACTGCGAACCTCTGCTGCTGCGGCTGCTGCAGGTGGCCGCAGAGCCGTTGCAGGTGGGCGGCAACTCCTTGCAAGTCTCCGCCAGTATCGGCGTCACCATCTACCCGCAAGACGGCTCCAGCTCGGAGCAGCTCATCCGGCATGCGGACCAGGCCATGTACCTGGCCAAGCAGGCGGGCAAAAACCGGTTCCACCTGTTCGATGTGGCCAGCGATGCCGCCATCCGCATCAAGCGCGAAAGCCTGGACCAGATTGCCGCTGCCATTGCGCAGCACCAGCTGGTGCTGTACTACCAGCCCCAGGTCAACATGCAGACGGGCGAGGTGGTGGGCATGGAGGCGCTGGTCCGCTGGTTGCATCCCGAACGGGGCCTGTTGGCGCCGGGCCAGTTCCTGCCGGTGATTGAAGACCATGACCTGGCCATTGCGATTGGCGAGCGGGTGCTGGACCTGGCCTTGTCGCAGATGGCGCAGTGGCTGGCGGCGGGGCTGCACATGCCGGTCAGCGTCAATGTGTTCTCCCGGCAGTTGCAGCAGGATGACTTTGTGCACAAGTTGCGCCAGGCACTGGCCGCTCACCCCACGGTGCCTTCGTCGGCGCTGGAGCTGGAGATCGTGGAGACCAGCGCGCTGCAGGACATGGCCCAGGTGTCAGGCCTGATGCACGCATGTGCCGAGTTGGGCGTGCGTTTTGCGCTGGACGATTTCGGGACGGGCTACTCGTCGCTGACCTACCTGAAAAAGCTGCCCGCAGAGCTGCTCAAGATCGACCAGAGTTTTGTGCGCGACATGCTCGATGACCGGGATGACCTTGCCATCGTCCAGGGTGTGGTCGGCCTGTCCAAGGCCTTCAACCGCAAGGTGATTGCCGAGGGCGTAGAGACCGTGGCCCACGGCCGCAAGCTGCTGGCCATGGGCTGCGTGCTGGGCCAGGGGTATGGCATTGCGCGGCCCATGCCTGCGCAGCAGGTGCCGGGCTGGCTGGACCAGTGGCGGGCGCAGCAGCCCTGGGTACCCCAGGAAGACGTGGGCTTGCCTGCCTGATGTTTAGAGGACGGGTAGTGAGGTGGGCGCCACCCCGTGGCGACCAGAAGGCGATGGACACCATCAACCGGGCGGCAGGGCTACGCAGTGCGCCATGGGCATGCCCTGCGCCTCGGAGACACCCAGCAAGAGCACGCGTTGCAGCTCTGGCAGATAGCGGATGGCCGTCTGCGGGGCGCTGTAGCCGTTGCTGTTGTTCAGGCGCTCCTGCATGCGCAGCGCCAGACGGCTGGGCAGGTGTTCGATGCTGAGCGTGCGCACGCCGGTGTAGAAGGTGGTGTCGATGGTGCCTTCAGTGCCGAAAAAACCGCCACCCACGCGCGCGGCGCGGCGACGGCCCTCGAAGGCCGTGGTGATGCGCAGCTTTCCGTCGCGGCTGGTGCAGCTCCCTTCAAAGGCTGCAGCGCATTCCATGGGTAGGGGGTTTTGCTGCACCACGACGGCCTGGACTGCGGGTGTTCGCAGCAGTGCAGGGGGCACGGGCTCCAGGCGCGCGCAAGCCGCTGTGGGCACCACCTGCCACGCCGTGGCGCCGGGCGAGTCCGGGATTTGCAGGCGCGAGCCGACCACGCCGGCACCCAGGTAGTACGTGGGCGCCGCCCCGGTGTTGGGCTCTTCGCGGAAGAGGGCGGAGGACCGCAGTGGCGACAGGGCGCCCGCAGGCACAGCCACCGACAAGGGGTGAATGGGCAGCGTGCCCTCCGGCGGCCCAAACCCTGCAGCCTGCACCGCGGGGGCGGCCAGCACACAGAGCCAGATCGTTGCTGCGGCGCGCATGGTGGGTATCAGGTCGCAGGCTTGGCCTTGGGCACACGGCCCATCAGATAGAACTCGGGGTTGGGCTGCATACCGGCAAAGCTGGCCATGCGGTTGGACAGGCCAAAGAACGCCGTGATGGCCGCGATGTCCCAAATGTCCTCGTCATCGAACCCATGCGGGTGCAGGGCCTCGAAATCGGTGTCGTCGATCTCGTGGGCGTTCTGGCACACCTTCATGGCGAAGTCGAGCATGGCCCGCTCCCGGGGGCTGATGTCTGCCTTGCGGTGGTTCACGGCCACCTGGTCGGCGATGAGCGGCTTTTTTTCGTAGATGCGCAGGATTGCGCCATGCGCCACCACGCAATACAGGCACTGATTGGCGGCGCTGGTGGTGGTGACGATCATCTCGCGCTCGCCCTTGGTCAGGCTGCCTTCTTCCTTGAGCATGAGCGCATCGTGGTACGCAAAGAAGGCGCGCCATTCCGCCGGGCGGCGGGCAAACGCGAGGAACACGTTGGGGATGAACCCTGCCTTCTCCTGCACTTCAAGAATCCGCGCGCGGATGTCCTCGGGCAGGGTGTTCAGGTCGGGGAAGGGGTAGCGGCTCACGGTGGTCTCCTGGGTTTTTGTAGGGGGTGGATAACGAACGCAAGTATCAGGGATGCCACTGGGTCGCCCGCACGGGGGCATGGGCCGGCGCGGCCGAGCTGCCGGCCAGCGCATAGGACAACTGCGTTGCCGCAGCGATCACGGTGTGCGCCAGCGCTTCGAGCTTTTCAGCGGGCAAACGCGAGGCCGGGCCTGAGATGCACACCGAGCCCATGAGCCGCCAGTGCATGCCAAACACCGGCGCCGACACGGTGGCCACGCCCTGTTCGCGCTCGCCAATCGACCAGTGGTAGCCCTTCTTGCGGATCTCTTCATAGGCCTTGCCCGGCTCGCCTGAAAACGCCAGGATCACGCGGCCCGGCGAGCCCTTGTCCAGCGGCAGGCCTTCGCCCATGCGGGCGTGGTGGCGCAGCGCCTGCGGGCCTTCCACGCGCACGAGGCAGGTGCGCACATTGCCTTCACGCACGTAGAACGCAGCGCTTTCGCCCGTGGCAAGGGTCAGCTCACGCAGCGCAGGCTCCAGCACGTTCTGCACGTCAAAGCCCGCCTGGTAGCGCGCACCCAGCCAGCCGGCGGCCGGGCCCAGGCGCCAGTCGCCGTCTTCGCGCTGCACCATGAACCCTGACTGCCCCAGCGTGCGGGCCAGGCGCAGTACGGTGGTCTTGTGAAGGCTGCAGCGGCGGCTCAGCTCTGCCAGGGACAGGCTGGACTCGCCCAGCGCAAAGGCCTCCAGCACCTGCAGGGCACGCGTCACGGCGATCACGCCACCGGTGTCCTTGGGCGCGGCATCCGTCGGCGCGTCTGCGCTTTCATCGGTCACAGCCATGGTGGTATTCGGCTTGACGGCCTTGCGCGGGGCAGGGCGCGCTGGCGAAGAAGACTGGTTGCTCATGGCGCAATTCGTTTCATTGTATGCAACCGCATTGTATGGGTTGAAACGCATGCGTACATTCGCACACCACGGCGCCCAACCCGAACCGGCCTTAGCAGTCCGGTGTGACGAACCACCATAACGGAGACAAATCCATGACCGCTTTTTTTTCGCTTTCACGTTCTTTGAGTGCGCGCCTGTGTGCCGCTTTCCTGGGCCTTGCTGCCGTGGCCTTGCCCCATGGCGGAGCGTTGGCGCAGACGGCCTATCCCGCCAAGCCCATCCGCCTGATTGTTCCGTTCCCCCCCGGCGGTGGCACCGACATGATCGCCCGCGCCGTGGCGCAAAAGATGGCCGACCAGAACAAGTGGAGCGTGATCGTGGACAACCGCCCCGGTGCCGGTGGCAACCTGGGGGTGGACGCTGTGGCCAAGGCCGACCCGGACGGCTACACGCTGGTGATGGGGCAGACCAGCAACCTCGCCATCAACCCCACGCTGTACAAGAAGCTGCCCTACGACCCGCTCAAGGACTTGGCTCCGGTGGCGCTGGTGTCGTCCTCGCCCATCGTGATGGCCGTGCCCGTCAACTCGCGCTTCAAGACCTTTGCCGATGTGGTGGCTGCCTCCAAGGGCAAGCCCGAGGCGCTGACGCTGGGCTACTCGGGCAACGGTACCGTCGCCCATCTGGCCGGTGAACTGGCCGAGAACGCTGCAGGCATCCAGCTGCGCCACATTCCCTACAAGGGCGCGGCCCAGGCTATGACGGACCTGATGGGCGGGCAGATTGATCTGTACATGTCGTCCGTTCCCACGCTGCTGGGCCATGTGCGCAATGGCAAGCTCAAGGTCATTGCCATCACCTCAGCCCAGCGCTCGGCGCAGTTGCCCGATGTGCCCACCCTGGCAGAGTCCGGGTTCAAGGGCTTTGAGGCCGTGACCTGGTTCGGTGTACTGGCTCCGGCCAACACCCCTGCAGCCATCGTGGCGCAGCTCAACAAGGCCATCAACCAGGCCCTCAAGCAGCCGGACGTGGCCGACAAGCTGCGCTCTGAAGGCGGCGACATCCTCGGGGGCACGTCCGAGCAGTTTGCAGCGCTGCTGCGTACCGAAGTGCCCCGCTGGGCCAAGATCGTGAAGGACTCGGGCGCCAGCCTGGACTGATAGCGCCGCCACATCCATCCCCCGCTGACAGTCCATCGCCATGACCCGCGATTGCCTTGCCGCGCCCGTACCGTTCTCGCTGGGAACGGCGCCGCCCCGTACCGCGCTGCCTGCGGGGGCGTGCGACTGCCATGTGCATGTGTACGACCAGCGCTATCCCGCAGCGCCCGGCGCGAAGCTGTTGCCACCCGATGCATCGGCCAGCGACTACCGTGCGCTACAGCGGCGCATCGGCACCCAGCGCACCGTGCTGGTCACGCCATCTACCTACGGTGCGGACAACCGCTGCATGCTGCAGGGCCTGGCCGCGTTGGGTACGCAGGCCCGAGGCGTGGCCGTGATCGATGGCAGCGAGAGCGATGCCCAGCTGCAGGCCCTGCACGACGCGGGCGTGCGCGGCGTGCGGCTGAACCTGTCGCTGGGCGTCACCGGCTCGGTGGACTCCATCCTGCCGCTGGCCCGGCGCATTGCGCCCTGGGGCTGGCACCTGCAGCTGTTGATGGCGCCCGATGTGCTGGCTAGCTTGGGCGACGTGCTGCGCAGTGCGCCCGTGCCCCTCGTGTTTGACCACCTGGGCCGCATCGCACCCGAGCAAGCTGGAAAGCACCCTGCCCACGCGCTGCTGCTGCAGCTGATGGGCGAGGGCAGGGCCTGGGTCAAGCTCTCGGGCGGCTACATCGTCAGTGCCACCCATGCGGTGGACGACCCGGCACTCGACGCGCTGGCCGCCAGCTACCTGCGTGCCGCACCAGAGCGCGTGCTGTGGGGCAGCGACTGGCCCCACGCCACCGCCAGCGCGGGCATGCACACCTTGCCGGACGACGCATTGCAAATCGACACCCTGGCGCGCTGGTGCGCTGTGGTGGACGCGGGCGCTCTGCGACGCGTGCTGGTCACCAACCCGGCCGCGCTCTACGGCTTTGCGCCGGTATCGACTTCTTCAACCTCCAACCTTGTCTGAGGGCTTGCACCATGACCTCTTTGGCATCCCATCTTTCCACACACGGCGTGCAGCGCCGTCACTTGTTAGCCACCTTGGCCTGGGCCGGTACTGGCCTGCCAGCGTGGGCGCAGAGCGACTGGCCTGCGGGCAAGCTCATCACCTGGGTCGTGCCATACCCTGCCGGGGGCAGCACCGACGTGCTGGGCCGCAACATCGCCCTCAAGCTGGGCGCGGCCCTGTCCACCAACGTCATCGTGGACAACAAAGCCGGGGCCACGGGCACCATTGGCGCGGCCTATGTGGCCAAGGCGGCGCCCGACGGGCTCACGCTGCTGGGCACGTCCATCGGCCCGCAGGCCATTGCGCCGCACCTGATGGCCAAGCTGCCCTACGACCACATCACGGCGTTTGAGCCCGTGATCACCGTGGGCACCATCCCGCACATCCTGGTGGTGGGCGCGAACCAGCCGTTCAAGACGGTGGCCGACCTGCTGGCCGCTGCCAAGGCCCAGCCCGGCAAGCTGGCGTTTGCCTCCGGCGGCAACGGCACGATTTTGCAAATGCAGGGCGAGCTGCTGCAGCAGCAAACCGGCGCGCGCTTCATCCATGTGCCCTACAAGGGCGACACCCCCGCGTTGCAAGACACGCTGGCCGAGCAGGTGCAGTTCATGTTTGCCCCCGCAGCCGCCGCCCTGCCGCATGTGCAGTCGGGCAAGTTGCGCGCCCTGGCCGTCACATCGGCCCAGCGTCTCAAGGCCCTGCCTGCCGTGCCCACCATGGGCGAGGCGGGGATCAAGGACTTTGTCGTGGAGCAGTGGCAGGCCGTGTTTGCCCCCGCCAAGACACCCGCCGCCATCGTGCAGCGCCTGAACCGCGAGATTGCCGCCGCGCTGAAAGACCCCGCCCTCGTCGCCCTTGCCGACAAGCTGGGCGTGACGCTGGTGGGCGGCACGCCCCAGCAGCTGGGCGACCTGCAAAAGGCCGACTCCGCCAAGTGGGCCAAGGTCATCAAAGACGGAAACATCAAGGCCGACTGATACCCGCGATCCACCCACCGCCTCTGGCGTTGTTGCCGCGCCTTGTCGTACCGCTGGTACTGCCTGCGACGCGGCGCCTAGCCAGAGACGCCGGGTGAATCGCCCAAGCACCTGTCCAAAAACAAACCGCTGCTTCTTCGTTTTCATTACCTCAACCGGACCGATCCCATGAGCCAACTCCCTGAAATCATCCGCGCCATCGACCGCGTCAGCGCCGACGTCGTGGCCAAAGCCTCTACCTACCAAGCCGCCATCCTGGCCGACGTGGCGGGCCGCCGCGGCACCATGCATGGCCGCGTGGCGCCTGTGCACCAGAACATGAAGGTGGCGGGCCCCGCCTTCACCGTGGAAGTGCGCCCCGGCGACAACCTCATGATCCACGCCGCCATCGCCTTGGCCCAGCCAGGCGACGTGCTGGTGATCGACGGCAAGGGCGACCAGACGGCCGCGCTGATGGGCACGCTGATGCTCAGCGCCTGCAAGAAGCGCGGCCTGGCAGGTGTGATCGTGGATGCGTCCATCCGCGACAAGCTGGAAATTCTGGAGCTGGACTTTCCCGTGTTCAGCGCGGGCTTCAACCCCGCAGGCCCTACCAAATTTGTGCCTGGCCGCATCAACCACCCCATCAGCGCCGGTGGCGCCACTGTGAACCCCGGTGACCTGGTGGTGGGCGATGCCGATGGCGTGGTCGTCATCGAGCGCGAGAAGGCCCCCGGCATGCTGGCCCTGGCCGACAAGAAGGTGGCCGACGAAGCCGCCCGCATCGAAGCCATTGCCCGTGGCGACACCGCGTCGAAATGGCTGCCTGCCGCCCTGCGCGCTGCGGGCGTGCTCAAAGATGGGGAATCGCTGTGAGCAACGCTACCCAACCCGTCATCATCGTGACCGGCGCCGACCTGGCGCAACAAGCCCTCGATCTGCTCGCAGGCTACGAAGTCGTCTACGCAGGCAAGACGCCTACCGAGGACGACATGGTGGCCCTGTGCCGCGCGCACAACCCCGTGGCCATCATCGTGCGCTACGGCAAGGTGGGCGCTGCGGTGATGGACGCAGCCCCTGCGCTCAAGGTCATCTCCAAGCACGGCAGTGGCACCGACACCATCGACAAGGTGGCCGCCAAAGCCCGTGGCATTGAAGTGGTGGCCGCTGCCGGTGCCAATGCCGCTGCCGTGGCCGAGCAGGCCCTGGCCCTGCTGCTGGCCTGCGCCAAATCGGTGGTGGCACTGGATGCGCGCATGCACGCTGGCCACTGGGACAAGGCCACGCACAAGAGCCTGGAACTCGGTGGCCGCACCGTGGGCCTGGTGGGCCTGGGTGCCATTGGCCTGCGCTTTGCCAAGATGGCCGACGCCCTGGGCATGCGCGTGATCGGCTTCGATCCATTTGCCAAAAACCTGCCCGCCTATGTGCAGGCGGTCGACCTGGAAACCATTTGGCGCGAATCGGATGCCATTTCGCTGCACTGCCCGCTGACCGACGACAACCGGGGCATGCTGAACGCCGCCACGCTGGCGCAATGCAAGCGCGGCGTGATCGTGGTGAACACGGCACGCGGTGGCCTGATCGACGAGGCCGCGCTGCTGGCCGCCGTGCGCTCGGGCCAGGTGATGGCTGCCGGGCTCGACAGCTTTGCGGTGGAGCCCATGACGGCGGGCCATCCCTTCCAGGGCGAGAAGCACTTCATCCTCAGCCCCCACATCGGGGGCGTGACGAGCGACGCCTACGTGAACATGGGTGTGGGCGCAGCCAAGAACCTGCTGGCTGTGCTGGCCCGTGCGCCGCACGCAGTAGCCGTCGCCTGAGCGCAGGCTTGCCCCCAAAACATGGCCGGGCAGGGTGCCCGGCCCCACAGGAGACAACAGACCATGGCACGCAATTTCAAGAAAAATAGGCTCTCTTCCATTTCGGGTGGAAAGCCACATTCCCCACCAGAGCCATGGTCAGGCCCTTGCTTTTTGCAAAGGACAGCCCGGCAGGTGAGTGAGCTTTCCCGCGATCAGGAACGCCATGGCGATGAAGTGATCGGTGGTGCCATAACCACGCGCCTTGGCCTTGGCTGCTTGCAGCAGTGAGTTCACCGCCTCCACATAGCCGGTGTGCAGGTGAGAGGCATCAAACGCCTGGAGTATTCCCGCCCAGTGCTGCTGGATGGTCTTGGCCAGATCAGTGAAGGGCCGCAAGCGGCTGCGCTGTGCCCATCGCAGCCACTTTTTGATTGCCAGCTCGCTTTGTGCAGCCTGAGTCTGAGCGAGCGCACTGCGGTAGATGTCCCGCAGCGCCTCCTTCATCCGCCACGCCCTGGCGGTCTTCAATCGGGTGCGGGGCAGCCAATCCATCTTTGCCTGCTCTTTGTCCGTCCACTTGGCTTTGTCCTTGAGCCAGCACCAACGCGTCTTCTTGAGCCAGCGCTCGCCCCGGGCCTCATCCCGCCGCACTGCGTCCACGGCCCGGTTGGCCAGTTGCACCACATGGAATCCATCAAAGGCAATGGCCGCTTGGGGCAAGTGCTGGCCAGCTCCTGCGATGAAGGCCTTGGACATGTCCATGCACACCACTTGGATGGCTTCGGCCTTGCCTTGGTGGCTCTTGAAGTCCTCGGTAAATCTCTGAACCGTGCTGGCATCCTTGCCGGATGTGGCGTAGATCAGTCGCGCTCGCTCTAGATCGTGCACCAGGGTGATATAGCTATGGCCTTTGGCGCAACTGGTCTCATCGATACCAATGACCGCCACACCCGCGTAGCTCTCCTTGGCGCGCGCCAAGCCAACATGGGCATCGATCTGGCGCCACAAGGCGTTGTCCGCGCAGCGCAGGATGCGCGCACACGCGGCCACCGGCATCTCACGGGCCAGCGTCAGAGCCAGCGCCTCGAACATGAGCGTGAAGCGGCTGCCCTCTCGCGCCCAGGGAACACTCAGCTGGCTCGTAGAGCCGCAGGCGCTGCACGACACCCGAGGCAGAGCGCAGTGCACGTAGGCTTCAAACTGAAAGAAATCCAGATGCCGCCAGCTACGCTGGCGGTGGTCATGCAGTCTCTGGTCAGCTGCGGCGCAAACGGGACAGGCTGCACTGCCGGATTGCCAGACCACGTACAGGTCGATGCGGCTGCGCTCGACGTCCAGTGCAACACGCTCCACAGCCCAGGGCGCGGCCAGCCCCAACGCTTGGCAGAACAACGCTTCTTGCATCGGGAGGGCTCCTGTTCAGGGGGTGTCAATGGATTTATTTGAACTGTAGTGTTCCACCCGAAATGGAAGAGAGCCGAAAAATAGGCCTCTTGCGCTAGTCAATCATGCGCTGGCAGCTATTGTTTTGGTAGCGTCTGGCTCCGCCAGCGCGCAAACGGGCGCAGCAGCCTATCCGACCAAGCCTGTGAAGCTGGTGGTGGGCTTTGCCGCCGGTGGCCCTACCGATGTGGTGGCGCGCGCATTTGCCGACCACGCGAGCAAGGCGCTGGGCCAGCCCTTCATCATCGACAACAAGCCCGGTGCGGGCACCGTCATTGCCGCGCAGGCCGTGGCCAGCGCCCCGGCCGATGGCTATACGCTGCTGTTTGGTGCCACCAACCACACCATGATTCCGGCGCTGTACCAGGGCCGCGTCAAGTTTGATGCAGTGAAGTCCTTCCGCCCGCTGTGCACTGTGGCGGGCAGCCCCACGGTGCTAGTGGTGGCGCCCGGCCTGCCGGTGAAGACGCTGGCCGACTACCAGGCCAAGGCCCGTGCAGAGCCCGGACGCGTGACGGCAGGCACGGCGGGGGTGGGCAGCTCAGGCCACTTCGCCACCGAGGTGTTTGCACGCGCTCAGGGCCTGCAGCTCAACCACGTGCCCTACAAGGGCGCCGCGCCGGTGGTGACGGACCTGATGGGCGGCCAGCTCGACAGCTCGTTCGCCACCGTGGGCTCGGTGCTGCCGCAGATCCAGAGTGGCAAGCTGCGCGCCTTGGCCGTGGGCGCGCCCCAGCGCTCGGCCCTGGTGCCCGATGTGCCCACGTTTGCCGAGGCGGGCGGTGGCAACTACGCGGCTGACGTGTGGTACGGCGTGCTGGCCCCGGCGGGACTGCCCGAGTCCATCGCTCAGGCGCTGGAGCGCACGGCGGCCGACTTTGCCAAGAGTCCGTCGGCTGCCGAGAAGCTGCGCGGTATGGGCATGGAGGCTGAATCGGTCTGCGGCAACGCCTTTGCCACCCGCGTGGCCCGCGAAGTGACCACCTATAGCCAGATTGCAAAAGCGCTCGACCTCAAAGCAGATTGAGCGGCCCTGTTGTAGAACCCAGAACTGATTGGAGACACCGCTGCTTCGCTTCCTCAAACCCCTGATCGCCGCCTGCGCCCTGGCTGCTGGCGTGGCCCACGCCTTTCCTGACCGGCCCATCACCATCGTCGTGCCCTACGCCCCCGGCGGTGCGGCCGATGCCGTGGCCCGTGTGGTGGCTACCCGCCTGGGGGCCAAGCTGGGCGGCAGTGTGATCGTGGACAACAAGGCCGGTGCCAGCGGCACCATTGGCGCCAGCTTTGTGGCCAAGGCCCCGGCAGATGGCTACACCATGCTGTACGACGCCACGCCGTACTCCATCAACCCGCACCTGTTCCCCAAGATGCCGTACGCCGCCAACGCACTGCAGCCGCTGTCGCTGGTGCTGCTGGCGCCCAACGTGCTCATCGTGAAGGCCGATGCGCCCTACAAGAACGTGGGCGAGCTGATTGCCAAGGCCAAGGCACAGCCGGGCAAGATCAACTTTGCCTCGGGCGGCAGCGGCACGGTGCAGCGCCTAGCGGCAGAGCTGATGGCGCAGAAGCTGGGCCTCGATATGGTGCATGTGCCCTACAAGAGCGGCGGCCCCGCCATCACCGATGTGATGGCAGGCCAGGTGGACTTCATGTTCGGCACCGTGGCCGCCACCTACCCGCATGTGGCAGGCGGCAAACTGCGCGCACTGGCTGTGTCGGCGCCTGAACGATCCAAGCGCTTGCCTGATGTGCCCACCGTGGCCGAAGCTGCCATCCCCGGCTACGAGGCCTATGAGTGGAACGGCGTGTTCCTGCCCGCAGGCGTGCCCGCCCCCATCGCCACCAAGCTGCAGCAGGCCCTGCAAGACGTGCTGAAGGAAGACGAAGTGAAGCAGCGCCTGGCCGACCTGGGCGCACAGCCCGTGGGCTCCACGCCTGCAGAATTTGCCGCCTTCCTCAAGAAGGAAGACGCGAAGTGGGGCGAGGTGGTGAAGAAGGGCAATATCAAGCTCGACTGACCCATGACCCTGCCAGCGCTGACCACGCCCGTGCCGTACTCGGTGGGCCTGAACCGCCCACACCGCCCGTTGCCACCCGGCGCGTGCGACAGCCACATGCACATCTTTGACCCGCGCTTTGCGCCGTCAGCCCACTGGCCGCGCACGCCGCTGGTGGCGCCCGTGGCGGCGTACCGGCAGCTGCAGTCGCGCCTGGGCACCACGCGCACGGTGGTGGTTACGCCATCTACCTACGGCACCGACAACGCCTGCACGCTGGATGCGCTGGACCAGTTGGGCAACGATGCACGCGGCGTGGCCGTGGTGAGCGAGGGCGTGAGTACCGATGAACTGGCCCATCTGGCCGCACGCCGTGTGCGCGGGCTGCGGGTCAACTTTGTCTCGCCTCAATCGTGGGGCACCACCACCCCTGACATGCTGACCACGCTGGCGCGCAAGCTGGCCGAGCACCCGGCCTGCGCAGGCTGGCATGTCCAGATCTTTGCGCAGCCAGAGCAACTCATCGCGCTTGCGCCCCAACTGCGCACCCTGCCTGTGCCTCTGGTCATCGACCATCTGGGCCGCATCGACCCGGCTGAAGGCCCCGCTGCGCAGGCCTATGGCGTGGTGCGCGGCCTGCTCGATGGGGGCAACACCTGGGTCAAGCTCTCGGGTGCCTACATGCGATCGACCGTGTATGGCCCCAGCTACGCCGACATGCTGCCGTTGGGCCAGGCCCTGGTGCAGGCTGCGCCCGACCGCCTGGTGTGGGGCAGCGACTGGCCGCACACCACCGAGACGCCCGGCACCGTGAACGACGCCGATCTGGTGGACCTGCTGCAGGCCTGGGCTGGCAGCGAGGCCGCCATGGACCGCATCCTGGTCGACAACCCGGCACGGCTGTATGGTTTCGATACCGCCGCCCCCGCCTGAACGAATTGGAAAGACCCGCCATGTTTTTACTGCAAGCCCCTGAGGTCCGAGACCTCGATGTCTTCACCACCATGCCCGAGCACTTTCGCCGCCGCGAGCGCAGCGACTGGGCCGACGCCAACCGGGGCGGCACTATCACCGATTCGTTTCTGGAAGGCCCAGTTTTCGATGATGCAGGTAACCTCTACGTCAGCGACATCCCCTGGGGTCGCGTCTTTCGCATCAATCCGCAAGGCGAATGGGCGCTGGTGGCCGAGTACGACGGCGAGCCCAACGGACTGAAGTTTTTGAAGCCCGGCACGCTGCTCATCACCGACTACAAAAACGGCCTGATGCAGCTGGACGTGGCCACGGGTGCGGTCACACCGTACCTGCAGCGCCGCAACAGCGAGCGCTTCAAGGGCGTGAACGACCTGATCTTTGACGCCGAAGGCAACCTCTACTTCACCGACCAAGGCCAGAGTGGTCTGCACGACCCGAGTGGCCGCCTGTACCGCCTGCGACCCAACGGCCAGCTCGACTTGCTGCTGCACAACGTGCCCAGCCCCAACGGCGTGGCCCTGTCGCCCGATGGCCGTGTGCTGTACTTGGCCGTGACGCGCGGCAACTGCGTGTGGCGCGTGCCGCTGCTGCCCGACGGCAGCGTGGCCAAGGTCAGCCAGTTCTTTACCTCGTATGGCCCGAGCGGCCCGGATGGTCTGGCTGTGGATGCCGAAGGCCAACTGCTGGTGGCTAACCCCGGCCTGGGCTATGTGTGGGTGCTGAACCACGGGGCCGAGCCGGTGCAGGTGCTGCGCGGCGCGCCGGGCAGCTCCACCACCAATCTGGCGTTTGGCGGGGCAGGGCGCACTACGGTGTATGTCACCGACTCGACCCTTGGTCGCATCCTGCGGGCTGACATGGGGGCTCCTGGGCTGCCGCTGGCTCGCTTGCGTTGAAGTGGCCTCCTGTTTCGTGGCTCCATGGGGCGCAGTGAAATCAATGGAGTGAAGGTGTTTTATTGAAATTGACTATTGATGAGATTCAATCGATTCAATTTACCTGTCATGGTTTGCTTCCTACCATCTGTCCTGTCGATACGTTTTGCCGACGCGCTTTCACAGGAGATGACCCATGACGACAGAAGCCAAGTGCCCCTTTGACCACACCAAGGCCGCGCCCACGGGCCCCCGCAATGCCGACTGGTGGCCCAACCAGCTCAATCTCCGCCCCCTGAACCAGAACTCGCCGCTCACCGACCCGATGGGTGACGGCTTCAACTACGCCGAGGAATTCAAGAGCCTGGACCTGGCCGCCGTGAAGGCCGACCTGAGGGCGCTGATGACCGACTCACAG
Organism: Acidovorax sp. M14; assembly: GCF_049331375.1. Taxonomy (NCBI): domain Bacteria; kingdom Pseudomonadati; phylum Pseudomonadota; class Betaproteobacteria; order Burkholderiales; family Comamonadaceae; genus Acidovorax; species Acidovorax sp. M14. Next base: position 2,234,632 of record NZ_CP186263.1, read on the forward strand.
GATTGGTGGCCTGCAGACTTTGGCCACTATGGGCCGCTGTTTGTGCGCATGGCCTGGCACAGCGCGGGCACCTACCGCCTGGCCGACGGCCGGGGTGGCGCCGGGGCAGGGCAGCAGCGCTTTGCGCCGCTCAACAGCTGGCCCGACAACGCCAATCTGGACAAGGCGCGCCGCCTGCTCTGGCCGGTCAAGCAGAAATATGGCCGCAAGATTTCGTGGGCCGATTTGATGATTCTGGCGGGTAACGTGGCGCTCGAATCCATGGGCTTCAAGACCTTCGGTTTTGCGGGCGGCCGCCCCGACGTGTGGGAACCCGATGAGAACGTGTACTGGGGCGCTGAATCGACCTGGCTGGGCAGCGACAAGCGCTACAGCGGCGAGCGCGATCTGGCCAACCCGCTGGCCGCCGTGCAGATGGGCCTGATTTATGTGAACCCCGAAGGCCCGAACGGCAACCCCGACCCCCTCGCTGCCGCGCGCGACATCCGTGACACCTTTGCGCGCATGGCCATGGACGATGAAGAAACCGTGGCGCTCATCGCTGGCGGCCACACCTTTGGCAAGACCCACGGCGCGGGCGATGCTGCGCTGGTGGGCAAAGAGCCAGAAGGCGCAGGCATCGAAGAACAGGGCCTGGGCTGGAAGAGCAGCCACGGCACGGGCAAGGGCGGCGACACGATCACCAGCGGCCTGGAAGTGACCTGGACCACCACGCCTACGCAGTGGAGCAACAACTATTTTGAGAACCTGTTTGGCTACGAGTGGGAGCTGACCAAGAGCCCTGCAGGCGCCCACCAGTGGACGGCCAAGGCGGCAGCAGCGACGATCCCGCACGCCCACGATCCGTCGAAAAAGCTGGTGCCCACCATGCTCACCACCGACCTGTCGCTGCGCTTTGACCCGGCCTACGAAAAGATCTCGCGCCGCTTTTTGGCCCACCCTGAGCAGTTTGCCGATGCTTTTGCGCGCGCCTGGTTCAAGCTCACGCACCGCGACATGGGGCCGCGTGCCCGCTACCTGGGCCCGGAAGTCCCCGCCGAGGTGCTGATCTGGCAAGACCCGGTTCCCGCCGTGGATCACGCTCTGGTCAACGCACAGGACATCGCCGCGCTCAAGGCCAAGGTGCTGTCATCGGGCCTGTCCATTCCAGAATTGGTGTCTACGGCCTGGGCCTCAGCCTCCACCTTCCGGGGCGGCGACAAGCGCGGCGGTGCCAACGGCGCGCGCATCCGTTTGGCGCCGCAGAAGGACTGGGCCGTGAACCAGCCTGCGCAGCTGGCCAAGGTGCTGGGTCAACTCGAAGCCATCCAGCGCGACTTCAATGCCGCGCAGACGGGCGGCAAGAAGATCTCGCTCGCTGACCTGATCGTGCTGGCCGGTGGCGCCGCCGTCGAGGCTGCAGCGAAGAATGCCGGGCAGGAGGTGACCGTGCCTTTCACCCCCGGCCGCACCGATGCCTCGCAGGAGCAGACTGATGTGCCTTCTTTCGAGGTCATGGAGCCTGTGGCCGATGGCTTCCGCAACTATGTGCGTCCTGGCCTGGAAGGCGCCGTGGCCGAGCTGCTGGTGGACCGCGCCAATCAGCTCACGCTGACAGCGCCCGAAATGACGGTGCTGGTGGGCGGCTTGCGCGTGCTGGGTGCCAATGTGGATCAGGCGGCCCATGGTGTCTTCACACAGCGCATCGGCACTTTGAGCAATGACTTCTTTGTGAACCTGCTCGACATGCGCACCCAATGGCAGAAGTCGGCGGGCGCAGCAGGTGTGCTGGACGGTGTGGACCGCAGCACCGGTGCCAAAAAATGGACCGGCACGGTGGCCGACCTGGTGTTTGGCTCCAACTCCGTGCTGCGCGCGCTGGCCGAGGTCTATGCCAGCAGCGATGCGCAGGCGGTGTTTGTGCAGGACTTCGTCAAGGCTTGGACCAAGGTGATGAACCTCGACCGGTTTGACCTGGTCGCAGGCGGCGCCAGCGCCTGACCCTAAGGGCTTCTGCTCCATGCCGTTGAAAGGCGGCATCGGGTGGGCTGAGCATGCCTTGATCGAGCCCGGTGTGTGCAGTGCACGCGCTGGGCTTTTTGTTCTGTGGTTTTCATGACGGGGGCGTTGCGCGTGCTCGCTACCATCGGGCCTTGATGTTTCAACCTTTCAAGGAGAGCGCGCGTGACAGCAAACCCGTCCAAAGACTACGAAAAAGGCCTGGCCACCCGCCGCGAGGTCATGGGTGATGATTTTGTGGACCGTGCGCTGGGCAACGCCACATCCTTCACGCAGCCCATTCAGGAATACATCACGCGCAATGCGTGGGGCGATGTCTGGCAGCGCCCTGGGCTGGACCGCAAGACTCGCAGTCTGATCACGGTTTCCATGCTGATCGCGCTGGGCAAGCAGCACGAACTCAAAGGCCATGTGCGTGGCGCGCTGAACAATGGCGCCACCGCAGAGGAACTGCAGGAGGTGCTACTGCACGCCAGCGTCTATTGCGGCCTGCCGACGGCGGTAGAAGCGTTTCGCACTGCCGCCGAAGTCATTGACGGACCTGTCGGACCTGCCAAGTAGCAGGCCCACGACTGGTGGGTGCGACGCACAGGTCGCCCCGCTTCAGCCGCCTGCCAGCAGTTTTTGCACCAGGTCGGCTGCGGTGGATGCGTTGTACTTGCGCATGAGGCGCGCGCGGTAGATCTCTACGGTGCGGTGGCTGATTTCCAGCGCCCGGCCAATCTCCTTGGAGGTCAGGCCTTCCAGCAGGCGGGCTGCCACTTCGCGCTCACGGCCCGTGAGTTCTGCTTTCACGGTGCGCTGCGAACTGAGGTCTTCAAAGCTCCAGATGCCGGATTCATGTGGGGCATTGCGGTTGAGTGCGCGGCCCGACACGTGGCACCAGAAGACCTCGCCATTGGCGCGCTTCATGATGCGGTTGTCCGCATAGTGGCCCTTGGCGTTCAGGATGGGCTCCATGTGTGCGCCCAGGCGCTCGTACTCGTCAGCGCTCGGATAAAGTATCTGGAACGACTGGCCGATCAGCACCTCGCGTGAGGCACCGAACATCTCGCACACATGGCGGTTGCAGTCGACCATGGTGCGGTTGCGCGACAGCACCAGCCCCACGGGAGCCATGTCAAAAGCGAGCCGGTAATCCACTTCCATAGTGCTAATCTTTACGGAAAACTACTTATTTAAGTACGTAGTATCGTAGCGCATCCCATTCATAAGGAGATCGTGGTGAACAAGATATTCCCCTCCGCAGCCGAAGCCCTGAAGGGCGTGGTTGCAGACGGCCAACTCATGGCTGTAGGCGGTTTCGGGCTGTGTGGCATTCCTGAAGCCTTGATCGACGCGCTGCGCGATTCGGCCGTCAAGAACCTCACCGTGATCTCCAACAACGCGGGCGTGGACGGCTTTGGTCTGGGCAAGCTGCTCGAAACCCGCCAGATCAAGAAGATGATCTCGTCGTACGTGGGCGAGAACAAGGAGTTCGAGCGCCAGTACCTGGCGGGCGAACTGGAGCTGGAATTCACCCCCCAGGGCACGCTGGCCGAAAAGCTGCGCGCAGGCGGCGCGGGCATTCCGGCCTTCTTCACCAAGACCGGCGTGGGCACCATCGTGGCCGACGGCAAGGAGCTGCGCGAGTTCGATGGCGAAACCTATGTGATGGAGCGCTCCCTGGTGCCCGAAGTCTCGCTGGTCAAGGCCGACGTGGCCGACAAGTCGGGCAACCTGCGCTTCAACCTTACCGCGCGCAACTTCAACCCCGCCGCCGCCACTGCAGGCAAGGTCTGCATCGTCGAAGTGGAAAAGATCGTGGAAGTGGGCGAACTGGCCCCCGACGACATCCACCTGCCTGGCATCTACGTGCACCGCATCGTGCTCAATGCCAACCCCGAAAAGCGCATCGAAAAACGAACGATCACCGAGAAAGCAGGAGCCTGACCATGCCGTGGACCCAAGACCAGATGGCCGCCCGTGCGGCCCAAGAACTCGAAGACGGCTTTTATGTGAACCTGGGCATCGGCATTCCCACGCTGGTGGCCAACTTCACCGGTGACAAGGAAGTGTGGCTGCAGTCCGAGAACGGCATGCTGGGCATCGGTCCCTTCCCGACCGAAGACCAGGTGAACCCGGACCTGATCAACGCCGGCAAGCAGACGGTGACGACCATCAAGGGCTCGTCCATCTTCGGCAGCGACCAGTCGTTTGCCATGATCCGTGGCGGCAAGATCAACCTGTCCATCCTGGGCGCCATGCAGGTCAGCGAAAAGGGTGACCTGGCCAACTGGATGATTCCCGGCAAGATGGTCAAGGGCATGGGCGGCGCCATGGACCTGGTGGCGGGCGTCAAGCGCGTGATCGTGCTCATGGAGCATGTCGCCAAGAAGAAGGATGGCACCGAGGACCTGAAGATCCTGCCCCAGTGCACCTTGCCCCTCACGGGCGTGGGCGTGGTGGACCGCATCATCACCGACCTGGCTGTCCTGGACGTGACGCCTCAGGGCCTGAAGGTGGTGGAGCTGGCTCCCGGCGTGACCTTTGAGGCTCTGCAGGCCAAGACCGGCGTCACGTTGATCCCCTGAGCGTTGGGCCACTATCGTAGTGGCGCCACAAAAAAGGCCGGGGCCCCTCACAGGGCCCCGGCCTTTTGCATTTGCACGGTTCTTTCACAAAGCCCCCATGCCGTACGCACGGGGCCTGCGGCAATTACATCGCGTTGCCGATTTCGCCCGAAGAGATCTGGCCGGTGCGCAGGGCTTCAGCAGCCTGGGCACGCACAGCAGCGCGGTCAGCGGTGGACTTGTAAGTCACCACACGCGAACCAGCAGGCTCTTGGCTGCGGGTTTGTGCCACGGTAGCGGCTTCAGCAGCCACTTCAGCACGGGTGCGGTTGGTTTCGAACTTGGTGGCGAACTGCGAAGCATCGGCTTCATCAGCGTGGGCGCCAAAAGCGGCGAAAGCGGCAACAGCAGCAACGGACAGGAAACGGACAGCCTTGTTCATGGTGAAACTCCGGAAAATTTGAAAAAGAGGGACTTGGGTACTGAGAGATACGGCGCAACCAGAGCGGCAGATTCAGCCGCCCCTGGTCAATCAGCCGCGCTCACCCGAAGAAATCTGGCCGGTACGCACGGCTTCAGCAGCCTGGGCACGCACGGCAGCACGGTCAGCCGTGGACTTGTAAGTCACCACACGCGAACCAGCGGGTTCGATGCTGCGGGTCTGGGCCACGGTAGCGGCTTCGGCTTGCACTTCAGCGCGGGTGCGGTTGGTTTCGAACTTGGTGGCGAATTGCGAAGCATCGGCTTCGTCAGCCTGGGCACCAAAAGAAGCGAAAGCAGCGACAGCGGCGATGGAGAGGAAACGTGCGGTGTTGTTCATGATGGAAATCCTTGAAGTTAAAGAAGCGGCTCAAAAAAACCGGAACAAAGCGCCAAAAACAAAGAAAGCTGCCTGGGACCGGGTTCGGTGAGTCGCCTTGCGGGTTCGGCTCATCGATGGGGTGAACTGTACGCCGGTGGGGGGCAGAGAAAAACCACCGAGTCGCGAACTAACTGTTCCAGTATTGTGAACAATCCGCGCGGAACTTTTCAGGGTTTACCCAAGACTGACTGACTGAGGGCGCCAAAAAATGGGCTTTCGGCGACATTGCCTCATGGAAACCCTGATTTCCATTTGGGACAATGACATTGGGGTGACAAGGGGCTTTTCTACCCCTGAAAGCCCGGGCGGAATCGGGTCTTGCACAGGGGAATATGGGCGTGCAATGCGTTCTATGCGGCCAAAACAAGTGCAGGCAGCAGGGCCTGCCACTTGATGTGCATCAAGATTGCGTGTCTGTATCGCGCCATGCGAGTCAGTGCCTTGCAAGAGAACCCCATATAGTGCGAAGTAACGATTTGTGTTGCTTGCATGACCGATATTCTTCTTTCAGCGGATGCCGAGGACGCTGACAGTCCCCATTACTTGCGTGCGCTGACCGACATGGCCGACCGGCGTACGGTGGTCGCAGGTGCTGCCATCTACACCGACAACGGCATCAAGCTGGTAGAGAAGGGGGCACGCATCGACAGCCGTCTGTACGACCGCCTGGTACAGCACAAGCTGCGTGAACCCATTGATCGCCATCTGTCCATCGAAAACCCGGTGGACGTACCGGCCCTGCTGGCCCTGGGCCAGACGCTCATCGAGCAGGAAACCCTGCCCGCCATGCTGGCCGAGGCATTGGGCTCAGGCGCCCGGTTGCTGGCACCCCTGCGTTCCCTGCCATTGCCTTCTGCCATGGCCTGCAAGCTCACGGTGATGCGGGACCAGCGGCCCACGCTGTTCCAGCACAGTCTGGTGATGACCACCGTGGCGGTGTTTCTGGCGCTCAAAAGCGGGCTGAGTGAGCGCGACTGCAGCACGGTGGCGGCCGCTGCGCTGCTGCATGACCTGGGGGTGCTGCACATGGACCCGGCCTGGGACGACCCGGACCACAAGGTGGTGGGGGTAGGGCGCAAGCACCTGGTGGCCCATCCCATCTCGGCCATGCTCATGATCCGCGACACGCAAGCCTACCCACGTGCCGCCGAGGTCGCTGTGCTGGAGCACCACGAGCGTATGGACGGCAGCGGTTATCCGCGCGCCTTGCTGGGGGCCGACATCACGCCCATGGGCCGCATCCTGCTGCTGGCCGAGGTGGTGGCCGCCTTCTACGAAAAATACGACGACATGCCCGCACAGCGGCTGTCGCTGGTGCTGCGGCTCAATCACCGCAAGTTTCCTTCGGCATTGGTGGCGTTCATCCTGCCACTGCTGCAGGAGGAGGTGGCCCGAGAATCGGCCTTAATGCCCCTGGGTAACGACGCCCCGCGCCAGATCGAGTTGCTGGCAGAAGCCTTTGCCTACTGGGATGAACTCAAGGCTGCGCTGCCCCCAGATGCGGCTGCCAAGGCACCGGCGGGTTGTGCTTTCCGTTTTGCCGACTCTCGTCTCCTGGCATTGCAAAAAGCCTTGATCGAAGCTGGATCACATCCCCAACATCAAGGCGAATTGCTGGCGCAGCTGCAAGGTGACGCCATTGGCATGGCCGAGGTCGCTCTGGTGGGGCGCGAGGCCTTGTGGCAGCTGCAAAGCATCCTAAACGCCAGCCACCGCCGCTGGCCCCAGCTCTCGGACCGGGCTACACCTGCCGATGCGGCAGTGGCGGACTGGTGCGACTGGGCGATGCGTACGCTGTAAACCGACTCTTGGGTCTACACCACCAAACCGGGGCTCTTCTTTAAAAGGGCATCACTGTTTGGTGGCGCTTACTAGCGCCCTTCAGCGCCGCCCTGAACGCGTGGGCGGTGGGCCGGCCTGCGTCGGCGTTCGCATACCAACGTCCTGGGTGAGTCTTCGCCTTTAGACCCACCCAAGCAGCAAAATACTGGTTATATTTACAGTATTCTTGTTGCCTGAATCCCCCTACGACCATGCCTGCGCCACGCCCTTCCTTGCGGCTTGCGTCCCCTTTGCCCGCCTCCATTCCTGGGGTGTGGCATGCCGACGCGTTGGGGGCCGGCACGCCGCGTGTGCTGCCCACGGGGTATGCCGCGCTGGATGCCGAGCTGCCGGGCGGTGGCTGGCCTGTGGGAGCCCTGAGCGAGGTGCTGCAGCCCCTGGCGGGCTTGCATGAATGGCAACTGGTGCTGCCTGCGCTGGTGCAGGCCACGGCAAAACAAAGTGGGGCCATCGTGCTGGTGGCGCCGCCCTGTGAGCCTTTTGGCCCGGCCTTGCAATCGCAGGGCTTGCGCGCAGAGCGGGTGTGTGTGGTGCGCGCCGACTCCCCCGTGGCCGCCTTGTGGGCGGCTGAGCAGGCGCTGCGCTGCCAGGGCGTGCTGGCCGTCATGGCCTGGTTGCCCCAGGCGCAACCTGCGGCACTGCGGCGGTTGCAACTGGCGGCGGCCCAGCAGCAGCAATTGTTGTGGGTGTTTCGTTCGGTGGCCGCCTCGTTGCAGGCGCAGCAAGTGCCGCATGCGTCGCCCGCCCCGTTGCGGCTGCAAGTGCAGGGGCTGGCCCTGCCAGGGGATGCCGCCGCTGCCCCTGGCATGCAGGTGCAGATCCTCAAGCGCCGGGGGCCTCCGCTGGCGCAGGCACTCCACCTGCCGGGCTGTCATCCGCAGTTGGCGCAGGTGCTGGTGGCGCAGGCTGAGCGGCGCCGTGCGGCGCAAGAAGCCGCCAGGGCTCTGCTGGCAGGGCGCCAGCCTGCGTCCGTCCGTGTAGTCGGGGCCTTGGCGGGGGCGCTCGCGCGCCACGCGCCCCCAGCCCAGCCCCCAGGCCAGCCCGGAGAGCAGCCAGGGGGCCGACCCGGAGGCCGACCAGAAGGGAGCAGGCATGCACTGGATCGCTCTGCCATTGCCCTGGTCCGATGAGCCTGCCGCCTTGCCAGGTACGGGTATGGGCACGGACAAAAGTGCTGGCGCACTCCAGGCCGCCGCTGGCTGGTGGGCCTTGCGTTTCACGCCACGTGTGGCACTGGCCGATGGCGAGGCGGTGTTGCTGGAGGTGTCCACCACCGAACGCCTGTGGGGCGGGCGCGAGGCGCTGCAGACCCTGGTGCTGCAAGCCTGGGCCGAGGCTGCTGCCCGGTGCGAAGGGGAGGGCGCTGCGCCTCCACGCGTCCGCAGCGCGGAAGGGCTTGCCCCTTCCTGTGGACAGACCCCGGCTTTGCCGCTTCATGCGCCGACGGTGTGGGGCACAGGCCCCACCGCCCTGGTGGCCCATGCCAGGCTGCGCATGGCACTGGCAGGGCGCCCCTGCCCACCGCAGAGCTGGGTAGAGAGCCTGCCCTTGCACACGCTGACAGCACTGCGCCCCCATGTGGCCAGCCTGGAGCGTATGGGCTGCCGCACCTGGGGCGCGCTGCGGGCCTTGCCGCGTGCGGGCGTTGCGCGGCGCCTGGGCGCGGGCGTGCTGCAGGTGCTGGACCAGGCCCTGGGCGATGCCCCAGAGGCCCATGCCTGGCTGCAACTGCCTGAGCAGTTTGTGTTGACCACCGAGCTGCCCGCCCTGGCCGCGTCGGCCGACGCACTGCTCTGGAGCGCCAGCCGCAGCCTCACGGTCCTCCAGGCCTGGCTGCAGGTGCGCCAGCAGGGCGTGCTGGCGTTGGAGCTGTCCTGGCGCCACGACCTGCGGCGCATCGATGGTGTGGTGCTGCCCCCCACCCAGGCGCTACAGGTGCGCACCGCCCAGGCCACCCACGACCTGGCGCACCTGCGGCGCCTGCTGGCCGAAAACCTGGCGCACACCAAGCTGGCCGCCCCGGTCCACCAGATCACGCTGCGCCTGCTCGAATCGGCCCCGCTGCCGCACCGCAGTGCCAGCCTGCTGCCCCCGGGGGAGGTGGGCGGGCGTGACCCCACAAGCCATGGCAGCACCGACCCGGCCGGTACCCCCGGCGAGGCCCTGCACCAGCTGCTGGAGCGCCTGTCGGCCCGCCTGGGGGCCGACCACGTGGTGGCCCCGGTGCTACTGGCCGATCACCGGCCCGAACGCATGCAGCAGTGGCGCCCGGCGGCGGAATGGCTGGGCACCCCCGCCCGTTCTGCAGGCCCTCATGCTGCTGGCGGGGCTTCGCAGGGCATTGCGCCGGATGCCCCCCTGCTGCCTACCTGGCTGCTGAACCCGCCCCGGCAGCTGGCCGTGCAAGGCAACCGTCCTTGCCATCACGGCCTGCTGCGCCTGCTGGCCGGGCCCCACCGGTTGGAGGCGGGCTGGTGGTCTGCCATGGACGACGGTGTGAACCCAGCACACCCCAGCGCAGGCCTGGCCCTGCGCGACTACTTTGTGGCCCACAACGACGTGGCGGGACTGGTGTGGGTGTTTCGCGAGCGCCTGGTTCCTGCGCTGGATGGCACGCCAGCGGTGGCTCGCCCACACCGCTGGTTCTTGCACGGAATCTTTGGGTGAGCGGGCAGGGGGGGTTGTGCATGGGTTTGACGCACCGACATCCTTCACAGGCCACTGCGGTGCCAGGCCCCGCAGCGGGCGCGGGCGAGCTGCCGGGCTATGCCGAGCTGCATTGCCTGTCCAACTTCAGCTTTCAGCGCGGCGCATCGCACCCGCAAGAGCTGGTCACGCGTGCAGCCCAACTCGGCTACCAGGCGCTGGCGTTGACCGACGAATGCTCGGTGGCCGGGGTGGTGCGCGCCTGGGGTGCGGCCAAGGCCTGTGGCCTGCACCTCATCGTGGGCAGCGAGTTCTTGTGGGGTGACCTGCGGTTGGTGGCACTGGCACGCGATGCCGAGGGCTGGGGCAACCTGTGCGAGTTCATCACCGCCGCCCGGGCCGCCGCGCCCAAGGGGCAATACCGTGTGGCAGCAGGCAGCCCCTGGCACTTGCTGCAGGGGTGCGAGCTGCTGCTGGCACCTTGTCGCCAGCGCTTTGATGCTTCTGATTTTGTAGCAATCAGCGCATGTATCACTAGCGCTACCAGCCAATTGGGCTCTCAAAAGGCTCCGCATGTGTGGCTGGCGGTCGAATTGCACCAGGCCGCCGACGACAGCCTGTGGCTGGCCACGCTGCAGCGCGTGGGCGCTGCACTGCAGCTGCCGCTGGTGGCGGCGGGCGACGTGCACATGCACGCCCGCTCGCGCAAGCCGCTGCAGGATGTGATCACCGCCGTGAAGCGCGGCTGCACCGTGGCCGAGTGCGGCTTTGCGTTGCAGCCCAACGCCGAGCGCCACCTGCGCCAGCGCGTGCGGCTGGCAGGCATCTACCCGCCCGAGTTGCTGGCGGCCACACTTGTCGTGGCCGGGCGCTGCACTTTCAGCCTGAGTGAGATCCAGTACCGCTACCCGCTGGAGACCGTGCCCGAGGGCATGACACCTGCCCAGGCACTGGCCTGGCTGGTAGAGCTGGGGGTGCGAAGCCATTACCCGCTGGGCGCGCCCGAGGGCGTGCAGGCGCAGATCCGCAAAGAGCTCGACCTGATCGCGCACTGCGGGTATGAGATGTATTTCCTGACCGTGCACGACATCGTGCGGTTTGCGCGCAGCGTGGGCATCCTGTGCCAGGGCCGGGGCTCGGCGGCGAACTCGGTGGTCTGCTACGTGCTGGGTATCACGGCGGTGGCCCCCGAGCAGTCCCACCTGCTGTTCGAGCGCTTCATCAGCAAGGAGCGCAGCGAGCCGCCCGACATCGACGTGGACTTCGAGCACGACCGGCGCGAAGAAGTCATCCAGTACATCTACGACAAATACGGCCGCGACCGCGCCGCCATTGCCGCCGTGGTCACCTGCTACCGCACGCGCAGCGCCCTGCGGGATGTGGGCAAGGCCCTGGGCGTAGCTCCCGCGCTGGTCGATGCGTTCGCCAAAGACCACCACTGGTTTGACGAGACCTTTGCCACCGACCGCTTGCAGGAGCTGGCCCAGGCGGTGGGCGTGTCGCTGCACCCGCACACCGCCCGGCTGTGGCTGGAGCTGGCTGCCGACCTGAAGGACTTTCCGCGTCACCTGAGCCAGCATGTGGGCGGCTTTGTGCTGACCCAGGGCAAGCTCACACGGCTGGTGCCGGTGGAGCCAGCCAGCATGAAGGACCGCTCCGTCATCCAGTGGGACAAGGACGACCTCGATGACATGGGCCTGCTCAAGGTCGATGTGCTGGCCCTGGGCATGCTCAGCGCGCTGCGCCGCTGCCTCAACCTGCGCGCCGCCCTGCGCGGCGAGCACTGGGGCCTCAAAGACATCCCGCACGAAGACCCCGCCACCTACGACATGATCTGCGCCGCCGACACCGTGGGCGTGTTCCAGATCGAAAGTCGCGCCCAGATGAGCATGCTGCCCCGCCTGCAGCCGCGCGAGTTCTACGATCTGGTGGTCGAGGTCGCCATCGTGCGGCCCGGCCCCATCCAGGGAGGGATGGTGCACCCCTACCTGCAGGCGCGCGAGCGCCGGCGCAGGGGCGAGCCGCTGGAGCTGGAAAAGCCCGAGCTGGAGGCCGCCCTGGCGCGCACGCTGGGTGTACCCATCTTTCAGGAACAGGTCATGCAGATCGCCATGGTGGCTGCCGGGTTCTCTGCGGGCATGGCCGACGACCTGCGCCGCTCCATGGCCGCCTGGAAGCGCAAGGGGGGCGTGCATCGCTTTGAAGAGCCTCTCAAACAAGGCATGAAAGACAGGGACTACCCCGCCGAATTTGCCGACCGCATCTTCCAGCAGATGCTGGGCTTTGGCGAATACGGCTTTCCTGAAAGCCACGCCCACAGCTTTGCGCTGCTGGCCTATGCCAGCAGCTGGCTCAAGTGCCACGAGCCCGCGTGCTTTTTGGCGGCGCTGCTCAACTCGTTGCCCATGGGCTTTTACAGCGCCTCGCAACTGGTGCAGGACGCCCGCCGCCACGGCGTGCGCGTGCTGCCCATCGATGTGACCGTGAGCGACATCGACTGCACGCTGGAGGGCAACCCCGAGCCGCTGCGCCCCGCACGCGGCCTGGGCGCGCCGCCGCTGCCTCAGCCCGCTGTGCGCCTGGGCCTGCGGATGGTCAGCAGCCTGCACGCAGACGCTGCCAAGCGCCTGCTGCAAGCCCGCGCCACAGGCCCCGCCTTTGCCAGCACTGAAGACCTGGCCCTGCGTGCCCAACTGAGCCAGCAAGACCTGCAGGCCCTGGCTGCCGCCGATGCCCTGGCCAGTCTGTCCGGCCATCGACGCCAGCAGATGTGGGACGCCGCTGCCCAGCACGCCGCGCCGCCCCTGTGGCGCGACGTGCCCGTGCACGAGGCCCCGCTGCAACTGCCCGAGGCGCCCGAGGGCGAAGAAATCCTGTTCGACTACGCCGCCACCGGCCTGACGCTGCGCCGCCACCCCCTGGCCCTGCTGCGCCCCCGCCTGGCCCGCTGGCGCCTGCAAACCGCTCTGCAACTGCACAGCATCGCCCACGGCCGCAAGGTGCGCGCCTGCGGCATCGTCACCGTGCGCCAGCGCCCCGGCACCGCCAAGGGCACCATGTTCGTCACGCTGGAGGACGAAACCGGCCCCGTTAACGTCATCGTCTGGCCCGCCATGGTCGATGTGTGGCGCAATGCGCTGCTGCGGTCACAGCTGCTGGCGGTGGAGGGGGTGTGGCAATGCAGCGCTGGCGCACCCGGCAGCACGGCCGTGGTGCGCCACCTGGTGGCCCAGCGCTTCAAGGACCTGACACCGCTACTGGGGCGCATGGGGCAGGCGCTGCAGGGGAGCCGGGATTTTCATTGAGTGCGTGCAGATGAGCTCCTGCCCGTTTCTCCGGGCGTCTTTTTGCCATTCCTGCGAGATGCTTAACGGCTCCTAGGGGTGTAGCTTTTCGCCATTGCTCAACATCTGAATAAATTCAGTGATTTTTCTTGCGCGTGTCTCGGCCTTTTTGACGTTTTGGATGCGAAACAAAATAGCAAACCTGTTTTTGCTATTGAGCGTGGCAAAAAACGCCCGGGCTTGGGGGTTGGCGTCCAGGGCCTGTTGCAAGTCGTCGGGGACTGTGGATGTGCGTGCTGACGCGTAGGCCGCATCCCATCGTCCGTCCTGCTTGGCTCGTTCGATGGCGGCGAGGCCGGCTGGTCGCATTTTGTGGGCATTGATGAGCGCCTCGGCTTTTTCCCTGTTGATCTTTGACCAGAGGCTCTTGGCAGTTCTGGGCGTAAAGCGCTGCAGCCAATAGTGCTGGTCATCCGACCGCTTCTGACCATCAATCCACCCGTGGCAAAGAGCACTCTCCAGGGCCTGTCCATAGGTGACAGTGCGCTGCTCGGCAGATTTCTTGGCCACGCGCAGCCATACGCCGGATGAGGTACTACCATGGCCCTCAAGCCAGGCCTCCCACTCCAATTGTGTCGTGAAGGTCAGCGTGGGATCGGTCATGGTGCGCTGACAAAAATCCTAACGAACGAAAAGCATTTCACCATACCCAGGGGCTGCAGCGCATGGCACCCTGGGGCTACGCTGGTCAGGGCGATTCCCACCAGCACACTGGCTTTGTGAACTGGGAGTTGCATCTGTATTCCGTGCCACCACCGCTCAGGGCGCCTGCAGCTTTTGCAGCAGCTCCAGCGTCGGATACCCGTCAGCCACCACGCCCAGGCTGCGCTGGTAGCCGCGCAGGCCTGCGCGGGTGGCGGGGCCCATCACGCCATCGGGGGTGCCGGCGGCAAAGCCTTGGCGGTTCAGGGCCTCTTGCAGGGCTTTCAGTTGTGCGCGCGACAGCGGCTCGATGTCGCGGGGCCATGGGGCGGCCACTGGGCCCCCGCCGTCGATCTGCCGCGCCAGCAGCGCCACGCCCAGCGCGTAGTTAACCGAGTTGTTGTAGCGCAGGATGGTGCGGAAGTTGTTGCCCACCAGAAACGCCGGGCCCCGTGCGCCCGCAGGGGTGACGATGGAGGCCCCGGCCAGGTCGGGCAGCGGCGCCCCGTCGATGGACCGCACCCCTTCGGTCTCCCACTGGGCCGTGGTCTGGCGCACGGCGGGGTCAGCGCGGGCGTGGTCGAAGGTGGGGGGCAACTGCACTTCGGCCCCCCAGGGCTCGCCAGACTTCCAGCCGGACCGGGCGAGGAAATGCGCGGTGGACGCCGTCACATCGGGCACGCTGCCCCAGATGTCGCGATGCCCGTCGCCGTCGGCATCTACCGCGTAGGCCAGAAACACCGATGGCAGGAACTGCGTGTGCCCCATGGCCCCGGCCCACGATCCGATCATGCGGTCGGCGGCGATGTCGCCCTGGTCAATGATGCGCAGCGCTGCCAGCAGCTCGGTCTGCGCCCAGGCGCGGCGGCGCCCTTCGTACGCCAGGGTGGCCAGTGCGTCCACCGTGCGGAAGGTGCCAAAGTTGCTGCCGTAGTTGCTCTCCATGCCCCAGATGGCGGTGACGATGCTGGCCGGCACACCGTAGCGGGCGGCTGCGGCCTGCAGTGCTGCGCTGTGCGCCGCTAACTGGGCCTGTCCCTGGGCGATGCGCTGGGGGGAGACGGCGCTGTCCAGGTACGCCCACGGGGTGCGGGTGAACTCGGGCTGGGCGCGGTCCAGCTCGACCACGCGGGGCAGCCACTGTGCCTTGCCGAGCACGTCGCGCACGGTGGTGGGGCGAATGCCTGCCTCCAGCGCTTGGGCCGAAAAGGTGCTGAGCCATTGGGCAAAGCCGGCGGTGTGGTCAGCATCGGGGCTGGCTTGCGGCTGTGTGGCGGCTGGTATGGGCGAAGCTGTCTGAGCTGGGGCCGCAGGGGCCGCCGCCACAGGTTTGGCTGCGGGTGTGGGGGTGGCGCGGGGGGTTGACGCGCAGCCCGCCAGGGCGAGGGCGGCTGCCAGAGCCACTCCGGCAACGCCTGCGGGGGCGTGGGCGCGTGGGGCGGTGAGGGGCAGGGCAGAGGCGTGCCCTACGGGGCAAGGGGAAGCAATGAAACTGGGCATGCGCCATTGTCCCGCGTAGCGACCTGCCCGCCGGGGGCGAATGTGCATCAGTCCGTACGGTGAATATGCTTACTATGTTTTTGATAGCTGCTTGCGCATGTTCCACTAGCGCTTGCGGCCAAAAACACTGAAAAATACGGTTACAGTGGCGGCTTGATCGCCTTGCGCCCCGCCCGCCGTGCGCAAGCCGCCGCCTGCAGCCCCCTGTTAGCCTACCGACCATGGCGCCCCACACCTTTCTCTGGCACGACTACGAAACCTTTGGCGCCAACACGCGCCGCGACCGGCCCGCGCAGTTCGCGGCCATCCGCACCGATGCCGAGCTGAACGAAATCGGCGAGCCGCTGATGCTGTATTGCCAGCCCGCCAACGACTATCTGCCCGACCCGGTGTCGTGCCTCATCACCGGCATCACGCCCCAGCAGTGCCTGGAGCAGGGCGTGCCCGAGCACCAGTTTGCCGCGCGCATCGAGTCCGAGTTTGCGCAGCCCGGCACGATTGGCGTGGGCTACAACACCATCCGGTTTGACGACGAGATCACGCGCTTCATGTTCTGGCGCAACCTCATCGACCCCTATGCGCGCGAGTGGCAAAACCAGTGCGGCCGCTGGGACCTGCTGGATGTGGTGCGCATGACCTATGCGCTGCGCCCCGATGGCATTACATGGCCCAAGAAGGAGGACGGCGTGACGCCCAGCTTCAAGCTGGAGCACCTGTCCAAGGCCAACGGCCTGCAGCACGATGCCGCGCACGATGCGCTGTCGGACGTGCGCGCCACCATTGCGCTGGCGCGGCTGATTCGCCAGCACAACACCAAGCTGTTCGACTTTGCCCTCAGCCTTCACAAAAAAGACCGTGTGGCCGCCGAGCTGCGGCTGCCCGCCACCACGGCCACGGCGCGGGCGTTTTTGCATGTGTCGGGCATGTTCCCCACCGAACGCGGCTGCCTGGCGGTGATGTGGCCGCTGGCCAGCCACCCCACCAACAAGAACGAGCTGATCGCCTGGGACCTGGCCCATGACCCGCGCGAGCTGGCCACGCTGAATGTGGAGGACATCCGCCTGCGCATGTTCAGCAAGGCCGATGCACTGCCCGAGGGCGTCACGCGCCTGCCCATCAAGACCATCCACCTGAACAAGTCGCCCATGGTGGTAGGCAACGTGAACACGCTCACGCTCGCGTTGGCCCAGCGCTGGGGCATCGATCTGGCCCAGGCCGCGCAGCACGCCGAGGTGGCGCGCGCGCTGCCCGACATGAGCGGCATCTGGCCGGCGGTGTTTGCCCGCCCGCAAGAGCCCGCGCCCGATGTGGACCAGGACTTGTATGGCGGGTTTGTGGGCAACAACGACCGGCGCCTCCTGAACGACCTGCGCACCCTCAGCGGCGACAAGCTGGCCAAGGCGCGTGCGAACTTTGACGACCCGCGCCTGGCCGAGCTGCTGTGGCGCTACCGGGCGCGCAACTTTCCGCAGACGCTGTCACCCGAGGAGCAGGAACGATGGGAGGCCCACCGCGCTGCCTGCCTGTTTGACGGGCAGGGCGGTGCGCGCACGGTGGAGCAACTGTTCACTGAAATCGACGAACTCTCAGAGACCGCCGACGACGAGCGCACGCAGGATATTTTGGGCGCCTTGTACGATTACGCTGAACACATCGCACCGGAGCGATGACTCTCCCTGAGGCGGTGCGCACCTTCCCCTGGAGGGGGACGCACCGGTGGCCAGGCAAAGCCAGTTCCATGGCTGCGTTGGCCTCTGGTGCCCAGTAACGCCAGGCCTTTTGTGCAGACGAAAAGAAATTGCCGCAGATTTTTATGACGACACCGCAGAACCACAGTTTCACCACCCAGATCGTGCACGCCGACCGCCTGGGCGGCGCCGAGCACGGGGCCATCCACAAGCCCATCCACACCTCGGTGCAGTACGGCTACGAGAAGGTCGAGGACCTGATCGCCGTCTTCCAGGGCACGGCCAAGGGCGGCTTCAACTACGCTCGCCAGGGCACGCCCACCACGGCGGCGCTGGAGGCCAAGATCACGCAGATGGAGCGCGGGCACGGCTCCATCGTGTTCTCCACCGGCATGGCGGGCATCTGCGCGCTGTTCCTCACGCTGCTCAAGGCGGGCGACCACCTGGTGGCCAGCCAGTTCGTGTTTGGCAACACCAACAGCGTGTTCGGCACGCTGGCCGACCTGGGCATTGAAGTGACCACGGTGGACGTGACCGACGCGGCCAATGTGGCTGCCGCGCTGCGCCCCAACACCCGCATGGTGTTTGTCGAAACCATTGCCAACCCCGGCACGCAGATCCCCGACCTGGAAGGTATTGGCGCGCTGTGCCAGCAGCGCGGCGTGCTGTACGTGGTGGACAACACCGTAGCCTCGCCCTACCTGTTCCGCGCTGCTACGGTGGGTGCTGGCCTGGTGGTCAACTCGCTCACCAAGAGCATTGGCGGGCAGGGCGATGCACTGGGCGGCGCCATCACCGACACGGGCCTGTACGACTGGTCGGGCTATCCCAACATCTTTGCGGCCTACCGCAAGGGCGACGCCAAGGGCTGGGGCCTGCAGCAACTGCGCAAAAAGGGCCTGCGCGACATGGGCGGCACGCTGTCGTCCCACGCAGCCCACCAGCTGGCCCTGGGCGCGGAGACCCTGTCGCTGCGCATGGACCGCACCAGCGCCACCGCCCTGGCGCTGGCCCAGTGGCTGGAAGCGCACCCGGCCGTCTCGCGTGTGCTGTACCCCATGCTGCCCTCGCACCCGCAGCACGCCTTTGCGCGCAAGCACCTCAAGGCGGGCTCGTGGCTGCTGTCGTTCGAGCTGCGCAACCCTGACCAGTGCCTCGCCGTGTGCAACCGCCTGCAGTTGCCCATCAAGGCCACGGGGCTGGCCGACACGCGCACGCTGATCATCCCGGTGGCGCATACCATCTTCTGGGAGGCCGGCCCCGCCGTGCGGGCCACCATGGGCATTGCCGACAGCATGATCCGCCTGTCGGTGGGCCTGGAAGAGGTGGAAGACCTGCTGGCCGACTTTGAGCAGGCGCTGGCCGGAGCCTGACCCCACCTGACTTGCCCACCCTGACACGGGAGCCCCGCCATGGCCACTGCCACCTCTGCACCGCCCGCCAACATCGGCAAGTACCGCATCGAGCGTGAACTGGGGCGGGGCGCCAGTGGCATCGTGTACCTGGGGCTGGACGGCTTCCGGGGCCGCAAGGTGGCGATCAAGCAGACCCACGCGCACCTGCTGAAGGTGCCAGAGCAAGCCGAGCGCTACCGCAAGCTGCTGCGCAACGAGGCCGCGCTGTCGGGCCGCCTGCGCCACCCCAACATCGTGCGCCTGCTGGATGCGGACGAAGAAGCGCTGCCGCCGTATCTGGTGCTCGAATACGTGGACGGCCAGCCGCTGTCCGACTTTGCGACGCCGGACACCCTGCTGCCCGTGCCCCAGGTGCTGGACATTGCCTTCAAGTGCTGCAACGCGCTCGAATACGCCTACCGCGAGGGCCTGGTGCACCGCGACATTAAGCCCGCCAACCTGATGCTGGCGCGTGGTGGCGATGTGAAGCTGACCGACTTTGGCGCGGCCCTGTCGCTGCGCAGCGATGCCACCCAGCTGTCCGGCCTGGTGGGATCGCCGTCGTACATGTCGCCCGAGCAGGTGCGCGAGCAGGACCTCACCCACCACAGCGACATGTTCTCGCTGGCCGTGGTGGTGTACGAGCTGCTCACGGGCCGGCGCCCATTTGATGGCGATACCGACTTCGCCACGCTCTACAAGATCAGCAACGAGACGCCCACGCGGCCCAGCCTGCTGCGCGCGTCGCTGCCAGCGCATGTGGACGAGGTGCTGCTGCGTGCGCTGGCCAAGCAGCCCGCCGACCGCTTTGCCACCTGGGCCGACTTTGCCCAGGCGCTGCTGGCCGCGCACCGGGGCCTGCCCCGCCAGAAGTCGCAAGACACCGAGGCCGAGCGCTTTGCGCGCCTGCGAGCACTGCCGTTTTTTGCCGACTTTCACGACGTGGCCCTGTGGGAGCTGATGCGCCTGGGCAGCTGGCGCCGGCTGGAGCAGGGCACGGTGCTGATGCGCGAGAACACGCCCGGCGACTCGTTCTGCATCCTCATCGAGGGCCAGGTGGCCGTCAGCCGCCAGGGCTGGAACCTCAGCACGCTGGGCCCCGGCGTGACGTTGGGCGAGATGACCTACTTGCGCCCCGACAACCGCATCCGCACCGCCACCGCCGTGGCCGAAACCGAGGTGCTGGTGCTCAAGGTGCGCAACCCCGCGCTGCGCGAGGCGTCGGAAGATCTGCAGTCGCGCTTTGACAAGGCCTTCATCAAGCTGCTGGTCGGGCGGCTGATCGCCACCAACGAGCAACTGGCCGAGTGGGAGCAGGGGTTGAGTGAACCGGAGTGAGGGGGCCCCGCGCGTAGGCTGGTTGATGTGGCGCTCGGTTTGGTGGAAATGGAGCTATTAAATTGATAGCTAATAGCGATTTATGGATCGCCCCGGACTCCCTAGACACTTTCGAGCCGTTGGAAATGGTATCTTTCGAACTCTACCGATGAGGTATCTCCGGCAGTGCCGTGGCTTCGCTTAGGGTTGTAAAACATCTCGATGTAGTTGAAGACATCGGCTCTGGCTTGATCGCGGGTTGGTTAGATTTGGCAGCGGATTCGCTCCCGTTTCAAAAGTTGGAAGAAGCTTTCGGCCACGGCGTTGTCATGGCAATTGCCCCGACGGCTCATGCTGGAACCAGGTTGTGAGCGCGCAGGAAGTCTTGCCATGTATGCCCAGTGAACTGACTGCCCTGATCCGAGTGGACGGTGACAGTGGCTTTCCGGTAGAAATCAGTTTCCAGAATGTCCCTCGCCGTCCAGTTTATCCCGCAGGCTTTGCGGTCTAACTTACGTTAGTTGTCCCCAAACCTGGGTTTTCAATGCAATCAGACAAAGCCGTACCCCATCTTCGGGTTGAGCGATTTATCGATCCACAAACGGGTGAGGCAACAGTGCACTACCTATGGAAGGATCGGCTGGTTTCTAAGGTGAAGTTGGCAGGGCGCGCTGCGGAGCAGGCGTCCGGCTTAACGCTGATCCAAAAGGACCTCGCAAACGCTCGTCGCTGGATAGAGCAAGCGCAACAACTCATCGGTGATGATTTCGCCCACCGGCCAGCCGATACGCAGTATGTTCATGCACAAGATCGAGCTCGATTTGACACGGCGAAGGCGCTATTTGTTGCTTCGCTTGCCTTCTACGCCAAGGCATTCACAGAAGCGAACGGGCGGAAGGCGCAGATGCAGCGCGACTGGCTGGATGAGCCTTTCCGCGAGCCTCATGATTACTACATGAATCTGCGTCACAACTTCGCTGCGCACAGCGGCGATTTGCAAGTCGAGTACGCGGAGTCATATGTGTTGCTAGTCCCCGTGTCGCGGCATGCAATGGACTTGCGATTTGCAACAAATCGAGTCCAACCCGACTTTGTACAGACTTTCGGCGAGGAGCAGCCGTTTGTCGCGCTGGTGGATCACGCCTTAGCGAAAATTTCAGAGAGGTACAGCCTTGCTGCTGAGAGGCTTGCGGCCGCTGCGGCCTCAAAGAGCCTCGCCTTTTGGGCTGCAGCAAGCTCTGGCTCTGAAGCGATCAACATGGATCCGATCGTTGCTGCGAGCAAGAAGAAGCCAATCGGCCACAAGTGATCATGTATCCGAAACCTAACCCACTGTTGCAGCCGACGCCTAGCGGCGCGGCTGAACGTAGCGGTTGAGCGTCCGCTTTCATCTAATGCCGCAGCGCAGGCTGCTCCTGACCGATAGTACTCATTCGCGAGCGCGAAGCGTACGACTACACCCAGCCTTGAACGGTCTTTGACCTCCCGGAGGTACGGCCCTGCGTAGCTCGAGCAGGCCAAAGCGCGATTGCGCTGCCCAATCAACCGCAGGCCTTGACACCGTCGTGGTGCGTCTTTCATCAGGCTCTCTTGGGGTGGCGTGAGGACGGTCGCGTCGCTGCGCCGATGGTTTCTCATGCATCACTAGCGCCCCCGCCGCATGCACCAAGCCAGCGAACCTGAAAAATCGGATCGGCGATCTCTCCGCCTTGTTGGATCCGCTGGGTGTTTACTGCTGCGGCAGGCTCTTGGCCATTTGTTGCAGCTGCGCGGCCCTTGCAGTATTCAAGGCTTCAACGCAGAGCAACCGGCGCATTTCGAGGCCATTGCCGACCGCGCCGCCGCCAAGGGACTGCTGCAGCTTGCAGTGCGCGGTGCGGTGTTTGGCAAAAGCTTGGTCTGCGGCATCCAACTGGCGCCTAGCTGCTGCTTTGTATTTGGCATCTTCGTCCCAGCGGTCGATGGCGAACGTCAAGGCGGTACGTGCTTGCGTCAGTTCGATCTCGCTGGCAGCTGCCTCTTTACTAAGGCATGCGAGCCTGTCTGCCTGAGAGTAAGCGTCGCAGTCCTCCACAGACGCGATCACGCTGGCAGGGGCTATCAACGCGAGAACGGCCCATAGCGCAGACAAGCCGAGGCGTTGATAGGAAGAGACGACGGACATCAAGGAACGCATTTGACTTCCTTGCCTGCGCGTACTACCGCCATGGCGTGGTCCAGCTTGCGCGCGTAGTTGGGGTCGCCTTCACCGTTGTAGCGGGTCAGGGCCAATTGCGACGTCAGTGGGCGCCAGCCGGTAATCACGCGTTGTATGGAGGCTTTTCTGAAGATCAACTTTTGCCCGATTTGTAGTGCCGCAGAGTTGGCATTCATGCGTTGCAGCATGGCGACCGTCGTTCCTTGTTGTTGGGCAGTCCGGCTCAGGCTGTCCCCCTTCTTCACGGATGTCTCATGGATAGCAGTGTCTGAAGATGGCACTTCCTGGTGCTCGAAATAAGCCATGCGCATCAGCAGATAGCCGATCCCCGCCCGTATGTTGTGGGCGGGCATGGTGCGGGCGGAATCCATGGTGAGGCGGCCACGCCATAGGGGCGGCAAGATCAGTTCTCCGCCTTCGTCACCGGACAGAGAAGCTTTCAGCCCAGGGTCGCCCGCGACGCCGATCTGCATGGGCTTGACGCGCCATTGCGCATTGCCTGCCCCGGATTCCACCCACAACATGGATTTGATGAACCGCCAATCTGGAGGAAGGTAGTTTGCGACGCCTTGCAAGTGCTGGTTGAACTCGCTCAGCGCGAGTTGGATTTCACAGTCCCATTGGTTCCAACGGACATCACCCGGGGCGGCATTGTTGATGCCTTCTGCCTATTGTTGGAATTTGTCTTTTGCTGGGCTTTGGGTTTCCATGATTTTGGGTGTGTTTGCCGTTATGAGTGTATGGTGAGCAGGCGCCTGCCGGTTCAAGATGAACAGCTATGGGTTCAGTTGCGATCACGGTCAGAGCGGCTCGCATGCTAGAAGGAGGAGTCCGCCGACTTGTGGAACAAAACGTGAGATTGGCGGTTGTTTTGTATCCAAGGTTTGCTTGGACGCTCGGGCTCGATAGGTCAGTGCCCTGCGGTTTGAGCAACTTAGGGTCTTTCCTTTTCGCTCACCCAAGCGAGCTCACCCAAAAAACCAATAGCAAACGCCAATCGCCGCCACCACGCCCGCCAGCTCGGCCAGCAGCGCGCAGCCCACGGCGTGCCGTGCGCGTTGGATGCCCACCGCTCCAAAGTACACGGCCAGCACATAAAAGGTGGTTTCGGTGCTGCCCTGGATGGTGGCGGCGGCCAGGGCAGCAAAGCTGTCCACGCCCTGGGTCTGCATGGTTTCGATCAGCATGGCGCGCGCCGCGCTGCCTGAAAACGGCTTGACCAGGGCAGTAGGCAAAGCGTCCACGAACCGGGCATCAGCGCCCAGCGTGGTCACGCACCAGCGGATGCCGTCCAGCACATAGCCCAGCGCCCCCGAGGCGCGGAAAACGCCCACCGCGCACAGCATGGCCACCAAGTAGGGCAGCAGGCCCTTGGCCACATCAAACCCCTCGCGGGCGCCTTCGATAAACGCCTCATACACCGGCACCTTGCGCCACGCGCCCAGCACCACAAACAGCACCACCAGCGCAAACAGTGTGAGGTTACCCAGCAGCGACGACAGCGAGGCCAGAGCCGCAGCGCTGAGCGTGGTGAGCAGCGCCATGAAGCCGCCCAGCACCAGCGCCGCCGGCATCAGGTAGGCCAGCACCACTGGATTCCACAGCGGCAGGCGCTGCACCACGGCCACGCTCAGCAGGCCCACCAGGGTGGATGCGGACGTGGCTAGCAGGATGGGCAAAAAGACCAGCGTTGGGTCGGGCGCGCCCTGCTGCATGCGGTACATGAAGATGGTGACCGGCAGCAGCGTGAGCGACGAGGCGTTGAGCACCAAGAACAGGATCTGCGCGTTGGTGGCGGTGTCGGGCTGCGGGTTCAGCTCCTGCAGCGCTTTCATGGCCTTGAGGCCCATGGGGGTGGCGGCGTTGTCCAGCCCCAGTGCGTTGGCCGCAAAGTTCAGGGTAATCAGCCCCAGCGAGGGGTGGCCGCGCGGCACCCCGGGCATGAGCCTGGCAAACAGCGGCGCCAGCCAGCGCGCCAGCGCGTCCACCAGGCCCGCCTTTTCCGCGATGCGCAAGAAACCCAGCCACAGCGTGAGCGTGCCAAACAGCAGCACCATCACCTCGACCGAGAGCTTGGCCATCTGGAACAGGGCCTGCACCATGGCCGAGAAGATGTCGGCATTGCCGCCCACCAGCCACTGGGCCAGCGCAGCCACCGCCGCTGTCAGGAAGAAGCCGAGCCACAGGGTGTTGAGCATGGGAGAGGGGGGCGCTGAGGGGAGGGTGGGTGTTTGGCCGAGATTACACGCTGCTGAGGGCAGGGCGGGGCCGTTGGCAGCGGGTTTGGCGCCGCCACGACAATGCCAGGGTTGTGTGCCTGGGGTGATTCTGGGGCGCCGGGTAAACTATAGGGTTTTTGCCGCGCGGGGCGACCCACGGCAAATACCCCCCAACCCACACACAAAGGTAACCCCCATGGGCGCGCAGTGGAAAGCAAAAGGCAAGGCTCTGGTGGCCGATGCCAAGGGCAAGCTGTTTGGCAAGCTGGTCAAGGAAATCACCGTGGCCGCACGTGGCGGCGCCGATCCGGCCAGCAACTCGCGCCTGCGCCTGGTGGTCGAGCAGGCCCGCAAGGCCTCGATGCCCAAGGACACGCTGGAGCGCGCCATCAAGAAGGGCTCCGGTACCGGCGCCGACGCCGTCAGCTACGAACGCGTGATCTACGAAGGCTTTGCCCCCCACCAGGTGGCCGTGATGGTCGAATGCCTGACCGACAACGTGAACCGCACCGCGCCCGAGATGCGCGTGCTGTTTCGCAAGGGCCAGTTGGGCACATCTGGCTCGGTGGCGTGGGACTTCAACCACGTGGGCATCATCGAAGCCGAGCGTGCCAACGCCGATGCCGACCCCGAGCTGGCCGCCATCGAAGCCGGTGCGCAGGACTTTGAAGCCGGCGACGAAGAAGGCACCACCGTCTTCTGGACGGACCCCACCGACCTGGATCTGGTCAGCCGCGCGCTGCCAGCCCACGGCTTCACGGTGCTGACTGCCAAGCTGGGCTACAAGCCCAAGAATCCGGTGAACCCCGCCAACCTCACGGCCGAACAGCTGGAGGAGGTGGAGAACTTCCTGGCCGCCATCGATTCGAACGACGACGTACAAAACGTGTTTGTGAGCCTGGGAGGCTGATGCCAGCGGGCTGGTGCTGGAGCAGGTACCGCATACGGTGCCGCGCAGCATTCCGCCCACTCCATCCGTTGGCTGGCCACCTCTTGTTTTGACGGACCCATCCACTGTTTCATGACTGCTGACCACTACGCAGCCCTCGGGCTGGCGGCCAACGCGTCGCTGGCGGACATCAAGAAGGCCTTTCGCCAGAAGGCCTCGTTCTACCACCCCGACCGCAATACCGCCCCCGACGCGGCCCAACGCTTTGCTGAAGTGCAAAAGGCCTACGAGGTGCTGTCGGACGACGACGCCCGCCAGGCCTATGACGACAACCGCCGCCGCAACCTGCTGGACGACCCGCTGCAGACCGCCCAGGAGATCTGGCAGGCCTACAGCGCGCGCATCCTTTCTCACCCTTCTGCCCTGTGAAACTTTCTCCCTATTTTTATGACCTGCGCTCGGCCTACCAGGCCGAGCTGGATGACCTGGTGTCGGACTCCGAGGGCAACGACGTGCTGCGCAAGCGCCTGGCTGAAAAGCGCAACGAGATGGCGTTTTTGGTGCAGATGATGGAGCTGGCCCCCGAAATGGTGGCCGTGGTGTTCCACCGGGGCTTTCGCTTCACCCAACCGGCAGCGCTGGAGCACCTGCTGAGCCTGCCCGTGAATGAGTTGCCCGACTGGCACAGCCTGGGCCACGCCGTGGCGCTGGAGCCCTGGGCGCAGAGTCTGGCGCAGACGGTGCTGCGCGAGCCCCAGGGCGCACGCTTTCTGACCGTGGCTGCTGGCCTGGAATACCTGCAGCAGCACGCCCACATGGCCCCCGCTGCCGCTGCCCATGGGGACAGCGATGCCGAAGAGGACAGTGAAGACGCCGCCGAGCACGACGACGATTACAGCGCCCTGAGTGCCGACGACGCGGTGGACCCACACAACAGCCGCACGCGCGAAGAGGCCAGCGCCAACTGGCTGGCCGACGTGGGCTTTGAGCGCAAGGAATGACGACCATGAGCAGCAGCAACCAACACCTGGCCCTGATCACCAAAACCACCAGCCTCATCGCAGCCGGTGACATCGTGGGCGCCGAATCCGCGCTGGCCGAGCTGGCCGATGCCGAAGGCGACAACGCCCTGATGGTGGTGCTGGACCAGCTCGCGCCCAAGGACATCCTGGCCGTGATGCGTGAGTACGACGACTCCAAGGCGTCCGTGGTCAACATGCTGGTCACGCCCGAGCAGTTTGCCCGCGCCATGGTGCTGGAAAAGCAGTACAAAGACCTCACCCACACCCACCTGCGCAACATGGTCAACGCCGTGGTCTTCCGCGACGATGCCGACCCGGTGGAATTCCTCACCGCCGTTGGCGACCTGGAAGGCGGCGCCGAGGCCTTGGCCAACTACTTTGCGGAAAAGTGGAGCCGCATCGAAGCCTTTGCCCGCACCGGCACGTTTGACGCGACAGAAGACTACGGTGTCACGCTGAGCGACGACGAGCTACTGGCCTCGGGCTATGTGCAGCCGCGCGTGGACCTGGACGAGGTGGCCGACCGCGACTGGATGCAGATGGCCTGGCTGCTGCGCTACGAGTGCCGCGACCTGTTCATTGAAATGCTGCTGGTGCTGCGCGCCAAGGCCCGTGCGTTTGACCTGGGCCTGGAAGAGGGTGACGAGACTCCCGCCGAGGAAGACGACGGCAAGTTCGAGACCAGCGAGACA
Organism: Acidovorax sp. M14; assembly: GCF_049331375.1. NCBI lineage: Bacteria > Pseudomonadati > Pseudomonadota > Betaproteobacteria > Burkholderiales > Comamonadaceae > Acidovorax > Acidovorax sp. M14. The sequence goes on from NZ_CP186263.1 coordinate 2,261,436, forward strand.
GACCGGGGCAAGGCCACACCCGCTGCCCGCGCCTCTGACGAAGAATCCGCGATTTGATGATGTCCCAAAGCTCGGCACTGCAACTGCACGACGCCCGTCCTTTCTTTGAAAAGGCGCTGGTCTACGGCGTGCAGCACGGCATCCTCGATGCGGACCGGCTGGCGGCCATCCATACCGATGCGCCCAAGGGCATGGTGCAGATTGCGCGCTACTTTGGCAGTGAGTTTTTGCGGCCCGAGCTGGAAAAGGCGCGGGACCGCATGGTCAACCTCATCAGCCTGTACCTGCTGGAGACCACGGACGGAGATCTGGCCAAGGCGGCGGTGTCGCTGCGCGACAACTCCTTTTTGTCGCGCTCCAAGGGCGGGTCGGACATGCTCAAGCGGCTGATCGCCATGCCCGAGAGCAGCAACTTTGGCATGGCCGGCTATGCCGATGCCGAAACCCCGTTGCTGGCTGCCTGGTCGCTGCGCAGCCATGCCGAATACCGCGCGGAGCTGGCCCGCCGCAGCCAGATCGCCCAGGCCATCGCCGCCGCCGAATGGCTGGCCGCGCAATACGACCTGGATACCGACGAGCTGGAAACTGCTGGTGCCGATGCCGAGGCGGTGATTCGCACAGGGCTCCTGATGCAGGCGCTGAACCCCAAGGCCATGGCGGCGGGTGAGTGGCCCAGCGCCCCGGCGTTTGAAAAGCTGGTGACGGCACTGCGCAAAAAGAAGGCAACCGTGCCGACGGCGCTGCGCTTGCCCGCTGGTGTGCCCGCAGAGCTGCGCGATGTGCTACAGGCCCAATGCGCTACGGTGCTGGCGGACTTGCCCAAGCTGCTGCAGTCCACTGCGCCCCTGCGCACCCTGTTGCGCCCCATGGGCGCATTTCGGGCGCGGTACTTCCTGCTGGACGACCCGCTGGCCGAAGTGGACAGCTTTCACCGCAGCCTGGACGCTCTGGAGGAAGACGACGAGCCTCCGCAGCCCGCCAGCAAGACCTGGACGAAGGCGACCGCAGGCAACGAGGACGAGCACTCCCTGCTCACGCTGTTCCTGTGCCTGGCCGCTGGCGCGCCCAAGAAGACGTTGTTGACCGAGAAAACCGCCGCCAGCCTGGTGCGCAAGATCCGCAAGTCCGGCCTGCAGCCCGAGCTGGCGGCCGACTTCATCCGCACCCATGCGGCGGCCGCCTTCCAGCAAGACTACCTGGCCCTGTGGTCCGGTTTTGTGCAAGACGCGCAGGCCACGCTGACCAGCGACCGTGACTACCAGATGCACGACGCACTGGCGCTGCTGCGGCGCGAATGCCACGTGGTGGGCTGACAGGTGCGCCCATAGGCCGAGCGAGGGGGCGGCCTGAGAGGCTCCAGGCAGTAGCTCAAGCACTGCATGGATGCCCGCGAAAGAGTCGCGGGGCAGTCAAGGCTCTCGGTTACCATTGTTAACGTTGACAGTCATCGCATAGCCTTCAAGCCTTAGCAGCCGGGCGTTGGGCGATGGCGTCGCGTTGTGAGCCTCATTGCCATCGCCTGTCTGTACCCTCTGTGCACAGCCCCACCCTCCTTATCGTCGCGGCCATTCTTGCAGCGCTGGTCACTGGCGTCCTGTCCGCGGTGTGGCTCTTCAACAGACGCATTCCCGGGCTTCGGTTCTGGGCGCAGGCACTGTTCTGCGCCACCGTCTTCTGCATCAACCTGCTGCTGCGCGACCATGTGCCGCTGCCGTTGTCTGTCGTGCTGGCGCAGTCTTCCATTGCTTTGACTGCATACCTGTGCCTGCTGGGCGCACGCGAGTACATGGGCAGGGCGCCCTTGGGGCACGGTGTTGCCGCTCTGGCCCTGGCGCTTCTGCTGAGTACGGCCTTGTTTTTTACCCTGGTCAAGCCGAACGTACAGGTGCGCATCGTGCTGACGGGTCTGGTGCCTGGGGTGTTGTTCATTGCGGCCGCGCACACACTGGCCCGTGGAGGCTTTCACAAGGTGCCCGCACGTTACCTGTTTGCGGCCACGGTGGGCGTGCATGGAGCGTTCTTGCTGGTGCGGCCTTTGCTGTTCAAGCTGGCCGCGCCCGCCGATGGGGCGCAGCCCGAGACGGGCATGGTGGCTGCGCTGTCGCAGTTTGTGGTGCTGGAGTCCACCCTGGCGCTGGTGCTGGTGGCGTTTGGTGCGCTCATGCTCACCAATGAGTTCATCACCAACGAACTGCGCCATCTGGCCGAGGTGGACCCGCTGACCAATGTGTTCAACCGCCGCGCGTTTCTGACCCTGCTGGACAAAGCCATCAGCAACGCCCAGCGCACGCAGACGACGCTGCCCGTGCTGGTGATGGACCTGGACCATTTCAAGAAGGTCAACGACAGCTGGGGCCACCGCGCGGGTGACGATGTGCTGCGCCATTTTGTGATGCTGGCCCAGCGCTGCCTGCGCAAGGAAGACGTGATGGGCCGACTGGGGGGCGAAGAGTTCGCCATCTTCTTGCCCAATGCGGGGGCAGGTGGCGCCGTGGCGGTGGCCGAGCGGCTGCGCGCCATGGTGGAGGCCCACCCGGTGGTGACGGAACAGCGCAGCATCGCGCTCACGGTGAGTGTCGGCGTCACCGTGTGCGCGGGCAGCGAGTCCGCAGGCACGGCCCTGCAGCGTGCGGATGAGGCCATGTACCTGGCCAAGGAACGGGGGCGCAACCGCGTGGAGATGACCGTGGTCCCTGCTGCACCCCTGGCCCCGGCTACCACCACCAACCAGCCTGCCACGCGGACCACCCTGGCGGCATAGGAGCTGCCTTGCGCCGTGGCGGGCTGTGTCGGCTGCCCGACCCTGGCGGTGGCGGCATGGGTCACAAAGTCGATGTTGCCCGTCACAATCGCCTTTTTCACCCCGCCCCCGGTGATGCGAGCAGACAACCCCATGGCAGTCCCCACCCCTCCTGGCGCTCCCAGCGACGCCCACGCTGCAGCCCCCCAATCCGCTGGCACACAGCCCGCGCCTTCTGCGTCGCCCGTAGCGCCCGGCCGCAGGGCATTTCTGGCCACCGGGGCTGGAGCCGCGCTCGCAGCCGCTGGCGCTGCGGGTTATTTTCTGCACCAACCGGGCAACGACCGACGACTGGTCTTCGCCACCCTGCACGATGCCATGGGCGAGGCCGAGCGACTGAATGCTGCCTCGGTCCACGCGCTGGAACCCGCCACGGCCTGGACCTGGGCGCAGACGCTGGTGCATTGCGCGCAGAGCATTGAATACTCGCTGCAAGGCTTTCCGTCGCCCAAGTCAGCGCTGTTTCAGAACACCCTGGGCGCCGCAGCTTTCAAGGTGTTTACTCTGCGGGGCCGCATGAGCCACAACCTGGCCGAGCCCATTCCGGGCGCCCCGGCCCTCGATGCGCAGACCACGGACCCATCGGCCGCCATGGCACGCCTGCGCCAGGCGGTGCAGGACTTTGCCCTCCACACCGGTGCACTGCAGCCTCACTTTGCCTATGGCGCCTTGACCCAGGCGCAGTACGAGCAGGCGCACGCCATGCACCTGGCCAACCATCTGTCGGCCTTTGATGGGCGCGGGTAGCTCCGGCGCTGAAGACGGAAGCTGCGCTCGTCTGAAGCTGCTGGACCGGCTCCGCAGCGCAGCCGCAAGACCCACGCAATTGCAGCCAAATTGATGCAAGTCAAGGGAGGCGGCCGACTGCGCGCAGCCCATGAGGGCCCTGCGCTTACGATACTTTTTGAGGTGAGGCGCCTTCGCTGACGTGACGGCCAATGCGCTCTGCCTCCGCACCAAAGAGGATCAGAGCCATGGGCAGCAAGTGGAAAATTTATGCGGCCGTCGCAGCGCTGTTGCTGCTGGGCACCGTATTGGTCGTGCGGTGGGCGCCCTGGCAGCCCAAGGGGCCGGGCCCGGGCTTTGTGAGCGGCAACGGCCGCATCGAGGCCACCGAGATCGCCGTGGCCACGAAGCTCGCGGGCCGGGTGCAGGACATACTGGTGGCCGAGGGCGATTTCGTGAAGGCGGGGCAGCCCGTGGCCCGTATGCAGATCGACGGCTTGCAAGCCCAGCGCGAAGAGGCCGTAGCCCGGCTGCAGCAGGCGCAGCTGGCCATCAGCAGCGCGCAGGTGCAGGTGGCACAGCGCGAAAGCGACTACCAGGCTGCACTGGCGGTCGTGGCCCAGCGCGAAAGCGACCTCGACACCGCCCGCCGCCGCCTGCCACGCTCTGAGCAGCTGGCGCGCGAAGGTTTTTTCTCCAGCCAGTTGCTGGACGACGACCGCGCCAAGGTGCGCAGCCAGCAGGCCGCCGTGGTCGCGGCCAAGGCGCAGGCCAATGCGGCGCAGGCGGGCATTGGCGCGTCGCGCACGCAGGTGACCAGCGCCGAGGCCAACGTGCGCGCGCTGGAGGCCACGCTGGCCCGCATCGATGTGGAGCTGACCGACAGCGAGCTCAAGGCCCCGCGCGACGGGCGGGTGCAGTTCCGTGTGGTGCAGCCCGGCGAGGTGGTGGGCGCGGGCGCGCGGGTGCTGCAGCTGGTGGACCTGACCGATGTGTACATGACCTTCTTTCTGCCGGAAACCGTGGCGGGCCGTGTGGCGCTGGGCAGCGATGTGCGCATCGTGCTCGATGCCGCGCCGGGCTTTGTGATACCGGCCACTGTGTCGTTTGTGGCCAGCACGGCGCAGTTCACACCCAAGACGGTGGAGACCGCCAGCGAACGCCAGAAGCTCATGTTCCGCGTGCGGGCCCAGATCGACAAGGCACTGCTGCTGCGCCACCAGGAGCAGGTCAAGACCGGTCTGCCCGGCGTGGCGTGGCTGCGGGTGGACCCTGCGGTGGAATGGCCTGCCAACCTCGCCGTCAAGGCCGACCAGTGAGCATCCCCGGCAGCGCGGCTCCCGTGGCTCGCCTGCGTGGCGTGGGCCAGCGCTACGGGCGCACGGTGGCGCTCGATGGCATCGACCTGGAGGTGGCTGCGGGCCGCATGGTGGGCCTGATCGGGCCGGACGGCGTGGGCAAGTCCAGCCTGCTGGCGCTGGTGGCAGGCGCCCGCGCGGTGCAGCAGGGCACGGTGGAGGTGCTGGGCGGCGACATGGCCAAAAGCCGCCACCGCAGCCGCGTGTGCCCCCGCATCGCCTATATGCCGCAGGGCCTGGGTAAGAACCTGTACCCCACACTGTCGGTGGAAGAGAACCTGCAGTTCTTTGGCCGCCTGTTCGGGCACGACGCGGCCGAGCGGCGCCGCCGTATTGATGAACTCACACGCAGTACCGGCCTGCACCCGTTTCTGGCGCGGCCTGCGGGCAAGCTTTCGGGCGGCATGAAGCAGAAGCTGGCGCTGTGCTGCGCGCTCATCCACGACCCCGACCTGCTCATCCTGGACGAGCCCACCACCGGCGTGGACCCGCTGGCACGCGCGCAGTTCTGGGATTTGATCGGCCGCATCCGCGCCGCGCGGCCCGACATGAGCGTGATCGTGGCCACGGCCTACATGGAGGAAGCCCAGCGCTTTGAATGGCTGGTGGCGATGGACGAGGGACGCATTATGGCCACCGGCACCCCGGTCGAGCTGATGGCCCGCACCGGGCACGATGCGCTGGAGCAGGCCTTTGTGGCCCTGCTGCCCGAGGCCAAGCGCCGGGGCCACCAGGCGGTGCAGATTCCGCCGCTGGACCGGTCGCGGGCCCATGATGCCGCCAACGTCGCCATCGAGGCGCGCGACCTCACCATGCGCTTTGGCGACTTTGTGGCGGTGGACCATGTGAGCTTCCGCATCCAGCGCGGCGAGATCTTTGGCTTTCTGGGCAGCAACGGCTGCGGCAAGTCCACCACCATGAAGATGCTCACCGGCCTGCTGCCCGCCAGTGACGGGCAGGCCTGGCTGTTTGGCCAGCCGGTGGACCCCAAGGACATGGCCACACGGCGGCGCGTGGGCTACATGTCGCAGGTGTTTTCGCTGTACAGCGAGCTGTCGGTGGAGCAGAACCTGGTACTGCATGCCCGCCTGTTCCACGTGCCCGAGGCCGAGGTGCCCGCGCGCGTCACGGCGATGCTGGAGCGCTTTGACCTGCAGGCCGTGCGCAGTTCCTTGCCCATGAAGCTGCCCCTGGGCATGCGCCAGCGCCTGTCGCTGGCCGTGGCCATGGTGCACCAGCCCGAGCTGTTGATCCTGGACGAGCCCACCTCGGGCGTGGACCCGATGGCGCGCGACCACTTCTGGCGCCTGATGGTGGAGCTGGCACGGCGCGACAAGGTCACCATCTTCATCTCCACCCACTTCATGAACGAAGCCGAGCGCTGCGACCGCATCTCGCTGATGCATGCGGGGCGCGTGCTGGAGAGCGCCGCGCCGCAGGAGATTGTTGCCAAGCGCGGCGCCGCCACGCTGGAAGAAGCCTTCATCGGCTACCTGGAAGATGCTGCGGGCAAGGCCCAGGCTCCTGTGTCTGTGCCTGCGCAGGCTTCGGAGCCCGCTGCGCTATCGCCGGTGTCCGCCCCCAACGCCCCCACCTGGCCCACCCGCCTGCGCCAGAGCCTGGCCCGCATCCACAGCACCCAGTGGCGCGAATCGCTGGAGCTGCGCCGCGACCCGGTGCGTGGTGCCATGGCGCTGCTGGGCTCGCTGATCCTGATGTTCGTGATGGGCTACGGCATCAGCATGGACGTGGAGAACCTGCGCTTTGCCGTGCTGGACCGGGACCAGACCGCGCTGAGTCGCACCTACACGCTGAACCTGGCGGGCTCGCGCTACTTCACCGAGCAGCCGCCCATCACCACCTACGCTGAGCTGGATGCGCGCATGCGCTCCGCCGAGATATCGCTGGCGCTGGAGATCCCGCCCGGCTTTGCGCGCGACGTGGCACGCGGCCAGCCGGTGCAGATCGGTGCCTGGGTGGACGGGGCCATGCCCCAGCGCGCCGAAACCGTCATCGGCTACGCCCAGGGCCTGCACCAGCAGTGGCTGGTGGAGCAAAGCCGCAGCCGCACGGGCGTGGTGCCCCGGGGCCTGCTGGAGGTGGAGCCGCGCTACCGCTACAACCCCGACGTGCGCAGCCTGCCGTCCATGGTGCCCGCCGTGATCCCGCTGCTGTTGCTCATGCTGCCCGCCATGCTCACGGCCCTGGCCGTGGTGCGCGAGAAGGAGCTGGGCTCCATCATCAACCTGTATGTGACGCCCACCACGCGCACCGAATTCATGCTGGGCAAGCAGCTGCCCTATGTGCTGCTGGCGCTGTTCAACTTTGGCCTCATGTGCCTGGCGGCCGTGACGGTGTTTGGCGTGCCCATCACCGGCAGCTTTGCCACGCTCACGCTGGGGGCCGTGCTGTTCAGCCTGTGTTCCACGGGCATGGGGCTGCTGGCCTCCACCGTTACGCGCAGCCAGATTGCTGCCATGTTTTTTGCCATGGTGGGTACGCTCATCCCGGCGGTGCAGTTTGCGGGGCTCATCAACCCGGTGTCGTCCATGACCGGATTCGCGCGCTGGGTGGGCGAGGTCTATCCGGCCAGCCACATGTTCACCATCAGCCGGGGCGTGTTCAACAAGGCCCTCACGCTGCAGGACTTGCAGGCCGAGTTCTGGCCCATGCTGGTGGCGGTGCCGGTCATCATCGGCGCGGCGATCTTGCTGTTACGCAAGCAGGAGACCTGACATGGCACTGCGTGGACGGTGGTCGAACATTTTTCGCCTCGGCATCAAGGAGCTGTGGAGCCTGTGGCGCGACCCGGCCATGCTGTTCCTCATCGTCTACACCACCACGCTGGCGGTGTACTCGGCGGGTATGGCACAGCCCGAGACGCTCTACCACGTGCCCATTGCCATCGTGGATGAGGACGACTCGGCCTTGTCCCAGCGCATCGCCACCGCGTTCTACGCACCCCAGTTCACGCGCCCGGCCATGATCAGCATGCGCGAGGTGGACCCGGGGCTGGACGCTGGCCGCTTCACGCTGGTGCTGCACATCCCCGCCCATTTCCAGCGCGATGTGCTGGCAGGCCGGGTGCCGCAGGTTCAGCTCAACATCGACGCCACCCGCATGGGGCAAGCGTTTGCGGCCAACGGGGCGGTGCAGCAGATCGTGCAGCTGGAGGCGGCCGAGTTTGTGCAGCGCGACCGCGCCGTGGCCGCGCAGCCCATCGAGCTGACGGTGCGCTCGCGCTTCAACCCGGCGCTGAACCCCGCGTGGTTCGGGTCGCTCATGGAGCTGATCAACATCGTGACCATGCTCTCCATCATCCTCACGGGCGCCGCACTGATCCGCGAGCGCGAGCATGGCACGGTGGAGCATCTGCTGGTGATGCCTGTGACGCCCGGCGAGATCATGCTGGCCAAGGTCTGGGCCATGGCGCTGGTGGTGCTGGTCGCCACGTGGATTTCGCTCACGGCGGTGATCCGCTGGGCGATTGGCGTACCCATCGAGGGCTCGGTGCCGCTGTTTCTGCTGGGGGCCACGCTGCACCTGTTTGCCACCACGTCCATGGGCATCTTCATGGCCACGGTGGCGCGCAGCATGCCGCAGTTTGGGTTGCTGATGGTGCTGGTGATGATGCCGCTGCAAATGCTGTCTGGCGGCGTCACCCCGCGCGAGAGCATGCCCCTGTGGGTGCAGTACTGCATGGCGCTGGCGCCCACCACGCACTTCACCGAGCTGGCCCAGGCCATCCTCTACCGGGGCGCGGGCTGGGCGGTGGTGTGGCCGTCGCTGGTGTGGCTGCTGGGCATTGGGGCGGTGCTGTTCAGCCTGGCGCTGGCGCGGTTTCGCAAGACGATTGCGCGCATGGCTTGAGCGCACCAGCGCTTCCTGTGTCCCACACTTGGCGAGAGTGTCATGGCTTGGTGTCGAATTCGTTCAGGGGCAGATTGAAGCTGCCTCTTCGGTCTCCGGTGACTGAGAACGCGCGTGTGCTTCCTGACAGGTTCTTGCCACTGGTCTGGGTAAAGACCACGCGGTATTTGCCTTCATCCACGCGGTCCAATGTGTAGCCTCCGCGGGGCGACAAGTAGACCTGCCTCAGCGGGGAACAGGGGTTGGCATCCGCTGCGCACAGGCGCACCCATAGTCCTTCATCGCCGGGATTACCCAGCGTGATCAGGGTGTCCCCACCAGCGGCCAGATAAGGTTGGCCGAGCAAGCGACCACTGGATTTGGGCCATTCGCCTCGCCGGTTGTCTGGTGATTTGCCATGGGGGTAGGGCAGGGTGTGCTTGACACCAGGCCCCTGCGATGGCTGTGCTGAATGCTGAGGAAAGCGGGGCCCCTCATAGCGCTGGGGGGCTCCCCACAGGGCGTAGCCCACCAGCACATAAAGCAGCGTGGCCATTGCCAGCAAAGCCATAGCACCGTAGCTGCTGGTATTGATCCAGGGCTTGCGTGGGTAGGTGAACGTATCCAGCAGTTCGCCGACGGCATCTCGGCCGGTGATCGCGCGCACCAGCCAGAACAATGCGGCAGCACCCCACAGGCCCGCCAGCAGCCAGGGCCTGGCCAACTCGTTGTAGATACCCATCAAGACGAGCTTGGGCATCATGAAAATCAGATCCGCAAGGCTTGCTTCCGCCCTGGCAGTGGCGCTGAATGTCAGCGCCGCAATGAAGAGGAGGAGTTGTTTGTGCATGGCGAAAGCGACCAAGGGGTTAAGGCGCTGGAGGTGGTGCAGCACGAGATGATCATTCCCCGCGGGAGTGTCCCGATGGTAGTCGTCTGGCACGCAGGGTCACCCGAGGTCGTGGCGTTCGGCGTCGAGGCATGCGAACTGCGACAGACCTCAAGAGCTGCCCGTTGAAATGAAATTTGTACTGCTTGGCCGCCCTGGCAGGCGCAACTGTGCCACCGGCGCTGGGCTGCTCGCCACCCGCTGGCCGCGCCTCCACACCCCCAGCCGCGCAGCGCGCAGGCGGATGGCCTCGACGGGGGTGCGTGCGTGCAGCAGCACGAAGTCTGCATGGCAGCCGGGCGCAATGCCATAGCCCTCCAGGCCCAGCAGGCGTGCCGGGTTCACCGTCACCGCATCAAAACACTGCCGCATCGCGGCCTGGCTGGTCATCTGGCCCACATGCAAGCCCATGTGCGCGGCCTCCAGCATGTCGGCGCTGCCGCCGCTGTACCAGGGGTCCAGCACGCAGTCGTGACCAAACGCCACCGTCAGGCCTGCGGCCATCAGCTCAGGCACGCGGGTCATGCCCCGGCGCTTGGGGTAGGTGTCGTGGCGGCCTTGCAGCGTGATGTTGATGAGCGGGTTGGCCACCACGCCCAGGTCGGCCTCGGCCATCAGTGCCATCAGCTTGCTCACGTAGTAGTTGTCCATGCTGTGCATGGAGGTGAGGTGCGAGCCCGTCACGCGGCCCTGCAGGCCCAGGCGCAGGGTTTCGTACGCCAAGGTTTCCACGTGGCGCGAGTGCGGGTCATCGCTCTCGTCGCAGTGCATGTCCACGCGTTTGCCCCGTTCGGCGGCCAGTTCGCAGAGGATTTTCACGCTCTCGGCCCCTTGGGCCATGGTGCGCTCGAAGTGCGGAATGCCGCCCACCACGTCCACACCCATATCCAGCGCACGTTTGATGTTGTCGAGCCCCCCGGGCGCACGCAGCACACCGTCTTGCGGAAAGGCCACCAGTTGCAAATCCAGGTAGGGCGCCACACGCTGCTTCACATCCAGCAGCGCCTCCACGGGCAGCAAGCTGGGGTGGCTGGTGTCCACATGGCTGCGGATGGCCAGCAGGCCGCGCGCCACGGCCATGTCGCAATACTGCAGGGCGCGTTCAACGATGGCGTTGTGGGTTAGCGTGGGCTTGAGCTCGCCCCACAGCGCAATGCCCTCCAGCAGCGTACCGCTCTCGTTCACGCGCGGCTGGCCGTAGCTCAGGGTCGAGTCCATGTGGAAATGCGCGTCCACAAACGGCGGGCTGACCAGCAGGCCGCCTGCATCCACCGTCTCATGTGCGGGGGCTTGCAGGCCTTCGGTCACTTCGGTGATGCGACCGCCTTGCACGGCAATCGACATGTTCTGGCGGCCGTCGGGCAGGGTGGCGTGGGTGATGAGCAGATCGAGCATGGTGGGAGAGTTTAGAGATTCGTCTGGGCGTGCAGGCACACTGCGGGGTCTCAAGAAGAAAGGGTCATCCGATGAACGCACATGAAAAGCTGAACTACGTCGAATTTGCCGCGTGCGATGTGCCCGCCACCAAGTCGTTCTTTGAAAAGGCCTTTGCATGGACCTTTGTGGACTATGGCCCCGAATACACGGCCTTCTCGGGCCAGGGGTTGGACGGCGGCTTCTTCCGCGCCAGCCTTTGTTCCACTCCAGCCACTGGCGGCGCCTTGCTGGTGTTCTACAGCGCAGACCTCGAAGCCACATTGGCCAAGGTGGAGGCGGCAGGTGGCCATGTGGTCAAGCCGGTGTTCGACTTTCCGGGAGGACGGCGCTTTCATTTCACAGAGCCCAGCGGCAACGAGTTTGCGGTGTGGTCCGACCAGACGGTGTGAATGAATCGGGCGTGGTGGGTTCATTCGCACCTTCTCATCGCTCCCCCTTGCGGTAAGGCTTCATCAACGCCTGCGGATAGGCCGCCTTGCGCGCCACCAGCACCAGCGCCAGGATGGACAGCAGGTAAGGCAGCATCAAATACACCTGATAGGGCAGCCACGCATCACCCGCCTGCTGCAGGCGCAGTTGCAGCGCGTCGAAGAACGCAAACAGCAGCGCACCCAGCAGCGCCTTGCCGGGCCGCCACGATGCAAACACCACCAGGGCCACGCAGATCCAGCCGCGCCCGTTGATCATGTTGAAGAAAAACGCGTTGAACGCAGACAGCGTGAGGAAGCTGCCCGCTATGCCCATCAGCGCCGACCCGGCCACGATAGCGCCGGTGCGCGTGGCGGCTACCGAAATGCCTTGGCCCTCGGCCGCCTGCGGGTTCTCGCCCACCATGCGCACGGCCAGGCCCAGCGGGGTGCGCATCAGCACCCAGGCCAGCAGGGGCACCAGCAGCAGCGCCAGCAGCGTGAGCGGGGTCTGCGCCGACAGGATCGGAATGCCCAGCCATTCCATCGGTGCGAAGGGCTCGATGATGGGCGGCGTATTCACCTTGGGGAAGCTCACCCGGTACCCGTAGTAGCTGAGCGCCGTGGCCAGCAGCGTGATGCCCAGTCCGGACACATGCTGCGACAGCGCCAGCCCCACGGTGAGCCACGCATGCAATAGCCCGAAGACAGCGCCTGCCAGCGCTGCCACCAGCACCCCCGTCCACAGCCCATGGCCTGCATACACCGTGAGCCAGCCGGTGAAGGCCCCGGCCACCATGATTCCTTCAATGCCCAGGTTCAGCACGCCTGCACGCTCGCACAGCAGTACCCCAAGGGTGCCCAGGATGAGCGGGGTGGCGACCCGCAGGGTGGCAATCCAGAACGCGGGGTTGGCGAGGATGTCGAGCAGTTCGGTCATGCGGCTGCTCCGTGGAGTTTTGCTTCTATTTCGATAGCAGCTAGCGTTTTATTCACTATCGCTACAGGCCGATTTGGCTTGAAATAGTGGTTTGCACGACTTGTCATGGCTGCATCACTTCCAGCGCACGCGGTATTGGGTGAGCAGCCCGGCCACCAGCACCGCAATCAGCGAGGTCGCCACGATCACATCCGCAATGTAGGTGGGCACACCCACCGCGCGGCTCATGCTGTCGGCCCCCACCAGCACGCCCGCCACAAAGGTGCCCGCCGCAATCACGCCCAGCGGGTGCAGCCCGGCCAGCATCGCAATCACGATGCCGCTGTAGCCATAGCCGGGCGACATATCGAGCGTCACATAGCTGGTGCGGCCTGCCACCTCGATGGCACCCGCCAGCCCGGCCAGCCCGCCCGAGAGCAGTGCGACCAGCACGACGGTACGGGTGATCGGCACACCCGCAAACGCGGCAGCGCGTGCATTGGCCCCGGCAGCCCGAATGTCAAACCCCGGTACCGTGCGCGCCAGCAGTGCCCACAGCATCACGGCCAGCGACACAGCCCACAGCAGCCCCGTATGCAGCCGCGTCTGCGGCACCAGTTTGGACAGTTCCAGATCGCCCTGCAGCGCCACACTCTGCGGCCAGCCCATGGAGAGCGGATCTTTCATCGGCCCGTCCAGCAGCGCCGACACCAGCAGCAGCATGATGAAGTTGAGCAGCAGCGTGGTAACGACCTCGTCCACCCCCAGCCGCGCCTTCATCAGCGCCGGGCCCAGCAGCAGCGCCGCGCCCGCCAGCGCGGCCGCAAGCATCATCAGCGGAAAGAGCACATACGGCGACCATTCCAACCCCGTGCCCCCATGCATGCCGCCCACGGCCACGGCGGCCAGCGCCCCGGCGTAAAGCTGCCCCTCGGCCCCGATGTTGAACAGCCGCGCGCGGAAGGCCACGGCTGCTGCCAGCCCGGTCAGGATCAGTGGCGTGGCGCGGGTGAGGGTCTCTGTCAGCGCAAACACAGAGCCGAACGCGCCTTGGAGCAGCAGCGCATAGGTCTGCCCCACGGGCGCACCAGCCCACAGCACCAGCAAAGCGCTGACGATCAGTGTGAACACCACGGCACTCACCGGTGCCAGCACGTAGGCGGCGGGGGAGGTGTGGTTGCGTTTTTCAAGCCGCATTGGGAAGGGTCTCTAGATATTGATTGATTTCTTCGCCAGCAACTTTCAGTTGACCAATAACAAGATCAATCACGGATTCCAAGAACGTAAAAGCTTCGACGCGAGCGTATTGGGCGAGTGGGTCAAAAACGATCTTGTACTCATTAGCGGAAAGAGAGAGCGGAGCGGGTATCACCGCCGAGTGCTTCGACTCGTTACTGAGTTCGCTCAAATGTTTGAACGCTGGGTCTTGCGAAATACCCGTGATGGCACGAGACAAAGGGATTCCTTTAGCAATCAGTTGATCTCGGATTTGCCATGAGTACTTCAGTGATCTCGAATCCAAATCCATCTTGGCAATCTTTGCTACTCCTTTGGCCAAACAATCGAGCGTGCAGTGAATGTCGTGGAGTGCACCAACCAACTCTCTTCGAATTTTGTACAGAGCGTCGTTGAAGTCGTCTTGCAATTCAGATGCACCAAACATGGCAAAACCTAGTTCATCCAAATCAGCTAACGCAGCGATGTCGGTCGAGAGAAATGTTCTGGCAGAGGTAATTCGGTCCGAGGCAAAGTTCAAGCGCTGTACAACCGCCCCAAAGTGCTTGATAACGACTAGCGTGTAGGAAATACCAAACTTAGCTTCAAGCAGCGCTCGCGTTCTTCTGGAGTCCCAATCAATAGTCTTGACCGCCATAGTCAATTCGCCCCAGCCATGGCGAGACCAACAGCCTCGCGCGTCCACTCCTCCGCAGGCTTCGCGTCGCTCAGGTGGCCGTCGTGCATCACCGCCACGCGGTCACCCAGCGCCAGCACTTCGTCCAGATCGTCCGAGATCAGCAGCACGGCCGCACCTGCATCGCGCGCGTTGATGAGCTGCTGCTGCACGAACATCACCGCGCCAATGTCCAGCCCCCACGTGGGCTGGTGGGCCACGATGAGCTGGGGAGGCGCGGCGTGCGCGCCGCCGACATCCTTCGGCGGCATCAGCGCCCGCCCCAGGATGAGCTTTTGCATGTTGCCGCCCGACAGCGACCGCGCGGGCGCATCGGGCCCGCCGCCGCGCACGTCAAACGTCTCAGCCACGCGCTGCGCATGCTGGCGCGCCGCACGGCGTTTGACCCAGAAGGCGCGGAACCACGGGTGCGCGAACCAGGGGCCGCGTAGGCGTTCGGCCACCGCGTTCTCCCACACGGGCAGGTCACCCACCACGCCCACGGCGTGGCGGTCTTCGGGGATGCGGGCCACGCCCTGGCTGACCAGCCATGCGGGCCTGGCTTGCAGCGCCGCGCCGCGCAGGGTGACCTGGCCGGTGGTGACGCTGCGCACGCCGCATAGCACATCGGCCAGCGCTACCTGGCCATTGCCGCTGACGCCTGCAATGGCGACGATCTCGCCTGCGCGCATGCTGAGGGACACATCGTTCAACCTGTCGCGCCCCGTGGGCGCGGTGCTGACGTTGGCCAGGGTGCAGATGGGCTCGCCCACATTCTTGGCGGGGCGGCGCTCGGCCGCTTCGATCGCATGGCCCACCATCCACTGCGCCAGTTGCCCCTGCGTGGTGCCTTGTGCGGGCGCCTCGGCCACCAACTTGCCTTGGCGCAGCACGGCCACGCGGTGCGATACGCGCAGCACCTCGCCCAGCTTGTGGCTGATGAAGATGATGGACAGGCCCTGCGCCACCATCTGCGCTAGGGTGTCGAACAGCGCCTCGCTCTCCTGCGGGGTGAGCACGGCGGTGGGTTCGTCCAGGATGAGGATGCGAGCGCCCCGGTAGAGCGCCTTCAAGATTTCAACGCGCTGGCGTTCGCCCACCGAGAGGCTGCCAACCTTCGCATCGGGGCTCACCGGCAGGCCAAACTGCTGCGACACGGCCAGCAGCTTGGCGCGCGCCTCGCGGCGGCGCGAGAAGGGCTGCCACATTGGCTCGCTGCCCAGCAGCACGTTGTCCAGCACCGTGAGGTTGTCGGCCAGCGTGAAGTGCTGGTGCACCATGCCAATGCCCGCCGCCAGTGCCGCGCGCGGCTGGCCGGGCGGCAGGGGCTGGCCGAAGACTTCAATGCTGCCTTCGTCGGCCACGTAGTGCCCGAACAGGATGGACATCAGCGTGGACTTGCCCGCGCCGTTTTCGCCCAGCAGGGCCAGCACTTCGCCGCGTGCCAAGGTCAGGCTGATGGCGTCGTTGGCGATGAGCTTGCCGAAGCGTTTGGTGATTTTCCTGAGCTGCAGCACGTCGGAGGTCATGGGCTAGATGGTATTCAAGATTGATGCCAGATCGAACCATGGTGTTCTTTAGTGCTGCGTATTTCTGTCACAGCAGTTGCAAATAGATGCGCTGACCCGCCGCGCCTACCTTTTGTCTCTGCATAGGATGGCAGAGCCCCGGTTCCTAGTGCCTGTTGCAGCCACATATCAATTTCATTTATTCCGCATGACTACCAACTCCCAGAAGACTGATTTCGGGCATTCCGGCCTCTATGACCGTTCGATTTTCCAAGACGAGTTCACGGCGCAGTTCAGCAAGAGCGGACGGTATAACGCGGCCGCGATTCCCAATATGCTTAATTTGTTGGGCATGATGGAGCGAGATCCCGGCGTTACTGATGTACGGCAAGTGGCCTACATGCTGGCAACGGTCTTGTGGGAGACAACTTCTCCGATCACCGTTGCCCGCCCCGCCCTTACCAAAAAGGGCCGTCCGCTGCTGGACAAGCACAACCAACCAGTCATGTTGCGTGAGCGCAAGTGGCTGATGACTATGGCCCCTGTGGACGAAGTTGGGCGGGGCAAAGGACGCAGATATTACGAGCCCGTGAAGGTCAAGAAACTTCCCAGTGGTTCGGTTCGGATCACGGAGCAGGACGGTGATCAGTTCATCGTGTCGCCCACCGGACTAATCACACCACTCACGAAAAAGGCCAAGATGGGGACGACTGAGGGCGGCACGGCCGACGCAGCATATACAGAGGATGATGGAGTTGAACAGGCGTATTTTGGCCGCGGGTATGTTCAGCTAACTTGGTGGTCCAACTATGCAGTCGCTGGCGTTGCGTTAGGGCGTGGACTCGATCTGCTGTTAAACCCTGAACTCGTGAAGACTCCGGAGGTGGCTTACGCACTGATGTCGCAGGGCATGCGGACCGGCCGTGGGTTTGCCAATGGTCGCAGCTTCTCACAATACTTCAGCGCTGGCTCTACGAACTATGTGGCGGCCCGCAGCATGGTGAACGGCAGCGACCATGCGAGTGACATAGCTAGCATCGCCCAGCAGTTCGAGAAAATCCTGCTCAAGGCTCGAATATCCAGAACCCTTGAGGAGGTGACTCCATGATGCGGATGTATCGACTGAGAGCAGTATTGGGGGGGCTCGCAGCCTTCGTTAGTGTGGCTGGTATTCTGCCGCTCGCCGCTGCTCAGGCCTTGGCTGGTGAAAGCGCGAAGGCTACTCCGCCCACATTGTGCGGATGGCTAGACAACCCTACCCCTGGGAATGTGGATTTCATTGATCGCGAAGGTAGTTGGATGGTTGGAATGCAGGGCGGGCACCGGGCCTTGGGCAGCGTGCCTACCTTTCCGTCGGCGCGCTGGGTGCGCACGGGCCATGGTAGCGCTGGCTACGGATGCGTTTGCATGAAGGCCCGCATTGACCGGGAGGATCGGAAAATTCTCGAGGTTGTACAGGCGCGAGCTATGCCACTGGCAGCCTGCCGCAAGGATCCTGCGATCAAGGGCCAAGAGCCGTTCAATCCCCTAAAGTGAGGGTCTTATGGTGTCGGTGCTGGATTGAGGTGACAGGTGGTGCCACTCAATGCCAGGCTGCCAGAAACGCCCGCAACACCTTGGCCGAGTTGGCGGCTGCCAGGCCCATGAAAGTGCCCATTTCGTTCTCGCCCTCGCCGCCACCGGCCAAGTCACTCAGCGAGCGGAAGGCGATGTAAGGCACGCCGTTGCTGTGGGCTACCATGGCGGTGGCGGCGGTTTCCATGTCGAGCACGTTGGCCTCGAAAGTCTTGAAGGCGTATTCGCGGAAGGCCTTGTTGTCCACAAAGGCCTGGCCCGACACGCCGTTGCCGCCCACCACCAGTTGCGGGCGCTGCTTGAGGCAGGTGGCGGCCAGACAATGCTCCAGGCCCACGTTCTGCAGGCTGCGGGCGGTGGCCAACATCTTGGGGTCGGCTTCAAACCAGAATTTTTTCGAGAGCTGTGGCTGGGCGGCCGAGCGCACTTCGACGGGGCGCGGGTGCATCATGCCGAAGGCGGGCATCGTCAGCTCGCTTTTCATCCAGGCGGGGGCGCTGTATTGGCCGGGTTGGTCTTCGCGCGCCATCAGCCATTCCATGTACTGGCCCCACTGCGCAGGCACCGTGACATCGCCAATGTGCAGGCTGGGGTTGACGCCGCCCGCAATGCCGCTGAAGACCACGTGGCTCACGTTGAAGCGATCCAGCACCAGCTGGGTGTTCATGGCCGCGTTGGTCATACTGATGCCGGAGAGAAACATCACCACAGGTTTGCCCTCCAGCGTGCCGGAGGTGAACTCCACGCCGTTGATGCTGTGCTTGGCGGGTTGCTGCACCTGGGGAAGCAGTACGGTCAACTCGGGCGCAAAGGCGGAGATGACGGCGATGCGGGGTGTATCGTCCAGCCGCACTGCCGTCTTGCCGGGCGCGGGGGCAGCGCAGCCTGAGACCATGGCGGCCAGTGCCAGAGCGCCCATAAGACGTGAACAGCGGGTCGCCAGCGAGGCTTTTGCGACGGAAAGTGAGGTCATGAGGGCCTTGTCAGCGGTTCATTGCGGGAGTGTCTAACAAACAGGCCACCGCGTTGTGAGGGTGGCCTGTTTACGCAATAGAGAGAGGGCAAGCGGGCAGGGCGCCCGCTGCACGCCGTGCTTACTTGGCCGTCGATTTGGGCTGGCTGTCGTCCACCTTCACGGTGAACTTGCCGGCCAGGATGTCGGCCTCCTTGGCCTTGACCTTGGCGACGATGTCGGCAGGCACCTTCTTCTCGAACGTGCCCAGGGGCGCGAGTTCAGAGCCCTTGTGCTTCATCATCGAATACGGGCCGTAGTCCTCGGCGGTGAACTTGCCTTCCTTGACCAGCTTGAGTGCGCGGTCGATGCTGGGCTCCATGTGCCACAGGGCCGAGGCCACCACGGTGTCGGGGTACTGCTCTTGGGTGTTGATCACGTTGCCGATAGCGAGCTTGCCTTTTTCTTTGGCGGCATCGCTCACCCCAAAGCGCTCGGCGTAGAGCACGTCGGCGCCCTTGTCGATCATGGCGAAGGTGGCTTCCTTGGCCTTGGGTGGGTCGAACCAGCTGTTGATGAAGGTGATGGTGAACTCGACCTTGGGGTTGGTCTCTTTGGCGCCCGCCATGAAGGCGTGCATCAGGCGGTTGACCTCGGGGATGGGGAAGCCGCCGACCATGCCAATCTTGTTCGTCTTAGTCATGCCGCCGGCCACCATGCCGCTGAGGTAGGCGGGCTCCTGGATGTAGTTGTCGAACACGCTGAAGTTGGGCGCCTGCGGTTTGCCGGAGGAGCCAAGCAGGAAGGACGTCTTGGGGAAGTCTTTGGCCACCTTGCGGGCGGCGGCTTCCACCGCAAAGGCTTCGCCCACGATGAGCTGGTTGCCGCCGGTGGCGTACTCGCGCATCACGCGCTCGTAGTCGGCGTTGCTCACGTTTTCGCTGGCCTTGTATTCGATCTCGCCGCGTGCTTCGGCGGCCTTGAGGGCCTTGTGGATGCGGCTGACCCATTGCTGTTCAAAAGGCACTGTGTAGATCGCCGCGACCTTGAGCTTGGACTGCGCGAAGGCCAAAGAGGGCGCCATCGCCATGGCGACCGAGAGGGCCATGGAGGTGCAGAGCAGGCGTCCGGTGAAGATGCGGCGAGTGGTCATGGTGGGGTTCCTTCAGACAAGCAAACAAGGAGGTTGGGTGTGCTGCTACCAAGCAAGGAGCGCGCCAGTCGGTGGCGGTGTAACTGCAAACCAGCGGCAAGTCTGCCAGAGGAAAGCCACCAGTTGGTAAAAAAATGGTGCGTGCGTGCAGAGCTTCCGAAAATCCGCCTGCGGCACCCCACCAGGGTAGGGCCCGCAATGGGCTGTTACGCAACGCAGTGAACCCCGATGACGAAAAAAAGCCACCGCTGGGCGGCAAGCCCTGCGGTGGCTGGTGCACGGGCGCTGACGTTGTGCGCTTATTTGGTGCCAAAAATGCGGTCGCCCGCATCGCCCAGGCCCGGCAGGATGTAGCCGTGGTCGTTCAGCTCGCGGTCGATGGCGGCGGTGAAGATCGGCACGTCGGGGTGGGCCTTTTGCAGCGTGGCCACGCCTTCAGGGGCGGCCAGCAGGCAGACGAATTTGATGGAGCGAGGGTTGAGCTTCTTGAGGCGGTCCACGCAGGCTGCGGCCGAGTTGCCGGTGGCCAGCATCGGATCCACCACGATGATGTCGCGCTCGTCCATTTCGGACGGCATCTTGAAGTAGTACTCCACGGGCTGCAGCGTGGCCGGGTCGCGGTACAGGCCGATGTGGCCCACACGGGCGCCGGGCACCACGTTGAGCATGCCGTCCAGAAAGCCGTTGCCCGCCCGCAGGATGGAGACCAGCACCAGCTTCTTGCCGTCGATCATCTTGCCGGTCATGGTCTCCAGCGGGGTTTCGATCTGCACATCCTGCAGCGGCATGTCGCGGGTCACTTCATACGCCATCAGCGTGGACAGCTCGCCCAGCAGGCGGCGAAAGCTGTTGGTGCTGGCGTCTTTTTTGCGCATCAGCGTGAGCTTGTGCTGGACGAGGGGGTGGGTGATGACGGTGACGTTGCTCATGGGGAACCTGAAAGGAGAAGGGCAGAGGCCTCGGTGCGGATGCACCGGCGCGCTCTGCCGCGCGGTGATTAAAAAAGTGGGGGCTAGTCTGCCAGAAACCGTGCCAGCCGCGACAGATCGACGTTGCCGCCGCTGATGAGGATGCCGACGCGCGCGCCATGGATGTCCACGTTGCCGTGCTGGGCCCCAGCGAAGGCCAGGGCGCCTGTGGGCTCAACCACGATCTTCATGCGCTCGGCAAAAAAGCGCAGGGATTCCACCAGCTGCTCGTCGGTGGCGGTGACCATGTCGTCGGCCAGGCGCTGGATGATGGGGAAGGTGAGCTGGCCCAGCGCCTGGGTTTGTGCACCGTCGGCAATGGTGTGGGGCGTGGGGATCTGCACCACATGCCCGGCTTTGAACGACTGCTGGCCGTCGTTGCCCGCTGCAGGCTCTACCCCTACCACCCGGCATTGCGGCGCCAGCGCCTCGGCGGCCAGCAGGCTGCCCGCCAGCAGACCGCCGCCACCGACGCAGACGAACAGGTAGTCCAGGTCGGGCACTTCTTCAAAAAGCTCTTTGGCCGCCGTTCCCTGACCGGCGATGACATGGGGGTGGTCGAATGGGGGCACCAGGGTCATGCCGCGCTCCAGCGCCAGGCGGCGGCTGATGGCCTCGCGGTCTTCGGTGTAGCGGTTGTAGGTGACGACCTGGGCGCCATAGTCGCGCGTGGCGGCCATCTTGGAGGCGGGGGCGTCCTCGGGCATGACGATGGCGACCGGCATGTCCAGCAGCCGGGCTGACAGCGCAACGGCCTGGGCATGGTTACCGGCCGAGAAGGCGAGCACGCCGCGTTCGCGCTGCTCGTCGGTGAACTGGGCCAGGGTGTTGAATGCGCCCCGGAACTTGAAGGCGCCGGTGCGCTGCAGGTTCTCGCACTTGAAGAACAGCTGGGCGCCCAGCCGCTCGTCGGCAGTGCTGGAGCGCAGCACGGGCGTGCGGTGCGCCATGCCCTTGAGCCGGTGCGCGGCAGCGGCCACATCGTCGTAGGTGGGTGGGGGAGCGGTGTGCTCGGTCATAGCGGTGTCCTCGCTGCGGGGCGCAGCCTGCCCCTGGTGGGTACATGATAGCCCGTCAAGCAGATTGTTGGCATAAGAATGGCCGCTACCGATTGATGGTTGGGTGATCTTTGCTATCAAATGCGTAGTGATGGCAGAGCTGCGCAGCACTGCCAGCGACGGTAGGTAACGGCACGGCATGTGTGGGGCTTGGCCATCGCGCTACTTGTTGCGCCAGCTTTTGAGCATCCGGATCAGCATGGCGGGTATTTGCTCGCGCCGGTGCACCACGCCCAACGGGGGGAGGGGGCTGCTCAGCTTCACATCCAGCTGGCACAGCTGCGCGCCCGACGGCAGCACGGGCGCAATGCTCTGGGGGACCAGCGCCACGGCATCGGGCTGGTTCAGCAGGCTGGCGAACACGGGGAGCGAGACGGTCGACACCGGGAACTGCAGCGCATCGGGCAGGGCCGCCAGCACTTCACGCTCGAAGATCTCGCGCACGGCGATGGTGGCGGTGGGCAGCACCCAGCGTGAATCCTTGAGCGCCGAGAGCGCGATGCCCCGGCGCTTGGCCAGGGGATGGCGGGTGCTGGCCATGATCACCGGTTCATCGGGCTGCAGCGGCTTGAAAACGTACGACGCTGGCAGCAGCACCGGCTCGCGGCAGAACACCGCGTCGAGCCCGCCGTTGAGCAAGAGCGGCAGCAGCCGTTGGCTTGAGTCCTCCTGGACGTCGATGTGCACCCGGGGCTGGGTTTTGTAGAACTCTGCGAGCAAGGGCGACAGGATGGCCTGCGTGGCCGCGGGGGTGGCGCCCAGGCGCAGTGCAGCGGCAGCGCCGCGCCGGATGGCGGCCAGAGACTCTGCCGCTTCCTCCAGCGCGGCGAGCACTCCGCGGGCTGTGTCTACCAGCGTCTGGCCCGCCAGCGTGGGCCGGATGCCCCGCGCATGGCGCTCGAAGAGGCGCACGCTCAGGATGCGCTCCATCTCTGCCAGCGCCTGCGTGGCGGCGGACTGGCTCATGTGCAGTGAAGCGGCGGCCTGCAGGACGGAGCCGCACTGCTGCAGCGCCACCAGCAGCTGCAACTGGCGCAGGCGCGCGTGGCGGGCCAGGCGGGCATAGAGCACCTGCCCTTGCGGGGGCGCGGGGTCGTCCAGGTTGTCGGAATCGGTGGGTGGGGTTGAGAGGGCCATGGGGCTCCTGTCCAGACTGGCAAATAAGGAGAAGCGATAGAGATCCGGCAGCAGCGTGATTCGCCACTGCGATGGTTGCTATCCCGTCGGAGCTATCGACAAGGCTTATACCTTTCGAAGAATACCGCGACCTGCAGAGAGTCTGAAATTCCTATAGTCGATATCAGTAGCAGGCATGCCCGGTGGCCCTGCGCACCGCGCCCTTCCGGCTGATCCAGACCCATCCATCCATTCACGAAAGCGCTACCCATGTCCACAATGACTTCGTTTCTGGCACGGCGGACCGTTGTGTCCACACTGTGCGCCGCAGCTGCCTCCGCCCTGCTGGTGGCAGCCCCGGCAGCGCAAGCTGCAGACAACTACCCGAGCAAGCCTGTGAAGCTGATCGTGCCGTTTGCCCCCGGTGGCTCCACCGACATCGTGGCCCGCGTGGTGGCCGAGGGCATGCGCGCCAGCCTGGGGCAATCGGTGGTGGTGGACAACAAGGCGGGTGCTGGCGGCCTGCTGGGCACCGAGACCATCGCCCAGTCTGCGCCCGACGGCTACACCATCGGCATGGCCACGGTGAGCACGGCCACGGTCAACCCTTCCATCTTCACCCGCGCGGCCAAACTGGAGGGCAAGCTGGTACCGGTGGTCAAGCTCGTGACCCTGCCCTCGGTCTACATGGTGCACCCTAGCATGGGCGTCAGGGACTTCCAGGGCTTCATGGCCAAGGTTAAAGCCAAGCCCGGCGACTACAGCGTGGGCGTGCCCGGCCTCGGAACGCTGGGCCACCTCATGATGGCGTCGTTCAACGAGACCTTGAAGACCGATATCCAGATCGTTCCCTACCGTGGCAACGGCCCCGCGCTCAACGATGCCCTGGCAGGCATGGTGCAGGTGATGGCAGACCAGCTGCCCTCGGCCATGCCGCACATCAAGGGCGGCAAGCTGGTGCCCATGGTGCTGGCCGCCGACCGCCGCGTGTCCGAGCTGCCGGATGTGCCCACCTTCAAGGAGCTGGGCCACGCCGACCTCAATGAGCTGGGGATGAGCTGGTTCGGGTTGGTTGTGCCTGCGGGTACGCCTGCGCCCGTCATCAAGCGGCTGCAGGACGCGGCCGTCAGCGCCTTGCGTTCGCCCGATGTGCAAGGCCGCCTCAAGACCATGGGTGCGACAGCGGTGGAGATGGACCAGAGCAAATTTGCATCGCAGATCGCCGCTGACCTCCAGCGCAACAAGGCGCTGCTGGACAAGCTGGGCGTGAAGCCTGAATAAGGGGCGGTGCGATGACTGCTGCCGTGCAATCGATTCAGGATCTGCAGGATTTTTTTGACCGTGAGAGGCCCCGGATGGCGGGGCTGGCCGACAGAGTGTGGTCCCTGGCCGAGCTGCGCTACGCCGAGCGCGGGTCTGCCCAGCTGCACATCGACGGGCTGGCCGCAGCGGGCTTTCGGATCACGCGCGACGTGGCCGGTATCTCCACCGCGTTCATGGCGGAGTGGGGCGACGAAGGCCCGGTGCTGGCCTTTCTGGGCGAGTACGACGCGCTCTCGGGCCTCAACCAGCAAAGCGGTGCGCTGGTGTGCCAGCCGTCCGTGGACAGCCCCGGCCTGGCCGGGCACGGCTGCGGCCACCATCTGCTGGGCACCTCGGCACACTTTGCCGCCATTGCGTTGCAAGAGCACCTGCGCCGCTCGGGCCAGCAGGCGCGCGTGCGGTTCTACGGCTGCCCGGCCGAAGAAGGTGGCTCGGGCAAGACCTTCATGGCACGCGCAGGGGTCTTCGATGATGTGGACACGGCGCTGACGTGGCACCCGGGCAGCTTTACCGGGGTGCTGAGCCAGGCCACGCTGGCCAATGTGCAGGCGCGTTTCGTCTTTCACGGGCGCGCCTCGCACGCGGCCCACTCGCCGCACCTGGGCCGCAGTGCCCTGGATGCTGTGGAGTTGATGAATGTCGGTGTGAACTACATGCGCGAGCACATGCCTGCGGATGCGCGGGTCCACTATGCGGTCACCGACTCGGGCGGGTTATCACCCAACGTGGTTCAGG
This sequence comes from Acidovorax sp. M14, assembly GCF_049331375.1. Taxonomy (NCBI): domain Bacteria; kingdom Pseudomonadati; phylum Pseudomonadota; class Betaproteobacteria; order Burkholderiales; family Comamonadaceae; genus Acidovorax; species Acidovorax sp. M14. The sequence continues at coordinate 2,286,100 of NZ_CP186263.1, forward strand.
CGCGCGCCGAGGTGCTGTACCTGATCCGCGCACGCAACAACCGCGATGCCGCCGAGCTGTATGAGCGTGTGCAGAACGTGGCGCGTGGTGCTGCCTTGATGACGGATTGCCGTGTCGAAATCGTGTTCGACAAGGCCTGCTCCAACCTGCTGCAAAACCGCACGCTGAACCAGGTGATGTACGCGCAGATGCAGGCACTGGGGCAGCTGAAGGTCGATGCCGCGCAGCACAAGCTGGCGGGGGATTTTCAGGCGACGCTGGACGCTGCCGATGTCGAGCAGGTCAGCCGCCCGCTGGCCAGTGTGCTGCGGGGCAAGATGCCGGCGATCTTCGAAGGCATCGCGCCCTACGACCCTGCCGTCGAGGAAACCCTGTTCGGCTCAACCGACGTGGCGGACGTGAGCTGGATCACCCCCACCGTGCAGGCCTGGGTGGCCTGCTACGCCTTCGGCACGCCGTTGCATTCATGGCAGATGGTGTCGCAAGGGCAGTCCGAGCTGGCACACGCGGGCATGGTGCACGCAGCGCAAATCCTGGCCGCCACGGCGATTGTGTTGCTGGAGCAGCCGGAGCTGATCGAGCAGGCCAAGGCCGAATTGCTGGAGCGCCGAGGTGGCCAGCCTTATGTCTGCCCCATCCCGGCAGATGCTCCGTTGCCGAGCCAGCCGCGCGCTGCGGGTTGATGGGACCACCGTGATTCGCCTGCGGCGGCGCCTGCCAGTGCTTGTTCAGCGCATCAACCCAGTTCGCTGAACCGCTGCAGCGGTGTGAGTGCCGGGAACTCGCCCGCGCGTTTTTGCTTCATGGCCGTGACCGATTCGCGCACATGCTGGTTGCTCCAGATGGCGCCCTGCAGCCAGCCCATCTGGCGCAGGCTGTCTTCCACGCTGTGGTCGCGCGCGTAGTTCACGGCCTGCTTGGTGCCCCAGATGGCCACCGGGGGTTTGGACGCGATCTCCTTGGCGCACTGCAGTGCGGCGGCCACGCAGGTCTCCTGTGTGTCGAACACCTCGTTGACCAGGCCGTAGTCCAAGGCCTTGGCCGCGCTCAGGCGGCGGCCGGTGTAGGCCAGCTCCTTGACCACACCCAGCGGGATGAGCTTGGGCAGGCGCTGCAGCGTGCCCACGTCGGCCACCATGCCGATGTTGATCTCCTGGATGCAGAAGAACGCATCCTGCGTGGCGTAGCGGATGCAGCCTGCCGTGACCATGTCCACCGCACCGCCGATGCAGCCGCCGTGGATGGCCATGATCACGGGGATGCGCAGGTTGTCGATGCGGGTGAAGGTGGCCTGCATGTCGGTCAGCAGGTCGAAGATGGCGGCCCGGCCCTCGGGGCTCTGGTCGTCCATGGTGATGGCGCCGCCAAAGGTCTCCAGCGCCATGCCGGCGCTGAAATGTTTGCCGGTGCTGCTGATGACCAGCGCCCGCGCCTCGCCCGCCCGGTGCAGCCGGGCCAGCACCGCGTCCAGCTCGCGCCAGAAGGTGGGGTGCATGGTGTTCATGGCCTCGGGTTTGTTCAGAACCAGATGGGCCACGTGGTCAGTGATGCTGAGGGAAAAGCAGGTGAGGGTGTTCATGGGGTGCCACTGTAGACCGGTGGGCACAGGCGCAGTCGTCGCCTGGGTGACTGGGCGTGATTTCAGGTAATTTTGGCTGTTGGCGCTAGTGCATCAAGCCTCGTTAGCTATCAAAAAGAGAGTGATTGGGGCTGGCTTTGTGCCGCCAGCGGGGGCGATTGGGTCGGGTGGACCAGGCGCTCAGTCCCCGCCGCCGCCACAACCGCCGCCATCGCCTCCGCCATCCCCGCCGCCGTCACTGCCTGCATCCGAACTCTCGGCGCCGCCAAAGTCGCCCGAACTGCCGCTGTAGCTGCCGTCCGAAAAACTGGTGCCGCAGTAGCTGTCGCCGCCGCTGCCGCCGGCGTCGCTCTTGCGCGCGATGTCGGAGCAATCGGGCACGTAGCTGAAGCCCCCGGCAATCGCGAACTTGGCGTCCAGTGCAAACAGCAGGGGCAGGCGGCTGGGCGCCTTGGGGTCGATGGACTCTTCCTTGCACACCCAGTACCAGCAGCGGCGCAGGCCGTCGTTGTGGCGCGCCTTGTGGCCCAGTGCCTCGGCGGGGGTGTGGTGCAGGAAGAACCCCAGCGCGTTCTGGCACCACAGCTTGTACGCCTGGGTGTGCAGGATGAATTCGTGCCACAGCGCATCAACCGCCTTGGAGGGCATGGCCACAAACTGCTGGTTGCTGCGCAGGCAGGCCATGAAGAACTGGCGCAGGCCGCGTTCCACCAGTTCACAGTCGCGGGTGCTCAGGTGGGGGTAGGTCTCGCGCAGCTTGCGCTGCAGAAAGCGGGGCAGGGGAGCCTCGCGGATGTAACGCTGGCGCACCGCGTTGGTCCACTGGATCACCAGCGCCGTGAAGATCACGGTGGCAATGAAGTACAGGACCCAGGGCCAGCGCAGGCGCCAAGCGCCGGCAAAGATGCCGAGGATGGCTGCCACCCACACCCCAATGGCCAGCAGCATGACCTTGCCGCCCCAGCGCAGCAGAACGTTTTCGATCCGTGTCATCGTCCCTCCTTCTTTTTGTTGTTGTGTATGGCGATTTCACGGCAGCCATGTGACTGATTTGTGACGACTTGCAGGGTGTCGTCAAACCGTCACAGGCGCCATGTGATGCGCTTTTGCAAGAGAGGCAAGCCGCAGGGGGAGAGGCGCCGGTTGATGAAGCCGGGCGCCATACCAACGGAGTTAACGGCGCTTGCTGCCGCCGCCAAAGATGCCGCCCAGCACACCCCGCAAAATCTCCTTGCCAATTGTGGTGCCCATGGTACGCACGGCGGACTTGGCCATGGTTTGCGCCAGGCCATCGCGTTTGCCGCCGCGCGGGCCGGTGCTGCCAAACAGCACATCGTTCAGCCCGCCCAGCAGGCCCCCGCCTTCTTCGGCGGGCGTGCCGGCGGCCACCTTGCCGTTGCCGCCGCCCGCTGCATTGCCTGCCTGCGTGCCTGCTTCAGCTGCGCGGCCCTTGAGTTTTTCATAGGCCGACTCGCGGTCCACCATTTTTTCGTACACACCCGCCACCAGCGAGCTGGCCATTAGCGCCTGGCGCTGCTGCGGCGTGATGGGGCCCAGCTGGCTGCCCGGGGGCAGCACAAACACCCGCTCTGTCACACTGGGGCGGCCCTTGGCGTCCAGAAAGCTCACCAGCGCCTCGCCCACGGCCAGCTCGGTGATGGCAGTCTCGATGTCCAGCCCCGGCTTTTGCCGCATGGTGGTGGCCGTGGCCTTCACGGCCTTCTGGTCGCGCGGGGTGAAGGCGCGCAGCGCGTGCTGCACGCGATTGCCCAATTGGGCCAGCACGCTGTCAGGGATGTCGAGCGGGTTCTGGGTGACGAAGTACACGCCCACGCCCTTGGAACGCACCAGGCGCACCACCAGCTCAATGCGCTCGATGAGCACCTTGGGCGCCTCGTTGAACAGCAGGTGGGCCTCGTCGAAGAAGAACACCAGCTTGGGCTGCTCGGGGTCGCCGATTTCGGGCAGTTGCTCGAACAGCTCAGACAGCATCCACAAGAGGAACGTGGCGTACAGGCGCGGTGAGTTCATGAGCTTGTCCGCCGCCAGGATGTTGACCACGCCATGGCCGTCCACCGTCTGCATGAAGTCCTGGATGTTGAGCATGGGCTCGCCAAAGAACTTGTCGCCGCCCTGCTGCTCGATCTGCAGCAGGCCGCGCTGGATGGCGCCCACGCTGGCGGCGCTGACGTTGCCGTACTCGGTGGTGAACTCTTTGGAGTTGTCTCCCACGTACTGCAGCATGGCGCGCAGGTCTTTCAGGTCCAGCAGCAGCAGGCCGTTGTCGTCAGCGATCTTGAACACCAGATTGAGCACGCCCAGCTGCGTCTCGTTGAGGTTGAGCATGCGGCCCAGCAGCAGCGGGCCCATGTCGGACACCGTGGCGCGCACCGGGTGGCCCTGCTCGCCGAACACATCCCACAGCGTGGTGGGGCAGGCGAGGGGTTCTGGCAGGTCCAGGCCGCGCTCCTTGAGCACCCCCGCCAGCTTGTCGCCGATCTTGCCGGGCTGGCTGGCGCCAGTCAGGTCGCCCTTCACGTCGGCCATAAACACCGGCACGCCGATGCGCGAGAAGTTTTCGGCCAGGGTTTGCAGGGTCACGGTCTTGCCGGTGCCGGTGGCGCCGGTGATAAGCCCGTGCCGGTTGGCCAGGCCGGGCAACAGGTGGCATTCGATGGTGTCGTGCTTGGCAATCAGGAGGGGTTCAGCCATTTCGGGTTTCCTCGGGGTGAGGGAACCTCTGCACGCGTCGCGCGCCGTGTGCATCTGCGGTCTAGGGCGGTCTGCTGCGTTACAAATGCTCGCAATAGCTGCGGCTATTGCTGCGCTTTGTGCCTGGCAGCCCATCCCGACCCGCAGCGCACACTTTCCGCGCGACGCTTGCAGAGGTTCCCTGGGTTCAGCAAAAAGTAAAATCTGCCAGCTAGATTAAATCAATACAAAAGGACTTCTCGTGGCAGGACACAGTAAATGGGCGAATATCCAGCACCGCAAAGGGCGCCAGGATGAAAAACGCGGCAAGATCTGGACCCGCATCATTCGTGAAATCACTGTAGCCGCCCGTGCCGGTGGCGGTGACCTGTCTGCCAACCCCCGTCTGCGTCTGGCGGTGGACAAGGCCAAGGCGGCCAACATGCCCGCCGACCGCATCAAGTACAACATCGACAAAGCCACGGGCAATGCCGAAGGCCTGACCTACGAAGAAATCCGCTACGAAGGCTACGGCATTGGCGGCGCGGCCATCATGATCGACACCATGACCGACAACCGCGTGCGCACCGTGGCCGAAGTGCGCCACGCGTTCAGCAAACATGGTGGCAACATGGGCACCGAAGGCTCGGTGGTCTTCCAGTTCAAGCACTGTGGCCAGCTGATTTTTGCCCCCGGCACCAGCGAAGACAAGGTGATGGAAGTGGCACTGGAGGCCGGCGCCGAAGACGTGGTGACCGACGAAGACGGCGCGGTGGAGGTGCTGACTGCCCCGGCCGACTTTGAAACCGTGAAAAACGCGCTGGAGGCCGCTGGCCTGACGGCCGAAGTGGCGGGCGTGACCATGCGGCCTGAAAACACGATCGAATTGACCGGCGAAGATGCCGCCAAGATGCAAAAGCTGCTGGACGTACTGGAAGACCTGGACGACACCCAGGAGGTCTACCACAACGCGGCGCTGTGACTTTGCACCCGTAGATCACCGCTTTTTTCTTGCCCTGACCTGTTTTCCGACTGATATTCCCCCGAACCCCACCCAGCAGCGCAGCGCTCTGGGCCGGGTTCACCAAAGGTTCCTATGAAAGTACTTGTGATTGGTGGCGGCGGCCGTGAACACGCGATGGCGTGGAAACTGAGCCAGTCCCCCAAGGTGACCAAGGTGTATGTTGCACCCGGCAACGGTGGCACGGCCCTGAACCCCAAGCTCGAAAACGTGGCGATCTCTGATGTGCGCGAGCTGCGCACCTGGGCCCAGGCCGAGAAGATCGCGCTGACCGTGGTGGGCCCCGAGGCGCCCCTGGCGGCCGGTGTGGTCGATGAGTTCCGTGCCAACGGCCTGCGCATCTTCGGCCCCACCAAGGCTGCTGCCCAGCTCGAAAGTTCCAAGGCGTTCAGCAAGGCCTTCATGCGCCGCCATGGCATTCCCACGGCCGACTACGACACCTTCACCGACCCGGCAGCCGCCCACGCGTTTGTGGACCGCCTGGGCGCGCCCATCGTCATCAAGGCCGACGGCCTGGCGGCTGGCAAGGGCGTGGTCGTGGCCATGACGCTGCAGGAAGCCCACGATGCCGTGGACTTCATGCTGGTGGACAACAAATACGGCGTGACCCACAACGAAGGCGGCGCGCGCGTGGTGATCGAGGAGTTCCTGGAAGGCGAGGAAGCCTCCTTCATCGTGCTGTGCGACGGCAAGAACGTGCTGGCTCTGGCCACCAGCCAGGATCACAAGCGCCTGAAGGACGGCGACGAAGGCCCCAACACCGGCGGCATGGGCGCCTACTCCCCCGCGCCCGTGGTCACGGCCGATGTACATGCCCGCGCCATGCGCGAGATCATCCTGCCCACGATCCGCGGCATGGAAAAGGACGGCATTCCTTACACCGGCTTCCTGTACGCAGGGCTGATGATCGATGCCAAGGGCCAGCCCAAGACGCTCGAATTCAACTGCCGCATGGGCGACCCCGAAACACAGCCCATCCTGATGCGCCTGAAGAGCGACTTCAGCGACGTGATGGCCGCTGCCGCCGACGGCAAGCTCGACCAGATGGAACTGCAATGGGACCGCCGCACCGCGCTGGGCGTGGTCATGGCAGCCCATGGCTACCCGGAAAATCCGCGCAAGGGTGACCCCATCACCGGCCTGCCGGCTGAGGCGGACGATGCCGTGGTGTTCCATGCGGGTACGCAGCTGAAAGACGGCGTGGTCAGCGTGACGGGTGGCCGGGTGCTGTGCGTGACGGTGCTGGCCGACAGCGTTAAGCAGGCGCAGCAACGTGCGTACGACGTGGCACGTGGCATCCAGTTTGATGGCGCGCAGTACCGCCGCGACATCGGCTTCCGTGCCCTGAAAAGCTGATGGCAGACGCGCAAAGCCTTAACGCCGCCGACACGGTGGCCCGCGTGCGCGCTTACTTGGTGGGCCTGCAGGCGCGCATCACCGATGCGCTGGAATCCGTGGAAGGCGAGGGCGGCGCACGCTTTCTGGCCGATGCCTGGAGCAAGCCGCCCGGCGAGCCGCTGCAGGGCGACGGCATCACCAAGATCATGGAAGGCGGCCGCGTGTTCGAGCGTGCCGGTTGTGGCTTCAGCCATGTCCGCGGCCCCCAACTGCCGCCTTCGGCCACGCAGCATCGGCCCGAGCTGGCGGGTGCACCGTTCGAGGCCATGGGCGTGTCGCTGGTGTTCCACCCGCGCAACCCCTATGTGCCCACGGTGCACATGAACGTACGCATGATCGCCGCCGGTCATCCGGGGCAGGCGCCGACCTGCTGGTTTGGCGGCGGCATGGACCTCACACCGTACTACGGGTTCGAGGAAGACGCGGTGCACTTTCACCGCACCTGCCGCGATGCGCTGGCGCCGTTTGGTGACGACAAGTACCCGCGCTTCAAACAATGGTGCGACGAATACTTTTACCTGAAGCACCGCAGCGAGCAGCGCGGCGTGGGTGGCGTGTTCTATGACGATTTCTCGGAACTGGGCTTTGAGCAGAGCCTGGCCATGACGCAGTCGGTGGGCAACGCATTCCTGAGCGCCTACCTGCCCATCGTCGAGACGCGCCAGGGCATGGCCTATGGCGAGCGCGAACGCGACTTCCAGCTGTACCGCCGGGGCCGCTATGTCGAGTTCAACCTGGTCTGGGATCGGGGCACGCACTTTGGCCTGCAGTCGGGCGGGCGCACCGAGTCCATCCTGTTGTCGATGCCGCCGCTGGTGTCGTGGTCCTACCAGCGCTCTGACGCGGCCGATTCGACTGAAGCTGAGCTCACGCAGCGTTTTTTGGTGCGGCGCGACTGGCTTGCGGAGGGCGCTGTCCCTGCGTCCCGAAAGCCTTGAAAAGCGCAAAAGCTATAATTTCAATAGCTGCCCGCGCTTTTCACATGAGCGCAAGAGGCAAAAAACACCTCACACTGCTGCAGCGCCCCAGCACAACTCCCGCGCAACACCCAAGGCTCAGCCCGCTGGCTGTGCGCTGCGTTGCACGCTATATTGATTCCATTCCCTTTCTAATCACCGCCTGATGACCACCTCCACCAAATCGGAAACCGCCGCCAAAAAAGACGTCACCAAACTCCAGCGCGCCATCGTTGATGGCCTGGAAGACGTCAAGGCGCAAGACATCCAGGTTTTCAACACCGAGCATCTCTCGCCGCTGTTTGAACGGGTGATCGTGGCATCGGGTACCTCCAACCGCCAGACCAAGGCCCTGGCTGCCAGCGTGCGCGATGCGGTGAAGGAAGCCGGTTTCAGCAAGCCCCGCATCGAAGGCGAGGACAACGGCGAATGGATCATTGTGGACTGCGGCCCGGCCGTGGCGCACATCATGCAGCCCGCCATCCGCCAGTACTACCGTCTGGAAGAGCTGTGGGGCGACACACCCGTGCGCCTGAAGCTGGGCGCCGCCAAGCCCCAGTCCAGCGCCGCCACCGAACTGGCCGAGAAGAAGTCGGCCCAGAAGGCTGCCAAGGCCGCAGGCAAGGCGCCCGCCAAGAAGGCCGCCACCTCCACGGTGGCCGCCCGTTCTGGCAAGGCCACCGTCAAGGCGGTCGCCAAGACCGCTGCGAAGACTGCAGCCAAAACAGCACCGAAGCCTGCAGCAAAAACTGCGGCCAAGGCCGCACCCGCAAAGTCTGCCGCCAAGACCAGCGCTACCAAGCCAGCCAGCAAGACCCCGGGCGCAGTAGCCGCCAAGAAGCCCGCCACCAAGACCCCCGTCAAGACCGTTGTGGTCAAGCCCGCTGGCGCCAAGAAGCCTGCTGCCAAGAAGTCGCCGGCAGCCAAGTCCCCTGCACGGGCAGCCGCCAAGCCAGCTTCCGCATCGGGCTCCAAGCCGGCGGCCAAGAAGGCGCCTGCTCGTAGCAAGGGCTGATCCGTTTCCGCAGCGGTGCCCCTTTCGTGGCGCGCTGCGGTAGCTGCCCCTCACGCATCCAGGTTGATCCATGAAGCTGCTCATTGTGGCGGTCGGGCAGCGGGTGCCCGACTGGGCGCAGACCGCGTACGACGACTACGCCAAACGTTTCCCGCCCGAACTCAAGGTCGAACTCAAGGCCGTCAAGACCGAGCCTCGCGGCTCCAAGACGCTGGAGACGCTCTATGCCGCCGAGCGCGAGCGCATCGAGGCCGCCATTCCGCGCGGCACGCGCGTGGTGGCACTGGACGAGCGAGGCACCAACCTCACCACCAAGGCCCTCGCCGAACGGCTCAAGGGCTGGCAGCTGGGCGGTGACGATGTGGCGCTGGTCATCGGCGGCCCCGATGGGCTGGACCCCGCCTTTCGGCAGGCGGCGCACGAGCGGATTCGCCTGTCGGACCTGACCCTGCCGCACGCCATGGTGCGCGTGCTGCTGATCGAGCAGCTGTACCGCGCCTGGTCGGTGAATGCCGGGCATCCCTACCATCGTGAATGAAGCAGGCCCTTTGTGATGCTGGTCTGTGTTACTCCTGTTTTCATAGCTGCTAGCGCTTGATGAATAAGCGTATGGGATGTCCTACATCACTTCCTGCGGTCTGTGATAACACGGCCTCGGGCAGTCCGCTGCGTTGCTTTTCTTGCCAATAGCGGGGCTATTGGCTGCAAAAAGACGCCTTGCGGTCTATCCCGATCCGCGCCACCACCGACTTGCGAGGGTGATGCAAGACATCCCTAGCCGATTTTTATTCAAAATCCGTTCATGCCCGACTTCATCTACCTCGCCTCCCAGAGCCCACGCCGTCGCCAGTTGCTTGAACAGCTGGGCGTGCGGCACGAGTTGCTGCTGCCCAATGTGGAGGGTGACGAGGCGGAGGACGCCGAAGCCATCGAGGTGGTACTGCCCGGCGAGGCGCCCACGGCCTATGTGGAGCGCGTGACCGCTCTCAAGCTCGACGCGGCCGTAGCCCGGCGTGCACGGCGCCAGTTGCCCGATGCGCCCATCCTGTGCTCCGACACCACTGTGGCGCTGGGCCGCACTATCTACGGCAAGCCGGATGATGCCGCCCATGCGGCGCGCATGCTGGCCGAGTTGGCGGGCCACGAGCACCGCGTGCTCACCGCCGTGGCGCTGCAGGTGGGGGCCAAGCGGCTGACGGCCCTGTCGGTGTCGCGCGTCACCTTCGCTGCCATGACCTCGGCGCAGATCGATGCGTATGTGGCCACGGGCGAGCCGCTGGGCAAGGCGGGCGCCTACGGCATCCAGGGCAGGGCGGCGGCGTATGTGGAACACCTGGCGGGCAGCTATTCGGGCATCATGGGGCTGCCGATGTACGAGACCGCACAGCTGCTCCGTGCCGCAGGCTTCCCCCTATAAGCAAGAACAACAGGTTCCAGAGCCATGCAACAAGACATCCTGATCAACTGGTCGCCCCAGGAAACCCGTGTGGCCATCGTCGAGCACGGCGCCGTGCAGGAGCTGCATGTGGAGCGTACGCTGGAGCGTGGCCTGGTGGGCAACGTCTACCTGGGCAAAGTCTCGCGCGTGCTGCCAGGCATGCAGTCCGCTTTCATCGACATCGGGCTGGAGCGCGCGGCCTTCTTGCATGTGGCCGATGTGTGGCAGCGCCAGCCCGATGGCGAGCCGCCCGCATTCGCCCGCAAGAATGAGCCACAGGTGCCCATCGAAAAGCAGGTATTCGAAGGCCAGGCGCTCATGGTGCAGGTCATCAAGGACCCCATCGGCACCAAGGGCGCGCGGCTGTCCACGCAGATCAGCATCGCAGGTCGCCTGCTGGTGTTTTTGCCGCAGGACGACCATGTGGGCGTGTCGCAGAAGATCCCGCCCGCCGAGCGCGATGCCCTGCGCGCGCGGCTGCAGGCGCTGGTGGGCGACAAGTCCACGGGCGGTGGCGGCGGCTTCATCCTGCGCACCAATGGCGAAGACTCCACCGATGCCGAGCTGGCTGAAGACATCGCCTACCTGCGCAAGACCTGGGCGCGCATCAAGGAGGCATCGCTCAAGCTGCCCGCCATGTCGCTGCTGCACCAGGACCTGGACCTGCTGCAGCGCGTGCTGCGCGATCTGGTGGGTGATCACACGCAGACCATCCGCATTGATTCGATGGAGCAGTTCCAGCGCCTGCGCGCTTTCGGGCAGGAGTTCATGCCCGCAGCCGCCGGCAAGCTGCAGCACTACAAGGGCGAGCGGCCCATCTTTGACCTGTACTCCATCGACGAAGAGGTGGCAAAGGCGTTGGGACGCCGGGTGGACCTGAAGTCGGGCGGCTACCTCATCGTGGACCAGACCGAGGCGCTCACCACCATCGACGTGAACACCGGCGGCTATGTGGGTGCTCGCAATTTTGACGACACCATCTTCAAGACCAACCTGGAGGCCGCGCAGGCCATTGCGCGCCAGCTGCGCCTGCGCAATCTGGGCGGCATCATCGTCGTGGACTTCATCGACATGGTGCGCGAAGACCACCAGCAGGCCGTGCTGTCGGAGTTCAAAAAGCAGCTGGCCCGCGACCGGGTCAAGACCATGTCGTCCGGCACCTTCTCGCAACTGGGCCTGGTGGAGATGACGCGCAAGCGCACCCGCGAATCCCTGGCCCACATGCTGTGCGAGCCCTGCGAGGTGTGCCAGGGCAAAGGCAGCGTGAAGACCGCGCGCAGCGTTTGCTACGACATCCTGCGCGAGATCCTGCGCGAAGCGCGCCAGTTCAACCCGCGCGAGTTCCGGGTGGTGGCGTCGGCCCGGGTGGTGGAGCTGTTCCTCGACGAGGAAAGCCAGCACCTGGCCGGGCTCTCCGATTTCATAAAGAAACCGATCTCGCTGCAGGCAGAAAGTGCGATGGGGCAGGAGCAGTACGACATCGTGCTGCTGTAGCAGCAGCGTTGATCGACTGCGCGTTCAGAGGCTGAGAGTTTTTTAGCCGAGCCCGAAAGGCGCGCGAAAACGCCTCGGATCGAGGCGCAAAGCACAGCCATAGCTCGGGCTATGGCGAGTATTTGCAACGAAGAGCCGGGGCGTTTTCGCGTGCAAAGCGGGCATGGATAAAAGGCTCTCAGCCTCTCAGGCCTCGATCTGCATCGATGGGCGCGCCTGCACCCGCGCCAGCCACGCCTGCACATGCGGGTGTGCGTTAACAGGGGCACCCAGGTACACGCTGTAGCCCAGCACCGAGCCCACCACCAGATCCACCAGCGAATAGTCCGCGCCCAGCATCCAGGGCTGGGCTGCCAGGCGGGCATCCAGCAGGGTGAGCAGGTCGTTCAGCCCCGCTGTGGCTGCCTGTGCATGGGCAGGGCTGCGCAGCGCCTCTTCGCCCTGCGTGGCCAACTGCAGGCGCACCAGCACCGTGCCATAGGTCACGTACGCCCAGGTGCACCACGACAGCGCCTGCAACGCCTCGGGCGTGCCGGCGGCAGGCCACAGGCCGCGCTCTACGCCAAAACGGTGGCCCAACCACAGGTGGATGGCCAGGGCCTCAAACATCGGCGCGCCGTCCACCGTCAGCGTGGGCACCTTGCCGTTCGGGTTGAGGGCGAGGTAGTCGGGGCGGCGCTGCTCGCCGGTGCGGATGTCGATCTTGATGCGCTCATGCGGCACACCCAGTTCGGTGAGCGCGCAGGCGATGGGGGTGGCGCTGGACATGGGGTGCCAGTAAAGGACGATGGACATGAAGAACTCCTTGCAAGTGGTGGAAGAAAAGGTGGAGTCACTGTAAGAACCATTGCGGACAATTTCAGTCCTCGATTCAACGTACAGTGGCGGCATGCTCACCTCATCCACCCGCCTGTTGCGCCTGCTGTCACTACTGCAAACCCGCAGCCACTGGATGGGGCCCGAGCTGGCCGAGCGGCTGGAAGTGCATCCGCGCACGCTGCGGCGCGACATCGACCGCCTGCGCCAGCTGGGCTACCCGGTGCAGGCCAGCAGTGGCGTGGCGGGCGGCTATGCCTTTCGCGCGGGGCAGGCGTTGCCCCCGTTGCTGCTAGACGATGAAGAAGCCCTGGCCGTATCGATTGCGCTGCGCACCGCCACTGCGGGTGCCGTGGGCGGCATTGAAGAGCCCGCCTTGCGCGCCTTGGTGAAACTGGAGCAGGCCATGCCCCTGCGGCTGCGTGAGCAGGTGGACGCGTTGCGCTCCACCATCCTGCCGCTGGACCGCACCGGGCCCGTGGTAGAGGCCTCGCTGCTGGCCACGCTGGCATCGGCCTGCCGCGACCAGTTGCGGCTTGGCTTCTCGTACGAAGACGGCAAGGGGCGCGCTACCCAGCGCTCGGTGGAGCCACAGGGCGTGGTGCACACTGGCATGCGCTGGTACCTGGTGGCCTGGGACTGCGACCGTGGCGACTGGCGCACCTTCCGCATCGACCGCATGGTGGCAAAGCCCGAAGTCGGCGCGCATTTCTCGCCGCGCCCCGGGCCGGACGGCGGCGACCTCAAGGCGTATGTGTCCCGCTCCATCACTGCAGCGCCGCACCCCGACCAGGCGCGGGTGGTGCTGCATGCACCTTATGCAGAAATGGCGCGGCGCATTCCGCAGTCGGCCGGTGTGGTCACGACGCTGGCCGATGGGCAGCAGTGCCAGCTCGAATGCACCGCCAGCGATGCGCTGGTGTTCTGGCTCATGGCGCTGGAGGTGGAGTTTGAGGTGCTGGCGCCCGCGTCGCTGCAGCAGCGGCTGCGCGTGGCGGGGGAGCGGGCTTTGCGCTGCACTGGTGCGCGCAGTTCGTGAGTGGGCGTCAGGGTACGAACCGGTACCCAATGCCCGCCTCAGTCCGCAAGTGCCGGGGCATGGAGGCGTTGTCCTCCACCTTCTTGCGCAGGTTGGCCATGTGCACGCGCACGTAGTGCGTGTCTTCAGCATGGCCTGGGCCCCACACGGCCTTGAGGAGCTGTGCGTGGGTGATGACGCGGTCGGGCTGGGAGGCCAGGTAGGTGAGCAGCTTGTATTCGATGGGCGTGAGGTGCAGGGCCTCGCTGTCATTGCCTTCACCATTGCCGCCTGTGCTGCGCTCCACGGTGCGGCGGGCCAGGTCCACGGTGATGGCCCCGAACTGGATGACGGGCGTGGCTTCGGCGCCGGATGCGCGCTGGCTGCGGCGTAACTGGGCGCGCACGCGGGCCATCAGCTCGCCCGAGCCAAAGGGCTTGACCAGGTAGTCGTCGGCCCCCGCGTCCAGCGCTGCGATCTTGCTCGCCTCGGCGCTGCGGGCTGAGAGCACGATGATGGGCATGGCCGACCAGGTGCGCAGGTCGCGGATCAAGTCCACACCGTCGCCATCGGGCAGGCCCAGGTCCAGCACCACCAGGTCGGGGCGGCGGGTACCGGCCTCTATCAGGCCGCGTTGCAGGGTGGCGGCCTCGTGCACGGTGTGGCCTTCGCTCTCCAGCGTCAGGCGCACAAAGCGGCGGATGTCGGCTTCGTCTTCAACGATGAGGATGTGGGTGGGCAGGTCGGTCATGGGGGTTGCTGGGCCGCGCGGTCAAACTTCGCTGGTGGTGTCTGCATCGGTGCCTAGGTCGGTGGGCGGTGTGCCGCGTGGCAGCAGCAGCGTAAAGCGCGCACCTGCAGGCTGCCCCTGGGCGTTGTGGATCGTATCGCCCCGGATGCTGCCGCCATGCGCCTGCACGATGGCGCGGCAGATCGCCAGCCCCAGGCCCACACCGGGTGTGGCGCTTTCGCGGGCTCCGCGCTCGAACTTTTCAAACAGCAGCTCTTCGCGGCCTTTGGGCAGCCCGGGGCCTTCGTCGGTGATGCTCAAGGCCACCGCGTCGCTGTGGGGCTGCGCGTTGATGTGGAGGGTGGTGTCTGCGGGGGTGTACTTGGCGGCGTTTTCCAGCAGGTTGACCAGCACGCGCTCCATCAGCACGGCGTCGATTTGCAGTAGCGGCAGGTCGCCCGGCAGGGTCACTTCGATACGGTGCGCGGCGATGGCTGGGGCGCAGGCGGCCAGGGCGCTGCCTACCACTTCTTCCAACGGCTGCCAGGCCTTGTTGAGCTGCACGGCCCCGGCCTCCAGGCGGGCCATGTCCAGCAGGTTGTTGACCAGCGCGCTCATGCGCTGGGCGGATTGCTGAATGGCGCCGGTCAGCTCTTGTTGGTGAGCGGGTAATGGTGGCTGCACCATGGCCAGCGATTCGGCCAGGCCGACCAGCGAGGCCAGCGGCGTGCGCAAATCGTGAGAGATGGCCGAGAGCAGCGAGTTGCGCAGCCGCTCGGACTCGATCTGCACGGTGCTCTTTTGCGCCACGTCGATGTAGTGGATGCGTTCGAGCGAAATGGCCAGCAGCGAGGCGCAGGTCTGCAGCAGGCGGCGCGGTTCTACGCCTGGTATTTGGCCTTGCGGCATGGCCACCACCAGCACGCCACGGATGCGCATGGGCGCCTTCAGGGGCAGCACCAGCGTGGGGCTGGAGTGCAAGGTGTCCGTGCCCCGGCCCGCAGGCTCGCCGCGCTCAAACGCCCATTGCGCCACAGCCATGTCCACGGGGGCGGTGCCACCGGGTAGCACCTGCAGGCGGTTGTCGTCGTCGGCCACCACCAGCGTGCTGCCCGCGCTGAATTCGCCGGTGATGAAGCGTGCGCCAATTTCCGCCACCTGTTCGGGCAGCAGCGCGGCCGACAAGTCACGCGCCATGTCGTACAGGCTGCGCACGCGGTGTTCGCGCTCTGTGGCGGCTTCGGCCTGCACCTTGAGCCCGGCGGTGAGCTGGCCCACCACCAGGGCCACCACGAGCATCACAGCGAAGGTGACCACGTATTGCGCATCGCTCACCGCAAAGTTGAAGCGGGGCGGCACAAAGAAAAAGTCAAAGAACCCCACTCCCAGGAACGCGGCCATGATGGCCGGGCCGCGACCAAAACGCAGCGCCACGCCCACCACAACCAGCAAGAACAGCATGACGATGTTGGTCAGCTCCAGCACGTTGGCCAGCGGTGTCGCAATGACAGCGGCGATGCAGCAGGCGAGCGCGGCGGCGATATAGCCCGGCCAGAACGCCGCGCGAGGGGCTGCGGTGCTGGTGCGGGGGGCTTTCCGGTCTGTAGCGGCATCGCGGCCAGGCAGTGCGCCCACCTGCAGCAGGTCCAGGTCGCTGGCACTTTGTCCGATCTGCTCGGCCAGCGTGGCCTGCCACGGCCAGCGCCGGGTGCTGCGCCCCATCACCACGCGCACCAGGTTGTGTTCACGTGCGTAGCGTACCAGGGCCTGTGCGGGCCGGGCGGCGGGCAGCACGGCGCAGGCGGTGGCGCCCAGTTGCTGGGCGATCTTCAGGGTGCGCTCCACCTGCGGGTGCAGGGTGGCCGACTGGCCTTGCTGCTCGGGCGTTTCCACATGCACGGCGTGCCAGGGCAGGTCGAGCTGGGCGGCCAAGCGGGCGCAACTGCGCACCACTTTTTCGGCGTTGTCGCCCGTGCCCACACAGGCCAGCAGGGCCTCGCGGTTGGGCCACACGGCCTCATGCGTGGTGCTGCTGGCGCGGCGGTAGGCGCGCATTTCGTCGTCCACCCGGTCGGCGGTGCGGCGCAGGGCCAGCTCGCGCAGGGCCAGCAGGTTGCCTTTGCGGAAAAAGTTGGCGGCGGCGCGCTCGGCCTGCTGGGGCAGGTAGACCTTGCCAGCTTTGAGGCGCGCCAGCAGCTCGTCGGGCGGCAGGTCCACCACCACCACTTCGTCGGCCGCGTCAAAGAACTGGTCGGGCACCGTCTCCCACACGCGGATGCCGGTGATGCCGCTCACGATGTCGTTCAGGCTCTCCAGGTGCTGCACGTTCATGGTGGACCACACGTCGATGCCTGCGGCCAGCAGTTCTTCGGCGTCTTGCCAGCGCTTGGGGTGGCGCGATCCGGCCACATTGCTGTGGGCCAGCTCGTCCAGCAGCACCAGGCCCTCGGGGTTCGCAGCGCCCCAGGCCAGGGCGGCGTCCAGGTCAAACTCGGGCAGGGTGCGGTCTTTGTAGGGCAGGGCGCGCAGCGGCAGGCGCGGCAGATGTGCGGTCAGCGCCTCGGTGTCGGTGCGGCCATGCGTTTCGACCACGCCGATGGTGACGGGCAGGCCCTGCGCCTGCGCCGCCCGGGCGGCGGACAGCATGGCAAAGGTCTTGCCCACCCCGGCGCAGGCGCCAAAAAACACCTTGAGCCGCCCGCGCTGCTGCTGGGCCTGCTCTTGCTGGATGCGCTGCAGCAGCGCGTCGGGGTCGGGGCGATCCTGCATGGCTACAGTGTATCCATCAATTTGTATTCAAATTGGCCTCTGGCGCTTATTCATCAAGCGCATGCAGCTATTGTTTTGGTAGCGCATCGAGCGCCAGATTCAAGGCCAGCACGTTCACACGCGGCTCACCCAGCAGGCCCAGCCAGGGGCTTTCGGTGTGCTGCTGCACCAGGGCCTGTACCTGTGCCACGGGCAGGCTGCGGGCGCGGGCCACACGCTCGGCTTGGTAGGCGGCGGCTGCCGGGCTGATGTGCGGGTCGAGCCCGCTGGCCGAGGCGGTGACCAGGTCCACGGGCACGGGTTGTGTGTTACCGGGGGCGGCAGCACGCAGGGCTTCAATGCGCGCCTTGACGGCATCGGTCAACGCCGGGTTGGTGGGGCCCAGGTTGGAGCCACCCGAGGCCGATGCGTTGTAGGGCATGGGTGCGGTGGCCGAAGGGCGGCCCCAAAAGTGGCCGGGCTCGGTGAACGACTGGCCGATGAGCTCGGAGCCCACGGCCTTGCCAGCTTGCGTGATGAGGCTGCCGTTGGCCTGGTGTGGGAAGGCCGTTTGCGCCACGCCCGTCACGGCCAGTGGGTACAGCAGGCCGGTGATGAGGGACAGCACGACAAACAGGGTGAGGGCGGGGCGCAGCAGGCCGCCGGTGCTGGCGGGCACGTCGTCGCGGGGGATACGGATAGGCATACGATTTTCCTTTCAATCAAATTCCGGGAGCTGCGCATCAGACTGGCGCGGCCCAGGCCAGGGGACACCGAGCAAGGGCCGCCCCGCAGTGAGGGTGTCGTCCCCCTCCCCGCGCAGCGCAGCGAAGCGAGAGGAGGGGGAAGGCGCGAAGCGACACAGGGGGAGGTCCTTGTTCAAGCCACGCCCATAGCCGCCAGCACCATGTCGATCAACTTGATGCCAATGAATGGCACCACCATGCCCCCCAGCCCGTAGATGGCCAGGTTGCGGCGTAGCAGCGCGGCGGCACCCACGGCGCGGTAGGCCACGCCTTTCAAGGCCAGCGGGATCAGAAAGATGATGATCAGCGCGTTGAACACCACGGCCGACAGAATGGCCGACGAGGGGCTGGCCAGGTGCATGAAGTTCAGGGCAGACAGCTGCGGGTAGGTGGTGACAAACGCCGCCGGGATGATGGCGAAGTACTTGGCGATGTCGTTGGCAATGCTGAAGGTGGTGAGCGAGCCGCGTGTCATCAGCATCTGCTTGCCGGTCTCCACAATCTCGATGAGCTTGGTGGGGTTGCTGTCCAGGTCCACCATGTTGCCCGCCTCCTTGGCGGCCTGGGTGCCGGTGTTCATGGCCACGGCCACATCGGCCTGGGCCAGGGCGGGCGCGTCGTTGGTGCCGTCTCCGGTCATGGCCACCAGCTGGCCATTGGCCTGGTAGCTGCGGATGAGCTGCAGCTTGGCCTCGGGCGTGGCCTCGGCCAGAAAGTCGTCCAAACCGGCCTCGGCGGCAATGGCGGCGGCCGTCAGGCGGTTGTCGCCCGTCACCATCACGGTCTTGATGCCCATGCGGCGCAGCTCGGCAAAACGCTCCTTAATGCCGCCCTTGACCACGTCTTTGAGTTCCACCACGCCCAGCACATGGGCACCATCGGCCACCACCAGTGGGGTGCTGCCGCGGCGCGATACATCGTCCACCGCCGTCTGCACGGCGGTAGGGAAGCGCCCGCCCAGTGCCTCCACCTGCTTGCGGATGGCGTCTGCGGCACCTTTGCGCAGCAGGCGCGGGCCGGGCAGGTCCACGCCGCTCATGCGCGTTTGGGCAGTGAAGGGCACAAACTGGGCCTGCAGACTGGAAAGGTCGCGCTCACGCAGGTTGAACTTCTGCTTGGCCAGCACCACGATGCTGCGGCCTTCGGGGGTTTCGTCGGCCAGCGATGCGAGCTGCGCGGCATCGGCCAATGCGGCATCGGTCACGCCGGGGGCGGACACGAACTGGCTGGCCTGCCGGTTGCCCAGGGTGATGGTGCCGGTCTTGTCCAGCAGCAGCACGTCCACATCGCCCGCAGCCTCCACGGCGCGGCCCGAGGTTGCGATCACATTGGCCTGCATCATGCGGCTCATGCCCGCCACGCCAATGGCGCTGAGCAGGCCTGCAATCGTGGTGGGGATCAGGCACACCAGCAGGGCCACCAGCACCACCAGGCTGACAGGCTCGCCCGCGCCGCTGGCCTGCACGCTGAACAGCGAGAACGGCAGCAGCGTGACCACCACGCCCAGGAACACGATGGTCAGCGCCACCAGCAAGATGGTCAGCGCGATCTCGTTGGGTGTCTTGTGGCGCTTGGCGTTCTCCACCATGGCGATCATGCGGTCCACAAAGGTCTCGCCAGGGTTCACGGCCACGCGCACCACGATCCAGTCGGACAGCACGCGGGTGCCGCCGGTCACGGCGCTGAAGTCGCCGCCCGATTCGCGGATCACCGGGGCGGATTCGCCGGTGATGGCGCTTTCGTCCACCGAGGCCACGCCGTCGATCACCTCGCCATCGGCGGGGATGGTGTCACTGGCTTCCACCAGCACCACGTCGCCCTTGCGCAGGTTGGCGGCCTCCAGCGGCAGCCAGGACAGCTCGGAGCGCGGGGTGGTGCGGTCAAACTGCCCGTCGAGCTTCTTGGCCCAGGTCTGTTTCTTCAGGCCGCGCAGCGATGCTGCCTGAGCCTTGCTGCGGCCTTCGGCCATGGCCTCGGCAAAGTTGGCGAACAGCACGGTGAACCACAGCCACAGCGCCACGGCAGCCGTGAAGCCCTCGGGCTTGCTGGCGGCCAGTGCGGTGGTGAAGGCGCTGCCCACGTACACCACAAACATCACCGGGTTGCGCCATTGCACGCGGGGGGCCAGCTTCTTGAAGGCCTCCAGCAGTGCGGGGCGCACCAGGGTGGGGTCGAACAGAGTCAATGTTTTGCGAGTCATCACAATCTCCCAGCCATTTCTTAACGGGGTGTGAGCAGGAGATGCTCTACCACCGGGCCCAGCGCCAAGGCGGGCACATAGTTCAGCAAGCCCACCAGCAGCACCACGCCCGCCAGCAGAGCCACAAACAGCGGGCCGTGGGTGGGCAAGGTGCCGTCGGTGGCCGTAGCGCGCTTCTTGGCGGCCAGGGACCCGGCCATGGCCAGCACGGGCACGATCACGCCGAAGCGGCCCAGCCACATGGCCACGGCCAGCAGCACGTTGTAGAACGGGGTGTTGGCCGACAGGCCCGCAAAGGCGCTGCCGTTGTTGTTGGCGGCGGAAGACAGCGCATACAGCACCTGGCTGAAGCCGTGTGCGCCGGGGTTGGAGAGGCCTGCGCGGCCCGCCTCGCTCATCACCGCCACGGCGGTGCCCAGCAGCACCAGCAGGGGCGTGACGAGGATGGCGATGGCAACGAGCTTCATCTCATGCGTCTCGATCTTCTTGCCCAGGTACTCGGGCGTGCGGCCAATCATCAGTCCGGCGATGAACACCGCCATGATGGCGAACACCAGCATGCCGTACAGGCCCGAGCCGACACCGCCAAACACCACCTCGCCCATCTGCATGAGCACCATGGGCACCATGCCACCCAGGGGCGTGAAGCTGTCGTGCATGGCAATCACCGCGCCGCAGCTGGCCGCTGTGGTAATCACTGCGAACAGGGCCGAGGTGGCGATGCCGAAGCGCGTTTCTTTCCCTTCCATGTTGCCGCCCGCCTGCAGGGCGCTGGCAGTCTGGTCCACACCCAGCGATGCCAGCAGCGGGTTGCCCTGCTGCTCGAAGGCGGTGGCCGCCACTACCGCGACGACGAAAAGCAGGCTCATCGTGGCCAGAATCGTCCAGCCCTGGCGCTCATCGCCCACCATGCGGCCAAACACCAGGCACAGCGCGGCGGGGATGAGGAAGATGGCCAGCATCTGCAGCAGGTTGCTGGCGGCTGAGGGGTTCTCGAACGGGTGGGCCGAGTTGGCGTTGAAGAAGCCGCCACCGTTGGTGCCCAGCATCTTGATGGCGAGCTGTGAGGCCACGGGGCCCATCGCCAGGGTTTGGGTGGTTTGTGTCGCAGGCTCGGTGACCGGGGCACCTTGCGCGTCCAGCACTGGCTGCCCGGCAGCATCCAGCTTGGGGGCTTCGTAGTGCACGGGCTCCAGAGTCTGCACCTCGGTATAGGGCGACAGGTTCTGGATCACGCCCTGGCCTGCAAACACCACGGCCAGCACCAGCGACAAGGGCAGCAGCACCCACAGCGTCGCACGGGTCAGGTCGGCCCATACGTTACCGATGCTTTGTACGGAGTGCCGGGAAAAGCCGCGCACCAATGCCACGACGACGACGAGGCCCGTGGCGGCAGACAGAAAGTTCTGCACCGTCAGCGCCAGCATCTGCGTGAGGTAGCTCATGGTGCTCTCGCCGCCATAGCCCTGCCAGTTGGTGTTGGTGACAAAGCTGATGGCCGTGTTGAAGGCCGAGTCCGGAGCCACCGCAGCCATGCCCTGAGGGTTGAGCGGCAGCACCGCTTGCCAGCGCTGCAGGGCATACACCGCCAGCACGCCCAGGCCGTTGAACACCAGCAGGCCCAGTGCGTAGCGCAGCCAGCCGGTTTCTTCATCGGGCCGCACGCCTGCCAGTTGGAACAGCGGCCCCTCCAGCCGCCGCCCCAGGGCAAAGCGGCCCGCCATCACGGTGTCGATGTAGCGCGCCAGCGGCCAAGCCAGCGCCATCAGCAGTGCCATGAACACCGCCAATTGCAGCCAGGCACCGGTGCTCATGAGAAGTCCTCCGGCCGCAGCAGCACGGCGACCAGGTACACCAAAAGGCCCGCAGCCAGCACGGCCGCCAGAATCATCCAGCCGCTGGTCATGACCGCCCCCCTTGCGCCTGGCGTTGCAGCAGCGCGCAACCCTTGGCTAAGCCATAGACGGCCAGCCACAGCAGGCCTCCCACCGCCATCAATATCCAGTCCATATCGTCCTCCTTGAGACATGGACCGATGCTAGGAACGACCGCATCAAGACGGGCGCAAGAGTGCGGGGTGGGGTATCAAGATCGCATCAAGATGCGCGGACGCCAGGCCGGGTGGGCAGAAAGATGTGTGGTAGTTTGCTATTGAATTTATAGCTTCATGCGCATGATATTCAAGCGCTACAGGCTGTTTTTATGGCTCTCTTCCATTTCGGGTGGAACACTACAGTTCAAATAAATCCATTGACACCCCCTGAACAGGAGCCCTCCCGATGCAAGAAGCGTTGTTCTGCCAAGCGTTGGGGCTGGCCGCGCCCTGGGCTGTGGAGCGTGTTGCACTGGACGTCGAGCGCAGCCGCATCGACCTGTACGTGGTCTGGCAATCCGGCAGTGCAGCCTGTCCCGTTTGCGCCGCAGCTGACCAGAGACTGCATGACCACCGCCAGCGTAGCTGGCGGCATCTGGATTTCTTTCAGTTTGAAGCCTACGTGCACTGCGCTCTGCCTCGGGTGTCGTGCAGCGCCTGCGGCTCTACGAGCCAGCTGAGTGTTCCCTGGGCGCGAGAGGGCAGCCGCTTCACGCTCATGTTCGAGGCGCTGGCTCTGACGCTGGCCCGTGAGATGCCGGTGGCCGCGTGTGCGCGCATCCTGCGCTGCGCGGACAACGCCTTGTGGCGCCAGATCGATGCCCATGTTGGCTTGGCGCGCGCCAAGGAGAGCTACGCGGGTGTGGCGGTCATTGGTATCGATGAGACCAGTTGCGCCAAAGGCCATAGCTATATCACCCTGGTGCACGATCTAGAGCGAGCGCGACTGATCTACGCCACATCCGGCAAGGATGCCAGCACGGTTCAGAGATTTACCGAGGACTTCAAGAGCCACCAAGGCAAGGCCGAAGCCATCCAAGTGGTGTGCATGGACATGTCCAAGGCCTTCATCGCAGGAGCTGGCCAGCACTTGCCCCAAGCGGCCATTGCCTTTGATGGATTCCATGTGGTGCAACTGGCCAACCGGGCCGTGGACGCAGTGCGGCGGGATGAGGCCCGGGGCGAGCGCTGGCTCAAGAAGACGCGTTGGTGCTGGCTCAAGGACAAAGCCAAGTGGACGGACAAAGAGCAGGCAAAGATGGATTGGCTGCCCCGCACCCGATTGAAGACCGCCAGGGCGTGGCGGATGAAGGAGGCGCTGCGGGACATCTACCGCAGTGCGCTCGCTCAGACTCAGGCTGCACAAAGCGAGCTGGCAATCAAAAAGTGGCTGCGATGGGCACAGCGCAGCCGCTTGCGGCCCTTCACTGATCTGGCCAAGACCATCCAGCAGCACTGGGCGGGAATACTCCAGGCGTTTGATGCCTCTCACCTGCACACCGGCTATGTGGAGGCGGTGAACTCACTGCTGCAAGCAGCCAAGGCCAAGGCGCGTGGTTATGGCACCACCGATCACTTCATCGCCATGGCGTTCCTGATCGCGGGAAAGCTCACTCACCTGCCGGGCTGTCCTTTGCAAAAAGCAAGGGCCTGACCATGGCTCTGGTGGGGAATGTGGCTTTCCACCCGAAATGGAAGAGAGCCGTTTTTATTCAAAGTTTTGCCTTGAAGCGCGGGTTTGCCGGTTCTGGCACTGTTTCGGGCGTCTGTACGCTCGACAGGTGTGGCGCACCTTGAGGTCTGTCCGTTCTCGCACCGGGTCATTGGAGGACGCGCACATCGGCCTGCAGCAAAGGCGCTCGCAAGCTGCGATCATCCCCACCCTGTATCACGCATCTTTGCTTCATGACCCAGGCCACACCGCTCCGTCCCAGCGCTTCCAGTCCGCTCGATTCCCTTGTCCCTCTGCTGTTTGTGGCGCTCTGGAGCACCGGCTTTATCGGCGCGAAGCTGGGGCTGCCGTATGTGGAGCCGCTGACCTTTCTCGGGCTGCGCTTTGCCATCGTCACCGTGCTCATGCTGGCTGTGGTGGCGGTGGTGCGTGCGCCCTGGCCATCGACGGGCAGGGCCTGGGGTCACATCGCGGTGTCGGGCCTGCTGGTGCATGGCGTTTACCTGGGCGGGGTGTTCATGGCCATTGGGCACGGGCTGCCGTCGGGCATCACGGCGTTGGTGGTGGGCTTGCAGCCGCTGCTGACAGCCCTGGTGGCCGGGGCTTTGCTGGGCGAGAAGGTGCGGCCTGCCCAATGGGCGGGCCTGGCCCTGGGCTTTACCGGCGTGGCGCTGGTGGTGGCTGGCAAGGTGGCTACCGTGCCGGTGGATGCTTTGCTGGGCATGCTGCTGCCGGCGGTGGTCGCGCTGCTGGGCATCACGGCGGGCACGCTGTACCAGAAGCGGTTTTGCCCCTCGTTCGACTTGCGCACGGGCTCGGTGATCCAGTACCTGCCGTGTGCGGTGGCCATGGCTGCGGTCGCCTACGCCACCGAATCCATGGCCATATCGTGGACCGGCGAGTTTGTGTTTGCGCTGGGCTGGCTGGTGCTGGTGCTCTCACTGGGGGCCGTGAGCCTGTTGAACCTGCTCATCCGCCGGGGCGGCGCGGTCAATGTGGCCAGCCTGTTCTACCTGACCCCGCCCACCACAGCGCTGATCGCCTGGGCCATGTTTGGCGAGACGCTCAGCGGCTGGGCGCTGGCCGGGATGGCGCTGGCGGCTGCGGGTGTGTGGCTGGCGCGGCAGACGAAGTAAGAGCCCTGGAGGGCCCTGCAGATCAGAGCTTGCGCAACCGTTCCAGCGCAGCGCGCAGCGTCTCGTCCTTCTTGGCGAAGCAGAACCGCACCACACGCTGGTCAAACCCGTCGCCGTAGAACGCCGACAACGGAATCGCCGCCACGCCCACCTCGCGGGTGAGCCACTGGCAGAAATCGGCCTCGTTCAAATCGCTGATCGCCGAAATGTCCACGCACTGGAAGTAGCTGCCGGTGCTGGGCAGCAGCTTGAAGCGCGAGCCCGCCAAGCCCTCGCGGAACAGGTCGCGCTTGGCCTGGTAGAACGCGGGCAGTTGCAGATAGGGCGTGGGGTCTTGCAGGTAGGCCGCCAGGCCATGCTGCACCGGCGTGTTGACGGTGAACACGTTGAACTGGTGCACTTTGCGGAACTCGGCCGTCAGCGCGGCGGGGGCCGCCACGGTGCCGACTTTCCAGCCGGTGACGTGGAAGGTCTTGCCGAAGCTCGACACGATGAAGGCGCGCGCCGCCAGGCCCGGAAAGCGCGCGGCGCTCTGGTGCTCGGCGCCGTCGAACACCATGTGCTCGTACACCTCGTCGCTGATCAGCAGGATGTCGGTGGGCGCGAGCAGGTCTTCGAGCTGGCGCATTTCCTCGGCGGTCCAGATGGTGGCGCTGGGGTTGTGCGGGCTGTTGATGAGGATGGCGCGGGTGCGGGGCGTGATGGCCGCGCTGATCTTGGCAAAGTCAGGGCGGAAGGTGCCGGGCGTGAGCGGCACGCGCACAGCCTTGCCACCGGCCAGCTCGATGTTCGGGACATAGCTGTCATAGCACGGGTCGAGCACGATCACCTCGTCGCCTGCGTGCACGATAGCCAGGATGGCAGTGATGATGGCCTGGGTGGCGCCCGCGGTGATGGTGATTTCGGTGTTGGGGTTGTAGGCGCGGCCGTGCAGCGCCTCGATCTTGCGGGCCACGGCTTCGCGCAGGGCGGGCACGCCGGTCATGGGCGGGTATTGGTTGTGACCAGCTTGCATGGCGGCGGTGACGGCGTTCACCAGTTCGGGCGCGCATTCAAAGTCGGGGAAGCCCTGGCCCAGGTTGACGGCCTTGTGTTCCGTGGCCAGGGCGGACATGACTGTGAAGATGGTGGTGCCGACATTGGGCAGCTTGCTAGGGAAGGCGGGTGTGCGGGCGGTGGTGGAGGTCATGGCGCAGCAGCTTGAAAGGCGGGGAAAGGCGGGGAAATTCGGGAAGAGTCAGGGGGGCTTCTGGTGGGGAGCGCAGGTCAGAGTTCGTAGTCGTTGACATGCCCCGTCATCGCGCGGGCAATCAGCTCGCGGCTCAGGCGGTCGCTGAGCAGCTCGGCAAATTTGTAGACAAAGTTGCGCAGGTAGGCGCCGCGCTTGAAGGCTACGCGGGCCACGCTCTGCCCAAACAGGTGGCCCACGGGGCGCACAGCCAGGTCGCCCACGGGGTCATCGCGCATGGCCATCTCGGCCACGATGCCGATGCCCAGGCCCAAGCGCACATAGGTCTTGATCACGTCCGAGTCGATGGCTTCGAGCACGATGCGGGGCGTGAGCTTGCGCGCCGCAAAGGCATGGTCGATCTTGCCCCGGCCGGTGAAGGAGGGGTGGTAGGTAATCAGCGCCTCATGGGCCAGATCGTCCAAACCAATACGTTCCTTTTGTGCCAGCGGGTGGTCGTTGGGCACGACCAGCACGTGCTGCCATTCGTAGCAGGGCAGGGTGACGAGTTCGGGGTAGTCGGCCAGCGATTCGGTGGCCATGCCGATTTCGGCCACTTCGTCGATGATCATGCGGGCCACTTCGTGGGGCGTGGCCTGGTGCAAGCTTACGTTGACCTTGGGATAGGCCTCGCGCAGCCGCGCCACGGGCACGGGCAGCACATAGCGGGCCTGGGTGTGGGTGGTGGCAATGCTGAGGGTGCCGCTGTCTTGCGCGCTGAACTGCTCGCCAATGCGTTTCAGGTTACCCACCTCGCGCATGATGACCTCGATGCTTTTGAGCACATGCTGGCCGGGCTCGGTAATCCGCTTGAGGCGCTTGCCGTGGCGGGCAAAGATGTCAACGCCCAGTTCTTCTTCCAGCTCGATGATGGCTTTGGAGACGCCCGGCTGCGAGGTGTGCAGGGCCTTGGCGGCCTCGGTCAGGTTGAGGTTGCGGCGCGCAGCCTCTTGAACGAAGCGGAATTGGTGCAGATTCATATCGAATATAGCCTAAAGGATTGCATCATTATGCTGCAATCGTCTAAGCAAGCGGGCCGCACTCTCGGAAATTTCAGATCGGCGGGCTTTCGCAGGCGATCTCTGCCATCAGGGCCGTCATGCGGGGGTCTTCTCCGATGGCTGTCTGCACATGGAATTGAACTCCAGGATGTGCGGTGCGGAGCTCTTGCACCAGTAAGGGCAAGTCTTCCCGGGCATGTTTGCCGGTGCCCAGGAACATCGGAACCACCGTGACAGCGGTGGCCCCATCGTCCACCAGTTGCCGGACGGCGTCTGGCAGGGAGGGTTCACACAGTTCCAGGTAGGCGCAGATAGCTTGGCGGCCAGGGCTTTGCGCCGCAATGCGCGTTGCGACTGCCTCCATGGGGGCGCGCCACAAGGGGTCGCGGGACCCGTGGGCAAACAGGACGATGGCTTGGGTCATTGGGCGAGGCAAGGTCAGGGTGTTAGCGTCTCAGCACCAGCCAGCCAAACGCCGCCAGCGAGAGCAGGGAATAGATCAGGCCAGGCGCCGCCGCTGTCAGCCATGGCGACCAGTTTTGCAGGTTGCCCGCATAGCCGAAAACGTTGTTGAGCAGGAAGAAGCTGATACCCGCCATCACGCCGCCGAACACGTAGCCCGCGATGCCGCCCGAGCGGAAATGCAGGTACGCAAAAGGCAGCGCCAGCACCACCATCACCAGACAGCTCAAGGGGTAGAACACCTTGCGCCAGAACTCGATCTCGTACTTCTGGGCGGACTGGCCGTTGGCGTTCAGGTGCCGAATGAACTGAAAGAGGTCCAGGGTGGCCATGCGGTCGGGCTTGAGCAAAGAGGCCGCCACCATGTCGGCACTGATCTTGGTCGGCCACTGCAGGGAGGGGCTTTCCAGGTGCTCCACGCGGGCCTCGTTCTTGTCGCTTTGCTGTTCAAAGTGACTACGCTGCACCTTCTCCAGGGTCCACGATCCATCGGTGCCGAACTGCCCCGACGCAGCCCGGGTCTGCGACGCCAGGCGCCCCTTCTCGTCAAACTCGAAGATGCGCACGTCCAGCATGCCGCCATTGGGGGTGAGCGCGCGCACGTTGACGGCAAAGGAATGGTCTTCCTGCCGTTCTTTGAGCCATGCTCCCGTGGCGCCTGCTGTCAGCCGCCCCAGGTAGCGCACCTTGATGAGCTGGGCGGTGCGGTCCGTCAGGGGGGCCAGGTAGTCACCGACCGCAAAGGTCAGCAGCACGAAGACGCCACCCAGCGTGAGCAGGGTGCGCAGCGCCCGCCATGGGCCCATGCCGCTGGTGCGCATGATGGTGAACTCCGAGCTTTGGGCCAGGCGCGCCATCACGAAGATGGTGCCGATCAGTACCGTGATGGGCAGCAGTTCATACAGGTGACTGGGAATGCTGAGCACCACAAACAGCAGCGCGTGCGATAGCTGGTAGCCATCCTCCCCGGCACGGCCCACCCAGCGGAGTTCATCCACCAGGTCAAAGAAGAAGAAGAGGGCCAGAAAACCTACGGTGACGAAGGTGACGGCGCCCAGGGCCTCGCGGTGGATCAGGCGGCGGATGGTTTTCATGCGGACTGTCCTCCCGCCTCAGCAGATCGCCACAGGCGTCGCACCGTCCATTGGTTGTGGCGCACCGCCAGTACCAGCAGCGAGGCCGCCAGCATGCCGCCATGCAGCATCACCATGAAGCTGGTCAGGCCCAGCCGGTCGGCACCCACCCAGCTCTGGCCCAGGGTCATGAGGTTGTAGTAGACGATAAAGGCAAACAGCGCGAACACCATGCTGGTGCTGCGCGCTGCACGCGGGTTGACGCTGGCCACGGCCAGGCCCAGCAGCACAAAGTTGAGGGCGGCAAGTGCAAGGCCCAGCCGCCATCCCAGCTCGGCGCGGTAGGCGGGCAGAGGCTGCATCACGAGGTCGTAGGTGGTGCGTGTCTTCACCGCCTGTTCTTCTGCCGACCCGGGGGGGGCGCTGCCGATGCGGGTGCCGTACAGGCTGAACTCGCTGATCTTCACGCCAGGCTTGTCGCGCGAGGTCTCCAGGCGCTGGCCGTCGCTCAGCAGGGCCATGCGTTCACCGCCCTGGGTCTCCAGCCGGGCGCTGCGGGCGGAGGTGACGGATTCGCGTTTGCCGTCATTCGCAGCAATGAACACGTTGTTGGCCGCCAGTGTGTCCGGGGTGTCCTTGTCAATGAAGAACACGCGGCTGCCGTTGGAGGATTCCTGGAACTCGCCCGGGGCGATGCGGTCGATGTCGCTGCGCTGCTCGTAGCGGGTCTTGAGTTCCTGGATCTGGGAGTTGGCCCATGGCCACACCAGCAACGACAGCACGGCGATCACCACCATCACCGGCCAGGCAAATCGCAACAGGGGGCGCACCAGGCTGATCAGGCCGCGCCCGCTGGCGAACCAGATCACCATTTCGCTGTCGCGGTACATGCGCGACAGCGTGCCGACGACAGCGATGAACAGGCTGAGGCTGAGAATGGTGGGCAACTGCCCCAATACGGTGAAGCCCATGACGAGCATCACGTCGGACGGGCTAACGCTGCCCTTGGAGGCCTGACCCAGCGTGCGGATGAGCATCATGGTCATGACCACGGTCACCAGCACCACAAGGGTCGCGCCGAAGCTGCGCGCCAGCTCCTTGCGGATGGATGAATCGAATAACATTGGCTCGAAGGAAAACACCAATTATGAACTTTGATCTCAAGACCCTTGAACTTGCTGCGGCAGCTTCGGAGAAATGCGACCTGCTGATCGTCCTGCTTCCCGAGGGCTTCAAGCCCGGCAAGGATGCGCTGTCCGCCCTGGCAGCCCTGGCGCTCAAGAATGGAGATCTGACCACCAAAGCCGGTAAACACCTGCAGCTGTACCAGGTGCCAGCCGTCGCAGCCCGCCGCGTGGTGCTGGTGGGCCTGGGTGACGGCTCGGCGCGCGCAACGCGCCAGGCGCTGCAGTCGCTGGGCGGCGCCATCAAGGCGCCACACACCAAGCGCGTGGTGCTGTGTTTCGCGGGCGAGGCCCAGGCGGCGGCCGTCAGCGCTGCTGTTCAGGCCGTGGCAGATGTGAGCTATGTGTACACCACCACCAAGACCAAGGTGGAGGCACGCAGCCTTAGCCGCTGTGTGGTGGGCGTGCCGGATGCGGCCAGCGCGCGTGACGGATTTGACAGCGGTGTGGCCTTGGTGGCTGGCGTGGAGTTTGCGCGGGAATGGGGCAACCGCCCGGCCAACCATGCCACCCCCAGTCTGCTGGCTGACGCAGCCAAAACCCTCGCCAAGCTGCCACGCATCCAGTGCAAGGTGCATGGCCCCGCAGAGGTGGCGCGCCTGGGCATGGGCGCTTTCATGGCGGTGGCCAAGGGCTCTGAAGAGCCGCTGCGTTTCATCGAGCTGCGCTACAACGGCGCAGCCAAGGACCAGGCGCCCATCGTTCTGGTGGGCAAAGGCATCACCTTTGACACCGGCGGTATCTCGATCAAGCCCGCGCCCGAGATGGACGAGATGAAGTTCGACATGTGCGGCGCTGCCAGCGTGCTGGGCACCTTCCGCGCGCTGGGAGAGTTGCAGCCTGCCGTCAATGTGGTCGGCTTGATCCCGGCTTGCGAAAACATGCCAGACGGGCGCGCCGTCAAGCCGGGTGATGTGGTCACCAGCATGAGCGGCCAGACCATCGAGATTTTGAACACCGATGCAGAGGGGCGCCTGGTGTTGTGCGATGCGTTGACCTACGCCGCGCGATTCAAGCCTGCCGCGGTGGTGGATATCGCCACACTGACGGGTGCCTGCGTGATCGCGCTGGGCGGCGTGCGCAGCGGCCTGTTCGCTAACAACGATGGTCTGGCGGAGTCTTTGCAGAAGGCCGGCGAAGCCGCGCAAGACCTTTGCTGGCGCATGCCCCTGGATGACGACTATGCGGACGGCCTCAAGAGCAACTTTGCCGACATGGGCAATGTGGCCGGTCGTGCGGGTGGTTCCATCACCGCTGCCAAGTTCTTGCAAAAGTTCGTGGGCGACATGCCGTGGGCGCATCTGGACATTGCAGGCACCGCGTGGAAAGGTGGGGCGGCCAAGGGTTCTACAGGCCGGCCCGTGGGGCTGCTGGTGCACTATGTGCTCGAACAGTCCAGGTCGCCGGTCCGTACGGCAAAGGCCCCCAAGTCCACGTCGCGCTCTGCGACCAGCAAGGCGGCTACGGGCACTGCCCGAAAGCCTGCTGCTAAGCGGCCCGCTGGCAGCAAGTCTGCTTGACTGTGCCATGACCGAGGTGGCCTTTCACTTCAATGCGCCCGACAAGCTGGCGTATGCATGCCGGTTTGCGCGCAAGGTGCAGCGTAGCGGAGCTCGCCTGGTCATCGCAGCGCCGGCGGACGCGCTCCAGACGCTGGACCGCATGCTCTGGTTGATGGCCCCCCAGGACTTTGTGGCTCATTGCCACGCCGATGCTGACGAGGATCTCGTTCAGGCTTCGCCGGTATTGCTGGCGCAAGATGCACGCTTGGCGCCGCACCACGAAGTCTTGCTGAATCTTCATGCGGAAGTGCCAGAGGGTTTTGGCCGGTTTGACCGCCTGGTGGAAGTCGTGAGTGCCCAGGACGAGTCCGACCGTGCCCAGGCGCGCACGCGATGGCGCCATTACGCGTCCCGTGGCTATGCCATTACCCGCCATGATCTGGTGCTGAAAGCGGGCTGATGGCGCTTCCACCCAAGACCCCTCCGCGCTTTGTACCCACGCTCACCGAAGTGGTGCAAGTGCCCGACGCCGCAGCCCCGGCGCCGGGCGCTACGAATCCAGCAGCGCGTACGACAGTTCTTTCTCCATCGCAGTCGGCTGCGCTGGCAAAGGCAGCGCAGCCCGCAGTGCGGCCCGCTCCGATTCAACAGGGCAGTGCGCCAGTCGCTGTGGCGCGTCCTGTCGCTCCGCCCTGGGTTCCGCCACCACCGGTGGTTTCTCCTCAAGCGTCTCGCGTTGCGGCTTCATCTGCCCAACAACGCCCATCAACCTTCGCTGCTGCAACTTCCGTAGGGATGCCACCAGTGTCCGCACCTGTTGCAGCCCGCGCCTTGCCCGAAGGGATGGAGGAATACATGGTGCACCGCGTCATGCAGCGTGTGGATGTGGTGCTCGATCAGCGCCTTCGCGAGGCAATCGCCACAGTGGTGCAGGAGCAGACGCGTTCTGTGCTGCCACGCCTGCGCGAAGAGATCGAATCGGTGGTCCGGCATGCGGTGTATGAAGCCGTGGCTGACGAGTTGGCCAGTGGTGCGCCGCCTGCGCCAAAGGGATGACAGGGTATTCCCCTGTGGTTTCTCTCGCGTTTAATCGTGTTCCCTAATGATCTGGCCCGTAAATTGCGATATGTTCGCCTGCGTTGAGACACAAGAAGATTCTCAGCGTTTATCTTTACTGGAGATTTGATATGCAATTGAAGTTGAAACTGACCGTGGTTGCTGCTATCGCGGCTGTTGCTGGTGTGGCCTCTGCACAAGAGCAGGTGGTCAAGATCGGCCACGTGGCTCCGGTTTCCGGCGCCCAAGCCCACTACGGCAAGGACAACGAAAATGGCGCCCGCATGGCCATTGAAGAGCTGAACGCTCAAGGCGTCACCATCGGCGGCAAGAAGATCAAATTCGAGCTGCAAGCTGAAGATGACGCTGCCGATCCAAAGCAGGGCACTGCTGCTGCACAAAAGCTGTGCGACTCCAAGGTCGTTGGCGTTGTCGGCCACCTCAACTCCGGTACCACGATTCCCGCCTCCAAGGTGTACAACGATTGCGGCATCCCCATGGTGACGGGCGCTGCAACCAACCCCAACCTGACCAAGCCTGGCTACAAGACCACGTTCCGTATCATCGCCAACGACAACGCCCTGGGCGCTGGTCTGGCGTTCTACGCTGTGGACACGCTGAAGCTCAAGACCGTTGCGATCATCGATGACCGTACGGCTTACGGCCAAGGCGTTGCCGACGTGTTCAAGAAGACCGCTACGGCCAAGGGCATGAAGGTGGTGGACGAGCAGTTCACGACCGACAAGGCCACCGACTTCATGGCCATCTTGACCGCCATCAAGGCCAAGAACCCCGACGCTATCTTCTACGGCGGCATGGACCCTCAAGCCGGCCCCATGCTGCGCCAGATGGAGCAACTGGGCATGGCCAACGTCAAGTACTTCGGTGGTGACGGCGTTTGCACGTCTGAAATCGCCAAGCTGGCTGCTGGCGCCAAGACCCTGGCCAACGTCATCTGCGCTGAAGGCGGCTCCTCGCTGGCCAAGATGCCTGGCGGCACCGCCTGGAAGGCCAAGTACGACGCCAAGTACCCTGGCCAGTTCCAGGTGTACAGCCCCTACACCTATGACGCCACGTTCCTGCTGGTCGACGCCATGAAGCGCGCCAACTCCGTGGACCCCAAGGTGTACGTGAACGAACTGGCCAAGGCCAACTTCAAGGGCGTGACTTCTACCATCGCCTTCGAGCCCAACGGCGAAATGAAGAACCCAGCCATCACGCTGTACGTCTACAAGGACGGCAAGAAGACACCTCTGTAATTGAGTGTGGCTTGCTGCTGTGGGGCGTTTCGATGCCCTGCGGCCATCAAAAAAGGCTTCCCTCGGGAAGCCTTTTTGTTGCGAGGTGCAGCCAGTCGCGTAATTGGAGCTGGTGGATGACCGACAGCCGCTAGCGCCTCACCTGTAGTGAGCCTGGGTTCACGATGTTGGTGGGTGTGCCTTTGATGAAATTCACCACGTTGTCAAAAGCCGCACCAAAGTAGAGCTCATAGCTGTCCTGTTCCACGTACCCAATATGTGGCGTGCAAATGCAGTTTTCGAGACGAAGTAGGGCGTGGCCTTGCAGGATAGGTTCGCTCTCGAACACATCCACTGCTGCCAAGCCTGGACGACCCCGGTTGAGGGCCGCGATCAGGGCGTCTGGCTCGATCAGCTCTGCGCGTGATGTATTGACCAGCAGCGAAGTGGGCTTCATGCACGAAAGGTCTTCGAGCGAGATGATGCCGCGCGTCTCGTCGTTCAGGCGCAGGTGCAAAGAGATCACGTCGCATTGCGAGAAGAACTCTTCCCGTGTGGCCGCTGCCTGGTAGCCGTCTGTCAACGCCTGCGCACGCGATGCCTCTCGACCCCAGACGCGCACGTTCATGCCAAACGCGCGTCCGTATCCAGCCACCAGTTGTCCGATGCGGCCATAGCCCCAGATACCCAGGGTCTTGCCCCTCAGCACGTTGCCGATCCCGAAGTTGGCGGGCATCGAGGCGGTCTTGAGACCAGACTGCTGCCAGGCGCCATGCTTGAGGTTGGAGATGTACTGGGGCAGTCGGCGCATGGAGGCCATCACCAGGGCCCAGGTCAGCTCAGCGGGTGCCACAGGGGACCCAACTCCCTCTGCCACGGCAATGCCGCGCTCGGTACATGCCGCCACATCAATGTGGCTGCCAATCTTGCCGGTTTGTGCAATGAGCTTGAGCCGAGGGAGCTTCTCGACCAATTGGCGCGTGATCTGGGTGCGTTCACGGATCAGCACGATGATGTCTGCATCTTTGAGCCGCACCGAAAGCTGCCCCAGCCCCTTGACCGTGTTGGTGTAGACCTTGGCGGTGTATGCGTCGAGCCGCGATGCGCAATGCAGTTTGCGCACTGCATCCTGGTAATCGTCGAGGATCACAATGTTCATCCCGACATTGTGCCTTGGTGGGCGCGGAGAAGAGCCACCCAAGCCCTGTGGGCATGCCAAAGCCCCGAGTTTTTGGTGACGGAGTGCTGCGGAAATACCAGAAATGGCCTTATCACTCCGCACGACCGCACGACCGCACGACCGCACGACCGCACGACCGCACGACCGCACGACCGCACGACCGCACGACCGCACGATTGGCGCAGCTGGGTCTCAGTGTTTGGTGTCGATCAAGATTTGGTAAGGCTCAGCACCAGCCTCGGGGCTGTGGGTGCAATCCTGACACCACCTCATCAGCTGTAGCTCCGTAGTCTGAAGGGAAGGCCGCCACAGTGGGGAATATCAAAGAGCGTTTGCCACCTTAGACCCCCAATGTCCAGTAAATCAGGCCCTGACAGCCTCGGATGCCGCCAAACGGTCCAGCTCTGCGCAGACATCTGCCATGCGGCCTGCAATCACCAGGCGTCCGGTACCTGCGGCGTCAGAAGCCCGGCGCAGCACTTTGGTTGTTCGTGGGCCGCAGGAAGCCGTACCCACCGCTGATAGGAAAGCTTGCCGTTTGCTGCCGCCCATGTGTGTTGGCAGAAAAGAGCGCTGCGTGTCGGGCAAACGGGCAGGGCATTCTGGCGCTCGTGCAGGTGGTTTGGCCGTAAAAGGCCAGTTCCCGCGAGGAGCGCGTTGTCCTTGGTGCTGTTCAGCACGATGAAGTGTTGCAACGTCTGCAGCCCGTCTTTGGGAAATAAAGGGCGATGCATTCCCAAATTCAGTGGACTCTCTTGTCTCTGCTTGCGCCGGTAGGGTCGTCTTGTCTGCAGACGCTAGCTCCGCACTCGCAAACAGCTTTTTGAGGCTGCGAACAGGGCTCTGCAGGGCAGAAAGGGTGAACAAAGCATTTCCCATGTGAAAACTCCGAAAGTCGGGGGTTGAACATAGGCAGGATTGCAAAGTGGCTAAGTACCAGAACACCCAAAAGCAGCGCGAGACCATCCCCTGCGGTGCAGGCAGTTGCCCCGCCGATTCATCACACATAGCTTGGGAGTTGTTGGCACTCAACGGGACCCGCATCGCAGGGCTGGTGTACTGACCAGAATCTGTCCACCAAACGCCCGCCACCCACGGTGCGGCCCCTGAGCGCGTGCTACATCAGCATGGTGTTGCGGATAAGGCCCACTGCCAGGCCTTCGATCTCAAAGGGCTCACCCGGCTGCACCACGATCACGGGATAGTCGGGGTTCTCGGGCAGCAACTCAATGGCGTTGGCGGTGCGGCGAAGGCGCTTGACGGTGACGTCGTCACCCAGGCGGGCGACAATGATCTGGCCGTTGCGGGCTTCGCGGGTGGACTGAACAGCCAGCAAATCGCCATCCATGATGCCCGCGTCACGCATCGACATGCCCCTCACCTTGAGCAGGTAATCGGGCTTGTGCTGGAAGAGGCTGTTTTCTACGCTGTAGGTCTGGTCAACATGTTCCTGCGCGAGAATGGGCGACCCCGCAGCCACCCGTCCTACCAAAGGCAAGACCAGTTGCGACAGGCCCGGGATGGGCAGGCTGAACTGGCTGCCGCGCGCGGCGTTGATGGAGCGCACCGTGTCGCCGCGCAGGCGGATACCCCGTGAGGTGCCGCTGACCAGCTCAATCACCCCTTTACGGGCCAGCGCCTGAAGGTGTTCTTCTGCCGCGTTGGCTGACTTGAAACCCAGCTCGGCCGCGATTTCTGCGCGGGTGGGAGGCGCGCCGGTGCGTGCGATAGCGGTCTGGATGAGATCCAGAATCTGCTGCTGGCGGGCGGTGAGTTTGGGGTTGTCGAGCATGGTGGTTTCCGGTGCAGGCGGTTACAGTGATGAACAACTGTTTTTTAATCCAGTAACTGTATTTTTCACCAGTTTTTCGGAGTATGCAAGTGAGTGGGCAAAAAATTGTGGTTTTGGGCACCGGTGGCACGATTGCGGGCACCTCGGCCCAAGCGGGGGACAACATTGGCTACACCGCCGCGCAGGTGGGCGTGGAACAACTGCTGACGGCCGTGCCCGGTCTGCAGGCTCTGGCAGGCGGCGCCTTGGTTGCAGAGCAAGTTGCGCAGATCGACAGCAAGGACATGGATGGTGAGGTGTGGCGCACGCTGGCATTGCGTTGCGCCCACCATCTGAATGACTCGGAGGTGAGGGGGGTGGTCATTACCCACGGTACAGACACGCTGGAAGAAACGGCGTGGTTCTTGCACGAAGTGCTGGACGCCGCCAAACCCGTGGTGCTGACCTGCGCGATGCGGCCTGCTACAGCCTTGACCCCCGATGGCCCCCAGAACCTGCTGGACGCGGTGGCAACGGTATTGGCGCCCGGTGCCACAGGTGTGCTGGCCGTTGCTGCGGGTGAAGTGCATGGCGCACGGCATGTGCAAAAAGTGCATCCCTACCGCGTCAATGCCTTCAGCTCGGGGGATGCTGGACCTCTGGGGTGGGTGGAAGAGAGTGTGGTCCGTTGGGCATGCGATAGCCCAGTAGTGCCCGTAAATAATGCTGATGATGCTATGAATAATATAGTGAGCGCTGCGACTTGGCCGTGGGTGGAAATCGTCATGAACCATGCAGGGGCATCGGGCAGGGCGGTAGATGCACTGGTGCGAGAGGGCGTGCAGGGCTTGGTGGTGGCCTGCACCGGCAATGGCACGATCCACCACGATCTGGAAGCCGCTTTGGTGCGCGCGCAGAACGCCGGGGTGCGGGTGGTGCGCTCCACCCGCTGCGCGGAGGGGCAGGTGCTGCCCAAGCCGGGTGATGTGCTTCCCGCCTCGCAAGGCCTGTCGCCGGTGAAGGCGCGGGTTGCCCTGATGCTGGATTTGCTGCGGATGCATTGATCTAAAAAGGGCCGGCAGCCGTGTTCACCGCACTCAAGACACACGCCTGGGCTTACCCCGCGCTGGAGGTCGTCCATATCATCGGTATTGCGTTGCTGCTGGGCAATCTGGTGCTGCTGGAGTTGCGGGTCTTCGGACGTGGTGTGGCACTGCCGGTGAAAGACCTCGCGCGGCTGAGTCTCACTGTGGCGCTGTGCGGCTTCGGATTGGCCGCAGCGTCGGGGCTGCTGATGTTTGCCACCCAGCCTGCGGAGCTGCTCAGCAACCGCGCTTTTACCTTGAAGATGCTGTTGTTAATGCTTGCGGGCTGCAACGCGGCGTGGTTTCATGCACGCGGTTCGCTTGCAAGCCTGGACGGGTTGGCGCGCGTGCAGATGCTGGTGTCCACCGTGATCTGGCTGTCGGTGGTGGCCTGTGGCCGCTGGATTGCGTACCTTTGATATGACCCCTTGAACCGGGTTTTATTCCTACGGGAGTCTTTATGGGCTTGCAACGTCGTCATGTGCTGATCGCCGCTGGTGCCTTGCCTTTGGGGGCACACGCGCACCACGGCTGGAGCAGTTTTGATGCGGACCGACCGCTGTATCTGGAGGGCACGGCGCGCAAGGTGCGGTGGCAAAACCCGCATGCAGAGCTGGAGCTCGAATTGCCCGCTGCGCTCCGGTTGCCTCCAGATTTTGCCCAGCGGCCTGTGCCTGCGCAGACCGCGCCGGTGGACGGACGCGCACTGCTAGCCAAAACCGTGCTGCCCACCCGCAAGGACCGCGTCTGGGAGGTTGAGCTGGCTCCGTTGACCCGCATGCAGGCCTGGCAGGTGCCAGAGATCAAGCCGGGTACGGCCGTGTCGGTGGTGGGCTTTGGCCTGCGGGACGAAAAGGGCGAGGCAGTGCTGCGCGCCGAATACCTGTTTGTGGACGGCAAGGCCTACGGCTTGCGGTCCAGCCCCGCCTGATGCCAGGCACATGCCCGCAGCGGGCGGCTGTCGCGGCCACCGCGCGGCGGGGCGGCCCATGAAAAAAGCGACGCCCTGGTGCAGTGCGTCGCTTTCAGGAGGTTTGAGCGCCCAACGTGCGTTAGGCGGATCTTGGCCCTTGGTTCATTGCATCAGCTGGCCAGCGCCTGCAGCGCGCGCGCAGTGATCTCGTCCACGCTGCCCGTACCGCTGATGGCGCGGTACTTGGGCGCTGCGGCGGGTTCGGCCTTGGCCCAGTTGCTGTAGTAATCCACCAGGGGGCGCGTCTGGTCGCTGTAGACCTGCAGGCGCTTCTTGACGGTTTCTTCCTTGTCGTCTTCGCGCTGGATCAGCTCTTCGCCGGTCACGTCATCCTTGCCTTCGACCTTGGGTGGGTTGAACTTGACGTGGTAGGTGCGGCCGCTGGCAGGGTGCGAGCGGCGACCGCTCATGCGTTCGATGATGGCGTCAAAGGGCACATCGATTTCGAGCACGTAGTCGAGCTTGACGCCGGCGGCCTTCATGGCGTCGGCCTGCGGAATGGTGCGGGGGAAACCGTCAAACAGGAAGCCGTTGGCACAGTCTGCCTGCGTGATGCGCTCCTTGACGAGACCGATGATGATGTCGTCGCTGACCAGGGCGCCCGAGTCCATCACGGCCTTGGCCTGCAGGCCCAGGGGGGTGCCGGCCTTGACGGCTGCACGCAGCATGTCGCCGGTGGAGATCTGGGGGATGCCGTACTTCTGGCAGATGAATGTGGCTTGCGTGCCCTTTCCGGCGCCAGGCGCGCCCAACAGAATCAGTCTCATGGATGTCCTCGAAGGTTAGAAATCGGGTGGCGCCGCTGGCGGGGACGTTCGAAGGGCGCCTGAAGCCGTTCTGTGCGCCCGGGATGCGGTGCTCTCGTTACAGTTGAGGATAGCATGTGACCACCTTGCGCGGACTTACATGGGTGACCGTTTCTTGGCCGGTGCCTCCATGGAAGCGCTGCGAGGGTCATCTGTGCGACCCCGGATGCATCCAACATGCACGCCAACGCGGATCGTTGGCGGCTGAAAACTGTCAGCGAAACAGTGCGCGGACCCGCTCCAGGTCCTCTGCGGTGTCCACGCCAGGGCCCGGCGCCGCGTCTGCCAGGTGAACGGCGATGCGATGGCCGTGCCACAGTGCACGCAGCTGTTCCAGCGCCTCAATGGCCTCGGTCGGCGCAGGCGCCAGTTGTGGAAACTCCCGCAGAAACCCCGCGCGATAGCTGTAGATGCCCACGTGGCGTAGCGGTGCGAAGTCTTGCAGTGCCTTCACGCCGGGCTGGGCGGCCTGTGCTGCACCCTGCCACCAGGCCGTGCCTGTATGGTCGCGCCCAAAAGGGATGGGCGCGCGGCTGAAGTAATGGGCCAGGCCCCGCGCGTCCAGCACGACCTTCACCACATTGGGGTTGGTGTAGTCGGCCAGGGACGCGATGGCATGGGCGGCGGTGCCCATGCTGGCTTCGGGGCGCTGCCCACCGTGTTCCTGCAGCAGGGCGGCCACGGCGTTGATGAGTGCGGGGTCTATCAGCGGTTCGTCGCCCTGCACGTTGACAACGATATCGTCGCCCTGCAGCCCCAGTTGTGTGCAGGCCTCGGCCAGCCGGTCACTGCCGCTGGCGTGGTCGGCGCGGGTCATGACGGCAGCCACGCCATGGGCTGCGCAGGCTTGCAGGATGCGGGGGTCGTCTGCAGCCACCACCACGCGGACTGCGGCGCTCTGCGCAGCACGCTGGGCCACGCGCACCACCATGGGCAGGCCCGCAATGTCGGCCAGGGGCTTGTCGGGCAAGCGGC
Source organism: Acidovorax sp. M14 (assembly GCF_049331375.1). Lineage (NCBI taxonomy): Bacteria > Pseudomonadati > Pseudomonadota > Betaproteobacteria > Burkholderiales > Comamonadaceae > Acidovorax > Acidovorax sp. M14. Next base: position 2,326,165 of record NZ_CP186263.1, read on the forward strand.
TCGACGCCATGCGTGCCGGTATCAGCACGGTGAAGGGGCTGTGGGCGGCAGTGGCTACGGGGGCGCTCACTGCTCCAGTTCCTCGTCGGTCAGGGTGCGGGCTTCGTTCTCCAGCAGCACGGGGATTCCGTCGCGCACCGGGTAGGCCAGCCGCGCGCTGCGCGAGACGAGTTCCTGTGCCTCGCGGTCATACGTCAAAGGGCCTTTGGTGACGGGGCAGACCAGCAGTTCAAGCAGTTTGGGGTCCATGGGGGAGAGGCTTTCCGGGTGGGTTCGTTCAGGCAGGGGCAGATGATAGCGGCGGCCTTTGGGCTGCGGAGCCGGCGACTGCTTGATGGAGCCAATCGTCCAGGACGGCAAAAAAGCGCGGGTCCATCTGCGTGGTCAGTGGCACGGCCAGCGCGTCCGGATGGCGCGTCCAGAGCTTCACCGCGTCCTTTTCTGTGCAAATTAGCCGTAGGCGCTGGTCGGATATGCGCTGCCAGCTATCAAAATCATAGTGATCGGGTAAGGCCTCGGTGTGCTCCAGCGTCAGGCCCTGGTTGCGCAACATGGCAAAGAACTCGGCGGGTCGGGCCACGGCGGCCACCGCATGCAGGGGCTGCCCTTGCAGTTGTGCCAGTGGCACGTGGTGGCCGTCCGATTGCAGGGCATAGGGCGCCAGGCTGCGTTGGAGGGCAAATGCCGGCGCGCTGGTGCCGCGCGGCGGTGCGCTGCCTGCATGCAGCACCATGTCCACAGGGCGGGGCCAGGGCTCCCGCAGCGGGCCTGCGGGCAGCAGAAAGCCGTTGCCGATGCCTTGGTCGTTGAAGATGCAGATCTCCAGGTCCCGCCGCAGTGCGAGGTGCTGCAAGCCGTCATCGCAGACGATCACATCGGTATCGGGTTGGGCTGCCAGCAACGCGCGTGCGGCGGTGATGCGCCGTGGGGCCACAAACACGGGCACCGTGCCGCCCCCCGCTACGCTGCGGGCAATCAAGGCCGGCTCGTCGCCCACCTCGCTGGCGGGGCTGTCGGGTTGCACGGCACGGCAGTCATGTGTGCTGCGACCGTAGCCGCGCGAGATTACGCCCGGGCGCAGACCACGCGCCTGCAAGTGTTTGACGAGTGCGATGACCACGGGGGTCTTGCCCGCGCCACCGGCAATCACATTGCCCACCACGATGACAGGGCGGCCCGGGTGCTCGGACCGAAGCCAGCCCCGGCGGTACAGCCAGCGGCGCAGGGCCACCAAGGCGCCATACATGAGAGAGACGGGCCAGAGCGCCCACGCCGCTGGACCCCGGGACTGCCAGATGTTCTGCAGCCGCTGTTCGGCCGTGGCAGAGGAGGGCGGAGGGGCTTGCGGGGCCGAAGCCCGGGGCGGCTGCGGCCCTGAAGCGGCCATTCCCGTCAGCGGCTGGCCGCGCGGCCCGACGCGGACGATTGCGTGGCGAACGTGATCTGCGTGAGGCCCACGCGGCGCGCGGCCTCCATCACGGTGACCACGGACTGGTGCGGCGACATGGCGTCGGCGCTGATGATGACTACGCTGTCGCGGCCTGCGGTGGCGGCGGTGCGCAGCGCCTGGGCGATGGCATCCACGCTCTTGCCTTCCACGCCGGTCTTGTTGACGGCGTAGCGGCCGTCTGCGGCCACCGACACGATCACTTCCTTGGGGTGGTCGCGCTGTTGCTCGGCATCGGCCACGGGCAGGGTGAGCTGCAGCTCCGTGAACTTGCTGTAGGTGGTGGTGAGCATCAGAAAGATGAGGATCACCAGCAGCACGTCGATGAACGGGATCAGGTTGATCTCGGGCTCATCCTTGGCGCGGGGGCGAAAGTTCATGGCGCTTATTTGGCTTTGCGCAGGCGCAGCATGTGGCGAACGAACTGCTCCGATGCCAGTTCCAGCGTGAGCAGATACGCGTCCACGCGGGCCCGGAAGTAGCGCCAGAAGATCAGGGAGGGGATGGCCACGATCAGGCCAAATGCCGTGTTGTAGAGCGCAATCGAGATGCCATGTGCCAGCTGTGCCGGGTTGCCACCGCCCATGGCCTGGCCCACACCACCGCCGCCGGCTTGCGAACCAAAGATCTCGATCATGCCGATGACGGTGCCCAGCAGGCCCAGCAGCGGCGCAGCCGAGGCGATGGTTGCCAGGGCCGACAGGTACTTCTCCAGCCGGTGAGCCACTGCGCGGCCTGTACCTTCCATCGCGGCGCGCAGGTCGGTTTCACTGCACTGGGGGTTGCTGTTGAGGGTGCGCAGACCGCTGGCCAGCACTTCGCCCAGGGCCGAGTTCTGGGCAAGCTGGTTCACCACATCGGGGGTGGGCAGGGCCTTGGACGACACCGTGATGGCTTCGTCGAGAAGTTTTGGGGGGGCCACGCGGGCCGTTTTCAGGGCCAGAAAACGTTCAAAAATCAGTGCCAGTCCCAGGACGGAACACGCGATCAGGGGCCAGATGGGCCAGCCTGCGGCTTGTATGATGGACAGCAAATCTCTCTCCGCGCAGATGAAAGCAATCGGTGATTATGGCCCAGCTTGTGGCGGCCACTGCGTCACAAACCGTTACGTTATCGCGCACGCTTCCCCTCGTTGCGCTCACCCACAAAAACTGTGGATAACTTTGTGGGCAACCCACATCCGCAGCCCCGCAAAGTGGCTCCGCGCCGTGCTTGCAACAGATTGATGAAAAATTGTGCAATGAAAAACATATATAAATCAACAACTTGCACGTGTTTTCGTGTTTTGCGGCCGATTGGGGTGTCCGGGTTGAAGGCAGCGCCCGCTGGCCCGAAACTGTGGAGTACTCGCATGGGGGGCGCCACGCCAACGCGCGCCATTTCTCATGTTTGACCGCTCAAGCCCAGCAGCGGCGCCCCGTATCTGGGAAGTTGGCGCGCTGTGCCGCGCCATTGCTGATGCCCTGGAGGCGCGCTTCAATCCTGTCGCGGTGCGCGGCGAGATCACGGGCTTCTCGCGCGCGTCCAGCGGTCATTGTTATTTTTCGATCAAGGACGCCAACGGGCAGTTGCGCTGCGCCATGTTCCGCCGCGCAGCCACGCTGCTTGACTTTTCGCCGCGAGATGGCGAATTGGTGGAAGTGCGCGGGCGCCTCGGTGTGTATGAGGCGCGGGGCGATCTGCAGTTCATCGTGGAGAGCATGCAGCGTGCGGGGCAGGGCGCGCTGTTCGAGCAGTTCCTGCGCCTCAAGGCGCAGCTCGACGCCGAAGGCCTGTTCGACACGGCGCGCAAGCGCCCGCTGCCGCTGCAGCCGCGCGGCATTGGCCTGGTCACATCGGCGGGTGCGGCCGCGCTGCACGATGTGGTGACGGCGTTGCGCCGCCGGGTGCCGCACATTCCGGTGGTGCTGGTGCCCGCGCAGGTGCAGGGTGTGGCCGCCCCGCCGTCGATCATTGCGGCACTATCAAAACTGTATCTGCTGGCGCAAGCGGGGCGGGCGCAGGGGGGTGATTCGAATCCTAATCCGCCCATTGACGTCATTCTGCTGGTGCGGGGAGGCGGCTCCATCGAGGACCTGTGGGCCTTCAACGACGAGCAACTGGCCCGCACCATCGTGCAAAGCCCGGTGCCCCTGGTCAGCGGGGTGGGGCACGAGACAGATTTCACCATCGCCGACTTTTGCGCCGACCTGCGCGCTCCCACGCCCACGGCGGCGGCCGAGCTGGTGGCCCAGCCGCGCGAGGTCTGGCTGGGAGCGCTGGATTTGCTGGCAGGCCGCCTCAGCGATGGCGTGCAGCGTCAGCTCGATACCCGTCACCAGCGCCTGGACCAGGCCGCAGCCCGCCTGGGGCGCCCCTCGGGCCTGGTGGCGCGCCAGCAGTTGCAGCTGGCGCGCCTTGCGCAGCGCATGCGCCATGGAGTGCTCCTGAAAATGCAGCGCCTGGCACAGCGCCAACAAGCGCTGGAGGCCCATTTGCCCCAGACTCTGCAACGCAGCGTGGCGCAGAACGCCGAACGGCTGGAGCGTGCCGCCCTGCGGCTGGAATTGCTGGACCCGCGCCTCGTGCTGCAGCGCGGTTATGCGCTGCTGACCGACACCAGCGGCCAGGCCGTCACCAGCATCCGCCAGGCCCAGCCGGGCGACGCACTGCGGGCCACGCTGTCCGATGGGGCCGTGGATGTCACGGTGTCGCAGCCCCGACTCTTGTAACCGGATCGTGCAGGGCGGTGGGCGGCTGGCAGCCCGCCTGTAGGACATGGGCGGTTTGTGGCGGTGCGGGTGGAATCCGGGAGCCCACATGCTGCACAGGTCACCTGATGTTCCTACAATGCCCCCTTCGCGCTGTGTCCGACTGCATTGCTCAGGAAAGCCCGCGTTGCAGACGGCATCCCAGAATTTCAAACCACGAGGAAACACCACCATGGAACACACCCTTCCCCCGCTGCCCTACGCCATCGACGCCCTGGCCCCGCACTACAGCCAGGAAACCCTGGAGTACCACCACGGCAAGCACCACAACGCCTACGTGGTGAACCTCAACAACCTGCAAAAGGGCACCGAGTTCGAATCCATGATGCTCGAAGAGATCGTCAAGAAGTCGAGCGGCGGCATCTACAACAACGCTGCGCAAATCTGGAACCACACCTTCTTCTGGAACTGCATGGCTCCCCAAGGTGGCGGTGAGCCCTCGGGCGCGCTGGCCGCAGCCATCAATGCCAAGTGGGGCAGCTACGCCGCCTTCAAGGAAGCCTTTGTGAAGTCCGCCGTGGGCAACTTCGGTTCGGGCTGGACCTGGCTGGTGAAGAAGGCCGACGGCAGCGTGGACATCGTGAACACCGGCGCCGCCGGCACGCCCCTGACCACCGCCGACAAGGCCCTGTTGACGGTGGACGTGTGGGAACACGCGTACTACATCGACTACCGCAACATGCGCCCCAAGTTCGTCGAGACCTTCCTCGACAAGCTGGTGAACTGGAAGTTTGCTGAAGCCAACTTCGCCTGATCGCTCCGTGCATTTGCGGTGTGGCGCTCAGCTCACATCGCAGCGACAACAAAAAACGGCCCTCGGGCCGTTTTTTGTTGCTCCACAGAAAAGTTGACGTCTTTTTGGCCGGATGCGCTAGTGAATCATTCCTGTGATGCTATTGAAAATATAGCGTCAGCAGTCGCATGCATTACTGCCGGGCAAACGGGGTTCCGCCGAGTTTCGCTCCGGCCTTGATGCCCTTCTTGGCAAACCAGCCTTGGTTCATCTCCAGCACGTAGCGCACGGGCTTGGCCGAACAGTGCGAATCCAGTGTCTGGGGCTTCATGTCCTCCAGGTTCACGATGGTGCCGTCATCGGCAATGAAGGCCGCCGTGAGCGGCAGCAAAGTGTTCTTCATCCAGAAGCACTGCTGCGAGGGTTGCTCAAAGACAAACAGCATGCCCTCGTGCGCGGGCATTTCCTTGCGGTACATCAGGCCCGTCTGGCGCTCCTGCGGGGTCAAGGCGACCTGGGCGTCGATGCGGTGCATGCCAGCGGTCAGCTCCACGCGCCGCAGGTTCATCTGGGGGCCTTCCTGCGCCTGGGCGACCCCGGCGGGCACTGCCAGTGCGCCCACCAGCAGCCCAGCACACCAGGCCCCGACGGCGCGGCGGGCGCGACTAGGAACACCGGTCGCCGCGCGCAGGGCGGCGAGCGGGAAGGCTGGGAGGGCGCGTGAGGCGGTCATGGGCGGGGCTTTCTGGCAAAAAAAGACAACACGAAGTGCGGCAACTGCGCCAGAGACGGACTGCAGCGGTCGCGAAAAGTTCAGGCGGTGCGCAGGGCGTCTGCAGCACCAAAGAAAACGCCCGCAGGAGCGGGCGGTTTTGAATCAGCGAAGGCCTGCGGGCCCAGTGGCGGGTACGTCAGGCCTTGCAAAGCTGGTTCAGGCGGCCTTGTGGGCAGTTTTCTTCTTGGCGACCTTTTTGTGGGTCTTTTTCTTGGCGACCTTCTTGGTAGCCGGTGCTGCTGCCTGGGCCGTCATGGGAGCGGCTGCAGGAGTGGTGGTGGCAGGGGCGGCTGCGGGTGCCTGTGCAAAAGCACCAGCAGTGAACAGACCGGCCACGAGGACAGCGAGGAGTTTTTTCATATATGCCGTTTCCAGTGTGAACGAAGGTTGAAGGGCCGGACGAATTCCGTACGGCTCCATTCGCAACGATAGCAGCGCGCGGCCCGTTGACAGGGTCTTCGACGAAATTTTTTGTCATTAGAATGGTTTGAAACCACACTGCCACGCCTGTGGCGGTGCCTCTTTTCCTCGCTTTGCCCCTCATCGACCGAATCAGACTCGGCGCATACTGGAGACTTCCCACCCATGACCACCTACCAGCACATCGTGGTGCCTGCCGAAGGCCAGAAAATCACCGTCAACGCCGACATGTCCCTGAATGTGCCGGACGAGCCCATCATCCCGTTCATCGAGGGTGACGGCACGGGCCTGGACATCACGCCCGTCATGATCAAGGTGGTCGATGCGGCCGTGGCCAAGGCCTACGGCGGCAAAAAGAAGATCCACTGGATGGAGGTGTACGCGGGCGAAAAGTCCACCAAGGTCTATGGCCCCGATGTGTGGCTGCCCGACGAAACTCTGCAGGTACTGCGCGAGTACGTGGTCTCCATCAAAGGCCCGCTGACCACGCCGGTGGGCGGCGGCATCCGCTCGCTGAACGTGGCGCTGCGCCAGGAACTGGACCTGTATGTGTGCCTGCGCCCGGTGCAGTATTTCAAGGGCGTGCCTTCGCCGCTGAAGGAGCCTGAAAAGACCAACATGGTGATCTTCCGCGAGAACTCGGAAGACATCTACGCTGGCATCGAATTTGAAGCCGAGTCCGACAAGGCCAAGAAGCTCATCAAGTTCCTGCAGGACGAGATGGGTGTCAAGAAGATCCGCTTCCCCAACACGTCCGGCCTGGGCGTGAAGCCAGTGTCCATCGAAGGCACCGAGCGCCTGGTGCGCAAGGCCATCCAGTACGCCATTGACAACGACAAGCCCAGCGTGACCATCGTGCACAAGGGCAACATCATGAAGTACACCGAAGGCGGCTTCCGCGACTGGGCCTATGCGCTGGCGCAGAAAGAATTCGGTGCTGAACTCATCGACGGCGGCCCCTGGTGCCGCCTCAAGAACCCCAAGAACGGCAAGGAGATCACCATCAAGGACAGCATCGCCGATGCCTTCCTGCAGCAAATCCTGCTGCGCCCGGCCGAGTATTCAGTCGTGGCTACGCTGAACCTGAACGGTGACTACATCTCCGACGCGTTGGCTGCGCAGGTGGGCGGCATCGGCATTGCCCCTGGCGCCAACATGTCCGACTCGGTGGCCTGCTTTGAAGCCACCCACGGCACCGCGCCCAAGTACGCGGGCAAGGACTACGTGAACCCCGGCTCCGAAATCCTTTCGGCCGAGATGATGCTGCGCCACATGGGCTGGACCGCTGCTGCCGACCTGATCATCAGCTCGTTGGAGAAGTCGATCGCCTCCAAGAAGGTGACCTACGACTTTGCCCGCCTGATGGAAGGCGCCACCCAGGTGAGCTGCTCCGGGTTCGGACAGGTCATGATCGACAACATGTAAGACCGCACAGCGCCGCCACGCACACGGCGCGGTCGGTGACGTGTTGATGCTCCCGATCCTTGATGGGTTCGGGGGCTTTCCGTTTTGGGGCATGGCTGTTGCGCTTTGCCGTGGATCGCTGCGGGTTGCAGTATTGGCACTTCAGTGTTGGAGTTTTGCCGCGTTCCCCCCTAATATGGTTCGGCGCTCTCGCCGCCTTGCGTTGTCCCCTGCTGTCTCGGAGCAGGGACCACGCAAGGCGGCGAGGGGTGGCAACAGTACACAGCATGATGAGAGTGCTGTGTGCCCTCACCACCCACACCAAAAACACCGACACCGGGGCCAACGCAGGGCGCACCCAGGCACAGCCAGCACTGCGATGCAGCCCCATCCGGAGCGAGAGGGCTGCATGGCGACTGAATTTTCTGCCGCGTACTGGGAGCAAAACCCCGATGCATTGCTGGTGCTGTCGCCCCAGGGCGTGGTGCTGGAGTGGAATCCGGCGGCCGAGCTGATCTTTGGGTATTCGCAGGCCGAAGTGCAGGGGCGCTCCGTCCTCGACCTGATCGTGCCCCAGGGCCGCGCGCACGAAGAGGACCTTTTCCGGGCAGAGGCCCTGCGCCTGGGCACCTCGGTGCAAGAGGCGGTGCGCCGTCGCAAGGATGGCTCGCTGGTGCACGTCAATGTATCGACCAAGGCCGTACGCGATGCCAGTGGTCAGGTGCTGTACTTCCTGTCGAGCAAGAAGGATGTCACGCAGCTCAAGGTGCAGCGCGACGCCAAGCTGCTGGAGGCGCGGTTTCGCGATCTGCTCGAATCTACCCCCGATGCGATCGTGATGGTCAACGTGACCGGGCGCATCGTGCTCGTCAACTCCCAGGCCGAGCGGGTGTTTGGCTACCCCCGTGCCGAACTGTTGGGGCAGGCGGTGGAGGTGCTGCTGCCCCACCGCTACCGCGGCGCCCACCTGGGCCACCGCAGCGGCTTTTTTGGCCAGCCACGCACCCGCACCATGGGGGCGGGGCTGGAGCTGCACGGCCTGCGCAAGGATGGTGGAGAGTTTCCGGTCGAGATCAGCCTGAGCCCCATCGACACCGAAGAGGGCACCATGGTGATGAGTGCCATCCGCGACATCACCGACCGCAAGCGTGCGGACCAGAAGTTCAAGGACCTGCTGGAGGCCGCGCCGGACGCCATGGTCATCGTCAACCGCGAGGGGCACATCGTCCTCGTCAACTCGCAGGCGGTCAAACTGTTCGGCTGGAGCCGCGACGAGCTGCTGGGACAGCCCATCGAGTTGCTGGTGCCCCAGCGCTTCAGCGCCCGGCACCCCGACCACCGGCGCAATTTTTTTGCCGAACCACGCACTCGCTCCATGGGGGCAGGGCTGGAGCTGCACGGCCTGCGCAAGGACGGCAGCGAGTTCCCGGTCGAGATCAGCCTGAGCCCGCTGGAGACGGAAGAGGGCCTGTTTGTCTCCAGCGCCATCCGTGATGTGACCGAGCGCAAGCGCATCGAGCAGGTGCTGCGTGACAAGAACCTGGAGCTGGAGAACGCGGCCCTGGTGAAAGACCGTTTTCTGGCCAGCATGTCCCACGAGCTGCGCACGCCCCTCAACGCCATCATCGGCTTCACCGGCACGTTGCTCATGAAGCTGCCCGGGCCGCTGAATGCCGAGCAGGACAAGCAGCTGCGCATCGTGCAGACGGGCGCCAAGCACCTGCTGTCGCTCATCAACGATCTGCTGGATGTGGCCAAGCTCAGCGCCAACAAGGTCACGCTGAACCTGGAGCCCGTGGACTGCAAGACCCTGATCGAAGAAGTGTCTGCGACACTGGAAATGGAGGCACGGCGCAAGGGCCTGGCTTTTGCGGTGCACACGCCGCCGGTCGATGTCTTGCTGCTCACCGACCGGCGTGCGCTCAGTCAGATTCTCATCAACCTCGTGGGTAACGCCATCAAGTTCACGCAACAAGGGCGGGTGGATGTGGTGCTGCAGGATTTGCAGCTGCCCACCGGCCGCGCGGTGCAACTGCGTGTGCAGGACACCGGCCCGGGCATACCGTTGCAGGAGCAGCCCCGGCTGTTCGAGGCGTTTTCGCGGGTAGAAAGTGCAGACCGCCGCCACCACGAGGGCACGGGCCTGGGCCTGCACCTCAGCCGCAAGCTGGCCGAGGCCCTGGGTGGCACGCTGGGTTTTGACAGCACCGAGGGCCTGGGCAGCACATTCACCCTGCAATTGCCGGAGCATGTGGCATGACGACCACCACCACCCATCCCGCCACCGTTCTGGTCATCGAAGACGATGACGCCAGCCGCATGCTGGTTACCTATCTGCTCGAAGCTGCAGGCCACCGGGTGCTGGCCGCTGAGAACGGCGCCGTGGGGCTGGACCTGGCGCTGGCCGAGGGGCCGGACATCGTGCTGTGTGATCTGCAGATGCCCGTGATGAACGGCTACGAAGTGGCCCGGGGCCTGCGGTCCAGCCCGCGCTGGCGGGTGGTGCCTCTGGTCGCGGTGACGGCCTTCTCGATGCCGGGCGACCGTGAGAAGGCCCTCGAAGTCGGTTTTAATGAACACCTGTCCAAGCCCATCACGCCCGAAACCTTTGTGCAGCAGATCGAGGCGTTTTTGGCCAGTGCCCGGCAAACACCCCCTCAATCAGGTTGAATCCCCAGCACGTACAGCATGGCAAAGATCCTCGTCGTTGATGACCTCCCCGCCAACCGCGCGCTGGTGGTCACGCTCATCGGGCACAGCGGCCATCAGGCGCTGGAGGCGGCCGATGGCGCCGAGGCGCTGGCCCTGGTCCGTGCCGAGCGGCCGGACCTGGTGATCTCCGACATCCTGATGCCGACCATGGACGGCTTTGAGTTCGTGCGGCAGCTACGCTCCGACCATGGCCTGGCGGCCACGCAGGTGATCTTTTGCAGCGCGCACTACCAGGAGGAAGAAGCCCTGCGTCTGGCCGAGGCCTGCGGCGTCACCCAGGTGCTGTTCAAGCCCTGTGAGCCGCAAGACATTCTGGCGGCCATCGAACAGGCGCTCACGCAGATCCGCCATCAGCCCTCGGTGGCGCTGGAGCACAGCTTTCAGACCCGCCACCTGCAGCTGATGACGGACAAGCTCACCGGCAACGTGGCCGAGCTGGCAGCCATGAACCGACGCCTGTCCGCACTGACCGACCTGAACCTGCAGCTGGCCTCAGAGCGCGACCCGCAGGTCCTGCTGGCCAATGTGTGCCGAGGTGCCCGCGAGCTGGTGGGCGCGCAGTACGCCGTGCTGTGCGTGGTGCGCAAGCACAGCGACGGCGCCATCACCTGCACCAGCGGCATGGACCCGGCCCTGCAGAACGGGCCTGTTGATCTGCCCGTGGTGTCGCACGGGCTGCTGGGCCAGCTGCGGGCCGAACGCCGACCCCACCGCCTGGTCAACCCAGGGGGTGACCCCGTGGCGCTGGGCTTGCCCGCAGGATATCCCCCGGTGCACACGGCAGTGATCGCGCCCATCGTGTCGCTGTCGTTCTCCTACGGCTGGCTGTGCCTGGCCAACAAGCAGGGGGCGGACGCCTTCAGCGCCGACGACGAAAAAGTCCTGGCCATCCTGGGTGCGCAGGTGGGCCGTATTTACGAAAACGGTAGCCTGTACCAGGAGATCCAGCAGCACGCCGAGCAACTGCAGGTGCAGGTGCAAGAGCGCCAGCGGGCTGTGGATGCCCTGCGTGCCAACAAGGCCAGCCTGCGCAGGGCCCAGGCGCTGGCCAAGATATCCCACGTCATCAGCGGGCCTGACGGCGCCTTTGAGAGCTGGCTGGACACCTTGCCTGACATGCTGGGGCTGGACGAGAGCGCCATGCCCCGCTCGGCCCGCGACTGGCTGGCGCTGGTGCACCCCGATGACCGCGACATGTTCCGCCGCCACGCGCTGCAGGCGGCGCACCAGGGCGCGCGCATGGACTTTACCTACCGCGTGGTGCGTGGCGACGGCCAGCCGCTGTACCTGCGCCAGGTGATGGAGCCCCTGGAGGACGAAGCGGGCCGGGGCGAGCTGGGCCGCTGGTTCAACACCATCCAGGACATCACCAAGGAAAAGCGCGCCGAAGAAGAACTGCACGAAAGCGACCGCCGCTTCAACGACATGCTCGACAAAGTCGAGATGATCTCGCTGATGCTGGACTGTGAAGGCCGCATCACCTACTGCAACGACTACCTGCTGCGGCTGACGGGCTGGCAGCGCGACGAAGTGTTTGGCCGCAACTGGTTCGATCTGTTCGTGCCGCCCGAGATGGGCGATGTGCGCAGCGTCTTTGCCGACGTGCTGGCCGACCGGCCGTCGGCTTGGCACTACGACAACGAGATCCTGACCCGGTCTGGCGAGCGGCGCCTGGTGCACTGGAACAACACGGTGCTGCGCTCCGTGGGCGGGCAGGTGACGGGGGTGGCGGCCCTGGGTGAGGACATCACGGCACGCCGCGACGCCGAGCGGCGCATCAAGCGGCTGAACCGCGTGTATGCCGTGCTCAGCGGCATCAACACCCTGATCGTGCGGGTGCGCCAGCGCGACGAGCTGTTCCGCGAGGCCTGCCGCATCGCGGTGGAGCACGGCCAGTTCAAGATCGCCTGGATCGGTCGCGTGGACCACGCCCTGCAAGAGGTGGTGCCGGTAGCGCTTGCCGGGGCCGGGGCGGAGTTCCTCATGCATGTGCGGCGCCGGTTGTGGCTGAGCGAAACCCCGAGAGAGGGCGAAAGCCTGAGCGCCAGCGTGGTGCGCACCCGGCAGTCCGTGGTGTGTGAGGACATTCAGAACGACCCGCGCATCCTCGTCCCCCAGGAGCTGGCTGCGCGCGGCGTGGCGTCGATGGCCGTGTTGCCCCTGCTGGTGGCGCACGAGGTGGTCGGCGTGATTGCCCTGTTTGCCGACGAAGCCGGGTTCTTTGACGATGACGAGATGCACCTGCTGACCGAGCTGGCGGGCGACATCGGCTTTGCCATGGACCACCTCGACAAGGAAGAGCGGCTGAACTACCTGGCGTACTACGATGACATCACCGGTCTGCCCAACCGCACCCTGTTCCTGGAGCGCAGCGGCCAGCACCTGCGGCCACGCGAAGGCGCCAAGACGCTGCTCGGCATGGGGCTCATGGACATCAGCCGGTTTCGGTTCGTCAACGACACGCTGGGGCGCCAGGAGGGCGACGAACTGCTCAAGCAGGTGGCGCAGCGGCTGCAGCAGGCGGCGGGCGACGCGTACGACGTGGCGCGCATTGGCGTCAACAGCTTTGGCATCGCCGTGACTGACGCGCGGGATGCAGGCGCGGTGGCGCTGGCGCTGGATGGCCTGATGCGCGCCTGTTTGGATGCGCCCTTTGTGCTGGGCGGCACCGAGCTACGCATGGCCGCCAAGGCCGGTGTCGCGCTGTACCCCATGGATGGTGCCGATGCAGAAACCCTGCTGCGCAACGCCGAGGCAGCCCTCAACAAGGCCAAAGCCTCGGCCGACAGCCTGTTGTTCTACACCTCGGAGATGAACACCCGCGTGGCCGAAGCCCTGAGCCTGGAGGGGCGCCTGCGCGACGCGCTGGAACAGGGCCAGTTCGTGCTGCACTATCAGCCCAAGCAGCACCTGGCCTCGGGCGCCATCGCCGGGGCCGAGGCCCTGATCCGCTGGAACGACCCGCGCCGGGGGCTGGTGCCGCCCGCGCAGTTCATCCCCATTCTGGAAGAAACCGGCCTGATCTACGACGTGGGCCGCTGGGCGCTGCGCCAGGCCCTGGCCGACAACCTGCGCTGGCGCCAGGCAGGGCTTGCGCCCCTGCGGGTGGCCGTCAATGTGTCGTTTCTGCAGCTGCGGCACCGGGGCTTCATTGCCGAGGTGCGCGACGCCGTGGCCCATGACGCAAGGGCCGCTGCCGGGCTGGAGCTGGAGATCACCGAAAGCATGGTCATGGACGACGTGCAGCACAGCACCGCCAGCCTGCATGCACTGCGCGAGATGGGCATCACCATCGCCATCGACGACTTCGGCACGGGGTTCTCATCGCTGAGCTACCTCGCCAAACTGCCTGTGGACACGCTCAAGATCGACCGGTCCTTCATCCTCAACATGGCCTCGGGCCCGCAGGGTGTGGCGCTGGTCTCCACCATCATCAACCTGGGGCATTCGCTGGGCCTGAAGGTGGTCGCCGAAGGGGTGGAGACCGAGGACCAGTCCCGCCATCTGGCACTGCTTGGCTGCGACGAGATACAGGGGTACCTGTTGAGCAAGCCGGTGCCCGCCGAGGTGTTTGAGGCGCAGTTCCTCCACACGCTGATGGCGAAATAGCGGGCAAAAAAATGCCGACCTGCAGGTCGGCATGGTGGGTGCGGCGTGAGGCCCACAGTGGACGAGGTGGCCGCAAAGATCAGCAGCGCCCCCAGCCCTGGGTCCTCGGCGTATTCGCTTTCAGCCCTTTTGCACCATCTTGATGATGCTGGAGAAATCCAGCGCGCCGTGGCCCGCCAAGCTGTGCGCCGCATACAGATTACGCGCCATACCCCCCAGCGGCGTGGCAGCCTTCACCGCCATCGCGTTCTCCTGCGCCAGGCCCAGGTCCTTGAGCATCAGGTCCGTACCAAAGCCGCCCGCATAGCCTTTGCTGGCGGGCGCAGTTTCCATCACGCCGGGGAAGGGGTTGTACTTCTCCAGCGCCCAGTTGCCGCCCGAGCTGCGGCGCATGATTTCGCTCAGCACTTTGGGGTCCAGGCCATTGGCTACGCCGAGGGCAATGGCTTCGCTGGTGCCGGCCATCAGGATGCCCAGCAGCATGTTGTTGCAGATCTTGGCCGTCTGGCCCGCGCCCACGCTGCCTGCGTGGAAGATGTTGGCGCCCATTTTTTCGAGCACGGGGCGGGCGCGTTCCAGGTCGGCCGCATCGCCGCCCACCATGAAGGTGAGGGTGCCTGCAATGGCGCCGCCGGTGCCGCCCGACACGGGTGCGTCGATAAAGGCCACGCCCTTGGCCTTGGCGGCCTCGGCCACCTTGCGGGAGGTGGCGGCGGCTATTGTTGAGCAGTCGATGATCAGCGTGCCTGCAGGCAACTGGGCCAGCAGGTCGCCCGCGCCGAGGAACAGGCCTTCCACATGCTGGCTGGCGGGCAGCATGCTGATGACGACTTCGGCGCCTGCGACTGCCGCCTTGGCATCGGTGGCGATGGGCACGCCGTCTGCGGCCAGCTTGTCGCGGGCGGGTTGCGAGAGGTCGAAAGCGCGCACTTCGTGGCCTGCCTTGTGCAGGTTGTGTGCCATGGGGCCGCCCATGTTGCCGAGGCCGATGAATGCGATTTTCATGCTGTGTTGCTCCTGGATGTCGTTGTGATGGTGAAAGAAAAGGGTTCGGGTTGGGTATGAATTTGATAGCTACCAGCGCATATTCATCTAGCGCTTGCGCCCAAAAACGTCTGAAATCAATCGGCGATGTCTGCTCCGCGGCCCGCCAGCTCAGCGCGGAGCACCGACCGGTGGCAGCGCGCTTCGTCTTCGCAGTAGCAGCCCAGCGACATCGCGCTGTGGTGCGACAGCGCGGCCAGCAAATCCAGCGTGCGGCTGGCCTCGGGCTGGGCCAGTTCTTTGCGGAACTGTTTGGCGAAAGCCTCCCAAGCCTTGTCGCCTTCTTGGCCAGTAGGCACCTGCTGGCCCTGGGCCATGAGGTCGGCGCTGGGGGAGAGCAGGGGGTACCACACGTCGTAGTAGTCGCGGCTGGCGAACTCGGCCTTGGGCACGCCACGCGGCGGGCGGCGCACGGTGCCGATGCGGGTGCCTTCCCCAGCGGCGCGCGGGGTGCCAAGGCGGACGATGCGAAGGGGCATGGTGGGGCTCCGGGTGGGGTGTGGAGGGGTGAGTCAGTCGTCGGCTTCGAAGATGCTGTGCTTCTTGGCCGCGGGCTTTTTGGCTAGGGGCTTGGCGGCCTTGGTGGTCGCGCTTTTCGCGCGCGTGCCTGCTGCTGCGACCTTCTTGGCAGGAGCTGGCTGGGTGTTGGCGGCATCCCTTTTTTTCTTGGGCGGTGCCGCCTTGGCGTGCGGGTTGTAGGCCAGTGCTTCGTCGATCCAGAAGCTCCATTGCGCCCGGGTGGAAAAGCCGTTGGGCTCCACCCAGAAGTAGCCCTTCATCCCGCCGCCTGGAGAGAGTTCGCGCGTGTTCTGCATCTCCTGCAACTCGCCGTGCCGTTCCGGCGGCAAACGCACCAGCAGCTCCTCGCCCTTGACGGCGATGCACATCTTGCCGTCCACAAAGAAGGCGTGCGTTCCAAACAGGGCACGCTCTTCCACGTCGCTGCGGTGCGCGAGCGCCGTGCGCACGGCGTCGATCAGGTGCAGGGTTTCGTCAGACAGTGGGCGGGCGGGCATGGTGAGAGAAAAAATGCCGGTAGCGCTAGTGCAATATGCCTGGATAGCTATGAATTTAGTAGCTACCGGATGGCCTCGGTGGCATCCCCGTCCAGCATGCGCCGCGCAATGATCACGCGCATGATTTCGTTGGTGCCTTCCAGAATCTGGTGCACACGTGCGTCGCGCAGCAGGCGCTCCAGCGGGTATTCGCGGATGTAGCCGTAGCCGCCGTGCAGTTGCAGGGCCTCGTTGACCACGGTAAAGCCTGCGTCGGTGGCAAAGCGCTTGGCCATGGCGCAGTAGGTGGATGCGTCGCGCGCACCGGCGTCCAGCTTGCTGGCGGCCAGGCGCACCATTTGGCGCGCTGCGACCAGTTCTGTGGCCATGTCGGCCAGCTTGAACTGCAGGGCCTGGAAGCTGGCGATGGGT
Organism: Acidovorax sp. M14; assembly: GCF_049331375.1. Taxonomy (NCBI): domain Bacteria; kingdom Pseudomonadati; phylum Pseudomonadota; class Betaproteobacteria; order Burkholderiales; family Comamonadaceae; genus Acidovorax; species Acidovorax sp. M14. The sequence goes on from NZ_CP186263.1 coordinate 2,342,486, forward strand.
TTGCCAAACTGTTTGCGGTCTTGCATGTACTGCTGCGCGGCGTTGAGCGCGCCTTGGGCTGCGCCCACCGAGCAGGTGGCGATGTTGATGCGGCCGCCGTCCAGGCCCTTCATGGCGATCTTGAAGCCTTCGCCCTCGCGGCCCAGCAGGTGGTCGGCAGGGATGCGCACGTTGTCAAAGCTGATGGTGCGCGTGGGCTGGCTGTTCCAGCCCATCTTCTGTTCCTTTTTGCCGTAGCTGATGCCGGGCGTATCGGCGGGCACGGCAAAGGCGCTGATGCCGCCCGCGCCCGATTGCGCATCGCCGGTGCGGGCCATGAGCACCAGCACATCGGTGCTGCCTGCGCCGCTGATGAAGGCCTTGGCGCCGTTGATGACGTATTCGTTGCCCACCAGCTCGGCGCGGGTCTTGAGCGACGCGGCGTCGGAGCCTGCGCCCGGTTCGGTCAGGCAGTAGCTGGCGAGCTTTTCGCCGGTGGTGAGCAGTGGGCCCCAGTGGTCGCGCACGGCGGGTGTGGCCCAGGTGCCCAGCATCCAGGTGGCCATGTTGTGGATGGTGATGAAGGCGGTGGTGGATGGGTCTACCGCCGCCATTTCTTCGAAGACCAGCGTCGCGTCGAGGCGTGGCAGGGCGAGGCCACCGGCGGCTTCGGGGGCGTACAGGCCACAAAAGCCCAGCTCGCCCGCCTTGGCGATGGCTTCTTTGGGGAAGATGCCTTCTTCGTCCCAGTGCGCGGCGTGGGGTGCCAGCTCTGCCTGGGCAAAGTCGCGCGCAGTCTGGGCAAAGGCGCGCTGCTCTTCGGTGAGTTCAAAGTCCATGGTGTTCTGTCTCTTGGCTTTTTGTTGTTTTGGGGTGGGGCGTGTTCATGGCTTGGCGGACGGGTGATCCAGCGTCAGCCAGCGCATCAGGCCTTTGCGGCGCGCCTGGGTCTCGGCCGTGAGGCACTCGTGGTACAGGCGCGGCCACTGGGGTTGCGATTCGTTGCTGCGCTGGGCCTGCTTGCAGCGCGTGGTGCGCTCGCGCTGCCAGGCGGTGTGCTCCTGCCGCAGCTGGGGCCGCTCGTGGGCCGACAGGGCGCGCATCACGTCGCCGTAAAGGACGGCGATCTCGGTATCGGCCGCCTGGAAGGCTTGCACGGCGCAGGCGTTGGTTTCTTCCACGGTACCACCGGGGTTGCAGGCCGCACCGGCCTGCGCGTGGGCATTGGCACCCACCAGCATCGCGCACGCAGCACCGAAGACCATGGACCATCTCCGCATCGTTGTCAGATCAATTTGCATGCCCCGCTTTTACCACCGCGCGCAGTCGTTGAAACCGGCGGGGCCCAGGTCAGTGCCACCGTGCAAGGGCCGCCCCGCCGCACGGGTGGCGTCCCCCTTCCTCATCGCGCAGCGATGCAGAGAAAGGGGGAAGCGGCGAAGCCGCTCAGGGGGTTACTTCAGACTAATCGTCGTGTTCACACCATGCGAGATGGTGCTGTCATCAAACCAGCGCGCCGTCACGGTCTTGGTCTGCGTGTAGAACAACACGACCTGCTTGCCGTAGGGGCCCAGGTCGCCCAGCTTGGAAGCGCGCGAGCCCGAGAACGAGAACAGCGGCACTGGCACAGGGATTGGCACGTTGATGCCGACCTGGCCCACGTCGATCTCTTCCTGGAACTTGCGCGCCGCCGCACCCGACTGGGTGAAGATGGCGGTGCCGTTGCCGTTGGGGTTGCTGTTGATGAATTCGATGGCTTCGTCAATGTCGGCAGCGGCCGACAGGCACAGCACAGGGCCAAAGATTTCCTGGTCGTAGATGGCCATGCCGGGCTTGACGCCGCTGAACACCGTGGGGCCCACGAAGTTGCCTTTTTCGTAGCCGGCCACCTGGGGCTTGCGGCCGTCCAGTTCCAGCTTGGCGCCGTCGGCAATGCCACGCTCGATCAGGCCTTCCACACGCGACAGTGCAGCGCACGAGACGACCGGACCCACGTCCGTACCCTTTTCCACACCAGCGCTCACCTTGAGCGTCTTGGCCTTCTCGACCAGCTCGGGAATCCACTTTTGTGCCTCGCCCACCAGCACCACCACCGACAGCGCCATGCAGCGCTGACCTGCAGCGCCAAAGGCGGCACCGGCCAGGGCGTTCAGGGTTTGTTCCTTGTTGGCATCAGGCATCACGATGGCGTGGTTCTTGGCGCCCATCATGCATTGCACGCGCTTGCCGTTGAGGCTGGCGCGGTTGTACACGTGCGTGCCCACCTTGGTGGAGCCCACAAAGCTGATCGCCTTGATGTCCTTGTGGTCGCAGATGGCGTTCACAGCCATTTCGCCGCCGTGCACCACGTTCAGCACGCCAGGGGGGATGCCGGCTTGCAGCGCCAGCTCGCACAGGCGCATGGTCACCATGGGGTCTTGCTCGGACGGCTTGAGCACGAAGGTGTTGCCCGTGGCAATGGCCATGGGGAACATCCACAGCGGGATCATGGCCGGGAAGTTGAAGGGGGTGATGCCTGCGCAAACGCCCAGGGGCTGCAGCAGGGTGTAGGTGTCCACGCCGCCGGCCACGTTGTTGGCCAGCTCGCCCAGTTGCAGGTTGCCGATGCTGGCGGCGTGTTCCACCACTTCGAGGCCACGGAACACGTCGCCTTCGGCGTCCGGCAAGGTCTTGCCCTGTTCGGCCGTGAGGATGGCAGCCAGCTCGGCCATGTTCTCGCGGATGAGCTGCTGGTACTTGAGGAAGATGCGGGCGCGGGTGCCGATGGGGGTCTTCTTCCAGGTTTTGAACGCTTCCTTGGCCGAGGCCACGGCGGCATTGATTTCGTCCTGCGTGGCAAAGGGCACGCGGGCCAGCACCTCTTGCGTGGCGGGGTTCACCACATCGCGCCATTCGGTGGTCTTGGATTCGACGAACTGGCCGCCGATCAACAGCTTGACGGTGGGGGCCAGCACGGCCTGGGAAGTGGGTGCGTTCATGGGTGTGTGTCTCCTGGAAAAAATGCGTGCAGGGGTGCGGCAAGGTGCCTCGAACCGCGCCATGTTAGCTGTGCGAAATTGCTGGTGCAATAGAGAAAATTGCACTTTGTTTTTGCATATTTGCACATCGTCACTCTGCTTGAACTGCCTCACGGCACAGCGCCCGCCCGGGGCCTTGTCCGTATGTGCGGTGCAAGGCCCCAGGCGGGCGCGAGAGTCATTCGGCAGTTTGTGCAGGCGCAAGGCCCCTGGCCGTCACTCCAGGCTGATGTTGGCTTTCTGGATCAGCAGCTTGTACTGCTCGGACTTGACCCCTGCCTGGCGCTGGATTTCTTCGACCGACCACGACAGGGGCTCGAACGCAAAGGTGTTGAATTTCTCGCGCACTTCGGGCTCTTGCAGCACCTTCAGCACATCGGCGTGGATCTGCGCACGCACCGGTGCGGGCACGCCTTTGACGGCGAGCAGGGACACGAACGAGTTCACATCCACCTGCGCGGGGCCACCGGCCTCGGCAAGCGTGGGCACATCGGGCAGTTGCGCAATGCGGCGCGGCCCCGCCACGGCCAGGTAGCGGATCTTGCCGGCCTTGTAGATGCCCTGGCTGGACGGAATGCTGGCCAGGCTCCAGGCCGGGTCGCCATTGGCAACCGAGGTGAACAGTTGGCTGACCTCGCGGAACGGCACGTGGGTCATCTGTGTGCCGTCCACCAGGTCCAGCCACTCACCGCCCAGGTGGCCCGGGCTGCCCACGCCCCACGAGCCGTAGCTCACCGCACCCTGGCCCTTCTTGGCAGCTGCAATCAGGTCGCCCATGTTCTTCCAGGGGGACTGCGTGGGCACCGCAACCAGGAACGGCGTGCGGAACAGCGGCGCCACCGGGTCGAAGACCTGTAACGTCTGGAAGTTGCGTTGCTTGTAGAGGTGGGGCAGGGCGGACAGGTGTTCGCTGTCCAGCTGCAGCAGGGTGTGTCCGTCGGGTGCGCCGCGGCGCGCGGCTTCGATGGCGATGAAACCGCCGCCGCCGGGGCGGTTGTCCACCGTCACGCTTTGCTTCCAGGCCACCGACAGCTTGTTGGCCACCAGGCGCAGCACCGCATCGGGCCCGCTGCCCACAGCGAAGGCGGTGACCACGGTGACCGGCTTGGTGGGAAAGGCGGGCGCGCTGCTCTGGGCCCGGGCCAGGCCGGTGGCGCTGGCGCCGCCCAGCAGCAGGGCTGCGGTGGTGAACGCACGGCGGCGCAGGCCGCGCTGCGGGGCCAGGGTGGCGTGGTGGTGGGGCGCCGAAGTGGCGGATGGGAAGGCGGGCATGGTTTGTCTCCTGGTTGTAGTGATGAATGCGGGTGTGCCGGTGGTGTCTGCGGTGTTTTGCTGCGTCAGGCGTCTGGCTGGGCCGCAGGGGCGGCGCGGGCAAAGGCGGGCAGCTCGGCACAAGCGGCATCCACTGCGCGAATGAGCGGCCAGGCGGCCATGTCCACGCCGAAGCGGCGGGCGCTTTCGACCTGCGGAATCAGGTACACGTCGGCCAGGCTAGGCGCGCCGCCAAAGCAGTAGCTGCCGCGCGTGGTGTCTTGGGCCAGCAGGGCTTCGATGGCGTCAAACCCGGCGGCGATCCAGGTGGCGCACCAGGCGTTGATGGCGGCTTCGTCCGCGCCGAACTGTTTGCGCAGGGTTTGCAGGATGCGGCGGTTGTTGATGGGATGCACATCGCAGCCCACGATGGCGGCCAGTGCGCGCACCTGGGCGCGGGCCAGCGGGTCGGCAGGCAGCAGCGCGGGCGTGGGATAGCGCTCTTCCAGCCATTCGATGATGGCGGGTGACTGGATCAGCACCTGGCCGTTGTCGAGCTCCAGCGCCGGCACCAGGCCCTGCGGGTTGATGGCCTTGAACGGTGCTTCGGCCTGCTCGTCGACGCGCAGGTCCACCGGCACGTAGTCGGGCGTGAGGCCCTTGAGGTGGAGCGCGATGCGCAGGCGGTGCGAGGTGCCGCTGCGGAAAAAGCTGTAGAGCTTCATGGGGCGGTCCTCGGTTTATGCGGGTTGGCCCACGGTCAGCGCGATTTCGCCCACACCCTCCACGCGGCCGGTGATGTGGTCGCCTGGCACCACGGCGCCCACGCCTTCGGGCGTGCCGGTGTAGATCAGGTCGCCGGGCTGCAGGTGGTAGAACAGCGAGAGGTCAGCAATGATCTCGCGGATGTTCCAGATCAGCTTGTCCACGTTGGACTGCTGCTTGACCGCGCCGTTGACCGACAGCTCGATCACGCCGGACTCGATCACCTGGCCCGGCATGGGCACGACCTCGCTCGCCACGGAGGATTGCTCCACGTCCTTGCCCAGGTCCCAGGGGCGACCCTTGTCGCGCGCCACCAGTTGCAGGTCGCGGCGGGTCATGTCGAGGCCGCAGGCGTAGCCGTAGATGTGCTCATGCGCCTGCTCGGCCGGGATGCGGAACCCGGCCTTGCCAATCGCCACGACCAGTTCCATCTCGAAGTGGTAGTTCTGCGTCTCGGGCGGGTAGGCCACGGTGGCGCCCGATGCGGTCAGTGTCTGGGGCGCCTTGGTGAAGTAGAAGGGGCGCTCCACGCTTTTGTCCACGGGGCGGCCCATCTCGACAGCATGCGCGTGGTAGTTGCGGCCCACAAAGAACAGGCGGTGGATGGGCAGGCGCTGCGCGCTGCCGCGCACTGGCAACGATTGAACGGGCGGTGGGGTCCAGAGGTAAGAGGTAGCAGTCATCGGGGCTTCCGGTCGAAGAGGAGTGCAGGGCCCACCCGCGTGGGCGGGCAGACGCTGCAAGGAATGAATGGGGCGGGGTTGTTGTCAGGCAGGCTCGATTTGTTCGCGCCAGGCATGCACGGCCTCAAAAATCGGTGTGTCGCTGAAGCGAAACAGATCCAGCGAGGGCTGGCCGGCATCGCACTGGGCGGTGAAGGGCTGCCAGGACGGCACCACAAACATGTCCCCACGGCGCACCTGCCACTGGTGGTCTCCCACCTTCACAGTGCCCTGGCCGTCAAACACCTGGAACACCGACGAGCCCACCTCGCGGCGCGTGCGGGTGGTGGCGCCGCTGCTCACGCGGTGCATCTCGCAGCGGATGGTGGGCAGCACGTCGCGGCCATTGGTGGGGTTGGTGTAACGCACTGCGGCGTGGCCGGGGCTCAGCGTGGCGGGGTGGCCCTCGGCTTCCAGCGCCAGTTGTTCGTTGAGGGCCTTGTCGGTGTCCACCCAGCGGTAGGCCAGCATGGGGGTGACGGGCTGGTCCTGCAGTTGCGACACCGGGCGCAGGCCCGGATGCGCCCACAGTCGTTCGGAGCGTGAGAGCATGGGCGTGATCCGCTCTGCCGGGCTGATGGCGTCGCGCCCCACCTCGAAGAACTGGGACTCGGTGTAGTAGGCGAACGGAATGTCCAGCCCGTCGATCCAGGCCATGGGCTTGTCGGCCGCGTTGTGGTGGGCGTGCCAGTTCCACCCGCCCTGGGGCAGGAAGTCGCCGCGCGACATGCGCACCGAGTCGCCATTGACCACGGTCCACACCCCTTCGCCCTCCACGATGAAGCGGAACGCGTGCTGTGTGTGGCGGTGTTCGGGCGCGTCTTCGCCCGGCATCAGGTACTGGATGGCCGCCCACAGCGTGGGGGTGGCAAAGGGCCGCCCGCCCAGGGACGGGTTGGCCAGGGCGATGGCCCGGCGCTCGCCCCCGCGCCCCACGGGCACGATGCGGCCGGCTTCATCGGCCAGCGGCACCAGCCGGTCCCACCGCCACAGGTGGGCGCTGGCCTTGCTCTGCGGATGGGGGGGCATCAGGTCGCCGATCTGCGTCCACAGCGGCACCAGCATTTCCTGCTCAAAGCCACGGTACAGCTGCTCCAGCGCGGGGGTGGGCTCGGGCTGGCCAGGGGCCGCCACGGCGGACAGGCGAACGGGGGACGGTACGGGATCCATCTCGCTCATGGGAATTCCTTGGGTTGAATGTGGGGGTAGGGGAGAAGATCGATGGGGCAAGGCGCCCGGCTGGCTCAGTCGGCCAGGCAGTTGTCGACCTTCCAGCCATACAGCCACTCCATCGCGTCGTAAAAACGCTCAGGGCTGCGGCCCTTCCAGAGGTCGTTGCGCACCAGGCGCTCCACGCCCTGGGCGTGAAAGATTCGGCCCATTTCGCGTGCCGACAGCACCACGCGTGCCGTGCGGGCGACGCGCGAGCGCTCGTACAGCGACAGCGCCTGGGGGAAGTCGTGTTGGCAGCGCTTGAGAGCCTCGCCCAGCGTCACCGCGTCTTCCAGCGCCATGCAGGCGCCCTGGGCCAAGTACTGCAGGGTGGGGTGGGCGGCATCGCCCAGCAAGGTGGCACGGCCAAACGTCCACTGGCCGATGGGCTCGCGGTCGGCGGTGGCCCAGCGTTTCCAGCTCTTGGGCATGTCGATCAGCTGGTGGGCGCGCGGGCAGCAGTCGCGGTAGTAGCTCTGCACCTCTTCGCGGCTGCCCTCGCGCACGCCCCATTCCTCCTGCTCGCGGCTGTGGAAGGTCACGACCACGTTGTACTGCTCGCCGCCACGCAGCGGGTAGTGCACCAGGTGGTAGTTGGGGCCGACCCAGATGCTGGCGGCGTTCCAGCGCAGGTCTTCGGGGAAGTCGTTCTTTTCCACCACGGCGCGGTACACCACATGGCCCGACACGCGGGCGGCATCGCCGACGTATTGCTGGCGCACGACGGACTTCACGCCATCCGCACCAATCAGGGCCTGGCCCCGGTGCGCCACGCCATGCTGGTCGTACACGGTGACGGTGTCACCGGTTTGCTCCACGCGCTCGATGCGCGTGCCGGTCAGTGTCTCGATGTTGCCGTGCGCTTTGGCCCCTTCCAGCAGCGAGGTGTGGATGTCCGCGCGGTGGATCACGGCGTACGGGTTGCCAAAGCGCTGGCGAAAAGCCTCGCCCGTGGGGATGCGGCCGACCAGGTGTTCGTCCAGCGCGTCATGCATCACCATTTCGTCGGTGTAGACCGCGCGGGCCCGCGCCAGCTCGCCAATGCCCAGGGCGTCGAACGCGGCAAAAGCGTTGGGGCCCAGCTGGATGCCCGCGCCGATCTCGCCGAGCTGCGGAGCCTGCTCCAGCACCTTGACCGCATAGCCCTGGCGTGCCAGGGCCAGCGCTGCTGCCACGCCACCGATGCCGCCGCCAGCGACCAGGACGGGCGCCGTGGGAGTGTTCAAAACTGTCATTGCCGCTGTCTCCATCCGTTGTGCCACTGACGTGGATCAATAAGCCGTATACATATCAAAAGTACACTGATAATTAGTGTAGGGCCTAAAATGACCCGCATCAAGATCGGTAGAAACCCTAGATTCATGTCCGTAGAGATCGACAACCTCCCTGGTTTCCATATCCGCCGCCTGCAGCAGATTGCGGTGGCCGTGTTTCTGGAGGAGACGCAGGCCACGGGCATCACCCCTGTGCAATACGCTGCGCTGTATGCCGTGGGGCGCGAGCCGGGCATCGACCAGCGCACGCTGGCGCGCACCATTGGTTTTGATACCTCCACCATTGGCAGCGTGATCGACCGGCTGGAGTCGCGCGGGCTGATGCAGCGCAATGCCCACCCCGAAGACCGCCGCGTGCGTCTGCTGACCCTCACGCCCGAAGGCCAGCGTGTGCTGGAAGAGGTGGAGCCCGGCATGCTGCGCGCGCAGGAGCGCATGCTCGAACCCCTCGCGCCCGAACAGCGCGCGGTGTTCATGGACATGCTGCGCACGCTGGTGCGGGGCAACAACGCGCTCAGCCGTGCGCCCAGCGAGCCGCTGGACGGACGCGCTGCACGGCGGGCCCGGTGACGCCATGGACTGGGACAACCTGCGCTACTTTCTGGAACTGGCCCGCGCTGGCACGTTGGTGGGGGCCGCGCGCCGCCTGGCCGTGGACCACACCACGGTGGCGCGCCGCCTGCAGGCGCTCGAAAAGCAGGTGGGCTCCGCCCTGTTTGCACGCGAGGCCGGCGGCCACCGGCTGACCGAGGCCGGGCGCGCGCTGCTGCCCCAGGTCGAGGCCATGGAGGCCGCCTTTCTGGCGGTGGAAAACGCCACACCCGGCGTGCGCCAGGGCCTGCATGGCCTGGTGCGCATCGGTACCACCGAGGGCTTCGGTAACCTGATCCTGGCGCCCCAGCTGGCCCGGTTTGCGCTGGACCACCCCGGCCTGGTGGTGGACCTGCTGGCGCTGCCGCGTTTGGTACACCTGTCGCGCCGCGAGGCGGACATCGTCATCTCGCTGGAACGCCCGGCGCGCGGTGCGGTGGTGGTCGTGAAGCTCACCGACTACGTGCTGCAACTGTATGGAGCGCGCAGCTACCTGCAGCGCAATGCCCCCATCCACACGCCAGACGATCTGCGGGGCCACACCTTCATCAGCTACGTGGACGATCTGCTGTTCAGCAAGGAACTGCAGATTCTGGACGAGCTGCACCGCCCCGCGCACTTCGCGCTGCGCAGCACCAGCATCCTCGCCCAGTACGAAGCCGCCCGCGTGGGGGCGGGGCTGGCAGTGCTGCCCGCCTTTGTGGCGGCGCAAGACCCGTCGCTGGTGCCCGTATTGCCAGGGGTGGCACGCTTTCAGCGCACCTTCTGGATGTCCATGCCGGGCGACAACAAACATGTGGCCCGCATGCAGGCTACCTGGGCGTTTTTGCGCGAAGCGGTGGCGGCGCAGCAAGGGTTGCTATTGCCGCCTGCGGATGGACAGTGAATTGCTTTTGCTACTGTATTAATAGCTGTTTGCGCTTTTGAGGTAAGCGCTAGAGGCCATTTTGGCTTGATATCGGAGGGCAAAGGATGGAAGTGAAGAATCAATCAGGATCTGAGTCTTGAACCCCATGCCACATCCCAGCCCGCTTCGCGTGCGCCAACGCGCAGCGGCGCTGATCCAGAGCGAGGGCCGCGTGCTGCTGCACCGGGTGGTGGGCGACGCTTTCTGGGCGTTGCCCGGCGGTGGCATCGATGCGGGGGAGACGGCGGCACAAGCCCTGGTCCGAGAACTGCAGGAAGAACTGGGCCAGCCCGTGGAGCCCGGCCCGCTGGCCTGTGTGGTGGAAAACTTCTTCACGTACGCTGGCACCGCGTACCACGAGATCGGGCTGTATTTGCACGCTATTCCGCTGCCCGGAAGCCTGTTGTTGTCGCGCCCGGGGCCCTATGCGGGCGTCGAGGGCTCGCGCGCGCTGGAGTTCGCGTGGTTCGGGCCGGACGAGCTGGAGGGCATTGATGTGCGGCCTGCATTTCTGGCGGCGCACCTGCGGCACTGGCTGGTGCACGGAAGGGCTGAGGTCGTGCACATCGTTCACCGTGACCCGGGCTTTTGAAACCGACCCGTTGCGGCGGTGGTAGCCAAGTGCTGCGCTGCACCACGTTGGACGCTGTGCGGCGTTTTGATAGGGTCAGCGCTTGGCACTTTTTAGTGGGAAATCCTGTGACTCCTTCAGAACTGCAAACCTACCTGCACCAACACATCCCCCTGTCCCAAGCCATGCAGATCACCGTGGTGGAGGCATCGTTGCAGCAAGTGGTGCTGACGGCGCCCCTGGCGCCCAACATTAACCACCGCGAAACGGTGTTTGGGGGCAGCGCATCCGCTGTGGCCATTCTGGCGGCCTGGTCGATGCTGCACCTGGGGCTCACCGCTGAGGGGCTGGGCAGCCGGCTGGTGATCCAGCGCAACACCATGGACTACCTCATGCCCATTGACGGCAACTTCACGGCTGTAGCCCTGGCGCCATCGCGGCCGGCCTGGGAGCCGTTCACCCGCATGATCCGCCGCAAGGGGCTGGGCCGGATCACGCAGGCCGCAGCGCTGCACTACCAGGGGCAGGTGGCGGGGTCGCTCGCTGGCGAGTTTGTGGCCTTTGGCCCAGGCTATGCGTGAAGCGTGAGCAGTGGGGCGCTCTTGCATGAGGGGCCAAACTCGCCCCTTTAGCCCCCGCTGATCCCGCCATTGCCTGGGCGGCAGGCGCGTAACCTTGTGGCCCTGGGCGATGCGGCGGACTCCGGATGGATGGGGTCGCCAACGCGGTCGCCACACAGGAGTTCATGGCGATGTCCCCTCTCATTTCCGGCCTCGCATCGGTGGCGTCGATGATTTTCAATGCAGCCGCCAGCGGCGCGGGCAAGGCGTCTGCGCGGCGTGGGGGCGAGGCGGCAGCGCCCGAGCCCTCGGCCGTGGTCACGCTCAGCCCCGAGGCGCAGACGCTGGCGGGCATGGCGGGGCAGGGCGTGTTGGCTACTCAAGGGACATCTGCGGAAACGGTAGCCGCCGTGGGTCGTTCATCGGGTCAGACCACAGCGGCACTGCCCGGTGGCCGTGCAGCGGGTGCGGTGTCCAAGGACGATTTCCAGGCGCTGCTGACGCGGTTTGGCGCTACCGACGACCAGAAGCAGCAGATCACCGCAGGCTTTGATGCCGACAAGGACGGCGTCATCACCCACGATGAATTCCTCAAGGGTCTTGCGCGCACCAGGGGCCAGCAGGCAACTACCGACCCCTTTGCGCAGGCCGTGCTGCAGGTGATGGACCGTGCGGGCAACGCCGATGGCACCGTGGGCAAGGACGAGTTTGCTGCCCTGTCGTCAGCGTTTGGCCTGGCCGAGCGGCGCACGCACACGGTTTGACTGGACCCTCTGCACTGCAGGGTTCTGGCTCGCTCAGGTCACTTTGGGCAGCGGCAGCAACACCCAGAAGCTGCTGCCCTTGCCCGGCTCGCTCTCCACACCCAGGCTGCCGCCCATGCCCTCGACCAGGCGTTTGCACAGCGCCAACCCCAGCCCGGCGCCCTCGAAGCTGCGGGTGGTCGATCCGTCCACCTGCTCGAACAAGGTGAAGATGCGATGCTGGTCGCCCGCCGCAATTCCGATGCCCTCGTCGGTGACGCGCAGACGCCATACGGTGGAGTCCGGCGTGTCTTGCTCGGTGTGCAGGGCCAGGCGGATAGCGCCTGAGCGGCTGAACTTCACGGCGTTATCCAGCAGGCTGACCAGCACTTGCTGAATGCGCTCGGCATCGCCCACGTGGTGGGCCGTGCTGCCCTCGCCGTCGATGGTCATGAACATTTGCAGCCCCTTTTGGCGCGCCTGCGGCTCCAGCAGCTGCAAGGCATCGGCTGCCAGCTCGGGCATCGACAGGGGGGCGAACTGAAACGCTACCTGGCGTGTTTCCAGCGCGGCCAGGTCGATGAGGTCGTTGAGCATGCGCGTGAGGCCCGTGGCCGCGTCCATTACGTTGTTCAGGATGGGCTTGAGGCGTTCGTCCTGCGTGCGGTTGCGCACCAGCTCGGTCATGCCCAGGATTAGGGTCATGGGCGTGCGCAACTCGTGCCCGATGTTCGCCAGAAAGATCCGCTTGGTATTGAGCGCGGCCTCGGCCGCCTCCTTGGCGACGGACAGCGCCGCCGTTCGCTCCTTGACCCGGGCCTCCAGGTGCTCGCGCTCGGCCTGCAATGCCTGCTCCAGCTCCCGCCGGGCGGTCACGTCGCGCCCGATGCTGTGGTAACCGGCGGGTTGGCCCGAGGCGTCGCGGTACAGGCGGCTGGACATCTCGAACCAGCGCACACTGCCATTGGCACAGCGCATGGGCAGTGTCAGCAGTTGCTGCCGCTCGCGCACAGCCTGTCTCAGTGCTTCGGCACCCTCGGGCGTCAGGGCTTTGAAGATGGACTTTCCGATGACGTCGCGGGCAGGCACGCCGCGCGCCCGTTCGTCGGCGGGGCTTACGTACGCCACCGTCATGTCGGGGTTGATCCGCCAGATGACTTCTGCGGCGCCTTCGGTCAGCAAGGTGTACTGCTGGTCCCGATCGGACAGGTGCTGGTACAGGCGCAGCGCCTCACTGACGAACAGGTAAAAACACAGGCTGCTCAGCGACAAAGCCAGCGTGAAGATGATGAGCGCGTGCAGCGAATACGGCGCGCTTTGCATGCCGTTGCTGCCCAGCACGATGGCCAAGGTCGCGGCGGTGTAGCCCACACCCGCCGCGCGCCCCAGCAGCAGGTAGGCCGCACCCACGCCGATCAGGAACCACACGGCGCGCAGCTCGTGCCCCAGGGGCTGCCACAGGGCATAGGTAAAAAGTGCCATCCCGATCAGGGTCTGGATGAGTGCCACTGGAACATAGACCTGGGGCCAGCGGCGCAGGGCCCACCACAACGCTGCCATGAACACGGTGCCTGCTCCCAGGGTGAGGCTCCATGACCCGGGTGTGGCGACCAGCCCAGCCGCGCCCGCTGCCAGCAACAGCAGCTCAAAAGCCACATTGGCCAGCAGGATGCCCCGCAGCAGGCGGATTTGAAACTGCCGCATGTTGCCAATGGCGGAGGGGGAAAAGGGCATGGTGGGGGTGGTACGGCAATTCTTTGAATTTATCGTTTATATCAAATAAATGATTGAAATGCCAATATTATCAATTTAATTGTATTTTTTATGCAAATTGATCATTTAGGCGTTTCTGGCCGAGGCTGGGTAGCCCCAAGACCTCGCGCTCCCTACAAAGCGCCCAAAACAAAGGGCCCTCGAAAGGGCCCTTGTGTGCATTTGAAAACTTCCCCTGGGCAGACGCTGTGTGGCGTGTACCGGGAGTTCAGATACCCGTCATATCCGTCCCATCAGCAGCAGGATCACCAGGATCAGCACCACCAGACCAATCCCGCCGCTGGGCCCGTAGCCCCACGAGCGGCTGTGGCCCCAGGTGGGCAGCGCGCCGACCAGGATGAGGATCAGAACGATCAGAAGAATCAGCGAGAGTGACATGGCAGTTCCTTGTTGGAGTGGTTTGCGGTGAGTGCATTGTTGGGTGCACCCCGCGAACTGCCCGCAGGTGCCGCGCCCGCCGCGCGGTCAGGGATTTCCGACACCGGCTGTGGGATGCGCGGACTGCAGCGGGGCGCGGCCCCGCTGACTCACTGCGCAGCCATGTCAAAAATGATAGCTACCAGCGCATAATCCCCTGGCGCTTGCGGCCGTTTTGGCCTGTAGTGTCCGCCGCGAGGCCCCTGGCACGCGGCGGACGGGCTCAGTGGGCGCCCGCAGCGTCTGCCGCGCCCGCGCCGCCGGTGCGTGCCGGGCGTTTGGTCAGCCAGATCAGCCCGATGAGCAGCAGGAACAGACCTGCCGAGCCCAGGAAGATGTCGTTGGCCGCGCGGGTGAAGGCCTGCTGGTCGATCAGCCGGTTGATCTGCGCCAGTGCCTGCATTTGCGTGAGGCCAGAGGCCATCAAGCCGTCCAGCGTCTGCGCGAACACGCCCTGGCCTTGCACCAGCCCTTCGGTCAGGTGCGCGTGGTGCATGGCGGCGCGGCTCTCCCACAGCGTGGTGGCAATCGACGTGCCCATGGCCCCGGCGGTGATGCGCACGAAGTTCGACAAGCCTGCCGCCGCCGGGATGCGGTCTGGCGATACGCCAGCCAGCGTCAGCGTGGTCAGCGGAATGAAGAAGAACGCCATGGCCGCACCCTGCAGCAGGGTGGGGATTAGGATGTGGATGAAGTCCGTCTGCACCGTGAACTGCGAGCGCATCCACAGCACCGTGCTGAACACGATGAACGCGCCCGTGGCCATGCGGCGCGGGTCCCACTGGCCGACCTTGCGGCCCACCAGCGGTGTGAGCAGGATGGCAAACACGCCCACCGGCGCCAGCGCCATGCCGGCCGAGGTCGCGGTGTAGCCCATCCACTGCTGCAGCCACAGTGGCAGCAGCACCACGTTGCCGAAGAACAGCGCATAGGCTACCGAAAGCGCCAGCGCACCAAAGGTGAAGTTGCGGCCCTTGAAGAGTTTCAGGTCCACCACCGGATGCTTCTCGGTCAGCTCCCACACCAGGAATACGGCGAACGCCACCACGGCCACCACACACAGGGTGATGATCTCGCCCGAGGCAAACCAGTCCAGCTCCTTGCCCTTGTCGAGCATGAGTTGCAGCGCGCCCACCCACAGCACCAGCAGGCTCAGGCCCACGGTGTCAATCGGCAGCTTGCGGATGGGCGTTTCGCGCTTGCGGTAGATGCCCCAGGTCAGCACCCCGGCCAGCAGGCCCACGGGCACGTTGATGTAGAAGATCCACGGCCAGGAGATGTTGTCGGTGATCCACCCGCCCAAGAGCGGCCCCACCACCGGCGCCACCAGCGTGGTCACGCCCCACAGGGCCAGGGCAGTGCCCGCCAGAGCGCGCGGGTAGCTGGCCAGCAGCAGCGTTTGCGACAGCGGAATCATCGGCCCGGCCACCAGGCCTTGCAGCACGCGGAAGAAGACCAGCATCTCCAGCGACGACGCAAAGCCGCACAGCCAGGAGGTCAGCACGAAAAGCAGCACGCTCATGGTGAACAGCCGCACCGCGCCAAAGCGCTGCGTGAGCCAGCCAGTGAGCGGCACCGAGATCGCATTGGCCACACCAAAGCTGGTAATGACCCAGGTGCCCTGGCCGGGGCTCACGCCCAGGTCACCGGCAATGGCGGGGATGGAGACGTTGGCGATGGACGAGTCCAGCACGTTCATGAACGTGGCCAGCGACAACGACAGCGTGCCCAGCAGCAAGGCGGTGCCCTGCAGTGGCGGATAGGCAGCGGGCGGGCCGGGTGGCGCCGCAGGGGGCGACACCGCAGCAGGCGCCGCCGGAGCGAGGGCCTGGCCTGCGGCGTCAGCAGTGGGGTTGGCGGCAGTCATGCTCGGTCAACCCCTCTCACTGCACCACGGGGGCTTGCACTGCAGGTTGCACGGGGGCTGATGCGTGCTTCTGAGCTTGTACGGCCTGCACAGCCTGCTGGCTCCCCACCTTGGGCGATGCCACCGCCACGGCGGACTTGCCACTGCGGCCCAGGTTGGCGGCAATGATGTGCGCCACTTCGTCGTCGGCGGCCTTGAACTGCTCGTCAAACACGGCGGTGGCGGCCACGGGGGTGGTGCGCTGGGTGTCGGCCAGGGTCTTGCCGCTCTGGTCGGCAGTGTCCACCTTCACTTCCATCGACAGGCCCACGCGCAGCGGGTGCTCGGCGACTTCCTTGGGGTCGAGCGCAATGCGCACCGGCACGCGTTGCACCACCTTGATCCAGTTGCCGGTGGCGTTCTGTGCGGGCAGCAGTGCAAAGGCCGCGCCGGTGCCGGCGCCCAGGCCCGTCACGGTGCCGTGGTACGTGACCTTGGTGCCGTACACGTCGGCTTCCAGCTCGGCGGGCTGGCCGATGCGCAAGGTCTTGAGCTGGCTTTCCTTGAAGTTCGCGTCCACCCACAGGTCGTTCAGGGGCACCAGCGTCATCAGCGGGGCGCCCGCCTGCACGCGCTGGCCCACCTGCACGCCGCGCTTGGCCACATGGCCGTCCAGCGGGGCGACCAGTTGGGCGCGCTGCACGGCCAGGTAGGCCTCGCGCACGCGGGCCGAAGCGCGCTGCACGTTGGGGTGTTGTTCGATGGAGGTGCCTTCGGTCTGCGTCTGGCTGGCGGCCAGTTGTTCTTGTGCGGCCAGCACAGCCGACTGGGCGGCGGCCACGGTGCTCTTGGCGGCGGCTAACTGCGCGGTGGCGTGTTGGAACTCTTCCTTGCCCACGGCACCGCTGGCCATCAGCGGGGTGCGGCGGTTCACGTCGTCTTGCGCGCGGGCAGCATCGGCCTGGGCGCGGGCCAGGTCAGCGCTGCGCAGGCTGACCTGCGCCTTCAGCGTGGAGTTGTTGGCGTACAGGGTGCGCACTTCGCGCACCGTCTGCGCCAGCTGGGCCTCGGCCTGTTCCAGCGCCACGCGGGCGTCAGCGGGGTCCAGCTTGACCAGCAACTGGCCGGCCTTCACAAAGTCGGTGTCGTCCGCGCCGATGGACACCACGGTGCCGCCGATTTGCGGCGTGATCTGCACCACGTTGCCCGCCACGTAGGCGTTGTCGGTGGTCTCGACATGGCGGCCATTGGCCCAGTGCCAGCCGCCCCAGCCAATGGCCACCAGCGCGACGGCGGCAGCAATCAGGGTGAGGCCCCGGCGGCGGGCGGTGTTGGACTCGTTGGCGGTGAGGGGTTCGCTCTTAGCGGTCATGGCAATGGTCTTTCAGGAATGTGTTGTTATGTGTTTTTGAAGAGGGCGGTGTGGCGTTCTGGGCCGGTCAGTGTGCGGCGGCGGTGTGCAGCACGGCCGTGTCGTCCGTCCAGCCGCCCCCCAGGGCCTTCATCAGCACCAGGCGGGTGTCGAGCTGGCGCGCGCGCAGGTCCACGGCCAGGCGGCGCTGGGCCAGCACCTGGCTTTCGGTGGATAGCACCACCAGGTAGTTGCCCAGGCCCGCGCGGTAGCGCTCCTGCGCAAAGCGGTAGGCCTTTTCAGCACTGGCCACGGCTTCGTCCTGCAAGGCCTGCTGGCGGGTGAGCGACTGGATGGAGGCCACGGCGTCGCCGGCTTCCTTCACCGCATCGAGCACGGCGCCGTTGTACTGGGCGATGGCGGCATCCAGCTCGGCCGCGCGGCCGCCCAGCTGGGCGCGCAGGCGGCCGCCGTCAAAGATCGGCAGGCGCAGTGCGGGTGTCAAGCCCATCTGGCGTGAGCTGCCGTTGAACAGCCGGTCCAGACCCAGCGAGTTCAGGCCGATGAACGCGCCGATGTTGATGTTGGGATAGAACTCGCTGCGCGCGCTGTTCACGCCTTGCGTTGCCGCCTCCACGCGCCAACGGGCGGCCACCACATCGGGACGGCGGCCCAGCAGGTCGGCGCCCAGCACCTCGGGCACGGCGGTGGGTTGCAGGGCTGCAAGGCGGGGCGTGAGCTGGGGCAGGGCATCTGGCGCCTGGCCGGTCAGCACGGCCAGCTGGCGGCGGCCCAGGGTGATCTGTTCGTCCAGCGCTTCGATTTGTGTGCGGGCGTCGGGCACGGCGGCCTGGGCCTGGGTCAGTTCGACCTGGCTGTCCAGGCCTGCGGCGGTGCGCTCTTGCGTGAGCTTGCGTTGTTCTTCACGCTGCTCCAGCGCACGTTGGGCCACGTCGCGCTGGGCCACCAGCCGGGCCAGGGCCACATAGCTGCGGCCCACCTGGGCGGCCAGGGTGTTGGCGGCGGCGGCTGCATCGGCCTGTGCGGCGCGGGCCTGGCCCAGGGCGGCCTGCAGCTCGGCGGCGTGCTGGCCGAAGAAGTCGGGCGACCAGCTCAGTGTGGCTTGCACGGTGCCGCTGTTGTAGGTGTTGCCGGCGATGGGGGCGGGCACCAGCCCGTTGGCGGTGTAGCGCTGGCGGGTGGCGTCCACGCCCAGTGTGGCTTGGGGGCCGTTTGCGGCCTCACGCACCTGGCTCAGGGCCACGGCTTGCTCCAGGCGGGCGCGGCTCACGGCCAGGCTGGGGTTGCCTTGCAGGGCGGTGTCGATCAGGGTGTTGAGCTGCTCGTCACCCAGGGCTTTCCACCACTGGCTGGTGGCCACCACGTCGGTGGTGGCTGCTGTCAGACCAGCGGCGGCCGGGGTGGTTTGCGCCAGCGGGGTGTGTGCGGGGCCAGGGTTGGCGCAGCCCACCAGCAGCAGCGCGGCGGCCAGGGCAACGGCCGACACCGCCAGGTGGGCGGCGAGGGCGGAGCGGGTGGACAGGGGAGTTGGGGCAGTGGCGGTCACGGAAATCTCCAGGGGCAGGGCAACAGGGCGGGATCAACCAGCTGCGGGTTCGGTGGGTGAGGGGGTCTGCTGGCGCAGCGCTTCGCCGTTGGCCAGCATGCGGCGCAGCATGGACAGCAGAAGCTGCCACTCGTCATGGCTGAAGTCGCTGAGGTGGCCGTTGAGCACGTCGGCCAGCACGGGCGGCACCAGGGCTGCAATGCGTTGGCCTTCGGCCGTGAGCTTGAGCTGCACGACGCGGCGGTCCACGATGGAGCGCTCCCGCACCACCAGGCCCTTGGCTTCCATGCGGTCGAGCGACCGGGTCATGGAGGCGGGGTCGGTCTCCAGGTCCCGCGCCAGGGTGGCCACCGTGGCGGTCTCGCACAGCGACAACTTGAACAGCGGCAGCCACTGGGCGTACGTCAGGTCGTGCAACGACAGCTGGGCATCGGCCTGCGTGCGGATGGACGACATCACCTTGCGCATCAGGTAGCCGACGCTGTTTTCGGGCACCAGCTTGCTGGGGTCGTAGTGCTCGGCGTTGTAGAACGCGGGGGCTTGGCTGGGTTTGGGGGGGGCTGACATGGGTGAGGAATTTAATTGACTAGACAATTATTGTCTTTGCATTGATTAAATTCCTGACACCGAAAAGGGGCCTTTGGGCTGGGGCGGGGCCCACGGACGGGGTGTAACGGATGGCGGTTTGCGGTGCCGGAATTCGCGCATGCAACCGAAGCGCGCCCCTGCGATCAATCTCACGTACAGTCAATTTGCTACGTATTTGATAGCTTTCGAGGCATGTTCGACTAGCGCATCAATCCAAAAAGCCTTGATATTTGGAGCTCAGGCCGCCACCGATATAGTGGGGCGCCTCGCTGTTCGACCCTTCCGTACCTTGCTCACCGGGACACCGCCATGACCGCTGCCGCTGATTCCTCTGTCTCCCTGCCCACCGCCTCGGACATTTCCCCGCCCTTGCGTTTTGCTGTGATGGGCGCGGGCGCCGTGGGCTGCTACTTTGGTGCCCTGCTGGCCCGCGCGGGCCATGCCGTCACGCTCATCGGGCGGCCCGCCCATGTGCTGGCGGTGCGCGACAACGGGTTGCGGCTGCAGACCGCAGCGATGGATGTGCAGGTGCCCCTGGCAGCCAGCACCGAGGCCAGCGCCGTGCACGGCGCGGACGTGGTGCTGTTCTGCGTGAAGTCGTCCGACTCGGAAGACGCCGCGCAGCAGATTCGCCCCCACCTGGCGCCCGGGGCGCTGGTGTTGACCTTGCAGAACGGCGTGGACAACGACGAGCGCGTGCGGGCGGTGCTGGACGCCAGCATCCCCGTGGCCGCTGCCGTGGTGTATGTCGCCACCGCCATGGGGGGCCCGGGGCATGTGGTGCACCACGGCCGGGGCGAGCTGGTGATTGCGCCTTCGCCGCGCAGCGACGAGGTGGCCCGGCAGTTGACGGCAGCGGGCATTCCCACCCAGGTGTCAGACAACGTGCGTGGCGCGCTCTGGGCCAAGCTGGTGCTCAACAGCGCCTACAACGCGCTGTCGGCCCTGTCGCAACAGCCCTATGGCCCGCTGGTGCAGGTGCCCGGCGTGACGCAGGTGATTGCCGACATCGTGGCCGAATGTCTGGAGGTGGCTGCGGCCGATGGGGTGACGATTCCGGGCGATGTGCAGGCGGCGGTGCGTGGCATTGCCAGCACCATGCCCAGCCAGTATTCGTCCACCGCGCAGGACCTGGCGCGGGGCAAACCCACCGAGATCGACCACCTGAACGGTTATGTGGTCAAGCGCGGCGCCGCATTGGGGGTGCCGACGCCGCTGAACCACGCGCTGCAGGTGCTGGTCAAGTTGGCCGAGATCAAGCGCGCTGCAGGCTGATTTTCGGACGCGGTCAGGCCAGAGCCGATTCTTCCAGCAACCGCTCACGCACGGCCTGCGCGGCCTGCACCATGTGGCGCAGGGCGGCTTCCGTCTCGGGCCAGCCCCGGGTCTTGAGGCCGCAGTCGGGGTTCACCCACAGGTGCTCCACGGGCACGACCTCGGCGGCTTTCTCTAGCAGCGCGGCCATCTCCTGCACGCCGGGCACGCGGGGCGAGTGGATGTCGTACACGCCGGGGCCGATCTCGTTGGGGTAGCGGAAATCACCAAACCCCTGCAGCAGCTCCATGTCCGAGCGGCTCGTTTCAATCGTGATCACATCGGCATCCATGGCCGCGATGGCGGGCAGGATGTCGTTGAACTCGCTGTAGCACATGTGGGTGTGGATCTGCGTGTCGTTGCGCACGCCGCTGGCACTGATGCGGAAGGCGCGGGTGGCGCGGTCGAGGTAGCTCTTCCACCCCGCGCGGCGCAGCGGCAGCCCCTCGCGGATGGCGGGCTCGTCGATCTGGATGATGGCGATGCCTGCGGCCTCCAGGTCGCACACCTCGTCGCGGATGGCCCAGGCGATCTGGTCGGCCGTGGTGGCGCGAGGCTGGTCGTCGCGCACAAAGCTCCATTGCAGGATGGTGATGGGGCCGGTGAGCATGCCCTTCATGGGCTTGGTGGTCAGGCTCTGCGCGTATTGCGTCCAGGCCACCGTCATGGGCGTGGGGCGGGCCACATCGCCGTAGATGATGGGCGGTTTCACGCAGCGCGAGCCATAGCTTTGCACCCAGCCGTTGGCGGTGAAGGCAAAGCCGTCGAGCTGTTCGCCAAAGTATTCGACCATGTCGTTGCGCTCGGCTTCGCCGTGCACCAGCACGTCAATGCCCAACGCTTCCTGCTTGCGCACGGCCAGGGCAATTTCGGCTTCCATCTTTTGTTGGTAGTGCGCTGCATCCAGCGCCCCGCGCTTGAAGGCGGCGCGGGCTGCGCGGATCTCTGCCGTCTGTGGAAACGAGCCGATGGTGGTGGTGGGTAGCAGCGGCAGCTTGAGCCGCGCACGCTGGGCCTTTTGCCTGGCGGGGAAGGCGCTGGCGCGCTGGTCGGCGCCCGGCGCGGCGGCAGCAATGCGGGCCGCCACGGTGGCGCGGTGCACACGCGGGCTGGCGCGGCGCGCGGCCAGGGCGGTGCGGGCGGCGTGCAGTTCGTCGTCCACGGCCGCCTCGCCTTGCGACAAGGCGGTGGACAGCACGCGCAGTTCGTCCAGCTTTTCCTCCGCAAACGCCAGCCAGGACTTCACCTCGGCATCGAGTTGCGTTTCGGCCTGCAGACTGAACGGCACATGCAGCAGCGAGCACGACGGCGCCAGCCACAGCTCGCCCTGGTGCTTGTCAGCCACAGGGCGCAGCTTTTGCAGCGCCGCATCCAGGTCGGTGCGCCAGATGTTGCGGCCGTCCACGATGCCCACCGACAGCACCTTGTGCGAGGGCAGCCAGTCCGCCACGCCCACCAGCTCGTCGGGTGCGCGCACGGCATCCACATGCAACCCGGCCACGGGCAGCTGGCAGGCCAGGCGCAGGTTTTCGGCCAGGGGCGAGAAGTACGTGGCCAGCAGCAGCTTGGGCGCGCTGCGGGCCAGCTGCCAGTAGCTGGGCTCGAACGCATGGCGCCAGGTGTCGGGCAGGTCCAGGCCCAGGATGGGCTCGTCGATCTGCACCCATTCCACACCCTGGGCCTTTAGGCGCGCCAGCACGGTTTCGTACACGGGCAGCAGGGATTCCAGCAGGCTGAAGCGGTCAAAGCCCGCCGCCTTGGATTTGCCCAGCCACAAGAAGCTCAGCGGCCCCAGCAGCACGGCTTTGACGCGGTGGCCCAGTGCCTGGGCCTCGGCCACCTCGGCAAACAGGCGCTCGCTGGCCAGGTGGAACTGGGTGTGGGCGCTGAACTCGGGCACGAGGTAGTGGTAGTTGGTGTCAAACCACTTGGTCATCTCCAGTGCGGGCTGGCCTGCGGTGTGGTGCGTAGCCTGGCAACCGGCGCTGCAACCCTGGTGGTCGTCGGCGGCCTTGGCCGACACGCCCCGCGCCATCGCAAAGTAGCGGGCCAGCTCGGGCGCGTGGGCATCAAAGCCAAAACGCGCAGGCTCGCAGCCCAGCAGCTGGATGTGGTTGGCCACATGGTCGTACAGCGCAAAGTCGCCCACGGTCACAAAGCCGAGGCCCGCATCGGCCTGCGCCTGCCAGTGCAACTGGCGCAACTGGGCGGCCGTGGCCTGCAGATCGGCTTCGGTGCTGTCGCCGCGCCAGAAGGATTCGAGTGCGAATTTCAGCGCGCGCTGCGCCCCCATGCGCGGAAAGCCCAGGGTGTGCGTGAGCACGGGGCGGCGGGTGGCGGCTGTTACGGCGACTGCGGCGAGCGACATGGTGATTTCCTTCTTCTGAATGGAGCAAAGCAATGAAGCACCGATGGTCGCGCGGGCTCTTTTATTATTCAAACGAAAGTTTTAGTCGATCAACTTGAAAATTAATAATGAACCAGTCGATCCTGGAAGTGCGTCACCTGCGCACGCTGGTGGCCCTGCGCGACAGCGGCAGCCTGGTGCGGGCCGCGCAGTTGCTCAACCTCACGCAGTCGGCGCTGTCGCACCAGATCAAGCTGTTGGAAGACCGCTACGGCCAGCCGCTGTTCGAGCGCAAATCGGTGCCGCCCCAGTTCACCGCCGTGGGCGAACGCCTGCTGGCGCTGGCCGATGCCGTGCTGCCGCAGGTGGAAGGGGCCGAGCGCGACATCGCCCGGCTGGTGCTGGGGCAGGGCGGACAGATGCGCATTGCGGTGGAATGCCACACCTGCTTTGACTGGCTGATGCCCGCCATGGACGCCTTTCGCACCCGCTGGCCCGAGGTGGAGCTGGACATCGTGAGCGGCTTTCACGCCGACCCTGTAGGCCTGTTGCACCAGGGCCGGGCCGATGTGGCCATCGTGTCGGAGGTGGATGGTGACGAGGCGGGCGTGGACTACCACGCGCTGTTTGGCTTTGAAATCCGCGCGCTGCTGGCCAAAACGCACCCGCTGGTGGCCAAACCGCACCTCGTGGCGCAGGACTTTGCCGACCAGACCATCATCACCTACCCCGTGCCCGACGAAATGCTGGACCTGATCCGCCAGGTGCTGGAGCCCGCCGGTGTACGCCCCCCACGCCGCACCACCGAGCTGACGGTGGCCATGCTGCAGCTGGTGGCCAGCGGGCGCGGCGTGGCGGCGCTGCCGCTGTGGGCAGTGCAGAGTTACCTGGACCGGGGGTATGTGACGGCGCGGCCCATTGGAGAAAAAGGCCTGCGCGGCGAGCTGCACGCCGCGTGCCTGCCCAGCCTGTCTGCCAAGCCGTACCTGCAGGACTTTGTTCAGGTGACGCGCGAGACGAGCTTTGTGACGCTCAAGGGCGTAGAACTTTTGTAGCCTAGTCCGGCGCGTACTTGTCGCCCACCTCTTCGCGCAGTGGGTGGGTGTCGTAGACGATGTTCATGTCGCGGATGCGCGTGCTGCCCGCGTCGAACGTGAACACGTCCACGCAGGTGAAGGTCACCTCGCGGCCGTCGTTCAAGGTCCAGTCGTAGCGGAAGTAGGCCGCCACGCGCACCGATCCATCCCGGCTGGGCTGCGCGGAGGCAAACAGATCCAGCACCGTGATCACGCTGCCGCTGGAGGCCTGGGCGAGCTTTTGGAAGAAGTCGCTCGCACGCATGGTGCCCAGAAAGGGCGAATGCACCACGCCATCGTCTTCAAAGCAGGCGATCAGCCCCTCGGTATGGCTGGCGTGCAGGTGGGCGAGGTAGGTGCGGACGGTGTTGATGGGGGTAGGGCTCATATGCGGCGTTGCAAAGGTCGTGGAGTGGAGTGCGTAGCTTCGCCAAGTCCGCGCCGTGCGACAAGAGACAATGGAGGCTTATACATAAAAGGTGTTTATGTATCTGCGCTATCTGCAATACCTCCATGCGATCGTCGAAAAAGGCTCGTTTGCCTTGGCGGCAAATGCCTGCGGCGTGTCGCAGCCCGCGATCAGCCATGGCATGAAAGCACTGCAAGCCCACTTTGCACAGCCCTTGCTGGTGCGTGAAGGGCGCCGCTATGTGGCCACCGACCTCGCCCGTGCCGTGGCCGCGCAGGCACTGCCGCTGGCACAGGGGGTGGAGGCGCTGCCCCGCGCTTCGGTGGCTGCGTCAGACCGACATCGGCTGCGGGTGGGGCTCACGTCTTCAGCAGCGCTGGTCTGCGGCCCGCTGCTGTATGCCAGCTGGTGTTTGCCCAACGCCCGGCGCTCCCTGGAGATGGCGACGGCCGATGAGGGCAGCCTGCTGGAAGGCCTGCTGCAGCGGCGCTTTGATGCGGTCATCGCACCCAAGCCGCGCAAGTTTGCGCACCCCGACGTGGTGGAGCGGCCCCTGTACGAGCTGCATCCCCAGGTCTATGCGCGCAAAGGCCACCCTCTGGCCCGGGCCCAGTCGCTGGTGCAACTGCAGGGTGCTGCGTGGGCCTGTGTGGGGCCCAGTGTCAGCGGGCCGGTGGATGTGTTGACGGAAGCGCACCGCGTGCGCCGCATGCCCGCCCCCAAAATGTCCGTGCGCTGCCCCGACTTTGCCAGCCTGCTGCACCTGGTGGCGCAGTCCGACCTGCTGGCTGTTGTGCCGCACCCAGCGTTGCTGGGCGGTGCGTCTGCGCTGGTGGCGCCCCTGCGGCTGGCGGAATCCCTGCCGCTGTATGGCATGTGGCTGTTTGAACCCAGGGGCCGCAAGTCGCGACTGGGCCCCGAGGTGTTTGCGCCAGCAGGATGAGTCTGGTTGAAATATTGCAGAAAAACTTGTTGTTTGAAATCGACGTTGCAAGACTCCATAATCGCTTCCCTCATCCCTTCACCGAGCCTTTGCACCATGCACCACTCGCCGCGCCGCCCGCATTCAGCCCCTTCTTTTGTCCGCCCCCTGATGGCCTCGCTGGCGCT
Source organism: Acidovorax sp. M14 (assembly GCF_049331375.1). NCBI lineage: Bacteria > Pseudomonadati > Pseudomonadota > Betaproteobacteria > Burkholderiales > Comamonadaceae > Acidovorax > Acidovorax sp. M14. The sequence continues at coordinate 2,367,876 of NZ_CP186263.1, forward strand.
GGCATTTGCCGCCGCCGTGGCCCACGCTGCGCCGGTGGTTGATGTCCATGCGCTGGCCCAGAAGGAGCAGCAGCCGCTGCTCGACACCCTGCGTGACCTGGTGCATATCGAGTCGGGCAGCAAGGACATCGAAGGCCTGAACCAGATCGCCGAGCGCATTGCCAGCCAGCTCAAGCAATTGGGCGGCACGGTGGACGTGCTGCAGACCAGCGATATCTACCGCCTCGACGATACCCCCGAGAAGGTGGGCCCTGCTGTGCAGGCCGTGTTCAAGGGCACGGGCAGCAAGAAGATCATGCTCATCGCGCACATGGACACTGTGTACCTGAAAGGCATGCTCAAAGGCCAGCCGTTCCGCATCGATGGCGACAAGGCCTATGGCCTTGGCATCTCGGACGACAAGCAGGGCATCGCGCTCATCATCCACACCGTGGCCTTGCTGCAAAAGCTCAACTTCAAGGACTACGGCACGCTCACCGTGCTGATCAACGGCGACGAAGAAATCAGCTCGCCCGGCTGGCGCAGCACCATCACCCGCGTGGCGGCTGAGCAAGATGTGGTGTTGTCGTTCGAAGGTGGCGGCACCGACGGAACGCTGCGCCTGGCCACCAGCGGCATTGGGGCGGCCTACCTCACGGTGCAGGGGAAGGCGTCGCACGCTGGGGCCAAGCCCGAAGACGGCGTGAACGCGCTGTACGAGCTGTCGCACCAGCTGCTGCAGATGAAGGATTTGTCCAAGACCGACGAAGGGCTCAAGCTGAACTGGACGGTGTCGAAGGCCGGCACCAACCGCAATGTGATTCCGGCCGAGGCCACGGCCCAGGCGGATGCGCGTGCGCTGCGTGTGGCGGACTTTGACGGGCTGGAGAAGAGCCTGCAAGAGAAGGTCAAGAGCAAGTTGCTGCCCGCATCCAAGGTGGATGTGAAGTTTGAAGTGCGCCGCCCGCCGCTGGAGGCCAGCGACGCATCCCGCCGCGTGGCGGGTTACGGCAAGGTCATTTACCAGGAGCTGGGCATGTCGCTCAATGTGGTGGAGAAAGCCACCGGCGGCGGCACCGACGCAGCGTTTGCGGCGCTCAAGACCAAGGGCGCGGTGGTGGAGGGCATGGGCCTGTCGGGCTACGGCGCGCACTCCAACGATGCGGAGTACGTGCAGATCAACACCATCGTGCCGCGCCTGTACCTGGCCACGCGCATGATCATGGACATCTCGCGCGACCGCGTGAAGTGACGCGCTGAACTGCCCCACGCCCTCCCTGTGAGGGCAGCTGCGTTACACAGGGCGCCGTGGCGGGCTCAAGCGCCCGGCGTGCCTGGCACCGGCGTGCGCACGGTGCCCGTCGCAAAGAAGGATGCCAGGTTCTCCAGCACCAGGTCTGCCATGGCGCGGCGGGTTTCGTGGGTGGCGCTGGCGGTGTGCGGGGTCAGCACCACGTTGTCCAGCGCCATCAGCGCGGCGGGCACGCTGGGTTCGTTCTCAAACACGTCCAGCCCGGCGCCGGCAATGCGGCGCTCGGTCAGCGCATCGATCAGTGCCGCCTCGTCCACCACAGTGCCACGCGCCACATTGATGAGAAATCCGTTGGGGCCCAAGGCCTCCAGCACATCGCGGTTAACGAGGTGGCGCGTTGCGGCGCCACCTGCAACGGTGAGCACGAGGTAGTCGGCCCACTGCGCCAGCGCGGTCACCGACTCGAAGTACGGCAGTGCGCATTCCTGCGCCGGGCGGCGGTTGTGGTACCCCACCTCCATGCGAAAGCCGCTCGCACGCTCGGCCACGGCCTGCCCGATGCGGCCCATGCCCACGATGCCCAGCCGCTTGCCGGACACGCGGGTGCCCAGTGCGTATCTGGCCTTCGGCCATTCACCACGGCGCAGAAAACGGTCGCTGGCGGCCACGTGGCGTGACACATCCAGCATCAGCGCGAACGCCATGTCGGCCACACAGTCGTTGAGCACGCCGGGTGTGTAGCCCACCTGCACACCACGGGCCTTGGCTGCATCGATGTCCAGCGCATCAAAACCCACGCCAAAACTGCTGATGACCCGAAGGTTGGGCAATGCCGCAATGACTTCGCCCTTGAGGCCGATGGCTGCGGTGGTCACCACCCCCATGAACTCCGCACCGTGCGACGCCAGAAAAGCCGCCGGATCGGTCTGGTCGGCCAGGCAGGCGACGCTGTAACGGGCAGCCAGTTCGGCTTCCAGTGCGGGAAGGGGCAGGCGGCCGATTTGCAGGATGCGATGGGGAGTCGTGGTCATGGTTTCGTGGGGCAACAGTGCCAAAAAATGCAAGGGGCGGCACACGGCGGCACACAGCCGCCCCGATGCGCCTACATCATGCCGCGACGCGCACGGCCTGGCGCGCCAGCAGCTTCCACTGGCCCCCTTGCTGTTGCCACACGCCCAGGATCTTGATCTGCACCTTGCCGGGCTTGCCCGAGTCGTTGGTGTCGGCCGTGAGGGTGTGGCGCACGATGGCGGTGTTGCCCACTACCTTGATGGTCTGGTCGGTGATGGCAATGGTCACGAAGTCGGACTTGCCGGCGATCAGGTCGCCGATAAAGCTGTCCTTGGTGTCCACGCGGCCCCCCGAGTGGCCGTAGCTCAGGTCGTCGGCCACCAAGGCCGTCAGCGCCGCAGGCGTGGGGTCGATCATGGCCACACGCAGCTTTTCTGCGGCGGCTGCCACCGCTTGCTCGGCCGATGCCGAGGAGCCGGTGGCTGCAGCGCCGGTGGCGCAACCTGCGAGCGCGGCAAGGGTGACGGCGGCGGCTGCGGCCAGAATGATTTGCTTGAACATCTTGTCTGTCTCCGTTGATGTGTTGATGGTTGTGGAATGGGCGTGCCAGGACTGCCCCCGGACCTGTGCACGGCCGGGCCCGGGGTGTTGGTTTTCACTGGGGAAAAAAACGAGGGCCTGGAGAACCAGGCCCTGAGCAGGCCTTGAACCCGCTGGTTCTTACTGCGGCCCGAGCTTGTCAATCAGCGCCTTGAGCTCTTCCATCTCGCTGGGCTTCAAGTCCACCAGCGGCGCCCGTACCGGTCCGCCGTCATGGCCCACGATGCGTGCCCCTGCCTTGATGATCGACACGCCATAGCCCTCCACCCGGTTGCGGATGGCCAGGTACGGCATGAAGAACGACTTGAGCAGCCGGTGCTGCGTGGCTGTGTCATCGCTGGCCACCGCCTTGTAGAACTCCATCGCCGTCTTGGGGATGAAGTTGAACACCGCCGACGAATACACCGGCGTGCCCAGCGCCTTGTAGGCCGCCGCATACACCTCGGCCGTGGGCAGGCCGCCCAGGTACGAGAAACGGTCCCCCAGCTTCATGTAAATGGAAGACATGGTCTCGATATTGCCCACCCCGTCCTTGAACCCCACCAGGTTCGGACAACGCTCGGCCAGGATGGCCAGGGACTCGGCCGTGAGCTTGGTGCGGTCACGGTTGTAGACGATCACACCGAACTTCACGCTCTTGCAGACCTGCTCCACATGGGCGATCAGACCTTCCTGACCCGCCTCGGTCAGGTAATGCGGCAGCAGCAGGATGCCGTGGGCACCCAAACGCTCGGCCTCCTGCGCGTGGGCAATGGCCGTGCGGGTGGGGCCACCGGCGCCGGCAATGATCGGCACCTTGCCCCGGCAGGTCTCTACCGCCGTCTTGATGACCTCGCTGTACTCGGGGCCTGAGAGCGAGAAGTACTCCCCCGTGCCGCCAGCGGCAAACAGAGCACTGGCGCCATAAGGGGCGAGCCACTCCAGGCGCTCGATGTAGGTCTTGGGGCGGAAGTTGCCTTGCTCGTCGAAGTCGGTGATGGGGAACGAGAGCAGGCCGGAGCCCATGATGGTTTTGAGTTCTTGAGGGGTCATGATCAGTGCAGCGGGAGAGAAATGTGAATGAAACGGGTGTGCTTGGCGCTCAGTCGAGCTTGATGTTGGCGGCCTTCACCACGCTGGCCCAGCGCGCGCGTTCTTTGGCGAAGAACTGGTCCTGTTCGGTAGAGGTCATGGTCACCACTTCGGCGCCTTGGCCGGCCAGGCGCGAGCGGATCTCGGGCGCGCGGATGGCGGTGATGAGCGCCTTGTTGAGCTTTTGCACCACGGCATCGGGCGTGCCGCGTGGCAGCAGCACGCCTTGCCAGGTGCCGGATTCGTAGCCCGCTACGCCTTGCTCTGCAATGGTGGGCACGTCACCGATCAGCGGCATGCGGGTGGACTTGGACACGCCCAGCACCTTGAGCTTGCCGTTCTGCACCTGGGGCAGGGTGGCCAGCATGCCGTTCATCAGCACCTGGGTCTGGCCTGCCACGGTGTCCTGGATGGCGGTGACGCCGCCCTTGTAGGGGATGTACTGCCAGCGGGCGCCGCTGGCGCGCTCCAGCGCAACACCCGCCAGATGGGGCGCGCTGCCGGTGGCCGTCACGGCAAAGTTGAGCTCGTTCTTCTTGGAGTAGGCGATCAGCTCCTTGAGGTTGTTCACCGGCACCGAGGGGTGCACCACCAGCAGGTGGGGCGAATAGGCCAGCATGGTCACACCGCGCAGGTCTTTGGACGGGTCGAACGACAGCTTGGTGTAGACCGAGGGGCTGATGGCCAGTGCGCCCACATCGCACAGCAGCATGGTGTAGCCATCGGGCTCGGCCTTGGCCACAAAGTCAGCGCCCAGGTTGCCGTTGGCGCCGGGCTTGTTTTCGACGATCACGCTTTGCTTGAGCGACTCGGACAGCGCCTGGCTGATGGAGCGCGCAATGATGTCCGAGCTGCCGCCTGGCGGGTAGGGCACCACGATGCGCAGGGTCTTGGTGGGCCAGTCGGCGGTCTGGGCCGTGGCAGATGCCGCAGCCAGGGCGGCGGTACAGGCCAGAAGAATTGCGCGACGTTGCAGGCTCATGGAAGGTCTCCGTGTGTTTGTGTTGTTAGTCATCGTACAACTAGGCTCGAAAAAACACAATCCCTTGCTCGTGGGTTGTGGGCATATTCAACGGAATTTCAGGGTTTGTACTGAGATTTTTGAGTTGTAGATCGCTGGGAAAGGCCAATGGGCGGGCGTTTTAGTCCATGCATCACTTCGGGTAATCCCTTTCTTCATCCCCATCTTTCCTGGGTCAGAATGCCAACCTTGTTGTATGACGACATATCACAAATGAGCAATACCCAGCGGTTTCGCCACCCTCCAAGTGGCCTCCAGCAAGGCAGCGAAACCCCAGCAACCACGATGGCCAGCGCGCTTCGCAGCCGCCGTGCGGCCACTCTCAAAGGACATTGCATGACCCTCCCATTCCGCATCCATCGCCGGGCCGCGCCCGTGGCGCTGGCCTTCGCTGCCGTGTTGGGCGCCCAGGCGGCGCAGGCCGCCACGTGGGTGTACGTGGCCAACGCAGACAGCGAGGATGTCTCGGTGCTGGAGCTGGACCGCGCCGCCGGAACGCTCAAGCCCGTGGACACCACTGCAGTGGGGGGCACCGCCATGCCCATGGCTGTCAGCCCGGACAAACGCGTGCTCTATGTGGCGCTGCGCTCGCATCCGTTTCGGGTGGTCAGCCTGGCCATTGACCCGGCCAGCGGCAAGCTGCGCAAGCTGGGAGAGGCGCCGCTGGCCGACAGCATGGCCAATATCGACACCGACGCCACCGGGCGCTGGCTGTTTGCGGCCTCCTACCCCGGCCACAAGATCACGGTCAACAGCATTGGCAAGGACGGTGTCGTGGGAGCGGTGCAGCAGCTCATCCCCACCGCCCCCAACGCGCACGCCATCCACGCGGACGCCGCCAACCGCTATGTCTTGGCGACCAGCCTGGGTGGCGACCACCTGTCGGCCTGGAAGTTCGATGCCGAGACGGGCAAGCTCGCTGCCCACGAGCCCGCGTTGACCCCAGTGGCTCCCGAAAAATCCGGCCCCCGCCACTTTGTCTGGAGCCACGACCAGCGCCACCTGTACCTGTTGGACGAACTGGATGCAGCCGTGCATGTGATGGCCTACGACAAGGAACGCGGCACCCTGCGCCCGCTGCAGCGCACCACCACATTGCCAGCAGGTTTTACCGGCAAGCCCTGGGCCGCCGACATTCACCTGTCGCCCGACGGCCGCACGCTGTATGCGTCCGAGCGCACCTCCAGCACGCTGAGCACCTTTCGCGTCGATGCCGCCACCGGGCAGCTGCAACCGCTGGGGCAGGTGCCCACCGAAAAGACGCCGCGCGGTTTTGCGGTGGACGCGTCAGGTCGCTTCCTGATTGCCGCGGGGCAGGATTCACACCACGTCGCCCTGCACCCCATCGACGCAGCCACGGGTCTGCCCGGCGCACCCACCCGCGTTCCAGTGGGCAAGAACCCCAACTGGATCGAGATCGTCGACATGCCCTGAGATCACCCCTTTTTTCATTACCCCAAGGAGACAAACACATGCAACGCAGAACCCTGGTCCAATCCGCCGCCCTGGCAGCCGCAGGCGCGCTGATGGCGCTGCCCGCCACGGCCCAGACCACCTGGCCCACAGGCAAGCCCATCAGCTACGTGGTGCCCTTTGCCGCCGGTGGCACCACCGACACCCTGGCCCGCCTGATCGGCCAGCAACTGGGCACAGCCCTGGGCACCACGGTGGTGGTGGAGAACAAGGGTGGCGCCGCAGGCAGCATCGGTTCGGAGGCGGCCGCGCGCTCGGCCCCGGACGGCTACACGCTGCTGGGCGGTACCGTCAGCTCGCATGCCATCAACATCAGCCTGTACCCCAAGCTGGGCTACGACCCCATCAAGTCGTTCAGCCCCGTCACGCTGATCGGCACCAACCCGGTGGTGCTGGTGGTGTCCGCCGCCAGTCCCTACAAAACCCTGAAGGACGTGCTGACGGCCGCCAAGGGCAAGCAGGGCGGCCTGTCGTCTGCGTCGGCTGGCACGGGCAGCTCACAGCATCTGGCAGTGGAACTGCTGGCCTACAAGTCGGGCGTGAAGTTCACGCACATTCCCTACAAGGGCAGCGGCCCCGCCATCCAGGACGTGATCAGCGGCCAAGTGGACATGATGTTTGACACCACGGTGGTGGCTGCACCGCACATTCAAAGCGGCAAGCTGCGCGCCATCGCCGTCACGTCGCCCAAGCGTCTGGCCTCCATGCCCGACGTGCCCACGGTGGCGGAGTCGGGTGTGGCCGAACTCAAGGACTTCGAGGTGCAGTCCTGGCAGGCGATTTTTGTGCCGGCGGGTACGCCCACCCCGGTGGTGAGCCGCCTGCACGACGAGATCCGCAAGATCCTCGCCCAGCCCGACATGCAGACCCGCCTCAAGGGGTTTGGCATGGAGCCGGCTGACATGAGCGTGGCCCAGATCGCCACGTTCCAGAAAGCCGAAGTGGACAAGTGGGCGCAGGTCATCAAGGCGGCCAACATCAAGGTGGACTGATCGTCCGCTGACCCCTTTTGCTCCCTGTAAAGACTTGGCGGAACAGCCTTCGGGCCGTTCCGCCTTTTTTATTGCGGGCCGGGTGCAGGTGCGTTTGCAGGGGTGTCCGCCGACGGAGAACGTGGCGCGAGCACGAGATCGGGATGCTGTCCGGTGAGCAACAAAAACATCGCAAACACCGGCCCCTGCATGTTGCGCTCGTCGGTCATGCTCTCCAGCGCCTGCCAGGTGCGCGACTGCACGCCGCCCCGGCTGCCAGTCTGCAGCGGGTAGCCCATGAGTTCGGCGGCTTGCGCCTGGCTGAGCCCGGCCGCAACGCGCGCGGCCTTGAGCTGCTCGCCATTGGGCACAGGCATGTCAAGGGCCATGGCAGAAAGGGGTGATGTGGACATGGTTTGCTATAAAAAGAAGAGCTAATTGGGCATGAAATACCAGCGCTACAGCCCATTTTTACCCAAAAACGGGAGCGTTATCCGGGTGTGGTGCTGGCACATCACTGGACAAAACAGAGAAGTGCCTGCGATGCAGGCGAGCGGGGTGCGCTTCTAGAATTCGCTCGCAATTGACGAACGTCAACACCCACAACAAGCCGCATCCGAGCGGCATCTGAGGAGGGATTCGTGAGCTACACCATCCAGATCTGGGAAAAGCCCGCCGATTGGCCGTGGCCCACGACCAAGGCCGAGGCGGACGCGCAGTACGAGCGCGTGGAGGCAGGTCCCCAGGTGCCGATGAACCCCAAGTACGCAGCGTGGGCCCAGGCCGTCGAGCCGCGATTTCCCGGGTTCTGGGACATCTACCTTGGCGGCCCTGACATCACCGACCCGACCTTTGGCGTGGGCATCCACACCCGCTTTCCGGACTGGGGGCCACCGTTTGACGATGGCTGGGAGCAGGCGGCCCGCCTGGGCCTGAACCTGTATGACCCGCAAAGTGGCGTGCACTACCTGGCCAACGGCGATGCTCCTGAAGAGCCCGATCTGCAGGTGCGCCACGCGGCACGGGCGCGGCAGACGGGCGATGACGCGAGGGCCTGGGCCGAGTACCGGCGCTGGGCCGCGCGGGGCAACCCCCTTGCGCTGTATGCGCTGGGCCGGGCCTTGCGATTTGGCACCATGGGCCAGCGCAGGCATTTCGATCTGGCGGCGGCCCTGCAGCTCATGGGTGCGCACGATGCAGAGACCCGCAAGGACGCCCAAGCCTTCTACGAGCGCTTTCCGGACAAGGCCAAGGCCCGCATCCAGGCCCTGATGGCCCGGCTGAAGGCCGCGCCGGGCGAGCCACTGCTGCAGATCGTGGACGAAGAGCGCAAGGCGGTGGATGACGCCGTGGCCCGCAGCGAGCAACTGGCCTTGTACTCGCGCAAGCGCATCGAAGCGGCAGATGCGCTGGAGCCCTCAGCGGCCCAGGGCCACGAGGTGGCCGCCTTTCTGCGGGCGCTGGAGACCGTGATCGGCTGGGAGCAGCCCAACTTTGAAAACGCCCGCTATTGGTGTCAGCGTGCTGCAGACTGGGACCATGAACCCGCCAAACGCCTGCTGGCGGTGATGTTCGAGCGTGGCTGGGGTGGCCCGGCCGACGCGCAGCAGGCCGCGAAGTGGAACGCCGCTGCGCAAGAGCAGCGGCAGCGGGTGCAGCAAAAGAAGCTGGCCCAGGAGGCCTCTGAATCGCCCGGCGGCCTCAGCCTGGCACCCATCGCTGCGGCTGCGTCTGCACCTGGTGCCGCAGCACCCCTGGTGTGGACGGGCAACCCCCTGCGCGACCTGCCAGCCTGGTACGCCCGCGAAGGGGACCCGCACGCGGCTTTTCACCTGGGCACCAGCGACGAGCACGGCCGCTATGGCGGCCCTGTGAACCTTGCGCAGGCCCGCGCCTGGTATGCCCAGGCCGCCGAGGCGGGCCACGCCGACGCCACCTACAACCTGGGCACCTTCATCGAAAGCGGCAAGGGCGGCCCCAAGGACGCGCTGGTGGCCAAAGCGCTGTTCATGCTGGCCAACACACGGGGCACCACCATGCAGGTGGCAGACCTGCGCCTCAAGCCGCAAGAGCAGGGGCCCGTGCGGGCGCTGGTGATGGCGCTGCGCGAGCCGGGGCGGCTGCGCGCCGTGCTGCAAGAGCGTGGACTCGCCTCGAGTCTTCAGGCTCCTGGCGGGGCCGCCGCTCGAGTGGTGGGCGCAGCGGCGGCGGCGGGTCTGTCCGCAGGCGAGTGGGGGCGGGGCGATGGCGCCCCGCCGTCGCCAGCTACAGCCAGGCCGCCAGAGCCACAAACTCCGCGTTCGCAGGCGCCCAGCTCATCGCGCAGCCGCACAGGCCCGACGCATCGCAGCGAAGAGGACGACGAGGGCGATGCCCATGACGATGCCCGCTATGGGCACTCCACCTCCACGTTTGCATGGCACCTGGGCCATGCGGCACTGTGCATTGGTGTGGCCAACGGGGCATTGCTGATGGCTTTCTTCAAACCCGGAGCCAGCTTCCGCATGGGCATGCTGGTGCTGGGCCTGATCGCCGCGCTGGGTACGTGGCGCACGGCGCGCGACTTTGACTGGTCGCCCCTGGCGCGTGCCGTGGTGGCGGTGCTGGCGGCCATCCCCTTGCTGGGCATGGGCGTGTGCCTGGGCCTGCTGTTCAAGGCCTTGCGTGAACGTGGGTAGGGGTGGGCCACCCACCGCAAACCCACGAGGCCGTCAGGCGGTGACAGGGTGCTCCAGCACCTGCGCAAAGTACGAATCGGGCTGGATGTTGGTGTAGTTGGGGATGTCTGCCGACAGCTCAGCCATCGTCGCCTTGGCGGCCGTTTGGGCTTGCTTCAGGTCGCTGAAGAACGCGTTGGTCAGCGCCACGATCTGCCCCGGGCGCGGCTCGCCAGGGTAGAGAACACGGTCGCTCTCCAGCCGCACCAGGCCCAGCGGCTGCAATGCTGCGCGGGCGATGCGCATGTGCTCGGAGTGGTAGTAGTCGTGGTTGAAGGTGGCGCCTTCACGCCAGCGGTAAACGGCGGTGACTTTGATCATCGGTGCGATTCCATCCGGTGGTTGAAACCCGCCACCGTAGGGACAACACACCCGCGGCACAGCCGCGTGCGCGACAGCGTGTCGCCCATGCGGCTGGGCGCCTGTCTGTCTCTGCGGGCTCAGTCCCCTTCGGATTCGCCCAGGAACCCGCCACTCTGATGTCCCCACAGGCGGGCATACACGCCGCCTTGGCCCAGCAGCTGGGCGTGTGTGCCTTCTTCCACAATGCGGCCCCCGTCCATCACGATGAGGCGGTCCATGGCGGCGATGGTGGACAGGCGGTGGGCGATGGCAATCACGGTCTTGCCTTTCATCAGGCCGTCCAGGCTTTGCTGGATCGCGGCTTCCACCTCGGAGTCGAGCGCGCTGGTGGCTTCGTCCAGCAGCAGGATGGGCGCGTCTTTCAGCATCACGCGTGCAATGGCCACACGCTGGCGCTGGCCGCCCGAGAGCTTCACGCCGCGCTCGCCCACATGGGCGTCGTAGCCGGTGCGGCCCTGCAAGTCGGTGAGGGTGGCGATGAAGTCGGCCGCTTCGGCACGCTCGGCCGCCTGGTGCAGGTCGGCCTCGCTGGCATCGGGGCGGCCGTACAGGATGTTGTCGCGCATGGACCGGTGCAGCAGCGAGGTGTCTTGCGTGACCATGCCGATGTGGCGGCGCAGGCTGTCCTGGGTGACCTGCGCAATGTCCTGTCCGTCGATGAGGATGCGGCCGGACTGCACATCATGAAAGCGCAGCAGCAGGTTGACCAGCGTGGACTTGCCTGCGCCCGAGCGGCCAATGAGGCCAATCTTTTCGCCGGGGCGGATGGTGAGGTTGAGGCGGTCGATGACCGGGCGCGCATCGGGGCCGCTGCCGTAGGCAAAGCTCATGTCCTCAAAGCGCACCTCGCCCCGGGTCACGACCAGGGGTTTGGCATCGGGGGCATCCACCACGGTGCGTGGTCGGGTCAGCGTGTTGATGCCGTCCTGGATGGTGCCCACGCTTTCAAACAGGGTGGTCATCTCCCACATCACCCAGTGGGCGTGGCCCGACACGCGCAGCGTCATGGCCGTGACGGCGGCCACGGCGCCCGCACCCACCTCGCCCGCAGACCACAGCCACAGGGCGGTGCCGCATGCACCGAGAATCATGGCCACCACCAGCAGCTGGTTGACGATCTCGAACAGGCTCACCAGCCGCATCTGCGCGTAGCCGGTGAGCTTGAATGCGTCCATCGCCGCGCGCGCAAATTCGGATTCGCGCCGCGTGTGCGAGAAGAGCTTGACGGTGGCAATGTTGGTGTACGCATCGGTGATACGCCCGGTCATCACCGAGCGCGCATCGGCCTGCTGCTTGCCCACCTGTCCCAGGCGCGGCACAAAGTACCAGCAGGCCAGGCCATAGGCCACCATCCAGGCGGCAAAGGGCAGCAGCAGCCGCGCGTCAAAACCGGCCAGCAGCACGAGGATGGTGACCAGGTAGATGCCCATGCCGATCACCACGTCGGTGGTCGTGAAGATCATGTCGCGCACGGCCAGCGCGGTCTGCATGATCTTGGTGGTGATGCGGCCCGCAAACTCGTCGGCATAGAACGCCATGCTCTGGCCCAGCATCAGGCGGTGGAAGTTCCAGCGCAGGCGTAGCGGAAAGTTGATGGCCAGCACCTGGTGCTTGATGCTGGTCTGCCAGGCGACCAGCACCACCGACGCCAGCAGCAGCGCGGTGATGCCGATCAGCGCCGCTTTGCGTTCGGCCCACAGCGTGCCCGGAGATGCGGAGGTGGAGATCCAGTCCACCACCACGCCCAGCACGGCAAAAAGCAGAGCCTCGTAAACGGCAATGGCTGCAGACAGGCCTGCCATGGCGGCCACGTAGCCCCGCAGTCCCCGGGTGCAGTCCCACACAAAGGCCAAGAAGGCCTTGGGCGGCAAGTGCGGCTCGGCAGCGGGGTAGGGGGGGAGGCGGCTTTCGAAAAAACGGAACAACGTCAAAACTCCTGGGGCCACGCGGTGTGTGCTGCCGCGCAGGGCGGCAGCTTGCGTGCCCATCCAATCAATACGAAATGCGAGCGAGGGCCAGGTGGGGCTAGACCAGCAGGGTGACCACAACGATCACCACACCCAGCGCCAGGTTCACGCCCACCCAGCTGCGGATGCTGCCCAGGGCCTTGGCGCCGCTGGGCCAGTCTGAGGCTGCCACAGCACGCTGCAGGCGCCGGAACAGTGCAAAGCGGATATAGCCAAAGATAGCGATCATCACCAGGCCCAGCGTGGCCATGATGGTCCAGTCCAGCGGCATGGAGAACACGCCGCCCGTCTGCACGGCCTGCTTGGCCGCGCGGCCGATCATCCACAGGCCGCTACCCAGCACCAGCACCACAGCGGCAGTGACGGCCGCAAAAAAGCGCTGCAGCACGTCATGCATCAGCCGCACGCGCTGCGGCGGCTCCAGCGACTGCGCGGCAGGCCGCAGAAAGAAATGGGCGAACACCATGCCCCCCACCCACACGATGATGGACAAGACATGGACAAGCTTCAGGGCGTTGTAGAGCATGGGTGTGCGGCGCTGCGCGCCGGGTGGGATGAAGGGGCCGGGAGAGGGGCCGGAGCATCCGGCCGAGGGGCTGCGGGTGCAAGGCCGCATTGTGCGACGATCCGCTGGGGGCGACCGGCCTGCGCCCAAGAACCCCTAAGGCACTGGTGATTAAGTCTCTGCGTTCCAGGGATGCACAGAGACAGGGTTTGGTTGGGTGTTGCCCTTAGCGCCTGCACATGGCGCTCAGTGCGGGGTGTTCGCGAGGCCTTCAACTCCACGCCAAAGTGCCAGCACCAGTCTCCACAGCGGAGGCAGAAGCAGGGCTGCAGCCATCGGCGCCCAAACTGCCAGGTAGCACCAGTCGGCGGGCCCGCTGTGGCCCACGCTTTCGATGCCCGTGGTGCGCTCCAGCCATGACCACACCGGATAGAGCAGCAGCGTCACCGCGAGCGCCACTGGCACGGCTACGGCAGTCAGGCCCAAGCGCACGGCGAGCTGCAGCATGACGGCTTTGACACCTTGGGGCTGCCCGTTGAAAGAGGCGCTGCTCACGGGCGTGGACGGCGGCTGCACGGTTCGGTCCCTGTGCGTCGGGGGCTTCAGGCGTATCAGGAGTACGGGGGCGCCAGCGCCACCCGCACCTGATTGCCGCCGTTGCGCTTGGACAGGTACATGGCCTCGTCGGCGTGGCCCAGCAGGCGGTGTTCTTCGCCGCCATGCTCGGGGTAGATGGCCACCCCGATGCTGGGCTGGATGTACAGGCGCTGGCCTTCCAGGTCAAAGTCCTGCCCAAAGGCCGCGAGGATCTTGTGGGCCGCTGCACTCGCATGCTCGCGGGCCTGGCCGCCTTCGAGCAGCACCACAAATTCGTCGCCTCCCAATCGCGCCACGGTGTCGGACGCACGCACGCATTCGAGCAGCCGCTGTGCCACCCGCTGCAGCAGCAGGTCGCCCATGGCGTGGCCCAGCGTGTCGTTCACTTCCTTGAAGCGGTCCAGGTCAATAAAAAGCAGCGACAGCAGCGTCTGCTCGCGCCGTGCGCGGGCCAGGGCCGTTTTGAGCCGGTCCAGAAACAGCTGGCGGTTGGGCAGGTGCGTAAGCTGGTCGTACTGCGCCATGTGCTCCAGGCGCTCATACATCTGTTTGCGTTCAATGGCGGCCGCCACCTGGGTGGAGACGAACTGCAGCAGCTCCTTGTCCTTGTCGGTGTAGCGGCCTTGCTCGGTATAGCTTTGCAGCACCAGCGCGCCCAGCGGCCCGCGCTGCGTCTGCAGGGGTACGCCCAGCCAGTACAAGGGTTGGTGCTCGCCACCAAGGGCGTGTGCCATGGGCGCATCCGGCGTCAGCAGCAGGGTGGCACCGCCGCGGATCACCTCGGCATAGCGGGCGTCGTCGGCCAGGCCCATCGTCGCAGGTGCTGGCAGGTACTCGTTGACGTGGTACGGAAAGCTAAGCCGGTCGCTCAGCGCGTCATACAGAGCCACCGCAAAATTGGTGGCTGGCAACAGCCCGCCCACGATCTGGTGGATGTGCTGGAACAGCGCCTGCAGGTTGTGCGTGGTGTGCGCGGCTTCGGAGATGGCGTAGATCACCGCTTGCATTGACTCTGCGGCCTTGCGCTCCGTGATGTCATGGGCCACGGCCAGCCGGACTTGCCTGTCGGGCAACCAGCGTGCCGTCCAGCGAATGTGGGCGATAGAGCCGTCCTTGCGCACATAGCGGTTTTCAAACTGCAGCTGCAGCTCGCCCTGGGTCACGCTCTGGGCCTGGCGTTGCGTGGCGGGTAGGTCGTCGGGGTGCACCATGTCCAGCATGCGCTTGCCAATGACTTCCTCGGGCTTGTATCCAAAGATGCGTTCGAACGCGGCACTGACAAACACGATCGTGCTGTCTGTTTGAACGACGCAGACGGCGTCCAGCAACAAGTTCGCCAGGTTCAGTGAAGAAATGCTTTGCATCAGGCGGCGTGCACGGTGTGGCGGATTCACCCATTGTGCTCCGCGCCAACCGCTTGTGCTGTCTCGAATGCAAAAACGAGACAGGTGTTTGCTTGGTTCAATCCGTCCAAGCCATTCGCACCGTTTGCGACGCTATGGCCTCCCGCTGGCGTACTTGGCCTCCAGCGAATCCCAGTCGGCCTTGCGCACCAACCGCTGGCGTTCGGCAAAAGGTGCCACGAGGGCGGGGTCTTCGTCGATGCGCTGGTGGTCGCGCAGCGCCGTCAGCGCCTTTTGCATGCCTGCCACCGCGCCCTGCAGCGCCGCGTTGGCGTACAGCACCAGGCCATAGCCCAGGGTGGCCAGTTCTTCGGCACTGGTGATGGGGGTCTTGCCGCCAATCACCATGTTCATCAGCTGCGGCGCGGCCAGCCGCTGGGGCAGGGCGCGGATCTCGTCGAGGGTGGTGACAGCTTCGACAAACAGGATGTCGGCGCCAGCCTCCTCAAACCGCCGGGCGCGCTCCACGGCGGCCTCGAAGCCCTGGGTGGCGCAGGCGTCGGTGCGAGCCAGGATGAGGGTGCCTGCGTCGCGGCGCGCGTCCACGGCGGCCTTGATCTTGCCCAGCATCTCGTCGGTGGCAATCACCTCCTTGCCGTTGAAATGCCCACAGCGCTTGGGGCTGACCTGGTCTTCGAGCTGGATGCAGTCGGCCCCCGCGCGCTCCAGCACCCTCACGGCGTGGTAGGTGTTGAGCGCGTTGCCAAAGCCGGTGTCGGCATCGACGATGAGCGGCAGCTCTACCGCGTCCCGGATGCGCGCCGTGTGGTCGGCAATGTCGGTGAGGCCCATGAAGGCCTGGTCGGGCAGGCCGAACCACATGTTGGTCACGCCTGCGCCGGTCACGTAAAGGGCTTCAAAGCCCAGGTCGGCCACCACGCGGGCCGAGAGGGCGTTGAAGGCGCCGGGCACGATGACGCCCCGGCGGGCCTGGGCCAGCGTCTTGAGTTGTTGTTTGGTATTCATGTTGTGGTTGGTGAATTGAGTAGCTATATATTTGATAGCTGCTGGCGCATGATTCGCTAGCGCTTCAGGCCATTTTTGCTTTAAAAGTGTCCGCAGGAACACGCACCCAGCCTTCCATCAGGATGCGGGCGCTGCGGCTCATGAGGGCCTTGGTCACCTTCCACTGGCCGTTGAGTTGCGCCGCCTCGGCCCCCACGCGCAGGGTGCCCGAGGGATGGCCAAACCGCACGCTGCTGCGCACGCCGCCGCCTGCCGCCAGGTTGACCAGCGTGCCCGGAATGGCGGCGGCGGTGCCGATGGCCACCGCCGCTGTGCCCATCATCGCGTGGTGCAACTGGCCCATGGAGAGCGCGCGCACCAGCAGGTCGATGTCTTTGGCATCGATGGTTTTGCCGCTGGCGGCGGTGTAGCTCGCAGGCGGCGCGACGAACGCGATCTTGGGCGTGTGCTGGCGGGTGGCGGCCTCGCTCAGTTGCTGGATCAGCCCCATGCGCAAGGCGCCATGGGCGCGGATGGCCTCGAAGCGCGCGAGTGCCGCCGCATCGCCATTGATTGCGCCTTGCAGCTCGGTGCCGGTGTAGCCCAGCTCCTGTGCGTTGAGAAAAATGGTGGGGATGCCCGCGTTGATCAGCGTGGCGGCAAAGCTGCCGACGCCGGGTACTTCGAGCGTGTCCACCACATTGCCGGTGGGGAACATCGCGCCGCCTTCTTCCCCATCGTCCGCCGGGTCCATGAACTCCAGCGCCACCTCGGCCGCAGCAAAGGTCACGCCGTCCAGCTCGAAGTCGCCCGTCTCCTGCACCTGTCCGTGGGCCATGGGCACATGCGCCACGATGGTCTTGCCGATGTTGGCCTGCCAGATGCGAACCGGAAAGGTGCCGTCTTGCGGAAGGCGCGCCGCATCGATCAGCCCCATGTGGATGGCGCAGGGCCCCACCGCCGCCGAGAGGTTGCCGCAGTTGCCGCTCCAGTCCACGAAGGGCTGGTCGATGGACACCTGGCCAAACAGATAGTCCACGTCATGCCCCGGCCGCGTGCTGCGCGACAGGATCACTGCCTTGCTGGTGCTTGACGAGGCATTGCCCATGCCGTCGATCTGCTTGCCATACGGGTCGGGGCTGCCCAGCACGCGCAGCAGCAGGGCGTCGCGCGCCGGGCCGGATTGCTGGGCGGGGGCGGGCAGGTCGTCTAGGCAGAAGAACACGCCCTTGCTGGTGCCGCCGCGCAGGTAGATGGCGGGGATGCGGATCTGTGGTGCGGGGGAGATGCTCATGGAGAAATATCAAATTTGATAGCGTATGGCGCTTACTAGGCGTGCGCCAGAGCCTGTTTTTGTTCTGTATTCTTGGCAAGAAAGTCTTGCGCAAAGCGCTGCAGCACGCCGCCCGCCTGGTAGATAGAGACCTCTTCGGCCGTGTCGAGGCGGCATGTCATGGGCACCCGGGTGACCTCGCCATTTTTGCGGCGGATGACCAGGCTGAGTTCGGTGCGGGGTTGTATGCCTCCCTCCACGTCATACACCTCCGTCCCATCCAGCCCCAGCGTGTTGCGGTTGACCCCCGCCCCAAACTCCAGCGGCAGCACCCCCATGCCAATCAGGTTGGTGCGGTGGATGCGCTCAAAGCCCTCGGCCACCACCACCTCCACCCCCGCCAGCCGCACACCCTTGGCGGCCCAGTCGCGACTCGACCCCTGACCGTAGTCGGCGCCCGCAATGATGATGAGCGGCTGGCGGCGGTGCAGGTAGGTTTCGATGGCCTCCCACATGCGCATCACCTGGCCCTCGGGCTCCACGCGGGCCAGCGAGCCTTTTTGGACTTTGCCATCGATCACGGCCATCTCATTGACCAGTTGTGGGTTGGCAAAGGTGGCGCGCAGGGCGGTGAGGTGGTCGCCCCGGTGCGTGGCGTAGGAGTTGAAGTCCTCCTCGGGTACGCCCATGCGCGCCAGGTACTCGCCCGCCGCGCTGCCGGGCAGGATGGCGTTGGACGGTGAGAGGTGGTCGGTGGTGATGTTGTCGGGAAGGATGGCCAGCGGGCGCATGCCCTGCAGGGTGCGCGGGTGGGCGGCCAGTGCGCCGATGCCTTCGGTGTCCCAGTAGGGCGGGCGGCGGATGTAGGTGGACTGTGGCCGCCAGTCGTATTGCGGCGACACGCGCGGGCCATCGTCGTGTCGGGTGGCAAACATGGGCTCGTACACGGCGCGGTAGTGTGCGGGTTGTACGGCGGCCTTCACCACGGCGTCGATTTCTTCATCGCTGGGCCACAGGTCCTTGAGCCGGATAGGCTGGCCATCCACCACCGCCAGCACATCCTTTTCGATGTCAAACCGCACCGTGCCCGCAATCGCATAGGCCACCACCAGGGGCGGCGAGGCCAGGAACGCCTGCTTGGCGTACGGGTGGATGCGCCCGTCAAAGTTGCGGTTGCCCGAGAGCACGGCGGTGGCGTACAGGTCGCGATCGATGATCTCCTGCTGAATCGCAGGGTCCAGCGCACCGCTCATGCCGTTGCAGGTGGTGCAGGCAAAGGCCACGATGCCAAAGCCCAGCGCCTCCAGATCGGTCAGCAAACCGGCTTCCTTCAAATACAGCTCCACCGCGCGGGACCCGGGCGCGAGTGAGGTCTTGACCCAGGGCTTGCGTGTGAGGCCCAGCCGGTGAGCGCTGCGCGCGAGCAGCGCGGCCGCGATCACGTTGCGCGGGTTGCTGGTGTTGGTGCAGCTGGTGATGGCGGCGATGACCACGGCGCCATCGGGCATCGTGCCTTCGCCCGGCGAGGGCATAGCCCAGGGGCCCGCAATGCCCCGGGCGGCCAGGTCCGAGGTGGCCAGGCGCGCATGGGGGTTGGAGGGGCCAGCCAGGTTGCGCACCACGGTAGACAGGTCAAAGCGCAGGGTGCGGTCGTACACGGCGTCCGCGAGCGCATCGGCCCACAAGCCAGCGGTTTTGGCATAGGTCTCGACCAGCTTGACTTGGCTGGCCTCGCGGCCGGTCAGCCGCAGGTAGTCCAGCGTCTGCTCGTCGATGCTGAACAGCGCCGCCGTTGCGCCATATTCCGGCGCCATGTTGGAGATGGTGGCGCGGTCGCCAATGGTGAGCTTGGCGGCGCCTTCGCCAAAGAATTCCAGGTACGCGCCCACCACCTTGGCCTTGCGCAAGAACTCGGTGAGCGCCAGCACCACATCGGTGGCGGTGATGCCGTCCTGGCGCTGGCCGGTCAGCTCCACGCCTACGATCTCGGGCAGCCGCATCATCGATGCGCGGCCCAGCATCACGTTCTCGGCCTCCAGGCCGCCCACGCCGATGGCGATCACGCCCAGCGCATCCACATGCGGGGTGTGGCTGTCGGTGCCTACGCAGGTGTCGGGGTAGGCCACGCCCCGGTCGGCATGGACCACGGGCGACATCTTTTCCAGATTGATCTGGTGCATGATCCCGTTCCCCGCCGGGATCACATCCACGTTGGCAAAGGCTTTTTTCGTCCACTCGATGAAGTGAAAGCGGTCTTCGTTGCGGCGGTCTTCGATGGCGCGGTTCTTGGCAAACGCCTCGGGGTCGAACCCGCCACACTCCACAGCGAGCGAATGGTCCACGATGAGCTGCACCGGCACCACGGGGTTCACCTGGGCCGGGTCGCCGCCCTCTTTGGCAATCGCATCGCGCAGGCCCGCCAAGTCCACCAATGCGGTCTGGCCCAGGATGTCGTGGCACACCACGCGTGCGGGGTACCAAGGGAAGTCGCGGTCGCGCTTGCGCTCGATGAGCTGGCGTAGGCAGTCGTTGACGGTGGCCGGGTCGGCGCGGCGCACGATGTTCTCGGCGTGAACGCGGGCGGTGTAGGGCAGGGTGGCCCAGGCGCCGGGCTGCAGGGCTTCGACAGCGGCGCGGGCGTCGAAGTAGTCCAGCTGCGTGCCGGGCAGCGGCTTGCGATACAGGGTGTTCATGGGCGTGGGGCTGGGGGCGTTGTTTTACTTGCGGTCTTGAATGGGCACAAACGCCAGGTCTTCGGGCCCGGTGTAGTTCGCGCTCGGCCGGATGATCTTGTTGTCGATGCGCTGCTCAATGATGTGCGCAGCCCAGCCGCTGGTACGTGCAATGACGAACAGCGGTGTGAACATGGCGGTGGGCACGCCCATCATGTGGTAGCTCACGGCGCTGAACCAGTCGAGGTTGGGGAACATCTTTTTCACCTCCCACATCACCGATTCCAGCCGCTCGGCAACGTCAAACATCTTGGTGCTGCCCGCCTCGTGCGACAGGCTGCGCGCCACGCCCTTGATGACCACGTTGCGCGGGTCGCTCACGGTGTAGACCGGGTGGCCGAAGCCGATCACGACCTCTTTGGCCTCCACGCGGCGGCGGATGTCGGCCTCGGCCTCGTCGGGGCTGTCGTAGCGCTTCTGGATCTCGAAGGCCACCTCGTTGGCGCCGCCGTGCTTGGGGCCGCGCAGCGCACCGATGGCGCCGGTGATCGCCGAATACATGTCGCTGCCCGTGCCGGCCACCACGCGGGCGGTGAAGGTGGAGGCATTGAACTCATGCTCGGCATACAGGTTCAGCGAGGTGTGCATGGCGCGCTCCCAGGCCGCACTGGGTACTGTGCCGTGCAGCAGGTGCAAAAAGTGCGCGCCGATGGAGTCGTCGTCCGTCTCCACCTCGATGCGGCGGCCCGAGCTGGCCCAGTGGTACCAGTAGAGCAGCATGGAGCCCAGCGATGCCATCAACCGGTCGGCGATGTCACGCGCACCGGGCAGGTTGTGGTCGTCCTTTTCTGGCAGCGCGCAGCCCAGGGCCGAGACCCCCGTGCGCATCACGTCCATGGGGTGGCTGGCGGCGGGCAGTTGCTCCAGCGCCTGCTTGACCGACAGCGGCAGGCCGCGCAGGGCCTTGAGCTTGGCCTTGTAGGCACGCAGCTCGGCGCGCGTGGGCAGCTTGCCGTGCACCAGCAGGTGGGCGATTTCTTCAAACTCGCAGACCTCGGCAATGTCCAGGATGTCGTAGCCCCGGTAGTGCAGGTCGTTGCCCGTGCGGCCCACGGTGCACAGGGCGGTGTTGCCCGCCGTCACGCCCGACAGGGCCACGGATTTCTTGGGCTTGAAGCCCGGGGTTTCAACGGTGGTGGGGGTGGTCATGGGGTCTCCTCCGGGTTCAGATAGGCGTTGGCGATGGGCGTGGGGCGGCCTTTGGCGTCCACGGCCACCATGTCGAAAACCCCCTGCAGCACGGCCTCTGGCGGCGAGCCCAGCGTGGCGGCCAGGCCGTTCACACACACGGTGAGCGAGCTGCGGCCCATGCGGCTGACCCAGGCGCGCAGCGTGAGCACATGGCCCACGGGCACTGGGGCCAGAAAACGCACATCGGTCACGCCCGCCATCACCACGTCGCGCGCTGCGGCACCGCGTGCCGCCAGAAACGCCGCCTTGGCCATGAGCTGCAGGGCGTTGCCGCCGAACAGCGTGCCGTAGTGGTTGGCTTCGGCGGGGAAGACGATTTCCGTCAGCTCGACGGTGCCTTGAGGGGTTGTCATGCTTCGCAATTTACGCACAATGGCGCCCCTGTGTAAGGTCTGAATTGGCGAATGATTGCGAAGGTGGTGCCTGCAATTTGCAAAGTTTGCGAATTGTTTGCAGATTGGTTTTGCGAACGAATGGCGCGGCCGGAGAGCGAAAGAAACAATGAAAAAAACCTTCATGGGCGTGCGCCTGCGCCGCCTGCGCGAAGAGCGCGGCATGACCCAGGTGGCGCTGGCGCGCGCGCTGGACCTGTCGGCCAGCTACCTGAACCAGCTGGAGCAGAACCAGCGCCCGCTCACCGTGCCGGTGCTGCTCAAGATCAACGCCGTGTTCGGCGTGGATGTGCAGCGGTTCTCCGATGACGATGAGGCTCGCCTCATCACCGGCCTGCGCGAGGTGCTGGCCGACCTGCCGGCGGGTGTGGGCGGCGAGGGCGCGGGCGATGCTGTGTCGCTCGCCGAAATCCGCGAGCTGGCCGCCGGTATGCCCGCCGTGGCGCGCACGCTGCTTGCGCTGCACCAGCGGCACCGCCAGGCGCTCGAACGCCTGGCCGCCCTGGGCAACGACCGGGGCGGCGAAGGCGCCATGGCCCACCACCCGCCCATGGCTTATGAAGAAGTGCGCGACTTCTTCTTTGCACGGCAGAACCACATCGCCGAGCTGGACGACGCCGCCGAGCATTGCGCCGCCGCCTGGGGCCTGCTGCCCGGCCGTGCCGACGAGGCGCTGGCCCGGCGCCTGCTGGCCGCCCACGGCGTGCGGGTGGTGGATGTGGCCGACCTGCCGGGGCAGGCGCAGCGCGTGTTCCAGGCCGACACCGGCGTGCTGCAGCTGGCGGCCGGGCTGGAGCGGGGGCAGCGCGCGTTTCAGATGGCGACGCAGCTGGCGTTTCTGGAGCAGGGCGCAGAGCTGCAACGCCTGGCCGCTGGCGCGGGTTTGTCCAGCGACCAGGCCCGCGCGCTGGCGCGCATCGGCTTGGCCAACTACTTTGCGGGGGCGCTGGTATTGCCCTACACCGCTTTTTTGCAGGCGGCCGAGGCCCACCACTACGACATCGACCGGCTCGGCCAGCAGTTTGGCGTGGGCTTCGAGACCGTGTGCCACCGCCTGTCCACCCTGCAGCGGCCCAGCGCACGGGGGGTGCCGTTTTTCTTCATCCGCGTGGACCGGGCGGGCAACATCAGCAAGCGGCAGTCAGCCACCCACTTTCATTTCAGCAAGATTGGCGGCACCTGCCCGCTGTGGAACGTGTACGAGGCCTTTGCCCAGCCCGGGCGCATCGTGCCGCAGGTGGCGCGCATGCCGGATGGGCGGGCTTACCTGTGGGTGGCGCGCACCGTGTCGCGCAGCGGGGGCGGGTGGGGCGTGCCGGGCAAGGAGTTCTCGGTGGCGTTGGGCTGCGACATCCGCCACGCGCCGCAGCTGGTGTACTCGCGCGGGCTGGACTTGGCACGCCCCGAGGCCGCCGTACCGATCGGTATGGGCTGCAAGGTGTGCGAGCGCGACGCCTGCCCTCAGCGCGCGTTTCCGCCCATCGGACGGGCGCTGGATGTGAACGAAAACCACAGCCGGTTTGCGCCGTACCCGGTGGCCACGGGCGCAGCCATCGGGTAAACCCGTGGGTGCGTGGACTATGAAATATGCTCATCAATTCATAGCTTGTCAGGCATGCCACTGTGGCGCTGGAGGCACTTTTTTCTTAAATTTTTCGCCGTAACCAAATGTTGGCTCCACGGTGGCTGGATTGCCGCTATCCTGCGCAACTTGCATGGCCTCCGGCCCCATTGGGGGCTGGTAACGCAAAGGTGCGTCTCTGACTTCTTTCCATCCCTCCCCGCTGGCTGCGCAGGCGCCCCAAAGCCGTTATCGGCATTGGGTGGCGGGCATTGGGGTGGCTGCCTTGGGCCTGGTGCTGAGCCTGTGGCTGGCGCAGCATCAGGCAGCGTCGATGGCCCAGATTGAGGAGGCCCGCTTCACACAGGAAACCAGAGCGTTCTCCGACGCACTCAGCCAGCGCATCGCAGGCCATACTGAGGTGGTCAATGGGCTGCGGGGCCTCTTCACCGCCAACCCGCGCCTGTCGCGCCTGGACTTTGAACGCGCCGCCAGCGAGATGGAGGTGGGCCAGCGGTACCCCGGCGTGCGCAACCTGTCCTTCACGCGCTGGGTGCCCGGGCCCGAGCGCGAGGCCTACGAGGCCCGGGTGCGGGCCGACACCTCGCTGTCCCCCGAAGGCTTGCCCCAATTCAAGATCCACCCGCCCGGTGACCGGCCCGAATACTTTGTGGCCGAGTACCTCTGGCCGATGTTTGGCAACGAGGGCGTGCTGGGACTGGACATCAGCGCACAGCCCACCAACTTGGCGGCGATGCGCTACAGCCGCGACAGCGGGCAGACCGTGGTGTCGGCCCCGTTCGACCTGCTGCAGGAATCCTCGCACCGCGCGGGCATCGTCATCCGCGTGCCGGTGTTCGACCCCACGGCTGGCACGGCCGAGCAGCGTTTTGTGGGTGCGGTGGCCTCCACGCTGCGGGTCTATGACCTGGTGCAGGGGCTGGGCAGCCAAGGGTATTTGAACGGGATCGCCGTTGCCATGGACGACCTGGGGCCCGTGCGCCCCAACTCGGGTGACAACGCCGTGCGCCCCTTGCTGGAGCAGACCGCCCCTGGCCTGCCCGGGGCCCGGCCCCTGGTGCGTGTGCTGGCGGTGCACGACCGGCGCTGGCAGCTCACCTTCTACCCCACCCGGTCGTTCCTCACCCCGTCTGAAACCCGCCTGCCATGGCTGGCCGGGCTGGCCGCCGCGCTGGTGTCGCTGCTGCTGGCGTCCACCGTGGCCCTGCTGGTGCGCCAGCGCACGTTGGCGCTGGTGCGCGCACAACTGTCCGACGAGGCGCGGCGCGAGAGCGAGGAGCGCTTTCGGGCACTGTTCAACCAGACCACGGTGGGGGTCGCGCAGGTGGACTCGGCCACGGGCCAGTTCGTGCGTGCCAACCAGCGCTACGCCGACATCTTGGGCTACACCCCCCAGGAGCTGGTGGGCATGACCTTTCAGAGCCTTACCCACCCCGACGACTTGGCGGCGGATCTGGCCCATGTCCGGCGTTTGCAAAGCGGCGACGTGCCCGAATACCGGCTGGAAAAACGCTACATCCACAAGGACGGGCACGAGGTCTGGGGCGACCTCACCGTGTCGTCGATGTGGGCCTCGGGCTCTGCGCCGGGCTACCACATTGCCGTGGTGCAGGACATCACAGCCCGCAAGCGCATGGAAGAAAACCTGCGCGCCAACGAGCAACGCCTGCGCAGCATCCTGGAGCGCCTGCCCATGGGCCTGTGCCTGGTGCAGGACGACGGTCTCATCAGCTTTCGCAACGCGCGCTATGTGCAGATCTGTGGCTACACGCAGGAGGAAGTGCCCGACACCAACACCTGGTGGCAGCGCGCCTACCCCGACGCCACCGAGCGGGAGGCCATCCGCCAGCGGCTGCTGGACACCTCGCACCAGGGCATCATCCCGCTGGCCGAATACACCATTCGCTGCGCTGACGGCAAATACAAGCCGGTGGAGATCTCCGGCATCTTTGTCGAAGGTGGGCGCCTGATCACCATGCAGGACCTGAGCGAGCGCAAGGCGGCGGAGGAAGAGATCAACCAGCTGGCCTACTACGACCCGCTCACCCGCTTGCCCAACCGCCGTCTGCTGATGGACCGGCTGCAGCAGGCACTGGCTACGAGCGCGCGCCACCAGCGCAGCGGAGCATTGCTGATGCTGGACCTGGACAACTTCAAGACGGTGAACGAAACCCGGGGCCACGACCGGGGCGATGCCTTGCTGCTTCAGGTGGCGCACCGCCTGCGCAGTTGTGTGCACGAGGACGACACCGTGGCCCGCCAGGGCGGCGACGAATTTGTGGTGGTGCTGGAAGACCTGGGCGACAGCCCTGAAGAGGCCGCTGCACGCGCCGAAGACGTGGGCCAGCGCATCTTGGGCGTGCTGCGCGAGCCGTACCAGATCGACGGCGACGCGCACCACAGCTCGCTGAGCATGGGCGTCACCATTTACAGCGGCACACGCGAGACGGTGGATGAACTGCTCAAGCGCGCTGACCTGGCGCTGTATCAGGCCAAGAATGCGGGGCGCGACACCTTGCGCTTTTATGACCCCCAGATGCAGGCCGTGGTCAGCGCCCGCGCCACGCTGGAGCTGGACATGCGCGTGGGCCTGGCCCAGGGCCAGTTCGAGCTGTACTACCAGCCCCAGATCGACCACGGCCGCATCATCGGCGCCGAGGCCTTGCTGCGCTGGCGCCATCCGCGCGACGGCTTCATCTCGCCCGCGCATTTCATCCCGCTGGCCGAAGAAACCGGCCTGATCCTGCCGCTGGGCGAATGGGTGCTGCAGGCGGCCTGCCGCCGTCTGGCCGCGTGGGCTCAGCAGCCCGACCTGGCCACGCTGAGCCTGGCGGTCAACGTGAGTCCCCGGCAGTTCCACCAGACCGGCTTTGTGGCCCAGGTGCTCGCCGCACTCGCGGGGGCAGGGGCCGACGGCCACCAGCTCAAGCTGGAGATGACCGAAGGCCTGCTGCTGCAGGACGTGGAAGACACCATCGACAAGATGGGCCAGTTGCGAGGCTACGGTGTCGGCTTTTCGCTGGACGACTTTGGCACTGGTTATTCATCGCTCAGCTATCTCAAGCGCCTGCCGCTGGATCAGCTCAAGATCGACCAGAGCTTTGTGCGCGACGTGCTCACCGACCCCAACGACGCCGCCATTGCGCGCACGGTGGTGGCCCTGGGTACCAGCCTGGGCCTGCGCGTGATCGCGGAGGGCGTGGAAACCGAGGCGCAGCGCGAGTTTCTGGAGCGCCATCACTGCCACGCATGGCAGGGCTTTTTGCTCAGCCCGCCCGTGGCCGTGGCCGAGTTCGAGGCACTGGTTCGCCGCACGAACGGTGCACTGGATGGCACCCTGGATGGAGGCCATTGATGGCATCGGCCCTGCGCCGGGCGTGCGGGGCCAGGGAAGGGGTGCGGCCAGCAACGCGACGCCGTAGACCCTTTGCACCCGCAGGCTGGCCGCGCCACCTATGATGCGGGCGCTTGACCGCTGTCGTTTCCATGTTTTTCAAGAAGTCTCCGACGTCCGCCTCCACACCACAGGCCCCCGTAGCCTCGGGGTTTGACGCGCAGCGCGAGCGCTCGGTGATTGCCGAGATGCTGCTCAAGCGCTCTGCCAAGCTGATCCTGGGGCGCAGCGAGCTGGAGATCATCCGCGGGGTGTGCCAGGCCATTGTGGATGTCACCAGCCACATCCGCCTGGCGTGGACCTGGTTCGGCCCCACCGACACGCAGACCATCCGCCCGCAGGTGTACGCAGGCCCGGCGGTCGCTTATGCCGAGTCGCTGACCATCGAGCGCAACCTGCTCACCCGCATCGGCCCTGCCTTTACCACGCTGGAGGGCAAGTCTGCTGGCCCTTTCACGGTGTCGCAGCTTTCCCCGTTTGGCCCCTGGCGCGAGGCGGCACGCCACCACGGTATTCACCATGTGCTGGCCTTGCCCATTGCCTCCACCTTCAATGGCTACAGCGGCATCTTTGTGCTGTACGCCGACCGCGATGGCTACTTTGACGAGGTTGGCGAGAGCCTGTTTGCGGGGCTGGCCGAGCTGTTCGGCTCGCTCATGACCGTGGCCGCCGAGCGCCAGGAGCTGCAGCGCGCCGCTTACCACGATGCGCTGACCGGGCTGCTGAACCGCCACGCGGTGGACCTGATCGACCGGCGTGTGTACCGGGCCTCCCTGTTTGAGCCCGCTTCGTCCATCCTGCTCATGGACCTGGACCGTTTCAAGAGCATCAACGACCGTTTTGGCCACGATGCGGGCGACAAGGCCCTGCAGGCAGTGGCCCGGGTGCTGACCGATGCCCTGCGGCGCGGCGACGAGATCATTCGCTGGGGCGGCGAGGAGTTTCTGGTCTGCCTGCCCCAGACCGCACTGCCCGACGCGCTGAAGGTGGCCGAAAAGCTGCGTCGCGCGGTGGAGGGCATCACCGAGCCCGAGCAGCTCACCGTGTCCATTGGCGCGTGCGAGATCTCTGCGCTGCAGCACCTGCCCCAGGCAGTGGCCCGCGCGGACGAAGCTCTGTTCAAGGCCAAGTCGGGCGGGCGTAACCAGGTGTGTGTGCTGCCTTGATGGTCGTCGCCTTTGGCTATCAAAATCGATAGCAATAAAGCCATATTGCACTAGCGCATCAGGCCGATTTGGCTGGATTTTTGGTGCCAACCGGCCTGCGGGCGCCTCCAGCGGCCCTTGAGCGCCAGGGCCAGGCAGGCGGCGCGGTATCATTCCGGCCTTGCCCACACCCGGCCCTGCCGGTGTGTTGTACGCCGGGACTGCGCACCGGCGCCCTGGTTGACCGCCGCGTCTCTTCTGCATCTACCCGCCATCTGATCCGTGCGTCTTACCTCGATCAAGCTCTCCGGCTTCAAGTCGTTCGCTGAACCCACCAATTTCATGCTGCCCGGGCAACTGGTCGGCGTGGTGGGGCCGAATGGCTGCGGCAAGTCCAACATCATGGACGCGGTGCGCTGGGTGCTGGGCGAGAGCAAGGCCAGCGAGCTGCGCGGCGAGAGCATGCAGGACGTGATCTTCAGCGGCACCACCACCCGCAAGCAGGCCAGCCGCGCCAGTGTGGAGCTGGTGTTCGACAACTCCGACCACCGCGCGGGCGGCCAGTGGGGCCAGTTTGGCGAAATCGCGGTGCGCCGCGTGCTCACCCGCGATGGCACCAGCAGCTACTTTCTGAACAACCAGCCCGTGCGCCGCCGCGATGTGCAGGACGTTTTTCTGGGCACCGGCCTCGGCCCCCGCGCCTACGCCATCATCGGCCAGGGCACCATCAGCCGCATCATCGAAAGCCGCCCTGAGGAATTGCGACTGTTCCTCGAAGAGGCCGCCGGTGTTTCCAAATACAAAGAGCGCCGCCGCGAGACCGAAAACCGCCTGTCGGACACGCGCGAAAACCTCACGCGGGTGGAAGACATCCTGCGCGAGCTGAACGCCAACCTCGAAAAGCTCGAAAAGCAGGCCGAGGTGGCCGCCAAGTACAACACCCTGCATGCTGACGCGACGCTCAAGCAGCACCAGCTGTGGTTTTTGAAGCGGGCCGAGGCCGAAGAGCAGCAGAACAAGGTGCGCCTGGATGGCCTGCAGGCCGTGAACGACCTCGAATCGCGCATGGCCGACCTGCGCGCCGTGGAGTCCGACCTCGAAACCATCCGCCAGGCCCACTACGCCGCCGGTGACCAGGTCAACCAGGCCCAGGGCAAGCTCTACGA
Organism: Acidovorax sp. M14; assembly: GCF_049331375.1. NCBI lineage: Bacteria > Pseudomonadati > Pseudomonadota > Betaproteobacteria > Burkholderiales > Comamonadaceae > Acidovorax > Acidovorax sp. M14. The sequence goes on from NZ_CP186263.1 coordinate 2,396,626, forward strand.
AGCCACGGCCGAGGTCGGCAAGCTCGAAGCCGAGATCCGCTACGTGGTCGAAGGCCGCCAGCGCGTGGAACAGCGCCTGGTGCAACTGGCCGAGCAGATCGCCCAGTGGCAGGCCCGCAAGGAAGACGCCGATGTGGAGCTGGAAAACCTGGCCGGTGCCGGTGTGGACGCCGAAGAGCGCGCCGAACTGCTCGCCGCCCAGGTCGAAGAGCAGGCCATGCAGCTGCCCGACCTGGAAGAAGCCTTGCGCCAGGCCCAGGCCCGCACGGCCGAGCAGCGCAGCAGCGTCGTGCAGGTACAGCAGCAGATTGGCGTGCTGGCCGCCGAGCAGCGCAGCTTTGACGAACAAAGCCGCCAGCTGGACGCCCGCTTTGAACGCCTGCGCACCGACCGCAACGCGCTGGCTGCGCCCGATGAAGCCCGCCTGACCAACCTGCGCGAGCAACTGGAAGAAGCGCAGGAGATGGCCGAAACCACCGAGGCACGGTTGTACGAGCTGCAGGAGTCCGTGCCCCAGCTGGACGAAGACCGCCGCGCCCGCCAGCAGGCGGTGAACGCCGAAAGCGCGCGCCAGGCCGAGCTGTCGGCCCGCATGGAGGCTCTGAAGGCCCTGCAGGAAAAGGTCAAGACGGACGGCAAGCTGCGCCCCTGGCTCGCCAAACACGGCCTCGATGGCCTGCAAGGCCTGTGGAGCCGCATCCACATCGAGCCCGGCTGGGAAAACGCGCTCGAGGCCGCCCTGCGCGAGCGTCTGGCCGCGCTGGAAGTCGGGCGCCTGGACATGGTGCGCGGTTTTCTGGGCTCCGGCGGCAACGATGCGCCCCCAGCGCGCCTGGCCTTTTACAGCGCGCCTGCAGCCGGCCAGCCCGAGGCGCCGTCCCAGCACCAGCGCCTGTCCGATCTGCTGCGCCTCAATGACGCGGGTCTGCGCGCCGTGCTCACCGACTGGCTACAGGGCTGCTACACGGCCCCCACGCTGGACGAAGCCCTGGCCCGCCGCAGCCAGCTGCAACCTGGGGAGACGGTGTTTGTGCCCACGGGCCATGCCGTCAGCGCTCATAGCGTGAGCTTCTATGCGCAGGACTCCGAGCAGTCCGGCATGTTGGCCCGCGCGCAAGAGATCGAGCACCTTGAAAAGGAACTGCGCGCCCAGGCCCTGATCGCCGAAGAATCGCGCACCGCCCTAGTCCGCGCCGAGGCCGCCTATGCCGACGCCTCGCAGCGCCTGGTGTCCGCCCGCCGCGAAGCGACCGAGGCCCAGAGCCGTGCGCACGAGCTGCAGGTGGAGACCCTGCGCCTGACGCAACTGGCCGAGCAGACCCGCGCCCGCAGCGCACAGATCGACGGCGACCTGGCTGAGGTCGAGGCCCAGCTGGCCGACCTGCAGGAGCGCCGTGTGGCCGCCGAGGCGCGCTTTGAAGAGCTGGACATGCAACTGGCCGACAGCCAGGAGCGCGAGGCCCAGCTGGGCGACAAAGTCATCGAGGCGGAGCGCAAGCTGGCTGCCTGCCGCGAGCAGCAGCGCACGCTGGAGCGCCAGGCGCAAGAGGCCACGTTCTCGCAGCGCAGCCTGGAGGCGCGCCGTGCCGAATTGAATCGCTCTATAGAAACCGCCACGCAGCAGGCCAAGGCACTGGCCGACGAAGAGCAGCGTGCGCGCGACGAACTCGCCCGCCTGTCCGACGCCGCCGCGCAAGGCGGCCTGCAAGCCGCGCTGGAACTCAAGATGGAGCGCGAGAAAGCCCTGGCCGCCCAGCGCAGCGAATACGACGACCTGACGACCAAGCTGCGAGCCAGCGACGAACGCCGCATGCAGCTGGAGCGTGCCCTCGACCCGCTGCGCCAGCGCATCACCGAATTCCAGCTCAAGGAACAGGCCGCGCGCCTGGGCCTGGAGCAGTACACCACCTTGCTGCAAGACGCCCAGGCCGACCTGGAGGCCGTGGCCCGCTCCATCGACGAAGGCAATGTGCGCATCGGCGGCCTGCAGGGCGAAATCGACCGCCTGCACCGCGAGATTGCGGCATTGGGCGCAGTCAACCTGGCCGCGCTGGATGAATTGAAGCTCGCCAGCGAGCGCAAGGTGTTCCTGGATGCGCAAACCGCCGACCTCACCGAGGCCATGAACACGCTGGAAGACGCGATCCGCAAGATCGACGGCGAAACGCGCCAGCTGCTCTCGGGCACCTTCGACACCGTCAACGCGCACTTTGGCCGCATGTTCCCCGAGCTGTTCGGCGGCGGCCAGGCCAAGCTCATCATCACCGGCGACGAAATCCTGGATTCGGGTGTGCAGGTGATGGCGCAGCCGCCCGGCAAGAAGAACCAGACCATCCACCTGCTGTCAGGCGGTGAAAAGGCGCTCACGGCCATTGCGCTGGTGTTTGCCATCTTCCAGCTCAACCCCGCGCCGTTCTGCCTTCTGGACGAGGTGGACGCGCCGCTGGACGACGCCAACACCGAGCGTTATGCCAAGCTGGTGTCCAGTATGAGCAAGGGCACGCAGTTTTTGTTCATCAGCCACAACAAGATCGCGATGGAAATGGCCGAGCAACTGATCGGCGTGACCATGCAGGAGCAGGGCGTGTCGCGCATCGTGGCGGTGGACATGGAGTCCGCTTTGTCGATGGTGGACGCTTGAACCCATTCATTCAAACATGAGCACATTGCAACTGAGTCTGGCCATCATCGGTGGCCTGGTGCTGGCCCTGATCGTGGCCTACAACACCTGGACCTCGCGCCGCAACGCGCCCAAGCGCGCCCTTCCTACTGAGCACGACCCGGCGGCGGAGCCCGCGCAGCGCCTGGAGCCCGGCTTTGATGCGGGCGCGGCCGGTGCGATGCCCCCCGGCGAGTTCCACGGCCTGGACCGAGGACCGGAGCCGTCGGAACACACCGTGGACGCGGGCGACGCCCTGCAACTGCCCGTGCCGCCGTTTTCGCCCGAGCGCCGCCCGGGGCTGGACCCGCTCATCGATGTGATCGCCTCGCTACAGCCCGAGCATGTGGTGTCCGGCGACGCGGCCCTGGCCGCACTGCCGCCCACCCGCCGCGCAGGCAGCAAGCCCTTTGCCATCGAAGGCCTGAACGAAGCCACCCAGCAGTGGGAAACCCCGGCCCCCGGTCAGCGCTACCAGTCCTTCCAGGCGGGCGTGCAACTCGCCAACCGCATGGGCGCGCTCAACGAGATCGAGTTTTCCGAGTTCGTGGTCAAGGCCCAGGCCTTTGCCGACGCCATCAACGCTGCTCCCGACTTCCCCGACATGCTGCAGGAAGTGGCCCGCGCCCGCGAGCTGGACCAGTTCGCCAGCGACCACGATGCCCAGCTCATGTTCATGCTGCGCGCCCGCCAGGCCGCGTGGAGCCCGGGCTACGTGCAGCAGAACGCTGCCCGCCTGGGCTTTGTGCCCGGCGCCATGCCTGGCCGCCTGGTGCTGCCCGCCAGCACCCAGGGCCTGCCGCCTTTGCTCACGCTGGGCTACGACACCCAGGCTGCTCTGGCCGACGACCCCGACCAGTCCGCCATCCGCGACATCACCCTGAGCCTGGATGTCGCCCAGGTTCACCGCACCGAACAGCCCTTTGCCCGCCTGCGCGATGTGGCCGCCGCACTGTGCCAGGCCATGGACGGCGTGCTGTGTGACCAGAACGGCACCCCGCTGCCCGCCATGGCCATGGACCCGATCGCCGCCGACCTGGAGCTGCTGTACGACCAGCTCGATGGGCGGGATCTGTCTGCGGGGTCGGTGCTGGCGCGGCGCCTGTTCAGCTGAGCGCTGGTGCGGCCATGACCGAGAGTTTGGATCTTTTTTCGGCCCCAGCGCCCGTGGATCAAGCGCAGCCAGCTATCAAGATCAAAGCGCTGCGCGACCAGCTCAACCAGTGGGCCCACCAGTACTACGTGCTGGACGAGCCCACCGTGCCCGACGCCGAATACGACCGTGTGTTCCGCGAGTTGCAGGCGCTCGAAGCCGCGCACCCCGGTCTGGTCACCCCCGACTCCCCCACGCAGCGCGTGATTGGTGCAGTGATGGATGGCCTGGCCCCCGTGCGCCACGCGGTGCCCATGCTCAGCATCCACACCGAAACCGACACAGAGGCCACGGGCGCCCAGGCGTTTGACGCGCGCGTGCGGCGCGAGCTGGGCCTGAGTGATGCCGACCCTGCCATTGAATACGTGGCAGAACCCAAGTTCGATGGCCTGGCCATGAGCCTGCGCTACGAAAATGGCCGCCTGGTGCAGGCCGCCACGCGCGGTGACGGTGAGGTGGGCGAGGAGGTGACGCACAACATCCGCACCATCCGCCAGATTCCGCTGACCTTGCCCGACGGCGTGCCTTCTGTGCTCGAAGTGCGTGGCGAGGTCTACATGCGCCGCGCCGACTTCGACGCGCTGAACGAGCGCCAGCGGGAGCAGGGCGGCAAGACCTTTGTGAACCCACGCAATGCGGCTGCGGGTGCGGTGCGCCAGCTGGACTCCAACATCACCGCCCAGCGGCCCTTGAGCTTTTTTGCCTATGGCCTGGGCGCCATCACGCCGCCTGCCGAGGGTGGGCCCGTGTTCCGCACGCATTTCGAGATTCTGCAGACGTTGAAATCCTGGGGTTTCCCGGTGGCAGCGCAGGTACAAATTGCGGTGGGTGCTACTGAATTGGTAGCGTTTCACCAGCAGGTGGGTGCCAGCCGCGATGCGCTGCCGTACGACATCGACGGCGTCGTCTACAAGGTCAACTCCCTGCAGCTGCAGCGCGACTTGGGCTTCAAGACCCGCGAGCCGCGCTGGGCTGTGGCGCACAAGTACCCGGCGCAGGAGATGGCCACCAAGATCGAAGGCATCGATGTGCAGGTGGGCCGCACCGGCAAGATCACGCCTGTGGCGCGCCTGGCACCGGTGTTTGTGGGCGGGGTCACCGTGACCAACGCCACGCTGCACAACCTGTTCGAGATCCGCAAGAAGGGCGTGCGCGTGGGTGACACCGTCATCGTGCGCCGTGCGGGCGATGTGATCCCCGAGGTGGTGGGTGTGATGCCCGGGCAAAGGTCGGGCTATGTGCCCAACTTCCGCATGCCCGAAGCTTGCCCTGTGTGCGGCAGCGCCGTGGTGCGCGAAAAGGGCGAGGCCAACCACCGCTGCACCGGCGGCCTGTTCTGCGCCGCGCAGCGCAAGGAGGCGATCCTGCACTTTGCCGCACGCCGCGCCATGGACATCGAGGGCCTGGGCGACAAGCTGGTGGACCAGCTGGTGGATGCCAACGTGATCCGCACACTGCCCGACCTGTACCGACTGGGCCTGACCTCGCTGATTGCGCTGGAGCGCATGGCCGAGAAATCGGCCCAGAACGTGCTGGCGGCGCTCGAAAAATCCAAGCAGACCACGCTGCCGCGCTTCTTGTTTGCCCTGGGCATCCGCCATGTGGGCGAGGCCACGGCCAAGGACCTGGCGCGGCATTTTGGAGTGCTCGACGCCATCATGGATGCGCCGGAAGAGCAGCTGCTGGCCGTCAACGACGTGGGCCCCATCGTGGCCAAGGCCATCCACACCTTCTTTGAACAGCCGCACAACCGCGAAGTGGTCGAGCAGCTGCGTGCCTGCGGCGTGACCTGGCCCGAAGGCTCGGTGGCCGAGCGTGCCCCGCAGATCCTGGCGGGCAAGACGGTGGTGCTGACCGGTACCTTGCCCACCCTGAGCCGCGACGCGGCCAAGGACATGCTCGAAGCCGCAGGCGCCAAGGTGGCCGGCTCAGTCAGTAAGAAGACCAGTTACGTGGTGGCGGGCGAAGAAGCCGGCAGCAAGCTGGTCAAGGCCCAGGAACTGGGCGTGCCCGTGCTGGACGAAGCCGGCATGCTGGAACTGTTGGCAGGCCAAGGTGTCTGACGGAGCACGGTGCACCATGCCCGACTCTGCTTTTGCGTTCTCCATCCCCTTTTTCCTTCCTGACCGGCCCCTGGTGGGGCGGTCCTGAAGCGACCCCTTATTTCCCGGCGATTCATTGATGCACAAGTGGCTGCTTTCTTTCCGGGCCCGCATGGCGGGCCTGTTGGCCTGGGTTCCCCGGCCCGTGCGGCGCCTGCTGTTGTGGACGGTGGTGGCGGTGCCCGCTGCGCTGCTGGTGTTCACGCTGGCGCTCGTGCCTTTCACCCCCGGTATCAGCGACATCCGCAAGGCCAAGAGCGAGCTGCCTGCGCAGCTCATGTCGGCCGACGGCAAGCTGCTGGCCGAATACCGCTGGGCCAACCGCGAGTGGGTGGAGCTGAACCAGATCTCGCCCAACGTGATTGATGCGCTGATAGCGACCGAAGACCACCGCTTTTACAAGCACTTCGGGCTGGACTGGCGGCGCACGGCGTCGTCGGTGGTGTTGACGCTGCGTGGCGACCCGCAGGGCGGCTCCACCATCACCCAGCAGCTGGCGCGCAACCTGTTCCCGGAGGAAATCGGGCGCTCGCGCACGCTCACCCGCAAGCTTAAGGAAGCGATCACCGCGCTCAAGATCGAGGCGTCGTATTCCAAGGACGAAATCTTGGAGACCTACCTCAACACCGTGCCGTTTCTCTACAACGCCTACGGCATCGAGATGGCCGCGCGCACCTACTTTGACAAGTCGGCCGACAAGCTCAACGTGCTGGAAAGCGCCACGCTGATCGGCATGCTCAAGGGCACGGCCTACTACAACCCGGTGCTCAACCCCGAGCGCGCGCAGGCCCGCCGCAACACGGTGCTGTCGCAGATGGTCAAGCGCGGCAAGCTCGATGCCAAGCAGTTCGAGACCCTGCAAAAACGCCCGCTGCGCATCAACTTTGAACGCCAGACCGAGGTCATGGGCCCGGCGCCGCATTTTGCGATCCAGCTGCGCAAGCAGCTCATCGACTGGGCCGACAGTAAGGGCTACAGCCTGTATTCGGACGGCCTGGTGATCCGCACCACCATCGACTCGCGCCTTCAGGCCTATGCCAACCAGGCGGTGGCGCGGCAGGGTCGGCAGTTGCAAGGTGTGGCCGACACTGCCTGGTCACAGCGCAACGGCTGGGGGCCCAAGAACGAGCTGGTGCAGACCCTGGTGCGCGAGAGCGCCGAGTACCGCGCGGCCGTGGACAAGGGCGATACGCCCGACGACGCGCTGAAGGCGCTGCTGGACGACGCTGCCTTCATGGCCAAGCTGCGCGCCGAAAAGACGCGTGTGCAGGCGGGCTTTCTGGCGCAAGACCCGGTCACCGGCCATGTGCTGGCCTGGGTGGGCAGCCGCGACTTTGCGCAAGACCCGTTCGACCACGTGCAGGCAGCGCGCCGCCAGCCAGGCTCGACCTTCAAGCCGTTTGTGTATGGCGCTGCTTTTGCCAACGGAGCAACGCCTGAAGACACGCTGATGGATACCGCCGTCGAAATCCCGCTGGGCGGAGGCCGCGTCTGGCGCCCCACCGATGGTGGCCCGCCCAGCGACCAGCCCATGACACTGGCCGACGGCCTGGCGTTCTCCAAGAACACCATCACCGCACAGGTGATGCAGCAGGTGGGCCCGGCCCGCGTGGCCGAAGTGGCGCGCGCCCTGGGCGTGCGGCAGTCCAAGCTGGAAGAGGTGCCCTCCTTGGCGCTGGGCACGAGCCCGGTCACGCTCAAGGAGATGATCTCGGCCTACAGCAGCATCGTGAACCTGGGCCGTTATGTGGAGCCCGTGCTCATCACCAGCATCGAAGACCGCAATGGCAAGGTGCTGGAGACCTTTGCCAAGCCCGTGCCTGAAGAGGTCTTCCAACCCCGGGCAGCGCAGACCCTGCGCAACACCATGCGCGGTGCCGTGGACCGGGGTACGGCCACGGCCATCCGTACGCGCTATGGCATCCAGGCCGACGTGGCGGGCAAGACCGGCACCACGCAAGACAACACCGATGGCTGGTTCATCCTGATGCACACCCGCGTCGTGGCGGGTGCCTGGGCTGGCTTCAATGACGGGCGCATCACGCTGCGCAGCGACTACTGGGGGCAGGGCGCGCGCAGTGCGTTGCCCATGGTGGGCGAGTTCATGCAGCAGGCCATTCGCAACAAGGTGATCGACGGCAATGACCGGTTTGTGGATGAGTTTGACACCAGCCCACCGCCACCGCCCGACAGCTCGCTCAGCACCATGCGTGACTGGATTCGTGGCCTGTTCCGCACCGACCCGCAGCAGGCCCCGGTGCCCGGCATGCCGCCCCGGCCTGCGGGTGCGGGCGGTTTGCCGCCGGTCACTACCGACCCACCGGGTTCGGTGTCGCCACCGGTGCCCGCAGAGGAGCGGGTGGGGGGCGAATGAGTGGGCGCGGCGCAGGGGTTGCGCGCCGCTGGATGACGCCCGGCGACCAGGCCCTTGTCAGTCCACCACGCCGGGCCACACGATGGCCTGGGCCACGATCACGGTCTGCCCGTTGAAGGTGGCCGCCGGTGAGCCATACAGCCGATAGCCCAGCGCCAGCGCGTCGCTCACGCGGCGGCAGAAGCTGGCGTCGTCGGGACCGGTGAGCAGGCGGTAGGCGGGCAGGCCATCCGGCGGCGCACTGGCCTGCGTGGTGTTTGCGGGTGATGCTGTGGAGGTGGCAACCGTCATGGCCGCGCCTATTCGATGTCGATGAAGTGCATGCCCATGGTGCCTGCCTTGCGGTCGGCAAAGTAGCACTCCAGCGTTTCCTTGACGGTGCGGAACGCCAGCTCGTCCCAGGGCACTTCGTCTTCGGCAAACAGCCGGGCCTCGATCGTTTCGTAGCCTGGGTTGAACTGGTCGCTCAGCAGCGTGGCGCGGTAGAACAGGTGCACCTGGCCCACGCGGCGCACGTTCAGCAGGCTGAAGAGGGGGCCGATCTCGATCTGCGCGCCAGCCTCTTCGTCGGTCTCACGCGCCGCCCCTTGGGCCGTGGTTTCGTCCAGCTCCATGAAGCCTGCGGGCAGCGTCCATTTGCCCCACCGGGGTTCGATGTTGCGTTTGCACAGCAGGATGCGGCCATCGGGCAACGCGGGCACCGTGCCCACCACATTGAGCGGGTTCTCGTAGTGCACCGTGTTGCACGCGGGGCAGACAGCACGCTGTTTGGTGTCGCCGTCGTCCGGCAGGCGGTACACCACGGCGGTGCCACAGGCGCGGCAATGTTTGATGGGGCTGCGGTAGGTCATGCAGGGGTTTGAGGGTCAAATGGGCTGGTAGCGCTAGTGCAACATGCGCTACCAGCTATGAAAGTCGTAGCATTGCGTTCGCCTGGCCGGGCGGCGGGGCCGCCCGGTGGCGCTCACACCACGGTCAGGCGCAAAGGCGTGAGGCCGCCCACACCGCCTTCAAGCGTATCGCCACGCACCACGGCGCCCACGCCTTCGGGGGTGCCGGTGTAGATCAGGTCGCCGGGCTGCAGCTCCCACGCGGCCGACAGGTGCTCGATGGTCTCGGCAATGTTCCAGATCAGCTGGGTCACGGTGCTGCGCTGGCGGTCGGCGCCGTTGACCTGCAGCCAGATGGGCGCGTTGGCCACGTCACCTGCCTGGGCTGCCGGCGTGATGGGACCGATGGGCGCGCTGGCGTCGAAGCCCTTGCCAATGCACCAGGGGCGGCCCTGTTTCTTCATGTCGTTTTGCAGGTCGCGGCGGGTCATATCCAGGCCCACGGCGTAGCCATAAATGTGGCTGAAAGCGTCGGCGGCCTGGATGTTCTTGCCACCCTTGCCAATGGCCACCACCAGCTCGATCTCGTGGTGCAGGTTGGCCGTGAGGCTGGGGTAGGGCAGCTGCCCGGTTTCGCCCGCGTTGACGACCACAATGGCATCCGCAGGCTTGAGGAAGAAGAAGGGTGGCTCGCGGCCGGTGAAGCCCATCTCCTTGGCGTGTTCTTCGTAGTTGCGGCCCACGCAGTAAATGCGGTGTACCGGAAACCGTTCGCCGCTGCCCACCACGGGCACGCTGACCACGGGGGCTGGAGGAAACACGTAGCTCATGTCTGCCTTTCAATGGTTCTGGGAATGCTGTCAAAAAAGCCGGGCGCAGTACGGTGCGCGCCGCAGTGTGGCAGTGTGCCATGGGCGCAGGCCCTCTGCTGGGGGGCGCTACACTCGCGCCCATGGCAAAGAGCTTCGATTTCCACAACACGCCGGGCCACCTGGTGCGCCGCGCCCACCAGCGGACCGTGGCACTTTTCATGGAAGAGACGGCCGGATTTGACGTGACGCCGGTGCAGTTCGCCATCCTGCACGAACTGCTGGCCCAGCCGGGCGAAGACCAGGTCACCCTGGCCGCCCGCGTGGCGTTCGATGCGGCCACGTCCGGCTCGGTGATCGGGCGACTGGAAAAGCGCGGCTGGATCCGCCGCGAGCCCGACACCCGCGACCGCCGCCGCAAGCTGCTGTGGATCACGCCCGAAGGCGAAGTGGCCGCCCTGCAGATGCGCGATGCCGCCCAGCGCGTGCAGGAGCGCCTCACGGCACCGCTCACCGCCCAGGAAAGCGCCGACCTCATGGTGCTGCTCTCCAAAGTCGTCTACAACCACCAGGACCCGGCGGGCACATCGGGCGCCTGACGGATATGCCCTTGGTCGCCGGGCGCACTCTTTCTCTGGCCTGTCGGCGCCATGCCGCACAGGCTTCATTCCTTGTTTGATCGACCCCAGGCACCGCTCCGCCATGCAGCTCTACAACTACTTCCGCTCCTCCGCCTCGTTCCGCGTGCGCATCGCGCTGCAGCTCAAGGGCCTGCCGTACGACTACATGCCCGTGCATCTGGTCAAGGGCGAGCACAAGGCACCCGATTACGCGGGCCGCATCGGGGACGCGCTGGTGCCCACCCTGGTGACCGATGGCGGCACGGCGCTGTCGCAGTCCATGGCCATCATCGAATATCTGGACGAAACCCATCCCACGCCTGCCTTGCTCCCCGCCACCCCGTTGGCGCGGGCCCGGGTGCGCGCACTGGCCCAGATGGTGGCGTGCGAAATCCACCCCATCAACAACCTGCGTGTGCTCAGGTACCTGGTGCATGAACTGAAGGTGGACGAGGATGCCAAGAACGCCTGGTACCACCACTGGGTTCGCAGTGGTCTGGAGGCGTTCGAGCGGCAACTTGACCTGCTGGCGCAAGAGCGCGCTGCGCAGGGCATGGCGCCCTCGGTGCTGTGCTGGGGCGACACGCCCACGCTGGCCGACTGCTGCCTGGTGCCGCAGATCTTCAATGCCCAGCGCTTCAAGGTCAGCCTGGATGGCCTGCTGCGCACCATGAGTGCGTTCGACGCCTGCATGGCACTGCCCGCGTTCCAGCAGGCGCAGCCCTCGGCGTGCCCGGACAACGAAGCGTGACGGCTGCGTCTTCGTCGGTACAGGGCCTGCACGCAGACTGGCTGGTGCCCGACTGGCCTGCACCGCCCGGTGTGCATGCGCTGTGCACCACGCGCGCGGGCGGCGTGAGCCGCGCACCGTACGACCAGTTGAACCTGGGCGCCCATGTGGGCGACGATCCGCAGGCGGTGGCCGCCAACCGGCAGATCGTTCAATCCGCCTTGCAAGCCACGACCCCGGGCACGCGTGCAGTGTTCTTGAGTCAGGTGCATGGCGAAGGCGTGGCGCTGCTTGATGCGGGCACGCCCGACGGGACAGAGGCCGACGCCTGCGTGGCCAGTGCACCCGGCGCCGTCTGCACCATCATGGTGGCCGACTGCTTGCCCGTGTTGCTGGCGCACCGCTCAGGCCAAGTGGTGGCTGCAGCCCACGCCGGCTGGCGCGGACTGGCCGGGCACGCAGGGCAGGGCGTGCTGGAATCGGTTTTCAAGCGTTTTTGCCATGAAGCGCTAGTACATCACGCCTCTGCAGCTATCAAAAATGCAGCAATGGCGCCTGGCTCTCCGTACGCTTCAGAGGTTGCTGCCCACACGGTGGCTTGGCTAGGCCCCTGCATCGGCCCCACGGCTTTCGAGGTCGGGGCGGAGGTGCGTGCAGCGTTCTGCGACGCCCCGGGTGCCCTGGGCGCTGCGGCCGCTCAGTGCTTTGTGGCCCGGCCCGATGCACCGGGCAAGTACCTGTGCGATCTGGCAGGGCTGGCCCGGTTGCGCCTGCGTGCCATGGGCATCACCGCCATTTACGGCAATGACAGCACCGCACCCTGGTGCACCGTCACGCAGGCCTCACGGTTCTTTTCGCACCGCCGCGACAGCGTTGCCCTCGGCGGCAGCGGGCGCTTTGCCGCCTGCATCTGGCGCGGCTGACGCTGCGGGTTCGGCGCCCGCATCGGTCGCGCGGGCTGCGGCCTGTTCCGCGTCATACGCAGCCTGTTCGGCCGCCTCCCGCGCTTTGATCTTGCGCTTGCGCGACGGCGTGCCCAGGATGTAGACCAGAATGCCCATGGGCAGCAGGCCATACAACGCAAACGTGATGATGGCGCCCAGCACAGTGCCCTGTGGGCTGGTGGCCTCGGCCACCGCCATCATGAGCGTGACGTAGGTCCAGGCGATGACGATGAGGTACATTGATTTGTGTGCACTGAAAGCGTTGAATTCGTTGCCATGCCCCATGGGGTGGGCAACAATGAACCCGCGAAACAAAAATCAGGCCCCAGCCGCTGCGAGCGACCAACCATTGAGGAATGAGCATGACTTCTGAATCACCCTGGGCCGAGAGCGCCCAGCAGTTCCAACAGATTTTCGGGCAAAGCTGGTCGCAGGCGCTGCAATCGTTTCAGAAACTGGACCTCGGGGCGCAGGTACCTGCCGCAGCGCCTCTGAAGCTGTCGCAGACCAAACTGCAGGCGTTGCAGCAGCAGTACCTCAAAGAAGCTCAGGAGCTGTGGGCCCAGGGCCTGCAGGGCACCCCGGAGGTCAAAGACAAGCGTTTTGCCGGCGAAGGCTGGGCCAGCAACCCCGTGGCGGCGTTTTCTGCGGCTGCCTACCTGCTCAACGCCCGCACGCTGATGGGCCTGGCCGAGGCGGTCGAGGCCGACGAGAAGACCAAGGCCCGCATCCGCTTTGGCGTGGAGCAGTGGATGGCCGCCATGGCGCCCAGCAACTTCCTCGCTTTCAACGCCGAGGCGCAGAAGAAAGCCATCGAGACCAAGGGCGAGAGCATCGCCAAGGGCATGCAGAACCTGCTGCACGACATCACGCAGGGCCATGTGTCGATGACCGACGAAAGCCTGTTCGAGGTGGGCCGCAATGTGGCCACCACCGAAGGCGCGGTGGTGTACGAGAACGAACTGTTTCAGCTGCTCGAATACAAGCCCCTCACTGCCAAGGTGTACGAGCGGCCATTTTTGCTGGTGCCGCCCTGCATCAACAAGTTCTACATCCTCGACCTGCAGCCCGAGAACTCGCTGATCCGTTACGCCGTCGAGCAAGGCCACCGCACCTTTGTGGTGAGCTGGCGCAACCCCGACGACAGCCTGGCTCACAAGACCTGGGACGACTATGTGGAAGATGGCGCTATGGCCGCCATCGACGTAGTACAGAACATCACGGGCGCCGAGCAGATCAACGCGCTGGGATTTTGCGTGGGGGGCACCATCCTCAGCAACGCGCTGGCTGTGTTGGCGGCGCGTGGCGACGAGCCCGTGGCCAGTGCCACCTTTCTTACCACGCTGATTGACTTCAGCGACACCGGCATCCTCGACGTGTTCATCGACGAGGCCTTCGTCAAGTTCCGTGAGATGCAGATGGGCCATGGCGGGCTGATGAAGGGACAGGACCTGGCGTCCACCTTCAGCTTCTTGCGCCCCAACGATCTGGTCTGGAACTACGTGGTGGGCAACTACCTCAAGGGAGAAACGCCGCCGCCGTTTGACCTGCTGTACTGGAACAGCGACAGCACCAACCTGCCCGGCCCGTTCTACGCCTGGTACCTGCGCAATTTTTACTTGGAGAACAACCTTGTCAAACCCGGCAAGCTCACGGTGTGCGGCGAAAAGCTGGACCTGGGCAATCTCGATTTGCCGGTCTACATCTATGGCTCGCGCGAAGACCACATTGTGCCGGCCACGGCCGCTTACGCATCCACCCAGGTGCTGCCAGGCAAGAAGCGTTTTGTGATGGGCGCGTCAGGCCACATCGCGGGCGTGATCAACCCACCCGCCAAGGGCAAGCGCAGCCACTGGATTCGCGCCGACGGCAAGTTCCCCGGCACGCTCGACCAATGGCTGGACGGTGCCACCGAGCACCCCGGCAGCTGGTGGACCGATTGGTCAGGCTGGCTCAAGAGCCATGCTGGCAAACAGATTGCAGCGCCCAAGGCCTATGGCAAAGGCACCAAATTCAAGGCCATCGAGCCCGCGCCCGGCCGCTACGTCAAGCAGAAAGCCTGATACGCAAAAGTCCTGACTTTTGTCGCTGCGAGAATCACTGAACCACCACTCACCACTACAAGGACATTCCATGGAAGACATCGTCATCGTTTCGGCCACCCGCACTGCTGTGGGCAAGTTTGGTGGCTCGCTGGCCAAGACGCCCGCGGCCGACCTCGGCGCCATCGTGATCCGCGAAGCCATCGCCCGCGCAGGCCTCTCGTCCGACCAGATCGGCGAAGTCATCATGGGCCAGGTGCTGGCAGCTGGCGTGGGTCAGAACCCGGCGCGCCAGGCTTCGATGAAAGCAGGCGTGGCCAAGGAAACCCCCGCACTCACCATCAACGCGGTGTGCGGCTCTGGCCTCAAGGCCGTGATGCTGGCTGCCCAGGCCGTGGCCTGGGGTGACAGCGAGATCGTCGTGGCCGGCGGCCAGGAGAGCATGAGCCTGGCACCGCACGTACTGCCCAACTCGCGCGACGGCCAGCGCATGGGCGACTGGAAGCTGGTGGACACCATGATCGTGGACGGCCTGTGGGACGTGTACAACCAGTACCACATGGGCATCACGGCTGAAAACGTGGCCAAGCAATACGGCATCACCCGCGACATGCAGGATGCCCTGGCCCTGGCCAGCCAGCAAAAGGCAGCCGCAGCCCAAGATGCCGGCAAGTTTGTCGATGAAATCGTCGGCGTGAGCCTGGCGCAAAAGAAGGGCGACCCCATCCTCTTCAACACCGACGAATACCTCAACCGCAAGACCAACGCCGAAGCCCTGGCGGGACTGCGCCCCGCGTTTGACAAGGCGGGCAGCGTGACGGCGGGCAATGCCTCGGGCCTGAACGATGGCGCCGCCGCCGTGGTGGTGATGAGCGCCAAGAAGGCTGCGGCCCTGGGTCTCAAGCCTCTGGCCCGCATCGCCGCGTTTGGGACCAGCGGCTTGGACCCCGCCACCATGGGCATGGGCCCCGTGCCGGCCTCGCGCAAGGCCTTGCAGCGCGCAGGCTGGAATGCGGCCGATGTGGACCTGTTCGAGCTGAACGAGGCCTTCGCCGCCCAGGCCTGCGCGGTGAACAAGGAATTGGCAATCGACCCTGCCAAGGTCAATGTGAACGGTGGCGCTATCGCCATCGGCCACCCCATCGGTGCGTCGGGTTGCCGCATCCTGGTGACGCTGCTGCACGAAATGCAGCGCCGTGACGCCAAGAAGGGCTTGGCCGCGCTGTGCATCGGCGGTGGCATGGGCGTGTCGCTGGCGGTGGAGCGTTAAGCGTCAGCCTCAGCTTGGCATAGCTGAGTAGTGCCAACGATGCATTGATCGAAGGTGCTACCTACCCCCGCCTCAAAAGGCCGCATGTCCATGCGGCCTTTTTTGTTGCTTGTCTTTAGCAGCCAATTAAAGAGGGAGTTGTATTGCGTCTGAGAGAGCCCTCTCTGAATCACCACCCTCTGATTCAGACTGGCGCGCACCTCGGGAAACGCTGTCCCTGCATCGGCACCATAAGACCGCAAGTTTGTAATGATGCATTACCATGTTTGCCCATGACAGTGACCATTTTTGCCCAACCCTTCGAACCCGTGGGCTGCCAATCCTGTCGTGACAAGACGCAGCTTCCGTTCGACTTCACGATGGCGTTCCAGCCCATCATGGATCTGGAGTTGAATCGTCCGTTCGCCTACGAAGCGCTGGTGCGCGGTGTGGATGGCGAGTCGGCCGGGACGGTGCTGTCGTGGGTGGATGACACCAACCGCTACCGCTTTGACCAGGCCTGCCGCGTCAAGGCGATTGAACTCGCGTCGCGCCTCGGGCTGGCCAGCTTGCCAGACTGCCGACTGAGCATCAATTTTCTGCCCAACGCGGTGTACCGGGCGGAGACCTGTATCCGCGCCACCATGGAAGCGGCAGAGGAATTCGATTTTCCGCACAACCGCATCATGTTCGAGGTGACCGAGGGCGAACAGGTCACCAGCGGCGCCCACCTCAAATCCATCTTCAATGAATACCGGCGCCAGGGCCTCATCACGGCCATCGACGACTTTGGTGCGGGCTATGCGGGGCTGAACATGCTGGTTCAATTCCAGCCCCATGTGCTCAAGATCGACATGGAGCTGATCCGCAACATCGACCAGGACCCGGTGCGGCAGGCGATTGTGTGCGGCATCGTGCTGGTATGCCAGCGTTTATCCATCGACATCGTGGCCGAGGGCATTGAGACCCCAGCAGAGTCGGCCTACCTGAGATCGCTGGGCGTCCGCTACCAGCAGGGCTATCTGTTTGCCAAACCAGGGTGGGAATCCTTGCCGCTGGCGCCACGGCGCGCCTAGTCGCCTACTCCCTGGCGGCTCCCTCCGGGGGCGTCTTTCTGCTGTACAACAGTCAATAAGCGCTTGGTGGTTGCGTGGTTTGGGTGCATCTGAAGGCACCATTCCTGTGACCCATCGCTAAGCTTGTCTTGCGTCAATGGTGTGACGCATGTGGATATGTCAAAAAGGAAAGGGCTTCAGTGTTTTCCTTCACGGCAGCGTCCAATTTCTTCGGTAGAGTGGGCCCTGAGCCAATCACTAACAAGGAGAAATCACATGAGCCAGAAAGTCGCGTATGTCACCGGTGGCATGGGAGGCATCGGTACCGCCATTTGCCAGCGCCTGCACAAGGAAGGTTTCAAGGTCATCGCTGGTTGTGGCCCGACACGGGACCACGCCAAGTGGCTGGCCGAGCAAAAGGCCCTGGGCTACACGTTTTATGCGTCGGTCGGTAACGTGGGTGATTGGGATTCCACGGTGGAAGCTTTCGGCAAGACCAAGGCAGAGCACGGGACCATCGACGTGCTGGTGAACAACGCCGGCATCACGCGCGACCGCATGTTCCTCAAGATGTCGCGCGAAGACTGGGACGCTGTGATCGAAACCAACCTCAACAGCATGTTCAACGTCACCAAGCAAGTAGTGTCGGACATGGTGGAAAAGGGTTGGGGCCGCATCATCAACATCAGTTCGGTCAATGGCGAAAAAGGCCAGGCAGGTCAAACCAACTATTCCGCAGCCAAGGCGGGCATGCACGGATTCTCGATGGCCCTGGCGCAAGAGCTGGCCACCAAGGGCGTTACCGTCAACACGGTTAGCCCCGGCTACATCGGCACAGACATGGTCAAGGCGATCCGCCCAGATGTGCTGGAAAAGATCGTTGCCACTGTCCCGGTCAAGCGCCTGGGCGAACCGAGCGAAATTGCCTCGATCATCGCCTGGCTGGCCTCGGAAGAGGGCGGGTACGCCACGGGTGCAGACTTCTCGGTCAATGGTGGCCTGCACATGGGCTGAGAGTGGCACATCTCTGTTGAGCCAACAAAAAACCCCGCGAAAGCGGGGTTTTTTGTTGGGCTTTGCAAGGACTGCAGATCGATGGATCTGGCCTTGCTAGGGCCGTCTGAAAAATGCGGGGTCTATGTAGGCACCTACATTTTTCCTGTTTTGGTACGGTTTATGCTTATCGTGTGCTGCGCGGCGGCATCGTTATGCACAACAGAGGCTGGGCTGCAGCGCCTTCAGATGCGGGCGGGAGCGCGCTTGCGGTCGCGTTCGTCTTCGGGCCAGGCGGACAAGATTGCGGTGGTATTCATGGTGGAAAACTCCTGTGATGTACCAACAACGCGGCCCGTCCGTGGTTCGTTGACAGCCTTTCGCAAAAAAATGCAACCGCAATAGCCTGTAGATTGGTCCAAAAAATAGCTACATTTTTTATAGCTATACATTCATATATGGTTTGGTAAAGTCCTGAAAATTCTGGCGAAAATTTACAGGACTTTACATCTTCATCCCACAGAAGCCGCTGAAATTTCTTCGAGCGCAGAAGAAATTTCCAGCCAGCGCTCCTCCAGTTTTTCCGTTTCGTCGTTCCCAGCTTTCAGGCGCCGGCCGCATTCGGCGATCTCTGCGGGAGGCAGGGTTTCCGTCAGTTTTTGCTCCAATGCGGTGCGTTCTGCACTCAAGGCCGCCAGGCGTTTGTCGATCTGCTCCAGCTCTTTTTTGAGCGGACGGGTCTTTTCGGCCAGTTGTTGACGGGTCTGGGCATCCAGCTTGCGCTGCTCTCGTCCGTCGCGTGCGGCGGGGGAAGAGGGCGCAGCCACGGAAGGTACCAACGTTGGCTGTGCGACGGCTGGGGCTGCAACAGGAGCCTGTGAGGCCTGTTGTTGTGCCTGCTCGGCAAGCCGCGCTTCTTCGCGCAGGCGCTTGGATTCTTCGAGCAGGTATCGCTGGTAGTCGTCGAGGTCTCCGTCGAACGGACCGACCACACCCCGGCCCACCATCCAGAAGTCCTCGCAGACCGAGCGCAGCAGTGCACGGTCGTGGCTGACCAGCATGACGGTGCCGTCGAAGTCGTTGAGTGCCATGGCCAACGCCTCGCGCGTGGCCAAGTCCAGGTGGTTGGTGGGCTCGTCGAGCAGCAGCAGGTTGGGGCGCTGCCAGACAATCATGGCCAGGACCAGGCGCGCCTTTTCACCACCGCTCATGGTGCCTACGGCTTGTTTAACCATATCGCCGGTGAAGTTGAAGCTGCCCAGATAGCTGCGCAGGTCCTGCTCACGGCTCGGCTGTTTGGCATCCGGCCCTAGCTCCTTGGCCAGACGGATCATGTGCTCCAACGGGTTTTCGCTGGGGCGCAGTACATCGAGCTCTTGCTGCGCAAAGTACCCGATGTTCAGCCCCTTGCCCTCCGTGATGCTGCCCGCGAGCGGCTTCATGGTGCGCGCAATGGTCTTGACCAGCGTGGACTTGCCCTGTCCGTTGGCGCCCAGGATACCGATGCGCTGCCCAGCCAGCACCGAGCGGTTGACGCCCGTGAGAATGGTGGTGGGCGTACCTTCTTCGTCCACATAGCCAAACGAGGCGTCGCTGATGGCAAGCATCGGATTGGGCAGGTTGGCTGGCTCCTTGAACTCGAAAGTGAACTCGGCCTCGGCAAGCACCGGTCCGATTTTCTCCATACGTTCGAGTTGCTTGACCCGGCTTTGCGCCTGCTTGGCCTTGCTGGCCTTGGCCTTGAAGCGGTCGATGAACTTCTGCAGGTGCGCCATCTTCTCCTGCTGCTTGGCAAAGCTGGCTTGCTGCAGCTCCAGTTGCTGGGCGCGCAGTTCTTCAAACTTGCTGTAGTTACCGCCGTAGCGGTTCAATTCGCCCTGCTGGATTTGCAGGGTGACATTGGTGATCGCGTCCAAAAACTCGCGGTCGTGGCTGATCACGATCATGGTGCCTGCATAGCGCTTGAGCCAGGCTTCGAGCCAGACGAGTGCATCCAGATCCAAGTGGTTGGTGGGCTCGTCCAGCAGCAGCAAATCGCTGGGGCACATCAGCGCGCGCGCCAATTGCAGGCGCATGCGCCAGCC
Source organism: Acidovorax sp. M14 (assembly GCF_049331375.1). Classification (NCBI taxonomy): domain Bacteria; kingdom Pseudomonadati; phylum Pseudomonadota; class Betaproteobacteria; order Burkholderiales; family Comamonadaceae; genus Acidovorax; species Acidovorax sp. M14. Next base: position 2,416,270 of record NZ_CP186263.1, read on the forward strand.
ACCCGAAAAGCTGTTGACGGGCTGGTCGAGTTCGCTCACCCGAAAACCCAGCCCCAGGATAAGGGCCTGGGCGCGGGCCACGGCATCGTGGGCGCCGGCGTCGTGCAGGTCGGAATACGCATGGGCAATGGCCATGCCATCGTCGCTGGCTTCAGCCTCGGCCAGCTGGCGCTGCACCTCGGCCAGGCGTGTGTCGCCTTCCAGCACAAAGTCGGTGGCCGACTGGTCGGTCTCGGGCATGTTCTGCGCGACCTCGGCCATGCGCCAGCTCGACGGAATGTGAAAGTCTCCGCCGTCTTCATGCAGCTTGCCGCTAAGCAGTGCAAACAGGCTGGATTTGCCTGCGCCATTGCGCCCCACAAGCCCGACGTTTTCGCCGGGGTTGATGGTGGTGGACACGCTGTCAAGCACGACTTTCGTGCCTCGGCGCAGGGTAACGTTCTTGAGGGTGATCATCCGGGAATCAGAAAAAAGCACACCCGCGCGAGGCGGGTGGCATACAAAACTCTGGGGGCCAGCGCAGTTGTGAACGGCAGAGCCGTTGCAGCTGCCCAAGGTGGCGCAGGGGCTCTATTGTGCCGTGAGCTAGGTTTGGGCGGCCAGGGCCCGCCGGGTGACCAGCAAAACCTGGTCTTCTCCCGCACTGGTTTCCAGCCAAAAAACCGGCAGTTGCGGAAACGCCGCCTCGAAGTGCGCCCGCTCGTTGCCGATCTCCAGAATGATGACGGCGTCCTCAGTCATGCAGTCGGGAGCCGTGGCAAACAGCTGGCGCACAAAGTCCATGCCGTCAGCGCCACCGGCCAGGGCCAGTTCAGGCTCGGCACGGTACTCGCTGGGCAGCGCGGCCATGCTGTCGGCGTTGACGTAGGGCGGGTTGCAGAGGATCAAGTCCCAGGGGCCGGGCAGGGCGGCCAGGCCATCGGAGAGCTGCAGCCTGATGCGGTCCTGCAGGCCGTGTTTGTCCACGTTGATGTGGGCCACGGCCAGGGCGTCGGCCGAGATGTCAGCGCCGGTCACTTCGACTTCGGGCCAGGCCATGGCGGCCAGCACGGCCAGGCTGCCGTTGCCGGTACACAGGTCCAGCACTTGGCGGGTGTTATCGCTCAGGAAGCCGTCCACGCTGCCATCGGCCAGCAGTTCTGCGATGAAGCTGCGCGGCACGATGGCGCGTTCGTCCACGTAGAAGGGCACGCCCTGGAGCCAGGCCTCGCGCGTGAGGTAGGCGGCGGGCTTGCGTGTACGGATACGTTCTTCAAAAAGTGTAGCTGCCAGGGCAAGCTGATCGGGCGCTACCGCCTGATTCTTGATGGAATCTGGCGCGTCGGAGAGATCACTGTCCAGCGGCAGGCCCAGGCGCCACAGCACCAGCCAGGAGGCTTCGTCATGGGCGTTGGTGGTGCCGTGGCCAAAGAACACCCCGGCAGAGGCCAGCCATTGGGCGCCAGATTCGACCAGCGCACCGACGGTGTTGCCGGTCAGGGGATGGTTCGTGCTGCTCATGCGGTCACCGCCGCCAGGGCCTGAGCGTGCAGGTTTTCCAGCGTGCGGCGGTAAATGTTCTTGAGGGGTTCGATGCCGGCCACCACCACATGCTCGTCGATCTTGTGGATCGTGGCATTGGGGGGGCCCAGTTCGATCACCTGGGGGCAGATCTGCGCAATGAAACGGCCGTCGCTGGTGCCTCCGGTGGTGGACAGTTCGGTGGTGATACCTGTCTCGGACGCGATGGCCTGCTGCACGGCGCCCACCAGTTCACCGGGCGTCGTAAGGAAGGGCTGGCCGCCGAGCGTCCAGCGCAGGTCGTATTCCAGGCCATGTCGGTCGAGCACGGCGTGCACTCGCTGCTGCAAGCCCTCTGCCGTCGATTCGGTCGAAAAGCGGAAATTGAAGTCGATCACCACTTCCCCGGGGATCACGTTGGTTGCGCCCGTGCCGCCATGCATGTTGCTGATTTGCCAGCTGGTGGGCGGAAAGAAGGCATTGCCGTTGTCCCACACGGTGGAGGCTAGTTCTGCCAGCGCGGGCAGAGCCTGGTGGATGGGGTTGCGGGCCAGCTGCGGATAGGCAATGTGGCCTTGGATACCACGCACGCTGAGCTTGCCGCTCAGGGTGCCGCGCCGTCCGTTCTTGATCATGTCTCCGGTTTTCTCGACGGAGGTGGGTTCGCCCACGATGCAGTAATCGAGTCTTTCGCCGCGCGCCTTGAGCTGTTCCACCACGACCTTGGTGCCATCGACGGAGGGGCCTTCTTCGTCGCTGGTCAGGAGAAATGCCAGCTCGATCAACGGAGCAGGTGTGGCGGCCAGGAACTCCTCCACTGCAACCACGAAGGCGGCAATAGACGTCTTCATGTCGCTGGCACCCCGGCCATAGAGCTTGCCGTCCTTGTGGGTGGGCACGAACGGGTCGCTGCTCCATTGGGCCAATGGACCGGTGGGGACGACATCGGTGTGCCCCGCGAATACTACGGTTTTGATAGCTGCTGAGGCATGATTCGCCTGCGCTACCGGCCGCTTTGCCCACAAATTGCTGACGCGGAAGTTGGCGGGGCCACTGTCCAGGCGTTCGCACACAAACCCGAGCGGGGCGAGCCGCGCGGCCAGCAGGTCCAGGCAACCGGCGTCCTCCGGTGTGATGGAAGGCAGTGAGATGAGCTGTTCAGCCAGGTGCAGGGTTCGGGACATGGGATCAGAATCAGGAAATGGAGACACGCAGCCAAGCTGCGATCATGGAGGCGGGTAGCGATACTCCGTAGCCTCTGCAAGAACTGCTTTTTAAGAGGCGCTCAACACCGAACGCGGCGTCCCCTTGAGGAAGGACTCCGCAGGCCGCTTCGTGCGGCATCACATCATGCCGCCGGCTTGACGTCCAGCACGATCTCGGTGAACGACGGCGTATCGTCGGGGGCATCGCGTGCTTCTTTCTGGGCCTTGGCGGCATTGGCGGCCAGGGAAAAGTCGTTTTGCAGGCGCCACATCAGGTTGGTAGGCGAATCGGCATAAGCCATGCCTTCCTTGCGGTCGATCTGCGCGTCCATGATGAGGCGGGCCAGCGCTTCTTCGAAGGTCTGCGATCCTTCGGCCATGGATTTCTCCATGGCTTCGCGCACGCCCGAGAAGTCGCCTTTTTCGATGAGATCGGACACCAGCTTGGTGTTGAGCATGACCTCGACCGCAGGCACCCGACCGCCGTCGGTCTTGCGCACCAGGCGCTGCGACACCACGGCCTTGAGGGCCGATGCCAGGTCGCCCAGCATGGTGGGGCGCACCTCGACCGGGTAGAAGCTCAGGATACGGTTGAGCGCGTGGTAGCTGTTGTTGCCGTGCAGCGTGGCCAGGCACAGGTGGCCCGACTGCGCGTACGCAATGGCGGCCGACATGGTTTCGCGATCGCGGATTTCGCCGATCAGGATCACGTCGGGCGCCTGGCGCAGCGCGTTCTTCAGGGCGGTTTGCAGGGACTGGGTGTCGCTGCCGATTTCGCGCTGGTTGACGATGGACTTCTTGTTCTTGAACTGGTACTCGACCGGGTCCTCGATGGTGAGGATGTGGCCTGTCAGCGCCTCGTTGCGGGTGTCGATCATCGACGCCAGCGAGGTGCTCTTGCCCGAGCCCGTGGCGCCCACCATCAGGATGAGGCCGCGCTTTTCCATGATGAGCTCGCGCATCACCGGGGGCAGACCCAAGGTGTCGAACTCGGGGATCTGCTGCGAGATGAAGCGGATCACGACCGCGTAGCTGCCGCGCTGGCGCATGGCGCTGACCCGGAAGCGCCCTACACCGCTGAGCGGCACACCCATGTTGAGTTCGCCGGTTTCTTCCAGCTCTTCGATGCGGTCCGGGGGGACCACTTCAGACAGCAGGTTGCGCGGTGCGTCGGGCGGCAGGATCTGGTTGTTGATGGGCACGCACTCGCCGTTGATCTTGATCAGCGCGGGGGCGTTGGCCGACAGATAGACGTCGGAGGCCTTTTTCTCTGCCATCAGGCGAAGAATTCGTTCCATCGTGCTCATGGTGTTTCCCTCTTGTTGTCAGTCTCTGTCGGCAAGGCGGCCCATCAGGCCGCGCTCATGCAGCGCAATCAGTCGCGCAGCAGGTCGTTGATGCTGGTCTTGGAGCGGGTTTGCGCGTCCACCTGCTTGACGATGATGGCAGCGTACATGCTGTAAGGTGCGCCGTTGGCGGCGGTCTTGGGCAGGTTGCCGCTCACCACCACCGAGCCCGAAGGCACGCGGCCATAGCTGATTTCGCCGGTGGCGCGGTTGAAGATCGGGGTGCTCTGGCCCAGGTACACGCCCATGCCCAGCACGGAATTCTCTTCCACCACCACGCCTTCGACAACTTCGGAACGGGCACCGATGAAGCAGTTGTCTTCAATGATGGTGGGGCCGGCCTGCAGAGGCTCCAGCACGCCGCCAATGCCCACGCCGCCGGACAAGTGCACGCCCGCGCCGATCTGCGCGCACGAGCCCACGGTGGCCCAGGTGTCGACCATGGTGCCTTCGCCCACGTAGGCGCCGATGTTGACGTACGAGGGCATCAGGATCGCGCCCTTGGCAATGAAGCTGCCACGGCGGGCCACAGCAGGTGGCACCACGCGCACGCCGGTGGCCTTCATTTCTTCTTCGGACAGGTGGGCAAACTTGGTCTGTACCTTGTCGTAAAAGCCCAGGTCACCAGCCTTGACGACTTCGTTGTCCTTCAGGCGGAAGGACAGCAGCACGGCCTTCTTGATCCACTGGTGCACGGTCCACTGGCCCACGCCTTCGCGGGTGGCCACACGCAGCTTGCCGTTGTTCAGCTCGGCAATCACGTGCTCCACGGCGTCCTGGATCTCCTTGGGGGCGGCGGCGGGCGAGAGGCTGGCGCGGTTTTCCCAGGCGTTGTCGATGAGGGTTTGGAGTTGTTGGGTCATGTTGTTGTCGATCAGATCAGGCAGTACGGGATTGGATGAATTGCACGATGCGCAGCGCGGCTTCCACGCATTCTTCGGCTTCGGCCACCAGGGCCATGCGCACGCGCTGCGCGCCGGGGTTGCTCCCCTGGGCCTCGCGGGCTAGGTAGCTGCCGGGCAGCACCGTCACATTGTATTGAGCCAGCAGGGCACGCGCGAACTCGGCATCGTCCATGCCCAGAGCTTCTGGCACCTTGGCCCACAGGTAGAAACCGGCGTCGGGCAGGGCAACTTCCATCACGCCGGCCAGCAGCGGCGTGACCTGGGCAAACTTTTTGCGGTACAGCGCCCGGTTTTCCACCACATGCTTTTCATCGCTCCAGGCGGCGATGCTGGCAGCCTGCACGATGGGGCTCATGGCGCTGCCGTGGTAGGTGCGGTAGAGCAAGAAGGATTTGATCAGCGCGGCGTCGCCAGCCACAAAGCCGCTGCGCATGCCGGGCACGTTGCTACGCTTGGAGAGGCTGGTGAAAGAGATCAGGTTCTTGAAGTGGCCACGCCCCAGTTGCGCTGCGGCCTGCAGGCCACCCAGCGGCGGTTCGTCGCGGAAATAGATTTCGCTGTAGCACTCGTCCGAGGCAATCACGAAGCCGTAGCGGTCGCTCAGCTCAAACAGTTTCTTCCACTCGCTGAGCGGCATCACGGCGCCCGTTGGGTTGCCGGGGGAGCACACGAAGAGCAACTGTGTGCGTTGCCACACAGCCTCGGGCACGGCGTCCCAGTTCACCGCAAAGTTGCGGCTGGGGTCGCTGGCCGCGTAATACGGCTGGGCGCCCGCCAGCAGGGCGGCACCTTCGTAGATTTGATAGAACGGATTGGGGCAAACGACCAGCGGCTGGCCTTGCGATGGGTCGATGATGGTCTGCGCGAACGCAAACAGTGCCTCGCGCGAACCGTTGACCGGCAGCACCTGGCTGCCCGGGTCCAGGGTCAGCGCATAGCGCTGTTGTATCCATTGTGTGAAGGCCTCGCGCAGCTTGGGTTCGCCTGCGGTGGCTGGGTAACTGGCCAGTCCGCCCAGGTTGTTACTGAGTGCATCTTTGATGAACTGCGGTGTAGGATGGCGTGGCTCACCCATGCCCAGGCTGATGGGGCTGTAGGCCGCCGGGGGGGTGACTCCCGCAAAGAGTTGCCGCAGCCGCTCGAAGGGGTAGGGCTGGAGATGGGAGAGCAGGGGATTCATGGAGCGACATTATGGGCGAAGGGCGTGCGCCCAAGGCGTGGTGCCAGGTGTCGTCCACGCCATGGCAATGGGCGGGGCAATGCGCTGAGGCGGGCCCCGCGCGCCGGATGGGGTTGTCAATCCGACGTAAGAGCGGACACCTAGCATGGCTCCCTTTCAAAAACGATAACGGAGACAAGATGTCTGGATTCCTACCGCTGCGCCCCGGACTCTGGTGGATGCGCAGGTGGCACCTGCCGGGCAAACTGATCACGCTGGGTGTGTTGATGGCGGGCGCCCTGGCGATGGCCGCCATGGATGCCCCGTGGTGGGCTGTGGCGCTGGCGGGTGCCGTGGTTCTCTATGCCCTGTGCGCTTTGTATATGGGGCTGGCCTCCGACCTGCAGAGCGTGGCGCATGCGATGGAGCAGACCACTCGGGGCGACTTGTCGGCCCGTGCGGGCGTCAACGGACGGGACGAGGTCGGGTCCATGGCCCAATCGCTCGACCGGATGGTGCTCACGCTCTCATCCATGGTGGCGGACATTCGCAGCAACGCGGCACTGGTGGCCCATGCGGGGCAGAGCCTGGCGCAAGGCAACCGCTCCCTGGCTGAACGCACCGAACAGCAAGCCGCCAACCTGGAACAGACGGCTGCCAGCGTGGAGCAGCTTTCGTCGGCCGTGCAGAACAACGCACAGACCGCGCGCAGCGCCGATGCCCGTGCCGCCGAGGTGCGTAAGGCTGCCGACAGCGGGGCCGAGGCCATGGCGCGAGCCGTGCAGTCGGTGGAGGCCATCCAGCAAAGCGCACGCCGCATGACCGAAATCATCGGTGTCATCGACAGCATTGCGTTTCAGACCAACATCCTGGCCCTGAACGCGGCGGTCGAGGCCGCCCGCGCCGGTGAGCAGGGCCGAGGCTTTGCCGTGGTGGCGGGTGAGGTGCGTACGCTGGCCAAGCGTTCGGGCGACGCGGCGCGCGAGATCCGTGAACTGATCGGCGCCTCGGTCAACCAGGTGGAGGCCAGCGCGGGCCTAATCCGCTCGGCTGGCGAAGGCATTGCCAACATGGCCAGCGGCATTCGCAGCGTGGCGGCCAGCATGACCGAGATCTCCGGCTCCAGCGCCGAGCAAAGCACGGGCTTGAGCGAGGTCAGTTCTGCCGTGCAGCAGCTCGACCAGATCACGCAGCACAACGCCCAGATGGTGGGCCACGCCGTTTCGCAGGCTGAGGCGCTGGAGCACCGCGCCTCCACCCTGTCCCAGGCGGTGGCGGCGTTCCGGCTGCAGCAGGGTACGGCCGACGAGGCAGTGGCGCTGGTGAACAAGGCAGTGGCGCTGCACAAGACCACCTCGCGCGACCAGTTTCTGCGCAGCATCACCGACAAGACGCAGCCCTACCATGACCGCGACATGTATGTGTTTGTGCTGGATGCTGGCGGCACCTACCTGGCCTTTGGTGGCAATCAGGCCAAGGTGGATACCCGCGTGCAGGACATCCCCGGCATTGCAGGCGACCGGCTGGTGAGCGACATCGTGGCCCAGGCCGACCGCGCTCCAGGTTGGGTGGAGTACGACATCACCAACCCGGCCACGGGCGCGGTGCAAACCAAGATGTCTTACGTGAGCCGCGTGGGCGATTGGTACGTGGGCTGCGGCGTGTACAAGTCACTGGCCGCGCGGTAGTCCGCAGACCAGCAGTTTCTCGTCCAGAGACCTGGGCGTCGCTTTTGGGGTGCCGCTTTCAGCGCGACCCTTTTTCACGCAGCTGGCGCGCGCGCTCCATGGCGGCGGCAATGGCCGCCTTGCGTGCTTCTATGCCCTCAGCAGCCACTGCATTGGCCGCCGGGCGCGATAAGGCGGTTGATGACAAGGCGGTTGTTGTGGAATCGGCCTGTGCACCGAATCCATCGTCCTCTGCATCTTCCAGCGGCACCCGCTGGCGGTGTTGCTGGTAGCGCTGCTTGGCTTGAAGTGCCAACGCATCAGACCATGCGGCCCACCCGGTCGCGCCACCGCTTGCGTTGTCGAGCTGGATGCAGTCCAAGGGGCAAACGGGGATGCACAGCTCGCACCCTGTGCAGTAGGGCTCGATGACGGTGTGCATTTTCTTGTGGGAGCCCACGATGGCATCGGTGGGGCAGGCCTTGATGCACAAGGTGCAGCCGATGCACCACGCTTCGTCAATGAAAGCCACCGTGCGTGGTCCCTCCACGCCGTGGTCAGCACTCAAAGGCACCACGGCGTGGCCCGTGATGGCGGCGAGGCGTGCGACACCTTCAGCGCCCCCGGGGGGGCACTGGTTGATGGCAGCCTCGCCCTGGGCGATGGCCTGCGCAAAGCTTGCACAGTCGGGGTAGCCGCAGCGCGTGCACTGCGTCTGGGGCAGGGCGGCATCGATCCGCGCTGCGAGGTCAGCTAAGGCAGCGTGGGCTGGGGCGGTGCTGGCGGAAGCGGGGTGGCTCAAGCCTTGCGCGCCTTGCTCTTGCCGCTGCTGCGGGTGGACGGCGCCGCCGTGGCGCTGTTCTGCGCCGTGGTTAGGTCCGCAGTGGGCTCCTGGGCGGCACCCGTGGGGGTGGCTGCGGGTTGCACCCAGCGTGTGGCCACTGCGGTGGCACCGGCGGGCTTGGCCGCAGGACGGGCTGGCGCAGGCTTTGCAGCTGCCTTGGGCGCTTTGGCCGTGGTGGTTTTGGCTACCGGTGCCGCCTTGGCGGGGGCGGGCGAGGCGCTAGCGAGCTTGGGCGCTGCAGCCGAAGCCACGGGCTTGGCGGGCAGTTCATGTTCCAGGATGAAGGCACGCACCTTGGGGTACACGATGTCGCGCCAGCGGCGGCCGCTGAAGATGCCGTAGTGGCCTGCGCCCTTGGCCTCCAGGTGGCGCTGCTCTTTCCGCACGATGCCGCTGCACAGGTCGTGGGCGGCTTCGGTCTGGCCCGAGCCGGAGATGTCGTCCAGCTCGCCTTCCACGGTGAACAGGGCGGTGGTCTTGATGTCCTGTGGGCGCACGCGTTCGAGCTTGCCGTCAGGTGAGCGCACGTCCCAGGTGCCATTCACCAGCTTGTAGTCCTGGAACACGGTCTGGATGGTTTCGAGGTAATAGTCCGCATCCATGTCCAGCACGGCGTTGTACTCGTCGTAGAACTTGCGGTGGGCCTCGGCGCTGGCGTCGTCGCCCTTGATCAGGTTCTTGAAGTAATCGTAGTGGCTGGACGCATGGCGGTCCGGGTTCATGGCCACAAAGCCGGTGTACTGCAAAAAGCCCGGGTAAACGCGGCGGCCGGCACCAGGGAATTTCTCCGGCACGCGGTAGATCACGTTGTTCTCAAACCATTCGTAGCTGCGGTTGGTGGCCAGGTTGTTCACTGCCGTGGGCGACTTGCGGGCGTCGATGGGGCCACCCATCATGGTCATGGTCAGGGGTGTCTTCTCGCCGCGGCTGGCCATCAGCGACACAGCAGCCAGCACCGGCACCGTGGGCTGGCAGACGCTGATCACGTGGCAGTTGCCGTAGATGCCTTGCAGGTGGCGGATGAAGTCCTGCACATAGTTGACGTAGTCATCGAGGTGGAACTCCCCCTCCGACAGCGGCACCAGGCGAGCGTTTTTCCAGTCGGTGATGTAGACCTTGTGGTCTTTGAGCATGGTTCGCACGGTGTCGCGCAGCAGCGTGGCGTAGTGGCCCGACAGCGGCGCCACGATGAGCACCACGGGCTGGCCCTTGAGCTTGGTCAGCGTGGCGGGGTCGTCCGAAAAGCGCTTGAAGCGGCGCAGTTCGCAAAACGGCTTGTCCACCTCGATGCGCTCATGGATGGCGACGCCGATGCCGTCCACGTCTACGGTGGGGATGTCGAAGGCGGGCTTTTCGTAGTCCTTGCCCAGGCGGTAGAGCAGGTCGTAGCCGGCGGCCATGCGTTGGGCCACCGAAGTCTGGCTCAGCGGCGAGACCGGGTTGCTGAACAACTTGGAAGCCGCCTGCGCAAAATCTGTGAAGGGCTCCATCAAGGAGCGCTGGGTTTCGTAGAGGTGGTACAGCATGGGGCGAAACTCCGTTTTGTTGCAGTGCAATATAGCAGCACTTGGTAACAAGCGCATGGAGTAAAACCACCAATGTCCAGTCGCCTATGCGACAAATTGACGTGACCCCAGGGGCGGAGCGCCGCTTCGGCGACGAAGGCTGCGAAGCTATCAAAATGATAGCTATTCAGGCAATTGGCACTAGCGCTTGCGCCGATTTTCGCCTCAACCCTGCACTTTGGGCTCTGCGTTGTCGCTCAGCCAGGCCTCGAACGACTCGCGGGCCGAATTGCGCAGCGCGGGGCGGAAGGCGGTCTTGTTACTCAGGTACAGGCAGTGCCGGATCACCGTGTAGGGGTTGAAGCTGGCCTGGGGGTTCTGGTCTTCAAAGTGCTGCTTGTAGCGCTTGACCACGCCAATCGTCTCCCGCATCAGGCTGTTGAAACGGGCGCGTGTCATGCCCGCCGACCAAGCCTGGATGTCGTCCACAAAGCCATCCACCTTGGACGGTTCAAACTCGAAGTCCTTGAAAAAATGCGTGGCGATCTTGAGGAAGGTGAAGGCATTGAGCTCGCTGCTGGGGGCTGCAGCGCGGGCAGGGGCCTGCAAATCTGCGGCCGCGTCGGGTGCGGGTTCGGCAGTTTCGTCCGGGGCCTGCAACAGTTCTGCCGCCGTGGCATCGCGGATCTGGCGGAACTCCCGGTCGGCCAGTTCGAACAGGGCCGACAGCACGTTGATGCGCCGCTTGAGCTGCCCCGGGATGGATTTTTTGTACTTGATCTTGTGGTCCAGTACGCTCCACGAGTCCTGGATGATGGTGCGCACCTGCAGCTCGAAGGGCCACTGGGCATACGCCGCGTGCTCCGGCAGGTCACGTTCGGCCACGCTCAGCCGCAGGTCCAGGTGCAGCCCCTTGTAGCCAAACGACGCCTCGGTGCTCTCCACGGCCGACACCTTGTCGGTCACATCAATGACCGCGAAATGGGCACGCACGATCTGGGCGATCTTTTCCAGCTCGTCTTCATACAGGCACACCACCCGCACGCCAACCAGGTCGGTGATGTAGGCCTGGATGTCATAGGGCGTGTTGCTCTCTTCCAGCGCCGGCCGGTATTTGCGCACGAACTTGCGCACGCATTCATCCACATCTTTCACCCGGCCCTCGACCTTGGTGATGTCCACGCCGCCCGCCTGGGTCACCACGGTCGCCACACGCGCCGTGAGCGCTGCGCAGGCGTCTTCCAGCGCCACGGCTTGCGCCGCATACCAGCTGCGAAATTGGGATTCCTCCAGATCGAAATCAAGCGATGCCATGCCAGGCCTTTGGGTTGAGTGTTGCCGGGTTGATTGGTGAGAGCTGGTGCGCAGGCACGGGACTGCCGCACAGCGGGTGCGAGCATAGCCGCGCAGCGTTCGCAAGCAGTGTGCAGTTTGCGCGCAAATGCCCCTTTTCGGCGCAGGACAGATGCTCATAATGGTGCAGCCCCTCGGGTCCACAGCCTGTGTACCGCCGACGCGCTTCCATCACCCAGGATGCCATGACTCCAGAACCCGCTCCGCACACCGATGCGCCTGCACCGCAGGGGCCGGTGGCGTGGGCGCCCGAAGGGGTGGCGGGCACGAGCAACCACCGCTGGTTGCCCGTGGTGCTGCCCCCGCTGATTGCGCTGCTGACCCTGGGCCTGACCTTTCTGTACTGGCAGAGCGAAGAGAAGAACACGCGGGCCAAGCGCGAGCAGAACTTTGAGGTGGCGGCCGACCAGATCGCCTACAACCTCAAGGACCGCATGGCGACCTACGAGGTGGTGCTGCGCGGCGTCAAAGGCTACTTTGAAGGCTCGGAGCGCATCGACCGGGCTGAGTTCCAGGCCTACGTGAGTGCGCTGCAGTTGCAGGCGACCCGGCCCGGGCTGCAGGGGGTGTCGCTGATCCTGCAGTTCCCCGGCAATGCGCTGACGGCCCACCTGGAGGACATGCGCCAGCGGGGCTTCGACCAATATGCGGTGCGCCCACCCGGCGAGCGCGCACTGATGGCCCCCATCACCCACATCGAACCGCTGGAGGGCCCCAATCTCAAGGCCCTGGGCTTTGATGTGCTGACCCTTCCACCCGCCAAGGAGGCGCTGGACCGGGCCCGCGACACCGGAGCGCTGGCACTGTCCGGGCGGCTGACCCTGATGCAAAACGCAGCCCCAGGGCTGGTGATGTACATGCCCCTGTACCGCGCCGACGCCGACAACGGCACGGTGGAGGGCAGGCGGCAAGGGCTGGCGGGCTGGGTGTCGGCGCCGTTTCGCATGGAGGATGTGATCCACGGCATGTCCCGTGAATTTGACGCCGACATCGGCCTGCAGATCATGGACAGCACCCCGGGCGCGGGTGCCGTGTCCCCCGTTGCCATCGCTGGAGACGCCGGTGCCGCCGCAAGTGTGCAGCTTTTCAGCAACCTCAAGGCGCCGGCCCTGGGGGCGGGTGGGCAGCCTTTGCAGGCGCGGCGCGAGCTGGAGCTGGGAGGGCGGCGCTGGACCTTGCAGATGGCGCCCCAGCCTGGCTTTGTGCAGCGCTTTCAGGACGATGGACACCACCCGGTGGCACTGCTGGGAACGGTGCTGAGCCTGATCCTGGCCTGGTTCACCTGGCTGCTCGCTACGGGGCGCGAGCGTGCCGTGGCCCTGGCGCGGGACATGACGGCCGAACTGCGCGCCACCCGCGACGACCTCGAAAGCACGCTCAGCGCCATTCCTGACCTGCTGTTCGAGCTGGGGCTGGACGGCTGCATTTACCACTACCGTTCTGCCCGATCAGGTGAGCTGGCTGTGCCGCCCGAGATGTTTCTGGGCCGCCTGCTGCGCGATGTGGTGCCGCCCGAGGCCGCTGCCGGCTGCCATGCGGCGCTGCAAGCGGCACACCACACCGGGTATTCGTCGGGCCACCAGTTCCGGCTGGAGCTGGGCGGCGTGACCCACTGGTTTGAGTTGTCGATTGCGCGCAAGGAGAGTGCTGCGCCTGGGGACGAACCCCGGTTCATCGCGCTCTCGCGCGACATCACCGAGCGCAAGCAGGCCGAGGCGCGCTCACACCAGCTGGCCTACTTTGATGCGCTCACCGGCCTGCCCAACCGGCGCATGCTGCTGGACCGCATGGAACACGCGCTGGCCAACGCGCAAAAGGCCGCCCAGGTGGGGGCTGTGCTCTACATCGACCTGGACAATTTCAAGCAGATCAACGACGCGCGCGGGCACACGGTGGGCGACATGCTGCTGATGCAGGTGGCCCGGCGGCTCACGCAGTTGCAACGCCCGGGCGACACCGTGGCCCGCCTGGGAGGGGACGAGTTTGTGGTGCTGGTGCACAACGTGGCGTCGGACATGGAGTCCGCCGGGCGCGCCGCGCTGCTGGTGGCCGAAGAAATGCGTACCGCGCTGGAGGCGCCGTACACCATCGACACCCACCTCTACAGCACCACCGGCAGCATCGGCATCACGCTTTTCCCCAAACGAGGCGAAGGCGTGGAAGACCTGCTGCGCGAGGCCGACACGGCCATGTACCGCGCCAAGGACCTGGGGCGCAACCGCATCCGCTTTTATGAGGCTGCCATGCAGGCCGACGTGCAGGAGCGTCTGGCGCTGGAGCAGGACCTTAAAAAAGCGCAGGCGCTGGGCCAACTGGCGGCCTTTGTGCAAAACCAGGTGGATGCGGCCGGCAACGTGGTGGGCGGCGAGTTGCTGATGCGCTGGGACCACCCCGTGCGCGGCAACGTCCCGCCCAGCCGCTTCATCCCCATTGCCGAGGCCTCGGGCCTGATCCTGCGCATGGGCGACTGGATGATCCAGCAGGCCTGCGAAACCCTGGCGCGCCTGCAGGGGGCAGGGCACGCGCTGTCGCTCTCGGTCAACGTGAGCGAGCGGCAGTTTCGCCAGGACGACTTTGTCGAGCGCGTGCGCCACATCCTGGCCCACACCGGCGCCAACCCGGCCCTGCTGATCCTGGAGGTGACCGAAAGCCTTTTGATCGAAGACCTGGACGACACCATCGCCCGCATGACCGAGATCGTGCAGCTGGGTGTGCGCTTTTCCATCGACGACTTTGGCACCGGCTATTCGAGCCTGGCCTACCTCAAGCGGCTCCCGCTGTACGAGCTGAAGATCGACAAGAGCTTTGTGGACGACACACCCGACGACCCCAACGACACAGCCATCGTGCAGTCCATCATCTCGGTGGCCCGCCACCTCAACTTGCGTGTAGTGGCCGAGGGGGTGGAGACACGCGCCCAGGCCGATTTTCTCGTTGAGAGCCAGTGCGAGTGCCTGCAGGGCTACCTGTTCGGTCGGCCGGAGCCGCTGGCGGCGTGGGTGGGGCGGTTGGAGTCCCGGTCATCTTGATAGTGGACATCCCGTAACAGAGGTCTGGCGAGCGCAGACAAATTCTCTGACTCAATCGGCCACGATGGCCCAGCGCTCATGGTCGCGCCAGCGGCCATTGATCTTGAGGTAGCGGGGCGAAAACCCTTCTTGCTGAAATCCGCAGCTGCGCACCAGGGCGATGGACGCCTCATTACCGGGCTGGATGTTGGCTTCCAGCCGGTGCAACTTCAGAGTGCCAAAGGCATAGCGCAACAGATGCCGCAAACCCACGCCCATCAGCCCCCGGCGCTCAAACCCTGCAAAGATGTAATAGCCCAGGTAGGCGCTGCAAAAGTCGCCCATCACGATCTGGGAAAGGTTGAAGACCCCTGCGATCTGCTCACTGCCATCATGCTGGTCCGGCGTACACACCAACATCGCCCGGTGCGTGGGCAGGTTCATTTGTGCGAGATAGCTGGCAAACGCTTCCGGGGTTGAAGGGGCTGAAGTCCAGGGCGCGTGCAGCGTGCTGCTGTGCTGGGCCAGTGCAACAAACCGTGCGCCATCAGCCGCGACGGGCGGGCGCAAACACACCTGCACTGTGGACGGACTATTCGCGCGTTTGCTCATCACCGCCTGCGTTACAGCTCCGACCAGTCGATGATTCAGTTCAGACCGACAACGCCGGTTGCGCGTGAGCGGCTTCTGGCTCGGACGTTCCACTTGCATAGGCCTGCATTGCCAGCGCATGCACCTCCCGCGCGGGGCGGTCCTTGAGCAGATGGTTGCTCCACACCTGGCGCCAGATGCGGGCGCCGGGCAGGCTGTGGCGCAGGCCCAGCATGTGGCGGGCGATGTGGGGCCAGGGGGTGCCATGCTGCGCGGCTTCGCGCTCCATGTACTCGACCATGGCCAGCTCCACTTCCTCGCGGGTCAGGGGGCAGGGGGCGCCGCCGTAGTAGAGCTGGTCCCAGCGGGCCAGCCACCAGGGGTTGTGGTACGCCTCACGGCCGATCATCACGCCGTCCAGATGTTGCAACTGCTCCTGCACCACGTCATCCGTGGTGATGCCGCCGTTGATGGCGATGGTGAACTGCGGAAACTCAGCCTTCAGGCGGTGCACCACCTCGTAGCGCAGGGGAGGGATGTCGCGGTTTTCCTTCGGACTCAGGCCCTGCAGCCACGCGTTGCGCGCATGCACGATGAACACGGTGCAGCCTGCCTCGGCCACGGTGCCGATGAAGTCGCGCACAAAGCCGTAGTCCTCCACCTTGTCGATACCGATGCGGTGCTTGACGGTGACGGGCACGCTCACCACGTCCTTCATGGCCTTCACGCAGTCGGCCACCAGCTGGGGGGCCTTCATCAGGCTGGCTCCAAAGGCGCCGCGCTGCACGCGGTCGCTGGGGCAACCGCAGTTCAGGTTGATTTCGTCGTAGCCCCATTCCTCACCCAGCCTGGCGGCCTGGGCCAGTTTGTCGGGCTCGTTGCCGCCCAGCTGCAGGGCCACGGGGTGCTCTTCGGCGTTGTAGCGCAGGTGGCGCTCGGTGCCGCCATACAGAATGCCGCCTGCGTTCACCATCTCGGTGTACAGCAGGGTCTGGCGGGTCAGCAGCCGGTGAAAGTAACGGCAGTGGCGGTCAGTCCAGTCCATCATGGGGGCGACGGACATGCGCCAGGGGCTCAGGGTGGTTTCCACGGGCAAACAGCAAAGGCGGGGAGGGAAGGTTCTGCAGCAGAGCGGCCCCTCTGGTCGGGGGCGCTGCGGGGCTGCAGGTGCGAGCCCAGGATTATCCCACTGGCTGCGCAATAGGTGTCGCAGGAGGTTTTTGAGTCAAAACAGGTGCAGGCGCTAGTGCTGATTGCGCTGCGTGCTATCAATAATGAAGTGCAAGGGCCGAGGTGTTTGGCCCAGCGGACGTACTGTGAACGGTCGCCACCCCATCCAACCGTCCTAACCCAGGTCGCGCAACCCGTATTTCCGCACGATCGCGGCCCGCTGGCGCGGGTCGATGTTGATGTGGGCGGCATCGCGGCCCACTTGGGCCAGCAGGCGCGGGTCCATCACGCGGCGCCACAGTGGCGGCACATAGGCCAGCGTGAACATGCCGAAGTAGCCGATGGGCAGTTGCGGCACCTCGTCAAAGTGGCGCAGCGACTGGTAGCGGCGCAGAGGGTGGGCATGGTGGTCGGAGTGCCGCTGCAGATGGAACAGGGCCCAGTTGGAGAACACATGGTTGCTGTTCCACGAATGCTGGGGGCGGCAAGGTTCGTAGTGGCCGCTGGCGTCCTTGCGGCGCAGCAGCCCGTAGTGCTCGACATAGTTGGCCGAGGTCAGCTGAAAGTTGGCCCAGAACGACGCCGCCAGCAAAAACGGCAGGATGGCCACACCCAGCCACAGCGCCAGCCCGGCCCACAGCAGCGCCGTGATGAGCGCGGGCTGCAGGATCTCGTTGTGCCAGGACAGCAACGGCAGGTGCTGGCGGGCCAAGCGGTCTTTCTCCAGCGCCCAGGCGCGGCGTGCAGCACCGGGCATCTCGCGCAGCACAAAGTGGTGGATGGACTCGCCCATGCGCGACGAAGCCGGGTCGGCCGGGGTGGCCACGTCGCGGTGGTGGCCCCGGTTGTGTTCGATGAAGAAGTGCCCATAGGCCGTGGGCGCCAGCACCAGCTTGGCAAGCCAGCGCTCCAGCGCCGTGTTCTTGTGACCCAGCTCATGCCCCAGGTTGATGCAGAACCCGCCCACCGTGCCCGTGGTCAGCACCATCGCCAGCACGCCGTGCCAGGGCAGGGGCTGCGTGGCCACCCACCAGGCGCTGAAGATGAAGGCGGCCCACAGCACCGGCACCAGCAGAAAGGTGATGCGGCGCTAGTACCGGTCGTTTTCCAATGCAGGCAAGGCGGATTCGGGCGGGTTGCTCTGGTCCCACGCCCAGCATCCCGTCGAGCAACGGGGCGACGAGGTAGAAAAACGCCATTGGCGCCCACAGCGACAGCGGATTGCCCGTCCAGGCCATCAACGCCGGGCCTACGCCCACGGTGCAGGGCACCACCAGCGACAGCAGCCATGCATACCGCTTGCGGTCGCGGTAGGGCGGGGTGGTGGGGCGCTGGGCTTGCAGCATGGGGCGGCAGTGAGAACACGGGCCTGCTGGGGGCGGATTCTGGACCTGTGGGGTGCAAACGCCAGCTTTATTTGGCACGGCAGTCGCTGCTACCGAGAACTTGGCGCTAACACCCGTTAGCGCCTATTTTTATTGCCCTAACAGCTATCACAACAATAGCGCCTGGCATGGGGCGAAAGGATGTGATGGCGACGGTCATTTGCCTTGCGTCAAGGCGGGGCATTGCCCTGATCAGAGATACTCGCGACGCTCTCGATGCCTGCACAGCCCGGGTTTTTCACCCGCTCCAGCGCTCCAGGCCCCGTTCTGTCACCCGTTTCCCATGCACCACACCATTTTTGACACGCCGGTTGTCAACACGCTCCTGCGCGCTTTTTCCCGCTTCACCCTGCGCATCACCGGCTGGAAGGTCGAAGGCGCCTTGCCTGTCCACGCCGCCAAAAGCGTGCTCATTGCCGCACCGCACACCAGCAACTGGGACCTGCCCTACACGCTGATGCTCGCGTTTTCGCTGCGGCTGCGGGTGTACTGGATGGGCAAACACAGCCTGTTCAAGGCGCCGTTTGGCGGGGTGATGCGCTGGCTGGGCGGCATCCCGGTGGACCGCAGCCAGGCCAACAACCTCGTCGCCAGCTCGGCCCAGGCCATGCGCGATGCCGACGGCCCCATGCAGCTCATCGTGCCGCCCGAAGGCACGCGGGGCAAGACGCGGCACTGGAAGACGGGCTTCTACTTCATCGCCCAGCAGGCGGGTGTTCCCATCGTGCTGGCGTTTGTGGACTACGGCCGCAAGGTCGGCGGGCTGGGCCCGGTGTTTGAGCCCACGGGCGATGTGGAGCGCGACATGGCGAGCATCAAGGCGTTTTATGCGCCCATCCGGGGTAAGAACCCGACGCAGTTCGAGGCCTGAGTTTGTTGGTTTTTTGAGTGAAATCGGCTTCTGGCGCTTATGTAGAAAGCGCTGAAAGCTATCAAAAAAGTAGTATGAGCGGTGGGGCGGTATTCAGGCTCCCACGCTGCGTCGGTCGATCTTGCGGCTGAGCACGATGCTGGTCTGCGTCTGGTGCACGCCGTCCAGTTGGCCCACCTTGTCGAGCAGGGTATCGAGCTGCTCGTGGCTGGTGCAACGCAAGAACACCAGGTAGTCAAACGGCCCGCTCACGGCCGAGACCTCTTCGACCTCTACCATCGCCTCCAGCGCACGCAGCACGGCGGGCGCTGCCTTGGGCAGCACGCTGATACTGCACCAGGCCCGCACGGTAGTGGCATCCAGCCGTGCCCCCAGCCGCACGCCGTAGCCTGCCACCACGCCCGAGCGCTCCAGCCGCGCAATGCGTGCCACCACCGTGGTGCGCGCCAGCCCCAGCTTGCGGGCGAGCTGCGCCGTGCCTTCGCGGGCATTGGCCTGCAGCAGGCTCAGCAATTGGCGGTCGG
Source organism: Acidovorax sp. M14 (assembly GCF_049331375.1). Classification (NCBI taxonomy): domain Bacteria; kingdom Pseudomonadati; phylum Pseudomonadota; class Betaproteobacteria; order Burkholderiales; family Comamonadaceae; genus Acidovorax; species Acidovorax sp. M14. The sequence goes on from NZ_CP186263.1 coordinate 2,435,303, forward strand.
TAGCGTCCAGCGTGGGTCGGGCGGTGGGGTTTGAGGGCTCAAAAGTCATAGCGGTCATGATATTCGCCGTTATGACGTTATAGGAGCGATTTTTCGACGATATGACAGCTACACATTGACACTGCCCTTGCCTAGCATCAAGGCATCTTTCACCACCGCTGCGGCCCGGCCGCCAGCACACACCAGGAGCACTGCCATGACCGCCTTTTCCTCCCGCCACGCCATCACCATCCTGGGTGCAGGCCACATCGGCTTTGCCATGGCGCTCTTGTTGCAGCAGGCCGGTGACTACGACATCCTGGTGGCCGACCGCGACCCGGCCCGCCTGGCTGAGGTGGCTGCTTTGGGCGTAGCAACCCGTCTGATCGGAGACGACACCAGCCTGCAAGCCGCCATCGACGGGCGTTATGCCGTGCTCAACGCGCTGCCGTTTCACCGCGCCGTGCCTGTGGCCACCTTGTGTGCTGCGGCAGGCGTGCATTACTTCGACCTGACCGAAGACGTGGCCAGCACCCAGGCCATCCGCGCCCTGGCCACCACGGCCCACAGCGTGCTCATGCCCCAGTGTGGCCTGGCGCCGGGCTTCATCGGCATCGTGGGCAACGATCTGGCCCGGCGTTTTGACACCCTGCACACGCTGCGCATGCGTGTGGGGGCGCTGCCCCGCTACCCCCAGGGTGCCCTGCGCTACAACCTGACCTGGAGCACCGAAGGCCTCATCAACGAATACTGCAACCCCTGCGAGGCCATTGTGGATGGCGTGCGCACCACGGTGCCCGCGCTGGAGGGGCTGGAGACCTTTGCGCTGGACGGTGTGGAGTACGAGGCCTTCAACACCTCGGGCGGGCTGGGCACGCTGACAGAAACCTTGGCGGGCAAGGCGCGGCAGGTGGACTACCAGTCCATCCGCTACCCGGGCCACAACGCCATCCTCAAACTGCTGCTCAATGACCTGCGCCTGCGCGACCGGCGCGATCTGCTCAAGGACATTCTCGAAACCGCCATCCCCACCACCGACCAGGACGTGATCGTGGTGTTTGCCACCGCATCAGGCCTCAAGGGCGGGCGGCTGGTGCAGGATTCGTATTCCGCCCACATCGTGGGCACCGAGGTGGCGGGGCACCGGCTCAGCGCCATCCAGCTCACTACGGCGGCAGGCATCTGCACGGCGCTGGACCTGGTGGCGCAGGGGCGGCTGCCGCAGCAGGGCTTTGTGGGGCAGGAGGCTGTCGCGCTTGACGACTTTTTGGCCAACCGCTTTGGCTCCGCCTACGCGCGGGAAGGCGAGCTGGTGCACTGAGCCCGTCTTGACTGGCTCAACGCCCCGGCTTTTGGTACATGCCCTCAATCGCCTCGGCAAAGTGCGCCATCAGGTTGTTGCGCTTGAGCTTGAGCGTGGGGGTCATGAAGGTGTTTTCAATCGTCCATGGATCGAGCGTCAGATGCACCGTGCGCGGCACGGCATAGCGGGCAAAACTGGCGGTGTTCTTTTCGATGCGCGCCAGCACGGCGCGGTGCACGCTGGGGTGGTTCAGGCTGTCCGCCGCCTGGGGGTTCAGGCCCAGGTCGGCGGCCAGGCGCTGCCACTCGCCTGCGTTCAGCACGGCCACGCAGGCGATGAAGGGGCGGTTTTCACCCACCACAAAGGCCTGTTCCAGCAACGGGTCGGCCAGCAGCGCCAGTTCCAGGTCGCCGGGGGGAATCTTCTCGCCGGTCGAGGTGACGATGATTTCCTTGATGCGGCCCTTGATGTAAATGCGGCCGTTCACGATGTCGGCCTGGTCGCCCGTGCCCAACCAGCCGTCGGGGCTCAGGATGCGCGCGGTGTCTTCCGGCCGCTTCCAGTAGCCCTTCATCACAATGGGGCCGCGCACCTGCAGCTCGTGGTTGTCGCCAATGCGCACCTCCACACCGGGCAAGGCCTTGCCCACGCAGGCGGGGTCGTTGTCGTCCAGTGCGTTGACCGACACAACCGGCGCGGTCTCGGTCATGCCGTAGCCCTGGATCAGCGGCAGCCCCAGGCCCAGAAAACACTTGGCAATGGTGGGCGACAGCGGGGCGCCGCCACTCACCGCCACGCGCACGCGGCCGCCAAACTGGGCCAGCAAAGGCTTGGCCACCAGGGCCTGCAGCACCGGCCAGGGCAGGGCAGCCATCCAGCCTGCAGCCTGGCTGCTGGCATCCGGCGTGGGGGCCGGCAGGCGCTGTGCGGCACAAAACCGGGCCCAGCCCTTGCTCTGCGCGGCTTCGTAGAGCTGCATCTTCCAGGGTGTGGGCGATAGCTTTTCGATCAGCTTGGCGTGGATGCGCTCGTAAATGCGCGGCACCGACACCAGCACGGTGGGGCGTATGATTTTCAGGTCTTCTGCCAGCTGGGCCACCGACCGGGCATAGGCCACACAACTGCCCGCCGCAATCGGCAGGTAATAGCCGCCCGTGCGTTCAAAGGTGTGCGACAGCGGCAGGAACGACAGGAACACGTCGTCCACCGTGGGAGCAATGCGCTCCAGCACGGCCTTCACGTCGCTCACCACGTTGCGGTGGGTCAGCATCACGCCCTTGGGTTTGCCGGTGGTGCCAGAGGTGTAGACGATGGCGGCCAGGTCATCGGCCTGCGGGCCCATGCCGGTCGTAGGAGCGCCCGTTTGCCCCGCCCCCGTCAGCCACTGCGCGAGCGAGCCCACGGCCGGGCTGTCGATAGACGCCGGGGTGGGCTTGAAGGCGTCGTCGTCATCGCTAATGACCACGGCGCGCAGGGCTGGGAACGGCGTGCCCACGGCGCGGATCTTTTCCCACTGCTCGGCCTGGCTCACGATGAGCATCGAGGCCTCGCAGTCGGCCAGGATGTAGGCGATGCTGCCCGGGTTGTCGATGGCGTGCAGCGGCACGGGCACGCCACCAGTGGCCAGCGTGGCCTGGTCGGCGCACATGGCATGCAGGCCGTTGGGCAGCAAGATGGCCACGCGCGCGGCCGGTGGCAGCTGCATGGCGGCGAGGGCTTGGGCCCAGGTGTTCACGCGCTCTGCGGTCTGCGCCCAGGTGAGGCTGGCCCAGGCTTGGCGGGAGGAGTCAAACGCCCGGTAGGCCTCGGCCTGGGGGGTGCGGGCGGCGCGGTAGGCCAGGAGCTGGGGCAGCGTTTGCACGCTGGCGATATCGGCGGGGGTAGAGGTCATCAAACTCGGCGGTGGAGGCTGCTGTGGCGTGCGGCGCCACGGCCTCGGTGGAAACCCGGGGGATGATAACGAGCGCAACCTGGGCCGGGCCGTGTGCGATCACCCCATGTGTTGCAAATGGTGCGTTCCTGTTTGCGGAATGATCGTGGCCGCGTGGGTGCATGCCAGCACGGCCCGCAGCACCTCAGGTCGCTGCTTCCAGCCCCTGCGCAAAGTGCGCCTGCATGGCCTTGACCGTGGCCTTGGCGTCGCGCGCCACCATGGCGGCCAGGATGGCGCGGTGCTCGCCCAGCGAATCTTCAATGCGCCCTTGTTTGAACAGCGAGTTGTGGCGGTTGAGCTTCATCACCTTGCGCAGGTCGGCCACCATCTGGCTGCGCCAGCGGTTGTCGGCCATCTCCAGCAGGTGCATGTGAAAGCGCTCGTTGATGGCAAAGAACTTTTCGCGGTCGGCCACGGCGGCTTCCAGCTCGGCGTGCAGGTCCTGCAGGGTCTTTAACTGGGCGTCGGTGGCGCGCTCGGCCACCACGCCTGCGGCGTCGCTCTCCAGCAGGCTGAGCAGGTGGTACACGTCGCGCAGGTCTTTTTCGCTCATCTCCGTCACATAGGCGCCACGGCGCACCTTCATCGTGACCAGGCCTTCGGCGGCCAGCACCTTCAGCGCTTCGCGCAGTGGCGTGCGGCTGATGCCGAATTCCTCGGCAATCTTGAGCTCGTCGATCCAGCTGCCGGGCTCCAGTTCGCGGCGGAAGATGCGCTGGCGCAATTGCTCGGCCACTTCTTCGTAGAGCGCGCGGGGAGTGAGGGTGAGGGCAGACATGGGGCGGATTGTAAGCTGCACGGAATATTTTGAATCAATAATTATGAATGATGTAAACTCGCCGCCACACCACAGCACCCGTGCGGTCACCGCCTGTACGCCGTGTTGGACGCCCCCATGCCATCTTCGGAGTAGCTTTTGCCATGAGTGACAAACCCACCAACAACGCCCCAGAGTTCGCCGCGTCTTCGCTGGAAGCCTGGGCCAAGGCCGCAGCCAAGTCGGCGCCGGGGGGCGATGTCAGCGCCCTCAACTGGGTCACGCCCGATGGCATCACCGTCAAGCCGCTGTACACCGCCGAAGACACGGCCAGCCTGCCTTATGCCAACACGCTGCCGGGTTTTGAACCCTACCTGCGCGGTCCCCAGGCCACCATGTATGCGGTGCGGCCCTGGACGATCCGCCAGTACGCAGGCTTTTCCACCGCTGAAGAATCCAACGCCTTCTACCGCAAGGCGCTGGCCGCAGGCGGGCAGGGCGTGTCGGTGGCGTTTGACCTGGCCACCCACCGGGGCTACGACAGCGACCACCCCCGCGTGACGGGCGATGTGGGCAAGGCGGGCGTCGCGATTGATTCGGTCGAGGACATGAAGATCCTGTTCGACCAGATCCCGCTCGACAAGGTGTCCGTGTCGATGACCATGAACGGCGCCGTGCTGCCCGTGCTGGCGGGCTATGTGGTGGCGGCGGAAGAGCAGGGCGTCTCGCAAGACAAGCTCTCCGGAACCATTCAGAACGACATTCTGAAAGAGTTCATGGTGCGCAACACCTATATCTACCCGCCCAAGCCGTCGATGAAGATCATTGGCGACATCATCGAGTACACGGCCAAGAACATGCCGAAGTTCAACTCGATCTCCATCAGCGGCTACCACATGCAGGAAGCCGGGGCGAACCAGGCCCTGGAGCTGGCCTTCACCCTGGCCGACGGCAAGGAGTATGTGAAGACCGCCATCGCCAAGGGCATGGACGTGGACGAATTCGCCGGGCGCCTGAGCTTCTTCTGGGCCATCGGCATGAACTTCTACCTCGAAGTCGCCAAGATGCGCGCCGCGCGCCTGCTGTGGTGCCGCATCATGAAGGCCACGGGCGCCAAGAACCCCAAGAGCCTGATGCTGCGCACCCACTGCCAGACCAGCGGCTGGAGCCTCACCGAGCAAGACCCCTACAACAACGTGGTGCGCACTACCATCGAGGCCATGGCGGCCGTGTTTGGCGGCACGCAAAGCCTGCACACCAACAGCTTTGACGAAGCGATTGCGCTGCCCACTGAGTTCAGCGCCCGCATTGCGCGCAACACGCAGCTCATCATCCAGGAAGAGACCCACATCACCAACGTGATCGACCCCTGGGCCGGCAGCTACATGATGGAGAAGCTGACCCAGGACATGGCCGACGCCGCCTGGAAGATCATCGAAGAGGTCGAAGCCATGGGCGGCATGACCCAGGCCGTGGACAGCGGCTGGGCCAAGCTCAAGATTGAAGCCGCTGCGGCGGAGAAGCAGGCACGCATCGACAGTGGCAAGGACGTGATCGTCGGCGTCAACAAATACAAGCTGGCCAAGGAAGACCCGGTCGATATCCTGCAGATTGACAACATGAAGGTGCGCGACGGCCAGATTGCCCGCCTGCAAAAGATCAAGGCCACCCGCGATGCTGCCAAGGTGCAGGCTGCGCTGGACGCCCTGACTGCAGCAGCGGAGAGCGGCGAGGGCAACCTGCTCGATTTGTCCATCCAGGCTGTGCGCCTGCGCGCCACGGTGGGCGAGGTGAGCGATGCCCTGGAAAAAGTTTACGGGCGCCACCGCGCCGACACACAAAAGGTGACCGGTGTGTACGCAGCTGCTTATGACTCGGCCGAAGGCTGGGACAAACTCAAGACCGAAATCAACGCCTTTGCCGAAGAGCAGGGGCGCCGCCCACGGGTCATGATCGCAAAATTAGGCCAGGACGGCCACGACCGTGGCGCCAAGGTGGTGGCCACTGCGTTTGCCGATTTGGGCTTTGACGTGGACATGGGCCCGCTGTTCCAGACGCCTGAGGAATGCGCTCGCCAGGCCATCGAAAACGACGTGCACGCCGTGGGCGTGAGTACGCTGGCTGCGGGCCACAAGACGCTGGTGCCCGCCATCATCCAGTCGCTCAAGGACCAGGGTGCCGACGACATCATCGTATTCGTGGGCGGGGTGATCCCGGCGCAGGACTATGACTTTTTGTACGAATCCGGCGTGAAGGGCGTGTATGGCCCAGGCACCCCCATCCCGGCCAGCGCGAAGGATGTGCTGGAGCAGATTCGCAAGGCGGTGGCGTGACCCCTGCGGCGCTTTTGGAGGGGGTGGTGCAGGGCACGGCGGCAGTGCAACGCCGCGCCATGTCCAAAGCCATCACGCTGCTCGAATCGACGCGGGTGGACCACCGCGCCCAGGCCGACGAGCTGCTGACCCAGCTGCTCCCGCACACGGGCAAAGCGTTCCGCCTCGGCATCAGCGGCGTGCCTGGTGTCGGTAAGTCCACCTTCATCGAGGCGCTGGGCCTGTACCTCATCGGCCAGGGCCACCGCGTGGCTGTGCTCACCATTGACCCGTCCAGCACCGTTTCGGGTGGCTCCATCCTGGGCGACAAGACGCGCATGGAACACCTGTCGGTGCACGAAAAGGCCTACATCCGCCCCAGCCCCAGCAGCGGCACGCTGGGCGGAGTCGCAGAGAAGACGCGCGAGGCCATGCTGGTCTGCGAGGCCGCAGGCTACGACGTGGTGATCGTCGAAACCGTGGGCGTGGGCCAGAGCGAGATTGCCGTGGCGGGCATGACGGACATGTTCGTGCTGATGCAGCTGCCCAACGCAGGCGACGACCTGCAGGCCATCAAGAAGGGCGTGATGGAGATTGCCGACCTGGTGGTCATCAACAAGGCCGACATCGACAAGAACGCTGCCACGCGGGCCGAGGCGCAGATCACGTCGAGCCTGCGCCTGCTCAGCCAACACGGCAACCCCGAGAACGCACACCACGACGAGACGCTGTGGCACCCCAAGGTCGTGCAGATCAGCGCGCTGCTGGGGCAGGGCGTGGATGCTTTCTGGGCCGCCGTCACGCAGTTCCGCCAGCTGCAAACCGCCAACGGCCGTCTGGCCACGCGGCGCGAGAAGCAGGCGCTGGCCTGGATGTGGGAGCGCATCGACGCGGGCCTCAAGCTCGCGTTTCGCCAGCACCCGCAGGTCAAAGAGCTGCTGCCCCAGATGCAGGCCGATGTGGCCGCGGGGCGCATTGCGGCATCCACTGCAGCACGAAATCTGCTCCAAGCGCAATCAAATCATGCGCTGGCAGCTATCAAATAAATAGTAGACACCAACCCATTCACCAAAGGACGACCATGCAAGACATCCTGGATCAACTGGAGAAAAAGCGTGCGCTGGCACGCCTGGGCGGCGGGCAAAAGCGCATTGATGCGCAGCACGCCAAGGGCAAGCTCACCGCGCGCGAGCGCATCGAGCTGCTGCTGGACGACGGCACGTTCGAGGAATGGGACATGTTCGTCGAGCACCGCTGCACAGACTTTGGCATGGAGGACAACAAGATCCCCGGCGATGGTGTGGTGACGGGCTACGGCATGATCAACGGCCGCCTGGTGTTCGTGTTCAGCCAGGACTTCACGGTGTTCGGCGGTGCCCTGAGCGAGACCCATGCCGAGAAGATCTGCAAGGTGATGGACCAGGCCATGAAGGTCGGCGCACCGGTCATCGGCCTCAACGACTCGGGCGGCGCCCGCATCCAGGAAGGCGTGGCGTCCCTCGGCGGCTATGCCGATGTGTTCCAGAAGAACGTGCTGGCCAGCGGCGTGATCCCGCAGATCAGCATGATCATGGGCCCCAGCGCCGGTGGCGCCGTGTACTCGCCCGCCATGACGGACTTCATCTTCATGGTGAAAGACAGCTCGTACATGTTCGTCACCGGCCCCGAGGTCGTGAAGACCGTGACGCACGAAGAAGTCACCGCCGAGGAACTTGGCGGCGCCGTGACCCACACCACCAAGAGCGGTGTGGCCGACATGGCGTTTGAGAACGACGTAGAGGCGCTGATGATGCTGCGCCGCCTGTACAACTACCTGCCGCTCAACAACCGCGAAAAAGCCCCCGTGCGCCCCAGCAACGACCCGGCCGACCGCATGGACCTGAGCCTGGACACCCTGGTGCCCGAGAACCCCAACAAGCCCTACGACATGAAGGAGCTGATCCTCAAGACGGTGGACGACGGGGACTTCTTCGAGCTGCAGCCCGAGTACGCCAAGAACATCATCATCGGCTTTGCCCGCATGGAAGGCCAGACCGTGGGCATCGTGGCCAACCAGCCGCTGGTGCTGGCGGGCTGCCTGGACATCAAGAGTTCCATCAAGGCCGCGCGTTTTGTGCGCTTTTGCGATGCGTTCAACATCCCCGTGGTCACGTTTGTGGACGTGCCCGGCTTCATGCCCGGCACCAGCCAGGAGTACGGCGGCATCATCAAGCACGGCGCCAAGCTGCTCTACGCATACGCCGAGTGCACCGTGCCCAAGATCACCGTCATCACCCGCAAGGCCTACGGCGGCGCGTACGACGTGATGAGCTCCAAGCACCTGCGCGGCGACGTGAACCTGGCCTGGCCCAACGCTGAAATTGCGGTGATGGGCGCCAAGGGCGCGGTGGAAATCATCTTCCGCGAAGACAAGAACGACCCGGTGAAGCTGGCCGCGCGTGAGGCGGAATACAAGGAACGCTTTGCCAACCCGTTTGTGGCGGGGGCACGGGGGTTTATTGACGACGTGATCCTGCCGCACGAGACGCGCAAGCGGATTTGCCGGAGTCTGGTGATGCTGCGCGACAAGAAGCTGGAGAACCCCTGGCGCAAGCACGGCAACATTCCGCTGTGATACGGGCGCTCTAGCATGGACACCGCTGATCTTCAGCCTCAAATTCGTGCCGATTGGCATCCGCTGCCGCAGGTGGTGGAGCCAGAGCTTTGGCGCGGAACGGTGCTTCGAATCACGGCCGCTCAGTGGCCGTACGAGCCAGTCGTTGATTTGATGTGTCTGGAGTCACGGGTTTCCGATTGCGGGTTGAGTTTGGTCGTCTGTACCGGTCAAAAAGCTGGACTCACGCTGATCGAACTTCCTCTGGAAGCGAGGTTTCAGCTGGGTGCAACCTCGTTGTCTGTCGAATGGCTCAAGACGAATTGGGAACGATGGATCTATCCAGAATGCTCTGTGGAGCAAGTGCTAGTGATTCCTCAATACCCAAGCAATATGTGTATCAACCACCGCGAAGCCGCTGCGTCGCGGGATCTCAAAGTTGAGTAGGGCAAAGCAATGTTTACAAAAATCCTGATCGCCAACCGTGGCGAAATCGCCTGCCGCGTCATCGCGACTGCCCGCAAGATGGGCATCAAGACAGTGGCCGTCTATTCCGACGCCGACAAGGAAGCCCGCCACGTCAAGCTGGCCGACGAGGCCGTGCACATTGGCGCCGCGCCATCGCGTGAGTCGTACCTGCTGGCCGACAAGATCATTGACGCCTGTAAGCAGACCGGCGCGCAAGCCGTGCACCCCGGCTATGGCTTCCTCTCTGAAAACGAAGCCTTTGCCAAGCGCTGCGAGGATGAAGGCATTGCCTTCATCGGCCCCAAGGCGCATTCGATTGCGGCCATGGGCGACAAGATCGCGTCCAAGAAGCTGGCCAACGAGGCCAAGGTCAACACGATTCCTGGCTACAACGATGCCATAGCGGGCCCCGAGCAGGCGGTGGAGATTGCCAAGGGCATTGGCTACCCCGTGATGATCAAGGCCTCGGCCGGCGGCGGGGGCAAGGGTCTGCGCGTGGCGTTCAACGACAAGGAAGCGTTTGAAGGCTTTGCCAGCTGCCAGAACGAAGCCCGCAACAGCTTTGGCGACGACCGCATCTTCATCGAGAAGTTTGTGCAGGAGCCGCGCCACATCGAGATCCAGGTGCTGGGCGACAGCCACGGCAATGTGATCTATCTGAATGAGCGCGAGTGCTCCATCCAGCGCCGCCACCAGAAGGTGATTGAAGAGGCACCATCGCCCTTCATCAGCGACGCCACCCGCAAGGCCATGGGTGAGCAGGCCGTAGCGCTGGCCAAGGCCGTCAAGTACCAATCCGCAGGTACCGTGGAATTTGTGGTTGGCAAGGACCAGGACTTCTACTTCCTCGAAATGAACACCCGCCTGCAGGTGGAGCACCCGGTGACGGAGTGCATCACCGGCCTGGACCTGGTGGAGCTGATGATTCGTGTGGCCGCAGGCGAGAAGCTGCCGCTGACGCAGGCTGATGTGAAGCGCGACGGCTGGGCCATCGAGTGCCGCATCAACGCCGAAGACCCGTTCCGCAACTTCCTCCCGTCTACCGGCCGTCTGGTGCGCTTTCAGCCGCCGGAGGAATCCATGTTCCAGTCCGACATCAGCAAGAAGCTGGGCGTGCGGGTGGACACGGGCGTGTACGAAGGCGGCGAGATCCCCATGTACTACGACTCGATGATCGCCAAGCTCATCGTGCACGGCACGGACCGCAATGACGCGATTGCGAAGATGCGCGCAGCGCTCAACGGCTTTGTGATTCGCGGCATCAGCAGCAACATCCCGTTCCAGGCCGCACTGCTGGCGCACCCCAAGTTTGTGACGGGCGACTTCAACACCGGCTTCATTGCCGAGAACTACGGCAAGGGCTTCCACGCCGAAGACGTGCCGCACAGCGACCCGCTGTTTTTGGTGGCGCTGGCCGCCTACATGAACCGCCGCTACCGCGCGCGCGCCTCTGGCATCAGCGGCCAGCTGGCGGGGCATGAGGTGAAGGTGGGCGAGCAGTTTGTGGTGGTCACGCTGGGCGCCGAGGGGCAGAACCAGCACCACGAAGTCACGGTCTCTGACTTTGAAGACAAATCGGGCTCTAGCTCAGTCTCTGTAGGCGGTAACAGCTATCAGATCAGTAGCAACGCCACGCTGGGTCAGATCCGGGTGCAGGGCGCATGCAACGGCCAGGGCTTCACCGCACAGGTGGAGCGCGGTGTGGGCAAGAACCCGCTGGCGCTGCGCATTGCGCACAACGGCACGCAGATCGACGCGCTGGTGCTGTCACCGCTGGGCGCCCGCCTGCACAAGCTGATGCCCTTCAAGGCGCCGCCAGACCTGTCCAAGTTCCTGCTCTCGCCCATGCCCGGTTTGCTGGTGGATGTGGCGGTGCAGCCCGGCCAGAAGGTGCAGGCGGGTGAGAAGCTGGCTGTGATCGAAGCCATGAAGATGGAGAACATCCTCTTCGCCGCGCAAGACGGCGTGGTGGGCAAGATCGTGGCGGGCAAGGGCGAGTCGCTGGCGGTCGATCAGGTGATCCTGGAATTCCAGTGATCCCAAGGGCCCGACAGCCCATCTGGAGGGGCCTTGCGCCCCTTTTTTAGTCTTTTTGGCCGCTAGCGCTAGAAGAATATGCGCTGGCAGCTATCAAATCAGGAGTAATCATGAGCACGACCCCACGCCCCTTCAAGGTCCTGGGCATCCAGCAGGTCGCCATTGGTGGCACCGACAAACAGCGGATGAAGACGCTGTGGGTCGACATGCTGGGCCTGGAGCAGACCGGCACTTTCCAGAGCGAGCGCGAGAACGTGGACGAAGACATCCTGGCCATGGGCAAGGGTGCCTTCAAGGTGGAGGTGGACATCATGCAGCCGCTGGACATCGAGAAAAAGCCAGCCGTGCACACCACGCCGCTCAACCACATTGGCCTGTGGATCGACGACCTGCCCAAGGCTGTGGAATGGCTCACCGCCAAGGGTGTGCGCTTTGCCCCCGGTGGCATCCGCAAGGGCGCTGCGGGCTACGACATCACGTTCTTGCACCCCAAGAGCAATGACGAGTTTCCGATTGCCGGTGAGGGCGTGCTGATCGAGCTGGTGCAGGCCCCGGCGGATGTGATTGCGGCGCTGGGCTGAACGGCGCGATCGCCAACTCCCGTGCATTCCGTGTTTTCACTGCAGCGTGCGCTTCGGGTCGGCACCAGGGTGTGTGCGCTCGTGTTGGCGCTGGCAGGGCAAGGGGCCGGAGCCGCAGGCGGCACTGGCGCCTATCCGCTCGATTGGGGCAGGGCGGGGGAAACCTTGCAGTACCGGTCCTGCGGCTGCGCAGACCGCTGCTGGGTGGCGGAAGTGAAACACCAGCGGTCTCGCAAGACGCTGGCCACGCTGCGTTGCGACTGCGAACGCCTGTTCGCCCGGGTCGGCACCAGCGGCCCGGAGGTAGAGCGCAGCCCCACCTGCTCTGCAATGGACGATGGGGACAACAAACCCCGCGCCATCCGCGAGGCGCTGGAGCAGATGCTGGGGCGCTGAACCGCGCGGCGTCCATGACCGGGCACGTCATGGTCGCCAGCCCCGACGGGGGCTACAACAGCGGCACCTTGTCTTTGGTGTCGTCTGCCCATGCAAAAAATTGCTTCTTTGGCCCTGCTGCTCGCAGGTGCCATCCACCTGATTCCGTTGCTCGGCGTGTTCGGCGCTGCGCCACTGGCGAGCCTCTACGGCACGACCCCTTCTGATCCGAACACCCTCATCCTGTTGCGCCACCGTGCCGTGCTGTTTGGCATTGTGGGTGGCGTCTGCATGGCGGCGGCGTTCAAGCCCCGCTACCAGTGGCTGGGGCTGACTGTGGGCGCGGTCAGTGTTCTCTCGTTCCTGCTGCTGGCGTGGTCCACCGGCGGCTTCAACACACATTTGCAGCGCATTGTGGTGGCTGACGGGCTGGCGTTGGTGTGCCTGGTTGCGGGCGCTGTGGCCAGAGCGCGGTCCGAGCGGGGCCTGGCCTGCATCTAACTTGGTCTAACTTCGGGCCGCGCAAGCGGGCCCCGGCTGCAAGATGTAAGCCAAAGCCGCCCGTTGGGAGCACGTTGTGCGGGCGGGTTTTGCCGCCGTTTGAACGTGCGCTCTACAGCAGCCAACGGCCGCCTTTTTCTGCGTTTTTGTCCCGAAAGATCGGGGCAGTTACGGGCCTAGAAACAGTGGCACCTTTTGTGACCATGTTGAGGGTAATTGCACCAAAATCTCCTTCAAAATCATGGTGATAGCGACGCAGGGTGGCTCTTTGGAACACCGTGATGTGGCGCTTTGTGTGATCACTGATGCAATCCCTGGTGCATGCAGCAGCAGGCTCTCGAAAGGACTCCACCCATGGCCAATGCAACCCTCTCCGCCCCCCAGCCCATCCAAATTCATCGCCCCGTCCCTGTGCCGGCCGTGCAGGGTGAGTGGTCGGTCGAGGCCATCCAGGCGCTGCTCGACAAGCCTTTGATGGACCTGCTGTTTGAAGCGCAAACCGTGCACCGCCAGCACTGGCCTGCGGGCGACATCGAGCTGGCCACGCTGCTGTCGGTGAAAACCGGCGGCTGCCCTGAAAACTGCGGCTACTGCCCGCAGGCGGCCGAGTTCGACACGGGCGTGAAAGCCGAAAAACTCATGGAAGTGGAGGAAGTGGTGCGTGCAGCCCAGGCTGCCAAGGACGCTGGCGCCACACGCTTTTGCATGGGTGCGGCCTGGCGTGCGCCCAAGGACCGCGACATTGAAAAAGTCAGCGCGCTGATTGGTGCGGTAAAGGGCCTGGGCTTGCAGACCTGCGCCACGCTGGGGATGCTCGAATCGCACCAAGCAAAGGCCCTCAAGGACGCCGGGCTGGACTACTACAACCACAACCTGGACACCGCGCCCGAGTACTACACCGACGTGGTGAGCACCCGCGCTTATCAGGACCGGCTGGACACGCTGCAGAACGTGCGCAACGCGGGCATCAGCGTGTGCTGCGGTGGCATTGTGGGCATGGGCGAGGCGCCGGTGCACCGTGCGGGCCTGATTGCGCAGTTGGCCAACCTGCAGCCGTACCCCGAGTCGGTGCCCATCAACAGCCTGGTGCGCGTGCCCGGCACGCCGTTGGCCGACAGTGAACCCATCGACCCATTTGACTTCGTGCGCGTGATTGCGGTGGCCCGCATCACCATGCCCAAGGCGCGCGTGCGCCTGTCGGCCGGGCGCCAGCAGATGGGTGAAGCGGTGCAGGCGCTGTGCTTCATGGCCGGGGCCAACTCGATCTTTTATGGCGACAAGCTGCTGGTGACGGGCAACCCCGATGTGGATGCCGATGTGCAACTGCTGGCCAAGCTGGGGCTGAACGGGCACCGCACCACGACCACCACCCTGGACGGGCACAGCCACAGCGCTTGATGCCCCCGGCGCGGAGCACAGCCACTCAGAGCGGCTCTTCGCGCGAAGTCAGTTCGATGCGTTCCATGGGCAGGTCGGCGGCCAGCCGGTCCACCTCGGCCAGCCGCGCGGGTTCGGCGTCGGCAAACTGCTGGGCGATGCGCCGGAACTCCTCGGACAAAGTCAGGAAGGCATCGACCATGTCGGGGTCGAAGTGGCTGCCTCGGCCGTCGCGGATGATCTCTACTGCCTGCTCGTGGGAGTAGGCGGGCTTGTAGACGCGTTCGGAGATCAGTGCGTCATACACATCGGCCACGGCCATCAGCCGCGCAGACAGCGGGATGGTGTTGCCCACCAGGCCCTCGGGGTAGCCTGAACCGTCCCATTTCTCCTGGTGGCTGTAGGCGATCTCCTTGGCGTACCGGAAGAACGGGTTGTCCTGTGTGGTGCCGGTCTCGGCCGCGATGATGGCGTCGCGCCCCAGGGTGGTGTGCGTCTTCATGATCTCGAACTCTTCCGGCGTGAGCTTGCCGGGCTTGAGCAGGATGCGGTCGGGGATGCCCACCTTGCCAATGTCGTGCAGCGGGGCGGACTTGAAGATGGTCTCGATGGCGGCGTCGGTCAGCTCGTCCTTGAAGCGCGGGTGGTTTTGCAGGTGGCGGGCCAGCGTCTCCATGTAATGCTGCGTGCGCCGGATGTGGTTGCCGGTTTCGTTGTCGCGCGTTTCGGCCAGCGAGGCCATGGCGCGGATGGTGGCGTCCTGCAGCTCGGCCATGGCGCGCGTGCGGTTGGCCACCTCTTGCTCCAGAAAATGGTTGTGCTGGGCCAGAAAGTCGCGCGCGCGCTTGAGCTGCAGGTGGTTGCGCACCCGTGCCATCACGATGGCGGGGTTGATGGGCTTGGTGATGTAGTCCACCGCGCCCAGCTCCAGGCCAATGCTCTCGTCCTCGGCCGCGCTCATGGCGGTGAGGAAGATCACGGGGATGTCTTCAGTGTCGGGGTTGAACTGCAGGCGGCGCAGTACCTCGTAGCCGTCCATGTCCGGCATCATGATGTCCAGCAGGATCAGATCGGGCTTGCTGTCGCCTGCCACGATCTGCAGCGCACGCTCGCCACTGGGCGCGAGTTTGACCTTGTAGTCAGTGCGCAGGAGGTCGCTCATCAGCGAGAGGTTGTCGGGCGTGTCGTCTACGACCAGCACCGTGCATTTGCCGCTGGGTGCGAATGGGCTATTCATGAACCGGGTCCTCCTTGTAATCATGGTGTGCGATGGGGGTCTGCCGCAGTATGGCCAGTGCCTCCACAAAGTCGTAGCTATCCAGCGACCGCTTCATTTGGCCATACGCGGGCCCGAGCAGGGTTTGCAGCGCGGGCGCGGAATCCTTGAAGATTTCGATGGCGTCGGAATCGTCGTCGGACAGCAGGGCGTCGAGCTGCGCCACCAGCGCACGCGCAGCCGATGCGTCGATCTGCAGGCCAGGACCAGTGTCCGCGTCAGCAACTTCGTCTGAGGGCAGGGCTTGCTGTAGCGCCATGACCAGTGCCAGGCATGCCGCTTCGACGGGCTCCAGCAATGGCTCTGTCAGTTCGGGTGAGGTCTTCTGGGCGATGGCTTCTTCCGCCCGTTGCGCCAGGGCAGCGAGTGCACTGGCGCCGATGGTGCCGGCTGTGCCTTTGAGTGTGTGCATGGCGCGCTGGGCTTCGTTGTGCCGCCCGGCGGCCAGGGCCGTGCGTGTGGCCTGTACGGCATGTGCTTGCCCCGCCACAAACTTGCGCAGCAGGCCCTCGTAGGCGGGGCGTTTGTTCAGCACGCGCCGCAGGCCGGCGGTCACATCCAGCCCTGGGATGCGGCGCAATGCGTCATCGGCAGAAGGCGCGGGGGCAGGGTGGGGCGGTGCTTGCGGGTTATTTACGTCACCCGCTGGCTGCCCTTGAAGTTCGGCGTTGAGGCGGTCTGTCTCAGTCGCATCGGTGGCCCGTGGGGCAATCCATTGCAGCAGCGCGGCAAACAGTTCGTCCGGGTCGATGGGTTTGGCCAAGTGGCCGTTCATGCCTGCCTCCAGGCACAGGTCACGGTCCCGGCTCATGGCGTTGGCTGTCATGGCCAGCACGGGCAACTGGGCCCAGGCGGGGGTCTGGCGCAGGTGCCGGGTGGCGGTCAGACCGTCCATCACAGGCATTTGCATGTCCATCAGCACCAGGTCGTAAGGGGTCTGGGCGAGCATGTCCAGTGCCACCTGCCCGTTTTGGGCTACATCCACGACCAGGCCCGCGCCGCTCAACAGCTCGGCGCCCACCTGCTGGTTCAGGTCGTTGTCGTCCACCAGCAGCACCCGTGCGCCCGCAATGGCGGAGAGGTGCGTGGCGCGACGGGGTGCCTGTGCGGCACGCCCGTCGGACGACCGGGCTTGTCCGCCCAGTGCCTGCATGGCGGCATCAAACAGTTGCGAGGGGCTGACGGGCTTGGACAGCATCAGTTGCAGCCCGGCGCGTTCCAGCTCGCTTTGCACATCGTCGCGGCCTGCAGCGGTCACGATGACCGTGTGGGGTGGGTGCTGCAGCTGGGCGAGCGCGCGGTGGGTGTCAAACCCGTCAATGCCGGGCATCTTCCAGTCCACGAATGCAATCTCACAAGGGCGACCGGCCTGTTCGGCAGCGCGGGCCTGGGCCACGGCCTCCTCTCCGGAAGAGGCCGTGGTGACCGAAAAGCTCATGCGGGCCAGCATCTCGCCCAGGATGTGCCGGGCCTGCTCGCTGTCGTCCACCACCAAGACATGCCGCCCGCGCAGGTCGGGCGTGGGCAGCAGGGGCGCATGGCTTGGGTTGCCCAGCCCCAGACGGGCGGTAAACCAGAACGTGCTGCCGGCCCCCGGCTGACTTTGTACTCCCACTTCGCCCCCCATCAGCCCGGCCAGCTTCTTGGAGATGGCCAACCCCAGGCCGGTGCCGCCGTATTTGCGCGTGGTAGAGGTGTCGGCCTGCTCGAACGACCGGAACAGCCGCGACTGCTGCTCGGGCGTCAGGCCGATGCCGGTGTCCTGCACCTCAAAGCGCAGCAACACGCCGGTGTCGTCGCGCGAGGTCTCGGTGACGCGCACGATGATTTCGCCCTTGTCGGTGAATTTGACGGCGTTGTTGGCGTAGTTCACCAGGATCTGCCCCAGGCGCAACGGATCGCCGCGCAGGTCATCGGGCAGGGCAGGGTCCACATCGAACAGCAGCTCCAGGCCCTTGTGGGCGCATTTGTCGCTGACCAGGTTGGCCACGTTGTCCAGCACGCCGCGCAGGTCAAAGTCCACGACCTCCACTTCGAGCTTGCCGGCTTCGATCTTGCTGAAGTCCAGGATGTCGTTGATCAGGCCCAGCAAGTGCTGGCCAGAGCGCTGGATCTTTTCCACATAGTCGCGCTGGCGCGGAGTGAGGTCGGTGCCCAGGGCCAGGTGGCTCATGCCGATCACCGCGTTCATGGGGGTGCGGATCTCGTGGCTCATGTTGGCCAGGAAGTCCGACTTCATCTGCGATGCATCCTCGGCGCGGGCGCGGGCAATCTCCAGCTCGTCCTCGTGTTCGCGCAGGGCCGCGTTGACCTTTTGCAGCTCCACCGTGCGCTCCGCCACGCGCGCCTCCAGCACCTCCTCGTTGCGCTTGAGGGCTTCCACCAGCTCGGTCTGCGCTGCCATGGCCTGGGCCGTGGCCTTTTCGCGCTGCAAGAACTGCCGCGCCATGGCAAAAGCGAGCAAAAAGGTGAGCAGCGCCTGGAAGGCGGTGAGCCCGGTGGTCAACAAGGTCTGGTGCTTGACCTCGGCGTTGCGCGAGTCGCCCAGCAGGGCAGACACGCGCGAAGCGCTGAGCGACAGCTCTTGCACCGTCTCGCGCAAGCCATCCAGTTCGATGCGCAGGCGCCGCATGTTGGTCTGGCTGGAGGTGGCGTCCACACTGGCGCCAAAGTAGCTGTCGCCCGCTGCCACAAACCGCTGCAGGGCGGCCAGCGCAGTGCTGTAGATGGGCTCGTCCTGCATCAGCGTGCGCGAGGTACCACTTTCCAGCGCGCTGAACCGGCTCAGGAACAGGTCGTAGCGCAGCTCCAGCTTGTCCATGGTGATGCTGGTGGGGTCCAGCTCGAACTGGTGCAGCGCGTGGTCCAGCTTTTCATACTCCACATTGAGCTGCAAGAACGACCACAGCGCATTCACATCACCGCGCCGCATGACGGCTTCCACACTGCGGTACTGGCTGTATTGCACCGCCGCTATGGCCACATAGGCCAACACCAGCCCCGCAATGATGAGCCGCAGGATGTGTTGGCTGCGCAGCATACGGGTGGGCCGGGGCGGGGAGGGCGACTACCGGATGTGCAGTGCGTTGAGCTGCCAGGCTGCCCGGTTGTAATACAGCTCGCTGCGCAACTCGGCCTTGGTATCAAAGGGGTAAACGATGAACAGCGGGCCTTTTTCGCGGATGGGCATGGGCCGGTTGTTCATCAGGCGCGCCACGATCACGTCGTGTTTGGTGGCGTCGTCCGCCGGGATCTCGGTCTTGTAGTCATTGAGGGCCACTGCCGTGATCTTGGTGCCCTTGGCACCCACTGCTGCCAGCACATCGCGGAGCAGGGGGCCTGTGAAAGTGACGGCGCTGGGGTACCAGGGGGTCTGGGTGGAGAAGCTGTGCTGCGGCAGCTTCTCCAGCATCTTCATGTCGAACTGCGCCTGCGGGCCCCGGTTGGTTTGCGTGATGGCGCCGTCGATGGTGAGGATGACAGGGCCGGTGGGTGGCTCGAGCGCCTGCACGTTGCTCGCGGCCAGCAATGCGGCGCAGATGCCCCCTGCGGCCCATGCCTTGGACAACACCCGTTCCAACCCATAACGACGATGAGATTGCATGGACACCCCCTCCTGTTTTGGTAACAGTCTCGCGGATAGATGCCCAAAATGTAAACCGATTTATCACCACGGGTTTGGCGGATGACCCGCCGGGGTGTCGAGCGTGCGACGGCAGCGGACGGATGGCAGGGCCGTTGCGTCAGGCTGCGGTGGGGGCGCTGGCGGCGGCCATGGTGTCCCAGGCCTTCAGGGCCTCGGCCGTGTACATGAGAGCCGGGCCACCGCCCATGTAAACGCACACAGCCAACATCTCTTCCAGCTCTGCGCGGGTGGCACCGAGCTTTTGCAGTGCCTTGACATGAAAACCGATGCACCCGGAGCAGCGCTGGGTGACGCCGATGGCCAGGGCAATCAGCTCCTTGTGCTTGCTGGTCAACGCCCCTTCCGCCATGGAGGCCTGCGCAAGCTGCGCAAAGCCCCGCATGGCGTCAGGCTGGGCCTTGCGGAAGGTGGCCAGGCTTTCGTTGATGCCCTGGATCAGGCTGGTGTGGTCGAACGTACTCATGGAATGGTTCCTTGCTGCGGCCTTGAGGGCACCGGACTCTGTGTGTGCCGGCGCCTGTCGGCGGTTTATTTCTTCATGGGACAGGTGTTGATGCCAAGCAGCGTGTAAGCCGGGCAGAAGCGAAACAGGCCGGTGGCCAGTGGCACCACGCCCAGCCATCCCCACCAGCCCACCGTGCCGGTGGCGGCCAGTGCGATCAGGACCAGGCCTGCCAAGACGCGCAGCACACGGTCCACGGTTCCTACGTTGATGTTCATGATGATTTCCTTGCTCTGAGGTTGTGGCCCGGGATGGGCCCTGCTTGCACAAGCGCAGCGAACACGGAATGCGCTCGCTGCCCGGTCAGTCGAATGAGGGGGACGCAGGCGCCGCGACAGGCTTGCCTGCAGCCACCCAGGCGTCAAAGCCGCCGGCGATGGACTGCACCTGCAGATAGCCCATGTCGTGCATGGCGCGCGCGGCCAGTGCGGCACGGCCGCTGGTCTTGCAGTACAGCACAACCTTGAGGTCACGCGCGCTGAGTTCGGGTGTGCTGCTGAGGCGGAACTCCAGCACCCCGCGCGATGCGTGAATCGCGCCCGGGATGTGTCCTGCCTGGTATTCGTCCGCCTCTCGCACATCGATCAGCACGTCGGCGGTGCGGATGGCTTCGTCGGCCTGGTCCAGTGGAACCTCTTGCACCAGTGCCTTGGCGGCAGTGACGAGATCGTGGGCTGTTTTCATGTCGGCGTTCCTGCGGTGGGTAGGGTGGTGCGGATGCGGCAGCGTGTCACAGCGCGTTGACGGGAATCTTGAGATAGGTCACGCCATTGGCTTCCGGCGGCGGCATTTCCCCCGCACGGATGTTGACCTGCACCGAGGGCAGGATGAGCACGGGCATCTCCAACGTCGCGTCGCGCTGGGTGCGCAGCGCCACAAAAGCTTCCTCGCTCACCCCGTCGTGCACATGGATGTTCTTGGCCCGCTGGTCGGCTACCGTGGTTTGCCACGCCACGGCGCGCCCCGCAGGGGGGTAGTCGTGGCACATGAACAGGCGGGTTTCATCCGGCAGGCTGAGCAATTTGCGCACCGATTGGTACAGCGTATGGGCATTGCCGCCGGGGAAGTCGCAGCGCGCGGTGCCCACGTCGGGCATGAACAGGGTGTCGCCCACAAACACGGCATCACCGACCTGATAGGCCATGCATGCGGGGGTATGGCCGGGCACTGCCAGCGCCTGGGCCTGCAGCTGGCCGATGTGGAACACCTCGTTGTCGTGCAGCAGCTGGTCGAACTGGCTGCCATCCGGGCGGAACTCGGGCTCCAGATGAAAGACTTTCTTGAACACGTCCTGCACCTGCGTGATGGACGCGCCAATGGCGATCTTTCCGCCCAGCTTGTCGCGAAGGTAATGTGCTGCCGACAAATGGTCTGCGTGGGCATGGGTTTCCAGAATCCATTGCACCGTCAATCCCTGACCTTGCACAAACGCGATGATCTTGTCGGCAGACCGTGTGCGGGTGCGGCCCGACTTCGGGTCGTAGTCCAGCACCGAATCCACCACCGCGCAGTGGCCGCCAGGCTGATCGAACACCACATAGCTCACCGTCCAGGTTGCGTCATCAAAGAAGGCTTCTATCTGGGGTTTCATCGAAGGGCTCCGTATTAATTTCGATGTTGATAGTTTATTGACAAATAGATTGTTAGTCAATAGAATATCAACATCGAATTTGAAAAGGAGCGCGCCATCATGCACTCAGAAGCACAAATGGACCTGGAAGCCTTGCGCAGGTCCGCCGACAGCGCTTGCCGCTTGATGAAGGTTTTGTCCAACCCCGACCGCCTGCTGCTGCTATGCCAGCTGACGCAGGGCGAAAAGCGGGTGGGCGAGCTGGAGGAGTTGGTGGGCATCTCCCAGCCCACCTTGTCGCAGCAGCTGGGCGTATTGCGCGAGGAGGGTCTCGTCAACACCCGCCGCGAAGGCAAAAACATCTATTACGAGATCGCCAGCCCCCAGGCCCTGGCGGTGATGAATGTGCTGTTTGAACAATTTTGTGGCCCTGAGCAGGAGAGCAAACCATGCTGATCGATTGGACCCATTTCACCCCTTGGGCTGCCCTGGCTGGCGGCGTTTTGCTGGGCCTTGCTTCGGCGCTTTTTGTGCTTCTCAACGGGCGCATTCTGGGCATCAGCGGCATTGTGGGAGGGCTGCTGCGCCCCCGCGCGGGCGACATGGGCTGGCGCCTGGCTTTTTTGCTGGGCATGTTGGTGGCGCCTGGCCTTTACTGGCTGGTGGTCGGCCCCACGCAGCCGCGCATTGATGCGAACTGGGGCATGGTGGTGATCGCCGGCCTGCTGGTGGGTGTCGGCACCCGTTACGGATCGGGCTGCACCAGCGGCCACGGCGTGTGCGGACTCTCGCGCATGTCGCCCCGGTCCCTGGTGGCCACCCTGGCCTTCATGGGGGCAGGGTTCGTCACCGTCTTCCTCATCCGGCACGCGCTGGCCTGAGCGTATCCCCATTCATCGGAGCATTGATCGCTATGAAAAATCGTATTTCGGAGTTTGTGGTGGGCCTGATTTTCGGACTGGGCCTGATCGTCTCGGGCATGACCGACCCGGGCAAGGTGCTGGGCTTTCTGGACCTGGCCGGCTTGTGGGATCCATCGCTGGCGTTTGTGATGGGCGGAGCCATTGCGGTGGGCGTGTTTGCCTTCGCCGTGGCCAAGAAGCGGACCACCAGCTTTCTGGGCGGCGCCATGCACCTGCCCACGTCGCGCGACATTGATCGCCGTCTGGTCGTCGGAAGCCTCATCTTTGGCGCGGGCTGGGGTATCGCCGGTTTTTGCCCCGGGCCAGCCATTGTTTCGGCGGGTGCAGGCCAGCCCAAAGCCATCGTGTTTGTGATCGCCATGCTGGCGGGCATGTGGCTGTTTGAACTGGCCGAACGCATGTCCCACCGTACCCCAGCCACACAGACCGGAGGCCGCTGATATGCCGCTGCAAATCATTGCCCTGACCCCTGACTTTGCTGTGTCGCCGCAGTTGGCCACCACGGACTTTGCCTCTTTGGCCCAGCAGGGCTTCAAGACCATCATCAACAACCGGCCCGACGGGGAGGGCGGTGGCGCACAGCCCACCAGCCCTGAAATGGAGCATGCAGCCACGGCGGCCGGGCTGCACTATGTGTACCTGCCCGTGGTCAGCGGCTCCATCACACCGGAACAGGTTCAGGCCATGCACCAGGCTTTGATCTCAGCCCCCAAACCCACACTGGCGTTTTGCCGTTCCGGCGCCCGGTCTGCCCAGTTGTTTGGGCTGACGCAGAACTTGGACGCTGAAGCGTCCTGATCACCCAGGAACCCTCATGAACTTCATCCCCGGCTGGGTTCGCAATTACCAGAAGTCCTGGCTCTCCGGCGACATGGTTGCCGGTGTGATCGTGACGGTGATGCTGATTCCGCAGAGCCTGGCCTACGCGCTGCTGGCGGGCTTGCCGCCCGAGGTGGGCTTGTACGCCAGCATCCTGCCGATCATTGCTTACGCAGCGCTGGGGTCCAGCATGACGCTGGCCGTGGGCCCGGTGGCAGTGGCTTCGCTCATGACGGCGAGCGCCCTGCAGCCCCTGGCCGCCGCTGGATCGCCCGACTACGTGGCGCTGGCCATGCTGCTGTCGCTGCTGTCCGGGGGCATGTTGCTGCTGTTCGGGGTGTTGCGACTGGGTTTTCTGGCCCATTTTTTGAGCCATCCGGTGATCAGCGGTTTTATCTCTGGCTCGGCTGTGCTCATTGCTGTGGGGCAGATTAAGCACCTGCTGGGCGTGAAGGCTGGCGGCAACGACGTCTTTGATACCTTGGTTCAACTGGTCCACGCCGTGCCTGGCACCAACCTCGTCACGCTGGGAATTGGTGCGGGCAGCGTGTTGTTTCTGGTGCTGGCGCGCAAGTCCTTTTCCCCATGGCTGGTTCGCCTGGGTGCCAGTCCGCGCCTGGCGGATATCGCATCCAAGCTGGCGCCCATGTTGGCCGTGATGGTGTCCACCGCCTTGGTCGCCGCCATGCGCTGGGACCAGACGGCGGGGGTCAGCATTGTGGGCACGGTGCCCCAAGGCCTGCCGCAACTCGGGTTGCCGGCGGTGTCGATGGCGTCTGTGGGCTCGCTGTGGTTGCCTGCGCTGTTGATCTCACTGGTGGGCTTTGTCGAAAGCGTGTCGGTGGCGCAATCGCTGGCGCTCAAGCGTCAGCAGCGCATTCAGCCCAACCGGGAACTCCTGGGCCTGGGGGCTGCCAACGTTGCCAGCGCGCTGTCGGGTGGGTTCCCCGTCACGGGCGGCTTTGCGCGCTCGGTCGTCAATTTTGCGGCCGGGGCCAATACGCCTCTGGCAGGTGTCATTTCTGCCGTGCTGATGGGTGTGGTGATTGCCGCGCTGACGGGGCTGTTTCACTATTTGCCCCACGCCGTGCTGGCAGCCACCATCATCGTGGCGGTGGTGTCCCTGATCGACGTGGAGACACTGCGCGAGGCGTGGCACTACGACAAGGCCGACGCCATGGCCCTGCTGGCCACTGCAGGGGGCGTGGTCGCTTTTGGCGTGGAAGTCGGCATCCTGATGGGGGTGGCGTTGTCGCTGGGCACGTTGGTATGGCGCAGCAGCCATCCGCACATTGCGGTGGTGGGGCGCGTGCCAGGCACGGAGCACTTTCGCAATGTGACCCGTCACACGGTGAATACAGAGCCCGGTCTGATTGCCGTGCGCGTGGATGAAAGCCTGTATTTCGCCAATTCGGACGCTTTGCTGGACCGTGTGGAGGCGCTGGTAGCCGCTCAACCGGATACACGCCACGTGCTTCTGGTGTGCTCAGCCATCAACCAGATCGACACGACGGCATTGGGCGTACTGACCGATCTGGAGCGCAGCCTGGCCCAGCGAGGGGCGGCACTGCTGCTGTCCGAGGTGAAAGGGCCTGTGCTTGACCGTTTGCAAGGCACAGAACTTGGCCAGCGGTTGGAAGGACGGATTTTTTTGAGCACCCATGCTGCGTTTGAATACGCAAGGCGGGCTGGCAGCATGGTGGCTCGGTACGGGGATCCGGCGGCGGCTATCTAGCCATTGACATTGACCGATGGGGCGTCGACGGACGTCCTGATCCGCAGAGAGCTTTAAAGAAGTAGATTTTACATTTAACATAATATACATCGTATCTACTCGCCGCAAGAAGAAGGCGCGGTGGATCGATGGCCTCATGCCGTCCGTTGCCTTCGCCTGAAGCCGCCCTGGCTTCTTTTGCCTGTACAGGCCCCTGGTGCCCCGGCCATCATGGCCCCTGAGCGGCGCCAGCTCGTAGCAAAAACACCCAAGAGGAACCCCATGTTGAAAGTGCCACGTGTTGGTGGCGCGGCTCAGCTGCGCCTGTTTGTTGACGAGATTGGTTTTGCCCGGGCATGCAAGGTGCTCGCGGTCCACGAGAACACCATGCGCAGGTGGCTGCGCGAGGAAACCCCGGTACCGGCCGCGCCACTGCAGGCGCTGTACTGGCTCACCAGCTGGGGCTTTGCCGATGCCTGCAGCGAGGCCCACTGGTCTCACCAGTTCCTGCTGGGCAAGATCAGGGAGCTGGAAGCCGCGGCGAACTGGCGTGCGCCGGCCGCCTGGCAGGCAGCGAACGACCGGGACTACCGGGCGGCCGGTGTCGTCGTGCTGCAGTTGATTCAAAATTGATAGCTGCTGGTGCTTGCTGGTCAAGCGCTGGGCATAAAAAAAGCCACCCTTTGCGGTGGCTTTGATGTTTCTGGAGTCTCGCGCTGGTGGTCAGCGGCGCTTCTTGAACTGGCCCTTCTTGGGGCCGGACTTGTGGCGGGGGGGCATGCGGCGTCGTGCCATGGTGGTTCTCCTGTCAGGTGTGCCCGCCTGGCTCTCCCCAGGCGTCGCGGATGTACGAACGGACGCCAGGGAGCTGGCGCATCAAGAAGGCGGCGATCAGGGCACCGCCGATCAAGATCAGGGCTTCACGGCCGAACTCGGCCGGGGTGGGAAGGAAGGCTTTCATTTGCTGATGATCCGGTCGATGCGTTCATGGGCCTTGTCTGCCGAGTCGTAGGCCTGCTGGGCAATCTGGCCGATACGGGATAGATCGGCCCGGATGGCGGCGTATGCAGCGATGCACCCCCCCACATATCCGGCCACCTGCAGCACGGTCTCAAAGTTCATGGCAATAGTCCCTCTTGTTGGATTTGAATCGACACGCCAGGGGGCTGCGCGGGGCCATCAGCGCCCCAGGACGATGCGCCCCCTGCCCTCACCCCCAGCCACATCACCCAGGCCCGCCACGGGCTCACGCCGCAGGCCTGCGCGGCTTCCCGAAACACGGCATCGGCCGTCGCGCGGTCGGTCTGGTGGGTGGTGTACAGCCAGTCATGCACCACGGCCGCAGCGTGAGCGAGGCCACCGGCCAGGAAGAAGGCCACCGGCAGGCGGGGCACGCTGGCCAGGTCGGTGACAAAGCCCTGCGGCACGTCCACGTGGCCGATCAGGTCGGAGTCGTAGCCCAGGGCGGCCAATAGGCGCCATGTGCCCCGGCCGTCGCGGCTGGTGTCTTCCAGGCGTTCGAGCTGCAGGGTGCTGGTGAACTTCACTTTTTGCTTTCGTCCTGGTGCTGCACCTGGCTTTGCGTGATGGCGTCGGCGTTATAGCTGGCCGTCGCCACCCAGGAGACATGCAGGCCGCCGCAGCCAGCCAGGGAGGCGCACAGGGTGGCGATGGCGAGGGCGATGGCGGTTTTTTTCATGGTCAGGGCCTTGGGTAGATGCCAAAGGCGGCGCCGCCCTGGCCGGATGGCGCGGTGTACGCGCTGGGGTTGTTCCACTGGCCGCCCTGCGTGTTCCAGGCGGGCGAGTCGGGGACGTACATCGGGGGCGATGGCTCGGGGTGCAGCAGGCCATACAGCCAGGTGCCGAGGGTGTCGGAGCCGTCAGGGAACAGGGTGTTGTTGACGCCCTGATAAATCACGTTGTCGTTGTTCCAGGGCGTGACGGCCCAGGCCCCATCGCGCACCGCCTGGCTGGTGGCATCCCAGGCCGCGCCCGCCGCGTCGCTGGCGGCCGTGGATGCCTTGCGCACCACGTAGGCCGCGACCAGCACGCCACCGGCCAGCAGGGCCAGCTTTATCAGGAGGTCGGCGGAGACAGGGGCGATTTTCATCAGATGATGAGCCGGGTGATGATTTCAGCGTCGGAGCGGCCCGCACGCTGTTCTGGCGTCAGGTGGCCCAGGGCGTAGCCATCGGCCACAGGCTTTCCGTTGCTGCGTATCCAGCCCATACCGCCCCAGGTGGGATCAGGCTCGGCCGCCGTCATGCTCCAGGGGGTACTGGCCGCTGGGGCTGGGGCTGGGGCTGGGGCTGGTGCCGGGGCCTTGGCCGGTGTTGAACCTGTTGCGCTGCCGTCCGTGACTGCAGGTTTTGCGGCCGTTGTGTTGATGACGATTGGCTGGCTGGCCCAGCTGGCACCACCACCGGCCGAGCCGAGCAGCGACGATGCGCCAGCGATGGCCGATGAATCCCCAGACTTTCGCAGGTACATCAGCAGGCCGATCCCCGCGACCGCAGCGATCCCCATGATGGCTTTTCGGTCCATGGTCAGTACCAGGGCTCGTTGGTGAAGTCGTAGGCGCTATCGAATGGGGGGTTCACCGCCACGCCATCTCCGGCCACATAGGCGCTGGGGTTGTTGTAGCGCGGGCCGTCCGGACCCTGCGGCGTCACATCCCACTGGGTTTGCGACCGGCCGTCATAGGTGCCCAGGTAAGGCACGGTGGAGCCGCTGGAGCCGCCACCCTTGAACAGGTTGCCCAGGGCGTTCAGTCCTGCGCCGATGATCGATGCGTTTTGGGCTGCGCGGCCCGCTTGGCCCTGGTACATCGGCTGCGCCATCGCGCGGCGGGTCATCAGGTAGTAGGCGCCGATGCCGAGCACGGCAAGCAGCAGCAGGTTGTTTGGACCGGGGGAAGATGCGGTGGACATGGTCAGGCCTCAGTGGTTTGACCGCCTGCGCTGGCGTAGGCCGACAGCAGGGCGGAAAGTTTGCGTTCTGGTTGGTTGTAGCCAGCGCCTGGCAGGCTGGCCCACACCTTCGCCACCTTGTTGATGGCCTGCACGGTGCGACCGGCCTGCACATCACCGAGGGCGCCCCGCTCGCGGATCAGTTCCACGGCGGCAGCGTCCTGGCTGGCTGGCGAAAAATCTGGGAGGCCCAGCTTCCCGCGTACACCGTCCCAGGTGCGCGCCAGAATCTGGTATCGACCGGCCGCGCTGGTGGTGGTGTTGCGGAAAGGGATGTACTGGCGTGGGTGGTCGGCGTAGCTGTCGAACTCACCGTAGCCGTACAGGACGTTGTAGCCGTCATCACCGTGGCCCTTGGTGCCTTCGCTGAAGGCGATCATGTCCAAGAAGGCGCGCACGTTGCTGGCGGCCACATCGGCCGGCACATTGACCGGTGCGTAGGTGCTGGGGGTCAGGCTCACGATCACATCCTCAAAAATCGTTGTCGTCTGGTCAGTCTCACCGCCCGCCCACTCTGGCGCGAGGCCTTGCCACCCATCGGGCAAGATGCCGTCCCAGGCCGGTGCGCCCTGCCCTTGCTGGCGCTTCGCCAGATCCACCGCGACCAGCACCACCACGGCCCCGGCCAGCAGGAACAAGAGGCGGGATTGGGTCATTCATAGAACTCCCACAGATGCGCCCCATCGTAGCCCGTCAAAGACGTATTCGTAGACCGTACAGAGGCTCCATTGACAGTGGCTACGGTGAACTGCAATAGCAGCTGCGAAGCCCCTGTACTTATTGCCCCAGTCGTGCAGCGACCGACATAGCTTGTTGATCCCATCGGCGTTGAAAACGTTATGTCATAGTTGCCCGCCGAAGTGCGTACAACACTTGACACGTTGAGCGAGTTAATAATCGCCCCCGCGCCGTTGAAACGCACCCACGCTTTGAGTACTGCCCCCGGCAGTCCGCCCGCGCTTCCCTGTGAAACTGGCATGGTCAGCCCTCCACCGTCACGACGTTGGCATTGCTGGCGATATCGCCAATGCACTGGATGGCCTGCGTGGTACACACGCCCACCAGCTCCAGCGCGCCGCCCGGGATGATGCGCACGCCGTTTGCGACTGTGGCCGCACCAGCGCCGAAGCCCACGTAGAGGTTCCCGGCTGTATCTTTGTTCTGGATCAGCAGGTACTGGCGCGCTAGGTTGGCCGCCAGCAGCTGGGCGCTGGCATTGGTCACCGTCTTGTTCAGGTTGGTGAATGCCGAGGTGCGGGCCACCACGGTCTGAGACACGCTGACCGATCCGCCCAGGCCATCGATAAATTTTTCATCACCGATGAAGATTCGCAGGTTGTTGTTTGCGCCCGATACATCGGTGATCTCCAGGCGCTGGAATGGCGTGGCTTCCAGGCCCTGGCCTGCAACCAGGCCTTTGAGCGTGCCCCATTCAGCGCGCACATCTACCGCGCCATCGGCCGACAGAATCTTGAAATACTCCCCGATCACAGGGAGCTGGTACACGCCGCTGGCGGGCACCTGAAACGAGTAGATGGCGGATGGCTTCATTTCTTCACCGATGTGTAAGCGACCCACGCCATGGCGAGCACGGCGGCGATCAGAATCTTGTCGGTCAGCGCGCCCCGGCCC
Organism: Acidovorax sp. M14; assembly: GCF_049331375.1. Lineage (NCBI taxonomy): Bacteria > Pseudomonadati > Pseudomonadota > Betaproteobacteria > Burkholderiales > Comamonadaceae > Acidovorax > Acidovorax sp. M14. The sequence continues at coordinate 2,464,572 of NZ_CP186263.1, forward strand.
TTTGCGTCGGCGTAGGCGTCCTTGACCATAGAGCCCACGTACTCAGCGCTGTTGAAGGCCTTGTTCATGGCCGAGGTAGCCAGACCGAGCGATCCGCCCAGGGCGTCGCTGGCGAAGTTGTAGGCGTTGCGCTGTGCGGTGTTGTTGGTGGATTCCGCGAAGGCCAGCGCGTCGCTGTTGGCGTTGAGCGCAGCGTTCAGAGCCTTGCCACCAAACCCCAGCGCTTCCATCACCGTGTCGCCCGCAAATTCGAAGGCTCGGTTTCCGAAGCCGAAGGCGGTTTTTCCGACATCGTTGCCATAGGCGAAGGCGGCGTTCACGGCGTTGCCGTCCAACGTGTTGATCGTGATGGTCGATCCACCTTCAGCCGATGCACCGCCCTGCCCGATCACCCTGCGGTTGTCGGTCTGGTTGGTGCTCTGCGAGGTATCGCTGTTGCTTTCAGACATGGATTGCTTTCGTCATCACGGAACCAGTGCGTTCCCACCCTTGGCGCAGGCACTGGCGTTCAATGTGTTCTCGGGCGGTGGTCATTGCCAGGACGCTGGCGCCAAAGCAGCGCGCGGTGCCCATCAGGGCTTCGTCGAACTCGGCACCGTGCAGGCGATCACCCTGGCTCACCAGACCCACCACATCGAGGCGGGTACCGCGCCCGAACACCACCGGGCGCAGGGCCACCAGCGCACGCTGGCCGCCATCGGTGAAGGTGAACAGGTGGGAGCCGTGCAGCGCTTCGCGCGGTACCGCCAAGCCGCCCCAGGGGCTGGCCTCGACCGATGGCCGCATGGCCTCGATCATCTCCAGCGTCCAGGCGGTGGGGGTTACTTGCGCAGGAAGTACCACGCGGCGACTCCTGCGGCGATCAGCCACCAGTTGATTCCACCGGAGGCCCCTTGCAGCGATACGCCAGAGCCGCCCATGTTCACGATGAAGTCGCCGTTGCTGGCACCGAAGCTCGCGCCCCGTTGATCCATGCCCGAGCTGGCCGAGCTGGAAAACCCGATAGGCGGCAGGCCCATGCCGAAGCCCACGCCACCAGCACCGCCGCCGAACGGCAGGGAGAGAGAGAGGCCCGCAGCCATTCCTAACCCTTTCGCAGCAGCAGCACTGCGGCAGCGCCCAGGCCCATCAGCACCAGCATGGGCGAGATGTACACGCCCCCGGTGCGGCCGATGGCAATCGGCCGGCCTTCGATGGCAACGCCACCGGGGCCGATGGTCTGGTACTGCCCAGCGAGATTCCAGGACGTGGCGTCTTCCGTCGCCAGCGCCTGGTCATAGCCCGCAAGAGCACCCGAGAACACCCCGACAAACATGCGGAGTGGACGAAGGCGGTCCTGTTGGTCGATCAGTTCCGCGTTGGTCATGGTCAGTACGGGCCGTAGGGCAGCAGTTCTTCGGTCTCGATGGTGATGGTTTCACCGGCCGAGAACGTGCCATAGAAGATCGCGCTGGCAATTCCCACCTCGCGGCGGGTGTCCCAGGTGCGGCCGGACAGCTGGCCGTCTTGCACTGGGTCGAACACCACCAGATTGGCCTGCGGCACCTTGAAGTTGTCCTTCTGCAGCGCTTCGTTTTGCAGCTTGGTCAGCTCGTGCTCGGTGATGCCCTCGCGCACGGTCTTCAGGGCCGTCATGTTGGCACTGTAGATGTAGATGCGGCGGTAGTTGGAGCCACCACCAGCGGGGTCCACGTGGGGGACCAGCAGGGCGAAGGTGCCTGCACCGCCGATCACTTGGGTCGAACGATGACGGCGCGCGATCAGCGGGCGGATCAGTGCCTCGGCCGGATCGTTGGTGGGTGGCGACACATCGGCCACACCAACCAGCGTCGGGCTGGTGGCGCCGCTGATCGTCACTTCCAGGCGCAACGTGCGGATGCCCGATGGCTGGCTCAGATCGATGGCGCCTGCCTGGCGCGCGTTGGGCGTCACGGCCTTACGGTCCATGAAGTCGATCTTCAGGATCGTCACGTCCGAGGCGCCGCCGTTGTACAGGTTCGATGCATCGAGTTTCGAGCCATCGGTTTCGAAAATGGTCTTGGCGTTGGCCTTCAGCTCGATCTTGGAGATCATGCTTTTGGTGAAGGTACCGCCGAGGGTGAGGGTCAGCTTCTCCAGCACCGAGCCGAGCAGCTTCGTCATGTCCGAGATAGCGACACCGGACGCGACAACGTTCTGGAACGGATCAAGGGCAATTTGCTTGTTCATTGCGTGCCCCGATCAGTTGAGTGCGTCTTGGATGTAGGGCACTTGGCGGGCCACGATGACACCGGCCACGCCGAGCGCCATGGTGCGCGCTGCGGGGTTGTCGATGAACTTGTAGGCTGCGAAGCAACCGCCCAGCGCGATTGCAATTTTGGTGAGCTGGGAAGTGGTCAGGTTCATGTCGGCCTCAGGCGTCCGGGGTTGGTTGAAAAGACAACCCGATGAGACCGCCCGAGGGACAAAAAACCAAATCCGTGCCCTAAGGCACACCGCCTAAGGCGCCCGTTTTGGGGCCTGCTGGCGGCCAGAAAATTTCAGCATTCCGCGCGAAATTTCTGGCGATGTGTCGCGTTTTTCCAACCAGTGCAGGGGCTGTAGGCCGGTGATCTCGGCCACGTTGATGCCCCATTGCTGCGCGAAGGTCTTGGCGGCGGCCACGTTGCCCAAGCGGCCGGTGTGGATCAAGTCGCAGTTGTTCAGGAAGGACTTGTCCACCTCGGTCGGGGTCTGGCTGGCCCCGATGATGCTGATCGACTTGGTGCCGTTCTCGTAACGGCGGCCCACGTTCACGATCTTTTTCCAGGCGGCTGGCGCGTGGCTGGCCTTGGTCACCTCGGCCAGTTCATCCACGAACAGCACCACGTTGCCCTCACGCCATGCCAGCTCGCAGAACCGGGCGAACTGCTCGTGCTGGTTGAAGTCGTGGTTCATCAGGTAGCGCGCCTGGAAGGCCTTGCCCCGGCAGGCCCGGACGAACGCGGCCCAGTCGGTGAATGGTTCGCCCACCCCGTTCAGCATGTCGTCGTGCTTGGGGTCCCACACCATCAGGCGGCGGGGCTTGAGCTTCTGCAGCTGCTGCACCACCCATGCCGTCTTGCCGGTGCCGGTGGCGCCGAATGCTGCCCAGCGAAAAGGCGTCACGCGGATTCCTTCACCGGGGTGGCCTCGATGGTGCGGCCGTGTTTCTCCAGGGCCGTGACATAGCCCATGGCCAGGGGCACCAGGGAGATCACCAGCATGGCGACTTCGGGGTTCCGGCCGGCCAGTTCGGTGATCCGGGTCATGTAGCGCTGCAGCACCGGGGCGGCGGCGTCGGCCGGGCCGCGCAGCACATCGTCGGGCCACTCTTCCATGATCTCCGGCATGCTCTTGGCGATGGCCGAGCGCACGGCACGCAGGCCAGCGAAGACGATGCGCGAGATGCCCAGGCTGACCTGCTGGAGCATGGCCGCTTCCTGCTGCGCGGCTTCGTCGGCCTCGGCCTGCTGCTGGGCCTGCGCGGGGCCCGATGGTGCGTCCACCGGGGTGAACGTGACTTGTTCGAGGGGGTCGATGGCTTCGGGCTTGGTGGTCATGGTCAACCGATCAGGAGGGCGGATTTACGGGTTGGTGGTGCCGGTACCGGCGCCGGGCCCGGAGCTGGTGCCGGGGTGGGGTCGGCTACCGGGGCTGGGGCTTTTTCAAGGGTTGCCAGCCAGTCGGCCTCAGACTTTCCGCCCTTGTGTGCATAGCCGTTCTGATCACAGCCGAAGCACTCGTAGTTCAGCATGCCGCCCGCCGTCCGGTGAAAGCTGACACGTTCACCGCAGCTAGGGCAAGGCCCGCGCCCAACTTTTGCAGACGTGCGGGCCATGGCTTACAGGGCCTTCAGGTCAGCAACGGGGACCACGACCATGATGCTGTCGAGGTCGAACTTCACCGCCACTTCGTTGGGGGTTTCGGGGTTGATGCCTTGCACCGATCCCGCTTGGCCGAAGCGAGGGTGTTCAGGGTTCGAGACTTGCACAGATTGCCAGATCGAGAAACGCATGGATGGACTCCTTTGGAACTCCGGGGACCGCCCGGCCGGCTTCAGCCCTCGACCAGATCGGGGACGAAAAAGTAGCTGTGATCGGTGAGCCGCAGGCGATCGACAAGGATGTCTCCCCTGCCCTGCCTGCCACCGGCATCGGCGACGGCCTCGATCCAGTCGTCTATCAGCTGCTGGGCCTCGGGGATGTGGCCGTGCTGGGCCACCAGGGCGAGGAAGTCGCCGAGCTTTCCGTAACGGGTGAGCACCTGCAGCTGCTCTTGCTCGATGGTCCCGACTTGGTGCTCGTCATCGAGGCTCAATTCGGGCTCGGCGGCGGCTTCGTCGTCGTCGATCTCGTCGATGCCGAAGTGATCCTTCAGGCCGCGCGACCACGTGAGCATCCGGCGGCCGTCGAACTCGGCCACGAACTCACGGAAGGCGCAGATCGCGTGCCCATCACCAGCCCGGGCCAGCTCCAATAGCTGGAAGGGGGTGTAGTGCTCGCGCGCGCCCCAGTTGTCGCGCTTGCCGATCTTGGCGTGGCTGCTGGTGAGCTCGGAGGACATGCCCCAGGTCTCATCGTGGCCCCACTTGGCGATGTAGTCGGCCGCATCCTTGCCGCCCCGTACGTCCAATGCGTACTGACCGGCCCAGTTGCGGTTGCTGGCGTCCACGAGGCCGCGCTTTTCCAGCAGGCGCACCCAGTGGCCGCGCAGGTGCTCGATGGCGGCGCTGTTGAGGCGGCCAGCATCATCGGCTGGGCCCTCGGCGAACGCCCCGGCGTCACAGAACACCAGCATGTGCAGGTGTGGATGCCAGCCGTTGGCCCCGCCGTAGGTCACTTCCAGGGAATTGACCACGCCGATCTTGTTGGCCCGCTCCATCACCGCTTTCCACTTGCGGCAGTTCTGGAACGACTGGCGGGCCTTGCCGAAAGGCTCCATCAGCTCGGCCAGGGGCTGGCCCACGTAGTGGGGAAAGGTGAAGGTCAGCAGGTAGGCGTGCCCGCCGGCGGCGACGTGCGACACCATGGCGTGCTGCAGCTCGCGGCGGCGCTGCTCGGCCACCTTGGCCGCGCATACCGGGCAGGCCCAGACGCTGCCGCAGGTCTTGACCTTGCCCAGGCGTGCCCGGGCACCGTCGAACTTGCGGAACACCGGCATCGCCACATCGTCGATCACGTGGCGGTGGCACCAGACCGTGCGGTGTTGGGCCTTGGGCTCCAGGTTCTTGACGAACAGGATGGATTGCGAGGTGCGCAGGGCCGTGTGGCGCCGTTTCAGACCCTGCCGCTGTGTATCGAGCCGCGCGTGGAGATCGCCGCCGTGTGTATGGATTTCGCGTGTATACCGAGACATCGTTACACCCCGCCTTTGGTGCGGGCCGCGATCATCTCGCGCAGGTGCTTGGCGCTCTTGCCAGCGGTCTCGCACTGGATGCGCAGGGTGTAGTGACCCTCGACCAGCCGATAGGCCTCCTGCAGCCAGCCGTGGGCCGTGGTGACCATCGCCAGGGCCATCTGCAGGTCTTCGTTTGGGAGCTGGGGGAACATGGGCTTGTCAGCCACAGGGCGCGCGGTGGTGGGCGTGCTCATGGGGTTGTCCCCTCTTTCGGTCCCTGGTTGCTGCCCAGGCGGCCGAGGCGGGCTTGGCGCGCACCGTGGGGCGTCTGCCGCTGGCAGTAGCTGCAGCTGTGCGCCAGAGAATCGAGGGCTGCACCACAGCCCAGGCAGGTGCCTAGGCCCTCGGGCTCCCTTGGTTCATCGAAGTGCTTCACGAACCCCGAGAAAGAGGCTGAAGAGCAACTCATGGCGCGGCGTCCCCAGCCGCTGCACACAGGGCCATGCCCAGGCTGTAGGCATCTGCCGGAGACAGCTTGCGGTCGATGACGATGGGGCCACGGCGCAAGATCAGCTGGACACGGGCCTCAGGCACACCGCCTAAGACAGGGATCAGCGTGGGGGCGACGGTTACCTGCTCGCCCGGGGCAGTCTTGATGGTGGTTGCCATGGTCAGACCCCCGCACCGATGTGCAGCAGGCCGCCGCGCCGACGGATTTCAAAGATGGTGTCTTCCCACTTGACCAGAACGGCAACCAACGCCGTATTGATGGCCGCGTCATCAGCGGTACCAGACTTCGACTTCCTGAACAGCTTCCGCATATAGACCACGGCGGCGTCAAGCCGACGCTCTGCAGCGATGAAGTCTCTGAGGCCTTGTGTGTCGATGGTCAGGACACAACCCGGGGAGGGAGCCGAGGCCCCCTCCCCTTCGGCCAATGAGCAGCTGGGCTGCACTCCTGCGGCTAAGGAATTCGTAACGGACATGTGGCGCTTTCGAGAGGTCCGGCGCCATCGAGGGTGTCCCCTGGCCAGCAGGAACCAGGTTGAAAGCGCCAGCCCTCCGGGTTGATGTGGTCTGACCGGGGGACGGCGCGACTATAGGTCTGGACTCAGACCTACGTCAAGTGTCAAGAACGTTCTGTTTGTCGATCTGTTGCGATGGTCCGAACGTTCGGAGACACTCCCGCCTTAGGAACACTGCCTAAGGACGCCAGCCATGAATACACGTGAATACCTCGCCGCCGTGAAGGCAAAACACAACATCGTCAGCGACTACGCCCTAGCCAAGCTGCTGAACGTGAGCCGCCACCGAGTGAGCGAATGGCAGGCAGGAAAGGGTGCGATGGGCCCGTTGATGTGTTTCAGGGTGGCCGAGCTGCTGGGTGAGCAGCCCGCCGCCGTGGTGGCCGAGATCGAGCTGGAGCGCGCGGAGGCTGCAGCCAAGGAGGAAGACGCCGACGCCTGGAAGAAGGTGATCCGGCGCATGGGCGGCACGGCGGCCACCATTTTGGTGGCGCTGGGTGTGGGCGGAATCTCTAATGCTGACGCGAAGTTAGCTCAGCCTTCTCAGGCAGAACATTTATACATCGTATCTAGTAATTAGTAAATCAGACGACTGTATCGCATCGGTCGATCTGGACTCTGTTATCTGCCCGTACCGCTACCATCATCGCCCATGACACTTCCCACCCAAGCCCCTTCCACATCCCACATCCACTTCGGCCTTCGTGATCGCGTCTGCATCGTCACCGGGGGCGCCCAAGGCATTGGCGAGGCGTGTGTCCGCCGTTTTGCGGCCGAAGGCGCCAAGCCGATGATCGTGGATGTGGACGATGCGCGCGGCCAGGCGCTCGCACAGGAGCTGAACGCGCTGTATGTCCGCTGCGATGTGGGCGATAAATCGCAGGTAGATGCGCTGGTGGCCCGGACCCTGGCGGCCCATGGGCGCATCGACGTTCTGGTGAACAACGCCGGCATCTTCCGCGCGGCAGATTTTCTGGACGTGACCGAGGCCGACTTTGATGCCGTGCTGCGCGTCAATCTCAAAGGCTCGTTCCTGGTCGGTCAGGCGGTGGCGCGGGCCATGGTCGCCTCCGGTGGCGGCGCCATCGTCAATATGAGTTCAGTCAATGGGGTGCTGACCATTCCCAACATCTCCAGCTACAACGTGAGCAAAGGCGGCGTGAACCAGCTCACACGCGTGATGGCGCTGGCGCTGGCCGACAAGAACATTCGCGTGAACGCCGTAGCGCCGGGCACCATTGCCACCGAACTGGCCGCCAAGGCGGTGCTGACCAGCGATGAGGCCAAGAACAAGATCATGAGCCGCACGCCCATGAAGCGGCTGGGAGAGCCGTCGGAGATTGCCGATGTGGTGGCCTGGCTGGCGAGCGACGCGGCGAGCTATGTGACTGGCGAGATCGTGACCGTGGACGGCGGGCGCATGACGCTCAACTACACCGTGCCGGTCTGACGCAGTCCAGGATACTCCTGTTTTGATAGCTGCCAGCGCATGATTCACTAGCGCTAGCAGCTATTTTTATGATTTTCAGACCTGTGGCATGCGCTGCAGCAGCCCTGAGGTGCTGCGCGGCCAGCCGACCGGGCCGAACCAGGCGCCGCCGGCAATAGCCCAGGCGTTTACCAGGCCATACAGCACCAGCGCTGCCCCTTGCGCCGCAAACACGGCAGCCAGTCCACCGCCCCAGCGCAGGGCCAGCCAGCCGCCGGTGACGGCCACCGCCAGGCGCACGATGTTGCCGATCACGGGCCAGAGCAGGCGCCCTGCCCCTTGCGAGGCAAAGTACAGCACCAGGCCGAGGCCGAAAAAACCGTACACCGGGCCGACGGTCCGCAGATACAGCGCCCCCGCATCCAGCATGGCGGGGTCGCTGTTGAACAACGACAGCCATGCGCCGGGAAACGCCGCCGCCCACAGGCCAATCGCCTCGGCCATCACAAACGCCATGGCCGCGCCGATCCAGGTGGCGCGCAAGGCGCGCTCGCGCTGGCCTGCACCGATACAGGTGCCCACCATGGCCACCAGCGGTGCACCCAGGCCAAACACCAGCGGCACCAGCAGGTATTCCAGCCGCGATGCGGTGCCGTAACCCGCAATGGCAGCCGTGCCAAAGCCACCTACCAACGCGGTGGTCACGCCAATCGCCAGATTGGTGGCAACGGTAGACACCGTACCCACCAGGCCCACCCGCAGGATGTCCTTGAATAACACCCAGCGAAACCGGATGTGTGCCAGCGACGGCCGCAGCAGGCTGCGCGGTGACCACAGATAGGCGGCCAGCACCACGCTGCCGATCAGGTAATAGGCCATGAGCGCAATGGCGCCCCCAGCAATCCCCAGGCCGGGCATAGGGCCCCAGCCAAAGATGAACAGCGGCGAAAGCGGCACCAGCACAAACGCACCCAGCACTGTGACATACGCCGGCACAGCCATGTTGCCCGTGCCCCGGATCACGGCCGACAGCGTGTTGAACAGCCAGACCAGAAACGCGCCCGCAAACACCCAGTTGGAATAGACCAGCGCCGCATCCAGCGCGCCGCCGGTGCCGCCCATGCGGGTGTAGAGCCAGCGCCCTCCTCCCACCACGCCCACGGTAAAGACCAGCGAAAACACTGCTGCAATGGCCAGCGCATGCAGCACCAGCGCATCGGCATCCTGGCGCCGCCGTGCACCCAAGGCGCGGGCAATGGCCGATGCAATGCCGCCGCCCATGGCGCCTGCCGAGGTCATCTGCATCAACATGACCACCGGAAACACCAGCGCCATGCCCGCCAGCGCATCCGTGCCCAGCTTGCCGACAAAGTAGGTCTCGATGAGGCCGACGCCCGCCTGCGCCAGCATCACCAGCACGTTGGGCGCGGCCAGCCGCAGCAAGGTGGGCGCGATGGGCGCCTCCAGCAGCATGCGGGTGCGTGGGTTCAGTGCCTCGGACACGTCAGGCCCCTGCCCCACCGGCTGCAGGCTTGCGTGGCACGACGATGCGCACGGTAGTCAGCTGCAGCACATCGCCGTGCTGGTTGCGCGTCTCGCTGCGCACGGTGACCATGCCCCGGTCGGGCTTGGACTTGGAGGGCTGGATCTGCACCACCTCGCTCACCACATGCAGCACATCGGTGGCGCGCGTGGGCCGGGGCCAGGTCAGCTCGCCGCCAGCGCCGATGATGCCGCCCGCAATCGGCAGGCCGCTGGTCACCTGCAAGCGCATGGTCACGGCCGCCGTGTGCCAGCCGCTGGCGGCCAGGCCGCCAAACAGCGTGTCACGGGCTGCGGCGTCGTCCAGGTGAAAGGGCTGCGGGTCGAACTGCGCGGCAAACGCGGTGATCTGCGCCTCGTCCATGGCGTGTTCGCCGCTGGTGAACTGGTCGCCCACCGACAAGTCTTCCAGGTAGATCGGGGGCTTTGTGATTGTCGAGGCGTGGCTGGCCGGAGACTGCGTCATTTCGATGGCTTTCTTGAAGAGGGGGTGTTGGTTCGTTCAGGCGGCCGTGGCGGCGGGCCGGGCCAGGCGTGCTTCACGGATGGGTAGGTTGACCAGCGCTGCGCCCAGGGCCAGCACGATGTCGATGTACCAGACCCAGTCATAGCTGCCGGTGGCCTGGAACACGCTGCCGCCCAGGTAGGCGCCCAGGAAGCCGCCCATCTGGTGCGACAGCATCACGATGCCAAACAACATCGCCATGTTGGCCGTGCCAAACATCTTGGCGACCAGTCCGGCTGTGGGGGGTACCGTGGACAGGAACGTGATGCCCATGACGGCGGCGAAGATCAGCACCACGGCGGGTGTCTTGGGGGCGAACAGGAAGATCAGCACCGCCAGGCCACGCACCGCATACAACAGCGACAGCAGCGACTTCATGCGCCAGCGCCCCACCGCCCAGCCCATGGCCAGGCTACCCACAATGTTGAACAGCCCGATCACTGCCAGCGACCAGCCGCCTATTTCGGGCGACAGCCCGCAGGCCGCAATCACGCCGGGCAAGTGCGTGGCCAAAAACGCCACGTGAAATCCGCACACCAAAAAGCCCGCCGCCAGATACCGGTAGCTGGGCGTGGCCAACGCCTGGGCAATGGCCTCGCGCGCGGTCAGCGCCTTCTGGCCGGACGCCGCCGCAGCCTGCGCCGCCAGCGCGTTGGAGTTGCCCTTGAGCACCCACACCGCCGGCAGCGCCAGCAGCACCAGCACGCCCAGCCACTGCATGGCACTGGCCCAGCCCACGGCGGCCGTCAGGCTGATGGCGATGGGCGCCATCACAAACTGACCGAACGAGCCGCCCGCGTTGACGATACCGCTGGCCAGTCCGCGCTTTTGCAGCGGCACCAACCGCGCAGTGGCCGCCATCAGCACCGACGGCCCGGCCATGCCCGCGCCACCCGCGGCCAGCACGCCAATCGCAAAGATCAGCCCGGCCGTGGTGGTCATGTACGGCGTGATGAACGTGCCCAGCGCCACCAGCGCCACACCTATCAGGATCACACGGCCCGTGCCGATGCGGTCTGCCACCGCGCCGGCAAACGGCTGGGTCAGGCCCCACCACAGCTGCCCAAACGCAAACGCCAGGCTGATGCTGCCAATGCCCAGGCCGGTGGAGGTGTTGAGCGCGGACAGGAACAGACCCATGGTCTGGCGTGTGCCCATCGTCATCGCAAAGGTGCCTGCTGCGGCCAGCAGCACCAGCCACAGGGCCAGTGGCGCGGCAGACCTGGCTGCGGCTTGAGGGGTCGTGTTATTCGTCATGCCCTGCCTCCGGCGCTGGCAGCGCTGCCAGCAAATCGAGTGAATCGTCCACCAGCGCATGCAGCGCCATCACGCGTTCCACACCCAGCGTTTCATTCAGCGCCAGTTGCGCGGCTTTCCAGTGGCGCTGCGCTTCCGCGCGTTTGTCGCGGCCCGCATCGGTGATGTGCACCAGGCGGCTGCGTGCGTCCGTGCCTGCCTTCAGCGTCACCCAACCTGCATCGACCAGTGGACGCAGGTTGCGCGTGAGCGTGGAGGCATCCATCTTCATCTCGCTTGCCAGATCGCCCGGGCGGATCGGCCCGAGCTTGAGCACGTGGGACAGCAGCGAGTACTGGGTGGTCTTGAGCCCGCACTTCGCCATTTCGGCGTCGTAGTGGTTGGCGACGCGGCGCATCAGCTGGCGCAGCTTGAAGTTGGTGCAGCCCTGCGGCAGCACGAGGGCCAGGGTGGACGGTTCGGCTTGCATGCATTTAATTGTATCTACAATAATTGCATATGCAATCTAAAAGTTTCGCCCCCATCAACAACCCGGACACACCATGACCTCTAACAATCACCTCGAACACTGGCTGGCGCAGGAGCGCGACATCCTCGCCACGCTGGATGCAGGCCCTGGCCCTGGCGTGGCCACCCGCGACCAGATTGCCCACCTGAACGGCCTGCAGCAAATGCAGGCCATGCTGCGCGGCGAGCTGCCCTACGCGGCCATTGCCAAGACGCTGGACTTCTTGATCGTCGAAGTGGGCGAAGGCATCGCCATCTTCCAGGGCACACCTCGTGCAGAGCACTTGAACCCCATGGGCACGGTACACGGCGGCTGGTTTGCCACCCTGCTCGACTCCGCCCTGGGCTGCTCCATCCACACCCGCATGGAGCCCGGGCGCGGCTACACCACGGCCGAGCTGGGCATCAACCTGGTCAGGGCGATCACGCCCAAGGTGCAGCGGGTGCGTGCCGAGGGCCGCGTGATCCACTGCGGGCGCCAGCTGGCCACGGCCGAGGCGCGGCTGGTGGGGCCGGACGGCACGCTGTACGCCCACGCCACCACCACCTGCCTGGTTTTTGACTTGCCTGCACAATCGAAGGGATGAAATTCCTCCACACGATGCTGCGCGTTGGCAACCTTCAACGCTCGATTGATTTCTACACCAAGGTACTGGGCATGCAGCTGCTGCGCCAGTCCGAGAACCCCGAGTACAAATACTCGCTGGCCTTTTTGGGCTTTGAGGGCGGCAACCCCGGCCAGGCCGAGATCGAGCTGACCTACAACTGGGGTGTGGAAAGCTACGACATGGGCACGGCCTACGGCCACATTGCCCTGGGTGTGCCCGATGCGTATGCAGCGTGCGAGAAGATCAAGGCGGCGGGCGGCAACGTGACGCGCGAACCCGGCCCGGTCAAGGGCGGCACCACGGTGATCGCGTTTGTGACTGACCCCGATGGCTACAAGATCGAGTTGATCCAGCGCGCCGAAGGCGCAGGCGGCCAGGGGCTGCGGTAACTGCTACTATTAAATAGATAGCTGCTTGCGCATGTTCCACCAGCGCAAGCGGCCATTTTGACCATAAAAAAAGCCCGGCACTGCCGGGTTTTTTTGTTGGGGAGGGAGACAGCGCTTACAGGCCGCCCAGCGTCACTTCCACACGGCGTGCTTCGGCGTTGCTGCCGGTCGCGGTGGTTTCTTCGGGCTTCTTCAGCTCGACCTTGTCTTCGCCCACGCCCAGGGCCTTGAGCGCTTCGGCCACGGCGACTGCGCGCTGCTTGGCCAGTTCTGCGTTCAGGGCCGCGTCGCCCGTCGCGTCGTGGAAGCCCGAAACAACGGCCTTCTTGCCTTCAGCCACACCCTTGACCACATCAGCCAGGGCTTCGTTGGCGCCTGCGGCCAGTTCGGCCTTGGCGGTTGCAAAGTAGAACTTCACCACACCGTTTTCAACGCGCACGCTGGCAACATCTTCTTCGACGGCAACCGGTGCGGCCGGAGCAGCGTCCACAACCACCGCTGCGGGCTGTGCCGGGGCCTTGGCACCCAGACGCTTGACCACCACGGTGCCCACCACCACGGAGATCACCAACGCAATCAGTGCAAAGAGAAAACCGAGGGCAAAACGTTCTTGGCTATCGTCGTCAGAGCTGGACATGAAGGGATCCCTGTAGTGATGAAAAAAGTGGTTGGCCGACCCTGAAGAGAGTGCGAAAACAAGGCCCTGGCCGATTGCAGCAAAGCTTTCGATTGTAGAGTGAAGCCATGACGAATCTGCCCGCCCCACTGCGAGACCCGGCACCCATGCTGGAGCGTGCCCTCCAGGAATGGGGCGGCCAGCAGGACCTGTGGATCTTTGGCTATGGCTCGCTCATCTGGCGGCCGGATTTTGACTATGCCGAGCGCCGCCCCGCCAAGGTCCACGGCTGGCACCGGGCGCTGAAGATGTGGAGCCGCATCAACCGGGGCACGCCCGAGTGCCCGGGCCTGGTGTTCGGCATGCTGTCGGGCGGCAGCTGCCGGGGCATGGTGTTCCGCATAGACAAGGCCCATGCGCGGCAGGTGATGATCAACCTGTGGCAGCGCGAGATGCCTACCGCCGTGTATGACCCGCGCTGGCTCACCTGCCAGACACCCCAGGGGCCGGTGAGTGCGCTGGCCTTCACCCTGTCCCGCAAAAGCCCCAACCACACCGGCGAGCTGCCCGACCATGAATACCGCCGCATCTTTGATGAGGCCTGCGGGCGCTACGGCACCACGCGGGACTACGCCCAGGCCACTTATGACGAGTTGCGAAAGCACGGCATCCATGACCGGGCTCTGGCCCGGTTGATCGCACTGGCCCAAAAAGAGTCATAGTGCACATTTTTCTGGACTCGCGGGCAGTGGCTTGCGAGACTGCGCCTTTGTATCGGGTTCAATCCCGCGTTCATTCATTCGCACCGAGGAGTTTGAGTCATGAAGATTCGTTTTGCTTTTGCACTGTGTTCCCTGGCGGCTGTGGCGCTGGTGGGTTGCGCCTCCCATCTGTCCGGCAACCGCGCCACCGCCAAGCTGGAGCCCACCCGTGGCAATACCGCCAACGGCACGGTCACGTTCGTGCAGACGGGTGATGGCGTGCAGGTGTCTGGCGAGGTGCGTGGACTCAAGCCGGGCGCAGAGCATGGCTTTCACGTCCACGAAAAGGGTGACTGCAGTAGCGGCGACGGCATGAGCACCGGCGGACATTTCAACCCCACTGCCAAACCCCACGGTGCCCACGGCGCTGCCGAACACCACACCGGCGACCTGCCCAGCCTCAAGGCCGACAAGTACGGCGTGGCCGCCTTCAGCTTTGTGTCGAAATCCATCAGTGTGGGCGGTCCGACCACCGACATCGTCGGCAAGGGCCTGATCGTTCACCGCGACCCCGACGATTACCAGACGCAGCCCACCGGCAACGCAGGCCCGCGCCTGGCCTGTGCGGTGATCGCGTCCAAGTAAAGGAAAGCGAAAGCGGCCTTCGCCGCCGCTACCCGCGCGCCGCCAGCAACTGTGCGGCGCGCTCCAGGTCTGGCACGGTGTCTATGTCGGTCACCGTGCCTTCGTCATCCACCTTCACCTGCCGTACCCTGCCCTGCTGCGCTTGCGCACGCACCACGCTGGCGGCGCCCTGCTCGCCAGTCAGCGCCAGCAGGCTGGGCAAACATGCAGCCGCAAACCCCACGGGGTGACCGCGCTCGCCCTGGTACACCGGCATGGCGACGGCGCAGTCCGGGTCTGCCAGCGCGGCGGCCATGGTGCGCAAGGTGTCGGGGCGGATCAGTGGCAAATCCCCCGGCAAAACCAACCAGCCGGGCGCCTGGGCCGTGGCGCGCACAGCCGCAGCGATCGAATCTCCCATGCCGGGGTGGCCTGCATCTTCCAAGTGCCAGGGCAAACCGCTGGCGCGCACGGCATCCAGGGTGTGCTCCAGCACGGTTTTTGTCCCCAAGGGCGCGCGCAGCTTGTGCACCGCACCGCCGGATGCAGCAAAACGCGCTCCCCGGCCCGAGGCCAGCACCAGAACGACGGGGAGCGAGGTTGTTTGGAGCATGGGGTTGCGCTTGAACAGGTTCCGGGGACCGGCGGCTGCGGCTTGCAGTCGGCGCGATTCTAGGGCCACCATCCGCGCATCAGGCCGTCAGAACGCGCCGCTCCCCCCCGTGAAATCCGCGTGCTGTGACGCCATGCCGTGCAGCATGCCCACCAGGGGCCGCAGGTCGTCCCGACGGCTGTGGAGCGCGTAGCCGAGCGAGCCCAGGGGCACCGGGCTGTCCAGCGGCTGCAGCACGCCCCGTTCGCACAGGGCTTGCGCCCAGCCCTCGGGCAGCAAGCCAATGCCGCTGCCCTGTGCCAGCAAGCCCACAATCGCGCCCCAGTGGTTGCACATCAATCGGCGCGCGGGACGCGCATCGGCCTGTCGCAGCCAGTTGTCGATCAGGTGGGTCACCCCCGAGCCCTGCGGGAGGGTCACCAGAGGGTGCGACTGCACAGCGTCGGCGTCCATCTGATGCAGGCTGCGCGCCACGCCAGGACCTGCGCACCAGGCAAAGCGCGCATGCGCCAACGGCACTGACGTCAGCGTGCTGCGACTGGCGGGGCCTGCAATCACGGCCACATCCAGCTCGCCTTTGTCCAGCCGCTCCGCCAGGACCGCGCCCACATCCACATGCACAGACACTTCCAGCGCCGGATGCGCCGCCGCCAGGGCCGAGACCAAACGAGGCAGCCAGGTAATTGCCGTCAACTCGCCCACCCCCAGTCGGCAGGGGCCGCGCAGGCCAGTGGTGCTACCCATCTCCTGCTGCAAACGGTCCGCCTGCTGCAGCAACCCACCCGCCAGTGGCAATAGCCGCGTGCCTGCCTCCGTCAACGCCGCGCGGTGCCCTGCGCGGTCAAACAGCACCTGGCCCAGCGAGGCCTCCAGCTCGGCGATCCGCTTGGACAGGGACGACACCGACAAGTGCACCCGCTCGGCCGCCATGGCAAAGCTGCTGCAGGTGGCGGCCCAGTAGAAAGCTTCGAGCTGTTTGAGGGTCATGTCGTGAAGTTATTTCTAATTTGGCAAACAAATGATTCGCAATAAATTCGCTTTCTTGATTATTGCGATTTCAGGACACTGCTTTCCAGCCCTCGTTTGCTTTTGCCTGAAACCACGCCATGTCCACCCCCTCCTACACACCCCAACCGCCCTCCCCCAACGCCTGGGGCGCTTTCAACGGCACGCGCCGGAGCGGCCGCACGGCCGATCTGCTGTCGCTGGACGACTTTGAAGCCGCCGCCCGCCGCGTGCTGCCACGCCCCATCTTTGGCTACGTGGCCGGTGCGGCCGAGGACAACTTGGCATTGGACGACAACCGCCAGGCGTTCCGCGAGATCGCCCTTGTCCCCCGCGTGCTGCGCAACGTAGCCGAGCGTGACCAGGGCGTGACCCTGTTCGGCCAGCGCTACGCCAGCCCCTTCGGGATCGCGCCCATGGGCATAGCGGCGCTGTCGGCCTACCGGAGCGACATCGTGCTGGCCCGTGCGGCGGCAGCGGCGGGTATTCCGGCCGTGCAGAGCGGCAGCTCCCTCATCCGGCTGGAAGAAGTGATGGCCGCAGCCCCCGGCACCTGGTTCCAGGCCTACCTGCCCGGCACACCGGAACGCATCGACGCCTTGCTGTGGCGCGTAATTGCGGCAGGCGTGCAGACCCTGGTGGTGACGGTGGATATCCCCGTGGCCGGCAACCGCGAGAACAACATCCGCGCGGGCTTCTCCACCCCGCTGCGCCCCAGCCTGCGCCTGGCGTGGGACGGCATGGTGCGCCCGCGCTGGCTGGCGGGCACGCTGCTGCGCACGCTGGCACGCCACGGCATGCCACATTTTGAAAACTCGTTTGCCGAGCGCGGCGCACCCATCCTGTCTTCGCGCGTGCAGCGCGACTTTGCCGCGCGCGACCACTTTGACTGGAGTCACATCGCCCACATCCGCCGCCAGTGGCGCGGCCCGCTAGTGGTCAAGGGCATCCTCAGCCCGCAGGACGCCGCCCTGGCCCGCCAGCACGGGGTGGACGGCATCATTGTCAGCAACCACGGCGGCCGCCAGCTCGACGGCGCCGTGGCCCCGCTGCGCGTGCTGCCCGCGATTGTCGAGCAGGCGGGCAGCGGCATGACGGTGATGCTGGACGGCGGCATCCGCCGGGGCACCGATGTGATCAAGGCCCTGGCACTGGGCGCGCAGGCAGTGTTTGTGGGGAGGCCCTTCAACTACGCCGCTGCAGTGGACGGCGAGGCGGGCGTAGCAGCGGCCATCGAGCTATTGCGCGCCGAGGTCGACCGCAACCTGGCGATGCTGGGCGCTACCACCTGTGCAGCGCTGGGGCCAGAGCATCTCATGGACCGGCGGATAGGCTGAGGGACTGCGGGGCACGCTCCTCGGAGGGTCTCCAGGGCGCAAAGTCAACCAGCCTAGTTTGAAATGAAGTGATGGCCGCGCCGCCAACAATGCCCTGTCGATCACTTCAATATTGATAGCTGTCAGCGCTTATCTGCAAAGCGCTAATAGTACTTTTCATTCAATAGGATTGGTCTGCAGCGCCGCAAACGGCCTCAGGCTGATTTCGAACTTTCACTCAACCACCATGGGCAGGCAGTTTTGGCCCGAACCGGTTTGTTTGCCGTGCACTATGGAACTGCCATGGACGGCCCTTCAGTTAAAGTCCCCGCCCCGCGGACGATTTTTGACCGCATCGTGCTCCCCGGTGACGGGGTTTGACAACAAAATCTGAGATTTTGAGTGAGGCTCGCTAGCGGATGTGGCCGTGCAAACCGCAACTCGCGGAGATAGAAAAAATATGCTGCTAACCGATATAACCGTCGAGCACACTTTGGTGTCTAAAAAGGATGGCGTTCGCCAGACTTTCTTGCTGCACCCGTTTACCGATACGCAGCGCGATTCACTGGGCAAATTCGAGCTCGTTCGCGACGTCAGCCAGCCCGGACTCAAAGACGTAAAACGCTCCACCTTCGTATCGTTTCACCAATTGGCGGAGCTGTATGCCAAAGGCCTGCTCGAAGAATTCGGGTTTTCCGTTCGCATGTGTCCGGGCAAAGGCACCTACCCTGCCAAGCTTCCGGCCAAAAAGATACTGCCCACCAGCATCAAGCCAGGTTCTTCGTTCGAGTTGGCGGTGCAAAAGGTGGATATTTCCAAACCGGCAACGCGCGAATTGAAAACGGCCTTGCTTCGCGCCAGCGTCCAAATTGAAGCGTGACGGCGCTGATCGATAAAGGAGCCACTGTGAACCGATCCGTTGCGCATGCTGAACTGATTGCCACTTTCAAGCGGGCCGAGGCGGATGCCGCTCGCAAGTTCGGACTGATCAAAGCTGCTGCCAATAAAGGCCCTGAGGCCATTCAAGCCGCCACCGAAACAGCGGCAAAGGCGGCAAAACGCAGGGACTCTTTTGCGAAAAAGCTGGGCGATCTGGGGGCGGAACTAGAGTATTGAGCGCCGCTAAGCCCATGGCTTAACACCCACCATTCGCAACCGCACACCAAAGGTGTTAGGAGGGATGGGATACCGCTATAGGCTGATCTGGGTCCCTCGAGAACTATGACCTGAGCGGCAACGGCGTTCATCACCGGTCATTCGAAGGGCTACAAATCGCATGACCGGTGTATACCTGAAATCGGGCACTTAATTTGCGGTGCAGGTGTAGACTGGTTCGAAGAAACCCGTCAGGTCAGCCCGCCCGTGGCAATGGCGGGAACTATAGCAAGGACTTTTGAGTAGAAAGCGTGTTCCATCGAATTTGGTTCGTTTACCAATATTTGATCCTGAACAAAAATATTAAGACGATTCGTCTTTTTAGGAGTCGTAGGCTCAGCCGCCAATATTTTCGACATCTTTGGCACTTCCAAAAGAGTGGCGCGCGTGCGGTACCTATCGTTCAAATTCATCGTCGAAAAGTGTCTATTAAGCAATGGCGAAAGGGTCAGCCCTGTTTGAATTTTAAAATCAACTCGAATGGCTTGGGGTACATAGTTAACATCTGCAATGAGATATACATCATTCAAAATTTCATTCAACATTGGATGCATAATTTTCTGTCGCAACTTATTTCCCCAAATCTCTTTTTTTAAGACTGAATTACAAGTATCACAAGACATTAATAAATTTTGACGCGATACAGATAACTCGGGAAATTTTGATCGCGGTAGGAAATGATCTATGTGGGAGACACAGTCAATCTGGCAGTAAGGACAATTGTGTCCATCATAGCTACTTCTCAAATCACTTTTGAGCTGCTTAATAACAATCGAAGTACCGTCATACAGCGAATAATGAAAGTCTTTGCAATCGTCCGTGAATCCCAATGGCTTTGCTGTTCCATTTACGATTGCATCGGAATATTTATTCAAGGCAGTCGTAACTTTCGACTTCTCCGAATCTAGGACAGATTTCTTCTCGCCTCGAGTGGAGGCTATGACTCTTTCATAGCTAGATACATCCTCAATTGCGCTTACGACAGGAATATTCTTCATAAATTTTTCATGCTCCAAAAGAAGCTCCTCGCTTCAGCGCTCAAGGGTCTCTCCAGCTCAGCTTCAATGTCATCTAGTTCATATTTGTTTTTTGCTAGACTCTTTAGAACATCTACATAACTTGGCATGTCGGCGGGCATTCCAAAGGCGCACGCAATGAGACTATCTACGCTTGTGCCAAATGATTCGACGCTCAACCTCTCGAATTCGGCTTGGCCATCAATTTTCTTCAGAATTTGGACATATTTTGACGGAATCTCTTGGATAACAATTGGTGAATGTGTGGATACGAGTCCGAAAGACTTCCTTTGCTGAAGCAAGGTGCGTAAAATATGCATCGTCGTCGAAAGCAACGCAGGATGAAGGTGATTTTCCGGCTCATCAATAACGACAAGTGCGCCGGGTTCAATTTCGCGATATAAATCCGTAAGCATTGACAGTGTCGCTTTATGACCTGCCCCGAGTTTGCTGAACCGGCGGCGTACTGAGCTCTCGTCAGCAAGGTCACTTTCAGAAAAGCCGGCTTCTGTCAGGATTGGCGAAATCGATTGAAGCCAATCGTCGTACGCGCGTTGTTCAATCAACTCCCGGATAGATGATGTAAATCGACGCGAAAAGGTGGTTGAACTTGCAATCTTGGTTCCAGTCCCCCGTCTTTAGATGCTTCACGCATGCCGATGTAGGCGTATCTCAGGTCTTTTGTGAGGTATTCGGTCCTACTGGAAGTTCCGGGTACCTTAATGTGGTCAGGAAGAAAGAATCTATCGAATATGCTATAAGAGATAACGATAACCTTTCTTATTGACTCTCGGCCAACTATGGTTACTCCTCGTTCGGCCAAGCCCAATACTGATGCAACGAAGTTTGCTAAAAGTTGTGTCTTTCCTGCACCATTTTTACCAACCATTGCATTTAAAACACCTGGAATATTTGAAGTCTGGTTGAATTTCAAGCGACATAGAGTTGAGAGCTTCGAGCCATGAAGGCTGCATGAAAACGAGATTTCTACCGTATCTTCGGATAGCCCGGGCTTGACCAACGCTTGCGCCCCCAAAAAGCGAGACAGGGATGAAGAGAATACTTGCTCTTCACGTACTTTGTCCAAAAGACCGTTTATGACAGTTACGTCGCGCAAGTTCCGCAAAACGCTATTATATTGCTCAGCCATCAAGCATTCTTTGAGATTTTTATAAAAATCTTCAGTTTGCCCCAGCGAAAAGTAGTCTTGGTCGAGTGGTTTTTGAATTATTTGTGGAAGAAGCGTGCGTCCATGTTTTTGATTTTTCTTACCTATCTTTATCGTGCCGATAGAGACCTTCTCTCCAGTTTCCTTAAAGAAGTAGAGCTTGAACGAGGTCTGATATCCATAGTCATCCCAAGTGGACCGCGTCAAAAGTAGGTGCGGGAATTGCGCGTCAGTTGCAGCAGTTCCAACATAAATTGGTAGATTGACCATGGGTTATATTCTTTAAGAGTTCTTGAAGAAGAGTCTTACTCGAGCAGGAATGCGGGCACACCTAAGCTCACTTCAAACCCTGTAGGTTACCCAATTCGGAACGTGCCGAGTCAACGCCTGTCGGAGATAGCCCCCTGAATCCCCGTACCCATCCTATCGCTTACCTACGTCAGTTGCTCACCTAAAGATGCGGCAAAGGCAGGTGCATAAATTTGACTGCTTTGGGGAATGGCATTGACGTGATGGCGCATCCGTGAACGGCCGCAATCGCTGCATTGCAGTCATTTCTCTGCCGCTTGAGCTAGGCCGAAAGCTGCGTGCCAAAACACAACCAGAGCAATGCTATGGTCGGACACCGACCCGAAGCAGATGGATAGGTCATAAAAAAAGCGCCGGGCTCTCCCAAACCCGGCGCTCTCACTCCAACAAGCTTTATCAAGCCAACTTAAACGGCAGCTCGCGTGGCGTCTTGCCCGTGATCTGCGCGATGGCATTCGCAAACGCCGGCGCCAGCGGAGGCAGGCCGGGTTCGCCCATGCCCTTTGGCGGATCGGCGCTGGGCACGATATGCACTGTCACCTGCGGCATGTCGGTGATGCGGGGCACGGCGTAGTCGCCGAAGTTGCTCTGCTCCACCACACCGTCCTTGAGCGTGATGGCGGCACCGGGCAGGCAGGTACCCAGGCCCATCAGCGCGGCGCCTTGCACCTGGGCTTCGACGCTCTTGGGGTTGACCACCAGGTTGCAATGCACGCCTGCGGTGATGCTGTGCAGCTTGGGCGTTCCGTCTTTGACGGAAGCCTCGACCACATAGGCCACCACCGACTCGAACGACTCGTGCACCGCCACGCCCCAGGCGCGGCCTGCGGCCAGCTTCTTCTTGCCGTAGCCCGACTGGGCGACGGCCAGTTGCAGCGCCGCCTTGTGGCGCGGGTGCTTGTCGCCCATCAGGGCCAGACGATAGGCCACCGGGTCTTGCTTGGTTGTGCGGGCCACTTCGTCGATCAGCGTCTCCATGGCGTAGGCCGTGTGGGTGGAGCCCACGCTGCGCCACCACAGCACCGGCACGTTCACGTCAGGGTGGTGTACCGACAGCTTCATGGGCACGTCGTAGGGCTCTTTCATGCCCTCGATGGCCGTGGCGTCAATGCCGTTCTTGATCATGAAGGCCTCGAACGGCGAGCCCCTGGTGATGGACTGGCCGACGATGGTGTGGTCCCACGCCAGGATCTTGCCCTTGGCGTCAAAGCCGATCTCGGCGCGGTGCACATGCATGGGGCGGTAATAGCCGCCCTTGATGTCGTCCTCGCGGCTCCACAGCGTGCGCACCGGCGCAGTGATGCCGGCAGTGCGCACGGCCTTGGCCACGCCGCAGGCCTCCACCACGTAGTCGCTGGTGGGGATGGCACGGCGGCCAAAGCCGCCACCGGCCATCTGCGTGTTGACCTTGACGTTCTGCGGCTGCAGGCCCAACGTCTTGGCGGCGGCCATGGCGTCTAGGCCGGGCATCTGGGTGCCCATCCAGAGTTCTGCCTTGTCCCCGTCCAGCTTCACGGTGCAGTTCAGCGGCTCCATGGGCGCATGCGCCAGGTACGGGAAGACGAACTCGGCACTGATCTTGTGGGGGGCGCCCGCCAGCGGTGCCATGTCGGCCTGCATGGCCACATTGCCCGGCTTGGCGGCCAGTTCGCGGTACTGCGCCAGCAGCGCAGTGGTGTCGGGCTTGGTCACCGCGCTGGTGTCCCATTCCACCTTCAGCGCGTCGCGCCCCTGCTTGGCAGGCCAGTAGCCGTCGGCCACGATGGCAATGCCCTCGCCGCCCCGGTCTGTGGGCACGCGCAGAACGGCCTTCACACCCTTGATGGCCTTGGCGGCGCTGTCGTCCAGCGACTTCACCTTGGCGCCAAACACGGGCGGGCGGGCCACCACGGCTGTCAGCATGCCGGGCAAGCGTACGTCGATGCCGTAGTCCTGCTGGCCGCTCGACTTGGCCTTGGCATCCAGCCGCCCGGTGGGCTTGCCGATCAGGCGGAACTGCTTGGGGTCCTTCAAGGTGACCTTTTCGGGCACGGGCTGCTTCATGGCGGCTTCGGCCAACTGGCCGTAGCCCAGCTTCTTGCCGCCGGGGCCGACCACAAAGCCGTTGCTGGTGCGCAGGGCCGACGCGTCCACACCCCATTGCGCGGCAGCCGCCCCGACCAGCATGGCCCGGGTGCGTGCGCCCAGTTCGCGGTACTGGGTATACGAGTTCTTGATGGAGTTGGAGCCGCCCGTGAGGTGCATGCCGAACGCAGGGTCGGCATAGGCCGGGTTGGCGTCGCCGTGCACGCTGCGCACCTTGCTCCAGTCGGCATCCAGTTCCTCGGCCAGGATCATGGGCAGGCCGGTCTGCACGCCCTGGCCAAAGTCCAGCCGGTTGATGGTGACGGTGACGGTGCCATCGGCATCAATGCGCACAAAGGCCGAGGGCTGTTCGTGCGGCTTGAGGCCTGTGGGCGCCGCAGCCGCCGCGCCCTGCGCCGCGGACACCAGCGGAAACGCACCCAGTGCAAAGCCCGAGGCCGCAGACACCTTGAGGAAGGTGCGGCGCGCCACGCCGTCCGATACGTCGATTGCTCCCGAAGTGATAGCGCCTTGCGCTTTATCCACTAGCGATTGGAGGTGTTTTGGCATGAAATGCTGTGCCTGGCCCTGCAGGGCATGGGGTTCGAAGTGCATGGTGGTCTCCTTCAATCAGGCCAGGGTCTTGGCAGCGTCGTGGATGGCGGCGCGGATGCGCACGTAGGTGCCGCAGCGGCACACGTTGCCGGCCATGGCAGCGTCAATGTCGGCATCGGTGGGCTTTTTCTTGCCCTTGAGCAGCGCGGTGGCGCTCATGATCTGGCCGCTCTGGCAGTAGCCGCACTGGGCCACATCGTGCTTCACCCAGGCGGCGTGCACGGCCTTGCCCACCTTGTCATCGGCGGCAATGGCTTCAATGGTGGTGATCTTCTGGCCTGCCGCCGCAGAGATGGGCGTGATGCAGGACCGCACCGGCGCGCCGTTCAGGTGCACGGTGCACGCGCCGCACAACGCCTGGCCGCAGCCAAACTTGGTGCCGGTCATGCCCAGCGTGTCGCGCAGGGCCCAGAGGATGGGGGTGGATTCGTCGGCATCCACGGCCGTGTCTTTGCCGTTGATATTGAGGGTGGGCATCGTGGGACTCCTTGGGGTGAAGGTCAGCGCTCAAAAGCACAGCGCAATCGGTAGGGCGGCGTGGGCAGAGGTCGAGCCGCTTTGTTGTTTTAAGAGAATAACTATTCGATTAAACCGCAAAAGCCAAGTTTTTGCAGCGACCCGATTTACGCCTTGATGGCATCCCAGCACAGCCCAAACGCCATCTGGTGCACGGCCTCGTCATCGGGCAGCACCTGGGTGCGGATCAGGTTGCCGGTCTCCCGCACCGAGCCCACCAGGCTGGCCGTGAGCAGCGGAATGGGCACGGCTTTGAGGATCTCCTGCTGCTGGCCTTCTTCCATCAGCGCGAAAAAACCCGCCATCAGCCGGGTCGAAAATTCGCGGTTGCCCTGGGTGAACCAGGGCGAGTTGTAGTACTGCTCCTGGAACACTACTTCGGCGTACTGGTCCAGCCGATGGCGCAGCAGGTTGCCCCAGGCGCGGCGCACCCGTGCGCGGTAGGGCATGCCAGGTTCTATGCCGTCCATGATGCGCGCGGCCGTGACGGTCTTGGCGTCCTGGTACAGCTGGCTGATGAGTTCGTCCTTGGACGGGTAGTACACGTACAGCGTGCTTGTGGCCACGCCCGCTGCCCGGGCGATGTCGGCCAGGGTCAGGCCGCTCAGGCCCCGCTGGGCCACCAGTTCAAAGGTGGCCTGGGCAATGGCACGCTGTTTTTCGTCGTCTTTGGGTTTCATTGGAACCAGGAATATAAGCGAACACAAATTCGACCACTATCAAAACCCTTGTGAGTGGTCGCGGCACCCTGCCCTAGCGCAAAGCGCCATCGTACGAGGGATGCACAATCGTGGCCATGACCACGAACTCCATCGCCGACCTCCGCAAGAGCTACGAGCGCGCCGAACTCAACGAAGACGCCTCGCACGCCGCCCCCCTGCAGCAGTTTGACCAGTGGCTCAAGGAAGCCATCAGCGCCGAAGTGCCCGAGCCCAACGCCATGACACTGGCCACCGTGGGCAGCGACCTGCGACCCAGCACCCGCATCGTGCTCATCAAGGGCTATGACGAGCGCGGCATCGTCTGGTTTACTAACTACGACAGCCGCAAGGGCCGGCAGATTGCCGGCAACCCTTATGCCGCCCTGCAGTTCCACTGGGTGGAGCTGGAGCGTGTGGTGCGCATCGAAGGCGTGGTGGAGAAGGTCAGCGACGAGGAAAGCGACGAATACTTCCACAGCCGCCCGCTCGACTCCCGCATCGGCGCCTGGGCCAGTCCGCAAAGCCAGGTCATTGCAGGCCGCAGCGTGCTGGTGGCCAATGCGGCCAAGTACGGTGCGCAATTCATGCTGAAACCGCCCCGCCCGCCGCACTGGGGCGGCTACCGCCTCAAGCCCGACCAGTGGGAGTTCTGGCAGGGGCGCAAGAGCCGACTGCATGACCGGCTGCGCTACCGGCTGGACGCAGGCGAATGGGTGCGGGAGCGGCTGGCGCCCTGACCTGAACCTGGGCCCTGGGTCGCTGGCTCAGCCCGCGACCCAGCGAGTGACCGCCAAAATCACCAACGGCATGGTGACCAGCCCCAGCGCGGTAGACACCGCCACGCTGGCCGTCACCTCTTCCTCGGCCACGCGATAGCGCTGCGAGAACAAAAACACGTTGGCCCCCACGGGCAACGATGCTGCGACGATCATCACGGCCAGCGGCATGCCCGACAGGCCCAGCGCCCAGCCCATGCTGGCCAGCACCAGCGGGTGCACCACACACTTCACCAGCGCAATGCGCAGCGCGGCCTTGAACTGGTGGCCGACCTTGGTGAATGCCAGCGTCACCCCCACCAGCAGCAGCGCAATCGGCCCCAGCGCCTGGCCCAGCAGCTGCAGGGGCTTGCCCACCACCTCGGGCACCACCAGCCCGGTCTGCGCAAACAGCAGGCCCGCAATGATGGGCAGCGGCACCGGGTGCACGATGCCGTTGCGGATGGCCTGCAGCACGGTGCGCCACATGGGCTGCTGCACGCCGCCCGGGCGCCCGGCGTGTTCGCGCGCGGCCGCCAGCTCGAACACCACCGTGGCGGCCGTCAGCAGGATGAGCGAGTGCACGGAGATCAGGGTGAACAGCGTGACAAGCCCTGCCTCGCCAAACACCAGGCCCACCAGCGGTACGCCGATCATCAGCGTGTTGCTGAAGGTGTTGGCCAGCGCCCGCGCGGCGCCCAGCGTGTTGAAGCCCTGCACCGCCAACGAGGCGGCATAGACCACGCCAAACGCCACAAAGTAGATGCCCACGGGGCCGAAGTTGAGGTCTTCGATGTGCACCGTGCTCATGGTGCGAAACAGCAGCGCGGGCGTGAGCACCATGAACACGAGGTTGGCCAGGTCCTTGACGGATTCGGCACGTATCCAGCCGCGCCGCCCCACATAAAAGCCGATGGCAATGAACAGGATGACGGGGATCAGCGAGGTGAAGACAGGAGAGTTCACGAAGAAAAGCGCGCCAGGTCGGCAAGGGTGGGCGCCGATTGTCTCCCATGATCCCTGCCGATTCGGCGTGGTGCGCTCGCCGCACAGCCATGATTTGCTACATATTCAATAGCTATCAGCGCATATTGCACTAGCGCTTGACACTGATTTCTTTCAAAACCTGTGGTCTGGGCCCGCTGGGGGCATATCCGCTGCGGCGCGCGGTGCGTCCGCCGACAGCAGGGCCAGCAGCCCTTCCAGCCCCTCCACCCGATAGTCTGCCAGCGGCCAAGGCTCGACACCCGGCCGCACCGTCTGGACGGTGGTGGCCCCCAGCGCGCGCCCGGCCGCCAGCTCGGACAAGGGGTTGTCGCCCACCACCAGCATCTGGCGGGGCTTGCAACCCTCGCGGGCCAGGATCTGTTCAAAGAGGGCCTGCTTGCCATGTCCCGCACCGGTGGGCGGCGCGTCAATTGCGTCGATGAGAACTTGCTCGAACCAGGCCCGGATTCCCAGTGCATCGATCTTGCTGTCCTGCAGGCGCCGAAAGCCGCTGGTGACCAGGTAACGCCGCAACGGAATGCGAGGCAGCAGGGCGATGTCGGCATAGCCCTGCAGCGGTGCTGTGGCTTCCATCTGGCTGAACTGCCGCCATCCCGCCACGCGCATGGCGGGCGTGAAATGGTGGCGCTGGGCCACCAGGTCGAACGCGGTGAACCAGCAGGCCTGCAGCGCCTGATCCAGGGCCTGCGGGCTCAGTGCGCCCTGGTTGGCTTGCCGCACAGCCTCGAACGCGGGTTCGAACAAGGGGCCCACCGCCCGCGCATCCATCAGGCAGTTGTCCAGGTCAAAAACAGCAACGGTGTAGTCCAGAGGCATGGCTCATCAAACAGGGAGTTAACAAAACGGCGTGGTGCATGCAGTGCGCATACCGGGCAAATGCCGCGCGCCTTATCCAGCCACCACGGATACGCCATGGTCTGCGAGCGTCAGGCTGACCGGGGCGCCCACATCCAGCGGCAACTCCACCAGGGGCGACACCACAAAAATGGCGCCCAGGGCGCTGGCAAAGGTGTATTCCATGACGCTGCCCAGGTAGGTGCAGCGGATGACCCGCGCGGCGAGGCCCGCCGATGTGGCCGGGCCAATCACCCAGGCCTCCGGGCGCACGGCGATCTTGACCGGGCCTGTGGGCAGTGCGGCGGGTGACGGCACGCGCAGCGGGCCCAGCTGCGCATACCCGGTGTCCGCGGTGCTGCCCGGGCTGGGCGCGTGGTTCTGGGCTGCGAAAAGCATGGCCTCGCCCATGAAACCGGCCACAAACTCGGACGTGGGTTGCTCGTACAGCGCGCTGGGCGCGCCGCGTTGGGCGATAGCGCCCCGGTCCATCACCACGATCTGGTCGCTGACGGCGAGGGCCTCGGACTGGTCGTGGGTGACATAGGCCACAGTGAGCTTCAGGCGCTCTTGCAGGGCCCGGATTTCCTCGCGCATGGCGCGGCGCAGGCGGGCATCCAGGTTGGACAGGGGTTCGTCGAACAGCAGCACCGCGGGCTCCAGCGCCAGCGCCCGCGCCAGCGCCACCCGCTGCTGCTGCCCGCCCGACAGCTCGTGCGGCCTGCGCTGGTCCAGGCCGTGCAGGCCCACGGTGTCGAGCATGGCGCGGGCCTTTTCGCGCACCTGCTGCCTGCCCAAGCCCGAAAGGTGTAAGCCGTAGACCACGTTGTCGATGACGTTCATGTGCGGAAACAGCGCGTAGTTCTGGAATACCAGGCTGACATTGCGCTGCGCCGGGCCGAGGGGGGTCACATCCTGCCCGTCGATAAAGATGCGGCCCGATGTGGGTGATTCGAGCCCGGCAATCAGGCGCAGCGTGGTCGTCTTGCCGCAGCCCGATGGCCCGAGGATGGTGGTAAGCGTGCCGCGCGGCACGCTGAAGCTGATGTGGTTCACCACCAGCGGGGCGCCGGGCGACGAGCCGTAGCGCTTGCTGACATCCCGGAACTCGATGCCATGCACGGTTGGTGTCTCAGAGGGGGGCGTCACGGGCATCTCATTCTTCCCAGGTCACGACGGCATCCACGCCGATGACCTGCCCCGCGTCCATGCGGTTGAACAGCGTGACCTGCGCGCCCATCGCCTCGGCAATCTGCCGGCAGATGGACAAACCGAGCCCCACCCCACCCTGCCCGGCCGAAAACGGCTGGAACAATCGCTGCCGCACAGCATCGTCGATGCCAGGGCCCTCGTCCCACACCAGCACCTCGCGCCGCCCCGTGCTATCGCGCAGCAGCACCCCCAGCCGCCCATGGACGGGCGTGTGGTGGATGGCGTTGGCCAGCAGGTTGCGCATCAGCTCGCCCAGCAGCGCCGCGTCGCCGGGTGCCCACAACGTGTCGGGGCCCTCCAACGCAAAGTCGAGCCGCTTGGCCGCAATCAGCGGGGCCAGTTCCATCACGGCCTCGCGGGCAATCGCGTTCAGGTCCACGCTGGGCAGCTCGCCCATGCGCTTGAGCTGCTCCACCTTGCTCAGGCTGAGCAACTGGTTGGCCAGGCCCGAGGCGCGGTCCACGGTGTGCAGCATCTGCTGCAGCGCATCGCCCACCAGCATGTCGCCTGCCATGGCGGCCTGCAACTGGGTGCGCAGCACGGCCATG
This sequence comes from Acidovorax sp. M14, assembly GCF_049331375.1. Lineage (NCBI taxonomy): Bacteria > Pseudomonadati > Pseudomonadota > Betaproteobacteria > Burkholderiales > Comamonadaceae > Acidovorax > Acidovorax sp. M14. The sequence goes on from NZ_CP186263.1 coordinate 2,493,947, forward strand.
GGGGTGCGCAGCTGGTGGGTGGCATCGGCCAGAAAGCGCCGCTGCTCCTCGATCCAGCGGCTCTGGCTGTGTTGCAGCTCGGCAAAATGCTGCACGGCGGGCGCGAGTTCCGACGGGCCTTCGTAGATACGCTCTGTCGTGACCGCAGCGTCGGTGCTCAGCGGCCGCATCAGCGACACATCGGCATGCTGCAGCCATCCCGACGCCGCCCGCGCCAGCAGCACCGCCACGGCGGTCATCGCCAGTGCCAGCAGAAGCACCCACCACAGGCCCGAGCCACCGCCCAGCAGGCTACGCGCACCGGGCAGGCGCTCGCCCAGCGGGCGTGCCACTTGGCGCACCACGGGCGCAGCTGTGGCTTGCGCCCCCTTCGCCACGGTGGGCTGGTACAAGGTCACGGCCACCCGCACCAGCCGGTCGCCCACCTGCGCCAGGTAAAAGTGCACCGCACCCGGGTCACGTACCGCCTCGGTGGGGGGCACACGCGGCAGGTCGGCGCTGCCCGTCAGGCGTTCGCCGTCCAGATTGCTCTCGCGATACCAGACACCGGGCACTGGTTGGGCAGGCAGGGATGCGGCAGGCTCTGCTGACAGCTCTGCAGGCCAGTGCGCCAACGCCTGGCGCAGGGCCTCATCTTGTGCGGTGGCGTCATGCTGCGCCTGATAGGTCCATTGCACAACGCAGATCACGGCCACCAGCCCCCACAGCGGCACCAGCCAGCCCACCAGCAGCACCCGCTGCAATGAGCCGCCCCGCGGCCGCCAGGGCCGCCGCTGCCACCGCCGCAGCGTCACCGGACAACCCCGCCCTTATCGGACTTGTCGGCTTTGTCCGTCTTGTGGGCGGCCATGCTGTCGGCGTCGCACAGCAGGTAACCCACGCCGCGCAAGGTCACGATCTCGGCGTTGGTGCCCACCAGCTTCTTGCGCAGCCGGTGCACCACCACTTCCACCGCGTCGGCTTGCACCTGCTCGTCCGTGTTGGCAAACACCTGGGTGCGCAGCTCTTCCTTGCTGACCACCCGATCCACGCGCGACATCAGCAGCCGCAGCAGTTCGGACTCCCGCTGCGACAACTCCAGCGGCAAGGCATCGTTGTAGAACACGCCGCTGCCCGGCTCGCGGTACAGCGCCCCGCAGCGCAACTGCCCGTCGCGCCCCACGCGGCGCGTGAGGGCCCGCAGCCGCGCCACCAGTTCGTCCAGGTCAAACGGCTTGGCCAGGTAGTCATCGGCCCCGGCCTCCAGACCCGCCACCCGGTCCGTGACCGCCGCGCGGGCCGTCAATGCCAGTACCGGCGTGGTGCTGCCGCCATCGCGCAGGCGCCGCAGCACCTCCAGCCCGTCCAGGCCCGGCAGCGAAAGGTCGAGCGTGATCACGTCAAACGCGGTGCGCCGCGCGGCCGCCAGGGCCTCCTTGCCATCGGCACAGCACAACACCTCGAACCCACGCGCCACCAGGCTGCGGCTAAGGGCGCCGGCCAGATCAAAATCGTCCTCGACCAACAACAGTTTCATCCCCCGATCATGCCGCCTGCGGCAGGCCCGGGCCACTGTGCTTCTACGGACGGGCCATGAAAGCGAAGCGAAAGGCGGGTTCGTCCTTCTGCGTCAGGCCGCTGTACAGTGAGGTCCAGCCTTCTGGAATCCGCCGCCATGAGATCACTTTTGACCCAGCCCGCGCCGTCAGGCACTTGCCGAAAGACCTTGCAACTGCTGGCAGCCGCACTGGCCCTGTGCACGGTGCTGCCCGCCCAGGCCTCGCAGTCCCTGCGCTGCAATGGTTCGCTGGTGGGCAAGGGAGACTCTCCGGTGACGCTGCTCCAGAAATGTGGTGACCCCATCTATCGCCAGGGCGTGTGCGTTTCCATGCTGCAGCTGGGCTGGGTGGTGACGCCCTACCGTCCGGGCAGCCCCGCAGCGGTGCTTGCCAACCAGTGCGTGCCCATGGAAGAGTGGACATACGACCGGGGGCCTGGCACCTTCCTGGGCGTAGTTCGCATCTACAACGGCGCCATCGAATCTGTGCGCGACGGCGACCGCAGCCGGTAGTGGGGGCCGCTGGCCCTGATGTCAAATGCGCTGGAGGGCGGTCAACCCTCAAAAAGTCGCGGCGATGACGATGCTGGATTCGTCAAAAACCGCCGTGGCCTGCTGGCCCGTTCGAACCTTGGCTCCTGCAGCAGCAAAGCCCACCAGCTGGATGCCGCTGGGCAGCTGCAGTACTACCTCCGGGGCAGCGCCCCGGGCCACGCTCCGCACCACCCCGGCCATGGCATTGCATCCGGGACTGGCCGGGTCCGGGGCCACCTGAACCGCCGTTGCCTTGCACAGCGCCAGCACACCCAGCCCAGCCTTCAAATCCAGCAACTGTGCGCTGACCCGGGTGATGGATGCGTGCAGCGCCTGCCCATCCGCCAGCAGCAGCTGCACACGTACCTGCCCGCCCGCGGCCCGCACCTTGCCCACGGTGCAAGGAAACTGGTTGCGCATGCTGGTGCGCAAAGCCAGGGCGGCCCGGCCGGTCGCTGCGTCGTCGTCGCTCCTCAATCGGCCCAGCACCTGCTGGCGCGCAGCGGCCAGCGCATGGGCAGCCTGCAGCACCCGCTGGCCTGCCGGGGTCAGTGCAGCCCCGCCGCCGCCGGTGCCGCCCACCACCTTCTCGACCAGCGGCACGCCGGCCAGGTTGGTCAGCGTCTCCAGCGCTTGCCAGGCGGCCTTGTAGCTCACGCCCGCGCCCCGCGCCGCCTCGGAAATGGAGCCCACCTCGCCGATGCGGCGCAGGATGTCGATGCGTTTGTCCGTGACCTCGTGGCCCAGCACATCGGCCAGGGGCAGGGAAGAATTGCTCATGCGGGCATGTTAACTGCGTGGTACGGACGTTTGCGGTACCGCTGTTCATCAGTGGAATAGCGAAGCAGCGGCCATGCTACAGTCCCGCTATTCCAATGAAGAATAGCGAGGTTGCCGTGAAGCGTTTCCTGTTGTCCCTGGCCGCCTCTTTGGCGATGGCGTTTTCAGCCCACGCGGGCGAGGTGTCGGTAGCCGTGGCGGCTAACTTCACGGCCCCGATGCAAAAGATTGCCCGCCTGTTCGAGCAGGACACCGGCCACAAAGCCACGCTGGCTTTTGGCTCCACCGGGCGGTTCTATGCGCAGATCAAGAACGGCGCGCCGTTTGACCTGCTGCTGTCCGCCGACGATGACACCCCGGCCAAGCTCGCCAAGGAAGGCCTGGCGGTCGATGCCAGCCGCTTTACCTATGCCATTGGCAAGCTGGCCCTGTGGAGCAAGCAGCCCGGCCTGGTGGATGCGCAGGGCCAGGTGCTCAAATCCGGCACCTTCGACAAGATCGCGCTGGCCGACCCCAAGCTCGCCCCCTACGGAGCCGCCGCCGTGGAAGTGATGACCCATCTGGGCGTGCTGAACACCCTGCGGCCCAAGTTTGTGCAGGGCGAGAACATTGCCCAAACCCACCAGTTCGTCGCCACCCAGAATGCCCAGCTCGGTTTTGTCGCCCTGTCGCAGGTGATGGCCGATGGCCGTTTGGTGGAGGGCTCGGTGTGGGCAGTGCCTGCAACGCTCTACTCCCCTCTGCGCCAGGACGCCGTGCTGCTGAACAAGGGCCAGGGCAACGCCGCAGCGGCCGCGTTGCTGCAATACCTCAAGAGTGACAAGGCGCAGGCGGTGATCCGTGGCTTTGGCTATGAGCACTGAGATACTCACCCATCCCCGCCACCGCCGTTTTCCTCCATGCCCCTGGGCCCTGAAGCACTGCAAGCCGTCTGGCTGACCCTGCAGCTCGCCACCCTCACCACCCTCGTGCTGCTGCTGATCGCCACGCCGCTGGCCTGGTGGCTGTCGCAAACGCAGTCCTGGTGGAAGGGGCCGGTGGGCGCCTTCGTGACCCTGCCGCTGGTGTTGCCGCCTTCGGTGCTCGGTTTTTACCTGCTGGTGGCCATGGGGCCCGCCGGGCCGCTGGGGCAGTTCACGCAGGCCATGGGCTGGGGCCTGCTGTCGTTCACCTTCACCGGCCTGGTGATCGGGTCGGTGGTGTTCTCCATGCCGTTTGCGGTGCAGCCGCTGCAGCATGCCTTTGAATCGATGGGCCGCCGCCCGATGGAGGTCGCCGCCACCCTGCGGGCTAGCCCGGTGGATGCGTTTTTTACGGTGGCCTTGCCGCAGGCCCATACCGGCCTGCTCACGGCGGCCATCCTGAGTTTTGCCCACACGGTGGGCGAGTTTGGAGTAGTGCTGATGATTGGCGGCAACATCCCGGGCAAGACGCAGGTGGTCTCCACCCAGATCTACGGCCATGTGGAAGCCATGGAATACGCCCAGGCGCACTGGCTGGCGGGCGGCATGATGCTGTTCTCGTTCGTGGTGCTGCTGTGCCTGGCGCTGCTCAAGAACCGTGGCTCGCGGGTGCTGCCGTGAGTGCGCCCGGCGACCTGCGCATCCGGCTCGCGCTGCCGCGTGCCGACTTTGAACTGGCCGTAGACCTGCACCTGCCCGGCAGCGGCATCACGGTGCTGTTTGGCGCCTCGGGCTCGGGGAAGACCAGCGTGCTGCGCTGCGTGGCGGGGCTGGAGCGCGCACGCCCTGGCCTGGTGGCCGTGGCCGGCGAGGTGTGGCAAGACGATGCCGCCCGGGTGTTTTTACCCACGCACCAGCGGGCGCTGGGCTATGTGTTCCAGGAGGCCAGCCTGTTCGAGCACCTCGACGTACTGGGCAACCTGCGGTACGGCCTCAAGCGCGCCCGGTCTGCGCAGGCGGAGGCCACGCTGCAGGCCGCCATCGAACTGCTGGGCATCAGCCGCCTGCTGCAGCGCCAGCCGGGTCAGCTCTCGGGCGGCGAGCGCCAGCGGGTGGCCATTGCCCGCGCCCTGGCAACCTCGCCCCGCCTGCTGCTACTGGACGAACCCATGGCCGCCCTTGACCTGGCGCGGCGCCAGGAGATCCTGCCCTGGCTGGAGCGCCTGCGCGATGAGCTGCACATCCCCATGCTGTATGTCACGCACTCCGCCGACGAACTGGCGCGGCTGGCCGACCACCTGGTGGTGCTGGAGGGTGGCCAGGTAACGGCCGCCGGGCCGGTGGACCAGGTGCTGTCGTCCGTGCAACTGCCGGTGGTGCTGGGCGACGACGCGGGCGCGCTGCTGCGCGGCCAGGTGCTGGATCGGGACACTACTTGGCACCTGGCGCGCGTGGGCTTTGCGGGTGGCGCCATGTGGCTGCGCGACAGCGGCCTGCCTGTGGGCCAGACAGTGCGGCTGCGCGTGCTGGCCCGCGACGTGAGCCTGACGGTGCAGGAGCCCATGCAGACGAGCATCCAGAACCACCTGCCCTGTGTGATCGACTCCATCGCGCCCGACGCGCACCCCTCGCAAGCGCTGGTGCGGCTGCGCTGTGGCGAGTCATTTTTGCTGGCGCGGGTCACCCACCGGGCCTTGCACGCGCTGGGCGTGGCGCCCGGCAGCGCGGTGTGGGCACAGGTCAAATCGGTGGCGATTGTTCCCTGATCCAGCCACTAACCGCCGCAGCTGCGCCTGGATACGGCGCCTTACTGAAAAACGCACACGCCGAGTGACTGACTTTTGGCCCGGTACATGGCAGTGTCTGCCGCGCGCAGGTAGTCGTCCACCGTCGCCAGCCTGGACGCGCTGCTGACCAACCCGATACTCGCGCCACTGATCACGGTGTGTTCGCCAATCACATAGGGCGCAGCAAGCGCGGCGGCAATCTGCTGGGCGCGTTGGCTGGCTTCGGCGGGGTCAATGGACTCCAACAGCACATTGAACTCGTCGCCGCTCATGCGGGCGACCAGATCCACCGACCGCACGCAGGATTCGAGCCTCCGCGCCACCTGCTGTAAGAGCTGGTCGCCCACATGGTGTCCGTAGCAGTCATTGACCGCCTTGAACCCGTTGAGGTCCAGCAGCAGCACAGCGAACATCGTGGCCCCACCGCGCGTGGGCACTCCATCCCCGTTCACCCCGTCGCCCTGGTGCAGCGTGATCAGTTGTGCAAGGCGGTCGCGGAACAATGGCCGACCAGGCAAGTTGGTCAGCGCATCGTAGGAGCTGCCACGCTCGGCCAGATCGCTCAACGAGCCCGCCATGCGCACCGCAACGCCGTCTTCAAACTCGGCGAGCCCGCGCCAATTGACCCATACCAGCCGCCCCGCTCCGTGGAACGCGCGGAAGTCCACCGAAAATTTCGCGCTGTTTCCGGACAGGTGCCTGCTGTAGGCTTCCTGCACACGAGCGCGATCCTCGCGGTCGATGAGTTGCTCCAGAAAGCGCCAGCCGCCCTCATACACATGATCGCGGCTCCCCAGCCCGACGATCTGGAGAAAGCGCCCTGACACATGCAGGGTGTCCGTGCGCAAGTCCCAATACCAGATGCCGTCATTGGAGCCGCGCGTCGCCAGCGAATAGCGGTTTTCGGAGCGCACCAACTCGATTTCGGTGTTCTTCTGCTGGGTGACGTCGATCATCAGGCCGATCATGCGGTTCGGTCGACCCAACTCGACCACCGCGCGGCACAGGTCACGTACCCACACGACCTTGCCCGACTTGGCAATCAGCCGGTAGCTCATCTCGTAGGCATGGCTGTGCGTGGCGTTGTAAGCGGCATCGTCGATGCGCAGGGCCTCCTCCAGATCATCGGGATGCACATGCGCCCGCCAGAAGCCCGGGTCGGCCCGCCACTCCTCGACGGAGTAGCCGAACAAGCGTTCGACCTGCGGGCTCAGAAACGTGTTGCCCACGCCAATTTCAGCCTCCCACACCACACCGTCAATGGTTTCCAGCAAGCGCAAAAAGCGCTGGCGCACCTCCACCAGCACCTGCTCGGTGACCTCGGTGATCTCGATCAGGACACCCTGGCGGCTGATCACCCGCTCTGCCGCATCCGTCTCTGGGTGAAACTGCAGACGCACCCAGCGGTAGTCCCCGTCGGCAAAGCGCAGGCGGAACACCGGCATGCCTGAGCGCATGGTGCCAATGTCATCGGGATGCACGAACTCCAGCAAAGACCTGCCCAGAGCGGCTTCCACTGAATGGCCGGTGAGCTTGTGCCACGCCGGGTTCAGATAGGTGATCTCCCACAGCGCATCGGTCTGCACCACCGCCTCGGGGAGCAGTTGCAACAGGTTTGCGGACGGCGCGGGAGTGGTGGGCATGCAGGGGTATCGCAAAACAGGTCAGAGACATGCAGGGCCGCGATGAACAAGTCCTTCACGTGTCGCGCAGCCGACTTGGGGCGGCCTGCCGGGCAGTCAATCCCGTTCCAGCATCGGGCGTGCGCGATCACGGGGACTCAGGCAACGGCGCCTTCACGGATCGGAAAATCAACCATGTGAACCAAGTATGGCATGCATCCAAGTCCTCCCTGGTCCGGCTGGTTAGGAGCCTGGAGGTTCGTGAGCCAGCAACGCCCTCCCCCGCGCTGGCTCACGCACGTCACGACGGCATCAACTGTCAGAACGCCACCTTCACCCCCAGCGTGATGTTGCGGCCCATCAGCGGCGCAGCGGTCTTGATGAACGAGGTGTGTGCATAGGCCAGGCGGTCCGTCAGATTGTTGGCCTTCAGGTACACCTGCCAGGGCGTGCCGCTGCTGAACTGGCCGTTGTAGCTCACGCCCAGGTTCAGCATGCCGTAGCCGGGCGTGGCGGTTTCAAAGTCGGCCACGCGGTTCTGGCGGGCCACCTGCACCCATTCCACCTGCCCTTCCCACGCCTGCCAGTTGGCGTCCAGCCGCACACCGGCGCGGGTGGCCGGGATGCGCGGCAGCAGGCCACCGCCGTCCAGCTTGGCGCGCACGGTGTCACCAAACAAAGTGATGCCCAGATTGCGCGTGAGGCGCTGGCGCACCTGGCCTTCAACGCCGGTGAAGGTGGCGTCGGCCTGGCTGTACTGCAGCAGCTGCAGCCCATCCAGCTCGTCCAGGGTGCGGCCGTAGATGTAGTTGTTGATGCGGTTGCGGAAGATGCTCACGCCAAAGGTGGTGTCGCCACTGGTCTTCTTCAGGCTGACATCGATGTTCTGCGAGATTTCGGAGCGCAGATCGGCATTGCCGCGTTCATACGTGCTGGTGGCCATGTGCAGGCCCTGGGCGTACAGCTCTTCGGCCGACGGGGCACGGCTGGCGCGGGTGAACGAGGTGCCCACCTGGTAGCCGGGCGTGAACTTCCACACCGCGCCCAGCGATGCCGACGTGCCGTTGTGGCTGCGCTCGATGCCGCTGGTCTGGGCCTCGGCCGTCTGGCGGTCGTGACGCAGGGCGGCTTCAAAGCGCCAGTCGTTCCAGCGGTACTCCTCCAGCACGAACAGGCCTGTCTTGCGGGTCACGGTGGGCTGCACATAGGCCTCCTCGCCCTCGGCGCTGAACTTGCGCTGCGAGGTCTGCAGGCCGATCACGCCCTTGAAGCCGCCGATGGGCTCGTGTTGCAGCTCCACGCGTGTGTCGTAGGCCTTGTTTTTGAAGGTCGTGCTGATGGCGCCGTCTTCGACCTCATCGTGTTTGTAGTCGGTGACGCCCGCGCGCAGCCGCAGGGCCGAGAAGCCCGCAAACGGGTTGCGCAGCTCGCCCCGCACGTCAAAGCGTTCGCTGCGCAGGTCCACCACCGGCACATCGCCTGCCGCAGCGTCATGGTCGTGGTCATGGCCGTCGGCTTCGTCGTCCGCATGGGCGCCGCAGTGCAGGTGATCGCCATGGGTGTGGCAGCCGTCAAAGCTGTGGTTGTGGCCAGGCAGGCCGTATTTGGCGGTCTGGCGGGTGTATGCCGCCCCCAGGTAGCCCTGGTCGCCGACCCACGACAGGCCCACGCTGCCAGTGTCGGTGCGGTTGAAGCTGCCCAGAACCTTGCTGCCGCCCGACCAGCCTTTGCCCACGCGGTAGTCGCCCGCATCCCGCGCCACGCCTTCTACATGCACGGCCAGGTTGCCCGCACCGCCGGTCAGCGAGAAGGCCCCGGCACCTTCGCCCGCCCCCGAGTTGGCGCGCAGCTCGGCGCTGCCTTCGTAGCCCTTTTGCGGAATGGCGGTGGGCACCTTGCCGTCCAGCACGTTGACCACGCCGCCCACGGCGCCGTTGCCATAGACCAGGGCCGAGGGGCCGCGCAGCACCTCGATCTGCGTGGCGAGCAGCGGCTCGGACACCACGGCGTGGTCGGGGCTGATGGTGGAGGCGTCGTGCAGCTCGGCGCCATCGCTCAGCACCTTGACGCGCGGGCCGTCCATGCCGCGGATGATGGGGCGGCTGGCGCCAGCACCAAAGTGGCTGCTGGTGATGCCGGGCTCGCTGTTCAGCGTTTCGCCCAGCGTGGCCTCGCGACGGCGCACCAGTTCATCGCCTTCCAGCACGGTGGCGGGGGTGGTCATGTCGCTGGCGCCCAGTTGCAGGCCGCTGGCCGACACGGTGACAGCGGGCAGGCTGGGTGCGGCGTCCGCCGCCGCAGCGGGCGCGGGTGCAGTCTGCGCATGGGTGGCAACGCTGGTGCCGGACAGCGCTAGCAGGGTTGCCAGGGCCACGGGGTGGAGGGCCGGACGGGTGCGGCGGGAAACAAAGCGGTGGGTAGAAAAGGTGTGGGTCATGGTGGTGGCCTGCAACAAGGCATGCGCGGCGCTGGCGGTGCCAACGCGCCTGCGCATGCCGACCCGCGCCCTGGGCGCGGGTTGATGAATAAAACCGCTGCAAGCGATAGTGAAATATGCGCTCGCAGCTATGAAAACAGGAGTAATGATGGGCTGCGCGCCGTGGTACGGCCGCTGGCAGCCGCCAAATCGGCCTGCATACAGCGGCTTGCATACCGCGCCCTGCGCCAGCAGGCACAACACCGCCGCGTTGCCCTGCAAGGCACACAGCGGTTACGCCGGCTGAGAAGGTGGGGCTAGGGACCCTCTGCACAAATCAGCGCGCCGTGTGCATCAGCGGGCTCGGGCGGTCTGCCGCGTTGCAAATACTCGCAATAGCTACCGCTATTGCTGCGTTTTGCGCCTTGCTGCCCTTCCCGATCCGCTGCGCCCACTTGCCGCTTGATTCGTGCAGAGGGTCCCTAGAGGTGCGCTGCGCGTCAGGCGACCGGCGGGCCGCGCGCGTGGAACAGCGCAATGTGGGGTGTGCTCGCTCGCCCCGCCGCGTGTATGGCGGGCGGCAGTGGCGCATCGGCCACGGGCAGCGCCAGCGGGGCGGCCTGCAATGCGTCGCCCAGCGCCAGTTGGTCGAGCAACAGGCAGTCCACCGGCGCGTGGTGGGCCAGCAGATAGGGGAGCCACAGACCGTGGCCGGGTGTGGCAGCGGGCCGCGCAGTGGGGGCTGGGGCCCACGTCGGCTGCCCGGGCAGCGACGACGGCGCGGCCAGCAGCCCGGCATGGGCCTGGTCCAGCGCACCTCCGTGCACCACCTGGTGCAGCCGCCCCAGCGTGGGCACTACCACCAGGGCCAGCAGCAGCCACGCCAACGCCACGCGCCGCATCACCGCGCTGCGCAGGGCGGCGGACGGCAGGTACTGGGGACGAAGAAGCGCGCGGGTCACGTCAGGAACGAAAGGGAAAAGGATTGCGGCAGAGGCTGCAGCTGCAAAAGCCGTGGATTATTTCACCGGCACCGCGTCCACCACGCGGTAGTACAGGCCATATTGATCATTAGGGAGCACGGTGAACTTGCCTTCCACCACCACGGGCTCCAGCGAATAGCGCACGGGCGTCTTGGCCTTGACCTCGACCATGCTCTCGGGCCCGCCCGGCGTGCAGAACGAGCAGGTCAGCGGCACGGAGGTGAGGATGAAGTGCGTTTGCGTCGGCTTGGCATCCAGCGGCACCATGAAGCCCTGGATGCGCTGCGTGGTCTTGTCCATGCCCTTCTGGGCGTCGTTGAACACGGGCAGGATGCCGTCCTTGGTGGTCTTCTTGCTCAAATCGGTCAGCACCGACCAGGGCACCACGTCGTTGCGCTGGGGCAGCGGGGCAATCGGGCTGTTGGGGCTGTGATACCCCGCACCCGACCCGGCTGGCACGGCAGTGCCCGCACCCGCAGGCAGGGGCGACGACAGCACCGGTGCTGCGGCCGCGCCTTCTTTGACGCGCTCAAAAGCGCCCGGCGCGGGCTTGGTGGCACCGCCTTGCTGCGCATGTGCACCGCCTGCCACTGCCAACGCGGCGGCAATACAAGCCAGGCGAGCCATCTGGCCGGTGACGGGCAAGGGGTTCAAGGTGCGGGGCATGGCGGGGACTCCGGGCGAACAAGCTTCAAGACAAACAGGCGATCAGTGCGCATGCTTCATGCCGCAGTATTTTCCGATGGCCAGGTTCCGGCACGCAGCCTGCAAATCTTTCTGGCACTGGTCGTGGCCCTTGCCGGATTCCAGGCATTTTGCAGCCGCCTCGTGCGCGGCAGCCATCGCACGGTGGCGGGCGATGTCTTCCTGGGTGTCCTTGTCGTTGTGGGCTTGGGCGTGGGCCAGCGCACCAACGAGGAGCATGGGGGCCAGGGCGAGCGCGGAGATCAGGTGCTTCATGGTGGGTCCTTCCAGGTGATTCAGAGAATTGGGTCAAACAAAAACGGGGGTGTTCAACGGGACGGTCATGGCTGGCTGAGCAAGTCGGCCACATCGGTCCGGTAGGCCTGCATGGCCGGCAGCAGCGCCGCCAGCGCCGCCACGCCTGCGGCCAGCAGCGGCACCCCGCCTTCGGCGGGCAGCCAGATCCAGCCTGTCACCGGCAGCAAACCTTGCGCCTGCAAAGCCCAACCCAAGACCAGCGCCAGCCCGTGGCCCAGCAGCAGCCCCAGCATGGACGCGAGCGCGGCCAGCCACAGGGCCTCCCACAGCACCAGCCCGGCCACGCGGCCCGGGGGGGCGCCCAGCATGCGCAGCATGGCCAGGTCAGCGCGGCGCTCGCGCACGGCATTCCACAAGGCGATGAACACACTGAGCGCGGCCACGGCCAGCAGCACGCCCCCAAAGGCACGCAACACGTCGGCGCCCACGCCCAACAGGCGCAGCAGGCGTGTGACCTCGATGGCGGGCGCCGCCGCCTGCATCGACGTGCCTCCGTTGATCAGGCGCGGCAGCGTGATGGCGGCCATGGGCGTGCGGTAGCGCACCAGGGCCACGGTCACTTCGCGCTCTTCCTTCAGTATTTCCAGGTCTTCGGCATCGTTGGCCGTGGCGGTTTCGTGCACCATCCAGACGGATTCGGTGCTGGTCAGGATCAGCCGGTCCAGCACACAGCCGCAGGGCGCGAGCACGCCGCTCACGCGATAGGGGTGGTCGCCGTGCGCATGCCCTCCTCCACCCAGGCCATGGCTGCCGATGAAGGTGGCGCCGACCAGCGGCGCGCCTTGGTGGCTGGCTTTCACAATGCCACGCGCCACGCTGGCGCCCAGCACTGCGTCCATGGGCTGCTGCCACAGCGCGCCTTCGGCCAGCATGGCCTCGTAGTGCGTGATGTAGTCCGGCGTGGTGCCCACGATGCGAAAGCCCTGGTAGCTGTCGCCCAGGCTGAGCGGGATCACCTGCGCCACCAGCGGGTTCTTCTGCAGCGTCTGCACCTCTTGCAGCGGGATGTTGCCCGTGGGCACGTCGATGTGGAACACGCCCGCCAGGATGAGCTGCAGCGGGCTTCCCTTGGCGCCCACCACCAGGTCGATGCCGCTCAGGTCGCGCTCAAACGCCTTGTCGAGCTGTGTGGCCACCAGCAGTACCAGCGTGATGGCGGCCAGGCCCAGCGTGAGCACCAGCAGGTTGAGCACGGCCGCCAGCGGGCGGGACCAGAGGTAACGCCAGGACAGGCGAGCGAGCTTGAATACTCCTGAATTCATAGCTGCTCAGGCATATTCAACCGGCGCTCCGTGCCGATTTCATTCAAATCGAGGGTCTGGACACCCGCCAGGGCGGGCACCACACGCTGGTCATGCGTGGCAATCACCAGGCTGGCATCGCAGACGGCGGCGCTCTGCTGCAGCAACGCCAGCGCATCCGCAGCTGCCTCGTCGTCCAGGCTGGCCGTGGGCTCATCGGCCAGCAGCACTTGCGGCGCCAGCAGCACGGCGCGTGCCAGCGCCACGCGCTGCGCCTGCCCGCCCGAAAGCTGATGCGGCTTGCGCGCGGCCAACTCGGAGACCCCCACCTGCGCCAGGGCGCGCTGGATCGCCGCATCGTCGCGCGGAAGCCCGGCCGCAAAGTACGCCAGCGCCAGGTTGTCCGCCACGGTGAGTGCACTGCTGAGGTACAGCTTCTGCGGCAAAAAGCCAATGGTGCGGGCACGCCAGGCATCAATCTCGGCCCCACGCTGCGTGCCCAGCTGGGTGCCCGCCACAAACAGGTCACCCCCGCTGGCACCGCGCAGCCCCGCCATCAGCGCCAGCCAGGTGGATTTGCCGGTGCCCGAGCGCCCCCGCAGCAGCAGCGTGCCGCCATGGCGCAGGTCCACATCCGGAAAGCGCAGCGGCGCCGCGCCAGCCGTGGCATAGGTGTAGGAAAGCCCCCGGGTACGGATCATGCGGCGGCACCCTCTGCCGAGTGCGCACAGTCGGCACAGCGTCCGTGCACGGCAACATCCACCGCCAGACTCTCATGCCCTGCGGTGGCCAGCGCCTGCAGCACCTGCTGGAGGGCCTTTTGCACCTTGGCCGAACCCTGCGACAGGCGGAACTGGCGATGGCAGTCGTCGCATTCGAATCTGGGGGCAGCGCCCTCTTCACCCTTCGGCGCCAGCGCATAGCGTGTCACACGCGCGGCATCCACCTGCTTGTGCAACAGCCCGGCGGCGGCAAAACGGTCGAGCATGCGGTAGACGGTGACCTTGTTGACGGCAACACCTGCTTGGGCCAGGGCCGTCTCAACCTCGGGCTCTGACAGGGCTGCGTCCGGCCGGGCTTGGTACACCGCCGCCAACGCCCTGGTGGCGCGGGTGGCGCGCATACCGGAAGGAAGCGACCAGGACTGGAGACGTTGAGGGGACGGTAAGGGCATGGGTGGTGCGGATGAACTGCGCATAACGCAATCGGGTTGCATTATGCCCGCACGAAGCGTCACCCCGAGGAATTTGCTCACCCTCCCTTCGGTGAACCCACAGAGCAACATGCAGATGCCGCCCCCTTGATGGTCATCTGCGTCGCAGCGTCAGCCCTTCAAATACCGCGCAAACGTCTTCCTGAACTTCTCCACCTTCGGCCCCACCACAAACGCGCAGTACCCCGCGTTGGGGTGGTTTGCAAAGTAGTCCTGGTGGTAAGCCTCGGCCGTACTGTAGTTCTGCAGTGGCTTCACCTCGGTGGTGATGGGCGCGCCAAACAGCTTGTCTTGCGACATCTGGCGGATCATGGTGTTGGCGATCTCGCCGTGTTCGGGGTTGTCGTAGTAGATGCCGCTGCGGTACTGCGTACCCACGTCATTGCCCTGGCGGTTGAGGGTGGTCGGGTCGTGGGTGTGGAAGAAGATTTCCAGGATTTCTTCCAGGCTGATTTCGTCGGCGTCGAACGTCAGGCGCACCACCTCCGCGTGGCCGGTGTCGCCCTGGCAGATCTGCTCGTAGGTGGGGTTGATGGTGTGGCCGTTGGTGTAGCCGCTTTCCACGTCAGTGATGCCGCGCACGCGGTCGAACACGGCTTCGGTGCACCAGAAGCAGCCGCCGCCGAGGGTGATGGTTTGTGGGTTGTGGGCCATGTGGGTCTCCATGCAGTTCGGGGGAAGAACGTTGGCGGCATGGTACGCGCCCTCACCCGCCGCAGTGTGGGCGGGGGCATTGGCCTTAGAGCGGCTAACAAAACTCCCCTGGCGTCGTTGTCTCGCCTTGTCGTACTACTTGTACTGCCTGCGGCGAAACGCCTTGCCAGGGCCACTTCGCTGAGTTTTGTTAGCCGCTCTTAGAACAGGTTCGTAAACCGTCGGCGGCTTACTCGTACCGTCGGCCCTGGGCCATCAGCTCAGGCGTGCCAATCAGCGCATTCAGGCCGTCAAAGTCCATCATCCGGTCCTTGAACGGCGTCGTGGTCTGGTGCGTGCGCAGGCTGGCGTAGTAGCCCTGCAGCGTGTGCGCCACGGCGCGGGCCGTGCCGCCCGGGAAGATCACGATGCGAAAGCCGCGCTGCTGCAACTCTTGCGCGCTCTGGATCGGTGTCTTGCCGCCCTCGACCATGTTGGCCAGCAGCGGGATGCGGTGGGCAAAGCGCTGGCAGGCTGCGTCCATTTGCTCGGGGGTGCGCAGGGCTTCGATGAACAGCGCGTCTACGCCACATTCCAAGTAGGCCTCGGCGCGGTCGAAGGCGGCGTCGATGCCCTCGACGGCCAGCGCGTCGGTGCGGGCCAGGATCAGCGTGTGGGCGCTGCGGCGCGCGTCCAGCGCGGCGTGGAGCTTGCCGCGCATTTCGGCCACCGGCACCACCGTCTTGCCATCCAAGTGGCCGCAGCGCTTGGGAAAGCCCTGGTCTTCGATCTGGATCATGGCCGCGCCTGCGCGCTCAAAGCCACGCACGGTGCGCTGGGTGTTGAGTGCGTTGCCAAAGCCGGTGTCGGCATCGACGATGACGGGCGTGCGCACGCGCTCGGTGATGCGGGCCAGGGTGTCTTCCACCTCGGTGTAGGTGGTCAGGCCCACGTCGGAGCGGCCCAGACGCGTGTAGGCAATGGAGGCGCCCGAGAGGTACAGCGCCTCGAAGCCCGCCTGCTCGGCCACCAGGGCGCTCAGGGCGTCGTACACGCCGGGGGCCAGGATGGCGCGGGGTTGGTGAAGGCGTTCTTTCAACGATGAGGCGGTCATGTCTTCAAACTTTCTGGCGGGTCAGTTCGGCCGCCGTGTGCGCAGCGATGTAGCCACCAGCCACGGCGCTGAGCAGGCCGTTGCCGGAGAGGTAGCCCCAGACCGCGTCGCCCGACACGCCCCGCGCGGCGCCGCCTGCGGCCAGCAGATTGGGCAATGGCTGGCCGTGCTGGCTGAGCACGCGGCACTGGGCGTCGATGTCCAGCCCGCCCTGGGTATGGAACAGCGCGCCGGTCACCTTGACGGCGCAGAACGGTGCCTGCAGTGGACGGGTAAAAGTGCGGTGATTTGCCTCATTTTGGCCACCACCGCCCGTCAGGCTTGCGAGAGTAGCTATCAATTTTGATTCTTCGCAGCTAATGGTGGCCGCCAGTGCCTGCACGCTGTCGCAGTGCTTGACGGCACCGGCCGCCTCGGCATCGACAAAGTCCGGAAAGCTGCGCGCCAATGCGAGGATGGGCGCATCGAACACATTCCACGCCACGCCGCCCGGTTGCGCCAGCACATGCACCGAGGCTTCGGAGTAGCCCTGTGTCTCGTCGTGAAAGCGCTCGCCCAGCGCATTGACCTGGATGCCGCCTTCCATCATCAACGCCCACGAGATCAGCGCGCCCTGCGGAATGGCCCAGGAGCCGTGGCCCTGGTAGCCGCCCAGGTCGGCCAGTCGCGCCCCCAACTCTCGGCCCCAGGCGATGGCGCTGCCGTCGTTGCCGGTGTGGCCGGCGAACAGCGCGTCGCGCATCTCGGGCAGCAACTCGCGCACCATGGCCGGGTTACCGCCAAAGCCGTTGCAGGCCAGGATGAGTGCGTCGCAGGCCAGGTGCTCCAGCGTGCCGTCGGGCCGCTCGTAGCCCACGCCGATCACGCGCTGCTGGGCGTTGACCCACAGCTCACGCACGGTGGCTTCGGTGATCAGCGGAATGTCCGCCGCTGTCACCGCGTTGGCCAGGCGGCCCATCAGGCCCACGCCGGTTTTCTCGGGCGTGGCGTGCATGCGGCGCACGCTGTGGCCGGGGTACAGAAATCCATCGAGCACCTGCCACTGCAGGCCGTGGCGTTCTTGCAATGCATCGAGCGCCGGGCCAATGGCCTGGGCGTAGGCCTGCACCAAGTGCGGCGCCGCCCTGCCCTTGGCCTTGGCGCTGATGTCAGCTGCAAAACGCTCCGCACTGTCGTCAATGCCCGCCGCATGCTGCGCCTGCGTGCCGGGCGCAGGGATAAAGCCGGATGACAGGGCCGAGGAGCCCAGCGGCGTGGCATCGCGCTCCAGCACGGCGCAGTCCACACCGGCGTCGTGCAGCATCAACGCCGCCGTGAGGCCACAGGCACCGCCACCCACGATCAGTACGGGCACATGGGCGTCCTGCGCTACGGTGCCGGGTAGGTGCTCGGCGTGGCATATACGGGGCGTGGTCGTAGGCGTGCTCATGGGCGCATTCATGCGGAAGGGGCCGCAATAGCGGCAGTCACAGCGGCCGCAAAGTCGGCGCAGGTCAGCACCTGGGCCACGTTGGCCATGTCGGCCAGCGAGGTGTCATGCACTTCCTGCCTGAAGGCTGCGCAGCCGTCGGACAGCACCAGCGTGTGGTATTCGCGCATGTGCGCATCGCGCACCGTGCTGGCCACGCCCCCGTTGGTGACGATGCCGCACACGGCCACGGTGGTGATGCCCGCGCGGCGCAGCACCCAGTCGAGCTGGGTATTGAAGAAGGCCGAATACGCCACCTTGCACACCGACACGTCCACCCACGGTGCGATCTCGGCCACATGGGCCTGGCCCGTGCTGCCGGGAGCAAAGTCGCCACGGCGCAGAAACGGGCGCAAGGCCTTGAGGTGGGGCGACACCATGGGCTCGCCCTGCGCATCGGGCCACAGGGTGAACTGGCTGCCCACCACCATGCCACCCGCCGCCTTGAGCGCCTTAGCCACCGCTGCCACCCGGGGCGGCAAGGCCTGGGCGGCTGCGCTCACCGCGCCGCCGCGTGCATAGGCGCCATCCGGCGCCAGAAAGTCGTTTTGCAGGTCGATGATGACCAGCGCCGTGTGGCGCGGGTCGATGGCGTCGTGGCTCATGCTCCGTCCCCCGCGTCGGCCCGCACCAGCAGATTGCCCAGCGGATCGACCGTGGCGCTGAAGCCAGGCTCCAGCCACACCGTGGTGTCGGGCTGCTCCAGGATGGCCGGGCCGTCGATGCGGGTGCCCACGGGCAGGTCCAGCCGTGCGTGGCGCGCGGCGTCCCACCAGCGGCCGGCGTGGAACACACGCTGCACGCCCAGCGACGGGTTCACGGTAGTGGTCTGCGGGGCGAGTACCGTCAGGTCGAACTTGGGGCGCACGCCCACGCGGGCGTAGCGCAGGTTCATCACCCGCACGGCAATGCCGTCAAGCACACGGCCAAAGGCGGCGCGGTAGGCGGCCTCGAACGCTGCGCGGATGCCTTCGTGGCTCAGCGCATCAGCCGCCACGGGCACCTGCACGGTGTGGGTCTGCCCGGCGTAGAGCATGTCGAGCGCAATGATTTCCTGCACTTCCACAAACTTCACGCCCGCTGAGTCCAGGCGCTGCTGGCAGGTGGCTGCGAGTGTGGCCACGCGCTGGCGCAGGTCGGCCACGTCCAGGTCGACCAGGGGTTTGTTCAGCGTCTGCACCGCGTCGTGGCGCATGTCAGCCATCACACAGCCCAGGGCGGAGGTGACGCCGGGGTAGCGCGGCACGATGCCCGTGCCCACGCCCACCTCGCGCATCATGGCGCACACATGCAGTGCGCCGCCGCCGCCAAAGGGCATGTAGGCAAACTGGCGCGGGTCGTGCCCGCGCTCGATGGACACCACGCGCACAGCGCCCGCCATCTTGGCGTTGGCCACCGTGAGGATGGCTTCGGCGGCTGCCATCACATCCAGGCCCAGGGGTCGGGCCACATGGGTCTCGATGGCGTCGCGCGACTTTTGCGCGTCCATGGCGGCCAGCAGGCCACCGCCCAGGGGCCGGTCGGCGGCGATACGGCCCAGCAGCACGTTGGCATCGGTGACCGTGGGCCGGGTGTTGCCCCGGCCATAGCAGGCCGGGCCGGGGATGCTACCGGCCGACTCGGGGCCCACCTGCAGCATGCCGCTGGCATCCACCGAGGCAATCGAGCCACCACCCGCGCCAATGGTCTCGATCTGGATCATGGGCGAGCGCACGACCATGCCAAATTCAATGGCCGTCTGTGCGGCCAACGCCGCCTCGCCCTTGGCCACCAGCGACACGTCGAACGAGGTGCCGCCCATGTCGCCGGTAATCACATCGGGGAAGCCTGCCGCACGTGCAATGGCCGCGCAGGCAATCACGCCCGCCGCCGGGCCCGAGAGCGCGGTGCGCACCGGCACATCGCAGGCCGTCTGGCGCGACATCACGCCGCCGTTGCTTTGAACGATGAGCAGCTCGCCGCCAAAGCCCTGCGTGCGCAGGTCGCCTTCCAGCCGCTCCAGGTAGCTGCCCACCACGGGTTGCAGGGATGCATTGAGCGTGGCGGTGGAGCAGCGCTCGAACTCGCGGATCTCGGGCAGCACCTCGCTGGCGGCCGTCACATGCGGGTTGGGCCACACGCTGCGCACGGCAGCCACGGCGGCCTGCTCGTTGGCGGGGTTGGCGTAGGTGTTGATGAAGAATACGCAGACGGCCTCGCAGCCCGCCGCCAGCAGTGCGCGCGCCTGGGCCTTGACCTGCTCCACATCCACCGGTGTGTGCACCGTGCCGTCGGCCAGCACGCGCTCGTCCACCTCCAGCCGCAGGTCGCGCGGCACGATGGGTTCGAAGCTGCCACGCAGGCCCCAGGTCTGGGGCCGGTCGCGGCGGCGCATCTCCAGCACGTCGCGAAAGCCGCGCGTGGTGATGATGCCGGTGCGCGCCACCTTGCGCTCCAGCAGCGCATTGGTGCCTACGGTGGTGCCGTGCACGATGGTGGCGATCTGCCCGGCCGAGTCGGCCACGCGCGCCACGCCGTTCATGAAGCCGCGCGCCTCCTCACCCCGGGTGCTGGGCACCTTGACGATGCGGGCGCTGCCGTCGCGCTCATCCAGCACAAACAGGTCAGTGAAGGTGCCGCCCACGTCCACGCCCACCACATAGGATGCCTCGTTCAAAGCCTTGTCCGAAACCTTGCCGCTGCTCATGCCTTGCCTTTCATTACGGCGGGGGCGCTCACATAGCCCATCGCCAGATCCTTCTCACGCGCCGCGGCATCCCGCGCAGCCGGGGTGCCGTAGCCACCACCACCGGGGGTCTCCAGGCGCACGCGTTCGCCCTGCTTCAGGCGGATGCCAATCATCTTGGAGCGCATGGGTGGCTGCTTCCATTCACTATTGTTTTCATAGCTGAAGACGTTCATGGAACCAGCGCTACCGCCCGAAATGCCTTGGGGTGCGGCCTTGCCACGCTCGCCAAAGATGAACACCTCGGCATCCTGCTCCAGCAGCTCAATCTCATAGATGGCGCCCAGGCCACCCCGGTGCTGGCCGTCGCCACCCGAATCGGGCCGCAGCGCCCACTGCGTGAAGCGCACGGGGTACGCCGCCTCCAGGATTTCGAGCGGCGGGATGGTGGCGGTGGAGATGGGCGCGTTGCCGTGGCTCAGGCCATCGCCATCGCTGTGCCCTCCGTGGCCGCCGCCGAAGAAGCTGAACATGACCCAGCGTTGGCCCTTCCGCGCGGGGTCGGTGCGCAGCCCGGCGATGGACAGCGCGTTGATGGTGCCGTAGGCCTGGGCCATGGCGCGCTTCGGGTCGGCCTGCGCGGTGGCGCTGAAGATCACATCGATCATGCGCAGGATGGTTTCGGTGTAGCCACCCACGGGGCGCGGGCGCGCGGCGCTGATGACCAGGCCCTCGGGCAGCACAAAGTCCACCGCGTCCAGCACGCCGGCATTGGCAGGTACATCCGGGAACAAGTGCTTGAGCGCCACATAGCACGCCGCAATGGCCGTGGCGCGCGAGATATTGACCGGTCCCGCGCACTGCGCCGAGGTGCGCGAGAAGTCGAGCGTCAGGCGGTCGCCCTGCACCGTCATGTCGAGCGCAATGGTCAGCGGCTCGTCCTTTACGCCGTCGTTGTCCAGGATGTCGCTGAAGCTGTAGCGCCCGTCGGGCAGCGCCGCAATATGCGACTGCATGAGCTTGACGGCACGCGTGCGCAGCTCACCCATGGCCTGCTGCACCTGGGTGTCGCCATACTGGTCCAGCAGGTCGTGCAGGCGGCGCTCGCCCAGGTCCAGCGCGGCCAGCTGGCCGTTCAGGTCGCCCCACAGGCTGTCGGGCAGGCGGGTGTTGGCCTTGAGGATGGCGAGCACGTCGTCGTCAAACACACCGCCCCGCACGATGCGCACGGGCGGGATCTGCACCGCTTCTTGCCAGCACTCGGTAGCAGCCGGGTTGTAGTTGCCAGGCACGGCGCCGCCCACGTCGTGCCAGTGCGCGGCCGATGCCAAGAAGCAGAACAGCTGCCCGTTGCGGAAGAACGGGCGCACCAGCTTGAAGTCGTTGGCGTGGGTGCCGCCCTCGTAGGGGTCGTTGAACAGCCAGGTATCCCCCGCCGTGATGCCGCCGCGCTCGCCCGCCGCCCGCATGGCCGCGCGCACGGCAAAGGCCATGGCGCCCACAAACACGGGCAGGCCAGACTTGCCTTGCACCAGCGTGTCGCCGGTGGCGGCGTCGTACAGACCGTGGCACGCGTCATGCGCCTCGGCAATGATGGGGTTGAACGCGCTGCGGTACAGCGTGGCGTCCATCTCGTCAGCGATCTGTTCCAGCCGACCGCGCAGCACGGCCAGCGTGACCGGATCCATGGGTGACGGGGTTGGGATGTTTTCAGCCATGCAGCGGCTCCTTGCCAAAGCGGGCGCGCAGCTGGTTCATCAGCCCACCGGCGCGCACCATGTCCAAAAGAAACGGGGGAATCGGGTCGCAGGCCAGCACACGCCCCTGGGCGGTGGTGACCGACGGTGTTTGTTCGTTCAGGGTGATGCCCTCCCCCTCCCCGATGGCATCGGCCTCGGGGCAGGTCAGCAGCAGCAGGCCCAGGTTGAATGCGTTGCGAAAGTAAAGCCCGCTGAACGACGGCGCAATCACCGCCGCCACGCCCAGGCGCACCAGCACGGCAGCCGCCTGCTCGCGCGATGAGCCAATGCCAAAGTTGGGTCCGGCCACGATCACATCGCCTTTGCGCACGTCCGCCACAAAGTCGGGGCGCACGGATTCGAGGCAATGGCGCGCCAGCACGTCGATGCCGTGCTTCATGGCGTGGCCGGGGGCCAGCACGTCGGTGTCGATGTCGGCACCCAACTTCCAGACGCGATGGATGCTCGTCATGCCAACACCTCTCGGGGGTCAGTAATGCAGCCACGCAGCGCCGAAGCTGCCACCGTGTAGGGCGAGGCCAGGTACACCTGCGCCGTGGGCGCGCCCATGCGGCCCTTGAAGTTGCGCGCCGTGCTGGAGATGACGTTGGTGGCGTCGCCCACCGTGTCGCCATAGCCCGCGCAGGCCCCACAGGTGGTGGGAAACAGCTCGGCGCCTGCGTCCTGCAGCACCTGCAGCACACCCTCGGCCTGGGCGGCGGCCTGGTCGCGCTGGCTGGCAGGCGCCACCATCAGGCGCACGCCGGGGGCCACTCGCTGGCCACGCAGCACGCTGGCGGCGGCGCGCAGGTCGTCCAGCTTGGCGCCGGTGCAGGCGCCGATGTAGGCCACGTCGATGCCCTGCCCTGCATGCTGCGCCACGGGTGCGGCGTTGGCGGGGCTGTGCGGGGCGGCGACCTGGGGCGTGAGTGTGGTGGCGTCGAAAGTGTGGCGCGTCAGGTCAGCGCCTTCGTCCGTGTGCCAGGCATCCAGGCCCTGCAGGTCCGCATCAGGCACGCCCGCCGCACGGAGCCAGTCGCTTGTCGTGGCGTCGGGGGCAATCAGACCGGCCTGGGCGCCCAGCTCGGCGCTCATGTTGGACAGGGTCATGCGCTCTTGCATGCCCAGCGCCTGCACGGCGGGCCCGGCAAATTCCACGGCCTGGTACTGGCCGCCGTTCATGCCAAAGCGGCCAATCATGTGCAGCATCATGTCCTTTGCGGTCACGCCCGCAGCCAGCTGGCCGCTCCAGTGCATCTGCAGGGTGTGCGGTACGCGCAGCCAGATTTCACCGGTCACGACCACGCCCAGCATCTCGGTGCTGCCGATGCCAAACATGTAGGCGCCAAACGCGCCGCCCGTGGGCGAATGCGAGTCGCCGCCCACGCAGAACATGCCGGGGCGGATGTGGCCGTGCTGGGGCACCACCACATGGCAGATGCCCTGGCCGTCGTACACATGGGGCAAATCCTGCTCGCGCGCCCAGTCGCGGGCGATGCGCACGATGCGGCGGGATTCGTCGTCGCGCTCGGGCAGGTAGTGGTCCATCACCAGAACCACGCGGCGCTTGTCCCAGATCTGGGCGCCCAGCTCTTCCAGCATGGGCTTGAGCCGGCGCGGGCCGGACGAGTCGTGGAACATGGCCAGATCGACACGGCAATTGACGATCTCGCCGGGCGTTACGCGGTCGCGGCCACTGGCGCGGGCCACGAGCTTCTGCGCCAGCGTGCTCGGGGGGCTGGATGCGAGGCTCATTCGGGCTTGGCTCCGGAAAACTGCACCACCTTGGCCCAGCGCCGCATCTCGGCCTGCACAAAGCGCGCAAACTCTTCGGGGCTGTTGCCCACGGGCACGGCACCTTCGTGCTCCAGGCGCCGCTTTACATCGGGCGACGCAATGGCCTGGCGCGCGGCGTCGCTGATGCGCTTGGCCAGCTCCGGATTCATCTGCCCCGGGCCGAACAGCCCGAACCAGGCACTGGACTCATAACCGGGCAGCACCTCGGCAATCGCGGGCACATCGGGGAACGCGGGCAGGCGCTGTGCACTGGTCACCCCCAGCGCCTTGAGCTTGCCCGCGCGGATCTGCGCCTGGGCATTGCCCACGGCGGCAAACATCAGTTCCACCTGCCCGGCCAGCACGTCCTGCAGGGCGGGCGCGGTGCCCCGGTATGGAATGTTGACGATGTAGGCACCCGACTGCATCTTGAACGCGTCCCCCGCCAGGTGCAGGGACGAGCCCACAGCGCCGATCGCAAAGTTGAGCTTGCCCGGCTTGGCCTTGGCCAGGGCGATCAGCTCGCGCACATCCTTGGCGGGCACGGCGGGGTTGGCCACCAGCACCGAGGGCGAGGTCGCCACGCAGGTCAGCGGCGTGAAGTCCTTGATGGGGTCGAACGGCAGCGTCTTGTAAAGGCTGGCATTGATGGCATGGCTGGTGAAGCTCATCAGCAGGGTATTGCCATCGGGCGCGGCCTTGGCCACCGCATCAGCCGCGATGTTGCCGCCCGCGCCAGGTCGGTTCTCGACAATGACGGTGCGGCCCAGCAGGCGGCCCATTTCAATGGCCAGGGTGCGCGCCAGCGTGTCAGTGGAGCCGCCTGCCGGGGCACCCACCAGGATGCGGATGGGGGTGTTGCTTTGGGCCAGCGCCAGCGGGCCCTGCCATAGGGCGGGCGCGGCGCCCAAGGTAAGCAAAAGGTGACGGCGTGAAGTCATGGGGTGTGTCTCCAATCCTGTGGTTCTGTGACTTGTGGGGTGGTGGCTTGCGGGGTACGTGCAGGCATCACAGCCCCAGGTAGGCGCGGCGCAGGTCGTCGCTGCGCAGCAAGTCGGCAGGGGCACCCGAGAAGCGGATGCTTCCGTTCTCCATCACGTAGGCGCGGTCGGCGATTTCGAGGGACTGGCCCACGTTCTGCTCCACCAGCATTACGGCCAGGCCTGTGGAGCGCAGCTCCCGGATCAGGCCAAACATCTCTTCGACCAGCAGCGGCGACAGGCCCAGCGAGGGCTCGTCAAGGATGAGCAGGCGCGGCTCGGCCATCATTCCGCGGCCAATGGCCAGCATCTGCTGCTCGCCGCCGCTCATGGTGCCGGCGAGCTGCAGGGTGCGCTCCTTCAGGCGCGGAAAGGTGGCAAATACCTTATCGATGTTCTCCGCGCGGCGCTCGCGCGCCCGAGTGAAGCTGCCGAGCGCCAGGTTCTCCATCACGCTCAGGTTGGGGAAGATCTTGCGGCCTTCGGGCACCTGGATCAGACCCGCCTTGACGACGTCGGTGTAGTGGGCGCCGCTGAGGTCGGTCCCATCAAACGCCACCTTGCCCGCCCAGGCCTTGTAGATGCCGCAGACCACGTTGTTGAGCGTGGACTTGCCTGCGCCGTTGCTGCCCAGCAGCGCCACGGTTTCGCCAGGCAGCACCTGCAGATCCACACCCCGTAGCACTTCCACCCGGCCGTAGCCGCCGCGCAGGCCGATGATCTCCAGCAAAGGGGCGGTGCTCATGCAGCCTCCTGCGGTGCGGCGGCGCGCAAACGGGCGGCGGTGCCGTGGCCCAGATAGGCCTCGATCACGCGCTCGTCCGAGGTGACCTGCGCGGGGTTGCCCTGCGCGATGAGCTGGCCCTGGGCCAGCACCCACACATGCTCGGCCAGGTTCATCACGGCCTGCATGACGTGTTCGATCATCAACACGGTCACGCCACCATCGGCAATGCCGCGCACCACGGGAATCATCTCGGCAATCTCCTGGGGGTTGAGGCCGGCCAGCACTTCATCGAGCAGCAGCAGGCGTGGCCGGGTGGCCAGGGCGCGGGCCAGCTCCAGGCGCTTGCGGCCGGCCACCGTGAGGTCGGCTGCAGGTTTGTCCAGCTGCGGGGCCAGGCCCACGCGGGCCGCCACTTCACTGGCCAACGCCAGGGCGGCACGGCGGCTGGGCTCCTTGAGGTGGGCGCCCACGGCAATGTTTTCACGCACGGTCTGCGCTGCGAATGGCTGCACGATCTGGAAGGTGCGCGTCATGCCCAGTCGGGCGTTGAGGTGCGGGGCCTGGCCGGTAATGTCCTGGCCCGCAAAGCGCACGGTGCCTGTGTCGGGCCGCACAAAGCCCGACATCAGGGCGAACAGCGTGGTCTTGCCTGCTCCATTGGGGCCGATCAGTGCGGTCAGCGAACCCTCAGGCACCGCCAGGCTCACGTTTTGCACGGCCTTCAGGCCGCCGAAGGATTTGCTCAGCCCGCTGAGCTGCAATAGGTCATTCGCCATGGCGGCCTCCCGAACGTTTCCACACCGCCACCACCGACTGTCCGATGCCCGCAATGCCACGGGGCAGGAACATCACGATGAGCACCAGCACCACGCCGTAAATCACCATGTTGATGCCGGGCAGCTGGCCGAACAGGTTGCGCGTGACGTCGGCCAGGATGTGCAGCACCAGCGCACCCAGCACAGGCCCCCAGACAGTGCCAATGCCACCCACGATGGCCGCCACCAGGGCCTCTACCGACGTGACCGAACCGTAGGCAATGCCTGGGTCGATGTACTGGAACACCTGCACATAGAACGCCCCGGCTGCCCCCATGAAGCCGCCCGACAGGGCAATGGCGCCCATCTTCACGCCGAAGGGGTTGACGCCGATGGCGCGCGCCGCGTCTTCGTTGTCGCGCACGGCCTGCAGCCAGGCACCAAAGCGCGAGTTCTTGAGCCACCAGCTGACCAGCAGCGCCAGCGTGACCAGCGCAAGGATCAGGAAGACAAAGCCCTTGCGCGAGCCAAACTGCATGTTGGAGAGCGACTCCTTGAGCGGCAGCATCAGCCCCACACCTGCGCCGGTGAACGGCACCGACAGCGCCAGAATGCGAAACACCTCGGCAAAGGCCAGCGTGACCAGCGCAAAGTACGAGCCCTTGAGCCCGTAGCGGAACGACAGCCCGCCCACAAACAGCCCCACCAGCGCGCTGCCAGCCACCGCCATGGGCAAAGCCATCCAGGGGTTGATGCCCCCTTGCATCTGCGCGATGGCCTGGATGTAGGCGCCCGTGCCGAAGAACAGTGCGTGTCCGAACGAGAACTGACCGCCAAAGCCCCCGAGGATGTTCCACGCCTGCGCCAGCAGTGCCGCGTAGAGCGACATCATCACGAAGTTGAGCAACACGCCGGAGTCGGAAAACGCCGCGATGGCCGCCACGACGACGGCAAACAATCCAATGCTTGCAAGCTGCTTCATGCCTTGGCTCCAAACAACCCCTGCGGGCGGAACAGCAACACTGCGATGAAGATGGCAAAAATGCCGATCTGACCCAGCGATTCACCCAGGTACAGGCCGCCCAGCGACTCCACCACCCCGATCAGCAAACCGCCCACCAGCGCGCCGGTAAAGCTGCCCATGCCGCCCAGCACCACGATGGTGAACGCGACCAGCACAAAGCCGCTGCCAACCTGCGGGTTCACGTAGTACGCGGGCAGCAGAAAGCAGGCGGCAGCACCCAGGCAGGCCAGACCAATGCCAAAGCTCATGGCATACACATGGTCCACGTTGATGCCCATGAGCTTGGCGCCGTGCTTCTCCTTGGCCACGGCGCGGATGGCGCGGCCCAGGTCGGTGCGGCCCACGATCCACAGCAGCACGGCAGACACCACCAGCGCACCGGCAAAGGCGACCAGCTTGGGCAAGGCGATCATGGCGGGCCCCACCGCCACGGTGGTGAGCGTGTAGGCCGTATCGATGGTGCGCGTGTCGGATTTGAAGAACAGCAGCGCGAGGTTTTCCATCACGATGGAGATGCCCAGCGTGACGAGCAGGATGTTCTCGTCCTTGCCATGGCTGGCGCGGTTGATGACCAGGCGCTGCAGCGCATAACCCAGGGCGAACATGCCCGGCACCAGGATGGGCAGGGCCAGGTACGGGTCCAGCCCGAAGTGCTGCTTGAGAAGGTACACCGCGTACAGCGCCAACATCAGCGACGCGCCATGCGCGAAGTTGATGATGTGCAGCACGCCGTAAATCAGCGTGAGCCCGAGAGCGATAAGGGCATACACCGCGCCCGTGGTCAGGCCGTTGAGGACCGACGGAAAGAGGATGCTGAGGTCGAACATGGAGGGTATTGGCACCCGGCAGGCAAAGGCGCGGCCTGACGCCCCGGCGAAGAGCGCCCCGCAGCCCCTGTCGTCAGGGCTGAAAAGTGGTGGGTGTCAGGCCTTCAGCGGGAAGAGCGGGTCCGCTTCGCGGTAGTCGCGCGGGATGATGACCTTGATGTCCTTGTTCAGCACCTGGGTCATCAGCGGCTGGGCTCCCTGGTTCTGTCCATTGACGAACTTGGTCGGGCCGTACGGCATGATGTGATCGGCAAAAGTGCTCTTCTCCAGGGCATCGATGAGGGCTGCGCGGTCTGCCGACTTGGCGCGCTCCAGCGCATCGGCCAGCAGCCACATCGAGGTGTAGGTCATGAACAGCTCGTAGCTGAAGAACAGGCCCTTGGCTTCGACGCGCTTCTTCAGGTCCTGTGCGCGCTTGTCCTTGGGGTTGAACCAGTGGTTGCAGTCGATGATGCCGTTGGCCGCGTCCGGAAACTCCTTGACGAACTTGTAGCTCGATGCCGCGCCGCCCAGCACCGAGTAGATGGCCTTGGGCGTGACCTTTTGCTGCTGCATGGTGCGCACCAGCAGCGCGTATTCGTTGTAATAGTTGGCGGGGATGACGATGTCCGGGTTCACCGCCTTCATGCGCAGCACGATATTGTTGAAATCGCGAGTGGGATTGGCGTGCTTGATGACCTCCTTGACTTCGTAGCCGTAGCCCGGCAGTTCGCGCGACAGCAGCTGGGCAGTGCCCGAGCCAAACAGCGATTCCTCGTGGATGATCATCACCGTCTTGGCGGGCTTGCCGGCTGCGGTGTTCAGCACATGCAGGTTGGCCATGGCGGTTTCAGTGCACTTCTTGTAGCCCGGGCCAAAACGGAAGGTGTTCTTCAGACCCCGTTCCACGATCTGGTCGGCCACACCCACGTCCACGATGTGCGGCAGGTTGTATTTGGCGGCGGCCTGCGTGGTGGCTAGGCAGATGGCCGAGGCAAACGCCCCCACCACGGCCGAAACGCCAGCTTCATTCATCTTCTCGACCTCGGCGGCACCGGCCTGGGGCTGCGACTGCGCGTCGCCCAGCAGCGCTTCGAGCTTGGCACCGCCCAGGGCCTTGATGCCGCCCGCCTTGTTGATGTCCTCGATGGCCATCATCGCGCCTTCACGGCATTGCTGGCCCGAATAGGCCAGTGCCCCGGTCACGGGGTGCAGCACCCCCACCTTGACGGACTTGGCCTGGGCACCGCCCACCAGTGGGAAGGCCAGTGCCGACGCGGCGGCAGCCGACTGGGTCATGAAATGGCGGCGAGTACTCATGGGCATTCTCCTGGCAGGTAGGTAGGGTTGAGGTGGGGGATGGAATTCAGTGAAACTGGGCCGACAGCTCTTTGCTGACCCAGACCTTGGCATCGATGCTGCCCACGCGGGACAGCTGCATTTCATATTCGTAGCGGTCTGGCCGGTACAACCCGTGCAGCCATTGCACCGGGCGCTCCTGGTCGTCGTAAATGAGGCGGCGCACGGCCAGCAGCGCCGATCCCACCGAGACATCCAGGTGCCTGGCCACCACGGCATCGGCCAGCTTGGCCGAAATGGTCTGGTGCGCGCGGCCTACCTTGACGCCGGATTCTTCAAGCAGCACCAGAATGGGTTTGCGTGCCAGCTCACGCCGCCCAAACTGGCGCGCTATGTCGGCAGGGACATAGGTGGTGATATGCGACAGCGGCCCCTCTTTGGTGCTACGAACGCGCACCGCTTTTTGCACGGCATCGCCGACTGCGATGTTCAGCGCCCCGGCCACCGCGCGGGACGCGGTAACGGTATCCACATCCAGCACCTTGACGGAGGTGCGTAGGCCCATGCTGACCAGGTTCTCCAGCAGGCCGGTCAGGTGCGCCCGGCTGTTTTCGCCGTCGCCACCTGCGTCGTTTGCGTGGGTCGCAGCGGGGGGGACCGGCCGGGTGCCCCGGCCGGGCTCGCGGGAGATCATGCCCTCGCCCTCCAGCAGCTCCAGCGCGCGGCGCACCGTGACACGCGCCACAGCGAACTGCCGCATCAGCGCCAGCTCGCCCGGCAAGCCATCGGCAAACCGGCCTTCCTGCAACTGCTCGCGCAGCACCAGATAGATCTGGTGGTACTTGGGGAGTGGCAGGTTGTTGGACGGCATGGAAGTCATATTAGGAATAGTTCTAATGTCCTGTCAATAAGACATTTAGGAGTGAAATTTGCCATGCTGAGGACATTTGCGTTGCCGGTGCACAGCACCGAGTGCACGCAACCGCCGTGCCAGCCAACGGCGCTTCGACACCCAACACGCGCCTTTTTTGGCGGCACAGGGCACGGCCGCATTGACGCTCCTACAGGCATTGGCTACATTACTAACCAGTCAGTCATTAAAAATAGCCGGTTTGACCACTCCCCCCCCAACCTCCACTGCCACGACCAGCACCAAACGCGAGCGCCGCAAGGAAGCCCGCCCGGGAGAGCTGCTGGAGGCCGCACTCGACCTGTTTGTCGAGAAGGGGTTTGCCGCCACACGGGTGGACGAGGTGGCGGCGCGCGCCGGAGTGTCCAAAGGCACGCTGTTTCTGTACTTCCCCAGCAAGGAAGAACTCTTCAAGGCCGTGGTGCGTGAGAACATCGCCGGGCGCTTTGCCGAATGGAACAACGAGCTGGAAAGCTTTGTGGGCACCACCAGTGAGGTGCTGCGGTATTGCTACCAGGTCTGGTGGGAGCGGATTGGCGCCACCAAGGCGTCCGGCATCACCAAGCTGATGCTGAGCGAGGCGCAAAACTTCCCCGAAATCGCCCAGTTCTATCAGCAAGAGGTCATCCTTCCCGGCCAGGCGCTGGTGCGACGCATCCTGGAGCGGGGCATTGCCCGGGGCGAGTTCCGCCCGGTGAACCTGGACTACGCGGTGTACTTGGTGCTGGCGCCCATGATCTTTTTGACGCTGTGGAAACACTCGCTGGGCGCCTGCGTACCCGACTCGATGGAGATGACGCCCGAGCAGTACATCGAGACCCAGGCGGACAACATCCTCCACGGCCTGTGTGTGCGCCCTGAGGCATCCGCCGGCACAAGCGCCAGTCACGATCCGTCGGCTGGCGCACAACCCTCCCCCTCTTCTCTCACCCCCTCCGCCAAGCGCTCGCGCACCTCCTGACCATGAAACGCTGGATTCCCTGGATGGCTGCGGCCATCGTTGTAGTGTTGCTCGGTGGTGGCGTGTGGCGGGCCATGGCGGCGCGGCAGGCGCAGCAAAAGGCGTTGGCCGAGGCATCTACCCAGCGCGCCGAGGCTCCGCTGCAACTGGCTGCCGATGAGGTGGTCACCGTGCAGTCGTCCCAGCTCTCGTTGGGGGTGCCGGTGTCGGGCTCTTTGCGCGCGGTGGACTCGGCCATGGTGAAGGCCCGTGTGGCGGGCGAACTGCAGGGCCTGACCTTGCGCGAGGGCGATACCGTCAAGGCGGGCCAGGAAGTGGCACGAATCGACCCCACCGAAGCCCGCGCGCGACTGCGCCAGGCCCAGCAGCAAGCCGATGCCGCCAAGTCGCAGGTGGACATCAACCAGCGGCAGTACAACAACAACCGCGCGCTGGTGGACCAGGGCTTTATCTCCGCCACCGCGCTGGTCACTTCGCAGGCCAGCCTGGAGGCAGCGCAGTCCAGCTACCAGGCCGCTGTGTCGGCTGCTGACGTGGCGCGCAAGGCGCTGGAGGACACCGTGCTCAAGAGCCCGATCAGCGGCCTGGTCGCGCAGCGCCTTGCCCAGCCGGGCGAGCGGGTGCCTGTAGACGCCCGCATCATTGAAGTGGTGGACCTGTCCCGCCTGGAACTCGAAGCCCTGCTCACCCCCGCCGATTCGCTGGCCGTGCGCGTGGGCCAGAAGGCCCAACTGACGGTGGAAGGCGCTGCAACCCCGGTGCAAGCGACGGTGGTGCGCATCAACCCCAGCGCCCAGGCGGGCAGCCGCACGGTGCCGGTCTATCTGCGGGTAGACCAGCCAGCCCAAACCGCCAGCCTGCGCCAGGGCCTGTTTGTGCAAGGCCTGCTGACCACCGGCAGCGCCCAGGTGTTGACCGTGCCTCTGGACGCCGTGCGCACCGACAAGCCCGCGCCCTACCTGCAGACCATCAAGGACGGCCGCGTGGCCTATGCACCGGTGCAGACCGGTGCCCGCGCCGTGGTCAACGGACAGACCCTGGTGGCGGTGGATGGCGTGACCGTGGGCACCACCGTCATTGCGGGCCGCATGGGCTCGCTGCGCGAAGGCACGCCTGTGACCGCAGCGCAGGCCGCTGTCGCGTCCCAGGCCTCCGCGCCTGCACCCGCGCAAGCTGCCTCGCGCACGGCACCCTGAGCGGGCTGACTCGCCATGTGGTTCACCAAAGTCAGCCTCAAAAACCCCGTGTTCGCCACGATGGTGATGCTCGCCATCGTCGTGCTGGGTCTGTTCTCGTACCAGCGCCTCAAGGTCGATCAGTTCCCCAATATCGACTTCCCTGTGGTAGTCGTCACCGTGGACTACCCCGGCGCATCGCCTGAAATCGTCGAGAGCGAGGTCACCAAGAAGATCGAAGAAGGCGTCAACTCGATCGCGGGCATCAACGCCCTCACCTCCCGCAGCTACGAGGGCACGGCGGTTGTCATCATCGAGTTCCAGCTCCACATCGACGGCCGCAAGGCCGCTGAAGACGTGCGTGAAAAGGTGGCCACCGTGCGCCCCCTGCTGCGCACCGAGGTGAAGGAGCCGCGCGTGCTGCGCTTCGACCCCGCCAGCCGCGCCGTGTGGTCCCTGGCCGTGTTGCCTGACGAAAAGTCGGACCGCAGCGCGGTAGAACTGACCACCTGGGCCGAGCAGATCCTGAAAAAGCGCTTGGAGAACGTGCGTGGCGTGGGCGCGGTGAACCTGGTGGGCGCCACCAAGCGCGAAATCAACATCTACCTGAATCCGCAGGCGCTGGAGGCCTTTGGCGTGACGCCCGACCAGGTGGCCAATGCCGTGCGCAACGAGAACCAGGACCTGCCCGTGGGCGCGATCCGGTCGCTGGCGCAGGAGCGCGTGGTGCAGATCGACGCGCGCATGGAGCGGCCCGAGGACTTCGGCAAGATCATCGTCGCCCGCAAGAACGGAGCGCCGGTGCGCCTGGACCAGGTCGCCCGCGTGAACGACGGCGCGCAAGAGGTGGAAAGCCTGGCGCTTTACAACGGCCAGCGCACGCTGCTGCTGTCGGTGCAAAAGTCGCAGGGCGAGAACACCATCGAGGTGGTCGATGGCCTGAATGCCGCCGTGGTCGAGCTAAAGAACCAGCTGCCACCCGGCGTGCGGCTGGAGACCATCGGCGACAGCGCCCGCCCCATCCGCGTGGCCGTCAACAACGTGCGCCAGACGCTGATCGAGGGGGCCATCCTCACGGTGCTCATCGTGTTTTTGTTCCTGAACTCCTGGCGTTCCACTGTCATCACGGGGCTGACCCTGCCCATCGCGCTGATCGGCACGTTCCTGTTCATGAACATGTTCGGCTTCACCATCAACATGATCACGCTGATGGCGTTGAGCCTGTGCGTGGGCCTGCTGATCGACGATGCGATCGTGGTGCGCGAGAACATCGTGCGCCATGTGCAGATGGGCAAAGGCGCCTACACGGCCGCCATGGACGGCACGCAGGAGATCGGCCTGGCGGTGCTGGCCACCACGCTGTCCATCGTGGCGGTGTTCATGCCCATCGGCTTCATGGGCGGCATCATCGGCAAGTTCTTCCACGAGTTCGGCATCACCATCGTTGCGGCGGTGATGATCTCGATGTTTGTGAGCTTCACGCTCGACCCCATGCTGTCGAGCGTGTGGCACGACCCCAGCATCCATGCGCACGGCCAAAAGACGGCGCCCGTCACCTTCTACGACAAGACCATTGGCCGCGTCACCGGCTGGTTTGACCGCGCCACCGATGCGCTGGCCGAGGGCTACCAGCACATCCTGCGCTGGTCGCTGGTGCACAAGCTGGCCACCATGGTGATCGCGCTGGCGGTGTTCGTGTTGAGCGTGGTGATGGTGCCGCTGCTGGGCACCGAGTTCGTGCCCAAGGCCGACTTTTCGGAAACCACGCTGAACTTCTACACCCCGGTGGGTTCTTCGCTCGAAGCCACCGAAGCCAAGGCCAAACAGGTGGAGGCCATCCTGCGCGAGATGCCCGAGGTGCGCTACACGCTGTCCACCATCAACACCGGCAACGCCCAGGGCAAGATGTACGCCAGCATCTATGTGCGGCTGGTGGACCGCAAGGACCGCAGCCGCAGCGTGGACCAGATGTCGGACGTACTGCGCGAACGCCTCAAGACCGTGCCCGGCATCACCGTGACCCATGTGGGGCTGCTGGATGCAGTGGGCGGACAGAAGCAGGTGGAGTTCTCGCTGCAGGGGCCTGACCTGCGCGAGCTGGAGCGTCTGACCAAAATCGTTACCGAGAAGATCCGCGGCATCCCGGGCCTCGTGGACCTGGACACCAGTGCCAAGCCCGACAAGCCCGTGATTGCGCTGGATGTGAAGCGCGAAGTGGCATCGGATCTGGGCCTGTCGGTAGCGCCCATGGCGGCGTCGCTGCGCACGCTGGTGGCAGGCACCACCGTGGGCAACTGGCGCGCGCCCGACGACCAGACCTATGACGTGAACGTGCGCCTGGCGCCGGAGGCCCGCACCACCCCGGCCGACCTGGAACGCCTGCCCTTTGCTCTGGCCGCCGCCGACGGCACGACCCGCATCGTGCGCCTGAATCAGGTTGCCAGCGTCACCGAATCCACCGGCGCCAACCAGATCAACCGGCGCGACCTGACCCGCGAAGTGGCGGTGAACGCCAACGTGTCCCAGCGCTCGGCCGGTGAACTGTCGAACGACATCAAGAAGGCGCTGGAGACCGTGACCTTCCCGCCCGGTTATCGCTACCAGTTTGGCGGTTCCACCAAGAACATGGCCGAATCGTTTGGCTACGCCATCTCGGCGCTGGCCATGGCCATCATCTTCATCTACATGATCCTGGCCAGCCAGTTCAAGAGCTTCCTGCAGCCGCTGGCGCTCATGACGTCGTTGCCACTCACGCTGATCGGTGTGGTGCTGGCGCTGCTGATGTTCCGCTCCACGCTGTCGATGTTCTCCATCATCGGGGTGGTGATGCTGATGGGCCTGGTGACCAAGAACGCCATCTTGCTGGTGGACTTTGCGATCCGCGCCCGCGAGGAGTACGTGAACGACCAGGGCCAGACCGTGCCCGGCTTGCCCCGCGCCGATGCCCTGCTGCTGGCCGCGCGCGTGCGGCTGCGCCCCATCCTCATGACCACGCTGGCCATGATCTTCGGCATGGTGCCCCTGGCGTTTGCGCTGTCCGAAGGCTCGGAACAGCGCGCGCCCATGGGCCAGGCGGTGATTGGCGGCGTGATTACTTCTTCCCTGTTGACCCTGGTGGTGGTGCCGGTGGTGTATTGCTACATGGACGACTTGGCCCAGTGGGCCCTTCGCAAGATGGGACGCGCCCCGGCAGCGCCTAAAATCGAAGGTTTGTCCTGATCGTCCCGATCGGCCTTGCATCTGCCCCACGGAGAAATCCCATGAACCTGCCCCTGAACACGTCCGCCAACATCAGCGACCCCGTCGCCCAGGCCCGCTACAACATGATCGAGCAGCAGATCCGCCCCTGGAACGTGCTCGATGCCGACGTGCTGGACCTGCTGGCCGTGGTGCGCCGCGAAGACTTTGTGCCCCCGGCCTACCGCAGCATGGCCTTCATGGACATTGAAGTCCCGCTGCTGGGCAATGACGCCGAAGAGGCCGTCCGCAAGGGACACAGCATGCTGCAGCCCCGCGTAGAGGCCCGCATTCTGCAAGACCTGCGGGTTTTGCCCACCGACCGCGTGCTCGAAATCGGCGCAGGCTCGGGCTACATGGCCGCCCTACTGGCTGCTCGTGCCGAACGTGTGGTCTCCCTCGAAATCGACCCCGAGCTGGCCGAAATGGCCCGAGAGAACCTGCGCGATGCCGGCGTGCAAAACGCCGACGTGCGCCAGGGCGACGGTGCCCGCGATGCGATCCCGGACGGTCCGTTCGACGTGATCGTGCTCAGCGGCTCCGTGGCCGAGGTGCCCAGCCACCTGCTGGCCCTGCTGCGTGACGGTGGCCGACTGGGCGCCATCGTGGGCAGCGAGCCCGTGATGCGTTTCACCGTTACCCGCCGCACCGGCGACCGCTTTGAGACCACGTCGCCGTGGGACACCATCGCGCCGCGCCTGGTGAACTTCCCCGAGCCCTCTGGCTTCACGTTCTGACCCCCTGCCCTTCGGTTGTCTTCGGAGTTTTGCATGATCGATCACGTCCGCCCCGCCCAGCTGTCTGCCTGGTTTGCCTCCGCGCCGGAAGGCAGCCGGCCCCTGGTGCTGGACGTGCGTGAGCCCTGGGAGCTGCAGACCGCCAGTGTGCGTGCCGACGGGTTCGAGCTGGTGGCCATCCCCATGGGCGAGGTGCCCGCGCGCCTGGCTGAGCTGGACCCCGCGCGTCCCATCGCCTGCCTGTGCCACCACGGCGCACGCAGCCTGCGCGTGGCCTCGTTCTTGCAGCACCACGGGTTCGAGCATCTGGCCAATATCACCGGTGGCATCGACGCCTGGTCGCACGAAAGCGACCCGGCGGTGCCGCGCTACTGATGCCATGGGGTTGTATGGACCGCACTTTTCGCCTTGTGGCCCCATGCTGCCCGCCGTTGCCCGCCCTGATTCGATTCGCAGACTCTTCCGAAGGACCCCCCGATGACACCGTTTAGGCCCCTGTCCCTGTCCATCCTGTCCCTGGCGCTGGGCGCAGCGCTGTGTGCGCCGGCCCAGGCGCAGAGCCTGCTGGAGCTGGTGGAATCCGCCCGCACCTATGACACGGCCTGGCAGGCGGCGCGTGCGCAGCTGGACGCCGCCGCCCGCAAGGCCGACCAGGCCCGCGCCGGCCTGCTGCCTTCGGCGGCACTGACCGGGGGCCTTACCCGCTCCAACGTGGAGCTGAGCAAACCCAAGATCGAGAACACCGGTACGGCGCAGACGGTGGGCATCAACGCCTCGCAGCCGCTGTACCGCCCCGCCAACCGCATCACGCTGGAGCAAGGCCAGCGCGGTGTGGACGTGGCCCAGGCGCAGCTGGACGCAGCCACGCAAGACCTGCTGGTGCGGGTGAGCCAGGCCTACTTTGATGTGCTGGCGGCGCAAGACACCCTCACCTTTGTGCAGGCCCAAAAGGCCGCCGTGTCCGAACAACTGGCTGCTGCCAAGCGCAATTTTGAAGTCGGCACCACCACGGTGACCGATTCGCGTGAGGCCCAGGCCCGTTACGACCTGGTGATTGCCCAGGAGATCGCTGCCGAAAACGACCTGCGCGTGAAACGCCTGGCGCTGGACCAGCTGGTCGGCATCACCGGCACCAAACCCCTGCCCCTGGCCCTGCCCGTGCAACTGCCCAGCGTGGTGCCTGACAACGTCACCACCTGGGTGGATACCGCTCGCGACCAGCAGCCCGGCGTGCGCCAGGCTGCCATTGCCCTGGATATTGCGCGACTGGAAACCAAAAAGGCCGAAACCGGCCACCTGCCCACGGTGGACCTGCAGGCGGGCTACAACGTCACGCGCAACCTGCACGGCACCATCACCTCGCCCGGCGTCACGGCCCGCAGCAATGCCGCCAGCGTGGGCGTGGCGCTGAACCTGCCCCTGTTTGCCGGCTTTGCCGTGCAAAACCGCGTGAAGGAAACCCTGGCGCTGGAAACCAAGGCCGAAGCCGACCTGGAGACCGCCCGCCGCAACGTGGCACAGGCTACGCGCGCCGCGTTCTACGGCGTGCAGTCCGGCCAGGGCCAGGTGCAGGCCCTGGAAGCAGCCGAAGCCTCCAGCCAGAGCGCGCTGGATGCCAACAAGCTGGGCTACCAGGTGGGTGTGCGGATCAACATCGACGTGCTCAACGCCCAAAGCCAGCTCTACCAGACCAAGCGTGACCTGGCCCAGGCCCGCTACAACGTGCTGCTGGGCGGGCTCAAGCTGCGCCAGGCGGCGGGCACGCTGTCGCAGCAGGACATCGAAGCGGTCAACGCACTGCTGGCCAAGTAATGGGTCCTTGCACCCCGCGCCGGGGTGCATCCCGTGCACGAATTGCTGAGGCCTAGTGCAGGCCGCCCTCGGGCTGCACCATCGCCACAATCGCACGCGCCGTGGCCTGCGCAGCCCCTCGGTGCGTGGCGGCAAAGCGGGTGGCCCGCTCGCTGGCTTCTTCGTGCGCGCGGGCATCCCCTGCCAGCGCTGCAGCTTCCGCTATCCCTTGCGCCAGGTCAGGCACCCGCTGTGCAGCACCTGCCGCGCACGCCAGCTCGGCCGCCTCGGCAAAGTTGAAGGTGTGCGGGCCCAGCACCACAGGGCAACCGCAAGCGGCCGCCTCGATCAGGTTCTGGCCCCCCAGCGGTGCAAAACTCCCGCCCAGCAAGGCCACATCGGCCAAGCCGTAATACAGCGCCATTTCGCCGATGGAGTCTCCCAGCCACACCTCAGCCGCTCCAGGCGCTGCGGCCCAGGTGCTGCGGCGCGACACCGACAGGCCTGCGCGCTGCAGCAACTGGTGCACCTCGTCAAACCGCTGCGGGTGGCGCGGCACGATGAGCCATTGCACGGGCGGCAGATCATCGCCAGACGCTTCACTATTGATAGCTGCCGAGGCATGATCCACTAGCGCTTGGGGCGATTTTTGTCGTATTTTCTGGATCTGCTCCAGCCACATGGCCTCTTCGCCCTCGCGGCTGCTGGCCAGCAAGACCACGGGGCAGCCGGTGCGGGTGCGCCACTCGCGGCCCCGCTCCAGCAGTTGTGCGTCGGGCACCACGTCGAACTTGAGGTTGCCCAGCACGCCACGCACCGGCGCGCCGATGGCTGCGAGCCGCGTGGCGTCCTCCTGGGTCTGGGCCCAGACGGCCGTGAGCCCTGCGTAGGCGGGTCGCGCCAGGGCTGACAGGCGCTGCGCCTTGCGCAGCGATATCTCGTTGAAGCGCGCATTGGCCAGCACCAGCGGAATGCGCCGCTGCCGGCAGCCCGCCACCAGGTTGGGCCACACCTCGGTTTCCATCAGGATGCCGATGGCCGGGCGGAACTTGCGCAAAAACCGACCCACGGCGCCCGGCGTGTCCCAGGGCTGCCACACCTGCACGTCACCGGGCAGCAGCAGCTTTTCGCCCTCGGCCCGTCCCGTGGCGGTGCCATGGGTGAGCAGCAGGCGCATGCCCGGTAGCTGCTCTCGCAACTGGGCCAACAAGATGGCGGCGGCCCGGGTTTCGCCCAGCGACACCGCATGCACCCACACAAACCGGCCCAGCGGGTCGGTGCTGCTGTGGGGCATCAGGCTGTCGATGGGGGCCGGGTAGCGACCAAAGCGCTCGCCCACCGCGTGGGCGTACCCTGGCTCGGCCACCGCACGGCGGCGCAGCTTGCGGCGCAGCAGCGGCTGCGCGCTCCAGGTCAGCAGCGAATACAGGGCCCGCGCGACGGTCATGCGGGCACAGACACGCTGAGCACACCACCCGCCCAGCCGCTGTCGCTGCGCGCAGCCCAGACGATGCAGGGCGCGTCATCCGGCGCAGCCACCACACAGCGGCCACCGGGCGCCCAAAAGGCGCTGCGCCCCGCACTCACGTAGCCACCGGACGTGCCGCTGTAGTTGGCCGCGAGTACGGCCATGTCGTGGTCGCGCGCGTAGCCTTCCAGCATGGCCGATTCGGCCGCATAGGCCTTTTCAGAGATCAGCACGCCCGCCGCATACAGGGCCGCGCCAGCACCACGGGCGGCCTGGGCATGCTCGGGATGGGTGATGTCGGCGCACACGGCCAGTGCCGTGGGCTCGCCGGCCACCAGTTGCACCTGCGCGTCGTCCGCGCCCGCGCTGGCAAATTGTTCTTCGCTGTCGTGCAGATGGCGCTTGCGGTACAGCGCCACGCTTCCGTCCGGCCCCAGCAGCCAGGCTCCAATGGCGGGCCGTGCGCCTGCCTCCACCGGCGCTGCAGGAGCACCCACCACCAGCGCCATGCCATGGCTCTGGGCCGCCTGGCGCAAGGCTGCCAGCACGGGGTGGTCGGCCGTCAGCACATGGTCGGCCATGAGCGAAGGCTCGTAGCCGATGAGCGACAGCTCCGGGAACTGCAGCAGTTGCACGCCCTGATGGGCAGCGGCCCGCACGCAGGCCAGGTGCGTTTGCAGGTTGCGCTGAAGATCGCAAGGCGCCGACGGCGTCTGGGCGGCTGCGACACACAGGGGGGTGGAGAGCGAGAGCATCGGGCGTGCGGCAGGCAATGTCAGT
Organism: Acidovorax sp. M14; assembly: GCF_049331375.1. Lineage (NCBI taxonomy): Bacteria > Pseudomonadati > Pseudomonadota > Betaproteobacteria > Burkholderiales > Comamonadaceae > Acidovorax > Acidovorax sp. M14. The sequence continues at coordinate 2,534,009 of NZ_CP186263.1, forward strand.
GGCTGGCTGCGCCCACATGGGCGTCGGGCTTGACCCGGTGCAGCAGCGCCAGCATGGCAGCCTCCATGCGGGCAAGGGCTTCGGGGGTGTGGCCCTCAAAGCGCAGCACCAGCACGGGCGTGGTGTTGCTGGCGCGGATCAGGCCAAAGCCATCGGGCCAGTCCACGCGCAGGCCATCGATGGTGCTGATGGCGGCGGGGGCGGCAAAGGTTTCGGCGGCCAGGGCCTGCAGTTCGGCGGTCAGGCGGTGCGGTTCGCCCTCGGCGCAGGCCACGTTCAGCTCGGGGGTGGAGAAGCTGGTGGGCAGCGCGTTCAGCACGCCGCTGGGGTCATTACTCCGGCTCAGGATCTCCAGCAGGCGGCAGCCCGCGTAGGTGCCGTCGTCAAAGCCGTACCAGCGCTCCTTGAAGAAGATGTGGCCGCTCATCTCGCCGCCCAGGGGAGAGTTCGTCTCCTTCATGCGCGCCTTGATCAGCGAATGGCCGGTCTTGAACATCACCGGCACGCCGCCGGCCGCCGCAATCGCGGGCGCCAGGCGCTGGGTGCACTTCACGTCGAAAATGATTTCGCCACCCGGCACGCGCGAGAGCACGTCTTGCGCAAACAGCATCATCTGGCGATCGGGGAAGATGTTGGTGCCGTCTTTGGTCACGATGCCCAGGCGGTCGCCGTCGCCGTCAAAGGCCAGGCCCAGCTCGGCGTCGCTGCTCTTCAGGGCCTCGATCAGGTCGCGCAGGTTTTCGGGCTTACTCGGGTCGGGATGGTGGTTGGGGAAGTTGCCGTCCACCTCCGAGAACAGCTCGGTCACCTCGCAACCCAGCGCCCGGAAGATGGCGGGCGCCGAGGCGCCTGCAATGCCATTGCCGCAGTCCACCACGATCTTGAGGGGGCGGGCCAGCTTCACATCGCCCACAATGCGCTCGCGGTACGCAGGCAGCACATCCACATGGCGCACCGCGCCGCCGGGCACCAGCTGCCAGCTTTCCTGCTCCATGGTGCGGCGCAGGGCCTGGATCTCGTCGCCATAGATGGCGCGGCCGTTCAGGACCATCTTGAAGCCGTTGTAGTCCTTGGGGTTGTGGCTGCCCGTGACCTGGATGCCACTGCTGCACAGCGTGCTGGCCGCAAAGTAGAGCAACGGCGTGGTGACCAGGCCCACGTCGATCACCTCGATGCCTGCCTCCACCAGCCCCTGGATCAGCGCCGCCGACATGGCGGGGCCTGACAGGCGGCCATCCCGCCCCACCGCCACGGTGGTCTGCCCTTCTGCACGGGCTGCCGTGCCAAAGGCCCGGCCCAGGCCCAGGGCCACGTCTTCGTTCAGGGTGGACGGCACGATGCCGCGGATGTCATAGGCTTTGAAGATGGCGGGGGTCGGTTGCACGCAGGGGGGCCTTTCGCGGAGGGGTTGAAAAGTCCGCTGCATTGTAGGCGGCGGCCTCGCCGGTGTTTGTCAGTCGATGCCGCAGGCGCCAGCCCCACACCCGCCCAAGGCACAGGTCCGAAAACGGCCAGTGGCCGGGCGCCAGGCTCCTATGATCTGGCCCATGACCTCCACCGCCCTGCCCTCCAACCCTACCGCCGACACGGCAGCCGACGAAGGCCGCTACCTGGCGCTGCAGGCGCGCGACGCGCGGTTTGACGGGCATTTTTTCACCGGGGTGATGTCCACCGGCATCTACTGCCGCCCTGTCTGCGCCGTGCGCACACCCCGGCGCGAAAACTGCCGGTTTTTTGCGCTGGCAGCGCAGGCCGAAAGCGCCGGGTTTCGCCCCTGCCTGCGCTGCCGGCCCGAGCTGGCCCCCCAGGCGATGGCGTGGTCGGTGCAAGACGCCAGCGGCATCCTGGTGCAGCAGGCCGTGCGCCTGCTGGATGCCCCCGACCTCTGGCCCACACCGGCCGCACCCGGCGAGGGCAGCGCCACCGTGGCCCGCCTGGCCGAGCGGCTGGGCGTGAGCGACCGGCATCTGCGCCGCATTTTTGAGGCGGCCCTGGGCGTTTCGCCGCTGCAATATCTGCAGACACGGCGGTTGCTCACGGCCAAGCAGCTGCTCACCGACACCGCCATGCCCGTGACGCAGGTGGCGCTGGCCAGCGGGTTCGCCAGCGTGCGGCGGTTCAACGCAGCCTTTGTGGGCCACTATGGCCTCAACCCCACCCAGCTGCGCCGCCGTGGAGCGGCGCCCGTCCACGCAGACGGGCCTGGAGCCAGCAGCACGCTGCGCCTGGCGTGGCGGCCACCATTCGATGTGGCAGCGCTGCTGGCGTTTTTTGAGCGGCGCCAGTTCCACGGTGTGGAATGGGTGCTGCCCCAGGAGGCCACCTTGCGCCGCACAGTGCGCCTGCAGCATCCGGCATCGGGCAGCGCAGGCCTCGCCCCGGAAACCACGGGCTGGTTCAGCGCCCGCTTTGACGTGGCGCGCAACCAGGTGCTTCTGCAAACCAGCGACAGCCTGTACCCAGTGCTGCCGCTGGTCATCCGCCGGGTGCGTGCCATGCTGGACCTGGATGCCGACCCGGCGGCCATCAACGCCGTGCTGCACCCGCATTTCCCGGACGGCGACGGCCTGCGCGTGCCCGGCGCGTTTGACGGCTTTGAGCTGGCCGTGCGCGCCGTGCTGGGCCAGCAGATCACCGTGGCAGCCGCGCGGACACTAGGCCAGCGGCTGGTGGAGCGGCTGGGCGAGCCCATCGCCACGCCCTGGCCCGAGCTGCACCGGCTGTTTCCCACCGCAGCCACCCTGGCCCGCGCCGACGGCGACACGCTGGGCCAACTGGGCATCGTGCGCCAGCGGCAGGCGGCCATCGTGGCGCTGGCCCGCGCGGTGGACAGCGGCGCCCTCGCCCTGCATGCGGGCGCCGACGTGCCCAGCACCACCGTCGCCCTGTGCGCCCTGCCCGGCATTGGTGACTGGACGGCGCAGTACATCGCCATGCGGGTGCTGCGCTGGCCCGACGCCTTTCCGGCGGGTGACGTGGCACTGCACAAGGCGCTGGGGGTGCAGCAGCACAAGAACCCGGCACGCGCTGCGCAAGAAGCCTCGCAAGCCTGGCGCCCCTGGCGCAGCTATGCCGTGCTGCGGGCCTGGGACGCTGGCAGCAGCGGTGCCGGCACGCCTGAACCTGCAGACGCCCAGAAACTATCAAAACCATAGCACCTCAGGCAATAGGCACTAGCGCATGGTGCCGATTTCGCCCCAAAACGTCCCTTATCACCCTCTAGCGACTTCTCAACATGCAGTTTCACCCCCTCACCGTGCAGGCACGGGCCGACACCCCGCTGGGGCCCGTCCGGCTGGCCGCCTCCCCCATCGGCTTGTCGGGCGTTTGGTTTGAAGGCCAGCGCCACGAGCCCACCGCCCAACTGCACGGCCCTAGCGCCTGGGCGTTGGGTCCAGGCCATTACCCCGTGTTGCAAGAGGCCGCGCAGCAGCTGCAGCAGTACCTGGCCGGAGAGCGCCAGCACTTTGATCTCCCGCTGGACCTGTCGGGCGGCACAGCATTCCAGCAGTCGGTGTGGCGCGCGCTGCTGCAGATTGGCCGGGGCCAGACCACCAGCTACGGCGCGCTGGGCCGCCACTTGGGCAACCCCAGCGCCGTGCGGGCCGTGGGTGCGGCGGTGGGCCGCAACCCGCTGAGCGTGGTGGTGCCCTGCCACCGTGTGCTGGGTGCCGATGGCAGCCTGACGGGCTATGCAGGCGGCCTCGATCGCAAGAGGGCTTTGCTGACGCTGGAGAATGCACCCCTTTTGGCCGCCGCAGCCCCTCCCATGAAAGCCACTGCATGAACAGCCCCGCCACCCGGCCCGTGTCCACCTGGATCGGCGAATTCATTCTGCTGGCCGCACTGTGGGGCGCGTCGTTCCTGTTCATGCGCCTGGGCGCGTCGGACTTTGGCCCGCTGCCCACTGCCGGCCTGCGGGTGGCGCTGGCCACGGTGTTCCTGTGGCCCATCATGCTGCGCCAGGGCCACTGGCCTGCACTGCGCGCGCACTGGCGGCCCATCCTGTTTGCGGGCGTTATCAATTCGGCGATTCCGTTCTCGCTGTTCTCGTGGGCGGTGCTGCACATTGCCACGGGCCTGACCTCGATCCTCAACGCCACGGTGCCGCTGTTTGGCGCGCTGATTGCCTGGGTGTGGCTGGGCGACCGCATCAACCGCCTGCGCTGGGTGGGGCTGGCGCTCGGTTTTGTGGGTGTGGCCCTGCTGGCCTGGCGCGCCCCCGCCGGCACCGGGTTCAAGACCGACCATGCCCACTGGGCCATTGCGGCCTGCCTGCTGGCATCGGCGTTCTACGGCGTGTCGGCCAGTTTTGCGCGGCGCCACCTCACGGGCCTGCCGCCGCTGGCCACGGCCGCCGGCAGCCAGCTGGGCGCGGCGCTCGGTCTGGCGCTGCCCACGCTGTGGCTGTGGCCTGCCCAGATGCCCGGGGTGCGCGCCTGGGCGGCCATCCTGGCGATTGCCGTGCTGTGCACCGGCATTGCCTACATCTTGTACTTTCGCCTGATCGAGCACGCAGGCCCCAGCCGGGCGCTGGCCGTCACGTTCATTACGCCCGTGTTTGCCGTGCTGTATGGCACGCTGTTCCTGGGCGAGAGCATCACGCCATGGATGGTGGGCTGCGCGCTGGTGATCGTGTGTGGCACCTTGTTGTCAACCGGACTTATCAGGACGCTGCGTCCCGCCCGGGCCGCCTCAGAACAGGCCTAAACTTGACACATGGTTTTTTTATCGGGTGCATGCTTTCTGAGGAAAGCCCCATGCGACACGGGTCGCGACATGCCCCCGCTCCTCCCGCAGGGTCGCCCGCCCGTCGTTAGCGCCCATCCAGCCCCCTCTAAGGCGTGTTCGCGGCACCAGGCCGCCCAAGGAAAACGCCATGGGTGACAACACGCTACTGGCAGGCACGGCCCTCATGCTGCTGCTGTTGGTGCCGGTCTGGCTGTCACCACAAGAGTCGCTGCACCCTTCCCGGCGCACGCTGATCCTGCTCGGAGTGGCGGGTGGGCTGGTCTCCATCGCCGCTTTTGAGGCCCTGCGCTGGAACGCGCCAGAGCTGCACATCGTGGCCTACCCCACTGCCACGGCGTTCATGGCGCTGTTCTTTGGCGTGCCGGCGGCGGCCATTACCGCCCTGCTGGCCTTGCAGGCCGCCCTCTGGACCGACACTTCGGCCGCCTGGCCCGCCACCTCCGTTTTGGGGGGCGCACTGGCCACTGGCTGGGGTTGGCGCAGCCTGGGCAGGCGCTGGGCCTGGCCCGACTGGGCACCGCTGGCGGGCCTGACCCTCACGCTGCCGCTGGTGGTTTCGCTGGCCATGGGCGCCACAACGGACGCCGGATTGGGCACCCAGACCCTGCACTGGCATCACGGCGCTGGCGTGCTAATGCTGGGGATTGGCTGGCTGGTGATCGCAGACAGGGCTCGCGCCAAGCTGGCGCGCAGCGAGATCCAGCAGAAGTTGGGCCAGCAAGAGCACCAGCTGCGCCTGGCGCTGGACGCCCTGGGGGGTGGCCGCTGGCAGTGGGATGTGGTCGAGCGCCAGTTTTCGTGTGACGGCCGGTTTTACGAGGCCTACGGCATCACCCGTGCCGACATGCAGTCGCCCGACCTCTGGCAGCGCTGGTACGCCCGGCGACACCCGCTGGACGCCGAACGCAATGCCGCCAAGCTGGCGCGCGCCATGGACGGGCTGGAGGACAGCTACGAGGCCGAGTTCCGCGTCAGGGACACTCAGGGCCGGTGGCGCTGGCTGATGTCGCGCGGCACCGTTGCCAGGCGGGACGCCCAGGGTCGCCCCGCCAGCCTGATCGGCATGGACGTGGACATCACTGCCCACCGCGAGGCCGAGGAGGCGCTGCAATCTGCCGAGGCCAAATACACCACCTTCTACCAGACGCTGCCCGACCCGGCAGGCATCACCCGCATCGCCGACGGGCGCTACATCGACGTGAACCCGGCGTTCTGCGAGCTCCTGGGCTTCAGGCGCGAGGAGGTTCTGGGCCGCACCTCGTCAGAGCTGCAGATCTGGGCCAACGAGCACGAGCGCAAGCGGCTGCTGGAGACCTACCAGCGCGAGGGCAAGGTGGACCGGTTGCCCCTGGTCGCGCAAAGCAAAGGGGTGCAGGTGCCGGGCCTGATGTCGGCACGCTCTGTGCTTGTGAATGGCGAAAACTGCTTTGTTTTCGTTTTCCACGACATGACCGAAGCCCAACGCACCAGCGACGAACTTCGGGCGCTGTACCACCAGTTGCAGCAAGCCGGCCGCCTGGCCCGGCTGGGCGCGTGGGAGGACGAGCGCGGGCGCGGACTGGTGTACTGGTCGGACGTGTGTTTTGACATCCACGGCCTGTCCCCCAACCAGCCGCCGCCCAGCGACTACATCGACCGCCATGTGGCCCCGCAGTACCGCGAGGCGCTGCGCGAAAAATTCCGCCAGAGCATCCGTTCGCGCACCGAGTGGAGCATGGAGATGGAGGTCTATCACGCCGACGGCCATCTGCTGTGGGTGCGCGCAAGCGGCGAACCGGTGATCGAGAACGGCCGCGTGGTCAAGGTGCGCGGCGTGATGCAAGACATCGACGAGGCCAAGCGCGCCGACCAGCGCCTGCGCCAGTCCGAGGAGCGCTTCTCCCGCATCTTCCACCTCATGCCCTACCCCATGGGCCTGTCGCACCGCAGCGACGGCCGCTATGTGGACATCAACCCCGCCTGGGTCGACATGCTGGGCATTCCCCGCGAGGAAGCGATTGGCCGCACCGCCGTGGAGCTGGGCATCTTCACGGCCGAAGACCGCCAACGCCTGATGGAGCAAGTCAGCCAGACCGGCCACCTCAGCGACTACGAAGTGACGCTGAACGTGCGCAACGGCCCCCGACGCACGGTGCTGCAGTCGATGCGCGCCACCGAGTTTGACGGCGAGCCCTGCTGGCTGTTCTCGGTGCACGACATCACCGACCGCAAGCGCAACGAAGTACAGGTGCGTGAACGCGAGGCCCTGCTGTCGCTCACCATCTCCGCCGCATCGCTGGGCCTGTGGGACTGGGACCTGCAGACCGGCCTGGTCACAGGCGACCGCCGCTGGCGCGCCATGCGCGGGCTGGCGGCGACCGGCGACACCACGGCGGCCGTGCAATGGACCACGGCCATCGCCCCAGACGACATCGACCGCATCACTGCGGAATTGGCGCGCCACACCGCCCACCTGGGCACACCGTTCGACGCCACCTGGCGGCTGAACCAGCCGAGCGAACCGGTGCGCTGGGTGCGCAACCTGGGCAAGATCGTCGGCTTTGACGAGCAAGGCCGGCCAGCCCGCATGCTGGGTGTGGCCATTGACGTGACCCCACAGCGCGAGCAAGAGGTCATGCTGCAGCGCCTGGCGCTGTACGATGCCCTCACCGGCCTGCCCAACCGCGTGCTGCTGGCGCGCAAGCTGCAGGAATGCATGGCCCAGGCCCGTGACACCGGCAAGCAGCTGGGCGTGGCCTACCTGGACCTGGACGGTTTCAAGCCCGTGAACGACCGCCTGGGCCACGGCGCGGGCGACCGCCTGCTGGTGGTGGTGGGCGGCCGGCTCACGCGCGCACTGCAGCCGGTGGACACGGTGGCCCGGCTGGGGGGCGACGAGTTCGTGATCCTGATGCCCGGGCTGGAGTCGGTGGCCGACTGCGAGCGCATTCTGGGCCGCGTGATGGAAAGCGTCTCGGCCCCTTACACGCTGGACACCGAGCGCGTGGTCGTCACGGCCAGCATTGGCTACACCATCTTCCCGCAGGACGACGCCGACGCCGACACCCTGCTGCGCCATGCCGACCAAGCCATGTATGCCGCCAAGCAGGCCGGGCGCAACCGTTTTCACCAATTCGACGCCGCCCAGGAGCGCGCCGTGCAACTGCTGCGCGCCCAGGGGCACTACCTGCGCGAGGCGCTGGCGCAAGCCCAGTTCACCCTGTACCTGCAACCCAAGGTGGACATGCGCAGCGGCACCGTGGTGGGCGCCGAAGTGCTCTCGCGCTGGCTACACCCCGAGCGGGGCCTGGTGCCACCGGGCGAATTCTTGCCGCTGCTGGAGGGCACCGATCTGGAGATCGGCTTTGGCGAATGGGTGGCCGAGGCGGCACTCACGGTGCTGGAGCAGTTGCAGGATCGGGGCATGCCCATGCCGCTGAGCATCAACATTGCCGCCCAGCACCTGCAGCAGCCGGGCTTTGCCGACTGGGTTGCCGGTTGCCTGGCGCGGCACCCCCGCGTGCCCGCGCACCTGGTCGAGATCGAGATCACCGAAAGCGCTGCCCTGTACGACCTGAGCGCCGTGGCCGACACCCTGAACGCCTTGCGTGCCATGGGCGTGACCGTAGCGCTGGACGACTTTGGCACCGGCTACTCGTCGCTGACCTACCTGCGCCGCCTGCCCATGGACACGCTCAAGATCGACCAGAGCTTTGTGCACGGCATGATGGGTGACCCCGGCGACCTGGCCATCGTTCAGGGCGTGATCGGCCTGGCCCGCTCGTTCGGCTACCGGGTGATTGCCGAGGGGGTGGAAACCGTCGAACAGGGGCAGATGCTGCTGCAGCTGGGCTGTTTGCAGGCGCAGGGCTACTGCATCGCCCGGCCCATGCCGCTGGAGGACTTCATCGGCTGGACACCCCATTGGCAGCCCCCTGCAGGGTGGCAGCGCAACCGGCCCATTTGAAAACACTGAAATCGTTGCCAAGCGCTAGTGCCATATGCGCCGGAAGCTATGATTTTGGTAGTAACCAAGCATTCTCTTCGTCCCCTGGAGGCTGGCCTTGAACATCCGCGAACTCCGCGCCGAAGACCTTGCCCCTCTGCTTGGCCTGTACACCCACCTGCACGAGCATGACGACCCGCTGCCCTCTGGACCCGAGGTGCAAGCCGTATGGACTGAGGCGCTCGCCAACCCGCGCATTCGGTACTTTGGAGGGTGGGATGAGGGCCAGTTGGTTTCGTCCTGCACGCTGACCGTCATCCCCAACCTCACGCGCGCCTGCCGCCCTTATGGCGTCATCGAGAACGTGGTGACACACACCGCCCACCGCAGCGAGGGCTGGGGGCACGCGCTGCTGCAGCACACCCTGGCCCATGCCTGGCGAGAGCGCTGCTACAAGGTCATGCTGATGACAGGCCGCAAGGACGAACACACCCTGCGCTTTTACGAGCAGGCGGGGTTCGACCGCCACGGCAAACAGGCGTTTGTGGCCAAGCCACCGCAGTGACTCGGCAGGACCAGCACGGCGCCCACCCTGCTGGTCGGCGGTGAGTTGAAATCAGCCCACCAGGTCCTTCACCTGTTGCAGCGCAGCCGGGTCTTCCATCGTCGTCAGGTCGCCCGGGTCGCGCCGCTCGGCCACGGCCTGCAGGGCGCGGCGCAGCAGCTTGCCGCTGCGGGTCTTGGGCAGCACGGTCACGAAGTACACGCGCGACGGTCGCGCCACGGCGCCCAGCTGGTGATCCACCTGCTTCATCACCTCGCCTTCGAGCTTGAGGCGTGCGGCGTCATCGGTCAGGCCCGAGGCGTCGCGCACCACGGCAAACGCCATGGCCACCTGGCCCTTGAGGCTGTCGGCCACGCCCACCACCGCCACTTCGGCGATATTGGGGTGGGAGGCAATGCTCTCCTCGATCTCGCGCGTGCCCAGGCGGTGGCCGGCCACGTTGATCACGTCGTCGGTGCGGCCCAGGATGAAGTGATAGCCGTCCGCATCGCGGATGCCCCAGTCAAAGGTGCTGTAGATCAGGCGGCCGGGGATGCTCTTCCAGTAGGTGTTCACAAAGCGGGCGTCGTCGCGCCACACGGTCTGCATGCAGCCGGGGGGCAGCGGGCCCTCGATGGCGACCACGCCCTTCTGGTTGGGGCCTGTCAGCTCTTCACCCGTGGCCTCATCGATCAGCTTCACACCGTAGCCGTACATGGCTTTGCCCGGGCTGCCGAAGCGCGTGGTTTGTTTTTCCACGCCATTGGCCAGGGTCAGAATGGGCCAGCCGGTTTCAGTCTGCCAGTAGTTGTCAATGATGGGCACTTGCAGCGCGTCGCTGATCCACTGGGCGGTGGGCTCGTCCAGCGGCTCGCCCGCCAGCCACAGGGCCTTGAGGCTTTTCACGTTGTACTTGGCGAGGTAGGCCGGGTCCTGCTTCTTGAGCACCCGCACCGCCGTGGGGGCCGAGAACATGTGCGTGACTTGGTACTTCTCGACAATGTTCCACCACACGCCCGCGTCGGGCCGCGTGGGCAGGCCTTCGTACATGATGGTGGTCATGCCCGCGATCAGTGGGCCGTAGACGATGTAGCTGTGGCCCACCACCCAGCCGATGTCGCTGGTGGCGAAAAAGACCCCCACGCTCCGCCGCTCGCGCGGGTCGCTGCCCCCCAAGGGGGCCGCGTTTTCACCTTGGGGCGGCCCGGCGGTGAAAACCTCATCGCCCGCCTTGGCATCAAAGATGTGCTTCATGCTCGCCGCCAGCGCCACGGTGTAGCCGCCCGTGTCGCGCTGCACGCCCTTGGGCTTGCCGGTGGTGCCGCTGGTGTACAGCGTGTAGCTGGGGTGGGTCGATTCCACCCACTCGCAAGGCACCACGGTGTTCAGGTGCTGCTCGCGCAGCGGCGCCCACTCATGGTCGCGGCCCGCCTGCAGGTGCATGGGCGCCAGGCCCCGGTTCACCATCAGCACGGCGGCGGGCTTGTGTTTGGACAGCGCAATGGCTTCGTCCAGCAGCGGCTTGTAGGGCACCACCTTGCCGCCGCGCGACCCAGCATCGGCGCTGACCACGGCCACGGGCTCGGCATCTTCAATGCGCGAGGCCAGCGAGCCCGAGGCAAAGCCGCCAAACACCACCGAATGCAGCGCGCCAATGCGCACGCAGGCCAGCATGGCAAACGCGGCCTCGGCAATCATGGGCATGTAGATGAGCACGCGGTCGCCCTTCTTCACGCCCAGCGACAGCAGCACGGCCGCCATGCGCTGCACCTCGGCGTGCAGCTCGGCAAAGCTGTAGCTGCGTTCGGTGTCGGTTTCGGTGGAGATGGCCACCAGCGCCGCCTGGCTGGCTCGCGTGGCCAGGTGCCGGTCGACCGCGTTGTGGCACAGGTTGGTGGTGCCGCCTACAAACCATTTGGCAAACGGCGGGTTGCTGTAGTCGCACACCTGCTGGGGCGCCGTCTTCCAGTCGATCAGCTTCGCCTGCTCGCTCCAGAAGGTGTCGCGGTGGTCGATGGACTGGCGGTAGAAGTCGGCGTAGGTGCTGTGTGCGGTCATTGTGGGTGTCTCCTCGGCATCTCTCTCGCCCTGCCAGGACAGCAGGTTTTGAATTCATAATTATTCATGACGGGCTTGCGGCAAACTGACGTGGCGGCCCTTGTTCGCTGCCACAAGGGTTCGAAGTGCCGCTGGAATATGGATATGTCGGCAAGCGTCACACAGGCCTGTCACACTCCGGGGCCATGCAAACAGCGCAGTCCCCTGCCCCCACCTCCGTCCCTTTCCGCGAAGCCTTTTGGTTCTGGCTCAAGCTCGGGTTCATCAGCTTTGGCGGGCCGGCTGGCCAGATCGCCATCATGCACGCCGAGCTGGTGGAGCGGCGCCGCTGGATCAGCGAAAACCGCTTCTTGCACGCCCTCAACTACTGCATGCTGCTGCCCGGCCCGGAGGCCCAGCAACTGGCCACCTACATCGGCTGGCTCATGCACCGCACCTGGGGCGGCATCGTGGCGGGGGCGCTGTTTGTGCTGCCCTCGCTGTTCATCCTGATCGGGCTGTCGTGGGTGTATCTGCGTTTTGGCGATGTGCCCGTGGTGGCGGGCATCTTCTACGGCATCAAGCCCGCCGTGACGGCACTGGTGCTGCATGCCGCGCACCGCATCGGCACCCGCGCGCTCAAGAACGGCTGGATGTGGGGCATCGCTGCCGCATCGTTTGTGGCGATCTTCGCGTTCGACACGCCCTTCCCCGCCATCGTGCTGGCGGCCGGGCTCATCGGCTACTTTGGCGCGCAGCGCTGGCCCGCCGTGTTTGCACTGGGGGGCGGCCATGCCAATGCCCACCAGGGCTATGGCCCCGCGCTGATCGATGACGACACGCCAACGCCTGCCCATGCGCGCTTTTCTCGCGTCCACCTGGTCAAGGTATTGTTGGCGGGGCTGGGGCTGTGGCTGGCGGCCATGGGCCTGCTGGTGGCTACGCAGGGCTGGCAAGGCACGCTCACGCAGATGGGCTGGTTCTTCACCAAGGCGGCCATGCTCACTTTTGGCGGCGCCTATGCTGTGTTGCCCTATGTGTATCAGGGCGCGGTGGAGCACTACCAGTGGCTCAGCGGCCCGCAAATGATCGATGGTCTGGCCCTGGGCGAGACCACGCCCGGCCCGCTGATCATGGTGGTGGCGTTTGTGGGTTTTGTGGGCGGCTGGCTGCAGCAGGTGTGGGGGCCGGACGCCCTCTTTGCAGGCGCCGTGGCGGCGGCCACGGTCGTGACCTTTGTGACCTTTTTGCCCTCGTTCATCTTTATCCTGGCGGGCGGCCCGCTGGTGGAGGCCACGCACGGCAAGCTGGGATTCACCGCGCCGCTGTCGGCCATCACGGCTGCTGTGGTGGGCGTGATCCTGAACCTGGCGCTGTTTTTTGCCTACCACCTGCTGTGGCCGCAGGGCTTTGGCGGCCGCTTTGACGCCGTATCGGCCGTCATCGCCGTGGGGGCGCTGGTGGCGCTGTTCCGCTTCAAGCTAGGCGTCATGCCGCTGCTGGGCGGCTGTGCGGTGGTGGGGTTGCTGGTCAAAGTGGCCGTGCCCTACTTCGCCTGACCGAAACTCACTCCAATCACTATGATTTTGATAGCTGCTAGCGCTTGAATATCAAGCGCTAGCAGCCAATTTGGCTCAAAACTGATTATTTGATCAGCCCCAGCACGTCCTTGAACGCCGGGTGCTCGCAGCTGCCCAGCCATTCAAACGCCACCATCTCGGTGGTCACCAGTTCGGCGCCCGCGCCAGCCAGGCGGTCGAAGGCGGCATCGCGGTTGCGTTCGGTGCGCGAGCCGCAGGCGTCGGTCACCACCCACACTTCAAACTCGTCGTCGATCAGGTCCAGCGCGGTCTGCAGCAGGCAGACATGGGCTTCGCACCCGGCAATCACGATGGTGCCGCGCTCGGGCGCTTGCTGGGCGGGCTTTTGCAGGTGCTTGGGCAGGCTGCGCGCGTTGCCGCCCTGGGGCTTGGCTGGCGGGCGCAGCCATTCGCCCAGACCTTCTTCGGCAGCGCTGAAGTGCATCTTGGCCAGGGTCTTCTGGCACAGGGCGCGCAGCGCGGCGTCGTTGGCGCCCAGGCGGGAGGGGTTTTGCTCTGTGCCCCACACGGGCACGTCCAGCATGCGGGCGATCTCGGCCAGGCGGCGGGCGTTGGCAAGTACGGCGGGGCCTTCGTGGATGGCTGGCATCAGTCGCTCCTGGTAATCGACCAGGACGAGTTGGGATTCGGTGGCGTCAAGCAGCATGGTGTGTTCGATCGTGTGCGTGTTCTGGAATGCGCTGGCCGGGACGGTGCGCAGGGGAATGGCGCATTGTCGCAGCCCGGCAGTGCCCCTTACGCAGCCAGGACCGGCCGCAACGCCGCCGCCAGCGGCCCAGCCATGGCCACTGCGTTGCTCGGGTGCGGAATGCAGTCCGTGCTCCACACCTCCCCTACCCCGGCGTCGTGCATCGCCTGCAATGCATCGCCCGCAAACAACGCATGCGTCACGGCCACGTCCACCGAGGTAGCGCCCGCCTGCAGCAGCAACCGTGCGGCCAGCGCCAGCGTGCGGCCGGTGCTGGCCATGTCGTCCAGCAGCACCACCGCCCTCCCCTGGGCGTTGAGCGCGGGCAGTTCAATGGCCACCTGCCGGTCGCCATGGCGCACCTTGGTGCAGACGGCATGGTCAAAGCCGTGGCGCGCGGCGGCCTGGGCGATCCACTGGGCGGATTCGCCATCGGGCCCCACCAGCAGAGCATTCGGGCGGCGAAGGGCAATCAGGTCGGCCAGCGGCTCGGCACCGCTGAGCACCACGGCCTGCGGCACAGGGATGGCCTGCTCCAGCCGGTCGATGCGGTGCAGGTGCGGGTCCACGGTGATGACGGCATCGCATAGCCCGCCCAAAAACCCGCCCACCACTTGCTGGCTCACGGCCTCGCCCGGGTGGAAGGCGATGTCCTGCCGCATGTAGGCCAGGTACGGTGCCACCAGCGTGAGGTGCTGCACTCCCAGGCTGCGGGCCGTGCGTGCGGCCAGCAGCAGCTCCACCAGTTTTTCATTGGGCTGGTGCAAGCTGCGCAGCAGCACGGCGCGGAGCGGCAGGCGGCCCGTGTCGTCCACCGGCAGGCGCAGCTTGAGTTCTCCATCGGGGAAGCGGTGGCGCTCGATGGCCTGGGCGGGCAGGCCCGCAGCCTGCCCCAGGCGCAAGGCGGGTGCTTCTTCATCGTCAAAGTACAGCAGACAGGAGGCTTGTGGCGCAGACATGGTCAGAACTCCACAAACACGCGCGGCACTTCGTCGGCCGTGCCCAGGCGGTAGCCGCTGTCGCGTTCGCACGCGTGGCGCGCAAACTCAAGGTCGGCCGGGTAGCTGGCATGCACGCGGTACAGCAGGTCGCCAGCGGCCACGGTGTCGCCCAGCTTGTGCATCAGGTCCACACCAGCGCCCGGCACCTTGGGCGCACCGGCCAGGCGGGCCACGCGGGCGATCTGGTAGTTGTCGATGCCCGCCACCACGCCGCTGGCCGGTGCCACCACGTCCAGCGTCAGCGCACCCAGCGCTGGGTGGTTGTGGTCAAACCCTGTGCTCCCCTGGGCAGCGATGATGGCGTTCATGCGCGCCAGTGCCCGGCCCGAGTCGAGGATATCGCGCGCAATCGCGTAGCCGTCGCCGCCGCGCACATCGGGGTCGCATTCGATCAGGCGCCCGGCCAGGCGCAGCGCCTTTTGCCGCAGATCGTCGGGCGCGCGCGGGTCGTTTTGCAGCACGCGCATCACGTCGCGGGCCTCCAGCACCGGGCCCACGCCCTTGCCCACAGGTTGGCGGCCGTCGGTGATGACCACGTCCAGCGACAGGCCCATGCGCCGCGCCACATATTCAAACAGGCGGCGCAGGCGCTGGGCGTCGGGCATGGAGCGCACCTTGGCTGTGGGGCCGATGGGAATATCCAGCACCAGGTGCGTGGCTCCGGCGGCCACCTTTTTGGACAGGATGGACGCCACCATCTGCCCGGCCGAGTCGATGGAGAGTGGCCGCTCCACCGAAATCAGCACATCATCCGCGGGCGACAGGTTGGCGGTGCCGCCCCAGGCCAAGCAGCCCCGGTAGTCGCGCACGATGTCGGCCAGCTGCTCCAGCGGCAGCTCCACCTTGGCCAGCACCTCCATGGTGTCGGCCGTGCCAGCGGGCGAGGTGATGGCGCGCGACGAGGTCTTGGGGCACAACATGCCGTGCGCGGCGACGATGGGCACGACCAGCATGGTGGTGCGGTTGCCGGGGATGCCGCCGATGCAATGCTTGTCCACCACCAGTGGCTCGTGCCAGTCCAGGCGCCGGCCGCTGTTCACCATGGCGTCGGTCAAAAAGAAAACTTCTTCCCGGTCCAGCTCGCTGCGGTGGCAGGCCACCACAAAGGCGGTGAGTTCGATCTTGGAATACCGGTGGTCGGCAATGTCGCGCACGATGGCGCCAAAGTCCTCGCGCGTGAGGCGCTCGCTGGCAATCTTGCGGAACAGCGCACCCATGGACTCGGGCGGCTCGGCCTGGGCCACCGACACGGTATGGCCGTTGTCCACGCCCAGCTGGGCAAACGCGTCTTCCGACAGGCCCAGTTCATTGCAGCCCACGATGGCGAGGTCGTCCACCACGTTGACCGTGGCCAGAATGCGGCGGCCGTTGGCGCGCACCTCGATCTTGGACAGGGCCTGGAAGCCCTCGGCACGATATACGGCGCAGTCGCGGTGCAGGTAGGCGACGTTCTCGCGCCAGGTGTCTATGGCCACGCGGCGCAGGGCCAGCTGGGAGCGGGACTGCGTGCCTGCGGGGTCGGCCGAGGCGACGCTCGGGTTGACCAAGGGAGCGGTAGGTGACGAGGTGGTGGGCTCAGCGTGCATCGCACCAGCCTATACCGAAAATGCCCGCACAGGCTGCGGGATCACCCCGGGTCAGCGGGTTCGGGCTCTCATCTCCGGAATTGCTTGATGTGCGTCAAGCAAAACCGGTCACGGCGCCGCAGCGGGCTGCAACCGCAGCAAGCGCCCTTGCGGGCTGTCGGTCAGCAGGTACAGCAGGCCGTCGGGCCCCTGGCGCACGTCGCGAATGCGCTCACCGTTGCCTTGCAACAGCCGTTCTTCCTTCTGCACCTTGCCACCCGCCACCTCCAGCCGGTGCAGGGCGCCAAACTTGAGCGACCCGACAAACAGGCTGCCCTGCCACGCCGTGCCGTAGCGTGTGCTGGTCAGGAACGCCATGCCCGAGGGGGCGATGGACGGTGTCCAGTGGTGCAGCGGCTGTTCCATGCCGGAGCGGGCCGTGCCCTCGCCCATCTTTCCGCCGCCGTAGTTCTCGCCGTAGGTGATGACAGGCCAGCCGTAGTTGCGCCCGGGCTGAGGCAGATTGATTTCGTCACCGCCCTGCGGGCCATGTTCGTGCATCCACAGCTTGCCGTCGGGGGCCATCGTGGCGCCCTGGGGGTTGCGGTGGCCGTAGCTCCAGATCTCGGGCAAGGCGCCGGCCTGCTTCACGTACGGGTTGTCGGGCGGCGCTGCTCCATCGGGCGTGATGCGGATGACCTTGCCGTGGTGGTTGTCGAGCTTTTGGGCATCGTCCTTGCGGTGGTAGCGCTCGCCCAGCGCCACAAACAGGTTGCCGTCGCTGGCCTGGGCAATGCGGCAGCCGAAATGCAGCGCGCTCTCGACCTTGGGCCGCTGGCTGAAGATGATGCGCACGTCCTGCAGGCTGCTGGCATCTGCCGACAGGGTGGCGCGCGCCACCGCCGTGCTGTTGCCCGCCGTGCCACCTGCGGCGGGCTCGGCAAAACAGAAGTAGATACGGCGGGTGCGGGCAAAGTCGTTGTCGGTCACCACGTCCAGCAGGCCGCCCTGCCCGCCCGCTGCCACCGGCGGCACCCCTGCCAGCGCAGGCCCCACCTGCCCCGTTGCACTGACCACGCGCAGGCGCCCCGGGCGCTCGGTCACCAAAAATTGCCCGCCGGGCAAAAAGGCCACCGCCCAGGGATGCGCCAGACCGGTGGCAACGGGCACCAGTGACACCGCTGGCGCAGGGGCGGGCGCATTTTGGGCATGGGCGCCGGTCTGCGCGCCCGTCACTATCAAAAACAGAGCTAGCTGCGCTTTGTGCAACGGCGCTACCGGCCGATTTGGTGTCCAACCCATGCCTTCAACCTCCTTGTATTCCCGGGCCATGCCCTCTATCCCGCACCAGCGCGGTACAGCGCCCGTCTGGCGCACATCTTGCAAGCTGCAGTTGTCTGTGAAAAGGCTGGAACCACCGATTTATCTGAATGAAATCAACAGCTTGTAAAAACGATTATTTTTTATAAATAACCATATCGTGTTACCCTTCGCCCCCATGTCCAGATGGTTATGCATCCTCATCCTTGCCTGCGCCACCGCAGCGCATGCTGCGCCCCAGGGCACCAATTCTGACGATATGGACCGCTTGCTCGCGGACAAAGGGCTTCTCACCCGACTTGAAGACGTGAGCCACAAGGTGGCAGACAAAGCCCAGACCGTTGCCGGCCATGCGGGTGACCTGGTGGTCAACGCCATGGGCTTTTTGGGCGTGCCCTACAAGCGCGGCGGCAACAGTGCCGAAACCGGTTTTGACTGCAGCGGCTTTGTGCGCGCCATCTACGAACAGACCGTGGGCCTGCTATTGCCCCGCCGTGCCGATCAGCAGGCGGCTGCCACCCAGGTCATCGACAAGAAAGAACTCCAACCCGGCGACCTGGTTTTTTTCAACACCATGCGCCGCAACTTCAGCCACGTGGGCATCTACGTGGGGGACGGCAAGTTCATCCACTCGCCCCGCAGCGGCTCTGAGATCCGGGTGGAGGACATGAGCATCGCCTACTGGGCGCGCCGCTTTAACGGTGCTCGCCGCGTGACCCCCGGCGAGGGTGTCGAGAGCGCTCAGGCACCCCAAGCTCAGAAGTAGTCCCTGAAACGCTCCCGGCTAGCTCCACTAGCAAGCCGTGGGGATCAAGGCTTGACCACGTACACCGTCTCCGTGCTGCGAATGGGGCCACCCGTCACATTGACGGGCCCAGCAGATGGATCGCCTCGCAGCAGCGCCTTGGCAGCTGACATATCGGCCTGGTAGCGCGCCCGGGCCTCGGATTCACAACCCTTGCGCTCAGCCGTCGGCATGGCACGGCACTCCTCCAGGCTTACCTTGAGCCCACCACCCGCTTCGCGAATCGCAGACTGATAACGCTGCTGCGGCGTGGTGTCAGGCACTGCCCCCCGAGCCAGCGAAGCCTCGTCGCTTTGGGACTGTGCGGCGGCCGGTAACGACAGCGCACCGCCCAAGGCCAGGGCCGACACCAGTACGGCAGCTGGACGCGCCACCCAAAGGCTCCATGACCGGCGCTGGGCCCCGGCCGATGCCACGGAGCCAGAAGTGAGGAGAGTGGAGGACGAAGTGAACATGGTCGGTACACCTTTCTGTCTTGATAAAGTTTGCGGCGATTGCAACTGCGAGATGCACCCAACCGCCCTTTGCATGCCCCACTGTAGCCCCGTGCGTGACCTGCTCAGCGCCAGCACCAGCCGCGCTACCATGTCGGACACGACCCACAGGGCATTGCCATGAACCACTCTCCCGCACTGCCACCCGACGCAGCGGCTGCACATGACAAGGGCTATCTACGGCGCCTGCTGTCTGAGCGCAACCAGACGCCTGCAAGCGGCACCGGCGTGATCGATGCCGCGATTGAACAGGCGTTTGTGCGCAGCGTGGCCATTCTGGTGCTGGACATGTGCGGCTTCTCACGCATCACCCAGAGCCACGGCATCATCCATTTCCTGGCGATGATCCACCAGATGGAGCAGGCGGCGCGCCCGGCCATCGAGGGCAACGGCGGCGAGGTCATCAAGCAGGAGGCCGACAACCTGTTTGCAGTCTTCGCCACGCCCGAGCAAGCGCTTGAGGCCGCCCTGGACACCCTGCGCGCCCTGAGCGCCATGAACACCGTACTCCCCCCCGAGCGGGCGCTAAACGTGAGCGCAGGCATTGGCTTTGGCCCCACTCTGGTGATTGCGCGCGAAGACCTGTTTGGTCCCGAAATGAATTGCGCCTGCAAACTGGGCGAAGACATTGCCATGGCCAACGAGATCCTGCTCACCGAGGCGGCCTGGACCAGCCTGCCCACTGGGCGCTACGTGTGCTCACGCACCGACCACCAGATATCGGGGATGGAATTGCACGCTTACCGCTTTGATCGCTGCCTCTTTGACCGCCCCTTGCATCCCTCGGCCGCCCCATCTCCCACCACATCCCTGCCTGCGGGACGCTAACAGGGGGCATTGTCCGACAGCATTTGGACTGCCCGATCTGTAAAGTGACTCCATCGTCTGAACCAACTATCAAGGGGAAAAACATGCTGTCATTGCTGGGGATGTTGCTGATTGGTTTGGTGGTGGGCCTGATCGCCCGGGCCGTCAAACCCGGGGACGACAAGCTGGGCTGGATCATGACGGCGCTGCTGGGTATTGCAGGCTCTTTTCTGGCCAGCTATGTTGGTATGGCCCTGGGCTGGTATGCGCAGGGGGACAGCGCTGGCTGGATTGCCTCGGTGCTCGGAGCCGTCGCCCTGCTGGTGGTGTACGGCCTGGTCAAGGGCAAGTCTTGAGACTTGATAAAACGCGCTGAGCTGCCCACATCGGTGCTTAGAACCTGTTCTTAAACACCCACGTTCGTCCACCCACCCTCTTTCAAATTGCCACCCATGCCCACCTCACTGCAAATGGCTGCCGGAGACCCTGAACTGGCTGCGGCCGTGCGCCGCGCCCGCAAGCTGCTGCACCGCCGCGCGGTGGTGGCAGCAGCGGCCAGCGTGGTGCCTGTGCCGGGGCTGGACTGGGCGGTGGATGCCGCCCTGCTCTCCCGCCTGATCCCCCAGATCAACGCTGAGTTCGGCCTCACAGCCGAGCAGATCGACCAGCTGGACCCCAAAAAGCGGGAGCAGGTGCAAAAGGCGGTGGGCTTGGTGGGGTCGGTGCTCATCGGCAAGCTGATCACCCGCGAACTGGTCCTGCGGGCCACCCAGACTGTGGGGCTGCGGCTGAGCACCAAGCAGGTCGCCAAATACGTGCCTTTGGCGGGCCAGGCAGTGGCGGCGACCATTGGCTACGCCACCCTGCGCTACCTGGGGGAGCAGCATTTGCGCGACTGCATCCGTGTGGTGCAGCAGGCCCAACTGCGCTTGCCGCCGCCGGCGTCAGCCTCTGCGGTAAAACACTGACTCCCCGAGCGAGGTGGCAACAAGAAAAAAGGGCCCGGGGGCCCTTTTTTCTTCGTAGCGACGCCGTACCGGCTGCACGTCAACTGGCCGAGCAGACAAAGCTGCTGGCATCTTCCACACTGCCCGAGCCCTTGTACTTGGCAAATTGCGGGTAGGGGCACAGCGGACGCGTGCGGTTGGGGAAGTCGGTGTTGGTGGGCAGCGCCTTGGCCGCAATGCTTTGCGGTGCGATGCCCTTCTCCACCCAGTCCACCATGGTCTGGATCGAGTCAAAGTTGTCGGTAGCCGGACCGCCCGAGCAGTGGTTCATGCCCGGCACCAGAAAGGTCCGCGCAAAGCTCTGCGTCGCCGCCACGCCGCCGTTGTTCGCCGCCAGGCGTTCGTAGTAGTCCACAGTGTCAAACGCCGAGAAGATCGGGTCGGACATGCCGTGGATGAACAACAGCTTGCCGCCGCGCTGCTTGTAGGCCGCCAGCTTGTCGTCGGCGTAGGTGTCGTAGATGGCCGAGTATGCTGCCATGCGTGCGGGGTCGGTGTCGAAGTTGAACGCCAGCGGGTTGAACGACAGATCGGGCGGTGTGAAGAACTCGTTGACCAGGGCATCCACCATCAACGTGATGTAGCGCGCATCGGGCGTGGCCGTGGTCGAGTTGCCCAGCGTCCACGACCGCCAGCCCGGTGCCGCCAGCCCGGCGTCCCACGGTTGGCCGGTGTACAGCGCCTTGCCGGCAGAGTTACGGGGCCCGGCAAACACGCTCTTGAGCGCGCCCACCTGGGCAGACGACAGGCAGCTTTCGGTCTTGCCGCCCGTGCATTGCAGCACGGCGGGGTCAAACGCCTTGCAGGCATTGACGTTCTGGGCCAGGCCGTCCACCACGCCGTCGGCGGCGTCGCAGGTGGCATTCACTGCAGTGGCCACCAGTTTGAGGTCGCTGTTGCTGAAGGCCTTGGAGAGGATGCGGTTGCCACTGGCGTCTTGCGGCGCAATGGCGTTGAACTGGATGGTGTTCCACATGGCGGCCACGGTGGCGCCGCTGGATACGCGCATGGCGGGCGCACCCGCAGTGATGCCGTCAAAGTAGTCCGGGAACCGCTGCGAGAACATCATGCCCTGGCGGCCGCCGCCCGAGCAGCCCGAGAAGTAAGAGTAGTCCGGCTTGCGGCCGTAGCGCGTGCTGATGAGCGACTTGGAGGCCACGGCTGTCTTGTCGTAGGAGTTGTAGGCATGGTCGATGCGCGCCTGCGGGTCGGCGCCAAAGCTGGCGCTGGTGCCGGTGTGGCCCGCATCGGTGGACACCACCGCGAAGCCCTGCCCCAGCGGCGACGGCGTGCCGCCCGAAATGCTGGAGCTGAGCGAGGTGTCGCGCAGGATGCCGTCGTTGCCGCCCCCGCCGATGAACAGAAAGCGCCCGTTCCAGCGGTCGGGCAGGCTGAGCTGAAAACCGATCGCATAGTTCTTGCCATCCACACCCACACGCGGGTTGATGGCGCCCGTGACCACGCAGTGCCCGGGCAAAAAGTCGCCCGTCGCAGCGCCACCGGGGCGGCGCGTGCCGGGTGGCACATAGCTGGTGGACAAGTTGGTGTTGCTGAGCTGCGCGTTGGTGCTCAATGCGGCGCAAGCGGCGGCCGGGTTGGCGCTCTCGGTAACCAGCACGGCGTTGCCGCCGCCGCAGGCACTGAGCAATAACGGCAGCAGCATGGCGGCGGGCAGCGCAACGCGTTGCGCGATGGGGGTGTCCAATGACAGGGATGGCATGGTGGTCTCCTCGGTGAATCGGTCTTGTGGGGTTGAACCATCGGCGCAGGAACGCCCGGCGACGGCCGTCAGGGCGTCGCTGAGAAAGGCGCGCAGTTTTTTTGTGGGCGAAGGGCCTTGCTGCTATCGCAGGGCTTTGCGCCCTGTGATAACGGGCCCGTACCGACTCAGTCGGCCTTGAAGCCCGTGGCCGCCACGGCCTTGCCCCAAGTGACCGTGTCGGCCGCGATGATGCGGGCGAACTCCTCGCGACTGGTCCCCGTCACGCGGAAACCGGCCTCTTCCATCTTGGCCTTGCCCTCGGGCGACTGCACGGCCTTGATGATGTCGGCGCTCAGCTTGGCGACGATCTCGGGGGGCGTCTTGGCCGGGGCCACGATGCCAAACCACGAGTTGAACTCCAGGCTGGGGTAGCCCTGCTCCTTGATGGTCGGCACATCGGGCAGTGCGTTGGACCGGGTACCGCCTGTGGTGCCCAGCGCCACCAGCTTGCCGGCCTTCACGTTGGGCGCGGCCAGGCCCACGCTGGCAAACACGCCCTGCACGTCACCGCTGAACAGGCCGCCCAGCGCATCGGTGGTGTTCTTGTAGTGCACCGGTTCGGGCTTGAGCTTGACGGCCTCGCCAAACATGAAGGCGCCGAAGTGACCCGGCGTGCCCGCGCCAAAGGTGGCCAGGAACAGGCCTTTTTGTTGCTGGGTCCAGGCCACAAAGTCCTTCACATTGCGCGACGGCACCTTTTGCGGGTTGACCAGCAACGCAAAGTCGGCGGTGACCACCTGGCTCACAGGGGCAAAGTCCTTTTGCGGGTCGTACGGCAGCTTGTTGTAGCTGCTGGGCGCAATGCTGAGCTGGCCGGTTTCGCCCAGCATCAGCGTGTAGCCATCGGGGGCGGCGCGTGCGGCCTCGGTCGCAGCGATCAGGCCCCCGGCGCCGGGCTTGTTGTCCACAATCACGCCCAGGTTGCCCCAACCTTCCGACAGCTTTTGCGCCAGCAGCCGCGCCACGATGTCCGGCCCCGTGCCCGCCGGAAAGCCCACGATGATGCGCACCGGCTTGTTGGGGTAACTTGCCGTCTGCGCCAGGGCGCCGGTGGCAGGGGCCAGGCCCGCCGCCACCGTAGCTGCCAGGCAGACGCTGCGCAGGGCATGGCGGCGGGACAGTCCACGGGACAGGGTGCGGGTGAGCGTGGAAAAAGAGGTCATGACAAGGTCTCCAGGGTGTTGTTGTGTGCTGTCGGTCATCAAAAAAAGGAATAGCAGGACTGCGGTGCGGCTACATCAGCTCCCAGAACCGCATGGCCACGGCGTCGGGGAACCGCGCCCCGGTGCCGGTGAACATGCGCTCGCCAATCCATCGCAGCGCGGGAGACGCTGTCTCGAACTGGGGGCTGCAGCGAAAGTAGATTTGCGTTGGGTCGACCACCTCGCCACGCACCAGGCGGGCCATCAGCTCCGGCGGGCCGGACCGCACAGCGCGGTTTTGCACATAGATCAGGTCGCCGCCATCCGCCTCCAGCGTGTAGCGCGCGTCCAGCTCGGCCAGGGTGTCGCTCACGATGAGCTGAAAATCCGCCCCGCCAGGCATCACCCGGGCCTGCCAGCCATCGCCCTGGGCCTTTCCGCCCAGGATGGGGATGAGCCGGCGCAGGCCGTGCACGGTGCGGCCCACCTCCTGGGGCACGCCCACCTCCACGCGCAGGTCGGCAAAAAATCGCAAACGGGGTTCCACAAAGGGCACGGGTTCGGTCATGGGCTCCATCTTTCGGGTGTCTGGCAAGGGGATGGCGCATGCTGGACGGCTTGCACCCAGCCTGCTTGCGGGGTTGCACCTAGCGTAAATCCCGTGGTGCTTGACCCCTGTCATCCCTGAAGATGACAGCCATGACAACGCCCACCCGGCACACCCCGCGCGATTCATGAGGCACTGGCTCCCTGCAAGCACCTCGGGCAGCGGCATTGCCCCCACGCCCAACCTCACGGGCTCGGCCCTGGGCGCCATGGTTCACCAGCTGGGCGACGACGGGTTTGCCTGCGGCATGCTGCAAGAGCTGGCCCCCGTGCTGCCCGCAGCGTCGTGGTCGGTGTACCGCACCGGGCGCTATTGCAAACCCACCTTGTTCATGTCGGCCAGTTACGGCATCCCCGACACCACACAGGACTGCTGGTGGGCCTACCTCTCGGGCCCCTACCGCACCGACCGCACCTGGGGCCGCTCGCTGGACGAAGCTGCCCCGGCCGAAGCACCCACCCAGTTGTGCCACCTGACGGCGCCCGAGGTAGATGCGGAGCACCGCGCCCGCGTTTACGAGGCCCATGGCGTGGCCGAGCGGGTGTCGGTGGTCGAACACGAGAGCGATGGCTCGGTCTTTGCCGTCAACTTCTACCGCCACCAGCACCAAAAGCCCTTCCAGGACCGGCAGATCAGCGACTTTGAGGGCATGGCCCCGGTGCTGCTGGCGCTGACCCGCAAGCACATCGCCCTGGCCCAGCGCCCCGGCGTGCTGCAACCCGCACTGCAGCCCCCGGCGCAGGCCACGGTGCCCGCACTGTCCCACAGCCTGCCTGCGCTGCGCGAACGCCTGCTGCGCGCCCACCCAGGGCTGACCGAGCGCGAGCTGGACGTGTGCGCCCGCCTGCTGCAAGGCATGACGCAAGAGGGCATTGCTTGCGACCTGGGCCTGAGCCTGCCCACCGTCAAAACCTACCGCAACCGCGCTTTCAGCCGCCTGGGCATCCACTTTCGCAACGAGCTGTTTGCGCTGGCGCTGGGCACCCAACGCAACGCTTAGCATCCAGCGCCGCACTGCGCATGGGCACAATGCCAGCCCATGCCCAGCTTGCCGCCGTTGCCCGTTCCACCCACGCCCCCTGCAGGCCGTGCCCACGTGGTCGCGCAATGGGCCCAGGCCCTGCGCAACCGGGCTGACAGCGCCGCCCTGCAGCAGTTACCCCCGCTGACCGATGCCGAGGCCGCGCAGGTCATGGCCCAGCTGAGGGGCGATGGCAGCCACCCGCCGGGCCACAGCCCGGCGCCCAACACACCCGATGGCGTAGTCCCCGGCCACTTTCGCCCGCGCATCACCCTCATGACGCTGGGTCGGGGCGATGGTCTGCTGGGCATGGCGCCCCAGGGCAAGCTGGGCCCGCGCGGTGACAGCGTCACGCTGGTGCAGATTGACTGGACCTACCGCACCGACAGCGGCGCCACCTGGCAGACGCCCGCGCCCACCTCCATCCTCAACGCGCGCCCGGCCCCCGTGCAAGACCTGTTCGACACCGGTGGCCCGGTGGTGCGCATGCAGCGCAACCTGGCCGCCGAGGCCGATGCCATGGACCGTGTGTGGGACCTGGGCCTCACCCCCGTAGACGCCAAAAACCTGCAGTGGCGCCACCGCGCAGCCGCTGCCACGCTGGGCCCCGTGTGGACCCTGGCGCAAGAGGCGCACTTTGGCGACTTCTGGGCCGATGTGGTTCCCCAGTTGCGCACCCAAGGCTGGACCGTGGTGGTGCACCCCGGCTTTGCGCACGAAAGCGTGCCCGTGCAGCGCTGGAAGCTGCTGATCGCCCCCGACACCGGCGAGTTGCTGGGCAAGGAAGTGGACGGCCCGCTGGCCCCGCGAGAGCGCCCCGTGCAAAAGCTCATGCTGCCTGAGCGCGAGGGCGCCTGGCTGCTCAGCCTGGGCATCGAGATCGATGGGCAAACGCTGGACCTGGCCCCCATGCTGGCCGACCTGCTGCGGCGCGACGCCCGCTGGCTCAACGCGCGGCAGATGGCGGCCATCGATGACATCGCCATCATTTCGCTGCGTGCGCCCGGCGGCAAGCGCATCGAGGCGCCCGCCGGGCCGCTCAAGGCCATCGTGGGCGCCATGGTGGACCTGCTGACCGACCCCACCCGAAAGCAACTCAAGGATGGCGACCCGCTGCGCCTGGGCGCCTGGGAGGCCCGCCGCATCGAGGCCCTGCGCGCCGGGCTGGTGTTGGCGCACCGCGTGGGCACGGTGAACGGCTGGAACAACGATTGGCAGTTGCAGGGCGATGCGGGCCTGGCACAGCTCGCCAAGCGCCTGCGCTCTATCGGCACGCCCCAGCCGGTGGCCGCGCCGCAGGGGCTGCAGGTACAACTGCGCCCGTACCAGCTCGAAGGGCTGGCCTGGCTGCAATACCTGCGCGCCCAGGGCCTGGGAGGCATCCTGGCCGACGACATGGGCCTGGGAAAAACCGCACAGGCGCTGGCCCACGTGCTGACCGAAAAGGAGGCCGGGCGGCTGAAGCGCCCGGCGCTGGTGGTGCTACCCACCTCGCTGCTCTTCAACTGGCAGGCCGAGGCCGCGCGCATGGCGCCCAGCCTGCGCGTGCTGGCCCTGCATGGCGCCGACCGTGGCAAACGTTACCTGCACATCGCAGACCATGACCTGGTGCTGACCACCTACCCCCTGCTCTGGCGCGATGTGGACGCACTGGCCGCGCAGCCCTTTCACTTGCTGATCCTGGACGAAGCCCAGATGGTGAAGAACGCCGGCAGCCGCAGCGCCCGCGCACTGCGCAAGCTGCAGGCATCGCACCTGCTGTGCCTGACGGGCACGCCGCTGGAGAACCACCTGGGCGAGTTGTGGGCGCAGTTTGACTTTTTGATGCCCGGCTTTCTGGGCGATGTGCGCGGCTTCAACGCCCGCTGGCGCAAGCCCATCGAGGAAAACGGCGAAACCCTGCGCGCCGAGCTGCTGTCGCAGCGCGTGCGCCCCTTTATCCTGCGCCGCCGCAAGCAGGACGTGGCCACCGAGCTGCCACCACGCACCGAAACCATCCTGCGCGTGCAGTTGCAAGGCAAGCAGCGCGAGCTGTACGAGGCCGTGCGCACCACGGCCGACAAACAGGTGCGCCGTGCGCTGGAGCGCCAGGGCTTTGAAGGTTCACAAATCGCCATCCTGGACGCGTTGCTCAAGCTGCGCCAGGTCTGCTGTGATCCACGCCTCGTCAAAGGAACCACGAAAACCGCCCACACCATGGAGCGCGCCAAGCTCGAACTGCTGGCCGACCTGCTGCCCGCCCTGGTCGATGAAGGCCGCCGCGTGCTGGTGTTCTCGCAGTTCACCGAAATGCTGGCGCTGGCGGCCGAGTTGCTCGACACCCTGGCCCTGCCCTACCTCACCCTCACAGGCCAGACGCCGCCCCGCCAGCGCGGCGCGGTGGTGCGGCAGTTCCAGGCGCAGGGCGACGCAAGCGCCGCCATCCTGCTGGTAAGCCTCAAGGCCGGTGGCCTGGGCCTGAACCTCACGGCCGCCGACACCGTGATCCACCTCGACCCGTGGTGGAACCCCGCCGTCGAAGAACAGGCCACCGCCCGCGCCCACCGCATCGGGCAAGACCAGCCGGTGTTTGTCTACAAGCTGGTGGTGGAAGGCAGCATCGAAGAGCGCATGCTGGAGCTGCAGGCCCGCAAGGGCGCGCTGGCCCAGGGCGTGCTGGGGCACGATGCCGAAGGCGCAGTCAAGTTCAGCGAGGCCGACCTGCACGCGCTGCTGGCCCCCTTGACCGAACCGGCCAACAACCCGCTGGGCATACCCGGCGAAGACGCGCCGCGCTGGGGTGGCACAGGCAAACGGCGGCCCCGGCCGCTGCAGCCACCTGAAACCTGAGTTTTGGGCGTTTTTACCTTGTAGCGCTAGTAAAACATGCTCTGGCAGCTATCAATAAGTGAGCACACTCATCCGTGCGGGGAGCCTTGCGCAAAAGCGCAGAATTCAAAAGCAAGCTTCGGAGTGCGCCCCACGGCCTCCGTCCCTAGAGTGCATGGCATTGCAACCCACCTTGTGAGCCCTGCACCATGATGAATGTGACCACCCTCTTTCCCCACAGCGCCCCCATGCCCACCCGCCACCGTCCCAGCACCAAGGCCGCGCAAGCCACCGCCACCCAGGCTGACCCGCGCTGGGCAGTGGTGTTGGCACGCAGCGCTGGGGCCGATGGAACGTTCTGGTACTCGGTGCAGACCACGGGCGTGTACTGCCGCCCCAGCTGCGCGTCGCGCACACCCCGGCCCGAGAACGTGCTGTTCCATGCCAGTTGCGACGATGCGGAGCGCGCCGGGTTCCGCCCCTGCCAGCGCTGCAAGCCGCGCCAGGCCACCGCGCTGTCGCACCACGCGGCGCTGGTGACGGAAGCCTGCCGCATCATCGAAAGCGCCGCGCCCGGCGAGGCACCCACCCTCGATGCACTGGCAACCCGCGTGGGGCTGAGTGCCTCGCACCTGCACCGCATCTTCAAGCAGGCCACGGGCCTCACCCCCAAGGCCTATGCGGTGGCCCAGCGCGCGCAGCGGCTGCGCAGTGCGCTCGACAGCCCGACCACGGACTCGGTGACGGACGCCATCTATGGCGCGGGCTACCAGTCCAGCAGCCGGTTTTACGAACAGTCTGCCCAGGTGCTGGGCATGCGGCCCAGCCAGTACCGCGCACGGGGTGCGTCGCAAGACATCCGCTTTGCCATCGGCCAGTGCTCGCTGGGCGCGATTCTGGTGGCGCAGAGCGACCGGGGCATCTGCGCGATCTTGCTGGGCGACGACCCCGACGCGCTGCTGCGCGAGCTGCAGGACCGGTTTGCGCAGGCCCGCCTGATTGGCGGCGACACCGCGTTTGAAGCCCTGGTGGCGCAGGTGGTGGCGTTTGTCGAGGCCCCGGGCCTGGGGCTGAACCTGCCGCTGGATGTGCGCGGCACCGCGTTCCAGCAGCGGGTGTGGCGGGTGCTGCAGGCCATCCCGGCCGGTCAGACGGCCAGTTATGCCGAGGTGGCCCAGCGCATCGGCAGCCCCAAGGCCGTGCGGGCTGTGGCCCAGGCCTGCGCAGCCAACGGGCTGGCCGTGGCCATTCCCTGCCACCGGGTGGTGAAGAGCGATGGCGCGCTGTCGGGCTACCGCTGGGGCGTGGAGCGCAAACGCGCCCTGCTGGCGCGCGAGTCCGACGCAGAAGCGGCCCCGCTGTTGGCGGAGAAGGTGGCATGAGCGTGGCGGCTCTTTCGACTCTTTCAACATCCGGCACGCCAGCGGACGGCCTGTGGCAGCAACGCGCGGCCGCCATCGACTGGCAACGCACCACCGAGGCCCTGCACCAGCAGGGCAATGCCGTGCTGCCCCAACTGCTGGACGCCACCGAATGCGCCGTGCTGACCCGGCTGTACGGGCACGCGCCCGAGGGCACGTTTCGCAGCCGCGTGGTCATGCAACGCCACGGCTTTGGCCAGGGTGAATACCGGTATTTCAGCTACCCGCTGCCTGACCGGGTTGCGGGTCTGCGCGAGGCGCTGTACCCGCATCTGGCCCCCATCGCCAACCAGTGGAACGCCGCGATGGGCATCGACGTGCGCTACCCCGCACAGCATGCCGACTTCATCGCCCGTTGCCACGCCGCCGGCCAGGTGCGCCCCACCCCGCTGCTGCTGCAGTACGGACCGGGCGACTACAACTGCCTGCACCAGGACCTGTACGGCGAGCATGTGTTTCCGCTGCAGGTGGCCATCCTGCTGTCGGAGCCGGGGCGCGACTTCTCCGGCGGCGAGTTCGTGCTGACCGAACAGCGCCCGCGCATGCAGTCGCGGGCCGAGGTGGTGCCGCTATCGCGCGGCGACGCCGTGGTGTTTGCCGTGCACCACCGCCCCGTGCAGGGCACGCGTGGACCGTACCGCGTGCAGATGCGCCATGGCGTGAGCCGCCTGCGCAGCGGGCAGCGGCACACGCTGGGCATCAGCTTTCATGATGCTGAG
Organism: Acidovorax sp. M14; assembly: GCF_049331375.1. NCBI lineage: Bacteria > Pseudomonadati > Pseudomonadota > Betaproteobacteria > Burkholderiales > Comamonadaceae > Acidovorax > Acidovorax sp. M14. The sequence continues at coordinate 2,564,035 of NZ_CP186263.1, forward strand.
TGACGCTGCGCCCACAGTGCCCGCAGTGCCCTTGCAGGCAGCACACTCGCCCACAACGACCCATGCCATGACCGCCAGCCTGTTCGACGACCCACCGCAGCCCGCCGGGCCACCCGAGGTGCTGGAGCCCGGCGCCGTGGTGCTGCGCGGCTATGCGCTGGCGCAGGCGGCGGAGTTGCTGGCTGCCGTGCAGCAGATCACCGCCCAGGCCCCGTTCAGGCATCTCGTCACCCCCGGAGGCCTGACCATGTCGGTAGCCATGACCAACTGCGGCGCACTGGGCTGGGTGAGTGACCGCAGCGGCTACCGCTATGACCCCATCGACCCGCAGACCGGCCAGAGCTGGCCGACCATGCCGCTGCTGTTTCGCCAACTCGCGCGCGAAGCCGCTGAAACGGCTGGCTTCGCCGGCTTTGCGCCCGACGCCTGCCTCATCAACCGCTATGCCCCCGGCACGCGCCTGTCGCTGCACCAGGACCGCGACGAAGGCAACTACGCCCATCCCATCGTGTCCGTGTCGCTGGGCGTTCCGGCGATGTTTCTGTGGGGCGGCGCGCAGCGGGCGGACAAGACCCGCCGCATTGCGCTGCTGCACGGCGATGTGGTGGTGTGGGGCGGACCGGCGCGCTTGCGCTTTCATGGAGTGCTGCCCCTGCCCGAGGCGCACCACCCGTTGACGGGTGCGCACCGCATCAACCTCACCTTCAGAAAGGCCGGTTGAGGTCGTCTCGGCGACTCTGCTCGACTCAACGCGTGGCGTAGCCGGTCCAGCCGCCAATAGACGCCAGCAGCTTGTCGGCCTGGGCACGCCCCTTCAGGTCCTGGGCGATGGTGAGCTGCCGCCCGCCCCGCAGCTCGGCTGTGATGCGGTAGTAAACGTCGCGTGTGCTGTTGCTCTCCACCGTGTAGCTCTCCACCACCCGCAGCCGGGCAATGTCGTGCGGGGGCACCTGGTGCCAGCGGAGCATCAGGCCCAGCAGGCGCCGCTCGGTGCGCAGGCCGTTGTGGTCCAGCTGCACCCGCAGGCTGTTGGCCAGGGCGTAGAAGCTGCCCAGCAGCACCAAACCGCCCACACCACCGAACAGCAGGCGGAACAGCCACGGCCCGACCTCGCCGGAGGACTCCTGCTCCCAAGGTACCAGCGCCCCCACGGTCAGAAACACGGCCCCCATCACTGCCAGCGCCAGCTTGAGTCCCCACCACCGGCCGGCCGGAAAGTACATGGCCACCCCGCCGGGTATGCGCTCGACCCGCCCGGGCATGCCCGCCGTCAGGGGCTGGCCGCTGCTGCCCGCACTGCCCTGCGCGGCGCGGGTGGGGCGCAGCACATGCACCAGCAGACCGACGCCCACGCCGCCAAACACCACCACAAACACCATCTTCAGGGCCAGCAGGCCGGGCCGCAGGCTGCGGTCAATGACGGCCTCCGTCGGGTCGGACGGACTGACCCACACCTGGACCGGCGCGCCATCGCGCAACGCCTGCTCCAGCCGCGCACCCAGCGCTTCCTGAAAATCGCCCACGTTGTCGCCCCCACCACTGATCGCTACGCGGTCCCCCTGGTACTCACGCCCCGCCACCTGGTAGCGGTAGCTGGCCTTGACGGTGTAGGAGCTGGATTTGCTGCTGCGGCTGGTCTCCAGGCGCGCCGCCACCAGCGCGGCGGGCACGGGTTGCCACCACTGCATGCGTGCCCAGTCGTACAGCGTGGGCAGCACGCTGAGCAGCAGCATGCCCACGCCCACGGCTGCAAATGGCAGGGCAAACAGGCCCAGCAGCCAGCCGCCCGCGCGCTGGGTCTTGCCTACAACCGAGCTGGGGGTACGTTGCGCGGCGGGTGTGGATGAGTGTCTGGCCATGAATGAACGGGGAAAAAATCGCTGCCCACTGGCGGGCTGAGAATGCCGAGGGAATGGCAGCCTGTCGGCCGATGGAGGCTACGAACCTTGCCATGCCAGATTCTGCGGCGCGCTCCAGCACACCGCAATCCGCCTGTGCGGGTGGCGGGCCCCATGCGATGGGCTTACGGGTCTTTTGTGGTGTTTTGGGCCACAAGCGCTAGTCGAACATACCCAAATAGCTATCACTTGTATAGCAAACACCATACGTCAGCAGCACCTCCAGACCCGCCGGCACCTGCCATAACCCGCTCCATCTTTGACAGAATGCGTGCATGGTCACTGCCTCTTCCCCCTCCAGCATCGCCCCCGGCGCTCGGCCCGCACAGTTCTGGCTCATGAAGTCCGAGCCGGACGAGTGCTCCATCGATGACGCCCTGGCCGCGCCCGGCGCGACTGTGCCCTGGACCGGCGTGCGCAACTACCAGGCCCGCAACTTCATGCGCGATGCGATGCAGGTGGGTGACGGCGTGCTGTTCTACCACTCCAGCTGCCCCGAGCCCGGCATTGCCGGCCTGGCCCGCGTGGCCAGCGGCACCCGCGCCGACCCCACCCAGTTCGACCCCGCATCGCCTTACCACGATCCCAAGTCCCCGGCAGACAACCCTCGCTGGCTGTTGCTGGACGTGCAGGCCGTTCGCAAGACGCGGCTGATCAGCCTGGCCGAGCTGCGCGCCCACCCGGCACTGGCGGACATGCGGGTGCTGCAAAAGGGCAGCCGCCTTTCGATCACGCCGGTGGAGGCGTCTGAGTGGGACTACATCACTGGAGTGCTGATGCAGGGCGACTGAAAGGTATTGGTGCAGTGGGGCCCAGGAAAGGTCACAAGCTGCGCTCGGCCGACACATGCCCCTTGTCGGCGTACATGGCCTGGTCCGCCGCACGCAGCAGCTCGAAGCTCGTGGTGCCGTCGCGGGGGTAAAGCGCCGTCCCCACGGCGGCCGACACACGGACCACGCGGCCCCCGCCCAGGTCAATGGGTTGTTCAATGGCCGCCATCACCCGGCTCAGCGCCTGGTCCACCTCGGCCGGGTCCTTCACGGCGGTGAGCACCAGCACAAATTCATCCCCCCCGATGCGGGCGGCCGTGTCGTTGCCCCGCACCTGCTCCAGCAGGCGGCGGCCAGTGATCTTGAGGACCTCGTCGCCCATGTCGTGCCCGTAGCGGTCATTGATGGGCTTGAAGCCGTTGAGGTCGAAATAACACACCGCTGCCTGGGTCTGGGTGCGGTCACTCAGCGCAAAGGCCTGGGTCATGCGGTCGGCCAGCAGCAGCCGATTGGGCAGGTGGGTGAGCGCATCATGGAACGCGATGTGCTCCACCTGCTCCTGGTACTGCTTCATGGCCGTGATGTCCTGCATGAGCCACAGCGACTCGCCCTGTCCCTCCAGCAACACCCCGTTGACGTCGATCCACACGATCTCGCCCGTCACCTTACGCATCCGGCGCTGCTGCCGGTAGTGCTGGCCGGAGGCCAGCACCGCATAAGCGTCGCGGCCAAAGGCCAGAAAGTCTTCCTGGTCCACGTACATCTCTTCGGTTGTGCGCCCCTGCAGCGTGCCGGGCGCATAGCCAAAGATGCGTTCCAGCGCAGGGTTGCGCCAGACGATGACGCGGTCCTTGACCTTGGCAATGCCAATCAGGTCGTTGTCCAGCATCGCCTGCTGCTCCAGGTTCAGCGTGTGCAATTGCTGGCGCGCGGCATGCAGCTCGCTCACGTCGTACATGATGGAGCGGCTCATCACGTAGTCGCCCTGCACATTGAGGATGGCGGTGGACGACACGCTCACCCGGCGCTGCTCGCCACCCCGGCCGCACAGGTTGAACTCCAGCGGCCCGATCTTGCCGTTCTGCAAGAACACCGGGAAACACGCGTTGAACAGTGCCTTGCCTTCGTCGTCGAAAAAGTCGGCCGGCCCCAGCTTGCCAATCACCTCCTCGCGCGGCAGGCCCAGCCATTGCAGGGTCAGCAGGTTCAGGTGCACGTACTTGCCTTGGCGGTCGAGCGCGTAGTACCCGCAGGGGGCGTGGTCATACAGGTCCTGGAACCGCTCGGAGGCCTGTGCCAGCTCGGCTTCGAGCTGGCGGCGCTCGGTCACGTCGCGCCCTACCGACTGCCACTCCACCAACTGGCCGTCGTCGTCATAGAGCGCCCGGTTGCTGAACTGGCACCAGCGGATGGCGCCATCGCCCGCCACCACGCGGTTTTCCACCACCACCAGGGGCTGCGCGGGGCTGACGCCCTGCAGCGCCCGCGTGACCATGGGCAGGTCGTCCGGGTGCACGATGGGCGCCCACACCTGGCCCACGACCTCGTCGCGGCGCAGGTGGAACAGCCGGCAGAACGCCTCGTTCACAAAGGTCATGCGGTTGCTGGCGTCAAACCGGCAAATCATCTCGGTCTGGTCTTCCAGGATGGAGAGATACCGCTGCTCGCTCTGGTGCAGGGCCTGCGTGCGCTCGGCCACACGGTGCTCCAGCACGGCATTGGCGCTTTGCAGCGCGGCACGCCCCTCCAGCAGGCCTTGCGCCATGTTCTCCAGGGCCGAACGCAGGTGCTGAAACTCCAGCGTCTTCACATCGACATGGAGCGCGGCCACCTGCCCGGTGGCCTGCACCTCTTGGGCGGCCTGGGCCAGGCGCTCCAGCGGCTGGCTGAATCGCCGTGCCACCGCGTAGGCCAGCCCGGCGAGCAACGCTGCCATCAGTCCCAGCAACAGTGCCAGCAGGGTGTGCAGGCGGCTGATGGGCTGCAGGGCCATCTCCAGCGGCTGCCGCGTGACCAACAACCAGCCCAGGTCGGTGGCGGTCTGCGCGCGCACCGACACGACCGCCGTCAGGTACGGCTGCGGGGATGCACCGCCCCAAGACATCACGCGGAAAGCGCCGGGCTCCGGCAGGATGGGCAAGGACGCACGGGGCTGATCCACCGCACCTTCGGTGTTGATCACGCCATCCTTGTTGACCAGCATGACCTCCAGCCCGCTCGCCAAGGGCGACGCCGGGCTGGCACGCCGGATGATGTCCTGCACCCAGGCCCAGTTCACATGGGCGGCGACCACGCCCTTGAAAGTGGAGTCCTGACCACGCACCGGCGAGGCATAGTCCATGAAGCGCAATGGCACCTGGCTGCCCGGCGCGCGCAGCAGCTTGTCCAGCAGCACCGCGTCGTGCGCATCGCCCACGTAGGGGCCCTGGCTGCCCGCGCCAAACCAGGGCCGCTGGGACACATCCTGGCCCTGCAGCAGGTTGCCCGTCGCCACCTGTACCACGCCCTGGGTGTCGGTCACACCGATCCATGAATAGAACGGATAGGACTGCCGGATCTGCTCCAGGTGGGCCTGCAGTTGCGGGTCGTAACCCGACCCCTGGGTCAGCATGGGCAGGTGGCTCAGCAGCGAAATCTCGCGCTCGCGCTCTTGCATGCCCTGGGCCAGTGCCAGCGCAATCGGCTGGCTGGAGTTCATGAGCGACTGCCCGCTCAGGTCCGTGAGCTGGCGCGTCAACAACTCGTCGGCCAGCAAGCCCACCGCCAAGCCGGTGGCCACCGCAGTACCGCCAAACAGCAGGGTCAGGCGCGCTCGCGTGGTGTGCAGCCAGCGGGACACGGAGGAAGTCAGACGCATGAAATCGGGAAATGCAGGATGCAGAACGCCTCCATTCTGTCAGCGAACCCTGCGCCGCATACGCAGTGTGGCGCAAAGCAGCGCGGGGAGAAACCCGCATGCATGTCCTCTATGCTGGCGCCATGCATGCCACCAAAACCCTGCTTGTCGTCTACCACTCCCACACCGGCGGCACCCGCCAGATGGTGGAGGCCGTCGTTGCCGGCGCCCAGGCGGCTGGCAGCGGGGTGGCGGTACGGCTCTTGCCTGCACCCGAGGCCCAGGTAGCCGATGTGCTGGCGGCCGATGGTTACCTGTTTGCCACGCCCGAAAACCTGGCGGCGGTCAGCGGCCTGCTCAAGGACTTTTTTGACCGCACCTACTACAGCGCACTCGACCAGATCAATGGCCGCCCCTATGCCAGCCTGGTCTGCGCTGGCAGCGACGGCACCAACGCCGCCCGCCAGATCGCACGGATTGCCACCGGCTGGCGCCTGCGGCCTATAGCAGACACACTGATCGTCTGCACCCACGCGCAAACGCCCGAGGCCATCCTGGGACCCAAGCAGATTGGCCCGGCCGACCTGGAGCGCTGCCGCGCGCTGGGGGAGGCCATGGCGGCGGGGCTGGGGATGGGGGTGTTTTAGAGCGGCTAACAAGACTCTTCTGGCGTCGTTGCTGTGTCTTGTCGTACTGCTCGTACTGCCTGCGACACAGCGCCTAGCCAGAACCGCTTCGCTGAGTTTTGCCAGCCGCTCTTAGGCTGCCACCGCCAGTTCAGGCGCTTGGTACAGCAGCACCTTCAGCGCGCGCTGCGGATCCACATCGGCAAACACAGGTGGATTGGCCACACGCTCCACAAACCGCAGATCGGGCGCCAGCTCCTGCATCTGGTCCTGCAAAAAGGCCAGGCCCAGCTCCGGCGCATTGAGGCACAGCAGCGCATGGCCGCCAGGGGCCAGCAGATCGGGCAGGCGGCGCATCAGGCGGGCGTAGTCCTTGGTGGCGACAAAGCTGCCCTTCTGGTAGCTGGGCGGGTCCACGATGACCAGGCCGTAGGGCCCACTGCGGTTGATCTTGCCCCAGCTGCTGAAGATGTCGTGCGGCAGGAAGGTGGCGCCCGAGGTGATGCCGTTGAGCTGGTGGTTCTGCTGCCCGATGCCGATGGCGCCATGGCTCATGTCCACATTGACCACCTGCTTGGCGCCCGCCTGTAGCGCCACCACCGAAAACGCACAGGTGTAGGCAAACAGGTTCAGCACCTTGAGCCCGTAGCGGTCCTGGCTGCGCGCGGCGGCGTAGTCATGCACCCACCGGCGGCCCGCGGCCATGTCCAGGAACAGGCCGTGGTTCTGGCCGCGAAGCACATGCACGCGGTAGCGCACGCCCGCTTCGGTGACCACATGGGGGTCGGGCACGGCACCGGCCATCAGGCGCGTTTCGCTGCGCCCTTCAATGCGCAGGGCCTCGCCCCGATGCTGGAACACCCAGTTCAGCGGCTCGCCCGCAGGTGCAATGTGAGACCAGCGCACCTGCAGCGCAGCGCCAATGGTCTCCAGTTCGGCGTCGCTGGCTGGCGCAAAGCTGGTCAGCACCAGCACCGGCGGGTACGCGTCCAGCACCCACTGCTCGCAGCCCGGAAACAGCCCACCCCGACCGTGGAAGACGCGCTGGGCGTCGGTGGGCAGGGGCATGGTGGCAATGGCGTCGAGCAGGGCTTGCATGGAGAAAAATGGCGGCAAAAAACAGTTTGAGAATCAAAACGGCACCAAGCGCTAGTAAATCGTGCCTGAGCAGCTATTGATTCAATAGCAATGCCGCATTATCGCCGCCGGCACTGGCGCTAACACCCACCAGCGACTGCGAATGCCATCGGCCTGCCTAGACCAGCGAATCGTCGCCAGGCAGCCCCTGCCGCCCTAGCCACTGCTTGCGCGATGTACGCAGCTTGAAGCGCTGGCGGTAGGCCCCTGGCGTCACCCCCGCCACGCGGGTGAACACCTTGCGAAAACTGCCCGTGTCGTTGTAGCCGCATTGCTGCGCCACATCGTCCACCGTCAAGTAGGTGGTCTGCAGCAGCGCCTGGGCCTGGGCCGTGCGCAGCCGGTGCAGGTAGTCCTGCGGTGTTTCGCCGTGCACCTGGGCAAACCAGCGCAGCAAGGTGCGCGGGCTGGTGGCGGCGGCCCGGGCCGTGGCCTGCAGGCTGTAGGGCTCGTTGCGGTGGTCCTGCAGCCAGCGCCGCGCCTGCTCCAGCGCGCCCGCCGCCAGGGGGTGGCCCGTAGGGGTCTCCATGGCGGTGGTGGCGGTCAGCTGGCGCTGGGGGTCGAACAGCAGCGCGTGCGATGCGGCATGCGCCAGCTCGGCCGCAGGTGTCTGGGCCAGCAGGTCCAGCATGGCCGCCAGGGTGTCCTGCAGCGAGGCCGTGGTCCACAGGGCGCCATCGCGCTGCCAGGTTCGCTCCCGCTGCCAGATCACTTCCGCCACATTGGCTGTCTTGGCGCCGCTCTCGCTGGACTGCAGCACGATGGACGGCGCAAACACCCAGGGCAACGCCGCCTTGCGCCCCGCCAGCAGGCCACAGTGCGCCAGCAGGCTGGACCCGTTGAACAGCGCTGCCACCAGCCCGCCCCGCTGCAGGTGGCCCCGCAGCATGGCGCCAAAGTGCTGGCTGTAGCGTTGACTGATCTCGCGCAATTGCGGCCCGGTGGGGACCAGCCAGCCGGGGATGACGACCACATCCAGTGCCTCAGGGCCCAGGTCTGCGCCGGGCACCGGCGGCGGTGTGGCATCGCGCTCCTGCGGCATGCGCAGCCAGAACCAGCGCACCACAGGCTGCGCGCCCCCAGGGCGCATCGCCGCCAGCATGTTCATGGCGCGCAGGGCGTCCACTGCAGCGGCGGCGGTGCTAGCAATGCTGCCGTGCCCCCAGAGGATGCCCACGTTCAGGCAGGACGGCAGTGCAGTTTTGGCAGTCGGCATGGTGGCGATCTTGCCACCCTTTGTGGCCAAACCGCCACCGCTTGACAGTGTTACCGGGCAGTAGCATGACCATGCGACGACAGCGCCACGCAGCCATTGCCCTGCGTTGCGGGACCACACAAACGGAGACACCCACCCATGCACGAACCCTCAACCCATCGCAGCCTTTCAATGGCCCTGACCACCCTGGCAGCGGCCTGCACCGCCCTCTTCCTGGCGGGCTGCGCCAGCCAGCCCGGAGGTGCAGGCGCAAACCGCAGCGTGACCATCGAGCGCACCACCTACGGCATTCCGCACATCACCGCCAACGACCCAGAATCGCTGGCTTACGGCGTGGCGTACGCCTACGCGCAAGACAACGTCTGCATGACGGCCGACCAGCTCGTCACAGCACGCGGCCAGCGCAGCAGCACCTTCGGCGCGCAGACCATCGGGCTGCTGGGCCGCCGCTACATCCCCAACGCGCAGATCGACCTGTTCATGGCAGCCCACATGGACGACGCCATGCTGGAGCGCGCCTGGGCCCAGACCAGTGCCGAAACGCAGGCCATGGCGCGTGGTTATGTGGCGGGCTACAACCGCTTCCTGGCCGACAACGCCGCCACCCTGCCCGATGCCTGCCGGGGCAAGCCCTGGGTGCAGCCCATGACCCTGGCCCAATACCGCCGCATGGCCGAGGTGGTGGCCGTGCAGGCCGGTATTGCTGCGCTGGCCGATGGCATGCTGGGCGCCCAGCCGCCCGCGGCCAAGGCGGCGCAGGCACCCGCCTCTGACGTGAACCTGGCCGATGCCGCCCAGGCGCTGCGCGATGTGGGCCTGCTCGACTCGCCCCTGGGCTCCAACGCTTGGGCCTTTGGCAAGGACGTGACGGTCAACGGCAGCGGCATGCTGCTGGGCAACCCGCACTTCCCGTGGAGCGGCCCCAACCGTTTCTATGAAATGCACCTCACCATCCCCGGCCAGATGGACGTGATGGGCGTGGGCATTGGCACCTATCCCATGGTCTCCATCGGCTTCAACAAGGACGTGGCCTGGTCTCACACGGTGTCCACCGGCAAGCGCTTTACGTTCTACGAAGTGACGCTGGCCGAGGGCGACCCCACCACCTACCTGGTGGACGGCAAGCCCGAGAAGATGACCGCCCGCAAGGTCAGCGCCCAGATCCCCGGCCCGGACGGCAAGCTGCAGACGCAAGAGCACACGGTGTGGTCCACCCGCTGGGGCCCGCTGGTGGTGGTGCCCCGCGCGGGCCTGACCTGGAACGCCAAGACCGCCTACGCCCTGCGTGACGCCAACACCGGCAACACCCGCATGATGGATGCAGCCCTGGCCTTTGCGCGTGCCCGCTCGGTACAAGACCTGCACAAGGCCCACGCCAACCTGGGCCTGCTCTGGGTGAACACCCTGGCCGCCGACCGCAGCGGCCAGGCCATGTATGCCGACGTGAGCGTGGTGCCCGATGTGGATGCCGCACAGCTCGCCCGCTGCGCACCCAGCCAGCCCGCCGCCGCGCTGCGCGCCGCTGCGGGCCTGGTGGTGCTGAACGGATCACGCGCTGACTGCGACTGGCGCCGCGACAGCGCATCGCCCGTGCCGGGGCTCATCCCCATCGGCCGCATGCCCGTGGCCTTCCGCACGGACTGGGTGCACAACAGCAACGACAGCTTTGTCTACACCCACCCCGGCCAGAAGTTTGAGGGCATCTCACCCCTGGTGGGCGACGCCAGCCTGACCCGGCCGCGCACCCGTGCCGGGCTGGCCGAGATTCCTGAAATGCTCGGCCGGGGCAAGGTCACGCTGCAGGCCATTCAGGGCCAGTTGTTTGAGAACCGCAACTTCATGGCCCAGGTGGTGGTGCCCGACCTGCTGGCCGCGTGTGACAAGGCCCCCACGGCCGAATCCCGTGACGGCTGCGCGGCCCTGAAAGGCTGGGACCGTCGCAACAACGTGGATGCCCGCGGCGCCCATGTGTTCCGCGAGTTCTGGCGCACCGCGCGCAACATCCCCGGCGTGCACCGCGTGCCCTTCGACCCTGCGCAACCCGTGGCCACCCCGGCAGGCCTGAAGATGGATGACGCCACCACCGCCGCAAAGGTGTGGGAGGCGCTGGACGGCGCCGTCAAGGCCATCCGCACCAGCGGCTACACGCTCGACGCCACGCTGGGCAGCGTGCAACGCCCCGCCATCACCGAAGAAGCGATTGCGCTGCACGGCGGTGAGGAGTTTGAAGGCGTGCTCAACAACCTGGGCCGCCAGGAGCCCGCGCCCATCAACAAGGCAGGCTTGCGCATCGACTACGGCACCAGCTATGTGCAGACCGTGACCTTCGACGCCAAGGGCCCGGTGGCCCAGGCCATCCTGACCTACGGCCAGTCCACCAACCCTGCATCGCCCCACGCCAATGACCAGATGCGCGAGTTCTCGGCCAAGCGCTGGCACACCCTGCCCTTCCAACGCGACGACGTGGTGAAGGCGCGCGTGGGCGAACCGCTGCGGCTGGTGCGGCCCTGATGACCTGCGGGCGCCGCCTTTTTACAGGGCGGTGCCTCGCAGCTCCAAGGCCACGTGCTGCAGCAGCATGATGGTCTTGCCATCCTGGATCGTGCCGTTGGCAATGCCCGCCAGGGCGTCGGCCAGCGGCATCTCAATCACCTCAATGTCCTCGCCCTCTCCCTCCAGGCCACCGCCGCTGAGGATGCGGTCGCCGGGTTCGTACTCCGCCACGAAGAGGTGCAGCTTTTCCGTCACCGAGCCCGGGCTCATGTACGCCTCGAACACCTTGCGCGGCTGGCGCACGCGGTAGCCGGTTTCTTCCTCGGCCTCGCGGCGGATGCAGGTTTCGGGGTCATCACCGTCGAGCAGGCCTGCGCAGGTCTCGATCAACAGACCATCGGCGCAGCCGTTGAGAAAGGCGGGCAGCCGGAACTGGCGCGTCAGCACCACGGTGCTGCGACGCGGGTCGAACAACAGCAGTGCGGCGCCATTGCCCCGGTCGTAGGCCTCGCGGCTCATCGTCTGCCATTGGCCGTCGCGCCTGCGCAGCGAGCAGGTGACCTTGCGCAGCACGTACCAGTTGTCGGAGAGCACCTGCACATCCAGCAGCTTCACATGCTCGGAGCGGGCGTTCAGCTCGGCGATGGGGACATCGGGCACGGCGCGGCTCATGCAAGGCTCCCTTTTGGCCGGCTTGGGTGGTGACATACGGCGGGCGCCTGCAGGAAGGCAGTGTGGTCTGGTGGTAAGTACATGGTTTTGACAAGATTGATTTACGCAATATCATGCACAAACATGCAACTTCGTGCAATCACCGGATTTAACCCTTCATGCTGACCACCCAACGCAAACAGCTGCTGCTGGCTCGACTTCAGCAAGACGGCCAGATCGTGGCCAAGGCCTTCAGCGAGGAGCTGGGCATCTCGGAAGACACCGTGCGGCGCGACCTGCGCGAACTGGCTGCGGAGGGCCGCTTGCAGCGCGTGCACGGCGGCGCCCTGCCCGCCTCGGCCGCAGTGGGCAGCTTGCGGGTGCGTGAGCAACTGGCCCCCGAAGACAAACGCGCCCTGGGCCGCGCCGGGGCAGCGCTGGTGTTGCCCGGCCAGGTGGTGATCCTGGATGGGGGTACCACGTCGTTGCAGGTGGTGCAGCACCTGCCGCTGGACTTGCGCGCCACCGTGGTCACGCACAGCCCCACCGTAGCGGTGGCGCTGGCTGGGCACACGCAGGTGGATGTGCTGATGCTGGGAGGGCGGTTGTTCCGCCACTCCATGGTGAATGTGGGTGCCAGCGTGGTCGAGGCCGCCGCCCAGTTGCAGGCCGACCTGTACCTGATGGGCGTGACCGGCGTGCATGCCGAGGCCGGTCTGACCACGGGAGATTTTGAAGAAGCCGCCGTCAAACGTGCCCTGCACCAGCGGGCGGCAGAAACGGTGGTGCTAGCCTCGATCGACAAGCTGGGCACGGCATCGCCATTCAGTGTGGCCCCCTTGCGCGAACTAGCCGCGTTGGTAGTGCCTGCCACCACGCCGCAGGTCCTGCGCAAAAAGCTGCAGGCCGGTGGAGCCAAGGTGGAGGTTGCTGCAGGTTGATCAGGCCATCAGACAGTAGCGGTGCCAGCGCCCAGGCGCAGATGTGAGACCAGGGCTGCAGCAAAGCCCGTCAGTACCGCCCCCTTGCGCACGCAGATCTGCAGATCGCGCTGCGCCCAGGGTTCGTCCAGCTCCACCAGCACCGGCGGCTCGCTCAGGCCCGCCACCTGCAGGGCCGCACCCCGGGGCACCAGGCCGATGCCCACGCCCGCGCCCACCATGCGGCACACGGCCTCGAAGCTGCGCACCTGAATGCGCACATCCAGGTGCCGCCCCAGCGCGGCGGCGGCATTGGTCGTGAAGGTGTGGATGGCCGAGCCCGCGTGCAGCATCACAAAGGCCTGGTCCAGCACCTCGGCAAAGCCCACGCGGCCACGCCCTGCCAGTGCATGGCCTGCGGGCACGATGAGCACCAGGCGGTCCTGCCGGTAGGGCGCCAGCTCCACCCCGGCGCCCGTGCCGCTGTCTGCCAGCACGCCCACCTCGATTTCGCCATTGGCCACGGCCACCACAATTTCGGCGCTGGTGCGCTCTTCCAGGCTCACGCTGACCTGGGGGTGCCGCTTGAGAAAGCCCGCCAAGTCGTCCGGCAAAAAGGTATGGGTGGCATGTGTGTTGGCCCACAGGCTCACATGGCCGCGAATGCCGGTGGCAAAGGGCGAGAGGTTGGCATGCATCTGCTCAATGCTGGCCAGCACTTGGCGGGCGTTGCGCAGCAGTGCCTCGCCTGCACGGGTCAGCGCCACGCCGCGCGTCTGGCGCTCAAACAGCGAGGTGTTCAGCGCCTCCTCCAGCCGCCGCAGCCGGTGGCTGGCCGACGACGGCGCCAGGTAGGCACGTGCGGCGCCGCGTGTGAGGTTGCGCTCTTCGGCAATGGCGACAAACAGGCGCAGGTCGGTGAGGTCGTAGTTCAAAGCGGGCTTTCAGAACGTGTTCACGATATCGCAGGGGATCGCGTTGGAGCGAAATCGGGATGAGTGGATGCTTCGGATGCGCAGCATGGGCTCGTGCCCATGCAAGCGGCCGGGGCGTCCAATCACCCGATTTCGCTCCAACCCTTCGGGCAGTGGTCTTTGCGGGCGGGTCTGCAGCGTTGCGGCGCTTGTGGATAGCCGAGCTATCCACTGCGTACCGCGCCTTGCATCCCATCCCGCAAAGACCGCTGCGCGACCCCTGAGAGATCGTGAACACGTTCTTAACGTTCGTCATTAACGAACGCATGGTTGCTGGATCAGCAATTGTGCCTTGCAGCATTCGAAGGCAGGATGCCAGCCATCCCGATACAAAGTACGCAAATCGTTCGGTCAAACCGCACGAAACGCGCTGACCCGACACATGCCCTGGAAAAACTGGTCCTCCGAACGCCTTGGTCTCGCCCTCGCCATCCTCGCGGCGCTGGGTTTCTCGTTCAAAGCCATCTTTGTGAAGCTGGCCTATGCCGTGCCCCAGGCCGTACCGGTGGATTCCGTCACCCTGCTGTGCCTGCGCATGGCGTTTTCGGTGCCCGTGTTCGCCTGGGTGGGCTGGCGCGCCAGCCGCAACCTGGCCCCGCTGGCGGGGCGCGACTGGCTGGCCATCGTGGCACTGGGCCTGCTGGGGTACTACGGCGCGAGCATTCTCGACTTCATCGGCCTGCAGTACATCACCGCCAGCCTGGAGCGGCTGATCCTCTTCACCTACCCCACGCTCACCATCGTGATCGGCGTGCTCTTCATGGGCAAGCGGGCATCTCGCCGGGAGCTGGGGGCGCTGTTGTTGTCCTACGCAGGCATTGGCCTGGCCTTTGCGCACGACCTGCATGTGGCGGGCGATTCACACGCCGTGTTGGTAGGCGCAGGGTTTGTGTTTGGCTCGGCCGTCTCGTATGCGTTCTACCAGGCGGGCAGCGAGCCGGCCATACGCCGCATGGGCGCGGCGCGCTTCACGGCGCTGGCGATGCTGGTCTCCACGGGCGCCACACTGCTGCATTTTGTGGTGTCGCAGCCTGCGGGTGCGCTGGTGCAGCCCGCGCCGGTCTACCTGCATGCGCTGGGCATGGCCGTGTTCTCCACGGTGTTGCCGGTGTTCATGACCTCGGCCGCCATCCGCCGCATCGGCGCCTCCAAGACCGCGCTGATCGGCACTCTGGGGCCTATCCTGACGATCTTTTTTGGTGTCTGGCTGCTGGATGAACCGTTGACCTGGTGGCAGATGGGTGGTGCGGCGCTGGTGCTCGCGGGGGTGATGCTGATCGGGCGCCGCAGCGCACCGACACCCTTGCCGAAGGCTGCCAAGCCTGCAATGTAGGCCCGCCGTCGGCCAGACTGGCTAGGGCAGGTTTTCCCGAAAGATGACCTGGCTGCGAGTGGCCTCCACGCCGCTCGTGGCGTCCCGCCCGTCCCGCAGGTTGGCAAAGATGCGCACGCAGTTCATCACCGCGCCGAGCGGGTTCTGGGTGATGACCGCATCCATGGTGCCGTCGATCAGCAGCGCGCGGGTGTCCGGCGTGAGGCCGTGGCCGATGAAGACCACCTTGTGCTCCAGCCCAGCTTCCTTGAGGGCGCGGCCGATGCCTTCGGCGCCGCCGCCGATGTTGTAGATGCCGGCCAGGTCCGGGTGCTGCTCCAGCAGGCTGCGCGCCTGCTGGTAGTTGCGCTCGGCGTCGTCCTGGCCCTCGCGCACGCCCACCACCTGCACCAGCGGAAACTGCTCTTCAAACAAGTGCAGAAAGCCCGCCTCGCGCTCCTCGTGCGCACGGTAGCGCAGCGAGCCCACGATCATCGCCACGCGCGCGTTGCGGCCGTGCGCCAGCGGGCCCATGAAGCGGGCAATGAGGTAGCCGGCGGTACGGCCCGCCGCGCGGTTGTCCAGCCCCACATAGGCCGCCCGGCGCGAACTCGACAGGTCCGAGATCAGCGTGACGGTGGGCACGCCCTGTTCGGCCAGTTGCGCCACGGCCTCGCGCACCACGGGGTGCTCCAACGCCATGAAGGCAATGCCGTCGCAGCGCTTGCCGTGGTGCAGCAGCGCTTTGGCCAAAGCATCCGGGTTGAAGCTCTCGATGTAGGCCGCCTGGCAGCGCACGTTAAAGGGTGCCCAGTGCTCCTGCGCGTAGCCGATCACATCGCCCAGCATCTGCAAAAAGCGGTTGCTGCCCTCGGGGATCAGCACCATCAAACGCAGGGGCTGCGGCTGGGCCTGCAGCGTCGCTTGCGCCTCTGCCTGCGGCAAATACCCAAGGCTGATGGCCGCCTGCATCACGCGCTGCACGGTGGCGCTGCGCACGCCCGCGCGCTGGTTGAGCACCCGGTCCACCGTGGCGGTGGAGACGCCGGACAACTGGGCGATATCGGGGATGCGGGGGTGTTTGGACATAAAAATCAATCAAAATCCATCATTGCATTTGCTGGCATTTGATGGATTCTGCGGATAGTATCACTGCAGTTTCGGTGCCGAAAGGCATCAAATTCGATCAGTACAAACCCTAGATTGCGGCGGCACAGACCGACTGCACAGGAGACAAGCCCATGCCTGCTATCCCTTCTTCCTTCCGCCGACACGCGCCCTGCACCGCCCGCCTGGGCTAGATCGCTGCTGCGGCTCCATGCAATACGAATTCGACTTTGCCAGCGTGCTGGCGAACTGGCCCCAGTTTCTGCAAGGGGCTTGGATGACCATCCTGCTGTCCTTCCCGGCCACCGTCTTCGGCTTTGTCGGCGGCACGCTTCTGGCCATTGGCCGGCGCGGCCACCCCCTTTGGGTGGCCAAGGCCTGTGGCGCCTACGTGGAAGTGCTGCGCAACACGCCGCTGCTGGTGCAGGTGTTCCTGGTGTTCTTTGGCCTGGCCAGCCTCGGCTGGAAAGTGCCAGCGTTTGCGGCGGCGCTGCTGACGCTGGTGATCAACGTGGCGGCCTACACCTGCGAAATCATGCGCGCCGGCATGGACTCGATCCACAAGGGCCAGATCGAGGCCGCCGAATGCCTGGGCCTGACGCGGCGGCAGGTGTACTGGCATGTGGTGCTGCGCCCGGCCATGGAGAAGGTCTACCCCGCGCTCACCAGCCAGTTTGTGCTGCTAATGCTGGCCTCGTCCATCACCTCGCAGATCTCGGTGGAGGAGCTCACGGCCATCGCGGCCCGCGTGCAGTCTGAAACCTTCCGCCCCTTCGAGGCCTACATCCTGGTCGCCGTGGCCTACCTGGTGCTGTCGCTGCTGATGCGTGCCGGGCTGTGGCTGTTCGGCCAGATCGTGTTCACGCGCCAACGCAAACTGAGGAGCGCCAAATGATCGACGGCGGACTGAATGCCTACCACCTGCAGTACCTGCTGTTCGGCGCGCTGTGGACCATCGGCCTGTCGCTGATCGCCTTTGTGGGCGGCGGCCTGGCCGGGGGCGTGATTGCGCTGTGCCGCGTCAGCCCCATCAAGGCGGTGCGCTGGGCCACTATTGCGTGGATCCAGATCATCCAGGGCACGCCGCTGCTGGTGGTGCTGTTCCTGTGCTACTTCGGCCTGTCCATCATGGGGCTGGAGCTGCCCGCCATCGTGGCCGCCAGCATCGCGATGATTGTTTACGTCAGCGCCTACCTGGGCGAGATCTGGCGCGGCTGCATCGAATCGGTGCCGCGCACGCAGTGGGAGGCGGCCGAATGCCTGGCCCTGTCGCGCACCCAGCGCATGCGCCTGGTGGTGCTGCCCCAGGCGGTGCGCATTGCCACCCCGCCCACGGTGGGCTTCATGGTGCAGATCGTCAAGAACACATCGCTCGCGTCCATCGTGGGGTTCATCGAGCTGGTGCGTGCCGGGCAGCTCATCAACAACTCCATCTTCCAGCCGTTCACCGTGTACCTGGTGATTGCCATCGTGTACTTCGCGATGTGCTACCCGCTGTCGGTCTGGAGCCGCAAGCTGGAGCAGCGCCAGCAGTTTGGAAACCGTGGCACAGCCACCCCTTCTGTGACCACCGCATGAAACGAGAAGACACCATGAACCTCGCCCGAGACGCTGCCGCGCAACCCTCCCAGCCAGCGGCTTCGCCTGCGCCCACCGTCGTTGAGCTGAAGGATGTGCACAAGCGCTTTGGCAGCAACCAGGTGCTCAAGGGCGTGTCGTTTTCCATTCCCAAGGGCCAGGTCGTGGCCATCATTGGCAAGAGCGGGTCGGGCAAAAGCACAGCGCTGCGCTGCATCGACCGGCTGGAGATCATCGACAGCGGCACCATCCACGTGTGCGGCCACGCGGTGCACGACCCGGCCATCGACCTGCGCCAGCTGCGCCAGGACGTGGGCATCGTGTTCCAGAGCTACAACCTGTTCCCGCACCTGACGGTGGAGCAGAACATCACGCTCGCGCCCAAGGCCGTCAAGAACCTGCCCGCCGCCCAGGCGCGCGCCATTGCCGCCCGCACCCTGCAGCAGGTGGGCCTGGCCGACAAGGCGCAGGCCTACCCCGAGCAGCTATCGGGCGGCCAGCAGCAGCGCGTGGCCATTGCCCGGTCGCTGGCCATGGAGCCGCAGGTGATGCTGTTCGACGAAGTGACCTCGGCGCTGGACCCGCAGCTTACCGGTGAGGTGCTGCGCGTCATCGAATCGCTGGCCCAGGGCGGCATGACCATGGTGCTGGTCACCCACGAGATGGAATTCGCCGCGCGCGTGGCCGACACCGTGATCTACATGCACGAGGGCAAGGTCTGGGAGACCGGCCCCGGCGACATGCTGAAGAACCCGCAAACGGCCGAGCTGCGCGACTTTCTGTCGCACGGGCTGTGATCCGTTCCCTTTTTTGATTCCCTTGCCAAAAACCACCAGGAGACATTTCACATGACCGCTTCCCGCACCCGCATCCTGCGCCGCGCCCTGCTCGCCACCGCCGCAGCCGCCCTGTGCCTGCCCGCCATGGCAGACCTGGCCGAGATCAAGTCCGCAGGCAAACTGCGCGTGGGCATCGACTTTGGCGCGCCGTTCTATGGCTATGTGGACGAGAAGATGAAGCCCGTGGGCTCGGACGTGGAAGCGGCCGAGTTGCTGGCCAAGGACCTGGGCCTGACGCTGGAGATCGTCAACACCACCAACTCCGCGCGCATCCCCAACCTGCTGTCGAACAAGGTGGACCTGATCATCTCGTCGCTCTCCATCACGCCCGAGCGCCAGAAGGCCGTGGACTTCTCCATGCCCTACGGCGCCATCCAGGCGGCCGTGGGCGCGCCCAAGAGCCTCAAGCTCACCAGCATCGACGACCTGGCCGGCAAGACCGTGGCCGTGACGCGCGGCGGCCCGCAGGACAAGATCCTGACCGAGCGCGCGCCGCAGGCCAAGGTGGTGCGCTTTGACGATGAATCCGCCTCCATCACCGCCGCTGCCACGGGCCAGGCCGACATCGTGGCCATCACGCCGCCCATCATCGCGGCCATCGCCAAGAAGAACCCCGCCCGCGAGTTCGAGACCAAGTTCATCCTGCAGTCCTACCAGCTGGGCATCGCCATGCGCAAGGGCCAACCCGAGCTGATGAAGGCCGTCAACGGCTGGATCAAGACCAACCTGACCAACGGCAAGCTCAACGACATCCACCTGAAGTACGCGGGCGTGCCGATCCCCAAGGAAATCATCGACGGCGCCAAGTAAGCGCCTTCCAACCCAGCGCCGTGGGGCGGCATGACGGGCGGTGGGCGATGCCACCCGCCCGGCTGCGCCCTGCCCTGCACCATCACCATCAAAGGAAATTCTTATGAGCCGTCATTTCGGCGCCATCCGCCAGCTGGGCTATGTGGTCCACGACATCGAAGCCGCCATGGACTACTGGAGCAAGACCCTGGGCGTGGGCCCCTGGTTCTACAACCCCAAGGTTCCGATCAAGAACTACGTCTACCGGGGCGAGTCGCACGAACCGCACAACTCGGTGGCGCTGGCCAACTCGGGCTACGTGCAGGTCGAGCTGATCCAGACCCGCAACGACGTGCCCTCGATGTACCGCGACTTTTTGCAGGCCGGGCGCACCGGGCTGCAGCACGTGGCCTACTGGACCAGCGACTACGACGCGGACTTGGCGCGCCTGACTGCCCAGGGCTTCAAGGCGGTGATGAGTGGCGAGGTGGGCGAAAAGGGGCGGTTTGTGTACTTCGACACCGAATACCACCCCGGCACGGTGATCGAGCTGTCGGAAGTGGCCGGCCCCAAAGGCCGCATGTTTGACCTGATCCGCGCCGAGTCGGAAACCTGGGACGGCAAGACCGACCCGGTACGGCCCTTCCCGGACCTCTCCAAGATCTGATTTCAAGCCAAATAGCCCTCTAGTGCCTATTGATAAAGCGCTAGTAGCTATCAAAACCATAGTGCACTGTGCCCATGTCTCCAGACCGCTTTGAAGCCACCTACCTGATCGAAACCCCGCTGGACCCCGCCCAGGTGGCTGAAGTGCTGGCGGGCGAGCAATCGTGTGGCACCTTCACCCGGGTGGAGGGCGAGACCGATGCGCTGCGCGAACGCGCCCGCGCCACGGTCGAATTCATCGACCTGCTGGACGTGGCACCCGCCCCCTCGCTGCCCAACGGCTGGATGCAGCGGCGCGGCATGTTCGGCACGCCGCAGACCTGGCAGCGCGCCCGGCTGCGCGTGAGCTTTCCGTGCGGCAACATCGGCCCCAACCTGCCGACGCTGGCGGCCACGGTGTCGGGCAACCTGTTCGACCTGGGCGAGGTCACCGGCTTGCGACTGGAGTCGATGAAGCTGCCGCGCGCCTACCGCGAGCAGTTTGATATGCCCCGCCAAGGTATTGCAGGCACACGCGCGCTGACCGGCGTGCAGGGCCGCCCGCTCATCGGCACCATCATCAAACCCAACGTGGGCCTGTCGGCCGAAGAAACCGGTGACCTGGCAGGCCGCCTGTGCGCCGCTGGGGTGGACTTCATCAAGGATGACGAGGTGTGCGCCAACCCGGTGCACGCCCCGCTGGCCGACCGCGTGAAATCCGTGATGCGCCGTGTGCGGGCCCACCAGGACAAGACCGGCAAGCTCGTGATGGTGGCGTTCAACATCACCGACGAGACCGACGCCATGCGCCGCCACGCCGATCTGATTGCCGCCGAAGGTGGCAGCTGTGTGATGGTCAGCCTGAACTGGTGCGGCTACTCCGCCGTGCAAACGCTGCGCCGCCACACCTCGCTGGCGCTGCACGGCCACCGCAACGGCTACGGCGCCCTGTCGCGCCACCCGCTGCTGGGCTTTTCGTTCAACGCCTGGCAGACGCTGTGGCGCTTGGCGGGTGTGGACCACATGCATGTGCACGGTCTGCAGGGCAAGTTCTCGCAGACCGATGAGGAAGTGATCGAGTCCGCCCACGACACACTGGCCCCGCTGTGCGAAGGGCTGGACGACCGCGTGCTGCCCGCCTTTTCCAACGGCCAGTGGGCCGGCACGGTGCCCGCCACCTGGGACAGCGTGCGCAGCAACGATCTGCTGTTCATGTCCGGCGGCGGCATCCTGGCCCACCCCGATGGCGCGGCCGCTGGCGTGGCCAGCCTGCAGCAGGCCTGGGACGCGGTGCAGAACGGCGAGACGCTGGCCCAGCGCGCGGAACATGCTGCTGAACTGCGCCACGCCATTGACTTCTTTGGCAAGAAGCACTGAACCATGTCCACCACAGCTCCCCGGTTTGGCTGGTACGGCGACGACTTCACGGGCGCCACGGACACGTTGGCCGTGCTGGCCCAGGCGGGCCTGCGGTCCATGCTGTTCATGGGCGTGCCCAGCGCAGAAGCTCTGGTCGCCGCCGGGCCGCTGGACGCCGTGGGCATTGCAGGCGCCGCGCGCGCCATGCCGCCTGAGGCCATGCGCGCCGAACTGGCCCCCGTGGGCCGCTTTTTCAGGCAGATCGCGCCCACCGTGTTGCACTACAAGGTGTGCTCCACCTTCGACAGCGCTCCGCATGTCGGCAACATCGCCTGCGCCATCGAAACGCTGCACCCCAACGTGGACAACCGCTGGGTGCCCATCCTCGGCGGCCAGCCCAGCCTCGGCAGGTACTGTGCATTCAGCAACCTGTTTGCAGCAGCCGGCACGGGGGGAGCCGTCTACCGCATTGACCGGCACCCGACGATGCACCAGCATCCGGTGACGCCCATGGCCGAGGCCGACTTGCGGGTGCACCTGGCGCAGCAGGGTTTGCAAGGCATCACGGCACTGCATTACCCGCAGTACGAAGCAGACACCTTGCCCGGCTCTCTGAAAACCCTGCTGGACCTTGGCGCGAGCGCTGCGCCCGATATACCGAATGTGTCCGACGCGCCATTCGTGCCTACGCTGCTGGACCTGACCAGTGCAGACCAGTTGGCCAGCGTGGGGCGCCTGCTGTGGCAACAAGCCCAACGCGCCCGCTTGCTCGCTGTAGGGCCCAGCTCCGTGGCGCAGGCGCTGATCGCGTGCTGGGGCACCCAGACCAGCCAACCCGCCCCTGCCTTGGCACCATCGCCTGGCCCTGTGTTCGCTTGGGCGGGCAGCCTGTCACCCATCACAGCGGCCCAGGTCCAGGCCGCAACGTCTTATCAGCGCATCCCGGTGGAAGCGCATCGGCTGACCCATGACACCGACTACGCCCAGGCCGCCCAACGCGCAATATGCGCCGGGCTGCAGCAGGGCCATCACGTGCTGGCCTACACAGGTCCCACGGACGGCGCTTCTGCTCCGTCCAGTGGCGCTTCGGCGGCCGTCGCCCCCGCCAGTGCGGCCCTGGTCGCCCGCGTGGTGCAGGCGCAGGCCGACAACGGCACGCCGCTGGGGCGCATTGGCATTGCAGGGGGCGATACCTCCAGCCACGCAGTGCAGGCGCTGCAGCTGTGGGGGCTGTCGTACCACACCACGGTCTGCCCCGGGGTCACGCTAAGCCGCGCGCACAGCACAGATCCGTCGCGCCACGGGCTAGAGCTGATGCTCAAGGGGGGACAGATGGGCGGAACGGACCTTTTCGAAAGACTGCTGGGCGCGGGCTGACGGAAATATCCAGGCGTTAAAAAGCCCGCTCAAGGCGGGCTGGCTGACGGGCCTTGTGCGGAGGCCTGAGAGGAAAGCAATGCGGCAGGCACACCCACCGCCATCCCATCACACGCGAGGAACCGGGGTCCCCGAGTTCACGCACAGCGCCATGTTCAGCGCCTTGATCGCGGTCTTGTAGTCCTCACGTTCGATCACGAACTGCATGTTCACCTGGCGCAGGGTCTGGGACACACAGTTCACGTTGACACGCGCATCGGCCAGCGCCTGCGCGGCCTTGGCCAGCACGCCAGGGATGCCAATGTTGGAGCCAATGGTGCACACGATGGCGCTGGGCTTGATCGTCACGACCTGGTAGTCCTTCTGCAGCTCGGCCACCAGCTCGGGCGTGACCTGGTTGTCCCACACCAGATGGGCGATGGAGTTGGCGTTGGTGGCCTTCAGGATGTAGCTCACATCGTGCTTGCAAAACACGTTCATCAGGCCCGCATCAAAGCCCACGGTACCCACCATGCTGGGGTCGTGGATCTCGATCAGCGTGACCTTGTCGGTGCCCGTGACGATCTCCACGCGCGCGCGCTCGCCCACAAAATCCTTGGTGATGAGCGTGCCAGGGTGGTCGGGCTCAAAGGTGTTCTTCAGGCGGATCGGGATGCCGGCCAGTTCCATCGGCTTCGCAGCCTTGGGGTGGATGGCTTCCATGCCCACGTCAGCCAGCTGGTCGGCCACGTCGTAATTGGTGGCGCCCACCACGATGGCGTTTTCCAGGCCGACCAAATTGGGGTCGGCGGACGAGAGGTGGAATTCCTTGTGGATCACAGCCTCGGCGGGGCGCACTTCCACGGCGATCTTGCTGAAGGTGACCTCGGAGTAGCCCCGGTCAAACTCGCGCATGATGCCTTCGGTGCCCTTGGTGTAGCCGGTGGCCACCACCACCTTGTCGCTCAGATCCAGGCCCTTGAAGCTGTTGGCAATGCGCTCGTCAATGGTCCAGGCTTCGTTGTCGTCAAAACCGGCTAGGTCCATCAGCAGTGCATTGACGCCATTGGCCTTGAGGATCTCGACAGAGTTGAACGCGCTGTGCGACTCGCCAATCGAGGCCAGCACTTCGCGCGCCGCGAGCAACACGTCCTTGCGGCTGAGATAGCCGCTGGCCAGCACGTGCTGCATGGCGTTCAGATATTCACGCGCCTGGGCAATGCGCTGGTCAATAAAGGCATCGGCCACATCCAGTGGCAGGCCCAGGTCGGCATAGCCGGCGTTGAGTTTTTTCAGGCTGGCAGCCAGTTGGGTCAGCGCGTCCTGGTAGCCCTTGCCTTCGGCAAACAGGGCATAGATGCCGCGCTCACCCGTCTTCTTGTGCTCCAGCAGCTGGTTCGTCACGCCCGAGTAGGCGGACACCACGTAGATTCGGCCGTTAATGCGCTTGGGGTCGTGCAGCACGATATGGCGCAGCACATCGCCGAAGGCGGTCATGGAGGTACCGCCGATCTTCTCGACAGAGATCTTGGAGTTTTGAACGTCTTGCATGGACAGGCTCAGGGGAGCAAAAAGGTTGGAAAGCTGGACGGATGCTCTGCCAAGGGGCTCAGCGGCAGGAAACCCTCTATTTTCCACGACTTTTACCGGGGTACTTTGACGCAGGCGATCTTGATAAAGGAGCCGTCAGCGCTCGAATAGCGTGGACCTGCGAAGCAGGCGCACGCCCCAGGCGCCGATCCATCACCAGACTGGGGACGTGGCGGCGTTCAGGAGAGTGGCTCGGGGGGCGCTGCGGCGGCCTCTTCGGCGCACAGGCCCCATTGGTCCCAGTCCTCGCCAAACAGCTCTGCAGGGTGCTGGGTGCGGTCAGAGCCATTGCCGCAGCGCATGGCATTGGCTGGGCAGTAACAATCGCACCCCCAGCACACCCGCTCCGGATGGGCGGGGGCTTGGGGGAACCTTTTGGCTGCTGCCATGGCGGCGCTCAGGCGGTTGCGACTGCTGCCTTCGCTCGGATCGTCAGATCACTTCTTCTGCGGCGGCACATCCGTGCAGCTGCCATGCGCAATCTCCGCCGCCATACCGATGCTTTCGCCCAGCGTGGGGTGCGGGTGGATGGTTTTACCGATGTCTACAGCGTCTGCACCCATCTCAATGGCCAGGGCGATCTCACCGATCATGTCGCCCGCGTGGGTGCCGACCATGCCGCCGCCCAGGATCTTGCCGTGGCCGTGGGCCTCTGGCGAGTCGTCGAACAGGAGCTTGGTCACGCCCTCGTCGCGGCCGTTGGCGATGGCGCGGCCGGAGGCCGTCCAGGGGAACAGGCCCTTCTTGACCTTGATGCCTTGGGCCTTGGCCTGGTCTTCGGTGAGGCCCACCCAGGCCACTTCGGGGTCGGTGTAGGCCACGCTCGGGATCACGCGGGCGTTGAAGGCAGCGCTTGCCAGCTCCTTGTTGCCCTGCAGTTCGCCAGCAATGACTTCAGCCGCCACATGCGCCTCGTGCACCGCCTTGTGCGCCAGCATGGGCTGGCCCACGATGTCGCCGATGGCGAAGATGTGCGGCACGTTGGTGCGCATCTGGATGTCGACGTTGATGAAACCACGGTCTGTGACGGCGACGCCCGCCTTCTCGGCCGCGATCTTCTTGCCGTTGGGCGTGCGGCCCACGGCCTGCAGCACCAGGTCGTACACCTGCGGCTCGGGGGCAGTGCCACCCTCCTCTACGGGCGCAAACGTGACCTTGATGCCTTCGGGGGTGGCTTCGGCGCCGACGGTTTTCGTCTTCAACATGATGTTGTCGAAGCGCTTGGCGTTCATCTTCTGCCAGATTTTGACGAGATCGCGGTCAGCGCCCTGCATCAGGCCGTCCATCATTTCCACCACGTCCAGGCGTG
This sequence comes from Acidovorax sp. M14, assembly GCF_049331375.1. Lineage (NCBI taxonomy): Bacteria > Pseudomonadati > Pseudomonadota > Betaproteobacteria > Burkholderiales > Comamonadaceae > Acidovorax > Acidovorax sp. M14. Next base: position 2,589,440 of record NZ_CP186263.1, read on the forward strand.
CGCCCAGCGTGCTGTAGACGGTGCCCATTTCCAGGCCGATGATGCCGCCGCCCAAGATGAGCATGCGCTTGGGGACTTCCTTGAGCGCCAGGGCGCCGGTGGAATCGACCACGCGCGGGTCGTTGGGCATGAAGGGCAGGCGCACGGCCTGGCTGCCGGCGGCGATGATAGCTTTCTTGAAGGCGATGACCTTCTTGGTGCCCGTCTTCTCCTGGCCGGTGCCGGTGGTTTCTTCCACTTCGAGATGGTTGGCGCCGACAAAAGCACCGTAGCCACGCACGGTGGTCACCTTGCGCATCTTGGCCATGGCGGCCAGGCCGCCGGTGAGTTTGCCGATGACCTTTTCCTTGTGGCCGCGCAGCTTGTCGATGTTGACGGCCGGTACACCAAAGTCCACGCCCAAGTCGGCCATGTGGCTGACTTCGTCCATGACTGCTGCCACGTGTAGCAGTGCCTTGGACGGGATGCAGCCCACGTTCAGGCACACGCCGCCCAGGGTGGCGTAGCGCTCGACGATGACGACCTTGAGGCCCAGGTCGGCCGCGCGGAAGGCGGCGCTGTAGCCGCCGGGGCCGCCGCCGAGGACGAGCACGTCACAGTCCAGATCGGCCGAGCCAGCAAAGCTAGAAGCTACTGGATTGATAGCTGCTTGCACTTGCTGGACAAGCACCGGGGCCTGTTTTTGCTCAGAAACTGCGGGCGCTGGGGCGGCCGCAGGTGCTGGGGCTGCCGCACCTGCGCCCTGCACTTCCAGCGTCAGCACCACCGAGCCTTCAGCGACCTTGTCGCCGAGCTTCACTTTCAGTTCCTTCACCACCCCAGCATGGCTGGAGGGGATCTCCATGGAGGCCTTGTCGGACTCCACCGTGATCAGGCTCTGCTCGGCCTTGATGGTGTCGCCGGGTTGGACCAGCACTTCGATGATGGCCACTTCGGCGAAGTCGCCGATGTCGGGCACCTTGATGTCGATGATTGCCATGGTGTGTCTTGCCCTTCCGTTACATCACGATGCGGCGGAAGTCCGCCAGCAGCGAGGCAAAGTACACGTTGAAGCGTGCGGCGGCGGCGCCGTCGATCACGCGGTGGTCCCAGCTCAGGGAGAGGGGCAGCATCAGGCGCGGCGCAAACTGCTTGCCGTCCCACTTGGGCTCCAGGCTGCTCTTGCACACGCCCATGATGGCGACTTCCGGCGCGTTGATGATGGGCGTGAAGTAACGGCCACCAATGCCGCCCAGCGAGCTGATGGAGAAGCAGCCACCGGTCATGTCGGCGGGGCCCAGCTTGCCATCGCGCGCCTTCTTGGCCAGGTCACCCATCTCTTGCGAGATCTGGACGATGCCCTTCTTGTCGACGTCGCGGATGACGGGCACCACGAGGCCATTGGGCGTGTCGGCCGCAAAGCCGATGTGGAAGTAGTTCTTCATCACCAGCTGATCGCCGTCGAGCGAGCTGTTGAACTCGGGGAACTTCTTGAGTGCGGCCACGGCGGCCTTGATCATGAAGGCAAGCATGGTGACCTTGACGCCACTCTTCTCGTTCTCCTTGTTGAACTGCACGCGGAAGGCTTCGAGGTCGGTGATGTCCGCGTCGTCATGGTTGGTGACGTGCGGGATGACGACCCAGTTGCGGTGCAGGTTGGCACCGCTGATCTTCTTGATGCGCGAGAGGTCCTTGCGCTCCACCGGGCCGAACTTGGTGAAGTCCACCTTGGGCCAGGGCAGCAGGTCCAGACCCACGCCAGAGCCGCTGGACGCCGCAGCGGGCGCCTTGGCGGCCTGGGCCTTGGTCTGCACGACGCCTGCCATCACCTGCTTGGTGAAGGCAGCCACGTCGTCCTGGGTGATGCGGCCCTTGGGGCCGGTTCCCTTGACTTCGTCGATGGGCACGCCCAGCTCGCGGGCGAACTTGCGCACCGAGGGCGAGGCATGGGGCAGGCCTGCGGTGGGGGTGCCGGGCTGGTGGGCGGGAACAGGCACCGAGGCAGTGGCAGCGACAGGTGCTGCGGCGGCAGCCACAGCAGGGGTGGCCACGGGCACAGGTGCCGGTGCAGCGGCCGCAACGGGTGCGGGGGCTGCCGCCGGTGCTGCTGCGGTGGCAGCGCCTTCGAGCACAGCGACCAGATCACCGATGTTGACGGTGTCACCGATCTTGACCTTGAGCTCCTTGAGCACGCCCGCGGCGGGCGATGGGATCTCCATGGAGGCCTTGTCGGATTCGACGGTGAACAGGGATTGCTCGACCTTGATGGTGTCACCGACCTTGACCAACATCTCGATGACGGCCACGTCCTTGAAGTCGCCGATGTCGGGCACGCGCACTTCGACCGGGCCAGCAGCCGCAGGGGCCGCAGCAACAGGAGCCGGTGCTGGCGCCGCCACTGGGGCGGGCGCGGGAGCAGCTGCGGCAGGAGCCGGTGCAGCGGCCGGGGCTGCTGCAGCGCCTGCGTCAGCGGACTCCACCACAGCAATCACGGAGCCTTGCTTGACCTTGTCGCCCAGCGCAATCTTGAGTTCCTTGACCACGCCCGCATGGCTGGAGGGGATCTCCATCGATGCCTTGTCGGATTCGACGGTGATGAGCGACTGCTCGGCCTTCACGCTGTCGCCGACCTTGACCAGCAACTCGATCACGCCCACTTCGTCGAAGTCCCCGATGTCCGGGACTTGAATGTTGACCAATGCCATTGTTCTGTCTCCGTTCGTTTTATGCGTAGAGCGGGTTGATCTTGTCAGCATTGATGCCGTACTTGGCAATCGCCTCGGCCACCTTGGTGGCGGGCAGCACGCCGTCTTCGCTCAGTGCCTTGAGGGCGGCCACGACGATGTAGTGGCGGTTCACCTCGAAGTGCTCGCGCAGCTTGCTGCGGAAGTCGCTGCGGCCAAAGCCGTCGGTGCCCAGCACCTTGTAATTGCGGCCCTTGGGTACAAAGGGACGGATCTGCTCGGCATAGGCCTTCATGTAGTCGGTGGATGCGACCACAGGGCCGGTGCTGGTGCCCAGCTGCTGCGCCACGAAGGGCACGCGGGGTGTTTCCAGCGGGTGCAGCAGGTTCCAGCGGTCCACGTCCTGGCCTTCGCGGGTCAGTTCGTTGAAGCTCGGGCAGCTCCACACGTCGGCCTGCACGCCCCAGTCGGCGGCCAGCAGGGTTTGCGCGGCCAGCGATTCACGCAAGATGGTGCCCGAGCCCAGCAGCTGCACGCGCTTGTCGCCTTCGGCGCCGGGCTTGCACAGGTACATGCCCTTGATGATCTGCTCTTCGGTACCCGCCGTGAGGCCCGGCATGCTGTAGTTCTCGTTGAGCAGCGTGATGTAGTAGAAGACGTTCTCTTGCTGCTCGACCATGCGCTTGAGGCCACGGTGCATGATCACTGCGACTTCGTGGGCAAAGGTGGGGTCGTAGCTCACGCAGTTGGGGATGGTGTTGGCCAGGATGTGGCTATGACCATCTTCGTGCTGCAGACCTTCACCGTTCAGCGTGGTACGGCCCGAAGTGCCGCCCAAGAGGAAGCCACGCGCCTGCATGTCACCCGCCGCCCAGGCCAGGTCGCCAATGCGCTGGAAGCCGAACATGGAGTAGTACACGTAGAACGGCACCATGATGCGGTTGTTCGTGCTGTAGCTGGTGGCGGCAGCGATCCAGCTGGCCATACCGCCGGCTTCGTTGATGCCTTCCTGCAGGATCTGGCCGGCCTTGTCTTCCTTGTAGTACATCACCTGGTCGCGGTCAACCGGGGTGTACATCTGGCCCTTGGGGTTGTAGATGCCGATCTGGCGGAACAGGCCTTCCATGCCGAAGGTACGCGCCTCATCCACCAGGATGGGCACCACGCGGGGGCCCAGGGCCTGGTCGCGCAGCAGTTGCGTGATGAAGCGCACGTAGGCTTGCGTGGTGGAGATTTCGCGGCCTTCGGCCGTGGGCTCCAGGATGGCCTTGAAGGTGTCCAGCGCGGGCACGGTGAAGCTCTCGTCAGCCTTTACGCGGCGGTGCGGCAGGTAGCCGCCCAGGGCTTTGCGACGCTCGTGCAGGTACTGCATTTCCGGCGTGTCGTCGGCGGGCTTGTAGTACGGGATCTCGGCCAGCTGGCTGTCAGGGATCGGGATGTTGAAGCGGTCGCGAATGTATTTGATATCTTCGTCCGACAGCTTCTTGGTCTGGTGCACGGTGTTCTTGCCTTCACCGGCCTTGCCCATGCCATAGCCCTTGACGGTCTTGACCAGCAGCACGGTGGGCTGATTCTTGTGCTCGTTGGCGGCGTGGAAGGCTGCGTACACCTTGGCGGGCTCGTGGCCGCCACGGCGCAGCTCGAACACCTCTTCGTCGGTCATGTGCTCGACAAGCTTGAGGGTTTCGGGGTACTTGCCGAAGAAGTTCTTGCGGACAAAAGCGCCGTCATTGGCCTTCATGGCCTGGTAGTCGCCGTCCAGCGTTTCCATCATCAGCTGCTTGAGCTTGCCGCTCTTGTCGCGGCGCAGCAGCTCGTCCCAGCCATTGCCCCACAGCAGCTTGATCACGTTCCACCCCGCGCCACGGAACTCGCCTTCGAGTTCTTGCACGATCTTGCCATTGCCACGCACCGGGCCGTCCAGGCGCTGCAGGTTGCAGTTGATGACGAAGACCAGGTTGTCGAGGTTTTCACGCGCGGCCAGGCCGATCGCGCCCAGGGATTCGGGCTCGTCCATTTCGCCGTCGCCGCAGAACACCCAGACCTTTCGGTTTTCGGTGTTGGCGATGCCACGGGCGTGCAGGTACTTGAGGAAGCGCGCCTGATAGATGGCCATCAGCGGGCCCAGGCCCATGGACACCGTGGGGAACTGCCAGAACTCGGGCATCAGCTTGGGATGCGGGTAGCTGGACAGGCCCTTGCCATCGACTTCCTGGCGGAAGCTATCGAGTTGCTCTTCGGTCAGGCGGCCTTCGAGGTAGGCACGGGCATAGATGCCGGGGGCGCTGTGGCCCTGGATGTAAAGCAGGTCGCCGCCGTGGCCTTCGCTCTCGGCATGCCAGAAATGATTGAAACCGGCGCCAAACATGCTGGCCACCGAAGCAAACGAACCGATGTGGCCGCCCAGGTCGCCGCCATCGGCGGGGTTCAGGCGGTTGGCACGCACCACCATGGCCATGGCGTTCCAGCGCATGTAGGCGCGCAGACGCTTTTCGATGGCGATGTTGCCGGGGCAGTGGGCCTCTTTTTCAGGCTCGATGGTGTTGACGTAGCCCGTGTTCGCAGAGAACGGCAGATCGATGCTGCTCTGGCGGGCGTGTTCAAGAAGTTGTTCCAACAGGAAGTGGGCGCGCTCCGGGCCCTCCTTGTCGATGACGGCGGACAGCGCGTCCATCCATTCACGGGTCTCTTGCTGGTCGGTATCGGAACCGATGCCGAAACCGGCCTGAGGGTCGGGCTGAGCTGACATGCTTTGTCTCCTGTAGGTGTGGCAGCAATTTAGTACGTTGGCTCTAGTTTCGCATATTTTTTCGTAATTTCAAATGGTGCTTATGCATTTCATATTGCAATAATTTGCTGCAAATGCACATGACCCAGCAGACTGGGACCCCGCCAGGGCTCCTCTACACTCCACGCATGGATTCGATGCCCACCGCCCCCTCCCCCACGGCCCCGACCGTGGCTGCGCCCATTCGCTGGTGGCGCAAGTGGTGGCGCGGCTTGTCGCCCACCCGGCAAGACCGGTTTGCCGCACTGGCCCCGCTGGCGGCGGTGCTGATGTTTCTGGCGGCCATCGTGGCGGCGTTCTGGTATTTGCGCGCAGAAGAGGCCGAGCGCGAGCAAGAAGCCCTGCGGCGTGACGTGGAATACGCACAGCAGCGGGTGCGCCTGCGCCTGCTGGAACGGCAAGAGCAGCTCATGCGCATTGCACGCGACCTGTCCAACCAGGACCTCGGCAAGGCCGAGTTCATCAGCCGCGCCGAAGCGCTGATCAGCCAGTACCCGGAACTGCAGGCGATCACCTGGATTGACGACCGCCGACGTATCCGCGCGAGCCAGGCCGCCCCCACGCTGGCCAGTGGCGAGTTGCGCATTGCAGGTGAAGTGCTCAAGCCCGGCGAGACGGCCGACACCTTTGGCCTGGCGCGGGACCTGCAGCAACCGGTGTACGCCCAGCCGGCAGCCACCACGGGCGACGCCGCCCCGCTGCTGCAGTTGCAGGTGCCCCTCAACAACCAGGGCAAGTTCAGCGGCGTGGTGCTGGGTGAGTACTCCATCGACAGCCTGCTGCGCTATGGCACCCCCACCGAAGTGCTGGCGCGTTATGCAGTGACCCTGCTCGACAGCAAGAACCAGGTGCTGGCGGGCACGCCGCTGGGCCCGCGCAACAAGGCCACGCAGTTGTTACCCTGGACACCCAAGGCCAACGAGTATGAAGTGCCCGTCTCTCCCGTCGGCAACGGCCTGGTGCTGCGCGCACAGGCTTACCGCACGTCGCTCGGCGTGGTGGGCAGCGGCCTGTTCTGGCTGGTAGGTACGCTGAGCGCAATGACCGCCTGGATGCTGATCGCCACCTGGCGCCACACCCGCCGCCGCATGCAGGCGCAAGAGGCCCTGGTGGCCGAAACCAACTTCCGCCGGGCGATGGAAAACTCCATCCTCACCGGCATGCGCGCCCTCGACATGGAAGGTCGTATCAGTTACGTGAATGCCGCTTTTTGCCAGATGACAGGCTGGAGCGCGGAAGAGCTGGTGGGACTGAAGGCCCCCTTCCCCTACTGGCCTGAGGCCGACCACGAAACCCTGCAGGCCAAGCTGCGCGACGAGCTGCGGGGCAACACCATGGCGGGCGGCTTCCAGGTACGCGTCAAGCGCAAGAGCGGGACGCTGTTCGACGCACGCCTGTACGTATCCCCCTTGATCGACGCCCATGGCCAGCAAACGGGCTGGATGACGTCGATGACCGACATCACCGAGCCCAACCGCATCCGCGAACAGCTGTCGGCGTCGCACGAGCGCTTCACCATCGTGCTGGAGTCGCTGGACGCCTCGGTGTCGGTGGCTCCCCTGGGCAGCGAAGAACTGCTGTTCGCCAACAAGCTCTACCGCCAGTGGTTCGGCTCACAAACCGGGGGACATCTGCAACTGGTGGCGCAGGCCGGCGTGGTGCCGGTGGCGGGCAAGGAGCAAAGCGGCATGGACGATGAGGACGGCCTGATGGGCCTGCCCACCGACACGCTGACCAGCGCCCGCAGCGAAAACGCCGAAATCTACCTGCCCGATCTGGGCAAGTGGCTGGAAGTGCGCTCGCGCTACCTGAACTGGGTGGACGGCCGCCTGGCCCAGATGGTGATTGCCACCGACATCACTCCGCGCCGACTGGCTGAAGAGCAAGCCCAACGGCAGGCCGAGCGTGCGCAGTCGGTCAGCCGCCTCATCACCATGGGCGAAATGGCATCGAGCGTGGCGCACGAGCTGAACCAGCCGCTCACGGCCATTAACAACTACTGCAGCGGCATGGTCTCGCGCATCCAGAGCGGCCAGCTCACCGAAGAGGCCCTGCTCACGGCCTTGCAAAAGACGGCCCACCAGGCCCAGCGCGCAGGCCAGATCATCCAGCGCATCCGCTCGTTCGTGAAAAAGAGCGAGCCCAACCGCGCGCTGGCCGATGTGCACTCGATGGTCAACGAAGCCGTGGAGCTGGCCGACATCGAACTGCGCCGGCACAACGTGCGCCTGACGCACTACGTCGCCGCGCGCCTGCCGCAGGTGATGGCCGACACCATCCTGATCGAGCAGGTGCTGGTCAACCTGATGAAGAACGGCGCCGAAGCCATCCAGCACGCCGACCGCCCGGCCCCCAACCGCAGCGTGGAACTGCGTGTGGTGCCCAAGCAGATCGATGACCGCCAGGTGGTCGAGTTCTCGGTGCAGGACACCGGCAAGGGCCTGGCCCCGGAAGTGCTGGAGCGCCTGTTCGAAGCCTTCTTCTCCACCAAGCAGGAAGGCATGGGCATGGGCCTCAATTTGTGCCGCAGCATCGTCGAGTCGCACCAGGGCCGGATGCAGGCGGAGAACCTCTACAATGGCTCGGAGGTTACAGGCTGCAGGTTCTCCTTCTGGCTGCCGCTTGCCAAGCCTGCCGATGCCACTACAAATTCAGTAGCAAACGAACAAAACCCAAGGACTGTTGCATGAGCTTGATTCCGAAAAAAGGCACTGTTTACGTTGTGGACGACGACGAAGCAGTTCGCGATTCCCTGCAGTGGCTGCTGGAAGGCAAGGACTACCGGGTACGCTGCTTTGATTCGGCTGAGACCTTTCTCTCGCGCTACGACCCTCGCGAAGTGGCCTGCCTGATCGTGGACATCCGCATGGGCGGCATGACGGGCCTGGAGTTGCAGGACCGCCTGATCGAACGCAAGTCCCCCCTGCCCATCGTGTTCATCACCGGCCACGGCGACGTGCCCATGGCCGTGAACACCATGAAGAAGGGCGCGCTCGACTTCATCCAGAAGCCGTTTGACGAGGAAGAACTGGTCGGTCTGGTCGAGCGCATGCTAGACCACGCCCGCGAGAGCTTCGCAGGCTACCAGCAGGCCGCCAGCCGCGACGCTCTGCTCTCAAAGCTCACCAGCCGCGAAGCCCAAGTGCTCGAACGCATCGTCGCCGGCCGCCTGAACAAGCAGATTGCCGACGACCTGGGCATCAGCATCAAGACGGTGGAGGCGCACCGCGCCAACATCATGGAAAAGCTCAACGCCAACACTGTGGCGGACCTGCTCAAGATCGCCCTGGGACAGAACGCGCCCAAGGGCTGATCGCTCTTATTTTGATAGCTATCAGCGCATATTCCACTAGCGCCACCGGCCATTTTGACTTGTATTTCTGACATGACAGCCCAACTCATCGACGGCAACGCCCTTTCTCGCCAACTTCGCAGCGAGGTGGCGCAACGCGCTGCTGCGCTCACCGCCCGGGGCCATCAACCAGGCCTGGCAGTGATCTTGGTGGGCGAAGACCCAGCCTCGGCCGTGTATGTGCGCAACAAGGTCAAGGCCTGCGAGGACAGCGGCGTACGCTCCATCTTTGAAAAGTACGACGCTGATCTTAGCGAGGCTGCGCTGCTGGCACGCATCGAAGCCCTCAATGCCGACCCCACGGTGCACGGCATTCTGGTGCAGATGCCGTTGCCCAAACACATCGACCCGCACAAGGTCATCGAAGCCATTGCGACCTCCAAGGACGTAGACGGCTACTCCGTGTTGTCGGCTGGCGAACTCATGGCCGGGCTGGACGGCTTCCGCCCCTGCACACCCTACGGCAGCATGAAGCTTATCGAGTCCACGGGCCAATCGATCAAGGGCAAGCACGCCGTGGTCATCGGCCGTAGCAACACCGTGGGCAAGCCCATGGCCCTGCTGCTGCTGCAGGCCAACGCCACCGTCACGGTCACCCACAGTGGCACCCCCGACCTGGGCTACCACACCCGCCAGGCCGACATCGTGGTGGCTGCGGTAGGCCGTGCCAACACGCTCACGGCGGACATGGTCAAGCCTGGCGCCATCGTGATCGACGTGGGTATCAACCGCAAGGCCGACGGCAAACTGTGCGGCGATGTGGACTTTGACGGCGTCAAGGAAGTGGCGGGCTGGATCACCCCCGTCCCTGGCGGGGTTGGACCCATGACCATTACCATGCTGCTGGTGAACACCCTCGAAGCCACCGAGCGGACCGCCGCGCGCTGACAGCGCCCGGGGAAGACGCCAGCCGCTTTGCAACTTGAACCTGCGCCGCCTGGCGCCATCTAACCCCGCATGAGCAACGCCCTCCTCGACTTCTCCGACCTCCCCGCCTTTGACCGCATCACTCCGCAGGACGTCGCCCCTGCGGTCAATGTGCTGCTGGAGCGTGCCAACCAGGCCTTGGAGACCGTCACGGCGCCCGACTTTCCTGCCCGCTGGGACGCCATCGCCAAGGTGCTGGATGTAGCCACCGAACAGCTCGGACGCGCCTGGGGCGCCGTCAGCCACCTCAACAGCGTGGCGGACACCCCGGAGCTACGCGCCGCCTACAACGCCGCCCTGCCCCGCGTCACCGAGTTCTGGACACGCCTTGGCGCCGACGAACGCCTCTACGCCAAGTACAAGGCCATCGACCCAGCCACCCTGACGTCCGAGCAGTGCCAAGCCCACCGCAACGCGGTGCGCAACTTCGTGCTCAGCGGTGCCGAACTGACAGGGGCCGCCAAAGAGCGGTTCGCACAGATCCAGGAACGCCAGGCCGAGCTGAGCCAGAAGTTCAGCGAGAACGCGCTCGACGCCACCGACGCCTTTGCCTACTACGCCACCGCCGAAGAACTGGACGGTGTACCTGCCGATGTGCAGCAAGCCGCTCTGGCGGCCGCGCAGGCGGAAGGCAAGCCAGGCTACAAGCTCACCCTGAAGATGCCTTGCTACCTGCCGGTGATGCAATTTGCCACCCGCAGCGATCTGCGTGCCAAGCTGTACCGCGCCTATGTCACCCGGGCCTCGGACCAGGCCGAGGGCGATGGCCAGAAGTTCGACAACACGGCGCTGATCGCCGAAATCCTGGCCTTGCGCCGGGAAGAAGCCCATTTGCTGGGCTATACCAACTTTGGCGAAGTGTCTGTCGTGCCCAAGATGGCCCAGTCCCCCACCGAAGTCATCCAGTTCCTGCGCGACCTCGCCCGCCGCGCCCGTCCCTATGCGGAGAAGGACGTGGCCGATCTGCGCGCTTTCGCCGCAGAACACCTGGGTCTGACCGACCCGCAGCCCTGGGACTGGCCCTACATCTCCGAAAAGCTCAAGGAAGCCCGCTACGCCTTCAGCGAGCAGGAACTCAAGGCGTACTTCACAGCCCCCAAGGTGCTGGCAGGCCTGTTCAAGATCATTGAGACGCTTTTTGAGGTGTCCATCCGCCGCGACGCGGCACCGGTATGGCACCCCGCGGTGGAGTTCTATCGCATCGAGCGCAACGGCCAACTGGTGGGCCAGTTCTACCTCGATCAGCCCGCCCGCACCGGCAAACGGGGCGGCGCCTGGATGGATGACGTGCGCACGCGTTGGCAGCGCCCCGACACAGGTGTGTTGCAAACGCCCGTCGCCCACCTGGTCTGCAACTTTGCAGACGGTGTGGACGGCAAGCCGCCCCTGTTGACGCACGACGACGTGATCACGCTGTTCCACGAGTTTGGTCATGGACTGCACCACATGCTGACGCAGGTGAACGAACGCGATGTCTCCGGCATCGGCGGGGTGGAATGGGACGCCGTGGAGCTGCCCAGCCAGTTCATGGAAAACTTCTGCTGGGAATGGGATGTGCTGCGGCACATGACCGCCCACGTGGACACCGGTGAGCCGCTGCCGCGCGCGTTGTTCGACAAGATGATCGCCGCCAAGAACTTCCAGAGTGGCATGCAGACCCTGCGCCAGATCGAGTTTGCGTTGTTCGACATGCTGCTGCACACCGAGCACGACCCGGCCCAGGACTTCATGCCCCTGCTGACCCAGGTGCGGCAAGAAGTGGCTGTGCTGCAGCCGCCCGCCTTCAGCCGCACGGCCCACACCTTCAGCCACATCTTTGCAGGTGGCTATGCCGCTGGGTACTACAGCTACAAGTGGGCGGAAGTGCTCAGCGCCGACGCCTACGCCGCCTTTGAAGAAACCGCCGGCAGCGACGGCTTGCCCAGCACCGAAACGGGACGGCGCTACAGAGAGGCCATCCTGGAGGCGGGCGGCAGCCGCCCCGCCATGGAATCCTTCAAAGCCTTCCGTGGACGGGAACCCAGCCTGGATGCCCTGCTGCGCCACCAGGGGATGGCAGAAGAGCCGACTGCCTGAGGCTTAGACCGAACAAACCGCAGACTGCCCCACAACAAACACAGCCCACACGAATGAGGAGAACCCATATGCCCCGTCTTAAGTTCGCTCCTGCTGCAGCTGCCTCCTTGTTGTTGGCCTTGGCATCTGTAGGTGCTCAGGCGCAGGCGGTCTATCGCATTGTCGGTCCGGACGGCAAGGTGACCTTTTCGGACCGCCCCCCCGCCGAGGCTACTGCCCAGCCAGCGCGCAGCAGTGGCGCCCCGGCAAGCCCCGCGGCTGGCAACGGAGCGTTGCCCTACGAACTGCGGCAGATTGCCAACCGGTACCCGGTGACCATCTACACCGGCAGCGACTGCGCGCCCTGCGGCAGCTTGCGCAACTTGCTCACGTCACGCGGTGTGCCTTACACCGAACGCACTGTGGTCAGCAATGAGGACATCGCGGCACTGCAGCGCTTGAGCGGCAATTCCAGCCTGCCCTTTGGCACCATCGGGGGTCAACAGTTGGTGGGTTTTTCTGACGCCGAGTGGATCCAATACCTTGACGCGGCGGGCTACCCCAAACAATCTCAGTTGCCGAGCAACTATCGCCAGCCAGCGCCCGCACCTCTGGTCGCAGCCAAGCCGGTAGAAGCGGCACCAGCGGCCCCTCCAAAAGCTCCTGTACGGCCCACGCCGGCACCACCCGCAAACGATGGCCCCACGCCTAGCAATCCGGCAGGTATCCGGTTCTGACAGTGCCAGGTGGCCGCTACCTGCCGTGAGACCATTTGCTCACCCATAAAAAAGGGGCCTGTAAAGGCCCCTTTTGCATTGGCTTTGTATCGACAGGCGGCGAGCGTGAGAGCGCCCCCCATCCACCGCCCTAATCGTCAATAGGTGATCGTCTTCACCCCCTGCGCCGTGCCGAGCAAGCACACGGAAGCCTTCTGGTGGGCAAAAACCCCCACGGTCACCACGCCAGGCCATTGGTTGATCTCGGATTCAAACGCCAGCGGATCGGTGATGGACAGGCCCTTCACGTCCAGAATGTGCTGGCCGTTGTCGGTCACCAGCGGCTGTCCGTCCTTGAGGCGCAGGCTGGCCTGTCCACCCATGGACGCAAAACGGCGCGCAATGTGGTTGGCAGCCATCGGGATCACTTCCACTGGCAACGGAAACTGGCCCAGAGCCTTCACCAACTTGGATTCGTCTGCGATACACACAAAGCGTTCGGCCAGAGCTGCCACGATCTTCTCGCGGGTCAATGCAGCACCGCCGCCCTTGACCATGTGGCCCTGGCCGTCGATTTCGTCGGCGCCGTCGATATAGACGGACAGTGAAAACACTTCGTTGGCATCGAACACGGCAATGCCCAGTGCCTTCAGGCGCTCCGTGCTGGCTACGGAGCTGGACACCGCGCCCTTGATCTGGTCCTTCATGCCCGCCAGGGCATCAATGAACTTGTTCACGGTGGAGCCGGTGCCCACCCCCACAATCTCGCCAGGCACCACGTATTGCAGCGCGGCTTGGCCTACCAGGGTCTTGAGTTCGTCTTGGGTCAGGGGAGTGGTGGTCGTCATGGGAGAAAATCGGGGGTAATCCTGAATTATCCCTCCATGTCCCTCATCCCCTACGCCCTCACCCGCCCCTTTCTCTTCGGCATGGATGCCGAGGCCGCCCACGAACTCACCATGGACATGCTGGCGCGCGGGCAGCGCACGCCGCTGCAGTGGGCCTGGTGCAACGAAACGGTGAACGACCCTATTACCCTGGCGGGGCTGCAATTTCCCAACCGCGTGGGCATGGCGGCGGGGCTGGACAAGAATGCACGCTGCATCGACGCGCTGGGGGCCATGGGTTTCGGCTTTGTGGAAGTGGGCACCGTAACCCCCAAGGCGCAGCCAGGCAACCCCAAGCCACGCATGTTCCGTCTGCCCGAGGCCCGCGCCCTCATCAACCGCCTTGGCTTCAACAACGAAGGCCTGGAAGCCTTTTTGCGCAATGTGCAGCAGGCGCAGTTTCGCAAGCAGACCCGCCAGCAGCGCCCCATGCTGCTTGGCCTGAACATCGGCAAGAACGCCACCACGCCCATCGATAACGCCACCAGCGACTACCTGATCTGCCTGGAGGGTGTGTACCCCCATGCCGACTACGTCACGGTCAACATCAGCTCGCCCAACACCCAGAACCTGCGTGCGCTGCAAAACGACGCCGCTCTGGATGCCCTGCTAGGCGCCATCGCCGAGCGGCGTGAGGCCCTGGCCACCCAGCACCAGCGGCGCGTTCCGGTCTTTGTGAAGATTGCCCCCGACTTGGACGAAGCCCAGGTGGCCGTCATCGCTGCGACGCTGCAGCGCCACGGCATGGACGGCGTGATCGCCACCAACACCACCATCAGCCGCACCGCAGTGCAGGGCATGCGCCACGCGGAAGAGACGGGAGGGCTGAGCGGTGCCCCGGTGCTGGAAGCCAGCAACCAGGTCATCCGGCAACTGCGCGCCGCATTGGGCAGCGGCTTCCCCATCATTGGTGTGGGCGGCATCCTGAGCGCTGACGACGCCGTGAGCAAGATTCGCGCAGGCGCGGATGTCGTGCAGATCTACACGGGCCTGATCTACGAAGGCCCGGCGCTCGTTGCAAAAGCCGCCAAAGCCATCAAGGCGTTGCGCTGACCTGCAGGGCTGCGCGAAGCCCGCCTGACGAAAAAACGGAGCCGCTGGTGACAGGGCTCCGTTTTGCTTTTTCTAACGGGCAAGCCGCAGGTTACTGGCCTGCCCCGCAGCCATGTTCAGCGGCGCAGGCGCATCACCATCGGCAGCACAATACCCGCCCACCGAATCAGTCTACGCGGGCCAGCAACCAGTGCAACGCCTGCCATGGCGGCCACCGCCAGCGGATGCTCCCGCGCAAACCCGGCGGCGCGCAGTGCCAGCGAAGCGTCCTCACCGCCCGTGGGGCCTCCAGCCTGCTCCGCGAGCGCGCGGGCTTGGGCCCGGGCTACGCGGCGGGCACGCAGCCGCTCACGCTGCAGTTCGATACGGTCGAGCACGCGCTGCTGCTCCACGGTGGGGACAGTCCGCGCCACAGGCGCAGTCTGCAACGTAGTGGTGGGATGTGGGGTACTCACAAGCGCTCCTTGATGTCACGCCAATCCTGCGCGAGCTCTCGCCGCGTCAACGCAAAACCACTGCCCGCACGTTGGGCCACAGACACCAACGAGACCGTGGCAGCCGCCCAGCCAGCAGCCCACACGCCAGCCACCAGCCATGCCACCAGCGTGCGCTGTGGCGAGTCCCAAAAGTGCACCAACACGGCGAGCGACACCATGATGAGCGCCACCACCGTGAGCCCGGCCACCAGAATGGTGAGCACCAGCAATTGCTGAAGGCGCTGCTTAAGGTCCGCCCATTCGAGGCGGGCCAGGTCCATACGGTCTTCGGCGGCGATGGCGCCCTCGATGAGGTTGGCGCGCCAGCGGGCGGCCAAGCCCTCCAGCCCCAGCAGCGAGAGCCAATTCATGTCTTGTCGCCTTTGTGCCGTGCCGTCATATCGGATGAGGGATCAGCGGCAATCAACGGCGCGCCAGCAGGAAACCGACCAACGCGCCCACAGCCAGCGCCGCACCTGCCACACGCCACGGTTCGTCATGGGCATAACGGTCAGCCGCCAATGCCGCTTCCTTGGCCTGACGTGCTGCGTCCTGGGCGGCGCGAACGGCAGATTCACGCACGTTGTGCATGCCGTCGTCCAGGCGCTGGCGAAGCAACTTGATTTCGGGCACTGCGTCCAGATCCTTGTTGGCCAACAGCCCCCGCAGATCGGAAACCAGCTTTTCCAGTTCGCCCTGGGTGGTCGTGGTGTCAGAAGCAGTCATACAAGCCTTTCTGTGTAGTGCCAAAAGTGATGGGAAATCCCGCACGCCAACGTGGAGGACTGAAGTTCATCTTAGCCATCCGCGCAGAAACCCCTCGTAGGACGGGGACGCAAGAGGTTACTGATTGCAAATGGCTTGCCGCAGATCAAACCAGCGCAGCCACATGCTCCGCAATGGCGAGGGCACTTGTCAAGCCGGGCGACTCGATACCAAACAGGTTGACCAGCCCCGCCACCCCATGCACGGTGGGCCCTTGAATGACAAAATCTGCCGCCGGTGCATCCGGCCCGTGAATCTTGGGGCGCATGCCTGCATAGCCGGGGGCCAGAGCGCCATCCTGCAAACCAGGCCAGTATCTGCGCACTTCGGCATAAAAGGCATCGCCGCGCGCGGGGTCCACCTGCAGATCGTCAGGCGAATCCACCCACTGCACGTCCGGGCCAAACTTGGCTTGTCCGCCCAGGTCCAGCGTGAGGTGCACACCCAAACCAGCCGCCTCGGGCACCGGGTAAATCAGCCGGCTGAAAGGCGCCTTGCCCGTCAACGTGAAGTAGTTGCCCTTGGCGTAAAACGCCGTGGGCACATGCTGCGGGGCCAGACCGGCAAATCGCGCGGCCAGTGCGGGGGCATGCAGCCCAGCGGCGTTCACCACGGTGCGAGCGCGCAGACGCGTGCCATCCACCGCTTCCAAATCAATAGCATCAGAGCCAATAGAGGCTAGCGCTAGTGGCGAATTCAGCGCCACAACACCACCCGCATGCTCCAGATCGCCCTGCAGCGCCAGCATGAGCGCATGGCTATCGACGATGCCGGTGCTGGGCGAGTGCAAGGCACCGACGCAGGCCAGCGCGGGCTCCATCTCCAGGGCTTCTTCACGGCTCAGGCGTTGAAGGTCCAGCACTCCGTTGGCACGGGCGCGCGCCTGGATGCCTTCCAGGCTGTCCAACTGGGCGGCAGAGGTGGCCACCAACAACTTGCCGCAACGGCGGTGGGGCACGCCGCGCTCCGCGCAGTAGGCATAGAGCAATTCCTTGCCCCGCACGCACAGGCGGGCCTTGAGCGACCCTGCGGGGTAGTACAGCCCCGCGTGAATCACTTCACTATTACGCGAACTGGTGCCGGTGCCGATGGCGTCTGCCGCTTCCAGCACCATCACCTCCCTACCTTGCAGCGCCAGCGCACGGGCCACTGCCAGGCCAACCACGCCCGCGCCCACCACCACACAATCCACCGTATCGATCATCCGTGTGTCTCCATGCATCATCCCCTGCCGGGTGCTGGGTCAGGCCTGTTCAAAACCATCGAGCACGTTGACGGCATTGGTACCCAGCTCGGCCGCCGCATAACCGCCCTCCAGCACGAACACCGTGGGCAGACCGAGCCGCGCCAGCCGCTCGCCCAGGCGCGTGAAATCTGACGAAGCCAGTGCAAACCGCGAGATGGGATCGCCCTCGAAGGCATCCAGCCCCAGCGATATCACCAGCCCATCGGCGCGGTGCTCCGCGATGCGGGCGCAAGCCTTCTCCAACGCTTCGAACCAGGTCGCCGCGCTGGTGCCGGCGGGCAAAGGCAGATTGAGGTTGAAACCGCCGCCACCCCCCTCGCCCGTCTCATCGGCGTGGCCCAGGTAAAAGGGGTACTCCGTGCGCGGGTCGCCGTGGATGCTGATGAACAGCACATCACTGCGGTCGTAAAAGATGCTCTGCGTGCCGTTGCCATGGTGGTAGTCCACGTCCAGCACCGCCACACGCTGGGCGCCCTGGTTTCGTAGGGTCTGTGCGGCCACGGCGGCGTTGTTCAAAAAGCAATAGCCGCCCATGAAGTCCGGGCCCGCATGGTGTCCTGGCGGCCGTGTGCAGCAAAACGCGGCACGCGTGCCTTGCGCTACGCGAGCCGCTGCGCTGGCTGCCGCATCTGCCCCGGCCTTGGCTGCGGCCCAGGTGCCTGCCGCCATGGGGGTGCCGTTGTCCATCGAATACAGACCGAGGCGCGCTACGAAGTTGTTGGGCTCCACATCGCTGCGCAGCGTACGCACTGGCCACACCGACGGAAAGGGTTGTACCGCAGCGTTGGCGGGGTCCAGCGCCAGCCATTGTTGCCAGGCAGTTTGCAGAAAGGCCAGGTAGCGCGGTGCATGCACTTGTTCCAGCACGGCACTGCAGTCCACATCAGGAGCCGCCATGGTGTGGCCGCGTGCGCGCAGGGCTTCCTCCACATAGTCCACCCGTGCGGGCTTTTCAAAACACGGCACACGTTCGCCCCGGAAGAATTCGTGGACGGGCGCATGCCCCTGGTGCAAGGGATTGTGGAAGGTGATCATGGATGCTGCGTTGCAGGTACGAGGGACAAATGTAGCGCGCCAGCCCCCCGCAAAGCTCCATCACCGATCCCTACGACGGTTTTGCGGTCTGCAGGGCCTCTCGGACCGGAAAAGAAAAAATCCCTGCAGGCCAAGAACCTGCAGGGATTTTCAAATTGGTGGGTGATACATGGATCGAACATGTGACCCCTGCCGTGTGAAGGCAGTGCTCTACCGCTGAGCTAATCACCCGTCGCAAGCACCTTGGAGAAAGATACCGCTGCGAAAAGTCTGGCAGCAACTGGTGGGTGATACATGGATCGAACATGTGACCCCTGCCGTGTGAAGGCAGTGCTCTACCGCTGAGCTAATCACCCTTGTCGCTGCGACAGCCTTCTATTATGGCACAGCTTTTCAGGCCGATTGGAGAGTTCTCCAAATTGTTTTGCCACCGCTGGCCTTGTCGATCTGCGTGAGCACCTCGGCATGCGCCGCCTGCTCCTGCTCGCTCGCCCGCAGCACGGGCAGCGCAAGGCCACGCAAATCAATGGCAGCCACCTTCACTCCGTCAGCACTGTCGTGGCCATCATCGGCGATCAGCAAGGCATCCTGCCCGCGTGTGAGATTGATGTAGACGTCGGCCAGCAACTCTGCGTCGAGCAAGGCGCCGTGCAGCGTACGCCCCGAGTTGTCCACGCCCAGGCGGTCACACAGGGCGTCGAGCGAATTGCGCTTGCCCGGGTACATCTCCTTGGCCATGGCCAGCGTGTCGGTCACGCTCTGCACATAGGTGCCAAACGCCGGGCGCCCCACCAGCTCCAGCTCCTTGTTGAGGAAGCCCACGTCAAACGCTGCGTTGTGGATGATGATCTCGGCGCCCTGCAGGTACTGCAGGATGTCATCCACCACATCCGCAAACTTGGGCTTGTCTTTCAGAAACTCGTTGCTGATGCCGTGCACCTTCAGCGCGTCCTCGTGGCTGTCGCGGCCCGGGTTGAAGTACAGGTGCAGATTGTTGCCGGTCAGCTTGCGGTTGAGCAGCTCCACACAACCCAGTTCAATGATGCGGTCACCACCTTCGGCCGAAAGGCCGGTGGTCTCAGTGTCCAGAACAATTTGCCGGGACATCAGTGGTTTTCCTTGGCGTGGTTGATGGTGTACTTCGGAATTTCGACCACCAGATCGGTCTGCGCCAGGATGGCCTGGCACGACAGGCGTGACTGCGGCTCCAGGCCCCAGGCGCGGTCCAGCAGGTCTTCTTCCTCTTCTTCTGCCGCATTCAGCGAATTCAACCCCTGGCGCACGATGACGTGGCAGGTGGTGCACGCGCAGCTCATGTCGCAGGCGTGCTCGATGTTGATGTGATTGTCCAGCAGGGCTTCGCAGATCGAGGTGCCTGCAGGCGCCGTGATTTCGGTGCCTGCGGGGCAATATTCGGGATGGGGAAGGATCTTGATGACGGGCATGGGGTGTTTTCTTCTTGTCAGAGGGATGCGCAGGGGCACATCACAGGCTTGCGACGTTCTTACCGGCCAGGGCCTGCTGGATACCGCGGTTCATGCGCTGGGCTGCGAAAGCCTCGGTGCCCTTGGCCAGGGCTTCCGTGGCTGCTTCGATAGCCGCTGCATCGTCGCTGTCGCGCTGGTGGCGCAGGGCCACCATCAGTGCGTCGATGGCGGCCCGCTCCTTGGGGCTGAGCACGTCGCCATCCGCATCCAGTGCGCTTTGCGTGGCGATCAACATGCGGTCTGCGTCCACACGGGCCTCGACCACGGCACGGGCCTTCATGTCCTGCGCGGCCGTGGCAAAGCCGTCCTGCAGCATGCGCGCGATCTCGTCGTCCGTGAGGCCATACGATGGCTTCACATCAATGCGAGCCTCCACCCCACTGCCCTGCTCCTTGGCGGCCACGCTCAGCAGGCCATCGGCATCGACGGTGAAGGTCACACGGATGCGCGCAGCACCTGCCGCCATGGGGGGAATACCGCGCAACTCAAAGCGCGCCAGGCTGCGGCAGTCCTGCACCAAATCGCGCTCGCCCTGCACCACATGGATGGCCAAAGCAGTCTGTCCATCCTTGTAGGTGGTGAAGTCCTGCGCCTTGGCAGTGGGGATGGTCTCGTTGCGCGAGACGATGCGCTCCACCAAGCCGCCCATGGTCTCGATGCCCAGAGACAGCGGAATCACATCCAGCAGCAGCAGGTCACCTGCGGTGTTGTTACCTGCCAGCTGGTTGGCCTGGATGGCGGCTCCCAAGGCCACCACTTCGTCCGGGTTCAGATTGGTCAACGGTTCCTTGCCGAAGAACTCTGCCACGGCCCGTTGCACCTGCGGCATGCGGGTGGAGCCGCCCACCATGACCACGCCCTGCACCTCGTCGCGCGCCAGATGCGCATCGCGCAGGGCACGGCGCACAGCCGCCATGGAGCGGGCAGTCAGATCGGCGGTAACGGCATCAAAATCCGAACGTTTGACGTCAAACTGCACGGAAGCGCTAGATAAATCTGCCTTGAACACTACCAAATCAGTAGCAGTCAGCGCCTCTTTGCATTGGCGCGCCGCCATGCGCACGGCCGACTTGTCGGCAGGCGTGACCGCCTGTTGCCCCACCTGTTGCAGTACCCACTCTGCCAGCGCGGCGTCGTAGTCATCGCCCCCGAGGGCAGAGTCGCCGCCCGTGGCGATCACCTCGAACACCCCCTTCGTCAGGCGCAGGATGGAAATATCAAACGTACCCCCACCCAGGTCATACACGGCGTAGACGCCCTCGCTGGCGTTGTCCAGGCCATAGGCAATCGCTGCCGCCGTGGGCTCGTTGATGAGACGCAGCAGGTTGATGCCCGCGAGCTTGGCCGCATCCTTGGTAGCCTGGCGCTGGGCGTCGTCAAAGTACGCGGGCACGGTGATCACCGCGCCGTAGAGATCGTCGTTGAAGGTGTCTTCGGCCCGGTAGCGCAGCGTGGCGAGGATCTCGGCGCTGATCTCGACGGGTGACTTGTTGCCATCCACCGTAGCGAGACTGACCATGCCGCCCGCGCCGGCATCATTGGCGACCACAAAATCGTACGGCAACTTTCCTGCCTCTGCCACGTCTTTCAGGCCACGCCCCATGAAGCGTTTGGCCGAGGCGATGGTGTTGCGTGCATCCTGGGCTTGCGCCGCCACGGCGTCATAGCCGATCTGACGCCCGCCGTTGGCGAGGTAGCGCACCACCGAGGGCAGCAGCACCCGGCCCTGGGCATCGGGGAGGCATTCGGACACACCATTGCGCACCGCCGCGACCAAAGAATGGGTGGTGCCCAGGTCAATGCCCACTGCAATGCGCCGCTGGTGCGGGTCGGGGGATTGGCCAGGTTCGGAAATCTGCAGAAGCGCCATGAAATTTCGGATCTCTACGTGGTGGAGCCCGCCATCGCATCAACACGCGAGGGGGCCCTTTGGGAATGCAAAACCGCCCTATTGTCCCAGTTGCTCTCGGCGACGCTCAATGTCGTCAGCAAATCGCGCAATGAACATGAGGGCTCTGACCTGACGGGCTGCGCCTGCATAGTCCTGCTGCTGGTCGATGAGTTGCTCGCACTGCGCCAGCGCGGCACGGCGGGCTTGCGCCACCTCATCATCCAACGCGTCCAGCTCGCTGTCTGCGCGGGCATCTTCCAGCGCCTCGCGCCATTCCATTTGCTGCATCAGAAAGGCAGCGGGCATGGCGGTGTTGTCTTCGGCGCGGATGGGCGCACCGTGCAGTTCGCACAGGTAAGCAGCGCGGCGCATCGGGTCCTTCAGCCGCTGGTACGCCTCGTTGATGCGTACCGACCATTGCATGGCCACACGCTGTGCCGCAGCGCCCTGCGCGGCAAACTTGTCGGGGTGGGCCTCGCGCTGCAGTTCCTTCCAGCGCGTGTCGACGGCGCTGCGCTCCTGCGCAAAGCGGCGCGCGAGGCCAAACAGTTCGAAGTCGTCAGATTGCAGGTTCATGCAGAGGCGAGAAGGAAATCCAAGAAAAAACCGCCAGCACAGAGCGCGTTGGCGGTTTGGTGTGACATCAACGAAGGGGACTCAGACGCGGAAGCTCTCCCCGCAACCGCAGCGGTCCCGCTCGTTGGGGTTGTTGAACTTGAAACCTTCGTTCAGGCCTTCACGCACGAAGTCCAGCTCAGTGCCGTCAATGTAGGCCAGGCTCTTGGGGTCGATCAGCACCTTGACGCCGTGGTTCTCGAACACGATATCCTCAGGCTCGCTCTCGTCCACGTATTCGAGCTTGTAGGCAAGCCCTGAGCAGCCTGTCGTCTTGACTCCCAGGCGCACGCCCAACCCCTTGCCCCGACGGGTCAGGTAGCGGTTGACGTGCCGGGCGGCGGCTTCGGTCAGCGTAATGGCCATGTCTCTCGATCTATCTGTCAAACAATCAGGCGGCGGTGGTCGTGGCGGCGTGCTTGGTCTTGTAGTCCAGCACGGCAGCCTTGATCGCATCTTCGGCCAGGATGGAGCAGTGGATCTTGACGGGCGGCAAAGCCAGTTCTGCGGCGATCTCGCTGTTCTTGAGCGCTGCAGCTTCGTCCAGCGTCTTGCCCTTGACCCACTCGGTCACCAGCGACGACGAGGCAATGGCCGAGCCGCAGCCATAGGTCTTGAACCGGGCATCTTCGATCACGCCGGTTTCGGGGTTCACCTTGATCTGCAGCTTCATCACGTCGCCGCAGGCGGGCGCGCCCACCATGCCGGTGCCCACCGAATCGTCACCCTTGTCGAACGAACCCACGTTGCGGGGGTTTTCGTAATGGTCAACCACTTTGTCTGAGTAAGCCATGATGTGTACCTCTTCAATACGTCCAGAATTTGTGCGGAATCAGTGCGCAGCCCATTGGATGGTGCTGATGTCGATGCCGTCCTTGTACATCTCCCACAGCGGGCTCAACTCGCGCAGGCGGGCCACGTTCTCGCGGATGGTGGAGATGGCGTAGTCGATCTCTTCTTCGGTCGTGAAACGGCCAATGGTCATGCGCAGGCTGCTGTGCGCCAGCTCATCGCTGCGGCCCAAAGCGCGCAGCACATAGCTGGGCTCCAGGCTGGCGGAGGTGCAGGCCGAGCCCGACGACACCGCCAGGCCTTTGATGCCCATGATGAGCGATTCGCCTTCGACGAAGTTGAAGCTCATGTTCAGGTTCTGCGGCACACGGCGCTCCAGGCTGCCGTTGATGTAGACCTGTTCGATATCCTTGAGGCCGTCGAGCAGGCGCTGCTGCAAGGCCTTGGCCTTGGCATTGCTCTCTGCCATTTCTTCCTTGGCAATGCGGAAGGCCTCGCCCATGCCCACGATTTGGTGCGTGGGCAAGGTGCCCGAGCGCATGCCGCGCTCGTGACCGCCGCCGTGCATCTGGGCTTCCAGCCGCACGCGGGGCTTGCGGCGCACGTACAGCGCACCAATGCCCTTGGGGCCATAGGTCTTGTGGGCGGTCATGCTCATCAGGTCGATGGGAAGCACGTTCATGTCGATCTCGACACGGCCGGTGGCTTGGGCAGCATCCACATGCAGCAGGATTCCCTTTTCGCGGCACAGCGCGCCGATGGCAGGGATGTCCTGGATCACGCCGATTTCGTTGTTCACGAAGAGGATGCTGATCAGCACGGTGTCGGGGCGGATGGCCGCCTTGAGCGCGTCCATGTTGACCAAGCCGTCTTCCTGAACGTCCAGGTAAGTGGCTTCAAAGCCCTGGCGCTCCAGCTCGCGCATGGTGTCCAGCACGGCCTTGTGCTCGGTCTTGAGCGTGATTAGGTGCTTGCCCTTGCCTTTGTAGAAATGCGCGGCGCCCTTCAGGGCCAAGTTGATGGACTCGGTTGCACCACTGGTCCAGACGATTTCGCGGGGATCGGCACCGATCAGGTCTGCCACCTGCACACGCGCTTTTTCCACCGCCTCTTCGGCCTCCCAGCCCCAGGCGTGGCTGCGCGATGCCGGGTTGCCAAAGTGCTCACGCAACCAGGGAATCATGGCGTCCACCACGCGGGGGTCTACCGGGGTCGTGGCGCCATAGTCGAGGTAAATGGGAAAGTGCGGGGTCATGTCCATGGCTGGCTCAGTAAAAGGTTCTGGCTGGCAAACAGAAGAGGCAGAACAAACAAGAAAACGAATAAAACGCGGTCAGGGCAGTGCCGACCCCAGGGCCAGCACCACGCATCAGGGGTCAGGATTTAGCGAAGACGTTGCCAAGCGCAAACACCGAGTTCGGGGCATTCACGCGAATGGGTTTAACCACAGGGGTGGTGGAGATGGCACGGCGCACCACGGGCTTGTCTTCGATCTGCACGCCCTTGGCGAGCTGCTCGTCCACCAGCTTTTGCAGGGTGACGGAATCCAGGAATTCGACCATGCGCTGGTTCAGCGAAGCCCACAGCTCGTGCGTCATGCAACGACCGGCTTCACCCAGGCAGTTTTCCTTGCCACCGCATTGCGTGGCGTCGATGGGCTCATCTACCGACACGATGATGTCTGCCACAGTGATGTCACCTGCCTTGCGGGCCAGCGTGTAACCGCCGCCGGGGCCACGGGTGGATTCCACCAGCTCATGGCGGCGCAGCTTGCCAAAGAGTTGCTCCAGGTACGACAGCGAAATCTGCTGGCGCTGGCTGATGGCAGCCAGCGTGACGGGGCCGTTGTTCTGGCGCAGAGCCAGATCAATCATGGCGGTGACCGCAAAACGGCCTTTGGTTGTGAGACGCATCGCAAGCTCCTTGTGCTAAGGCTTGTTCGTTGAAGAAACCGCCAGCGCTGACTGTTTGCCAGCGTGGCACCGTCTCCGCCCCTTACTCCGCACAGTCCACTGCCGCGGAGCCCTTCATCGTTGGGCTGTTTTGTTGAGTGTTTTGTGCGAGTATAGCACAAATCCCTATTGATTCTGTCGGGTTAAAAAACCAAATAGTTATTAATCGACTCAATAGTAATTTCTCATCACACACGCAGCCGCAATCCTTTTCTACAAGGCTACGGAATCGCTGCCATGGGCTCCAAACGCCTGGTCCTTGAGCCGCGTCAGCTGGTCGCGCACGCGGGCGGCCTGCTCGAACTCCAGGTTGCGCGCGTGTTCCAGCATGAGCTTTTCCAGGCGCTTGATCTCGCGCGCCACGTCCTTCTCGGACATGTCCTCCACCTGCGCACGCTGCAGGGCTTCTTGCTCCAGGCGTTCAGCGTCCTTGCCCGCTTTTTCGCTGTACACCCCGTCAATCAGGTCTCTTACCCGCTTGACAATGCTGCGCGGCGTGATCCCATTGGCCTCGTTGTATGCGATCTGCTTGATGCGCCGGCGTTCCGTTTCGCCCATGGCTTTTTTCATGGAGTCGGTGATGCGGTCGGCGTACAGGATGGCATGGCCGTTCAGGTTCCGTGCAGCACGGCCAATGGTCTGGATCAGGCTGCGCTCTGCGCGCAAGAAGCCTTCCTTGTCGGCATCCAAGATCGCCACCAGCGACACCTCGGGGATGTCCAGTCCTTCACGCAGCAGGTTGATGCCCACCAGCACGTCAAACGCGCCCAGCCGCAGGTCCCGGATGATCTCCACACGTTCCACGGTGTCCACATCGCTGTGCAGGTAGCGCACCTTCACACCGTTGTCCGTGAGGTAGTCGGTCAACTGTTCGGCCATGCGCTTGGTCAGCGTGGTAATGAGTACGCGCTCGTGCTTTTCAACCCGAATGCGTATTTCTTGAAGCACATCATCCACTTGATGGGTGGCGGGTCGCACCTCCACCACCGGGTCCACCAGGCCCGTGGGGCGCACCACCTGGTCCACCACCTGGCCTGAGTGGGTATTTTCGTAGTCGGCGGGTGTGGCCGAGACAAAGATCACCTGCCGCATGCGCTGCTCAAACTCTTCGAACTTGAGCGGCCGGTTGTCCAGTGCCGACGGTAGCCGAAAGCCGTACTCCACCAGCGTGGTCTTGCGCGCTCGGTCGCCGTTGTACATGGCGCTGAGCTGGCCGATCATCTGGTGGCTTTCGTCCAAGAACATGAGCGCGTCCTTGGGCATGTAGTCGGTCAGGGTGCTGGGCGGATCGCCTGGCGCGGCACCCGACAGGTGGCGCGTGTAGTTCTCGATGCCCTTGCAGTGACCCACCTCGCTGAGCATCTCCAGATCAAACCGCGTGCGCTGCTCCAGCCGCTGCGCCTCCACCAGCTTGCCGTCGGCCACCAGCTGCTGCAGGCGCTCGGCCAGTTCCAGCTTGATGGTCTCGACGGCGGCCAGCACCTTGTCGCGCGGCGTCACGTAGTGGCTGCTGGGGTACACCGTAAAGCGCGGAATCTTCTGCTTGACGCGGCCGGTGAGCGGGTCGAACAACTGCAGGCTCTCGATCTCGTCGTCAAACAGCTCGATGCGAATCGCCAGCTCGGAGTGTTCGGCCGGGAACACATCGATGGTGTCGCCGCGCACACGGAACTTGCCCCGGCTGAAATCCGCCTCGTTGCGCTGGTACTGCATGCGGATCAGCTGGGCAATCACATCGCGCTGCCCCACCTTGTCCCCCACCCGCAGCGTCATCACCATGCGGTGGTAGCTCTCGGGCTCGCCAATGCCGTAGATGGCCGACACGGTGGCCACGATCACCACATCGCGCCGCTCCATCAGACTCTTGGTGCACGAAAGCCGCATCTGCTCGATGTGCTCGTTGATCGCGCTGTCCTTCTCGATGAACAGGTCGCGCTGCGGCACATAGGCCTCGGGCTGGTAGTAGTCGTAGTAGCTCACGAAATACTCCACGGCGTTCTTGGGGAAGAACTCGCGGAACTCGCTATACAGCTGCGCGGCCAGCGTCTTGTTGGGCGCAAAGATGATGGCCGGGCGGCCCATGCGCGCGATCACGTTGGCCATGGTGAAGGTCTTGCCCGAGCCCGTCACACCCAGCAAGGTCTGGAAGGTTTCGCCGTCATGCAGACCCTCCACCAGCTTGGCAATGGCCTCGGGCTGGTCGCCTGCGGGGGGATAGGGCTGGAACAGTTCGAAGGGGGAATCAGGGAAGCGGACGAACTCGCCGTCTTGCTTTTCAGTTATGACTTCGGTGATATCTGGCATGGGGCGTGGTCAACGGGTGGAGCAGGCCGCCCGTTAAAATCGGCGGAACCCGGCACAGTACACCACGCCCGGATTCTTCGCTACTGACAACCTTTCAAGGATTTTCATGTCTCTGTTCACCGCCGTCGAAATGGCCCCCCGCGACCCCATCCTGGGCCTCAACGAGCAATTCAACGCCGACACCAACCCCAACAAGGTCAACCTGGGCGTTGGCGTTTATTTCGACGACAACGGCAAGCTGCCCCTGCTGCAGTGCGTGCAGGCCGCTGAAAAGACCATGATGGAAAAGCCTACGGCCCGTGGCTACCTGCCCATCGACGGCATCGTGGCCTATGACAACGCCGTCAAGAGCCTGGTGTTCGGCGCCGACAGCGAACCCGTGAAGTCCGGCCGCGTGGCCACCGTGCAGGCCATCGGCGGTACCGGCGGCCTGAAGATCGGTGCTGACTTCTTGAAGAAGGTCAGCCCCAACGCCAAGGTATTGATCTCCGACCCCAGCTGGGAAAACCACCGCGCGCTGTTCACCAACGCCGGTTTTGAAGTGGACACGTACGCGTACTACGACGCCGAAAAGCGCGGCGTGAACTTCGAAGGTTTCCTGGCCAGCCTGAACGCTGCCGCTCCCGGCACCATCGTCGTTCTGCACGCCTGCTGCCACAATCCCACCGGCTATGACATCACCCCCGAGCAGTGGGACCAGGTCATTGCTGCTGTCAAGGCCAAGGGCCTGACACCTTTCCTGGACATGGCCTACCAGGGCTTCGGCCACGGCATCGCCGAAGACGGCGCCGTCATTCAGAAGTTCGTCGCCGCTGGCCTGAACTTCTTTGTGTCCACCTCGTTCTCCAAGAGCTTCAGCCTGTACGGCGAGCGCGTGGGCGGCCTGTCGGTGCTGTGCACGGACAAGGAAGAAGCCAGCCGCGTGCTGTCCCAGCTCAAGATCGTCATCCGCACCAACTACTCCAACCCGCCCACCCACGGCGGTGCGGTGGTCGCTGCCGTGCTGAATAACCCCGAGCTGCGCGCGATGTGGGAAAAGGAACTGGCCGAAATGCGCGTGCGCATCAAGGCTATGCGCCAGAAGCTGGTCGATGGCCTGAAGGCCGCTGGTGTGAAGCAGGACATGAGCTTCATCACCACCCAGATCGGCATGTTCAGCTACTCCGGCCTGTCCAAGGACCAGATGGTGCGCCTGCGCAATGAGTTCGGCGTGTACGGCACCGACACCGGCCGCATGTGCGTCGCCGCCCTGAACAGCAAGAACATCGACTACGTCTGCCAAGCGATCGCCAAGGTTGTCTGAGCACAATGAGCAGGCGGCGCTCACGCGCCGCTTTGTGAGCGAAGCGCTCCAGAACCCGCACAACGCGGCCCTTCTGGAGCGTTTGCCGTTTCTGGGCTTGCCCGATGCGTGGCTGGTGGCGGGCTGCTTGTTCCCGACGGTGTGGAACCTGCGCTCTGGTCTGGCGCCCACGGCGCACATCAAGGACTACGACCTGTTTTACTTCGATGCATCGGATCTGTCCGAAGCAGCAGAACAGGCCGTTCAGGACCGCGCCGCCGCCCTCTTCGCCGACCTGCCGATCACCGTCGAAGCCAAGAACCAGGCCCGGGTGCACCTTTGGTACGAGCGCTGGTTTGGCTATCCGTATGCACCGCTGCAATCCGCCCGCAACGGGATCGAGCGTTTTCTGGTGCCCTGCACCTGCGTGGGTCTGCAACCTTCCAACGCCCCCAGCATTGCTCAACCCACGCTGTACGCGCCGTACGGGCTGGAAGAGCTGTACGCCGGGCTGCTCAAACCCAACCCAGCCTGCCCGCACCTGCCGTTGTTTGAGGCCAAGGCACAAAGCTACCGAGAGCGCTGGCCGTGGCTGACGATCCAGGCCGCAGGTCACGTGGCGGCCTGAAGGCCGTTTCACAATGACGACGCGGCGATTTCAAGCGTTTTTGGCCTCAAGCGCTAGAAATACATGCGCTGACAGCTATCAAAAGAGAAGCAATCAACCTCAGAGCGCGGAGATCAGCCCCACAGCACCGACCGCATCGAGATCGATGCTGACTGGTAGCCCGTGTTGAAGAAGCGTGGCATCTCGCTGGGCAAGACGGCCCCGGCTGCGTAGAGCAACGGCAGATAGTGCTCGTGAGTGGGGTGCGCCTGCTGGGCGACGGCACCCAGCTTCTGGAAGTCCTGCATGGCGCCCAGCTGGCCCTTTTTGATCTGCTCCTGCACCACGGTGTCGAACTCCGTGGCCCAGTCATACGCTTCGTTGGCGGCCGAGCCACGGCGGGATGCGCGCAGGTTGTGCACGATGTTGCCGCTGCCCACGATCAGCACGCCCCGCTCGCGCAGGGCCTTGAGCTGCTGTCCCAGCACATAGTGCTCGGCCGGAGGGCGGCTGTAGTCCATGCTGAGTTGCATCACCGGGATGCGCGCCTGGGGGAACATGGGCTTGAGCACCGACCACGTGCCGTGATCCAGTCCCCATTCGCCCTCGTCCACACCCAGCGCAGCGCCCGTGGCCGGGGATTTCAGCTCCTTGGCCAGGCTGCGTGCCACCGCCGGGGCGCCCGGCACGGGGTACTGCTGGTCAAACAGCGCCTGGGGGAAGCCGCCAAAGTCGTGGATGGTTTTGGGGTTGGCCATGCCCGTCAGCTGCCAGCCACCGCGCGTGAGCCAGTGGGCCGACACGCACAGGATGAGCTGTGGCTGCACCGCGCGCGCCATCAGCTCCGCGCCCATGGCCTGCCAGCTGCGGCGCCAGGCGTTGTCCTCGATGGCGTTCATGGGGCTGCCATGGCCCACAAACATCACCGGCATGCGGGGCGAAGGCTTGAGCGCCTGCAGCGCGGGCGCCGTGGCAGCACTGCTCAGGGACGTGGTCATGAAAGCTCCCGGAAAGGCGGCCAGGCCCGTGAGGGCGGCCAAAGAGGTTCTGCGTTGCATTGGTCAGGGAGCGTAACAAATTATGTATAACGCAGGGAGTGAGCCGGGGCGTACCGCGAAGTTCCGGCGTCACCCCCTCCATTCAAAAACCACAACACCGAGACACCTTCCCACCCATGCCCACCGCCCTGCCCCAGCCCCTGCGCAACACCCGTGTTCTGAGCCTCGCACTCAACCTGCCCGGCCCCGCCGCCCTGATGCGCTGCGCGCGCATGGGGGCCGAATGCACCAAGCTCGAACCTCCTCCCGCGCCGGGCTACCCCAGCGCCGACCCCATGGGCATCTACAGCCCCGCAGCCTATGCCACGCTGCACGATGGCGTGCGGGTGGTGCACGCCCACCTCAAGACGCCCGAAGGCCAGGCCGCGCTGCATGACGAGCTGGTCCGCACCGATGTGCTGATCACCTCCTTCCGCCCTTCGGCGCTCACCAAGCTGGGCCTGGGCTGGGAAGCGTTGCAGGCCAAATACCCGCGCCTGTCGCTGGTGCGCATCGTGGGCGCAGCGGCAGAGCGGGCCGAAGAACCGGGCCATGACCTCACCTATCTGGCCGATGCCGGCCTCGTGACGGGCACCGAGATGCCCCCCACGCTCTACGCCGACATGGGCGGCGCCCTGATGGCCAGCGAAGCCGTGCTGCAGGCCCTGCTGGAGCGCGCCCACACCGGCAGCGGCGTGTGCATCGAAGTGGCCCTGGCCGACGCCGCCGCCTGGCTGGCCCAACCGCGCCACTGGGGCCTGACCACGCCCGACGGCGACGTGGGCGGCCACCACGCGGGCTACCGCATCTACCCCTGCGCCGACGGCCGCGTGGCCGTGGCCGCGCTGGAGCCGCACTTTGCCGCCAGCCTGTGCGCTGCTGCAGGCCTGCCTGCTACGGGTGACCCGAAGGTGCTGCGCTCCCCCGACACCCACGCGGCTGTGGCGGCTTTTCTGCGGACTCAGACCCGTGCACAACTCGATGCGTTGGCGGTGGCGCAGGACATCCCGCTGCACACCCTGGCTTGAAGACGGGCGCGCTGACCGATGCAGAAGCAAGGCACCGTCGTTCGCTGGGACGCCAGCCGCGCCTTTGGCTTTATCCGCAGCCCGGACACGTCTGCCGATGTGTTTTTTCATGTGCGGGACTACCGGGGCAGCACCCCGCCGCGTGAAGGGCTTACCGTCGTGTACGAAGAGATTCACGTGGGCGGCAAGGGGCCCCGGGCCATGGCCGTGTTGCCTGTGGCTCCAACCGTTGGAGCCTTCCAGCCCCAAAGCCAAACACGAGCGCAGTCAACATCTCCGCGCCCAACACGTCGTACGCCTGCGCAGCGCGCAGGTCAGACACAGTCTGCCCCACGCAAACGCCTTGCTGCGGCCAGCCAGCCGTCCACCGCCGCCGGTTCAGCGCTGATACACCTGCTGATGCTGGGCTGGGTGGGGCTGCTGGCCTGGGGCCTCTGGGCAGGTCGGCTGCCATGGTGGGTGCTGGGCGCCGCCATAGGCGTCAACCTTCTGACCTTTCTGGTCTACGCCATGGACAAAAGCGCCGCGCAAAACGGCCAGTGGCGCACCAAAGAGAGCCATCTGCACCTGCTGAGCCTGGCGGGCGGCTGGCCGGGCGCGTGGTTTGCCCAGCAATGGCTGCGGCACAAATCGCGCAAGACGGAGTTCCGCGCGGTGTATTGGGCCACCGTGGTGTTGCACTGCGCGGCCGTGGTCGCTTGGCTGGGCGGATGGTTGCGTGGCTTGTAGCGCCGCCGTCGCTATCAAATTTGATAGCAAAGAGACCTTGAAGTACTAGCGCAACAGGCACTTTTTGCACATCAGCGAGCCCTGATCTACAACAGCGCACCGCAGGCTGACGCAAAGACAGCCCGCAGACCTACACAGTGTTTACAGGCACCCGGTTTCAATCCCAAGGTCTGAAACACCTTGGGAGATGTCCATGAAACCCTTCGTCCTTGATTCGTCCATGACCAACATGGGCGGCATCTTCTACCCCACCGGCCAGGTGTTCGCACTGTTCCCCGATGAAGACTGCACGCGCCAGGCAGCGCTCGCGCTGCAGGCGGCAAGCCACCAGGGCGATATTGCGTACGCCAGCCCCGAGGTCATCCTGCAAGAAATTGTGCACACGCTGGGTACGGCAGACGCGCCGCTCCCGTCTGTGGGCGCCGAAGGCGACATGGTGCGGCGCATTGCCGACCTGGCGGGCACCGGGCACCACGGCCTGCTGATCGCCATGGCAGACAAAGACGAGGCCGACAGCGTGGTGAGCGCTATTGCGCCCGAAGGTGCAGTCACAGCGTTCTACTACCGCACCTTCATCATCGAAGACCTGATCTCGCAGCCCTCCAGCACTGGCCCGCAGTCGGTGGTGGTGGGCACCCACGCGGCAGAGGGTTGAGGCTCCACGAAATCGCCCAGCACTCTGAGAGGCAGGGTCATGGCGGCTGCATAACTGCGCCAGGAGCCTTTCGGCGTCTCATCCACCGCGCCCACTGTCAATGGCACGCGGCTGCCGCCACCGATCTCAGCGCGGCTTGCGTGCGGACGGCTTGGCGGCACCGGTGACGCGCGGTGGCAGGCCGGTGTGCTGGGTCAGGATGCGGCCCTTCTGCGGTTGACCGGGCTTCATCGGCTTGACCTGCTTGACGGGTGCAGCCGTTGCAGCCTTCACGCCTGTGGGCGTGGAGTTCTTGCGACGCGCGCTCTGGTACCCGCCGTCCGTCAAGGGCTGGAAGGTAGGGATCAGGTGGTGCTTGCCGTTGCCGATCAAATCCGCGCGGCCCATGGCCTTGAGCGCCTCGCGCAGCAGCGGCCAATTGTTCGGGTCGTGGTAGCGCAAAAAGGCCTTGTGCAGGCGGCGGCGCTTTTCGCCGCGCACGATGTCCACCGATTCCTCGGCCTCGTCGCGCATCTGGCGGCGCACGCGGGTCAGGGTGTTGCGGCCCGAGTGGTACATGGCCGTGGCCGTGGCCATGGGGCTCGGGTAGAAGGTCTGCACTTGGTCGGCCCGAAAGCCGTTCTTTTTCAGCCAGATGGCGAGGTTCATCATGTCCTCGTCGCTCGTGCCCGGGTGCGCAGCGATGAAGTACGGGATCAGGAACTGCTTCTTGCCCGCCTCTTCGCTGAACTTCTCGAACATTTGCTTGAACTTGTCATAGCTGCCGATGCCCGGCTTCATCATCTTAGTGAGCGGGCCCTGCTCGGTGTGCTCGGGCGCGATCTTCAGGTAGCCGCCCACGTGGTGCTGCACCAGCTCCTTCACGTACTCGGGCGACTTCACGGCCAGGTCGTAGCGCAGGCCCGAGCCGATGAGGATCTTCTTGATGCCCTTCAATGCGCGGCCACGGCGGTAGATCTTGATCAGCGGGCCATGGTCGGTGGTGAGGTTCTGACAGATGCCCGGGTACACGCAGCTGGGCTTGCGACAGGCGGCTTCGATCTCAGGCGAGCGGCAGCCCAGGCGGTACATGTTGGCCGTGGGGCCGCCCAGGTCGGAGATGGTGCCGGTGAAGCCCTTGACCTTGTCGCGGATGTCCTCGATCTCCTGAATGATCGAATCCTCGGAGCGGCTCTGGATGATGCGCCCCTCGTGCTCGGTGATGGAGCAGAACGTGCAGCCCCCAAAGCAGCCGCGCATGATGTTGATCGAAAAGCGGATCATCTCCCACGCAGGGATCTTCGTCGCGCCGTCGTGGCTGCCGTTCTCGTCGGCGTAGCTGGGGTGCGGGCCGCGCGCGTAGGGCAGATCGAACACATGGTCCATCTCGGCCGTGGTCAGCGGGATGGGCGGCGGGTTGATCCACACGTCGCGCGCCGTGGCGCCTTCGCCATGAGCCTGCACCAGGGCGCGGGCGTTGCCGGGGTTGGTCTCCAGGTGCAGCACGCGGTTGGCGTGGGCGTAGAGTACGGGGTCGCTTTTGACCTGCTCGTAGCTGGGCAGGCGGATCACGGTCTTCTCGCGCGGAGGGACCTTGAGCTTGACCTTGAGCGCGGGGTTGGCAACGAACTGGATCGGCTGGATGGCGGGATTGGGGCTATTTTGTTCGGTAGCACTGGTGCTATCTGCGGCAACCGCTACAGAATCAGTAGCACTTCCATCGTCTTTGCTGCAGGTACTGCCTTGCGCGGCGGCCTGCTCGCTGGTAGTCATGTAAGGGTTGATGTGGGCTTCCACACGACCGGGCTCATCCACGGTGGTGGAGTCGATCTCGAACCAACCCTTGCCGCTTTCATCGTCGGGGCGGCGCACAAAAGCCGTGCCGCGCACGTCGGTGATTTTCTCGACCGGCTCGCGCGCAGCAATGCGGTGGGCCACCTCGACCAGCGCACGCTCGGCATTGCCGTACAGCAGCAGGTCGCACTTGCTATCCACCACGATGGAGCGGCGCACCTTGTCGCTCCAGTAGTCGTAGTGGGCGATGCGGCGCAGGCTGCCTTCGATGCCGCCCAGGATGATGGGCACGTCTTTGTAGGCCTCACGGCAGCGCTGGCTGTAGACGATGGCGGCGCGGTCGGGGCGCTTGCCGCCCACGTCGCCGGGGGTGTAGGCGTCATCGCTACGGATCTTCCGGTCGGCGGTGTACCGGTTGATCATCGAATCCATGTTGCCCGCCGTCACGCCCCAGAACAGGTTGGGCTTGCCCAGCACCTTGAAGGGCTCGGCGCTCTGCCAGTCAGGCTGGGCGATGATCCCCACGCGAAAGCCCTGGGCTTCCAGCGTGCGGCCGATCACGGCCATGCCGAAGCTGGGGTGGTCCACATACGCGTCGCCCGTCACCAGGATGATGTCGCAGCTGTCCCAGCCCAGTTTCTCCATCTCGGCGCGGCTCATTGGCAGGAACGGGGCCGTGCCAAAGCGCTTGGCCCAGTACGGACGGTAGCTGGTCAAGGGCTTTGCGGCGCGCGCAAAAAAGGAGACGTCAACGGGGGCGTTCATGCAAAGGGGGTCGCGGCCGCCCCCGGTGCGATGGGGGCCTTTGGAGGGCGCGTCTGTGGTGGATAACCCGTGATTTTACGTTGGCAGACGGTTTTTGTCCCCTTGGTAGCCCTTGCCCCTCACCGGTACAGGTTTGATGACCATCAAGCATATACTTGCCTTTGTCAATTAATTAACTGACAAAGGCATTCATGAGCAACGTTGCCCCCGCCCCTTCCGCCCCCCTCCCCGTTTCCCCGAGCGCGGTGAAGGCCGTGCGCCGCTTCAACCGCTTCATCACCCGCCGCATTGGCGTGCTGGACCCATACCTGGGCAGCAAGCTGTCATTGACCGATGTGCGCGTGTTGTATGAACTGGCCCACCGCGAGGCACCCGTGGCCAGCGAACTCGCACGGGAGCTCGGCCTGGACGGTGGGTACATGAGCCGGATACTGCGGCGTTTTGAGCAGTCAGGGTGGATAGAACGCCACGCCAGCACCAAGGACGCGCGACAAAGCCTGGTCACGCTCACCGCTGCCGGGCGCGAGGTGTTCGAGCCGCTGCAGCAGCGCTCGCGCGACGAGGCCGCCGCACTGCTCGCGCCTTTGCCCCCGGCGCGGCGCCAAGAGGTGGTGGAGGCCATGGAGCGGATCGAAACCCTGCTGTCCGCCCCCTCCAACGCCGCGGACGGCACGCGCGTCGCCGTTCTGCGCGACCCCCTGCCCGGCGACATGGGCTGGGTGGTGCAGCAGCATGGCGAGATCTATTGGCGCGAGTACGGCTGGGACAACCGGTTTGAGGCCTTGGTGGCAGACATCGCGACGCAGTTTCTGCGCAAGTTTCAGCCCGCGTGGGAGAAGGCCTGGATCGCCGAGCTGGACGGCGAGCGCGTGGGCTCCGTATTTGTGGTGCGCAAATCGCCCACCACGGCGCAGCTGCGCATGCTCATCCTCAGCCCCAAAGCCAGGGGCCTCGGCCTGGGCGCCCGCCTGACCGACGAATGCATTGCCTTTGCACGTGCAAAAGGTTACAAGAAGATGGTGCTGTGGACCAACAGCTGCCTGACGGCGGCGCGCGGTATCTATGCGCAACGGGGTTTTCAGTTGGTCAAGACCGAGCCCTATGAAGGCTTTGGTCAGCAATTGGTGGGAGAAACCTGGGAGCTGAAGCTTTGAATGAGGCTACCCAACCCGCTGCCTGACCAGCAGCGCCCAACGCGAGGCCACGGAGCATCTCGATGACTTTGTCCAATCCGCTTTTGATTCGCCCCGTCACGGCCGACGATGACTTGGCAAGGCTGACCGCCCTCATCCACTCCGCCTACGCACCCCACGCGCAGCGGGGCCTGCGCTACTGGGGCACCCACCAGTCCGTGGAAGACACAGCCAAGCGATTTGCTTCTGGCACGGGGCTGGTGATGCTGGATGGAAACGACTATGTGGGCACCGCCACGCTGCGACCGCCGCAACCCGAGTCCACCGTACCGCTTTACCGCGAGCCTGCGGTGTGGTCGCTGTGCCAGTTCTGTATCAGCCCCGACGCCAAAGGCCGGGGCTACGGCAAACAGTTGCATGCCTATGCCCTGGACTATGCCCGCAAGGCAGGCGCCCGGGTGATGGCTTTGGACACTGCACAACCCGCTACCGCTTTGATAGCAATGTATGAATCCTGGGGTTACCGGGTGGTGGGCGAGTGCGACTGGCGCCCTTTGACCAACTACACCAGCGTGCTCATGGCACGCGACTTAGAGAAGGCACAAGGCGGCGTAGACAACACCGAATAAACACGCGCTCCACTGCGTGGTTTGTCACATCACGCAGGGCGCCGTATCACCACTCGCCAATTTCCCGGACGCGCTGTGCTAGGTCCGGCATCGCATCGTCATCCTGCTCGTCCATCGCGCTGGGCATTGCGGCGGCCGATGCCAACGCACTGGGGCTCGATGCCTGGGCGCCAGAGGGGGCAATAAAACGGCCAAACAGATGGCTGGCGAGAGAGGTAGGCAAAGGTGCAGAGAGCGAAGTGGCAAACATGGCGGTTCCTTTTCTGATGGCCCAGTTGCTTTCAAATGCGTAGCAGCAGCGTAGGCCACAGCGACAAGTCCCCAGTGTAGGAACGCACGCCTAAGGTGTGTGTGACAGAACGCACATTCGCGACGCGATTGGTGGCTATCCATACCCTTCAGGGTCAGGACTGTGACTTCCGTCACACACAGCCCGATGCGAGCACCCGACGCGCTCGCCGTAAACTCGCTGCCCCATGCCCCAGACTCTGGCCGCCCCGGCGCACAGCGAACTCATCATCAAGAAAAGCCGCTTCATCGGCTGCGTGCAACCCATGGCCGACCGCGCCAGCGCCCAGGCCGCCGTCGATGCCTTGTGCAAGCAGCACCCCGGCGCCGCCCACATCTGCTGGGCCCTGCTGGCGGGCGGCCAGTCTGCTGCGGTGGACGACGGCGAACCCGGCGGCACCGCTGGCCGCCCCATGCTGGACGTGCTGCGCCACCAGGACCTGGAAGGCGTGCTGGCCACGGTGGTGCGCTACTTTGGCGGCGTCAAGCTAGGCGCCGGCGGCCTGGTGCGCGCCTACACCGACACCATTGCCCAGGCGCTGCTCACCGCCCCCAAGGTCACGCTGCAGCGCATGACCACCTTGCAATGCCAGGTGCCCTATGCCCTGGAGGGCTTGCTGCGCCGAGAAATCGAGGCGGCGGGTGCCGAACTGGTGGACGTTCAGCATGGCACCCTGGTCACCTTGCAACTGCGCCTGCCCCAAACACAAGCGACGCCCTTTGTGCAACGCATCAACGACCATGGGCAAGGCCGCGTGGGCTGGTCGGATGTCGAGGCCTGACCCCGGGCTACGCTTTCATACAAAGGGTTGGGAAGCGCCCCGGCAAGCCAGCCCCACAGCGCCCTCGCAAAACGGCGTGCATGCCTACAGCGGTGGGGCCGTTCACGCTACACACTCCGGCTTTTCCGACTCCGAAAGAGCCCCATGCCCCAACCGCTCGACACCATCATCATCGGCGCCGGCACGGCGGGCCTGGCCGCCTTGCGCGAAGTGCGCAAGCGCACCGACCGCTACCTCATCGTGAACGAAGGCCCCTGGGGCACCACCTGCGCGCGCGTGGGCTGCATGCCGTCCAAAGCGCTGATCGAGGCAGCCAACGCCTTCCACCGCCGCCACACCTTTGAAGAATTCGGTCTGCGCGGCGCGAGTGGTCTGACCGCCGACCTGCCTGCCGTGCTGCCGCGCGTGCGCGCACTGCGAGATGACTTCGTGGCAGGAGCCACCCAGGCCACCAACGGGCTGGGCAGCGCCCAGAGGTCAGGGCGTGCAACGCTGCTGGGGCCACGTGCGGTGGACATCGACGGCACGGCTTACTCCTCACGCAGCATCATCATCGCCACGGGGTCACGCCCCCGCGTGCCCGATGAATGGCTGGCGTTTGGCGACCGCATGCTCACCACCGACACCTTGTTCGAGCAACCCAGTCTCGGCCCCCGCGTTGCAGTGATTGGCATGGGACCGATCGGGGTGGAGTTGTCGCAATCCCTTGCACGGCTGGGCTTGCAGGTGGCGGCGTTCACCACCGGTCACACGCTGGCCGGCCTGAGCGATCCCACGCTCAATGCCGAGCTGGCCGCTCTGCTGAAACAAGACATGGTCCTGCACATGGGCGCCGAGGCGCAGTTGCGCGAGGTGCCCGGAGGCATCGAGGTGGCAAGTGGCGCCAACCGCGTGGTGGTGGACCAGGTCATCGCCGCGATGGGCCGGGTGCCCAACATCGAACACCTGGGCCTGGAGACGCTGGGCGTGCCGCTGGATGCGCGCGGCTTGCCCACCGTAGACCCGCAAACCCAACAGATTGGCGACCTGCCGGTGTTTTTGGCGGGCGACGCCAACACCCACACCCCGTTGCTGCACGAGTCGGCCGATGAAGGCCACATTGCAGGCCTGAACGCCCTGGCCCCAAGGCCCACGCGATTTCGGCGCCGCAGCTTGCTCTCCATCGTGTTCGCCGACCCCAACGTGGCGGTGGTGGGGCCGCGCGTGACCGACATGAACCCGCACAGCACCATCACTGGCACCGCCAGCTACGCAAACCAGGGCCGCGCCCGCACCGCGCAGCGCAACCAGGGACGCCTGTGCGTTTATGCCGACCATACGAGTGGTCGCCTGCTGGGTGCCGAGTTGTGCGCCCCCGATGGCGAGCACCTCGCCCACCTGCTGGCCCTGGCCGTGCAGCAGCAGCTGACCGTGCATGATCTTTTGGGCATGCCGTTCTACCACCCCACGCTGGAAGAAGGCCTGCGCACCGCCTTGCGCGACGCAGCCCGACAGTTGCCGAACGCCCGCACTTCCGACTTGGCCGCCTGCCCGGCCCTGGGGGTGCCTGCGCTGGACTAAGGCAACGCAGAACAGCGCAGCTTCACCGCCCCCTGCACATGTAACAACCCTCAAGCTCGCTTTTGTAGTGCCGATAAACCACCATTGCCTCAAGGAGTCACCATGGACGTCGCCCTGACCAACAGCATCGTCAACACCGCTACCAGCCTGGCCAGCGCCAAGACGTCCGACGCCCTGAACATGGTGGTGCTGAAAAAGGCGCTGGACATGCAGGCCGTGTCGGCTGCCACCATGATCGACGCCATGCAGCAGTCCATGCCGCAGCCTCAGCTGGCCACCAGCGGTACGCTGGGGACCAACGTCAACACCTTCGCCTGAGGGGCTGAGCCCCCCCTCTCTCTCGGCCCTGGCGGCTTAGCGCAAACGCGCGGGCGACAGCCCTTCCACCCCCACGCCCTCGCGCACCAGCTCGTCGGCCAGCGGCTCGCCCCCCAGCAGCTGCCGCGCCAACAACGAGGCGCCCGCAGCACTCTGAATCCCATACCCGCCCTGCCCGGCCAGCCAGAAGAAGCCGGGCACATGGTTGTCCCAGCCAATCACCATGTCGCCATCCCGCACAAACGAGCGCAACCCGGCCCAGGTGTGCGATGGGCGGCGTATCTGGAACCGGGTCATTTCCTCGATGTGATAAATCCCGGTGGCCACGTCCAGCTCCTCGGGCACCACATCGTGCGGGTGCGTGGGGTCGGCATTGGCCGGTGAGCCCAGCAGTTGCCCTGCGTCGGGCTTGAAGTAGAAGCTTTCGTCAATGCCGATCACGGCGGGCCAATGGGTAGCGTCCATGCCCTCGGGCACCGGGAAGGTGAACGCCGTGCGGCGGCGTGGCTCCAGCCCGATCGGCGGCACACCCGCAAGGCCTGCCACTACATCGGCCCAGGCACCCGCAGCGTTGACGATGGTGGGGGCGGCAAACACCCGCCCGTCGGCCAGCGTCACCTGCCACACGTCGCCGTCACGGCGCACGGCCGTCACCTCGGCGTGGGTCAGCACCTGGCCGCCGCGCTGGCGCAGGCCGCGCAGGTAGCCCTGGTGCAGGGCGTTCACATCAATGTCGGCCGCCTCGGGCTCGCTCATGCCGGCAGCCACAGCCTCGGGTTTGAGGCAGGGCAGCATCGCCAGCAGCTCGGGCTTGTCCACCCATTGCACGTTGGGCGAGGTGGCGTGCGCTTCCTCGTAGGTCTGTTTCAGCAAGTCCAGCTGGTCGGGACCAGCCACATAGACCACGCCCCGGGGCGAGAGGATGGGGTCGGCGCCAAACTCGGGCGGCGGCGCATCGTAAAACGCGCGGCTGGCCCGGGTCAGCGCCTGGATGTTGGGCGTGCCATAGGTAGCCATGTAGAGCGCGGCCGAGCGTCCGGTGGTGTGGTAGCCCGGCTGCGATTCACGCTCCAGCAGCAGCACGCTGGCGCCCTGCCCTGCGGCGCCGGGCTGTACCAGTTGCCAGGCTACGGAGGCCCCGGCAATGCCTGCGCCAATCACGATGGTGTCCACGGTTTGCATGTTGGTGTCTCCTTTTAAACCGCCGACACCTGCGCTGCCGATGCCGCACGGTCGTCACGCGGCAGGCTGCGGACATCTCGGGGGTCGGGTGCCACGGTCACGATGGAGGTCAGCGCGGGTTCGGCGCGCGTCTGCATCAGCTTGGCGATGTCGGGCCGGGGCCGCGCCAGCCCTGTGATGCCCTTGAACGCCTGCTCTAGCGCATGCCCCACGCCCAGCGTGTGCCGGTCGGCACGGAAGCGGCCCACGATCTGCAGGCCAAACGGCATGCCAGCGTCGTCCAACCCGCACGGCAGGCTCAGCGCTGGGTGGGTGGTCAGCGTGGTCACGTAGGTCAGCGCCAGCCAGCGGTAGTAGTTGGCCTGCGGCTCGCCGTTGATGTGGCTGGCGAACAGCTCGGTCCAGGCGAACGGCGACACGGGTGTGGTGGGCGCGAGGATGATGTCGTAATCCTCGTACAGCTTCTGGAACCGCGCCAGGATGCGTGTCTGCTCTGCCTGCGCCCAGGCGCTGTCCAGCAGCGTCATGGCGGCGCCCATTTCGTAGTTGGCGCGGGTGTTGGGGCCCAGGCTGGCGGGGTCGCGCTCGTAGGCCTCGCGCGTGCTCGCCACAAAGGCCTCGGCGCGCAGCACATCAAAGCAGCGGTGCACATCGCCCAGGTCGATGTCGATGGCGTCGCAACGCGCAAACAGGTGCTTCATGGCTTGCACCTTGTTGCGGAACACGGCGCGGATGCCGTTGTCCACAGCGCAGGCGCCGAAGTCCTCGGTGGTGGCCACGCGCAGGCGGCTCAGGTCCACGGTTTCAGGCAGCAAGAAACTCATCGGGTCCAGCGGGTAGCTCAGCGGGTCACCCGCCGACATGCCCGCTGATGCGGCCAGTTGCAGGCAGGCCTCTTCCACCGTCCGGCCCATGGGGCCCACCACCGAAATCGGCGTCCAGCCCAGCAGCTTGCGCGAGCTTGGCACCACACCGGGCGAGGGCCTGAAACCCACCACGCCACAAATGGACGCCGGAATGCGCAGCGACCCACCCGTGTCCGAGCCCGTGCACACCGGCAGCATGTCGCACGCCAGCGCAGCGGCCGAGCCGCCCGACGAGCCCCCAGCGTTCAGGTTGGGGTTGAACGGGTTGCCCGTGGCGCCCCACACGGTGTTGCGCGAATTGGCGCCCGCGCCCATCTCGGGGATATTGGTCTTGCCCGTGACGATGGCGCCCGCTGCGCGCAGGCGCGCCACCAGCACGTTGTCCTCGGCCGGAATGTGCTCGCGGTAGATCTGCGATCCATAGGTGGTCAGCAAGCCCGCCGTGGCCTCCAGGTCCTTCACGCCCATGGGCAGGCCATGCAGCAGGCCCAGCGGCTCGCCGCGCAGCACCGCCTGCTCGGCCGCCTTGGCCTCGGTGCGGGCGCGGTCGTAGCAGGTGGCGGTGGCGGCATTCACGTGCGGGTTCACCGCCTCGATGCGGGCGATGCAGGCGTCGAGCAGCTCCACCGGCGAAATCTCGCGTGTGCCAATGCGGTGGCGCAGTTCGTTGGCC
Source organism: Acidovorax sp. M14 (assembly GCF_049331375.1). Classification (NCBI taxonomy): domain Bacteria; kingdom Pseudomonadati; phylum Pseudomonadota; class Betaproteobacteria; order Burkholderiales; family Comamonadaceae; genus Acidovorax; species Acidovorax sp. M14. The sequence continues at coordinate 2,631,751 of NZ_CP186263.1, forward strand.
GTCAGCTCAACCAGGGCTTGGGGGCTTGTTGCGGTCATCTCGGGCTTGTCTCCTTGTTCTCGTCACACGGGTTCAGTCTGCGGTGATGGCTGCGCGCTGTGCAATGGCGCGCATCAGCGGCAGCTCCTTGTCGATCAGCTCGGCCAACACCTTGGACGAAGCATAGGACGGCTCGAACCCTACCGCGATCATCTTGTCACGCGTCTCGGGGTCTGACACCACCTGGGCCAGCGCCAGCTCAAGCCGTGACTTCACGGCCGGTGGCAGCCCACGCGGCGCCACCATGGCGAGCCAGGTGTCCATCTCCAGGCCAGGGTAGCCACTCTCGCCCAGCGTGGGCACCTTGGGCAGCAGGGCCGAGCGCTTGCCAGACGTCACCGCAATGACCTTGATCTTGCCGTCCTTGAGCTGCGGCAGCGCGGCCGACACGGTATCGACGGTGAACGGGATCTGCCCGCCGAGCAGGTCGGTCATGGCGGGCGCGCTGCCTTTGTACGGCACATGCTGGATCTTCAGGCCCGCCGCGTGGAAGAACATCTCGCCCGCAAACTGCGAGGTGGTGCCCGTGCCGAACGAGCCATACGAATACTTGTCGGGAGCCGCCTTCACCAGGGCCACAAACTGCTTCAGGTCGTTGGCAGGCACATCCTTGTTAGCCAGCAAGATCAACCCAGTGCGGCCCGTGATGCCGATGGGCTCAAAGCTCTTGACCGGGTCGTACGGCAGCTTGGCTCGCACCGCAGGATTGACGGTGAACGTGGTGCCCGAGCTCATGAGCAGCGTGTAGCCATCGGGGGCTGCCCGCGCCACCGACGTTGCACCAATCACCGTGCCAGCCCCCGCACGGTTGTCAATCACCACGCTCTGGCCCAGCTTGTCGCCCAGCTTTTTGCCGATCAGCCGCCCCAGCACATCGGTGGCGCCACCGGGTGGGAACGGAATCACCAGCGTGATCGGCTTGGTGGGGAAGGCGGCCTCCTGCGCCATGGCCGGAGTCCACGCAGTGGCCCCCAGGGCGGCGCTGAGGACGGCAGACAAAAGCAGTTGCTTGCGGTTCATGGCGTGGCTCCAGACAAAAGTGAAAAGAAAAAAGAGAAAAGAAGGTGCTCAGCCATCAGGCCTGCGCAGCCAGCACGGCCCGCCCGCGCTGCACAAAGCCTTGGTACTGCGCATCGGGCACTAGCAGGCCGCCCGTGGTCCAGACCAGATGCGTAGCCTGGTGCAGCACAGCGTCGATGCCCGTGCTGCGCAGCCAGGCCTGCCCTGCCGTGGTGCCGGTCAACATTGCCGGGCCGCAGAAGCCTGCGGCGGCCGAGGGCTCGATGCGCTCGCCCAAGGCGTCCAGCACCCGCACCAGGTGCGCAAACAGGGTGTCGTCGGCCACGGTGAACACGCCCGACAGCAGCGGCCGCATCAGCTCGGCCGCCAGCAGCGATGCACGCGGCACGGCCAGGCCATCGGCCTCGGTGCGATTGGTCAGGCCCCAGTCGTACACCGAGGGGTGCTGCCCCACACCTTGCATTGCATCGGCCATCATTTGCACCATGAAGCACGGCGACTGCACCGGCTCTGCAAAAAAGCAGTGCACATGCGGCCCCAGCACCTGCCGCAGGCCAAAGGTGATGCCCGCTGGCGCACCACCCACGCCGCAAGGCAGGTAAACGATGAGCGGGTGCTCGGCATCCACCGCCACGCCCTGCTCGGCCAGTTGCTTTTGCAGGTGCTGCGCCGCCGCGCTGTAGCCCAGCAGCAGCGAGAACGATTGCTCGTCGTCCACAAAGTGGCACAGCGGGTTGCTGGCCGCCTCGGCACGGCCTGCGGCCACGGCACGCTCGTAGTCGCCCGTGTGTTCCACCACCTGCACACCCCGCTGGCGCAGGCGGTCTTTCTTCCATTCCTTGGCATCGGCAGACATGTGCACCGTGGCCTGGAAGCCCAGGGCCGACGCCACCACACCGATGCTCATGCCCAGGTTGCCCGTGGAGCCCACCGCCACCTGGTAGCGGCCCAGCACCTCGCGCGCCTGCCGCGTCGCCAGCGCGCGGTAGTCACCACCGGGCTGCACCAGGCCGTGCTGCAGCGCCAGCCCCTCGGCAAACTCCAGCACCTCGTGCATACCGCCCCGGGCCTTGATGGAGCCGGCGACGGGCAGGCTGTGGTCGGCCTTGATGAACAGGCGGCCTTGCCCCTCGCTCATGTCCAATGCGGGCTGCAGCGCGGCGGCGGGCAGCAGGGGCGACTCCACCACGCCACCTGTTGCGGCCAGCTCGGGGAACACCTGGGCCAGCAGCCCGGCAAAACGCGCCAAACGCGCCGCCGCTGCTTTCGTATCATCCAGACTAATAGTTCTGCCCAATGCGGACATCGCTGCGGCAGGCTGCACCTCCCGGGTTGCGTTGGTCCACAAAGCAGGCTGGGCATTGCGCAAGCGGGCAGCCAGCAAGGCATCCACGGCAGGTTGGGTCTGGGCAGTCGTCATGGCAGCTATGTCTCGAAGAGTGTTGCCCCCATTCTTCGCCTGTCACGCCACCATCACAAACCATTTATATTGAGCGAAACATTAGTATTAATAATGGATATTCGCCTCTCCCCCTCCCTGCTCGCCTGGCTGCGCAGTTTTGATGCAGCGGCCCGCCACGGCAGCTTTACCAAGGCGGCGGCCGAGCTGTGCATCACCCAGGGGGCGGTAAGCCAGCAGGTCAAGCAGCTTGAAGACTGGCTGCGCCGCCCCCTCTTCTTGCGCACCCCGCGCGTGCTGGTGCCCACGCCCGAGGGCAAATGGCTGGCCGTGGTGCTCCGCGAGAGTTTTGACGCCATCGAAAGCACCCTGGCCCAGATGCGCCAACCGGCCGAGGCCGCCACCGCCACGCTGAGCTGTTCACCGTCCTTCGCCATGAGCTGGCTCACGCCCCGGCTGGGCGACTTCTTCCGCCAGCACCCGCACACCGGGCTGCGCGTGTTTGGCGAGTTCCACACCCTGGACCGCACCCGCATGGTGCGCGATGGCGTGGAGGCCGCCGTGCGCTTTGACCTGGGCGGCTACCGCGACCTGAACGCCACCGTGTTCCTCGACGAATGGCTCATCCCCGTGGCCAGCCCCGAGTTCCTGGCCCGGTACCCGCCCATCACCACGCCCGAGGATCTGCAGGGCGACTGGCTGCTGCACGACGGCAGCGCCTGGGATGGCGCGGACACCTATGAGGAATGGCAACACTGGTTTGCGCAAAGGGGCACCACGCCCCCACCCTGGGCGGGCGGCCAGCAGTTCAACCTGTCGCAACTCGCCCTGGGCGCCGCGCTCGCAGGTCAGGGTATTGCCATGGGACGCGCCGCGCTGGTGCTGCAGGACGTGAAGGCCGGGCGCCTGGTGCCGCTGCTGGGGTGCAGCGTACCATCGCGCGCGGCGTATTCGTTTGTGACAACCACCCACCCGAGCCCAGCGATGGAGCTGGTGCGGGAGTGGCTGATGCAGGAAGCGCAGCGGTTTTGCGCAGAGCGCAGCGAGGTATTGCCTCCATTGGCTTCGCCCTAAGCCGAGTCAGGCGCAGATGTCTGTATATTTTTCTACTCTTTTATTATAAAAAGAGTATAAATAGCATCATGTCAACCGATCTCATTCCCACCCTCGCCGCCGCCCGCAAAGCCCACCAGATGACCCAGGCCCAGCTGGCCGAGCGCGCAGGCCTCTCCCGCATGACGGTGCAGCGCACCGAAGGCGGCGACCTGGACCCCCGCTATTCCACCCTGGCCGAAATGGCGCGGGTGCTGGGCATGGACATCATTGCCGTGCCCAGCGGCCTGCGGCCCAGCCTGGAAGCATTCATTCAGTCCGGCGGCAAGTTTCTGGGCCAGCCCGAGGGGGTGGATGCGCCCCCCTCGGTCGTGGACAGCCTGCGCCGCTGAGCCTGGCGACGCCCGAGCGTACTGCCTGACCCAAGCCCCATGAGCACCTCCATCCGCTACCTGCGCCTGTACCTGCACCGCCCCCCGCAGGCGGACGGCAGCGCGAGCGAGTCGGGTACGACAGCAAGCCGCCGTGAAGCGATTGGCTACCTCTCGCAGTACGGCGACATCCTGCGGGTGTCGTTTGACGAAAGCTACATCCGCAACCCGCAGCGCCCCACCCTGTCGCTCAGCTACCAGGGCGCGGACGAGGCGGCCACGCAGCAGATCCTGGCGTCAGCGCGCGATGCGCGGCTGGTGCGCACCGATGGGCGCTGGCCGGTGTACTTTCAGAATCTGCTGCCCGAGGGCCACAACCGCGAGCGGCTGGCGCGCGAGCGGGGCTGCAGCCCCGACGACGAGTTCGAGCTGCTGGCTGCAGCAGGCCACGACCTGATGGGCGCGCTGGAGGTGGAACCCGTGCCCGCGCAAGACGGCATCCCGGACGTGGTGCGCTACTGGCACACCACCCAGGGGCTGGATGTGCTGGAACCGGGGTTTGTGGAGTTCCCGGTGGAAGACGCGGCCTCGCTGCCGGGCGTGGTGACCAAGTTCAGCGCGGTGCCGGACGGCCGCCGCTACACCGTGCACCGCCGAGGCGCGGCGGGCAGCGTCATCCTGAAGCTGCCCACCACCGCCCACCCCGACTTGGTGGCCAACGAGTACACGGGCTACCAGCTGTGCAAGGCGCTGGACCTGCATTGCGCCGACGTGCGCGTCATCACCCGTGCCGAGGCCGACCTGCCCGACACCGTCCCATTCAACGACATCCTGGCCGTGCAGCGCTTTGACCACCTGCCCGGCGGCGCCCGCGTGCACATGGAGGAGTTCAACCAGGTGCTGGGCTACACGCCGCGCCAGAAATACGGCAAGTCGCACGGCAAGGGCGTGCTGCAGGACTGGGCCACTATGCTGCGCGTGCTCAACCGCCTGAGCCGCCAACCCGTGCAGGACACGCGCGAGTTTCTGGCGCGCATGGTGGCCTTCATTCTGATGGGCAACACCGACGCGCACCTGAAAAACTGGGCCCTGGTCTACCCCGACGGCCGCGTGCCCCGACTGGCCCCGGTGTACGACCCCGTGTGCGTGGCCGCGTTTTTTGAAGGCGTGCCCGACCAGCAATACGCGGTGAACCGCGCCATCGACAAAACCCTGCGGGCACTGACCTGGGACGACATGGAAGGCCTGATGAAATCCGCCGGGCTGCTGCGGGTGCCCCGGCACCTGGCGCTGCTGCGCGATGTGGTCAAACAGGCCCAGGCCGACTGGCCCGTGCTGCTGCACGATGCGCCGCCCGCAGTGCGCACCAATGTGCAACAGCGGCTGGCCGGTGCCGTCCGCATCAGCCAGGGTGCCCGTACGGGCGCGGCAGGCGGGGGCTGACTGCTCACGATTTAATAGCTGTCAGCGCATATTTCACTAGCGCTGCAGACCGATTTGGCTCAACTATTCGGTTCAAATACTCGTGCCCAGTGCGGAAGGTGCTTGCGCTGAGGCTTTGGTTCGTTGGCGGTCTCTTCCTGCTCCTTACACCGGCGCCCCAAACCAAGCGCCCACCCCCGCCGTGATCGCCATGGCCAGTGCGCCCCAGAAAGTCACACGCCAGGCACCCACAACCATGCCCGCGCCGCCCGTGTGTGCAGCCAAGGCCCCGAGCAATGCCAAAAACACCAGTGCAGAACCTGCCACCGCATACAGCAGGCTGCTGGCAGGCGACACCACGGCAACAGCCAGCGGCAGTGCGGCCCCCACCGCAAAGCTGGCCGCCGAAGTCAGGGCCGCCTGCACCGGACGGGCAGCGAGTGCCGTGGACACCTGCAGCTCGTCCCGCGCATGGGCGCCCAGCGCATCGTGCGCCATGAGTTGCGCCGACACCTGCTGAGCCAGTTCAGGGGTCAGGCCTCGGGCGACGTAGATGGCGGTCAGTTCGCGCGCCTCGGCCGCCGGGTCAGCAGCCAGCTCGGCCAGCTCTCGGTCCAGGTCCGCCTTTTCGGTGTCGGCCTGCGAATGCACCGACACATATTCGCCCGCTGCCATCGACATGGCACCCGCCACCAGCCCGGCCACCGCCGTCATCACGATGGTGGACTGGCTGGACTGCGCGGCCGCCACACCCACCACTAGGCTGGCGGTGGAGACGATGCCGTCGTTCGCCCCCAGCACGGCCGCGCGGAGCCAGCCAATGCGATCAGAACGGTGGCCTTCGGCGTGGGAACGGCGCGGGGTGTGGGGCATAGCGGCTTTCGCGGTGGAGGTGTACAGGCCCCTACCTTACCGCTGCCCGGCACGCCAAGCCACCCGGGGCGCCACTGCGGGTTGAAGTTTGTTTACATCCTCTTGCACCGCAGGCTGTCCGATCTCCACAGTTTTGGATAACCTCGCAAGGCAGCGCCACGCAGGTACTCCCTGCAAAGACTGGTGAAAGACCGCCTGCGCAGGTTCCTGGCGTTGAAAGCTCCGTGTTGAGACACCGTCAGTTTCAAGATCATCCGCCCACACCCCCAAAAGGACGCCCATGGCCAAGATTCTGGAAGTGAAATACGAGAACCAGGCCGATGCACGCGTGTGCGAAGTGGCCTATGAGAGCCAGGCCGACCTGTGCTGGCACGAGGTGGGCTATGCCACACAGGCCACGGGCGATGCGCTGTGGTTCTTTGTGAACTACGAGAACCAGGCCAACTTCAAGATTTTCAAGGTCAAACGCGAGAGCCAGGCCGATCTCAGGATCTTCAAGGTGGCGCATGCAGAGCAAGCCGGCTGGCGCACCCTGGGACATGCGCTCAAGGGCAAGCTGGCCTGACGACGCCGAACACGCCTGAAGCGCCCACCAAGCCCTCCGGCCATGCGGATGCAGGTTGCACGGGTACACGGCCCCCGCCAACCTCCTCCGCCAAGTCAGGAGCCGCTGTAGGAGACCTCAACCACCGACGTACTTTTGCAGCTGCTCGCCCAGCCCCGTGGCGCCCAGGCGCACCACATCGCCGGGCTTGAGGAACCACGGCGTGGGCTTTTGCCCCAGGCCCACACCCGCTGGGGTGCCAGTCAGGATGAGGTCGCCCGGCTCCAGGGTCAGGAACTGGCTGATGTACGACACCACGGTGGGCACACCAAAAATGAAATTGCGCGTGCTGCCGTTTTGCACGCGCTGGCCGTTCACCTCCAGCCACAGGTCGATGGCGTGGGGGTCGGCCACCTCGTCGGCCGTGACCAGCCAGGGGCCGATGGGCGCAAAGGTGTCATAGCTCTTGCCCTTGTCCCACTGGCCGCCACGTTCGATCTGCCAGGCACGCTCTGACACATCGTTGGCCAGCACATAGCCGGCGACATGGCTCAAGGCATCGGCCTCGGTCACATGGCGGGCGCGGGTGCCGATGACGATGCCCAGCTCTACCTCCCAGTCCGTCTTGGTGGCGCCGGGGGGAATGCGCACATCGTCATTGGGGCCGCTCAAAGCGGTCACGGCTTTCATGAACAGCACCGGCTCGGCGGGCGGCTGCATGCCCGCCTCTTTGGCGTGGTCAGCATAGTTGAGGCCCACGCACACGATCTTGCCCACACCGCCCACCGGGCTGCCCAGGCGGGGCGAGCCGTACACCGCAGGCAGGCGGCTGGCGTCGATGGCGGCCAGCGCGGACAAGGTGCGGGGGTTGAGCTGTGCGGGGCCGATATCGGGCAACAGCATGGACAGGTCACGCAGCGTGCCCTGGGCGTCTACCAGGCCGGGGCGTTCTGCACCAGGCTGGCCGTAGCGGATGAGTTTCATGGGGTGTCCTTGTCTCTTGGGATGAATGTGTCTCTTAGACCACCCACCAGCATAGCGGCACGCCGCCTTGCGCGTGTGCACCATTGGCCGCCCCAGACTTGCCCGATGGCGACGCCCCGCTGCCAGCACACAGCCCGGCGCGCGCGTAACATCACGGGGGCCGCCGCTTCACCCAGCAGCTATCACAATGATAGCTATCGAGGTATGAATCACCGGCGCACCAGCCACCTTTCACTCCATCTTGCACCCATGGCACCCGCCACCGCCTCGCCTCCTTCCCCCGAAACGCCCGCGCGCCCGCAGCCCCGCAACCCGACCGACCTGTTCTGGTCCTTCACCTGGCTGGCCCTGCAGGGCTTTGGGGGGGTGCTGGCGGTGGTGCAGCGCGAGCTGGTGGAGAAAAAGCGCTGGATGACGAACGAGGAGTTCGTCGAAGACTGGGCCGTGGCGCAGATCATGCCGGGGCCCAACGTGGTCAACCTCAGCATCATGATTGGGGACCGCTACTTTGGCCTGCGCGGCGCTTTTGCGGCGCTGGCGGGCATGCTGACCTTTCCGCTCATGCTGGTGCTGGCACTGGCGGTGGTGTACGCGCAGTTCTCGGCCCAACCAGCCGTGGCCGGCGCGTTGCGTGGCATGGGGGCTGTGGCGGCGGGCCTGATTGCCGGGGTGGGCATCAAGCTCTTTGTCTCCATCCGCAACCACCCGCTGGGCCGCCCCCTGTGCCTGGCCATCACGGCACTGACCATCATCGCCATGGCTTGGCTGCGCTGGCCGCTGTTCTGGATCCTGCCGGTAATCGGCGGGGCCGCCTGCCTGCTGACCTGGAGAAAGCTCGCGCCATGAGCACCGCCGCCCCCCTCACCGCGCCGCTGATGGCCCTGAGCATCGGCGACTGGTTCAACCTGTTCCTTTACTACCTGTCGCTGTCGCTGCTGGCCGTGGGCGGCGCCATTGCCACCGCGCCCGACATGCACCGCTTTCTGGTCGAACGCCAGGCGTGGCTGACCGACCCGCAGTTCAACGCCTCCATCGCCATCGCCCAGGCCGCACCGGGCCCCAACGTGTTGTTCATTGCCCTGCTGGGCTGGAACGTCGGCATCAACGCCGGCGGCCTTGGCGTGGCCGGCTGGCTACTGGGCGCCCTGGGCATGGCGGTGTGCATGCTGGGCGTGATGCTGCCCAGCAGTCTGCTGACCTGGACGGCCACACGCTGGGGCCACCGCAACCGCGAACGGCGCGGCGTGCGCGCCTTCAAGCAGGGCATGGCCCCGGTCGTGATCGGCCTGCTGGTCGCTACGTCCTGGGTGCTGGCCCGCGCCCATGGCGAATGGACCACCGATTGGCCCCTGTGGCTGCTGACCGCCACGGCCACGGTGCTGGTGTGGCGCACCAAGCTGCACTTGCTGTGGATGCTGGGCGCCGGTGCACTGCTGGGTGCGCTGGGGCTGGTCTGAGGGTTTGAGAGGCCGGGGTGTGCTGCGCAACCCCGGCAACGGGCACGATTTCTTTCTCTTTTTTGAAAGGCACATCCATGCAACTCCGCTCCCTGGGCCGATCGGGCCTGCAGGTCTCGCCCCTGTGTTTTGGCGGCAATGTGTTTGGTTGGACGGCCGATGAAGCCACCTCGTTCGCACTGCTCGACGCGTGGGTGGACGCAGGCTTCAACTTCATCGACACCGCCGATGTGTACTCGCGCTGGGCGCCAGGGCACACAGGGGGCGAATCCGAATCGGTGATCGGCCGCTGGCTCAAGCGCAGCGGCAAGCGCCACCACATCGTGCTGGCCACCAAGGTGGGCAAGGACATGGGGGACGGCAAGGTGGGCCTGCGCCCTGCCTACATCCGCCAGGCGGTAGAGGCATCGCTTCAGCGGCTGCAGACCGACCACATCGACCTGTACCAGTCACACGACGACGACACCACCGTGCCGCTGGCCGACACGCTGGGCGCGTATGCCGACCTGATCCGGGCCGGCAAAGTGCGCGCCATCGGTGCCTCCAACTACAGCGCCGCGCGCTTGCAGAAGGCGCTGCAGACCAGCGAACGCCTGGGCTTGCCCCGCTACGAAAGCCTGCAGCCGCTGTTCAACCTGTATGACCGCGCCGTGTTTGAAGACGCGCTGCAGCCGCTGTGCGTGCAGCAGCAGGTCGGCGTGATCAACTTTTATGCGCTGGCCGCCGGGTTCCTCACGGGCAAGTACCGCACGGCGGCCGACGCCGCCAAGAGCGCACGCGGCGCCAACACGACGGCCAAGTACCTCAACGACCGGGGGCTGCACATTCTGGCGGCGCTGGACGCCGTCGCGCACCGCTACAACGCCACGCCCGGCCAAGTGGCCGTGGCCTGGCAGATGGTGCAACCGGGCATCACCGCGCCCATTGCCAGCGCCACGTCGGTGGCCCAGCTGCATGAGCTGGTCAAGGCCACCCAGCTGCAACTGGACAGCGATGCACTGTCCCAGCTGGACGCTGCCAGCGCCCAAGGCTGAACCCAACAAAAAAGAACCCGCGCGTGCGCGGGCCCTAGGCGTATGGCTTGACGGGTTACGGGGTGAATGGAATGACGCCCCTCAGCCCATCAGCTGATCCGGCGACCGTTCTCCGCGTAGATCGCCAGGTAGATGGCGTCCGATCCGATGTAGGGCGCCTTGTTGCCAAAGCCCACGTTGAAGTCGCCAAACGACAGAGACCGGATGGCCATCAGCCCGGCGCGCAGGCGTTCGCGCGTGGGCTCCTTGCCTGCGTTCTTCAGGCCTTCGATCATGATCTGCGCGTTGAGCCAGCCTTCCAGCGCGCTGTTGCTGTTCAAGAATGCCGGGTCACCGCCCGTGGCCTTCATCGTGGCCTGGAACTTGCGCACCGCCACCGACTTTTGCGAATTGGCATCAGGGAACACTTGCACCAGCGCCAGGCCGCGCGTGGAGGCCGCCAGCTTGGGCAGCTCCGACGAGATCACGGTGACGGACAGGCCGGCCAGCGGCACGCCTTGCGCCTTGGCACGGAAGGCCTGCACAAACGCGGTGTTGGCCGTGCCCGTAGTGGCCAGCAGCACGGCGCCGGGGCGCTCGGCCGCCACCTTGTCGGCCAGCTCGGCACCGTTCTTGCCGTCCACAGCCAGCGCAAACTCGCCGCCGCGCTCGACCTTGATCTCGTCCAGCGCGGTGGACATGTCCTTGAGCACCTCTTTGCCAAACGGGTTGTCCAGGTACACCACCGCAATGCGCTTGAGGCCCATCTCCACGATCTGCTTGACCAGGCGCTGGGTTTCTTCGCGGTAGCTGGGGCGCAGGAAGAACACGTGCTTGTTGGCCGCTGCACGCAGCGATGTGGCGCCAGTCACCGGACCCACGGTGGGGATGCCCTTGGACTCGATGAGTGGCAGGATGGACGCGGTGTTGGCCGTGCCCAGCGGCGAGATCAGTGCGAACACCGACTGCGCCTCCACCATCTCGGTCACGTTCTTCAGCGTGCGTGCAGCCACGTAGCCGTCGTCCTTGACCTCCATGCGGATTTCGCGGCCCAACACGCCACCGGCGGCATTCACCTCGGCAAAAGCGGCCTTCATGCCCGCCACCTGCTCGATGCCCGCCTGCCCCAGCGGGCCCGTCAGCGCAATGGAGCAGCCCAGGGTAACAGAGCGCGCGGTCAGCGCCTCTTCGGCCGCCATCGCGGTGTGGGCCCATGCGGGCAGGGCAGTGGCGGCGACGGCCTGGGTGGCACGCAAAAGAAATTGGCGACGGCTCATGGTGTGCAAGGCGGGTAAAGCAAGGGGGCGGAGGCTACCGGGCTCCGCCCCTTTGCACCTGTCCAATGGGCGACAAAGGGTGGCGGCGGCACATCAAACCAGGGTTTCTACTTAGACACTAGCCCCGGGAAACACCAGAGGCGGCGCTACCCACCAACACGTTCTGCCCCGCGTACGCTCAGTCGTCCAACAGCTGGGGCAGCAACGTGGCCGCCGTGCCCTTCAGCACCTGGTGGGCCACCTCATCCAGCGCACTGGGTGCGGGGTTGAGCACCACCACCCAGGCACCGGCGGCCCGTGCCTGGTGGGCCAGGCCCGCGGCGGGGTACACCGCACCGGCCGTGCCCACCACCAGCATCAGGTCGCACAGGCTGGCCGCCTGTTCGGCGGCTTCCAATGTCGCCAGCGGCAAAGGCTCGCCAAACCACACCACGCCCGGGCGCAGCAGGTTGCCGCAGCGGTCGCAGTACGGCGGGTGGCCGGCCACTGCGTGCTCGACGAAGCAGCAGTTGCGCGGGGTGTTGAGCCAGCGGTCCTGAAAAATGTCGCCGTGCAGGCACAGCACGCCGGTGCTACCCGCGCGCTGGTGCAGGCCGTCCACGTTCTGGGTGATCAGGGTGATGCGGCCGGGGTGGCGGCTCTGAAAGTCCGCCAGCGCCCGATGCCCGGCGTTGGGCGATACCCCGGCCAGCAGGTCGCGCCGATACTGGTACCAGTCCCACACCCGCTGTGGGTGGGCGCGAAAGCCCGCCTCGGTTGCCATTTCTTCGGGGCGGAACTGTGCCCAGTACCCCGTCTGCGCATCGCGGAAGGTGGGCACGCCGGATTCGGCGCTGACCCCGGCGCCAGTCAGCACGGCGATGCGCTGGCTGTGCCGGACCCAGGCTTTCACGGTGTCCAGCATGGAACCCTCGTTGATGCGTGCAGCAGGCCAGGGATCAGGTCCGCTGGCGCAGCGCCTCGTACAGGCACACGCCGCTGGCCACCGACACGTTCAGGCTTTCGACCGCACCCTTCATGGGAATGCTGACCAGCTCGTCGCAGGTCTTGCGCGTGAGCTGGCGCATGCCGTCGCCTTCGGCGCCCAGCACCAGGGCCACGGGGCCTTTCAGGTCTACCTGGTAGATGGTCTTGGGCGCATCGTCGCTGGTGCCGATGCACCAGATGTTGCGCTCCTTGAGTTCATTCAGCGTGCGCGCCAGGTTGGTGACCATGAAGTACGGCATGGTCTCGGCCGCGCCGCTGGCCACCTTGGCCACGGTGGCGTTGATGCCCACTGCATGGTCCTTGGGGGCGATGACGGCATGGGCCCCCGCACCATCGGCCACGCGCAGGCAGGCGCCCAGGTTGTGCGGGTCGGTCACGCCGTCCAGCACCAGCAGCAGGGGCTGCTCAATGCCAGCGGCTTCGAGGTCTTCCAGCAGTTCATCTAGCGAGGTGGCCACCTTCACGGGCTCGACCCGCGCAGCCACACCCTGGTGGCCGTGGCTGCCAGCCAACTTGGCAATGCGCACGCTGTCAGCTTCGATGAGGCGGGCACCGGCCTCGCGGGCGCGGTCGAGAAACTGGCGCATGCGCGCATCGCGGCGCGTGGCTTCGTAGTAAATCTCGATGATGGATTGCGGCGCGGTCTTCAGACGCACGCCCACGGCGTGAAAGCCGAAGAGAACTTTGGGGCTGGACATGGAGGGATTATCCGCTGGGCGCGACACTATCCATTAGGACACTATCAATTTCATAGCTGCTTGCGCATGTTGCACTAGCGCCTGCGGCCTAAAAAGCTCGAATAATCCTGCCAACCCCTTACACAACACGCCCTGCGTCGATGGTGATGCGCCGCTCGCACTGGGCTGCAATCGCGCGGTCGTGGGTCACCAGCACCAGGGTCGTGCCCAACTCACGGTTGAGCTCGAACATGAGCTTCATGATGGTTTCGCCCGTCGCAAAGTCCAGGCTGCCTGTGGGTTCGTCAGCCAGCAGCACGGCCGGCTGCACCACAAACGCCCGAGCCAGGGCCACGCGCTGCTGCTCGCCGCCTGACAGCACTTTGGGGTAGTGCGACAAGCGCTGCCCCAGCCCCACGCGCGCCAGCATCTCGGTGGCGGCCTTGCGTGCATCGCGGCGGTCGGCCAGCTCGAGCGGCAGCATGACGTTCTCCAGCGCTGTGAGGTTGCCCATGAGCTGGAAGCTCTGGAACACAAAACCCACCTTCTGGGCCCGCAATGCAGCCCGCGCATCTTCATCGATGGCAAACAGGTCGTGGCCGTCCAGCCGCACCGTTCCGCGCGTGGGGGTATCGAGCCCCGCGATGATGGACAGCAGCGTGCTCTTGCCCGAGCCCGAGGCGCCGACGATGGCCGCCGTTTCCCTGGCAGCCAGGCGGAAATCGATATCCCGCAGAATGTCGAGGGTTCCGGTGGAATCCGTCACCGACTTGAACACATGCTCCACGGCAATGATGGGGGTGGCGGGCGGTGTCTTGGGCAGCGGGGAGGGTTCGGACATGAAAGGCTCTTTACTTTGATTCGCAATCTGCAGCAACGGCGCCACTTTATCCTGAGCGCATCTATCGGCCTGGTGGTGGGGCTTTGTGCCCCCATGGCCTTTGCGCAGGCCACCGCCAAGCCGGGGGCTGCGGGGCGCACGCCCGTGATCCTGGTGCTGGGGGACTCACTCAGTGCCGAATACGGCCTGGCGCGGGGCACGGGCTGGGTGGCGCTGCTGGAAAAGCAGTTGGCACAGGACAAGCTCACGGCCACCGTGGTCAATGCCAGCGTAAGTGGTGAGACCACCTCGGGCGGCCGCTCGCGCCTGGCGGCGTTGCTGGCCCAGCACAAGCCAACGCACGTCGTGATCGAACTGGGCGGCAACGATGCGCTGCGCGGGCTGCCGCTCAAGAACACCGAAGAAAACCTGACCTGGATGACGCAGACGGCCCAAAAGGCCGGGGCCAAGGTGCTGCTGGTGGGCATGCAGGTGCCGCCCAACTACGGCACCGACTACGCCAACAAGTTTGCGGGCCTGTTCACCAGCGTGGCGCAGGCCCACAAGGCGGCGGTGGTGCCGTTTTTCCTGAAAGGGGTGGCAGATGGGCCAGACCCCACGCGCCTGTTCCAGCCTGACCGCATCCACCCGCGCGCCGAGGCGCATCCGCAAATGCTGGCCAATGTGTGGCCAGAGCTGAAAAAACTGCTGCGTTAGACGCGACGCAGGCGGGTCATTCAACCCGCAGGCTGTTCGGGATGGCCCGCGTCGCCCTCTGGCTGCTCGTCAGCGGGCTGGTCATCCCCCTGCGGATCGTTTGGCTTGCGTTGCGCTTTGGCCCTCAGCTTGTCTTCTTTTTTCTGCTTTTTGGCGAGTTCGCGCTGGCGCTTTTCGTATCCGTAGTTGGGTGTTGCCAAGGTAGTTGCTTCCTGAAGTTGAGACCCACTGTAACAGGCTGGGCTCTTAGAACCTGTTCAAAGTTTTTTTGGAGTTGCACAAGTACCTTGCCGGGATGGGATGCAAGGCGCGGTGCGCAGTGGATAGCTCGGCTATCAACAAGCGCCGCAACGCCGTAGACCGCCCGGCAAGGTACTTGCCCGAAGGGTTGGAGTGAAATCGGGCCGATGAACTTGGAGTTTTGGCGCCCCGGTTGCTTGCATGGGCATGAGCCCATGCGGCGCACCCAAAGCTTCCACTCGCCGCGATTGCACTGCAATGCAATCTCCAAAAAGACTTTGAACAGGTTCTTAGCCCATCGCCGCAGTGCGCGGCAGCGGGATGACGGCAGCCCGGTAGGCGTGCCAGCTGGCAAAACCCAGCACAGGCCCCGCCAGCAGCAGGCCCACGCCCCAGAACCACAGCGAGACGGCCACGATGAGGGTGATCAATGCCCCCCACAGCAGCATCACGCCGGGGTTTTCGACCACCACACGCATGCTGGTGATGCCCGCAGTCAGCGCGTCGGTATCACGGTCCAGAATCATGGGGATGGACACCACCGAGGTGGAAAACACCAGTGCCGCAAACACGCCGCCCACCACCGTGTACACCGCCACAAAGCTCCAGTTCTGCGGGTTGAACACCGCCTGCAGCACGCCCGTGGTGGACGGCATGCCGGTGTTGAAAAACACGGCAAATACCACCAGCGATGCGCGGCCCCAGAGTAGCTCCAGCACCACGAGCACCAGCACCAGCATGCCCATGCTGCCCATGTGGCTGTCCCAGCACGTCAGGGATTCGCTCAGCTGCGGCTGGAGGCTGGCCTCGCGCCGACGGCTGGTGTCATACAGCCCCATGGCCAGAAACGGCCCCAGCAGCAGGCAACCGCTGGCCATGGACATGGTGTACTCCGGCCGCGTGCGAAACACCCAGCCCAGCACCACGGCCATGGCCCAGAAGCACACGCCGTAAAACACCGCAATGCCGGGCGCTGCCCGTACGTCGTCCAGCCCCCGCATCAGCCACCGAAAAGGGTCGGCCAGATGCAACGGCTGCAGCTGCACAGGTTGCGCCGTCTGGGCCTTTACGCGGTCGGCGATGGCCTCGGCCTGCCGGGCCTCGGAGGTGTCTGGGGTACCAACGGTGTCCGGCCCGGGCTTGGAAGATGTCGCGTTCATGCTGCCACACTAAGCCCGCGCGTTCGGCTGCGCCACTGAGGAAAGCCCGTAGCCCGCCCCACATCTACACCCTGGGCAGAAGGCCGAAGGGCAGCTCAGGCGGGGAAGGCCCGCTCCATCGCCTGCTGCAGATCACGCCGCAGGTCCTCCACCGCCTCCAGCCCGATGGAAAAACGCACCAGCGTGCCCGGCTTCAGGTGGGGCGACGGGCGGCTGCGCATGCTGGCGATGGTGTAGGGCACCACCAGGCTCATGGGGCCGCCCCAGCTGTAGCCCAGCTTGAACAGGCGCAGGCTGTCGCAGAAGACATCCACCTGCTGCTGGGTGTAGCGCGCGTCGATCATCACGCTGAACAGGCCGGCCGCCGCGCCCTGCCCGCCCTCGGCAGCGCCGCA
This sequence comes from Acidovorax sp. M14, assembly GCF_049331375.1. Taxonomy (NCBI): domain Bacteria; kingdom Pseudomonadati; phylum Pseudomonadota; class Betaproteobacteria; order Burkholderiales; family Comamonadaceae; genus Acidovorax; species Acidovorax sp. M14. The sequence continues at coordinate 2,648,199 of NZ_CP186263.1, forward strand.
CAGAGCCTTCCAGTGGGAATGACCGGGCGCGCCCTCCAGCGCAGGGTGCAGCACTTGCGCGATGGCGGGCTGCTGCTGCAACCAGCGCGCCAGCTGGCGCGCGGCTTCGTCGTGGGCGCGATAGCGCAGACCGATGCTGGGCAACGCACGCAGGATCGCCTCCGCATCGTTGGCGCCGACGCCCAGGCCCAGCCGCATGTGGGTGAGCTTGATCTTCATGTGCAGGCCCAGGTCGCGTGTGATGACGCTGCCCATGAGCACATCGCCACCACCGCTGGGGTACTTGGTGAGCGCATGGGCAGAAATGTCCACCCCCAGGCTGCCATCGCCCGTCAGGTCAAACGGCGCAAACGCCAGACCCGCACCCCAGGTGTTGTCCAGCGCCGTGGTCACGCCGCGGGCACGGCAGATGCGCACCTGCTCGCACAGGTCAGGAAACTCCATGCTCACCGAGCCCGGCGCCTCCAGCCACACCAGCCGGGTGGCGGGGGTGATGCGCGCGGCCAGGTCGGCCGGGTCCAGCGGGTCGTAAAACGCATGGGTGATGCCGAAACGGGCCAGCTCGCCGTTGGCAAAGTCCTTGCCGGGACCGTAGGCGTTGTCGGGGATCAGCACCTCATCGCCGGACTTGAGCAAGGCCATTCCCACGTTCGCGATGGCGGCGAGGCCGCTGGGCACCAGCACACACTGCAGGCCACCTTCCAGCGCGCACAGGCGTTCTTCGAGGATGAAGGTGGTGGGCGTACCGTGCAGGCCGTAGGTGTAGCCGCTCTTGTCCTTCCACTCCCGCGAGCGCATGGCCGCGACGTTGGGGAAGATGACCGTGGAGGCTTTGAACACCCCGGGCTGAGGGGCAACAAAACCAGCCGGGGGCTGGTAGTCGTGGTGGACGAGGTGGGTGGCAAGATCGATGTCGTGGTCTTTCATGCCAGCCATGGTAGCGGGGGGGGGGGGGGGGGGGGGGGGGGGGGGGGGGGGGGGGAGCGCGCCGCCCGGTGGTGAGCCGGGCGGCGCGTGGGTGCGGGAATCAGGGCGGTGCGGCATACGCCGCCCGCCCTGTGGTCCGACATTAGCTGGCGGTGACGACCAGCTGGTTGTTGACCGAGGTCACGCCCGTCACGCTCTTGGCGATGGTTTCCGCACGGTCACGGGCTACGGTAGAGGGCGCAGGGCCGTTCAGAGTGACCTTGCCGTTCACGGTGTCCACGTTGATCTTGAGCGCGCTCAGATCGGGGTCCTTGGCCAAGCCCGCATTCACCTGGGCGGTGATGGTGGCGTCGTCAATCGCGCCCTTGGCGGTGTTGGCGGCGTCCTTGGCCTTGGCTTCTGCATTGGCGGCGCCCTGCTCCATCTTGGTTTCGGCGGTCTGCATGGCGCTCTCGGCCTTCACTCGGGCGTCGGCGGCGGCTTGTTCGGTCTTTTCGACCGCAGAGTCCAGACGCTGGCCCACGGTGGGCTCTTCGGTCTTGCCGCATGCGGCGAGACCCAGGGCCAGGGCGCTGACGGCCAGGATGCTGGCGATGCGGTGGGCGGGACGATCCATCAGGTTTTGGGAATTCATGCTTTGACTCCTTGCGGTTAAGACATGGGCAGACTGTAGGCAACCGGTCGAGGCCTGCGGGTCGGACAGGGCCGAAGTGCCTGTAGGACGAAGGAGCCTGCGGTCCGCCACCACCGGTGCCCTTGCCTATTGGGAAGAGCCGGGGCGCCGAGGTCCCGGGCGCGCGACAATCGAGGGCATGACCCTGCATTCGCTCGCACGCTGGCTTCCTTTTTTGAAATGGCCCCGCCCGGATCGGCAACTGCTCAAAGGCGAGTTCTGGGCAGGCATGACGGTAGGGTTGATGCTGGTACCCCAGGGCGTGGCCTACGCTGCGCTGGCGGGCATGCCTCTGGTCACCGGCATTTATGCATCCCTGATTCCGGCGCTGGTCGCCGTGCTGTTCAGCTCCTCCACCCGGCTGGGGGTGGGCCCCACCGCGCTGACCAGCCTGCTGATCGGCGCCTCCCTCACCGGCTTGGCCGAACCCGGCAGTGCGCAGTGGGTGGCCCTGGCCGCGTGGATGGCCCTGCTGTCGGGGCTGCTGCAGATGGTGATGGGCATCGCGCGATTTGGCTGGTTGCTCAACCTCGTGACCTCGCCCGTGCTCAATGGTTTTACGCAGGCCGCAGCGCTGCTGATCCTGGGCTCGCAACTGGCGGCGCTGACCGGGTTGCGCGCAGCCGACTGGGGCGCTCTGCTCTCGACGCCCTCACCCGGCCTGTTTGACCTGACGGCCGCAGGGTTTGGCCTGGGCAGCCTGGGCTTGCTGATGCTGGCGCGCCGCTGGCTGCCGCAGTTTCCGGCCGCGATTGTGGTGGTGGGCGCGGCAGGCGCCTTGAGCTGGGCCCTGGGCTACGCCGACGCTGGCGGGGCCGTGGTAGGCACCTTGCCCTCGGGCTTGCCCGCCCCTTACTGGCCGGGCGCCCTGCCCTGGTCCAGCTTCAGCGCACTGGTCATGCCCGTGCTGGTGGTGACGCTGGTGAGCTTTTTGGAGACCGCGTCCAGCGCCAAGGTGGAAAGCCAGCGCTCCAAGGAGCAGTGGAACGAAAACCAGGACCTGATCGGCCAGGGCCTGGCCAAGATCAGCAGCGGCCTGTGCGGCAGTTTTGCCACCAGCGCATCCTTCTCGCGCTCGGCCATCAACCTCTACGCCGGCGCCAAGACGGGCTGGGCCACGCTGTTTGCAATCAGCCTGGTGCTGGTCGTTCTACTGTGGCTGACGCCCGCGCTGTACCACGTCCCGCAGTCGGTGCTGGCGGCGGTCGTGGTCACGGCCGTCACCAGCCTCATCAAGCCGGGCACCCTGCTGCGGCTGTGGCGGGTATCGCGCGTGGAAGCCGTGATCGGTGGCGTAACCTTTGCCCTGACCTTGGCCACCGCCCCGCGCATGTACTGGGGCGTACTGGTGGGTTTGTTGATGAACCTGAGCCACTTCCTGTACCAGCGCCTGCACCCGCGCATCATCGAGGTGGGCCTGCACCCGGACGGCAGCCTGCGCGACCGGCACCTGTGGCAGCTGCCACCCCTCGCCCCCCGGTTGCTGGCGCTGCGCATGGATGCGGAGCTGGACTTTGCCTCCGCCAGCGCGCTGGAGCGGCGCGTGACCGAGCACCTGGCCGCCCACCCCGAGGTGGTGCACCTGTGCCTGCTGGCCCAACCTATCAACCGCATCGATGTGACGGGCGTCGAAACCTTTGCCCAACTGCTGGCGCAGATGGAACTGCGGGGCGGCACCTTGCATCTGAGTGGCCTGAAGTTGCCGGTGGAGCAGGTGCTGCGCCAGGCCGGGCTGCTGGACCTGCGCCCCGGGCTGGCCATGTACCGGACCGACGCCGAGGCGCTGGTGGCACTGCAGCAGCTTCCCGAGCCCGTGGCGCGGGCGTGAGCCGGGTTTTACCTACGCTGCGACCGCTGTGCCACGGCCTTGTTCTTGCTGACGCGCTGGTACACTTGCCCAACTCTCTTTGTTCCAATTTGTGTCTGACTCAGCGGCCTCTCATCTGGTAGATCTGCGCGACCTTCGCCTGGATACTGCCCACGCACTGGTGGCTCAGGCCGGCGGCAGCGAGGCAGCACTGCACCGCGAGGTGCCTTCCCTTTATTTGCAGGGTCTGATCGACGGCCTGTGCGAGTTGTCGCTCAAAGACCCGCTCACGGGACTGGCGAACCGCAGACATTTCCGTGCCGTGCTGGAACGTGAAATCGATCGCGTCACCCGCTCCGGCGAGGCAGCCCTGCTGCTGATGCTGGATATCGACCACTTCAAAAGGGTGAATGACACCCACGGCCATCTGGCTGGCGATGTGGTGCTCCAGTCGGTGGCCCGCACGCTCAGCGCCTGTGTGCGCCCCATGGACACCCTGGCCCGCTACGGCGGCGAAGAATTTGCGGTGGTGCTGCCCGCCTGCCAGGCCGCCTTTGGCCGCGTGGTGGCAGAACGCATCCGGCGCGCAGTGGCCAACACGCCCATCCGCATCTCCCCGACAGTCGAACTGAACGTGACGGTGAGCATTGGTGGCGCGTTCGCCATGCAGTGGATCCGATCCACCACCCTGCTGTGGACCGACCGCGCCGACCACCAGCTCTACCAGGCCAAGGCGTCGGGCCGCAACCGTGTCAGCATCGAGGAACAACCCGACAGCACTGTCAGTGCCGAAGAGAAAAGCCTGTTGTTTGGCCCGCTCTACACCCCCTCGGGTTGGGGCGATCTGCCTCCACTGGACCCCAACCCAACAGGCAGCGCCTACTGAAAGTTAGATGATGAGCGACGCGCTGTCCCCCCAACCCACCACGCCTGCAGCCCCTGCAGGCCCTGCCGCCCCCCTGGCCTCGGCCGCTTCTGGTGCCCGCATCATTGCGGTGACCAGCGGCAAAGGCGGCGTGGGCAAGACTTTCGTATCGGCCAACCTGGCCGCAGCCCTCACCCGCCGAGGCCAGCGCGTGCTGGTGCTCGACGCCGACCTGGGCCTGGCCAACCTGGACGTGGTGCTGAACCTGCACCCCAAGATCACCCTGCACGACGTGTTCACCGGCAAAGCCGCGCTGGACGACGCCGTGATCGCCGCGCCTGGTGGCTTTGATGTGCTGCTGGCCGGATCGGGCATGGTGGAATATTCGCGCCTCACGCCCGAGGTGCGCAACCAGTTCCTGAACGTGATCCAGGCACTCACGCCCCGCTACGACGTGGTGCTGCTCGATACCGGTGCCGGTATCTCCGACGTGGTGCTGTTCTCGGTGTCGCTGGCGTCCGAGGTGCTGATCGTGGCCACGCCCGAACCCACCTCACTCACCGATGCCTACGCCGCCATCAAGGTACTGGCCATGCAGCAAAAGCGCCAGCATGTGCGCATGGTCATCAACCAGGCCGCCCGTCCGGGCGATGGCCGCGCCATCACCAGCCAGCTGCAGCAGGTGCTCGACCGCTTTGTGAGCACCGAATCCGGCCGCCCCATGCGCCTGATCCACATGGGCGACATCCCGGCCGACCCCTCGGTGCGCGATGCCGTGATGCGCCGCCAGTTGTTGCTGCTGCAAACCCCCGGCTGCCCGGCGGCGCTGGCCATTGCGCAGCTGGCCAACAAGATCGAGTCCACGCTGCTGTCACCGGCGGCCTGACCCGGATACGCCGAGCGGCGCTTGAGGCGCAGCTTGGCCACTGTGACCCACAGGCCCGCCAGCGGGCCTTTGTGCTTTTTTACTGCCGTGAACCCTACCGACACCGTCCTCAACATCTCCTGCTACAAGTTTGTGCCGCTGCCCGATGCCGCCGCGCTGCGCGATGTGCTGCATGAGCGTGCGGTGGCCGCCCAGCTCAAGGGCACCATCCTCCTGGCGGAGGAAGGTATCAACTTCTTTCTTGCGGGCCCGGCCGATGCCGTGCGGGGGTTTGTCGCGCAGCTGCGCACCGATGCCCGCTTTGCCGACCTGGAGCCCAAGGAGAGCTGGTCGGCCACGGTGCCGTTTCGCAAGATGCTGGTCAAGGTCAAGCGCGAGATCATCCGCATGGACCACCCCACCATCCGCCCTGCCGCAGGCCGCGCGCCCTCGGTAGACCCGGCCACGCTGCGCCGCTGGCTGGACCAGGGGCACGACGACGAAGGCCGCGAAGTGGTCACGCTCGACACCCGTAACGCCTTTGAAGTGGACGCAGGCACGTTCGACAACGCCATCGACTGGCGCATCGACAAGTTCACCGAGTTTCCGCCCGCGCTGCGCGCCCACAAGGCCAAACTGCAGGACAAGACCGTGGTGAGCTTCTGCACCGGCGGCATCCGCTGCGAAAAAGCCGCCATCCTCATGCGCGAGGAAGGCCTGCCCCATGTCTACCAGCTGGAGGGCGGCATCCTGAAGTACTTTGAGCTGACGGATGGCGCGCACTACCACGGCGGGTGCTTTGTGTTTGACGAGCGCCGCGTGCTGGACACCGGGCTTGCCACCGACGCTCCCGCAGCGGCCGCAGAAAACGCTATCAAATCATGAGCTGCCAGCGCTTGATGCACTAGCGCTACAGCCCATTTTCATCTCAACATCATGCTTTGATCAGGCTTTGAAGCGGTGTTCCGGCAGGGGAATCCATTCCACCTCGCCCGGCACCTGGCCCATCGCTTGTGCCTCCCAGTCGCTGGCGGCCTGCACGATGCGCTCCTTGCGGCTGGAGACAAAGTTCCACCACATGTGGCGCGGCGCATCCAGCGGCTCGCCGCCGATCACCATCAGGCGCACGGCACTCTCACCGGCCGTCAAAGGCAGGGGCTGGCCGGGTTCCGCCACCGCCAGAATGTGCGCAGGCACCTGAGCGCCGTTCAACGACACCGGTGCATCCACGGTGTACACCGCCAGCTCGGGCACCAGTGCCGGGATCTTCAGGGTGGCGCCCGCAGGCAGCTGCACGTCTAGGTACAAGGTGCGCGAATACGTGGCCACCGGTGAGGTCTGACCAAACGCCTCGCCAATCAGCACCCGCACGCTGGCCCCATCCACCTGCACCTGTGGGATGGCCGCTGCAGGCGTATGCACAAACGAGGGGTCGGCTTCTTCGTGGGCCAGTGGCAGCGCAGCCCACAGCTGGATGCCGTGGTTCACATACGGCTGGTTTGCAAGGCTCTCCGGGCGGCGCTCGGAGTGCACGATGCCCCGCCCGGCCGTCATCCAGTTGATGGCGCCGGGTTCGATCTGCTGCACATAGCCCAGGCTGTCGCGGTGCATGATGGCGCCCGAGAACAGGTAGGTCACCGTCGCCAGGCCAATGTGCGGATGGGGACGCACGTCGTGGCTGTCACCCGGAGCCACCGTCACCGGACCGAAGTGGTCGAAAAACAGGAAGGGCCCCACGGCCTTGCGCTGCACAGCGGGCAGCAGGCGGCGCACGGTAAAGCCGCCGCCCAGGTCCTTGGCATGGCCCGTGAGGGGCAGAAAAGAAGTGCTGGGGGTATCGCTCATGCCGCACGCTCCACCAAAGTGCTGATCTCGGTCGTCACCGTGGTCATCAGCTTGTGCACAGGGCATTTCTGCGCCACGGTTTCCAGCTCGGCAATCTGGGCATCGGTGAGGTCGCCGCTGACCTGCAGCCGGGTCGCGAGACGGTAGACGCCCGCACGCTCGGCCGAGGCGTCGCGCTCGACCACGGTCTGCACATCGTCCACCGGAAGGCCCTTGCGGCGTGCGTACCACAGCACCGTGAGCGCCTTGCAGGCCCCCAGGGCAGCGTCATACAGGTCGTGCGGGTTGGGGCCGCTGTCGGTGCCGCCCTCTTCCACACTGCCATCGGCCACAAGGTCGTGCGCACGGATGTGCACGGTCTGGGCCATGGGCGCGCCGGGGACGCGCCGCAATTCAACTGCCATGGGGTGTTCTCCTGGTTGTATTGGGGCGCGCCACTGTAGCGCCAAAAGGCGACTGCGCCTTAACGAGAGAGGCGGCGGGCCACGTCGGCCACGCGCTGGCCGAACTGCTTGCCCGTCTCCAGGTCGCCGGGGAACATCTCGGCAGCCGAGGCGTCGGACGGCGACTGGGACATGGCGCCGCTGAACGAGCCGATCCAGTTCACATCGTTGCGCGTGGCCGCCTTGGAGTTGGCGGGCATCATGCCGTTGCCCACCCAGATGCCACCGTGCTGCATGGCCAGGTGGAACATGTAGTCCAGCGTGATCTGCTTGTCGCCGTTGGTGCTGGCGCTGTTGGTGAAGCCTGCAAACAGCTTGTCCTTCCAGGCCTGGCTGAACCAGGGCTTGGACGAGGCGTCGGCAAATTTCTTGAACTGCCAGCTGGGGCCGGCCATGTACGTGGGCGAGCCAAAAATGATGGCACTGGCTGCGGCCAGCGTTTCCCAGCCACCTTCGGGCAGATTGCCTTCTGCGTCAATGGCGACCAGCTGGGCGCCTGCGCCCTCCGCCACCGCCTGCGCCAGACGCTGCGTGTGACCATAACCCGAGTGGTAAACAACTGCGATGTGTGCCATGAGATAACTCCTGTTGAAACGATGAGGGAACGAGACCAGGGGAAAAACCAAAAAAACGACCGACGAACTGCCTACAGAACAACAAACAACCACGCGATTGAATGCCAGAACCTGCACCCCTGCGGGCTGCAGGCCCTTTATCGACAGACCGGATCAGCGGTCCGAGCGGCGTGCGTCCAGGCTCCACGCACCGGCGCCAAAGGCTGCCAGGGCCAGCAGGCCGCCGGTCACGCCCACGTTCTTGAAGAACATGAGCTGCTGCATCATTTGCTTGTCAGCGGGCAGGTTCCAGTAGGCATGGAAGAAGAAGCTGGCCACCAGCGTGAAGAAGGCCAGCGCCAGCGCGGCGAACCGGGTGCCCACGCCAAAGATCAGCGCCAGGCTGCCCAGCACTTCAACCGCCGCCGCAATGGCTGCGGCCACCGTGGGCATGGGCAGGCCCACCGACGTGATATAGCCCACGGTACCGGCAAAGCCGGTCAGCTTGCCAATGCCCGCAGGCAGGAACAGGGCGGCCAGCAGCAGGCGCGATGCCAGGGCCAAGGGGTTTTGCAGTGATGTGAACATGGTGAAGAACTCCTGAGTGAAAGTGGTTACGAAGTAAAAATCAGGCGGCCAGGTCAAACACCAGCACCTCGGCGTCGTGGCCATGGGTCAAAGACAAGGTGGTTTCCTTTTCCATCAGCAGCGCATCGCCGCCCGATAGGGTCTGGCCGTTGGCGGTCAGCGCGCCGCGCACCAGGTGCACATAGGTCTTGCGGGCGGGGTTCAGCGCCAGAGTGACGGACTCGTCCCCATCCAGCAAACCCGCATACAAGGCCGCATCGGCATGGATCTTGACCGAGCCCTGCGCGCCATCGGGCGACGCCACCAGGCGCAGGGCGCCGCGCTTTTCCGCCTCGGCAAAGGTCTTTTGCTCGTAGCTGGGCGGAATGCCGCGTACGTTGGGCTCAATCCAGATCTGCAGGAAGTGCGTGGTCTGGCCCGCAGCGTGGTTGAACTCGCTGTGCTGCACGCCAGTGCCTGCGCTCATGCGCTGCACGTCACCGGGCGGGATGCCCTTGACGTTGCCCATGCTGTCCTTGTGGGCCAGTTCGCCCGACAGCACGTAGCTGATGATTTCCATGTCGCGGTGGCCATGGGTTCCAAACCCGGTGCCCGGCGCAATGCGGTCTTCGTTGATGACGCGCAGGTTGCCAAAGCCCATGTGGGCGGGGTCGTAGTACCCGGCGAACGAGAAGCTGTGGAAGGAATTGAGCCAGCCATGGTCGGCGTGGCCCCGGTCTTGCGATTTACGAACAGTCAGCATGTGAGTGCTCCTTTCAAGACTCGACTGTAGGACTGCCACACCCGCTGCGGGCACAGACGGATTGATGGCAATGTTCAAATAATCTGAATTAACATGGCGCCACCATGCAAAACGCCCGCGATGTCCTCACCCCCGATGCACTGACCATGCTGCAGGTGATTGCCGAGGCCGGCAGCTTTGCCGCCGCCGCACGGCAACTGGGCCTGGTGCCCAGCGCCCTCACCTACCGCGTGCGCCAGATCGAAGACGCACTGGACGTGCTGCTGTTTGACCGCAGCGCCCGCCAGGCCCGCCCCACCGAGGCCGGGGTAGAGCTGCTGCGCGAAGGCGCGCGCCTGCTGCAGGACATCGACGCCGTGGCCCACCGCGTGCGCCGCGTGGCCACGGGCTGGGAGCCGCAGCTCACGCTGTCGGTGGACGGCATCATCTCGCCCCACACCCTGCTGGAGCTGGTGGACGCGTTCTACGCCATGAAGCCCCCCACGCGCCTCAAGCTGCGCGACGGCATCATGACCGGCACGCTGGAGGCGCTGACCTCCGGCCGCGCCGACCTGGCCATTGGCGTATCCGTGGCCAGCAACAACGTGGCCGGCCTGCAGCAAGGGCTGCTGGGCGATGTGCTCTTCATCTACGTGGTGGCGCCCCACCACCCGCTGGCCACCGCGCCCGAGCCGATCTCCGACGCCACGCTGCTGGAGCACCGCGCCGTGGCCGTGGCCGACTCGGCCACCCGTGGCGGCGCCACCATGGGCCTGCTGGGCGGGCAGGACGTGCTGACGGTGGACACCATGCAGGCCAAGGTGCGCGTGCAGTTGCGCGGCCTGGGTGGCGGTTTTCTGCCCGAACCCATGGTGCGCCCCTACCTGGAGGCCGGCCGCCTGGTGGCGCGCCGCGTGGCCCGGCCGGAGCGCAACGTGCGCGTGCACTACGCCTGGGGCGGCCCTGGCTTCACCGCCCCCGGCCGCGCGCTGCAGTGGTGGCTGAACCAGCTGCAAAGCCCCGCCACACGCCGCGCTCTGCTGGAAAACCACCATCATTTGTGACCCTGATCAAGTGCGCACAGGCCGGCACCGCGTGTAGAGTGGTTGCTGTTGGTTTTGCATCGCATTTCTTTTGCCGACCGTCACCGAAAGGCCTCCCATGAGCAAACCTGATCCTCTCCCCGCCAAACGGCTCCGACGCACCAGCGCCCCGGCCCCTGCAGCTTCCGCAGCGCCCGCCACCTCCATCACCCCCTCCGGTAAACCGCAGCGCCACTTCGCCATCATTGGCGCGGGCATGGCGGGCATTGTCTGTGCCCGCACCCTGGTCCAGGCCGGCCACCGGGTGACGGTGTTTGAAAAGTCCCACCAGGCCGGCGGCCGCACCGCCACCATCGACAGCCCCTTTGGCAACTTTGATGCCGGTGCCCAGTATTTCACCGTGCGCGACCCGCGCTTTGCCCGAGCCATCGACACCGTGCCCGGCATCTGCAAGCGCTGGAGCGCCAATTCGGTCCAGGTGCTGGACGCCGCAGGCCGGGTGGCCGCCGTGGGACTGCCCCACCGCGAAGCCCACTGGGTCGCCACCCCGGGCATGCAGTCGCTGGTGACCACCTGGGCGGAACCCTTGGCCCAGGCAGGCCAGCTGGTCACCCACACCCGCGTCACCCGCATCGAACCCGACGCCGTGAACGCACCCGGGTGGCAACTGCGCACCGAAGGCGCTGGCGGCGAGCAGCATGTGTATGCGGGCTTTGACGCGGTACTGCTGGCCCAGCCCTCGGTGCCCGCACAGGCCTTGATTTCCGGCTCCGGGCTCGACTCCCCGCTGGCCGACGCCATGTCCAAGGTGGCCATCGCGCCCTGCTGGACCCTGATGCTGGCCTACCCCCAGGCCGTGCGCCCGGGCCTGACCACACTGGGCCCGCAATGGAACGCAGCGCGCAGCACCCACCACCGCATTGCCTGGCTGGCGCGCGAGTCGTCCAAGCCGGGCCGCAACGTGGTGGAGCGCTGGACGGTGCAGGCCAGCCCCGCCTGGTCGGCAGAACACCTCGAAGACGACGAAGCCCGCGTGCAGGCCAAGCTGCTCAAGGCATTTGCCGAGGTCACCGGCATCCGGGCCGAGCCTGCGCATGCCGACACCCGCCGCTGGCGCTATGCGCAAACCACCCACCCGCTGGGCAAGAGCCACCTGTGGGACGCCAAGGCGGGCCTGGGCGCCTGCGGTGACTGGTGCCTGGGGCACCGGCTGGAAGATGCCTTTGTGTCGGGACTGGAACTGGCACTTGCCGTGGCATGACGGGGGGCGTAGGAGCAACGCCGCACGACGGGGGTAGCCCCACAGCACGCCCAGAGGAGCGCAATGTGGGGCGCTATGTGGGGCGGTTTGCTCCCTCCCCCACAGGCCCGCTGCATGCGGGCTCTCTGGTGGCCGCGCTGGCCAGCTGGCTGGATGCACGTGCACACAACGGCCGGTGGCTGGTGCGCATTGAGGATGTGGACCAGCCCCGCTGCGTGCCAGGGGCCGACACCTTCATCCTGCAGCAACTGGCCACCTGTGGCCTGCACCCCGATGCCCCGCCCCAGTGGCAGTCTGCGCGCAGCAGTCTGTACCAGCGCGCCCTGGACCAGCTGGTGGCGCAGGGCGATGCCTACCCCTGCGCGTGCTCACGCAAGGACATCGAAGACGCCCATGCCGCCCAGGGCCATGCCCGCGAGCGGCATGCGGCGCTGCCCTACCCCGGCACTTGCCGCCAGGGGCTGAACGGCCGCACGGGGCGCTCCTGGCGATTCAATGTGACCAATTTCAAGCCAAAACAGCCTATTGCGCTAGTGGATCATGCCTGGAGCGCTATCTATTCAGTAGCAGATGGCGTGCTGCAGTGGCGCGACCGCCGCCTGGGACGCCAGCAGCAACAGGTGGCTAACACCGTAGGCGACTTTGTGCTGCGCCGCGCAGACGGGTTGTGGGCTTACCAGCTGGCCGTGGTGGTGGACGATGCCGACCAGGGCATCACCGACGTGGTCCGGGGGGAAGACCTGGCCGACAACACGCCGCGCCAGATCCTGCTGCAGCAGGCGCTGGGACTGCCCACGCCGCGCTATCTGCACACCCCCCTGGTGTGCGGTGACAACGGCGAAAAGCTCTCCAAACAAAACGGCGCGCAGGCGCTGGACCTGGACAACCCTTTACGGGCCTTGTCGCACGCCGCGCTGGCCCTGGGCTTGCCCGCTGTGGCAAATCTGCACAACATTTGCATACCCGACGCACTGGCACAGTGGGTCGCGGCGTGGCGACGAAACTACAATGGCCCACCGTGACCGAATTGACCACAGCCTCCGCCCCCGCCAGTGCTGCGCCCGCAGCCTCCACCGCCCCCACAGCGCCCACTGCACAGGGCTCTGCCCCCGCCGGTGTGACCCACCCCAAAACCATCAAGAGCTTTGTGCGCCGCGCCGGCCGCACCACCACGGGCCAGGCCAAGGCCTTTGAAGACTTTGGGCCACGTTTTGTTCTGCCCTACACCCCCGCGCCGCTGGACGCCACCGCCGCCTTTGGCCGCAGCGCGCCGCTGGTGCTGGAGATCGGCTTTGGCATGGGCGAGGCCACGGCCCATATCGCCCGCGTGCGGCCAGACGACAACTTTCTGTGCTGCGAGGTGCATGAGCCCGGCGTGGGCGCCCTGCTCAAGCGCATTGGCGAACAAGGGCTGACCAACATCCGCATCCTGCAGCACGACGCCGTGGAGGTGATCGACCACATGCTGCCGCCCGGCGTCCTCGACGGCGTGCACATCTTCTTCCCCGACCCCTGGCACAAGAAAAAGCACAACAAGCGCCGCCTGATCCAGCCCCCGCTGGTGGCCAAGCTGGCTGCACGCCTCAAGCCCGGCGGCTACCTACATTGCGCCACCGACTGGCAACCCTACGCAGAGCAGATGCTGCAGGTACTGAGCGCCGAGCCCCTGCTGCAAAACACCGCAGACGGCTTTGCACCGCAACCCGACTACCGCCCGCTGACCAAATTCGAAAACCGTGGCCTGCGACTGGGCCATGGGGTGTGGGACGTGGTGTTTGTGCGCCGTAACTGACCCCACGACATGCCCCGATCGGCCCGCAGCACACCGCCTATGAAACCCATCCTGCAAAACCTGGTGGAGATGACTGGCCACCGCGACCACCTGCGGCTGGAGGTGTCGGTGCTGTCCACGCTGCAGAAACTCAGCAGCATCATCGAGGTGCGGGCCCTGGAACTGTTCACAGAGGGCGGCGTGCCCCATGTGCGCCCCCGCACCTGGGTGGACAACGGCCAGCTGGTGTCCACCGACTCCGAAGCTGCAGCCGACCCCCGCAGGGAGCCGCTGGACCAGTACCCCGCCCTGCGGGACTGCATGGACAACCGGGGCGAGCGCGCCCTGGCCTCACCCCGCCGGGGCCGCCATGTGCTCTGGCTGCCGGTGTGGATGCACGACAAGGTCAGCACGTGCCTGGAGATCACCCAGTCGCGCCCGTTCTCGGCCCACAAGCTTGACGTGCTCATGGGTGTGTTTCAGGTTTACCAGAACTACCAGAGCCTGCTCGACTACAGCGAGCGCGATGCGCTCACCGGCCTGTTCAACCGCAAGACGTTTGACGAGCAATTCTCCCGCTACACCATGAGCGGGCTGGCCAGCCGGTCTGGCGCAGTCACCGAGTCCTTTGCGGCCGAAGAAACCGCCGTGGCCAGCGACAACGAGCCCGTGCAGCAATGGCTGGCGGTGGTGGACATCGACCACTTCAAGCAGGTCAACGACCGCTTCGGCCACCTCTATGGTGACGAAGTGCTGATCCTGATCGCCAACATCCTGCGCAGCTCGTTCCGCAGCCACGACCGCATCTTCCGCTTTGGCGGCGAAGAGTTTGTGGTGCTGCTGCGCTCCACCACGCTGAGCACTGCCCACAAGGTGTTTAACCGCTTCCGGCTGGCCGTGCAGGAGTACCACTTCCCGCAGGTGGGCCAGGTGACGGTGAGCCTGGGTTTTGTGAGTACCACGCGCGGTTCGCCCGTCGAAATCCTGGGCCAGGCCGATCAGGCGCTGTACTACGCCAAGGAACATGGCCGCAACCAGGTCTGCTTCTACGACGATCTGGTGGCCAGCGGGCACTTGGCGACCAAGGTCGCCAACGACGACGTCGAATTGTTCTGAGCGGGCTGCGCCCTCCCCAGCCCCCACTTTCTACGAACCGGTACGCAAAGGCGGGCACTGACCAGGCCGGATTCCATCGGCCACCGTGCAGTGCGCAGTGCGCAGTGCGGTGCCCCCTGTCAGCCCAGCGATGCCAGGATCGCCTCCACATTGACCTCATCGCGCTGCGCAGGCGTCAGGAAGCGCTCTGCGTAGTCACGCCACACACCGCTGGTCAGGAAGAAGCGGAACACCTCGGCATCTATGTGCCGCTCGCGCACCATGTGGGTCATGATCTTGAGCGACTCGGACAGCGTCTTCGGTGGCTTGTAGGGCCGGTCGGCCGCAGTCAGTGCCTCAAAGATATCGGCCAGGGTCATCACACGGTCGGCCAAGGTCAGTTCTGGCGCCTTCAGGCGCCGCGGGTAGCCGGTGCCGTCCAGCTTTTCGTGGTGGGACCCGGCAATCTCCGGCACGCGCGCCAGGTGCGGCGGAAACGGCAGACCGCTGAGCATGATGATGGTCTGCACGATGTGGTCGTTGATCTTGAAGCGGTCTTCGGCGGTGAGCGTGCCCCGCTGGATGGACAGGTTGTGCAGCTCACCCAGGTGCGCCTCGTACGGCGGCAGCACCATGTCGAAGCCCCAGCGGTTGGCGGGGTTGCCCGCCTCCACCGGCGGCTTGCGGGCGCCCCAGGACACGATGTGCTCGGGCCGGTCGGCCAGCAACGGCTCGTTGGCGGGTAAGGGGCGCACCGGCACGGTCGAAAGCCGCAGCATCTCGGCCGCCGACAGGCCCAGGCGGTCGTCAAAATGCCGCTGCCAGATCTGGCGGCCAATGGCCTTGAGGCGGGCGATGTCCGCCTCGGCCATGAATTCACCCCCGACGTTGCAGCGGGCCACAAAGGCAAAGTCGTCCTGCAACTGTTCGCGCCGTTGCAGCAGCTCGCGCTGCAGGCGCACCGGGTCCACGCCCGACACATGCTGCTTCCAGTAGTCCAGCTCTGCGTCCCGCCACAACACCTCAAAGCGCATGCGCACCTCATGAATGCGGTTGTAGAGCGTTTCCAGCTTGGTGGCCTTGTCGATGATGTGCTCCGGGCTGGTGACCTTGCCGCAGTCGTGCAGCCAGGCCCCCAGGCGGAACTCGTAGCGCTCGGCGTCGGTCATGGTGACCTGGGCAAACGGGCCGTCTTTGGCTGCACACATGCGGTCCATGAGTGCTTCGGCCAGCTCGGGCACCCGCTCACAGTGGCCGCCGGTGTAGGGGCTCTTGGCGTCGATGGCGTCGGCCAGCAGGCGGATGACGGCGTCCAGCAGCTTCTTCTGGCCTTCGATCAGGCTGCGGGTCTCAATGGCTACCGATAGCGTGCCCGACAGCTTTTCGACAAAGGCCCGGAAATGCGCGTCGTCCTGCGTCTGGTCTGCGATGTAGCGCAGCACCAGCAGGCCGAGGGGCTGCCCGTCGCGGGTGCGCAGCTGCACGCGCAGCACGCGAGCGGGCTCGGTGTCATCGTCGTCTTCGTGCTGGTCACCAGGCTGGGACTCGGTGTGGTTGATGAAATGCACCATGGCCAGGTGCTCGGGGTAGCGGGATTGCTGCTCCGGGTCCTCGCAATGGCGGGCCGCGCGCAGCAAGCCGGTGCGTTGCGGGTCCACCAGGTACACCGCACCGCCGGTGCAACTGGTGGCGCGCACCAGCTCGTACAGCACACTCGACAGCATCAGGTCAGTGCGCGATTCGGCGCTGATGTGGTGGGTGATGTGCAGGAACTCCTGGATGGTGTCGGACATGCGGTCCATCACCTGCCCCAGGTCGCGCACCTCGCGCACGGGCGACACCCGCCGTTCGGGCCGCCGGAAATCAAACCGCGCCAGCGCCCTGGCCTGCAACGCGAGCCCGAACAGGCTGCGTCCCACCCGTCGGCCGGCGAGCCAGCCCAACGGCAGCATCAGACCGATGAGCGACACCGACAGCCACACCTGCTGGCGCAAATTGCTGTTCACGTCGGCCAGCAGCTCCTTGGTGGGAATCGCCATCAGAATCTGCAGCCCCTGCCAGCGCATCGACGCCAGCGGCAGCGAGCGGCCCAGCCATTCCTCGCCATCGGCCTGCAGGCGGCGCGACTCGCCATCTTTCAGGCCGAGCGCCTGTAGCGCTTGCAGGCTGGGCACGCCCAGGTCGTCCAGCGCACGCAGCCGAAGGCCGGGCGTGTTGCCATCGCGCAGCAGCACGCGCGACATGTCGGGGTAGGCCAGCACGCGGCGGTCTTTGTCCACCACCGCAATCTCGGTACGGGGCATCAGGCGCAGGCCGCTGATCTCATGTCCCAGGTCGGTCAGGGCCACGTCCAGGCCAATCACCGCACGCCCGTCCTCACTGGGCTGGCTCAGGGTGATGCCGACCTCCTGCGTGGTGAAGAACACATAGGGCGACGTCAGGATCTGCGTGTTTTGCTCCAGCGCCTCGGCATACCAGGGACGGGTGCGGGGGTCGTAGCGGTACTCAGGGAGGACGGCGGAGTCGATCAGCCGCAAGTCTGCGTCGTAATAGCTCCAGCGCCCCACCATGCCCGCCAGGCCACGCTCTCGCGCCATGGATTGCACCAGGTACGCCGTTTTGGGCGGTGCATCCAGCCGCACCCGCAAAGCCTCGTTGCGCACCGGTCGCACCAGCAGAAACTGCCCATCCGGGTAACCGATGAACACTGCCGACAGCAGCTGGTTCTGCTCCAGCAGCCGCGCCAGCACGGGCAGGCGTCGCAGCCGTGCTGGCAAGGTAGACGCCGAGGCCACCGGGTCGAACGCCAGCAGGCGGATGGTGGCATCGGCAGGGTCCACGATGCGGTGCACCCGTTCGGCGATGAGCTGGCTGATGCGCTGCGCGCTCTCGTCCGACGCCGCAATGATGGCCTGGCGCGCGCTGGTGCTGACCTGGTACACCAGCAACGCTGTCAGCAACAGCATGGCGGTGACCACCACGGTGGCGATCAGGACCTCAAAGGGGATGGTGATACGGCGCCACCACGGCAGGTGGCCGCCTTGGCCCGCCAAAGCAGCACCAGTGCCGCGCAGCACAGCGGACGGCGGCGGGTCTTGGGGGCTGTCGCGCAGGGTGTCCATGCGCTGCACTTTAGGGTGAAAGCCCGCGTTCCGTCACCCTCTTTTTGGCAGCCATGGCTGCCACACCACAGCGGCCGGTGCCGCTGTGGTGGCCCGGGACATCAGCCCAGTTGCTGCGTGACCCAGCCCGTCACCGAGGCCAGCGCTGCAGGCAGCTTGGCCGCGTCGGTGCCGCCAGCCATGGCCATGTCGGGCTTGCCGCCGCCCTTGCCGCCCACTTGCTGGGCCACAAAGTTGACCAGTTCACCGGCCTTGAGCTTGCCCACGCTGTCGGCCGTCACGCCCGCAGCAATCTGCACCTTGTCGCCGTCCACAGCGGCCAGCACGATGGCAGCGGTCTTGAGCTTGTCCTTGAGCTTGTCCATGGTGTCGCGCAGGGTCTTGGCGTCGGCACCGGGCAGCGCGGCAGCCAGTACCTTCAGGCCCTTGACTTCCACCGCCTGGTTCACCAGCTCGTCGCCCTGGCTGGAGGCCAGCTTGCCCTTGAGCGCAGCGACTTCCTTCTCCAGGGCGCGCGCATTGTCCAGCGCCTGGCTGATGCGGCCATTGAGCTCGGCGACCGGCGCCTTGAGGGTGCTGGCGGCCTGGTTCACGGTGTCTTCCAGGTTCTGCAGATAGGCCAGCGCGTTGGCGCCCGTCACGGCCTCGATACGGCGCACGCCTGCGGCCACGCCGCCTTCGCCCACCACCTTGAAGAGACCAATGTCGCCCGTGCGCTGCACATGGGTGCCGCCGCACAGTTCGCGGCTGGTGCCGATGTCGAGCACGCGCACGGTTTCGCCGTACTTTTCGCCGAACAGCATCATGGCGCCGGTCTTCTGGGCCGATTCGATGTCCATCACGCGCGCGTCGGTGGCCGTGTTGGCCAGGATTTCCTCGTTCACGCGGCGCTCGATCTCACGGATCTCGGCAGCGGTCACGGGCGCGTTGTGGGCGAAGTCGAAACGGGTGCGGTCGGCATTGACCAAACTGCCCTTTTGCTGCACGTGGCTGCCCAGCACTTCGCGCAGGGCCTTGTGCATGATGTGCGTGACCGAGTGGTTGCGCATAGTGGCGGCGCGCACGGCCGTGTTGACCTGGGCCTGCACCGTGTCGCCCACGTTCAACGTGCCCTCTTCCAGCGTGCCGTGGTGGCCGTACACATCGGCCTTGATCTTGAGGGTATCGCCCACCGCAAAGCGGGCGGAGCCGCTATTGATCACACCCTCGTCACCCACTTGGCCGCCGCTTTCGGCGTAGAACGGGGTCGTGTCCAGCACCACCACGCCGTTTTGACCCGCTTTCAGGGCTGCAGCGCTGGTCCCGTCTACGTAGATAGCTACGATTTTTGCAGTCTCGGCCAGGTGCTCGTAGCCGGTGAACTGGTTGGCAGCACCGGTGTACTCCAGCGCCTTGTCCATCTTGAACTTGCCAGCAGCACGTGCCTGGGCCTTCTGCTTTTCCATGGCGGTCTTGAAGCCGGCTTCGTCCACTTCCACGTCGCGCTCGCGGCACACGTCGTTGGTCAGGTCGAGCGGGAAACCGTAGGTATCGTGCAGCTTGAAGGCCACGTCGCCAGGCAGCACCTTGGCGCCGCCGTCCAGCGCCGCGTCCAGGATTTCCATGCCGTTGGCCAGCGTCTCAAAGAAACGCTCTTCTTCGGTCTTGAGCACGTCGGTGATGCGCTGCTCCTGCTCGCGCAGCGATGGGTAGGCATCGCCCATCAGGCGCACCAGGTCGGCCACCAGCTTGTGGAAGAACGGCGTCTTCTTGCCCAGCTTGTAGCCGTGGCGGATGGCGCGGCGCACGATGCGGCGCTGCACGTAGCCACGGCCTTCGTTGCTGGGGATCACGCCATCACTCACCAGGAAAGCGGTCGCGCGGATGTGGTCGGCAATCACGCGCAGGCTCTTGTTGTTGAGGTCGGTCACGCCGGTTTCGCGGCCTGCGGCCTGGATGAGCTGGTCGAACAGGTCGATCTCGTAGTTGCTGTGCACGTGCTGCAGGATGGCGGCGAGGCGTTCCAGGCCCATGCCGGTGTCCACACAGGGAGCGGGCAGCGGGGTGACAGCACCGGTTTCGTCCATGTTGAACTGCATGAACACGTTGTTCCAGATCTCGATGAAACGGTCGCCGTCTTCGTCGGGGCTGCCTGGAGGGCCGCCAGGGATCTCAGGGCCGTGGTCGTAGAAGATTTCGCTGCAAGGGCCGCACGGGCCGGTGTCGGCCATCATCCAGAAGTTGTCGGACTTGTAGCGACCGCCCTTGTTGTCGCCGATGCGGATCACACGCTCGGGCGGCAGGCCGATTTCCTTGGTCCAGATGTCATAGGCCTCGTCGTCCTCTTGGTAGACCGTGGCCAGCAGGCGCTCGGGCGGCAGCTTGTAGACGGTGGTGAGCAGTTCCCACGCCCACTTGAGCGACTCGCGCTTGAAGTAGTCGCCAAACGACCAGTTGCCCAGCATTTCAAAGAAGGTGTGGTGGCGCGCGGTGTAGCCCACGTTCTCCAGGTCGTTGTGCTTGCCGCCGGCACGCAGGCAGGCCTGTACGGACACCGCCCGGTTGTAAGGGCGCTTGTCGGTGCCCAGGAACACGTCCTTGAACTGCACCATGCCCGAGTTGGTGAACATCAGCGTGGGGTCGTTGCCAGGCACCAGGGGGCTGGACGCCACAACGGTGTGGCCCTTGGAGACGAAGAAGTCCAGGAAGGACTTGCGGATGTCAGCGACAGAAAAAGTGGGAGTGCTCATGGTGTTGTGGAGTGGTTGCACGGAGCAGGCAGACCGCAGGACCCGCGCCTGTGCGCTGCCTGTCGCTGCCCCTATGGGGACCAACCTTTCATTATAGGTTTGCAGCCCTGGCGCCCGTGGCAGCGGTGCGACAGCAAAGGGCGGCACAGGATTTGCAGGCTCCATGCCTGCCCCTCGCCTCCAATTCGCCCAGCGACCAATGGCCCGCGCTCGAAAATTCGCTTGCGCGCTTTTGATATCTTGTTAATATATTAATAACTTCATCGCCCAACGCACCCAAGGAGCACCCTGTGAACCCACAACCCCGCTGGCAAGGCATCTTCCCCGCCGTCACCACCAAGTTCCATGCCGACGAGTCCATCGACGCCGAAGGCACGGCCCGGCACATCGACTTCCAGATCCGCAACGGCATTCACGGGCTGGTCACCTGCGGCTCGCTGGGCGAGGCCAGCACCCTCACGCTGGAAGAAAAGCTCCAGGTCGCCAAAATTGCCCTGGAAGCAGCCGACGGCCGCGTGCCCGTGCTGGCCAATGTGTCCGAGACCAGCACCCGCGAGGCCCTGCGCTACATCGACGGAGGCAATCGGCTGGGTGTGGCGGGCTACATGGTCATGCCCTCGGTGATCTACGTGGCCGACGCCCGCGAGGCCATGGCCAACGTCCGGGCCATGGCCCATGCCGCCCAGCGCCCGCTCATGGTCTACAACAACCCCGTCGCCTACCGCGTGGACCTGAAGCCCGAGCACATGCTGGAGCTGGCCGACTGCGAATGGATTGCCGCCATCAAGGAAAGCACAGGCGACATCCGCCGCATCACCGACCTGCGCAACACCGTGGGCAACCGCTACCAGCTCTTCCTGGGCGTGGACGACCTGGCCTACGAAGGCCTGGCCCTGGGCTGCGACGGCCTGCTGGCCGGCGTGGGCTGCGCCTTCCCGCGCGAAACGGTGGCGCTGTACGAGCTGATGAAGGCGGGCAAATTTGCTGAAGCCCTGCCGCTGTACCAATGGATGACGCCCATGCTGCACCTCGATGTATCGAACAAGCTGGTGCAGAACCTCAAGCTAATCGACGTGCTGGTGGGTGTGGGCACCGAGCACATGCGCCGCCCCCGCCTGCCGCTGGTGGGTGAAGAACGGGCGTTTGTCGAGCGCGTGGTGCGCAAAGCGCTCGAAACCCGCCCGACCCAGTACCAGTCTGTGGCCTGAGACACTAAGCCACTGCCCCACCACGACCACAGCACCATGCAACACATCCAAGTGATCGACTCCCATACCGGCGGTGAGCCCACCCGGCTTGTCATTGGCGGATTTCCGGACCTGGGCACTGGCACCATGGCCGAGCGGCGCGAGCGGCTGGCACGCGAGCACGATGCCTGGCGCGCCGCCACCGTGCTGGAGCCGCGCGGTAGCGACGTGGTGGTGGGCGCGCTGCTCTGCGCACCGCAAGACCCCGCCAACGCGGCGGGCGTGATCTTCTTCAACAACAGCGGCTACCTGGGCATGTGTGGCCACGGCACGATTGGCCTGATCGCATCGCTGGCCCACATGGGCCGCATCCAGCCTGGCGATCACCGCATCGAAACGCCGGTGGGCACCGTCACCACGACCTTGCACACCGACGGATCGGTGAGCGTGCGCAATGTGCCCGCCTACCGCCTGCACCACCAGCTGGCGGTGGATGTGCCCGGCTACGGCCGCGTGGTGGGCGATGTGGCCTGGGGTGGCAACTGGTTCTTTTTGATCTCGGACCACGGCCAGCGCGTGGCGAGCGACAACCTGGAGGCACTGATGCACTACACCTGCGCCGTGCAGCAGGCCCTGAAGGACCAGGGCATTCGCGGCGACAACGGTGGCGAGATCGACCACATCGAACTATTTGCTGACGACGACAGCACCGATGATCCCGCGGACAGCCGCAACTACGTGCTGTGCCCCGGCAAAGCCTACGACCGCTCGCCCTGCGGCACCGGTACCAGCGCCAAAATTGCCTGCCTGGCCGCCGATGGCAAGCTGCAGCCGGGCCAGGTGTGGCGCCAGGCCAGCATCATCGGCAGCCAGTTCGAGGCCAGCTACACGCTGCAGGACGATGGCAAGCTCATCCCCACCTTGCGTGGCCGTGCCTACATGAGTGCCGAAGCGACCCTGCTGATCGACGGCGCGGACCCCTTCGGCTGGGGCATCCGGCTGTAAACCGTCTTCCCCCACAGCGCAGGCCTCATGCAAACCACCGACGTCCTCGTGATCGGCGCTGGCATCGTCGGCGCGGCCTGTGCCCATGCGCTCGTGCAGGCCGGGCTGTCGGTGCGCATCATTGATGCGCGCCTGGGCGGTGCCACGGCGGCAGGCATGGGCCATCTGGTGGTGATGGATGACAACCCGGCTGAGCTGGCGCTGAGCAAATCGTCGCTCGACCTCTGGCACGCCTGGGCACCGCAGATGGATGCAGGCTGCGCCTTCACCGCCTGTGGCACGCTCTGGCTGGCTGCCAACGAGGAAGAGCTGCAGGCCGCATACGCCAAGCGCGCCACCTTGCAAGCACAAGGCGTGGCCTGCGAGATGCTGGATGCCACCGCCCTCGCCCGCGCAGAACCCGCGCTGCGCCCCGGCCTGGCGGGCGCGCTGAAGGTGAAAGGCGACAGCGTGGTCTACGCACCGCGCGCCGCGCAATGGCTGCTGGACCAGGCCGTAGCGCATGGGAAAGTTGTTTTTGAACAAGCTGAAGCCACACAGATCAATGGCCACGCCGTCACCCTGCGCGATGGCAGCCAGCGCAGCGCGGGCGCCATCGTGCTGGCCAGCGGCATCCAGGCCCCGCAGCTGTGCCCCGGCCTGCCGCTGCGCCCCAAAAAGGGCCACCTCGTCATCACCGACCGCTACCCCGGCACCGTGCACCACCAGCTGGTCGAGCTGGGCTACATCACCAGCGCCCACCACAGCGATGGCACTTCGGTGGCCTTCAACGTGCAGCCCCGGCCCACCGGGCAGTTGCTGATCGGCTCGTCGCGCGAGTTCGACACCACCGATCCGGCCGTCAACAACGCTGTGCTCGCGCGCATGCTGCAGCGCGCGCTCGGCTACCTGCCCGGTCTGGCGGATCTGAACGCGATTCGTACCTGGACGGGTTTTCGCGCTGCCACGCCCGACAGCCTGCCCATCATCGGCCCGCACCCGACGCACCCCCACCTGTGGCTGGCCGTGGGGCATGAGGGGCTGGGTGTGACCACGGCCCCCGCCACCGCACAGCTGCTGGCCGCGCAGATCACCGGCAGCACCCCGCCCATCGACCCCATGCCCTACGCCGCGCAGCGTTTTGCCGCGCAGCTTCTTGATTCACGGGGTGCTGCATGACGCGCCCCGCCTCCCACACCCCGACCGTGCAGATCGTCGTGAACGGAAATCCCCGGCAAGTGCCAGCGGGCACCAGCGTGGCCGCCGCGCTGGCGCAACAACCGCCGGGCACCACCCGCCGCTCGGTCACTGGCGAGGCGCGCGCGCCGCTGTGTGGCATGGGCGTGTGCCACGAATGCCGCGTGCGCATCCAGGGCCGCATCCGCCTGGCCTGCCAGACGGTATGCGCCGAAGGCATGGCCATCGACACCGATGCGGGCACGGCTCCCGGGATCGCCACACCATGCCCCTGACCCCCATGCCCGCACCCGCCCCCATGCACGAACGCTGCGACATCCTCATCATCGGCGCGGGCCCGGCAGGCATGGCGGCGGCCCTTGCCGCTGCGCCCAGCAGCGCAGCCATCACTGTGGTGGACAATAACCCCCAGCCCGGCGGCCAGATCTGGCGCGACGGCCCGCAGGTGGCCCTGCCGCCGCTGGCACAGCAGCACCGTGCGGCCTTGGCCAAACACGCCAACATCCGCGTGCTGACCGGTACCCGGGTGGTAGGCCTGGGCGCACGCCAGCCCACCGACAAGGCCCCCGCCCTGCTGCTGGAAGACGCTGACCGGGGCTGGACCCAGCACAGCCACCGCATCATCCTGTGTACCGGCGCACGCGAGCTGCTGTTGCCCTTCCCCGGCTGGACGTTGCCCGGCGTGACGGGTGCGGGTGCGCTGCAGGCCCTCATCAAGGCGGGGCTGGACGTGCGCGGCCAGCGCATCGTGATCGCTGGCACCGGCCCGCTGCTGCTGGCGGCTGCCGCCACGGCCACGCAGGCGGGCGCCACCGTGGTGCGCATTGCCGAGCAGGCCTCCTGGGCAGCACTCGCGCGCTTTGCGGCGCAACTGCCACGCTGGCCGGCCAAGGCGCTGCAGGCGCTCACCTTGATCCACCCGGGCTTGCGCGCAAGCACCCATGTTCTGGAGGCACAAGGCACCACCCAGGTGCAGTCTGTGCGGCTGCGCAATGGCGCGCACGCAGAAGAAACCATCGCCTGCGACCGCGTGGCCTGCGGCTTTGGCCTGGTACCCAACACCCAGCTGGGCCAGCTACTCGGTTGCGTGCTGGGCGGACCGCTGAGCGGCGGCCTCGGTCTGGCAGTGGACGCGCAGATGCGCACCACGGTGCACGGCGTTTTGGCGGCCGGGGAAAGCACGGGCTTTGGCGGCAGCGAACGTGCCCTGGTGCAGGGCGCCATTGCAGGCCACACAGCCGCAGGCCACGTGCAGCAGGCCCAGGCACTGCGCTCGCAGCTTGCGCGCTGGGAAAGGTTTGCCCAGGCGCTGCAGTCCTCGTTTGTGCTGAACGAGCAGCTCAAGGCCCTGCCCCGGCCTGACACCCTGGTGTGCCGCTGCGAAGACGTGGCCTATGCCGACCTGGCACCACGCCAGGGCTGGATCGACGCCAAGCTGCACACCCGCTGCGGCATGGGCGCCTGCCAGGGGCGCATTTGCGGTGCAGCCACACAGCACCTGTTTGGGTGGACACCGACCGCGCCCCGGCACCTGCTGGCACCTGCACGCATCGGCACCCTGGCCGCCTGCGGCGGGCCTGCGCCGGAAGGCCCCAGCGCAGCGACGCCTGCCTGACCCGAAGCCTTTTCTCCAGCTCTGCAGCGACGTCCCCCCACAAGCAACAGGCATTCATCTTGCTTTCAAATATATCTATCAGATATTAAAAATCCAACCTCCCCAAGCCACATGCCCACGCTCCTTGCACCCCGAGCACTGCACCATGCCATCCACCCACAGCCCCGCCCCACCACCCGCTGCCACGCCACGTGCACCTGTTCGCTGGGTGCTGGCGCTGTCCTCGCACATCCTGCGCACCGAGCGGCAGGTGCTCACGGGCCTGATGACGTTGCTGGTGCTGCTCATCCTGCTCAACGTGGTCACGCGCTACACCGGGATGCCCATCTACTGGGTGGACGAAGCGGCGGTCTACACCGTGGTGTGGCTGACCTTTGTAGGCGCGTCGGTCATGACGCGGCTGCGCATGGACTTTGCCGTGACCATGCTGACCGA
The DNA here is from genome assembly GCF_049331375.1 of Acidovorax sp. M14. NCBI lineage: Bacteria > Pseudomonadati > Pseudomonadota > Betaproteobacteria > Burkholderiales > Comamonadaceae > Acidovorax > Acidovorax sp. M14. The sequence continues at coordinate 2,673,926 of NZ_CP186263.1, forward strand.
CCACCTCGGCGCGCGGGGTGCCCAGGCGTTCAAAGTGGTGGCCACCTTCGGCGTGCTGCTGTTTGGCCTGGCCATGTTGTTGATGTGCTGGGTGTGGATGGACCCCATCGGCATTGCACGCTACGGCTTTGACGCCAAGGAGTTTGCGGCCGAGAGCTTCAACTTCCTCTACACCGAGCGCACCCAGACGCTGAACTGGCCCACCTGGGTGCTGCAGCTCATCCTGCCGATCTTCTCGGCCACCTTCAGCGTGCATGCGCTGGCCAACCTGCTGGAAGACATGGGCGCCGCAGAGCGTGTGCAGCACGCGGGCTTCGACGTGGTCAACGCCGACGCCGTGAACTGAACGCTGCCGCGCACTCACACCAGCAAAACCCACCCGAGCCCCGACCATGATCACCACCCTGTTCTTCCTTGCCGCCTTGATGGTCGGCGTGCCCATCGGCGTGTGCCTGTGCCTGTCGGGCGCGGTGTACATCCTCAGCATCGGCAGCCCGGTGCTGTTCCAGTCCTTTCCCATGCAGATGTTTGGTGGGGTGGACAGCTATGGCCTCATTGCCATTCCGCTGTTCATCCTGATCGGCGAGATCATGAACAGCGGCGGCATCACGCGGCGGCTGGTGGACCTGTCCATGGCCTTCATCGGCTCCGTCAAAGGCGGCCTGGCCTATGTGAACATCCTGGCCAACATGCTGGTGTCTTCCATCATCGGCTCGGCCACTGCGCAGGTGGCCATCATGTCGCAGGTCATGGTGCCCGAGATGGAGAAGCAGGGCTACGACAAGACCTTTGCGGCAGGCCTCACGGTGTATGGCGGCATGCTGGGGCCCATCATTCCGCCCTCGGTGATGTTTGTGGTCTACAGCGTGCTGGCCCAGGTGGCCGTGGGCGACATGCTGATTGCCGGCATCCTGCCCGGCGTGCTGCTCACCGTGCTGTTCTTTGTCGTGATCGCGCTCATGGGCTTTGTCTACAACTACCCGCGCAGCGAAAAACGCACGCTGGCCCAGCGCGCGCGCACCGTGGTGCAGGCCAGTCCCACGCTGCTCATCCCCATCATCATCGTCGGCTCCATCCTGAGTGGCGTGGCCAATCCCACCGAATCGGCCGCCGTGGGCGCGCTGGTCTCGGCCCTGGTGGGCCGGTATGTGACCAAGGAATTCCGCTTCAGCGCCATGCCGGCCATCCTGCTGCGCTCAGCGATCTACTCGGCCATCGTGCTGTTTCTGGTGGCGGCGGCGGCCGTGTTCTCGTGGCTGCTGATCTACGGCAAGGTGCCACAGATGGTGGCCGCCTGGGTACAGACCGTGGCGCACGACCCGGTCACCTTCCTGCTGCTCACCAACGTCATCCTGCTGGTCATCGGCACGGTGATCGACGGCATCCCCGGACTCATCATGACCGCGCCCATCCTGCTGCCGATTGCCACCGAGGTCTATCACATCGACCCGCGCCACTTTGGCGTGGTGATCGTCGTCAACCTGGTGCTGGGGCTGATGACTCCACCCGTGGGCCTGAGCTTTTTTGTCGCCTCAGCCGTCACCGGGGCCAAGCCCGGAAAGATGTTCATCGTGACCCTGCCATTTTTCATCATCAGCTGCGTGGCGCTGGTGATGTTGTCGCTGTTCCCCAGCCTGTCGCTCGGCCTGCTCAAGTAGCGGGGCATGCCGTTCGACAGATCCGTCCCCCTCCCAACGTTCTTTCACACGGAGTTCACCATGACGACCCAGCCTGCCCGCCCCGTCTCCCGCCGCCACTTCATCCAGCGCCACGCCGTGGCCGCAGCCGCCGTCACGGGGCTGGGCTTTCCGGCCCTGGTGCGGGCCGCCGACGCCAAGGAATTCCGCCTGGGCCTGATCACGCCCGCAGGCCACTCGTGGAACCGCGCCGCGCTGCAGTTTGGCGAGGCACTAAAAAAGGAAACCGACGGCCGCCTGAGCGTGACCGTCTTCCACTCGGGCCAGTTGGGCAACGAGGCGGCGATGATGCAGCAGCTGCAGTCCGGTGCGCTCGATATGGGCTGGATCCAGGCGGCCGAGCTGGGCTCGCGTGTGGCCAGCATCGCGGCCATCAATGCGCCCTATCTGGTGCGCTCCACGCCCGCCGTGGCCAAGCTGGTCAAACACCCGGCCGCCACCAAGCTGCTGGAGGTGTTGCCGCGCGAGACCGGCACCATCGGCCTGGGCTGGGGCATCACCGGCATGCGCGCCGTGTTCTCCACCAAAGACATCAACCTGCCCACCGACATCAAGGGCATGAAGCTGCGCATCAACCCCACGCCCGTGTACCGCGACTTTTATCAAATGCTGGGCGCCGCCCCCACGCCCATCCCCACACCCCAGGTGTTCGATGCGATGAGCAACGGCCAGGTCGATGGGCTGGAGGCCGACATCGAGTTCTCGTGGAATCAGCGCTTTGACAAGGTGGCCAAGACGCTGCTGCAGATGAATGCGCTGTTCATGCCGTTTGCACCGCTGGTCTCCGGCCGCATCTGGCAAGGGCTGGACGCCAAGGACAAGGACCTCATCCGCAAGCTCGTGGCCCAGTCGCTCGATGCGCAGATCAACGACATCGTGACCACCGAGGCCGGGCTGATCGAGAAGTTCAAGGGCACGTCCATCGCGTTCAAGACCGCATCGGCCTTCAACCCCGACAGCACCATCCAGGAGTTTGACAAGCTGTGGCTGCCCAAGACGCCGCAGATTGCCGAGCTGCGCAAGGCGGGCGCCAGCCTCGGCTGAAGTTGAGGAAGTCGCGAGCCACTAAGATGCGGTCCGCGACCCCACGCCAGCTCCAACCCTATTCCCCATGACCACCCGCAGTGCATCCCCCCAGCGAGACCCCGCGCCCAAACGGCGCGCGGCCGACGTGGCCTATGACGCCATCGAGGCCATGATCTCCACCCTGCAGCTGCAACCCGGCTCGCCCGTGGTGGAGGCCGAGATTGTGGAAAGCACGGGCCTCGGCCGCACCCCCGTGCGCGAGGCGCTGCTGCGCATGGTCTCCATCGGGCTGATTGCGCAGCAGCCCCGGCGCGGACTGCTGGTGTCGCACATCGACCTGGCCGACCACCTGGACGTGATCCAGACCCGCCGCGTGCTGGAGCGCCTGATCGCGTCATGCGCCGCGCGGCGCGCCACAGCGCCGCAGCGCCAGGCCATCGTGCAGTGCGCCGAAAAAATGGTGGAAGCCGCCGCACGTGGCCACCTGGACGACTACATGCAGGCCGACCACGCGCTGGACGTGGTGGTGCACCAGGCCAGCCAGAACCATTCGGCCGTCAAATGTGTGCAGCCGCTCATCGTGCAATGCAGGCGCTTCTGGTATGCCTACCAGCACGAGGGCGAGGTGTCCGAAGGCGCGCGCGCCCACATGCAGCTGGCCCAGGGCATTGCCAGCGGTGACGAAGCGCACGCCATGGCCGGGGCAGAGCAGCTGATGGAGTACCTGGAGCGGTTTGCGCGGCGCATCATCGACCGGTAGGCTCCAGGCCCTCCGGCAAGGAAAGCGGGGTAGCTTGCCCGCATACTACATATTTGATAGCAAACAAGCCATATTGCACTAGCGCATGGTGCCAAAAATGCTTGAAAACGCATTCAGAGAGGCTGTTTGCGATCCCGCAGGGGACTGCGCGCAGGCTCTCAGCGCATGGAACCGCCCTATTCCGCCACCTGCTGCCCCAGCAGGATGCGCTGCTCCAGAAAGCGCCACAGCCGCTCGTCCTGGCTGAACGACACGTTGAAGCGCAGCCAGCCCGTGGGGCGCGGCTCCACTAAAAAGAGCTGGCCGGGGCCGAGCATGATGCCCGCGCCCGTGGCCTCCTTCGACAGCTCGGCGCTGTCGGGCAGATCAGGGTGGCGCGCCCACAGGTACATGCCCGCCTCGGGCTCATGGAACAGCTCGAAGCCCAGGTTCAACAGCCGCCGGCCCACCGCGCGGTGCGCCTCGGCCAGGCGCTCGCGCAGCGACTTGAGGTGCTTGCGCCAGCGGCCGTCGGTCACCACGCCGAAGGTGATGCGCTCGGTGATCTCGGAGGACGTCAGGCCCGAGATCATCTTGAGCTGCACCAGCTCATCCAGCAGATCGCGTCGCGCTGCCACGTAGCCCGTGCGCAGATTGGGCGAGATGGTCTTGGAGAAGCTGCCGATGTAGACCACGCGGCTGAGCTGGTCCAGGCTGGCCAGCGAGGGGCGTACGGTCGAATCCATGTCGGCGTAGATGTCGTTCTCCACCAGCGCAAAACCATGTTGCTCGGCCAACTGCAGCAGCCGGTGCAGGTGCGCGACCGACGCCATGGAACAGGTCGGGCTTTGCAGGCGCGGCTGGGTGAAGAACACCGTGGGCCGGTGTGCGGCCAGCAGCGCCTCCAGCGCGGGCAGGTCATAGCCCGTGGGGGTGCGCGGCACGCCCACCACCTGCGCGCCCGCAAAACGCAGCATGAAGTGCAGGTTAGGGTAGCCGGGGTCGTCCACCAGCACCACGTCGCCGGGCTTGACCAGGCGGCGCGCCACCAGATCCAGCGCCTGGCTGGAGCCCTGGGTCAGCAGCACCTGGTCGGCATCCACCGCCAGGTGGTGCTCGGCCAGCGACTCGGCCACCACCATGCGCAGCGCCATGTGGCCGTGGGGCAGGCCGTAGCCGTCCAGCTCGGGCCCATCGGACGACAGCTGGCGCATGCTGCGCTTGACCGCATCGCCAAATAGCCAGTCATGTGGCAGCCAGCCGCAACCCGGTTTCATGGGCAGGTTGCGGTTTTCAAAAATTTGTTTGAGGTACCAGCGCGCATCAAAACGGGGCACCGGCCGCTCTGGCGCACCAGCGCCGGGCGCTGCGCCTTCGTCGCCCCGCCGCTTCACAAAAAAGCCCGCGTTGGCGCGCGACACCAGCCAGCCCTGCGCCACCAGGCGGTCGTAGGCCTCGACCACGGTGAACACGCTCACGCCATGCGCAGCGGCAAAAGCGCGGATGGACGGGAGCTTGCTGCCGGGTTTGAGCACCTGCCCAACGATCAGGCCCCGCAGCCCATCAACGATCTGGCTGACCAGCGGTGTCTGCAGGTCCGGGCTGAGAGTGAGCATCAGGAGGGGAAAAAAGGAGGCGAATTGTGCACCGGCTTGGCGCACACCAAATCAGGGATTGCCTGTACAGGATTTTAGACCTGCACAGTGCGCGCCAAACAGCGCTGCGCTGTACATGGACGGTGTGTGGCGCGACTTCCAGAATCCGCCCCATTCCTTCATTTCCTCGTCAACCACCACGCCGACCACCATGCAGCAAGACCGCCACTTCACCAACGCCGCCCTTCTCACCCGCCGCCACGCCGCCGTCGCCCGGGGCGTGGGCCAGGCCCATGACCTCTTCATCCAGAAGGCCCGCAACGCCGAGCTCTGGGATGTGGAGGGCCGCCGCTTCATCGACTTTGCCGGCGGCATCGCCGTGCTCAACACCGGCCACCTGCATGCTGGGGTGATCGCCGCCGTGAAGGCGCAGCTGGACCTGTACACCCACACCTGCTTTCAGGTGGTGGCGTACGAGCCCTACGTGGAAGTGTGCGAGCGCCTGAACACGCTGGCCCCCGGCGCGTTTGCCAGGAAGAGCCTGCTGCTCACCACCGGCGCCGAGGCCGTGGAGAACGCCGTCAAGATCGCCCGCGCCTACACCAAGCGCCCCGGCGTAATCGCCTTCACCGGCGGCTACCACGGCCGCACCAACCTCACGCTGGGCCTCACCGGTAAGGTCGTTCCGTACAAGACGGGGTTTGGCCCGTTCCCGGGTGAGACTTACCACGCGCTGTTCCCCAATGCACTGCACGGCGTGAGCGTGGAGCAGGCGCTGCATTCGGTGGAGCTGATCTTCAAGAACGACATCGAGCCCGAGCGCGTGGCGGCCTTCATCGTCGAACCCGTGCAGGGCGAAGGCGGCTTCTACGTCGCCCCACCCGAATTCATCAGTGGCCTGAAGGCGCTGGCCGACCGCTACGGCATCCTGCTGATTGCCGACGAGGTGCAGACCGGTGCGGGCCGCACCGGCACCTGGTTTGCCAGCGAGCAGTGGCCCGTGGCGCCCGACCTGATCACCACCGCCAAGTCGCTGGCGGGCGGCTTTCCGCTGGCAGGGGTGGTGGGTCGGGCCGATGTAATGGACGCACCCGCCCCCGGTGGCCTGGGTGGCACCTACGCGGGCAGCCCCGTGGCCTGCGCCGCTGCGCTGGCCGTGATCGAAGCGTTTGCACAAGAGAAGCTGCTGGCCCGCAGCCAGGACATGGGCGCGCTGCTGGTGCGAGGCCTGAAAGACATCGCAGCCAAGGTGCCTGCCATTGGCGATGTGCGCGGCCTGGGCGCCATGGTGGCGATTGAGTTGTTCGAAAACGGCGACCTCAGCCGCCCCGACGCCGCCTTGACCAAGCAGGTGGTGGCCGAGGCCGCGCGGCGTGGGCTGATCCTGCTGTCGTGCGGCACGTATGGCAACGTGATCCGCATCCTGGTGCCGCTGACCGCCTCGGACGAGCTGCTGCTCGAAGGTCTGGCCATCCTGGCCGACAGCCTGGAGGTCGTGGCTGCGGCCACGAACTGACATGCGCCCGGCCCTCCACTCCACCTACCAGGCGCCGCCCGCCATGAACCAGCCTGCCGAACCCCTGGTGCGCTTTACCGGCGTGCAAAAGACCTACGACGGCGAGCAGCTGGTGGTGCGCGCGCTGGACCTGGACATCCAGCGCGGCGAGTTTTTGAGCCTGCTGGGCCCGTCGGGCTCGGGCAAAACCACCACGCTGATGATGCTGGCCGGGTTTGAGTCGCCTACCGCAGGTGACATCCTGCTGGACGGCAAGCAGATCACGCGCACGCCACCGCACAAGCGCAACTTTGGCATGGTTTTCCAGAACTACGCGCTTTTCCCCCACCTCACGGTGGGAGAGAACGTAGCCTACCCGCTGACGGTGCGCAAGGTGCCCAAGGCCGAGCAGGCCGAACGCGTGAAGAAGGCACTGGACATGGTGCGCCTCGGCGGCATGGCTGACCGACTGCCCGCGCGCCTGTCGGGCGGCCAGCAGCAGCGTGTGGCGCTGGCGCGTGCACTGGTGTTCAACCCGCAGCTCGTGCTGATGGACGAGCCCCTGGGTGCGCTGGACAAACAACTGCGCGAGCACATGCAGATCGAGCTGAAAGAGCTGCACCGCCAGCTGGGTGTGACCTTTGTGTACGTGACGCACGACCAGGGCGAGGCCCTGACCATGAGCGACCGCGTGGCCGTGTTCAACGAAGGCGTGATCCAGCAGCTGGCCGATGTGGAGAGCCTGTACGAAACCCCCAGCAACCGCTTTGTGGCGGGTTTTGTGGGCGACAGCACCGTGCTCTCGGGCACGCTGCAGGGCGCCGGGGCCGACGCGGCCATCCAGATGCCCGGCGGCTTTCTGCTGCCCGGCATCAACGTGAACCAGGCCCCCGTGGGCGCGCGGGTGCAGGCCTGCGTGCGGCCCGAGCGCATCGTGCTGCACCCGCAGTCCGAATACCCCAGGCCCAACGCCATCCCCGCCACCGTGGCGCGCACCATTTACTACGGCGACCACCTGCGCCTGGTCTGCGAGCTGGGCCACGGCCAGGAGCCGGCCACGGTCAAGCGGGCCTTGTCGCCCCTGAGCACCAACCACGCGCAGCCGGGCGACCAGGTGTTGCTGGAGTTCCCGCCCGCCGCCACACGCATCTACGCCGTGTGAGGGCGTTGCACTACCCCGCTGCGCCCCCACCACCAGTCCCGTTCACCTGTCCGTCCTATCCCCGTTCCCGTTCCTCCACTACCCAAGGAAATCTGCACCATGAAAAAGAGCCTCATCGCCTGCGCATCCCTGGCTGCCTGCCTGGCCCTGCCCAGCTTTGCGCAACAGCAACTCACTGTCGTGAACTTCGGCGGCGCCAATGCCAACGCGCAGAAAAAGGCGTTCTACGAGCCCTACGAAAAGCAGGGCACCAAGATCGTGGCCGTGGAATACAACGGCGAGCAGGCCAAGGTCAAAGCCATGGTCGAGACCAAGAAGGTGACCTGGGACGTGGTGGAGGTCGAATCGCCCGACGCCGCGCGCGGCTGCGATGAAGGCCTGTACGAGAAGCTGGACTACAGCAAGATCATGCCCAAGGCCGACCTGCTGCCCGCCGCCGTGCACGAGTGCGCCGTGGGCATCTTTGTGTGGTCCACCGTCATGGCCTACAACGGCGACAAGCTCAAGACCCCGCCCACCAGCTGGGCCGACTTTTGGGACACCAAAAAGATCCCTGGCAAGCGCGGCATGCGCAAGGGCGCACGCTACAACCTCGAATTTGCACTGCTGGCCGACGGCGTCAAGCCTGCCGACGTGTACAAGGTGCTGGCCACGAAGGACGGTGCCGACCGCGCGTTCAAGAAGCTGACTGAACTGAAGCCCAACATCCAGTGGTGGGAGGCCGGTGCCCAAGCGCCCCAGTTCCTGGTGGCGGGTGATGTGGCGCTGACCACGGTGTTCAACGGCCGGATCGACGCCGCCAACCGCGAAGGCCGCAACCTCAAGATCTACTGGCCCGGCGGCATCTACGACCTGGACTACTGGGCCATCCCCAAGGGCACGCCCAACAAGGATGCGGCCGTGAAGTTCATCGCCTTCACCATGCAGACGCCGCAGCAAGCGGCCTACGCGCAGAACATTGCCTACGGCCCGGCCAACAGCAAGGCGCTGGCGTCGCTGGACAAGAAGGTGCTGGACGACCTGCCCACCTCGGCCACCAACGCCAAGGAAGCGCTGCAATTCAACGTGGGCTTCTGGGCCGACCAGGGTGAGGCGCTGGAGAAGCGCTTTGCCGCCTGGGCCACCCAGTAAGCCTCCTGTATTGCCCCTTTGAAGATGCCCTTGTGAAACGCTGAGAGCAGGACACCCGCATGCAAGCCACCCTGGCCCATCCCCACGCCATTGCCCCCGAAGGCAGCCCCCCCGGTGCGCTGCGCCAGGCCCTGGCGCGCGCCGAGTCGCGCCGCAAATGGCGCGCCTTTGCGCTGACCTTGCCCCTGCTGGTGTTCCTGCTGATCACGCTGCTGGTGCCCATTGCCGCGCTGCTGCAGCGCGCGGTGGAAAACCCCGAGGTCGCCAACGCCCTGCCCGCCACCATGCGCGCGCTGGACGGCTGGGACCGCAAGGACGCCCCCGGCGCACCCGCTTACGCAGCGCTAGTGCAAGACCTGGCCCGCCTGCCCGACAGCTCCGACGCCGGGGCGCTGGCGCGGCGGCTCAACACCGAAGTGCCCGGCGCGCGCTCGCTCATCATGGGCGCGTACCGCGCGCTGCCCGTGGAGGGCACACCCGAGGCCATCCGCGCGCAGCTGCTGGACAAAGACCCGCGCTGGGCCGAAGCCCCACTGTGGCAGGCCATCGCCAAAAACGGCGCCCGCTGGACGCCCGACTACCTGCTCGCCTCGGTGGACCTGCAGCGCGACGCACTGGGCCACATCGAGCGCATGCCCGAGGAACAGCGCGCGTTTGGCGGCATCCTGCTGCGCACCTTCCACATCAGCCTGGTGGTCACACTGGTGTGCCTGCTGCTGGGTTACCCGCTGGCCTGGTGGCTGGCCACCCTGCCCGCCCGCCCGGCCAATGTGCTGATGATCCTGGTGCTGGTGCCGTTCTGGACCTCCATCCTCGTGCGCGTGGCTGCGTGGATCGTGCTGCTGCAGTCCGAAGGGCTGGTCAACCGGGGGCTGATGGGGCTGGGCCTGATCGAGCAGCCGCTGGCACTGCTGTTCAACCGCACGGGCGTGGTGATTGCCATGGTGCACATCCTGCTGCCCTTCATGATCCTGCCGCTGTACAGCGTGATGAAAAGCGTGCCCCCCACCTACCTGCGCGCGGCGGTGTCGCTGGGCAGCTCGCCGGTGGCAGCGTTTTTTCGGGTGTATGTGCCGCAAACCTACCCCGGCATTGGCGCGGGCGCGCTGCTGGTCTTCATCCTGGCCATTGGCTACTACGTGACGCCCGCGCTGCTGGGCGGGGCGGACGACCAGATGCTGAGCTACTACATCGCCCGCTACACCAATGTGGAAGTGAACTGGGGCATGGCCTGCGCGCTGGGCGCCCTGCTGCTGGCGGCCACGCTGGTGCTGTATGGCGTGTACCGGCGCTTTGGCAAGGCCGAGTTGAGCCTGGGCTGACCCCAGGTGGACCCATCTTCTGACGCAGAAAGCCACTGACCATGTTCCGCCTTCCCTCCTTCCCCCTCTATGCCACGCTGGCCGACAAGCTCGGCTGGTGGGCCGTGCGCGCGCTGTGTGTGGCCGTGCTCGCCTTCTTGCTGGCGCCCATTCTGGTGATGGTGCCGCTGTCGTTTTCCGAGAGTTCGTTCCTCGCCTACCCCATCCACGGCTGGTCGCTCAAGTGGTACCAGAACCTGTTCGAATCCGCCGAATGGGCGCGCGCCACGCGCAACAGCTTCATCGTGGCGCCTGCGGCCACGCTGATTGCCACGGTGCTGGGCACGCTGGCGGCGGTGGGTTTGTCGCGGGCGGACTTCCGCTTCAAGGGACTGCTCATGGGCATCCTGATCGCGCCCATGGTGGTGCCCATCATCGTGGTGGGCGTGGCCACCTACCTGTACTTTGCGCCGCTCGGGCTGGCCGACAGCTACCTGGGCCTCATCGTCGTGCACGCCGCGCTGGGCGCACCATTTGTGCTGACCACCGTGCTGGCCACACTGGCGGGCTTCAACCACAACCTGGTGCGGGCTTCTCTGAGCCTGGGCGAAACGCCACTGAACACCTTCTTCCGCATCACGCTGCCAGTGATTGCACCGGGGGTGATCTCGGGCGCGCTGTTTGCGTTTGCCACCTCGTTCGACGAGGTCGTGGTCACGCTGTTCCTGGCCGGGGCGGACCAGTCCACCCTGCCGCGCCAGATGTTCAACGGCATCCGCGAAAACATCTCGCCCACCATTGCCGCGGTGGCCACGCTGCTCATCCTGTTCACCACCAGCCTGCTGCTGGCACTGGAATGGCTGCGCGGCCGCCGCGCATGACCGACATGCTGCCAGTGGCTGCCACCTTGGCGACCAACGCAATGCGTCCGGGCGTGCTAGCCTTTGGCTAGACCTCGGCCCTGAGGGCAAATGCGTCAAGCTTTTTAGCGTCTGGCTTTCCTTTCGTCTTTCCTTCGTCACGCCCCTCTTTCTGGAAGCACTCCCATGGACATGAAGACCTCCCCCCTCGCCCTGCTGAACGACCCCACACTGCTCAAGACCGACGGCCTCATCAACGGCCAGTGGGTCGCAGGCAGCAGTCGCTTTGACGTGAACGACCCGGCCACAGGCCTGAAACTGGCCGATGTGGCAAACCTGGGCCCGGCCGATGCAGAGGCCGCCATTGCCGCCGCCAACGCCGCCTGGGGCCCCTGGAAGACCAAAACCGCTAAGGAGCGCAGCATCATCCTGCGCAAGTGGTACGACCTACTGATGGCGAACCAGGACGACCTGGGCCGCATCATGACCGCCGAACAGGGCAAGCCCCTGCCCGAAGCCAAGGGCGAAGTGGCCTACGGGGCGAGTTTTGTGGAGTGGTTTGCCGAAGAAGCCAAGCGCATCAATGGCGAGACCCTGCCCCAGTTCGACAACAACCGCCGCCTGCTGGTGCTCAAGCAGCCCATCGGTGTGTGCGCGGCCATCACGCCATGGAACTTCCCGCTGGCCATGATCACGCGCAAGGTCGCGCCCGCGCTGGCCGCCGGTTGCCCTGTGGTCATCAAGCCGGCGGAGCTGACGCCGCTGACCGCCCTGGCCGCTGCCGAGCTGGCCATCCGCGCGGGCATCCCGGCCGGCGTGTTCAACATCCTGCCCGCCGACAGCGACAACTCCATTGCCATCGGCAAGGTGCTGTGCGCTAGCGACGTGGTGCGCCACATCAGCTTCACGGGCAGCACCGAAGTGGGCCGCATCCTGATGGCGCAGTCGGCCCCCACGGTCAAGAAGATGTCGCTGGAGCTCGGCGGCAACGCGCCCTTCATCGTGTTCGACGACGCCGATGTGGACAGCGCCGTGGAAGGCGCCTTTGCCAGCAAGTACCGCAATGCGGGCCAGACCTGCGTGTGCACCAACCGCTTCTATGTGCAGGAAGGCGTGTACGACGAGTTCGTGACCAAGTTCGCCGCCAAGGTGAAGACGGCCAAGGTGGGCAACGGCTTTGAAGCTGGCGTGAACCAGGGCCCGCTGATCGAGGAAGCCGCGCTGGCCAAGGTGCAGCGCCACGTGGACGACGCGCTGGCCAAGGGTGGCCAGGTCGTGGCGGGCGGCCAGCGCCTCACCGCCCTGGGCTCAGGCCAGTTCTTTGAACCCACGGTGGTAGCCAACGCCACGGCCGACATGCTCTGCGCCCGTGAAGAAACTTTCGGCCCCTTCGCCCCGGTGTTCAAGTTCAAGACCGAGCAGGAAGCCATCGACGCAGCCAACAACACCGAATTCGGCCTGGCCAGCTACTTCTACAGCCGCGACGTGGGCCGCATCTTCCGCGTGACCGAAGCGCTGGAATACGGCATGGTCGGCGCCAACGTGGGCATCCTGGCCACCGAGCATGTGCCTTTTGGCGGCGTCAAGCAGTCAGGCCTGGGCCGGGAAGGGTCGCACTACGGCATGGACGACTATGTGGAGATCAAGTACCTGTGCGTAGGGGATGTCTTGAGTGGCAAGTGAGCGCAGCGCGGATAGCCTCTCACTGCAACCGTCATAAAAACGCTGGAGTGACTCTCAGTTGGGGGCACAAGCTACAGTCTGCCGATGCTGCCTATAATCCGAGGCTTCGCGGGTGTAGTTCAATGGTAGAACGGCAGCTTCCCAAGCTTCATACGAGGGTTCGATTCCCTTCACCCGCTCCATATGCCAAACCCGCCAGGCCGAGAAGCCTGGCGGGTTTTTTCATGGGACAATGCACTCAGCGCCGCGAGGATGCGTTTTCCTGCCCCAGATTGAACCGTGCAATCGCCTCCACCATCTGCTGCGCCTGCGTGCGCAAGCTGCTGGCGGCGGCGGCCATTTCCTCCACCAGGGCGGCGTTCTGCTGCGTGGTCTGATCGAGCTGGGTGACGGCTTCACCCACCTGGCCCACACCGGCGGTCTGTTCATTGCTCGCGGCGCTGATTTCGGAAACCATGTCGGCCACGCGCCGGATAGCGCGGACCACCTCCTGCATGGTGGTCCCGGCCTCATCGGCCAGCACAGAGCCCTGCTGCACCATGGCGCTGCTGGCACCAATCAGCTCCTTGATGGCCTTGGCCTCGGCGGCGGTGCGCTGGGCCAGGTTGCGCACCTCGGCGGCCACCACCGCAAAGCCACGGCCTTGTTCACCCGCGCGGGCGGCCTCCACGGCCGCGTTGAGCGCGAGGATGTTGGTCTGGAACGCAATGCCGTCGATCACGCCGATGATGTCGGCAATCTTCTGGCTGCTGCTGTTGATGTCCTGCATGGTGCTGACCACCTTGGACACCACCTCTCCACCCTGCTGTGCCACGCGGCTGGCGCCCACGGCCAGTTGATTGGCCTGGCTGGCACTGTCGGCGTTGTGGCGGATCGTGGCGCCCAGCTGCTCCATGCTCGCCGCCGTCTGCTCCAGCGCGCTCGCCTGATTCTCGGTGCGGCCTGAGAGGTCCTGATTGCCCTGGGCAATTTCCGTGCTGGCGGCTGACACGCTGTCGGCGCTGGTGCGCACAGTGCCCAGGCTTTCCACCAGGCGGACCCGGAAGCCCTCCATCGCCTGGGCCAGGGTGCCGATTTCGTCGCGGGACCGCACTGACACCGCATGTGTGAGATCGCCCTGCGCCAAGTAGGCCAGCGCGGCGCTCAACTGCTGCACAGGGGCGCCCACCAGGCGGCGGGTGGCCAGCACCAGCACCACCGTCAGCAGCGCCAGCGCCACCACCACACCCAGCCACAGCCAGGCCAGCACATTGCGGGCCTCGCTCATCATTTCGGTCAGGGGCGCTTCGGCAACGATGGCCCAGTTCCAAGGCTTGTAATGCTCCACTGCCAGGTAACGTGTGGCGTGGTCACCCTCGCCGCTGCGGCGCGGGGACCAATCCGACTCAAAGTCACCCGACTGCCCCACTGCCGCCAACGACGCCATCCATGCCTTGGCCTGTTCGTCCTTTTCATCCACCTTGAGGGACTTATCGGCGCCCGGCAGGCCAAAAATACTGCCCCGCGCCGGGCCTGCCGAGAGGTTGACCGCATAGACCGCTCCGGTCGCAAACAGCTTCTGCCCCGCCATCACTGTATCGAGCTTGCCCAGGATGGCGCCCATATCGGAGCCAATGAACAGGATGCCGATGGTGCGGTTACCATCGCGGATGGGCTCGTACACGGTCATGTACTCGCGGCCAAACAGGCTGGCGCGGCCGATGTATGTCTTGCCCTCATTCATCAGGGCATAGGCAGGGTGCTTGCGGTCCAGCAAGGTTTTATAGGCGCGCTCACCGTCCTGCTTCTTGAGCGATGTGGTCACGCGGACGAAGTCATCCCCCGTGCGCGCAAAAATGGTCGCCACGGCGCCCATGCTGTCTTTGGAAAAGCGGTCAACCACCTCGAAATCGCCGTTAACGGACGCGCCTTGAAACGACAGCACAGCTTCGGGCTTTCCGTCCGCACCGGGCGCCTCGGCCACAGAGAACTGTCCCGGGAAATTCGCCTTGAACAGGGTGAAGTCCCGCTTGGCTTGCTCTTGTGCGGTGTCGTCAAAGGTCTGCACCAGCATGCGCACCTGGGCGGCGTACTGCTTAGCATCGTCCCGCGATAGGCGGCCGAAGTCTTTCCACAGCAGGCCACTGACAATGCCCATGGTGGCCAGCAAAACCACCAACAGGCTGAACAAAGCGGTTGCCGAAAGTTTGAAAGCCACTGAGTGGCGACTGTTTGACGAAATCATCTGGTACTTTTCTGTAATTTATGCAATGGCATGCATATGAGAAAGACAAAGTACCCGATTCGCCCCGTAATGCAAACGGCTCAATCAGCAATGGCCCGTCGAGAATTAGGGAAAACCCTTGCAAATATCCCCAATGCGCGGCAAGAAAACCCACGTCCTGCCAGCGCAAGCGCGTTCAGAGCGCCTACCCACCCATGGGTAGCTGCAGGGACTGCCGGCTCTCGAACACACGCTGGGCCCCCGTGACCGGGTCCACAAACTTCAGTGATCTTGCAAGCAACTGCAGGGGCCGCGAATAGTCACCTTCGGGCGGGTCGTTGACCACAGGGTAGAACGGATCGTTGCGCAGCGGTAGTCCAAGGGCCGCCATGTGCACGCGCAACTGGTGCCGCTTGCCGGTGATGGGTGACAGACGGTAGCGCGCCCAATCGCCGGCCACCTCCAGCACCTGCATGTGGGTGTGGCTGTTGGGCTCGCCGGGCACTTCGTGCATGCGAAAGAACTGCGGGCTTTCTTCCAGACGGCTGACATGGTCGCGGGGAAAAACTACATCCGCGCGCCAGGGCGCAATCGCGTCGTAGTGCTTGATGATCTGCCGGTCACGGAACAAGGCCTGGTAGACACCACGGGTGCGCTGCTGCACCGACAACATCACCAGTCCGGCTGTATCACGATCGATGCGATGCAGTGGTGACAACTCGGGCAACCCCAGCCGACGCTTCAGCCGCACCAGCAAGGTGTTTTGCAGATAACGGCCCGAGGGCGTGACCGGCATGAAGTGCGGCTTGTCCGCCACTACCAGATGCTCGTCCTGGTACAGCACGGTTTCACAGAAAGGCAACGCGGGCTCCGCCGGGAGGCTGCGGTAGTAGTAAAGACGCACACCACCCTCGAAAGGCCGTTCGGGCTGAACAGCCTGCCCGTGCTCATCCACCACATCGCCCGCCTTCATGCGGTCGTACCAGCCATCACGGGACACTGCGGGCAGTCGCCGCGCCAGGAAATCCAGCATGCTCCCCTGCCCGCGTGTGGGCAGCACCACACAGCTGGGGCTCACCCCGTCGCGCACCGGGAGAACATGGGGATGACGGGGGTTGTGCATGGCTTGCGAATTCTAGGAGGGATCGACATGCGTAACCGCGCAGCATCAAACCCCGCATGGGCCGACGTGTCCCCAGCCCCGCACGGCAAGAAGATTGTCCACCCGTTCCCACCCTGTAGGACAAGCGCGCCAAAAGGCCTGCGACTCAGTCTGAGGGGCCCAAAGTCACGTTCTGCGGGCTAGCATGACCGCTCTATGACGAGCCCTCCGACCAACCACGATACCAACCCATCGCCCCGCCCCGTAGCTCAACCCGCATTCCCAAGGAGACAAGGCAGCCGCGGGGTACGCATAGCCTGGGGTGTGGCGGCGAGCGTGATGGGGCTGCTCTTGATTGGCGCGGTGACTTTGACCCAGTGGGACTGGAACCGCGCCAAGCCCTGGCTGAACCAAGCCGCCAGCGGAGCGAGCGGACGACAGTTTGCGGTGGAAGGCGACCTGTCCGCTTCCTGGCACTGGCCGCAGCCCCTCGAAGAGGGCTGGCACCGCTGGATACCCGGCGTCACCGTGCAGGGCACGCAGCTGGTTCTGCAAGACCCGCCAGGGTTCGCCCGCACAGGGAAGAGCGCAGAACCGCGCCCCACGGCCAGCGCGGAGGTGGCACGCGCGTCGCTCAAGCTCTGGCCGTTGCTGGCTCGTGAAGTGGTGATTGATACCTTGGAACTCTCGGGCCCGGATATCTCACTGGCTCGGCTGCGCGATGGCACCAACAACTGGACCTTCCCCCAAAAAGACCCCACCGATACGAAGACTCGCTGGTCGTTCAGTGTCCATCAGCTGGTGGTTCGTAAAGGCCGACTGGGGTATTCCGACGCCACACAGGACCTTGATCTGACCGCCCGTGTCGATACCTTGCCAGAAGATACGGCAATGGCGCCGCCACACGCAGCAGCCTCGTCTGCGGCCAGCGCAGACTTTGCTTCTGGCTCCCCACGCTATGGTGTGCGATTCGATGTGACGGGTACGCTGGGCAAAGCGCGCATCGAAGGCCACGGCAAGGCCGGCTCCGTCCTCACACTGCGTGACAAGGAAGTGAACTACCCACTGCAATTCACAGCCAAGGCGGGCAGTGTGGGAACAGCGGTTCAGGGCATTTTGGCCAACCCGGGCGCCCTGTCAGGCATGGATTTTCAGGTGATGCTCAAGGGCGCCAGCATGGCGGATCTGTACCCGCTCACGGGCCTGGTTCTGCCCAACACACCTGCGTTTCAAACGCAGGGCCGACTGCAGGGTAGCCTGCAGCCAGGCCGCGCCGTGTGGAACTACCGTGACTTCACCGGAACAGTCGGTCAGAGCGACCTCCACGGCAATCTGCGCTTTGTATCAGGAGCGCCGCGCGGCAAGCTGTCGGGAGCCATCACATCCAACCAATTGCGGCTTGCAGACCTGGGGCCAGTGCTCGGGACAGCCACCACGGCGAAGGCCCCAGCGGGTCGGAATGGCAGGGTATTGCCCAACGCGGCCTTTGCCACCGATCGTTGGAGCAACATGGACATGGATCTGAAATTCTCGGGACAACGAGTGATCCGTCCCGACAGCCTGCCACTGGAAGACCTCAGCGTGCACGCGGTGCTCGACGATGCAGTGCTGCGCCTGGAGCCTTTGCACTTTGGCGTAGCCAAAGGCCAGATTGAGTCAAAGCTGGTGCTGGATAGTCGCAAACGACCGCTCAAGGTACGCATGGATACCCGCGTGCAAAACCTGCGACTCGCTGCCTTGTTCCCCGAGGTGGAATTGACGCGTAAAAGCCTAGGCCGGCTGGACGGTGCCATCGCATTGAATGGCCAAGGCAACTCCGTGGCGCAATGGCTCGGCACAAGCAATGGCGAGGCGCGCCTGTACGTGCGCGAAGGAACCCTGAGCCGCGAACTGCTGGACCGCGCTGCGCTCAACGTCGGCAGCATTGTGATTGGCAAACTGTTTGGCGACGACAAGGAGGTGCAACTCCGTTGCGCAGTGGCAGACCTAGCAGTGCGCGAAGGGGTTGCCACAGTCCGCACTGCCAAGCTGAGCACCAACGAAGCGGTGGTGGATGTCACCGGCACCATCGACATGGCGGACGAACGCCTGAACCTCAGCGTGAAGCCTGCATCCCTGGAGTGGAAGTTCTTTTCTTTGCGCACTCCGTTATATGTGCGCGGCACGCTGGGCAAGCCCAACGTGGGAGCAGAACCGGGCCCCTTGCTGCTGCGCGCAGGTGCAGCCATTGCCGCTGCGGTGGCCGCGCCTGCAGCGCTGGCGCTGATACCGGTCACAGTCCCCGGAGCTGACGACGATGCGCAGTGTGCGCCCTTGCTTGCTCAGGCCGCGCAACCAGTCAAGGCGGGGCAGGTTGGCGCTCCAGCCGCGCGCACCACAGCACGTTAGAAAACACATCTACATCGCCCCTGGTGGTGTATGCCCCCAGCGGCCATCGCCAATGAAAAAGCCCACGGCTGACGCCATGGGCTTTTCGTGGATTTGCTAAGAACGCAAGGTCAGTCGGTCGTTGCCTCTTCCGGCTCTGCAGGTTCAGACTTCGCCGAGCGCTCCTTCTTGGGCAAAGGCTGGATGTCCAGAAGCACTTCGGGTGTTTCCACCCCCTTGTCGTCCTTCTTCATCTCGATGTCCACAGTCAGGCGCCCACCCTCGGTCAGGCGGCCAAACAGCAGCTCGTCGGCCAAGGCACGGCGGATCGTGTCCTGAATCAGGCGCTGCATCGGGCGCGCGCCCATCAGGGGGTCAAAGCCCTTCTTAGCCAGATGCTTGCGCAAGGCGTCGGTGAAGGTGACCTCCACCTTCTTCTCGGCCAGCTGCGTCTCCAGCTGCAGCAGGAACTTGTCCACCACGCGCAGAATGATCTGCTCGTCGAGCGCCTTGAAGTTGACGATGGCATCCAGCCGGTTGCGGAACTCGGGCGTGAACAGGCGCTTGATATCGCCCATCTCGTCGCCCGCCTGACGCGGGTTCGTAAAGCCGATGGTCGCCTTGTTCATGGTCTCGGCGCCGGCATTCGTGGTCATGATGATGAGCACGTTGCGGAAGTCGGCCTTGCGGCCGTTGTTGTCAGTCAGCGTGCCATGGTCCATGACTTGCAGCAGCACGTTGAAGATGTCAGGGTGTGCCTTCTCGATCTCGTCGAGCAGCAGCACCGCGTGCGGCTTCTTCGTGATGGCTTCGGTCAGCAGACCGCCTTGGTCGAAGCCCACGTAGCCCGGGGGGGCGCCGATCAGGCGGCTCACGGCATGGCGCTCCATGTACTCGGACATGTCGAAGCGGATCAGCTCGATGCCCATGATGTAGGCAAGCTGTTTGGCCGCTTCGGTCTTGCCGACGCCCGTGGGACCGCTGAACAGGAACGAGCCGATGGGCTTGTCGCCCTTGCCCAGACCCGAACGCGCCATCTTGACAGCGCTGGCGAGCACCTCAAGCGCCTTGTCCTGACCGAACACCACGCTCTTGAGGTCACGCTCCAGCGTCTGCAGCTTGCCGCGGTCGTCGTTGGACACGTTGGCGGGCGGAATGCGCGCGATCTTGGCCACGATCTCTTCGATCTCGGCCTTGCCAATGGTCTTCTTGCGCTTGCTGGGCACCAGGATGCGCTGCGCGGCACCGGCTTCGTCGATCACGTCGATGGCCTTGTCAGGCAAATGGCGGTCGTTGATGTACTTGGCACTCAGTTCGGCCGCAGCCTGCAGGGCCGCAGCGGCGTACTTCACGCTGTGGTGCTCTTCAAAGCGGCTCTTAAGGCCCTTCAAGATGTCGATGGTCTCGGCCACGCTGGGCTCGACCACATCCACCTTCTGGAAGCGGCGGGACAGCGCAGCATCCTTTTCAAAGATGCCACGGTACTCCGTGAAGGTGGTTGCACCAATGCACTTGAGCTGGCCGCTGGACAGCGCAGGCTTGAGCAAGTTGGACGCATCCAAGGTGCCACCTGAGGCCGCGCCCGCACCGATCAGGGTGTGGATCTCGTCAATGAACAGGATAGCGTTGGGCTTGTCCTTGAGCGACTTGAGCACGCCTTTGAGGCGCTGCTCGAAATCGCCACGGTACTTGGTGCCCGCCAACAACGCGCCCATATCGAGCGAGTACACCGTGGCCTCCGCCAGGATCTCAGGCACATCGTTCTGCGTGATCCGCCAAGCCAGGCCCTCGGCAATCGCGGTCTTGCCCACACCGGCTTCGCCCACCAGCAGCGGGTTGTTCTTGCGACGGCGGCACAGAATCTGGATCGTGCGCTCAACCTCGTAGTTGCGGCCGATCAGCGGGTCGATCTTGCCGTCCTTGGCCGCTTGGTTCAGGTTCTGGGTGAACTGTTCCAGCGGCGAGGCTTTCTCATTGCGCTCGCCACCACCGCCTTCTTCGCCCTCGGCCTGGTTCTCAGCCTTGGCGGGTTCTGGCGGCTCGCCCTTCTTGATGCCGTGGGCAATGAAGTTGACCACGTCCAGGCGCGTGACGCCCTGCTGGTGCAGGTAGTACACGGCGTGCGAATCTTTCTCGCCGAAGATGGCCACGAGCACATTGGCGCCCGTCACCTCTTTCTTGCCGTTGCCCGTGGACTGCACGTGCATGATGGCGCGCTGGATCACCCGCTGGAAGCCCAGGGTGGGTTGAGTGTCCACCTCGTCGCTACCGGCGACCTGGGGCGTATTGTCTTTGATGAAGTTCGACAGCGATGAACGCAGATCATCGATGTTGGCCGAACATGCGCGCAGCACCTCCGCTGCGCTGGGGTTATCGAGCAATGCAAGCAACAGATGCTCCACGGTGATGAACTCGTGGCGCTGCTGACGGGCCTCAACAAAGGCCATGTGCAAGCTGACTTCCAGTTCCTGGGCAATCATGTGAACTCCTTTGTGCTTGCGTGGAAGGGATAACTGTAGATCGGGACAAAAGACCTGTTATTCAACAGGCTCACTGACACATTGCAGTGGGTGGCCCGCCTTGAGGGCGGCGTCAAGCACTTGCTCTACCTTGGTGGCGGCCACGTCGCGCGAATAAACGCCGCAAACGCCTTTGCCATCCAGGTGGATCTTCAACATGATCTGGGTGGCCGTTTCGCGGTCCTTGCTGAAAAACTCCTGCAGCACCACGATGACGAACTCCATGGGCGTGTAGTCGTCATTGAGCATGACCACCTGGTACATCTGGGGCGGCTGGGTCTTTTGGGTGCGCCTCTCGAGCACGACCGAACCGCCGTCATCCCGCGCTGGCCGAGTCACCGGCGGCGCGGTGGGGGGTGAAGGTGGTTTTGTTGCCATGAAAATCATTCTAGCGACCCGAAGAAGGTGCTGCTGCAGGAGAAGCTGGTTGTGGGGCAGGTATTTTTCAAGCCAGCCGCTGACCGAAACTCTGGCGGAACAATCCGTCACTCATAGACCACATTGGCAGCACCGGCGCCTACTTGGGCCGTCCACGCCGCGAGGGCTGCATCGCTGGGGTAAAAGCGCGCGTTCTCGCCCAGTTGCAACTCCGCCACTGCGGTCGCGTCGTCCGACTGGCAACGCACCCCCATCCGCACGCGCAGCCCGTGCACCAACTCCCCTTCGGCAATCTCTTCGCGCACCGGCGGAAATTCGCGCACCAGGCGCGGCACATCTGGCGCCTTGTCACCCACGGTCACATGCAGATATTTGCCAAACCGGCAACGCGCGCCCGCCAAATCCCACACCTGCTGCACTTTGACGCGCAGGCCACCGCTGAAGTGATCCAGTTGCAACCGTCCCATCATCACCACAAACTCATCCTCCTTGAGCTGGTTGCGGTAAGTGTTGAGCAGCGCTTCATCCGCAGACGCTTCGATCACCGCCGACTTGTCGTCCAGCTTGAAGAGCCCCAGCTTGCCCCGTTGCCCGTTGATGACCCGGAAGTCGCTGATGATGCCGGCAAGGACCTGGGGCTCACGGCTATCCAGCAGCTCGTCGATCTGGGTCCGCACAAAACGGCGCACCTCCGTCGCCACTTCATCAAAAAGGTGGCCAGACAGGTAGAACCCCACGGCGGTTTTTTCCAGCGTGAGCCGCTCCTTGATGCCCCAGGGCGTTGCATCCACCAGGTCTGGTTCCTGCGTGCTGGAGCCATGGGCATCGTCGCCCATCATGTCGAACAACCCCCCCTGGTTCACGTTGGCGAGCGTTGCGGCGGCAAAGTCAAACGCACGGTCAATCGAAGCCACCAGGGCTGCCCGGTTGAGATGGATGGAGTCAAAGGCGCCAGCCTTGATCAGTGCCTCCACCGTTCGCTTGTTCATGCGGGCCTTGTCCACTCGCACACAGAAATCAAACAGGCTCTTGAAAGGCCCCTTCGTTGACCCCTGTGGCCCCTCCCCGCGCCCTTCGCGGGCGGCGACGATGGCTTCAATCGCCTGTTGACCCGTGCCTTTCACGGCCCCCAGGCCATAACGGATGATCTTGTCGGTGACGGGTTCGAACCGGTAGAAGCCCCGGTTCACATCAGGCGGCTCAAACGACAGCCCCATCTTTTGCGCGTCTTCAAACAACACCTTGAGCTTGTCGGTGTCATCCATTTCCACCGTCATGTTGGCGCAGAAGAACTCGGCGGTGTAGTGCACCTTGAGCCAGCCGGTGTGATACGCCAGCAGGGAATAAGCCGCTGCGTGCGACTTGTTGAAGCCGTAGCCCGCAAACTTCTCCATCAAGTCGAACACCTCGTCAGCCTTCTCCTGGCTGATGCCCTTCTCGGCAGCTCCCTTGCGGAAGATGGCGCGGTGCTCGGCCATTTCCTCGGCCTTCTTCTTGCCCATGGCCCGGCGCAGCATGTCGGCGCCGCCCAGGCTGTAACCGCCCAGGACCTGAGCGGTCTGCATCACCTGCTCCTGGTACACCATGATCCCGTAAGTTTCGGCCAGCACAGGCTCCACCAGCGGGTGCGGGTAGATGACCTCTTCCTTGCCATGCTTTCGATTCACGAAGCTGGGAATCAGGTCCATAGGCCCTGGCCGGTACAACGCATTCAGGGCAATCAGGTCTTCCAACCGACTGGGGCGCGCCTCTTTCAACATGCCCTGCATGCCGCGGCTTTCAAACTGGAATACCGCTTCAGTCTTGCCCTCGGAGAACAGCCGGTACGTCGGCCCGTCGTCGAGCGGAATGTTCTCGAACGCAAAGTTCTCCTGGCCCTTGTGGCGCTTGATGATGAACTCGCGCGCAATCTCCAGAATGGTGAGCGTTGCCAACCCCAAAAAGTCGAACTTGACCAGTCCGATGGCTTCCACGTCGTCCTTGTCGTACTGGCTCACGGCCGACTCGCTGCCTGGCTGCTGGTACAGCGGGCAGAAATCGGTGAGTTTGCCGGGCGCGATCAACACACCACCAGCATGCATGCCGATGTTGCGCGTCATGCCCTCGAGCTTTTGCGCCATCTCGATGACGGTCTTGACGTCTTCTTCCTTGCGCACGCGCTCGTAGAGCGTGGGCTCCAGTTCCAGCGCGTAATTGTTCTTGTCGCCTTCCTTCTTCACCTCGGGCGGATAGGCCAGGGTGTAGGACATGCCGGGCTTGCCGGGCACCAGCTTGGAGATGCCATCACAGAATGTGTAGCTCATGTCCATGACTCGGCCCACGTCGCGGATGGCCGCCTTGGCCGCCATCGTGCCGAAGGTGGCGATCTGGCTCACAGCATTTTTGCCGTACTTGTCCTTGACATAGTCAATCACCCGATCGCGATTGGACTGGCAGAAATCGATGTCGAAGTCAGGCATCGACACGCGCTCTGGGTTCAGAAAGCGCTCGAACAGCAGGTTGTATTGCAGCGGGTCCAGGTCGGTGATCTTCAGCGCATAGGCGACCAGCGAACCGGCACCTGAACCACGGCCCGGCCCCACCGGGCAGCCATTGTTCTTCGCCCACTGAATGAAGTCACCCACGATCAGGAAGTAGCCGGGAAACCCCATCTTGAGAATGGTGCCCAGCTCGAACTCCAGTCGCTCCACATAGCGTGGTCGCTGCTTGTCTCTTTCGGTCTCGTCTGGGAAGAGATGCTTGAGGCGCTCCTCCAACCCTTCGAACGACGCGTAGCGGAAATACTCATCGATGGGCATGCCATTGGGCGTCGGAAAGTCCGGTAACTGCGGTTTGCCCAACACCAGGGTCAGATTGCAGCGTTGCGCGATCTCGACCGTATTGGCAATGGCCGATGGCAGGTCAGCAAACAAGGCCTCCATCTCCGCAGAGGTCTTGAAATACTGGTCGCGAGTGAACTTGCGCACCCGGCGGGGGTTGGCCAGGATTTCCCCTTCTGCGATGCAGATGCGGGCCTCATGCGCCTCGTAGTCATCGGGCCCGGCAAACTGAATTGGGTGGGTTGCGACGACGGGCAGGCTCAGTCGTGCAGCGAGCTGTGCTGCCGCAACCACATGGACTTCATCGTCAGTCCGGCCAGCGCGTTGAAGTTCCACATAAAACCGGTGCGGAAAAATCCCCGCCAAACGCAATGCAATGTCCGCAGCGCCCGACTCATCCCCCTTCATCAGCGCCTGCCCTACCGGACCGGCCTGAGCGCCAGACAACGCGATCAATCCCTCGGATAACTCCTCCAGCCATGCCCAGGTGCTCAACGCCAGGTTTTTCACAACGTTGCGCGTCCAGGCGCGGGCCAACAGCTCCGAAAGGTTCAGATACCCCTGCCGACTCTGAACCAGAACGATGAGACGCGACGGGGGGGCACCGGCCTCGCCTTCGAGAAAAATCTCCGCGCCCAGGATGGGCTTGACACCCTTTCCCCGCGCCTCTTTGTAGAACTTGATCGCGCCAAAGAGATTGTTGAGATCGGTGATAGCCAGAGCGGGCTGGCCGTCTTTGGCAGCGGCTTTGGCCACCTCGTCGATGCGATTGGTACCGTCAACGACGGAGAACTCGGTGTGCAGGCGCAAATGAACAAACATGCAGGCATTGTAGAAACCCCGGCGGCTCACGGTAGCACTGGCGCCCGCTGCGCCTTGGCGCGGCAGGCGCCGCCGGTACAATGCTTTTCGTGCCTGAAATGGTGGTGGCAGCTTGCGTGTCGGGTGTGTTCAGTGCATTCGCCCACAGCAAAAACCCTGAGCCCCTTTTGGCGCACCTCCTTTTTTCTTTGCTGAAAGCTGCTTGCGATGCTGCGTGCCCCACTGCCCCTTGTTTCCGCCCTGCTGCTAGCTGGTTTGCTGGCTGGCTGCTCCAGCACCACGGTCGATAAAACGGCGGGCTGGAGTCCCAATCGCATTCACTCGGAAGCCCAGGACGAAATGAACAGCGGGGCCTACGACAAGGCCGTTCCGCTGCTGGAAAAGCTGGAGGGCCGTGCTGCAGGGACTCCCCTGGCCCAACAGGCGCAGATCGACAAGGCCTATGCCCACTACAAGGCGGGCGAAAAGGCGCAGGCCATCGCCACGCTCGACCGGTTCATGAAGCTGCACCCTGCAAGCCCGGCTCTGGACTATGCGCTGTACCTGAAAGGCCTGGTCAACTTCAACGACAACCTAGGCCTGTTCTCGTTCATCTCGCGCCAAGACCTGTCCGAGCGCGACCAGAAAGCCGCCAAAGACTCCTTTGAAGCTTTCAGCGAACTGGTCACGCGCTTTCCTGAATCCCGCTACGCGCAGGACTCGCGCCAGCGCATGACCTACATCGTCAATTCGCTGGCGCAGTACGAGGTGCATGTGGCGCGCTACTACTTCCAACGTGGCGCCTATGTGGCTGCCATTGGCCGCGCACAAGTGGCATTGGCAGACTACCAAGGTGTGCCAGCGCTTGAAGAGGCGCTGTATATCCTGATCCAGTCCTACGACGCGCTCGGAATGACCCAGCTGCGCGACGACGCCCGCCGTGTGATGGACAAGTCCTACCCACAAAGCGCCTATCTGAATGGCGGCTTCAAGGGCAAGTCGGATCCGTGGTGGAAGGTTTGGTAAGCGCCATCAACGCAGACTCGAATTCTTCGGGCGATTCCAGCCTGCGCATCGGAGGCAATGCGGCCAGCAAGCGCTTGCCGTAACCCATCGTCACCAGGCGTGTATCGCCCACCACCAAGATACCCCGGTCGGTTTCATGCCGGATCAAGCGCCCGGCCCCCTGCTTGAGCGCAACCGCCGCCTCCGGCAGCGCGTAGGATGTAAACGCTTTGCCACCTGCCCTTTCGATGTGCTGGGTGCGCGCCTCCACCAACGGATCTCCCGGGGGTGGGAACGGCAGCTTGTCGATGACCACCAGTTGCAGAGCGTCGCCTGGCACATCAAACCCCTCCCAGAACGAAGCCGAGGCCACCAGCACACAACCCGGTCGGCCGTGTGATGCGCCTTCGCGAAAACGCTCCATCAAGCGCCGCTTGGGCCACTCACCCTGCACCAACACCTCCAACGCGCCAGAGGTCTGCCAACGCGCTTTGAGGGCGTCGCCAATGGTGCGCAAGGCCTTGAGTGTGGTGGTCAGCACCAGCGTACGCCCGCCCAGCGGCTCGGCGGCCAGCGCAACCCACTCCGCCACGCTGCGGCTGTGGGACGGATCCGCAGGCGATGGCAACTGGCGCGGCACATACAAAGCCGCCTGTCGGGCGTAGTCGAACGGACTGGCCACGCGAAGGATGCGTGCATCCTTCGGTCCGGCTCGTTCGGTGAACCAGGTCAAGGCCTCGTCGGCACCCAGCGTCGCAGACGTGAAAATCCACGCCCTGCCCACATTTACGGCTGGCTCTTCCGGCCAGGCTCCCCCTTCCGAGGTTTCTGCGGGCGACGTCAGAATCCGGGTGCGCATGGCGTCTGCAATGTCCAGCGGAGACTCGATCAGGCGCAACTGGTTGCCCACATCGAGCCAACGCACCGCATCGGCCTGACAAGGGCCCGAAAACCTGGCCAGCCGTGCCAACAGTGCACTGCCACGTTCGTACAGACGCTCCAGATCGGGCGATATTTCGCTCACCATGTCCAGCGCGTCCAGCGACTGCGCGCACGCCGAGCCCAATGCGTGCAACGCGGCATGCCACGCAGCGGCCGAGAGACCTTCGGGGGCCTCTTCCGTCCAGCGCATTCTGGCTCCTGCTGCAACGCCATTCGCCCCCTGGAAAATCGCGTTGCCAACGACCAGACGAAGGTCCCGTGCGGACAACTCCAGAATCTGCGACAGCCCCGCCCAGTCCGCCAACCCGCGCGCATGTTGTAGTCCGGCGATCAGCAGGTCGCGGGCAAAGTCCATCCATTGCCCCGTGGACATCTGCGTCCCCAGAAACTGAACGCCGGTCTCATTGATCTGGTGGGCCTCATCAAAAACGACCACACGCACCGTCGGTAGCAACTCGGCCATGCCCGACTCGCGCACCGCCACATCGGCAAAGAACAGGTGGTGGTTGATGACCACAATGTCTGCCGCCAACGCCTCGCGCCGCGCGCGGTGCACATGGCATTCCCGAAAGCGGGGACACGAGGACCCCAGGCAGTTCTCACGCGTCGAAGTGACCAACGGAATCACCGGCGAGCGCTCATCCAATCCGGTCAGCTCGGCCAGATCGCCGGATACGGTCTGGCGCGACCAGTCCTCCACCTTGGCCAGCACGCGGGCGACGCCACGGTCCTGGGCCTGGACATCCAGGCGTGCCTGCTGCACGCGATGCAGACACAAATAGCTGGCGCGCCCCTTCAACAGGGCCATGCGAACGGGCAGCCCCAGGATCTGGGCCAGCCGAGGCAGGTCGCGCGCGAACAACTGGTCCTGCAGGGCCTTGGTCGCGGTAGACAACAGCACCCGCTCACCACTCAGCAAGGCGGGCACCAGATAGGCGTAGGTCTTGCCCACACCGGTACCCGCCTCCACCACCAGCGCACCCCCTTCTGCGATGGTCTCAGCCACCGCAACGGCCATCTGGGTCTGGCCGTCACGCGGTTGAAAATGCCCATCTGCCCGCGCCAACACACCACCGGGGGCAAACACCTCGGGCACCATGGCCACCAACGACATCAGGCGGGCTCTTGGGGTTCGAGTTGCCGCTCCAGCCGCTCCATGGCGTCCCGCAGCACCAGCCGGCGCTTTTTGAGACGGCGCAAAGTGAGTTCGTCAGGCGCCGCATCGGGCGTACACCGGTCGATGAGCGCATCGAGTTCGGCATGTTCCATGCGCAGTTCGATCAACTGGCGGTGGGGGGAGTGCAGACTGGGTTTCAAGGCAGGGGGCCACGGGCATGGCAAAAATGCCACAGGCGGGCGGATAATACGCGTTTGGCCCGCTTTCCACGACAGGCGTTCGCGTAGGCGCCCCCACAATCTGCAGCATGACCAAAGCGTTTCGCCTCAT
The DNA here is from genome assembly GCF_049331375.1 of Acidovorax sp. M14. NCBI lineage: Bacteria > Pseudomonadati > Pseudomonadota > Betaproteobacteria > Burkholderiales > Comamonadaceae > Acidovorax > Acidovorax sp. M14. The sequence goes on from NZ_CP186263.1 coordinate 2,702,198, forward strand.
CGCCTCCACCGGCATCCACAAGGGTGACCGCGAATACCAGCAAGACCAGGTGGCACTGATCTCCCATGAGCGGCACAACGGCTGCGTGCTGGGTGTGGTCGCCGACGGTATGGGTGGCCGCAGCGGCGGGCGCAAGGCGTCGGACCAGGTCATGATGACGGCGCGCCAGTTGTTTGAGCGCTATTCGCCCGACACCGACGACCCGGTGGCAATGCTCAAGAACATGGTCGAAGAGGCGCACATCGTCATTCGGCTGACCGCCATCTCGGCAGAGCAAGAACCCCACAGCACCATCGCGGCGTTTCTGATCAACCCCCGGGGTGACTGTCACTGGGTCCACGCGGGCGACTCGCGCATTTATCACTTTCAGGGTTCCCGGCTGGCGTTTCGCACCAGCGACCACTCCTATGTGCAAGCGCTGGTCGACCGGGGTGAGCTGACGGAAGCCGAAGCCAACAACCATCCCCACTCCAACATCCTGGTGGGCTGCCTGGGCACCGAAAGTGACCCGCCCATCACGACCCATGTGATTCCGCAGCTTCAGCCGGGCGATGTCTTGCTGGCCTGTAGTGATGGGGTGTGGCACTACTTTTCTCCTACTGAGCTGGCATCGGTGGTCGATTCACTGTCCCCCCGGGAGGCGACAGAGTTCCTGATTGAAAAAGCCCGCTCCCGCGCACGTGGAGGCGGCGATAACCTGTCGCTGGTGGTCGTCAAGATCGAGGCGTTGGCCGAAGAGAAAAAAATTGCGCGCCTGACGCCCCTGGACATGGGCCGGCCCTGAGGATCTCGTCCGCTCCACCAGCCGGGAGCAGGGGTAGTGCAGGGATTTCATCGGGTAGTGATGAGACTACCCCACCCTGCCTCCCTATTGGCTGATGTGCCTGGGATCTCCCGCCCCTTCTGATCGCCGGTCCCCCTGCGGGTTTTCCCAATTCAACGCATCGGCGCAGACGCGGCAGGCGCCGGCAAGGGCGCAGCAGGTTTGCGGCCTTGGGCCAAGGCATCGGCTCTGGATTTTTCAACCCGCGCGCGACGCTCCTCCGCAGCCTGGAGCGCCTGTTCATGTTTGGCACGCGACTGGGCCGCGCGATCCGCGTTGGCGGCAGCACGTGTGGCCTGCTCAGTCGCCTGAGCCTGGGCGCGGCTGTTTTGTTGCTGCGCGCGTTGGTGCGCTTCTGAGTCGCGCTGCGCCTTGGCAGCGTCTGGATCAGCCGCTGGCTTGCGAACCTGTGCCTCCGCACGCTTGGCCGCGGGGGGGACGGCTGTTTGCTTGTCCTCGATGGCCCGCAGGCGCTCTGCCGCTTTCTCCCTGCGCTCGGCGTCGTTGAGTTCGATTTCCTGCGCGCGCAGCCGGTCGTGGGTCTCCCGCGCCTTGGCGCGTACACCACGCAAGCAATCCTCCACCGCAAAGCGCTGGTAGCACACCGCCTCTTCCTGCTGGCGCCGGGCTGTCAGCGCCTCGCGTTCGCGTGCGATACGGTCACGCTCCGTCTTTCGATGCGCTGCTGCCGACGCAGATGCGGACTCTGCCCCCGCCTCCGTGGCAGCACGGGCCGGAGCAACCAGCACAGGCACCACTGAGCAAGCCAGCACCACCAACGCAGACCACAAACGCCCACCGGTCTTGCTCATGTCAACCCCGTATCCACCGTGCGGCGCTCCAGCGCCAGAAATTCCTTGGATTGCATCTCGTTGAGCCGCGACACCGTGCGTGGAAACTCGTGCGCCAGTGGCCCCTCGGTATACAGCTGCTCAGGCGGCACGGCCGCCGACAGAATGAGTTTGACCCTGCGGTCGTACAACACGTCCACCAGCCAGGTAAACCGCCGCGCTGGCGATGCCATGCTCACGGGCATGTACGGAACATCGGACAGCAGCACGGTATGGAACTGCGTCGCAATCTCCAGATAGTCGTTCTGCGACCGGGGCCCGCCGCACAGGGTCTTGAAGTCAAACCACACCACCCCGCCGGCCTTGCGCCGGGCTCGAATTTCGCGCGCCTCGATATGCAGCACGGGGTCTTCGTCATGCACTTCGGCGAGCTGGTCGAACGCCTGGTTCATCTCGGCGTCCGCCTCAGGGCCCAGTGGCGTGTGATACAGCTTCACATGCTCCAGCGTCCGGCGGCGATAGTCGGTGCCGTTGTCCACGTTGACCACTTCGAGCCGCTCATTGAGCAGGTCAATCGCAGGCAGGATGCGGTCGCGATGCAAGCCTCCGGGGTAAAGGTCGTCCGGTTTGAAATTGGAAGTGGTCACAAAGCCCACACCGTTGTCGAACAACGCCACCAGCAAACGGTGAAGGATCATCGCGTCCGTGATGTCCGCCACATGGAACTCATCAAAACAAATGAGCTTGTAGCGTTTGGCGATGCGCTCGCCCAACACGTCCAGCGGATTAACCGTGCCCTGGAGGGCTGCCAGTTCGCGATGTACTTCACGCATGAATTCGTGAAAGTGCAAGCGCACCTTACGCTTCAGGGGCACAGCGTCAAAAAAGCACTCCATCAAAAAGCTCTTGCCCCGCCCCACGCCGCCGTACATATATACGCCGCGCGGAATCTCGGGGCGGTTGATCAGCTTCTTGATCGCGTTGGAGCGCCGCGCCTTGTACTGGGCCCACTCGTCAGCACAGCGCTGCAGGGCATCCACTGCACGCAGCTGGGCGGGGTCGCTTTGGTAGCCTTTGGCGGCCAGCTCGGCCAGGTAAGCCTGTTTGACGGTCACTTTGTGGATGCTCTGATACTACAAAAATAATAGCTGCGAGCGCATGTAAATCATGCGCTTGCAGCTGATTGAAACCTCAATCAGAAGTTCAGAGTGCGCTTGTCCACTGCCAACGCTGCTTCTTTGGTGGCTTCGCTCAGGCTGGGGTGGGCGTGGCAGATGCGCGCGATGTCTTCGCTGCTGGCCTTGAACTCCATGGCCACCACGGCCTCGGCGATCAGTTCGCTGGCCTGTGGGCCCACGATGTGAACGCCCAGGATTTCATCCGTCTCGGCATCGGCCAGCATCTTGACCATGCCGGTGGTGTCGCCCAGCGCGCGTGCGCGGCCGTTGGCCAAGAACGGGAAGCTGCCGGCCTTGTACTTGACGCCGTCGGCCTTGAGCTGCTGCTCGGTGCGGCCCACCCATGCAATCTCGGGGCTGGTGTAGATGACCCAAGGGATGGTGTTGAAGTTGACGTGCCCGTGCTGGCCTGCAATGCGCTCCGCCACGGCAACGCCCTCTTCCTCGGCCTTGTGCGCCAGCATCGGGCCACGCACCACGTCGCCCACGGCCCAGACGCCGGGCAGGTTGGTCTTGCAGTCCGCATCCACCACGACGGCGCCGCGCTCGTCCAGTTGCAGGCCCACAGCTTCGGTATTCAGGCCAATGGTGTTCGGCACGCGGCCGATGGAGACGATGAGCTTGTCCACTTCCAGCGACTGGGCTTCGCCCTTGGCGTTGGTGTAGGCAATGCTCACACCCTTCTTGCCGGTCTTGATCTCGCCGACCTTCACGCCCAACTCGATCTTCAGACCCTGCTTGTCGAAGGCCTTCTTGGCTTCCTTGGCGATCTGCTCGTCCACGGCACCCAGGAAGGTCGGCAGGCCTTCAAGGATGGTGACTTCAGCACCCAGGCGACGCCACACCGAGCCCATTTCCAGGCCGATCACGCCCGAGCCGATCAGGCCCAGCTTCTTGGGCACGGCGCCAACGCGCAGCGCGCCATCGTTGGACAGCACCAGTTCCTCATCAAACGGCGTGCCGGGCAGCGCACGGGCGTTGGAGCCGGTGGCGATGATGATCTGCTTGCCGGTCAGCGTCTCTTCAGCGGCACCCGCCACCTTGATCTCGTAACCCCCCTCGACGGCCTTGGCGAACGAGCCACGGCCATGGAAGAAGCTGACCTTGTTCTTCTTGAACAGGTACAGGATGCCGTCGTTGTTCTGCTTCACGACGGTGTCCTTGCGGGCAATCATCTTGGCCACGTCCATCTTGACGCCGGTCGCCGTGATGCCGTGCTCGGCAAAGTGCTTGTTCGCATGCTCGAAGTGCTCGGACGACTGCAGCAGTGCCTTGGAAGGGATGCAGCCGACGTTGGTGCAGGTGCCGCCGGGCGCGGGGCCGCCCTTGTCGTTCTTCCATTCGTCGATACAGGCGACGTTGAAGCCCAGCTGGGCGGCGCGGATGGCGGCAATGTAGCCACCGGGGCCGCCACCGATGACGATCACATCAAATTGTTTGCTCATGGGAAATCTCGTTCAGTCAGTTGGAGAAAGACCCACCGGCGGGCAGGACCAGAGGCCGGGCCACGCGGGTGGGTCGATGCAGTCAGGGGATCAGATGTCGAACAACAGGCGCGATGGGTCTTCCAGCGCGTCCTTCATCGCCACCAGGCCCAGCACGGCTTCGCGGCCGTCGATGATGCGGTGGTCATAGGACATGGCCAGGTAGTTCATCGGGCGGATCACGATCTGACCGTTTTCGACCACGGCGCGGTCCTTGGTGGCGTGCACGCCCAAGATGGCCGACTGAGGCGGGTTGATGATGGGGGTGGACAGCATGGAGCCGAACGTGCCGCCATTGGAGATGGAGAACGTACCGCCGGTCATTTCTTCAATACCCAGCTTGCCTTCGGCAGCCTTCTTGCCGAACTCGGCGATCTTCTTCTCGATGTCGGCGAAGCTCATCTGGTCGGCATTGCGCAGAATGGGGACCACCAAACCGCGTGGCGAACCCACTGCGATACCGATGTCGAAATAGCCGTGGTAGACGATGTCGTTGCCATCCACCGATGCATTCAGCACGGGGTACTTCTTGAGGGCGTGCACCGCAGCCTTCACGAAGAAGGACATGAAGCCCAGCTTGGTGCCGTGTTCCTTGGTGAAGCTGTCCTGGAACTTCTTGCGCAGGTCCATCACGGGGGCCATGTTCACTTCGTTGAACGTGGTCAGGATGGCGTTGGTCGACTGCGACTGCAGCAGACGCTCGGCCACACGGGCGCGCAGGCGGCTCATGGGCACGCGTTGCTCGGGACGGCCGCTCAGGTCTTCCTTGCCAGCGGGCGCTGCCACCTGGGGCAATGCCTTGGTGGGCACACCTGTGGGGATCACACTCGGCGCAGCCACGGCAGCCACGGCAGCCTTGGCGCCACCGGCCACAGCGGCCAGCACGTCACCCTTGGTCACTCGGCCGTCCTTGCCCGAACCGGCCACGGCCGACACAGACAGGTTGTTGTCGGCCAACAGCTTGGCGGCAGCAGGCATGGCCACATCACCCTTGGAGCCGCCAGCAGCGGCGGGGGCGGCAGCAGGTGCAGCCGCAGCCACGGGAGCTGCGGCTGCCGGAGCAGGAGCTGCAGCACCGGCCTTGCCTTCAGTGTCGATCTTGGCGATGAGCTGGTCCGCCACCACCGTGGCGCCGTCGCCCTGAATGATTTCTGCCAGCACGCCAGCCGATGGCGCGGGCACTTCGAGCACGACCTTGTCGGTTTCGATCTCGATCAGGATTTCGTCCACGGCCACGGCCTCACCGGCCTTCTTCTTCCAGGTCAGCATCGTGGCTTCGGCCACGGATTCGGACAGCTGGGGGACTTTGACTTCTACGATAGCCATATCAATTCTTTCGGAATGGGGTTTTGTTCTGTTGTCGGGTCGCAGCTGGCCTTACTTGGTCAGGACAAAACCCTTGAGCTTGGCAAACGCGCCGTCCACCAGCGCCTTTTGTTGTTCCTGGTGCAGGTGCGAGTAACCCACGGCTGGCGATGCCGAAGCAGCGCGGCCGGAGTAGCCCAGCTTCTGGCCTTCGAGCATGTTTTCGTGGATGTAGTGCTGCACGAAGAACCAGGCGCCCTGGTTCTGTGGCTCGTCCTGGCACCACACCACGTCGGTAGCGTTCGGGTACTTCTTCAGTTCGGCAGAGAACGCCTTGTGCGGGAAGGGGTACAGCTGCTCGACACGCAGGATCGCCACATCGTCGGCTTCCTTCTCGGCGCGCTTCTTCACGAGGTCGTAGTACACCTTGCCCGAGCATGCGATCACGCGCTTGACCTTGGCGGCCTTTTTCACGATCGCTTCATCCTGCTCGGGGATCACCGTCTGGAAGCTACCCTTGGTGAACTCGGACAGCGGCGAGGTGGCGTCCTTGTTACGCAGCAGCGACTTGGGCGTCATGATGATCAGCGGCTTGCGCAGATCACGCACCATCTGGCGACGCAACACGTGGAAGATCTGGCTGGCCGTGGTGGGCTGCACGATCTGCATGTTGGTGTCGGCAGCCAGCTGCATGAAGCGCTCCAGGCGGGCCGAGCTGTGCTCAGGGCCCTGGCCTTCATAGCCGTGGGGCAGCATCAGGGTGATGCCGTTCACGCGGCCCCACTTCACTTCGCCCGAGGCGATGAACTGGTCGATCACCACCTGCGCGCCGTTGGCGAAGTCGCCGAACTGCGCTTCCCAGATCACCAGGGTGTTGGGGTCGTTCGATGCATAGCCGTACTCGAAGCCCAGCACCGCCTCTTCGGACAGGATGGAGTCGATCACAACAAACGGGGCCTGGTTGTCGGCCACGTTTTGCAGCGGCACGTACGTACCGATGTCCCACTTCTCGCGCTTTTGATCATGGATCACGGCGTGGCGGTGCGTGAACGTGCCACGGCCGCAGTCTTCGCCGGACAGGCGCACTGGGTAGCCGCTGGCCACCAGCGAAGCAAACGCCATGTGCTCGCCCATACCCCAATCCACGGGCATATCGCCACGGCCCATCGCAGCACGGTCGTCGTACACCTTCTTGACGAGCTGGTGTGGCGTGACGCTATCGGGGATGGTGGTGATCTTCTCGGCCAGGCGCTTCCACTCGGCCAGCGGGATGGCGGTGTCACCAGCATCCGTCCACTTTTTGCCCAGGAACGGGCTCCAGTCCACGGCGTACTTGCTCTTGAAGTTGGTCAGCACCGGATCGACCGTGTGCTTGCCCGCGTCCATGGCGGCACGGTAGGCCTTGACCATGTCATCGCCCAGCGACTCGCCCAGACCTTGGGTGGCCAGCTTGTCGGCGTACAGCTTGCGGGTGCCGGGGTGTGCGCCGATCTTCTTGTACATCAGGGGCTGCGTCAGAGCCGGGGTGTCCTGCTCGTTGTGGCCCAGCTTGCGGAAGCAGATGATGTCCACCACGACGTCTTTCTTGAATTCCATGCGGAATTCAAGCGCCAGTTGGGTCGCCAGAACCACGGCTTCTGGGTCATCACCGTTCACGTGCAGCACGGGCGACTCGATCATCTTCACGATGTCGGTGCAATACAGCGTGGAGCGTGCGTCGCGGGGATCGGAGGTGGTGAAACCGATCTGGTTGTTGATGATGATGTGCACCGTGCCGCCCGTGTAGTAGCCACGGGTCTGGGCCAGCGCCAACGTTTCCTGGTTGACGCCCTGGCCCGCAAAAGCTGCGTCGCCATGGACCAGCACGGGCAGAACCTGCTTGCCATGGGGGTCGGCACGGCGATCCATGCGAGCGCGCACAGAGCCTTCGACCACCGGGTTCACGATTTCGAGGTGCGAAGGGTTGAATGCCAGCGACAGGTGAACCGGGCCGCCGGGGGTGGTCACGTCCGAACTGAAGCCTTGGTGGTACTTCACGTCACCTGCGGGCAGGTCTTCGGGAGCGGTGTGGTCGAACTCTGCGAACAGGTCCTTGGGCATCTTGCCCAGGGAGTTGACCAGCACGTTCAGACGGCCACGGTGGGCCATACCGATCACGATTTCCTGCACGCCCTTGGCGCCGGCAGACTGGATGAGTTCATCCATCGCAGCGATGAAGCTCTCACCACCTTCGAGCGAAAAACGCTTTTGACCTACGTACTTGGTGTGCAGGAAACGCTCGAGGCCTTCAGCGGCCGTCAGGCGGTCCAGGATCTGCTTCTTCTTGTCCGCGCCAAAGTTGGGCTTGCTGCGGATGGTTTCCAGCTTCTCTTGCCACCAGCGCTTCTGATTCTGGTCGGTGGCGTACATGTATTCGGCACCGATGGAGCCGCAATACGTCTCGCGCAGCGCGTTGATCAACTCGCGCAAGGTCATCGACTCTTTGCCGAAGAACGTGTTGCTGGTGTTGAACACGGTCTCCTGATCGGCGTCGCTAAAACCGTAGAAAGAGGGTTCCAGCTCAGGAATTGCGGGGCGCTCGGTCCGCTTGAGCGGGTCCAGATCGGCCCAACGTTGACCCACGTTGCGATAGGCGGCGATCAGTTGCTGTACGGCCGTGCGCTTGCGACCCAGCTCCGAGTCAGCGCCGGTCGCCACCACCACCTTGGTGCCGCCTTGCTTGGCGCGCTCTGCGAAGGCATTGATGACGGGCAGGTGCGGGACGTCTTTGGCGTTGCTGCCATCCACGGCCGGGACGTGCTGCAGTGCATCAAAGTACTCGCGCCACGTATCGGGCACGCTACCGGGGTTGGCGAGATAGTTCTCGTACATCTCTTCGACATAGGGCGCATTGCCGCCGAAGAGGTAAGTGTTGCCTTGGTAGGCTTGATAGACGGATGTCGTATCGCTCATATTCCGCTGACCTCCGCTTTCCTTGGGAAAGCATTAGCTGGTTGAGAAACCTTCCGCGACACGGCTGAACCGGTTGGCGGATGCGACTGTGGCTGGGGAAGGGCCTTGGTACGACCGCCATTGTGCCACTGAACCGAAGTCCACCCCTAAAAAATGGATGCAGCCATCACTGCACCGTCCAAAAATCCGCTTCGACCGGCGCCTCGCGTACATTCCGGTTATCCCATTGCAACCCCAACTCCATGCCGCATCAACACCTCCAGGACAAAGCCTTTTTGCTGCTCCTCACCGTCGTCACCATCGCGTTCGGCGCGATCCTGTGGCAGTTTCACGGAGCCGTTTTCTGGGGTGTCATTCTTGCCATCCTCTTTGCGCCACTGCATCGCAAATTGCTGAGAAAAATGCCAAGGCACCCCACACTGGCTGCGCTGTGCACGCTTGGCCTGTGCCTGGTGGTGGTGATCCTGCCCATGGCTGCCATCACGGTGTCGTTGATTCAAGAAGCCACCGCCATCTATGAGCGCGTACGCTCCGGCCAGATCAATTTTGGGCTGTACCTGCAACAGGTCATCGCCGCCCTGCCCGCCTGGGCTGTCAACCTGCTCGATCGCCTGCAACTGACCAGCGTGAGCGAGCTTCAACAAAAGCTTTCGTCCTTTGCAGTGCAGGCCAGTCAATTCGTTGCGACGCAGGCGCTAAGCATCGGCCAGAACACACTCGAGTTCATCGTCAGCTTCGGCATCATGCTGTATCTGCTGTTCTTCCTGCTGCGCGACGGTGCCAGCCTGGCGAAGCGCATCGGTCAGGCCACCCCCCTGGAAGAAGCTCACAAACGTCAGCTGGTGGGCAAATTCACCACAGTGATCCGAGCCACGGTCAAAGGCAACATTGTGGTGGCAGCGTCTCAGGGCGCGCTGGGGGGCATGATTTTCTGGATCCTGGGCATCCAGGGCCCAGTGCTGTGGGGGGTTTTGATGGCCTTCCTGTCGCTGTTGCCCGCAGTGGGTGCCGGGCTGATCTGGGTGCCCGTCGCTATCTACTTTCTGGCAACCGGTGCCGTGTGGCAAGGGGTGGTGTTGACGGCGTTTGGAGTCTTTGTGATCGGGCTCGTAGACAACATCTTGCGCCCCGTGCTGGTGGGCAAGGACACCAAGATGCCCGATTACATCGTGCTGATCTCCACCCTGGGCGGAATGGCCTTGTTCGGCCTGACGGGGTTTGTGATCGGCCCCGTGATTGCAGCATTGTTCATGGCCAGCTGGGACCTCTTTGCACCATCGGCTGAAACAGACGCACCCACCCAGTGATACCGCTTTGCCTAGGCCAGGCGTGCCAATATGCCTGGGCATCACGCCCCATGGCCGCAGATAAGCTGAGCACCAACAACAAAAGCCTCCCGAGGGAGGCTTTTGGCGGAAAACGCACTTGAAAATACGTTTTTGAATCGGGTGGTAGGACGTACAAGATTCGAACTTGTGACCAACGGATTAAAAGTCCGCTGCTCTACCAACTGAGCTAACGTCCCGACCGATTGCAACCATCGTATCGATTGCTGCAAAGCCTTGGATTATAGCGTCTTTTTCCCCGCCGATTTGGAATCAGTTGCAAGTTTATCGAGTACCCAGCCGGCAGCGCATTGACCGAAGGTCGCAGTCACGGCAACCACCGATCCGTAGCCATGGCAGTTCAAAGATCCATCGCCATCGATGTTGCAGGAGGCGTCTGGCGGAGCTACCGCCTCGCGGCTGAAAACACAGGGGACCCCGATCTTCTTGCCCTCACGCGGCGCGCCGTGGTGCTTGCGCATCTGGTAGCGCATTTGGGCCAGCAGCGGGTCGTGGGTCGTGAATGCAAGATCATCCACATCCACCTTGTGCGCATGCCGCTTGCCACCTGCTGCGCCTACGGTGATGTGCAGCACACCATGGGCCCGCGCCCACACCGACAACGCCGTTTTGGCCTTGATCTGGTCACACGCATCAATCAGTGCATCCACAGGCGTCTGCAACAAATCCGGCCAATTTCCGGGCTCCACAAACTCCTCAACACAGTTGACGGTGCACTCCGGGTGGATTTGCGCGATGCGATCGCGCATGGCCAAAACCTTGGCTTGCCCTACGGTGTCGGTCAATGCGTGGATCTGGCGGTTGATGTTCGATTCAGCGACATGGTCCAAATCGATCAAGGTGATTTGAGCAACGCCACTGCGAGCAAGCGCCTCCGCAGCCCAGGATCCGACACCGCCAATGCCGACCACGGCAACGTGGGCGGCACGGATTCTGGCTGCACCCTGCACGCCATAGAGTCGCTGAAGCCCGCCGAAGCGACGCTCCAATGCGTGCTCCGCCGCCTCGTCTGCGGCAGGTCGCGAGGCCAAGGCCACACCAACCGCCGTCATTTGAGCCTTGAGAGGCGCTCTTTGGCAGCAACGGCCGCTTCAGACTGCGGATAGGCTCGCAGAAGGTCTTCCAGCGTCTTGCGCGCGGTGCGGGTGTCCTTGAGCTCAATCTGGCAATTGGCGATGGACAGCGCGGCCTCGGGCGCACGTGCGTGCGTGGGGGCCTCGGCCAGCATCTGCTTGAAATTGCCGATGGCGTCCTTGTACTCGCGGGTCGCGTACTGGGCATTGCCCAGCCAGAAACGCGCAGAAGGCACGTAGCCGCTGCGCGGATACTGCCGCACGAAGGCTGCGAAAGCGGCACTGGCGTCAGGGAACTTGCCAGACCGAAACACAGCCAGGGCCGCTTCAAAGTCCCGCTTTTCCGCCGGGTCTGCCTGAAACTCGCGGCCATCCACCGTGACCTTGATGGGCTCGAACTGCCGCAACCGCTCGTCCACGCCTTGGGCAATATCCTTCTGACGGCGCTGCAGCTCACCTACATCGCGCAGCAGCTGCTCGTTCTGGCCGTTCAGCTTGGCCTGCTCGGCGCGCAGGGTCTCGATCTGGGTCTGCAAATCCAGCAGGCTGCGGCGCAGCTGAGCGTTTTCTTCGCCGAGCTTGCGCACCTCTTCCGCAGAGCGCTGCTGAGACAACTGCAGGCCATCCACGCGTTGTCGCATCTCCAGGATGGCGCGCCGCGCCTCGCCGTCTTCAAAGATCGCCGCATGGGCGGAAGACAGCGACGCGGCGAGCATCGCGGCCATTGCCAGCGCCCGCAGCGAAAAAACCGGTGCAGCGGGGGCCATCAACGGTACGACAGTTCAGCGCGGCGATTCTGGGCGCGGGCGTCTTCGGTGGTGCCTTGGGCTGCAGGCTTTTCCTTGCCGAAACTCACGGCCTCGACCTGGCTGTCAGGCACGCCCAGCAAGCCCAGCGAACGGCGCACGGCTTCTGCACGCTTCTGGCCCAGTGCCAGGTTGTACTCGCGGCCGCCACGGTCATCGGTATGACCTTCGATCATGACCTTGCGATTGGGAGCCGCCTTGATGAAGCGGGAGTGTGCTTCGATCATCGACTGGAACTCGGGCTTGATCACGTAGCTGTCGTAGTCGAAGTACACGACGCGAGCAACGCCGACGGGGCCTGCGCCGTCACGGCCGGACTGGCCAAGGTCCACGCCAGCCACGCCGCTTTGCGACGTGTTGCCGGAATTGGCGCCGTTGTTGGCACCGCCCATGGTGGAAGTCGCATTTTTGTCCTCGACAGGCACATCGTCCAGCTTCACGCCAGAACTGCAGCCCGCCATGAGAGCGGCAACGGTGAGGGCAAGGGTAATACGTTTCATCATCCAAATTTCTCCTGAAGGCTTGATAACTGAAATTGCAAATAAGTTCATTGCTTTTGGAACGGACCCCAGTCCGGCTCGCGGATGTCGCCGGCCTGGCCGGCGAGACGCGCCTTGATCTTGCCGTCCAACGTGGTGGTCATGAGGGCCTCACGGCCCTGGTGCTGGGTGGCGTAAACAATGAGGCGGCTGTTGGGTGCAAAGCTGGGATTTTCGTCGGCCGTCGTGTCAGTCACTGCATTGACGGTGCCCGTGGACAGGTCCATCACGTGCAGCTTGAACGCCCCCCCCACGCGGGAGATGTAGGCCAGCCAGCGACCGTCGGGACTCACGCTGGGCGAGATGTTGTAGGTGCCGGTAAAGGTCACGCGCTCCGCATTGCCACCGGACGCGCCAACCTTGTAGATTTGCGGCGCACCACCCCGGTCGCTCACGAAGAAGATGCTGCGGCCGTCGCCTGAGAACACGGGCTCGGTATCGATGCCAGAGCTTTGCATCAGTCGGCGCGGCTCGCCGCCATTCGCGTCGATGGTGTACAGCTGCGAACCACCGTCGCGGCTCAGTGTCACTGCCAGCGTGCGGCCGTCTGGTGCCCAGGCTGGTGCACTGTTGGAGCCACGGAAGTTCGCGATCAAGCGTCTGCGACCTGTGGCCACATCGTGCACATACACCACCGGCTTGCGCGACTCGAATGACACATACGCCAGCTGGCCGCCATTGGGGGACCACGCGGGCGAAATGATGGGCTCGGGACTCGACAGTGCGGACTGGGCGTTTTCGCCGTCGGCATCTGCCACCCACAGGCTGTAGCGGGGGCCGGTTTTGGTCACATAGGCAATGCGCGTCGAGAAGATGCCGCGCTCGCCGGTGAGCTTTTCGTAGATGAAGTCGGCAATGCGGTGCGAGACCAGGCGCAGGTCGCCCTGCGTAACGACAAAACTCTGCCCACCCAGGTCTTGCCCCTTGACCACATCCCACAGGCGAAAGCGCACATCAAAGCGCCCATCCGCCAACCGCGTGACGCTGCCAGTGGCCAGCGAATCCGCACTCTTCTGGCGCCACAGCGCGACATCTGGCCGCGCGGTTTCATCCAGCGCTGCCCCCGTTGCATCAATCGCGCGGAACTGCCCGCTGCGCTCCAGGTCTGCCTGGACGATGGCTGCGATTTTTTGGGGTGATTGCGCCTCACCCCGAAATGGAGCGATGGCGATGGGCAATTGGGTCAGCCCGACGCCGGTGACTTCCACTCGGAACTGAGCAAGCGCGGGAATGGAGGGAGAGGCGATGAGTGCGGCCAGCAACTGGCGGCGCAAGGGAAGCAGCGGGGCTGCGGAAGATGGGTGTTGGGAGATTCGATCTGTGGTCATTGGCATCCAGCAGTGGCCGAACAAGTGCCGAAAGGGCAAACCCGAATGTTACACACAGCGGCGAGCCCCCTGTGACAAACTGTGCGCGACACACCGTGCCGGACAGGCTTCACATGGCACAAACGTAGAATCCGGCCGACATGCAAGCCACCGACACGGGCACGACGCCTGCCCCCGCACCCAATCCCCCCACAACCTTGATGGCGCGCCTGAAGCGGCTGTCGGTGTACTTTGGCGACCAGCGAATGGCCTGGAGCCTGGCCATTGTTGCCACACTGGTGGGCGCCATCACAGAGCCCTTGATCCCCGCCCTGCTGCAACCCCTGCTGGACAAGGGCTTTACCCAGGGTACCTTGCAACTGTGGATGGTGCCCCTGGCGATTCTGGGGGTCTTTTTCGTACGTGGCGTGGCCCAGTTTGTGGGCCAGTACGCGCTGGCACGCATTGCCAACGAAGGCATGCTGACACTGCGCCAGGCGCTGTTTGATCGTGTTCTGGCCTCTGAGATGGGATTGTTTGGGCGCCAGTCGGCTAGCGCGCTCTCCAACACGGTGGTCTATGAAGTGCAGACTGGCGCCACGTTGCTGGTGCAGGCCCTGCTCGGCCTGTCGCGCGACGGGTTCACGCTGGTCGCGCTGCTGGTCTATTTGTTGTACCTCAATTGGCAGCTCACGCTGATCGTTGCCGTTGTGGTTCCAGGGGTCGCCTGGATCATGAAGACCTTGTCGCGGCGGCTGTACCACCTCACCAAGAGCAGCCAGCAGGCCACAGACGAGCTGGCCTATGTGGTCGAAGAAAACGTGCTGGCCCATCGCATGGTGCGCCTGCATGGCGCACAGGGGGGGCAGGCGCAGCGCTTTGCCGACCTAAGCCGCAGCCTGCGCCGCCTGGCCATCAAATCCACCATCGCTTCTGCGGCGATGACGCCGCTGACCCAGTTGCTGGCCGCCGCCGCGCTGTCGGTGGTGATCTGCATTGCGCTGTGGCAGAGCCGGGGTGCCGTCGATGTGAAGGATGTGACCGTGGGTGGGTTTGTGTCGTTCATCACGGCCATGCTGATGCTGATCGCGCCCATCCGGCGCCTGGCGGATGTGGCCAGCCCCGTGACCCGGGGCGTCGCCGCCTTGGAGCGCGGCCTGGGGCTGCTGGGCGACACCGGCGCGGAAACCGGCGGCACCTACCGCAAGGACCGGGTGCAAGGCGCGCTCACGCTGAGCAACGTCACCGTATCGTTCGGCGCCGACCACGCCCCCGCCTTGGATGGGGTCAACCTGCAGGTGGCCCCGGGCGAGATCGTCGCGCTGGTGGGCCCCTCAGGTGCCGGCAAGACCACACTGGTCAACCTGCTGCCGCGTTTTGTCCTGCCTTCCGCAGGCACCGTCGCCGTCGACGGGCATGCCTTGCAGGACTGGGACCTGGCGTCCCTCCGATCGCAATTTGCGATGGTGAGCCAGGACGTGGTGATGTTCAACGACACCATTGCCGCCAACGTGGCTCTGGGCCAGGCCGTGAACGAAACCCGCGTGCTGGAATGCCTCGCTGCCGCCAACCTCGCCGAGCACGTGGCCGGTCTGCCGCAGGGCATCCACACGGTGGTGGGGCACAACGCCACGCAGTTGTCCGGAGGGCAGCGTCAGCGGCTGGCCATTGCTCGGGCCTTGTACAAG
Organism: Acidovorax sp. M14; assembly: GCF_049331375.1. Classification (NCBI taxonomy): domain Bacteria; kingdom Pseudomonadati; phylum Pseudomonadota; class Betaproteobacteria; order Burkholderiales; family Comamonadaceae; genus Acidovorax; species Acidovorax sp. M14. Next base: position 2,717,490 of record NZ_CP186263.1, read on the forward strand.
GACGCTCCCATCCTCATCCTGGACGAGGCGACTTCGGCGTTGGATACCGAATCGGAACGGCTGGTGCAGGAAGCCCTGCAGCGCCTGATGCAAGGGCGCACGACCCTGGTCATTGCGCACCGGCTCTCCACCATCGAGCATGCCGACCGCGTGGTGGTGATGGAGCGCGGGCGCATCGCCGAGCAAGGCACCCACAGCGAGTTGATGGCGCAGGGTGGACTGTATGCGCGGCTGCAGACACGCGCCGCGTCGGGCTCAGGGACCATCGCTGAATGAGCAGGCGCGGCACGACTGGTGCTGGCCTTTGCTGATTTCTCAACAGCCCGCAGGGCCAGCTTTGCACCAGCCCTCCATGTGCGGCTGGCGCCTGCCTTGGCTACCTGGCTACCACTTGCCCTGGTTGGGCTGGCGCTTCCGAATGGCCGCGGCGATTCTCTCCGCAGACTCGGTACGGCTCACACGCAAGGCGAAATCGGCGGCGGTCAAGCCCAGCTGGTTCTTGAGCGTAGGGTCGGCCCCTTCATCCAGCAGCAACTGCACGGCCTCGGTAGATCCGTAATGCGCCGCCATCATCAGCGGTGTGGTGCCGTTGGGCGATGCTGCGTCGATGTAGGCGTGGTTTTCGAGCAGCAATGAAATGATGACCGCATGCTGCGGCGAGCCTGCCGATGCGGCATAGTGCAGCGGCGTCCAACCCGTCTTGTTGACATCGGCATCGCGCGCTATGAGCGCCTTGACGGCCTCCACATTGCCCTTGATGGCAGCCATCATCAACGGACTTTCGTCCTTGGCGTTGCGGGCCTCTACATTCAGCCGGCGGGATGCCAGCAGCGCAGCAACGGCCTTGTTTGCGCCATTTTGCAGGGCAATCGTGAGCCCCACCTGCCCCTTGGGGTCGCGCGTGTTCGGGTCAAAACCCCGGCGCAGCAGCGCAGTGATTGAATCCCCGTCATCGCGCAGGATGGCTACAAAAAAATCTTCATAGGCACCGGCCCAGGCCCGGGCAGACACCAGGCCCAGCGCCACAGCAGCCAGGGCAGAACGTCGTTGCAGGCTCATGCCATCACCTCCGGGAACAAGCGGTCGAAATTGCGGCTGGTGGCCTCTGCCACCACCTCCAGCGCGAGCCCCTTGGTTTCGGCCACCTGCCGGGCCACATGGGGCACATACGACGGATTGTTGGTCTTGCCGCGGTAGGGCACCGGGGCCAGGTAGGGGCTGTCGGTCTCGATGAGCATGCGGTCCAGCGGCACAAAGGCCACCACGTCGCGTAACTCCTGTGCGCTCTTGAAGGTGACGATGCCCGAGAACGAGATGTAGTAGCCCCGATCCAGCGCGGCGCGCGCCACCTGCATGGACTCGGTAAAGCAGTGGAACACGCCGCCCGCCTGGTTGCTTACGCCATCCTCGCCCTCTTCCCGCAGGATGGCCAGCGTGTCATCGGACGCACTGCGCGTGTGGATGATGAGCGGCTTTCCGCAGGCCCGCGCTGCGCGGATGTGGGTGCGGAAACGGTCGCGTTGCCATTCCAGGTCGGCAATGCTGCGCCCGCCTTTGCGGTCTTCCATGCCGTAATAGTCCAGGCCGGTCTCGCCAATCGCCACCACGCGGGGCATTGCGGCGCGGTCCAGCAGGTCCTCCACGCTGGGTTCCGTCACACCCTCGTTGTCGGGGTGCACGCCCACTGTGCTCCAGAAGTTGTCATGGGCCAGGGCCAGGGCGTGCACGCCCTCGAACTCTTCCATGGTGGTGCAGATGCACAGGGCCCGGGTGACCTGCGCCTCGGCCATGGCCTGGCGGATGGCGGGCAGCTGGCTGACCAGTTCCGGGAAGTTGAGGTGACAGTGCGAATCGGTGAACATGGGATAGCAAAACAACGCGACTTGCGCAAAACGCGCTTCAGGAAGGGGGTTTCCAAATAGGAAACCGGCGGTTCATCCTTGTTTGCGCAAGTCCTAAACAAAAAAGCCGACCAGCCAGCGCGGGTCGGCACGGGGGCGGCGGCGGCGCGGTCAGATCGTCTGGGTAGGACGGTCCGAGCCCAGCGCAGTTCCCAGCAATTCCTCGATCTTGGCCTTGAGCTGGCGGGATTTTTCGTCCTTGGGGAACTGGATGCCCACGCCCTGGGTGCGGTTGCCTGCGGCACGGGCGGGTGTGACCCAGGCCACGCGGCCTGCCACGGGGTAGCGTTGGGTGTCATCCGGCAAGGTCAGTAGCACATACACATCGTCGCCCAGCTTGTAGTCGCGCTGGGTGGGCACAAAAATGCCCCCTTCGGCAAAAAAAGGAATGTAGGCGGCATAAAGCGCGGCCTTTTCCTTGATGGCCAGCTGCATGACGCTGGGACGGGGCGCGGTGGATGGACTGCTCATGGGTGGGGGTGCGGCTTAGTGTCTGGAGTGTAGGGTGTTTCGCGCCTGGGCGACAAGCGCCTCCAGCATGAGCCCGCCATTGAACGGATGGTCCGCCGTGCGCGCGGCCTTGGACAGCGCGCGCGACCAGCGCGTGAGCGCGCCCAGCGGCGGCGTCTTGGGCAGGTCGACCGGAGCAAAGTAGCGTGGCGCGGCGCCCACGCTGGCGGCCAGCAGGTCGTGGCAGAGCTTTTGCAGCGCGTCGATCACCTGGGCCGGGGCCCAGTCGCCCAGCGCCGTCACATCGCCCCGTGCCACCGCCTGCGGCAAGGCAGACCAGGCCTGCGGGCTGCGGCCAGACTGGGCCAGCGCCAGGGCATCCTCGGGCCGCCCGCCTGCCGCGCGCAGAAACGACGCTGCCGCATCCCCGGCCAGACCCTGGGCCTGCAACCACGCGAGGCTATCGGCCTCGGCCGGCCAGACCATGGTGTGACCCAGGCAGCGGCTGCGGATGGTGGGCAGCAGCTGGTGCGCAGCCTCGCTGGCCAGCACAAAACGCACGTCGCCGGGCGGTTCTTCCAGCGTCTTGAGCAATGCGTTGGCCGTCACATGGTTCATCTGCTCGGCCGGGTAGACCAGCACGGCCTTGCCTTTGCCGCGTGCCGAGGTGCGCTGCGAAAACTCCACCGCGTCGCGCATGGCCTCCACGCGGATCTCGCGGCTGGGCTTGCGCTTTTTGTCGTCGATATCGGCCTGGGCCTTTTCCGACAGCGGCCAGCCCAGCGCCATCATCTGCACCTCGGGCATCAGCACGCACAAGTCAGCATGGGTGCGTACATCGATGGCGTGGCAGCTGCCGCAGTGGCCGCAGGCGCCCTGCTCCGTTGGTGTATTGCACAGCCATGCGCGGACCAGCTCCAGCCCCAGGGCGTACTGCCCCAGGCCCGACGGCCCCTGCAGCAGCCACGCATGGCCGCGCTGGGCCAGCAGGCTGGTGCGCTGTGCGGCGATCCAAGGCGCCAGCGCCACGGCGGCTTCGCTCATTGCGGCCCTCCCTGCGTAGCCACCATGATGGCCAGCCAGCCTTTGCGGACAAACACGCTGGTGAGCTGCTGCCACACGCGGTGGCGCTCCTGCGCAGCGTCCAGACGCGCAAAACGCTGGGGCGCCGCAGCGGCGCGGTCGGCATAGCCCTGGGCCACGCGACGGAAGAACTCCACCGGCTGGGCCTCGAAGCGATCAGGCACGCGCGCACCGGCCAGGCGCTCGGCCGCCACCTCGGGCGCCAGGTCAAACCACACCGTCAGATCGGGCTCACGCATCAAACCAGCCTGAGGCGCTAGTCCCGTCTGCGCGAGATGCTCCAAAGTTGATAGCACACCCAGATCAAATCCCCGCCCCGCGCCCTGATAGGCAAACGTGGCATCGGTGAACCGGTCGCACAGCACCACGTCGCCCCGGGCCAAAGCGGGCTCGATCACATTGCGCAGGTGGTCGCGGCGGGCGGCAAAGATCAGCAGGGACTCGGTGAGCGCATCCATCGGGTCGTTCAGGACCATCTCGCGCAGCTTTTCGGCCAGTGGCGTGCCACCGGGCTCGCGGCTAACGGTGACGGTGCGGCCCTGGGTGCGGAACGCGGCGGCTAGGCCTTCGATGTGCGAGGACTTGCCTGCACCGTCGATACCTTCAAACGTAATGAACAGACCGGGTCGTGACATGAGCGCCTTGGTTCAAGAAACGGTTTACTGCTGCCCGCGCTGGTAGCGGTTGACGGCGCGGTTGTGCTCCTCCAGCGAGGCGCTGAAGTGGCTGGTGCCGTCGCCCTTGGCCACAAAGTAGAGCGCGCGCGTGGCCTGGGGCTGCACGGCGGCCAGCAGCGAGGCCTTGCCGGGCATGGCGATGGGCGTGGGCGGGAGGCCAGCGCGGGTGTAGGTGTTCCAGGGGGTGTCGGTCTGCAGGTCGCGCTTGCGCAGGTTGCCGTCGAACTTCTCGCCCAGGCCATAGATCACCGTGGGGTCGGTCTGCAGCAGCATGCCCACCCGCAGGCGGTTGACGAACACGCCCGCAATCTGGCCCCGGTCGCTGGCCTTGCCAGTTTCCTTTTCCACGATGCTGGCCAGCGTCAGCGCTTCGTCCGCTGACTTGAGCGGCGTATCGGCTGCGCGCTGGGCCCAGGCCGCCTCCAGATGGCGGTCCATGGCGTGCATCGCCCGGCGCAGCAAGGCGATGTCGCTGGAACCTTTGGCGTAGGTGTAGGTGTCCGGGAAGAACCGCCCCTCGGGCGCCACGCCGGGGCGGCCCAGCTGGGCCATCAGCGCTTCGTCGGTCAGGGCGGCAGCGTCGTGTTTGAGCTGCTCTTCCTTGGCCAGCGCCTGGCGCACCTGGCGCCAGTTCCAGCCTTCCACCAGGGTGAGCGCGCGCAGCGCCTCTTCACCCCGGGCCAGCTTTTGCAGCAGACTGATGGGCGTGGTGCCGGGCGGGAGTTCGTAGTTGCCGGCCTTGATGGCGCGGTCTTGCCCCGAGACGCGGAACCAGGCGTAGAGCAGGCGAGCGTCCGTCTTGACCCCAGCCGCCACCACATCGCGGGCCACGCCGCGCGGCGTGGTGCCGGGCTCGATGGCCAGCTCCAGCGGCTCGGGGCCCAGGTCCAGCGGCTGGTGCAGCCACCAATACGCAGCGCCGCCCAGTGCGATCCCCACCAACACGATCAAAGCCAGTAAACGTCGCACAACCCTGCTACCAATATGTATGAATCAGGGCATCATAATTCAGCGATGACCTACCCCTTGAATGGCATTGCCCCTCTGTCCCACCTCGGCGTGATTCGCGTGGAAGGCGAAGACGCCGCCAAGTTTCTGCACGGCCAGCTCACCCAGGATTTCGCCCTGCTCGGCATGGACCAGGCCCGCCTCGCGGCCTTCTTGTCGGCCAAGGGCCGCATGCAGGCCAGCTTCATCGGCTTCAAGCGCAGCGCCACCGAGGTGCTGCTGGTCTGCAGCCGTGACCTGCTGCCTGCCACGCTCAAGCGCCTGTCGATGTTTGTACTGCGCGCCAAGGCCAAGTTGACGGATGCCACCGGTGACTTTGCGCTGTATGGCATCGCTGGAGACGCTATCAATGCCGTAGCTGGTAGCGCACAACCAGCTTGGTCCAAGGCCGATTTAGGCACTGCAACGGTGGTGCACCTGTACCCCGCCAACGGCACCCCGCGCGCCCTGTGGGTGGCCCCCGCCACGGAGCCCGCGCCCGCAGGCCCTGCGCTGGATGCGACGCTGTGGCTCTGGAGCGAAGTCGCTAGCGGCGTCGCCACGCTGACCACGCCGGTGGTCGAAACCTTTGTGCCCCAGATGCTCAACTACGAGTCTGTGGGTGGCGTGAACTTCAAGAAAGGCTGCTACCCCGGCCAGGAAGTGGTGGCGCGCAGCCAGTTCCGGGGCACACTCAAGCGCCGCGCCTACATTGCCCACGCAGCGGCCGAGGTGGCGGTGGGTGCCGAGGTGTTCAGCACCAGCGACCTGGAGCAGCCTTGCGGCACCGTGGTGCAGGTGGCCGCTGCGCCGGGCGGCGGGTTTGACACTATCGTGTCGCTGCAGATTAGTGCCGCCCAAGAGGGCGCACTGCAGGTGGGTGCAGCAGACGGCGTGGCGCTGTCGCTGCTGCCCCTGCCCTACCCGCTGCTGGACGATATTTGAGCCAAATCGGGCAAATGCGCTAGTCGAACATGCCCGAGCAGCTCTCTTTTCAATAGCAAACCATCAGAGCTTGCGGGCCATGGCAATGTGCGCAATGCCCGCCTCTTCGTACGGCTCGCCCACCACCGCGAACCCCGCCCGGCGGTAAAAGCCCTCGGCGCTGCGCTGGGCGTGCAATTGCACTTCGGCATCGCCCCGGGCACGCGCCGCGTCCACCAGCGCATCCAGCAATTGGCGACCCCACTGCGCGCCGCGGACCGACCGGTCCACCGCCATGCGGCCGATGCGGCCCACACCGGGCGCGTGCTGCAGCAGGCGGCCCGCAGCGACGGGCATGCCCAGCCGGTTGTACAGCACAGCGTGGCGCGCCGAGATGTCATGCCTATCGGCCTCGACCTCGGCCGGGATGCCCTGCTCGTGCACAAACACATCGGTGCGCACGCGGCCGGCATCGCGACCCAGAGTGTTCCAGTCGCCCGTGCGCACCTCGGCCATCTCGGCGCCCGCTTCAAAGCCTTCAAAGATCGCGCGCAATGCGGGCGGCACGGGGCGAGATGTCTGCGTGGCCGGGTCGGCAAACACATAGACCAGTTCGGCCGAGATCAGCAGCCGGTCGCCACAGAAAATGCCCGCCGTGAACAGGCACGACGAATTGCCAATGCGCGCGCACTTCAGGCCCACATCCAGCGTGTCATCCAGCCGCGCCGAAGCGTGGTACTCCACCGTGGCCTTCTTCACATACATCTCGCCGCCCAGCGCCAGCATGCTCGCCTCGTACGGCAGCGCCAGCGCGCGCCAGTACTCGGACATGGCGGTATCGACATACATGAGGTAGTGCGCGTTGAACACGATCTTTTGCATGTCCACCTCGGCCCAGCGCACGCGCAGGCGGTGGAAACAACGGAAATCACTGCGTTGCATGGGTTGGTTTACTCCAGGTGAAAAGCCAGGCGCAGCGCACGGGCCGCGTCGGCATGGGCCTTGCGCGCCTCGGGGATGGCGCGGCCCATCTTGATGAATTCGTGGGTCACACCGCGGTAGATGTCCAGGTCCACCGGCACGCCCGCCAGGCGCAGCTTGTCGGCGTAGTCCACGCCTTCGTCCACCAGCGGGTCGCATTCGGCCAGGCCGATCCAGGCGGGCGCCACGCCTTCCACGTCCGGCGCCAGCAGCGGGGCAAACCGCCAGTCTTCGCGCTCCTCGCGCGTGGTCACGTAGTGGCCAAAGAACCAGCTGATGGCGGGCTCTTCCAGCACCAGGCCGCGCGCAAAAGTGGCGTGCGAAGGCGTGTCCTGGTGGGCTGCGCAGCCGGGGTAGATCAGCAGCTGTAGCGCCAGAGGCAGGCCCGCATCGCGCGCCAGGATGGCGTTGACGGCGGCCAGTGTGCCGCCTGCGCTGTCACCGCCCACGGCCAGGCGTTGGGGGTCAGCGCCCAGGCCCTTAGCGTTGGCAGCGAGCCATTGCAACGCATCCCACGCATCGTTGCTGGCCGTGGGAAAGCGGTACTCCGGCGCTAGCCGGTAGTCCAGCGAGACCACCATGCAACCGGCCAGACGCGCCAGCTCGCGGCACAGGATGTCGTGCGTGGCAATGTTGCCGATGGTGAAGCCGCCTCCGTGCGTGTACAGTAGCACGGGCAGGCCCTTGTCCGTACTGGGCGCGTACAGCCGTGCGGGCAGCTGTGCACCGTCGCGGGTGGGGATCTGCAGGTCTTCCACCCGCGCCAGCGCGGCTTTGGGCACCTCCAGCACGTCGGCGCCTGCCTGGTAGGCGATGCGTGCCTCTTGCGGCGTGCGCGTGTGCAGCGGCGGGTGCCCGGCGCGGGCCATGCGTTCAAGCACGCTGCGCATCTGCGGGGTCAGGCGGGTGTGGTGGATGTGCAGATCGGTCAACGGTCGGGGTCTCGGCAAAAAAGACAACGGCCCGCGCGGCGGCGGGCCGCTGAGGGGTGGGTTACTTGAAGCTCAGTCGCACGGGTGTAGCGCCGGGCAAGCCGTCATACGTGGCCGTCACCGACAAGCCAGCCTTGGGCGGCAGCAATGCGGAGAAAGAGCCCAGGCTGATCAGGTCGCCCGGCTGCATGGCCAGGCCCTCCTGCGCCAGCGCTCCAGCCAGCCACACCACGGCATTGAGCGGGTGGTCCAGGATGTCGCTGCCCTTGCCGCCGCCCAGGCGCGCGCCGGTGCCATCGGTCAACGACACGTTCATGTCGGCCAGGGCCTTCAGCATCGCAAAACGTTCGCCCCGGTAAGCCGGCACGGCAATGGGCGCGCCCGCCACTCCGAGGCGTGCACCCACGTTGATGGCGGTCACGCCGGCGCCGTTGAGCTTGGGCGGCGCCTGCACCATCAGGTCGGGCAACTCGATAAAGGGGATGATCTGGTCCACGGCGTCCAGCACGTCCATGGGGGTTATGGCCTGGTTGATGGCGGCGCTTTTCACACGCACCAGCATGTCGGCCTCGTAAAGCGGGCGGGCACCGAAGGCCGCATCCACCGTGGCGCCGCTGGGCAGCACCATGCCTTCATACAGCTTGCCCCACACGGGCTTGTCGGTGTTGAAGCGCTTTTGCACGGCGGGGTTGGTAAGGCCGGCCTTGTAGCCAATCACCTTGCCCATGCGCTGGGCCAGCAAAGCGTTGACCTTGCCTCGTGTGCAGGCGCCATCGGCGTCCGTCAGGTTCTCGGGGTTGGCGGCGGGGGTCTTGGCGACATAGTTGGCCACCAGGTCGGCGGCCTGTGCGTCGGTGAGGCACTGGGCCTGGGCGCTTGTCGCAGATGCGACGGCTACCAGGGCCGCCATCAGGGTTTGCTTCGTTTTCACGCGTGTCTCCTCCTTATAAAGTGAGCTCAGAACTCGTTTCAAGGGCTGGCGAGCTATCGTAATCGCTGGCACTCCCATTCACACATCCTGTTGCACCATGGCTTTCATCTACTACGTCACCCAGATCCAGTTTGAATTCGGCGCTGTCCAACTGCTCAAGCAGGAATGCGAGCGCGTGGGCATCACCCGCCCGTTGATCGTGACGGACCCCGGCGTGAAGGCCGCAGGCGTGCTGCAAAAGGCGCTCGATGCGCTGCCGGGCATGACGGTGGCCGTGTTTGACCAGACCCCGTCCAACCCCACCGAAGCCGCCGTGCGCGCTGCCGTGGACATGTACAAGGCCCAGGGCTGCGACGGCCTGATTGCCGTGGGTGGCGGCTCGGCCATCGACTGCGCCAAGGGCATCGCGATTGCCGCCACGCACGAAGGCCCCCTCACCCACTACGCCACCATCGAGGGCGGCTCGCCGCGCATCACCGACCGTGCCGCACCACTGATTGCCGTGCCCACCACCAGCGGCACGGGCAGCGAGGTGGCGCGCGGCGCCATCATCATCGTGGACGACCACCGCAAGCTCGGCTTTCACTCGTGGAACCTGGTGCCCAAGACCGCCATCTGCGACCCGGAACTCACCCTCGGCCTGCCCCCCATGCTCACGGCTGCCACGGGCATGGACGCAATTGCGCACTGCATGGAAACCTTCATGTCTGCCGCGTTCAACCCACCCGCCGACGGCATTGCGCTGGACGGCCTCACACGCGGCTGGGCGAACATCGAACAGGCCACCAAAAACGGCAGCGACCGCGATGCACGCCTGCACATGATGAGCGCCAGCATGCAGGGCGCCATGGCCTTCCAGAAGGGCCTGGGCGCCGTGCACTCGCTCAGCCACAGCCTGGGCGGCGTAAACCCGCGCCTGCACCATGGCACGCTCAATGCCATGTTTTTGCCCGCCGTGGTGCGCTTCAACGCGCAGGCCGAATCGGTGCAGAAGGAAAAGCGCCTGGAACGCATGGCCCACGCCATGGGCCTGGCCAGCGCAGGCGACATCCCCGAAGCCATCCGCGACATGAACGCCCGCCTGGGCCTGCCCTCGGGCTTGGCCGCCATGGGCGTGACCGAAAGCATGTTCGACGACATCATCAAGGGTGCGATGGCCGACCACTGCCACAAGACCAACCCGCGCATCGCCACGCCCGAGGAATACCGCGACTTGCTGGCGCAGTCGCTCTGAGCCCAGCCGCATCGCCCTTCGGGCAACTGCCGTGCACCTGAGCGCGGCAGCCCATGGCGCGGGAAACCGACGCGTGCCAGTGCCCTTGTCAGGAGCACCTTGCGCGCGCCGGTAGCTCCGAAGTTTTACAAAACGTCACACATCAGCAACACCCAGCCGGTGGTGCTGCGCAAAACCGCGCTCACAACTTCTCACAAGATAGACTCGCCGCTGTCAACAATTAATTAACCATTCATTACCACAGGGGTTGTGGGGAGGACCACCGTCAATGCGCACCGGAAATCTCACCACCTGGCTTCTGCGGGGCACCTACCCCCGGCTGTATGTGTCCATCGTGGCGATCATCCTGCTGGTCACGGGGGTGCGCTACCACTACCTGCTGGCTGCAGAAACTGACGAAGCCCTGCAGCAAGGCTCCACCGAACTGCGGCGCGCCAGCGACCCATTGCAGCTGCGACTGGCCGCCGAGCCCGCGCCCGATGCCGACACCATCACCCGTATCCTGACCGAGGGGCTGGCGCAGGCCGCGCCGGCAGTGGCTTCCATCAAATGGCAGGCCGCCGACCAGCCCGCCATCGAGGTCACCGCCTTTCCCTACCCCGCCGTTGCTCCCAAATGGTTTACCGACTGGCTGGACCTCTCTGCCCCGGTGCAGCAGTCCGGCCTGGCGCTGGCAGATGGCACATCGGGCCGACTGACGGTAACGGCCCATCCGCAGCCCCTGACAGACCAGGTGTGGGCCACGGTGCTGGTGCAGGCGCGCATCTCGGCACTCAACATCTTCACCATCTTCTTTTTGCTGACGCTATTGCTGCGCGCCAATGCCCGCATGCTGCAGCGCCTGGCCCAGGCCACCGATGCGTTTCGCCAAGGCTATCTGAGCACCCGCATGGAAGTCACCGGCACGCTGGAGTCCCGCGCCATGGCCGAGACCTTCAACGACATGGCGGGCAAGGTGCAGTCCCTGGTGCTGTCCTTGCATGAAACACAGCGCCAGCAAAGCGAGCAACTGCACTTCACCCGCCAGTTGATCGATGCCCTGCCCCTGCCCGTGTTTGTGCGCCATGCCGACGGCACCTACCTGGACGCCAACCGCGCATGGCAGCGCCTGTTCCAGTCACAGCCAGGTGCTGACGGCGCCGCAGGCGCCAGCCTGCCTGCCGAACTGGCCCCGGAACGGTCGGCCCACATCGCCAGTGCGCACGACAACGAAATCCGCATCCGCCCGCCTCACCAGCCCCCGCTGGACATGGCCTACTACGAAGCGCCCTTCACCAGCACCAACGGCGAACTGGCCGGCACCATCGGTACGCTGGTGGACGTGACGGAACGCAAACGCGCCCAGGAGGCCCTGCGCGCCGAAAAGGAGCGTGCCGAGGTCACCCTCGCCTCCATCGGCGACGGCGTCATCACCACCGACCTGGGTGGGCGCATCGAGACCATCAACGAGGCCGCGCAACTCATGACCGGCTTTACCGCCGACCAGGCGCTGGGCCGGCAGCTGGACGACGTGTTTCGCCTGTACGAAGAGCCCGCCAGCCGCACCGCCAGCGCGGCCGCCGAACGCGACACGCAGCCTGGCGGGCTGCAGCAGGCCACCTACGAGGTGCTGATCCACCGCTCGGGCGAGCGCTACGCCATCGAGTACACGGCCGCCGCCATCCGCGAGGGCAACGGCCACGCCACAGGCTGCGTGCTGGTGTTCCGCGACGTGACCGAAACGCGCAACCTGCGCCATCAGATCTCCTGGCACGCCCGCCACGATGCGCTCACCGGCCTGTACAACCGCGCAGCGCTGGCCGAAAAGCTCACGCACGCCCTGTTTGTGGCCCGCAACCATCAGCTGCTGCTGGCAGTGAGCATGCTGGACCTGGACCACTTCCAGGCGGTGAACGATACCTTTGGCCAGCGCGTGGGCGACCGCCTGCTCAAGGAAGTGGCCCGGCGCCTGGGCGCCTTCATCACACCCCAAGAAGCCGTGGCCCGCATGGGCGGCGACGAGTTTGTACTGCTGCTGGGCGAACAGCCCGATGTGCCCGCCATCGAGGCGCGCCTGGCCGTGCTGATGCAACAACTGGCCGCGCCCTATGCGATTGACGACCGCCTGGTGAACATCACCGTCAGCATTGGCGTGGCCGTGTTTCCCCAAGACGACGCCAACCCCGACACCCTCCTGCGCCACGCCGACCAGGCCATGTGCCAGGCCAAGAGCTTCGGGCGCAACCAGCTGCACGTGTTCGACGTGCAACACGACCACGCCGTGCAGACCCAGCACACCCGCCAGACGCGGGTGGCCCGCGCACTGCACGCGGGCGAACTGGTGCTGCACTACCAGCCCAAGGTCAACCTGCGCACGGGCGAGATCATCGGGCTCGAAGCCTTGCTGCGCTGGCAACACCCGCAGGAGGGGCTGCTGGGCCCCCAGCACGTGCTGCCGCTGGTGGAGGACACGGATCTGCAGGTTGAACTGGGCGAATGGGTGCTGCGCCAGGCCTTGGCGCAGATGCGGGTGTGGAGCGATGCGGGCATGGGATGGGAGGTCAGCGTCAACATCGCAGCGCCCCACTTTCACCGGCCCAATTTCGTACAGCGGCTCAAGGACATCCTGCACACCTGCCCCGAGGTGTCTCCCGCACGGCTGGAGCTGGAGATTCTGGAATCTGCTGCGCTGGAAGACATGCAGTACATGCGCCGCATGATGCAAAGCTGCCAGGCCCTGGGCGTGCGTTTTGCGCTGGACGACTTCGGCACCGGCTTTTCGTCGCTGTCGTACCTCAAGCGTCTGCCCGCCGAGACCATCAAGATCGACCAGTCCTTCGTGCGCGGCATCCTGGAGGACGGCGACGACCTCACCCTCGTCAAAGCCATCGTGGCGCTGGCGGCTGCGTTCCACCGCCATGTGGTGGCCGAAGGGGTCGAAACCGCCGAGCACTGCGCCAAGCTGCTGGAGCTGGGCTGCGAACGCGCGCAGGGGTACGGCATTGCCAAGCCCATGCCTGCGGCCGATGTGCTGCCTTGGGCCCGCGACCACGCTGCACGCCATGCTGCGCGGGCGGTGCAAGAGGCAGCGCGCCGGTCTGCCTCGATCTGAGAATCCTTCGGCCAGCGCAGCGGTCCCAGCGGGCGACGATGGCGCTGCGGCCCCGCCGCACTACAACCGCTGCACCGCGCCCATGTCCGGCCGCTCCAGCCATTCGCGCCACTCATCCACCAGCTGCTGGCTGGCGCGCGTGGCCGCGAGCCACGCCTGGGCCCGGGCACGGCTGTCCGTGCCGTAGTGGGTGAAGTCGTTGCGGTCGGGCAGCTTGGCGTTGGGCAATCGGCGCACCCAGTCCGGGTCGGGTGACAGCACCACCATGTTGTCGAGCGCCGACGTGGCCTTGTGGCGCCACTTCAGCCCCTTGTCCAGCCAGCCCGGCACCACGCGGTGCTGGAAGTGGGGGTAGAGCACGATGCCGCCAGCACCCGCACGCAACGGCTCGGACGCGGTTTTGAAGCCTTTTCCGCCGGAAGCGCTAGTACTCATTACCTGAGCAGCTATCAATTCAGAAGCACCACTGTTCGGCAGACCATAGGCAAGATGCAGGTGGTAGTCGGTGATGCCCCCATCCCAGTAGGCGCCCCGGGGCGCGCCCGGGATGTTGTGCACGGCCTGCAACACAAACGGGATCGAGCAGCTGGCCTGCAGCGCCTGCATGAAATTGTCTGCGTTCAGCCCCACCTGCCGGGTGCGGTAGTCGGTCGTGGCAAAAGGCAGTGCCGCACCCGACGAGGAAAACACCACCCGCTCCAGCCAGGCCCCCATCGCCTTGCGGTGCACGGTGTTGGTCACAAACGCCCCCAGATACCCCAGCGGCGTGCCCAGCGCATGCTCACGCCCCAGCACATGGCGGCCCCGGGACGTGACGATGTGCAGGCGGTAGCGGGGGTGGCTGAGCACTTCCTGCACCCGCCCGCCGTAGAACGCCTCCAGGTTCTGGCCGAACCGCTCGCTCACATGGGCGGCCGTGGGGCGCTTTTTTCCGGGTGGCAGCTCGTAGTCCTGGTGGATGTAGTCGTGCTCCAGCCGCTCAAAAGCCGCCACCGATTGCTGCAGGCAGGCCGTGGCCATGCGCCAGGCGCCAATTGAGGCGCCCACCAGGTGCACGGGCTGATCGGAGCGCGGCAGCCACTCCCCAAAAATGAACCGGTCCATCGGCCCCAGGATCAGTCCCTTGGGACCGCCAGCTGCTGCCGGGATTACGCCCACGTCAGCGGGCCGCAGGCCCTGTTGTTCCAGGTGTTGGCGGGCGCGGGGGCCAGCGTGGATGCGCAGTGCTTTCATGGCGCCGATTGTCGCAAAGCGGCTGGGGCAGCACAGTCAATCCGTAGACCGCCCCAGCAGCGCCTTCCTACGGCAACCGCCTGACCCGCTACCGGGCTGCTAGACGATGAAGTCCGCCGCCGCCTCCGGCCGGGCGGTCCAGTCGATGGGGTCTTGCTGCAGCACCATGTCGATGTCGAGCCCCAGGGCCAGCCCCACTTCACCGGGGAAGGACACTGCCAGCTCCTTCTCGTTCAGCTCGGCCTCGCGGGCGCGGGCGCGCCAGGCGGCCAGGTGGATCACGCCCGCCAAGGGTTCGTACACCTTGTTGTCAAACGGCGCATGCTGGTGCTGCAGGGCATCAATCACCACCTCAGGCAGTTGCCAGCGGCGCGCGCAGCCCGCGGTGACCTGCCCATAGCTGTAGCCAAAGATGCGCTGCTCGATCTTGTCGCGGCGCAGGTCAAATGGCGCTACCAGGGTGTTGACTGACTGGGCCTTCTCAGGGTCGGCCAGGTGGATCACCAGCTCGCCCAGCGCATGCAGCAAACCGGCGGTATAGGCCGCGATCTGGTTGTGGTGGACGATGCCTGCCAGCGAGCGCGCGAGCTTGGCGGTGTTGAGGCTGTAACGCCAGAACTGCTGCATGTTGACCCCAGGCACCGAGCGTGAGGTAGTGCCCAGCGGGGCCGAAGTGACCAGTGTGCGCAGCTGTGCAGTGCCCAGCAGCGCCAGCGCCTCGGGGATGCCAGCAATCTGCCCGGGCAACTGGAAGGTGGGGGAATTGGCCAGCTCCAGCAGGCGCGCGGCCAGGGCCGGGTCGGTGCCAAACAGCTGGTTCAGGCGCCGCAGGCTGGGCTCAGCGTGGGCCAGCTCGCTCATCAGCAGCGCCACGGCGCGCGGAAGGCTGGGCAGTGCCACAGGTTGGGCCAGCAGTGCGTTCAACTCCATGGGGTACGGCGCCGGTGGTTGGTTCAGGTGCTGGCGATTATGGGCCCCTGCACGGCCAAAAAACCACCGGCGGCACAGCGGGCTGCGTCAGCGGCCTTTGGCCTGTTGCAACTTCGCAAATGCCGACGCCATGGCCGACTGCTGCACAGGCTCGGGGCCACGGCGCTGGGGCTGTGCATAGCCACGGCCTGCGCCCTCAAAGCGGTTGTCACGGGGTGCGCCCCGGTCGCCGCCCTGCCGGGGTGGCGCGGCGTCCAGCTTCATCGACAGGCCGATGCGCTTGCGCTCCACGTCCACCTCCATGACCTTGACCTTGACGATGTCGCCGGTCTTGACCACCTCGCGCGCGTCGTTCACGAACTTGTGCGCCAGCTGGCTCACATGCACCAGGCCGTCCTGGTGAACGCCCAGGTCCACAAAGGCGCCGAACTGGGCCACGTTGCTCACCGTGCCTTCGAGGATCATGCCTTCCTTCAGGTCCTTGATGTCTTCCACGCCGTCGTTGAAGCGCGCCACCTTGAAGTCGGGGCGCGGGTCGCGGCCAGGCTTTTCCAGCTCGGCCAGGATGTCCTTGACGGTGATCACGCCAAATTTTTCGTTGGCGAACAGTTCGGGCTTGAGCGTCTTGAGCATATCGGCGCGCCCCATGATCTCGGCCACGGGCTTGCCGGTCTTCTCCATGATCTGCTCGACCACGGGATAGGTTTCGGGGTGCACGCCGGTCATATCCAGCGGGTTGTCACCGCCGCGAATGCGCAAGAAGCCCGCGCTCTGCTCAAAGGTCTTGGCGCCCAGGCCGGCCACTTCCATCAGCTGCTTGCGGCTCTTGAACGCGCCATTGGCCTCGCGCCAGCGCACCACGGCCTTGGCCACACTGCCCGACAAGCCCGACACGCGGCTGAGCAACGGCACGCTGGCCGTGTTCAGGTCCACGCCCACCGAGTTCACGCAGTCTTCCACCACCGTGCCCAGGGTGCGTGCCAGCTCGCTCTGGTTCACGTCGTGCTGGTACTGGCCCACGCCGATGCTCTTGGGATCGATCTTGACCAGCTCGGCCAGCGGGTCCTGCAGGCGGCGGGCGATGGAGGCGGCGCCGCGCAGGCTCACGTCCACATCGGGCATCTCCTGGCTGGCGTATTCGCTGGCGGAATACACCGAGGCGCCCGCCTCGCTCACCACCACCTTCTCGATGCTGCGGTCCGCCTTGGCCGCCATCTTGATCAGGTCAGCCGCCAGCTTGTCGGTCTCGCGGCTGGCCGTGCCGTTGCCGATGGCGATCAGGTTCACGCCGTGCTTTTCCACCAGCTTGGCCAGGGTGAAGAGCGAGCCGTCCCAGTCGCGCTTGGGCTCGTGCGGATACACGGTGGCGGTCTCCACCAGCTTGCCCGTGGCGTCCACCACCGCCACCTTCACGCCGGTGCGGATGCCGGGGTCCAGCCCCATCACCACGCGCGGGCCGGCCGGTGCGGCCAGCAGCAGGTCGCGCAGGTTGTCGGCAAACACCTTGATGGCCACCTTCTCGGCCTCGTCGCGCAGGCGGGCGAACAGGTCGCGCTCGGTCGAGAGGCTGAGCTTGACGCGCCAGGTCCAGGCCACGCACTTGCGGATCAGGTCGTCCGCCTTGCGGCCCTGGTGGCTCCAGCCCAGGTGCAGGGCGATCTTGCCTTCGGCGATGCTGGGCTTGCCGGGTTCGGCCTCCACCGGCAGCGCCAGCTTGGCTTCCAGGATCTCCAGCCCGCGCCCCCGGAACACCGCCAGCGCGCGGTGCGAGGGCACGCGGCCGATGGGTTCGTCGTAGTCAAAGTAGTCGCGGAACTTGGAGACCTCGGGGTCGTTCTCGTTCTTGCTGTCCACCTTCTTGCTGCGCAGCAGGCCCTCGGCCCACAGCCACTCGCGCAGGTTCTGCACCAGCGCCGGGTCTTCGGCCCAGCGCTCGGAGAGGATGTCGCGCACACCGTCGAGCACGGCGGGCACGGTGGAGAAATCGGCGCCGGGCTTGCCGTCGTCCAGCACTTCGGGCGGCTTGGTGAACGCGGCGGCCTCCACGGCAGGGTCCAGCGTGGGGTCGGCAAACAGCTTGTCGGCCAGCGGCTCGATGCCGAACTCGCGCGCAATCTGGCCCTTGGTGCGGCGCTTTTGCTTGAACGGCAGGTAGATGTCTTCCAGCTCTTGCTTGGTGGGCGCGGCGGCAATGGCGGCACGCAGCGCGTCGGTCAGCTTGCCTTGTTCGTCGATGGCCTTGAGCACGGCCACGCGGCGGTCTTCCAGCTCGCGCAGATAGGCCAGCCGTGCCTCCAGTTCGCGCAACTGAATGTCGTCCAACCCGCCCGTCACTTCCTTGCGGTAGCGGGCGATGAAGGGCACCGTGGCACCGCCGTCCAGCAGCTCCACCGCTGCACGCACCTGTTGTTCACTGACTTTGATTTCTGCGGCCAACTGCCGAACGATCTGCTGCATGGGTGGGGCGGACTCTCTGAAACTCGGTCAAACAAAAAAGCGAAGCGCGCGAGTTTGCCACAGGCGGTTTGGCAGCCCGGAGACGGGGCGGCGGATTGTTCTCGATACTGGAACAGTTAGTTTGCGACTGAGTGGTTTTTCTCTGAACACCATCGGCGTACAGTTCATCCCATCGATGAGCCGAACCCGCAAGGCGACTCACCGAACCCGGTTCAGGAATGGTTTTTGACCCGGCTTTTTTGAGACGCTTTTTAACTTTCAAGGATTTTCATCATGAACAAGACCGCCCGTTTCCTCTCCGTCGCCGCTGTTGCCGCTTTCGCCGCTTTTGGTGCCCATGCTGACGAAGCCGATGGCTCGCAATTTGCCCTGAAGTTCGATACGAACCGCACCCGCGCTGAAGTGGCTGCCGAAGCCGTCACCGAAGCCCGTACCCACAGCATGGAACCCGCAGGTTCGCGCGTGGTGACTTACAAGTCCACCGCCGACCGTTCTGCCGTACGTGCCCAGGCTGCTGAAGCTGTTCGCACCGGCCAGATCCCTTCGGGTGAATTCAGCGCCATGTAATTTGGCAGACCAACTGCTTGAGTTGGATTGAAGCAGTTGCGGGACTTCCCATGGTGGTGGCACTTCGCGCGGTGCGGGTGCTGCTGCCATGGGGAGTGTTAACTGAACCGCAGGGGCGGGCAGGCAAAAAGGGCTCCTTTTGGGAGCCCTTTTTGTTGGTGGACTGCATGGGCTTACGGGCAGCCACACGCTGGGCACCGCCAGCCCTTCATAGAATGAAGGACTGTTCACACGCCGTTCCATGTCCCTTCCCTCCTTCCCCATCCGCACCGAATGCCCTCCCGGCACCTGCGTGTGCGACCGGGATGCGCTACTCCAGACGCCAGGCAGCGATGTGCGCATCCTGATGCTCACGCGCAGCGAAGAGAAGAAGATGCTGGAGCGGCTGGAGAACCTGGGCAGCCTGGCCGACCTGCGCAGGATGCAGGAGCGCATGGAGCAACAACTGGGCATTCGCCTGTCCATCACCCAAAGCCCGAACGAGGTGCGCACCCTCCGGGGCATTGCGATCCTGGTGCATGAACAGCCGGGCCTGTGCCGCAAGACGCGGCAGGCCATTCCGGCTGCCATCAAGAAGAGCATGGACGCCCAGCCCCAGATCGCGTTTGACCTGCTGGACGAGAGCGGGCTGTTTGGCGGCGCGTAGCGCCTTGGCCCCCTCGCTCTGCTCTTAGCCGCCCCACCCCAGCGCATGCAAGACGATCTTTTTGGCGACACGCTGCCCAAACCGCCGCCGGCAGAAGCTGCAGCCTCGGCACCCGCTTCGCCCATCGTGCCAGGCACCGATACCCCCACACGGCGCTCACTGTCTGGCACCGTGGCGCCCATCGCTCCGGACGGTGCGCTGACCGCCCTGGCCGCCGCCCTGCCGCCCCGGTTGCGCCTGGGCACCTCGTCGTGGACCTACCCCGGCTGGAAAGGCCTGGTGTGGGAGGGCGAGCATTCCGACACGCAGTTGTCCAAACAAGGGCTGGCCGTGTACGCCCAGCACCCGCTGATGCGCACGGTGAGCATCGACCGCAGCTTCTACCGCCCGCTCACGGTGAGCCAGTACGAACGCTACGCATCGCAGGTGCCCGACGATTTCCGGTTTGTGGTGAAGGCGCCCAGCGTAGTGACGGACGCACTCGTGCGCAGTGAAGACGGACGGGGCCGCCAGCCCAACCCGGCGTTCTTGAGCCCCGAGCTGGCGCGCAGTGAGTGTGTGGAGCCTGCGCTGCAGGGGCTGGGCCATAAGCTGGGCGCGCTGGTGTTCCAGCTCAGCCCCCTGCCGCTGGCGCAGCTGGATCGCATGCCTGCCTTGCTGGATCGCCTGCGCGCCATGCTGCTGGCCCTGCCCCCGTTGGCACCCCTGGCGCCTGACGGCGTGATTGCCGTGGAGGTGCGCGACCCCGAGTGGCTGACGCCGGACTTTGCGGCCGTGCTGCGCGAGGCGGGCGCCACCTATTGCCTGGGGCTGCATGCCAAGATGCCTCCGCTGCAGGACCAGTTGCCCATGTTGCGCGCGCTGTGGCCCGGCCCGCTGGTGTGTCGCTGGAACCTGAACCCTGTGCATGGCCCCTACGGCTATGAAGAAGCTGAACGGCTTTACGAGCCGTACGACCGCCTGCACCACCCGGACCTGGAAACCCGGGCAGCGTTGGCCGCAGTGATCACGGGTATCACAGGCCGAGGGCAGAACGCCTTCGTGACCATCAGCAACCATGCAGAGGGCTGCGCGCCGCTCACGGTGCGAGGGGTAGCGGAAGAGATCGCAAAGCTGGCGGCCCGATAAAGACGCCGGCGCTCCGTCACGCCCCGTTCGGCTCTATGACTCCGGCGCCTGCTCGATGCGGTTGCGCCCACCTTGTTTGGCGCGGTACATCGCGCGGTCCGCGCGCCGCACCAGTTCTTCGGCCAGTTGCTCGCGCTCGGGCGCCATGGTGGCCACACCAAAGCTCACCGTCACGATGCCGTGGGGGGCGCCCTCGTGCGGCAGGGCCAGGGCCAGGATGGCCTGCTGGATGTGCTGGGCCACCTCCAGCGCAGCGGGGGCATCGGCGCCGGGCAGCAGCACCACAAACTCCTCACCGCCAAACCGCGCCACCACGTCGCCGTCGCGGCGTCCCCCGGTCTGCGCCAGCGTCAGGGCCAGGGACTTCAGGCAGGCATCGCCCGCGAGATGGCCGTAGTGGTCGTTGAAGTGCTTGAACACGTCCACGTCCAGCATGATCAGCGACACCGGGGCATGGGCCCGCTGGGCACGCGCCCATTCATGGGCCAGGGCCTGATCAAAGTGGCGGCGGTTGGCAATGCCCGTCAGGCCGTCGGTGTTGCTGAGCAGTTGCAGCTGGTTGTTGGCCTGCGCCAGCGCCTGCGTGCGCTCGTCCACCAGGGCCTGCAGTTCTTGGTTGCGCTGCTGCAGGCGGCTGGCGGGGTACACCTCGCCGTCGCGCGCGAGGCCGTAAGGGATGGAGATGCTGCTGTGCGCAATCCTCCAGTCGTCGCCCTCTTGCCGGAAGACAAGCACCAAACGGGCCGTCTCACTGGCAAACAGCGGATCAGGGTTGGGCAGGTGGATGTGAAAAAACGCCGTCACGGCCAACACATCGGCCCCGAGCTCCTGGGGGAAGATGTCTCGCATCTCGATGCCGATGTGCCCGGGCACCTGCGCAAAGTCGAGCTGTGTGATGTTCACCCACTCGCTGCGGGACTTGATGAGCTTGTCGCTGCTGCCCGCAAAGCCGCTGAAGTTCTCGCTGAAGCGGTCCACCAACCGGGCATCGCGCGACGCATACATGGCGATGTACTCGTCAAACAGCATGCGGGCCAGTCGTTGGCGTTCGGGTGACATGGGCAACTTTCTCCTGAAGGCCGGGAGCGGAGGGATGGGAGGTCAAGGTGCAGCCACTGCAGCCCTGGACGCGATGCCTTGGTGCACGGAGCGCGAGGCGCCTCGCTACTGCACAAAAAACAGGCGCTTCAACAAATGTAGCACTCCGTAACACACTTGTGCAGCCAGCAACGCAGGCCACCTGCAATGACCGATGAATGGCGCTTGGCGGAGCAAGTCCCCTGGGCTAGTCCGCGCTGCCAAACAGCGAACGCGTACCGCCCAGGCAGGCTCCTTCGATCTCTAGCATGCGCATCTTGGTCAGCGCGCCGCCCCCGGCAGAAAAGCCGCCGGGTTTATCACCCGCTGCCAGCACCCGGTGGCAGGGCACGACGGGCGCAAACGGGTTCAGGCCCAGCGCCTGCCCCACGGCGCGCGACAGGCCCTTGCTGCCCAGTTGCTCTGCCACCTCGCCATACGTGCGCGTCTGGCCCGGCGGAATGGCCCGTGCAATGGCGTACACCTGCTGGTGAAACGCCGACACGCCCGACATGTCCAGCGGCACCTCCCGCAGGTCCAACGCCTGCCCGGCCAGCAAACCCTGGATGCCTGCGATGGCATGGCGCACAACGGCTGGCGGAACGGCCGGCGGCAGCACCTGCGGATAGGTGCCCTGCCCCAGCCCGCGCAGCAGGCGCGCCTGGGTGGCCGGTGCATCGGCCTCGGGCAGTTGCACGGCCGCAATACCACCGGGCCCCCAGGCAATGCCGCAGGGGCCAAGCGCCGTGTCGAACAGGGCGTGGCCCCATGCGGCCTCGTGGGCATCAGCGTTCAGCGGAGCATCCGGAGACATATGCTATGTATTTAATAGCTGCTTGCGCATATTGCACTAGCGCATGCAGCTATTTTTATTCAAACACCTGTCGCCAGGCGTCTGTGGGCGCGTTGCGCTGGTCAGTCCGCCCGCAGTGCCGCGCGCAGCTGTGCGCCCAGCTCGGGCTTGGCGGCAAACGGGTCGGTGGGGTTGCGGCCCATCATCACGTCTTCCATGCGCGTCTGCACCGAGGCCAGGGCCTTGGGGTGGCTGTAGATGTAGAACTGACCTTGTGCGGCGGCGTCGAACACCTTCTGCGCCACCTCGGCCGCGGTCACCTTGCCGCTGCCCACAGCCTTGTCGCTCATGGCCTGGCCGATGAGCTGGCTCTTGGTGGGCTTTTCGGCAGGCAGGTCGCCGGGGCGGTTGCGGTGGCTCTGGTTGATGCCGGTGGGCACAAAGAAGGGGCACAGCACGCTGGCGCCGATCTGGTCGGTGACCAGCGACAGGTCCTGGTACAGCGTTTCCGACAGGGCCACCACCGCGTGTTTGCTCACGTTGTAGATGCCCATGTTGGGCGCTGCCAGCAGGCCCGCCATGCTGGCGGTGTTGATGATGTGGCCGCGCCAGGCCGGGTCGGCCTTGGCGGCTGCCAGCATCATGGGGGTGAACAGGCGCACGCCGTGCACCACGCCCCACAGGTTCACGCCCAGCACCCATTCCCAGTCCTTGACCGAGTTCTCCCACACCAGGCCGCCCGCGCCCACGCCCGCGTTGTTGAACACCAGGTGCGGTGCGCCAAAGCGCTGCTGCACATCGGCGGCCAGCTGCTCCATCTGCGCGGCGTTCGACACGTCCACCTTACGCGCCAGCACCTGGGCGCCTGCGGCCTGCATCTCGGCAGTGGCGGCGTCCAGAGCATCCTGCTGCACATCCACCAGCACCAAGTTCATGCCCAGGCGGGCGCCAATGCGTGCGCATTCCAGGCCAAAGCCCGAGCCTGCGCCGGTGAGGACGGCGGTTTTGCCGGCAAAGTTGTCGATCATGGTTTGTGTCTCCTAGGGGTTATCAATGGATGATGGGGTGCGGTCGTGAAACACGGGACGGCTCTCATGCCGACACCTAGCTTCGGCCACCGCCGCCCGAACACGCAGAGCGCACCGGGCGCGGTGCGATCAAAAAGGCTGCCGTTTGTCAGGACGCAGACGTCACCGGCCGCAGCACGTAGCCGATGCGGGGAAAGTGAACGTGCACCGTACCCGCGCGCGGATCGGTACGGCGCAGCGTGTAACGGGTGCGGGTGGCGGCAATCAGCTCACCTTCGGTTGGCTCGGTGCCAAAGCTCTCGGCGGCAATCGTGACCTGGCTGCCCAGCGGGATGCCGTGCTCGTCCTGGAACACATCGTCCGTCAGCGGCAGCGGCTCCATGCCGGCGGCCACGGTGATGGCATCGGCGGCGCTGAACTTCTCCATGCGGCCATGGCCCAGCGCAGCGATGCGGTCCATCCACTCCAGCACGGCGGGCGTGGCGGCAAAGATGTCTGCCATCACCGGCACGCATTGGCGCGTGAACCACAGCGGGTGGTAGGCCGCAAAGTCGGCCAGGCAGGGCTCGGCGCCGAACAGGAACTCATGCTCTTCGGCCATGTGGGCGATGCGGCGCAGGTACGAACGGTAGGCGGCCGTGGCGTCGGCCGGGCGCAGGCGCTGCATGCCTGCGCTCATCTCGCGGCGGTCCTCGCCAAATACCTGCGCAGCGGCGGGCGGCAGGTTGGCAAACAGCACCGCAGCGCCCTTGGGCTGCAGGTTGTAGGCCATGGCCGCCCAGAACAACGTGGAATCGGCCCACTGCGCAAACACGCGCGCCACGCCCTTGAGGTGCGGCGGGTACAGCACGGGCTCGGGCTGTTCGTGCTCCAGCACGTCGCAGATGAGGGCCGAGTCGCAATAGATGTCGGCGCCGATCTGCAAGAACGGCGTCTTGCGGTAGCCACCGGTCAGCGCCACCACATCGGGCTTGGGCATGACGCTGGGGATGATGACGGACTTCCAGGCCAGTTGCTTGAAGCCCAGTACCGCACGGATTTTTTCGGAAAACGGGGACGATGGGTAGTGGTGCAGGATGAGGTGGGACATGGGGTCTCCATATAAATCTGTGGAAGGGCTCAGGCCGGAAGCGCGCGGGCCAGGATGGCGTCAAGGTTGACACCCGCGCCCAGCGTGCCAAAGCTGTAGCCCCAGTCGCCGGAAAGGCGCGAGTCGCAAAACGCGCGGAACACGGCGCCGGGCGCACTGCGCAGCAGCAGCGCCGCCTGCACGGCCAGCGCCACATCTTGCGCAAGGCGCCGGGCCTCGGCTTCGGTGGTCATGGCGTCCACGCGCAGGGGCAAGGCACCTGCCAGACGGTCCAGCGCCGGGTGGGCGCCGCGTGCGGGGGCCAGTTCGGCGTCGAGCGCGGCGGCGGCATCGGCGCGGCGCACGGCGCGCATCAGATCCAGCGCCATGATGTTGCCCGCGCCTTCCCAGATGGAGTTGAGCGGCATCTCGCGGTAGATGCGGGCCATCACGCCCTCGCCGCCCTCTTCCACATAGCCGTTGCCGCCCAGGCATTCCATGGCCTCCTGCGCAAACACGCTGCCGCGCTTGCAGACCCAGAACTTGGCCACGGGCGTGAGCAGGCGGGCCATCACCGCCTCGTGCTCACTAGTGGCCTTCTTGTCGAAGGCGCTCGCCAGGCGGATTGACAGCGCGGTGGCGGCTTCGCTCTCCAGCGCCAAATCGGCCAGCACATTGCGCATCAGCGGCTGCTCGATGAGCTTCTTGCCAAAGGCCGAGCGCTGGCGCGTGTGGTGCAGCGCAATGCTGAGCGCCTGCCGCATGAGGCCGCTGGTGCCCAGGGCGCAGTCCAGGCGCGTCATGGTGCCCATCTCCAGGATCTGCACCACGCCCCGGCCCTCCTCGCCCACGCGCCAGGCCATCGCGTCGATGAACTCGACCTCGGAGCTGGCGTTGGCGTGGTTGCCCAGCTTGTCTTTCAGGCGCTGGATGCGGATCGCATTGACCGTGTCATCGGGCAGCACACGCGGCAGGAAGAAGCAGGTGAGCCCGCCGGGTGCCTGCGCCAGGATCAGGAACGCATCGCACATGGGGGCGGAAAAGAACCACTTGTGTCCCGTGATGCGATAACGCGCGCCCCAGGCATCGTCGCCATCGGGCACGGCCTGGGTGGTGTTGGCGCGCACGTCCGATCCGCCCTGCTTCTCGGTCATACCCATGCCCATGGTGAGCGCGGATTTCTGCGAGAACAGTGCGAGGCGCGGGTCGTACTGCGTGCTGGTCAAGCCTTTGTTCCAGTCGGCCCACACGGCGCCATTGCCCCGCAAAGCAGGCGTGACGGCGTAGCTCATCGACACCGGGCAGAGGATGGACGGCTCCGCCTCGGTAAACAGCATGAAGCCCGCCGCGCGCTCCACGTGGGCGTGGCCCGTGTCCTGGCGCGACCAGGGCGTGGCGTGCAGGCCGTGGCGCAATGCGGCGCCCATCAGCGCGTGGTAGCTGGGGTGGAACTCCACCACATCGGTGCGGTGGCCAAAGCGGTCGTGCGTGCGCAGCTGGGGCTTGTGGGTGTTGGCCAGGCGCGCGTGAGTCAGCATCTCGGCCGAGCCCATCTCGGCGCCCAGCGCGGTGAGGCCCGCCACACCCAGGCCCGGTGCATGCAGGCGCAGCGCGTCCTGCAGCGGCTGGTTGGTGGTGAACAGGTTCACGTCCGCCCAGGGCGTGCTTTGGTTGAAGACGTCATGGGTACGCGCCAGGGTGACGGTGGGCAAGGTCATGTCGGCTCCTTCACGGTTGGGCGGGGGTGAATGGTGGCGGGGGCTGCGGCGGCGTCAGCCCGCCTTTCTCAGCATTTCAACGTGCGGGATATCGTCTTCCAGGTATTCGTCCGACACGGCCTCGAAGCCCAGGCTGCCGTAAAAGCCCCGCAAGTGCGCCTGCGCGCTGATGCGGATGTCCCGGCCCGGCCAGGCCTGGCTGCAGCGGGCGATGCCCTCCTGCATCAGCGCCCTGCCCGTGCCGTTGCCACGCGCCTCCTTGGAGGTGACCACGCGGCCGATGGAGGGCTCGGGGTAATTCACGCCCGGGTCCACCACACGCAGGCAGGCTTGCAGCGCACCCGCCTCGTCATAGCCCAGCAGGTGGTGGGACTGCTTGTCGGCACCGTCCGGGTCCTGGTACGGGCCCTGCTCCAGGATGAAGACCTTGCAGCGCAAGGCCAGGGCGTCATGCAGCGCATGCACGCCCAGGTCATCAAAGCGGGCCCAGGTCCACTTCAGCATCATCAGATCAGCTTGACCAGTTGCTTGCCGAAGTTCTTGCCCTTGAGCAGGCCGAGGAAGGCCTCTGGTGCAGCCGCAATGCCTTGGGCAATGGTTTCGCGCGGGCGCAGTTTGCCGGTGCCGACCAGCGTGCCCAGTTCCTTGAGTGCGTCGGGCCAGACTTCCATGTGTTCGCTCACGATGAAGCCCTCGACCTTCATGCGGTTGATGAGCATGAGTGCGGGGTTGGCCATGGGCAGCGGTGCGCCGTCGTAGCCAGCGATCATGCCGCACAGGGCGATGCGGCTGAAGGCGTTCATGCGCAGCATCACCGCGTCCATGATCCAGCCGCCCACGTTCTCGAAGTAGCCGTCGATGCCGTTGGGGCAGGCTTCCTTCAGCGCCTTGGACATCGCCTTCACGTCGCTGTGCTGCTTGTAGTCGATGCAGGCGTCAAAGCCCAGTTCTTCCACGGCGTACTTGCACTTGTCCGCACCGCCTGCGATGCCCACCGCGCGGCAGCCACGGGCCTTGGCGAGCGCTGCAAAAGCGCTGCCCACGGCGCCGGTGGCGGCGCTCACCACCACGGTGTCGCCTTCCTTGGGCGCAATGATCTTGACCAGGCCGTACCAGGCCGTCACGCCGGGCATACCCACGGCACCCAGGTAGTGCGACAGCGGCACATGGGTGGTGTCCACCTTGCGCAGCGCGCCGGGCTGGTCGGCATTGACCACGCTGTATTCCTGCCAGCCGCCCATGCCCACCACCTTGTCGCCCACAGCGTACTTGGGGTGCTTGCTCTCGGCCACCTCACCCACAGTGCCACCAATCATGACTTCGCCCAGCGGCTGCGACGCCGCGTAGCTCTTGCTCTCGTTCATGCGGCCACGCATGTAGGGGTCCAGGCTCAGGTAGTGGTGGCGCACCAGCACCTGGCCGTCCTGCAGCTCGGGCGTGTCGGTCGCGACCAGCTTGAAGTTGCTGGCCACCGCTTCGCCCTGGGGGCGGTTGTCGAGAACGATTTGTTGGTTGCGTGGCATGGAAAGCTCCTTCAGAAAATTCAATACTATGTTTTTGATAGCTGCCAGCGCATGTAATCATTGCGCTTGCAGGCAAAAAGGCTCTAAACCGTGCTGGTCACCTCGCCCACCGACTCAGTCGGTGGAGATGACCTTGAGGTCGTTCACATTGCGCCCGTCCACCGGCAGGCGCTTGACATACTTGAACGTGCCGGTGGCGTGGCAGCACACCTTGCCCTGGGCGTCGTACACCGTGCCCTCGGTGAACGCCATGGTGGCCGTGCGGTGAATCAGCCGCCCCTTGGCCACCAGCGGCCCGCGTGCGGGTTGCATGAAGCTGGTCTTCATCTCGATGGTGACAACGCCCATGTCCGGCGTCACGCTGCGCGCGGCCGTCGCCATGGTCACGTCCAGCAGCGTCATCGACGCGCCGCCGTGGGTCACGGCAAACGAGTTCAGGTGCTCGGGCTTGGCTTCGTAACGCAGTTCGGACTCGCCGTCCTCCATGCGGTGCAGCGTGAAGCCGAGGTGGCTGACAAAAGGGATTTCGACACCGAAACTTTTCAAGGCATTTCCTCAGAACACAACTCTCCAATACTGGCGCGGCCCCAACCAGGGCAGCCGAGCAAGGGCCGCCCCGCAGCGAGGGCTGCGTCCCCCTTCCCGGCGAAGCCGAGAGAAGGGGGAAGCGGCGCAGCCGCTCAGGGGGTTGTACCCTGCCTACCCTCCAGTAACAATACTCACGCCACCGTCCACCGCCAGCCACTGGCCGGTGATGTGCTTGCCCGCATCCGACGCATACAGCGCGCACAGGCCCTTCAGGTCTTCATCATCGCCCAGGCGGCCCAGCGGGGCGTGCGCGGCCAGCGCCTCTTCGCCCATGGCCTTGAGGGTGCCCACCGTCATCTTGCTGGGGAAGAAGCCGGGGCAGATCGCGTTGACGCGGATGTTGTACGCGCCCCATTCGGCCGCCAGCGCCCGCGTGAAGTTGATCACCGCGCCCTTGGAGGTGTTGTAAGCGATGGTGTTCATGCCCTTGGGGTTGCCGCCCAGGCCCGCGATGGACGCCACGTTGATGATGCTGCCGCTGCGGCGGCCGATCATGCTGTGCTTGGCGATGTGCTGGCTCAGGATGAAGTAGCCGCGCACGTTCAGGTTCATCACCTTGTCCCACGCTTCCACGGGGTGGTCTTCGGCCGGGGCGCCCCAGGCGGCACCGGCGTTGTTGACCAGGATGTCCACATGGCCCAGGCGCTGCAGGGTCTCGTCAGCCAGGCGGCGGATGTCTTCTTCCTTGGCGCAGTCGGCGGCGATCCAGCTGGCCTCGATGCCGGCGGCCTTCAGGTCAGCAGCGGCTTCTTCCAGGTCGGAGGCCTTGCGCGAGCTGAGCACGATCTTGGCGCCCGCCTCGCCCAGCGCATGCGCCAGTTGCAGGCCCAGGCCGCGCGAGCCGCCGGTCACCAGGGCGGTCTTGCCCGTCAGGTCAAACAGTTGTTGGATGGTGCGTGTCATGTGAATGTCTCCTTGGATTTTTGCCAGTCGATGGATGTTCTCAGACCACAGCCCGGCGCTGGGATGCGCCAGCCAGGGGGTGGAATACAGGCAGCCATTGTGCGGCGCCAGAAGGCTGCATTGTGTCGCCGCCGCGTCGGCCACCGCAGCAAAAGGTGGCGTCAGAGGCTGAGAGCTTTTAGCCAAGCCCGAAAGGCGCGCCACAACGCCTCGGATCGAGGCGCAAAGCACAGCCATAGCCCGGGCTATGGCGAGCATTTGCAACGACGAGCGGGGGCGTTTTGGCGTGCAAGGCGGGCATGGATAAAAAGACTCTCAGCCTCTCAGCCCTGGGGGTCGGCCTTGAGCCGCGCGCGCAAGGCGATCAGCACCACGCCCACGGCCGCCACCACGCCCCCGCCCACCATCAGTACCCAGCCAGTGGATGCGTCGGTGCGCGCAGTGGCAATGCCCAGCACCAGCGTGAGCAGGCCGCCGTAGATCAGCACCCAGATGAGTTTTTGCAAGCGCTGCAACGTGCTCGGAGCCGCCATCAGAACGCCTCTTCCGGAAAGCTGGCGCAGGTCGCGTCGCGCGTGCTGACCACTTGCAGCCAGGCGCCGATCTTGGGCAGCTCGTAATGGAAAAAGAAGCGCATGGCGCCCATGCGGCCCATGCTGGCGGGCTGTGCCAGCGCGGCATCGGCCGCCAGCGTAGCCAGAGCCACGTCCAGCCACACCCAGGCCAGCACCGTGTGGCCAAAGGCTTGCATGTAGGGCACGGCATTGGCCAGCGCATCGGCCGGTTGCCCTGTGGCCCAGGCGGCCTTGGTGGCGGCGCCCACGTCCTGCAGCGCCTTGCCCAGCGCGTTGGCGTGGGCAGCAAACGCGGGCACCTGGATGGCGCGCTCGATGGTGGCGTTGATGCGCCCGGCCAGCAGTTGCAGGCCGCGGCCGCCTTCCATCAGCACCTTGCGGCCCAGCAGGTCCATGGCCTGGATGCCATGGGTGCCTTCGTGAATCATGTTCAGGCGGTTGTCGCGCCAGTACTGCTCCACCGGGAAGTCGCGCGTGTAGCCATAGCCGCCATGGATCTGGATGGCCAGGCTGTTGGCCTCCAGGCACCATTCGCTGGGCCAGCTCTTGGCGATGGGGGTCAGCACCTCCAGCAGCAGGCGGGCCTCGTCGGCCGCTGCGGCATCGCCCGTATGTTGCTCGTCCACCAGCCGCGCGCAGAACAGGTTGAGCGCCAGCGCGCCCTCGCCGTACGACTTTTGCGCCAGCAGCATGCGCTTGACGTCTGCGTGCTCGACGATGCGCACCTGGGGCTGGGCTGCGTCCTTGACCACGGCAGCCGCGCCGTCCTTGGGGCCCTGCACGGGGCGGCCTTGGGGTCGGTTCTTGGCGTAGTCCAGGCTGGCGTAGTAGCCCGCCAGGCCCAGCATGGTGGCGGCCATGCCGATGCCGATGCGCGCCTCGTTCATCATGTGGAACATGCAGTGCAGGCCCTTGCCGGGCTGGCCGACCAGGTAGCCCACCGCGCCGGCTTGGCCGTCCACGGGGTACTTGCCCTCACCAAAGTTCAGCAGCGTGTTGGTGGTGCCGCGCCAGCCCAGCTTGTGGTTCAGGCCCGCCAGCGCCACGTCGTTGCGCACGCCAGTGAGCTGGCCGTTGGTGTCCACGAGCTTCTTGGGCACGATGAACAGCGAAATGCCCTTGGTGCCAGGCACCAGCTTGCCGTCCGGCCCGGGGATCTTGGCCAGCACCAGGTGCACGATGTTTTCGGTCAGCTCATGGTCGCCCGAGCTGATCCACATCTTGTTGCCCTTGAGGCGGTAGCGCGGGCCCAGCGGGTCGCTTTCAAAACCCTCGCCATCCGGCACGGCGCGCGTGGCGACATCCGACAGCGACGAGCCCGCCTGCGGCTCCGACAGGCACATGGTGCCCGACCAGCGGCCGTTGAATTCATTGAGCGCAAACACCTGCTTTTGCAGGTCGGTGCCATGCACCATGAGCAGGTTGGCGTTGCCCGAGGTCAGTAGGTTGGACCCAATGCTGATCGAAGCGGCTGCAAAAAAGCTGTTGGCCGCCGCCTCCACCGTGTAGGGCAGTTGCATGCCGCCAATGTCGTAGTCCTGTGCGGCGCTCAGCAGGCCCGATTCTGCATAGGCGCGCCGTGCCTCGTAGGTGGCCTGCGGCAGCACCACGCGCAGCGTGCCGTCGGGCTCGGTCTCGGTGCGGGGTTCTTCGGTGTCCACCACGCGGTTGAAGGGCGCGTACTTCTCGCGCGCGATGCGCTCGGAGGTGTCGAGCACGGCATCGAAGGTTTCGCGGGAGTGGTCCGCAAAGCGCTCGCGGGCTTGCAGCTTCTCGGCGTCCAGCCACTGGTAGAGCAGGAAATCGACGGTGGGACGTAGGCTCATGGCATTTCAGGGTTAAAACGGCCGCAGGCGCAGATAAATCATGCGCCAGCAGCTATCAAATAAGGAGTAAACGGCACAGGAGTGAGGAGAAACATGCTCCCATCCCTTGCCACCATCAGGCGCCTGCAGGGGCCGGCGCTGCGCCATCGCGCGGTGGCAGTGCGGCAATGGTGCCTTGCGCCACGGCGCACAGCTTTTCGGTGCCCGCCTGCACCACAAACACATCACAGCGGCACACGGCCTGCGCGCGGCCATGGTGCACCGCCTGTGCACGGGCAATGAGCAGTTCGCCCACCGCAGGCCGCAGGTAGTTGATCTTGAACTCGGACGTCACCACGGGCACCCGCATGGCGGTGCCCCCGGCGTACGTCAGGGCGTTGTCGGCCACATAGCTCAGCACGCCCCCGTGCACAAAACCATGCTGTTGCAGCAGCTGGGGCGTGACGGGCAGGTGCAGCTCGCACTGCCCGGGCGACAAGGCATGCAGCCGCGCCCCCACCAGGATGCTGAACGGCTGAGATGCCAGTACCTCACGCCCCATGGCCAGGAAGACCTCGGGCGACACCACGACATCGGGGATGTCGGTGCGCGGTGGCGAGGAGGCCTGTCCGGACATGGTTTAGAGCACCTCGAAAATGCCGGCGGCGCCCATGCCGCCGCCAATGCACATCGTCACGCACACCTTCTTGGCGCCACGGCGTTTGCCTTCGATGAGGGCGTGGCCCGTGAGGCGCTGGCCCGACACACCGTAGGGGTGCCCCAGGGCAATGGCGCCGCCGTTCACGTTCAGGCGGTCGGCAGGGATGCCCAGCTTGTCGCGGCAGTACAGCACCTGCACAGCAAAGGCTTCGTTCAGCTCCCACAGGTCGATGTCCTGCACCGTAAGGCCCAGCTTCTTGAGCACCTTGGGCACGGCAAACACGGGGCCGATGCCCATTTCGTCAGGCTCGCAACCGGCCACCGCAAAGCCGAGGAAACGGCCCAGGGGCTTGAGGCCCTTCTTGCTGGCGTACTCTTCGCTGGTGACTACGCAGGCACCAGCACCGTCAGAGAACTGGCTGGCGTTGCCGGCCGAGATCAGACCACCGGGCAGCGCCGAGCGCAGGCCGCTGATGGCTTCTACCGTCGTGCCTTCCCGCGTGCCTTCGTCCTTGCTCACCGTAACTTGCTTGGTGATCAGGCCCAGCGTCTTGTCGGCCACACCGGCCGTCACGGTGATGGGGGCGATTTCGGCGTCGAACAGGCCGGCGGCCTGGGCAGCGCAAGCCTTTTGCTGGCTGGCAGCTCCGTATTCGTCCATGGCTTCGCGGCCGATGTTGTAGCGCTTGGCCACTTGCTCGGCGGTCTGCAGCATGCTCCAGTAAATCTCTGGCTTTTGCTTGGCCAGGGCCAGGTCCTGGATCATGTGCAGGTTCATCTCTTGCTGCACGCAGGAGATGCTTTCGACGCCCCCGGCCACAAACACATCGGCCTCGCCCGCGATGATGCGCTGAGCGGCCATGGCAATGGTCTGAAGGCCCGACGAGCAGAAACGGTTGACGGTCACGCCCGATGCCGTGATGGGCAGGCCGGCCTTCAGCGCGATCTGGCGCGCGATGTTGCTGCCCGTGGCGCCTTCGGGCGTGGCGCAACCCATGATGACGTCGTCCACGTCAGCACCGTCGATGCCGGCGCGCAACACGGCGTGCTGCACGGCATGGCCGCCCAGGGTGGCGCCGTGCGTCATGTTGAACGAACCCTTCCAGCTCTTGGCGAGTGGCGTGCGGGCGGTGGAAACAATCACTGCGGAGGTCATGTGAATTCCTTTGAATCTGTAGATGGGTGCACGCGGGCGGCTTACTGGAAGGCCTTGCCTTCGGCGGCCAGCTTGGCCAGCAGCGGAGCGGGCTTCCAGAACGCTGCGTCGTCCAGCGGGTTCTTGGCAAAACGGTCCATGGCCTGCACCACGTTGAACAGACCCACTTCGCTGGCGTAGTGCATGGGGCCGCCACGGTGGATAGGGAAGCCGTAGCCGGTCAGGTACACCATGTCGATGTCGCCGGACTTGCTGGCAATGCCGTCTTCCAGGATGTGCGCACCTTCGTTGACCAAAGCGAACACCAGGCGTTGCACGATTTCTTCGTCCGAAATCTTGCGGGGCGTGATGCCGAGTTCCTTGCGGTGGTCTTCGATCATCTTGTTGACCAGGTCGCTAGGGATCGCATCGCGCTTGCCAGCCTGGTAGTCGTACCAGCCTGCGCCGGTCTTCTGGCCAAAGCGGCCCAGCTCACACAGCTTGTCGGCGGTGCGGCTGTACTTCATGTCGGCGCGCTCGACGGCGCGGCGCTTGCGGATGGCCCAGCCGATGTCGTTGCCGGCCAGGTCGCCCATGCGGAACGGGCCCATGGCAAAGCCGAACTTTTCGATGGCCTTGTCCACCTGCTGGGGCGTGCAGCCTTCGTCCAGCAGGAAGCCGGCCTGGCGGCTGTACTGCTCGATCATGCGGTTGCCGATGAAGCCATCGCACACGCCCGAGACCACGGAGGTCTTCTTGATCTTCTTGCCAATGGCCATCACGGTGGCCAGCACGTCCTTGGCGGTCTCCTTGCCACGCACCACTTCCAGCAGCTTCATCACGTTGGCGGGGCTGAAGAAGTGCATGCCCACCACGTCCTGCGGACGCTTGGTGAAGGCGGCGATCTTGTCCACGTCGAGTGTGGAAGTGTTGGAGGCCAGGATGGCGCCAGGCTTGGCCACAGCGTCGAGCTGCTTGAACACCGCTTCCTTCACGCCCATCTCTTCGAACACGGCCTCGATGATCAGGTCGCAGTCCTTGAGGTCGTCGTAGCTCAGCGTGGTGCTCAGCAGGGCCATGCGCTGCTCGTACTTGTCTTGCTTCAGCTTGCCCTTCTTGACCTGGGCTTCGTAGTTCTTCTTGATCGTGGCCACGCCACGGTCCAGGGCTTCCTGCTTCATTTCCAGAATCTTGACGGGGATGCCCGCGTTCAGGAAGTTCATGGAAATGCCGCCGCCCATGGTGCCGGCGCCAATCACGCCCACCAGCTTGATGTCACGCTTGGGGGTGTCGGATGCGACATCGGGAATCTTGCTGGCTGCACGCTCTGCCATGAACAGGTGGCGCAGTGCGCGCGACTCAGGCGTCCACATCAGGTTGATGAAGATTTCGCGCTCGACCAGCATGCCTTCGGCAAACTTCTTCTTGGTGGCAGCTTCAACAGCGTCCACACACTTGGCGGGCGCGGGGAAGTTCTTGGCCATGCCCTTGACCATGTTGCGCGCGAACTGGAAGTACGCATCGCCTTCGGGGTGCTTGCAAGGCAGGTTGCGCACCAGGGGCAGAGGACGGGTATCGGCCACGCTCTGCGCAAACTCCAGGGCTTCTGCCGCCAGCGACTCGGCCGATGCGGCCATCTTGTCGAACAGCTTTTGGCCGGGCACGGCGCCGATCATTTCGCTCTTGACGGGCTCGCCGCTCACGATGAGGTTGAGCGCGGCTTCGACACCAATCACGCGGGGCAGGCGCTGCGTGCCACCTGCGCCGGGGATCAGGCCCAGCTTGACTTCGGGCAGTGCGATCGAGCAGCCAGGCGCTGCAATGCGGTAGTGGCAGCCCAGGGCCAGCTCCAGCCCGCCGCCCATGGCGACGCTGTGCATGGCGGCCACGACGGGCTTGGCCGAGTTTTCGATGGCGGCAATCACCGACAGCAAGTTGGGTTCTTGCAGCGACTTGTCGGTGCCGAACTCCTTGATGTCGGCGCCGCCAGAGAACGCACCACCGGCACCGGTGATCACGATGGACGTGACCGCTGCATCGGCATTGGCACGGCCAAGGCCGTCCACGATGCCCTGGCGGGTCGCCAGACCGAGTCCGTTGACGGGAGGGTTGGCCATGGTGATCACGGCAACGGAGCCGTGGACTTTGTATTCAGCGGTCATGGTGCTGTTGTTCCTTGGAAAGTGAAAAAGAACGATCGTGCGTTTTTATTGTAGAGACTTCAAAACCATTTGGCGTGTCAATTTGTCCCGGGCGGGACAAGTGGGTTTCGTGACATGCCATGGGGCCAGGCAAAAAAAGAGGCGCCTCCAGCTCTCGGGCGCCTCTCGGTCAGGTTTTGCCGGATGTGCTCACACTTCAAGCCATTCCTTGCGGATGTAGCTGTCGGCCCGCAGGCTATCCGGTGTGCCCTGGAACACGATGGAGCCGTGCCCCATCACCAGTGCGCGGTCCGAGATCTTCATCGCAATGGTCAGCTTCTGCTCGATCAGCAGCACCGAAATGCCGCGCGACTTGATGGTCTGCAGGTACTGTCCCACCAGCTCGACGATCTTGGGCGCAAGGCCCTCGGTGGGCTCGTCAATGATGATCAGGTCGGGGTCGCCCATCAGCGTGCGGCACAGGGTCAGCATCTGCTGCTCGCCGCCGGACATCACGCCTGCCTCGGTATGCTGGCGTTCCTTGAGGCGCGGGAACATCTCGTACATGTCGTCGAACGACCAGCGGCTGTTCTTGCCGCTGCCCTTCTGGCCGAGCATCAGGTTCTGGTGCACGGTGAGGTTGGGGAACACGTCCCGGCTTTCCGGCACGTAGCCCACCCCCAGGTGCGCAATCTCGTAGGCCTTTTTGCCGTTGAGGTCCTGCCCCTTCCAGTTCAGGGTGCCCTCCCAGTCCACCAGGCCCATGATGGCCTTGGCGGTGGTGGAGCGGCCCGAGCCATTGCGCCCCAGCAGGGCCACGATTTCACCGGGCTGCACGTCAAAGGTCACGCCATGCAGCACATGGCTTTTGCCGTAGTAGGCGTGGAGATTTTCGATTTTCAGCATGTCAGTGTCCCGCCCCCTGCTCTTCCGCGACGACCGATCCCAGATAGGCCTCTTGCACGCGCTGGTTGGCGCGCACCTTGTCGGGCGTGTCAAAGGCGATCACCTCGCCGTACACCACCACAGCGATCTTGTCGGCCAGACCGAATACCACACCCATGTCGTGCTCCACGGTCAGCAGCGTACGGCCCTCGGTCACTTCCTTGATGAGGTGGATGAAGCGCGAGGTTTCGGTCTTGCTCATGCCGGCCGTGGGCTCGTCCAGCAAGATCACGTTGGCACCGCCCGCGATGGTGATGCCGATCTCCAGCGCGCGTTGCTCGGCGTAGGTGAGGTTCATGGCCAGCGTGTCGCGCTTCTTGTCGAGCTTGATCATCTCCATGAGCTGCTTGGCGCGCTCATTGGCATCGTGCAGGTTCGACAGGAAGCGCAGGAACGTGTACTTGTAGCCCATGCTCCACAGCACGCCGCAGCGGAGGTTCTCGAACACCGACAGCTTGGGGAAGATGTTGGTGATCTGGAAGCTGCGCGAAAGCCCGCGCCGGTTGATCTCGTACGGCGCCATGCCATTGATGCGCTGGCCGTTCAGGATCACGTCGCCACTGGTGGGCGCGAAGCGCCCGCTGATCAGATTGAACAGCGTGGACTTGCCGGCACCGTTGGGGCCGATGATGGCCACGCGCTCACCGGGCGCAACGGCCAGGTTGGCGCCGCGGATGATCTCGGTCTTGCCAAAGCTCTTGCGCAGGTCGCGCAGTTCGAGCGCATAGGTTGCGTTGTCAGCCGCCATGGTTACAAAGCCTCCCCACGCTTGATTTCATGTTCTATTTCTTCCTGAATCTTGCTCCACTGGCGCACAAACTGGCGGCGGCAGAGTTCAAACAGGGCAAAGCCCGTCACCATCACAAACACCGCGCCAAACCAGCTGGTAAAGCCCTTGGCGTTGAGCGTGGCGCCCAGGAAGGTCAGCTCTGGCCCCAGCGCTGCATTGAGCTGCAGGTGGTAGGTCATCTCGATCATGCAGGCCGCACCCATCACACCCACCAGGGCGGTACCGCCCAGGGCCAGGTACGAGGTCCACAGCTGGCGCAGCTTGCCAAACTTGGCCAGGCGCAGATTCATCATGATCAGGCTGGCCACGCCGCCGGGCGCGTACATCACCATGAACAGGAACACCAGGCCCAGGTACAGCAGCCAGGCCTTGGACAGCTCGGACAGCAGCACCGACGCCAGCACGAGCAACACCGCGCCAATGATGGGACCGAAGAAGAACGTGGCCCCGCCCAGGAAGGTGAACAGCAGGTAGCCACCCGAGCGCACCACGTTCAGGCTGTCGGCACCCGTCACGATCTCGAAGTTGATCGTGGCCAGGCCACCACCAATGCCAGCAAAGAAGCCCGCGATGATGAAGGCGAAGTAGCGCACGCGCTGCGTGTTGTAGCCAATGAACTCCACACGTTCGGGGTTGTCACGCACTGCATTCAGGATGCGGCCCAGCGGTGTGCCGGTGAAGGCGAACATCGCCGCCGTGCAAATGAAGCAGTAAACGGCAATCAGGTAGTACACCTGAATCGCAGGACCGAAGGTGATGCCGAAGAACGACTGGCCGTACACGCGGTCGGTGGTGATGCCGCCTTCGCCCCCGAAGAACTCGGGGAACATCAGCGCCATCGAGGCCACCAGCTCGCCAATGCCCAGCGTGATCATGGCGAACGTGGTGCCCGACTTCTTGGTCGTGACAAAACCCAGCAAGATCGCAAAGAACGCCCCCGCCAGTCCGCCCACGATGGGGATGAGCACCAGGGGAATGCTGAAGCTGCCCTTGCCCGCCATGTTCATCGCATGGATCGCAATGAACGAGCCCAGGCCGGTGTACACCGCGTGGCCGAAGCTCAGCATGCCGCCCTGCCCCAGCAACATGTTGTACGACAGGCAGATGATGATGAGGTAGCCGATCTGCGAGAGCATGGTCAGCGCCAGGCTGCTGCGAAACAGCATGGGCGCGACGATCAGTGCGACAGCAAACAGCGTCCAGATCACAAAGCGCCCCACGTTCCAGGGCTTGAACCGGTAGTGCGACGTGGCACCAGAAACAGGATGAGTGGTCGAATTCATGGCTTCAGTCCTCCCGCGTGCCCAACAGGCCCTTGGGGCGGAAGATCAGGATCAGCACGAGGAACAGGTACGGCAGGATGGGCGCCACCTGGGAAATCGTGAGCTTGAGCAAGGGGTAGCCGAAGGTCTGGTCGGTCACGGCCACACCCACTGCCTTGAAGACGTGGATCAGCGAGTAGTCCAGCGCCACGGCAAAGGTCTGCACCACACCGATCAGCAGCGAAGCAATGAAGGCCCCTGCCAGCGACCCCATGCCGCCGACCACCACCACCACGAAGATGATGGAGCCCACGGATGCGGCCATCGCAGGCTCGGTGACATAGGTGTTGCCGCCGATCACGCCTGCCAGGCCCGCTAGCGCGGCACCGCCGCCAAACACCAGCATGAACACGCGCGGCACGTTGTGGCCCAGCGCCTCGACCATCTCTGGGTACTTGAGAGCCGCCTGGATCACCAGCCCGATGCGTGTGCGGGTGAGCAGCAGCCATACCGACAGCAGCATCAACAGCGCCACCAGCATCACAAACGAACGCGACTTGGGAAACTGGGTGCCGTATAGCGAGAACAGCGGCCCCTGCAGTTGCTCGGGCAGGCCGTAGGGCACCGTGGAGCGGCCCCAAACCAGCTGCACGACTTCCAGGATCAGGTACGACAGGCCGAACGTGACCAGTAGCTCGGGCACATGGCCGAACTTGTGCACCCGGCGCAAGGCATAGCGCTCAAATGCAGCGCCCAGCACAAACACCACGAGCGGAGCCAGCACCAGCGCTGGCCAGAAGCCCACCACCCCGGAGATGGTGAACGCGAAATAGGCACCCAGCATGTAAAAGCTGGTGTGTGCAAAGTTGAGCACGCCCATCATGCTGAAGATCAGCGTGAGGCCGGAACTCAGCATGAAAAGCAGGAGCCCGTAGCTCACGCCGTTCAGCAAAGAGATCACGAAAAACTCAGGATTCATTGGAATTTTTCATCACGGAGGGAAAAAAAAGGCCCGAGTACGTCGGGCCTCGAAGTTCTGACGGCTGGGAACAGGGTCCCAGCGCCAGCGCCACATCAGGGGCGCTTCATCTGGCACGACGTGGGCGTGCTGGCCACGTAGGGTTCGTAGTACTTCAGCGGCACGAAGGTGTAGCCGGTGTTTTCCGAGTCGATGGGGTACTTGCCGCCGGCTTTTTCCCACTTGGAAATGAACAGGCCCTGCTGCAACTGGTGGTCGGTCTTGCGCATCTCGACTTCACCGTTGAAGCTCTTGAACTTCATGCCTTCGAACGCTGCAGCCACCTTGACGGGGTCGGTGGACTTGGC
The DNA here is from genome assembly GCF_049331375.1 of Acidovorax sp. M14. Taxonomy (NCBI): domain Bacteria; kingdom Pseudomonadati; phylum Pseudomonadota; class Betaproteobacteria; order Burkholderiales; family Comamonadaceae; genus Acidovorax; species Acidovorax sp. M14. The sequence continues at coordinate 2,756,980 of NZ_CP186263.1, forward strand.
CTTCACGAAGCCTTCTGACAGCATGGTGAAGGCGTGGTACACGGCACCGGTGTACATGTCGTCGTTGAACTTCTTCTTGTAGTCCACCACGATCTGGTTCAGCGGGCCAGGCAGGTTCATGTGGGCATAAGCCACCATATACACGCGGCCTGCGGCAGCGGCGCCCATGGCGGTCGGGCTGCCCGTGACCGAGCCGTAGTAGGTGTAGAAGTTGACGTTGTTCAGACCTGCGTCGTTCGCGGCCTTGATCAGCAGCGCCAGGTCAGAGCCCCAGTTGCCGGTGATCACGCTGTCAGCGCCCGATGCCTTGATCTTGGCGATGTAGGGCGAGAAGTCACGCACCTGGGCGAGAGGATGCAGGTCGTCCCCCACGAACTGCACGTCGGGGCGCTTGCGCTGCATCATCTCCTTGGCGAACTTGGAGACCTGGTGGCCGTGCGAGTAGTTCTGGTTGATCAGGTAGACCTTCTTGACCTCTGGCAGGTCCTTCATGTAGGTCGTCAGCGCTTCCATCTTCATGGAGGTGTCTGCGTCCAGACGGAAGTGCCAGTAGCTGCACTTGCTGTTGGTGAGGTCTGGGTCCACAGCGGCGTAGTTCAGGAACAGGACTTCCTTGCCGGGATTGCGCGCGTTGTGCTTTTCCAGCGCGTCCATGATGGCGAGGGCCGGGCCAGAGCCATTGCCCTGCACCACGTAGCGCGCGCCCTGGTCCATGGCCGAGCGCAGTGCGCTGGTGGTTTCCTGCGGGCTCAGTTTGTTGTCGATGCCGATGATTTCAAATTTGACGCCGGCAGGGTTCTTCTTGTTGAACTCTTCAGCGATGAACTGGAAGCTCTTGAGCTGGTTCGTTCCCACGGCTGCCATCAGGCCAGACAGGGGGTCGAGCCAGGCGATTTTGACCGTCTCGCCCTTTTGAGCGAAGGCCCCGCCAGCGCTTGCCAAGATTACCGAGGCTGCTACAGCCTTAATAGCGAACTTCATGCTTTTGTCTCCTTGTAAATCGACACAACGCAGCGTACCGCGTTGCAACAAAGCGATGCTCAGGGATTGCCCCTACCAGCGTCGCACACGTGACTGGCGCAGCGCTCCCCCGAGCGCGCACCAGCCTGGGGCAGTGCAAAAAATGGCGTTCGCAAACGATGCACACACATGCATTGCCCCACCCTGATCACAGGCCGGGAAGCTTGTAATCCTTGAGCTGCTCACGCAGCTTGGTCTTGAGCATCTTGCCGGTGGCACCCAGCGGAATGGCATCGACAAACACCACGTCATCGGGGATCTGCCACTTGGCCGTCTTGCCTTCGTAGAAGGCCAGCAGCTCTTCGCGCGTGACCTCCGCACCGGAGCGCTTGACCACGGCCACGATGGGGCGTTCGTCCCACTTGGGGTGCGGCATACCCACACACGCTGCCATGGCAATGGCGGGATGGGCCATGGCAATGTTCTCGATGTCGATGGAGCTGATCCATTCGCCGCCGGACTTGATCACGTCCTTGCTGCGGTCCGTGATCTGCATGAAGCCGTCGGCATCGATGGTGGCCACATCACCGGTGGGGAACCAGCCCCGGCCCTGCGCGTCGCGCACCAGCGGGTCGCCGCCCTCGCCCTTGAAGTAGCTGCCCACAATCCAGGGGCCCTTGACCAGCAAATCCCCGTAGGTCTTTCCGTCCCAGGGCAGCTCGTTACCGTCGCCCCCCACGATCTTCATGTCCACACCATAAATCGCACGGCCCTGCTTTTGCAGGATCTTCATCTGCTCGTCCTTGGACATGGCGAGGTGCTTGTTCTTGAGCGTGCACAGCGTGCCCAACGGGCTCATCTCGGTCATGCCCCAGGCGTGCAGCACCTCCACGCCGTAGTCTTCCTTGAACGCGTGGATCATGGCGGGCGGGCAGGCCGAGCCGCCGATGACCGTACGGCGCAGGGTGGAGAACTTGAGGCCTGCAGGCTTCATGTGGCCCAGCATCATCTGCCACACGGTGGGCACGCCTGCGGCATAGCTCACCTTCTCCGCTTCGATGAGTTCGTAGATCGACTTGCCATCCATCGCCGGGCCGGGGAACACCAGCTTGCAGCCTGTGAGTGCAGCCGAGTACGGAATGCCCCAGGCATTGACGTGGAACATGGGCACCACCGGCAGCACCGAGTCGCGGGCCGAGAGGCACATGACGTCGGGCAGCGCCGCAGCGTAGGCGTGCAGCGTGGTGGAACGGTGGCTGTACAGCGCGGCCTTGGGGTTGCCCGTGGTGCCGCTGGTGTAGCACATGCTGGATGCGGAGTTCTCGTCAAACTCGGGCCAAGCGTAGTCGGACGAGTGCGCGCCAATCCAGGCTTCGTAGCTGGTCAGGCCGGGAATGCCTGTGTCGGCAGGCAGCTTGTCGGCGTCGCACAGGGCGACCCATTTCTTGACAGTGGGGCACTTGGCATGCACCGCCTGCACCAGGGGCAGGAAGGTGGTGTCAAAACACAGCACCTGGTCTTCGGCGTGGTTGATGATCCAGGCGATCTGGTCGGGGTGCAGGCGTGGATTGACGGTGTGGAGCACCCGGCCCGATCCGCTCACGCCGAAATACATCTCCATGTGGCGATAGCCGTTCCAGGCCAGCGTGGCCACCCGGTCGCTGAACTGGAGCTTCTGGTCATCCAGCGCATTGGCCAGGCGGCGGGCACGTGCGGCGAGGTCGCGGTACGTGTAGCGATGGATGTCCCCCTCCACCCGTCGGGACACGATTTCGGCGTCGCCGTGGTGGCGCTCTGCGAATTCGATCAGCGACGAAATCAGCAACGGTTGACTCTGCATCAAGCCCAGCATGAATACTCCTTGGATGTTGTAGTGAATGGAACGGTCATCGTAGCGCGCGTACCGGCATCCGGGTGTCGCCCGCGTCGTGCCCCCGCACGCCACTGGGATGAACCCACGCACGCCGCACCACCGCGCTGGCGTGGCATCGGAGGCGGCATGGCTGCACCATCGCCGGACCCCGTGAACCGCTGCGGAGTGTGCGCCCGACAGGCATGGCTGCCAACACTTGTCGTCCCACTGACAAAGGGCAAGGGAATACCCTGAACCGCAGGCACCGCTGCAGCGACAATCAGGCCCATGCTCTGCGCCGCACCTTCTGCCCAACGCTTCATCGCCGCCCAGCCCTGGTTCGCGGGCCTGCCTGCCGCCATGCAGGAGCGGCTGCGCGAAGAGGTGTTTGCCGAGCAGGCCGACAAGGGCGCGGTGATGATGCCAGCCGGCAGCGCCGTGCAGGGCTGGCATGCCGTGCTGTCAGGCCTGGTGATGCTGCAGAGCCCCACCAGCCAGGGCCGGTCGTCCGCCTTCATCGGAGTGCCCGATGGCGAATGGTTTGGCGAAGGCTCGGCCATGAAGCCGGAGCCCCGCAGGTACCACGTGGTGGCGCTGCGCCCCACCACCCTGCTGTGCCTGCCCCTGCCGCTGTTTGCCACGCTGCGCGAGACCAGTCTGGCGTTCAACCAGTTCCTGGTGCTGCACCTGAACATGCGGCTGGGCCAGGCCATGACCATCATCGAAGCCGGGCGCACCCAGTCCACCGAGCACCGCGTGGCGCTGTACCTCAGCCGCCTGTTCTGGCGCAGTACGCGGCGGCTCAACCTCACGCAGGAGGAGCTGGGGCAACTGGTGGGCCTGTCGCGGCAGACCGTGAACAAGGTGCTGCGCTCGCTGGAGGGCATGGGCATCGTGTCGCTGGACTTCGGGCGTGTGGCCATCGTGGACGACGAGGCGCTGAACGCATACCTCGCCGCCACGGCCGCACACTGACCAGCCGCATTCGGCCAAGAGCTGTTCAGCATCTGCAGCGCGAGGGTCATTGAACGCTCAGGCGCACCGCCTTCTGGTCCGCATCAAAGATGAACTTGCGGGGCCAGGGCTGCCAGGTCTGGCCCAGCGTGGCGTTGTTGGGATCACCGGTGTGCACAAACGCCCGCAAGCTGTCCATCATGGCTCGCGACAAGGCCAGGCGCCCCGGCTGGTTGGCGGTGCTGTTGGTCGCCTTCGCAAACACCGAGGGACCGAAGTTGCCAAACACAAACGGCAGGTCGAACGCATGGGCCGCGCCGTAAACATCGTTCCACGGTGCGGGCTGCTGGGCCCAGTTGAACTGGTAGTTCCACACGTTGCTCTGCTGGCTGCGCAGGGCGTTCAGCAGGTTGTCGCGGCTGGCGCCAATGAACACATTGCCCAGCAGCTGTGTGCGTGCGTTGTAGCCCGTGCCTGGGGCCGTCACCGGCAGGTAGGACGCATCCAGAATGTCCGCCGCAGTCAGGGTCGTGGGCGCATCGGGGTCAAAGCGCTGCATCATCGCGAAGCGGTCGGCATCGCTGATCTTCATGCCGGGCTTGCCGCCCAGCAGCACCAGGAAGGGGGCAAACAGCTTGCCCTCCTCGGCCGTGTAGCCGGACAGCACGGGCACCTTGTGATACCGCCCCGCACCGATCTCGGCAATCGGATCGGCCGGCACCACCACACCGTCCGGGATGGGACCGGAGCCTGTCAGCCCCTTCGCCAGCACCGTCTGCAAGATGACCCGCGCATCCTTGCCGCGCAGGTAGCTGGCCACCTGCGCGGGGGGCCAACCTGCCACCAAAGCCTGGGCTTCTGGCAATGCGGGCGCCAGGCCATCGGCCACGGCCAGATGCGCGAGCAGCTGGCTGGCCTGTGTGGCGTAGCGGGAGAGCGGGTTGAGTGTGGGGATGGACCCGGCGGGCAAGTTGGTCGCCAGGGAAATCCCCCCGCTGATCGGCACCAGTTTGTGGAACAGCCCGCTGGCCTGCGGCGCCGTCAGCAGCGCCAGGGCATTGATGGCCCCCGCCGACTGCCCCATCAACGTGACATTGCCTGCATTGCCGCCAAACCGGGCGATGTTGCCCTGCACGAACCGCAGCGCCTGCACCACGTCCAGCAACGCATAGTTGCCGGTGTAGCCGCTGCTGCCCGCGTTGCCTCCACTGCCACTGTTGCCCGCATGCAGCGCGGGCAACTGCAGATACCCCAGCACATCAAGCCGGTAGTTGGCCGTGACCACTACGGCATTGGCTGACTTGGCCAGCGCCGCGCCGTCGTACACCGGGTCAGCGGTGTAGCCCGAGATGGCACTGCCGCCATGGATGAAGACCAGCACCGGCAGGTTGTCCTGCGCGGTGGCCGGGCGCCAGATGTTGAGGGTCAGGCAATCTTCGCTGCCCAGCGGCGTGTTCAGCGTCTGACCAATCGTGTCGTCAAAGCGGTTGTTGGCCCCTGGTCCGTAAATGCGGCCCATCTGCAGGCAGGCGTTTCCAAATCGGGTGGCGCTGCGCTCGCCCATCCAGGCGGCGGGCTCTGCAGGCGGCTGCCAGCGCAGGGGCCCCACGGGGGGTTGGGCGTAGGGAACGCCCTTCCAGGCATAGGTGCCGCTGGTGGCGCTGTCGTCCGTACCGCGCACCATGCCGTAGCGGGTTTCGCGCAGTTCGGGCGGCGTACCGCCAGAGCCACCACACGCCGTGGTCATCACAGCGGCGAGACAGGCTGCGCCCCAGCGCAGGCTCTTTGCAAAATAGGCCATGTTGTTTGTCTCCTTCGGGGTTTTCAGGAATGGGGCGGGCCTGCAGAACGCATCACACTCGCGCCTGGGCCCGACCTCGGCGCCGATTGTGGAAACGCCTGGCCTACAACCCACTATCGCAACCACACCAAAACAGTGACTTCAGAACACCACCCGCGCGTAAACCCTGAGACAGGGACTTGCCCATGAACCCGCTGCCGCAGCGCACCAGCTCTGCCGCCTGGGTGCGCGGTATTGCCGAGCTGTTTGCGGCCGAGGGCCTGCCAGTGCAGGCCCTGTGCGCGCAGGCCGACATCGATCTGGAGAGCCTGCAACACCCCCACACCCGCGTGGATGTGGACCGCGTCAGTCGCTTGTGGGAGGCCGCGGCCCAGCACTACGCCCGCCCAGGGCTGGGCCTGGACCGCCAACTGGCTGCGCGCTACGGCAAGCTGGACTTGGTGGGCCATGCACTCGCCTCGGGGCCGAATCTGCTCGAAGGCTTCAGACACCTGGACCGCCACATGGCGCTGATCTCGGACGCCACCACGTTCTCGATGGAGCGGGACCCGCGCGGCTACTGGTTGGTGCTCAACCACATCGGCGCCTCGCGCCCCATACCGCGGCAGCGGGTGGAGTTTGCGGTGCTCACCCTGCTGACGCTGTGCGACTGGCTCACCCGGCGCGACCTCACACCCTTGGCCGTGGAGCTGGTCACCCCAGCACCGGCCGACGACACGCGGCATCGCGCGGCATTCGGCGTGCCACCCCGCTTTGGCCAGCCGGTGAACCGCTTTCTGATGGCCGAAGCCGACCTGCTGCAACCCATCCCCACCCACAACCCCAGCCTGTGGGCGCTGCACGAACAACTAGTGGAGGCCGAGCTGGGGCAGTTAGGCCCGTTGGGCCAGTCGCTGGTCAGCGCCAAGGTGCGCACCGAGATATCTCGCATGCTGCACCTGGGCGAACCCCGCCGCGAGGACGTGGCGGCACGCCTGCACCTGACCGACCGCACCCTGCAGCGCCGGCTGCAGGCAGAGTCGGTGAGTTTTCAGCAACTGCTGGACGACACCCGCAGCGAGCTGGCCAGCCAGTATCTGGCCGACCCACGCCGCAGCCTGGCCGAGGTCGCCGACCAGCTGGGGTTCAGCGACCAGAGCAACCTCTTCAGGGCCTGCAAGCGCTGGTTCGGCATGCCACCAGGCCAGTACCGCCAGCAGCTGGTGCAGCCCGCACCCAGCGCAGCCTTCCTGGCAGCGGCAGCGTCGCTCTAACGGTTGCAGTGCTAGCCCTCCCCACCCTGCCATGGCCCTGTGGGCGCCGGGACATCCGGCCTGCGAGACAATCCAGCCCATGACCCTGACCGCCGACAGCGACGCCCGCACCGACCTCGGCCTCGCCTGGGACCACCGCTTTGCCGCGCTGGGCCCCGACTTTTTCACCGAACTGCGCCCCACCCCTCTGCCCACGCCCCATTGGGTAGGCACCAGCCCCGCCGTGGCGCAACTGCTGGGGCTGGATGAAGCCGCCCTGCGCAGCGACGAGGCACTGCAAGCCTTCACCGGTAACCGCCTGCTGGCAGGTTCCCGCCCCCTAGCAAGCGTGTACAGCGGGCACCAGTTTGGCGTCTGGGCCGGCCAGCTGGGCGATGGACGGGCCATCTTGCTCGGTGAGACAGCCTCGGGGTGGGAGGTCCAGCTCAAGGGTGCGGGACGCACGCCCTATTCACGCATGGGCGATGGCCGCGCGGTATTGCGCTCCAGCATCCGCGAGTTTTTGTGCAGCGAAGCCATGCACGGCCTGGGTGTGCCGACATCGCGCGCGTTGTGCATCACTGGCTCCCCAGGGCAAGTGCGCCGCGAGGAGATCGAGACCGCTGCTGTCGTCACCCGCGTGGCGCGCAGCTTTGTGCGCTTTGGCCACTTTGAACACTTTGCAGCCAACGGCCAGGAAGCCGCGCTGCAAACGCTTGCCGACTACGTCATCGACCGCTACTACCCCGAATGCCGGGACGGCACCGGCCTGGCAGGCAACCCCTACGCCGCCCTGCTGCAGGCGGTGAGCGAGCGCACCGCGCGCCTCATGGCGCAGTGGCAGGCCGTGGGCTTTTGCCACGGGGTGATGAACACCGACAACATGAGCATCCTGGGACTGACGATTGACTATGGGCCCTTTCAGTTTCTGGACGCTTTTGTGCCCGGCCACGTGTGCAACCACAGCGACTCGCAAGGCCGCTACGCCTACAACCGCCAGCCCAATGTGGCGTACTGGAACCTGTTTTGCCTGGCGCAGGCGCTGCTGCCCCTGATCGAGGACCAGGACCTGGCCAAGCAGGCGCTGGAGTCTTACAAGACGGTTTTCCCAGAAGCCTTCATGGCCCAAATGCGCGCCAAGCTGGGGTTGGTAGAGGCCAGCGATGGTGATGGCGCACTCATCGACGGCATCTTGCTGCTGCTGGCCCAGAACGGGGTGGACTACCCCATCTTCTGGCGTCGCCTGTCGCACGCCGTGGGCACCCAAGACATGGAGCCCGTACGCGACCTGTTTGCAGACCGCGCCGGCTGTGACCAATGGTTGCTACTATATTCAGAGCATTCGAGGCATATGGATGTAGCGCATCAAGCCGATTTGATGCTCAAAACCAATCCCAAGTTCGTGCTGCGCAACCACCTGGGCGAACAGGCCATCCGTGCGGCGAAACTTGGCGACTTTGGCGAACTCCAAACCCTGCAGCGGCTGCTGGAGCGCCCGTTTGCCGAGCACCCCGGGCACGACGCCTACGCCGCCTTCCCGCCCGACTGGGCGTCTTCCATCGAGATCAGCTGTTCATCATGACCCACCCTATCCAGAAGACAGATGCCGAATGGCAAGCCGTACTGCGCGAAAAAGGCGCCGAACCCGTGGCCTTCCAGGTCACGCGCCATGCCGCCACCGAGCGCCCCTTCACGGGCAAGTACGAAGCCCACTGGGCCGACGGCAGCTACCACTGCATCTGCTGCGGTGCCAAGCTGTTCGACTCGGTCACCAAGTTTGACGCGGGCTGCGGCTGGCCCAGCTTTTCCGAAGCCGTCCCCGGCGCCATCACCGAAATCGTGGACCGCAGCCATGGCATGGTCCGCACCGAAACGGTGTGTGCACAATGCGGGGCGCACCTGGGCCATGTGTTTGAAGATGGCCCAGCGCCTACCGGGCTGCGGTATTGCATGAACTCGGCATCGCTGGACTTCGAGTCCGGAGACCGCTGAAGCCCGGCATTTCTTGCTGATTCCATGAAAATTCTGATCGACTTCTTCCCCATACTGCTGTTCTTCGGGGCCTACAAGTTCTACGGCATCTACGTAGGCACCGCAGTGCTCATGGCGGCCACGGCCTTGCAGATGGCCATCATCTATGCCATCGACCGGCGCCTGCAGACCATGCACAAGGTCACCTTGGTGTTGATCCTGCTGTTCGGCACGCTCACGCTGGTGCTGCAGGACGACCGGTTCATCAAGTGGAAACCCACTGTGCTCTACGGTGCGATGTCGATGGCCCTGGCGGTGGCGCTGTGGGCGCTCAAGAAGAACTTTCTCAAGATGCTGTTGGGGAGCCAGCTGGACTTGCCCGACGCCGTCTGGCAGCGCCTGAACGTGGCCTGGATCGTCTATTGCGCGTTCATGTCGGCCATCAACGCCTACGTGGTGATGAACTTCAGCACCGAGGCCTGGGTGGACTTCAAGCTCTGGGGCTATGCGTTTCCGCTGGTCTTCCTGGTGGCTCAGGGCATCTACATCGCCCCCCACCTCAAGGGCGATGAGCCCACCACCTGAACACGCATAAAGCCCATGACCTCCATCGCAGACCAGATGCACCAGACACTGGCCGACCGCCTCACCCCCAGCCACCTGGAGGTGCTGGACGAAAGCGCGGCCCACGCAGGCCACGCAGGCGCCAACGGCACCGGATTTGGCACGCATTTTCGGGTGCGGATCGCGTCACCTTTCTTTACAGGACGCACCCGAGTGGCCCAACACCGCCTTGTGTATGATGCGCTGCAAGAATTTATTGACCAAGGCGTTCACGCCCTCGCCATTGAAGTTCTCTGAACCGGCCCCAGATCTATAGCTGCCGGATTTCAGCTGGCAAACAAACCCCTTATTTTTTTGGATTTCGCATGAAGAAACAGCTCCTGTCCGGCCTGGTGGCCGCTGCCGTGCTGGGCACGTTGGCCCTGCCCGTTTCCGCCCAGAATGTCGCCATCGTCAACGGCAAGGCGGTTCCCAAGGAACGTGTCGAAGCGCTCAAGCAGCAGGTGGAACGCTCGGGCCGCCCTGTGACGCCCGACATCGAAGGCCAGATCAAGGAAGAAGTCATCGCCCGTGAAATCTTCATGCAGGAAGCCCAAAAGCGCGGCCTGGAAACCTCGGCAGACTACAAATCCCAGCTGGAACTGGCCCGCCAGGCCATCCTGATCCGCGAACTGTTCGCCGATTTCCAGAAGACGAACCCCGTCACGGACGCTGAAATCCAGGCCGAATACGACAAGTTCGTGGCTGCCAACAGCGGCAAGGAATACAAGGCCCGCCATATCCTGGTGGAAAAGGAAGCCGACGCCAAGGCCATCATCGCGTCCATCAAGAAGGGCGCGAAGTTTGAAGATATCGCCAAGAAGCAGTCCAAGGACCCAGGCTCCGGCGCCAAAGGCGGCGACCTCGACTGGGCCAACCCATCGAGCTACGTGAGCGAATTCACCGAAGCGCTGGTCAAGCTCGAAAAGGGCAAGATGACCGAGACGCCCGTGAAGAGCCAGTTTGGCTGGCACATCATCCGCCTGGACGATGTGCGCCAGGCCGAGCTGCCCAAGCTCGAAGAGGTGAAGCCACAAGTCGCACAACAGCTGCAACAGCAAAAGCTGGCCAAGTTCCAGGAAGACCTGCGCGCCAAGGCCAAGGTGGAATAAGCCAACGGGCACTCAGCCGTTCTGGCAACAAAAAAACGCGACCTCGGTCGCGTTTTTTTATGGGCTCAGGCTGTGCCGCAATCCCACCTAATTCACGAGGCTCAAGTCCGCCCCATCACCCACACCACCGCCATCAGCAAGCCAATCATCACCGGCTGGTGGGCCATGTAGTAGCTCAGGCTCCACCGCCCCAGCGTTGCCAGCGGCGTGAGCCCGGCGGGTAGCCGCCATTGCAGCCAACCCTTGCGCGCTCGCACCGCCCATTGGCCTGCCGCGAGCCCCCACCAGAGCACACCGAGCCACGGCAACACGGGCACATAGTCTTCGGTGAACGGCTTGCGCGACACCAGCCCCAGCCAATTCAGTGCTCGCCCATTGAACCAAGGTGCGGCATCTGCCCATACCCCCGTCAGAAGCTGCTGCGCGGCCCACGGCAAGGCCACCGCAACCAATCCGGCCAGCCACAACCAGCGCCCCCAACCAGCGGTACAGCGAGCGATGAGCAACATCACCGCCATGCCGTGCAGCACACCAAAATAGATGAAGCTGGCTGGAAACATCACAAACGACCCGGCAGATACGAGCAATGCGCACCCGGCGATCTGCATCCACCGACGCCCAAACCTGCGCCAGCCCTGCCCCTGGTGCCAGGCGATGGCCTGCCCCAGCCCTGCACAGAACAGGAACAGGCTCACGATCATGGTGCGCTGCGTGGTCCAGAAAGGATCGACACGGAAATTCTGCGGCCACAGACCGAAGTGGCTCAGATCAAAACAGAAGTGGAACACCGTCATCCACACCATCGCTACGCCACGCAATGCATCGACGGCGTCGTAACGACGCATGGCAAGAGAGTCAGGCCCACGGGGCTGCGATGCGGAAGCCTCAGCGGCTTTGGAATGCACAGAAAGAGTCATGGGGGTAGCGGCAAGCACCTGTGCGCGGCAGGGTCAGGTGCAAATGAGCATCTAAGGGCGTTTGTGGGCGATGGAGCCAATGGTACGGAGATTCGGCCTGCCTTCCGACATACCCGCTGAACATGGCCTTGATCCGCCGCCAGTGAGCCTGTTTGTTGCGACGCGATGCCTCGAAGCGAGCAAGAAAAAAGGCCTTGCAGCATGTGCTGCAAGGCCTTCAAACATTGGTCGGAGCGGCGGGATTCGAACTCGCGACCCTCTGCTCCCAAAGCAGATGCGCTACCAGGCTGCGCTACGCTCCGACAGCTCGTATTCTAACCCGCCGAATTCCCCGTTTTGGATTCAACGCCTGCTTTTTTGATTTTTTTTAGCAAGTGGCAAGGCGAACAGATGACGGGGGAAAGGCCCAAAGGCTGCGACATGGCAAAAGACGAACCAGAAAAATCAAACACCTTCCCCGGTCTGCCACGGACCGGGAAAGAAACGATCAGCGGCTGGACGACGGGCCAGGGCCACGACCTGCCAGGTGGCGGAAGGTGATGCGGCCCTTGGTCAGGTCATAAGGAGACATTTCGAGCGACACCTTGTCACCCGCCAGGATGCGGATGTGGTGCTTGCGCATCTTGCCGCCGGTGTAGGCGATCAGTTGGTGACCGTTGTCCAGCGTGACGCGAAAGCGCGAGTCCGGCAAGACTTCCGTGACGGAGCCCTGCATTTCAATGAGTTCTTCTTTGGCCATGTGTTTCTCTATCTCTTCAAAGCAAATGTTCTGTGGTCGGCGCCTGAGCGGTTTTTTGCATTCACCACGGCAGCTGCAGCGTTGTCGAAACTCGACACACGGTGCATGGCGGGCGGTGGGAGTCGCTGCACCCAGGGCGCAGATCAGGCAGAGGGCCGGGAGACGGCGTCAATGAACAGGCGTCAGCGCTGCGCAAAGCCTGTCAATTGTACCGCGACAACCTGTAAGTTGCCTATGGCACGGCGGGGCCCCTCTGTGGCGTGGGCGCCGCGCCCATTCATCAGGACCTCAGCTGCCGCCCGCTATCGCGCCTGCACTGCGGAGGCCAACGTACGCACCAGGTCGGTCTGGGTGATGATGCCCACGAGGTGATCCACGTCATCCACGATGGGAATGTGGTGGTGGCCACCCTGCGAAAACAGGGGGACCAGATCCATCGCGTGCTGCCCTGCACGCGCCACCTGGACCGGGTGCGACATGATCTCGCCCACAGTCTGAGGCTGCCCGCCGCGCCCCATGACCAGCGTGCGCAGGCGCTGCCCCAACCCCTCGTGGGTGTCCAGATTCGCCAGCCGCATGAAGTCCGCCACCGTCACGATGCCGATGACGTGGCGCTGGGCATCCACCACGGGCAGTGCCTTGATCTGCTGCAGCCGCATCAGCGCCCACGCTTCTTTGAGCGACACGCCGGCCTCCACAGCGTACGGCGGGCTCGACATGATGTCCGCGCAGCGCAATTCCCCCAGCGTCCGCTGGAAAGCAGCACGACCCGCCAGGTGCAACAACCCTTCGAGGTCTGCACGGCTCACGTCGAGCACCTGGTTGTAATGGGCCAGCGCCGCATCCACGTCCGATGCAGTGAAGGCCCCCTGGCTTGCTGCCGCCTTCGGCGCGACGCGCTGGGGGTGTGGATAGCGGCGGCCCGTCAACCCGTTGTAGACCACGGCGGCAATCAACAGCAGCACCACGTTGAAGAGCACCGGAAACGCGGCCAGGTGCCAGCCATCGCCCGAGGTGAGCACCACGTACAAGGCCATGGCCCCGCCTGGCGGATGCAGACAACGCAAAGGCACCATGAGCGCAATCGCCAGCCCCACAGCCACCGCCCCCGCCAAGGCCTTGTCTGAAATCAACGCAGAACAGACCGCCCCGACCAGCGCCGACAACGTGCTGCCCCCCAAAACCGGCCAGGGCTGGGCCAGCGGGCTGGAAGGCATGCCGAACACCAGCACGGCACTGGCGCCCAGCGAAGCCACCATCCACGGGCCCGAGCCATTGCCCTGGGCCCACCAGCGACTGAGCCATGCTGTGAGCAGCACACCGATCACCGCGCCCACCACAAACCTCAGACGCTCCTTGCCATCAATCCCCAACGGAGCGGGCCAGAAATGACGCAGCCATTCGGTCAAGCGAGCCGCCCAAGATGGCCGGATTGGGGCGGAAGGAGACAGGTCGGAGGGAGAAGAAGGCATACAGAATAAAAATGCGGATGCAGCGGCAAGCTGCATCAACTCGGCACAGACTGCGGGATGGTGGGCTGCGGTGCAGTCCACAACGCTATCGCCCGGCCAGGCCGTCTGACCATATGCGACGGACTGGATGATCAAACCACGATTGTGCAGGCAGCGCCATGCTGCTGGGGCACGGGAGGTTTTCGGTGCGACAGGGAGTTGCCGTGGCCTGGTCGGTGTCGCGGCTGCGCGCCCTGCTGGAAACTACCTAGAACGCAAGCCCAAATCGACCACCCCAATCCAAAAACACGCTCTATACTGCACAAAAATTCAATACATGCATTTTAATTCATGTTTCAAATTTTCCGTTGGGCTGCAGTGACCATCCACATTGGCATCCATGCCGCACCGATCCGTCAGGCTTCTCAGCAGCGAAGACAAAAAAGCCGTGAAGCTCCCCCCGCTCTTGAAACCCGAAACGAGCGCTGGTACGGGTAACCCATAGGTATTCACCACCGAACGCTTGCAGTAAATTACTTTAAGCCTAAACAAAGGAGACAAGCCCCATGACCACCCGCCGCCTCGTCATCAGCCGCAGTGCCGCCCTCGTTGGCGCAGCATCCACGGGCCTGCTGCTGCCCTCCATCGTGCGTGCGCAAAGCGGCAAAGTGCGCGTGGGGTTCATGCTGCCCTACACCGGCACATTTGCCCAGCTGGGCGTGGCCATTGAAAACGGCGTGCGCCTGGCCATCGACCAGCAAGGCGGCAAGCTCGGCGGGCGCGAGATCGAATGGTTCAAGGTGGATGACGAGTCCGAGCCCAGCAAGGGCGTGGAAAACGCCAGCAAGCTGGTGCAGCGCGACAAGGTGGATGTGCTGATCGGTACCGTGCACTCGGGCGTGCAGATGGGTATCCAGAAGGTGGCGCGCGACACCGGCGTGCTCAACCTGATCCCCAACGCAGGCGTACACGCAGCCACCCGCGCGCTGTGTGCCCCCAACGTGTTCCGCACTTCGTTCAGCAATTCCCAGCCCACATTGGCGCTGGGCAAGGCCATGGTCGAAAAGGGCCACAAGAAGGCCGTGTGGATCACCTGGAAGTACGCGGCTGGCGATGAGGCCTTCGAGGGCTTCAAGGAAAGCTACACCAAGGCGGGTGGCACCATCGTCAAGGAACTGGGCCTGCCCTTCCCCAACGTCGAATTCCAGGCGCTGCTGACCGAGATTGCCGCGCTCAAGCCCGATGCCGTGGCCTGCTTCTTTGCCGGTGGCGGCGCGGCCAAGTTCATCAAGGACTACGCGGCCGCCGGCCTCAAGGACAAGATTCCGCTGTATGGCTCGGGCTTCCTGACCGAAGGCGTGCTGGACGCTGCGGGCCCAGCGGCCGACGGCATCATCACCACCATGCACTACAGCGACTCGCTCGACACACCGCGCAACAAGCAGTTCCGCCTGGAATACGCCAAGGCCTTCCGCAGCCAGCCCGATGTGTACGCCGTGCAAGGCTACGACACCGGCCTGCTGCTGGTGCAGGGCGCCAACGCGGTCAAGGGCGACCTGTCTGCCAAACCAGCCGTCATCAAGGCGATGGAAAGCGCCGTCATCGACAGCCCACGCGGCAAGTGGACGATGAGCAAGTCCCACAACCCCGTGCAGGACATCTACCTGCGCCGGGTGGAGAACAAGGAAAACAAGGTGATCGGCGTGGCCGCCAAGGCACTGGCCGACAGCGGCGCCGGTTGCCGCATGGGCTAAGCCGTTCGGTCGGCCCATTTTCCGCCCCAACCGCCCGGCTTGCGTGCCGGGCTTCCTCCGCCGGCCTCGTTCTGCGCGGGTTGATTTTTTGCACTCCAAACCCAGCCCTCCATGGATTTCGCGACGTTCCTGATCCAGCTGCTCAACAGCGTGCAATACGGCCTGCTGCTGTTCATGCTGGCGGCCGGGCTCACGCTGATCTTCGGGATCATGGGCGTGGTGAACCTGGCGCACGGCAGCTTTTACATGCTGGGGGCTTACCTCGCATATTCGCTGTCGGGGCATTTCGGCAGCCTGGCACTCGCGATCGTAGGCGGCGCGCTGCTGTCGGTGGTCTTCGGGCTGGCGCTCGAATGGCTGCTGTTCCGCCACTTCTACCACCGCGACCATCTGGACCAGGTGCTGCTGACCTTCGGGCTGATTTACATCTTTGAAGAACTGCGCTCCATCCTGTGGGGCGACGATGTGCATGGCGTGCCCATCCCCAAGGTACTGGACTGGTCGATCCCGCTCACAGACACCCTCTCCTACCCGGTCTACCGGCTGTTCATCTCGGGCGTGTGCATTGCGCTGGCTGTGGCGCTGTACCTGCTGATCTCCAAGACCCGCCTGGGCATGAAGATCCGCGCTGGCGCATTCAACCGCGACATGGCCGAGTCCCTGGGCGTAAACATCAAGCTGATCCATGCCATCGTGTTTGCGCTCGGTGTGGGCCTGGCGGCGGTTGCGGGCATGGTGGCTGCACCCGTATCCAGCGTGTATCCCAACATGGGCTCATCGGTGCTCATCATGTGTTTTGTGGTGGTGGTGATCGGTGGCATCGGCTCGGTACGCGGTGCGCTCATTGCGGCGCTGCTGGTGGGCTTTGTCGATACGTTTGGCAAGGTGCTGCTGCCACAGGCAGCGGGCATGCTGGTCTATATGCTGATGGCGGCGGTGCTGCTGTGGAAACCTGAAGGCCTCTTCAAACAATGACTACCCCCACGCTCGGCACTTCGCACATGCCATACGCATCCCTGCCCGGCAGCCCCTCATGAGCACCCCTCGCGCCAATATCGAAGTGCTGCCACGCAGCGTGCAGTTCGCCCTGGCAATGGGGCTGGCTGCGCTGCTGCTGTTCCCCGTGGTGGGCAGCGACTTCTACGTACAAATGGTCACCCGCATGATGATCATGGCCATCTTTGCCATGAGCCTGGATCTGCTGCAGGGCGTGACCGGGCTGGTATCACTGGGCCACGCGGCGTACTTTGGTGTGGCGGGCTACGCCCTCGCCTTTCTCACCCCGGCGGACATGCCGGTCAGCCTGTGGTGGTCGCTGCCGCTGGCCGTAGCCGTGTCCGGCCTGGTGGCACTGGTGATCGGGTTCTTTGTGGTGCGCACCCACGGCATCTACTTCATCATGGTCACCATGGCCTTTGCGCAGATGGTGTTCTACCTGTTCTTCGACAACAAGGTGCTGGGGGGATCGGACGGCCTGTACATCAACTTCCGGCCTGATGCGGCGCTGTTCGGCTGGCTGCCGTTCGATCTGGAGGGCCGCAAGACCTTCTACTACTTCACACTGGCGCTGGTGGTGCTGGTGTATGTGCTGCTGCGCCGCCTGCTGTGGAGCCCACTCGGCCGCGCGCTGGCAGGCATCCGCATCAACGAGCACCGCATGCGCGCCATGGGCTTTGGCACGCGGGGCTACAAGCTCACCGCCTTCACCATTGCCGGGGCGCTGGCGGGCCTGGCGGGGTACCTGTGGGGCGCGCAGACCGGCTATGTGAATCCTGAACTCATGGGCTTTCACATGAGCGCCCACGCCATCATGATGGTCATCCTGGGCGGCATGGGCAACTTTGCAGGCGCCATCGTGGGTGCGTTTGCGTTCGAGTACCTGCTGCACGTGTTCAAGGACATCAGCAAACACTGGCAACTGCTGATGGGCGGCTTCATCGTGCTGGTGGTGGTCGCAGCACCGCGCGGGCTGCTGGGCATGTTTGCGCAGCGGGGCGCAGCCAAGGCCTCGGAGGGATCGCACCATGGCTGAAGTCCTGTTGTCTGCACAGAAGGTCACCAAGCGCTTTGGCGGCCTGGCCGCCGTCAATGGTGTCTCGGTAGACCTGTGGCGGGGCAAGATCCACGCGGTGATCGGCCCCAACGGCGCGGGCAAGTCCACGCTGACCAACCTGCTTTCGGGCGACCTGCCCCCCACCTCGGGCCAAGTGCTGCTGGGCGGCACCAATGTGACCGGCTGGGCGCCTGAACGCATCTCACGCCAGGGCCTGGGCCGCAGCTACCAGAAGACCAACATCTTCCTGCCGCTCACCGTGCACGAAAACGTGCGCCTGGCCGCCCAGTCGCGCGATGCGCAGCAACCCTGGAACCCCTTGCGCTGGTGGCAGGACACCCGCTCGGACACTATCAAAAACAGAGCAACCAGCGCACGTCTTGAAAGCGCTATCGAGCTGTCAGGCCTCAAAGACCGGCGCATGGCCATCGCGGGAGCCATGAGCCACGGCGAGCAGCGCCAGCTCGAAATTGCCATGACCCTGGCCACCGAGCCGCAGGTGCTGCTGCTCGACGAGCCCCTGGCTGGCATGGGCGTGGCCGAGGCAGAACGCATGGTGGAGCTGCTGCAGCGCCTCAAGCCCGCCCACGCCATGATGCTGGTCGAGCACGACATGGATGCGGTGTTTGCGCTGGCCGACCGTCTGACGGTGATGGTCAACGGCGAGGTGATTGCGCACGGCACACCGCCCGAGGTACGCGCCGATGCCACCGTGCAGGCCGCCTACCTGGGAGAGGACCACTGACATGACCACTCCATGGATCGATGCCAAGGGCATCCACACCTTCTACGGCAGCAGCCACATCCTGCACGGCATTGATTTCACCGTGGGCCAGGGCGAGACCATCGGCCTCATGGGCCGCAACGGTATGGGCAAGAGCACCCTGCTCAAGTCGCTGATGGGCCTGGTCAAGCCCCGCTCGGGCAGCGTGGCCGTGGCAGGCCGCGACATGACCGGCAAACCGCCCTACGAGGTGGCGCGTCTGGGCATCGCCTACGTGCCCGAGGGCCGGGGCATCTTCGGCAACCTGAGCGTGGTCGAGAACCTGCAGATGGCCGCCCGCGCAGGCACGCGCGGCCAGCGGGACTGGACCTACGAGCGCGTGCTGGAGACATTTCCGCGCCTGAAGGAACGCCTGGGCCACGGCGGCCAGCAGCTCAGCGGCGGCGAGCAGCAGATGCTCACCATCGGCCGCGCGCTGATGACCAACCCCGACGTGCTCATCCTCGACGAAGCCACTGAAGGCCTGGCACCGCTGATCGCACGCGAGATCTGGCGTATCTGCAGCCTCATCAAGGACAGCGGCATCAGCAGCGTGATCGTGGACAAGAACTGGAAGCACGTCACGCAGATCACCGACCGCAACGTCATCCTGGTCAAGGGCCAGGTGGTGTTTGACGGCAGCTCGGACGCCTTGCATGCGCAGCCCCTGCTGCTGGAGCAGTACCTCGGGGTATGACCCCGTGCGGGCGATAGCGCCCCGCCGATAGAATCGTCCGCTTTCGTCTTTGAGGGGTTCGCCCGTGTCTGATCGCCTGGCAGTTCTGCCGCAATACCTCCTGCCCAAGCAGGCACTGACCACCCTGGCTGGCAAGTTTGCATCGGCCCGGCTGGGCGGCCTCACCACCTCGGTGATCCGCTGGTTTGTGGGCCGCTACAACGTCAACATGGCCGAGGCGGCCAACCCCGACATCGCCAGCTACACCTCGTTCAACGACTTCTTCACGCGGGCGCTCAAGCCCGGCGCCCGCCCACTGGCCCAAGCCGATTTGATTTGCCCCGTGGATGGCGCCATCAGCCAGTTCGGCCCCATCGCCAAGGACCAGGTCTTTCAGGCCAAGGGGCACACCTACTCCACCACCGCCCTCGTGGGTGGCGACGCCGCTGCTGCGGCACGTTTTGACAACGGCCACTTCGCCACGCTGTACCTGAGCCCACGCGACTACCACCGCATCCACATGCCGTGCGCGGGCGAGCTGACGCGCATGGTGCATGTGCCGGGCGACCTGTTTTCGGTGAACCCCACCACTGCACGCGGCGTGCCCGGCCTGTTTGCGCGCAACGAACGCGTGGTGTGCTTTTTTGAATCGGCCCACGGCCCGTTTGTGCTGGTACTGGTGGGTGCGACCATTGTGGGCAGCATGGCCACCGTGTGGCACGGGCAGGTGAACCCGCCGCGCACCGGTGTGCTGCGGCAGTGGGACTACGCGAAGGGCCAGGTAAGTCTGCAGCAGGGTGAAGAAATGGGCCGCTTCCTGCTCGGCTCCACCGTGGTGATGCTGTTCCCACAAGGGCCGCTGCAATTCAACCCGCAGTGGTCACCCACGCGCCCCATCCAGCTGGGTGAAGCCATGGCACAGCGCTCTGGGGGCTGACCTTCAGCCCCTTGGCCGACGCGACGCGCTTACGAACCGTCGGCGTCGGGCGTGCGCGTGAGCCGGAAGGCGGTGGGCGCGAGGTGCAGCGCTTCAGGGTACACAGGGGATTCATGCCCCACCAGATACACCATAAGAGCGTGGCGGCGCACCACCACGTGGCTCACGGTTTCGCGCTGGTGGTTCCATTGCACGAAGGTGCCTGGCTTGAACAAAGGCATGTAGTAGTACGCGGTGGGGTCCATGGGGTGCGGCTCCTCCCGCGATGACGGGCCCCTGCGTGGATGTGGGGTGGGCCCGGGCGGCGGTCCATGGCGGACCGACCAGCCCATACTAGCACCGATACTTCCCGCCCTGGGGCGTAAGCCTCACGCCGATTGCGCTGCCGCAAAGGCCAGCGCGGCCTCCAACATACTACGCAGGTGGGGTTGCACGCCCGCAGCCACCTCGGGCAGGTAGTCAAACGGCAGGGCCTCCTGCATGTAGCTGCACTGCGTCATTTCCAGCTGCACCGCGTGAATGTTCTGCGCGGGCTGCCCGTAGTGGCGCGTGATGTGCCCACCCTTGAAGCGGCCATTGAGCACGGCGGTGTAGCCCTGGGCCTCTTTGGCGATGGACAGCAGTTCCTGCGCCAGCGCCGGGTCGCAGCTTTCACCGTTGGCCGTGCCCAGGTTCAGGTCGGGCAGCTTGCCTTCAAAAAAGCGCGGCAGCACCGAGCGGATGGAGTGGGCGTCCCACAGCACCGCCACACCGTGTTGCGCTCGGATACGGTCCAGCTCGGCACGCAGTTGCGCGTGGTATGGCGCCCAGACAGCCTCACGGCGCGCAGCGATCTCTGCGTCATCGGGCACATCGCCTGCTGCGTAGATGGGCGTGTCGTCGAACGTATCGACCGGGCAGAGGCCGGTCACGCTCTGCCCCGGGTACAAGCTGGCGCCATCGGGCGGACGGTTCAGGTCGACCACATAGCGCGAGTGCGTGGCCACGAGGATGGAGGCCCCCATTTCTTTGGCAAACGCATAGAGGCGCTCCATGTGCCAGTCGGTATCGGGCACCTGGCGGGCCTCATCCGTGAAGCGCGCGGCCAGCGCGGGCGGCACGTAGGTGCCTGCATGGGGCATGGACACCAGCAGCGGCGCAGTGCCGGGGTAAAAGACAAAAGGAGGTGGAGAGGTATCGGTCATCACAAGCTCACGGGTATGAATTCAATCGGACGCTTCAGTCGGGTGCAATGGTGGCCGAGCGCGCCGCCACAAACGCATGGGCCGCCGCATCGTGCAGCGTGTGCCGGCCACACGCAATGCGCTGCTGGCCCGCCACCCACACGCTGTCGATGGCCGATGTGCGGTGGCTGCCAAATACATGGGCCGACAACATGCTGTGTGCGGACAAATCGCGCAGCGCCACATGCTGCGCATCCAGCGCCACCAGGTCGGCCTGCTCACCCACGGCCAGACCGCCAATGGCGCGGCCGGCGGCCTGCGCCCCGCCCTGCACGGCCTGCAAGGTCATGGCCGTGGCCACCTCGGGTTGCGCGGCGGTGGCCAGCACATTGCGCTGGCGCAGCGAAAGGCGCTGGCCGTATTCGAGCATCAGCAGTTCCTCGGCCGCATTCACGCAGGCATGGCTGTCCGAGCCCACCCCCCAGCGCCCACCGTGCTGCAGCCACATCGGCATGTCGAAGATGCCGTCGCCCAGATTGGCCTCGGTGGTGGGGCAGATGCCCGCCACGGCGCCCGTTCGCGCTGCGTCCTGGTACTCCTGCGGGGTCATGTGCGTGGCATGCACCAGGCACCAGCGCTCGTCCACGGGTGCGTGCTCCAGCAGCCACTGCACCGGGCGCTGACCGCTCCAGGCCACGCAGTCATCCACCTCCTGCGTCTGCTCGGCAATATGGATGTGGATGGGCGCCTGCGCATTGAGCGCCGTGAGGCCCTGCACGGCAGCCGCCAGACTGTCGGGCGGCACTGCACGCAACGAATGCGGTGCCAGGCCCAAAACGGCCCCTTGCGCTTGTGCCGCGGGCGCAAGGCGCTCCAATAAGGAGAGCATGTTGTCCGTGCTGCGGATGAAGCGTGCCTGGTCCGCGCGCGGTGGCTTGGCGCCAAAGCCGCTCGTCTGATACAGCACCGGTAGCAGCGTGATGCCAATGCCCGCGCGCTGCGCGGCACGCAGCAGTGCCAGCGACAGCGTGGCGTCATCGGCATAGGGCGTGCCGCCCTGGTCGTGGTGCACGTAGTGGAATTCGCACACGCTGGTGTAGCCCGCCTCCAGCATCTCCACATACAGCCAGGTCGCAATGGCCTCCAGCGATTCGGGCGTGATGCGCGCCGCAAAGCGGTACATCAGGTTGCGCCAGCTCCAAAAGCTGTCCTGGCTTTCCCCCCGGTACTCGGTCAGGCCCGCAAACGCGCGCTGGAAGGCGTGCGAGTGCAGGTTGGGCATGCCGGGCAGCAAGGGGCCCGGGGCTACGGCGGCACCGGCGGGCTGCGCGTCGGGCGTGACGGCAGTGATGCGCCCTGCCCCATCCCAGGTGATCAGCACATTGCGCGCCCAGCCCGTGGGCAGCAAGGCATCGGTGGCGAACAGCTGTTGCGTCATGGCATGACTCCGTGAATGCGCCCTTGCCGCACGATGGTGCAGGTGGGCTTCTGGCCCAGCCAGTAGGCCAGTTCTGCCGCCTCGCCCACGGGCCACAGCACAAAGTTGGCGGGCCTGCCGGATGCGAGAAGGCCGTGGGTGTCTTGCAGGCCCAGCGCGCGCGCGGCGTGGGTGGTGATGCCTGCGAGCGCCTCGGGCACCGTCAGGCGGAACAGCGTGCAGGCCATGTTGGCCATGAGCAGCAGGCTGAGCGCGGGCGACGTGCCGGGGTTGTGGTCGGTGGAGACGGCCATGGGCACACCGGCCTCGCGCAACTGCGCAATGGGGGGCAGGTGCGTGTCACGCAGCGTGTAGTAGGCGCCGGGCAGGAGCACGGCCACGGTGCCAGCAGCCTTCATGGCAGCGATGCCGTCGGCCGACAGGTGCTCAATGTGGTCGCACGACAGCGCACCGTAGCGCGCGGCCAGCGCCGAGCCCCCCATGTCGGACAGTTGCTCCGCATGCAGCTTGACAGGGATGCCGAGCTTGCGCGCGGCCTGGAAGACCTGCTCGGTCTCCGCCAGCGTGAAGGCGATGCGTTCGCAGAACACATCCACCGCATCGATAAGACCTTCGGCCGCCAGCGCAGGCAGCATCTCGTTGCAAATAAGGTCGGTGTAGTCCTGGCTACCTCCAGGTTTTCCAGCGTATTCGGGCGGCAGCGCATGCGCGCCGAGGAAGGTGGTGCGCACCGTCACGCCAAAGGCCTCGCCCAGACGGCGGGCCACGCGTAGTTGCTTGCGTTCGTGCTCCAGCGCCAGGCCGTAGCCGGACTTGATCTCAATCGCGCACACGCCTTCGGCCAGCAGCGCCTGCAGGCGCGGCGCAGCCAGGGCAAAGAGCTCGTCTTCGCCGGCCTCGCGCGTGGCGCGCACCGACGACACAATGCCCCCGCCCGCCTTTGCAACCTCTTCATACGTGGCGCCTGCGAGCCGCATCGCAAACTCGTTGGCGCGCTGCCCGCCGTACACCAGGTGGGTATGGCAATCGACCAGACCGGGGGTGGTGACGGCGCCCCTGCCGTCAATGCGAGGCAAGGCCGCAAAGGCTGCTGGCACCTGGGCCTGCGGGCCCACCCACTGCACGAAGCCGCCCTGCACCACCACACAGGCCAGCGCGCCCTCGGGCACCGGCACATCCGCCGACCACAACGCGGCCACGGGCCGCAGGTGGGTCCACACGCCATCGGCACTGGGGGCAGAAGATATTGGCGGGACCGCGCTCTGCTGGTTGCTACCTGCTGCTGTGTTCATGGATTGATTTGCTATCTTTTATATAGCTACTTGCGCATATTCCACTAGCGCTTGCAGCCCGTTTGATTCAAATTATGGTGCGAAGCCCCTGTGCAAGGCCACCCAGGCCAGCACCGGTGCATCGTCGGCAGACATGGCGTCTTCGGCGCCGCGCATGGGGGTGATCGATGGCGCTGCTTCGCCCCTTTCGTTCACCCACCACAGGCCCTGCCCCGCGGCCAACATCCGCGCCGGGTGGGTATCACTGCCCTCGCATCGCCAGGTGCCCTGCAGCACCATGCACAGGCCTGCGGCAGGTCCCTCCACGGGCGGCAACGCATCGCGCAGCACCTGCAGGCTCCCGGTCCACTCACCCCGGCGTAGCATCAGGTTGAAGTCGGTGGAAACACCGCCGAGCATGCGGCAGTCCACCGGCTCTTCGCCGGAGAACGAAAACGGCTCCCAGCGCTGCGTCAGCGCGTGCTGCCATTGTCCCGCTGCGGCTTGCAGCCGTACGCCATCCCCCTCCAGCAGCATGATCTGCCGGTCCACCCCCGGGAAGGCCGAGAACGGCCCAGGGTGCGCAATGGTGGCCACGCTCACGCGCCACGCAAAGCTGTCCATGCCCGCGCCGGGCGGCCAGCACGCCAGTTCGCGCGTGCTGCCGCCGCCGTTTTTCCAGGGCACCGAGGGTGTGGCGGCCAGGTCCAGAAACTGCATCACGCCCGTTCTCCCTGTGGCACGTCGTTGCCATCCACCAGCAGAGGGAACAGCGGGTGATCCATCTCAGCCCCGGCGGGCAGCTCATCGGCCAGGCCGGGGAACTCGGGCGAGGTCTTCCAGGGCCGGGGCGCATGGCGCGTGTCGTCGCCCAGAAAGCGAACCGAGAACACCCGGCGGCGATGGGGCCCTTCCACACCACCGGCCGCATGCAGCGTGAGCATGTGGAAACACACCACGTCACCGGGCTCGATCTCCCAGCCCACGATGGGGAAGGCATCGCGGTCGGCCTCCACGTTGGGCAGGTCCTGCAGGCTGCCTTCGGGGAACCACTTGGCCTGGTTGTCCATGAAGGTGCGCGGCATGAGCCACGGGCCCTTGTGCGAGCCCGCCACAAACTCCAGCGTGGCCGCGCGGGATACCGGGTCCACCGGTATCCACATGCTCACGTTCTGCATGCCGTCGATGTTGTAGTAGGGCTGGTCCTGGTGCCAGGGCGTCTTCTGGCGCGTGCCCGGCTCTTTGACCAGCACATGGTCGTGGTACAGCCGCACGGTGCGGGACTGCATCAGGCGCTGCGCGGCCAGGGCCAGCGGGGTGTCGCGCACAAAGCGGCCAAACTGCGGGATGTCCTGCCAGTTGCAGAAGTCCTCGAAGAATCGGCCCGGGTCATCCGGCCGGCTGGCCACCTTGGCGCGCGGGCTGGGCGCGGCCAGGTTGGCGTCTATGCCGTCGCGCAGCAGAGCGACTTCATCGGGCGTGAGCAGCTGCTTGATGCAGATGGCGCCGTCGCGGGCGAAGTCGGCGACTTGCGCGTCGCTCAGTCGCTCATGCAGGCGTTGGGCAAAGCTGGCCATTCACTTCACCATCGGCAGCTTCAGCCCTTGCTTCTTGGCCGTTTCCACGGCCAGCTCGTAACCTGCATCGGCATGGCGCATCACGCCGCTGCCGCAGTCGTTGACCAGCACATTGGCCAGCCGTGCAGCTGCCGCATCCGTGCCGTCGGCCACGATGACCATGCCCGAGTGCTGCGAGTAGCCCATGCCCACGCCGCCGCCGTGGTGCAGGCTGACCCAGGTGGCGCCGCCCGAGGTGTTGAGCAGCGCGTTGAGCAGCGGCCAGTCGCTCACGGCGTCAGTTCCGTCCTTCATGCCTTCGGTCTCCCGGTTGGGGCTGGCCACGCTGCCGGTGTCCAGGTGGTCGCGGCCGATCACGATGGGGGCCTTGAGCTCGCCGTTCTTCACCATCTCGTTGAAGGCCAGGCCCGCGATGTGGCGCTCGCCCAGGCCCAACCAGCAGATGCGTGCGGGCAGACCCTGAAAGGCGATGCGCTCGCCCGCCATGTCGAGCCAGCGGTGCACGTGTTTGTTCTCGGGGAACAGCTCCTTGATCTTGGCGTCGGTCTTGCGGATGTCTTCCGGGTCGCCCGACAGAGCCACCCAGCGGAATGGCCCCTTGCCTTCGCAGAACAGTGGGCGGATGTAGGCGGGCACAAAACCGGGGAAGTCGAACGCGTCCTTCACGCCTTCGTCAAACGCCACCTGGCGGATGTTGTTGCCGTAGTCCACCACCGGGATGCCCATGTGCTGGAAGTCGAGCATGGCTTGCACATGCGCCGCACACGACCTGGCCGCCGCCTTCTTCAGCACCTCATGCTGCGTCACATCCTGCTGCGCGGCGCGCCACTGCGCCACCGTCCAGCCTGCGGGCAGGTAGCCGTTGACCAGGTCGTGGGCCGAGGTCTGGTCGGTGACGAGGTCGGGCTTCAAGCCACCGGCCTTGGCGCGGCGCACCAGCTCGGGCAGGATTTCTGCGGCGTTACCCAGCAGCGCAATCGACACAGCCTCTTTGGCTGCGGTGTGCTGCTGGATCAACTCAAACGCGTGGTCAATGTCACGCGCCTGCTTGTCCACGTAGCGCGTGCGCAAGCGGAAGTCAATGCTGCTTTGCTGGCATTCAATGTTGAGCGACACCGCGCCCGCAAAGGTGGCGGCCAGCGGCTGAGCGCCGCCCATGCCGCCCAGGCCTGCCGTCAGGATCCAGCGCCCTTCGAGCGATCCGCCGAAGTGCTTGCGGCCTGCCTCGGCAAAGGTCTCGTACGTGCCTTGCACGATGCCTTGCGTGCCGATGTAGATCCAGCTGCCCGCCGTCATCTGGCCGTACATGAACAGGCCCTTCTGGTCCAGCTCGCTGAAGTGTTCCCAGTTGGCCCACTTGGGCACCAGGTTGGAGTTGGCCAGCAGCACGCGGGGTGCGTTGGCGTGGGTCTTGAAAACGCCCACGGGCTTGCCGGACTGGATGAGCAGGGTCTCGTCGTCGTTCAGGTCTTTGAGCGAGGCAAGGATCTGGTCAAAACACTCCCAGTTGCGCGCCGCGCGGCCGATGCCGCCGTACACCACCAGGTCTTGCGGGCGCTCGGCCACCTCGGGGTCGAGGTTGTTCTGGATCATGCGGTAGGCCGCTTCGGTGAGCCAGCTCTTGCAGGTGAGCTGGCTGCCGCGTGGCGCACGGATCACGCGGCTGGCGTCGTGGCGGGGGTCAGCGTTGGAGGCGGCGGCGATGATGGCGTCGTTGGCGTTCATGGTGGGCTCCTGTGAATCAGTGGGTGTGCGTGGAAAAAATCAGGCGAAGCTGGGCAGGCATTGCGTGAGCGCTGCGGGCCATGTGGACTGCTGGGCCCAGGCGCGCATGGCTTCGATGTCGGGGGCGAGGTAGCGGTCCTGCTCCAGGTAGGCCACGCGCTCGCGGATGGCGGCGAATTGCGCTTCGATGAGCGGCGAGGATTTAAGGCTGCGGTCGAACTCCATGCCCTGCGCGGCCGCCATGGCCTCGATGCCGACCATCACGGCCGCATTGCGCACCATGTCGCCCAGGCGCCGCGCGCCGTAGGTGGCCATGGAGACATGGTCTTCCTGGTTGGCCGATGTGGGCAGGCTGGTCACGCTGCTGGGGTTGGCCAGGCATTGGTTCTCTGCGGCCAATGCTGCGGCGGTGACCTGGGCGATCATGAAGCCGGAGTTCACACCGCTGTCTCGGATCAAGAACGCGGGCAGGCCCGAGAGGCCTGGGTCCAGCAGCAGCGACAGGCGGCGTTCAGAAATGGCACCGATCTCGGCCACGGCCAGCGCGATGATGTCGGCCACAAAGGCCACGGGCTCGGCGTGGAAGTTGCCGCCGGAGATCACATCGCCGTTGTCAAAGACCAGAGGGTTGTCGGACGCCGCATTCGCCTCGATGGTCAGCACGCGCGCAGCGTGGTGCAGGTTGTCCAGGCACGCGCCCATCACCTGTGGCACGCAGCGGATGGAATACGGGTCTTGCACGCGGCCACAGTTGGGGTGCGAGGGGTCGATGGCGCTGCCGTCCAGCAGCGCACGCACGGCGGCGGCCACTGCGATCTGCCCGGCCTGGCCGCGCGCCTCATGGATGCGCGCGTCAAACGGCTTGACCGAGCCCTTGATGGCTTCAAGCGACAGGCAGCCGGCAACCAGCGCGGCAGCAAACACGCTCTCGGCGCCGAACAACCCGGCCAGCGCCAGCGCGGTGGACACCTGTGTGCCGTTGAGCAGCGCCAGCCCTTCCTTGGGGCCCAGCACAAACGGTTGCAGGCCGATGGAACGCATGGCCTCGGCACCCGGCACCACCTTGCCGTCCACCTTCGCCTGCCCTTCGCCGATCAGCACGCAGGCCATGTGCGCCAGCGGCGCCAGGTCGCCGGATGCCCCCACCGAGCCCTTGGCCGGGATCACCGGCAGCACGTTGGCGTTGGCCAGGGCCAGCAGCGCATCCACCAGCTCGGGCCGCACGCCCGAGTGGCCGCGCGCCAGGCTCACGGCCTTGGTCGCGAGGATGAGGCGCACCACGTCATCAGGCAGCGGGTCGCCCGTGCCCACGCTGTGCGACAGCACCAGGTTGCGCTGCAGTTCAGCCAGGCGGTCGTGCGCAATCTTGGTGCTGGCCAGCTTGCCGAAGCCGGTGTTGATGCCATAGACCACCTGGTCTTCATCCACGATGCGCTGCACCGTGGCCAGGGACTGCTGCAAACCCGCGCGTGCCGACGCATCGAGCACCAGTTGCACGGGGCCAGCGTGGATGCGGCGCAGCTCGGCCAGCGTGACGCGGCCGGGGTGCAGGGTGATGGGAGATGCGTTCTGTGTCATGGCGTTGATCCTGTATATACAAGTAGGTACAAGCGAAAAAATCTTGCGTTTCTGGCAAAATCTTTCAACCGGCGACGGGGTTGCCGTCGGCTCGGAAGCGGCTGCCCAGGCGGTAGCGGGTGGCGGGGTGCAGGCAGCGCACCACGGTAATCGGCACGCCGCGCGACCAGGTGCGGCGGGTGAGCAACAGGCAGGGCTCCTGCGGAGACATCTCCAGCAGCGCGGCCTGCTCGGCGGTGGGCATGACGGCATCGACCACATGCTCTATCTGGTCGAAAGGCACGTTGCGCACCAGGTATTCGGAAGGTTGCAGTTGCGTGAAGTCCTGCGCGGCGAACTGGGGCACCTGGCGTGGGTTGACGTGGCGGTCTTCCAACTGCACGGGCAGGCCGTCCTCGCGGTGGATGCACAGCGAGTGGAACACCGACTCGCCCGTGCGCAGGTCCAGCGCGGCCGCCACTTCCAGCGTGGCAGAGGTGCGCTCCACCGTCAGCACGTCGCAGCGGTAGTCGTGCCCGCGCTGGCGGATTTCGCTCGCCAGGTTGGCAATCTGCAGCAGCGTGGACTGGGGCTTGTCTTCGGCCACAAAGCTGCCCACACCGGCCACGCGCACGATGCGGCCCTGCTCCACCAGTTCGCGCAACGCGCGGTTCACCGTCATGCGCGAGATGCCGAACTGGGTGACCAGCTCGTTCTCGGACGGCAGGCGGTCGCCCGCGCGCCAGATGCCTTCCTGAATCTTGCGAGAGATGTGGTCCTTGACCTGCTCGTACAGCGCCATGGCCTGCGCAGGCGCAGCCACGGCGGCCACGGCCTTGGCAGGCGTGGCGCTGCGCGGTGCAGCGGCGGTGGTGCGGCGGGATGGACGGGCGCTCATGGGGGGTGCGGGGCTGTTGCGGGTTCAGATCAGTGCAGGTCCGCTGCCATGGATTCGGCGCGAATCTCTTCGGTGAGGCGCGCCTTGAGGTCCATGAA
The DNA here is from genome assembly GCF_049331375.1 of Acidovorax sp. M14. Taxonomy (NCBI): domain Bacteria; kingdom Pseudomonadati; phylum Pseudomonadota; class Betaproteobacteria; order Burkholderiales; family Comamonadaceae; genus Acidovorax; species Acidovorax sp. M14. The sequence goes on from NZ_CP186263.1 coordinate 2,786,482, forward strand.
CTCGGGGCTGGTCTTGATCGTGTAGTGGCGTGGGTGCGGCAAGTCCACCGCCAGCTCGGTCTTGATGCGGCCGGGCCGCGCGCTGAACACGGCCACGCGGTTAGCCATGAAGATGGCTTCGTCGATGTCATGGGTCACAAACAGCACCGTCTTGCGTTCGGCCTCCCAGATGCCCAGCAGCAGCTCTTGCATGAGCACGCGGGTCTGGTTGTCCAGCGCACCGAAGGGCTCGTCCATCAGCAAAATCTTGGGGTCGTTGGCCAGCGCGCGCGCAATGGCGGTGCGCTGCTGCATGCCGCCCGACAGCTGCTTGGGAAAGTGCTGCTCAAAGCCGCGCAGGCCCACCTTGGCGATGAAGTACGCGGCGCGCTCTTTTTGCTGCGCCTCGGGCATGCCCCGCTCGCGCAGGCCGAAGCGGATGTTCTGCTCGATGGTGAGCCAGGGGAACAGCGTGTAACTCTGGAACACCATGCCCCGGTCCGCGCCCGGGCCTTCGACCGGCACGCTGTCCAGCAGCACCCGGCCGCTGGTGGCATGGTCCAGGCCCGCGACGATGCGCAGCAGCGTGGACTTGCCGCAGCCCGAGGGGCCGAGGATGGTGACAAAGTCGTTGTCACGCACTTCAAAATCGACGGGGAGCAGGGCCTGCGTGCGCTGGCCCTTGTGCCCTTCAAAGGTGCGCGAGACGGCTTGGATGGATACGCTGCTCATCGCACAAAACTCCAGGCAAACAGACGGTGGTTGAGCGCCTTGAAGGCGAAGTCGGACACCAGCCCGATGAGGCCGATGATGATGATGCCGAAGATGATCTGGCCAGTGTTCAGCAGCGACTGGCTGTCGGTGATCATGTGGCCGATGCCGCTGGACGAGCCGATCAGTTCGGCCACGATCACATAGGTCCAGGCCCAGCCCAGCACCAGGCGCAGGGTCTCGGCGATCTCGGGCGCCGCGCCGGGGATCAGCACCCGCGTGACGATGCCCTTGTGGCCCGCGCCCAGCGTGTAGGCGGCCTCCACCAAGTCGCGCCGCGCACCACCCACGGTGACGGCCACCATCAGCGTGATCTGGAAGACCGAACCGATGAAGATGACGAGGATTTTCTGCGCCTCGCCAATGCCCGCCCACAGGATCAGCAGCGGAATGAAGGCCGACGCAGGCAGGTAGCGGCAGAACGAGATGAAGGGCTCGAAGAACGCCTCGACCCCCTTGTACGCGCCCATCGCAATGCCCAGCGGAACGGCAATGACCGCTGCCAGGATGAAGCCACCGACCACGCGCCAGATGGTCATGCCGATGTCTTTGATGAAGCCGTATTCGGTGAACAGCAGCCAGCCTTCTTTGACCATGGTGACGGGGCTGGCCAGGAAGGTGGGCGACACGAAGCCGCCCAGGGTAAAGAACGCCCACACCGCCACGAACAGGGCGAAAAAGGCCAGCCCCAGCATCCAGCGGGATCGGCTGCTCACGGGCTCCAGCGGGGCCAGGGAGCGCCGGCGCACGGTGGCCTTTGGCTCAGAAACGGACAGGGGTTGCACGGCGGACATGGAGCGCTCTTCTTCCGTCTGTTTACTTGATGAAGCTCGCGTCGAACGTCGCGTTCAGATCATCCGGCGCCTTGCGGATGATGCCCGCCTCCAACAGGATGGCCGTGGCGTCCTTCATGAAGGACTGCAGTTCGCCGGCAAAGAACTTCTGGTTTGCGGCCTTGTCCTGCCAGCGCAGGAAGGACGAGGACTTGGCAAACTGTTCGCCCGTCTGCTTGACGGCCGCGCCCATGATCTCGTTGGACTTGGTCGGGTCGGCCTTGATCATGTCCAGTGCTTGGAAGTACGAGTTGGCCAGCGCCTGTGCGGCCTTGCCATTCGCCTTGAGCCAGGTGGGGTCGCAACCCACGGTGTCCATCACCATGGGGTAGTCGAGTGTGGTGGCCAGAATCTTGCCGGCGCTGGGGTTCTCGCGCACGGTGGACAGGTAGGGTTCGTACGTCATGGCAGCGTCGTTCTGCCCCGCCACGAAGGCCTGTGCTGCGGCCTGGGGCGACAGCGTGGTGGTCTTCACGTCCTTGAGGCTCATGCCGTTCTTGCTCAGCATCCAGGCCAGGCCGAAGTACGGAGCGGTGCCGGGCGCATCCACTCCGATGGTCTTGCCCTTGAGGTCCGCAAAGCTCTTGATGTCGCCGCGCACTGCGATGCCGTCGGCGCCGTAGGACTTGTCCATCTGGAAGATCTGCACGATGGGCACGCCGTTGGCGTTCCAGGCGACGTGCGTCTCGACGGTGGTGGCGGCGCACTGGATGGACTTGGAGGCCAGGGCCAGATGGCGGTCCTTCTGCGGGATCATCTTGATCTCCACGTCCAGGCCGTTCTTCTTGAAGATGCCGGCCTTGTCGGCCAGCGTGAGCGGTGCAAAACCTGTCCAGCCGGACATGCCCAGCACAATCTTGGTGTCCTGCGCCTGGGCCGGTGCGGCCAGGCCAACTACGCATGCTGCAGCCGCTGCCAGCGACGTCCATTTCACAACCGATCGAGTCATCATCTGCTCCTGTTTGAAGAAAGTACCTTGGCCCTGCCCACCGGAACGCACCTGCGTACCGGAGGCCATGATGACAGTTTCAGCATACCTGTATATACAGGGTAAACACTGAAAAATCCGACTCATGCGAGGAGGTGACGATCTTGAGCAAGAACGAGGCCAGGGAGGATGGCGACTTCTCGGGTGGCCCCGGGTGGCAGAAATTACTCCTGATTTGATAGCTATCAGCGCAATAAATACCTGCGCTACAGAGCAAAACGACTATGAATTTGCCTTGTAAGGCCTGCCATGGCCCTTGGTGCGGCCAGTTCTCCCGCGCACCAGGCCTGTGCGCTGCTCTGGCCGCGCCGGTGCGACGCCACCTGCCGGCGCGCAGGCCAGCCTGTCTATGCCGCTGGCGGGCGGCCTATTCCACCACCGGCAGACGCACGGTGACCGACAGGCCGGGCTCTGCATTGCGCATGTTCAGCTGCCCATCGTGCGCTTGCGCCACCAGGCGGCACAGGTACAAGCCCAGCCCCACGCCACCGGTGGCGCGCTGGCGTGCGGTGTCCGGCCGATAGAACGCCTGGGCCAGGTGGGGCAGGTGCTCGGGGGGCACGCCGCGCCCATGGTCACGCACCTCCAGCTCCAGCACCCTGCCCTCATCCACCAGCCGCAGGTGCAGTTCGGGCGGGAAGGCGCCCGACTCGCTGTGGCGCAGGCTGTTGTCCAGCAGGTTGCGCAGCAGCAGCCGCAGGCGGGATCGGTCGAGCCGTACTGCGGGCAAGTCCGGCGCTGTGTGCAAGGCAATGTCTGCGGCGCCCGCATGGCGGGAGCACAGGTCGGCCACCACTTCGCGCGCCAGCTCGGCCACGTCGGTGGGCTCGCGGTGCAGCGCCGCATGGCGGCCCGCGAGGCGCTCGCTTTCCAGCAGGTCCGTGATGAGGCCTGCCATCTCGCCCAGGTCACGCATCAGCGCCAGGCGTTGGGGTTGCACGTCGGCCGTTTCGGGCAGCAGCTCGGTGTTCAGGCGAGCCCGCGTGAGAGGGCTGCGCAACTCATGGCTCATCGCCAGCAGCAGCGCGCGCTTGGCCTCCAGCATCTGGTGGATGTCATCCCCCATGGTGTTGATGGTCTCGGCCAGCTGGCCCAGCTCGTCCGGCCGGTGGGCATGCCGCACCGGGATGGGCTGGGCAAAGTTGCCGTTGCCAAAACGCTGCGCCCCCTGGCGAATGTCATCCAGCGGCCGCAGCAGATGCCGCACATACACATAGGCCAGCGCCGTGAGCAGCAGCAGCACGGTGAGCGTGCCCCACGCAATGCGCGGGCGCTTGTCCCAGGACAGCGCGTTCAGCCCGAACTCGATGTGGTGCCCATCGGCCGTCGTGCGGCGCAGCAGGCTGTGTCCGTTCTCGTCACCGGTCCAGCGGCTTTCCTGGCGGACCTTGTCGCTCATCCAGTCAGGGTTCTGCTGATCGGGGTGCGAGGCCCAATGGATCTGCGGGCCGTCGATGCGCAAGGTCAGCGGCAGGCGGCTGGCGATTGCCTGCGCGCGCTCAATGCTTGGCGGGCTGCCAATCTCGGCCGCCAAGCGGTCCACATAGTCCATCAACAGCGGCCGAGCGGCTTCGCGCCAACCCACAGACACGGCCTTTTGCACACCGCCCATGAACGTGACCGCCACGGCCACGGCCAAGGCCATGAACACCAGCACCAGCCGAATGCGCAGCGAATGCCCCACCGCGTGGCGCGCCCGGCGGTGCCAGGGGCAGTTCGGGTCGTGAACGGGAGAACAAATCTTCTTCATGGGGCAGCGCGACGCAGGGCCAGGGAATAGCCCACATTGCGCAGCGTCTTGATGCAGTCCAGCGGCTCCAGCTTTTTGCGCAACCGGCTCACCACGATGTCCACCGCGCGGGTGTACAGCTCAGCCTCATGACCGCGCAGCTGGTTCAGGATGTCGTCCCGGCTGAAGACTTTGCCCGGCTCGCGCGCCAGCAGGTGCAACAGGTCGAACTCCGTGCCGGTCAGCTCCACCACCACGCCGTGGCGCTGTACGCTGCGGCGCGCGGCATCGATGGACAGGCCCTCAAACTCCAGTGAGCCCGCTGCAGCGCCCAGCCCCGGTGCCCGGCGCCGGCGCAACACCGTCTGCAGGCGTGCCACCAACTCGCGCGGCTCGAAGGGCTTGGGCAGATAGTCGTCGGCCCCCAGCTCCAGCCCCACCACACGGTCCATCACCTCGCCGCGTGCGGTCAGCATCACGATGGGCAGGTCGCCCTGCTTGCGGATGGTGCGGCACAACTCGAAGCCGTCCATTTCCGGCAGCATGACGTCGAGGATGGCCGCGTCGAAGCCGCCGGCTGTCAGTTGCGCCAGGCCATCGCTGGGCCGAAGGGCGTGCACTAGCTCCAGCTCAAAACGCTGGAAGTAAGTGGCCAGGGGCGCGCCCAACTGCGCGTCGTCGTCAATCAGCAATATGCGGTGCATGAGCAATTCTCACACCGTCAGGCGCGCTCCCCACGAGGCTTATCGACAGAAGCGCCTGCCGCACACAATGCGCGGTGCCGCACGATGAGCCGGCGTAAACGGCCCTGCGCACCAGCGTGCAGCGCGTCAAAATGGTCGGCAGCCGCCAGCAAGGCGGGCAGCGCGTGGGCTGCCACCGAGGGCTGGCGGGCTACCAGGCCCATCGCATGCTCGCGGTCAAAGCGCGGCCCCCAGACCAGAGACATCAGCTCATCGTGAGGCTCCGGCACCCCCGACAGCAGCGCAGGCCCGTGCACACGAACGCCTTGGGCGAGGCGGTGGATAGGTTCCAGCGTGGGTGACATGCAATGCTCCCTGCCCTTTAGCCGCGGGCCATCCAGCCCTTGCGCCGCTGCATCAGCTCGCGCACTTTTTGCTGTTGGTCTGGGTTCAGACTGTCATAGAAGTCAGCCATCGCGTTGACCACTGCCGGGCTGTGGGCCTGCACCGCGCGCGTCTTGTCTTCAAGCAGCGACTGCGCCCGCGCCCGGTCAAACTTGTCGCCCGCGACAATGGCCTGCACCTCGGCACGGGGGTCTGCCGTCTTGCCGATGAACGCCGCACGCTGGGCCTCCAGCTGATCGGCCAGCGCATTGAGTTTGGTCTTTTGCGCCTCGTTCAGGTCGAGCTTGCTACTCACCCGGTCCACCATCTTGCCGCGCACTTCGGCCATCTTTTCCGCAGTCATCGGGCCGCGCTGATGGTGCCCGCTGGAGCAGGCCGTCAGCCCACCCACCGCGATGGACGCACCAAAAATGCCCATCAGCGTTTTCTTGATCCAGGGTTTCATGATGCAGTCCTTTCAAAGACGGTATGGAACATGACCCTGATGGTGCCCGCGGCGGCCTGGAACGTGGTCTCGACCCAGTTTCGGTTTATTTCATTTTGTTTCTTGGGCGGCGTTGGCGAAAGAGGCTGGCGGGTCGCCTATTTTGCAGATGCCAATATGTGGGCTCGCTTTGTCTGGTGTTTCCCGTGCGAAGCCGAGGCACGCAGCACTGCACATTGACGCGGAGAGACTGAATCACGGCTTTCCATGGCGGAAGCAGCAGCGGGCATGAGCGGATCGAGCAGATACCGCGAAAAGCCTCGCTCGGACGCTCAAAAACCGTAAAAAAGGAAAAACCCCCAACCGTGACCGGTTGGGGGTTTGTATTTGGTGGAGCTGGCGGGAATTGAACCCGCGTCCGCACATTATCTGGCGCCGCATTCTGTCAATCGGTGCGAAATCCGTGCGAATTCGGCCTATCCACACGACACCGACAGACACCGACAATTGTTAGAAATTGAAACAGGACGAGACATCCGCCGAGGGCACAATCCCCCGCCATGGCAGCCCAAAACATCGTTGATCTCCCCCCACACCACCCAGGCATGGCCGAACTGCACCGCCGGGTGTCGAATGCCTTCCGCGTGCACTGGATCAAGTTCCCAGGAACGAGGCCGCAGAAGCTGGTCCTGACCCAGAAACAGGCCGATGACCTGCGGCTGACGCAGCTGTATGGGGGTGTCTCCATACCTGGATACGCCCCAGAGGTGGGCAAGTTCAATGACTGCCCGGTGGAAGTGTCAGAAACTACGGCAGGGGTGCTGGTGGCGCATGACGGCACAGAAATGCCGCTGGCCGCCTTCGACAAGATGCCCACGGCCTGAGCGCTACTTCGGCCACGCCTCCCGCAGCGCATCAACCTTGGCCTGGCAGTCGTAGTACATGCGCACCGTGAGCGTCGCCCAGGGCAGAACTTCCCGCCCGGTGACGCCTGTCAGCCGCTCAAGAGCTGGGCAGCTTGAGTCCAAGTTTGCCGGGATTGGGATTGCCTGAGATTTGCTCGTTGAGGACGCGCAACCCGTCAGCATCCATGCACTGATTGAGATACACAGGGCGATCAATAAACTCTTTGACCGTGACGGTGACAGTGCGGTATTTGGTTTCATTGGCGGTCCTCTTGCTTTCAAAAGTGCTGCTTGATGCCTGCGCGCGCTCGTTGGCGCGGTGCAGGTCTTTCGCCTCTTGCTCGAGGCGCTGCTTTTCGGAGGCGTCCCAGCGCCAGCCCTGCGTTTTCCATCCGCCACCGAAGCCGACAGCAAGGGCCACAAGTGCGGTGGCTGCGTAGGTGTAGAGGCCTGCGATCATGATTTCCCCTCACATACCGCCCGCTCTGCTGCGCGACGACGAACCAGGCCGGGAAGCTCTTTCCCGCCAGCCAAGGTCCAGCGGGATAACTCGGCGCAGGCCCCGGCCATGTCCCCAGCGCTTGCCTTGCGCACCAGGGTTGAGCCGCAAAAAGCACTGTTACCCACGTTGAAGGCGAACGACAGGAACGCGGCTTTCTGCCCATCGGTCAGCGGGCGCTTGATGCAGTCGATGGCCTCGGTGTGCTTGAGCAGGTCGCCCATCAGTTGCGCATCGCATTCCTCCTGAGTGAAGGTCTGCCCCATCCGCAACTCTGGCCCGGTGTGACCAGTGCAGCTGGTGATGATGCCGATTGGGTCGCGGTAGGTGCGGTACACCGTGCCCTCGAAGTGCGCCACCAGTGGGAGCGCAAGGGCTAGCGCCCCGCCGCCGATCTTGGCGGCCAGTCTTTGGCGCGGCGTCATTTAGGACTCACTCCGCCCTTGAGCGCGGCCCAGAACGCGGCAATCGACGCTCCCAACCCCACCACATACCCCAGCGGCTTTGCGGCCTTGCCGATCCAGGTAAGCACCTTCATGGCGCCTTTCCAGCTCTCGAACACATCCAGCATTTCCGCCGTGTTGGCCTCGATGCGTTTTGTGGCGTTGGTGTTCTCTGCCAACTCCACGCGGAACTGGGCCTGCTCCAGCTTTATCGCTGTCACTTCGTCTGTGAGTGAGTCCATGCGCTTGTCTCCTTCGGCGAGTTCGTCGTGGATCTGCTGCAGGTTTTCATCGTTCATCAGGCCCTCCCAGGCAAAACAGACCAAGTGACTGGCGCCCGCAGGTCTGCGCCTGGAATCGGGAACCACAGTTGTGCACCGTCCGACTCGCGCCAGAGGTTGCTGATTTCGTAGCCGACACGGACCACAACAGGGATGAACAGGAGCTTGTCCTGTGCGATGACCTGCCATGCGTCGCCGCAGCGGTACACGGTGGCGCCATTGCCGCGCCACACCTGCACACCGGTGGACAGGTCTACCGGGACACCGAGGCGCCAAGCGCGGTACTCCCCGGCGTTTCGCCTGTACCAAGCCTTGCGGCTCTCTGGGGAACGTGGATGCGTACCGGGTAGCCAGTAGTTGGCCGCCACCGCCTGCGCGTCTGCCGGGTCCAGCCACTGGCCCGGCGCGGGGCGACCGCCCTCGGGTGTCTCCACCCACGGCACGTTGTCGCCGTGCGCGGTGATGTTGACCATGGGCGCTATGTCCCAGTCGGCCAGGTCGGGGCGCACGTCCACCAGGCGCTCGGCCGCCCAGGGCAGCAGCCGGGCGATCTTGCCCGCCTTGAACAGGCGCACGCGCCACTTTGCCCAGGTGAGGCCCTGCGCGCGCTCGCGGGCGCCCTCCAGGGCGGCGATGGCGACCGGGTGGTAGTGATCTGGCACACCGGCCGCCCGCAGGTGCTTGATGTAGTTCATGGGGTTCCTTCAGGCAAAAGAAAACCCGCCAGAGCGGGTTTGAGGGGGTTGCTGTGGGTACATGCTGAGCAGCAGCGCCGCCAGCCCGTTGGGGCCCAATCGCCAGGGCTCCAGGACGCCCAACGCTGCGGCCAAGGCCTCACTGCAAAACCAGCCCTCGGGCGCCTCGCGCACCAGCCAGAAGACGAAGCGCAGGTTGCCGGGCAAGTCGTAGGGCTCGCCCTCGTGCGCCTCAAACCAGGCGCGTGCAGCGGGCTCCAGGTGGTCGGGCAGTTCAATGAAGTCCCAGTGGTCCGGGTCGTAGTCGATGCGCTTGAAGCGCACACCGCCATCCATCCAGCTGGCGCTGGCGCTCATGCCATCGGAGAACACCAGCTCGCAGTGGCTGTAGGGGCCGCGGTCCACCCACTGCACGGCGTGGCTGTAGATGCCTTGCACGCCGGGGCGGGTGGCCTTGTAGAAGGCGGCGCGCATCAGGGCCCCTTGTAGCGCTCGATGTCGGTAATGGGCGCGGTCAGGATCTGCTCTGCCCTGCCCGCAGCCAGCAGGCCAGCCGCCTCCAGCGCCTGCACACCGGCCTGCAGATCCGCGCGGGCCAAGTCGATATATGTGGCGTCCTGCTGGTCTTTCAGATCCGCGCGCAACGCCGCCGCCTGCTGCCGCTGAGCAAGGGGCGCGGCGGGGTTGTCGAGAGCCGCCATTTCAATGGCCACCTTCTCCGCGCGCGTGAATCGGTTGCGAAAGGCCAACTTCGTGATGTGGGGCGGTGGGGATGTGGGCTCATCCTGCACCGCCGCCACCCGCCACGCTCCTGGATAGTGCTGCTCTGCAAACTCTTCGTCAGCCAAGATGGTGTTGATGACGGTTTCACCGTCCAAGATTTCGATGCGCATCATTGATCCTTCACGATTCTGAGACTGACATAGCCAGGGCCGCCAGGCCCACTGAGGCCAGACCCAGATCCGCCGCCGCCACCGCCCCAGCCGCCAGCACCGCCTTTAGCTGATCCAGCGCCACCGCCAGCAAAGGATCCGCCAGCGCTACCGTCTCCGCTGCTGTTGCCGTTGCCACCTTTGCCGACGTTACCTGTCGGGTAGATGCCAAAGGTGAGGATGTTGATGGTGTTGACCGGATCCACTGCAATGCCGGGGGTTGCCGTCGAAGCGATGCCGATGCTTCCGCCCGCACTGGCATCACTCGCGCTCAACGACGATGACCGCCCCTTGCCGTTGCCGGTCACATTGACTGCTGCGCCGCCCGTGCGCCCACCGATACCTCCAGTCGTCATGGCGCCCGACTGAAGCCCTGGATACCAAACATCAGCCCCCGTGATCGCGGACACCACCGTGGCAGGATTGAGCGCTGCAAAACTTGCCGAAGCTGGTCCGCCCTCGCCGCCGGTAGCCGTCAGGATGGTGACGCCGTTGAGCGTGACGGTCGTCGTTCCGCCGTTGTTGCCAGCAACCCCGCTACCCGTCACGCCGGCCGCAGCGGCGGGAATGGTGATGGCCAGCACATCGCCAGCAGCCATACTGATTTGCTTGATACCCCACGGCCCGGAATTCCCCCCCAGCGCCACATTGCCCGCCCCACCAGATCCGCCTGGTGCCTGCACCACCAGGTTGACGGTCAGCGCAAACGGCGCTGTGAAGGTGCCGCTTACATCAAAGTTGAGCGTGAAGGCCGTGGCGCCGTTGCTGCCGCCTCCAATGTTGTCCAGCGTGTTGAGAGTGTTCGGCATCAGATAAGCCCTCGGGTTGCGTCTTCGTAGGTGCGGTCGAGCTGGCGATAGCCAGCCGTCACCACGTAGCTGCCGCGCGTCAGCGTGCGGTCCTTGGTGGTGCCGAAATTGATGGTGTAGGTGCCAGCGCCGATGGCCTCGCGCACGCCGAAGTAGTCACCCTTCACCCAGGTGACGCCGGTCATGTTGAGCGTGATGCCAGTGGCGCCGATGATGTAGCGCACGCCTGGCACCACCGTGGTGTTGCTGGTGATGTACTGGGTTGGCGCCACGCCGGTGTCCAGGGCGGTCCATGACGCGGACACACCTGGCACTGCTGCCGTCACATCCGCCAAGTCAGCCAGCAGCAGCCAGAACCGCCCGTTGTCTTTCACGGTGGCAGGCTTGAGCAGTGGGCCCGTCAAGCTGGACCAGAGCCCTTTGAAGTTGGCCGCGCCCAACACCACAGCCTGCACGTCGGCAGCTGATGCTGCAGCAGAGGATGCGGCATTTGCCAGCGACTGCGTTTCTGTCGCGTTGCTGTTGACGTTGGCAGCAAGCGCATTCATCTGTGTGCGGTAGGCGCCGCTCAGAGCCTGCTGGAACGGGTACGCCCGCGAATCGAACGTAGCGCGGTCGTTGGGGTCTGGCGCCGTGGGAAGCGCATCGACCGGAGTTGGGGCAACGATTGCCATTAGATAAGTCCTTTCACATTGACCTGCAGGGTGGCAATGCCGTAGCTGTCGTAGCTCATGGAGCAGCTGCCGATGCCAAAGACGTTCAGGCCGTCGAAGCCTTGGGAGGTAGTGGCGATCCACGACACCGGCACATCGAGCACCTGCTGCACGGTGGCCAGGGCGGCGTCTGCCTTCTGGCGCGGGATGACAACTGATGCGCGCAGGTTGGTGGCCTTCCCGCGCCGCTTGATGGTGGTGGTGCCGTCGTCGTTGGTTTTGATGTAGCTGTAGCTAGTTGGCTCTGCCGACGCGCCACCCGTGACACCGCCCCACTCCGCATCGCCGAGCAGCGGGGTGAGGTCGCCCACGTTGATCATTCCGATACCCACCGCCGCACCCGAGGCCGCAGTGACGGTGACGGTAAGTTCAGCCGTGGGACGGATGGGCAGATTGCTCAGCACCAGCTTTTGAATGGCACGGCGCTTGCCGAACATGTAGTCGTACCAGCCCGTGGGCGGTTCGGTGAGGCTCGCAGCGCCGGTGGCCGGGTAGCGATAGATTTCTGTGCCGCCGGGCGCATCCTTCACGCTCACCACGATCTGCGTGCCGGTGAGGCCGTACAGGCTGATAGCGTTGAAGTAGCCAGGGCTCAGCACGTAGGTGATGCTGGTGGTGGCCGTGGCGGCCGTGTTGGTATAGGTGTCGAACGGGGCATAGCGTTGGGTCGGTCCCGCGTCGAGCCAATAGGCCGTATCGACCTCAGGCAGAGCCGTGCGACCGGTGTGAGCCTGCACACATTCGTAGACGCGGTGCGTGGTTGCGCGGATGCGGCGGTCGCCCAACACATAGTTGCCAGCAGACACCCACGCCGTTTCGCCAGCCGCAGGCTCTGCAATGGTGGTGCCCGCGCCGATCATGGCGTCGGTGATGGTGATGGGGACGAGGATGTTCATACGGTTTCGTCCTCAACAAGCGCCATGGGCACCGGGGAAATCGGGTCGCCGTTGGTGGCGCGGCTGGTGTCCTGGGTGTGCCCCTCAATGGCTGCGAGACGGGTTTCTAGGCGAGCGTTTTGCTCTAGCAGCGCTGCCAAAAGCGCTTCCGTCTGCCCACCGCCACTCATGCCTGGATTGGCCGCCGGGTTGTAAGCCTTGGGCACGATGGCCTCACCCTCATGGATCTGAGCCAGCATGTCGCGCGGCACGTAGTTGGTGCCGACTGCGAATGCGGGAATGTTGTTGGCCTTGTACCAACGCTCCCAGTCCGATTCGTACAGGCCAGACAGGCCTGCAAGGTCTTCTGGGGTGAGCTTGTTGTCGGCGATCCACTTGTTCAAACCTTCCGCATCGCCAGTGCCGTCAAAGGCGTGATACCCAGCGGCATACTTGTCGAGCCGCTTTTCCTGATCGAGGCTCACGCCTGCATAGATGGTGCCGCCCGTGTAGCCGCCCACTGGCGTCTGATACTTAGTCGAGGTGTTTGCCCCAGGGCCAAAGGCCGTCCCCCCAGCACCGGTAGGCCCTCCTGCGCGACCAGATCCACTTGCAGAACTGGCCGAAGAAGCCTTCGGGAACATCAGCGCCTCAAGATCCTTGATGGCTTCAGTGACGCTCAGGGTGGCTTCATACGTGCCGTTGGCGATGTCGATCTGCTGCTTCCAGTAGTCGAGCGTCTTGTCCAGCTGGTCGCTTTGGGCCTCCAGCTCCTTCACCGTGCGCTCAGCGCTGGTGAGCTGCTTGCCGGTCAGGCCTCCCAGCTCCGACAGTTTTCCGGCCAGCACCAGGCGGTCGCGGTCCAGCTCGAACTGGCTGGCGTAGCCAGCGGAGTCCAGACCGCCACGCGCGGCGCTGATGGCGTCGGCCAGTTGGGTCTGGTCGGGCAGGTAGCCCGTGGTGCGGGCGGTGGCCAGCGCCTGGGTGATGAAGTCGTTGCCCTGCACGGCCAGCATGGCGCGGGTGGAGTCCACCTCGCCATACAGCTCCTGCACGTTGGACTTGAGCAGGTCGAACAGGCCACTCATGGTGTCCGCCACTTCGCTCGCCACGTCGATCTGCGACTGCAGCGCCTCCTTCTCCTTGGCGATGGCGCGCTCCAGGCCGCGCAGGGCCTTGTCGCGGGCGTCGGCCTGCTCCTTGGCGATGCGGGCGGCTGCGTCGTCGGCAGACTCGTTCAGCTGTGCGAACGTGCCAGACAGAGCCAGCAGGGTGGCGGCCGTCTTGGACGCGTCCTTGCCAATGCCCAGCACCTCGGCGTTGACATCGATCAGTCCGGCAAGGCCTTTGTCGAACGCGGCCGGGTCCAGGCCTTTGGACGCCAGGTCACTGACGCCAGCTAGGAACCCGTTGAGCTTGCCAGCAAGGGCCGGGTCGGCAGGGCCGTTGCCTAGCAGCGCAGGATTGATGGTCGATACGAGGCTGCGGCCAGCGGCATCGGCCAGCGTGAAGCCGTCCTTGCCAGCGCCTGCCACGGCGTCGTTGATCTGCTTGGACAGGGAGGCGCGCGCCTTGTCCTGCACATCCACCTGCGCCAGGGTGTCTTCTACCAGGCGGCTGAATTCCTCGCGGTTCTTAGGCACGTCGATGCCCAGCGCTGCAAACTGCTTGTCCAACTGCTTTTGCAAGTTGGCGCGCTTTTGCTCGTCGGTGTAGAAGTTGTCGTAGTAGGTGTTCAGGTTGGCTTGCAACTTGTCAAAACCACCCGCAGCAGCGGCAAGGCCTGCAGCGGCGTCAAAGCCCATCTGCGCCAGCTCATCCAGGCCCATGGCCTCGAATGCGCTGGTGAGGTTTTGCACACCCACGATCTGGGCATTGATGGACTCCAGCAGCGCGTTGGCAGCCTCTTCGCTCAGTCCCTCGGCGTCCACGCCCTTGAGCATCTTTTTGACCGTCTCCGGGATGTCGGTGACGGACTGCAGCGCCTGGATGGTGGACTGCTTCAGGTCGAGCGTGAAGTTCTCCAGCGCGGTCTTGAAGTCGGGGCTGTTGGTGCTGAATTTCTCGTACAGCGTGCCCGCGTAGTTGTCGCCCTTTCCGCTCTCGCCGAAGGTGGTGCCATCGGACAAGATGCCGCCTGCAAACACGCCGCCCCGGCCCTTGCTGGAGGTTTCCAGGCCCGCAGAGAAACCGGTCAGCGTGGCCTTGCTGCCCAGCGCCTTCAGGAAGGCATTGATGCCGCTGGCCGTGCCCGACACCGCATCGCGAATAGCCTGCTCGTTCTGCACCGGGTCGCCTTCCAGGCGGTAGGCCTGGCCCGCGATCAGCGCGTTGCGCTGGCCGTTGGAGAAGTCGCGGTCGAACTGCTGGCCTTGGTAGGTGTAGGTCTGGCCCCGGCGCTGGTTGGTCACGGTGCCGTCGAACGATACGCCGAACTGGCCGCCGGTGCGGGTTTCACCTTTGGTGCTTTTGAGCAAGGAATTGAGCACCAGCAAACCACCGCCGACCAAGGCAAGCGGACCCGCCAGCGTGCCAAGGCCCCCAGCGATGTTGCCCGCACCGATTGCGGTTGTGCCTGCGCTGATCGTGCCAGCCAGCCCAGCCTCTCCGAACAAGCCGGACAGGCCAGCACGCAGGCCCATGCCGAATGTGCCGGTCAGAGCAGACAGGCCGCTGGCAGCGCTACCGATGGTGCCCAGCGCAGAGCCGCCAGACGCAGCGCCTGCCACTGCCTGGGCCGCACCTCCTCCAACCAGGCCCAGCAGGTTGCCGACGATGTTCACCACGAATGGCTGAGCGAACATCTTGTAGATCTGGTCGGCGACCGTGGTTTTGAAGGTCGTGACCAGCGAGCGAGTGAAACTCTTCCAGCCATCCTTGCCGTTGTTCAGCATGTCGGCGAAGCCCTGGCGGAAGATGTCGTCGTATTTGCCGACGGAGGTCTTCCATTCGTCCAGGAATGCCTTGTTCGCAGCATTCGCCTTGGCTATGGATGCGCTGGCCTGCAGCTTTGCGATGTCGGCTGCCTGCTTGTCTGTGTCGGCCACGTTGGCCTTCACGAAGGCAATCTTCTGCTCCAGGTCGAGCTGGATGCGAAGCTGCTCCAGAGCGGTCGTGCGTGCCTGCTCCGACATTCCCATGAGGCCGATTTCGGCCTGCAGCAGGCGGTTGCTGTCCTCGATGCCTTTGGCGTATTCGTACACCATCTGGGCAGCGCGGTTCTCGCCCTGCGCCTTGGCCAGCTCGCGCATGGCCTGGATCTGATCGCGCGCGGCGCGGCCCAGGTCGCCCAGCGCGCCTGCCTGATCTGCCCACGCGGCTTGCATCTTGAGCGCCAGCGGGATGCTGCTCTCCAGCTGCTGCTGGTTGAACACGCGCAGAGCGTCCCCGGTGAGACCGATGGCCTTGCCTTCCAGCTCTGCCATGCGCACCTGCTCCATGGCGGCGCGCGAAGCCTTCTCTTGGCCCGCAACGCGGGCTTCCAGGGCATCCAGGGACTTGGCGTCAGCAAGCGCGGACTCAGCACGCAGCTTCGCGATGTTCTGCTCGTAGTCCCGCTCGGCGTCCTGCATCTGGCCCGTGATGCGCGCCACCTCGGCCTGCGAGGTCTTCTTCTTGGCGGCCTGGGCCAGCTCTGCTTCAAAGTTGGCCTTGCGTTGGGCCCAGACTTCTTCTTCCTTGGCCAGGCTCTCGTCAATGGCGTCCAGCTCGGACTTGCCGCCCAGCTTTACGAGCAAAGCCTGCGCGTCGTAAAACGCCTTGCGGCTGTCCAGGATGGCCTTGTCGTTGTTCTTGTAGGCCTGGAGCTGGGCCGCCAGAGAGTCGTTCAGGGCCGCGTTTGCGCCAGCATCGGGCTTGGCCGTGCCGCTGTCCTTGATCAGCTTGGCAACCTGCTTCTGGTAGTCGGCCAGCCCGATCAGGCCGTTCTTGTACCCGGCGTACAGCGCATTCAGGTCTTTGTAGAAGCCGTCCTTGACCCCGGAAAGACCATTTACGACCTTGGCCATGGCCGCCTGAACGCCGGCAACACGCTCGTTTTCTGCCGTGATGGATTGCGTGCGGGTCGGGAATCCAGACTGATCGCGCGGATCCTTGGGCCCGGCGCCGGTCAGCTTGTCCTGCTCATCCTTCGCGCGCCGCAACTCCTTGATGTACTCCTGCAATTGGAAGTAGGAGTTCTGGATGTAGATGTTCTTGCTCTTGTCATCCCCACGGGCCTGAAGGCGGACCATTTCCGCCTCAGCCTGTTTCAGTGCATTTCCGGTTTCGACAGCGCTGTAACTGAAGGCCTGCAGCGGGTTGATGAACTTGAGCACCGCGCCAGATCCAGCCGCCAACTGACCGAAGAACCCGGCGCCCTGGGCGCGCGCGCGCTCCATGGATGTGGAAACGCCGTCGAGGCCATCTGCAAGGATCTCGTACTGACCAGCCACGAACTTGCTGATACCACTGTCCCCGGCGTTCTGCTTGATGCGGGTGAACGCCGCATCTACGCGGTTGACCGAAGCGTCTAGACGAGTCGCAGCCTTCTCGGCGGCACCGCCAAGGTTTTCCTCCAGGGCCTTCGCGAACTTTGGCAGGAAGTCGTTTGCCACCACCTCGCCGCGCTCGAGCATCTTGCCGAGTTCGGCCGTGGTGACGCCCATGGCTTTGGCTGCGATCTGAAAAGCACCTGGCAGGCGCTCGCCAAGTTGACCGCGCAGCTCTTCAGCCTGCACTGTGCCCTTGCTGATCATCTGCTGCAGGGCCAGCAGAACGCCGCTCGTCTGGTCGGCGGACAGCCCCATCACGGCACTAGCCTTGGCGATTGACTCAAAGACCGCGCGGGCCTTCTGGCCTTCGAGCGCCGTCCCCTTTGCTGCAGCCTGGAATCCTGCGTAGGCTTGCGCTGTGGAGTTGAACTGCAAACCGAGTTCTTTGGTCACCACGCGCAGGTAGGCGATCTCCTGAGCACCACGGCCGCCACTGGCGAAGTCCAGCGTGGTCTGGAACCGCTGAGCCGCAGCGCTGGCCTCATAGATGGCCTTCGTGGTCTCGGCAACACCACGGACCAGCGCACTCCCGATGAAGGCGGTAGCACCAGCACTGGCCAAAGCCAGCATTGACTGCGATGCACCCTCCGAAGCGGTCTTGAGGCCCTTGACGCCACTGGCGGCCTTTCCGCCGGCCTGGTCCAGCTTGTCCAAGGCGGTCGCTTTAGCGGCCAGGGACTCCACGGCGGCGGTGGACGCCGCAACTGCACGGCGGAATTCCTCCATGGACTTGGCGGCAGCCAGGTTGGATGCGTTGACCGCTCCAAACCCAGCCTGCAACCCAGTCAGGGCTGCCGCCTCTGCCCGAACCGAAGCAGCCACTTCCGTCGCCGCTGTTGCAAGGCTGCGAAAACCCTTGTCGGCGGCAGTCGATGCGGAGCCCAAACTACGCATCCCGGTGGATGCCGTAGCGGCGGCTTTGCCCAACGCATCGAGCCCAGCGCTACCGCCCTTGCCAATGGATTTGACGGACTTCTCGGCTTCGGTGGCAGAAGCCTCTACCTTCTTCAGGCCATCAGCCGCTGGCGCTGCCTTCTTGGCGACATCATCAAGACCCTTGCCAGCGCTGTCGCCGAGCGATTTCAGGCTCTTCCCGGTGCGCTCAGTGGCGCCCTCGATGCCAGCCATGGCCTTTTCAACGGGCGCACCTTTGCTCGCCAGGACGTCGAGGGCCTTGATCCCCCTTTCCACGCCACTGGTATCCATCCCGAGACCGATGGATTCGATTTCTTGCGTCATGCGAGCGCCCAAAGAAAAAGGCCCGCCAAAAGGCGAGCCTTGAAATGAAAAAACCCGCCGAAGCGGGTTTGTGCAGTGTCTATTTGCTCACTGGGGGATCAGCGCCGTCCCGCAGTGTTTGCACTTGCGTGCGTCTCTGCGCACCAACTCCCGGCAATCCGGGCACCTGACGTGCGACTCGGCGGTGATCTTCTCGCCAGTCTCATCAACCGCTGCTGCCGCCTGCCCAAGCTTTGGGAACACCAGCACCAGGATGAGGCCGATCAATGGCGACAGCAGAGCAGCGATCAGAAACCAGGCGAACCCGCTGCGCCCGCGCGAACTGGCGATCACGCCGATGACTATTGAGCACACCAACCAACCCAAGAAGATTTCCATATCCCCTCCATGTAGAAGCCCACATGGTAGCGAATCAGTCCTTCCGGTTCATCTCGTCCAGGGCCGCGCGCTCGATCACCTGCAGCTCCGCAAAGATGGCGTCACGCTCAGCTTCTGTCTTGTTGCGGTGCAGGCTGGCCAGCGTGGCGAACACCGCCTGGTAGTCCAGCCCTGGCGCACCGCCCATCCCGCCGACCCGCCACTGGGTGGAGACTGCCACGAACGACCGGTATGCGTCTTCGTGCTCAGGCCAAATTTCTACGATCTTGTCAGGGTAATCCGAGGGCTTCAGCCCCCAGACCGCCAGCTTCTTGGCATCGAGCGGTTTCTCGTAGATGGCCCGCCCGATGTCACTCAGTTTTTTGTGCGGGTGCCCTCGCGCGTCTCGTTGTAGGCCTTGAACACTGCCTCGGCCGATCCAGGGTACTGGTCGCACATTTCGGTGAGGCTGGCAACGGAGAGGGTGTCGTCCAGGTCCCAGTGTGTCACGATCTTGGAAATCAGTTCGCCGCTGAACTTGGCTTTCAGGGTTTCGAACTCACTGCCCTTGATGGGCTTCATTAGCGCAAGGATTTCCTTCTCGCGCTCTTCCTCTGTCGTGGCGACCTTGGGGGCATTCTGCGAGGCGATGGTGTAGGCGCGCGTGGCCTCCACCTTTGCAGCGTCAAACAACTCCTGGGTAGCCTTGCTGATCGCTTCAGCATGCGCCTCGCGCAACTTCGCCCATTCGGTGGATGGGAGGTACTTCGCCTCGAAGTTGATCTCGCATGGCCCATGTGGGGTCGGAACTTCGACCTTCATGGGGAACGACTTGGGGGCGGCCTTGCCGATGACGAGTTTGGTTGCCATGGTGATGGTTCTTTCGAGGGAGAGAAAAAACGCCCGTGCCCAGCCCTGCCGCCCCCTCGAAGGAGCGAACAGAGCCGGGTCGGTGCTGGGGTGGCCTGAGGCCGGGGATGGATGCCGCTTAGTAGCGGGTTGGGCGGCCTTGCAGGGAGACCGTTGCGCGTACCTGCATCACACTGCCTTTGGTCAGAGTGGGCGTCTCGTTGAAGGAGACGTAGCCGTTGTAGAGCAGCACGGACCCGTTGGGCAGCGTGACCTTCAGCGCACGGATTGCGCGGGCTTCACCAGCGGCCTTCAGGGCGATGTAGCCAGCCAGCGTCGGGTCATCGGCAATGCCAATCTGGATCGATTGGGCGCTGGTCACGGTAGGCAGCTGGCGTTCGAAATCTTCTTCCAGGAAGGAGAAGTTCGAGAACTGCTGGTCGCCGCCGTTGGTGGTGAACTCCAGGATCTGCGCGATCTGCGTGAACGCGGTGATCTCGCGCAGGCTGCCGGTGCCGGAACCTGCAGGGAAGCGCGTCGTGTCCGTGGTGTCGATGCCCGTCAGGTCCGTCGCGTTGGTGGCCACGTTGGCAGCCTTGAACACGCGGCCGTTGACCTTTTGCCAGCCCGAGGTGAGCTCGTAGAACGCGCCGTTGGCCATGCCGTGGGCTGCGGCAGTGATCACACCGGGGTTGGCGTTGGTGATTGCGGAAACCGTCTTGGCGGAGCCGTAAGCGGTTGCAAGAGCGACGGTTGCGCCGTCAGGGAGGAATGCCGACATGGTGGGCCTTTCTTGGGTTCAATCGCCCGCAAGGGGCATAAAAAAACCCGCAGGGCCTGCGCCGTGCGGGGTGCTGTGAAGCCCTTGCGGGCACAAAAAAACCCGCACGCGGCGGGCCTTGTTGCTGGTGCGGCGGCCTAACTGAAGGCGCGCCAGTAAATGGACACCGGCACCATGTAGCGGTCCCCATCCGGGTAGCCGCTGCCGATGCTTGGCGTCTTGGTTATCTCGACCTTCACCGCGCCCTTGGTGAGCGTCAGCGGAGGCTTGAACTGGTCGCGGATCAACTGGGCCCGCGTCTTGGCGGGAACCCGGCCCTTGTCCAGTGGGTAGAACAGCGACACCTGAAGGATTCCCCGGTCCTCGGTCACGTCCAGCGTGACGGCGTGATCCACTGGGGTGTTGGTCAGGTGGTTGATGCGCTGGTATTCCGTGCCGGCCGCGGGCGTGAAAGTCTTGTTCTCGAACGCGGTGGCGATGGCTGGCGCGATTGCGAGCAGGCGCTCTTCCAGTGCGGCTTCGATGAGTGCGATGGTCACTTGATGCTCTCCACGGCCTTCTTCACGGCATCGCTGTAGGCCTGCACGGTCAGGCGGACCATTCCGGAGGGCGCCTGGTCGGACCAGCCGTTCTCAAGGCGCTTGGCATACGGCAGCGAATTGCTCAGCACGATGGTCTGGCCGGGCTTCCAGCCCTGCAGCGTGGTGGCAGTGCGGCCCAGTGCGCCCTGCCCGCTTTTGTCCTCGCCCTGGCTGGTGTCGGTGTTGATGGTGCCGATGCCGCACTGCCAGTTGCCTTTGAAGCGCCCACTGTCCACGGGGGACCGCTCAATCATCCCGCTCTGCAGCTCCAGCGCGGCGCGGCGCACCACCAGGGCGGCCTTGTCGCCAGCGCGCTCACAGAGCTTGTTGAGGTCGGCAGCGAATCCCATTCATCGCCTCACGATCAGTTCCACCAGCACAGAGGTGCCGGCCGGGGCAAGGTTCTTCACGCTGACCACGGTGCGGGCTACGCCGCCCAGCGTCAGGACGTGTGTGGGCTCCGGGATGCTCAGGCCGACAGCCGACAGGTACGCCTGCTCGTCGGTAGCCAGCACCGTAGTGCCATCCACCAGCTTCTGGTCCACGGGGAACACTGCGGCGGTGCAGGCCTGCGGCACCTCAACCTCG
Organism: Acidovorax sp. M14; assembly: GCF_049331375.1. Classification (NCBI taxonomy): domain Bacteria; kingdom Pseudomonadati; phylum Pseudomonadota; class Betaproteobacteria; order Burkholderiales; family Comamonadaceae; genus Acidovorax; species Acidovorax sp. M14. The sequence continues at coordinate 2,807,373 of NZ_CP186263.1, forward strand.
GGGTAGTCGCCCAGGTCTGGGTCGTATTGCCCGCTGCGGGTCTTGTATGTGAGCGTGCCCGAGGCGCCGAACTCGCGCAGGATTTCGTCGGCCACCTGGGCCATTTCGACGTAGAAGGTCATGCCCGGACCACCTTCGCCTGCCCAGCGCTCCCCGCCAGATACGGCGCCAGCAGCGTTTCAGCCGACTGGTAGCGCGTCACCTGCCGCGTGCCGGCAGCGTAGGTGGTTTCAATCGGCCCCACCTTCACGCTCTGCTTCTGCGGGCCCAGATCCGGGGCGATATCACCAGCCGATGCCTTGAGCGCCAGGACGGCGCAGGCGTTGGCAATGGCGGCCGGGATGGTTTCCCAGTCGATTTCGTAGCCGTCCACCACTACACCAGCGCGGGGCCAGTCCAGCGCCTGGCCGGAGCTGACGCGAGCGCCCTTCCAGCGGCCGGAGTACGCGCCCATGTAGTCCGTGGCTTTGCGCAGGGCCTGCTCTTTGGCCTCAGGAGACAGGAGCGCCCAAGCGGCATTGCCACGGGCTACGTGGTAGGCGTCGGCGTTGGCGACGGAGATATAGGACTCCGCGCCCGTGGCGGGGGCGACGATCAGGGCCATGGCTTACTGGGCAGCGTCCAGCAGGGCTTGCAGTTCGGCCTTCTTGGCGCCGTCGGGGATGGCGATGCCCTTGGCGGTCAGCGCTTCGCGCAGCTCGGCCACGGTAGCCTTCTTGGCGCCGTCGGGTTCGTCGTCGGCAGACTCCTGGCGGGCGCACTTCACCCAGCCGAGGGCTTCATGCTGCGCGAGGGCGACGGGATGCACTTCGAGGTATTCGCCGTGCTTGGTGACAGGGATCAGTTCGTTGTCGGTCATGGTGTTCTCCGGTTCGCAGGAAATAGGCCGGGGGCCGAAGCCCCCAGCAGCTCATCAGCCCAGCAGAGTGGCGATGTGCTCAGGCTTGGTCACGCCAGTGCCCCAGGCCATGCAGATCTCGAACTTGACCTGGCGGTACTGGCGGTACACGCGCACCTCGAAGGTGAGGCCAGTCACGGGGTCCGTGATCATCATGGAGTCGTCGGCAGAGTCGCCGCCTTCGGGCACCGCAGGAGCGCGGCAGGCCAGCACCAGGGCGTTGCGGCTGAACGCGAAGTTGCCGGTGTAGCTGTTGCCCACGGTCAACCCGTTGCTGGTCGGGATGGTCATCAGCGCGCCAGGGCGATTCAGGCTGATCGTGCCTGGTGCGGCCACGCCGGTGCCGACCACATACTTGTTGGTCGAGTCAGCGGCGAAGGTCACCACATCACCGGCCAGCACCGTGCCGGAGCCGGTGATCAGCGCGATGTCGCGCACACCTGCGGCGGTGCTGCCGGAGGTCACGTAGCTGGCGCCGGTGCCCTTGACGTGCTGCTGGATGCCTGCCGAGTAGCGCACGGCCATGTTCTGCAGCAGGTCAGTCATGCCAGTGCGCAGCATGTCGCTGGAACCGGCTTCGTTAACCTTGAACAGCACAGACTGCTTGCCGCGCAGGTTGGCGATGGAGGCCGAGTTCAGCACCAGTTGACGGTTGACCACAGGGGCGCCGTTGTCGTCCAGGATGCGAGCCACGCCAGCCAGGTCGGACAGGTCGCCAGCAGTGCCCAGGGGCGTGGTGCCAGCGGTGCCGTAGGCACGGGATGCGCCGGTCTTCGCAGACAAAGCCAGGTCGATTTCCATGGCGTTCACGATCTTGCGCATGCCGTCGGCGAACTGGTCGGCCAGGATCTGGTTGTAGGTGCCAGTGGAGCCAACAGCCTTCTGCTCTTCACCGTTCCAGCGGATGGGCGCAGCCTTGGACTTGCTGATCGTGATGTCGGCAAAACCCACGGTGGTGTCACCGCTGTTGGCGGGGGTAGCGCCGGGCGTGATGTCTTCCAGCGCGCCGGATTCACCCAGCGGGATGCGAACGGTCTGGCCAACGGCGGCACGCTCGGCGTTGCTGTCACGACGGACGGCGGGGATGAAGCCCACCATTTCGCGGGACACCACATTCAGCGCTTCGTAGAGCGTCGGAATCAGGCCGGTGAGCGTGTTGGCGCCCAGGGCGAAATCCTGCTTCTTCTGGGTGACCCAGGAGTGCGTGAGCTCGAACACGCGGGCCGCAGCAGCGGCGACGGTGGCCATGGGCAGGATGGCCGCGACGACCGCGACCAGAGCGAGTGCGACAAAGCGCAGTTTGGAGAGAGTGGCTTTCATGATGGCCTTTCGGAAATGAAAAAGGCCGCACATGGCGGCCCGATTGTGGGATGGTTGAACGAGATCAGTCGGTGATCTGCACGGCATCCTTGCCGGTGACCGCAGCGGCCTTCGCCGTCGGGTCCAGAGCATCGAACTGCGCGCGGGTCATGGTCTTCTTCCCGCCAGCACCTTGATTGCCGCCATGGGCGCCACCGCCAGATGCGCCAGTGCCCTTCAGGATCTGGTCCTTGTAGGGGTACTGGTCCACCAGGGTTTCCAGGGCTTCTTCGAAGTCGGCCAACTCACCGGGGCGAGCGCGGCTGAAAATCTTGTTGCCTTGGGCGTCGTAGGCGACGGTCTTGCCTTCTTCGATCTTGAAAGCGTTTCCGAAGCGGGCTTGCACCAGGTCCGCCGGGATGGCGAACTTGTCAGCGATGACCTTGGAGCGCGCGAACGCACCGCCGATCTTTTCGCCGTACAGGGCTTGCTCCAGTTCGGTCGCTTTCTTCACCACGGGGGCGTACTTATCCTCCACGGCCTTGATGGCTTCGGCCTTCACCTTTTCGACTTCGCCGGCATCCACCAGCTTCTTGTCGTCCAGGTTCTTGATGGTGCTGAGGGCCTTCGCGGCTGCCACGGGGTCTTGAATCCCGGCATCCTTGAATGGCTTCAGCGCACCTTCGGCGGCTTCTGCGCGTTCACGGTGGCTCTTGGCTTCACCGTTGAGACGGGAAATGGTGGCGATGGTGCTGTCACCATCGAAGGCCGTTTCCTTGCCGTCGGCATGCACGAACACGGGCAGCTTCTGGCCGTTGACTTCTTGGAGGACGATTGCGCCGTTGGCGTCGAATTTAAATGGCATGGTTGCTGTTTCCTTGGGCATCCGCCCTCAGTACGGGTGAGCCATCCGGCCCGATGCGCCCTCAGCCATCCGGCGTCTGGGCATGAAAAAACCCGCCGAGGTTGCCCAGGGCGGGTTGTTGATTTGGCGGTTGCCAGACTATTGGCCGCACGCCAGAAATTTAATCTGTACCAGAAAGGCCGGATCACTGAATCCGCCTTGCTCAAGATCTCGCATAACGTTACCGACGGGGAAGTTCTGCTTCTTCCCGACAGCCTCAATAGCCGCGTTCAATTCAGCGCGCCCAATCCCGGGGCAGTTCTTCCCATTCGCCCAATCGAGATGCTGCTGCAGCACCCTCTTTGCATCATCATCTTCCATCACTTCACAGCCTTCGGCTTCGTTCGCCTGGGTTTCGGCTCCTTCACCAGCCGTGGCGGGTCTTGCACCATGAAGCTCAGGATGCCCCGCTTGTCGCAGTGGTAGCAGACCTTATCCGCCGTCACCGTGCCGCGCTTGATCTTGCCGTCCTCACCGATGTAGGAGCCAGTCACCACCGTCATAGTGTCGCGGCCGCCGCATTTGGAGCACTGCAACATGCCCGGCGCGCGCTTCATGGCCTTGACGCGCTCGATGGCGGCCTGCTTGGCGTCGGGTTCAGCGGGTGGGACTATGCGGAGGTCTGGCACCCGCGCATCATATTCCGGCCCGCTTGAAAGCCTCCGCGTCCTTTTCCCTGAGCTGGTCCAGCGTCAAATACCGCCCGTTCTGCGAGTACATCCGCTCCAGAGGGAGGTTTCCTTCGCTCATCAGCCGCGCCCGCGTGGGGCCCAGCACCTCGATCTGGCGCGCCGACGGCTGCTTTTTTAGCCACTCCGCGTAGGTAGTCTCTACCGGCACTTGGCCGTCCATGCTCGCCCGGGTCTTGCCCACCACCACGACCTCGGGCACATCAATGCCCAGTTCCTTGTGCGACTTCAGCACGTAGGTCGCATGGCTGCGGCAGCGCCAGTGCAGCGCACCAGGGCCGCCCAGCCATGGCAGCGCGTGCCCGATGGGCTTGTGCGCCGTCGTGTACTGCTTGCCGTCGCGAGCCCGGCATGGCGGCGAGGTCCGCAGGTCGATGGTCGATGACCACACCAGCGCCTTGATCAGGTCGGTGTTCGCCTCTACCGTCATGTCCTGGGCAAACCGCGCCATGTGGCCGAGCGCCGTGCGGGTCACCGCTTCGGCATCGCGCCGCGTGACCTCGATCAGGCCGTCTGCAAATCCCTTCGCCCTGGTGCCGCGCAGCTCCCGGATGATCTGGTCGGTGGTCTTGCCTTCCACGAATCCGCTGGCGATGGCCTGGCGCACTTGGCGCATCTTCTTGCCGTCCAGCTCCTTCCACACCTCGCGCAGCATCACGCCCTGGAACGGACGGGCCATGGCCGCCGCATACACAGCCTCGGGCGCCACGCTGGCCACCTGCACCACCACGGGCACATGGGCCACCAGCACCTGGTTCTGGTAGGCCGCCTCGTAGGCCACGAATTCCCGCAGCGTCTGCGTAAGCTCGCGCTCCACCTCGGCGAACGCCTGGGTGTTCATGCTGCGCACGCTGGTCAGCATCGATTCCAGCCGCTCGATGGAGAAGCTGGTTGCGTCCATGCGCTCCAGCCTGTCGGCCAGTTCCGCAAAGATGCGCTTGTCGCTGCGGTTGAGCACGGCAATGATCCGCGCCACCACGTTGTTGCTCAGCCCCTGCAGTGCCACTTGGTGGCGGATCGCTTCGGACTGCAGCAGGTCGTTGACCGAATCCATCAGACCGCCCCGACAGTACCCAGGGCCGGGCCTTCCTCCTGCACGGCGTCAAGTTCCATTAGGGCGTCGATGTCGGCAGCCAACATGCCGCGCCGCTGCAGTTCCTTGATGGCCGTGGCCTTCGTGATGAAACCGGCCTGCTGCATGGAGATCACCAACTGAGCGCCGGCCTCGGTCAGCGTGGCCGCGCCGAAGTCCTTGAACAGGCTGGCATGGCCGCCCTGCTTTTCATTCACCCAGGCCGCCATGAACTGCAGCGCTTGGTCCAGCGAGTCCTCGAACCCCTCGGTGATGCGCTGCAGCTCCGACTTGTTGGCCTCGGCGTCGTTGCTTGCTTCCGTGGCGCTGCGCTGCCCGGGCTTCTGGACCAGCAGTTCGGCGCCGGTCTGGATCATCTGGTCTTCCAGCGCTTCCAGGGACTTGGCGCCGGCCTCAATGGCTGCGCCCGTGTGCTCCACAAACTTCAGGTCGGCATCCATCGGAAGCTTCACGGCTGACGAGGCGCCCACCGTCAGTTTGGTGTCGTCATCTGCGCCGATCATTGCCAGGATGGGCACCCGGGCGACGTGCAGGATCGTGTCCTGGTCGCTCTGGCTCTGCCAGTGCTTGACGTTCAGGTAGGCCAGATCCAGCAGCGGGGAGACGCCATCCATGAAGCCGCGCTTGCGGCCGTAGACCGGAGCGAAGGGGATGGACTTCAGCGTCGTGGTGCCCTGCTCTTCCAGAACCCAGTCGTCTTCCTGCTTGGAGCCGGGCATGTAGACCGCCCAGGCTCCCGGCGTCAGCACCCGCACGCGCGGCACCTGCTTCACGCCAAACTCTCCGTCGTCCTCTTCCTTGCTCTCGGCTAGGCGCAGCTGCGTCAGCACCGTGGCGCCGTTGCTGCGCTGAGCCTTCCAGCCCAGGATCTGGCCGTGCCGGATGGCCACCATGTACGGGCGGGCGCCAATGGCTCGCTCGTCGGCCAGTGTGCGGGCCCCCGACACGCGGGGGTAATCCACCAGGATGCCAGCCAGCCCGAAGCCCAAAGCCTCGTCCATCATCATGGCGGCGAAGGTGTGCAGGCTGTTGCCCTGCAGGTCCACGTCTTCGCACCAGGTCTTGATCTTCGGCGGGGTGTCTTCACCCAGCGTGATCTGCTTGCTGAAGGGCTTGCCGGACATCACGCCCAGCGTGCGGCCGAAGGCAGGGAACAGAGTGGCCGTTGCCAGGCGGGCGTCGTAGCTTTCCTTTTCCTCGCCGGGCCACTTCGGCAGGAAGGCGGTTCCGGCTGCCCGCATGGCCCGCGTGCCACCCAGCAGGGCTTCGGCAATGGGCCAGTTATGGGCCAGTGCCTGCACTTCGCTGGATTGGTGTTGAACTTTTTGGGCCATGTCGTCTTTCACACGCGCAGGGGCGCTACCGAAACCGTGCGCTTCACAATCGGCCAGCGCTTCACCAGGAAGTAACCGACCGCGTCGTTCGGGTGGTCATGCCCCGTTGTCTTGTCGGGCTCGCCATTTGCGCCCCATGCCTGCTGCTCCAGCGCCTCGGTGAGAGCCGGGCAGGCGTCCGTGTTGATCTTCCAGCGCCGGGCGCCGTCGGCGTTCAGGGTCATCGCGTCCACCGCATTCACCCTGTCCTTCACGGCAGGGTTCGTCGGGTTCACGCTGATCTGCAGGCCCGCCTGCTTGAGGATGGTCAGGTCCGACTCGCTGGCGTTCTTGCTGCTGGTGTTGCCACCGCTGGCGTCGGGGTAGACCACCACCGGGTGACCCTTGTTCACATACCGCTCTTTGAGCATGCGCGCCATGGTCGGCGTGTCCCGCACCTTGGTCAGTTCTTCCAGCGTCAGCGGCAGGTCGGCGCGTATCACGCTGACCACCGCCGTCATGTTCAGCACATTGAAGTCCAGGCCGATGTGCAGCGCCTCTTTGTCTTTGATCTTCTCCGGCGTGTGGTTCAGCTTCCGGTCGAAGTTGGGGTACACGTTCCCGCTGGCCAAGTTCACGAACTGGCCGCGAATGTAGGCGCTGATCAGCTGCGGGGGGTAGCTCGCCAGCAGCGACGGGATGTAGTCGGCTGGCAGGTTCTTCGCGTTCTGATACGTGCTGGCCTGCACCAGGCCGTACATCTCCTGCAGCGCTGGCTTGTCCCGCAGCTGCTTCACAAACTGCTGATAGACGAACTTGAAGCCCTCGGGTGTCGTCGTCACGCTCACATCGTTGCGCAGCCCATCCACGTTGTAGCGCATGCGGGCGATGATCTTGCGCCATGCCTGCTCAGCCTTGAGGATGGGCATCACGTCCAGCTCGTCAATCAGCGCCTTACCGATCTTGAAACCCACGATGCTGCCGGGCTTCTCCATCGACCGGCAGATGATGGTGCTGCGGTACTCGCCGCCGCTGTAAACGTGGACTTCCTTGTTGCTCTCGTGGATGTCCACTTCGAGGCCCCAGTCGTCGGCCACCTCTTCCATGGTCGGATAGAAGATGTCCCGAATCATCGGGTAGGTCGGCGCGAAGTAGCCCGCATTCACGCCGGGCCACTCCCATGCGAACTTGCACAGGTCGGCGCATCCGGTCCAGGTCTTTCCTGAGCCGAACCCGGCGACCAGGGCCTTGAACTTCTTGTCCAGCCCCAGGAACTGCGCCTGCGGCTGATTGAGCCTAGGCATCCGGCGCGCTCGCGTCCACGACTTCCACCACCACGCGCTTCGGTGGCGGCTTCATCTTCTGGTTCATCTCCTTGATGCTGTCCTTGTTGGCCTGCAGCAAGTTCATGCCGATCTGGCTGGATTCGTTCGCCATGCGCGTGAGGACTGCAACACCCTTGAGGGCGTCCATGCTTTCCTCGTCTAGCGGCGCGGCGTCATCAATCTCTTGCACCTTTGCGTGCGCGATGCCGGAGAGTCGGTGCGCAGTGGCCGCGCCAAACTTCCCGGCCCCCGCCAGATGCGTGCTGATTGCGATCAGTTCATCTGCGAGGTTATGCGCAGCAATCTGCGCGGAAATCGGCAAGGCCTTCAAGGCCTGCTCCGTTGCAACTATTTGATTTGCAACGGTTTTTATTTCTGCAACTTGCGCGGAAAAGCGGCCCCGAATGGTGGCTTCGGAAACCCCGAATTCCTTGGCCAGGGCTCTGCCAGACTCACCAGCCAGCAGCCGTTTCCCGATCTGCTCCCACTGTCGTTCCGTGAGCTTTGACTTTCGGCCCATGGAAGACCCTTTCAATGTTCTGGGCGGCTACCCGGTCTGCACAACAGCACAGCGGCCGTCAAGCGTCTGGAAAACCTCTTCGCCAGCGCGCAACCAAGGAACCACCCGGGCAGCACGGTCGCGGGTGTCAACCTGCACATGGTCGATAGGCCTACGCTCGACGCCCTGCGGACCGTCCACCTCGATGCAACGGCTTCCACCGCCGTTCATGCTTGCCTCGTTCATGCACATCCCCAGTTAAGAGCCCTTCGGACAACTCGCACATGCGGGCAGGGCTTGCCGTCGCGCCTCTGCTGGTGACGGATGGGAATCCGCAGGAGTTCAGCGCCCCCGTGGCGCTCCCGTCCAGCTTCCGGGGTGGTTGTGTGTTGCGGGCGCTGCTGCTTTTGGGAACGGGGCCCGACAAGATTTTTCAGCAGGCCCGCGAACGTGGTAGCGGTGGTCGGCTTCGATCCGACGACGCGCGGGGTATGAACCCGCTGCTCTACCAGGCTGAGCTACACCGCGACAAATGAAAAAGCCCGCAGGGCAAACCGTGCGGGCTCTCCTGTGCTCGCACACAGGACATCTTCTTGGCGGAAGAACTTAAAAAATTCAGGGCGAGTTCTCCTATCGAGGTCTTCCCACGTCGCTACAGGCGGAGCCAGGCTGTTGCGTGGTGACGTTCAGCGGAGAGTCGCCGCGCGAGAGGGTCAGCACCCTCTGCAATCGACGGATGCAATTCTAGTCGCGCCCCATTGTGGTGTGCAAGCGCTTTCTGATCGAGTTGCGCGCGATGCCCACGCAGTCGTCCATCCAGTTCGCCAACCTGCGCCCCGCCTCCCCGTGCGGAATCCGTAACTTTCCCGTCGCACCGCAGGGCTTGCAGTGCTTGCTCGACAGGCGGCCGGTGTCGGGGATCACCTCGAACTTTCGGCCGTGGCAGGCGTGGCAGTTAGGGGCCAGCCACCAGCGAAGCAGCGCCCCGGCAACCTGCTCGGCGTCTTCCACCTTCCACTTCAAGAGCTGCAGGGTTAGCTGCTCGCGGACGACGGGCATAGTCTTCAGGTGCGACATGAGCAGCTTGGCCTGCTGCTTGTTGTGCTCGGCGGCCAGCTTTTCGGCCTGGGCCCGTGCGGAGGCCGGTGTCTGCGGCGGCTTCTGGGTGTCGGCTGGGCGTTGCTGGGCTGCGCGGCTGAAGTCCGCACCGGCTGCTGGCCGCAGGTGCTCGGCGCCGTCCCACTCGGTGTGCAGGCGCAGCAGTGCGGCCCCGATGCGGCTGGGCGACCAGCCGGCGGCGATCAGCAGGTCCGTGTCGGAGCGCGGCGCGCCCTCGCGGGTGTCGCAGCGCAGGTCCGAGCTGGCCGTGGCCGATGCGTAGCTTTCCTCAATGGTGCGGCGGTCGTCTTGGTACATGGTCTCCCTTTCAGTTCATCGAAATCGTTGCCGTCGCATTCAGCCGCTCCAGCGCCCATTCAGCGGCGGCCCGGTCCCGCGCCTGGCTGCGGCTGTCGAAGGCGATGGCGCGCCACTCCAGCACCTGGGCCAGATGGGCGGCCATGAATGCGGCAGCCTTCTGCGCGCGCGGCGCTGGCCCCTGATCCAGCCAGGAATGGCACGCAGCGCAGCCCCACACGCTGTAGTGGTCGTCCGCCTTGCGGGCTCCGGCCTTGCCGTGGATGCTCAGGTTGCTGTGGCAGCACACGACCGTGGCGCGGTCTTGGGTGCAGATGCCGGGCACGCGCAGCAGGCAGGGCATGCCCCGGGCCATGTCGCGGAGGTGAGCGTTTCGCTGGGCGACCGACTTAGGCGCTGCGGCGGGCGCGGCCACCACCGGCTGCGGCGCGCGGAATGCGCCGGGCGTGACGGCTGGCATGGCTCTCACGCGGTCGGGGTCGCGCTGCTCGCGGCGGGGTGCGCGGGAGCGGAAGCCGGTGCGCTTCATTCGTTGAACCCCTGCAGGATGGTTTCGATCATCGTGATGCGGTCCACCGGAGATAGATGGCGCCACAGCGTCTTGCCCGCATGCTCAGTGCGCAGGAACTCCACGGCGTCGTGATGGAACTGCTCCATGGCGCCCTGCTCCAGCTTGGCGTAGCTGGTGGAGTTGGGCACTGGGAACACACCGCCCTTGGGGCCGGGATACCACTCGCAATGCCCTGCCCCGACTTTGAGCCAGTCGCGGAAGCCTGCGAAGTTCTCGAAGCGGTCCTGGCTCTCGAACACCGCCTGCTCCATGGCCATGTGCTTGCGGTGATACCAGCCCAGCCGGGCTTGGTGAGTCTTGAGCTCCACCATCTCGCCCGGCTCCAGGCGCAGGATGTTGTTCCAGAGGCGACGCCACTGCTTCTTGCCGCGCTCGCCCAGGCCGTCCACGATGCCAAAGATGACGCGACGGGCCACGGCCTTGTCGGCCTCGGTGATCTGCACGGGCTCCTGGCGCACCAGGGTGATTTCAGCCATGGGACACCTCCACCCTGACCATGCCGCCCACCTCGTCGGCCTTGGCGATGGTGAGGGACCAGTGCTTGTCGTCCACCCCCAGCACGTCGGCCAAGCCATCCAGGCCGGATTTCATGCGGGCCAGCAGGTTGTCCAGGTCGTAGGCCCTGCGCGTAGGTGGCACGAACACCAGGGAGACGTGCAGCTTCTTGGCATCGGTGCGGCCAGCGCCCTGCTGGCGGGCGGTGATGGCGCAGGCGTGGCGGTAGGCCTTCTTGGCGCGCGACAGGGCCGACCAATGCTGGCGGGCGTTCGGGCTCAGGGCCGTGGGCGGCCATGGCAGAGTGAGCTGCAGCGTTGTCATGCCGTGCGCCCTCCCCTTGCAAACCGCAGCTTGCCAACGGCGTTGCGCTCCAGGAATCCAAGGCGCAGCAGCGCCCTGATGTGCCAGTCTGCGCTGGAGATCGCCAAATCGAACCGCTTGGCGACGCTGTGCACCGGCGGGAGCTGGTCGTTCTCGGACAGGAAGGTGCGCATGAAGTCCAGCACCTGCAGCTGCAGTTCTGATGCTGCGGCGGCCTTCTTGCGGCGGGCCGGGGCCTTGCCGCGCAGCCGATCGGCGATGGCGTTGGCTTCTTGCATGTAGCTCACAGGGCGCCTCCAGCCTTCACGATCGGCTTCACAAAACAGGAGTGATGCAGCCGCCCTTCAGTGCCGTCAGCGCGCTTCACGTTCATCTGGTATCCATTGCGGCGGCCCAGTACCTCAAACCGCTGGCCGGTGCGCAGCAGAACGAAGCGGGCTCCATTGGAGAGGGCTTGCAACTTCACGCGGCACCTCCAAACAGATCCAGGGTGCGGGTATCCCGGCATGCCTCGGATGCCCGGCCCCGGTGCTTGGGTTCGATCAGTCCGGCCTTGCGTGCGCAGACGCGGCCGAAGGGCTGGGCGCCGATGACAACAGCGGGGTGCAGGGTGATGCGGCCGCAGCGGGCGCAGTGCAATTTCTGAGGCATGTCATTCAGTCCCAAAAAGACGGCGCACTTCTTCACGCTCTCGCAACAGGGGGCGCAACTCGTCGGCCTTTTTGCCGCATTCGTCCCGACTTCCAACCCCTATGACCAAGTAGTCGTTGGTGCTGTTGGATCGGAAAAAGCGGAGCCCGTTGTTCACGGTGGCAGGCAATGGTTCAATGTGGAAGCAGTTGGATTTCTTGCTCCAAAGGAGCGCGTGGGTTTCTGTGCTCATGTCAGTCCTCAGAAGTTGGCACCGCGCGCGGCGGGCGCTGCAGCAGGTTTTGTGTGCACGGGCGGTGGGCCGATCCAGTCGCCCATCTGCTGGTACTTGCCAACGAACTCCAGCGGCACGACGCCCTGGGGTCCGTTGCGGTGGGCCACGATCTCCAACTCGGAGTAGCCTTGGAATTCCTGGGTGCGCTTGCTCAGCGGGTGCGCCCAGTCAGTGAACAGCACGGCGATCTGGTCGGCGGCGGCCTCAATGGCGCCAGAGTCGCGCAGGTGGGTCATCGTGGGCCGGCCGTAGTGCTCATCGGCCTTGCGGCTCATCTGGCTGAGCAGCACCACCGCCACGTCCAGGTCCATCGCCATGGCCTTGATGCCGTTCACGATGATGTCCAGCTCGCGGTTGCGGTTCTCTTCCCCTGCCCCGCTCATCAGCTGCAAGAAGTCAATGAACAGCACATCCAGACCATGCGCGCGGCGCACCTGCAGGGTCTTGCGGCGGATATCCATCAGCGACAGGGCGCATTGATCGTCATGCACAAGGTGCAACTCACCCAACCGGCGGGCAGCATCGGTCACTGCAGTCCACATGTCGTGGTCTTCCGCCTTGGCAGCCAGGATGCGGGCCAGGTCGAACGGGCCGCTGGCGGCTGTGTGCCGGTGCATCAGCTGGTTGATCGGCATTTCCTGGCTCAGGAACAGCACGTTGTAGTCGCGCGCGATGTTGCGGGCCATGGTCAGCGACAGCGCCGTCTTGCCATGCTTCGGCCGAGCCCCCAAGACGAAAACCTCGCCTTTGCGCAGCCCACCGTTCAGGATGGAATCCAGTCCACCGATGCCGGTGGGGATGGCCGGGTTCTTGCCTTCGCTCATGTCCTGCAGCAGCTGCAGGTAGTTCGCCAGAGACTGGTTGATGTGCTGCGGGTCGCGCTTGGCCTTCACGGTCGCCAGCTTGGCCAGCATCATCTGGGCCTTGTCGATCTGCTCGGCGGCTTGGTGTCCGGGCGTCATGGCAAGGTCGGCAATTTCCGATCCAGCGTTCATCAGCTGGCGCAGCCGGTAGGTGTCCATCACCACGCCAGCGTGGCGGCGGATGCTGGCCGCGCTGGGCACGTACTGGGCGATTTCGTTCAGCTCGTACAGCTCGATGGCGTGGCCCGCCTGCTGCATTTCGGTGAACACCGACACCATGTCGGTAGGCTGTCCGGCCACTGCCAGCGCCTGAATCGCCCGGAAAATGTTGGCGTGGGCCTCGTTGTGGAATGCCTCGGCCGTCAGTTCTGGCACCCGGTTGATGGCCTCGCTGTCCAGCATCAGGCCACCCAGAACGCCCGCTTCGGACTCCAGGCTCGCGGGGATGGCGCGTGGTTCACGCATGGGCCACCTCGCGTTGCTCGTGGTGGTACTTGCCCGACAGGACCTTTTCGAAGTTCTCAGCCTTCACCAGCCAACCCATGTCGCAGGCCCGGAACTTGCCGTCACGCCCCGACAGGAAGTCGCTATCTGCCGCGTACTCGAAATACCGCGTGAACCAAGCCTTGCCTTCTTCGGCAGTAGTCGCCAGACGCTCGCCCTTGCGCTCTCCGCGTTCGTGCTTGGCAGTCATCACCCAGCGCCAGCGGGTTCGCAGCGCTTTGCCGTTGGCGCCTTTCGCGAACAGCGAACGTCGCACCGTTGGCAACAGCGGCAACGCAGCCTCGTAGCTGTCGATCAAGCTGTCGAACGGGCACGGTGGCACACCATCGTCAAGCTCGTCCACATCCGGCGGCTGCGAAGAAGCCGACAAAGAAGCTTTAGCTTCTTCTATATCCTGCTCCTGCTTCTGTTCCTGGTTAGGGAACAGTTCGCCAACGGTTTCCGAACGGTTTCCACTTTCTGGAGCTTCCAATCCGAGAGATTCGGCACAAGCCCGCATGAAATCTAGCTTCCAGCCACATTCCGCAGGAACAGACTGAGCGATCTTCGCGGCGGATTTGCGCTGGTTCGGGTTCTCCGGCTTGTTCCACTCCAGGTGCTTCACAACCCACACCCATTTCGTGGTTTCGCAACGGTTAGCGAAACCCTTTGCCAACAGTTCCGCAAACCCTTTCTGAACCCTCTCGTGATCCCAGCCGATGTCCTCTGCAACGTAGCCGTCAGGCAGGCGGAACACGCCCGCAATGGTCGCGTGCGAGCAGGTCATCAGATAGAGGGCCAGCAGCTTGCCGTCATCAGACAGCGTGTGTGTCGTCTGGCTTGACCAGAACGTGCCGTAGACCTTGCCGTAGTCGCGCATCAGACCCCCATCCGTTTGGCAATGGCGCGCATGGCAGCGTCGTATTGCTCGGGTGTTGCGTCGGGATGCGCTGCAATCCATGCGCGCTTCGCGGCTTCGTAGGCTTCCCAGCTCATACCGCCTCCCACACCCGCGCATTCCCGCGCATGAGGTCCATGCCGCCACGCTGCACGACCTGCGCTTTGCCGGCCTTCTGGAGGTCGGGCAATCTGCGATCGATCTGCACCACGGTCAATCCGGTGGTGACTTCCAGTTCGTGGGGTGTGGCTTGGCCTGCTGCTTTGAGCGCGGCCAGAATGCGGTCACAGTGGTTGCCTGCGAACTTTATGGCGCGCTCTGCTGCGAGAACGCTGGAGAGAGGGTCGCTGGCGCGAACCAGGTGCTGGGCTTGCATCACTTGGTGCCCCCTTTGCTGATCTTGCGGCGCTTCGCGACGCTGGCAGCGCTTTGCTCGCGCGATTCGATGGTGATGGCACCAGCAGTGCGCGGCGACAGGCTCACCGTGCGGCGGCCGTTCCGGTCTAGGGCCTGCTGCACATTCCCCTCAATTGGTGCTGTGCTGCGGTTGGTCTTGCGGGGGGCTGCTGCGGGGATGTCCAGATCAGGGCCGCGTGGGCGAACCGATTGGAAGGCGTTGAGGGGGAGGCTATGGTTCATGCGGCTGCCTTGGTTGCCTGCAGTTCCTCCAACACGGTCAGCTTGGCCTTCGAAGCGATCCACTGCGTCACCAGCGTATTGCCCACGAACGCCTCGAATGCTGGGATGTGCTCCGCAGGCAAGCTGCGCCGCGACGGCTTGTCGTCCGCGCAGAGGTAGTCCGACACATGCGGGGCATACAGCCCGGCCTCGGCCGCCAGTTGCCGCTGTGTCGCGTAGTGCACCCGACGCAGTCGCCATGCGAGCCTGACAGCCTCGCGGTACGAACCGGCCATGTTTACTAGCGAAACAGGAGCAGTGGACGGACAGTCCAAGCGCCCCATGAGGGGAAGTGCAAGTTGTTCCATCGCTGCCTCGATAGAAAGAAATCAACGGATTACCGGTTGAGTTACCGGTTGCGGTGGGGCAAAAATTTTTGACATGCAAGACGCAAAAAACTTCGCCTTTTTGATGACCCCAGACCACGCAACCGACGCCACGGAGGGCAGCCGGACGGCGCGCGGCCGTGTGGGTGGAGTCATCAAAAAGGCCCCTGCTGGTGCAGGAGCAAGCCGTGGTAGCGGCCAGGAGGGTTTTGTTGGTGGTCATGTCTCAGGCCGTTTGGGCGGTCTCGGCTTTGCGCGGCGCCGTGGCCGCATCCAGATCGCAGCCAGCGAGGGTCTTGCGATGGGCGGCTCGCAGGAACATCACTCGGGCATGTGGAATGCCGTCATGCTTCCAATCGCTGACGCTCGGCATGGAAATACCGAACATGCGTGACACCTTTGCAGTGCCTCCGAGTCGGTCGATGATTTCTGTGGCGGCTACGTTCATGGGCCACATATTAGCCAAGGCTAAGATTAAAAGCAAGCCCAGGCTAACAAAACAAAAGTTAGGCTAGGCTAACCATGACATTGCAAAACCGCCTGGCAGAAGTTTTCCCTGAACCACAGGAGCGCGGTTTGCGCACTGAGATCGCGCGTCTTTGCGGCGTCTCGGGAGCCAGCGTTTCAAACTGGTTTGGCAACCCGGAGAAAGTAGCCACCATCAGCCGCGAGAACGCCGAGAAACTGATTGCGCGGTATGGCCTTGCCGTCACGCCCGCATGGCTCGCGGAGGGGAAATTGCCCAAGTTTTCGAATGGCGAGGTGGGCCATCTGCCGTCGCGTGCGCCAGCACCCCATGAAGCGCCATCGGATGCGCCAGGCGCGCCGCCCGACCTGGTAATCACCGAGTTCGACACTGGCGGCGGCATGGACACCACCGGGCGCCTACTGCTGGACGATCAGCCAGGCACCATCAAGAGCTGGCGCGTGACACATGAATGGCTTCGCCTGAATGTGCCCAACCACACAGGCATCCGGAATCTCTGCATCGTCACTGGCTTCGGGCCATCAATGCGGCCCATGTTCAATCCTGGCGATCCATTGCTGGTGGACACGGGCGTGAAGACAGTCACTCACGAAGGGGTCTACTTCTTCCGTGTCGGGGATGAGGGCTACATCAAGATGATCCAGCGGGTGCCGGACCCCCACGGGGATGGGGTGATGCTCAACATCATTTCCAAGAACCCGGACTACCCGCCATACCCGATGTCACCAAAGAACCCCCACTTCGAGGTGCTTGGAAAGGTGCTGACGGTGTGGCGCAGCGAGCAGTATTGAATGCCAGAAGTCGACCTGAAAGTGACCAACAGGTCAAACTTATGAAAAGACTTACATTCGCCGCACTCTTCCTGGGCGCATCGCTCGTGTCAGCATTCGCCGCGGCTGCAGATGCTGTGGAGAAATATGCCGAAGCAGCAGCAGTCGGCGCAAACAATAGCTACAAACGGGGCATTCCAAACGACGGGGTTACGAGGTCTGCGAGGGCTTACGCCCAAGGCAATGTCCTGGTCCACGAATATGTGCTCGCGATTCGGGCAGATGCGACCGAAAAAGAGTTGGCTGCATGGAGGGCTGGAACTCGCAGCGAGATTTTTCCTGGAGTCTGTTCAGCAATGAAGGGCGACGATTTTTTTCAACGTCGCGGGTTTCAGATTCGATACCGGTATTTGAACCAATCTGACAAAGTCCTGGATGAATTTCAAGTCAACAAGCCCTCATGCAAAGCCTATGGTCTGTGACGGGCGAAAACTCTGAACGCTTCCACCCTCCTCTGCCTCGTCATCGCCATCACAGACGGTGACACCCTGACCGCCCGCTGTGGCGAGCCAGGTGCCTACGAACAGGTCACCGTCCGCATCAGTGCGATTGACGCACCCGAGAAGCGCCAGGCCTTCGGTCAGGTGTCTCGCCAGCACTTGGCCCAGCTCTGCTTCGAGCAAGTCGCCACCATCACCCCTCGAACCCATGACAAGTACGGCCGCACCGTAGGCGATGTGGAGTGCCAGGGCCATGACGCGGCCACTGAGCAGGTGCGCTCAGGGATGGCCTGGTTCTATGTGAAGTACGGGAAGGGGTATGAGCACCTGCGGGGGCTGGAGGCTGATGCCCGAGATGCGCGGCGCGGGCTTTGGGCTCAGGAGGCTGTGGCGCCTTGGGAGTGGCGGAGACAATAAACCTATGCCAAGAGGGAACCATTCAGTAACATCGTGATACCAAAGGAGGGAAACGATGGCGCTAGATCCAAAGATCAGAGACTTAGTTTTGGCTTTTGCCAAAGACAACAAGTGTGATGTTTTGATATTCAATGGTCCGTGCTACCCCGCGCTTGACCAAGAGGCTTTGCCTAAGCTCCGGAAGCGCCAACAGGATGCGGCACGGCCGAAGAATGCTGTTTGGGTCATTACCACCCCTGGAGGCGTGCCAGAGAATGCATATCGGATGTGTCGCGCAATCCAACTCACTTACGAGAAAACGACAGCATTGGTAGGCGGATGGTGCAAAAGTGCCGGAACTCTGTGCGTCATTGCGGCAAACGAAATTGCGATGGCAGACGAAGCAGAACTTGGGCCTCTCGACGTTCAGCTGGCGCGTCGTGATGAACTCGATGAACGCGACTCAGGGCTCGTGATCAATGAGGCATTAGAGTGTCTTGAAGTTGAAGCGTTCAAGTTCTTCGACTCGTTTATGCGACAAATTAAGGACGGCACGCATGGTTTGGTGACGCTAAAGATGGCGTCTGAGATCTCGGCGAACGTGACCAAAGGCCTGTTTGAACCCATCTATCGGCAGATAGACCCTCAGAAAATGGGGGAGATCGCCAGATCAATGGCCGTTGGCGAAGCGTATGCTTTACGCCTAAACATGAAAACTAGAAGTCTCAAGGCAAATGCCTTGCAGAGCCTCATCCAAGGATACCCGTCTCATGGCTTTGTAATTGATCGAGAAGAGGCCGCCTATTTGTTTCGCTCCATACGGCGTCCTACAGACAGCGAGTACCAGATGCTTAAAAATCTGGGAAAGATTGCGCTTCACCCTAGCGAGCAGCCATCCTTTGAAATCGTTACACCGGAGGAAGCTTATGCAGTTCCACCCCAGCCAACATCCAGCAAACAAACCCCAGCGGCCAAAAGCACCGCCAATAGCTCGAAAAGAGCCAGTTCGGCAGCAGCAGGATCTAGAGCCAGCAACAATGGAAGATCTGCTTCAGCAAGAACGCCAGCGAGCAAGAAAGCGAAATGATTCAGTAGAGTCGCGCTTTGCGCCTGCATGATTTTTAGCCCGCATAGAGCGGGCTTCTTTTCGCAGCGCCCGATCAGCGTATGTCTCAGCCACCTTCGGGTGGCTTTTTCATGCCCGGACACTTTGCCCTGCGCACCCAGGCAGCGACTTACTCGCCCACCTGGCGGCAGGATGCCAGCGCTTTGCAGCCATCAGCCTATGCACCTCAGCTTGGAACGTAACTGGGTCAGGCGCACAGTTGTGCCGATGGGCATGCCGTTTCCAGTTGCACCACTGGCATGCTGCAGCGATGTTCACCGGCGCATCTGGCCCGCCGTCCTGCTGTGCTACCAGATGCTCAGCGGTGCTCTGGAGGTACGGAACCAGCGACTCGGGAATCCCGAGAGCTGACGCTAGACGGTCTTTGTAGGGGCCTTCCCAGATCGGGAGGTTGCAGTAGATGCAGCGGCACTGCTGCGCGAAGAATGCACGGGTACGGAGTTTTGCAAGTCGGGTCACGGTCAACGGAATAGGTTTAAAGCTATTCCCGTTTCCGCGGTCGCGGGCAAGACGGGCGCCGGGGCGTTTGCCGTTCGGCTGTGCGGTGGGGTTCCCCAGACGCGGCCGGGTTCGCGATCCCGGACAACGCAATTTTACCTGGTCTGCACGACGTTGTGCCTTTTCTCATGCCCACTCGCCCGACTCTGGCATTACGCATGGAGTGCTTGGCAGCCGAGCTCAGTACTTCATTTCCAGGTGCGCAATCGTGTTCCGCCGGATCATGTCCTTCACTTGGTGCTCGAACTCCGTGCGCTTCTTGTCCATGGGGCTGCCGTCAACCTGGCTGCACATATGCAGGTACTTGCCCAGAAGATCCTTCCTGTCCTTGGACTGCGACGCAAGCGCCAAGGTCAATGCTGACAGCGACTCGGCGTAGATCAGGGCCTGATTCGCCTTGTCCGTCAGCACGAATACCTGGTCCTTGAGGGTTTTCACTTCATCTTGCAGTGCTTTGATCTGCTCGTCTTGGGTCATGGTCACTCCTGTGCGCCGACGGCGCGTGCATCAAAAATTTCCACCGGCGCCAGCCGCAGTAGCGCCTGGGCTTCTTGCTGGGTGCCGGCGAGCCAGGCGTCCACGTCCGCCGGCTCGATAGGGATCACGCTGCGCTTGTCCTGCTGCTCCAGCGGCAGCGGCTTCTTGGTCTTGGGATCGAGTTCGTTCTTGTGCATGCGCCCCATCAGCGGGTGGCCATCGGCATTGATGGTCAGCATCGTGTAGCTCTCGTGCACCTCGCCGGTTGCTTTGTCAGTCCAGGTGTTCCATAGCCCGGCCAGGCCCCAGGGGCGGCCATCGGCACGGCGGAACCGCCACCACTCGCATTTCTTGAACTGGGCGTCGTAGGGGCCCCAGTACGGCTCATCGAACGTCTCAGCCGGGATGATGCAGCGCTGCCCGCGCGCCCAGGGCATCTTGAAACTGGCCTTGGCCGCCAGCTCTTCTGATCGGGCGTTGTTGGTCTGGTACGGCAGCTTCGCCTCTTTGGCAAACCATGGGATCAGGCCCCACTGCCCCGTCACCAGCTCGCGGCTGTACCCGGAGTCGTCCCGCGTGCGGCGGATGAATGCACCCCGCCCACGGGGGAACAAAACCTTGTCCCAGTCCTGCTCCACCACCTGACGCGCGGCCCATTCCAGCTCGATCTGGGAGCGCGGCGGGGCCTCGTATCGGTTGCACATTGGGTCATCCTACCTATTCCGTTGGCATTCAATATACTGTAAATTCATACAGTGATTTGCCATATTTTTCGAATGCGCTCAAACGGCCACCGCCTCGCAGGAGCAGAACTGATCCACCAGCAGCCGGTGCGTGGCTGGCTGGAGTTCAAGCGCTCTCCTTTGGATAGCTACGGCCCCCGGATGGAGGCGCACCTTCTCGACCGGCGTGGCGGGAAAGACCTGATCCTGCCGCTGTACTACGCCCGCCTGGCCCGGATAGATGGGGTGATGCACCTGACCGGCAATGAGCGCGTCGGGCGGTCGAACACCAAGGCCAACACCCGCCGGGTGAGCCAGTCGTGGCTCTGCGCGCTGGACCCGGCCGACGCTCAGCCGCTGCTGGCCCGCATCCGCGTCACCCACTCCACAGGGTTCAGCGCCGAGAACGACAACGACATCGAAGACCCGTTCGCCCCCCTGGACTACCAATGAGCACGATCAACCACCCCACCCTGCTGCGGCTGCCGCCCTGGTTCGGCTTCCCCGAAGAGCGGAAGCTGCCGCTGGAGCCAGATGCCTATGCGCTCAAGGAGGTGCACCCGGATTGGTGGGAGGTCCGCACAACCGGCTCCAACGAACTCATCTATTCAGGCCTCGGGCCTATCGAGATCGTGAGGTCTCCTGCCCCGTTCTGAACCCAACACTTCGCAGTGCCCTTGGCCCGCCTTGCGCGGGCTTTTTTTCGTCCCTGCATACCAAGCTAACTATTTTCAAAAATACTTAGCCTAGGCTATTGACATAAACTTAGCCAAGGCTAACAATTCATCCATCGCTGCAAAACGCAGCGACAGGGTGAGCGGATCGGCGGTCACCACGGAACGGTTCCTTAAAAACTGAGGGTGATGTGTTGGGCGGCGGCGTTGAGAGCTTGCGGGATAGACACCCGCCAGCAGCGCAGAAACGCAACCGGTGAGCTTGGTGGCCTTTGGAAGCTTGGTCCGTTTTGATCCGTGCAAGCGGGGAATGGAATGGCGGTCGGTCTCGCAGGAGTAGCGCCCTGCCCGCCCAACACATCACCCTCCCGCATAGAGCAGAGCAATAGCCGCACGCAGTGGTCAACAGCGCGTGGCGCGGGAAACCGTCTCCAGTCCCCGAAGTGGGTAAACGGAGTATGCGAAGGCGCCGCGAGGTGCCGACGACGCGGCAGGGCACACCGCGTGAGACAAAAGAGCCGCCCTTCCCGGTGCGGGCGATAGCACCTCAACAACCAGGCAGCCAAGCGCTGCGAAGGAGAACACATGACCACCAACTGAGCCGGACAACCCGGCCGTACAGCACAAGCACGCGAAAGCTGCGCGACAGACAGCATGGGATTCAAGTTGGCCGATGGCTGCGGGAGTGCCCACCCCGCGACAGCCAGGAGACGCCGCCACAAAGCACACGTAGCCTCAGAGCGTCATAGCTTGGGCCCGACCCTTCCCACAGTGGAGCCGGATTGAGTAACCGGCGATGCCCTCGAAAGAGGGCCATCGCATCAGCGTCACGAGCTGGCACTGATGCGATGGTCAGCGCAGGCGCCCGTTGCCTTGGAGTGGCGCGGGCCGGAAGTACGGCAGTGAACAGGCAGCGTATCTGCCTCGGGTTTGTATCCCTGCGGGCCAGTGTTCGGCCATCAAGAGCGGGTCGGGGGTTCCTGGCCGAGTGCGCAGCGGGTGGAAGCCCCGCCCCTTTTTCGGGGCGGCAACGCCGAGCGGATTGACCCTGTGGCTGCTGTGAAGGTGGAACGCCGACAGAGCCGCGAGTACGGGATACCGGCATACAGGAACCACCGCACGCCGGGCTGAGAAAGCCACGCCGCCCCACCCTCTCCCTCCCCTCCTGCTTTGTGCAGGGGTTCGCCCACCTCGCGTGGGCTTTTTTATTCGGAGCGCTCCATGCCAGCTGACAAAAAGCCTGTCCTTTACGAATCCGATGAAGCCGCGAGCCTCCAGACGGTCACGGGCTGGGTATCAAGAACTGGTCGCTTCTGGGGCCAGGACGAGCACATGGCCCGATACGACGGATCGACTCACCGCGTCTGCAGCCAGAACCCAGCGCACGGCGTTGTTGAGACGCGCGGCTGGTGCCGGATGTGCCGAGAGGAGCGCATGGACGCGAAGTTTGCTTCGATGCCACGCCGGGCATACGACGGGGAACCGGTCGCGGTGTTCGATGGGGATACCTACTTCTTTGACGCAGAAGCAATAGCGGACTGGCTGGTTGATAACGACATCAAACCCGAGGATGCGCGCTTGGTGTTTTGCAAGCCAAACATGGCCAGCGAGATTGACCCAAACGAGCACTTCGTCGATGACCTCCCAGAAGACGGCGAGGTAAGCGACCGGTTGATGGCGGCATTCGATGCGCTCAATGCAGCGATCAGAGAAGAACCGCCCTTGAGTTGGTGCCCCGGAGAGGTAGCCGTCATCCTCCCGCCCGATTTTCTTGAGCCCTCCCAGTGAGGGCTTTTTCTTTTCTGGAGCCCAGCAATGTCGAGTTGGACAGACGACGCGGCCGCATGGCTGCAAGAGCAGATCAAAGCGCACCCGGAAATGTCAAAGCCCGAGTTGCGCCGGTGGTGCTCAAAAAACTACCCCTACGCACAGCGGAGCGGGTGGGCCTACAAGGCGTGGCTCAAAGCGCTTCGGGCGTATTTCAACCCGCAAGCCGTGAGGCCAAAACGCCGGGGCGTGATTGAGCCCAGCACACAAGAACTTGAAAAGCGCGGCCAGCAACGGCTGCTTGATTAGGAGGCGCAATGCAAAACGTACACCCCACTGTGCAGCCGCTGCTGCGCATCCCTGGCGCACCGCCGCCAATCTCCCCCGATGAATTTGAAGCCCTGCGAGTCCGGGCCGATCTGGAGTACCTGCAGCACCGCGAGGCCTCGTACAACCACCGCGCCCTGGTGGATCAGGTGCAGCACAACGCGCACATGGGGATGTGGTCGTGAGTGGCGCAGTAGTTCTCGATCCCTGCTGCGGCAGTCGAATGATGTGGTTCGACAAGGCCGATTCCCGCGCGGTCTTCGGCGACCAGCGCCGCGAAACGATCACCGTCACCGACCGTTCACACCGCGAGGACGGCACGCGCACCCTGCGCATCGAGCCCGATGTGCTGCTGGACTTCCGGGCCCTGCCCTACCCCGACTGCAGTTTCAAACTGGTGGCGTTCGACCCGCCACACGTCGTGCGCGCTGGCCCGCGCAGCTGGCTGGCCGCGAAGTACGGGAAGCTGGGCCAAGACTGGCGCGATGACTTGCGCCAGGGGTTTGCCGAGTGCTTCCGCGTCCTGGAGCCCGGCGGCGTGCTGGTGTTCAAGTGGAACGAAACCCAAGTGAAGCTTGCTGAGGTGCTGGCCACCACGCCCGAGAGTCCTCTTTTTGGGCAGGTCAGCGGGCGCCGGGGAATGACGCACTGGATCGTCTTCATGAAAGGCGGTGCTACGTGATCGACCCCATCAACGCCCCGCACTTCACCAGCGCCCGCCGCGATGCCCTGGCTGCATCCATGGCAGCCCAGGCCGAAACCAAGCGCCGCAACGACGAGGCCGCCCGCGCGGCCGCACTCAGGGCAGAGGCTGCCGCCATTGGCGCGGAGCTGGACCCGGAATCCATTGAACAGGGAGATACCCCATGAACAACATCCTTGGACTGATCGCCGTGGTTATCGGCTTGGGCATGGCCACTGTGGCTGCGCACGAACCCGATCCGATACCTGAAACCGAAGAAATGCGCGCGGCACAGCACGCCCGCGACTTTGCCCTCCGGGAGTTCCAGCGCCGGGCCTGTCGTCCTGGAGAGACTGCCGTCTGGGTTGCCGACAAAGAGGCTGATTGCCTGCGGGAAGTGCTGCCATGAAACAGCGCCCCCTGCGCTACATCGCACCAATGGTGCGTGCCACTCTGGCCGACACGAAGACGCTGACGCGGAGGATCGTGAAAGACACTGCGCTGGAATGGCTTGAACGCGATGGCTTCACGCCTGAGTTCGTGGCCCTGCCCGAAAACGGGCTGTGCCCCTACGGCTACAAGGGCGACCAGCTCTGGGTGCGTGAAGCATGGCGCGCGGTCGCGGAGGTGGATCACCTGCCGCCGCGCGACCTGAACCCTGCACATCGGATCTGGTACGAGGCCGACGCCCCACACCAGCCCGGATTCGGGAAATATCGCCCCAGCATGTTCATGCCTCGCTGGGCCAGCCGCATTAGCCTGGAAATCACCAGCGTGCGCGTGGAGCGCCTGCAGGACATCAGCGAGGCGGATGCGATGGCCGAGGGCATCGCATATGGACCAACGTGCGATGAGGAGGGCCGAAGCGGTGGCTATCACTGGGGTCGCAACCGCGAAGACGAGGATGTGTGGCCCACCGCAGTGCAGGCATTCAGACAGCTCTGGATAGGCATCAACGGCCCCGACAGCTGGGCCGCCAACCCCTGGGTATGGGCCATCGAGTTCCGGAGGCTGCCATGAACCGCCTGCGCGACTTCGCAATGCTCTACCGCATCTACCGCCAGTGCAACGGGCCCATCCGCGCACTGCGCATGGCGTGGCTTGTGGCGAGGGACTGATGCCATGGACTGCCCCACCGGTAAGTCGGCCATCACCACCTACGAGCTGGCCGAGAAAGCGCGCAAGCGCTCCAACAAGAAACACGGCAAGCCCATGAGCACCTACCGCTGCGAGTTCTGCGGAGCGCTCCACCTGGGTGAGCCCAACCGGCCAAAGAGGCCGATCAAGACCATCCGAAACAACCACCGAATGAGGTTCACATGAATGCAGTAACCACGACAGAATCCAACGCCCTGGCGGTGAACAGCGCCAGCAGCTTCTCGCTCCTGATGGACCCCGCCAGTCTGGACCGACTGGAGCGCATTGCTGACCTGATGGCCAGCGGCAAGACCACCATCCCGCAGCACCTGCGCGGCAGCAAGGGCGACTGCTTCGCCGTGGTCCTGCAGTCCATGCAGTGGGGCATGAACCCCATTGCAGTGGCTCAGAAAACCCACCTGGTCAACGGCACTCTGGGCTACGAGGGGCAACTGGTGGCTGCCGTCATCAACACGTCCAAGGTGGTGAAGGACCGATTCAACTTCGAGTGGTACGGCCCCTGGGAAAAAGTGATCGGGAAGTTCACGATCAAGCGCAGCGAAAAGGGCGAGTACCGCGCGCCCGCCTGGACGATGGCCGACGAAGAAGGATGCGGCATCCGTGTTTGGGCGACGGTAAAGGGTGAATCGACGCCCCGGTCATTGGATCTGCTTCTGGCCCAGGCCCGGGTGCGCAACTCCACCCAGTGGGCGGACGACCCCAAGCAGCAGCTGGCGTACCTCGCGCAGAAAAAGTGGGCCCGCCTGTATGCCCCAGACGTGATCTTGGGCGTCTATACAGCGGACGAATTGGCCGAGCCCGGCGAGAAGTTCATGGGCATGGCCGAGGATCTGACCCCGGCCCGAGGGCAGGAACAGCAGCCGGCCTACTCGCCCGAGCAGTTCGCCCAGCTGCTGCCCACCTGGCGCGCAGCTATCGCGGCTGGCAAGGCCACGGCCAACAGCGTGGTGTCCAAGATCAAGACCAAGGGCACCCTGGCGCAGGAACAAGAGGACGCCATCCGCGCGCCACTCACCGAGGACGAAAAAGCAGCGGCCAAGCCCGCCGCTCAGCAGGTCACGGACGTGCAGCCCAAGAGCGAGAACACAGCGCCCGCAGATGCACCGCACAAGTTCACCTTTGCGGAAGTGTCCGATCGGATGAACAAGGCCAGCGACCTGGACGCCCTTTCCATAGCTGCCGACCTGATCGGCGAAGTGGAAGACCCGCAGCACCGCATCGAGCTGAAAGACCTTTTCGAGCAACGCAAGTTCGCTCTGGAAGCCGCATAACGCTATCACAAGCATAGCTGCCAGCGCTTATTGCATATGCGCTGTGCAGCGATTCAAAGGAATTTCCATGATTACCCATGAACTGGTGCAAGGCACCCCGGAATGGCACGCATACCGCTCCGCTCACGACAATGCCAGCGACGCCCCAGCCATGATGGGCCGCAGCTCCTACAAGACCCGGGAGCAACTGATTGCGGAACTGGCCACCGGCATCACCCCCGAGGTGGACGCAGCCAAGCAGCGCCTGTTTGACAGCGGCCACCACTTCGAGGCGCTGGCCCGCCCGCTGGCTGAAAAGATCATCGGCCAGGATCTGTACCCCTGCACTGGCTCCCTGGAAGACTCGCGCCTGTCGGCCAGCTTCGACGGGCTCACCATGCTGGAAGACGTGGCGTTTGAGCACAAGCGCCTGAATCAGCGGCTGCGCGCGGCACTGCAGACACCCGGCTGCACGGGCGCCGACCTGCCCATGGAGTACCAGATCCAGATGGAGCAGCAGTGCGCTGTGTCACGCTGCGAGCGCGTCCTGTTCATGGCGAGCGACTGGGACGACCAGGACCAGCTGATCGAGGAACTGCACTGCTGGTACTACCCAAACCCAGAGCTGCGCGCGCAGATCATTGCGGGCTGGGCACAGCTGCACAAGGACGTGGCCGCCTGGGTGCCGCCCGAAGCCGCGCCCGCCCCCGCCGTGAAGAAAGTCGTGGCCAGCCTGCCAGTGGTGTTCGACATGCGCGTGGAAGGCAAGCTGGTGGCCTGCAACTTGGAGCAGTACAAGCCCGCCGCGCTGGCCTACATCGCAGCCATCAACACCGAGCTGGCCACCGATCAGGACTTTGCCGACGCTGACGCCGACGCGAAGTTTTGCCGGGACTCCGCCGACAAGCTGGAGTTGGCGATAGAGCAGGCCATGGGCCAGATGGGCGACATCAACACCGCGCTCAACACCGTGCGCGAGATTGCCGCCGCCTTCGATGCCAAGGGCCTGGCGCTGGAAAAACTGGTCAAGGCGCGCAAAGACGACATCAAGCTGGCCGAGGTGCAGCGCGGGCAGAAAGAGCTGGCTGGACACATTGCCGCGCTGAATGCAGCGATGCCAGCCGCCTACATGCCCACCGTGCCCGCCGACTTCGGTGCAGCGGTGAAGAACAAGCGCACCGTGGACAGTCTGCGCAGCGCCGTGAACGACGAACTGGCCCGCGCCAAGATCGCCGCCAGCGAGATCGCCAACCGCATCCACGCCAACGTCAAGACGCTGCAGGCCAGCGGGCTGGTGGTGCACGATGCCGCTGCTCTGGTGCTCAAGGCTCCAGACGACTTGGCCGCGATCATCGCCAACCGGGTGACGGCAGAGCGGGAGCGCCAGGAAGCCGACCGCGAGCGCATCCGCAAGGAGGAAGCAGACCGCGCCGACCGTGAGGCGCGCGAGAAGCTGGCCGCCGATGAACGCGCCGCGCAAGCTGCCATCACCCAGGCAGCGAAGGCGGAAACGCTGCACCCAGCGGTGGCCGCCGACCTGGGCACCCTGGTGCGTGAGCAGCATGCCGAGGCTGTGGCCGGGCTGGACGCCCACAAGGTGATCGGGACAGCGCAGCGCGCGACGGTTGTGCCCATTGCAGCACCAGCGGCCCGCACCAGCGTGCCAACCCTGCGCATTGGAACCATCAAAGAGCGCCTGGGCCACATGACCGTGACGGCCGAAGACCTGCGCGCCCTGGGCTTCGAGCCAGCCGGCCGCGAGCGCGCGGCACCGCTGTACCACGAGGATGACTTCCCAGAAATCTGTGAAGCCATCGCCGCGCAGGCCCTGGCCGCCAAGGCTGAGTTTCTGAAATCCCGGACTGCAGTCGCAGCCTGATCCCGCCCCACCCCGCAACCAAGGCCCGCCACGCGCGGGCCGCTTTCATTCTGGAGATCACCGTGAACATCAAACGCATCGAACCCGCCGCTTTCTCCGACGAGCCCTACACGCCCATTCCCATGGCGCCTGTCACCAGCAACCAGGTGGCCTGCATCGGCTACGACCCCAGCACCAAGACGCTGGCCTGCCAGTTCACGCGCGGCCCGGGCCACATTTACCACTACCCCAATGTGGAGCCCGAGCTGCACGCAAAGTTCGTGGCCGCCGAGTCCATCGGCACGTTCTTCGGTCAGCACATCAAGCCGCTGCCGTTCAAGAAGTTCCCGGCGCCGAAGGCGAAGGGTGAAGAGGCCAAGGCCGCCGCCTGACCCGCCCAGCAACCCAAACCCCAAGCCACCCACAGAGGTGGCTTTTTTGTGGAGTCCCCATGTTCAAGTCCCTTGTCATTTACCGCATCGCCCAAGGCTGGGCCCCCGACCTGCAGGCTGCCGAGGAAGCCCTGGCCAAGGCTCCATTCATTGAGTGCGGCGCCACCCAGGAGAAGTCCTGCGGCTGGGTGCCACCCCGCGGCGAGGCCCACGGCGCCCTGGTCGAAAGCATCGGCGGCCAGTGGATCGCCCGCCTGATGACCGAAACCAAGGCCATCCCGGCCAGCGTGCTGGCGCGCAAGGTGAAGGAGAAGGCCGACCGCATCGAGCAGGAGACGGGCCGCAAGCCCGGAAAAAAGGAATCCCGCGAGCTCAAGGACGAGGCCAAGCTGGATCTCCTGCCCATGGCATTCACCAAACAGGCCAGCATGTGGGTCTGGCTCGACCCGAGCAACCGCCTGCTGGTGCTGGATACGGGCAGCCAGGGCCGCGCCGATGAGGTGGTCACGCTGCTGGTTGAGGCGCTGCCCGGCCTGTCCGTGTCGCTGCTCAGCACCCAGACCAGCCCCCAGGCCGCCATGGCGCACTGGCTCAAGGAGCAGGAGCCGCCCGTGGGCTTCACGGTGGACCGCGAGTGCGAACTGAAAAGTGCCAACGAGGAAAAGGCCGTCGTGAAGTACGGCCGCCACCCGCTGGACATAGCAGAGGTGCAGGGCCACATCGACGCAGGCAAGCTGCCTACCAAGCTGGCAATGACCTGGGATGACCGGGTTTCTTTCCTGCTGACCGAAGGCCTGCAGGTGCGCAAGCTGGCCTTCCTGGACACCGCTTTCGAGGGCACTAAAGCCGACGATGGCGGGTTCGATACCGATGTGGCGATTGCCACGGGCGAGCTGGTCAAGCTGATCCCGGACCTGATCGAGGCGCTGGGCGGGGAGGCAATGCCATGACAAAACCCACCAAACCCGCAGGCTTCGCCCTGTCCAACCCAGTCCCGCAAACCAAATGGGAAGCCCAGCGCGAGAAAGAGCGCATCACCCTGAAAGACCACCAGGCCATCCCGCACCTGAACAGCACCATGGGCGGGCGGTATGAGGGCAAGGAATTGCAGTACCGGGGGCGGCAGTGAGAAAGACCACCGCTTACGCACGCAAGCGCCGTCACATGGACCCGCTGGCAGGTATCCGCATGCTGGACCGGGCACGGCCTTTTGAGGAAGGCGACACGACAGCCGAGCACATCAAGACCCGCGCCTGTTTTGAGCGCCTGGCAGACGGCACGGCAGACAACGACGATTTCGACCGCGTGGCGATGGCGCTGAATCTTGCGAAGGTCCGCGCGCTGGAGATTGATGATGGCCTTGCCTGTGTTCTGGAGTGCGGGCAGGACGCCATGCGCGCGCTGCGCGCCAGGCACGAACGCTGGGCCAAGTGGGACATGCTGCCCGTCGAACGCGCTGCAATCGCCCAAGCCATGGACGCACACGAAGTCATCACCGATGCCAGCAGCCCATTGCAAATGATGGCCGCGCTGGATGTTGTGCGCAGGGTTATCCAGCAACAAATGAGGCGCCCATGACTCAGCTCTACAAAAAGCAGGGCCGCCGCTACGTGCCCACCACACTCTCAGAGCAAGGCGCATGGGGCAGCGATGGGCTCATGGCCGTTGCAGCCTTCCGCTACTGCCTGGGCCGCATGACGTACATCGTTGGCGACTGCGAGCGCTGGATTTTTGCGAACTGGGAGAACTTCCCCGAGAGCGTGCGCAAGCTGATTCAGCGCGATCTGGAAGAAGAGTTTGCGCGCGACGACGAGGCCCGCGAGCGTGGCGAGGAATACAAGCCGCTGGGCCACGACTGCGACCGGGCGGCCTGGGAGCGTGTTCGAACGCTTTGGAAGCCACAACCCACCCCACACACAGGCCCGCAATAGCGGGTCTTTCTGTTTCTGGAGCAACCATGACCAAGACCGCCAAATACAAAGCCATCGACCCGTCTGAACTGAGCATTTCCAACGACCCGTACACAGGGCGCGAGCGCTCCGAAGAGGGAAAGTACGCCCCACTGTTCCGCAAGGTTAAGCAGGGGCAGCGCATCGTCTGCCCAGAAGGCCGCGCCGGTGGTATTGCCCACGCTTACGCCAAGTGGCTCAAAAAGAACGTGGGAGCAAAGCAACCGATTGTGCGCACCAAAGACCGCTGCGATGACGGCAAGGGCGGTGTGTGGTGGCTAGGTGAGAAAGAGGCCAAGCCCGCATCAACCGTCTGGGCGCCGCTCAAGAAGGCCGCGTAACTAGCCGTTCACCAAGGATTCCCAATGACCGATAAAACAGACAGCAAGGAGCGCGAGGCTTTCAAGGCCGCACACCGACACCTGGAGCTAGACGAAGTGCCAGACGCATGGGGGCGTCCCGTGTTCAAGCACTCCCACGTTGAGGCAAGCTGGCTTGGCTGGGTCGCCCGCGCAGCGCGTTCCTCGGAAAACGGCCGGCCAACGCCTCAAGGAAACGAGCTACTGACCGTAGCAGAGCGGAACATCCGAAGTTTCCTTCGCAGCGCGACTTTCAAAAGCGAGTCAGACCGAGAGGCTGCGCTTAGCTGCGTCGATGTTCTGCGTGACGCGGCCTGCGCATCCCTCACCGTAAGTGCGGGGAGTGGCCCGCTGATGGGCCAGCCGCAGGAAATGCCCGACCTGTCAGCACTGACAGAGCGCGGGGCGAAGGCATGGGCAGGCGTAGATGCGCAGGGGCTGCGGGATAGCGCAGCAAGTGCGGGGAGTGAGCCAGTGGCGTGGGTCGATGAGCGAGCGCTCAGCTGGCTGGCAAACAGCCGCTCGCTCTCCGCCACGATCACCACGAAACTGGAAAGAGGGAAGTCTTTTGAACGGCCCATGCCCCTCTACCTCCACCCCTCTCCCCCAGAGGGAATGGTGGGAGGGTGGCAGGACATTACCACGGCGCCGAAGGATGGAACGTACCTACTTCTTTGGGAGCAGTACAGCACCAATCCGTTTGTTGGCTGTTGGGCTTTTGGCTCTTGGAGCGTGAGCCATGAGCATGTTGATGCAGAAGGCGGATGGGATGGCGCGAACGTGGTCGATTCGATCAGCCAAGACCGCATCACCCACTGGATACCACTTCCTCCCTCGCCCACCTCATCTGCGGATAGCGGAAAGGGGGAGTGATATGGAAAAACTCACCTTGGCCAAGGGCGCAGAGCTGACCGCTGAAACATGGGCAGATTTCGTGGCCCGCCTGCATCACGACTGCGTAGGCGAAGGAGTGAAGCGGCACTACACCGCAGACGCTGTTTTCCTTGTGGAAAAGCGTGTTTGGCAAGCCGTACCCGAAGAGCTTTCCGACATCAGGCGCATCCTCACCGATGGTCACGAGGAAACGCCAGAAGCGTTCTTTGAAGACCTTGAGGATGAAGAAAAGACAGCACTAAACGAAGCCGCTGGCGGGTCATTTCTTGGTGCAGACGGGTACGACATGAGCGATGCGCTGTCGAAGCTGTATCCCGATTCGACTCTGTTCTACGTCGAGGAACGGTGGGAATTCGTCTGTCAGCACTTCACTCGCGACGCTGCCGACGCCTTCATTAGGGGCAAGGGCCATGATTACCGCGAGGGCCTGCGGGTCTACGTGGACGCCACCAGTTACAGCTGGGAACTCAACACTATCAAGGCCGCGATTCTAGATGGCCGTATTGGCTTCATTCAAAAGGACCCATCATGACAAACCAACAAGGGGCAGAAGCGCTGGCCCACGAGCTGTACACCGCAGCGCAACTTGCGCCAGGAGAGGGCGTCTTGGATGCGGTCGCCAGACTTGCCGCCCTGGTAGAGGCACAGCAGACCGCCACTCATGTTCAAAATCCAGCAGACATTGAACACGTCGCAGGTGACGTGTCGAAAAACGGCGCTGAATCGAACATGGCACAGCAGCCCGCCCCATCGGCTGCGGCAGCGCCAGTAGCCGTCAAAGCAATGGGCTACGGTGGCAGCACCGGGATCAACGACTACCTGATGAGCGACGGCACGGTGAAGGCAATGCGCCCAGCCGAGGTCAAGTGGACACCCCAGCCCTCCCCCACGCCCCAGGCAGACAGCCAGCCAGCGCCAGCTACCCAGCAAACGGGGGAGTCTGTAGCCATTCAGTGGCTGGCTGAAATGATTATGTCGGACTGCGGTTGCAGCACACAAAACCAGCGCCTACTTGATCGAATCATTGATCGCATCACTCAATACGAGCGAGCAAACACCTCAACGCAGTCGGCAGGGGGCGCGCAATCTCCACTGATTGACGCAGAGGCCACCGCATACAACGAGTGGTTCAACGGAGAGCAAGGAACCGCCTACGATGGCATGTGGGCTTTTGCCAGGGCTGCATGGATGGCCCGCGCAGCCAGTGCCCCGGCAGACAGCGTGACGGCACCAGCGGGTGGGATGGATGACGACGTAGATGCGATAGCTCTGGCGCGCTACAAAGTGGTCCCTGCACACGAAAGCATGTTTCACCGCTTCGCAGTGGTGGCTGGGGACGGTAAGCAGCAGCTCTACCTTGGCCGCGAAGTTGAGTGCGAGAACATGGCGCGCAAGTTCGCCGGAGCGTTTCTTGACGGCGCCTTCTATCAGGCCAATATCGCCCCCACCCAACCCGCCCAGGCGGCAGACAGCGTGCTGGAGGATGCGGCGCGGCTGGCAAAGATCATCCAGGCTATCCGTGACTACCACTTTGCACTGGACAACAGGGAGCACGGCGGTGTTGCTATGGCGCGGGCGTGGAATGCGATCTGCGACGTGTTAGACATGGATTGGGTGCAAGGCGCTGAGAGCGCAGCCCGCAAGCAAGGAGCAAACCATGACTGAGCCGACAAACGACGAAATTGATGCGCTTGTCGCGGCCTACTTGGGAGACTGCGGGCCACAAGCCACTCGGGTCTATAGCTTCGCACGCGCAGTCCTCGCCAAGTGGGGCACGCCGCCAGCAGTGGCGGGGAACCGCCCGTACGCCATCCAATGGGACGCCGAGCTGGGCCGCACAGCGATGCGCTTTGTTGATCGTGCAGGTGATGTGCACCCCGGAATTGACGACGCCGAAACCATCTGTGCCGAGTTCCACGCAGCCATGAGCGCAGTAATTGAGCGGATGCCGCACGTTAAACGCATGTCACACACCCAGGCGCAGGCCGGGGCGGTGACGCTGACGGATGAGCAGATTGATGCAGCAGCGAAGAAGCTGGCCGAGTGCATGGAGTACCCATGGGAATTCATGCCAGAGCCTGGACGGAAGAACATGCGCAAACACGCGCAGGACGTAATCGAAGCCGCCCACGGCATCAAAGGAGGCCAGCATGGATGAGCGGCTAGAGGTGGTCCTTGCAATGCTTTGGGCGCTTTCCGGCGCCATCGCAATCCTGCGATGGAAGTTCACTGAGCGGGAAGTGTCGTTGCTTGACGTTGTGATCGGGCTCTTTCTGGGCGCGATCTTCGGGGCACTGATCCCCGTAGTGCAGCTGCTACACGCCATCAAGATCAAAGGAGGCCAGCATGGCGACGTGTGAACACGGCATGCCTCTGACCTTGGGTTGTGACGACTGCACCATCGCTCGCCTGAACAAGCAACGCCAGGATGACGAGGCGCTGATCCTGCAATTGGTGGAGGCGTTGGAGTGCCATTGCGAAATGACTCGATCTCTTGTGCGCAGCGAGTTGGCCATCACCGCGGGCCGCGCCCGCCTCGCGCCGCCGCCACCCACTGCCTGACAGGCACCACCACCCCATCAACAGCCCCGCTCATGCGGGGTTTTCTTTTTGGAGAAACGAAATGAGCGAATACATCCCATGGGAAGAGCGCAAAGATGCCAAGTTTTCAGACTTGCTCGGCGCGACCTTGGCCGCAATTGAAGGCCTGGAAAAAGACAGCGAATTCGTTGTCTTCAAGACAGCCGACGGCCGCGAGTTCTTCATGCTGCACGATCAGAGCTGCTGCGAAAGTGTCTCCATCGAAAGTGTGGTCGGCGATGTTGCTGATTTGATCGGGCATCCACTTTTGGTAGCCGAGGAATCCAGCAGCAGCGACACGCCAGAAGGCTTCACCCACGAATACGAGCCAGAGAGTCAAACATGGACCTTCTACAAGCTGGCGACCATCAAAGGCTACATTGATCTGC
Source organism: Acidovorax sp. M14 (assembly GCF_049331375.1). Lineage (NCBI taxonomy): Bacteria > Pseudomonadati > Pseudomonadota > Betaproteobacteria > Burkholderiales > Comamonadaceae > Acidovorax > Acidovorax sp. M14. The sequence continues at coordinate 2,841,627 of NZ_CP186263.1, forward strand.
GCTGGTTTGGCAGCAGCAATGGCTACTACAGCGAGCGCGTGGACTTCTTCAAGAGAACGCGCAACGCCGAATGACACCGGCCCCCGACTGGCACGCCGCAGACCGCGCCTACCAGCTCCACCACTCCAACTGCCCCACATGCCGCGCCGCTGGCACTGCCCCTGGTTCAAGGGAGCGGTGCCCAGCAGGGCTGGAACTGTGGGCCCAGTATCAACAGGCGGGAGATCCGCCGCACTTCACCTGGCTGCGGAAGCGGCAGGGAGGAAAGAAACCATGACCAATCGTCCCTCGCTGTCCCCTGCGCAGCGTAATGCTCTGTGGCGGGCAACGGTTGGGCAAACGCCCACCAAAGATCCGCGCACGCTGCAAGCACTGCACCGCAAAGGCTTACTGCAGGGCATCAACCACAAACCCACGGCCGCCGGGACCGCATTCTTTGCCGCACCGGCCAGGACTCAGCAATGAAAACCATCCACATCAGCTACGGCGGCCCAGACCGCCGGATCAAGGACGCCACGGGCAAGGTGTGGCGCTTTGAAATGCACCCCTACAGCGGGTCAGCCGTGCAGGACGACGACGGAGAGCTGGCCGACAAGCAGCCCGGGGAGCGCTCGCCCTTCTGGACAGCCGTAACCCTGTGGGCACAACAAGGCGCCGTCATCGGGCCCGATGGCCTGTGCACCTGGAAGCCCGAACCTGAACCCACGCTTGTCCACCTGGGCGGGCGGAACTATGCAATCGCCGGGTCTGGCCTGGCTGAGAAGTACGGGAGAAACACACCATGACCAGCGCCAAAAAGCAGGCAGACAACGATTCACGTTTTGTTACAGAAGCTGCGCAGGATGGCAGCACAGTCGCGCCGCAGCCCGAGTGGGTTCTGGCCAGCAAGTACCAGGACATGACGGGCGTCACCCGTGAAACGGTGAAGCAGCGCAAGAAGAGCGGCGTCTGGAAGGAAGGGCAGCAGGTTGCCGTCGTAGCCAGGCGTCTGTACGTCAACATCAAAGCGGCCGACCAGTGGATAAACGACCAACTCCCCCAACCCCGCCGGGCGTGAAGATCCGGCAATTCGTTGCCGGTGACCGCATCCAAGTGGCTTTCACCATGAACGGCCAGGAATGCAGGGAGCTGTTGCCGCCCTGCCCCATCAACAAGTCGAGCATCCAGCGCGCGGCTATCCTGCGTGAAGAGGTGCGCCGCAAGATCGGTGACGGGACATTCGTCTATGCGGACTACTTCCCGGACAGCCCCCGTGCAAAGGCGAACCCCAAAGACGCACTGCTGATGGAAGTGCTGCTGCAGCGCCAGCTCGAAACCTACGAGCGCCAAGTGCAGAACAGCCAGATGGCCAAGTCATCCTACCGTGGGTATGCCAAGGCCATCACGGGGGAGCGCATGCGCCGCTGGCATGGCCTGACCGTGCGCGAGGTGGCACCCAGCGCCCTGCGCGAATGGATCAGCGAGATGGACTGCACCAGCAAGACCATTCGCAACACCCTGATCCCCCTGCGCAGCATCTTCGAGGATGCGCTGAACGATGAGCTGATCGACTTCAACCCGTTCGACCGCATCGCCCTCACCAAGCTCATCAGGCAGACGGCCAAGGCCAGCGACTACGTGATCCAGCCCTTCACGGCTGAGGAGCGCAGCGCGATCCTTGAGGCCTGCCGTCCAGATGAGCGCCCGATGGTGCAGTTCTGGTTCCACACCGGGTTGCGCCCGGGCGAGCTGCAGGCGCTGGAGTGGCGACACATCGACTGGGAGCGTCGAGTAGCCCGCATTGAGTTGAACCAGGTCGTGGGGGTGATCAAGGCGCCCAAGACGGCGGCCGGCATCCGCGACCTGGAGCTCAATGCCGAGGCGGTGGCGGCGCTGACCGCCCAGAAGGCCATCAGCTTGATGCGCGGCGCCAGGGTCTGGCTTAACCCGAGCAGCCTGCAGCCATGGGAAACGGATGCGCAGGTGCGCAAGACGCTATGGATGCCACTGATGAAGCGGTCGAAGGTGCCCTACCGCAACCCCTATCAGGTCCGACACACCTATGCGTCAACGCTGCTGACGGCGGGCCAGAACCCCTGGTATGTCGCCCAGCAGTTGGGGCATGAGGACGTGGAAATGGTATTCCGCACCTACGGCAAGTTCATCCGCGAGGACTACCAGAAGCCCAAGGCGGAATTGCGCATCGTGGGATGAATTGGATCGGTGCGATTCGCGTGCGAAATCGGTGCGATTTTCTGGACACCACCAGACCCCGAAAGGCAAAGAAAAACCGCCACAGACTGGTGTTTACAGTGTGTGGCGGTGTCTTGAGTGGTGGAGCTGGCGGGAATTGAACCCGCGTCCGCAAGCCTTCGTCAGGCAGATCTACATGTTTAGCGGTCTGATTTGGATCTCGCTACCCATGTCGCGCAGTCGCACGCTACATGGGCCGCCAGCACCCTATTTTCTCGCCTCCACCCAAGGTACCCGGATGGAAGCCAGCCCATGTAATTATCCTTGCAGCCGGGAGGCACTGATTGCTCAGAACCCCCTTGCCCAGCCCATCGGCCAACTGTTGCAAGGCTCACTGGCAATTAAGCAGCGAGTGCGAAACGTTCGTCGTTTGCAGTTAGTTTGTTAAATCGAGATTTACGAGCGTGACTCAAGCTCGACATGCACCACACTGATCCCGAACCCACGTCGAAACCAGGACAGCCCCTAGGCTTTCTATTTTAGGCGCTCACGAGCAATTGCAAGAGCTCGCCAGGAGATTTAATTGCGGCGTGTGCACCCCACTCCGAAGGATCGGTCTTCGCGCCCAAGTAGCCGTAGGTGGCGGCCACTGTGCCCATGCCCGCTGCCAAGCCCGCCACGATGTCCCGCTCGTCGTCGCCCACGTAGATGCAATGCTCAGGAGCCACACGCAAACGGGCAGCCGCCTCCAGCAAAGGGGCAGGATGCGGCTTGGCGTGCGGCGTGGTGTCACCACTGACCACGGCCGAGGCGGTGGCAAACAGCGGGATGGCCTGCGTGAGCGGGTCCGTAAAGCGGGCAGCCTTGTTGGTGACCACGCCCCATACCATATTGCGACCGAGAATCTGGCGAACCAATTCAGGCACACCGTCAAAAATGGTGGTCTGTTCGGTCATGCGGGACTCGTAGTTCACAAAAAACTCTTCCCGCATAACGGCAAAGTCAGGGTGGTCTGGGCCCATGCCAAAGGCCTCTGCCAGCATGCCGCGAGCCCCTGCACCCGCCATGGGGCGGTATCGGGCGGGAGGTAGCGAAGGCAGGCCTCGGTCGGTGCGCATCTTGTCTGCGGCCGCGCCGAGGTCTGGGGCGCTGTCGATCAAAGTTCCATCCAGATCAAACAGAACTGCGCGAATGCCATGAAAAACGGTAGCCATATCAGCCCGGGCGACGCGTCGCAAACAGGTAATTGACGCTGGTGTTGGCACTGAGCCAATAGCGACGCGTGAGGGGGTTGTATTCCAGTCCCTTGGTGTGCAGCACATCCAGGCCTGCACTGCGGCAATGTCCCGCCAGCTCACTGGGACGGATCATCTTGGCGTATTCGTGGGTGCCGCGCGGCAGCATATTGAGCACGTATTCCGCCCCCACGATGGCCAGCATGAAGGCTTTGGCGTTGCGATTGATGGTGGAGAAGAACACCCAGCCACCGGGTTTGACCAAGGTGGCGCAAGCTCGAACCACAGAGGCAGGATCGGGCACATGCTCGAGCATCTCCATGCAGGTCACCACATCAAAACCAGCAGGCTGCTCGGCGGCCATCGCCTCGGCGCTGATTTCACGGTATTGCACGTTTTGGGTGCCCGCTTCCAGGGCGTGCAGTTGCGCCACGCGCAGCGCTTTGGTTGCCAGATCGATGCCCAGCACATCCGCACCCTTGCGTGCCATGGAGTCAGCCAGAATGCCCCCGCCACAGCCCACATCCAGCACGCGCTTGCCAGTCAAGGCGCTCAGCCCATGAATCCAGTCAAGCCGCAGCGGGTTGATCTGATGCAACGGACGAAATTCACTGTCAGGGTCCCACCACCGATGGGCCAATTCTGAAAACTTGGCCAGTTCGGCCGGATCTGCATTGACGGTTTCGATCATGTCGCTGATTGTCCATGAAGGGAGCACGCGAAAAGCCCCAGACGCAAAAAAGCCCCGCGAGCGGGGCTTTTTTGTGCAGCAATCCGAAGATTACTTAGCGGCGCGGGTACCGACCACTTCGATTTCCACGCGACGATTCTTCGCACGGCCTTCGGCAGTCTTGTTGTCAGCCACGGGCTGCTTTTCGCCCTTGCCTTCGGTGTACACGCGGTTCTTTTCGATGCCCTTGGACACCAAGTAAGCCTTCACGGCTTCAGAACGACGCACCGACAGCTTCTGGTTGTAAGCATCGGAGCCGACGGAGTCAGTGTGACCCACGGCAATGATCACTTCCAGGTTGATGCCCTTGACCTTGGAGACCAGGTCGTCCAGCTTGGCCTTGCCTTCTGGCTTGAGCACCGACTTGTCGAAGTCGAAGAAGGCGTCAGCAGCGTAGGTCACCTTGGTGGCAACGGCGGGGGCTGGTGCGGGTGCGGGTGCAGGAGCGGCAGCGGGTGCTGGAGCAGCAGCAGGAGCTGGTGCAGCGGCAGGTGCGGGAGCAGCGATTGCGCCGTCGCAGCCAGGAGCTGCCGTAGCAGGCGTCCAGTTGGCATCGCGCCAGCAGTATTCGTTGGTACCGTTCTTCCAGACCAGTTGGCCAGAAGCATCGCGCCAGTTGTCAACGGTTTGTGCGCCAGCGGCGGTTGCGAGCGCTGCAGAGGCAAACAACATCGCCACTTTGTTCAGTTTCTTCATGGTTCTCCTCTTGGGGAAAAAGCCGCAGCCGCGCTGCGAATCAGGACGCCTGGGGTGACCACCACCCTAAGCGTTCAAACGATTGTGCCATACGTAACAGGGCAAAAGCTGTGCACGCCGTTCGGGGCCCGTAGGACAAAACCTGAATTGCTTCGATATGTTGCGTCGTCGCTACACGGTCTTACGCCTAAAATGGCTCTCCTTTGCCGCCTCCGCCGTCCCAATGACCCAGTTTGCCAAAGAAACCCTGCCGATCAGCCTTGAAGAAGAGATGCGGCGCAGTTACCTCGATTACGCGATGAGCGTGATCGTGGGTCGTGCACTGCCCGACGCGCGCGATGGCCTGAAGCCCGTGCACCGTCGCGTTCTGTATGCGATGCATGAGCTCAACAACGACTGGAACCGACCTTATAAAAAATCGGCCCGTATCGTTGGCGACGTGATTGGTAAATACCACCCGCATGGCGACTCGGCGGTGTACGACACCATTGTGCGGATGGCGCAGGATTTTTCGCTGCGTCACATGCTGGTAGACGGACAGGGTAATTTCGGATCGGTGGACGGCGACAACGCTGCGGCCATGCGGTACACCGAAATCCGTCTGGCCAAAATCGCGCACGAAATGCTGGGCGATATTGACAAGGAAACCGTCGATTTCGGCCCCAACTACGACGGCAGCGAAAAAGAGCCGCTGGTATTGCCCAGCAAGCTGCCCAACCTGCTGGTGAATGGATCCGCAGGTATTGCGGTGGGTATGGCCACCAACATCCCGCCCCACAACCTCAACGAAGTGGTCGATGCCTGTTTGCACATGCTGCGCAATCCGGAGGCGACCATTGACGAGTTGATGGAGATCATTCCGGCGCCCGACTTTCCTACGGCCGGCATCATCTATGGCATCAATGGCGTGAAGGACGGCTACCGCACTGGGCGCGGCAAGGTGGTCATGCGCGCCAAGTGCCACTTCGAGGACATCGACCGTGGCCAGCGCCAGGCAATCATCGTGGACGAGCTGCCCTACCAGGTCAACAAGAAGACGCTGCAGGAGCGCATGGCCGAGCTGGTGCACGAAAAGAAGATCGAAGGCATCAGCCACATCCAGGACGAGTCCGACAAGTCGGGCATGCGCCTGGTGATCGAACTCAAGCGCGGCGAAGTACCCGAGGTGGTGCTGAACAACCTGTACAAGCAGACGCAGCTGCAGGACACGTTCGGCATGAACATGGTGGCGCTTATCGACGGCCAGCCCCGCCTGTGCAACCTGAAGGACCTGATCAGCGTCTTCTTGCAGCACCGCCGCGAAGTGGTAACGCGCCGCACGGTGTTCGAACTGCGCAAGGCGCGTGACCGCGGCCATGTGCTGGAAGGCCTCGCTGTAGCGCTGGCCAACATCGACGACTTCATCGCCATCATCCGCAACGCCCCAACGCCCCCGGTGGCCAAGGCCGAGCTGATGACCCGCTCGTGGGACAGCAAACTCGTGCGCGAAATGCTGACGCGCACGCGCGCCGATGGCGGCGTGATCAACGCTGACGACTACCGCCCTGAAGGTCTGGAAAAAGAATTCGGCATGGGCCAGGATGGCCTGTACCGACTGTCCGAAACGCAGGCCCAGGAAATCCTGCAGATGCGCCTGCAGCGCCTGACGGGCCTGGAGCAGGACAAGATCGTGGCCGAGTACAAGGAAGTCATGGCGGTCATCGAAGACCTGCTGGACATCCTGGCCAAGCCCGAGCGCGTGTCGGTCATCATCGGCGACGAACTCACCTCCATCAAACAGGAATTCGGCCAGCACAAGCTGGGCGCACGCCGCTCAATCGTTGAATACAGTGCGCAGGACCTCTCCACCGAAGACCTGATCACCCCCACCGACATGGTGGTGACGCTGAGCCACACCGGCTACATCAAGAGCCAGCCACTGTCCGAGTACCGCGCCCAGAAGCGTGGCGGGCGTGGCAAGCAGGCCACGGCGACCAAAGAAGACGACTGGATCGACCAGCTCTTCATCGCCAACACGCACGACTACATCCTGTGCTTCTCCAACCGGGGCCGCCTGTACTGGCTCAAGGTGTGGGAAGTGCCCGCCGGTTCGCGCGGCTCGCGCGGCCGCCCCATCGTCAACATGTTCCCGCTGCAGGACGGTGAGAAGATCAACGTGGTGCTGCCGCTCACCGGCGACATGCGCAGCTTCCCGGCCGACCGTTTCGTGTTCATGGCGACTAGCATGGGCACCGTGAAAAAGACTGCGCTGGACGAGTTCAGCAACCCCCGCAAGGGCGGCATCATCGCCGTGAACCTGGATGACGGTGACTACCTGATCGGCGCAGCCCTCACCGATGGCAAACACGATGTGATGCTGTTCAGCGACGGTGGCAAGGCCGTACGCTTTGATGAGAACGACGTGCGTCCGCTGGGCCGAGCAGCGCGTGGTGTGCGCGGCATGATGCTGGAGGACGGCCAGAGCGTGATCGCCATGCTGGTCGCCGAAGACGAGACGCAGAGCGTGCTGACCGCCACCGAGAACGGCTACGGCAAGCGCACCAGCATCGTCGAGTACACCCGTCATGGTCGTGGCACCAAGGGCATGATCGCCATCCAGCAGAGCGAGCGCAACGGCAAGGTCGTTGCGGCCACGCTGGTGCATGCTGACGACGAGATCATGCTGATCACCGACAAGGGCGTGCTGGTGCGAACCCGCGTGAGCGAGATTCGCGAGCTGGGCCGTGCCACGCAGGGCGTGACGCTGATCGCACTGGACGAGGGCTCCAAACTCAGCGGCTTGCAGCGCATTGTGGAGAACGATGCCAATGTGACGGATGCAGAAGCCGATGGGGACGCAGGCCCAGACAGCGGCGGCGCATCCCCCGCCCCCGAAGCCCCCGACGCCTGACCACCGCAGGGCGTGAAGACGCCCCGCAAATGCTATCAAAAGCAAAGCATCAGGCGCTTATTGAATAAGCGCCTGATGCATTTTTAGCCCTGAACATGACACGTCCTTACAACTTCTCCGCTGGCCCCGCCGCCATCCCCTCCGAAGTCCTGGAACAAGCCGCCGCCGAGATGCTGGACTGGCACGGTAGTGGCATGGGCGTGATGGAGATGAGCCATCGCGGCAAGGAGTTTCTGTCTATCTACGAAAAGGCGGAAGCCGACCTGCGCGAGCTGCTGGCTGTGCCGTCGCATTTCAAGATCCTCTTCATGCAAGGCGGTGGCTTGGCCGAAAACGCCATCGTTCCCCTCAACCTGTCGCGCGCCGGCGTGGTCGATTTTGTGGTGACCGGCAGCTGGAGCCAGAAATCGCAAAAGGAAGCACGCAAATACGCGTCTGAAGTCAACATCGTCGCCACGGGCGAAGACACGGGCTTTACCACCGTGCCGGACCCAGCCTCCTGGACGGTAAGCCGGGGCGCTAGCTACCTGCACCTGTGCAGCAACGAAACCATCCACGGCACGGAGTTCCACCAGTTGCCCGACCTCAAGGCGCTGGGCAGCGATGCGCCGCTGGTGATCGATTTCTCGTCGCATGTGGCCTCGCGGCCTGTGGACTGGAGCCGCGTGGGCTTGGCCTTTGGCGGCGCGCAAAAGAACCTGGGGCCCGCTGGCCTCACGCTGGTGATCGTGCGCGAAGACCTGCTGGGCCATGCCCTCCCCGCCTGCCCCAGCGCCTTCGACTACAAAATCGTGGCCGACAACCAGTCCATGTACAACACGCCGCCCACCTGGGGCATCTACATCGCCGGGCTGACCTTTCAGTGGCTCAAGCGCCAGACCGAAGGTGGCCTGACCGGCGTGGCCGCCATGGAGCAGCGCAATATTGCCAAGGCGACGCTGCTGTACAACGCCATCGACCAATCGCAGCTGTACGTCAACAAAGTGGCGGCCAACTGCCGCTCGCGCATGAACATCCCGTTCTTCCTGCGTGACGAAAGCCGTAACGAAGCCTTCCTGGCCGGCGCCAAGGAGCGCGGTCTGCTGCAGCTCAAGGGCCACAAGTCCGTGGGTGGCATGCGCGCCAGCATCTACAACGCCATGCCGCTGGCGGGCGTGCAGGCGCTGGTGGACTACATGCGAGAATTTGAGCAAAAGCACGCCTGAGCGCGCACCCGACACGACAGCAACAGAAATCGGCTCCCCGAGCACGCACCGCCACCCCACCGTCCATGAACAATCCGCAAGCCTCACCCGACCTCGCCAGCCTGCGCGTGCAAATCGACAGCATCGACCAGCAACTGCTCACGCTGCTGAACCAGAGGGCGCTGGTGGCCGAACAGGTGGGCGAGGTCAAAAAGCGCGAAGGCACGCCTTTCTTCCGCCCCGACCGCGTGGCACAGGTCATTGAGAAGATCACCAACGCCAATCCCGGCCCGCTCAAGGGCCCGCATGTGGCTGCCATCTGGCGCGAAATCATGTCCGCCTGCCTGGCGCTCGAATCGCCCCAGCGCGTGGCGGTGCTCGGCCCGGAGGGGACATTCTGCGAACAGGCCGCGATTGAATTCTTCGGCGGTGCTGCCGACCTGATGTACTGCGCCAACTTTGACGAGGTGTTCCACGCCACGGCAGCGGGTAGCGCGCAGTACGGCGTGGTGGGCGTGGAGAACTCCACCGAGGGTGTGGTCACCCGCTCGCTCGACCTGTTCCTGCACACACCTACGCATGTGGTCGGCGAGGTCAGCCTGCTGGTGCGCCACAACCTGCTGCGCACCAGCAATTCGCTGGACGGCATCGAGGTGGTGCTGGCCCATCCGCAGGCGCTGGCCCAATGCCAGGCCTGGTTGTCCAAGCACCTGCCGCACGCCGAGCGCCGCCCGGTGTCCAGCAACGCCGAAGGCGCGCGGCTGGCTACCACCAACCCTGCCTGGGCGGCCCTCTCCAGCGAGCGCGCGGCCACCCAGTTCGGCCTGCACATCGTATCCCACGCCATTCAGGACGACGCCTACAACCGCACGCGTTTCGCCATCATCTGCCTGCCACACACGCTGCAGACACCGCCTCCGTCCGGCAAGGACTGCACCAGCCTCGTGGTCTCGGTGCCCAACCGGCCAGGCGCCGTACACGACCTGCTGGTGCCGCTCAAGACGCACGGTGTGTCCATGACGCGCTTTGAGTCGCGCCCTGCCCGCACGGGCCAGTGGGAGTACTACTTCTACATCGACCTCGATGGCCATCCTGCCCAGCCGCATGTCGCGCGGGCCCTGGAAGAACTGCGCAGCCTGTGCGCGTTCTACAAGGTCCTGGGGACCTACCCTGTCTCGTCATAAGGAGCCGTCGCCATGTTCGAACAATTGGGGCTGATCGGCTGCGGACTCATGGGAGGCTCGTTCGCCTTGGCCATGAAGAAGGCCGGGTTGGTCAAGCGCGTGGTGGGGTACAGCAAGTCGCCCTCCACCACCGACCGCGCCCGCCAGCTGGGCGTGATCGACGTCGAGGCACCCTCTGCCCTGCTGGCCGTGGCAGGCGCAGACATTGTGCTGGTGGCAGTCCCCGTGGCGGCTACCGAAGCCACCCTCAAGGCCATCAAGCACCTTGTCACCCCCCAGATGCTGATCATGGATGTGGGTTCGACCAAGTCCGATGTGGTGCAGGCCGCACAACGTTCGCTGCGCGACCAAGTGGGCTCCTTCGTGCCCGCGCACCCCATCACGGGGCGCGAGGTGTCGGGCGTGGAACACGCCGAGGCAGACCTCTACAGCGGGCGCCAGGTGATCCTGACTCCCACCGAACGCACCCTCACCGCCCAGCTGCAGGACGCCGAAAAGATCTGGACAGCGCTGGGCTGCCGCGTGACCAGCATGTCGCCGGAGTCGCACGACGCGGCCTTTGCCGCCGTCAGCCACCTGCCGCATTTGCTGGCGTTCGCAATGATGAACAGCATCACGGGCCAGACGCACGGCGATGACTTCCTGTCCCTCGCAGGCCCCGGGTTCCGCGACTTCACCCGCATTGCCGCCAGCGACCCCAAGGTGTGGCGCGACATCCTGCTGTCCAACCGCGACGAGCTGATTGCCCAGTCCAAGCTGTTCCAGCAGGCCCTGCGCAACATCGAGCAGGCCATGGAAAAAGGCAATGCCCAGGCGCTTGAAGACATGCTGACCTTGGCCAGCGAAACCCGTGCGCATTGGCGCATGGGCGCGAAGAGAAAATAACCCCCTGAGTCGCCTACGGCGCCTTCCCCCAAGGGGGACGCACCCGGTGGCCTGGCAAAGCCAGTTCCACGGGTGCACTGGGATGGGCCTGCGCCAGTCATGACGGGCGCTTGCACCAATGGACGAAAGACACTGATGTACAGCACCGCATTCCTCGATCTCCCCCCTTTGCAAGCCGCTGCAGGCGAAGTCCACCTGCCAGGCTCCAAGAGCATCTCCAACCGGGTGCTGCTGCTGGCAGCGCTGAGCAACGGCACCACCACCGTGCACGACCTGCTGGCGTCCGACGACACGCGCGTGATGCTGGACGCCCTGCGCCAGATCGGGTGCACGGTGGATGAAGCGGGAAGCACGGTGCACATCACCGGCCTGGGTGGCCGCCTGCCACAATCCCCCGCCAAGCTGTTCCTGGGCAATGCGGGCACGGCCATGCGCCCACTCACGGCGGCGCTGGCGCTGCTAGGCGGCGAGTTCGAGCTGTCTGGCGTGCCGCGCATGCACGAGCGCCCCATTGGCGATCTCATCGATGCGCTGCGCCAATTGGGCTGCCAGATCGACTACCTGGGCAACGACGGCTACCCGCCGCTCAAGATCGCCCATGGTCAGGGCGTGCCTCCGCTGGCGGTAGCGGAGCCCATCCGCGTGCGCGGCGATGTGTCCAGCCAGTTCCTCACTGCCCTGCTCATGGCGCTGCCGCTGGCGGCGGGCACGCAGGCCATCGTGATCGAGGTGGTGGGCGAGCTGATCTCCAAACCCTACATCGCCATCACGCTGCAGCTGCTGGCACGCTTTGGCATTGTGGTCGAGCACCAGAACTGGCAGCGTTTCACCATACCGGCAGGCAGCCGCTACCAGTCACCCGGCAGCATCCATGTGGAGGCAGACGCCTCATCCGCTAGCTATTTCATAGCACTTGGCGCAATTACCTCTAGCACTAGCGGCCAAAAAGGCATCAAGATTCAGGGTGTGGGCCTGGATTCGATCCAGGGCGACATCCGTTTTGTCGAAGCCGCGCGCGCCATGGGTGCTGTGGTCACGGGCGGCCCCAACTGGCTGCAGATCGAGCGCGGTGCCTGGCCCCTGAAGGCCATTGACCTGGACTGCAACCACATCCCTGATGCGGCCATGACGCTGGCCGTGATGGCCCTGTATGCCGAGGGCACGACCACGCTGACCAACATCGCCAGCTGGCGCGTGAAGGAAACAGACCGCATCGCCGCCATGGCCACCGAGCTGCGCAAGCTCGGCGCCACGGTGGAGGAAGGCGCGGACTACATCCGCGTGACGCCCCCGGGCCAGGTCACCGACTGGAAAGCCGCCAGCATCCACACCTACGACGACCACCGCGTGGCCATGTGCTTCTCGCTGGCCGCGTTCAACCCGGCGCGTCTGCCGGTGCGCATCGAAGATCCCAAGTGCGTAGCCAAGACCTTCCCGGACTACTTCGAGGCCCTGTTCTCGGTTGCTCTGGTCGAGACCGCCCACATCCCGGTCATCTGCATCGACGGCCCCACGGCCTCGGGCAAGGGCACGGTGGCGGCGGCGGTGGCGCAGCGCCTGGGCTATCGCTTCCTCGACTCCGGCGCGATGTACCGCATCACCGCTCTGGCCGCGTTGCGGGCGGGTCTCACCATCGATTCCGACCACGAAGCCCGTATCGCCACCCTGGCCCAGACGCTGCCGGTGCGGTTTGAGGGCGGCAAGGTGTGGCTGGGCAACGACGATGTGACCGAAGCCATCCGCACCGAAGAAGCCGGCATGAACGCCTCGCGTGTGTCCGCCCTGCCCGCCGTGCGCACGGCGCTGGTGGACCTGCAGCACAGCTTCCAGCGCCTGCCGGGACTGGTGGCCGACGGGCGCGACATGGGCACCGTGATCTTCCCCAAGGCCCCCTTGAAGGTGTATCTCACGGCCAGCGCCGCCTGCCGCGCAGAGCGTCGTTATAAGCAGTTGATTTCTAAGGGTTTTTCGGCTAGTATCGAAGATCTTCGCGCGGATCTGGAAGCGCGCGACGCCCGGGACAGCTCCCGCAGCGTTGCGCCCCTCAAGCCCGCGCAAGACGCTCTGGTCCTGGACAACTCCGATTTGACGATTGAACAAGCCGTCGAACAGGTATTGGCCTGGTGGCAGGAGCGTCAGCCCTTCGCAGCTTCTGCGCAGCGCTGACAACGTGGAGCCCTCGGGCTCCAGGCAGTGCCGAAAGGCCTTGCCACAGGCCCACGCAGCCCCTCTCGCGCGTCAGCGCACAGGTTGTGTGGATCGACAACCTAACCCGCGGCTCTGCCGCAAAAAACCACCGCAAGCAGCTATAAAAACGGTAGCAATGGTGCTACCGGAATCCTGTTTGTGGCAAGGAAACACATGTCCGAATCTTTTGCCGCCCTTTTTGAAGAATCCTTGCAGCGCACGGAAATGCGCCCAGGCGAAGTCATCACCGCTGAAGTCGTGCGCGTCGAGCACAACTTCGTGGTCGTGAACGCTGGCCTCAAGTCCGAAGCCTACGTGCCGCTGGAAGAGTTCAAGAACGACAAGGGCGAAGTCGAAGTCCAAGTGGGTGACTTCGTGTCTGTGGCCATTGGCTCCATCGAAAACGGCTACGGCGACACCATCCTGTCGCGCGACACCGCCAAGCGTCTGGCTTCCTGGATGAGCCTGGAAAAGGCCCTGGAATCCGGCGAATTCGTCACCGGCACCACGTCCGGCAAGGTCAAGGGCGGCCTGACTGTCCTGGTCAACGGCATCCGCGCATTCCTGCCCGGCTCGCTGATCGATACCCGTCCGATCAAGGATCTGACGCCGTACGAAAACAAGACCATGGAATTCAAGGTCATCAAGCTGGACCGCAAGCGCAACAACGTGGTGCTGAGCCGCCGCGCTGTGGTGGAAGCCTCCATGGGCGAAGAGCGCGCCAAGCTGATGGAAACCCTGAAGGAAGGCTCCATCGTTCAGGGCGTGGTCAAGAACATCACCGAATACGGTGCGTTCGTGGACCTGGGCGGCATCGATGGCCTGCTGCACATCACCGACATGGCATGGCGCCGCGTGCGTCACCCCTCCGAAGTGGTGACCGCTGGTCAGGAAATCACGGCCAAGATCCTGAAGTTCGACACCGAAAAGAACCGCGTGTCCCTGGGTCTGAAGCAAATGGGCGACGACCCATGGATGGGCGTGAACCGCCGCTACCCCCAAGGCACCCGCCTGTTCGGCAAGATCACGAACATTGCCGACTACGGCGCGTTCGTCGAACTCGAACCCGGCATCGAAGGCCTGGTGCACGTGTCTGAAATGGACTGGACCAACAAGAACATCGCTCCCGCCAAGCTGGTTTCGCTGGGCGACGAAGTCGAAGTCATGGTTCTGGAAATCGACGAAGACAAGCGCCGCATCAGCCTGGGCATGAAGCAGTGCAAGGCCAACCCATGGCAAGAATTCGCACAGGACACGAAGCGCGGCGACCGCGTGAAGGGTCCGATCAAGTCGATCACCGACTTCGGCGTGTTCGTGGGCCTGGCTGCCGGCATCGACGGCCTGGTGCACCTGTCCGACCTGTCGTGGAACGAACCCGGCGAAGCCGCTGTTCGCAACTACAAGAAGGGCCAGGAAGTCGAAGCGATCGTGCTGGCCGTGGACGTGGACCGCGAACGCATCTCGCTGGGCATCAAGCAGCTCGACGGCGACCCATTCACGACCTTCGTGACCGTGAACGACAAGGGCCAGACGGTGACCGGCAAGGTCAAGACCGTGGACGCCCGTGGCGCTGAAATCGACCTCGGCGAAGACATCGTGGGCTACCTGCGCGCTTCGGAAATCTCCCGTGACCGCGTGGAAGATGCCCGCAACGTGCTGAAGGAAGGTGACGAAGTCACGGCCGTGGTGGTGAACGTGGATCGCAAGACCCGCAACATCCAGCTGTCGATCAAGCAGAAGGACATGGCTGACGAACAAGGCGCCATGGCCAACCTGAGCCAGCAATCGAGCCGCGAAAGCGCCGGCACGACCAGCCTGGGCGCCCTGCTGCGCGCCAAGCTGGACAACTCGGAAAAGTAAAGCGCTGACCCGTTAAACGGTCAGACAGCGGGCGCCTCGGCGCCCGCTCTTTTTTCAGCCAAGACTGACTGCCCATGTCCCAAGATTCCATGACCCGCTCAGACCTCGTCGAAGAACTGGCCGCCCGTTTCGGCCAGCTCACCCACCGGGATGCCGAATACGCCGTCAAGACCATTCTGGACGCCGTGGGCGAGGCCCTGGTGCGCGGGCACCGCATCGAGATCCGGGGTTTTGGCAGCTTCTCGGTCAACCACCGCCCTCCCCGCATGGGCCGCAATCCACGCAGTGGCGAGGCTGTGGCCATTCCCGAAAAGCGTGTGCCCCATTTCAAGCCAGGCAAGGCCCTGCGCGAAGCCGTGGACAAACGCACGGCCGAAATGGAAGAAAAGGCCCCGCCTGCCACAGGCACCCTGGGCAACTGATACCAAATTGATAGCAGCAAGCGCATGACTCACTAGCGCCTGCTGCCGTTTTGGCTTGTATTGGCCTCCGTGCAGCAATGCGCAGGCCCACTGCGCCAAGCTCTTAGAATCGCCCCACCACTGGGGAGACCGATGAAATACCTCCTGTGGCTGCTCAAGGCAGCCATTTTTTTTACGCTCTTCGCCTTCGCGCTGAACAACCAGCAGGACGCGACCGTGCATTTCTTCTTTGGCACGCAATGGCGCGCGCCGCTGGTACTGGTGGTGCTGACCGCGTTCGCCGCAGGCCTGGTCGTTGGGGCCTTGGGCATGGTGCCGCGCTGGTGGCGCCACCGTAACGCCGCACGCCGCGCCCAAGCCGCTGTCGTTGTGGCACCTGCGCCCACAGCGCCCCCCGCCACCAGCCCCACCCCAGCAGTGCCCCCACCACCTCCTGACCTGCCCTCGATCCATGGAATTTGACCTGAGCTGGATACTGCTGGGCTTACCCCTGGCCTTTGTGCTGGGCTGGCTGGCGTCGCGGTTTGACCTGCGCCAGCTGCGCGCCGAAAACCGCCGCGCCCCAAAGGCGTACTTCAAGGGCCTGAACTTCCTGCTCAACGAGCAGCAGGACCAAGCCATCGACGCCTTCATCGAGGCCGTGCAGAACGACCCCGACACCTCAGAGCTGCACTTCGCCCTGGGTAATTTGTTTCGCCGCCGGGGCGAGTACGACCGCGCCGTGCGGGTGCATGAGCATCTGCTCTCGCGCGGCGACCTTTCCCGCACCGACCGCGAGCGTGCCCAGCATGCGCTGGCCCTCGACTTCCTGAAGGCCGGACTGCTTGACCGCGCCGAAGACGCGCTGCAGCGCCTGGAGGGCACCCCATTCGAGGCCCAGGCCCGCCTGGCGCTACTGGCCATTTACGAACGCTCGCGCGACTGGCCCCATGCCGCCAGCATCGCCCGCAAGATGCACGCCGCCGACCAGGGCGACTTCAGCACGCGGCAGGCCCACTACCTGTGCGAGCAGGCCTTGGCGCTGATCGCGCAGGGCGACCTGCCCGGCGCCCAGGCCCTGCTGGACCAAGCCGTGGCTGCCGCCCCCGAGGCAGCGCGCGCACGCATCGAACTGGCTCGCCTGCAGCGCCTGATGGGTCAGCCGGCTGCCGTGCTGTCCACGCTCAAGTCGCTGGGCGAGCGCAACCCCGCTGCGCTGCCCCTGGCCGCCCCGCTGATGGTCGAAGCCGCAACAGCCATCGGCCGCACCCCCGAAGTCCACGCCCTGCTGCAGGCACACTATGCGCAAGCGCCTTCGCTGGACGTGCTGGAAAGCATCGTGGCCATGGAAGCCGCCGACGAAGCCACCCGCTCGTCTGCCCGCCAGCGCTATGTGGAGCACCTGGACAAGGAACGCTCTCTGGTCGCCGCCGCCAAATGGCTGGCCACCGAAAAGCTGGAACACGAAGAATTCCACCCCCAGGTTCAACGTGCGCTGGACCATGCCGTCAAACCCCTCACCCGCTATCGCTGCGCGGCCTGCGGTTTTGAAGCGCGCCAGCATTTCTGGCAATGCCCCGGCTGCCAGACCTGGGACAGCTACCCGGCGCGCCGGGTCGAAGAACTCTAAGAGCCTTCATCCTCAACACCCTAAGCTCCTCGCCATGCTGAAAAAACTGCTAACCCTGCTGGTTGCCACCCTGCTCGCTACCGCCGCCTGGGCCGCCGTGGACGTGAACACCGCTACCGAGGCTGAACTCGACGGCATCAAGGGCATCGGCCCCGGCTTGTCGGGGCGCATCTTGCAGGAGCGGCAGAACGCTCCGTTCAAGGACTGGGCCGACTTCATCGGCCGTGTGGGCGGCGTGGGCAACAAGAGTGCCGTCAACTTCTCCAAAGAGGGCCTGACCGTCAACGGCAAGAAGTACAGCGCGGCGGCAGCTGCCAAGGCAGAAGCCAAAAACAACAAAAAGCACAACAGCTCCCACACAGCAGACCGCAAAGCCCGTGGCGGCGCTGACAAGGACGCCGCAACGGCAACCACGCCAGCAACACCACCTGCAACAGCCACTGCGGCACCGACAGCGGCAGCGCCCGCCCTAGCAACAGGCGCTAGCAAAAACTAAGCACGCTTCACAAGCAGCAAGCCCGCTCCAGCGGGCTTGTTTTTTTGCGGCATGGCATACCCAACAGCGAGGGTCGGGCAGGGTTTTTAGGGGCTGCCCCTAAAATCAATCGCGCATGCCCCTGATCACCCTCATCCTTCTCCCCTTCATCGGCAGCCTGCTGGCAGCGGTTCTGCCGTCCAACGCCCGCAATACCGAGTCCACCCTGGCGGGACTTATCGCCGTGTTCTGCACAGCCCAGGCGGCGCTGTACTTCCCCGAGATTGCAGACGGCGGCGTGATCCGGCAAGAGCTGACCTGGCTGCCCGCACTGGGCCTGAACCTCGTGATCCGCATGGATGGCTTTGCGTGGATGTTCTGCATGCTGGTGCTGGGCGTGGGCAGCCTGGTGGTGCTGTACGCGCGCTACTACATGTCGCCCGCAGACCCAGTGCCGCGCTTCTTCTCGTTTTTTCTGGCCTTCATGGGCGCGATGGCGGGCGTAGTGCTGTCGGGCAACATCATCCAGATCGCGTTCTTCTGGGAGCTGACCAGCCTGTTCTCCTTCCTGCTGATCGGCTACTGGCATCACCGCAAGGACGCGCGGCGCGGCGCACGCATGGCGCTGACGGTGACGGGCACGGGGGGGCTGGCCATGCTGGCGGGCATGCTGGTGCTGGGCCACATCGTGGGCAGCTACGACCTGGACCATGTGCTGGTGGCGAGGCAGCTCATCCAGAACCACCCGCTCTACACCACAGCACTCGTCCTCATTCTGCTGGGCGCGCTGACCAAAAGCGCGCAGTTCCCGTTCCACTTCTGGCTGCCCAACGCCATGGCCGCGCCCACGCCCGTGTCGGCGTACCTGCACTCGGCCACCATGGTCAAGGCGGGCGTGTTTTTGCTGGCACGCCTGTGGCCGGCGCTGGCGGGCACCGAGCAGTGGTTCTGGCTGGTGGGCGGCGCGGGCCTGACCACGCTGCTGGTGGGTGGCTATGCGGCCATGTTCCAGAACGACCTGAAAGG
This sequence comes from Acidovorax sp. M14, assembly GCF_049331375.1. Classification (NCBI taxonomy): domain Bacteria; kingdom Pseudomonadati; phylum Pseudomonadota; class Betaproteobacteria; order Burkholderiales; family Comamonadaceae; genus Acidovorax; species Acidovorax sp. M14. The sequence continues at coordinate 2,860,182 of NZ_CP186263.1, forward strand.
GCTGCTGGCGTACTCGACCATCTCGCACCTGGGTCTCATCACCCTGCTGCTGGGCCTGAACAGCCCGCTGGCGGCCGTGGCCGCTGTGTTCCACATCATGAACCACGCGACCTTCAAGGCCTCGCTGTTCATGGCAGTGGGCATCGTGGACCATGAAAGCGGCACGCGTGACATACGCCGCCTGTCGGGCCTGCGCACCATGATGCCGATCACCGCCACCCTGGCCATGGTGGCCAGTGCGGCCATGGCGGGCGTGCCGCTGCTCAACGGCTTCCTGTCCAAGGAAATGTTCTTTGCCGAGACGGTGTACGTGAATACCACACCGTTGCTCGAATGGCTGCTGCCGGTGGCCGCCACGGTGGCCGGCATGTTCAGCGTGGCGTATTCGCTGCGCTTCACGGTGGATGTGTTCTTCGGCCCGCCCGCTACGGACCTGCCGCGTCATCCCCACGAGCCCCCGCACTGGATGCGCGTGCCGGTCGAACTGCTGGTGCTGGCCTGCTTGGTGGTGGGCACGCTGCCTGCATGGTCGGTGGGAGCCTACTTGGCCGCCGCCGCACGGCCCGTGGTGGGGGGCGAGCTGCCCACTTATAGCCTGGCGGTCTGGCATGGGTTCAACACCCCGTTTGTGATGAGCCTGGTCGCTTTGGGCGGGGGCATTGCGCTCTACGCCCTGCTGCGCTGGCAGCGCGAAAAGGGCGCCATCGATGCCCCTCCGGTCATGCGCCGCATCAGCGGCCAGCGGGCGTTTGAGGCCACGCTGGCCCTGCTCAGCCTGATGGGCCGCAATGGCCGCCGCCTGCTGGGCACCGGTCGCCTGCAGTGGCAGATGCTGTGGCTGGTGTGCGCCGCACTGGTGGCGGGTACCCTGCCCCTGTGGGCGCGGGGCCTGCCGATTGGCGACCGGGTGCAGTTGCCGCTGTCGCCTGCCTTTGCGCTGCTGTGGCTGCTGGGTGCGGTGTGCGCCGTGGCGGCAGCCTGGCAGGCCAAGTACCACCGCCTGGCGGCACTGACGCTGCTGGGTGGCTCCGGGCTGTGCGTGTGCCTCACGTTCCTTTGGTTCTCGGCGCCCGACCTGGCGCTCACACAGATCGTGGTGGAGGTGGTGACCACCATCCTCATTCTGCTGGGCCTGCGCTGGCTGCCGCGGCGCGACGAGAGCCTGCGCGTGCCCACGCTGGCCGAAGAGCGCCGCACCCAGCTGCGCCGCTACCGCGACATGGCGTTGACGTTGGCCGCAGGGGGTGGCATGGCCCTGCTGTCGTTCGCGATGATGAGCCGCCCCTTCCCCGACAGCACCTCCACCTTCTTCCTGGAGCGTGCGCTTACCGAAGGGGGCGGCACCAACGTGGTCAACGTCATGCTGGTGGATTTCCGGGGCTTTGACACCTTTGGCGAGATCGTGGTGCTCGGCATCGTAGCCCTCACGGTGTATGCGCTGCTGCGGCGCTTTCGCCCTGCGCGTGAGGTGATGGATCTGCCGCCCCAGCAACGCGCACTGCCCGCCGATGTGGATACCGACTTGGCCAACCCACGCCAGACCGCCGACACCGCCGTGGGCTACCTCATGGTGCCCGCCGTGCTGGTGCGGCTGATGCTGCCGTTTGCCACGCTGGTGGCGGTCTACCTGTTCATGCGCGGCCACAACGAGCCCGGCGGCGGCTTTGTGGCGGGGCTGGTGTTCTCGGTGGCCCTGCTGCTGCAGTACATCGTGTCGGGCACCTCGTGGGTCGAGGCCCACCTGCCGCTGTACCCAAGGCGCTGGATTGGCGTGGGCCTGCTCGCCGCACTGGCCACGGGCCTGGGCGCACTGGCCTGGGGCTATCCGTTTTTGACCAGCCACACGGCGCATTTTTCGCTGCCCGTGGTGGGTGAGATCCATGTGGCCAGCGCGCTGTTCTTCGACATCGGCGTGTTCACCCTGGTGGTGGGCTCCACCATGCTCATCCTCACCGGCATTGCCCACCAGTCGGTGCGCAGCCACCGCTACAACAACGCACGCGCGGCCGAAGAAGCCCAGGCCGCCGCCACACCGGGAGAAGGCCCATGGAACTGATACTGGCCCTGGCCATCGGCGTGCTCACCGGCTCCGGCGTGTGGCTGCTGCTGCGGCCGCGAACCTTCCAGGTCATCATGGGCCTGTCGCTGCTGTCGTATGCCGTCAACCTGTTCATCTTCAGCATGGGCCGCCTGGGCCTCGCGATTGACAAGGAGCCCGTGCTGCAGCCCGGGGTGCCGCAAGACCTGGCCCACTATGCCGACCCCATGCCCCAGGCGCTCACCCTGACGGCCATCGTCATCGGCTTTGCCATGACCGCCCTCTTCCTCGTGGTGCTCCTGGCATCGCGCGGCATGGCCGGCACCGACCATGTGGACGGCACGCGCGCCAAAGATGCGCAGGAAATGCCATGATGAAGAACACCCCCCTGAGCGGCTTCGCCGCTTCCCCCCGCTCTCGCAGCGCTGTGCGCTGCGGGCAGGGGGACGCAGCCCTCGCGGCGGGGCGGCCCTGGCTCGGCTGCCCTGGCCTGAGGCGCGCCCTTTTCATGCGCAGCGCCATGGAGTCCTGACATGACATCCGTGCATTTCTTACTGGAGCGGCTGATGCCGCACCTGATCCTCGCGCCCATTGCGCTGCCGCTGCTCACAGCCGGGCTCATGCTGTTGCTGCGCGAAGAGCGCCAGCGCACCAAGGTCACTCTCAACATCACATCGACCCTGGTCGGCCTGGTGGTGGCTGTGTTGCTGCTGGTGCAGGCCAAGGAGCCCAGCGTGCAGACCAGCCTGGGCGTGTACCTGCCGGGCAACTGGCCGGCGCCGTTCGGCATCGTGCTGGTCATCGACCGCCTGTCGGCCATGATGCTGGTGCTGACCAGCACGGTGGCGCTGGCCACGGTGCTGTTCTCGGCCGCGCGCTGGCACCGGGCGGGTGTGCACTTTCACCCGCTGTTCCAGTTCCAGCTCATGGGGCTGGCCGGGGCGTTTCTCACGGCCGACCTGTTCAACCTGTTCGTGTTCTTCGAGATCATGCTGGCTGCGTCCTATGGGCTGCTTCTGCACGGCTCGGGCCGCCCGCGCGTGTCGGCGGGTCTGCACTACATCGCCATCAACCTCGCGGCATCGTCGCTGTTCCTCATCGGGGTGTCGATGCTCTACGGCATCACCGGCACGCTCAACATGGCCGACCTGGCACAGAGCATTGCGGGCGTGGCCGTGGCAGACCGGGGTCTGCTGCACGCGGCCGCCGCCATTCTGGCGGTCGCGTTCCTCATCAAGGCCGCCGTGTGGCCGCTCAACTTCTGGCTGGTGCCCGCCTACAGTGCGGCCACTGCGCCTGTGGGTGCGCTGTTTGCGCTCATGACCAAAGTGGGCGTGTATAGCGTGCTGCGGCTGTGGACGCTGCTGTTTGGCGCCGAGGCGGGTGAATCCGCGCTGTTTGGCAGCCAGTGGCTCATTGGCGGCGGCATGCTGACCATGGCGTTTGGTGCCATTGGCATGCTGGGATCGCAGCGCCTGGGGCATCTGGCCGGGTTCAGCGCCGTGCTGTCGTCGGGCACGCTGCTGGCCGCTGTGGGCTTCGGGCAAAACCTGCTCACCAGCGGGCTGCTGTACTACCTGCTCAGCTCCACGCTGGCTGTGAGTGCATTGTTCCTGCTCACCGACCTGATTGACCGCTGGCGCAATGACGGAGCCAACCTCGCGCCGTACGAGCAGACCGATGACGCCCCCTTTCTGTCGGCCGACCTGGTGCCCACCGAGGGCATGAACCTGGACGACAAGGAACAGGCGCTGATCGGCCAGGTCATCCCCGCCGCTGCGGCCTTTCTGGGCCTGGCGTTCATGGCCTGCACGCTGGTGATTGCGGGCCTGCCCCCCCTGCCCGGCTTTGTCGGCAAGTTCGCCATGATCCATGCACTGCTCAACCCGCTGGGGCTGGGCGCGGCCCAGGGCTTCCGCCTGGGCGCTGCGGGCTGGACGCTGGTGGCGCTGCTGGTGGGCTCTGGGCTGCTGGCACTGCTGGCGCTCACGCGCGCGGGCATTCGCCATTTCTGGTCGGCCCAGGGCCGGGCTTCACCGCAGCTGCTGGTGCTGGAGGGACTGCCCATTGCCCTGCTGCTGCTGGCGTGTGTGGCGCTGGTATGGCAAGCCGGTGCAGTGATGCGCTACACCCAGGCCACCGCCGATGCCCTGCATGCGCCGGGCACCTACGTGCGTGCGGTGATGACCGCTGCACCTGTCGCGCCTTCGCCTGCGGCGGCGCCTGAAACCATGCCACCGGGGAGCAAGCCATGACCCAGCCAGGCCCATCGACGGCATCCAACGCCCCAGCCGTTCCCCCGCGCCCCGGTCTGTTGCGACGCCTGGTCCCGGCGCCGTTGCTCTCGCTGGCGCTGCTGGGACTGTGGCTGCTGCTCAACCGCAGTCTGAGTGCAGGCCACCTGGTGCTCGGCGCCGTGCTGGCACTGGCCATCCCGCTGCTGACGGCCGGGCTGCGCCCGCTGCCGGTGCGCATTCGCAAGCCAGGCACCGTCTTGCGCTTGGCACTCACGGTGGTGGCAGATACCACCCGGTCCAACCTGGCCGTGGCCCGCCTGCTGCTGGCGCCCGGCCGCAGGCGCCACCCTGCGGGCTTTGTGCACATCCCGCTGGACGTGCGGGACCCCAACGCACTGGCCGTGCTGGCGATGATCGTGTGCATCACACCTGGCACCGCCTGGGCCGAGATTTCGCTGGACCGCAGCATGCTGCTGCTGCACGTGCTGGAGCTGGACGACCCCGCCACGGTGATCGCTGACGTGAAGCAGCGCTACGAGGCCCCCTTGATGGAGATTTTTGAATGACCCCCGTGCTGGACTGGGCCCTGCCGGCCGCCCTGCTCATGCTCGCGCTGGCCATGGGCTGTGCGTTGATCCGACTGCTCAAGGGCCCGTCCGCGCAAGACCGTGTGCTGGCGCTGGACTGCATGTACCTGAGCGGCATGCTGATGATGCTGGTGCTGGGGCTGCTCTATGGCAGCAAGAACTACTTCGAGGCCGCGCTGCTGCTGGCGCTGTTCAGCTTTGTCGGCTCCATGGCCATGGCCAAGTTTTTGCTGCGCGGTGAGGTGATCGAATGACCGACGCTGCCACCACCGTCACGGCGGTTCTTCCACTGTGGCTGGAAATCATCGTGGCCGTGCTGGTGCTAGCCGGTGCTGCGCTGGCCCTGCTGGGCTCCATCGGACTGCTGCGGCTGCCCACGTTTTTTGAACGGGTACACGCCCCCTCCATCATCGCCACGCTGGGCTGCTGGCTGATCATGCATGGCACCGTGCTGTACTTCTCGGTAGCCGATAGCAGCTTGGCGTTGCATGCGCTGCTGATTGCCGTATTCGTGGCGATCACGGTGCCCATCATGTCGATCTTTCTGATGCGCGCGGCGCTGTTCCGCGCCCGACAGGCCGGGCGCGATGTGCCACCCAGCCTGAGCCAGCCCAAGGTGGATGGCGGCACAGAAGCCAAAGACTCCTGATCACTCGCTCCTGAGCAATTACTCCTGATTTGATAGCTGCAGGCGCATATGAAACATGCGCCTGCAGCATTTTTGGCGCTTATTTTGCCCCTGGCACGCCAAACCCGCCGCCACCGGGGGTGTGAATCTCAAACACATCGCCCGGCGCCATCTCGGCCTGGCCAATGTGGTCCAGCAGCTCCACCCGGCCATCGCTGCGCACCACCTTGTTGATGCCCACGGCACCCGGCTGGCCGCCCGCCATGCCAAACGCGCCATGGTGGCGGCCGTTGGACAAAATGCTGGCCGTCATTGGTTCGAGGAAGCGCACGCGGCGAATGCCGCCGTCCCCGCCCTTGTACTGCCCCGCACCGCCCGAGCCCTTGCGGATCTCATAACCCTCCAGCCGCACCGGAAAACGAAACTCCAGCACCTCGGGGTCCGTCAGGCGCGAGTTGGTCATGTGGCACTGCACGACGCTGGTGCCGTCAAAACCGCCCGCCAGTTGCCCATTCGCATCCCACACCCCACCCGCGCCGCTGCCACCCGAGATGGTCTCGTAGTACTGGTAGCGCGTGCTGCCAAAGGTGAAGTTGTTCATGGTGCACTGCCCCGCCGCCATCAGGCCCAGCGCACCGTACAGCGCGTTGGTGATGCAGGTGGAGGTCTCCACATTGCCCGCCACCACCGAGGCTGGGGGGTTGGGGTTGAGCATGCTCCCCGGCGGGATGATGACGTTGAGCGGCTTGAGGCACCCCGCGTTCAGCGGAATGTCGTCATCCACCAGCGTCCGGAACACATACAGCACCGCCGCCATGCACACCGCCGTGGGCGCGTTGAAGTTGTTGGTCTGCTGCGGGCTGGTGCCGGTGAAGTCGATGGTGGCGCTGCGGCTTTGCGCATCCACCTTCACGGCCACGCTGATCTGCGCGCCATTGTCCAGCGGCAGGGTGAACTGCCCGTCCTTCAGGCGTGTAATGACGCGGCGCACCGACTCTTCGGCGTTGTCCTGCACATGGCGCATGTAGGCCTGCACCACGTCCAGCCCAAACTCGGCCACCATGCGGCGCAGCTCCTGCTGGCCTTTTTCGTTGGCGGCGATTTGCGCGCGCAGGTCCGCCATGTTCTGCTGCGGGTTGCGGCTGGGGTATTCGCCGCTTGAAAGCAGCGCAATCATCTCCGCCTCGCGCAGCACGCCGCGCTCCACCAGCTTCACGTTGTTGATCTGGACGCCCTCTTCCTCGATGCGCGTGGAGAACGGTGGCATGGAGCCCGGCGTGGTGCCGCCCACATCGGCATGGTGGCCCCGGCTGCCCACGTAGAACGTGGGCGTGGCCTCGTCGGCGATGTAGACCGGCGTGATGACCGTGATGTCCGGCAGGTGCGTGCCGCCGTGGTACGGGTCGTTGAGCACGAACACATCGCCGGGCTGCATCTTGCCCGCGTTCTCGCGGATCACCGTCTTGATGCTCTCGCCCATCGAGCCCAGGTGCACGGGCATGTGCGGAGCATTGGCGATGAGGTTGCCTTCGGCATCGAACAGCGCGCAGCTGAAGTCCAGGCGCTCCTTGATGTTGACGGAGTACGCCGTGTTCTGCAGTTGCAGCCCCATCTGCTCGGCGATGTTCATGAACAGGTTGTTGAACACCTCCAGCAGCACCGGGTCCACGGTAGTGCCCACAGCATGCTGCACAGCGCGCGCCACGCGGCGGTTGAGCAGCAGGTGGTCCAGCTCGGTGAGCTGCGCTTCCCAGCCGGGCTCGACTATGGTGGTGGCGTTCTTCTCGGCAATGATGGCCGGGCCGGGGATCAGGTCGCCGGGGCGCAGGTCCTCGCGCACCACCAATGCCGCATCGTGCCACGCGGGCACGCCGTCCACGCCACCGGTGTACATGCGCACGGTGCTGCGGCGCGGCACCTCGCGTGCGGGCTGCAGCGCATGGCGTGGCTCCACGGGCGCGTCGCCGGGCACCACGGCCTCGACCGATACGGCCTCCACCACCAGGCCCTTGCCCTGCATGAGGAAGGCAAAGCGCTGGCGGTATGCGGCTTCAAAGCCTGCGGTGATCTCGGCCAACGAGCCGAACGGCACGATGAGCGCCGAGTCGCTGCCCTCGTAGCGCACATGCACGCGGCGGTGCACCACGGCTGTGCCCGCGCCCACCTGCTGGCGCTCCAGCTCGGTGCGCGCGGTGGTGGCCAGTTGGTCCAGCGTGGCCTCGATGCCCGCGAGTGCCTCAGGCACCAGCTTCGTTTCTACGGCCTGTTCGCGGATCACGTTCTGGTCCGCTAGGCCCATCCCATAGGCGCTGAGCACACCGGCCAGCGGGTGCACAAACACGCGCGTCATGCCCAGTGCATCGGCCACCAGGCACGCATGCTGGCCGCCTGCGCCGCCAAAACACTGCAGGGTGTAGCGCGTCACGTCATAGCCGCGCGCCACGCTGATCTTCTTGATCGCGTTGGCCATCTGCTGCACGGCGATCTGGATGAAGCCGTGGGCCACGTCCTCGGCGCTGCGGCCCGTTTGCGCGGCCAGGTCGCCAAATTTCTGCGCCACCGCATCACCATCCAGCGCCTCGTTGGCCGCATGGCCAAACACCTTGGGAAAGTGCGCGGGCTGGATCTTGCCCACCATCACGTTCGCATCCGTCACGGCCAGCGGGCCGCCCCGGCGGTAACTGGCGGGGCCAGGGTTGGCACCCGCGCTTTCGGGGCCGACGCGGAAACGTGCGCCATCAAAACCGAGGATGGAGCCGCCGCCGGCTGCCACGGTGTGGATGCTCATCATGGGCGCCCGCATGCGCACACCCGCCACCTGCGTCTCGAACTCGCGCTCAAACTCGCCCGCGTAGTGGCTCACATCGGTGCTGGTGCCGCCCATGTCAAAGCCGATGACCTTGTCGTGCCCAGCCAACCCGGCGGTGCGTGCCATGCCGACAATGCCACCTGCCGGGCCACTCAGGATCGCGTCCTTGCCCTGGAACACCTGCGCATCGGTGAGGCCGCCCGACGACTGCATGAAGAACAGCTTCACGCCCGGCATTTCGCTCGCCACCTGGTCCACATAGCGGCGCAGGATGGGCGAGAGGTACGCATCCACCACGGTGGTGTCGCCCCGGCTCACCAGCTTCATCATGGGGCTGGTGGCGTGCGATGCGCTGACCTGCGTGAAGCCGATCTCGCGCGCAATGCGGGCCGCAGCCTCTTCGTGTGCGGTATAGCGGTAGCCGTGCATGAACACGATGGCCGCGCTGCGCAGGCCCGCGTCGTAGGCAGCCCACAGGCGTTCCTTCAAATGCGCTTCGTCCAGCGGCTCGATCACTTCGCCGTGCGCGCCCATGCGCTCCTGCGCCTCGACCACGCGCTCGTACAGCAGCTCGGGCAGCACGATGTGGCGGTCAAACAGACGCGGGCGGTTCTGGTACGCAATACGCAGCGCGTCTTTAAAACCCTTGGTGGTGATGAGCAAAGTGGGCTCACCCTTGCGCTCCAGCAGCGCGTTGGTGGCCACGGTGGTGCCCATCTTCACGCACTCCACCAGCGCGGGCGTCACAGTCTCGCCCGGCTGCAAGCCCAGCAGGTGGCGAATGCCGGCCACCGCCGCGTCCTTGTACTGCTCGGGGTTCTCGGACAGCAGCTTGTGCGTGACCAAGGTGCCGTCAGGCCTCATGCCCACCACGTCAGTGAAGGTGCCTCCACGGTCGATCCAGAACTGCCAGCGGGACATAGGGGAAGGTTGGTTGGACATGGTGATGCTATCTAATCAATAGCTGCCAGCGCACTTAGCAACTGCGCTACAGCCGCTTTTCATTCAAAAACTCAAAAATCGGAGGCCCAGAGTCACAACGACGCGGCCGAGCGCGCCGCCTGGTCGTACATGCCCGAGAGCACACGCAGCAAGCGGGCCAGCTCGCCAATGTCGCGGTTGAGCGCGTCATCGGCCTTGAGCGCATCGATCAGGCAGCTCTCGCGGATCTCGCGGTAGCGCTGCACGTAGGCGCGGCCGGTGTCGGTGGCGGCGTAGGTGACTTCCTTGCCGTTTTTTTGCGAAGCGACCACGCCCAGGGTCTGCAGCTTCTTGAGCGAGTAGTTCACCAGGTGCGTGTCTTCCACGTTCATGATGAAGCAGATGTCGGCCAGTCGCTTGTCGCGCGCACGGTGCGTGACGTGGTGCAGCACCACCACATCGAGCGGCGTCAGGTCCTTGAGCCCCGCGGCCGCCATGCAGTGCACCACCCAGCGGTGAAACGCATTGCCCGCCACGATGAGGCCAAACTCGAACTCGCTCATCTCCGCACTTTGCGCCGACACCAGGTGCGCCGATGACACGATGGGCCCGGAGTCGGCTTTGCCCTTGGGCTTGGGGTCAGATTTCATGGCGGGCTCAGGTGGGCAGACGCTTGAATTGGCACGGGTTATGCATGTGCATTGTAGGCAAGTCGATGGTAATTTGTTGGCAATTTGTCAGCGTTTAGGCAAAACACCTATCGCAATCCGACCGCCTTCCGATACAGTGATTTGTTACACACCAACCTTGCGGAGCAATATCCATGCAGCGTCGAATCTTCCCCGTGACCGCACTCGCCCTGACCCTGGCTGCGGGCCTGTCTGCCACCTCGGCATTCGCCCAGACCAAGTGGGACCTGGCCGCCGCCTACCCTGCCACCAACTTCCACACCGAGAACATGGTGCAGTTGGCCAGCGATGTGGACAAGGCCACGGGCGGCAAGCTCAAGATCACGGTGCATGCCAACGCCGCGCTGTTCAAGGCCCCCGAAATCAAGCGTGCCGTGCAAGGCGGCCAGGCGCAGATGGGCGAGATCCTGCTGGCCAACTTCCAGAACGAGTGGCAGCTGTTTGGCGTGGATGGCCTGCCCTTCCTGGCCGACAGCTACGACGCCTCCAAAAAGCTCTACGCCGCCCAAAAGCCCTTCCTGGAAAAGAAGCTGGCTGAGCAGGGAATGATGCTGCTGTACGCGGTGGCTTGGCCTCCACAAGGCATCTACACCAAGAAGCCGCTGGCCTCTGCCGCTGACCTCAAGGGCATCAAGTGGCGCGCCTACAGCCCTGCCACCGCCCGCATTGCCGAGCTGGTCGGTGCCCAGCCCGTGACGGTGCAGGCTGCGGAGTTCTCGCAGGCCCTGGCCACGGGCGTGGTCGAATCGACAATGACCTCGGGCGCCACCGGTGTGGACAGCAAGCTGTACGAACACCTCAAGTTCTACTACGACACCCAGGCCTGGCTGCCCAAGAACGCCGTGTTGGTGAACAAGAAGGCGTTTGACGCCCTCGACAAGCCCAGCCAGGAAGCGCTGCTGAAGGCTGGTGTCGACGCCGAAGCACGCGGCTGGGCCAACAGCGCCAAGGTCAACACCGACACCGTCGCCAAGCTCAAGGCCAACGGCATGGACGTGGTGACCCCACCGGCCGCGCTGAAGGCCGACATGGCCAAGGTGGGGGACACCATGCTCAAGGAATGGCTGGACAAGGCCGGCCCCGAAGGCAAGGCGCTCATCGACGCCTACCGCAAATAAGCCCAGGCGCCCACGCACATGCGTCGTCTGCTGGACTTTCTGTACGACAGCGCCGCCGCCCTGGCGGCGCTTTTCATGGTCGGCCTGCTGGGGATGGTGCTGCTGTCCATCGCCAGCCGGCAGTTCCACTTTCACGTGCCGGGCACGGACGCCTATGCGGGTTACCTGATGGCCGCATCGGGCTTCCTGGCACTCGCCCACACCTTGAAGCGCGGCGAGCACATCCGCGTCACGCTGCTGCTCAACTTTTTGAAGGGCGGCGCCAAGAAAGCGTTCGAGATATGGGCTTTGGCGATTGCCACCCTGCTGGCCGTGCTGTTTGCGGTGTACAGCTGCAAGCTGGCCTGGCAGTCGCACGAGTTCCACGACATCTCCACCAGCAGTGACGCCACACCCCTGTGGATTCCACAGATCGCCATGGCCGTGGGCACGGTGATTCTGGCCATCGCGTTCCTGGACGAGCTGGTGCTGGAGATGATGGGCAAGCGTGTGGATGCCTCCTCTGGCGAAGCATTGCGCAATGAATAACCCCTGCTGCACGACCTACCATGAGTGATCTCGCCATAACCGGCCTGCTCGTACTGTCGCTGTTCCTGATTCTGGGCAGCGGCGTATGGATCGGGCTCACCCTCTCCGGCGTCGCCTGGATCGCCATGCAGCTGTTCTCTGCCCGCCCGGCGGGTGATGCGATGGCTGTGACCATCTGGGGTAGCGCCTCCAGCTGGACGCTCACGGCCCTGCCCCTGTTCATCTGGATGGGTGAAATCCTGTTCCGCACCCGCTTGTCGCAAGACATGTTCAAGGGCCTGGCCCCCTGGGTGCAGGCGCTGCCGGGCCGGCTGCTGCACACCAACGTGGTGGGCTGCACCATCTTTGCCGCTGTGTCGGGGTCGAGCGCTGCCACCTGCGCCACCATCGGCAAGATGACGCTGCCCGAGCTGACGCGCCGGGGCTACCCCGAGCACATGGTGGTGGGCACGCTGGCCGGGGCCAGCACGCTCGGCCTCTTGATCCCGCCGTCCATCATCATGATCGTGTACGGCGTGTCGGCCGAGGTGTCGATCTCGCAGCTGTTCATTGCGGGTGTGCTGCCGGGCATCCTGCTGGCGGCGCTGTTCTCGGGCTACATCATGCTGTGGGCGCTCCGCCATCCCGAGCAGGTGCCTGCCGCCGACGTGCGCATGAGCTTCATGCAAAAGCTGTCGGAATCGCGCAGCCTGATCCCCGTGGTGCTGCTGATCGCGGCCGTCCTGGGCTCCATCTACACCGGTTTTGCCACCGCCACCGAGGCAGCGGCCGTGGGCGTGGTGGGCTCGCTGGTGCTGTCGGCCGTGCAGGGCTCGATGACCTGGGGCACGTTCAAGGACTCGCTGATGGGCGCAACGCGCCTGTACTGCATGATCGCGCTGATACTGGCCGGAGCCGCTTTTCTCACGCTGGCCATGGGCTACATCGGCTTGCCGCGCCACCTGGCGGAGTGGATTGCGTCGCTGGGCTTGAACCAGGCGCAGCTCATCGTGGCGCTGGCGGTGTTCTACATCATCCTGGGCTGCTTTCTCGACGGCATCTCGATGGTGGTGCTGACCATGGGCGTGCTCATGCCCACGGTGCAGGCGGCTGGCATCGACACCATCTGGTTCGGCATCTTCATCGTGCTGGTGGTCGAGATGGCGCAGATCACGCCGCCTGTGGGCTTCAACCTGTTTGTGTTACAGGGCATGACGGGGCGCCAGCTGCCCTGGATTGCCAAGGTGGCCATGCCCATGTTCTTGCTGATGTGTGGCGCCGTGGCGTTGATCTATGTCTTCCCCGGCATCGTGACCTGGTTGCCACAGCAGATGTCGGCGCGCTGAACGCACCTGCTGCCAGCAGGCACCACCAAGCGGGACGCCCCCACCGGGGACGCCCCGCTTGGCGTTTTGGGGGATGGAGAGCAGCCCGTCCGACGCTCCAAAAATCCGGCGACAATGGCCCGATGTTGAACGTTCTTGCCATCTGCATCGGCGCCTGTGTGGGCGCACTGGCGCGCTGGCGCCTGGGCCTGTGGCTCAGCCCCGGCGGGCTGATTCCTTGGGGCACACTTGCCGCCAATCTGGTGGGAGGCTACCTCATTGGCGTGTGTGTGGCCGTGTTCCACGCCATGCCCCAGCTGGACCCCGTATGGCGGCTGGCACTCGTCACCGGGTTTCTGGGCGCACTCACCACCTTCTCCAGCTTCTCGGCCGAAGTCGTTGAGATGCTGATGGTGCAGCGCTACGCACTGGCACTGGGCACCACCGCACTGCACCTGTTGGGCTCCCTGGGCCTCACAGTGCTTGGCATGCAAAGTGCTTCGTATTTCATAGCATCTCGCGCTTGATATTCCTGCACTAGCACGTCATTTCGTCATCAATCCACGCCACACTGCATGGGCCCAAACCTGCTGCTGCCGGTGCTGCCCCTTTCTTCACTGTTCACCTACCGATACGCGAGCCCCTCATGGAAGCCAACACCCAACTCAATGAACGCCGCCTGGCCGATGCCTGGGCCGAGCTGCACAACCACGCCCACAACGGCAACCCCCTGCAGGCCGATGCCAACCGCATGGCCTTTGCCGACCCCGAATTCATGTTCCGCCGCGAAACGCGCGGCATCCGCTTTCAGCTCGAAATGCTCAAGCCCGACCTGGGCCAGGCCGAGCAAGGCATCGAAAGCACCGTGGTGGTGTACGGCAGCGCGCGCTTTGTGGCGCCCGACGAAGCCGCTGCCCAGCTGGCCGACGCCGAAGCCAGTGGGGATGCCGAGCGCGTGCGCCGCGCGCGCCTGGCCGTGCGCAACGCGGGCTATTACGACCTGGCCCGCCAGTTCGCCAAGCTGGTGGCCGACTACAGCGAGCGTCAGCGCCCTGCCGACCGCATCTACATCTGCACCGGCGGCGGCCCGGGCATCATGGAGGCCGCCAACCGGGGCGCTCACGATGCGGGCGCACTGAACGTGGGCCTGAACATTGCCCTGCCCCACGAGCAAAGCGGCAACCGCTTCATCTCGCCCTCGCTGTCCTTCAAGTTCCACTACTTCGCGCTGCGCAAGATGCATTTCATGATGCGTGCGAAGGCGCTGGTGGCCTTCCCTGGCGGCTTTGGCACGCTGGACGAGCTGTTTGAAGTGCTGACCCTGGTCCAGACCAAAAAGGCCAAGCCCGTGCCCATCGTGCTGTTCGGCACGGACTACTGGAAGCGTCTCATCAACTTCGATGTGCTGGTGGAAGAAGGCACCATCTCTGCACAGGACCTCAACCTGTTTCACTACACCGATGAACCCCAGGAAGCCTGGGACCTGATCCGGGCGTTCTACAAGCTGTAAAAGCCAACACCCCGCCGGTGCGCACACGCGTCGGCGGGGTGTTATGCCTGTTTCTGCTACCTGATGACAGGCGGCGGCGGAGGTGGCGGCCGCAGGATGATCGGCAGGACCGGGATGAACACGATGGGCGGCCGCACCGTAGGCGGCGGAGGCGCCGTCGTGGCAGGTGGCGGCGCCGTTGTCGCCGGCGGTGGCGGTGTCGTAGGCCGCGTAGGTGGCGGTGGCGTGGTCGGCGTAGGTGCAGGTGGCGCCGGAGTGCCCGGCTGCGGTGTGCCAGTGGGAGGTGGTGGAGAAACCGGCACGGGCGCTGGCGGCGGCGCTGCCTCTGGCGGCGGTGGAACGGGCACAGGGACCGGCGCCGGAACGATGTAGACAAAGGCGCGGCGCCCCTGCACATCCAGCTGGTCGCCCGCCAGCAAGGGTGTCTGGACCTGGGGCACCGGCAACAACGCACGGGTATGGGTATAGACAGGCAAGTCCCGGTCTGAGACCACCAGCACGGCCTCGCCCGCCGTCACACCCACACAGCCCGCCTGGGTGCAGACCTCGATCTCATCCTGCTCCCCTGAGACGAACACCTGGCCGTTGGCATCGATGGCCAGTAAGAAAGCGGAACCCCGGATGCCCACCACCGCCGTCGGTGTGACCACCTTGTAGTTGGCGGGATTGCGTTTGCCGATGAGCCCCGTGAGGGCACGCATCCCGCCCCGCAGCAGGTTCACCACAAAATGGTCTTCGCCCGCTCCTGCCCCGTCGGCATATCGGGTGACGGTGAACTGCGAGTCGGGGTACAAGGCCACCAGCCCCCCGTCGGAGAAGCGTATCTGCGCCCTGCCCTCGGTGCCGGTCAGCACCACATCGCCCCCATCCAGTTCGGAGCCCTTGGACAGGCGCGACAAGGTCTCGCCCCGCCGCAGTTGCACGTCTCCCGCAGTGAACTGCACCAGCCCCGCAGCGGCCAGCCCGGTCAGCGGCCACGCCGCCACCATGCCCATCAGCAGCGCCAGCCGCGCATATTTTTGGTCTGACGTCATAGACAACTCCCAGGTGCATCGGCACAGGACCAGCGACGTAACAGCATTCAGAACTCCCGGCGCACGGTGATGGAGAACACCCGGCGCTCATAGTCGGTGATGGGCAGCGTGGACGCGTTGCGCGTGAACGCCCATTGCGGCGTGACCCGCCACCCCGGCGATGGGGTCCAGTTCAACCCCAGGGCCACCTGGGCCTGCCGGTCGGTACGGGTGACCGCAAAAAACGGGTCTTGCCCGCCGTAGCGCCGGTGCTCCCAGTCTGCACTGGCAAACACAGACCATTGAGGCGCCAGAGGCCACTGCCCGCCCGCCCGCAGGCCCCACAGCCGGTGGCCCAGTGCGTCGGCGCCGCTGGCCTGCGCGCGCTCCTGACCACCGTACACGCCACCATAGGCCGACGAACCGTTGCGGAACAAATGGGAATACGACGTGCCCACCACGCTGCGGCGCACATTGCGCAGCGGCTGGTCGGGGTAACGCACGTCGAGCACCTGCACAAAGCTGCCCCACTGGCGAAAACCGTCTATGCGGTAAATCCATTCGCCCAGCACGCCGCCCATGGTCCGCAGCCGCGTGCCGTCCAGCGCGTAGTAAGACCCTTGGCCAGACGCAATCAGTTCATGGCGCTCAGCCCGCCAGGCCAGCCCCAGGGTGCCATCCAGTGCCGTGTGGTCAAACCGGTCTGCGCCGCCCCCATAGTGCCGGGCAGCCCCGACGGCTGTGCTCACCACCGACCAGCGCGCGTTGAGCACTGCCCGCCCCCGCAGCCCCGCTTGCGCCACCACATAGTTGCCGGAGGTTGCCAGCGCCTCAGGCAGCAGCGCCCACGCCGGGGTGCCGGGCACAGGCGACTGCAGGTCGCCCACCACGGGCGCTGCGTTGGCATTGGAGTCGTGGCCGACGCCCAGCTCCAAATAGCCCTTGAGCGAAGAGCGTCCTCCGGCATCGAGCCGATCGTAGGAATACAAAAACTGATCGAGCGTGTGCCCGGCATCCACGGGAATCAGTGCGGCCTGCACGGGTGCAGGCAAAGCCATCACGCCCCGGCGGTCGCCCACGGCCTGCAGGGATTGCCCCAGCGCCACCTGGGCCTCCATGTTGCCGGGCTGTGCGGCCAGCCAACGCTCGCGTGCCATGATGGCCCGCGTGTACTGCCCGGCTGCGTGGGCAGCATCGCCCATGGCGGCGTCGAATACCGGGTCGCCAGCCCGCTGGGCCTCCTGGGCATCCAGCAAGCGAAACGCCTGAAGTGCCTGGCCTTGTTGCACCAGCGCCAGCGCTTGCTGTACCAGCTCATCAGCCCGCGCTGCGCATGACAAACCACCGCCCCAGGCCAGAACCGCGCACCATGGCAGCACGCGCCGTGACCAAATTCGCAGGTACATGAACGCCCCCTCTCGAAACCCGCTGCCGGGTGGAGGCAATTTACACCTGTTTACCCCTTTTGGGGGACTCTGGAGGGTGGTTTTCACCCATGCGCCACGCCGTGCGTGCACCCGTGCCCACGGCGCAGCCGACCACCCAGAACAGGCCTCCCACGCCAATCACCGCCCCGGCCGATCCAAACAGCATGGGCATGAGCACGCTGGATGCATTGATGGCCATGAGCCGCAGGCCCAGCGCCTCGCCGTGGCGCGCGGGCGGCGTGATCTGGTGCAGCAGGCTCATCACCATGGGCTGCACCGAGCCCAGCGCAAACCCGAGCAGCACTGAACAAACGCCCATGGCCAGCGCGCTGTGCAGCAGCGGGTACACACCAAACAGCACGGCCGTAGCGACCATGGCGCCCGCCACTACCACCCGCTCGCGCAGCCGCTCGGCCACGATGGGCATCAGCACCCGGATGACGGCAGCAGCAATCGCAAACGCGCCCAGGATGGAGCCGATGACCGACGCCGACAAGCCCCGCTCGTGCCCGAGCAGCGGCACCACAAAGGTGTGTACATCCCAGCACGAAGACAAGATCCAGTTGACCAGCAGCAGGCGGCGGAACGGCGGCTCGTTCATCAGATCCCACGCGCGCTGGGGAGGGCCGCCTGCTGCGGCGATCACCGGCGGCAGCTCGACCGTGTCGCGCACCCAGAACCAGGTAAGCAGGGGCAACACGGCCATCAACGCGAAGGCGGCGCGGTAGCCTTCAGTGCTGCCCGCCGCGCTGCCGGCGTTGTCGATCATGAGCCCCGCGCAGAAAGGCCCGATGAAGTTGGACACCGCAGGCCCGATGGCCAGCCAGCTGAACACCTGCTTGAGCTGCGTGGCGTCGTGCGCGGCGCGCCCCACATGGCGCTGCAGGGCGATGGTGGCGGCCCCGGTGGCGCCGCCGGTCATCAATGCCGCGAGACATAACACCGGAAAAACGGGGAACACCAGCGCCAGAGCCGCCCCGGCCGATGCCACCGCCACCGCGTATCCCACGGGGCGCTTCAGGCCGTGCCGGTCTGCATAGCGACCTGCCGGCAGGGCCAGAAAGACCTGCGTGAGGGCAAACAGTGCCAGCAACACCCCCACGGCCGCGGCACTGTGACCCTCGCGCAGGGCGAGCAGCGGAGCGGCCATACGCATGCCCGCCATGCAGGCGTGCACGCAGATCTGGCCCGCAATCAGGCGCGCCAGAGCCCAGTTCACTGCAGGTCTTCCTCGGGGTCCAGACCGGGCAATGCCGGCGTGCTGCCACCCACCAGTGGACCGGCCGCGCCCGGCGCAGGCAGCTCCTGCACATCGCGCAGCTTGCGCTGGATGGCGCGGGTTCGCACGCCCACCTCGTCAAACTTCTTGGCGGCGGCGTCAATGGATTTTTTGGTGGCCTCGACCACATCGCCAAACTTGGCGAACTCGGTCTTGACCATGCCCAAGAGGCTCCAGACCTCGGACGAACGCTTTTCAATCGCCAGCGTCTTGAAACCCATCTGCAGGCTATTGAGCATGGCGGCCAGATTGGCCGGCCCGGTGATCATCACGCGGCAGTCGTTCTGCACGGCTTCGACCAGGCCGGGGCGGCGCATGACTTCGGCAAACAGGCCTTCGGTAGGCAGGTAGAGCACGGCAAAGTCAGTGGTGTGCGGGGGGGACACGTACTTGGCGAAGATCTTCTTGGCTTCGAGCTTGATCGAGGTTTCGAACGCGTTGCCCGCCGACTGGATGGCTGCCTTGTCGGCCGCGTCCTGCGCGTCCAGCAGGCGCTGGTACTGCTCCACGGGGTACTTGGAGTCGATGGGCAGCCACACCGGATGCTCGTCGCTCTTGCCGGGCAGGCGGATCGCAAACTCCACCAGCTCGTCGCTGCCCGGCACGGTCTTGACGTTGCGCGCGAACTGGTCGGGCGTGAGCACGTTGTCGATGATGGCGCCCAGCTGCATTTCGCCCCAGGTGCCGCGCGTCTTCACGTTGGTCATCACGCGCTTCAAGTCGCCCACGCTGCCCGCCAGCGTCTGCATCTCACCCAGGCCCTTGTGCACTTGTTCGAGCCGGTCGCTGACCAGCTTGAAGGACTCGCCCAGGCGCTGCTCCAGCGTGGCGTGGAGCTTTTCATCCACCGTGCGGCGCATTTCTTCGAGCTTGGTGGCGTTGTCGGCCTGGATGGCGGCCAGGCGTTCGTTGAGCGCGTTGCGCAGCTGCTCGGCGTTCTGCTGACTGCCCTGCACCATGCCAGTGAGCTGCTGCGACACGGCGTCTTGCAGCACCGAGAACTGGTTCTTGATCTGAAAGCCGTTGGCTTCGAGCTGGTCCTTGAGCGCGGTAGACATGGCGCCCAGCTGCGTCTGGATATCGCCCTTGAGCGAGTCGAGCGTGAGGCGCGTGGCGGCCTGCAGGGCCTCAAAGCGCTCCTGGATGCGCTTTTCAAACAGTACCGTGCTTTCGGCCATGGCTTCGCGGGACTTGACGCTTTCGGCTGCCAGCGCGGCGGTGGTGGTGGTCAGCTCGGTGCGAAAGCCCACCAGGGTGGCCGACAGCTCGGTGCGCGCGGCTGCCGCATCGGCCTGGCCCTGGGCCAGATGGGCCAGCAAGGCCTTGCTGCTCTCTTCCAGCCGGCCCGCCACGGCGTTCTGCAAGGCGTCAAACCGCTGGGCCAGGGCGGCGTCCTGCGCGGCCTGGCGCTGCGTCAGCGCGGCATCGAAAGCCGCCAGGCGCTGGTCCAGCCGCCCTTCAAACACGCCGAAAGCTGCCAGCAGCTCCGCCCGGCCGTTGCGGGACTCGGCCACCGCCTGGGCCAGGCGTTCATCCACCGCGTGGCGCAGGGTCTCCAGCGTGGACTGTGTGGTCTGGGTAAAGCCGCGCAGCTGCTGCCCCATGCCGTCCAGCGCGCCGTCATTCTTGGCCACGGCAATCTGGGTGGCCTGCGTGGTTTGCTCCAGCGACTGCAGGCGTGCCAGCCACTCGGGCGGCAGATCCACGCGGGGACGGCGCAGCAACAGCACCACCAGAAGAACCAGCGCCGGTGCCAGCGCTGCCAGGAGAACAAGGGTGTCAGTGGTCAAGGTTTACTATGGTTTTGATAGCTATCAGCGCATATTCGACTAGCGCATCCGGTCGACTGGACTCGAAACTTGAAATCAACGCAGGCTGGCGGGCTGATTGACCGGTGTGAGCGGCCCACGCCCGTCGAAGAAGGCGATCAGATTGTCCGCCGCCAGGTTGGCCATGGCACGCCGGGTGGGCACGGTGGCGCTGGCAATGTGCGGGGTGAGCACCACGTTGGGCACGGTCAGCAGATCGGGGTGCACGCTGGGTTCGCCTTCAAACACATCCAGCCCAGCAGCCGCAATGCGGCGCTCGCGCAAGGCTACCGCCAGCGCCGCGTCGTCCACGATGCCGCCACGCGCAATGTTGACCAGCGTGGCCGTGGGCTTCATCAGCGCCAGCTCGGCCGCGCCGATGGTGTGGTGCGACGCTGCCGTGTAGGGCACCACCAGCACCACATGGTCTGCGGTGCGCAGCAGTTCCTCCTTGCCCACGTAGGTGGCCTTGCATTCGGCCTCCAGCGCGGGCGACAAGCGCGAGCGGTTGTGGTAAATCACCTTCATGCCAAAGCCGTGCGCGCCGCGCTTGGCAATGCCCTGACCGATGCGGCCCATGCCGATGATGCCCAGCGTGCTGCCATGGATGTCGCTGCCTGCGAACATGTCGTAGCTCCACTTGGTCCACTTTCCGGCGCGCAGGTAATGCTCGCTCTCGGTCATGCGGCGGGCCGTGGCCATCAGCAATGCAAAGCCGAAGTCGGCCGTGGTCTCGGTGAGCACATCGGGCGTGTTGGTGCCCTGCACGCCAGCCGCCGTCATGGCATCCACGTCAAAGTTGTTGTAGCCCACGGCCATGTTGGCGCATATCTTGAGGCGCGGCGCGGCGGCGAGCAGCGCGGCATCGATGCGCTGGCTGCCGGTGGTCAAAACACCGTCCTTGTCGGCCAGGCGCACGGCCAGCTCTTGCGGGGTCCAGATCACGTCGTCGGGGTTGGATTCGACGTCGAAATGCTCACGCAAGCGGTCCACGATGTCGGGAAAGATCGCGCGGGCGACCAGGATGCGGGGTTTGCTCATAAGTCTTCAATCTCCAAACTATTCGCAAGGCACGTTGGCCTATAAAAACTGGCGTGGACCAAGCCAGTGGCCGCCGAGCAAAGGCCGCCCTGCAGCGAGGGCGGCGTCCCCCTTCCCGCAGCGCGCAGCGGTGCGAGAGAAGGGGGAAGCGGCGCAGCCGCGCAGGGGGATGTTCACTATCTAAACCAGATGAAAGTCATGACGATAAAGAGCGGCACCAGAATGCCCCCCGACCACAGCATGTAGCCGAAGAAGCTGGGCATCTTCACGCCCCGGTCTTCGGCAATGGCCTTGACCATCATGTTGGGCGCATTGCCGATGTAGCTGTTGGCGCCCATGAACACCGAGCCGGCCGAGATGGCAGCCAGCGTGGGAGCCAGGGTGGTCATCAGCACGGCCGGGTCACCCCCGGCGGTGTTGAAGAAGACCAGGTAGGTCGGCGCGTTGTCGAGGAACGAGCTGAGCAGCCCGGACGCCCAGAAGTACATGGCCGGGTCGGGGGTGCCGTCAGGCCGCGTAACGGCAGACACCACGGCGCCAAACGGACCATTGACGCCCGCCTTGAGCATGGCAATGACCGGAATGATGGTGAGGAAGATGCCCGCAAACAGCTTGGCGACCTCCTGCATGGGGCCCCAGCTGAACTGGTTGTCTTCATGCACCTGTTTGGGCGTGATACGCAGGGACACCAGCGCCACGATGATCAGGCCCACGTCCCGCACGATGCCGGGCAGGCCTACCTCGGCCCCGGCGATGGTGAACGCGACCTGCGATTTCCACAGGCCGCTGAGCAGCACCAGCGCCACCACCACGCCCAGCAGCGCAAAGTTGGCCTTGCCGTCAAAGCCGATGGCTTTGGTGTCGGGGGTGGGGTCGGCCCTGAGCACCTCTTCGCGCCGGTGGTAGTACCAGGAGTCCATCACGAAAAAGATGGCGAGCAGGGAGCCGACCAGGAACAGGGTCTCGGGGAAGATGTGGCTCACCGTCCAGAAGAAGTCCACGCCCTTCAGGAAGCCCAGGAACAGCGGCGGGTCGCCCAGCGGCGTGAGCGAGCCCCCGGCGTTGGAGACGATGAAGATAAAAAACACCACCACATGCGCCGTGTGCTTGCGGTTGTCATTGGCGCGGATCAGCGGGCGGATGAGCAGCATCGACGCCCCCGTGGTGCCCATGACGCTGGCCAGCACCGCGCCAATAGCGAGGATGGCGGTATTGAGCGCCGGGCTGCCATGCAGGTTGCCCCGGATGTAGATGCCCCCCGCCACGGTGAACAGCGCGGTGAGCAGGATAACGAACGGAATGTATTCGGCCACCAGCGCGTGGACAAAACTTGCGCCCGCGGCGCCCGGGCCAAACACCAGCGCAAACGGCACCAGAAAAGCCAGCGCCCAGCCGGCAGCAACCTTGCCGAAGTGGTGGTGCCAGAAGATAGGAGCCAACAGCGGCATCAAGGCAATCGACAGCAGAATGCCGGCAAAGGGCACGCCCCACAGCATCGACAACGCGCTGCCATCAATATCGGCCGCCAGTGCCAGACCCGGCAACGCCGCCAGTAGGCCGGCCACTGCCAGCCCGCGCGAGAATTTCATGGTTCTTGTCTCCGTCTCATTGCTAAAAAATCAGGGGGCAAGGTGTCGGCACCCGCGCGACACCTGCGCTGCAAGGTCACACCGGCGAGGGAATCTCAAACACCTGGCGCAAGTAGGCCAGGTACTTCTCGTCATCACACATGCCCTTGCCCGGCGTGTCCGACAGCTTGGCCACGGGCTGGTCGTTGCAGCGCGTCATTTTGATGACCACCTGCAAGGGCTCGTGGGCTGGTGGGCTGCCGAGGTCGTTGGTCAGATTGGTGCCAATGCCAAACGCCAGCTGGCAGCGGCCCCGGAACTGCTGGTACAGCTCGATGGTGCGCGGGATGGTGAGCGCATCGCTGAAGATCAGCGTCTTGGTCAGCGGGTCCACGCGGTTCTTGCGGTAGTGGTCCAGCAGGCGCTCCCCCCAGGCAAACGGGTCGCCGCTGTCGTGACGCGCGCCGTCGAACAGCTTGCAGAAGTACAGGTCAAAGTCGCGCAGGAAGGCGCTCATGCCATACACGTCCGACAGCGCAATGCCCAGGTCGCCGCGGTATTCCTTGGCCCACATCTCGAAGCCGAACACCTGGCTGTCGCGCAGGCGCGGGCCCAGCGCCTGGCAGGCCTGCAGGTATTCGTGCGCCATGGTGCCCAAAGGGGTCACGCCCAGCTTCATCGCGTACAGCACGTTGCTGGTGCCCGCAAACTGCCCGGGGCCTGCGGGCGCACCCGGGCGGCGGTCGCCGGTGCCCAGGCGGGCCACCAGCACGCGCAGCACTTCTTCGTGCCAGGCGCGGCTGAAGCGGCGGCGCGTGCCGTAGTCGGCGATCTTGAGGTCCGACAGGCCTTCGCCCTGCAGCAGCGCGATCTTGGCATCGAGCCGGCGGCGGCCTTCCGGAAAGTCGGGCACTTTCTGGGTGTTACGAAAGTACACCTCGTTGATGATGGCCAGCACCGGAATCTCGAACAGGATGGTGTGCAGCCAGGGCCCGCGGATGGTGATGTCTATCTCGCCGTTGTGCTGGGGCACGACGGTGATGTATTTCTCGTTGAGCCTGAACAGCCCCAGAAAGTCCACGAAGTCGCTCTTGATGAACCGCAGCGACCGCAGGTAGGCCAGCTCGGCATCCTGAAAATGCAGGCTGCACAGCGAACGGATCTCGTCGCGGATTTCGTTGGCAAACGGCGCCAGCTGCACGCCGGGGTTGCGGCACTTGAACTTGTATTCGACCTGCGCGCCCGGAAACTGGTGCAGCACCACCTGCATCATGGTGAACTTGTACAGGTCGGTGTCGAGCAGGCTGGTGATGATCATGGACAGGGCAAGCCTCAGAAACCGCGCACGCTGGGCACGCGATGCTCCGGCCGCAGACCGGACAACAAAGCCGCAAAGTGTAGGCCATCACGGCGCCCGGTGGGCGGCACGGCGGGCGGCGTCAGCCAGTGTTCAGCCGCCGTCGGCCATTCAGGCTGTTCAGGGCCCAGGCGCACATCGCAACTGCGCCTGACGCTATCAAATCAGTAGCTACGGTTTGCAGCCACTGATTAACCGCCGATCCACTGCCCATTAGCCGGGCATGACCAGCGCCTGCAGCACGTTGCGCAATGCGTCTGGCACGGCCACCGGGCGGCGGGTTTCGCGGTCCACGTACACATGGATGAAGTGGCCCGCCGCCGCCGTCAGCGGCTCGCCCTGCGCAAACAGGCCCACCTCGTAACGCACGCTGGAGCCGCCCAGCCGCGCCACGCGAATGCCCGCCTCCACGGTCTGCGGGAACGCCAGTGGCGCGAAGTAATTGCATTGGGTCTCGATGACCAGGCCGATGGTCTGGCCCGCATGGATGTCCAGCACGCCCTGGTCGATCAGATGGGCGTTCACCGCCGTGTCGAACCAGCTGTAGTACACGACGTTGTTCACATGCCCATAAACGTCGTTGTCGGCCCAGCGTGTGGTGATGGGGCGAAACACGCGGTAGGCGCTGCGCGGCTGCGGAGCCGGGCGGACCGGCGCGGAAGAAGCGACAGGAGAGGGGCTGGCGGCAGAGGTCATGGCCGCACATTCTGCCAGCGCTGGTGGTACTGCCAGGCCACGCGCCAGGTGGTAAGTTGCGCCTGCAGCGTGTCCTCCAGGTCGTTGCCATAACCGCCCGCCATCACGAACACCGTGGGAATGCGCCGCTGCCAGGCCCAGTCAAACACCCGCCGGTCGCGTGCCTCCAGCCCATCGTGGGTGACGGCGAGACGCCCCAGCCGGTCACCCACGTGGGGGTCCGCCCCCGCCAGATAAAACACTAGATCCGGCTTGCAGCGGTGGTCCAGCGTCTCCAAGGCCTGGTCCAGCGCGTGCAGGTACTCATCATCCGCACACCCGTCGGGCAGCTCCACATCCAGGTCGCTCGGCTCCTTGCGAAACGGAAAGTTGCGTGCGCCATGCAGCGACAGGGTGAACACGCTGTCGTCCCCCTGAAAGATATGGGCTGTGCCGTTGCCTTGGTGCACATCCAGGTCGATCACCGCCACCTGCAGCGGCCAGCCCGAGCCATCGTTCAGGTGGTCGGCCTGTGCCTGCCGGGCAGCCACCGCCACATCGTTGAACACACAAAAGCCACTGCCTTTGTCGGCATACGAGTGGTGCGTGCCGCCAGCCAGGTTGCCCGCCACCCCCTCGCGCCACGCGGCGCGGGTAGCGGCCAGGGTGGCGCCCACCGAGCGGCGCGCGCGTTCGGCCATGGCCGGGCTCCAGGGAAAGCCGATCTCCCGCTGGGCGGCGGGCGCGAGCGTGCCGTGGGCCACAGCGTCGATGTACTGCGGGCTGTGCACGCGCGCCAGCGCCTCATCGGATGCGGGCAGTGCCTCTTTCAGTACGGCGCCCGGCAAATGCTCTGCAATCCGGTCGCGCAGCATGCGGTACTTGGCCATGGGGAAGCGGTGGCCCTCGGGCAGGGGCAACACGAAGTGGTCGGCGTAGTAAGCGTGCATGACACGATTGTGGCAAGCCGAGGATTTCTGGGTGATCGTGTCTAATTTGCTGCGCTGCAACAAAAACCCCTTGCAATAGCGCCGCAAGTCCCTAAAATTAACCCATGCTGCACTGCAACATGACTATCAGGTCAAGGTCAGCGCAGATGTCTGTGAACCACCCCGGCCCCATGGGCCCTCATTTTTAGGAGATATGACATGTCGCTGACCGCAGAACAAATCCTGGCGTCCCACAAGGCCAACATCGAAACCCTGTTTGGCCTGACCTCCAAGGCTTTCGAAGGCGTGGAAAAGCTGGTCGAACTGAACGTCACCGCTTCGCGCGCTGCGCTGTCCGAAGCCGCCAACCACACGCAAGCCGTGCTGGCCGTGAAGGACGCCCAAGAACTGCTGGCCCTGCAAGCCGGCCTGTTCCAGCCCCTGGCTGAAAAGACCGCCGCTTACAGCCGCCACCTGTATGACATCGCTTCGGGCACCGGTGCCGAGTTCGGCAAGGCTTTCGAAGCCCAGGCTACCGACGCACAGAAGGCTTTCACCAACCTGGTGGATAGCGCCGCCAAGAATGCCCCCGCCGGTTCTGAAACCGCCGTGGCCGTTATGAAGAGCGCCGTGTCTGCCGCCAACAACGCGTTTGAGTCGGTGCAAAAGGCTGTCAAGCAAGCGTCTGACGTGGCTGAAGCCAACTTCAACGCTGTGGCCAACACCGCTGCCAACGCTGCCAAGACGGCCGCTCCCCGCAAGCGTTAATCGCCTTACCTGCGGTCTGGAGTGCAACCTCTAGGCCGCATTCAGGGAATACCCTGATAATTCAACCCATGCGCTGCTGACCTTGTCAACAGTGCCCCAGTTGTCTCCTTGGATCCTCTCGAAACCCCCGTTTCAAGGATCCTTTTAAAGCCCGGTTTTACGACCGGGCTTTTTTTTTGGCCTGCCCGCTGCAGTGGTCAAAACAGCGGGCACTGGAACCGGCCCGCGTTAAGAACTCATCCACTGGAGGCGACCCAGTGCCCAGCGCATTGGGCCCTTGCGCCACCTCAAACCCGGACGCCAAATCCGGCCTTTGGCCAGACATTGATCAAGAATAATTCGCGTTTGCTTTATCATTGCCGCAGTTTCAACCCCGAAAGATGCAACCCATGTCGAAGACTGTGAAAGCCTTGTTGGGCGCTTGTGCGCTGGCCGCCGCTGCAGGTGCCGTGCATGCCCAGGAACAAGTGGTCAACCTCTACTCGGCCCGCCACTACTCCACCGACGAGGCCCTGTACACCGGCTTCACCAAGGCCACGGGCATCAAGATCAACCGTGTGGATGCCGACGATGCC
This sequence comes from Acidovorax sp. M14, assembly GCF_049331375.1. Taxonomy (NCBI): domain Bacteria; kingdom Pseudomonadati; phylum Pseudomonadota; class Betaproteobacteria; order Burkholderiales; family Comamonadaceae; genus Acidovorax; species Acidovorax sp. M14. The sequence goes on from NZ_CP186263.1 coordinate 2,886,991, forward strand.
GGCATCCTGGCCCGGCTGAAGGCAGAAGGCGCTGCTTCTCCCGCTGACGTGATCCTGCTGGTGGACGCTGCCCGCCTCTACAAGGGCGAGGTGGACGGCCTGTTCCAGCCCATCCAGTCCAAGGTGCTGAACGATGCCATCCCCGCCAACCTGCGCAGCCAGCCGGCAGCGGACGGCGGTATCTCGTGGTTTGGCCTGTCCACCCGTGCGCGCGTGATCGTCTACAACAAGGTCAAGATGCAAAAGTCCGATGTGGACACCTACGAAGAACTGGGTGACCCCAAAAACAAGGGCAAGCTGTGCATCCGCTCCGGCTCGCACCCCTACAACCTGAGCCTGTTCGGCGCGGTGACGGAACACATGGGCGAACAAAAGGCCGAAGCCTGGCTCAAGGGCATGGTGGCCAACCTGGCCCGCCCGCCCAAGGGCGGCGACACCGACCAAATCAAGGCCGTGGCCGCCGGCGAGTGCGATATCGCCGTGACCAACACCTACTACCTGGCGCGCATGATGCGGTCCAACAAGCCCGAAGACGTAGCCGTGGTCAACAAGGTGGGCGTGGTGTTCCCCAACCAGGAATCCTGGGGCACGCACCTGAACATCGCTGGCGGCGCAGTGGCCAAGCACTCCAAGAACCAGGCCAACGCCATCAAGTTCCTCGAATACCTGGCCAGCCCCGAGGCACAGAACTACTTTGCGAATGGCAACAACGAGTGGCCTGCAGCCAAGGGCGTGGCGCTGGACAACCCGGCACTCAAGGCCATGACCGGTGGCAAGCCTTTCAAGAGCGAGACCATCCCGATCAGCGCGGTGGGTGCAAACACCACCAAGGTGCAGCAGATGCTGGACCGCGTGGGCTTCCAGTAACCTGCCCTGCCCTCACCCACCACAAGCCCGGCCTGGTCCGGGCTTTTTTTCGCGTTCAGCACGGCAGGGAGATGCGCCATAATTGACGTTTACGTTAACGTCACTTACTGGAGACAACCATGGACATCCAAGGCAAGGTATTCATCGTCACCGGCGGCGCATCGGGCCTGGGCGAAGGCACGGCACGCATGCTGGCCGCCCAGGGCGGCACCGTGGTCATTGCCGACATGCAGGCCGAAAAAGGCGAGGCCGTAGCCAAGGAAATCGGCGGCGCGTTCGTGAAGTGCGATGTGAGCAACGAGACCGACGGCCAGGCCGTGGTGGCCAAGGCCGTGTCGCTGGGCAAACTGGTGGGCCTGGTGAACTGCGCCGGCATCGCCCCTGCCGAGAAGACCGTGGGCAAGAACGGCGCGCATGCGCTGGCCCTGTTCAGCAAGACCATCACGGTCAACCTGATCGGCAGCTTCAACATGATCCGCCTGGCCGCTGAGGCCATGAGCAAGAACGAGCCCGAATCCACCGGCGAGCGTGGCGTGCTGATCTCCACGGCCAGCGTGGCTGCCTATGACGGCCAGATCGGCCAGGCCGCTTATGCAGCCTCCAAGGGCGGCGTGGTGGGCATGACCCTGCCGATTGCCCGTGACCTGGCACGCAACGGCATCCGCAACATGACCATTGCGCCCGGCATCTTCGGCACCCCTATGCTGTTTGGCATGCCGCAAGAAGTGCAGGACGCGCTGGCCGCAGGCGTGCCCTTCCCCAGCCGCCTGGGCACCCCCCAGGACTACGCCAAGCTGGTGCGCCACATCCTCGAGAACGACATGCTCAATGGTGAGGTAATCCGTCTGGACGGTGCCATTCGCCTGGCTCCACGCTGAGCTGGGGCAGAAGTCGAAGAGGCCTACCTGAACGCTACTCTTTCGATAGCATCTCAGGCATATTCCTCTAACGCATGGTGCCGGTTTGGCACCAAAACAGTCCACTAGGAGCCTGCACAGGCCACGGGACTGCCGCGAGCCAAACCCTTTGCTGATACCCCCACCGCCGCGCTCACAACGCGGCGGTTTTCTTTGGGCGGTGACTCTCGTCTCGACCTCCGGCCCTCTCAACCCAATACCGCGTGGCCCTGGGTGAGAAGCCCCTGCAAGTCGGCGGCAGGCACGGGGCGGCTGAAGTGGTAGCCCTGCCCCGTGTCGCAGCCCAGTCCCAAAAGCACATCGCGCTGCGCCACCGTTTCCACACCTTCGGCAATGGTCTCCAGGTCCAGGCTTTGCGCCAGGCCAATGATGGCGCGCACGATGTGGGGCGCACTGGGGTCTTCACCCAGATGGCGCACAAACGACTGGTCGATCTTGAGCTTGTGCACCTTGAGGCGCTGGATGTAGCTGAACGACGAATACCCGGTGCCAAAGTCGTCGATGGACAGCTGCACGCCCAGGTCATACAACTGCCGCACGATGGCAATCACCTGCTCCGGTGCATCCATGGCGATGCTTTCGGTCAGCTCCAGCTCCAGCATCTGCGGGGGCACGTTGCTGTCGGCAAGCGCCCGTCGGACCATGTCCACCAGACCCGGGTGGCGGAACTGCACCATCGACAGGTTCACCGCAACCACCAGCTCGGTATGGCCTGCATCACGCCACTGCCGGGCCTGGGCCAGCGCAGTGCGCAGCACCCATTCACCGATGCCCAGAATCTGGCCACTGCTCTCTGCCACCGGGATGAATTCGGCCGGGCTGACGGCGCCCAGCTCGGGGTGCGTCCAGCGCAGCAAGGCCTCCACCCCCACCAATCGCCGATCCTTCAGCCGGATTTGTGGCTGGTAGTGCAGTGTCAACTGGCCCAGCACCAAAGCACTGCGCAGGGCATTCTCGATCTGCAGCACCCTGAGCGACCGGGCCTGCATGTCTGCCGAGAAGAACCGGTAGGTGTCACGCCCGGACTCCTTGGCACGGAACATGGCCGCATCCGCGCGCTGCGCCAGGGTCTCGAAGTCCCCCCCATCCTCGGGGTACATCGCGATACCGATGGAAGAAGTCACCACCAGCTCGTGGTGCTCCAGCTTGCAGATACGGCGCACCTGCGCCTGCAGCTCGTCGGCCACATGGGCCGCCTGCTGCGCATCGGTGAGCGGCAGCACGATCACGAACTCATCCCCGCCCTGCCGGGACACCGTGTCCTCATCGCGCACCACCGACTGCAACCGGTGTGCGATCTCGATGAGCAAGCCGTCCCCTACCTGGTGACCGAGCGAGTCGTTCACATTCTTGAAGTGATCCAGGTCCAGGTACAGCAGCGCGAGCTGATGGCCGCTGCGTTGCGTCAGTGCAAGGGCCTGGCTGAACCGGGACGCGAACATCGTGCGGTTGGGCAGGCCCGTCAGCGCATCGAAGTTGATCAGCTTGCGGATGCGCTCCTCATCACGCCGGCGCTCCGTCACGTCTTCCTGCACCGCCAGATAGTGGGTGATGCGGCCCTGCTCGTCGTGCAGTGGCGAGATGATGGCGGACTCGTTGTACTCGCCGCCGCCCTTGCGGCGGTTGACGAACTCGCCGCGCCACGGACGGCCGGATGTCAGATGCGCCCACAGGTCGGCATACACGCTGGCAGGCGTGGCCCCGGCGCTCAGCAGACGCGGGTTACGGCCAATCACCTCCTCGGGGCTGTAGCCTGTGGTGGCGGTGAACGCGGGGTTCACGTATTCGATGTTGCCGTCAGCGCCTGCAATGAAGATGGAGTTGGGCGCCTGCTCCACGGCATGCCGCAGCTTGCGCAAGGTATCCAGCATCTGTACCCGCTGCGTGATGTCGCGGGACAGCACCACGAAGTGATCATCCGTTTCATCGTCCATTCCCTTGCGCGCCACGGACAACTCAAACCAGTGCTGCCCATCGGGCAGGTCCAGTGCGTACTGGAAGTCGCGGGCCAGGCCCTGCTCCGCTGCGGCATTGATCGCAGCCTGCGCCACACCTGCCGCCGCAGGAGGCAGGATGTCGTGGATCGAACGCCCCACGACCTCGCTGGCGGGCATCAGCAGCAATTCAGGCTGGCGCGTATGGATCTGCACATAGCGACCGTCGCGGGTCACCTCGAACATCAGGTCAGGCACGGCGTCCAGCACGGCCCGCATGGCCTTGTCGGACTGCTTGAGTACCCGGTACGGCGCCTCGATGGTGCCCACAAAAATGGCCCGGTACAGGTAGTAGTACCCCACCACCTTGTACACATGGCCCAGCAGATTGAAGGGGTCGGTCGCGACGACGTAGAACGTGAAAAAAAACTCGCTCAGGGCCATCACCCACACGGCGGCGAACAACCTGGCCACATCAAAGGCGGCACGCTCCCGCGCCCAGTGCAGCAGCACGCCCAGCGACGCCGCGTACAAGGCCACCACGCCGTACTCGGAAGCAATCTTGAACCGTGTAAGCCCCTGGTCGTCGTAGGTCTGCGGGTACCACTGTGGAAACAAGAACACAACGGCGTGGATGACTGCAACAACGGCCAGTACCAGCGCCAGCACCAAAAATCTGCCAGGGCCAGGTGCTGCTGCATCGCCGGGCACGCGCCAATGCAGCGCCACCGCACCCAGAAGCGTCAGAGCCCCCAGGTATCGCGCGGGCAACCAGAAATTGATGCCCTTGGCCACCGAGTTGGGCGTGATGTAGTCGGGCATGCCGGCGAATGACAGCATGTGCGAAAAATCGAGGATCGCCACGCCCAGAAAGCCACAGGCCAGGATGAGCACATTGCGTTGCGGATTGAGGCTGTGCGCCTTCCAACCCACCGCAAACACCAGGGCAGACACAGCAATGGACAGCGTCTCCAGCACTTGGTGCAGCGTGAGGTAGTGCCCCACCCGCTGCGGACTGGCCACCGAAAAATAGGCCCAGGCTGCAATCACCCCACCGGTCAACAAGTAAAGCACCGGCGCCACGGCTTTGAAGCTGGCCAGGTGCTGTGGGTGAATCTGCAGCCGAAAAAGGTTCATAGGCGCGGGATGGGTCTGTGAGAGCCGCCTGGGCGGTATGGCTGTGCAGCCGACTATCGCTGATTCTTGCACAGGCCCTACCACTTGTAACAGGTTGAACCCCAGTAGCGGAACCTGTCTCAGGATACCTGCACAGCCATGCGAGCACATGACGTAGCCAAAGAGGCATAAAAAAACCGCTGCAGCCTTGCGACTGCAGCGGTTGATATCTGGCGGAGTGGACGGGACTCGAACCCGCGACCCCCGGCGTGACAGGCCGGTATTCTAACCAACTGAACTACCACTCCTGGCAGGCAGCTTTTCGCTTGCATTTCTCAACACAAGCCAAGCGCTACAACTTGGCGACCCCACGGGGATTCGAACCCCGGTACTCACCGTGAAAGGGTGATGTCCTAGGCCTCTAGACGATGGGGTCAAAACCTTGGAACTAACCGAACTACTGACAAATTTGGTGGAGGTAAACGGGATCGAACCGATGACCTCTTGCATGCCATGCAAGCGCTCTCCCAGCTGAGCTATACCCCCAAACTTCTTCGGCTTGCACCGAAGAAAAGCTTTTGCACTCAAAAGGACTGCAAAAACTGTTGACTGGCGGAGTGGACGGGACTCGAACCCGCGACCCCCGGCGTGACAGGCCGGTATTCTAACCAACTGAACTACCACTCCTGGCAGGCAGCTTTTCGCTTGTATTTCTCAACACAAGCCAAGTGCTACAAACTTGGCGACCCTACGGGGATTCGAACCCCGGTACTCACCGTGAAAGGGTGATGTCCTAGGCCTCTAGACGATAGGGTCAAAACCTTGGAACTAACCGTTATCAAGCGATGTGGTGGAGGTAAACGGGATCGAACCGATGACCTCTTGCATGCCATGCAAGCGCTCTCCCAGCTGAGCTATACCCCCACTAAATGACTTCAAACACTTGGTATTTGTTGTCATCACCTGAGCCTTGAATTATAGACAGATTTTTAGCGGTTTCGCAAACGCGCTACAACTTTTTCACGTCCAACCAATTCCAGCACGGCATCGACCGATGGCGTGTGGGCGGTACCGACCGTCAGCACGCGCGCAGGCATGGCCAGTTGAGGCATCTTCAGGCCATGGGCACCCAGCACCTGCTTGAACGCCGCGCTGATGGAAGCCTTGTCCCATTCACACGCAGACAGCGCATCGGCCAGCGCGTCCAGAGCCGGTGCAATGGCGTCAGTGACATGCTGCGCGCGCTCGGCATCCACGGACGACACATCACCATAAAAAACCTGCGCCCAGTTGGCGAGCGCGACGGTGGTGTCGCACCGGTCTTTGAAGAGTGCGCAGATGCGGGGCAGACGCCCATCGGCCAGCGCCTCGGCCGAAACACCACGCGCCTGCAATTGCGGAGCCACCAGCGCCGCCAAAGCATCGTCTGCCATGGCTTTCAAGTGCTGGGCATTCACCCAGCGCAGCTTGGCTTCATCGAACTGCGCCGCGCTGCGGCCCAGATGGTCGAGGTTGAACCACTGCAGGAACTGCTCACGGCTGAAGATTTCATCGTCGCCGTGACTCCAGCCCAAGCGGGCCAGGTAATTCACCATGGCATCGGGCAGATAACCTTCATCACGGTACTGCGTCACAGGCTTGGCACCATTGCGCTTGCTCATCTTCTCGCCCTGCTCGTTCAGCACGGTGGGCAGGTGGGCATAGACCGGAGGTTCCTTGCCCAGGGCGCGGAAGATGTTGATCTGGCGTGGAGTGTTGTTCACGTGGTCATCGCCACGGATCACGTGCGTGATCGCCATGTCGATATCGTCCACCACCACGCAGAAGTTGTAGGTGGGCGTGCCATCGGGCCGCGCGATGACCAAGTCATCCAGCTCATCGTTGCTGATCTCGATGCGGCCCTTGACCTTGTCGTCCCAGGCCACGACGCCACCCTGTGGGTTCTTGAAGCGCAGCACGGGCTGCACGCCTTCTGGAATGGCGGGCAGAGTTTTGCCAGCCTCGGGGCGCCATGTGCCGTCGTAGCGTGGCTTCTCCTTGGCAGCCATCTGCCGCTCGCGCAGCGCATCCAGCTCGGCCACGCTCATGTAGCAGGGATACACATGACCGGCAGCCTGCAACTCTGCCAGGACCGCCTTGTAACGATCCATCCGCTGCATCTGATAGAAAGGGCCTTCGTCGTGGTTCAGGCCCAACCAAGCCATGCCCTCGATGATGACGTCCACCGCCGCCTGGCTGGAGCGCTCCAGGTCGGTATCTTCAATGCGCAGAATGAAGTCCCCGCCCGTGGCGCGGGCAAACGCCCAGGGGTACAAGGCCGAGCGGATGTTGCCCAGGTGGATGAACCCTGTGGGTGAAGGAGCAAAGCGGGTGCGTACGCGGCCCGTGCTGGAAGCAGTGGTTTCAGTCATAAAAATCAATGCTGGCCCTCAACGGGGCCAGTTCTCAAGTGGGGTCAATCCATCGGGCGCAGTCAGTACTGAAACAGCATCGCCCGCTGTGCCAAAAGTCCAGCATCGCTTGCGATGGCCCTGAGGGCTGCGCAAGCCCTTGGCTACGCTTCTTGCGCGTTGGGCAAAGCAAGGCGCGAGGTGTCTTCCTCGCCTTCTTCCGCACCCACGCGCCCTTCATTCAGGCTGGCGATCCCTTCCGCCGTGATGTCGCCAGTCACATACACACCGTCAAAGCACGAGGCATCGAAGCCGACGATAGCGCTGTTGAGCGCACCCACGGCCTTCTTCATGCCATCCACATCCTGGTAGATGAGAGCGTCGCAGCCGATGGCCTGGCGAATTTCTTCGACCGTACGGCCATGGGCCACCAGTTCGCTGCTGGTGGGCATGTCGATGCCATAGACGTTGGGGTAGCGAACCGGAGGCGCCGCGCTGGCCAGGTACACCTTGCGGGCACCTGCGTCGCGGGCCATCTGCACGATCTCGCGGCTGGTCGTGCCACGCACGATGGAGTCATCCACCAGCAACACGTTGCGGCCTTTGAACTCGCTGCCAATCACGTTGAGCTTCTGGCGCACCGACTTTTTGCGCACGCCCTGCCCCGGCATGATGAAGGTACGACCCACGTAACGGTTCTTGACGAAGCCTTCCCGGTACGGGACGCCGAGCAGATGCGCCAGCTGCGTGGCGCTGGGGCGGCTGGACTCGGGGATGGGGATGATCACATCGATCTCGTTCGGCGGCACGGTGGACACCACGCGCTTGGCCAAGGCTTCACCCAGGTTGAGACGCGCCTGATAGACCGAAATGCCGTCCAGCACAGAATCAGGCCGCGCGAGGTACACAAACTCAAAAATGCACGGATTGAGCTGCGGGTTCTCAGCGCACTGGCTGGCGTGAACCTGGCCATCGAGCGTGATGAAAATCGCTTCGCCCGGGTTGATATTGCGCTCGAACACGTGGGAGGTGCCTTCCAGCGCCACCGACTCGCTGCCCACCATCACGGTGCCGTCCTGGCTGCGGCCCATGGCCAGCGGGCGAATGCCGTGCGGGTCGCGGAAGGCCAACAGGCCGTGGCCTGCGATCAGCGCGATGACGGCATAGGAACCCTTGATGCGCTTGTGCACCGCACGCACGGCCGTGAAAACATCCTCGGGCTGCAGAGGCACGCCGCGCGTGGCCCGCTCGAGTTCGTGCGCAAACACGTTCAGCAGGACTTCCGAGTCACTTTCCGTATTCGTGTGGCGGTGGTCTGTCTGGAACAGCTCGGTGCGGAGTTCGCGCGCGTTGGTCAGATTGCCGTTGTGCACCAGCACGATACCGAACGGGGCGTTGACGTAGAACGGCTGTGCCTCTTCTTCGCTGTAGGCGTTGCCGGCGGTGGGGTAGCGCACCTGGCCCAGGCCCACGTTGCCCGGCAGAGCACGCATGTTGCGCGTGCGAAAAACGTCGCGCACCATGCCCTTGGCCTTGTGCATGAAGAATTTGCGGCCCTGCTGGGTCACGATGCCAGCAGCATCCTGGCCACGATGCTGCAAGAGCAGCAAAGCGTCATAGATCAGCTGATTGACGGGCGCAGGACTGACGACGCCGACGATTCCACACATAGTTGTATTCCATCCGTTTGCGGGAACAGCCCCGCGGTCATCCAACGGCAGCAGCTTCTGACCGCTGCCGCTTCGATCTCACGAAGGCAGATGCCTTCCAAATTCGTCCGGCAGCGCCGGTTTCAACCCCTTGAGCACCTCGGTCAAGACCAGTGCACCCTGCGACTCCTGCCACCACTGTGCCTCGTGCACGGGGGTGATACCCGCCACCACAGCCACTGCAAGCAACAAAACGAGGCCGCGCAACACACCAAAAACAGCGCCCAAGGTGCGGTCTGCCGGGCGCAGCCCCACAGCCTCCACCAGCTTTTTGGCCACCCAGGCCAGAAAACCACAGGCAAAAACCGAAGCCACAAACACCACCACGAAGCCGGCGGCGTATCGCAACGACTCACCCGACCCGCCCATGGGCAACAAGGCCGCAGCATCAGCCGCAAACCATTGCGCCACAAAAAACGACACCACCCAACCCAATACCGACAACACCTCAAACACCAGACCGCGCCACGCACCGATCAGCATGGAGGCCAGCAACACGGCCACAAACACCCAATCCAGCGCGGCCATGGACAAACGGCAGTCCGACTAACGTTTACAGGGTGAGCACCGAAGCGGACAGGTCCAGCGCCTTGATGCGCGCCGCTGCCTTGTCTGCCTCTGCCCGATTGGTGAACGGGCCCACGCGCACACGGGTGCGCTTCCCGTCCTTCGTGTCCACCACCTGCGTGTAGGTCTTGAGACCCGCCCGCTCCACCTTGGTACGTGCCTCGCGGGCCTTTTCGGCATCGGCGAAGGCCCCTACCTGAACAATGAAGCGCGCCTCCTCGGCACCGGCAGCGGCGGGCGCCTCGGTGCTGCGGCCTTCCAGCAGGGCACGGGCTCGCGCCGAATCATCTGCGCGTGCAGGCTTGGGCTCTGGGGCCGGAGAAGGTGCGGGCGCCGCAGGCGGCTTGGCCTCGTGTTTCACCTCAGGCTTGGCGGCTGCAGGTGCAGCTGCCGGAGGAGGAGTGGGTTTGGAGGGAGCCGGGCGAGCACTCGGCACCAGCTCTTCACCGTCCGCCAAGCCATTGGCAGCAGCCGTACGCGAAGGCGCAGGCCGCTGCGCCGCAGCCGTCGGAGCAGGCTCCGGTGTCGCGGGGGCCGCGGGCTTGGCGGCGGGTGCATCAGCCACCGGCGCGGGCACCACCAGGGGCGCCACCTTGTTGCGGTCCGGAATCTCGATGGGAATGTCCACGGGGATGGGCCGTGGCTGGGTATCAAACAGCAGAGGAAACCCGATCACCCCCACCAGCACCAGCACTGCGGCGCCGATCAAACGGTGCCGGGCGCGGCGGCGCATCACTTCGATGCTCTCAGCCTGGGGTGTGCGCGAGCGCTTGGACGGCTTTTCGGCCTGTTGCTGCTCACCCTGACCGGGCCACCGGAACTTGAAAAATGCCATGGACTAAGGACTCGTGAGGCGCTCAGGCGCCCAGATGTTTGGCGTGCAAGCGGGGTGTTCCGTTGATCAACACTCCACCCACCGTATAGAACGAGCCAAAGACCACAATTCTATCAGCGGGGTCTGCGGCGGCCACCGCCGCCTGCAGGGCCTGCAGCGGGTCGGCATGCAAGCTGGAGGTGACGTCTCGGCGACCGCCCGCCACCATGTGCACAGCATTCCACTTCTGCTGCAACACGGCAGCCGACTCTGCGCGCGGCGTGGGCAGGTCGGTGAAATACCAGCGATCCACCAAAGGCCCGACCTTGGCCAGCATGGGCGCCAGGTCCTTGTCCGCCATCGCGCCAAACACCGCGTGAGTGGTAGGAAAAAAACCCATCGCATCCAGATTGGCCGTGAGCGCGGCCACGGAGTGCGGGTTATGCGCCACGTCCAGCACCAGGGTCGGTTGCCCCGGCACGATCTGGAAGCGCCCCGGCAACTCCACCATGGCCATGCCGTTGCGGACAGCCTGGGCAGTCACAGGCAGTCGCTCACGCAATGCCTCAAAAGCCGCCAGCACGCCCGAGGCGTTCACCAGCTGGTTGGCCCCACGCAGGGACGGATAAGCCAGCCCGGCGTAGCGCCGCCCACGACCAGCCCAGTTCCACTGCTGCTTGTCACCCGAGAAATTGAAATCGCGCCCAAAACTCCACAAATCGGCGCCGATCTCTCGCGCGTGGTCCACCACGCTCTGCGGCGCCATGGGGTCGCTCACGATGGCTGGGCGCCCCGTGCGCATGATGCCCGCCTTCTCGCGGCCAATGCTCTCGCGGTCCGGGCCCAGAAACTCTGTGTGATCGATGTCGATGCTGGTGATGATGGCGCAGTCGGTATCGATCACGTTCGTGGCATCCAGGCGTCCTCCGAGGCCGACTTCGAGAATCGCCACATCCAGCAACGCATGGCTCATCAAGCGCAAGATGGCCAGGGTGGTGAACTCAAAATACGTAAGCGAGACCTCATTGCCGTTCTGGATTCTGGCGGCCTCCACTGCCTCAAAATGCGGTACCAAATCGGCCGCCGAGACGATTTCTCCATGCACCCGGCAGCGCTCTTCAAAGTGCACCAGATGCGGTGAGGTGTACACGCCGGTGCGATAACCTGCCTGCAGCGCCACGGCTTCCAGCATGGCGCAGGTCGATCCTTTGCCGTTGGTGCCCGCCACCGTGATCACCGGGCACTCGAACCGCAGTGCCATGCGGCGGGCGACTTCCGCGACCCGGTCCAGGCCCATGTCGATATTGCGGGGGTGCAGCTGCTCGCAGTGGCGCAGCCAGCCTTCCAGGGTGTGGGGTTTGGTTTGCATACAGCCCGGGATTGTCGCCGAGCCCGCATTCACCCCGGCAATTTCGAGGATGATGCGCGGCATGAACACCGTCATCACCGTCTACGGTATCCCCAACTGCGATACCGTCAAAAAATCCCGCGCCTGGTTTGCCGAACAAGGGCTGGATATCCAGTTTCATGACTTCAAGAAGCAGGGTGTTCCTGCCGACCTGCTCCCTGGCTGGCTGAAGGCGGTCGGCTGGCAAAAGCTGGTCAATCGCCAGGGGACTACCTGGCGCAAGCTGGACGCAGCCACCCAGGCATCGGTGCAGGACGACGCGACCGCCAGCGCATTGGTGCAGCAACAACCCAGCGTGATCAAGCGCCCCGTGGTGCAGTGGCAGGACGCCCAAGGCCTGCATGTCACGATCGGATTTGTGCCGGACCAGTGGCCCGCCGGGCCCAATCGCGCATCCAAAGGCTGACTTGGGACGAAGAACGCGGGAAAATCGCACAAATCTTTACGCAGATTTACGGCGTCCGGACCCCGAATTGACCTTGCGGGCCTAAACTTTTCTTCAGTCTGGTGCGTTATGTACCGACCCGAAAGGAGTTTCTCCATGAAAAAGATCGTGATTTTTTCTGCCCTGGCAGCCGTCGCCTTCGTGGCCAGCGCTCAGGAACAAGGCCGTGTGCTGTCTGCCACGCCCATCATTCAGCAGGTCGGCGTTCCGCAGCAGGTGTGTGGCAATGAGACCGTGTACAGCGGCAACCGCACGACGGGCGCCGGTGCAGTGATCGGTGCCATTGCCGGTGGCGCAGTGGGCAACACCATCGGCAAGGGCAGCGGCCGCGCCGCAGCCACCGCCATCGGGGTGCTGGGAGGAGCCGTGGTGGGTAACCAGATCGAGGGCAACGGCCAGCCGCAGTACCAAAATGTGCAGCGCTGCACCACCGAGACCTACTACGAAAACCGCACCGTGGGCTACAACGTGGTGTATGAATACGCAGGCCGCCAGTACACCACCCGCACCCAGAACGATCCCGGCCGCTGGATCCCCGTGAACGTGCAGCCCGCTGGCCAGACCTATTCCACACAGCCCGACCCGTATGCCGCCCAGGGCGTGTACAGCCAGCCGGGGGTGGTGACCTCCACCTACCCTGTGCAGCCGGTGTACCAGGCGCCCCCCACCTATGTGACGCCTCCAGTGACGGTGATTGAGTATGGCTACGACAGCGGTCGCCCCTACTACCCGCACCACCGCAACCCCTACTGGCGTTAAGCGCAGGCAGCCAAGCTGCGCAGCCCAGTGAACCAAGAGCCCTTCGGGGCTCTTTTTCATGGTGCGTGCGGTCACGTGCGCGAATTTCGTGGCAGCGCGCCGCCCGGGGAGTCAGCACCCTGCCCTAAAATCGCGGGTTTCCTCCATTCCTACCCGTGCATCCATGACCACCGAAAAAATCGACGGCGTGTCCGTCACCACCCAGGCCAATGTGTACTTTGACGGCAAGTGCGTGAGCCACGGCATCACCTTCCCGGACGGCACGAAGAAATCGGTGGGCGTGGTGCTGCCCGCAACGCTCACGTTCAACACCGGCGCGCCTGAAATCATGGAATGCGTGGCAGGCTCGTGCGAATACAAGCTGGCGGGTACCGATGCGTGGGTGAAATCGTCCGTAGGCGAAAAGTTCAGCGTGCCTGGCAACTCCAAGTTCGACATCCGCGTGACAGAGGCCTACCACTACATCTGCCATTTCGGCTGAGATGCTCGGGCTGAAATTTGATTGATTTTGGCCTCTAGCGCAATTCCACAATGCGCTGGCAGCTATCATTTTTGAAGAAAACTCCATGGCAACCATCCTCCAGAACCTCCCCCTCGGCCAGAAGGTCGGCATCGCGTTTTCCGGCGGCCTGGACACCAGCGCCGCGCTGCGCTGGATGAAGAACAAGGGCGCCCTGCCCTACGCCTACACGGCCAACCTGGGCCAGCCCGACGAGCCCGACTACGACGCGATTCCGCGCAAGGCCATGGAATACGGCGCCGAGAAGGCCCGCCTGATCGACTGCCGCACGCAGCTCGCCCACGAAGGCATCGCCGCGCTGCAGGCCGGCGCTTTCCACGTGCGCACCGCTGGTGCCACCTACTTCAACACCACGCCCCTGGGCCGCGCCGTGACCGGCACCATGCTGGTGGCCGCGATGAAGGAAGACGACGTCAACATCTGGGGCGACGGCTCGACCTTCAAGGGCAACGACATCGAGCGCTTCTACCGCTACGGCCTGCTGACCAACCCGTCCCTCAAGATCTATAAGCCCTGGCTCGACCAGCTGTTCATCGACGAACTGGGCGGCCGCGCCGAAATGTCGGCCTTCATGACGAAGGAAGGCTTCGGCTACAAGATGAGCGCCGAAAAGGCCTACAGCACCGACAGCAACATGCTGGGCGCCACGCACGAGGCGAAAGACCTGGAGTTCCTCAACAGCGGCATCCGCATCGTGAACCCCATCATGGGCGTCGCCTTCTGGAAGGATGACGTGGTCGTCAAGGCCGAGGAAGTCTCGGTGCGCTTCGAAGAAGGCCAGCCCGTGGCCCTGAATGGCGTCGAGTTCAACGACCCGGTGGAGCTGTTCCTGGAGGCTAACCGCATCGGCGGCCGCCATGGTCTGGGCATGTGCGACCAGATCGAGAACCGCATCATCGAAGCCAAGAGCCGCGGCATCTACGAGGCCCCCGGCCTGGCGCTGCTGCACATTGCCTACGAGCGCCTGGTGAGTGGTATCCACAACGAAGACACCATCGAGCAGTACCGTGTGAACGGCCTCAAGCTCGGCCGCCTGCTGTACCAGGGCCGCTGGTTCGACCCCCAGGCGATCATGCTGCGCGAAACCGCACAGCGCTGGGTGGCGCGCGCCGTGACCGGCACCGTGACGCTGGAGCTGCGCCGCGGCAACGACTATTCCATCCTCAACACCGAGTCGCCCAACCTGACCTACGCGCCCGAACGCCTGTCGATGGAAAAGGTGGAGGACGCGCCGTTCAGCCCGTTGGACCGCATCGGCCAGCTGACCATGCGCAACCTGGACATCGTGGACACGCGCGACAAGCTGGGCGTGTACTCGCGCGCTGGCCTGCTGTCGCTGGGAGGCAATGCCGCCCTGGCCCAGCTGGAAAACGACCGCAAGTAAACCCTGAAGAAGCCCTCAGCTGCCAGAAGTCTCCTGGGTGCCGCCGGGAGCACCTTGGCAGTTCTTTCGGGATGAAAATGGCTGGTAGCGCTAGTGCAATATGCCTCAGCAGCTATCAATCAATGAGTAAAGCCACCCCATGGGATGGTTTTTTTCATTGCCGCATCAGAGCAGGCGCTACCCATGCACGCCCGAGGCACAAGGGCCGCAAAACATTTCGCGCGCTACACCACCACCGGCTCGGGCTCCAGCCGGATGCCAAAGCGCTCGTACACGCTGGTCTGGATGGCCTTGGCCAGGGTCATCACCTCGCCCCCCGTCACACTCTCGGCCCCCCGCCCCCGGTTGACCAGAACCAGGGCCTGCTTTTCGTACACCCCAGCCTTGCCGATGGATTTGCCCTTCCACCCGCAGGCATCAATCAGCCAGCCCGCCGCCAGCTTGATGCTGCCGTCCGGCATGGGGTAGTGCACGATCTTGGGCTCGCGGGCGATGATGTCGGCGCACTGGTCGGGCGATACAGTAGGGTTCTTGAAGAAGCTACCTGCATTACCCACCACGGCAGGGTCGGGCAGCTTGGCGCGGCGAATGTCGCAGATCCAGTCAAAAATCTGCTGGGCACTGGGGTGCTCCACCCCCGCCTCGGCGCGGCGGCGCTCCAGGTCCAGGTAGCCCAGCACCGGCTTCCAGGGTTTAGGCAGACGAAAGCGCACGTGGGTGATCACCGCCCGGCCGGCCAGCCCCATGCCGCGCGGCAGCCCGCTGCCGTCCTGCGCCTCAGAAGGGGCGTGCTTGAAGACCGAATCGCGATAGCCGAAGCCGCATTGCGCGGCATCCAGGCTGAACGACTGGCCCGAGGCCAGATCGATGGCGTCGAGCGACTCGAAGCGGTCCTGCAGCTCGACGCCATAGGCGCCAATGTTCTGGACGGGCGATGCCCCGACGGTGCCCGGGATCAGGGCCAGGTTCTCCAGACCGGGATAGCCATGCGCCAACGTCCAGGCCACGGCGTCGTGCCAGACCTCGCCAGCACCCGCCTCCACGATCCAGGCCTTGGGCGTTTCCTCAACCAGGCGCAGGCCCTTGATTTCCATCTTGAGCACGACGGGCTTCACATCGCCCGTCAGGATGATGTTGCTGCCCCCGCCCAGCACAAACTTGGGTGCGGGTGCCAGTTCCGGGTCGGCCAGCACAGCCAGCAGGTCATCCACTGAACGCACACGCACCAGGGTCTGGGCGCGTGCAGCAATGCCGAAGGTGTTGCAGGGCTGTAAAGGGGCGTTTTTCTCGACTACCATTGGCCCGATTGTCGCACCGGCCCCTGCTGGCGGCCTGCGAGCCACCTTTGTTTCCCGAGATTGATTGAGACCCACCATGCCATCTTTTGACACCGTCTGCGAAGCCAACCTGGTTGAAGTGAAGAACGCCGTCGAGAACACCGCGAAAGAGATCGCCACCCGCTTCGACTTCAAGGGCACCGCCGCCAGCATCGAGATCAAGGACAAGGACATCACGCTGATCGGCGACGCCGATTTCCAGCTCACCCAGATCGAAGACGTGCTGCGCAACAAGCTCACCAAACGCAATGTGGACGTGCGTTTTCTGGACATGGGCGACGTACAGAAAATGGGCGGCGACAAGGTCAAGCAGGTCATCAAGGTGCGCAACGGCATCGAGAGCGAGCTGGCCAAGAAGATCCAGAAGCTGCTCAAGGAAAGCAAGCTCAAGGTGCAAGGCGCCATCCAGGAAGACAAGGTGCGCGTGACCGGCGCCAAGCGCGACGACCTGCAGGCCGCGATGGCCCTGATCCGCAAGGACGTGACGGACGTGCCGCTGTCATTCGACAACTTCCGCGACTGATATGAAACAACACCCCCCTGAGGCCTTGCGGGCCGTTCCCCCGCTCTCGCAGGGGCTGCGCCGTTATCAGCGCCCCGTCGCCCTGTGCATCGGGTTGCTGCTGGCCCCCGCATGGGCGCATGCGCAGGCCGTGGCGCTGGCGGGTGTGCTGGGCAGCAAGGCACTGCTGGTGGTGAACGCCAGCCCGCCCAAGGCGGTGGGCGCGGGGGACGAGTTCCAGGGGGTGAAAGTCATCGCTGTCGCCAAGGACGAGGCCACTGTCGAGATCCAGGGCGCGCGGCGCACGCTGCGGCTGGGCGAAGCGCCCGTCAGCGTGGGCGGACGCAGTGGCAGCGGCAAGCGCATTCAGCTGGTGGCCGACGGCCGCGGGCATTTTGTGAACAGCGGCACCATCAACGGGCAGGTCATGCAGTACATGGTGGACACCGGAGCCTCCACCGTCGCCATCGGGCGACCCGATGCAGAGCGCATGGGCCTGAACTATCAAAGCGGCCAGCCGGTGCGCGTGAACACCGCCAATGGTGTCGCCCAGGGCTGGCGCATGAAGCTGGACTCCATCCGCATTGGCGACGTCGAAGTCTTTGGGGTGGAGGCGATCATCACCTCGCAGCCCATGCCCTACGTGCTGCTGGGCAACAGCTTTCTGAACGAGTTCCAGATGACACGCACCAATGACCAGATGGTGCTGGAAAAGCGCCACTGACGTCTATACACCTCCAATGTCTGCACACCCTGCCTCCACCCACGCGCACTCCGAAGGGGAGTACGAGGACCTGCTCAGCCTATGGTCCGACCTGGAGTCAGCCCTGTCGGTGCTGCTGAGCCGGCCGCTGCAGGTGCAGGACTTTCCGGGCAAGGTGCGGCAGTTCGATGCCTGGCTGCAGGACCTGGTGGCGCACGACATCGACGCAGCGCTGTACCTGATGTTCCAGCACGCGTCCACATCCACCGTGGGTTACAGCGCATCGCACGCACTGGTGTGTGGCACGCTGTGCCACATCATGGCGCTGGAGCTGAAGCTGCCGCAGCGCGAGCGGGACAGCCTGGTGCGGGCGGCGCTCACCATGAACATCGGCATGACAGCCCTGCAGGACGAACTGGCCGTGCAGCGTGAACGCCCCACGGCCGAGCAGCAGGAGGCCATCAAGAGCCACCCCGAAGACAGCATGCTGCTGCTGGAGCGCCTGTTCATCAACGATCAACTCTGGCTGGATGTGGTGGGGCAACACCATGCCAGCATTGCAGAGCGCGTGCCCCTGGCCCAACAGGAGCCGATCGACCGGCTCACCCGTGTCCTCGGCACCATTGACCGCTATGCCGCCATGATCAGCCCGCGCAAATCCCGCGCCGGGCGCAGCGCTACCGACTCGGTGCGCGCCATCGTAGGACAAGAAGTGGACCAGCGCGACGAGGTCAGCTACACGCTGGTGCGCTCCATCGGCCTGTGCCCCCCGGGCACCTTCGTCAAGCTGGACAACGGCGAAACCGCCATCGTGCTGCGCCGCAGCGACAAGGCCAACCACCCGCTGGTGGCCAGCCTGCTGGACAACACCGGCAACCACCGCAGTCAGCCCAGCCTGTACCAGACTGCCAGCGGCAAGCCCCGCATCCAGTCGGCCCTGGCCCGGTCCGCCGTGAGCCTGGAGCTGAACCACCGCACCATGGTGCGGCTGGGACTGTATGCCGCACAGCACAGCGCGGGGCTGCGCGGGCTAGTGACAGCGCCCGGCGCGCTCTGACGCAGGGCACGCGCCCAAACCGGGCGCGTGGCTACATCAGTGTTTGGCCTTGGGCTTTGCTTTCGGCTTTGCCTTGGCGCTCTCTTCACCCTCGACAGGTTTCGCCTTTTTGCTGCCCAGGCGCGATTCCGTGCCCGCAATCAGGCGCTGGATGTTTTCGCGGTGGCGCCAGGCCAACAGCAGCGCCATGACCACGATCGAGGCCGCAATCGTGCCCTCGGCATACCAGACCACGCCATCCACCATCAGGTAGTACACCGGAGCAAACGCAGCCGCCACCAGCGAGGCCAGCGACGAGTATCGGAAGAAGAACGCAATGATGAGCCAGGTGGCCGCCGTGGCCAGGCCCAGCCAGCCGCTGATGCCCACCAGCACGCCCAGCGCCGTCGCCACGCCCTTGCCGCCCTGAAACCGGAAGAAGACCGGCCACAGGTGCCCCAGGAAAGCAGCCAGACCCACCAGCGCCACGGTGCCGTCCTCCAGCCCATAGGGGTGGCCAAACCACATCACCAGCGCCACCGGTAGCCAGCCCTTCATCGCGTCCAGCAGCAGAGTCACGATGGCCGCCGCCTTGCTGCCCGAGCGCAGTACATTGGTGGCGCCGGGATTCTTGCTGCCATAGGTGCGCGGATCGCTCAGGCCCATGACGCGCGTCACGATGACGGCAAACGACAGCGAGCCCAGCAGGTAGGCGGCCACAGTGGCAAGAACGGGATAGACGGCGGTCAAAACAACTCCTTGGAAATCATTGGGTCAGCCTTCTGACGGGCTGTATGTATCGCACGGCGGCCTATTCTGCCAGCGCGCACTGCACCGGTTTGGCGCCCAGCAGTTGCACGCACACCTGCGGGTCCAACTGCACCAGAAAGCCCCGGCGCCCGCCATTGATGGCAATGCGGGGCAGCGCGAGGATGGTTTCTTCGATATAGACCGGCATGGTGCGCCGCGTGCCGAACGGCGACGTGCCGCCCACCAGGTAGCCGCTGTGCCGGTTGGCCACCTCGGGCGAGCAGGGCTCGACCGACTTGGCGCCGATCTGGCGCGCGAGGTTCTTGGTCGAAACCTTGCGGTTGCCGTGCATCAGCACCAGTAGCGGTTTGGCGTCCTGGTCTTGCATGACGAGGGTTTTGACCACGGTGTAGGGGTCCAGACCCAGCACCTCGGCGCTGTGCATGGCGCCGCCGTGCTCCAGATACTCATACGGGTGTTCGGTGAAAGCCACCTTGTTCGCCTTGAGCAGCTGGGTGGCTTGGGTCTCGGAAACGTGTTCTTTCTTGGCCATGGTGTGGTGCGGCTAGGGCACCGATGGTATCCGTATCCAAATGTGAGCGCGTTGAATCCTGCAGCGACGTGTCAGAACACCGTGGCAGGCGCTGCAGCGGCCTTGCGGCGTCGCCCCACCTTGCGTTTGCCGTATTCCTCAATGGCGACCACCAGCGCCTGCGTGAACTGCCGCACCAATGTGGACTGACTGCGCCCCTCGGCCGCCAAGACCTGCAGGCGGCGCTGCTGCAGCTGCGCCTCGTCAAAAGGCCGAGCTGCCAGCAGGCCCGCCTCCACCCAGCGCGCCGCCGTGAGGTAGCTGGCCAGCAACACGTCCTGCCCGCTCAGCAGCGGCAGCAGGGCCGATGAGAAATTGCTCTCCACGGCGGGCACATAGCGCAGCCCCTGCACCGCACAGCTCAGGTCAAACAGCTGCCGCCCTGTGGTGTTGGCGGCGCCCAGCAGCAGCGGGTAGCGCACCACATCGGCCACGCTCACGCTGCGCTGGCGCGCCAGCGGGTGCTGCGCGGGCATGACGGCGTAAATGGGTGCGATGGCCGAGTGCAGCACCTGCAGGCCCTTCTCGGGTGCCGTGCTGTACTTCAGCGCCAGATCCGCCTCGCCGCGCAGCACCAGGGCCGACACCTCTTGCGGCACGGCCACCTGCAACTGCAACTGCACCTGCGGGTGCGCCTGCCGAAACCCCGCCATGACCAGCGGCATGAACGCTGCCGCAAACCCTTCGGTACACGCCAGCCGCACCCGCAGGGCACCTTGGGTAGACAGATCCTGCAATTGCTCGACCAGCTCCAGCGCCTGCGCATCGTGTGCACTGGCGTGGGCCAGCAGCCGGGTGCCTGCCTCGGTCAGCGTCATGCCCCGGGCCTGGCGCTCAAACAGCACCACGCCCAGGCTGTCTTCCAGCTTGCCCAGCTGGCGGCTCACGGCCGACGCAGCCACATGCAGGCGCTGCGCCGCCTGGTTGACGGAGCCGGTGCGCGCCACCTCCAGAAAGTAACGCAAGGGCAGGCTGAGCAGTGAAATGGCCATGGTTGTTTGAATCACAAAAAGGCAATGGTTAGTTGCCAAATCTCTATTCCAAGCAATGGTAAACCAGCATCCATCTTGCATGGCTTGAGGCTCCAATTCACCCATGCCCTTGCGTGGGCGGCGTGTGACGTCATGGAGCCACGCGCCCGCTGCCGGGGCCCTACCACCGGAGTCCGCATGAAACGCCTTGTTCGAGCCTCTTTCCTGTCTGCCACCCTGGCAGTTCTTGCCGGCCATGCCAGCTTGGCCTCGGCCCAGACTACGCCCCCCGCCGACGCGTGGCCCCAGCGCCCGGTGCGCATGGTGGTGCCCTTCCCGCCCGGCGGCGGCACCGACGTGGTGGCACGTGCGCTGGCACAGAAGCTGACTGGCCGCCTGGGCGCGGCGGTGGTAGTCGACAACAAACCGGGCGCCTCCACCATCATCGGCACCGAAGCCGTGGTGCGCGCCGACCCGGACGGCTACACGCTGCTGGTCTCGGGCTCCACCAGCTACACGGTCAACCCGGCGTTGCGTAGCAAGCTGCCCTATGACCCGGCCAAGGACCTGGTGCCCGTGGCCACCGTGGCCCGGGCACCGCTGGTGCTGGTCGTCAGCGCCAGCGCGCCCTACAAAGACCTGAATGCGCTGATCGCAGCGGCCAAGGCCAAGCCCAAGGGCATCCACTACGCCACTTTCGGCTCGGGGTCCGGCCCGCACCTGGCAGGCGCGCTGCTGGAGCAGGCCGCGGGCATCCAGTTGCAGGACGTACCTTACCGGGGCAGCAGCCAGTCGCTGATCGCCCTCATGGGCGGCGAAATTCAGTTGGGCATCGACACCGTGGCCGCTGCGGCGCCGCAGGTGAAGGCCCGCAAGCTGCGCGCCCTGGCCATTGCTGGCAAGTCGCGCTCCAGCATGCTGCCAGGGGTGCCCACGGTGGAGGAACTCAAGCTGCCCGACGCCGTGTTCGACGCGTGGTACGCCATCGCCGCCCCCGCCAAGACGCCACCGTCCGTCATCCGTAAGCTGGTGGCCGAGGTAGAAGCCGTCACCCGCGACAGTGGCCTGCAGGAACAAATGCGCACCCAGGGCATGGAACCCGTGCACCTGGGCCCCGTGGCCACGCGCGCCATGATCGATGACGAGATCGGCCGCTACCGCGCGCTGGCCCACCGCGCCAAGATCGTGGTGGATTGAAGAACACATGAACAGGACCTGCACGATGAACCGCCAACAGCTCATTCAAAACGTCCAGCGCTACTTTGACGAAGGCAGCTTTGCCACCGACCTGCGCCGCCGTGTGGCCTGGCGCACCGAAAGCGACACCGGCAAGGTGCCGCCCGAACTGCGCGCCTACCTCACCGACGAAATGGTGCCCTGGCTCACGCCTCTGGGTTTTGCATGCGAGGTGCTCGACAACCCCTCGCCGCAAGGCGGCCCCTTTTTGGTGGCACGCCGTGTGGAAGACCCTGCGCTGCCCACCGTGCTCACCTACGGCCACGGCGACGTGGTCAACGGGCAGGACACGCAATGGCGCGAGGGCCTTTCGCCCTGGGAGCTGACCATAGAAGGCGAGCGGTGGTACGGCCGGGGCACGGCCGACAACAAGGGCCAGCACACCGTGAGCCTGGCCGCACTGGCCCACACCATCAAGGCCCGAGGCGGCCGCCTGGGCTTCAACGTGACGCTGCTCATGGAGATGGGTGAAGAGGCGGGCTCGCCCGGCCTGGGCGCCTTCTGTGAGCAAAACCGCGATGCATTGAAGGCCGACCTGTTCGTGGCCAGCGACGGCCCCCGTGTGAATGCGGGCCACCCCACCCTCTTCCTGGGTTCACGCGGTGCCATCAATTTTTCGCTCGCCGTGCGCAGCCGCGACAAGGCTTATCACTCGGGCAACTGGGGCGGCGTGCTGGCCAACCCGGCCACGGTGCTTACCCATGCACTGGCCACGCTGGTGGACGACAAGGGCCGCATTCTGGTTCAAGGTCTGCTGCCACCGGCAGTACCCGACAAGCTGCGCACGGCCCTGCAGGATGTGGTGATCGGCGCAGGCGCGGACGACCCTGCACTCACGCCCGGCTGGGGCGAGCCTGGCCTGACCCCCGCTGAGCAGTTGGTGGGCTGGAACACGCTGGAGGTGTTGGCTCTGGGCGCAGGCAATGCGCTGCGGCCGATCAACGCGATCCCATCGCAGGCGGTGGCGCATTGCCAGCTGCGGTTTGTGGTGGGCACCGATTGGAAAAACGTTCAAGCCACGCTGCGCAAGCACTTGGATGCGCATGGGTTCAGCCAGGTGGAGATCACCATGGGCATGCTGTGTGGTGCCACGCGGCTTGACCTGCACAACCCATGGGTGGACTGGGCCATGGCCTCGCTGCAGGCCAGCGCAGGCCAGCCCGCCACGCTGCTGCCCAACCTGGCAGGCTCGCTGCCCAACGACATATTTGCCGACCAGCTGGGCCTGCCCACGCTGTGGGTGCCCCACTCTTACCCCGCTTGCGCCCAACATGCGCCCAACGAGCATCTGCTGGCACCCGTGGCACGAGAAGGGCTGGCGGTGATGGCCGGGTTGTTCTGGGACCTGGGTGAGCCCCAAGGGACACCGTGGACTGAAGGACGCACCGCCGGGCATGAGGCGACGGCCTGACGGCAGCGCGCACCGACTCGCAGAAAAACAAAGGGGCCTGCACGGCCCCATTGTTTGATCTTGCCGATTCACAGGGCCACGCCCTGCCCCCGGTCACAGCGCAGGGTCGCGCAGCTCCCAACGGATCGCGTCGATGGCCTTCAGCACCTCGGGTGACAGCGTCGTGCCCCAGGCGCTCAGGTCTTCCTCCAGTTGCGCCACGGACGTCACGCCGATGATGGTGCTGGCCACTTGCCACTTGGTGTAGCAGAACGCCAGCGCCATCTGCGTCGGCGTCATGCCGTTGGCGCGGGCCAAGGCGTTGTAGCGGCGCGATGCCTCCAGCGCCTCAGGTCGGCCCCAGCGCTGTTTGCGCACCGATTCATACGACGCAATGCGCGCGCCCTGGGGAGCGTTGGGGCCGGTGATGCCGCTTTCGTCGTACTTGCCCGTCAGCAGGCCAAAGCCCAGGGGCGAATAGGCCAGCAGCGACACATCCAGGCGGTGGCAGGTTTCGTCCAGCCCGTTTTCCCAGGTACGGTTGATCAGGCAGTACGGGTTCTGCACGGTGGCGACACGCGGCAGTCCATGCTGCTCGGCCAGGCGCACGAATTCGTGCACGCCGTAGGGGGTTTCGTTCGACAGGCCGATGTAGCGCACCTTGCCCGCCTTCACCAGCCCGGCCAGCGCCTCCAGCTGCTCGCGGATGGGGGTTTGCGACGTTTCCTTGGCGGGGTCGTAATACAGATTGCCAAACGCGGGCACATGGCGCTCGGGCCAGTGGATCTGGTAGAGGTCGATCACATCGGTCTGCAGGCGGCGCAGGCTGCCTTCGCACGACGCCACGATATCGGCCGCCGTCATGCCCTTGCCCTCGCGCACCCAGGGCATGCCGCGCGATGGGCCCGCCGCCTTGGTGGCCACCACCAGCTTCTGGCGCGCGCCGGGGTTCTTGGCAAACCAGTTGCCGATGATGGTTTCAGTCGCGCCAAAGGTCTCGGCCCGGGCGGGCACAGCGTACATCTCGGCCGTGTCGATGAAGTTCACGCCGCGCGCAAGCGACTGGCTCAGGATGGCATGCGAGTCGGCCTCATTGACCTGCTCGCCGAAGGTCATGGTTCCCAGGCAAATGGGGGTGACAAGCAGGTCACTCTGACCCAAGCGGACGGTGTTCATGCGGTGGAGGCTCCAGATGGTGGAAAAGGAAACAGGGCCTACTGCGACCCCGGCTGACGATGGTACAAGCGATCGCCAAAACCTGCCGGGCGCCGGACTCCTTGGTGACACCGCAGGGCGCCCCGCCAGCGCGGCGGCAACGTAACATTGGCACAGCATGTACCAAGTTCTCACCCCTTCGCGCAGCAGCACACTGGCGCTGCGGCACCTCAACTACCACGTCCGCCACTGGGGCCCAGAGCACAGCGACCTGCCCACGCTGGTGCTCCTGCACGGCTGGATGGACGTCAGTGCCTCCTACCAGTTCACGGTGGATGCGCTGCGCCAACCACGCCGCATCATCGCGCCAGACTGGCGCGGCTTCGGCCTGACCACCGGTGCACCGGTGGACCACTATGTGTTTGCCGACTACCTGGCCGACCTGGACCTGCTGCTGGACCACTACGCGCCCGGCGAAGCCATTGACCTGGTAGGCCACAGCATGGGCGGCAACGTGGCCATGATGTATGGCGGCGTGCGGCCCGAGCGGGTGCGCAAGCTTGTCAACCTCGAAGGCTTTGGCCTGCCCGCCACACGCCCCGCGCAGGCGCCCACGCGCTACGCGCAATGGATCGACGAAATCAAGCAGCTGCACCAGGGCACCAAGGAACTCAAGACCTATGACAGCGCCGACGGCGTGGCCCGCCGCCTGATGAAGACCAACCCCCGCCTGTCCGAAGACAAGGCCCAATGGCTGGCCCAGCACTGGGCACGGCCCAACGCGCAGGGGCAGTGGGAAATCCTGGGCGACCCCGCCCACAAGATCACCAGCGCGCAGCTGTACCGCGCAGACGAGGCCCTGGCCATCTACGAACGCATTACCGCACCCGTGCTGGCCATCGAGGCCAGTGGCGACAGCCTGGGCCAGTGGTGGAACGGCCGGTACACCCTGGACGAATATCACCAGCGCCTGACCCATGTGCGCACCTGCAGCACGGCCGTCGTGCAAGACGCAGGCCACATGCTGCACCACGACCAGCCCGAGCAGGTAGCGCAGCTGATCGAAGCGTTTTTGGATGCTGCCTGAGGCAATTTGACGCCCTAGCGCCTCCAAGCGCTAGTGCATATTGCCTGAGTAGCTATCATTTTTGATATTCACCCGGCAGATTGCCCGCCGGGCTCCACGCGCCGCTGCAGCGATCGCCCCGCGCAAAGAGCATTGCCGGGGCACTTAGAGCCTGTTCAAAGTCTTTTTGGAGATCGCATTGGAGCGCAATCGGGATGAGTGGATGCTTCGGATGCGCCGCATGGGCTCATGCCCATGCAAGCAGCCGGGGCGCCAACACTCCAAGTTCATCGGCCCGATTTCGCTCCAACCCTTCGGGCAAGTGCCTTGCCGGGCGGTTTGCTGCGTTGCGGCGCTTGTGGATAGCCGAGCTATCCACTGCGCACCGCGCCTTGCATCCTATCCCGGCAAGGGACTTGTGCGACTACAAAAAGACTTTGAACAGGCTCTTACCCTTCCCATGAGAAAATCGCGGGTTATTCCACAGAACACGCAGGACAAGAATCATGGACGCAGAACGCATCAACCTCATCGGCACCACCCTCGAAGACCTGGCTCAGCGCACCGCTGAGTTACGGAGGTATCTTTGACTTCGATGCCAAGTTCGAACGCTTGCGCACGGTAAACGCATCGCTGGAAGACCCCGCGGTCTGGAACGACCCCAAGAAGGCCCAGGAACTGGGCAAGGAACAGAAGTCGCTCTCCAGCGTGGTGGTGACGCTCGACAAGCTCACCCGTGAGCTGGCCGACAACGCCGAGCTGTACGAGATGAGCAAGGAGGAAGGCGACGAGGCCGGCCTCATGACCATCGAGGCCGAGGCGGCCAAGCTCAAGCCGCTGATCGAGGAGCTGGAGTTCCGCCGCATGTTCCGCAATGAGGCCGACCCGCTCAACTGCTTTGTGGACATCCAGGCAGGCGCTGGTGGCACCGAGGCCTGCGACTGGGCCAGCATGCTGCTGCGCCAGTACCTCAAGTACGCCGAGCGCAAGGGCTTCAAGGCCACGGTCGAAGAAGAAACCCCGGGCGACGTGGCCGGCATCAAGAGCGCCACGATCAAGATCGAGGGCGAATACGCCTTCGGCCTGCTGCGCACCGAAACCGGTGTGCACCGCCTGGTGCGCAAGAGCCCGTTCGACAGCTCCGGCGGCCGCCACACTTCGTTTGCGTCGCTGTTCGTCTACCCCGAGATCGACGACTCCATCGAGATCAACATCAACCCTGCCGACGTGCGCACCGACACCTTCCGTGCCTCCGGCGCGGGTGGCCAGCACATCAACAAGACCGACTCGGCCGTGCGCCTGACGCACATCCCCACCGGCATCGTGGTGCAGTGCCAGGACGGCCGCAGCCAGCACAGCAACCGCGACGTGGCGTGGCAGCGCCTGCGCAGCCGCCTGTACGACTTCGAAATGCGCAAGCGCATGGAAGAGCAGCAAAAGCTGGAAGACACCAAGACCGATGTGGGCTGGGGCCACCAGATCCGCAGCTATGTGCTGGACAACAGCCGCATCAAGGACCTGCGCACCAACGTCGAAATCTCGGCCACGCAAAAGGTGCTGGACGGCGACCTGGACGCCTTCATCGAAGCTTCGTTGAAGCAAGGCGTCTGAGCGATGCGGATGCGCACCGACGCCATCATCTTCGACATGGACGGCACCATGATCGACTCCATGCCCTGGCACGCCCAGGCATGGGTCGAGTTTGCACGCCGCCGGGGCATGGACATCGACGTGCCCGACCTCATGGCGCGCACCACGGGCCGCAATGGCACCGAGTGCATCGTGGAACTGCTGGGCCGCCCTGTGTCGCAGGACGAGGCCGACGCGCTCACGCACGAAAAAGAAACCATCTACCGCGAGCTATTCGCCCCGCGCTTTGCCGAGGTGGCGGGCTTTCGCCAGTTTGTAGCTCAGGTGCGCGCGCGCGGCCTCAAGGTGGCCGTGGGCACGGCCGGCGACATCGGCAACGTGGAATTCGCCCTGGGCCACCTCGGCCTGGAGCCCGCGCCGCAAGCGATCGTGCGCGGCGACGAGGGCCTGCCTGGCAAGCCCCAGCCCGCCATCTTTCTCGAAGCCGCACGCCGCATCGCGGCTGACCCGGCGCATTGCATCGTTTTTGAAGATGCGCCCTTCGGCATCGAGGCCGCACGCCGCGCGGGCATGCGCGCCGTGGCCATCTGCAGCACCCACACGCCCGAGCAACTGGCCGGGCCTCATGTGCTGGCCGCCGTGCGCGACTACACCGAACTCATGAACACCGACTTTCTGGAGAGCATCCATGTTGCAACTGCATAAAGCCGACGGAAGCGGAGACGGCGCAGCCCCGGCCATCGCCATCCGCCGCGAGGACTACACCGCCCCCGCCTACTGGATCGACAGCGTGGAGCTGACCTTCGACCTGGACCCGGCCAAGACGCGCGTGCTCAACCGCATGACGCTGCGCCGCAACCCCGACGTGGCCGCGCAGCCGCTCAAGCTCGACGGTGACGACCTGAACCTGGCGCGCGTGCTGGTCAACGGACAGGGCACATCGTTCAAGATGGAAGGCACCCGCCTGGTGCTGGAGAACCTGCCGGAAGGCTCCGAGCCCTTTGCGCTCGAAATCTTCACCACCTGCTGCCCCGCCAAGAACACGCAGCTCATGGGCCTGTACGTGAGCCAGGGCACCTTTTTCACGCAGTGCGAGGCCGAGGGCTTCCGCCGCATCACCTACTTCCTGGACCGGCCCGATGTGATGGCCAGCTACACCGTCACACTGCGCGCCGACAAGGCCCAGTACCCGGTGCTGCTGAGCAACGGCAATCTGGTGGACAGCGGGGACCTGGAAGACGGCCGCCACTTTGCGAAGTGGGTCGACCCGCACAAGAAGCCCTGCTACCTGTTCGCCCTGGTGGCGGGCAAGCTGGTGGCCCGCGAGCAGAAGATCAAGAGCCGCTCGGGCACCGACCACCTGCTGCAGGTCTACGTGCGCCCCGGTGATCTGGGCAAGACCGAACACGCCATGAACTCGCTGATGTACAGCGTGGCCTGGGACGAAGCCCGCTTCGGCCTGCCGCTGGACCTGGAGCGCTTCATGATCGTCGCCACCAGCGACTTCAACATGGGCGCCATGGAGAACAAGGGCCTGAACATCTTCAACACGAAGTACGTTCTGGCCAGCGAAGCCACCGCCACCGACACCGACTTCGCCAACATCGAAAGCGTGGTCGGCCACGAGTACTTCCACAACTGGACCGGCAACCGCGTCACCTGCCGTGACTGGTTCCAGCTGAGCCTGAAGGAAGGCCTCACCGTCTTCCGCGACCAGGAGTTCAGCATGGACCTGGCGGGCAGCCCCTCGGCCCGCGCCGTCAAGCGCATTGAGGACGTGCGCGTGCTGCGCACCGCCCAGTTCCCCGAAGACGCAGGCCCCATGGCCCACCCGGTGCGGCCCGACAGCTACGTCGAGATCAACAACTTCTACACCGTCACCATCTACGAAAAGGGTGCCGAGGTGGTGCGCATGCAGCACAACCTGGTGGGCCGCGAAGGCTTTGCCAAGGGCATGAAGCTGTACTTCGAGCGCCATGACGGCCAGGCTGTGACCTGCGACGACTTCGTGCAGGCCATCGCCGATGCCAACCCGGCCAGCCCGCTCACGCAGCACCTTGCGCAGTTCAAGCGCTGGTACAGCCAGGCCGGCACGCCCCGTGTGCGCGCCACAGGCCGCTACGACGCCGCCACGCGCTGCTACGCCCTCACGCTGTCGCAAAGCTGCGCGGCCACGCCCGGCCAGAGCGAGAAGCTGCCCTTCGTCATCCCGGTGGAGCTGGGCCTGATCGACGCCACCACCGGTGCCGCCCTGCCCTTGCACCTTGCGGGCGAAGGCGCTGCAGAAGGTGCTACCCACGCCACCTCGCGCGTGGTGGTGCTCACCGAAGCATCGCAGACGCTGACCTTCACCAACCTGGATGCCGAGCCGGTGCCCTCGCTGCTGCGCGGCTTCAGCGCGCCCGTGGTGCTGGATATCGACTACACCGACGCGCAGTTGCTCACCCTGCTGGCGCACGACGCCGACGCCTTCAACCGCTGGGAAGCAGGCCAGCGCCTGGCACTGCGAATTGCTATCAATACAATAGCTAACGAGGCATATAAAATTAGCGCTACCGGCCGATTTGACCAAGCCATCCTGTCTGCAGAGTTTGTGGAAGCCATGCGCAGCGTGCTGCGCAACCCGGCCCTGGATGCAGCGTTCAAGGAGCTGGTGCTCACGTTGCCCTCCGAAACCTACATCGCCGAGCAGCTGGACGTAGTGGACCCGCAGCGCATCCACGCGGTGCGCGAAGCCATGCGCGAAGAGCTGGCACTGGCGCTGCAGTCCGACTGGGAAACTGCCTGGGAGCAGAACCAGGACACCGGCGGCTACCGCCCCGACCCCGTCTCCTCCGGCCGCCGCGCGCTCAGCGGCCTGGCGCTGCACATGCTGTGCATTGCCGCGCAGAAGACAGGCGATGTGGTGTGGCCTGGCAAGGCCTACCAGCGCTTCAAGGTGGCTGGCAATATGACGGACCGCTTCAACGCCCTGACCGCCCTGGTAGCCAGTGGCAGCGAGCTGGCCGCTCCTGCCCTGGCGCGCTTTCACGCCATGTTCAAGGACGAGCCGCTGGTCATCGACAAGTGGTTTGCATTGCAAGCCGGCGCCCCGGACCGTGGCGGCAACGTGTTGCCCGCCGTGCGCCAGCTCATGTCGCACCCGGACTTCAGCCTCAAGAACCCGAACCGCGCACGCAGTGTGATCTTCAGCTACTGCAGTGCCAACCCCGGCGCGTTCCACCGGTCGGACGCAGCGGGCTACGTGTTCTGGAGCGACCGCGTGATCGAGCTGGACGCCATCAACCCGCAGGTCGCCGCCCGCCTCGCACGCGCGCTCGACCGTTGGAAAAAGCTGGCAGACCCGTGGCGCAGCGCCGCCCGCGAGGCCATCGCCCGCGTCGCCGCCAAGCCCGATCTGTCCAACGATGTGCGTGAGGTGGTGACCCGCGCGCTTGCCGAATAAACCACGACCGAGAAGAGACTGACATGGCAAAAAGCATCAGCCTGACCCGCTACCTCGTTGAGCAGCAACGGGTGGACGGCCTCATCCCCTCGCAGCTGCGCCTGCTGCTCGAAGTGGTGGCGCGCGCCTGCAAAAGCATCAGCCACGCCGTGAACAAAGGCGCGCTGGGCGGCGTATTGGGTACGGCCAGCAGCGAAAACGTGCAGGGCGAGATCCAGAAAAAGCTCGACATCATCGCCAACGAGGTGCTGATCGAAGCCAACGAATGGGGCGGCCACCTGGCGGCCATGGCGTCCGAAGAAATGGACGGCATCTATCTGGTGCCCAACCGCTACCCACAGGGTGAATACCTGCTGCTGTTCGACCCCCTCGACGGCTCCAGCAACATCGACGTGAATGTGAGCATCGGCACCATCTTCAGCGTGCTGAAGAAGCCCGACGGTGATCGGGGCGTAGAGGAAGGCGACTTCCTGCAGCCCGGCACGCAGCAAGTGGCCGCGGGCTATTGCATCTACGGCCCGCAGACCACCCTGGTGCTCACCGTGGGCGATGGCGTAGCCATGTTCACCCTCGACCGCGAACAGGGCTCCTTCGTGCTGACCGAGGAGAACGTGCGCATCCCCGAGGACACCAAGGAATTCGCGATCAACATGAGCAACATGCGCCACTGGGACGAACCCGTGAAGCGCTACATCGACGAATGCCTGCAGGGCAAGGAAGGCCCGCGTGGCAAGGACTTCAACATGCGCTGGATTGCCAGCATGGTGGCCGACGTCCACCGCATCCTGACCCGTGGTGGCGTCTTCATGTACCCCTGGGACAAGCGCGAACCCAACAAGCCCGGCAAGCTGCGCCTGATGTACGAGGCCAACCCCATGGGCTGGCTGGTCGAACAAGCCGGTGGCGCTGCCACCAACGGCAAGCAACGCATCCTCGACATCCAGCCCACTCAGCTCCATGAGCGCGTCAGCGTGATCCTCGGCTCAAAAAATGAGGTTGAGCGCGTGACCAGCTATCATTCCACGCTATAATCCAAGGCTAAGCCGGTGTAGCTCAGTCGGTAGAGCAGCTCATTCGTAATGAGAAGGTCGGGTGTTCGATTCATCTCTCCGGCACCAAATGAAAAGCCCTGATTCGCAAGAGTCAGGGCTTTTTTCTTGGCAGCCTCGAAAGGTCAAGAAATCGACCCACTGCATCGCAGGCTCGCCGACCATAGGATGGCGGCCGACGCCCTCCAAAACGGCCATTTCGGCGGCAAGGCATCGGCCAGCAACAAGCCCCCCCCCCCCCACGACAGGCACCCGCCTTCGTCAACAATCGTTTCTTGTGCCAGATGCAGAGCGAAGATGGCACCTTGGATGTTTGCAAATGCCAGCAACTGATGCAGACTGTGTGCCTCAGTCGACGCCCAAAGATGACCCATCCATTGGCGGCCGGCTGTGTACGTAACCCACCTCACTCCATCCACCACCACCAGCAGCATCATGAGTGTCGAACGCAGAGGCAGCATGGACCGCCGCAGCGGCAAGGATCGCCGCCAGGAAGAAAAAGGTCCACCCACCAATTTCGAACGGCGGCGAGCCATTGAGGCGCGCCAGCCCGAATTGACCGAACTGCACATGAGCGAGGATGAGCTCAAAGCCTTGGGTTTTGCCCCCAATCCTTCGGCCAACGCCCGAAAGACCGGCTAGGCCTCAAACCTGCCGCCCGCGCAGGCATTCATCCCGCCTAAAAGTCACCATACATCGCCGGCGGAGCGCGGCATCCCTATTGCTCAGCGTCGGAGATCGGCATGCTGATCAGGCGATGCGCCACCATATCCAGTGCGGGCCTTGCATTGCCCTGCTTGTCTGTCCACACACGGGGATTCAAGCTGCCAGACAGCGCCACGGAATCACCATCGCGCAATCGATGCAGGGACGTGCACAGATCATCATCAAAGGCGATGACGTTGACGAACAGCACTTCGCCTTCTGCGGTACTGGCCCTGACCTTCGCCAGGCTGTAAGCCTTGCCCGCCTTGTCCGTGCGGCGCTCCGCCTCACCATATAGCCGTCCGGCTACCAAGCCATCAATCATGGGGTCTCCTTGCCCATCACGGGGCGCTGGGCTGTTATGCCTTAGTAGCCATCCTTCGCCGCCGTCCGGCTGGCATAGCCACCACGGGCTCTTGATTTCGCCGCCTTCACGACGCAGAGGCGCCAGTGTGAATCTGGAGGACCGCCCATCCAGTGTCAGCGCTGATGCAGATAGAGCCCGAATCGGCAAAAAGCAAAAAAGCCCAGAACCTTTCGGTTCTGGGCTTTTGCTAACAATGGTCGGCGTGGCGGGATTCGAACTCGCGACCCCTTGCACCCCATGCAAGTGCGCTACCAGGCTGCGCTACACGCCGACAAGACTTAGATTATATGCAGAAAAAAGCTCAGTTCAGAGAAAGTAGCGCACGAATTTCAAATAATTCTTGGCGCACTGCATTGGAGTCCAGAGAAAAGCCTGCAGCAACGATGGAAAGGTCGAGTGCGCTGTCCACCAGCATGCTGGGCAGCTCGGTATCTTGCGCCACGGAAGCCTCGTCGGCACCCCCTCCATCCCGCACCGGATGGGCGAGCTCTTGCAGGCGATTGCGCGCCCCACTGATGGTGAAGCCCTGGTCGTACAGCAGATCACGAATCCGACGAATCATCAGCACCTCATGGTGCTGGTAGTAGCGGCGGTTGCCGCGCCGCTTCATGGGGCGCAACTGCGTGAACTCCTGCTCCCAGTAACGCAACACATGCGGCTTGACGCCGCACAGCTCCGCGACCTCACCAATCGTGAAGTATCGCTTGGCGGGAATGGAAGGGAGGGTGGTGCCCATGAGATGCAGGTTCAAACGGGAAAGCTTTCAAGCGTACTGCAGACCAGCCTGCGCCGCCAGCCACCAAGAACATCTTGGCAACAAAAACAGCACAAATTCACGCAGCAGCCGCCGTCTGGATCTGCTCCTTGAGCTTGCTGCTGGCGTGGAAGGTCACCACACGGCGCGCCTTGATGGGAATGGCCTCTCCCGTGCGCGGATTGCGCCCGGGACGGGGCGCCTTGGTCCGGATCTGAAAGTTGCCAAAGCCCGAGAGCTTGACGTCCTTGCCCTCGACCAGGCTTTGGGCGATCAGGTCGAAGAAGGCGTCAATCATGTCCTTGGACTCGCGCTTGTTCAGGCCGATCTGATCGAACAACAGATCTGCCAACTGCGCCTTGGTCAGTGCCGGTGTCTCCAGGCTTTCGACTGCAAATTCGATCATGGTTGGTCACTCCCCTTGGACATCGTCACACCCGCAGACGAGCGCCTGTGCGCTGCGTCAGCTGCGTTATCACGGACTGCACTGCGGCGTCGATTTCCGCCTCGGTGAGCGTGGCTTCGTCACGGCCGAGGGTGAGGCGCACAGCCAGGCTTTTTTCACCGGGTGCCAAACCCCCTGCGGGTGCCTCTTCGCCAGCACGCAGCGCCTTGGGTCGGTACACGTCGAACAGCACCGCAGAGCGCAACATGCCGCCGGGAACAGCCTGCTCGACCGCGCCCATGATGTCGGCGTGGGTCACACGCTCGGCCACCACCACGGCCAGATCGCGCTCGACCGCTTGGTGTTTAGTCACGGGCTTGAACTGTGGCACCACACGCTGCAACACAGCGTCCAGCTCCAGCTCGAACATCACAGGCGCCTGGGGCAGATCCCACGACTGACGCCATTGCGGATGCAGTTCGCCCACAAAACCAATCGCGCGACCACCGACCAGAACGCGCGCGCAGCGGCCGGGGTGCATGGCAGGATGGTTGCCGGGTTCGAACGTTGCACGCAAAGGTGCCATCAGGGCTTCCACGTCGCCCTTCGCATCGAAGAAATCGATGGCCTGCTCTTTGCGCCCCCACTGCAGCATGTCGTTCGGGCCGTAGGCCAGACCCGACACACGCATGGGCTGGTGAAAACCTTCCACCGTGGTGTCGGTATTGCGCACGCTGCCGTCCCGCAGGAACACGCGGCCCAGCTCAAAGACACGTACCCGCTCGGCCTTGCGGTCGAGATTGAACTTCAAAACTTGCAGCAAAGAACCCAATAAAGTCGAGCGCATCACGCTCATCTGGCTGGCAATCGGGTTCAGCAGCTTGATGGGCTGCGGATTGGCAGCCAGCTCGTGCTCCCACCGCTCTTCCACAAAGCTGAAGTTGATCGTTTCCTGATAGCCCAGCGCTGCCAGCGAGCGGCGCACCGCAAACGGGTTGCGGGTAGCCTCCAGCGCCAGCTTGGGCGTGATGGGCGCCAAAGGCGGGGTGGTCGGCAGGTTGTTGTAGCCCACCATGCGGGCGACTTCTTCGATCAGGTCTTCCTCGATGGTGATGTCGAAACGGAACGACGGCGGCGTGACCGTGAGCGTGCCATCGCCCTGCACCACCGGCAGGCCCAGGCGCTGCAAGGCGTCTGCGCACTGCGCCTGCGTCAGCGGCATGCCGATGACCTTGGCGGCGCGCGCCACGCGCAGCGTGACGGGCTGGGGCGCAGGCAGGTTCACGGCCTGATCATCCATGGGACCGCAGGCGGTGTCGGGCGTGCCGCAGATGTCAATGACCAGCTGGGTGATGCGCTCGATGTGCTCCACCGTGAGGCTCGGGTCCACGCCACGCTCAAACCGGTGACCGGCATCTGTCGAAAAGTTGAACCGGCGCGAGCGGCCCGCCACCGCCTTGGGCCACCAAAAAGCGGCCTCGATGTAGATGTGCCTGGTGTCATCCGACACAGCCGTGGCGTCACCGCCCATGATGCCTGCCAGGGACTCCACCTGGCTGTCATCCGCGATCACCCCCACCTTGTCGTCCACGGTGATGGTGTTGCCATTGAGCAGCTTGAGTTGCTCGCCCGGCTTGCCCCAGCGCACGTCCAGGCCCCCATGGATCTTGTCCAGATCAAAAATGTGCGAAGGGCGGCCCAGTTCGAACATCACGTAGTTGGAGATGTCCACCAGCGGCGACACGCCACGCTGACCGCAACGGGCCAGACGGTCCAGCATCCACTGGGGCGTGGCGGCGCGCGTGTTCACATTGCGCACTATGCGGCCCGAGAAGCGGCCGCACAGATCAGGAGCGCTCACCTTCACCGGCAGCGTGTCCGCCAGCTTGGCAGCCACCGCAGGGAACGCGGGGCTTTGCAGCGGTGCACCCGTCAGTGCAGACACCTCGCGTGCAATGCCATAGACGCTCAGGCAATGCGCCAGATTGGGCGTGAGCTTGAGCGTGAACAGCGTGTCGTCCAGATTCAGGTACGCACGGATGTCCTGACCCACCGGCGCTGCGGCATCCAGCTCCAGGAGGCCGCCGTGGTCTTCCGACAGCTTGAGCTCGCGCGCCGAGCACAACATGCCCTGGCTTTCCACGCCGCGCAGCTTGCCCACCTTGATGAGAAACGGCTTGCCGTCATCACCCGGCGGCAGTTCGGCACCCACCAGGGCGCATGGCACCTTAATGCCCACGCGGGCATTGGGTGCGCCACACACGATGTTCAGCAGGGCGCCCTGCCCCACATCCACCTGGCACACGCGCAGGCGGTCGGCATCAGGGTGCTGGACGGCTTCTTTGATCTCGCCCACAACGATTTTGGTGAACGGTGGGGCCACGGGACGCAGCTCCTCTACTTCGAGGCCCGCCATGGTCAGCGTTTCAGCCAGTTCGGCCGTCGTCAAGGGGGGGTTGCAGAACTCGCGCAACCAGGATTCAGGAAATTGCATAGTCGGACACTCTTGTACGGAAGGTGCGCGGCGCTGGGCTGGCCATGCGCGCTGCGTGAAGTCGGCGGGCTTTACTGGAACTGCGACAGGAAACGGATGTCGCCGTCAAAGAACAGGCGCAGATCGTTCACGCCGTAGCGCAGCATGGTCAGGCGGTCTGGCCCCATGCCGAACGCAAAGCCGATGTACTTCTCGGGGTCGAGGCCCATGTTGCGCACCACGTTGGGATGCACCTGGCCCGAACCCGCGACCTCCAGCCAACGACCCGCCAGCGGGCCCGTCTGGAACTGGATATCGATCTCGGCGCTGGGCTCCGTGAACGGGAAGAAGCTGGGACGGAAGCGCAACACGAGGTCGTCGCTTTCGAAGAACGTGCGGCAGAAATCCGTGAAGATGACCTTCAGGTCCTTGAAGCTCACGTTCTCGCCGATCCAGAGGCCTTCACACTGGTGGAACATGGGCGAGTGCGTGGCGTCACTGTCCACACGGTAGGTGCGGCCAGGGGCGATCACGCGGATTTCGGGCATAGCCTGACCGGCATCCAGCGCGGCGCGATGCTTCTTCACGTGCTGCACCGCATGGCGGATCTGCATGGGGCTGGTGTGCGTGCGCAGCAGGTTGGGTGCGGTGGCGGTGCCGCCTTCCACGTAGAACGTGTCGTGCATGGACCGCGCGGGGTGGTCTTCCGGCGTGTTCAATGCGGTGAAATTGAACCAGTCAGTTTCAATCTCGGGGCCTTCGGCCACGTCAAAACCCATGGAACCGAAAATGCCCTGGATACGTTCCAGGGTGAGCGAAACGGGGTGCACCCCCCCCTGCCCGCGCTGGCGACCTGGCAGGCTCACGTCCAGCGCTTCGGCCTTGAGCTGCAGTTGCAGTTCCGCATCGGCCAACGCCTGGCGGCGCGCGGTGAGCGCCGCTTCGATGGCCTGCTTGGCGACGTTGATGGCCGCACCGCGGGATTTCTTTTCCTCGACGGACAGCTGCGCCATGCCCTTCATGAGCTCCGTCACGCGACCCGACTTGCCCAAAAACTGCGCCTTGGCGTTTTCGAGGTCAGCGGGGGTGGCACTTTGGGCAAACAGTTGCGTCGCGCTCTCAACCAGGGAATCCAACTCGTTCATAACGACTCTTTCATGACTTACGCAAACAAGGATGCACAAGTGCCATTGGCATATGCCATGTGGCAAGCGTCTTGCCTCAGCAGCCTGTTTTGCGTAAGTCGTTTTTATCGACCCGTGAAAATGAACAAGGGCTAGTGCCTTTACAAGCCCTAGCCCTTGCTGTTATTGCGCAAGCAGCTATCAAAAAGATAGCCGCTCATCGTGAACTCAAGCAGCCAGCTTGGCCTTGACTTGCTCCACGATGCTGCCAAAGGCAGCCTTGTCGTGCACTGCGAGGTCGGCCAGCATCTTGCGGTCGATCTCGATGGAAGCCTTCTTCAGGCCGTTGGCGAACTGGCTGTAAGTCAGGCCCAGTTCACGGGCAGCGGCGTTGATACGGGCAATCCACAACTGGCGGAACACGCGCTTCTTGGTGCGGCGGTCACGGTAGGCATATTGCCCAGCCTTCATTACCGCCTGTTTGGCGATACGGAAGACATTACCGCGGCGACCACGGAAACCCTTGGCAAGGGCGAGAACTTTCTTGTGACGGGCACGGGCCGTTACACCACGTTTGACGCGAGGCATGTATGTACTCCTTGTTCGTCAGTTATTAAAGGCCAGCGCTGGGCAGCATTTGTGCGATCGAGCCCATGTTGGTCTCATGCACATTCACTGCACCACGCAGGTGGCGCTTGTTCTTGGTGGTCTTCTTCGTCAAGATGTGACGCTTGAAGGCTTGACCGCGCTTGACGGTGCCACCGGGACGAACGCGGAAACGTTTTTTCGCGCTGCTCTTGGTCTTCATTTTGGGCATGTGAATGCTCCTTTTTCATTGTGCTCGTGAGGCGTTTGCAAACCGATCTGCAAACTTGTTGGCCCCGAGCCACTTTTATCGAAAGGCTTTCGCCTTACGCTCGGCAATGCCCGAAGGCACCACCTTTTCAAGCACTCCGCCTTGTGAGGGGTATGTGCTCAAAATTCCATATCAATCTGCAGCTTTATGCCGCTTGACCTGCTGCTGGCGCAGCGCCTTCAGACGCTGGCTTGGCCGCAGGCTTCTTCTTGCCGGGGGCAATCATCATGATCATCTGGCGGCCTTCCAGCTTGGGAAACTGCTCGATGATGATGCTGTCCGCCAACTCGTCACGAATCCGGTTCAGCAAAGCCAGACCGAGTTCCTGGTGCGTGATTTCGCGACCGCGGAACCGCAGCGTGATCTTGCATTTGTCACCATCTGCCAAAAAACGGCGAATGTTACGCATCTTGATGTTGTAGTCGCCATCGTCCGTACCGGGACGGAACTTGACTTCCTTGATCTCAATGACCGTCTGCTTGGCTTTGGCTTCTGCCGCACGCTTTTGCTCTTGGTACTTGAACTTGCCGTAGTCCATGAGACGGCACACCGGTGGGTTCGCCGTGGCAG
Source organism: Acidovorax sp. M14 (assembly GCF_049331375.1). Classification (NCBI taxonomy): domain Bacteria; kingdom Pseudomonadati; phylum Pseudomonadota; class Betaproteobacteria; order Burkholderiales; family Comamonadaceae; genus Acidovorax; species Acidovorax sp. M14. The sequence continues at coordinate 2,925,877 of NZ_CP186263.1, forward strand.
CGATTTCCACCAGATCCACGTCCAGCTCACCGGCCATCCGCAAGGCCTCCATGAGACTGACAACACCCAAGGGCTCGTTGTCAGGCCCGGACAGGCGAACTTCCGGGGCCATGATTTCACGGTTCAGGCGGTGCTTGCGCTCTTCCCGCTGGCGACGATCACGAAATTCAGTAGCGATGGCTATCTTCCTTGAATCAAAATGCTACAAATAAAGTAGCTGTTCCCGCACAGTCCACGAGCGGCAAAGCAGTTTTTTGTACAAAATCAGGCTTTGGTGGCGATGTCGTTGGCGATCAATTCAATGAACGCATCGACCGACATCACGCCGAGATCACGATTACCTCGGGCTCGCACTGCAACGGCTCCCGCCGCCTTTTCCTTGTCTCCTGCGACGAGGATGTAGGGCAGCTTTTGCATCGAATGCTCCCGTATTTTATACGTAATCTTCTCGTTACGCAGATCCAGGGCCACCCTAAGGCCTTGATTGGGCAGCGCTTTTTGCAGTTTTGCTGCGATTTCACGACAGTAATCGGACTGCGCGTCCGTGATGTTGAGCACCGAAACCTGCACGGGAGCAAGCCAGGTGGGCAAGGCGCCCGCATGCTGCTCGATCAGAATTCCGATGAAGCGCTCCAGGCTTCCCACGATGGCACGGTGCAGCATGATGGGCCGATGGCGGCCACCATCCTCGCCCACAAACTCTGCATCCAGGCGCTCGGGCATGTTGGGATCGACCTGGATCGTGCCGCATTGCCATGGTCGCCCCAGAGCGTCCTTGAGCGTGTACTCGATCTTGGGGCCGTAGAACGCGCCTTCGCCAGGAAGGTACTCAAACTCGCAACCGGACGCGCGCAAGCCCTCTGCCAAGGCGTTTTCCGCACGGTCCCAGCTTTCCTCACTGCCGATGCGCTTTTCGGGGCGTGTGGACAGCTTGTAGATGATGTCCGTGAAACCAAAGTCCTTGTAGACCTTTTGTAGCAGCGTGGTGAACGCGACCACCTCTGACTGGATCTGGTCTTCGGTACAGAAGATATGGCCGTCATCCTGAGTGAAAGCACGCACGCGCATGATGCCGTGCAGCCCCCCCGTGGGTTCATTGCGGTGGCACTGACCGAACTCGCCAAAGCGCAGCGGCAAGTCGCGGTAGCTCTTGATACCTTGCTTGAAGATGATGATGTGCCCGGGGCAGTTCATCGGCTTGAGCGCGTAGTCGCGCTTTTCCGACTCCGTCACAAACATGTTCTCGCGGTATTTATCCCAGTGGCCCGTTTTCTCCCACAGCCCTTGGTCCAGGATTTGCGGCCCCTTCACCTCTTGGTAGCCGTTCTCGCGATACACGCGGCGCATGTACTGCTCGACCTCCTGCCACACCGTCCAGCCCTTGGGGTGCCAGAACACCGTACCGGGCGAGTGCTCGTCGATATGGAACAGGTCCAGCTCACGGCCGAGCTTGCGGTGGTCACGCTTCTCAGCCTCCTCCAGCATCGTCAAATACTGCTGCAACTCGTCTTTGGTGGCCCAGGCCGTGCCGTAGACACGCTGCAGCATTTCGTTGCGGTGGTCACCGCGCCAGTAGGCACCCGCCACCTTCATCAGCTTGAAGAACTTGAGCTTGCCGGTGCTGGGCACGTGCGGGCCTCGGCACAGGTCTTCAAAATTGCCTTCGCGGTACAAACTGACGTCTTCGTTGCTGGGGATGCTGGCAATGATTTCGGCCTTGTAGTGCTCCCCCAAGCCCTTGAAATACGCCACGGCCTCGTCGCGCGGCAATACGCGGCGCACCACGGGCTCGTCCTTGGCGGCCAATTCGGCCATGCGCTTTTCGATGGCTACTAGGTCTTCGGGCGTGAAGGGGCGCTTGTAGGCAAAGTCGTAGTAGAAGCCGTTTTCGATCACCGGGCCGATGGTGACCTGGGCATCAGGAAACAGATCCTTGACCGCATAGGCCAGCAAGTGGGCGGTGGAGTGGCGGATCACATCCAGACCATCCGCATCCTTGGCCGTCACGATGGACAGCGGGCTATCAGCCGTGATCTGGTAGCTGGTGTCCACTATCTTGTCGCCGATCTTGCCCGCCAAAGCGGCTTTGGCCAGACCCGAGCCAATGGAGGCTGCGACCTCAGCCACCGTGACGGGGCCAGGAAACTCGCGCTGCGAACCGTCGGGAAGCGTAATGTGAATCATGGGAGCAACTCTTTCTCTGTGATCAGTGCAATGGATGCGGGCACGCGCCAGGCCCGTAAAACAAAAAAGCGCGGAACAGGTCCGCGCTTTTTGGAGGTGTGTGCAATCTCGTGCAGGCGCGAACAGCCAGCCTCAAAGGCCGGTCAACATCTCCGATGTAGTTCGCGGTGTCATAACCAGATTGCCTTTCTCGCTCTTGTGCAGTGAATTTCAATGGATTTTAACCCCAGCACCCAGAAAAAAAGCCCGAAGCAGATGCTTCGGGCTTTTGTCGAGTGCATTTGGCGCCACAACAAAGTGGCGCCAAGCCTCGCAGATCAGTGGAACTGCTCTTCTTCGGTCGAACCCGTCAGGGCCTTCACGGAGGACGAGCCGCCCTGGATCACGGTGGTCACGTCGTCGAAGTAACCTGCGCCCACTTCTTGTTGGTGCGACACGAAGGTGTAGCCCTTTTCGCGTGCTGCGAATTCTGGCTCTTGCACCATTTCGGTGTAGTGCTTCATGCCTTCGCCTTGGGCGTATGCATGGGCGAACTGGAAGGTGTTGAGCAGGCAGAGGCCAGCCGTAAGCTTAAGATTTGCAACAACTTTTTGGCTTTTTTGGCACAGCTTCTCGGGACTACCCACCGATCACCCAACTACGTCCGCTATGCCTCGCCCCCTGGGCCAACGGGATTAACAACCTGGCGGTTTTTCGCCATTCCGCACCCACCAACCACCCAACCCCAGCTGAGCGGGGCAGCGCGGTCCTGCCGTTAATTTTCACTGTTTTTGGTCAAGCCTGAAAGTCTCTCTCGGCCTGCAGTTGCTCGTCCCGCCAATCGGCCCAAAACGCCGACTCTTGGCTGAATGCAGAAAGAGACACTGTCCGTGGACGCCACCAGTTGTCGTAGGAAGGGCGCGGCGACCGTCAGGTTTGAGCGGGACACCGACCGTTGGTCTCCGAGAGATGCTCTAGGACCACGGGATCGAGTGCCCCACTCCGAGCCGCCTTACTTTTTTCTCCTCTTTTTTGCTTGACATTGCGTTTTCACACTATTAAAGTTCATTTACGTTCGAAAACGGAGTTTTAAGCATGGAAACGCAAATCTCGATCCCTGTGGCCACCCGTCAGTTCTTGGAGCTGGCAGACTTTCTCAAGGCTCAGGGTGATGCTCGCGACCCTGTGCTCGCGGTGCAGGACGCCATCGACTACTGGCTAGATAACGCCAGTTGGAAGCCCGAGTTGCTTCGCCAGGCTCAGCCCTCGAACCTGGGCTACCAGTGGAAAGGCCTGTTCTTGCCCGACTCCACCGAAGTGCGCATGCAATACAAGGGCGACTGGTACTACGCCAAGGTCAAGGGCGACAAGCTGATCTACGAAGGCGAGCCAATCACCCCCAGCCGCTTGGCCAACACCGTCACGGGCACGAGCCGAAACGCCTGGCGGGACCTCTGGATCAAGCGCCCTGCGGATGCTGAATGGCTGCTGGCTGACGACTGCCGCGCAGCTAGCGAGCAAGGCTGACGCAAAGAAGCTGCCGCCGCCCATAAAACCCATACGGGCCCTGAGCCGACATTGGACATCCCTTCCCTAAAGCTGCCCTTGATACAAAACGGATCGATCGCTGCCACGACCGTACAGTCGGCTGGCCCGGTCCAGACCGCAAGCACGCTATAGTTTGTTGACTTAACGCGTGCCGGGTTTCGCGGATTTTTGATAGTTGGATGTTTAAACAGGCACCCGATTGCAAACTCTGCTGAAAGACACTTGCAGGAGGAATCTGTGCGAAGAATATCCCGGAGGATCCAGCTCATACCGCAGATTTTGCGGGCATCAGGCTTCATGCGATGACCTGCGAACAATCAACCATGGCGCATCCAGATGGCCTTCCGGCAGAAGTGTTACAGGCTCTAGAGATCAGCGCAGTTTTGGCAATTAAGACGCTTCAAGGTCTCAATGGACTTGGTCTCTACGAGGCAAAGCTTGCGGTCGACGCATATCTGGAACGGCATCCTGAACACCCCTTGTCTCAGCGACTGGCAAATTCCTCGGTCGCGCCACGGGGAGAGAGAGCCGGTGCGTTGTTGAGTGAATTCCTAACCGCAGAACCGGTACCCGCCGAAGCGCCAGTGTTTGATTCCCTGGCAAGAGTGGTCGTTTCACCTGAGCTATACATTCTTCTGAGAGAAGATGTCCCCTGCAAAGCGTGGCTTGGAGAGGCTCTAAAAGCTTGTGTCGATGCAAAGATTGACCTTTCAATGACCGAGATCCTTGACGAGGAATGGCGAAACGGGGATGGCGACTTATCAGCGGCAGTGCTGAAACTGTCGGGGTCACTTTCGAACGAAGCAATTCGCGCTTTGCCTCAGACACTTCGGCGAAGACTTGTTGGAGGTATCAGTTTTCGGTTGGTGCGAGCTGCCCAGTGGTGCGAGGCCGCGATACCTACCGACGAGCTGGAGCTTGAGTACTTCCTGCATGAGTTCTCCAGGCCAAGTCGCATGACTGCGAAAACGGCGAGTTGCGTCAGGCTGCGACATAGAACCACGGGAATACTCTCTCGAAGCACCACGCACCGGAACCGAGCAAAGAACTACGAAGAGGCACTTCTTCTCCTTGCATCTCTGCTCAAAGAATGCAGATAAAGCCTAACCATTTGATCGAGGGGAGAGCCAACCGGCTCCGTCCGTCCTCTGCATTTCATGTCATGCGTTACGTGTCCGCTTTCAGCCCCACGGCGAGAGACGCTAGCGGGCCCAAGGCGAACATCTTTGCCCGGATCGCTACTCCAAAATCAGCGCGACGCCGCCGACGATACATGCCAGTCCACAGACACAGAAGGCAAGCCCCATGAGCGAGGCTAGCGAAGAGCCTTGAATGAGCCAACTCGTTCTTACGCGAAGCTCAACGTGCTCAGGTAGTTCGGGAGCTCCAGCACCATAAACCCGCTCTGCCAACTCACGGCTCGAAAGGCGCTTAGTCTTGAGCGTGCCGATGGCATCCCAGCCCATCCAGAGCAATACGGCACCGAGGCCAATCCAGATCCATCCCATCGGTTCCCCCGTCGCGTCAATGTCAGATCATGGCCGATAGTAGTCCGCACTCGTCGGCAGCCAACGCAAGTCCAAGACCGGCCTTGAGCCGCCGCTTGAAAGAGTCGATCAGCAGCGAGGCGTGCAGCTACAGACGATCATGAATGTCAAAAGGGCACCTGACAGCCATCTTGATGTGCACTACGTCAATATCCTCGTACCTATGCAGCTTGACACAAGTCTTTCAGGACTTTCCCCTTAGCTTCTTCATCCATGCCGGAATGCAGCGGGCATTTGCGCTCAAGACAACGGGCTTTTTGCCATTCAGAGGATCCAATTTCCAGGGAGGCTGAAGAGGACATCAATGAATCCTAGCTGGCAAATCGATCACGTCCCACGTTTATAGTCGAATGAAATATTGACGGCAGTACCCTGACGACCATGGCCCTCTACGAAATGAGTAGTGAAAACGCTCTTTCCCCTATCCCACTCACTAGCTTCTCCAGCATGGGGGTTTATGAGAGAACACACCTGCAGAAGGCATTGCGTGCACAGATCTCGGCGATCACACCAGGTGTGGATACGATGGTCCTTGCCGAAGAGTTTGGCGACTGGGTAGGCGCCAACAGGCGCATCGACCTGCTATGCCTCGACAAAGACCGCAAGTTGGTAGTGGTAGAACTCAAACGAGAGGATGGGGCCAGCATGGAGCTGCAGGCGATTCGCTACGCGGCAATGATCAGCGCCATGCGCTTCGAACAAGCAGTCGAGGCTCACCGGAAGTACCTCACGAGCATTGGCTCAACGACTGACCCCGAGCGCGCAATACGCGACTTCCTTGAGTTGGATGACGGTGAGCGTGTTGAGTTGGATGAGGAGGTTCGCATCGTCCTGGCTGCAGCCACTTTCGGCACCGAACTGAGCACGACAGTCCTATGGCTCAACAAGCAAGGGCTTGACCTGCGGTGTGTGCAGATGCGCCCTCACCTGCTCGACGGTCGCTTGCTGCTTGATGTGCAACAGGTGATACCACTCCCCGAAGCAGCACATTACCAAGTGGCCATCCGCGAAAAGGAAGCTCAACAGGCCGTTGCGCGATCCTCCGAGCGGAATATGACCAAGTACAACCTGTCTATTGATGGCAGGACCTTCGCCAACCTGGCGGGTCGTCGCGTCATCTACGAAATCATCGCGGAAGCCCTTCGACAGGGGGTGAAAGTTGATGCGATATCAGGAGCGTTGCCGTGGAAGGGGGACTCAACATTCTTGTCAGCACCTGGCCTACTGAGCGAGGCACAACTCCTGGAGCGGACAGGGAACCCAGGTAGCGGCTACTTCAGCCAAGACAACATGCTTCTCCAGGCCGAGGGCTGTACGCTCGCTGTCTCCAAGCGTTGGGGCGATCAAGTAATGGACGCAATCTCCAGCATCGTGGACCTGCTACCTGCTGCAAACGTCTCTGTCGAGCTGTCCTCACCGACAAGCGAGCCTGAAGTGGTGGCCTACGATGGCTTCGAGATCATGCAGGATCAGAGCACAACCATCACCATCACGAAAAACGGTGTGGCCTGCACTCCGACGATCCGTGTCCTGCGCGACCTTGCGGCGAAGCTAGGGGTCGAGGTCACGAATGGGGCTGGCAAAGACATGAATACCCGTCAGCTGGGAGCGAAGGTCATGGAGGCCGTCAGGGCCCAACCTGCGTAGCTCTGCTTAGACCTGCTCGGGACCGTTGGCATGCGTTCACTAGGTGTCGCATCCCGACCGCCTTGCGCCCGTTGCTTCAGGTAGAGCTTGGGCAAGAAGTGAATGTTGCGATGGATTTCTTTCAAGCGCCCCCTCCGGGTCAATGCACGAGACTAAGCGGCTACTCTACTGCCGCCCCGCTCAGCAGAACCATAGTCCTGTGAGCGGGGAGGATGCAGAACACCTTTACGCCTGTGCCGCCATGGAAGCTCCGATGGTGGGCACCGCAGCATTTGCCGCAACGTCTACTGCAGCGAACAAAGTGCTGTCAGACAGATGGGCATACCGCTGCGTCGTCTTGACCTGGGAGTGCCCCAGGAGCCTGCCCACTGTATAGATCGACTGACCCGCGTTCACCAAGTTGCTGGCAAAGCTGTGCCTGAGGTCATGCATCCGAACGTCTGGCAAACCCGCTCGTTTGCGTGCCGTGTTCCAGCAGCAGTACAGATTGGCAAACGGCTTGAGCGTCTCCGGGTTGGGGACCACGTACGCACAACCTTTCCACCTTCGCAGTTGCTGCAGCACCTCCAGCGCCTTGGATGAGATGGGAATAGTGCGCGCTTTACCGGTCTTGGACATGGGGATGCGCCAGATATGCCGCTCCAGATCGAAGTCCTCCCACTTGGCGTCGAGGAGTTCCCGCTTACGGCAACCAAACATCAGCATCAAAGCCACGATGTGCTTGAGCTGCGTGTTTTCGCTGCGCGCAAGGGCTTCATGCAGTCGAGTTGTTTCTTCGCCCGTCAGAAATCGCTCCTTGGCGTTGTTGAGCTGAAACAGCGCCACACCGTTGGCCGGGTTCTGGGACGCACCTTGCACGCCTTGCTTCTTCGCCAAGTTGAAGATGATTTTCATGAGCACCGGCAACTTGTTGGCTGTAGCGGGTGCATAGTCCTTCGCGCGCATTTCCTGATGCGCCTGCTCGATCATGACGGAGGTAATGCCGTCCATATGCAGGCTTCCGAACCGAGGCAGGATGTGATGATTCAGAAAGCTGATCGTGGACTGGAAATTGCGGCGGTGAGCACGGATGTGCGGCAGGTACTTGTCATTGATGAAACTCTCCAGCGTCGGCACTTGGCGAAGGGCTTTCTTGTCATCAGCAGGACTCTCACCCAACACGACCTTCGCACGCAGCTTCTCCGCAGCCTGCCGCGCCTTCTCAAAAGTGATGGACTTAGCGTCACCAATCTTGCGCTGACGTTGTTTTCCGTGGGGATCACGGTATCGAAGGCTATAGGTCTTTCCTCCGGTGGCACGGACTTCCAGAATGAAGCCGGTGATGGCGTTGTCGTAATAGTCGGTCTTGCCCCTGCCCTCTTGGCAGACGGCATCGCGGACGAATTGGGCATCGAGATTCACATTGGGCATGACGCGTCTCCTTGTTGGGGGTGAAAGTGAATAGCGGCAGGGGTGCGTTCAGGCTCACCCTCGGTACATCGGCGGGTGGCTGGCGGGGCGATCAGGGGTTGCGGGAGGCTGCGGTGAGGCCACCACGCGATGGATAGCCATAGAGGCAGGAAGGCAAAAAGCATGGGATCTCCTTTGATGGATGCGCTCAAGGGCGCGGATTGAAGGAAGGGGTCGATGAGTGCGACGAAGGACTCGGCCATGTCTTGACCAAGCCTGTGTCGAAGAGGACGCCCACGCCGCGACCTGCGCAGCAGCACAAGGGGCGGGATGGACGAGAGGCGGAAGCGAGAAAGCAGCAAAGCCCAGCTGGCTTGCTACGGCACGGCGAGGACTGGGAAGGTGCCGCTCTGCTCTACATGCAGAGGGATTGGCGCAGCGACGGGATCACCAATATGGTCATTGGCTACAGGTTCCATTGGGTCGCCGAAAAGCCCGGGGTTTTCTCTTTCCTACCAAAGTTTGGCGGCGAAAAACCCACTTTTCACACTTCTGGGGAGGTGGCTGTGCAGGACCTTCAAAAGTCCGCAGGCTGATCGCTGACCGGGGCGGGAACCGAAGGGCCTTCCAAATCCGACTCAGCAGTCAGATCGGGCTTCATGCGTATACCCCGGAAGATCTCGTAGCCATCCAGCGTCGCCAGCTTGATACCCAACTGCAGGTTGAATTCCAGCTTTTCCTTGAAGGCACTCTTGGCAAAGGGCTTGCGTCCGTTCTCTTCACACCATGAGCGGTATGTTGCATACAGCGAGGACCGCCGACAGTGAAGCGAAGCTCCCAACTCGCAACATTCATGAATGAACTCATCCACGGAACTGGCCGAGCGCTGCCACTGAGCCATCAGACGGTCGTGCACCTTGGAGGGCGAATAGCCTCCTTGCTGAAGCACACGAGCTCCCGCTTGCAGCACCTTGTAGGCGATACCGGGCATTTCACTCTTGGCGATGCGATCCGATAGACCGGCATCCAGTGGCAAACCGCTTTTGAGACGGCTGTTGGGGAACTCCGCCAGCAGCCAGCGCGAGAAGAATGCAGCCGAGTGGTCATTGGTTCTGATCATGTGATTGCTCATGAACAGGTGTCCAGCCGTGTTCCGAAACGTGAAGGGCGGCTGCGTTGGAAACCTTCCCACGACCTCGTCGCGGCCCAGTACCGACTTGAACTCAGCGGCGGGGATAGGAAGATGCTCCGCCAGCTCGCCCACCACATTCAGACGTTTCCCCGCCATCATCGCCAAGTAGTACTCCTTGCCCCACAAGGTGGGAGATGCGGCGGAACACAACTCGTCGGGAACCAGATTGTTGTAGATCTTTTCCAGGGTGCCCTTTCCAGCGCGCCCATAACGGTCCAGCCAGGCAAATGCTTTTTCATACCGGTGGGCGACCCCCAGCATTACTGCACCGGCAAATTCCTCCATAAGGCGCCGCTGCCCCTCTTCTTCGCCCTCCACCTTGGAGCAGAAAGTTTCGTGCATGAACGCGTCATACAGCGGGGTAGGAAGGTCCTCCGGCTCGAAGTCCAGCGCCACTGTTTGGCGGTGTTTCAAGCTCAGAAGCTCCTTGCAAACCTTCCCGTCCCGTGCGCTGTAGAAGCTACGCAGGCACGCCACACCTTCGGGAGCTTTCTCAAAGAAGGTATCGTTGGTTGCGATAGCCCGCGCGTGGCTTGCGATGCTGCAGTAGTCCTCCTGGCGCAGGCAGTTCTCTTTATCGTCATGAAGCTCTGCCACGACCTTTTCGAGTTCGCCAAATGACAGCGGCTCCCACAGCCTTGAGTTTGCGCGGGGTATGTACAGGGTCCCCCTGACAGAGACCGGGTTGAACAGTCCGATGGCCATGTGCTTAAGAACGTCCATTGCATAGCCGTGGTGCGTCGGCACAACTTTCTTTTGCTTTCTCGCGAACTTACGCATTTCGCTGTCCAATTGCGAGAGCGAAACACCCTTGTTGACTTGCTTGAGCGTCGTGCGAACTTCCATCCACTCAGCTAAGTCTCCCTCACGCAACGCATGCAAAGTGCGAAGCGCTTCAGGCTCAAACGGAGCGCCACATTTGCTGCGCGTTTTTTCAATGATGTCAGCGATTGCAGCGCTAACGTCCGCATCGACCTGATCTGCTTGACCAGGCGCTGGCACCAGTCCTGCTTGCGCAAAGCTGCTCTCAGCTCCCGCATCGCCATCTGTGGCGACTAGACTTTCTCCCGCGCACTTGCTGGGAGCAGCCAAATGCCCGAGCGCGCTCTCACTCTCCTCCATATCCCACACAAAACTCTTCTCCATTCAATGGTCCTCATCATCAATCGTTTGAGATCGCAAACGCTGCCTCTCAGCGCAGCGGATCATCGTGTTCATGTTCATCCCCCTGAAGAACGCTCTCCAATTTCATGATGCGAAGGGCACTCGGGGCTTTTGCGGCCACCTGCCACAGCCTCTGCGAGACCTCCGAAAAGACGCCCTAGGAGGCACGTGGAGCGGAGTATAGGTCGCATCACCGTCAGTTAGTTGCATTTTTGTATTAACCAACTTCGCAGCGATGCCTTTGGCTAAAGTCGCCAAATTGCACACTATGCTCGCATGGACCATAGATTTGCACATTGCATGCGCGGCTCCCAAGTGCCGGTTCAGCAAAGTTCGTACATCTATGCAACTTAGAAAGCTGTACGACTAGCGACAGCAAAAATAAAGACCGAGCCACCCCGGAGCAGCACCATGCGGCACCACCCCGGGGTATCTCTTTTGCGTCCCTCCCTCGATCACCCACGGCAAAGCCTCCGTGTCACACGGCATTCGTCTTCAGGGTGTTCCTGGGAGAGGGGTTCCGGCAGGCCAGCGCGCGAGGGCCGGGTCCGGGAGGCGGGCAAGAGCTGCCCAGGTTGGCCGCAGACGGGCAGGTTGCTGCGGGGTGATGGGTCGGGTATCAGTCCCAGGCCGGGGTGCCCAGGCGCTCCGCCTCCCACCCGAGGAGGCCTGCTGCATGGCTGGTGATAGTCAGGGGCAAAAGCTCTACCGGAATGTCCCGGTCCAGCATGGCAGTGGCGGCAGTGAGAACGCAGTCTTGATAAGTCATGAAATTACTTCTTTCTATGGGTGTCGAGGTAGTACACAAGCCCCGCAGCGATCAGCACGATCACGAGGAAGTGCAACGGAAAGGCATAGACCAAGAGGCCCAGTCCCACCAGGCACAACCAGCGGGCGCCGGAGGCCATGAGGTGAAGGACGAGAACAGTGGTCAGGGAAGCGGCAAGTAAAGCGGCCATGAAGACTCCTAAAGCAAGGCAGAGGTAATAGGTCCGGGCGAGGGTGTCGCCGGTGGGTGGACTTACCGCTTGCAATGAGGGGGTCTGCAGGTGTTCGCAGAGGCTGGCTTATGGAGCGGCCAAGGCCCCTGCCCGCTTACCGCGAGCCTTGTCATCCTTCACAGGACGGGTGGTGGGCTGATTGGTGGGCTGATTGGTGGGCTCTTTGGCGGACTGAATGGCGGATGGATTGGGCGCCTGGAGCAGGGCCTTCCAATCGACTCCTTCCACGTACTGGTAGGCATGCCGCTTGTCCGTCACTGCTTGCAGAACCCCCAGGTGCTTGAGAACCGCCATCACAAAGCCAGCGGTGTTCACCGAGGTGCCCGCAAAGAGCTTTGCCAAGGCCGATGCGGATAGCGTTGTCGCCGCCATCAACAAAGGCTCTACAGCGTCATAGGCGACCCAGGAAGGGTTGTGGTGCCCCTTGCCGGTGTTGTGGGTCACACGCAGGTGGAGGCGACGTTCGGGATCATTTCCCAGCTCGTAGGTGAGCGTGGAGCGGCTGGACAAGGACGGGCACTGGTCGGTGCGCAGGGTAGTGATGGTGATGGTTTCTGGATTGGTATCGGGTTGATTGGCATCTGTCATTGGTGGTCCTTTTGATGGGTTGTCGAGGAACATTCCTCATTTCAGATACGCGGTTTTTCTCAGTTTGGGATGAGCAAAAAAATGCCACCCGAAGGTGGCTTGGTGGTCGCTGTGAGGTGGTTCCAGCAGGTGTTGCGGTAGGGCTTGCTTTGTCATCGGGGGTGGCCCTCCTGGGCATAGCGATCGCAGAGCAATGCCAGTGCATGGGGGATACCCCGGGGCATGAACACCACAATGCCGAAACCGTCGTCACTCAGGATGAAGGTCAGCACATACCAATGTTCGTACACCTCCAGCGCATCCCAGGAGGGCGTGAAGTCGGGGTGATCGTTCGCCAGTCCATTCCAGCGGTTATGAAGGACGGTGAAGCCCAGTTGCTGCTCCAGGGCCTGGGGGGTGTCTTCCGGGTCCATCACTACGACATGCAGCAGCGATGCCCAGTCATTGATCTCGGTGAAAGCTTCTTCTGACAGCCGTTCAGCCACCAGAGTGTGAAGGCCCAGAGCATTCTCGGTACTTGCCAGTCGGTTCAAGGCGTCGTGGTCTCGGTAGGTTTGCATAGGCAGCTTTCCTTTTGATGAAGTGGTCAGACAAAGAAAAAGCGCCCGAGGATTGCTCCAGGGGCGCCAGTTGGTCCTGTTTAAATTGCTATAACAGTTGAACCCAGCTATATGCGATCGGGTTATGAAAATACGTTTTATTCACCAATACTATAACCGCTCTTTTCCAGCATTAATTTTTTGTATTGCCTTATCAACATTACCTTTCAAGTAAGAAGCAGATTGAATCTCGAAACGCCCCTCATCCACCTTATCGTAAATACTATTTATCAATATAATATTACCACTATGATCAATCCAAGTTATTACCTGCTTATTGAAAGTGTTACCCAATCCATTTCGAACTTCCTCCTCTTGAATTTTCGGCGGACCGTACTTTTCCGACAAAACAGTTACCAAGGGCTGGACTTCGTAGTTTTTCAAACTACCCCACACATTTAATAACTCCCCCGCATCGCCTAACTTAAAGTGCAAATACGCTTTCTCCAAAGACCCATAACCAACCTGAAACCACGTACGCCCATCTGAAGCTCTACATTGGCTTTCCTTCTTGTAGCCAGAGCTAACACTTTCTAAATTGTCTTTAACCTGCCTACAGATCGCCATTAAATCTTCCATTCGATCTGGCTTATCCAGAGGGACACCCTTGAAAGCGATCTCCTCTTTCGCAATCCCTAATTCTGGTTCTATCTTTATATTTTTTACAGCATCACCAGCGATTTTAGCAAGAGAGACATAACAAGCATCCTTTGCCTCTTTTTTGCTTAAGGCCTTGCAAGCGTCGGAAAGTACTGCAATATCACCTGCATCAACTGACACATTCTTCGTACAAGCCGCAAGAAAAATCACTCCAAAAACAATTGCGCCTATGCAAAACAGATAATTATTTTCACGCTCCTGAATTTTCATTTTTACCTCTCAAGTTAAAGTTAGTTGTTTAACAATTTTTATTTACTCAAGGACATCATGGTCTCGGTAGGTTTGCATAGATGGCTTTCCTTTTTGATGAAGTGGTCAGACAAAGAAAAAGCGCCTGAGGATTGCTCCAGGGGCGCCCGGTGGGGTGCGATGAATCACGAGTTGAGTTGATCGAATTCCTAGACGGTAGTCCTCTGCTTTAGTGTCCCCGGGTCTTTCGGTGTGGGGGGCTGTGGCGGGATCGGTGTCAATTCCAGTCTACGCAGAGCCTTTTCAGTTCGCCGCTTGCATATGCATCAGCGAAGCAGTGAGTGAGTGCCCGTTTTTCGCCGAGCTTAGTACTTGACACCTCCGGAGGAACCCACAAGAAAAGAGCCTCCTCAAAAACTGGGGCGATTCAGTCCTCGGCGTCGACGTAGGCGTGAAGGACCGTCTCCGCCACCATTCCTCTGGCACAAAGGCTAGCCGTTGTCCCTCTCAAGTACTTCGGCCGTACCAATGGGGCGGCGGTCTATAGATCGACCGCCTTCGGTTGCACATCTTAGAGCTGCGTTGGTTGTTCAATACCTAACGCCTAATCCGTCGACGCCTCCATTTTCATCAAGATCCTAACAGTTGATTCTGAACACAAGGCGAGTGACGATGGCCTCACTTGCGGTCACGCCAGTCCTTCTTGTAAAGCAACTTGTCATGAGCTAGTTTCAAGACAGTGAAGCGCTCAAGGAACGCGACAAAATCCTGGCCGTACTTCTTCCCTTCATCGAATGATATAAAAGTCTGCTTTGCCTTAGCTGCCGCAAAGATGCGCAGAATTCTCTTGACCGCTGTTATTTGAATGTTTTTATAGATAACCGAGTCATGGATGATGTAAGGAATCTTCGTTAGCGAGAGCATTGCAAGGTCAAATCCGATCAAGCCTGCATAAGACGCCCCCGTTCCAGAATCCGCAGGGGATGTGAACTGATATGAACTGGCGCTTTTGAAACGCAACTCTGAACTAGCCCTGGATGCACCATACACAACTGCATTAAAGGCCTTCAGCTTTAAGTTAATACGATTTTCAAGTTCGAGAAAAATCTTTTTATATATTCCGTCGAGTCTTGCACTGGTAGCCTTGATAGCATCCTCCAGGTTTACCCTCTGGTCATAATGTTTATTTTCCTCTATCGCTCTGTCTGTATTTTCCTTCAGATCAAAAACCTGTTTAAAAATATCGTCAGGCATCCCCCTGGAGCTAAGTCTTACCTGAATATAACTCTCAATGGCAGCAATTTCAGCGCCCATGGCTTCGTCTTCAAGCTGTGCATTCGCGAGTTCTTCTTTTAATTGTTTTTTAACAGCCGCTCC
The DNA here is from genome assembly GCF_049331375.1 of Acidovorax sp. M14. NCBI lineage: Bacteria > Pseudomonadati > Pseudomonadota > Betaproteobacteria > Burkholderiales > Comamonadaceae > Acidovorax > Acidovorax sp. M14. The sequence goes on from NZ_CP186263.1 coordinate 2,940,941, forward strand.
AATTTTCTGATGAAACGCTTCGACTTGCTCTAAGCGCTCAACATCGATGGCGGGAAAAAAATCTGTCAAAAGCGTGATATTTGCAGCAAGCCGAGGGGTGATTCCAGACATCTCTCTTTGCAAACGCCGAATCTTGTTCTGCAACTCAGCGCGAGATGCTGATAGATCATTTTTTCGGTATTGCTGTTTCTTAAGTTCTTCGTCAAATAGTGATTCATAGGCATTTAAAGCGCCGCCAAAACCATCCTTGAGTTGCCGAATTTTCCCAGCATTCTCTTCGATCAGCCGAATATTCTCCTCGCGCTTTTTCTTGTTAATGTTTGGAATTATATTTGCACCCATAGATTTATTTATAAGTGTTTTCTTCTCCTTCTGCGCCTCAAGGACAGCCCGCTCGGCAGCTATGTCCGAGCTTCGCCCAAACATATCAATAATTCTAGAAATTGCTATAGCGTTCGCCTCTTTGGCGGCACCGATAAACGGCTGATTCGGATCAAGCCCTCCCTTTCTCCATATCCGCGAATAGGGATTAACTATCGATCTAAATGATGTCTCCAGGCCTTCCAGATCGTAATTTAACTCCAGGAATTTTTTGTATTCATCAAGTGACTTTTCGCCAATCCGAATGTATTCATCATCGCAAAGATGAATTATCTCCGGCGACGCCGTATCGCGTGAGAGATAAAAAATCCTACCATTGAATTCCAAAGAAAAATTGTAATAGTGATGCCCCAGCTCTCGAATAACGCCTGCTTCATCCTTGAGAAAGGTCGTTCCTCCCATGACGAAGTCAATTACCATTAAAACAGTTGATTTTCCGATGGAATTTCGTGCATCATCATCTCCCAAAACAATGTTCAGCCCTTTACGAAAAACAATCTCACCCTGGCTAAAATACTCACAACTTATTGCTTTAAGCATAATTAACCTGCCCCAATTCGTCTACCTCTAGCATTCCGAGTACATATAGTGCGTCAACTGCATGGAGGAACTCACTTGCGTCTTGAAAAACGCCTCGGGTTCGGTGATAAAGCTCCAACAAACTCTCATAATCAGGCCTACCTCGTAGAATTTTCGCCATCTTGAAGATGGTGGACTCTTCAAGTCTTGTGAATTTACTAGGCACCAACATCAAATACCTCGCAATTCTGGACAAAGAAGGAAGTAAGAACTCTGGCTGCAATTAGTGCTTTTCCTGTCCTGCCGCTTATCCACTCAGCCACATAGCTAAAAACAGCATCTTTATTATTAGGATGCTGTCGCTGCATCTCAAGATAGTAAGTTTTTATTTGCGACTGCAGAATTCTTATTGAAAGCTGGTCATTTTGCTCAAGAAGCCGAATATGATCTCGAATCCGGATGTAGTAGCTAGTTGCATAGAGCTTTATTTCACTCTGCTGCAGCGGGCTCATGTCATTTCGAAGCTTTTTTTCGATGGTGGATATATCGAACTGCACAGGCGGTATCGTTGCAATGGCACTTCCCATAGTCGCGATGGTGTCGAGTATTCCAAATACCTCTTGTTGAATTACATATTGGGCCGCCGTCTCCTTGGCTTTTGCATTAGCTAGGAACCCATCCTTTACCTTTCGGATGCGGTCCATCTCAGTAATCTGGAAATTTTTGTCGAAGCGTGTGTGACAGGTCGGGCACAACGCAATAACGTTTTCTAGACCGTTGATGTCAGTAGGGGGCGTCCGCCCGGCGAGCGCCGCTTTTTGAGCGGGCGTAGGATGGAGGGGAAAGATATGAGCAATCTCGTAGCTTTTCGTGATCTTCTTAGCCCCGGGCTTACGGAAGAGAATTGGAGCCCTACACAAAGGACAGCAGCCCCCCGTCTCCGCGTACAAGATGCTGTGCTGGTTGTCCGTGTAGTCAATTCGCTTTGGCTTCGTCGCTGTCGTGGTCATCGGCTAGCTACTCTGATCGGTTGAAGAGGTGGCTAAGGCCACGAGGCTGGATGCCCACTACTCCGACAAAAACTGGCACCGACGTCCTAAGGCTCGTATAGGCCAGTCTCGCCCTTTCTAGGAACGGAGTGCTGGCAGACTCAATGACGCTTGTGCGCCTCAATCTGTTGAACACAATCTCCTCCCGCAGTATTTCAGTTCGCAACCTTAATGCACATGTTGTAGCACGTCATATGCTGACAGTCGGACATATGAGACCTTGAGCCAAGACTCCACCGCATAGAGGGCCTGCCGGGCGGGTCGTACCGCGCACGTTTGAACGTTAGCTCACCGAGATGCACATAGGGGCGGCCATTCACAATCGGTTCACGGAACTAAGCCATCCGCAGACTGTGACTGGCGTGGCAACTCCGACCTCAAACTGCGCCGCTGAAAACAAAAAAACCACCGTGACGCCGAAGCATCTGGTGGTTTTCATCGAACCAACCTCAGCGCCCGACCGAGCGCCAAGGTGTGTCAGATCAGTGGAACTGCTCTTCTTCGGTCGAACCCGTCAGGGCCTTCACGGAGGACGAACCGCCCTGGATCACCGTGGTCACGTCGTCGAAGTAGCCTGCGCCCACTTCCTGCTGGTGCGACACGAAGGTGTAGCCCTTTTCGCGTGCTGCGAATTCTGGCTCTTGCACCATTTCGGTGTAGTGCTTCATGCCTTCGCCCTGGGCGTATGCATGGGCGAACTGGAAGGTGTTGAACCAGTTGATGTGGATACCAGCCAGGGTGATGAACTGGTACTTGTAGCCCAGAGCCGACAGGTCTTCCTGGAACGAAGCGATCTGCTTGTCGTTGAGGTTCTTCTTCCAGTTGAACGATGGCGAGCAGTTGTACGACAGCAGCTTGCCGGGGCAGGCAGCGTGCACGGCTTGCGCAAACTCACGGGCAAAGCCGATGTCTGGCACGCCGGTTTCGCACCACACCAGGTCCGCGTAGGGGGCGTAGGCCACGCCACGGCTGATGGCTTGTTCCAGACCGTTCTTCACGCGGTAGAAGCCTTCTTGCGTACGCTCGCCGGTCAGGAAAGGCTTGTCGTTGGCGTCGTGGTCGGAAGTGATCAGGTTGGCGGCTTCGGCGTCGGTACGAGCCAGCACGATGGTGGACACGCCCATCACGTCAGCGGCAAAGCGTGCAGCGATCAGCTTTTCGCAGGCTTCTTGTGTGGGCACCAGCACCTTGCCACCCATGTGGCCGCACTTCTTCACGGCAGCCAGTTGGTCTTCAAAGTGCACGCCGGCTGCGCCTGCAGCGATCATGTTCTTCATCAGCTCGAAGGCGTTAAGCACGCCGCCAAAGCCAGCTTCAGCGTCGGCCACGATGGGCAGGAAGTAGTCGATGAATTCCTTGTCGCCTGGGTTGATGCCACGGCCCCACTGGATTTCGTCAGCGCGCTTGAAGGTGTTGTTGATGCGGCGAACCATGGTGGGCACCGAGTCATACGCGTACAGCGACTGGTCGGGGTACATGGTTTCGCTGGTGTTGCCGTCGGCAGCCACTTGCCAGCCCGACAGGTACACGGCTTCGAGGCCGGCCTTGGCTTGCTGCATGGCTTGACCGGCAGAAATGGCGCCGAAAGCGTTCACGTAGCCCTTCTTGGCGCCGCCGTTGATCTTGTCCCAGAGCTTTTCAGCGCCGCGCTTGGCCAGCGTGTGCTCGATAGGCAGCGAGCCACGCAGGCGCACCACGTCGGCTGCGGAGTAACCACGCTTCACGCCCTTCCAGCGGGGGTTGGTCGCCCAGTCTTTTTCCAGGGCGGCAATTTGCTGTTCGCGGCTCAGTTGTTCGTTGAGGGATTGGGGCATGAGATCACTCCAGGGGTTGGTTGAAAACGCCGGGCTGCTGTGTGCCGCCCTTGAAGACAACTTTAAGTCTTCTATAAGACTTGCACAAGCTCTTATGTCTTATAGAAGAGATAAATTTTCTTCTTTCAAAACAACCACTTAAACACGTGATTTCTCGATATGGAAATTGATTTCTCATATCGAGAAAAATTGCGGCAATGCAACATCTATCGCATCCCACATCAAGAAATTCAACTTTCGTATTGTGAGAATTCAGATGGGTGTAGCGCCAACTGCCCTGAGCCAGTCACCATGCTCGATCTGGCGTGCGCCCTGCGCATATCGGGGATGGATCTCGTACACCAGACAAGACAGCGCTTGGCCCTCCACCGTCACCGCAATTTCGCGCTTGCGGTACTCATCGGTCGGGTGGTTTCCTCCCAACCCCTCGATGGCATCCAGAACGGTCTCCAGCGCGGGCTCGATGGCATACACCTCGCCATGCACCGGCCGGTCGCCGCCCAGGGTCATGCCGGGGTAAGCCCCCAGATGGAACAGCATCCCTGAAACTTGCGCAAACCCCACCCAGCGCGGCGCAGGCGACAAGCGCGTGATGTCGTTCGACCCGCCGCGGCGCAAGGTGCCGTACACAAACACATGGCGTGGGGCTGCAACTGGCGAAGAAGGCTCGGGCATGATGCGCAGTCTTTTTTGTTTGAACAGCGTCCCAGTCTAGTGAATACGCCTCCGCCCAGCCGCCCTTTCGCCTATCTGTGCCTGGCCCTCAGCATGTCGCTGGTAGGCAGTTATGTGGCACTCTCCAAACCGCTCGCGGCCGTGCTGCCCGTGCTCTTGCTGGCCTGGATGCGCTTTGGCATCGGGGGCATCGCCATGCTGCACTGGCTCAAGAAGCCCGACAACGAGCCGCCACTGACACCACAGACGAAACGGCTGCTGTTCCTGGAGTCCTTTCTGGGTAACTTTCTGTTCACCATCTGCATGATCTACGGAGTGAGCCTGACCGATGCGGTTTCGGCAGGCGTCACCATGGCGGCCATTCCTGCGGCTGTGGCGTTGATGGGCTGGGCATTTTTGGGTGAGCGGGTGGCGCCCCGCACCTGGATGGCAGTGCTTTGCGCAGTGGTGGGCATCGCCCTGTTTTCACTATCAAAACCAGAGCGCGCAGCGCATATGGAACCAGCGCTTGGAGCCAAAAACACTGCAAACCACGCCTGGTGGGGCCAGATGCTGCTGCTGGGGGCCGTGGTTTGCGAGGCCGCCTACACAGTGATCGGCAAGAAGCTCACCGGCAGCCTGGGGCCCAAGCGCATCACCTCGCTCATCAACCTGTGGGGCTTTGTGCTGACGACGCCGTTTGGCCTGTACCTGGCGCTGGACTTTCCGTTTGCTTCGGTAGGCTGGGGCACCTGGGTCTTGCTGCTGTTTTACGCGCTGGCCGCCTGCATGTGGACGGTGTGGCTGTGGATGACCGGGCTCAAGGCCGTGCCCGCAGCGCAGGGCGGCGTCTTCTCGGTCATGCTGCCGATGAGTGCGGCGATGGTGGGCGTGCTGTTCTTGGGCGAGGCGTTGACGGGCATGCAACTGGTTGCCTTTGCCATCGCCCTGGCCAGCGTGCTGCTGGCCACCCTGCCCTCGCGCGCAGCACTGCGCGTTGGTCGGGGCGACCGCCCCGACCAATCCTGACCTGCACACCAACCGTCAAGTAGTCAACGCCTGCGCGCTGACCACGATGCCGTCGGCATCGGCATACAGCCAGTCGCCGGGCCGCACCCACACGCCCTGGATCAGCACCGCCACATCGCGCTGGCCTTCGCCCCGGCGCTCGGTGGGCAGCGGCATCAGCGCCAGCGCCCGGATGCCCACGCCAGCGGCGTTCAGTTCGGCCACGTCGCGCACGCAGCCATCCACCACCAGACCCGCCCAGCCGTTGCGCGCCGCTGCAGCCGCCAGGTTGCCACCCACCAGCGCGCGGCGCAGGGAGCCCCCACCATCCACCACCAGCACGCGGCCCTCGCCCGGCGACTCCACGGCGGCTTTGACCAGGGAGTTGTCTTCGTGGCATTTGACCGTGGTAACCGGGCCCGCAAACACCGGCTTGCCGCCATAGCTCTGGAAAACAGGCGGCAAGACGCGGAACGCACCGCTCGTATCGGCCTTGTGCACATCGCAGAAATCGCAGGTGGAGAAGGGAGGGTTAGAAGCTGCGGACATAGGGACAAAATCTTTCAAAGAGTGGGTCAGTGAAACGGGCCAAGCCAAGATTGTCGGCGCAATACAAGCCCTGACAGCCACGGCTCCACGCAGGCATAGGCCAGGCCACCCAGCCATGGGCTTTTGTCAAGGCTGGCGCGGCCCTGCGGCGAATTGCTGCACGCTGCGCGGCGCCACCGCTACAAATCGAGGCAAAAAAAGCCGTTTCTCCCTTGGAAACGCGTTTTTTTCCCATTAGCATCGGCCTGCCAGTGGGAAAGCGTCGTTTTCGCTGGTAAAAATTTATTCCCAACAAGGACAACCCAACATGGCAACTGCAAAAAAAGCTCCGGCAACCACAGCCCCAGCAGCCAAGAAGGCCGCTGCACCCGCCAAGAAGCGGACCCCCAACGCCGCATTCATGAAGGCGCTCACGCCCAGCCCCGCGCTGGCCGCTGTGGTGGGCTCGGCACCTCTGCCGCGCACGGAGATCATCAGCAAGCTGTGGGTCTACATCAAGGCCAACAACCTGCAGGACGCCACCAACAAGCGCAACATCAACGCCGACGCCAAGCTCAAGGAGCTGTTCGGCAAGCCCCAGGTCTCCATGTTTGAACTGGCTGGCCTGATCGGCAAGCACGTCAAGTAAGCCCTGGCGCTTTGCGACCTGTGTCGCACCCGTAAAAGAACCGGCTCTGCCGGTTTTTTTACGTCCCTACCCTGTCGAAGTGTGGCGCGCTCGCATCAATGCAAATGAGAATGACCCGCATTTGATGTAACATAAAGCTGCACGACGACGCACAGCCATGTTGATCTAGCCACTGCCTCTCGCCTGCTCTTGGTGCCCCTGCGCGCCACCTGCACACCCCTATTGACGGAGGCCCTCTTGGCTAAATCTCGCGCCCAGCGCCGCAGCGGCATGCTGCGTTCTTCTCCCGCATTTGTTGTTTCTCCCGCTGCTGTGCCCTCGCAAGCCGCATCGTCCGACAAGGCCCTGCTGCCGCTGGGCGCGCTGATGCTGGCCGCCTCGATGGGCGCCATGGCGCAGACCAGCACGCCAGAAACCACCTTGTCCACCGTGACGGTGAAGGAAACCGCCGAAGTCCAGGGCAAGGACACCCTGCTCATCAAGAAGACCACCGTGGGCAAGGGCAAGCAGGACATCAAGGACATCCCACAGTCCGTGACGGTGTTCACCGAAAAGCTGATGAACGACCGCAACCAGGACGACTTCCGCGAAGTGCTGCGCACCACCGCGGGCGTGACCTTCCAGTCCGGCGAGACCGGTGAAGAAGACGTGCGCCTGCGCGGCTTTTCGCTGGGTCTGGCAGGCGACATCTACGTGGACGGCATGAAGGACGCTCCGCTGATCGAGCGCGACACCTTCAACAACGACCGTATCGAAGTGCTCAAGGGCTCGGCCTCCATGCTGTTTGGCAAGGGCTCGACCGGCGGGGTGGTCAACCAGGTCAACAAGTACCCGCTGCTGATCGACCAGCACGAAGCCGGCTACACGCTGGGCACCGGCAAGTACCACCGCGCCACGGGCGACTTCAACTGGGTGACGGGCGAGAACGCGGCCTTCCGCCTGAACGCCATGGTGCAGGAGTACGACAACTACGGCGCCAAGCAGGACAAGCGCGGCATTGCGCCCACGTTTGCCTGGGGCATCGGCACGCGCGATGAGTTCTCCATCGGCCTGTACTACCTCGAATCCAAGGGCCGCCCGCTCTACAACCACCCCTGGCGCCTCTCGGCCGACGGCAAGATCAACATGCCGCTGGAAGCGGGCAAGTACTACGGCCTGGCCAGCGACCACAACGACACCACCTCGCAATACGTCACGCTGGGCCACATCCACCGCTTTGACGACAACGGCGAGCTGACCACGCGCCTGCGCTACGGCAAGTACGAGCGCGACCTGCTGGCCAGCACCATCGGCTTCCAAAACAGCGCCATCACGCTCGACCAGATCAACAGCAGCACCGTGCTGACCCGTGGCTCCAAAGGCCGCGTGGGCGAAAGCAACGTGCTGCAGGTGCAAAGCGACTACAACAACACCTACACCTGGGGTGGCAAGAAGCACGCGGTGCTGACCGGCGTGGACTATTACGACGACGACGCCAAGCGCAACCAGAACTACGCCAACACCACCACCCGCCCCACCACCACCGTGGGCACGCCCAACGATGGCGCCTGGGTGGCCGACGGCCGTGCGCCGGTGCAGTGGAACACCTTCACATCGCGCAACCTGGGCCTGTACTTCCAGGACACGGTCTCGCTGACCGACACACTCAAGCTTGTAGGCGGCCTGCGCTACGACAACTTCCGCGCCTCGTACCGCAATGCCGCAGGCAACCTGAGCAACTCGCGCTCCGACAGCCTGTTCAGCCCCCGCATGGGCTTGATCTTCCAGCCTGACGAGCTGACCTCGTACTACGTGTCGTACGGCACTTCGTACAACACCTCGGGCGACACCTACCAGTTTGGCAACCCCGGTGCCACCACGGCGCGCACGGCCAACACCGACCCGGAAAAGAGCCGCAACATCGAAGTCGGCGGCAAGTTCGAGCTGTTCGAGCGCCGCGCCCTGCTGGGTGTGGCCGCCTTCTACAGCCAGAAGTACAACGAGCGCAACACCGACCCAGACACCGCTGCCGCGCAGGAACTGCTCTCGGGCAAGCGCCACGCCACCGGCATGGAGTTCAACCTGGCCGGCCGCCTCACACCGAAGTGGGAACTGTTCTTCAACCACACCTGGATCCCGTCGGCCAAGATCGACAAGAGCAACGTGGTGCTGGCCTCCAACGGCGGCGGCGCACAGGTGCAGGGCGACCGCCCCGGCCTCACGCCCAAGCACAGCGGCAGCGTGTGGAGCACCTATGCCGTCACGTCCAAGCTGCGTGTGGGCGCCGGCCTGACGTACCGCGCCAAGCAGAACCCCGAGGGCTCGCGCGCCGTGTACGCCAGCGGCTTTGCGGTGGTGGACGCCATGGCCGAGTACGCGTTTGACGACAAGACCTCGCTGAAGCTGAACGTGAGCAACCTGTTCGACCGCACGTATGCCGAAGGCCTGTACCGCGGCTTCTACACGCCCGGTGCCCCGCGCGCTGTGCAGCTGACGCTGAAGACACGCTTCTGACGCACCTCTGAAGTCCCTCGAATGAACCGGCCCCGGCACCGCCCGGGACCGGTTCACAATGGCTCCATGTTCCTGCACATCCAAGACGTTCTCACCGCCGACGAGGTCGCGTTCTTCCGGCAAAAGCTCTGGGCAGCCGATGCCCCCTGGGTGGATGGCGCCCGCAGCGCGGGCGGCCAGGCGGTGCACCAGAAAAACAACTTGCAGCTGGCACAAGCCAGCGAGCTGTCCGCCCAGCTCCAGGGTTTGGTCAAGGCCGCGTTGAATCGCAACGCCCTCTTCTTTTCGGCGGCTCTGCCGCGCCGCATCTACAACCCGCTGTTCAACAAGTACGGAGACGGCGCCAACTTCTATGGCAACCACGTGGACAGCGCCGTCATGCACTCCCGCGCCGACAACTGCTGGGTGCGCAGCGACCTGTCGTGCACGCTGTTCCTCACCCCGCCCGAGGACTATGAGGGCGGCGAGCTGGTGATTGCAGAAGCCCTGGGCGAGAAGCGCATCAAGCTGCCTGCGGGCGACATGATCCTGTACCCCAGCAGCACCGTGCACCAGGTCGCACCGGTCACGCGGGGCCACCGCGTGAGCAGCTTCTTCTGGGTGGAGAGCATGGTGCGCGGGCTGGAGCAACGCCAGTTGCTGTTCGACATGGACATGGCCCTGCTCAAGCTGCGCCAGACCCACGGCGACACCGACCCGTCGGCCATCGCGCTGTCGGGCACGTACCACAACCTGCTGCGCATGTGGGCCGATGTGTGAACCGTAGGCTCCTACCCCACTGCAGCTACTGGGGGTATGAGACACCCCAAAAAACTACTATTTTGATAGCACCCAGCGCATGATCCACTAGCGCTTGGTGCTATTTTTGTTTGTATGACCCCACTTCCTGCACGCCACACCATCCCTCCGGGCCTAGTCACCCTGGCCGACCACGAGCAGCACGCGCGCGCTCAGCTGGACGACAACGCCTGGGCGTACTTCAGCGGCGGTGCGGCCGACGAGATCAGCCTGCGCGCCAACCGCAGCGCCTGGGACGCCCTGCCCCTGTGGCCCCGCGTGCTGCGACCGCTGGCGGGTGGGCACACCCGCGTGCCGCTGCTGGGCCGCACGCTGGCGCACCCCATCCTGCTCGCACCCGTGGCCTTCCAGCGCCTGGCGCACCCCGATGGCGAACTGGCCATGGCCTACGCCGCAGCAGCGCTGGGCGCGGGCGTGGTGCTCAGCACCCAGGCCAGCGTGTCGCTGGAGAGCGTGGCCCAGGCCGTGCTGCCCGACCCGGGGCGCGGCCCGCTGTGGTTTCAGCTCTACCTGCAGCCGGACCGGGGCTTCACCCAGGCGCTGGTGCAGCGCGCCGAAGCGGCCGGCTACGAGGCCCTGGTGCTCACGGTGGACGCCCCCACCAGCGGCGTGCGCGACCGGGAGCGGCGCGCGGGTTTTCGGCTGCCGCCTGGCGTGGGCCCGGTCAACCTGACGGGCCTACAGGTCCCCGCCCCTTCCGCATTGAGCCCCGGCCAGAGCACCTTGTTCGACGGACTGCTGCACCATGCACCCACCTGGGACGACATCGCGTGGCTGCAGTCCATCACCCGGCTGCCGGTGCTGCTCAAGGGCGTGCTGCACCCCGCCGACGCGCGCCAGGCCGTGTCGGTGGGCGCGGCGGGCCTCATCGTGTCCAACCACGGCGGGCGCACGCTCGACACGGCCCCCGCCACCGCCACCGCCCTGCCTCGCGTGGTGCAGGCCGTGGGCGGCGCGGTACCGGTGCTGGTGGACGGCGGCATCCGGCGCGGCACCGATGTGCTCAAGGCCATGGCGCTGGGCGCATCGGCCGTGCTGGTGGGTCGCCCTGCCGTGTGGGGCCTGGCCAATGCAGGGGCGGCGGGCGTGGCCCATGTGCTACGCCTGCTGCGCGACGAGCTGGAGGCCGCCATGGCACTGACCGGCTGCGCCACCCTGGCAGAGGCCGCGCCTGCACTGCTGGAGGGGCAGGACGGAGCCCCATCGGGCCCAGGCTAAAGCGGGGGTATCGGTAACCCGCCAAAGGCAGGTGTCACGTTCCCCCTGTCGGCAGGAATGATTTATTGCAAATGCGATAGATTCGTATTTATAATCTCAATCATCCTTTCAACAGCCAGCCACACTGCCTGCCGCCATGATCGTCTGTGTTTGCCGCCGGGTTTCGGACCGTGAGATTGCCCGCCATGCCCGTGCCGGCATGAGCTTCGATGAGATCCAGTTCGAACTGGGCGTGGCTACCCAATGCGGATGCTGCGAAAGCTGCGCCCGCGACGTGGTAGCGCAGTGCAGTGTCTCGAACCCGGTAGCCGCCTTGCGCAACGATGCGGCGCCGCAGACGATCCAGCTTGCCAGCTCCATCCTGGAAAGCAAGTCATGGAACTCCTCTCTACCCTCGCAGGCAGCCTGATCCTGGTCGCAGGTTCGGCCTGGTGGATCTTTCGCAAATAATCCGGGTTTACCCGGCAGCGTCCGCCCTATGCTAGGGGCGGCGCTGCCCTTCCTTTCGTTTTATGTCTCACCCTGATCGTTTTGCCTCCCCCGGTGGTGTGAGCCGCAATGCCGTGATCGTCGGCTCCGTGGTGGCGCTGCATGTGGCCGGCATCTGGGCCCTGCAGTCCGGCCTGGTACGCAAGGCGGCCGAAGTGATCGTGCCGGCCGAGCTGCTCAGCGAATTCATCGCACCACCCGCCCCGCCCAAGGTCACCCCACCGCCACCGGCCCCTCCTCCGCCGCCCAAGCCAGCCCCCAAGGCCGCGCCGCGCCCGGCCCCGATGCCGGTGGCGATTGCCGACCCCACGCCTGCGCCCAATGCCCCCACGGGCATCACCACACCCCAGCCACCCGCGCCGCCCATCGAGGCCCCCGTGGCGCCCCCAGCCCCCGCGCCTGCGCCGCCGGCACCGCCTGCACCGCCCAAGATCGAGCTGCCGTCCAGCGACGCGGCCTACCTCAACAACCCCAAGCCCAGCTACCCCGCCATCAGCAAACGCATGGGCGAGCAAGGCAAGGTGGTGTTGCGGGTGCTCATCGGCACCGACGGCGTGCCGCAGAAAGTCGAGGTCAACAAGTCCAGCGGCTTTGACCGGCTGGACCGCCAGGCCCAGGACGCCGTGATGCGCTGGCGCTTTGTGCCCGGCAAACGCAACGGCGTGCCCGAGGCCATGTGGAACCTCGTCCCCGTCAACTTTGTTCTCGAATAAACCAATCACCGCTCAGGGAGTTTTCATGGAATCGCAATTCGGCATCGCCAACGTCTGGATCCAGGGTGACTTTGTCACCCGCGCCGTCGCCATCCTGCTGCTGGCCATGTCGCTGGCCTCGTGGATCGTCATCCTCATCAAGGCGCTGGACATCATCAAGTTCAAGAAACACGCCCGCGCCGCCCAGGACTTCTGGCACAGCGAAGACTTTGCCGCTGGCCTGACCAAGCTGGGCGCCGACCCGACCAACCCCTTCCGCCACCTGGCGCTGGAGGGCCGCGAAGCCACCGCCCACCACCGCAACACCAAGGCCCATCTGCACGACAGCCTGGACGTGAGCGACTGGGTGACCCGCTGCCTGCGCAACTGCATCGACGAGTTCACCGCCCGCCTGTCCTCGGGCCTGGCCATCCTGGCGTCGGTGGGCTCCACGGCCCCGTTCATCGGCCTGTTTGGCACCGTGTGGGGCATCTACCATGCGCTGCTGGCCATCGGTACCTCGGGCCAGTCCACCATCGACAAGGTGGCGGGCCCCATCGGCGAGGCGCTGATCATGACCGCCCTGGGCCTGGCCGTGGCCATCCCTGCCGTGCTGGGCTACAACGCGCTGGTGCGCGGCAACAAGTCCATCCTGAACGGCCTGAACAGCTTTGCCCATGACCTGCACGCCTACTTTGTGACCGGCGCCCGCGTGAACGCTGGCGAGCCCGGCAAGGTGCTGCCCATGAAGAAAGGCAGCTAAGCCATGGCCTTTGGAACCCAAGACGACACCGATGACGTGATGAACGAGATCAACATGACGCCCTTGGTGGACGTCATGCTGGTGCTGCTCATCATCTTCATCATCACCGTGCCGGTAATGAAACACGCGGTGAACGTGGACCTGCCCCGCGCCACCAACCAGCCCGAGAACGTCAAGCCCGAGACCGTGCGCCTGTCGGTGTCGGCCGATGGCAAGTTCTTCTGGAACGAATCGCAGGTGTCCGAAGAAGAACTCTTCCCCCGCCTGCAGGCCGAGGCCGCCAAGGAGCCCCAGCCGGACCTGCACATCCGTGGCGACAAGAACGTGCGCTACGAATTCGTGGCCCAGGCCATGGCCGCCGCGCAGCGCGCTGGCGTGCGCAAGATCGGGTTTGTGACGGACCCACAGGGGCAGTAACGGCACGGTGACAGCTAGCTGCAGCCCCCTGTGCGTGCTGCGCGCCCTGCCAGCCTACCCATGAGGGGACGCGCTGGCGGGCGGCAAAGAGGTTGGGCTTCTGCAGCGGGCTCATCGCCTGCTTACCCGGCGCCCGCAGCGCACAAAGCCCCGGCCTTGCGCCTGATGCAGGTCAGGCGCAGGAACAAAAAGAAACACACAGTTCGCTTGACTTGTAATTGCGAATCGTTATCATTAACAAAACGCACTGCAATGACCCAGGAAACCTCCATGCAAGCCTCCCTGACCTCCGCCCCGCTCCGCCGCACAGCGTCTGCCGACCCGGCTGGCGCCCCGGCATCTGGCGAGGCATCGTCGTCCGGCGCGCAGGGCGCCACCGCCGCGCTGGACAGCAGCGTGCTGCTGCAAGGCCACAAGACTGTCGCCATCAGCCACAACGGCTCGGTGTACCGCCTGCAGGCCACCAAGCTGGGCAAGCTCATCCTGACCAAATAGTTTCATCGTGGGGCGACTCCCGGGCTTGCAACAAGCTCGAAAGGGTCGTTTTTGCCAGCCAACGGGTTTGCGCCCGCGTAGCCAGGCTTTTTTTGCTGCCCCCGGCCCCGCCAACAAAAAACCGGCCCACAGGCCGGTTTTTTTATGCTCCCACAGGTTTTGAAGCCTTTTTGGCACCACGCGCTAGTGGAATATGCGCTTGCAGCTATCAAATTAGGAGCAAATGCAATCCCTGCTGGGAGTGCAACCGAATCAGAGGCCCAGGGCTGCGATGCCCGCGCGGGCGATCTGCGCATCTTCGGTGGACTTCACGCCGCTCACGCCCACGGCGCCCAGGCACTGGCCGTCCTTCATGATTGGCACGCCGCCTTCGAGCAGGCCGTCAATGGTGGGTGCGCTCAGGAACGAGGTGCGGCCGCCGTTGATCACGTCCTCATACACCTTGCTTTCGCGGCGGCCCAGAGCGGCCGTGCGGGCCTTGGATGGGGCGATGTGCGACGACACGGCCGCTGCACCGTCCAGGCGCTGCAGCCACAGCAGGTGGCCGCCATCGTCCACGATGGCAATGGTCACGGCCCAGTTGTTCTTGAGGGCTTCAGCTTCAGCGGCGGCGGCCACGGCCTTGACGTCGGCCAGTTCGAGTTCGTGCTTGGTTTTCATGGAGATATCCGAAAGATGGGGAGGAAGCCAGGCGCCACAGGCCGCCCGACACACAAAGAGAGCCGAGCATACCGGCATCCCCCGCGCCGTTGCACCCAGCCAGGGTGAAAGTATCCTTACCAAAAGTAGGTGACCGGGTGCGGTTTTTGGGGGGCAAAAAACGCTCTCACCCTAGAATTTCTCTCGTCTGCGTCGTGCAGGCCAACAAGGAGAGACACAAGATGAATGACCAAGTCACCACCCTGGGCCACTCTGCGGGCTATGGCATCTCGCAGGAAGAGCGCCACAAGGTGCTTCGCAATACCTATTGGCTGCTTGCCCTGAGCATGATCCCCACGGTGCTGGGCGCCTGGATTGGCGTGGCCACAGGCATCACCCGTTCGCTGACCGGCGGCCTGGGCCTGATCGTGTTCCTGGGCGGCGCGTTCGGCTTCATGTTCGCCATCGAAAAGACCAAGCGCTCGGCCGCTGGCGTGCCGGTGCTGCTGGCCTTCACGTTCTTCATGGGCCTGATGCTGTCGCGCATGATCGGCATGGTGCTGGGCTTCAAGAACGGCACCGACCTCATCATGACTGCATTTGCCGGCACGGCCGGTGTGTTCTTCGTGATGGCCAGCCTGGCCAGCGTCATCAAGCGTGACCTGTCGGGCATGGGCAAGTGGCTGATGGTGGGCGCCCTGGTGCTCATGGTGGGCGGCATCATCAATGTGTTCGTCGGCTCGGGCGTGGGGATGATGGTGATCTCGATGCTGGCCATCGGCATCTTCAGCGCCTACATGCTGTATGACCTGAAGCAGATCCTGGACGGCGGCGAAACCAACTACATCAGCGCCACGCTGGCCCTGTACCTGGACATCTTCAACGTGTTCCAGAGCCTGCTGGCCCTGCTGGGCATCATGGGTGGCGAGCGCGACTGAGCCCTGCCAGTCGTCCCTGACGTCCATCAAAAGGCTCCCTCGGGAGCCTTTTTTGTGGGCCAAGCACCAAGATGAAGCCTCAATAGCGCGGCCAGTGTGCCGATAATGCAAGTACATGTGTCCACAAAGCCCCTCCACCGCATTGCGCCTGATGGTTCTGGCGGGCCTGTTGCTGCTTGCCGGCTGCGACAAGATCCCGGGCCTGGGCCCTGATCCGCGCGTGGCGCAACGCGATGCCGAGGCCAAGGCCATCGGGGGTGCCTGCCGCCACGCACTGCGGGGGCTGGAAGACTGCTACACCCTCAACCCCAAGGCGTCCAAGGCCTCGGTGTTTGCAGGCTGGAAGGACATGGACGCCTACATGCGGGAGAACAAGATCGAGGGCACGCCCTCGGTGCTGGGCAAGGTGGAAAAGCCCGAACGCAGCGAACGCGCACCCGACATCGAAACCGAACCCCGCGACCCCGCCGCCAGCCGCAACCGCAGCTGACGTGACGCCCGGGTGGCGATGGCACGGGACGGAGGGCTGACCCTCCGCGCACCCTCTTTCTCACGGACTCTCAGACCCGCTCGAACACCGCCATGCTTTCCACATGGGCCGTGTGCGGAAACATGTTGACCATGCCCGCCGCCGTGCACCGGTAGCCGGCCAGATGCACCAGCAACCCCGCGTCGCGCGCCAAGGTGGCCGGGTTGCAGCTCACGTACACAATGCGCTTCGGGGGCGTCCAGCCTTCGGCCCCTGAGGGCAACGGGCCAGCGCCCTCGGCGCCAATGCGTGCCTGCTCGATGTCGGCCAGCGCCTTGGCCAGCGCAAATGCCCCTTCGCGGGGTGGGTCCACCAGCCACTTGTCGGCAGCGCCGTCGGCCACCAGCATCTCCGGTGTCATCTCGAACAGGTTACGCGCTACAAAATCAGTAGCTGCCAGCGCTTTATGGTCGGGCGCCTGGTCCTGATTCAAGGCATAGTTTTCGCGCGACCGGGCCACCAGGGCCTCACTGCCTTCAATGCCCAGCACCTCACGCGCCTGCGTGGCCAGCGGCAGCGTGAAGTTGCCCAGGCCGCAGAACCAGTCGATCACGCGCTCGTGCGGCTGCACGTCCAGCAGGCGCAGCGCGCGGCTCACCAGCACCCGGTTGATATGCGGATTCACCTGGGTGAAGTCGGTGGGCTTGAAGGGCATGGTGATGCCAAAGTCCGGCAGCGCGTACGACAGCGGCTCGCCGCCCTCGTCCAGCAGCTTCACCGTGTCAGGGCCCTTGGGCTGCAACCACCATTGCACGTGGTGCTCTGCGCCAAAGGCACGCAGCCGGGCGATGTCCTCGGCGGAGAGCGGCTCCAGGTGGCGCAATACCAGCGCGGTCACGGTGTCGCCACAGGCCAGTTCGATCTGCGGGCAGGTGTCGCGGGCGTCCAGGCTGGCAATCAGGGCGCGCAGGGGCATCAGCATGGCATCGACATGCGGCGGCAGGATCTTGCAGGTCTGCATGTCGGCGATGTACCGGCTCTTGCGCTCATGAAAGCCCACCAGCACCTGGCCCTTCTTGATCACGTGGCGCACGGCCAGACGGGCACGGTAGCGGTAGCCCCAGGCGGGCCCTTCGATGGGACGAAGCATGGTCTCGGCCTTCACCTTGCCCAGGTGCCAGAGGTTGTCCTCCAGCACCCGCTGCTTGACGGCCACCTGGGCACCGACGTGCAGATGCTGCATCTTGCAGCCGCCACAGGCGCCTGCGTGCAGGCCAAAGTGGGGGCAATCCGGCCGTACGCGCTGGGACGATTCGCGGTGGATCGCCACCAGGCTGGCCTGCTCCCAGTTGTTCTTTTTGCGGTGGGTGTTGGCGGTGACCAGCTCAAATGGCAGGGCGCCGTCGATGAAGACCACCTTGCCGTCGGGCTTGCGGGCCACGCCCTGGGCGTCGAGGTCCATGGACTGCACATGCAGCCAGCCTTCGGGCAGGTTGTCCTGAGCGTTCTGCTCGGTGGGTTCAAACGAGGGGGATAGTTCTTTCGGTGCGCTCATCCCCCGATTGTCTCAGGCGCGGCATGCCCGCTGGCCGCACCCGGGCGAACTGCCCATGTCAGCCCCGATCAGCCCCGGTCAGCGCGCGCAGGCCGCATGCCACCGGGCGCGGACACAGCCGTCAGTGGCAGCTTGTTGATGGTGAGTTCACAGCCAAAGTTGTCGGGAGAAAACACAAGGGTCGAGCCTGGCGCAACCGAGGGCAGGGTTTCGTGGATCTGCCGCGACATGTCCACTGGCGGCTCCGGGGCGCGGTACACGATGTCCTTGTCGGGGCCATAGACGACGTAGCAGGATGCAGCGGCCGTCTGGCTGAACAGGGCAGCCACCAGGGCTGCGGCGGCATAGGGAAAAGCGGTCGTCATAGTGTGGCTCCTCATGCAAGCGAATCTGCAGGGAATTATGCGGGCTTATGCCAGCACCGCCAATCCGGTGGGTGTACGCGCACGGTGTGCGGTCAGCGCAGGTACAGGTGGTTGGTGTGCTTGACCTCTTCCATCACCGCATAGGTCCGCGTCTCGCGCACGCCGGGCAGCTGCCACAGCACATTGCCCGCAAACACGCGGTAGGCGTTCATGTCGGCGGACCGGGTCTTGAGCAGGTAGTCAAACCCGCCCGCCACCATGTGGCATTCCATGATCTCGGGGTGCACCTGCACCGCCGCCTTGAACTGGTCGAACACGTTGGGCGTGGTGCGGTCCAGCAGCACCTCCACAAACACCAGCATGCCCGCGCCCAGCTTGAGCGGGTTGAGCCGCGCCTCGTAGCCCAGGATGAAGCCATCGCGCGTGAGGCGTTGCACCCGTGCCAGCACGGCCGTGGGCGACAGGGCCACGGCCTCGGCCAGCTTGAGGTTGGCAATGCGTCCATCCTCCTGCAGGATTGACAGGATCTTGCGGTCGATGCGGTCCAGATCGGGTTCTGTTTGCATTTGTATTAGCGATTTATTCTGCCTGAACCACCATTTTCGAACATTTATTCACCAGCAACCCAAGGATCATCGCCAGTAACACGCCCAACGGCTTGTTTGGCCCTCCAAACCACCGAAAGACATCGCCATGACGCAGCCCTCCGCCCCGTTTGCAGACTTCGCACCCCGCACGCCGCTGAGCAACCCGCTGCGCGCCGCCATCACCGCCGCCTATCGCCGCCCCGAGCCCGAGGCCTTGGCCCCGCTGCTGGCCCAGGCCCGCCTGCCTGCCGATCAAGCCGCAGCGGCCGAGCAACTGGCCCTGCGCATCGCCAAGGCGCTGCGCGAACGCAAGGCCAGCGCTGGGCGCGCTGGCATCGTGCAGGGGCTGCTGCAGGAGTTTTCGCTGTCGTCCCAAGAAGGCGTGGCGCTGATGTGCCTGGCCGAGGCGCTGCTACGCATCCCCGACAAGGCCACGCGCGACGCGCTCATCCGCGACAAGATCAGCCACGGCCAGTGGGATACCCACCTGGGCAAGAGCCCCTCGCTCTTCGTCAACGCCGCCACCTGGGGCCTGCTCATCACCGGCAAGCTGGTGGCTACGCACAGCGAAAGCAGCCTGGGTAGCTCGCTCAGCCGCCTGATCGGCAAGGGCGGCGAACCCCTGATCCGCAAGGGCGTGGACATGGCCATGCGCATGATGGGCGAGCAGTTTGTGACGGGCGAAACCATTGACGAGGCCCTGCGCAACGCCCGTACGATGGAGGCCGAGGGCTTTCGCTATTCGTACGACATGCTGGGCGAAGCGGCACTGACCAGCGAAGACGCCAAGCGCTACTACGCGTCGTACGAGCAGGCCATCCACGCCATTGGCAAGGCCTCGGCCGGGCGCGGCATCTACGAAGGGCCAGGCATCTCCATCAAGCTCTCGGCCCTGCACCCGCGCTACAACCGTGCGCAGTTTGGCCGCGTAATGGACGAGCTGTATCCGCTGGTGCTGCGCCTGACGGCACTGGCCAAGCAATACGACATTGGCCTGAACATCGACGCCGAAGAAACCGACCGGCTGGAGCTCTCGCTGGACCTGCTGGAGCGCTTGTGCCACGAGCCCACCCTGGCGGGCTGGAACGGCATTGGCTTCGTCATCCAGGCCTACCAAAAGCGCTGCCCCTTCGTCATCGACTACGTGGTGGACCTGGCCCGCCGCACCCAACGCCGCCTGATGGTGCGCCTGGTCAAAGGCGCGTACTGGGACAGCGAAATCAAGCGCGCCCAAGTTGATGGCCTCACGGACTACCCCGTCTACACCCGCAAGGTGCACACCGACATTTCTTACATCGCCTGCGCCAAGAAACTGCTGGCAGCACCCGAGGCCGTGTACCCTCAGTTCGCCACGCATAACGCCGAGACAGTGGCCACCATCTACCAACTGGCGGGCAGCAACTACTACGCAGGGCAGTACGAATTCCAGTGCCTGCACGGCATGGGCGAGCCGCTGTACGAGCAGGTGGTGGGCGCCATCACTGCGGGCAAGCTGGGCCGCCCCTGCCGCATCTACGCCCCCGTGGGCACGCACGAAACCCTGCTGGCCTACCTGGTTCGCCGCTTGCTGGAGAACGGCGCCAACACCTCGTTTGTGAACCGCATTGCCGACGAAACCATTGCGCTGGATGAGCTGGTGAAAAGCCCCGTGCAGGTAGTGGATCAACAAGCCGCCACCGAAGGCACTGCCGGCCTGCCCCACCCGCGCATCCCCCTGCCAGCGGCGCTGTACGGAGCCCACCGCAGCAATTCACGCGGGCTGGATTTGTCGAACGAAAACACGCTGACCGAGCTGGCCGCCACGCTGCAAGCCACCGCTAGCCACGCCTGGACGGCAGCGCCCCTGCTGGCCGCTGATGTGCCCACAGGCCCCACCCAGCCCGTGCGCAACCCCGCCAACCACCACGACGTGGTGGGCCAGGTGCAAGAAGCCACCACCGCCGACGTAGGCCAGGCCCTGGCGCACGCCCAGGCCGCTGCAGCCCCCTGGGCCGCCACGCCACCCGCCGAGCGCGCCGCAGCCCTGCTGCGCACCGCCGACCTGCTGGAAGAGCGCATGCAGCCCCTGCTGGGCCTGCTGATGCGCGAAGCGGGCAAGAGCGCCAGCAACGCCGTGGCCGAAGTGCGCGAAGCCGTGGACTTCTTGCGCTACTACGCCGCGCAGGTGCAGAGCACCTTCGACAACACCACCCACATCCCGCTGGGCCCCGTGGCCTGCATCAGCCCCTGGAACTTCCCGCTTGCCATCTTCATGGGCCAGGTGGCCGCAGCATTGGCCGCAGGCAATCCCGTGCTGGCCAAGCCGGCAGAGCAAACCCCGCTGATCGCCGCCGAGGCCGTGCGCCTGCTGTGGCAGGCCGGTGTGCCCCGCGCCGCCGTGCAGTTGCTGTCCGGCCAGGGCGACACCGTGGGCGCACGTTTGATTGGCGATGAGCGTGTGATGGGCGTGATGTTCACCGGCTCCACCGAAGTCGCCCGCATCCTGCAGCGCACGGTGGCCGGGCGCCTGGATGCCGCAGACCGCCCCATCCCGCTGATTGCCGAAACGGGTGGGCAGAATGCGATGATCGTGGACTCATCCGCCCTGGTGGAACAGGTGGTGGGCGATGCGGTGTCGTCCGCCTTTGACAGCGCTGGCCAGCGCTGCTCGGCCCTGCGTGTGCTGTGCGTGCAGGAAGAAGCTGCCGACCGCGTGGTCGAGATGCTGCAAGGCGCCATGGGCGAACTGCGCGTGGGCAACCCTGCGGAGCTGCGCGTGGACGTGGGCCCCGTCATTGATGCCGAAGCGCAGGCAGGCATCACCCAGCACATCCACAAATTCAAGGCCCAAGGTCACCGCGTGTTCCAGCACCCGAACCATGTGTCGGCAGCCGCAGCACCGGGCACTTTTGTGCCGCCCACGCTGATCGAGCTGAACCACATCGGCGAGCTGCAACGCGAAGTCTTCGGCCCCGTGCTGCATCTGGTGCGCTATGCCCGCAACGACCTGGACCAGTTGCTCGACCAGATCAACGCGACCGGCTACGGCCTCACACAAGGCGTGCACACCCGCATCGACGAAACCATTGCCCGCGTGGTCAACCGCGCCCACGCCGGCAACGTGTACGTGAACCGCAACATGGTCGGCGCGGTGGTGGGCGTGCAGCCTTTTGGCGGCGAAGGCCTGTCAGGCACGGGCCCCAAGGCGGGCGGGCCGCTGTACCTGCTGCGCCTGCTGTCGCAGCGTCCAGCCGATGCGCTGGCCCGCACCTTGGCCGAGGCTGACCGCACCAGCCCACCGGACACCGAGCGGCGCGAGCGTCAGTTGGCCCCGCTGGGCACCTTGCAGCAATGGGCGCACAACCAAGGCAACCTGGCACTGGCGGGCCACTGCCAGCGCTTTGCACAAAAAACGCAGAGCGGCACCGCCCGCACCCTGCCCGGCCCCACCGGCGAGCGCAATGTCTACACCCTGGCCCCCCGCGCCCGCGTGCTGTGCATGGCGCAAAGCGCGGACGACCTCCTGGTGCAGACGGCAGCCGTGCTCGCCAGCGGGGGCACCGCCCTGTGGCCCAGCGCCCACGCCGGGCTGCGCGCAAAGCTGCCCACGCACGTGCAGGCCCAGGTCATGCTGCAAGACAACGCCCTGAGCGATGGCGCCGTGGCATTGGACGCCGTGCTGCACCATGGCGACGCCGCATCGCTGCAAGCCGTATGCACCAGCCTCGCCCACCGCCCTGGGCCCATCGTGGGCGTGACCGCGCTGCAGCCCGGCGCCACGGACATCCCGCTGGAGCGCCTGCTGATCGAACGGGCGCTGAGCGTGAACACCGCAGCAGCGGGCGGAAACGCAAGCCTGATGACGATTGGATGAGGTCCTGTTACCGGGCTACCAACCGAGGAAAGCATTTTTGAATCAAATGGGCTGCTAGAGCCTGTTAATCATGCGCTAGCAGCTATAGATTCAATAGCGATCAAGATGCCGATGCCAACGGCAGATTCAGCAACAGATTCTGCGGCTTGATCCGCACCACGCCCTCGGCGTTGGTGGCCAGCCCCAAGTACACCGGCTTGCCCGCCACATCGGCCCGCATCTCGGCCGGGTTGGCGAAGGTCAGCGTGAACAGGCTCACCAGGCGCTGCATGCGCTCGGCCTCCACCGGGCGGTCCTGGTACAGGTCGTTCAGGATGGCAGTGGACTCCACATCCAGCCCCACATGCCAGCGCCACGCGCTGTCGGTGACCTGGTGCACTGGCTCGACATGCACCTGCACGCCCAGCAGATGCGCCACCCAGCGCTCCAGCACACGGGCCAGGGCTTTCAAGCCAGATCGTGCACGGGTCATCTTGAAGGTCAGGCCATGGCTCAGGTCCTGCGTCAGCTCGTGGGTCAGGTCGAGCAGAAAGTGATGGCGGTCGCTCTCCTGCCAATATTGCCCCGCATTGTCGGCCGACAGCACCTTGACCTGCGCTGTGGGCTGCAGCGCGCCACTTTGCAGCAGCAGACGCCCCACCTCGCCCAGACCCGCCGTCTCGTTGAGCATGTCGAGCGTATCCCGGTCGCCTGCCAGCATTTGCCCGTCTTGCAATGTGATGCGCTGGGGCCGAAACAGCATCTCGGCGGCGCGGGCTTCAAAGGCATCGTTGCAGTCATCCAGCACATTGCGCAACAGGGCCTGCACCACGGCGTCGATAAACACGGCGGGCACGTTCACCGCGCCACTGCGCATGAGCTGCAGGTAATAAGCCTCCAGCGTGCCGGTGGCCAGCAGGCCATCGCGGAAGCGCAGGAACACGGTGTAGTTTTCGCGGGCGTCGTCGTCCTGCAATGCAGCCAGCTCCGCCGAGGTGACCGCCCGCGCGGGAGACACCTTGAGCGATTCATGCAGTGCGATCTCAGCAGCGCATGACTCTGGCACCAGCGCCAGCTCTGGCCGGGCCAGCAGCCAACGCAGGTATCCGTCGGTGGGGGGCAGCCAGCCACGGGCATCGCGATCCAGTGTTTGGAAACCACAACCTGACCAGAAATCGTGAAATGTCGTCATGAAGAAATGAGAGAGCCAATGACCTCAGAGGATGGTAGCTGCGGAAGCTTCCGCACCACGATGCAGCACAGCAAGTCCACATGGGTATCCGCTTGCTTCGCAAGGTCACCAGTCAACAAAGACCTGTTGCCGTGCCTTCAAGGTCCAGCGCGCGAGCACATCATGCCTGCCCAGGCCGTAGAGGCTGTCTACCAAGGCAAACTGCGTCACGGTCCACGCCACGGGAGCGACCACCATTCGGTCAATGCGTTCGTGCCTGTAGTGCAAAGTCATGTGCGGGTTGAAATGACTGCGGATCTGAATCTCTGCAAACCCCATGCGGCGCATCGTGTTGCCAAGCGCATGTTGAAATCCTCGCAATTCACGCGCGGCGCCCGCTTGTGGCGCCAGCTCGACCGTGCCGAAAGCCCCCTTCTCAAAGCCGCCCCGGGACTGCAGCACGTCGAGGCGGACCCCAAACGGTTCGTAGTCCATGGCGCTACCCGCCGCCAGCGCCAAGTCGATTACCTCTCGGGGGATGCTGCTCAGGAAGCGCCCCAGGTGATGGAGCGTGATGTGCAGCCGATCCAAGGACATGGGCTCGCCTCTGCCCGCCCCACGGGGTCCTTGGAGGCGCCGCAGCAACTCCTTGGCCGTCTCGGCGGCAAGCGGCGTGGGGAAGAGAAAATAGTAGAGATCGTGAAGCTGGGACATGGCACACAAAGCTCCGGAAGATCCGTCGCATTGTGCGCCAATACTGTTCAAATAAACAGTATTTTGATTTACCCCCCACTTACTCCCACTCGATCATCAACAGGTCGCCTAAACCCGCGTGGTTAAAGGGATTGGCTGTGATCAACATAGGGCGTTACCGTCACTTTTACCGTCAGAAGCGCACATCTTTTGCTGGCGCGGGAGATGGAGCGATTTGCGGGGCGACCACTCTGGCAACACCATCGTCAATCGACCTACATGATACCGAACAAGGGCGAAAACTTCAGCCGTTGCATCGCGGCGCAATCCGCTGGTGAGAACGGCCGTCATCGGGCATCACGCGATACGGTGCCGAACCCATTCGGCAGCCTCCTCAACGGAGGACATGACTCGGCACGGAAAGTCGCGCTCGATGGCCAGGTGCCGCTGCTTCAAGAGTGCGTGCATGGGCCCATCGGTCAGGAGCACGTCGCAGTAGCCCAGCGCCGCTTCTGCGTGATGGAAGTCAAACATGTCGTTGGCGTCCAGCTTCTGCGTGCGGTTCCAGCGCAAGGCCGCATGCAACAAAGCACCGACCTGCAAAGTACGCAAGGCCCGCCGACCGGCTGGCTTCCGGATTGCCGCCCGCAGCAGGCCGAGACACTGCCTGGTGATTTCTTCCCGCTCTTCCGCCGAGGGCTGGGCTGCAGGACCAAGAGCCTTCCTGGCCATATCGTGCAGCACGTCGGCGGCGATCGGGGCTGCGAGTTCCAGCACGCCATTGATCTCGTCGCGGTAGACCTGCGCGAAGCTCTTCATTGAAGGCGCATGCACTGCGTTCTCGCGGTTCAAGCGATTGGCGATGTCGCCGAACGGCATAGTGAGCGGTCGGTCGCTCCCGATGGTCGCCACCATCTTCGAAAGAGAAAACTCC
Organism: Acidovorax sp. M14; assembly: GCF_049331375.1. Lineage (NCBI taxonomy): Bacteria > Pseudomonadati > Pseudomonadota > Betaproteobacteria > Burkholderiales > Comamonadaceae > Acidovorax > Acidovorax sp. M14. The sequence goes on from NZ_CP186263.1 coordinate 2,966,091, forward strand.
CACAGGTGGTCGAAGAACGCCTTCTGGATCACAAGCTGCTCATTTTCCGGGAAGGCCGTGGCCACCGGATGCTGAACACCCAGGATGTACGGGACCTTTGTCCAGACCAAGTGTTCCAGCGGATGCACGCTGTGACCGGCGTTCGCATGAAGGAAGTGAGCGACTTCCGTCGCGACGCGGGTCGGTTCGTGGCAAAGCGTGACGCCGCAGCTCAGTTCGTCGATCAATTCGGCAGTCGCACCGCGCGTGGTCAGGTCCGACTGTTTCATCAGTTCAAGGAACAGCGCATCGCTGATGGGACAGACCAGCCGCCCTGCCGCGACACCTGCAACGAGGGCATCCAGAAGATCCGATACACCTGGTGGGCACGGCGCCCGCATTCGCGCGCCCCGCAGGTAAATCCAGAAACACTTGTCGAGGTAGATGCGGTCTCGTGCCATCACCCATTCGCCGAGTTCGATGACTCGGCGTCGCGCGTGCTCGTCGGCCGTGATTTGCGGCGTGGCGCGATGCAACGCGAATCGTTCGACAATTTGGGCTGAGGTCACGGGGGGTTTGCGTTTCTTGTCGGGTCGAACGGACTTTGGCTTGAGATGGTCGGGCTCGCTCAGTACGAATCGAACACCACGGCGTTGCAGCAACCGTACAGAATATTCGACCAAATCGCCATTTTCACTGTTCAGTAAATCACGCCCTTCCCGCGCATCCTCACCCTGCCCAGCCTCCGACCGCCAGTTGTTTGAGATGGTGCTTTCGGTTGTAGCCGAACTTCGACAACTTATCGAAGCACCCCAAACAGTCCTCAGCTGCCCTCCGGCGCTGGAGCACGCGGAGCGCCCCGTCTGCCCTCCTCCTTTTGTCGCCGGAACCCTCGATCCCTGACCATAAACGCCTCCAGCATGTGCGGGATCAGCGCCATCGCATCCACCGCTTCGCCATAGGTCTGCGCGTGCAGCGCGGCGTAGCGGTCGAGGTCCGCCTTGAGGCTGGTCGGGCACGTGAAGGTCAGCTTGACGCTCTCGGTCTTGGGTAGCGGCCCCAGCCGCAGCTTGCGTGCCGTGCTCATCGCGAAGTCCCCCGATTGAAGAACAGCGGTTGATATGGCCGCAGCACCAGATCCCGGTTGACGATGATGCGCACCGGCAGGCCTGGCCGCTCCGTCAAGGTGGGCTGGATGTTGAGGTTGCGCCGGGTCATCTCCTGCCCGACCTGGTTCACGCTATCCTGCAGGCTGTCGCGCCCGGCGATGACGACGCGATCGCCGTTCTGGCGGCTTTCCGGCGCAGCCAGCTCGGCGCCGATGCCCAGCAGCGTCGTCAACGCAGCGCCGGCGAAGATGCGGTCCCAATGCCAATCGACGCCATCCTCCAGACCAGCGTGGCCAGCCGGGTCGGTGCCCGCCAGGTTGTCCAGCGTCAGCGAGGACGTGTCGGGCAGGATGATCCGGTTCCACACCACCTGCACCCGGCTCTGCCCGTAGCTCACCTGGCTGTTGTAGCGGCCCAGGATGCGTGAGCCCTGCGGGATCAGCAGGAACTTGCCCGTCGCCGTGTCGTAGATCGGCTCCGTCACCGTGGCGATCACGTCGCCCGGCAGGTCGGACTTGATGCCTGTAACCAAGGCGCCCGCGATCACCGTGCCGGCCATGACTTGATACGGCGAAGCTGGCATCTTCAGATTCCCGGAATTGCGGGTTTCCGTGGAACCGGCTTTCAGGAATGCCTCTTTCTGATCTTGCCGGTTCTGCACAGCGGTCGGGTCGGTAGGCTGGGCCGCCGTCGAGGCCGGCCCGGCGGCCATCGGGTCGAAGCCCGACAGGCCAGACGCTGGACTGGCTGTGGCGACCTGCGTCGGCGCTGCAGCGGCGCGCTGACCGCCCGAACGGAAGAACACCGACGAGCCCGCCGCCGCTTCCGCTTCCTTGCGCTGTGCGTCGCGCCCAGCGGCAGCCGGGTCTTGGCCTGGCGGCGTGTAGGTGGGCACCACGGGCTGCTGCGATTTCACGATGGCCGGACCCAGGTCGCCCGGCAGCGGCGGCCCCAGTTCCGGTATCTGTGGCGGCAGCTTCGAGTAGTCGGTTGGCAGCTTGTCGAGTCCTTCTGAGCGGGAGACGCGATCCACGTTGTAAAGCTCGGTCTGTTCGTTCGCTCCGCGCTTGCGCGGTTGCAGCGACCACATCGTGGCGCCCAGCACGGCAACGGCGAGGCCTCCGGCCAGGATCGCCAAGCTGCGCCTGTTCAAGCGCGTCACCGGGCGCGGCTGTGTGCGCAGCGCCACCGCCTCGGGGGCAACCTTGCCCGCCTGCGGCGCGGCAAGATCAGGAATGTCGTCCTGGCTCATGGTCAGTTCCCCCGCGCTACGCCGTCCGTGCGTTCGATCCGCACGATGTCGCCCTTGTCACCGCCCAAGCGCAGTTCGGCCGCGCCGAACAGCCGATCCACGATGTAGTACGGCGCGCGGAAACGGTAGTTCACCAGTTGCCCATCACCCTGCGCACCGATCACGAACAGCGGCGGCAGCTCGCCCTGTGCGATGCCTGGTGGGAACTGGATATAGACCTTCTCGCCGTCGTCGAAGGCGCGCAGCGGCTTCCACGGTGGATTGCTGCCGCTGATGGCGTAGCGGAAGCGAATCTTCTCCAGCGACAGGCCCGTATCGACCGGGGCGGTCGCCTGCGCGGCCTGTGCCTGGCGCTGCAAAGCCAGCATCCGGTCTTTCGGGTACTCCCACGACACCGACGCCATCCAGGCGCGTTCGGTCGAGGTCAGCTCGATCAGGTAGGTGCGCCGACTCGTGGTGACGACCAGGTTGGTCTTGAGGCCCGAGCGGATCGGTTTGACCAGCACGCTGACGCGCAACGCATCACCGGTGCCGCTGGAGGTATCGCCGACGATCCAGCGCACCGTGTCGCCGGCGGCGACCGTCACCAGCTCCTCGCCCGCTTGCAGAGAGATGACCGTGACCCGTCCCGGCGCCGCGTAGACCTGATACAGCGCGCCATCGGTGAAGGGCCAGACCTGAATCGCGTTGACGTAACCCTCGCGCGTCGGCGCAATGCGCGCCTCGGCGTTGGCACGCGAGACGCGGATCTTCTCATCGGCGGGTTCTGGCGCTGTCTTGGTGTCGCTGCCCTCCGGCAGCGGTTTCATCTGCGCCGGTATCGGCAGCACCCTGGGCACCTCCACCACCTCAACCGGCTTGGGCAGATCGGGCAGCGGCTGGGCCTGCACCGGCTCGTCGAGCGAGATGGTCGGCGGCGGCGTGCCCTGCGTGGCGCAGCCCGCCAGGGCCACAAGCGTCAACACGAAAGCGTAAATGCGGAAAGACAGGTTCATGGCTTGGCTCCTTCGGTGGCATCGAGTTCGCGGCTCCACGACAGACCGTTGACGTAGATGCCCAGTGGGTTCTTGCGCAAGCGCTGCTCGGTGCGCGGCGTTTGCAGCACGGTGGAAATCACGGCGTTCCAGCGCTCGGTGCCTGCAGGTGCACCGTTGACGAAGCGCTGCTCGGTCCAACGCACGTTGAATGACGTGTCGCTGGCGCGCACGACGCTGGTGATCTGCACCGTCACCGACTCCTTGCCGACGCGAACGAACGGGTCATGGGCGCGCGCGTACTCGTTGAGCACGGCCGCGCCGCGGTCGGTGGTGTAGTCGTAGGCATCAAGCCAGTTCTGCCGAACGACGATGGGGTCGATGGACAGCGCGCGAACCAGCGTGACGAAGTGCGCCAGGTGGTAGGCGACCTGCGCATCGTTCGGCCGGTACGGCGTGGCGGCTTCGCCAACGGTGCGGACCTGCCCGGCCTGGTCCACCTCCACCACGTAGGGCGTGACGATGGACTGCGCCGAACGCCAGACCAGCCCGCCCGCCATCAGCAGCGCGAGCGACAAGCAGCCGAAAGCCATCAGCCGCCAGTTCTTGGCCTGCACGCGGGCCGAGCCGATGCGATCGTCCCAGACCTGCGCGGCGGATTGGTAGGGGGTGGCAGGCTGCGGCGTATCGGCATAGCGCACCTGCGGTCGTTTGAATCGCATGCTTGGTTCTCCTTGTGAATCGCTTCAATCGTCGGAATCGCGCAGGCTCGGGCCGCTGCTCGAACCACCGCCGTCGCCTCCGCGCAGCGAGTGGGCGGCGGTCGTGGCGGCGTGGCTAATCTGCTGGCGGCGGTGCAACCGTTTGGCCCAGGCGGGTTGCTCCTGATGGGTGGCATCTGCCGAGGCCTCACTGGCAGCGGACTGGCCTTGTGTGGCCGCGGCAGCGCCACCGCTGGGCGCCGCTCCGGCGTCGTCCGGGCGGAAGGCGGCCGCCGCGCGCTCCTTGAGCGAGCGTGCCCCGGCGGCGGCCTTCTGGCCGACCGCCTGCGCGCCGCTCCTGGCGACATTGCCCACGCCGGCCACGGCGCCCTTGAGACCACTGCCAGCGGCTGCGGAACCCGCTTGATAGGCCGACCGCGCACTGCCGGCGGTCGAGGCTGCGGCACGGGCGCCGCTGGCGGCCATCTTGGCGGCGGCTGGTGCCATGCGTGCTCCGGCGGCCACCGCGCTGCCAACGCCTGTCGCGGCGGCACCGACCGCAACGGCGGTTCCCGCTGCGCCCACCGCCGCACCGGCCATCGCGCCCGCGCCGAGCTGCGGCGCCCCGGACACCAGACTCGTGGCGATGCCCGGCCCGTAGATGCCCAGGGCCAGCAGTGAGAGCGAAGCCAGCATCACGACCAAGGCGTGGTCGATGGAAGGCTCGTCGGGCGTGACCTGGAACTCGGCGAACAGCCCGGTGCCGATGCCGACGATCACTGCCAGCACCAGCACCTTGATGCCCGAAGACACGACGTTGCCCAGCACCTTCTCGGCGAGGAAGGCCGTCTTGTTCCACAACGCGAACGGCACCAGCACGAAGCCGGCGAGCGTGGTCAGCTTGAACTCGATCAGCGTGATGAAAAGCTGTACCGCCAACACGAAGAAACAGAGGATGACCACGAGCCACGCGAGGAACATCACGGCGATGGGCGCGATGTTGATGAACACCTCTGGGAATCCGGCCATCTCGCTGATCTGCTGCAGGATGGGCGCACCGGCGTCGATGCCGGTCTTGGCCAGGCGCCCCGGCTGCAGGAAGGTCTCCATGGTCAGGGTCGAGCCGGAAGCCGTGAGGCCCAGGCCCGCGAACGACCGGAACACGATGCTCGCCAGCCAGTTGAAGTTGCCGATGATGTAGGCGAAGGCACCGACGTAGAGCACCTTGCGCAGGAGCTTGGCCATCACGTCTTCGCCCTGGCCGGTGGCGTGCCCCAATGCCCAATAGAGCCCCGCCAGCGTCATGTCGATGGCGACCAGCGTGGCTGTCAGGAAAGCGACTTCGCCTCGCAGCAGGCCAAAGCCTGAGTCGATGTAGGTGGAGAAGACGTTGAGGAAGCGGTCGATGATGGCAACGTCGTTCATGGCCGTTCGTCCTGCGAGGTTGTGGAGGTGTCGAAGCTGGCCGGAATCGCCGGCAGGTCAGCGAGCGTCCGGTACTCGTCCGGCCCTGTGTGCCCGGAGAGGAAGCGCTTCAGGTCGGCCTGGGCGACCTGCGCGCAGAAGGCGCCGTCGTGCTCGCCGCTGTCGCATTGCGCACGAAGCGCATGCAGCCGCGCCGGATCGTCGGCCAGCGCATCCACCGACAAGACCTGCGGCCGGTCGCAACCGGCCAGCAGGCAAGCGAGAAAGAACAGGACGGGCGCGTGTTTCATGCTCTGCCCGTCAATTGGGATAGAAGCTTACGGACTGCGGCGTGTAGGCCGTGCCGCTGCCGAGGAAGCGGCGCGTGACTTCGCGCCCACGCTCGACGGCGGCCGCCTGCCGGGCCAGTTCCAGCGAGGCCGCGCGGTCCTGCGTAAGCTGGAGCTGCTGCGACTGGATGGACTGCTTGGCTTGCAGGGCCAGGAGCTGGTTGGTTGCCTGCATGGCCTGCAAGGCGCCGGTGGCCGACTGGCTCTGGCTGAGCAGATCGGCCAGAACGCCCTCGTCCTGGGACAGGTTTTGCGACACCTGCGCCTGCATCCGCATCGCGGTCTGCAAGCCGCCCAGCGTGTTCTTCCAGCGCTCGCGCGCGTCCTGGTACATCCGGTCGCCGCTGACGGTGGCCGCGTACTGCTCCGGGTACAGCCGCGCGAACTCGGCATCCATGCGCGACAGGTCGTAGGCCAGCCCTCGCGCCTGCGCGATGAGTTGTTTGGTTGTCTCCAGGTTCGAGCGCAGGCGGTTGACCACGTTGAACGGCAGGCTCGCCAGATTGCGCGCCTGGTTGATGAGCATCTGCGCCTCGTTCTGAAGCTGCTTGATCTGGTTGTTGATCTGCTCCAGCGTGCGCGCGGCCGTCATGGTGTTCTGCACCAGGTTGCTCGGGTCGAGCACGATGTCGCCGATGCCGAACAGCGCGTGCGCGGGCTGCACGGTACCGATGGTCAGTGCGCAAGCGGTAGCCAGCGCGATCAGACGGGGTTTGAAGGAAGCACGGAACGTCATGGCAGTTCTCCTTTGGGGTGGTGGTGGAACAGGTCGGCCGCCCAGTCCAGGCCGCGTTGCCGCAGCCAGGCCGGAGCAAAACCGACGGGGGGAACGGAGGTGGACACCTCGTCGATGAGGCGCTGGTCCTGCGGTGTGGAAGCGCCCGCGAAGGCGAGCGTGACGGGCCCGAGGTCCAGGTCGAACAGGCGGTTGCCCAGACGCGACTGGTAGTAGTAGTCGCGCTTGGGCTGGGCGGTGGCGACGATCTCGATCTGCCGGCTGTTCAGGCCGAAGCCCTCGTAGATCGTGCGAATCTGCGGCTCGGTGGCCTGCGGGTTCGGCAGGAAGATGCGGCTGGCGCAGCTCTCGATGATCGCGGGCGCGATGGTCGAGTCCTTGATGTCGGCCAGCGACTGCGTGGCGAAGATGACGCTGACGTTCTTCTTGCGCAGCGTCTTGAGCCACTGGCGAATGCGCGCGGCGAACACCGGGTCATCCAGGAACAGCCAGGCCTCGTCGAGGATCAGCAGCGTCGGCGCGCCGTCGAAACGCTCATCGAAGCGCGCGAACAGGTAGCCCAGCACGGCCAGCACCGCGGCCTTGCTGTGCATCAACTCCTCCATCTCGAAGCACTGCACGTCTGCGGCGCCCAGCCGGTCGCGGTCGGCGTCCAGCAGCTTGCCGTGTGCGCCGCCCAGCACGTAGGCTGCGAGCGCCTGGCGCAGCACGTTGGATTGCAGCAGCACCGACAGGCCAGTGAGCGTGCGCTGCTCCACGGGCGCGCCCGCGAGACTGACCAGCGCCGACCAGATGGCCGCTTTCTCGTCCGGGCCGACGTTGATCCCCTCGTGCCGCAGGCGGCCTTCAACCCATTCGGCGGCCCAGGTGCGGTAGCCCTCGCGGTCGATGCGCGCGAGCGGCTGAAAAGCGATGGAACCGTCAGCGCCCAGGTCGTAGTGCTCGCCGCCCAGGCCAAGAATGGTGGCGCGCATCGAGCGCCCCATGTCGAAGGAGAAGATCCGCGAACCGGGATAGCGGCGGAACTGCATCGCCAGCGTGGCGAGCAGAACCGATTTGCCCATGCCGGTCGGGCCAGCCACCAGCGTATGCCCCACGTCGCCGATGTGCGTCACCAGCCGGAACGGCGTCGCGCCTTCGGTGCGCGTGACGATCAGCGGCGGGCCGTCGAGGTGCTCGTTCTTCTCCGGCCCGGCCCACACCGCCGACACCGGCATCAGGTGCGCGAGGTTCAAGGTCGAAACGATGGGTTGGCGGACGTTGGCGTAGGCATTGCCCGGCACCGACGACAGCCAGGCTTCCACGGCGTTCAGCGTTTCCGGGATCGTCACGAAGCCGCGCCCCTGGATGACGCGTTCCACATGGCGCAGCTTCTCGTCGGCCACGTCGGCGTCGCCATCCAGCACGGTCACGGTCGCGGTGACGTAGCCGAAGGCGACCTGATCGCTGCCCAGTTCTTGCAAGGCCGCATCGGCATCGCCGGCCTTGTTGCTGGCGTCGGTATCGACCAGCGGCGACTCCTGCTGGAAGATCGTCTCGCGCAGCAGCGCGAGGACGTTCTTGCGCTTGGCGAACCATTGCCGGCGCAGGCGGCCCAGCTCCTTCTCGGCCTCGGCCTTGTCCATGCACAGGAAGCGCGTGCTCCAGCGGTAGGCGAAGCCCAGGCGGTTGAGGTCGTCCAGAATCCCCGGCCAGGTCGAGGTCGGAAAGCCACGCACCGTCACCACGCGCAGGTGCTGGTTGCCCAGCATAGGCGCGAGGCCGCCGACCAGTGGCGCATCGGCCAACAGCGCATCGAGATGGAACGGCACTTCCGGCACCGTCAGTGAATAGCGCCGCGCCGAGACGGTCGCGTGCAAGTAGGTCAGCGTTGCGCCATCGTCCAGCCAGGCGATCTCCGGCATCACGCCATCGAGCAGGTCGTAGATGCGGTCGGTTTCAGCGATGAAGGCCGCGAGGCGTTCGCGCCAGTCCACGCCGACGCTCGGTGTGTTCTCGTACAGCAGCTTGGCCGCGCGGGCGCGGGATTCTTCCGGCGGCAGGTATTGCAACGTGAGGTGATAGCCGCTCTCGAAGTGGTGGCCGGAGTCCTCGAAGGTCGCGCGCCGCTCTTCGTCCACCAGCCAGGACAAAGGCTCCGGGAAATCCGAGTGCGGATAGTCCGCCGTCGGCCGACGTTCGGCTTCAATGAACAGCGCCCAGCCCGAGCCCAGTCGGCGCAGTGCGTTGTTCAGCCGCGCCGTGGTGGCGATCAGCTCGCTCTGCGTCGCGCTGTCCAGGTCCGGCCCACGAAAGCGTGCCGTGCGCTGGAAGCTGCCGTCCTTGTTGAGCACCACACCGGGCGCAACCAGCCCGGCCCACGGCAGCCAGTCGGCCAACAAGGCCGGGCGCTGACGGTATTCGGCGAAGTTCATCATGGCTCGGTCCTCACACGTCCAGCAGCGGCTTGTGCTTGATGTGGCGGGCGAACACCTGCATGAACTGCGCATCGACGCGCGCTCCCCAAACGGCGAGCGCGTGGCCGGCGATCCAGAGCACCAGGCCCGGAATCCACAGTTGCAGTCCCAGCCCGACGGCGGCGGCCAACGTGCCGTTGGCGATCGCCACGGTGCGCGGCGCGCCGCCCAGCAGGATCGGCTCGGTCAGCGAGCGGTGCAGTGGCACCTCAAAGCCTGGCAGGTCGGTGGCCGTGCTCATATGACGGCTCCGCCCGAGAAGCTGAAGAACGACAGGAAGAACGAGGATGCGGCGAACGCGATGGACAGACCGAAGACGATCTGGATCAGCTTGCGAAAGCCGCCCGACGTGTCGCCGAAGGCCAGCGCCAAGCCGGTGGAAATGATGATGATCACTGCGATGATCCGCGCCACCGGCCCCTGGATGGATTCAAGGATGGATTGCAGCGGCCCTTCCCAGGGCATCGAGGAACCGGCGGCCTTCGCGGTACCGGCGGTCATCAGCATCACGCCAGCCAGCAGCAGGCCCTGATGGGCCGGTGCTGCCAGGCGCCGCAGGCGTGCAAGCAACGAAGCCGGATTTGCGGAAAAGCGGAAAGCATGGGCGTGCGTCATGGAAGTTCTCCAGGCGGGTTGAGGGAAAGGGAAGGAAGCTCGGAAGACAGCAGCGGCAGCTCGGGAAGCGGTGTTTCCAGCACGTCCGCCAAGCGATAGCCCGCGCCGTCGAAGCCGGCGACGCGGGCGATGGTTTCGATACGGCGTTTGCGGCCACGGCCGACGATGAACACGACGACGTTCACCGCCTCGGCAATCAGTGCGCGCGGCGGATTCACCGCGACTTCGAGAACCAACTGTTCCAGGCGCAGCAACGCGCCCAGCGCGGAACCGGCGTGGATGGTGGCGATACCGCCGGGGTGGCCGGTGCCCCATACCTTGATGAGATCCAGGGCCTCGCCGCCACGCACCTCGCCAACCACTACGCGGTCAGGGCGCAGGCGCATCGTGGCGCGCACCAGCTCTGTCATGGAGACCACGCCAGCGCGCGTGCGCAGCGGCACGTGGTCGCGCGCGGCGCATTGCAGTTCGATGGTGTCTTCGAGCACCAGCACGCGGTCGCCGGTGACGGCGATCTCGGCGAGCAAGGCGTTCGCCAGCGTCGTCTTGCCAGTGCTGGTGCCGCCAGCGATCAGGATGTTCTGCCGCTCGCGCACCGCGTGGCGCAGGAACTCGGCGTGTGGGGCGGACAGGATGCCGTCGGCGACGTACCGATCCAGGCCGATGATGTTCACGGCCCGCTTGCGCAGCGCAAAGGCAGGCCCCGGTGCAGCGGGCGGCAGAATGCCCTCGAAGCGTTCGCCCGTTTCGGGCAGCTCGGCAGTCAGGAGCGGTTGGCCGCGATGGACTTCGGCGCCGACGTGTGCCGCGACCAGCCGGATGATGCGTTCACCGTCCTGCTCGGACAGCTCCACGCCCAGCGGTGCGCGGCCGGAGGACAAGCGATCCACCCACAGCGACCGGTCGGGATTGAGCATGATTTCCACCACGTCCGGGTCTTCCAGCGCGGCGGCGATCACCGGCCCCATGGCCGTGCGCAGCATGCGGACGCGGCGGTCCAGCGACGCAGCAAGCGGCGACTGCAAGACGGCACTCACTGGGGACGCTCCTGCGTCTCGGCCAACGCAGCCGCGTCGTCCATTCGCGCACTGTCGGGCTGCAGTTCCTCCACCACGTCGCGCACCAGGCTGCGCCCGCGCAGCAGGTGGCGGCCGAGCTGTTCGACGAACTGCTCGAAGCGTGCTTTCCCCTGTGCGCGGGCCGCGTCCTGGTGGGCTTCTGGCACTGGCGTGCTGACCGTCAGGAAGTAGCGGATGAACAGCGCCAGCGTTTCGATCTCGATGTTCTGGTCGCGCTCCAGCCGCTCGAACTGGCGCGTCAGCCGGTCGAGCCGCTTGGCGATGGCCGCCTCGCGCTGGTCGCCTGCGTCGGGCGACAGCCAGGAGGCCAGCGCTGCCGCGACGATGGAGGACTTGGACACGCCCTTCTTGGCGGCCAACTCGTCCAGGCGTTTGGCGTGCTCGGGCGAGATGAACAGGTTGAGGCGGTATTGGCTCATAGCTGGATTCCGTCGTCAGGGTCGAGGGATGCGAGCCGGGCCGTGCGCTGCATGGACGGATCGAGTTGGCGGGGAAGCGGCAACGGCAAGTCGTCGTCATCGAGCAGCGCCAGGTCGTTGGGCGCTGGCTCCTGTTCGGGGTGGTACTCAGTGACCTCGGACAGCTCTGGTTGCCGACGCGGCCCACCGTCGTCGGCGGCGCCGGCTTCGCTGTCGATCAAGGCCGCAGCGGTGGGTGCGGTTGGTACCGTGGGGATCGTCAGACCACTCCAGTCGTCGGGCTGCCGAGGCGGTGCGTCGGCGTAGCGGCTGGCTGCGAGCACGGGCGGCGGCAGCACGCGCCGCTTGAAGTTCGCGTCGGCGTAGTAACGCAGTTTCTTGGCCTTGATCGGTGCCACGCTGGAGACCATCACCACGGCCTCGTCGGGCGGAAGCTGCATCACCTCGCCAGGGGTGAGTAGTGGCCGCGCCGTCTCTTGCCGCGACACCATCAGGTGTCCCAGCCACGGCGCGAGCCGGTGGCCAGCGTAGTTGCGTTGTGCGCGCAACTCGGTCGCAGTGCCGAGTGTTTCGGAGATGCGCTTGGCCGTGCGTTCGTCGTTGGTGGCGAACGTCACCCGGACATGGCAGTTGTCCAGGATGGAATGGTTCTGCCCGTAGGCTTTGTCGATCTGGTTGAGCGACTGCGCGATCAAGAAACTGCGAATACCGTAGCCGGCCATGAATGCCAGCGCCGTCTCGAAGAAATCGAGTCGGCCCAGCGCGGGAAACTCGTCGAGCATCAACAGCAGTTTGTGGCGCCGCGCAATGCCGTCCGAGCCATCGAGTGATTCGGTGAGCCTCCGGCCGATCTGGTTGAGGATCAGGCGTACCAGCGGCTTGGTGCGGCTGATGTCCGAAGGTGGCACGACCAGGTACAGCGAGACCGGATGCTTGGCCGAGATCAGGTCGGCAATGCGCCAGTCGCAGCGCGACGTGACTTCGGCCACCGTGGGGTCGCGGTACAGGCCGAGGAAGGACATGGCCGTGGACAGCACGCCCGAGCGCTCGTTGTCGCTCTTGTTGAGCACTTCGCGCGCGGCCGAAGCAACGACGGGATGCGGGGCATCGCCCAGGTGCCGCGTCGTCATCATCCGGTGCAGCGTCAGCTCGAACGGGCACGCGGGATCGGACAGGAAGTTGGCAACGCCGCGCAGCGTCTTGTCTTCGCCCGCATAGAGCACATGCAGGATGGCGCCGACCAGCAGCGCGTGCGAAGTCTTCTCCCAATGGTTGCGGCGTTCCAGCGCGCCTTCCGGGTCCACCAGGATGTCAGCGATGTTCTGCACGTCGCGCACCTCATGCGCGCCGCGCCGGACCTCCAGCAGCGGGTTATAGGCCGCTGACTTGGCATCGGTGGGGTTGAACAGCAGGCAGTGCGAGAAGCGCGAGCGCCAGCCGGCGGTGATCTGCCAGTTCTCACCCTTGATGTCGTGGATGACAGCGGACGCGGGCCAGGAAAGAAGCGTCGGCACCACCAGGCCGACACCTTTGCCGGATCGCGTCGGCGCGAAGGTCAGGACGTGTTCCGGTCCTTCGTGCCGCAGGTACTGCCCGTCATGGAGGCCGAGAAAAACGCCTGCTGGCTGATTCAGCCCGGCTTTGCGGATGTCCGTGGCATCGGCCCAGCGCGCCGAGCCGTAGGTCGTGACCAGCTTCGATTGCCGCGAACGCCACACCGACATGGCGATGGCGACCAGCACCGCGACCAGGCCGCTGCCACCTGCGATCGCGCCGCCGATGTCGAAGACGTGCGGCGCGTAGGCATCGAAGAAAAACCACCACTCGAACAGCCGCCAGGGGTGGTAAACCGGTGTGCCGAAGAAATCGAACCAGGGCGAACCCAGGCGTAGCTGGTAGCCCAGGGTGGTGGCTGTCCATTGCGTGGCACCCCACACGCCGGCGATCACGATGCTGAAAACAGCAACGATCTGCCCGAACAGCACACCTTGACCTTGCATCCAGACCTCCCGATTTCTCCTGCGTGGCAAGTGGCACGAAAACGTGCCGCATGCGCGAGATTCGGGGTTGGATCAAAGGCGGTCAAAGACCGTTATCGGGACAAAGGTGCTCGATACAGCATCAATTCATGTAGCGGCGCAGCAAGTAAAAACGCCGCAAGCGACGGTGCGCTGCGGCGTATCGAGCAAAAAGTACGGCTTCTAGGGGAAACCGACCGGAATCAGAACTTGGGTTGTTCCTTCGGTGGCGTGTAGGGCGTTTTGCCGTCGCCAAGGAAACGTCGGTTCGTGGCTTCGGCCACTCGGTTGCAGAGTTCGTCGCCGAGCTTTGCACGATCAGTTTTGCACTGCTGGCGCAGTGATTTCAGCCGTTCGGGATTGGCTACGAGCGACTCGACGGTTTCGGTTGAGGCAGTGCTGTTGTTTGTCGCAGTCGGCTCGGGCTTGCCACAAGCCACCAGCGCTGCGGCAAGCAGAAGCGGGAAGATATTCTTCATGGATCAATTTCCTCCGGTGAGTCGGGCTTTATGCGTGCAGCAGATGTTTTTCCATTGGGGGGCTCGACGGCATAGACCCGTTCGATGAACCGGCACAGAGAATCCGACGGTTCACCACCTACACGCAGCAGGTAGGTCGTAAGCAGGTGCGGGCCACCGGCCAGCGGTCGCGCCACGACGCTTGGTTCACGGCTGGCGGCCATTTGCGAAGCTCCGGCCAGTCCAAGAACAAAACCGGCTGAGACCAAAGTCATCATCAGGTCGAAGGACGCGACTCGTTCGACGATCAATGGGTTCATACTCGATTGACGTAATATGCGGTCAATTTGGCGAGCGTGTCCTTCACATATCCGCGCATCGCCAAGCGCCAACGGATAACGTAGCACCTCGTCTAATGGGATCTGTTTATATGCGAGCAAGGGGTGGCGTGCGGGCACTGCAATCAGTACGGAGTCATGCCAAATGGGTTCGGCAATAAGTCCATTGCCAGATTCGTCAGATTGAGAAAACCCTACGTCATAGAGAGCATCGTGCAGCCCTTTTATCTGTTGCGGAAATGGTACATCAGCCAAACGAACTTCGATCTCAGGTTCCTCCTGTCGGCAGAGTGCCAATAATGCTGAAAAGCAACTTGGAGTTACACCATCAGAAAGCGCTATGCGCAATTGGCCGTGGAATCCGTTGGTGGCTGCCTTGACGCTGTCGCGAGCTTGCTCTAGAGCAGTAAAAATGCGGGGTACGTGTTCCAAAAACATTCTTCCCGCATGTGTTAGGCGAGTGTTTCGCGTAGTGCGGGCGAACAACGATGCTCCCAGCTCGTCTTCCAGCTCTCTAATTGCTCTCGACAGCGGTGACTGCTCAATGTGTAGTCGCTCGGCAGCGCGAGCAAAGTGGAGTTCTTCAGCAACTGCAAGAAAACATCGAAGGTGGCGAAACTCCATGGCTGAACCTCTATGAGATACCTTTGTCAAGTAGTCTGAATGCGGATCGCGTTGAAAAATGCCGCAAGCGCTGCACCTATCACTGCCTTAGGCAGTTCGTGGTTGCCTACGAAGAACAAGGCCAAATAGTGCATATTGATAACGAGTTACGTCAAATGCACTAATAGAGAGTGTGAACATGGATGCATACAGCCACAGCCAGTTGCCTACAACGTTGCGCTGGTGCCCAGCGTTGAATCTGTGGAGGTCCGATGCTGAGAAGTCGCTTTATGTCCGGTGGCTCAAGGTCTGCTTGGCGCTCACCAACAATGCCAGACGACTGACTTTATGGACTGGGAAGAACGGTTGCACCAAGTGCGCATCAGCAGTTTTAGATCAGGCTTAACGCAAGGAGACCGCGACACTCTTTGCCACCTTCAGGAAGGCTTCGGTAGCGGGGCTGGCGTGCGCTCGTTTCAGCACCGCCAGACCGACAGATCGTTTCACCCTGGGGTCCAACGGCTTTTTGACAACCCCCGGGCACAGCGCCATGACAGGTTCAGGCGCTGCCAGATCGGCCACAATCGAAAAGCCTGAGCCGCTTTCCACCATTTTGATGATGGTGATGATCTGTGCGTAGCGCTGTTTCACCGTGGGGTGCAGTCTCTCTTGCTCAAAGAGGCGCTGGATGGCGGAAGCACTGCCCGCCAAAGTCATGATGAAGGGCATCGTGCAGACCTCGGACAACGACACGTCCTTCTTGGCCGCCAGCGGATGCGTGGCCGGCATCAGGGCGACCAACTGATCCTCCACCAAGGGAACAGTATCGAACCGCTCGTCGGGGAGCACCACGAACCCCACATCCACCCTGCGCTCGATGAGCCATTGGCTCACCTCGTCGTCCTCGCCTTCATCTACGAAGACATCGATCTCTGGATGACTTTGCGTGAAGCGCTCCAAGATCTGGGGCAGCACCTGCAATGACGACGTGGTGCCGAACGAGCCGATGCGCAGCACCCCTCGGTTCAGCCCCCGCACTGCTGCAACTTCCTGCCGGATCGCCTCGGAAACACCCAGCAGTTCGCGCACGCGCAGCAACAGGCTTTGGCCGACCTCCGTGACCTCGATGCCGGTCGGCCCACGCGATAGCAACGTCACTCCCCACTCGGTTTCCAGTTGCTTGAGTGCGTGAGACACAGCCGACTGAGTGATTCCCAGCCTCTGCCCGGCTGCCGTAAAGCCACCGAGTTCTGCGACGACGGCAAAGATTTCGAGTTGCGTGAAAGTTATGTTAGGGCCTCATTCATCATGAGTGTTTGCTCATTTTACTATGACAACGAATGAACAATAACATCTGACTGTGCGCGACGAATCCATCAACAGAAGCCACTATCTTGCGGCCCCAACCATGACGACACCAACAACTTCCCTAACGCTGGCACCGCCCCCACAAACGTCAAGCGGGACTCTGGCACTCAGTCCGGGGCTGGGCTTCAGGTTGGTCATGGTCGCCTTGTTCTGGGGAGGCACCTTCATCGCCGGCAGGATTCTGGCTCAGGCGCTGCCTTCGATGGCGGCCGCATTCGGCAGATTCCTGGTGGCGGCCCTGCTGCTGGTCTGGGTCGCCCACAGACTCGAAGGGGGGCTGCCCCGCCTGATCCGGTCGCAGTGGCTGACCACCGCCGCCATGGGCCTGACAGGCATCTTTCTCTACAACGTGTGCTTCTTCGGCGCGCTGGCCCGCATTCCTGCGGGCCGAACCGCCCTGTTCGTCAGTCTGACGCCCATCGTCACCGCGTTGTTAGCCAGTTTGGTCTTCCGGGAGCGGCTGGGATCGAAGCGTTGGGTGGGCATTGGCATCGCCCTGGTCGGTGCGTTGATCGTGATCACCCGAGGCGATCTCGCAGGGGCCCTGCGAGACATCGGCGCATCGATCGGCCTGGGGGAGATGCTGATGTTGATGGCTGTCTTGAGCTGGGCCGCATACACGCTGATTTCCAGAATAGCCATGGAGTCGATGTCCGCCATTGCCGCCACCACCTACGCCGCTTTGTGGGGGCTCGCCTTTCTGTCCGTGGGTGCCATAGGCGAGCTTGGAACGGTTCGTTGGTCGACCTTAGGCTGGCAGGTCTGGGCGTCGGTGCTTTACCTGGGCGCCATCGGCACCGTCGTCGCGTTCATCTGGTACATCCAAGGCATCCAAGCGGTCGGCCCCTCCCGAACGGCTGTCTTCACCAACCTGGTGCCGGCCTTCGGCGTCTTGCTCTCCGCTGGCGTGCTGGGTGAAGCGGTGCTGGCGTCCATGCTGGCCGGCGGCGCCGTGTCAACCATCGGTGTCTTCTTGACGAATCGGAAATAAAGTCGGCCACATCACCGGCGGCAGGAACGGAGCATCCACCGTGCCACTGGAGCGGGGTGACGCCCGCTCCAGTGGCACGTCACTTCGTGGTGTCGGTGGGGATGTAGTCCATCCCGTTCGGGTAATAGACGAAGAACACACATTCTTCGGGCCCCATGCATCTGTTGATATGCGGAGCTTTGGCGGGCTGGAACCAGGTGGCGCCGGGAACAATCTTCGTGGGCGCGTCTTCAAGCTTCTCGCGTGCCGATTCGGTGCCGGACACCATGACCGCCCAATAGTCCGAGGTGTGGGTGTGCAACGGTGATTCACCGCCTGCAGGCACCCGGAACATGCCACCGAAGGGCTGGCCAATCACCCCCGGCTTCCCAAACACGATCGAGAATGCCGGCCCCTTGTTGCCCATCTGGGGAATCATCGGGGTCCATTGAGCGACTTCGGGCGACACGATCTTGGGTGCCGTCAGTTCAGCCGCATGGGCAACGGCCCCCAGGGCGACAATAGCGGACAGGGTCCATGCTTCCACAGTGCGTTTCACAAAAAATTTCATTTGGATTTTTCTCTTGGGTTGAGGATGGGGTCTTCCGCACCCCGTCGTATGGGAAGCGGAAGTTGGTAATAGGTTGCTCCTGTATTCAGGCGGATATGTCGGTCAGCCACTGTTGCAACGACCGCGGCGTCAGCCCCAGCAGACGCTGTGCACTCGTGTCCTGGGTGATCGCGTTTGCGGAAGCTCTCGCTTGCGCCTGGTAGCCTGCGACCACCCCGGCCGCCGCATCCGCGCCAAACAAGGGGGCGATCAACTCGCCGAAGGCTTCGGGCAGCAGGCTGCTGAACGACACCGGGCGACCGAGGTAGCTCGAAAAGCCCGCCGCCAGATCCATTCCGGTGATGCCAGGGGCCTGACCGACCCCGACCACTCCGGTCACGGATATGTCCAGCAACAGGCGCTCGGCGACCTCGGAGACATCCAGATGAGAACTCCACGACACTGGGTAGTCCGCCCGCAACGGATAGCGAAGAATGCCCTCCGACTTCACTGCCCCCAGCACGACGGGGTTGAGCAAATTCTCGAAGAACAGGCGCGGTGCCACGACCGCCAGCGAAACCCCGGTTTGCTGAACCTCGCGGATGAGCGTCGCGATCGCGCTGTCAGGCGGGTTCTGCAGCGGGGAGTTGGGCTCGTCCACCACCCATCCGCTGGTGGAGATCACCACCCGCCGCGGCTTGGCGCGGCCAACGGCTTGCGCGATGTTGCGGGCGTACTGAAGCCGATTTGCTTCAGCCACCACCGGCAGATGAATAAAGACGCCTTTGGCGCCCTCATAAGCGGCAGCCAGCGAATCTACCGAGGCGTTGTCGACCGCGACGGCAGGCACACCTTTGGCGGCCACCGTGTTGCGCACAGCGGCTACAGCGCGTTGGCCCGACCCGGTCAGGCGAGCCAGAAGCGGGCCACCTTGGGCTCCGGTAGCGCCATGGATCACATAAGTCATGTCAGTTCCTCACAATAATGCAGTTGAAAGAGTATTGATGGTGTAATATTTGCATCGGTTACGTCAAATGCACCAATGGAAGAATTCCGACCATGGATCAAAAAAAGACGCCTTGCTGCGGAGTCGCCCGGTTCCTGACACTCCTTGACGGCCCATGGGCTACTCTGATCGTGCGCGAGTTGCTGCACGGACCACAACGGTTCACGCAACTCAGGGAGGCGCTGCCCGGCATCAGCGCGCACACGCTGACGCACCGGCTCAAAGGCTTCGAACGCCATGGGCTGGTCACGCGCACAGCGTATGCCGAGACACCGCCGCGCGTCGTTTACGAACTCACGCCCTTGGGTGAGGGACTGCGCGATGTGCTGGATGCGATGCGAAAGTGGGGGGACGCAGTGCCGGAAGAGATCGCTGCGGAAGAAGACCGTCAGGAAGCCACCGAATCCGGCGCTATCCTTGAATGCCCATTCAGCCAGCTCGGCAAGGGCGAATCGCAGCACTCAAAATGAACGGACAAGCACGGTGGCAATGAGCTTGGCGCCGTTGCCTTGCCGCCTGGCTCGCGCAGACGTAGACCTTTACAGCAGCAGGCTGCCTGCAGCATTCGCGAGGCGATCACCAGCGGAGCAACTCCAGAGACCGGTCGATGATCTCTCCCGTTACCGGAACACGAGCCCAGCTAGGTGGCGACCCGTGACGCTGTCCGGATTCGCAGCGATGCGCGCAGGGGTGCCGGTCGCGACGATCCGGCCGCCATCCGCACCGCCGCCAGGACCGAGATCAATGACATGGTCGGCGTTCGAGATCATATCGAGGTCATGTTCGATCACGATCACGGTGGCTCCTGTCCTGAGCAGCCGGTCGAGAACGCCCAAAAGAACACGGATGTCGAGAGGATGGAGGCCGACAGAGGGCTCGTCGAAGACAAAGAGCGTCCCGGTGTGGTTGCGTCCCAACTCGGCGGCAAGCTTGAGGCGCTGGGCCTCCCCGCCGGAGAGGGTGGGCGTGTCCTCGCCGAGGGTGAGGTAGCCCAGGCCAAGATCGATGAGGGTCTGCAGCTTCTTGCGCACTTTCGGCTGACCCATCAAGAGTCTGGCGGCATCGGCGACGGTAGCGCCGAGCAGTTCGGGAAGTGAACGGTCTCCCTCGGTCGTGTCGAGCCGTATTCGGGTAGCCTCTGGGGCGTAACGGGTACCACTGCAGTCGGTGCAAGGGATGTCGACGTCGGGTAGGAACTGCACGTCGAGCACAACTTGGCCGGTTCCTTCGCAGCGAGGGCACCTCAGTGAGCCGGTGTTGTAGGAGAAGTCGCCGGCTGTCAGTCCGGCCTTCTTCGCGGCAAGGGTGGCCGCGTACGCACGGCGCAGGTCGTCGAGCACGCCGCTGTAGGTGGCGACCGTGGAGCGCACGTTGGTGCCGATCGGGGTTGCGTCGACGACGTTCACTTGCGTCACACCCTCGGCATCCAGGGATTTGACGTGCGGGGGCAACTGAACACCGGCATGGGCGGCGGCAAGGGCTGGAACGAGGCTGTCGAGTACGAGGGTCGTCTTGCCCGAGCCGGACATGCCCGTGACAGCGGTGAGTCGGCCCTTGGGAATCGCAGCATCGAGCGCACGGACCGTGTGGATCGGTATGGTCGACAGCCGGATCGATCCGTGCGCAAACATCTCGGCCTCGGAGACGCGGTCACGGATGGTCACCGGTTCGCGACCGACGAGGAAACCACCGATCAACGACGCTGGCTCTTCGCCGACCTGATCGACGGAGCCCTGGGCGAGGATGGAGCCACCTGCGGTGCCGGAGCCGGGTCCGATCTCGATGAGCCAATCGGCCTCACGGAGCACCTGTACATCATGGTCGACCAGGACGACGGAGTTTCCATTGGTCAACAGGTCACGCATCACCCCGATGAGGCCTTCGATGTTGGCCGGGTGCAAACCAATGGAGGGCTCGTCCAGGACGTACAGCACTCCAGTGGTTTCATTACGCACGGCCCGCGCGAGCTGGACGCGCTGACGCTCCCCGGTCGAGAGGGTGGAACTCGCCCGATCCAGGGTGAGGTAACTCAGGCCGAGCTGCATCAGCCGTCGGCCCATCTCGACGAACTGGCCAGTGATCATCTCGGCCATGGGGCGCATGTCCGCAGGCAGGGTGGCGGGGATGGTGCGGACCCAATCGAGGGCCTCGCTGAGGGTCTTCGCGCTCGCGTCGGCCAAGTTGATGCCGGCCACCTGGGTGCCCCGTGCCTTCTCGGAGAGGCGGGTGCTGTGGCAGCTCGGACAGCTGCAGGCGGCGATGAACCGGTTCACCCGGGCGAGGCCTTTCTCGCTGGTGGCGTTATTCATCGCTTCGCGCACGGCCTCGCGGGCGTTCCGGTAGGTGAAGTTGAGGTCGAACAACTTGCCTGACTTCGATGGAACCCGTATCTGTCGCTTTTCGGATGGGCCATCGAGCACGATGTGCTGCTCCTGCTTGGTCAGCTTGGCGTACGGGATGTCGGTTCGGACACCCAGTTCTGCGACCACCTGCGGCATCACCGCAAGCCCGAACATTCCCCATGGCGCCACAGCCCCCTCGTCGATGGTCTTCGACGGGTCGGGGATCAGGGCCCGGTCCTCAATTTCGCGCACCACTCCGGTTCCTGCGCAAGTGGGGCAGGCGCCGTCGGAATTGAAGGCGAGGGACTCAGCGCCGGGCGGGTAAAACACCTCCGCGCACACCGGGCAGACCAGATCTTTGTTCGCAGCAACGTCGATGGTGGGATCCAGCCGGTGTCCGTTGGGACACAGGTGCGAGCCGAGGCGGGAGTACATCACCCGCAGGACATTCAGCAGTTCTGTCGAAGTCCCAATGGTCGAACGCACACCGGGCACGCCGGGTCGCTGGCGAAGCGCGAGTGCCGCAGGTATGTGCCGCACCGAGTCTACTGTGGCCCGTGCCGTGTGAGACATGCGGCGACGCGTGTAAGTCGACAAGGCCTCTATGTACCGGCGTGACCCCTCGGCGTACAACACCCCCATCGCCAGCGACGACTTGCCCGACCCCGATACCCCCGCAATGGCCACCAGTTGCTGCAAGGGCACATCGACGTCGATGTTCCTTAGGTTGTGCACACGTGCACCACGCACCTGGGTGACAAGGAACCCATCGGCGGCTGGAGAGAACTGGTCGATGCTCATGCGATTTCTTTCTTGAATCGTTCGCGATCTCTTCGGCGCTGGGCTACCTGGCGCATGCCATCACGGTTGCACCTGTAGCCAGGAAGACGAGCCTCCGCTGCGCGCGGGGATGGGCACTCGCCTACCGCTGCAAAGCCAAGTGCTCACTGGCCCCAAAACGCATCCTCTTGCGCTTGATCGCTAGAGAACAGGCGCACTTCGACGATCTTGCCGCCCTCGATACGGATCAGATCCACACCAGCTTGCTTGAGCTTGATGCCATTGGCCTCACCCGCAAATTCGATGGTGATGGCAACCCAGTCCCCATTGGCCATGTAGTGGTCGGCGCGGGTGATTGCGAACGTCCCTTGGGACGCTTCCATCATCGCGCCCAGCATCGGGCCGACAGAAACCATACCCCGATGTGTGCCGGAAAACCGGTTCTTGCCCGGCTGGTGCCAAATCACGTCAGGCGAAATGATGCTGCCCAGTGTGGCTTGATCGCCGGTTTGTACGGCCTTGATGTAAGCCTTGGCAATGTCGATGGTGTTCATAGTGCGTTCCTTTGATGATGCAGTTGCGAAAGAATGTTGTGCCCATGCTGGGACGGTGCCCCCGGCGAGGCCGGAGACAAGAAGAAGTACGCCGAGCAATCTCTGGCGGGAGGTGATACCCATGAATTTCCAGTTAGAACATCGGGTTGTTATTGCTCCGCACATCAGGCATCTGCATCATGGCGTCCCAGTGCTCGGCCAACTTTCCATTCGCGATGCGATAAATATCAATGAAGCGCCATTCTTTGCCCGCCATTTCGTAACGAGAATGCAGGATGACAGTGTCCGCCTCGGCAACCACATGCTTGAACGTGCACTTCTGTTTCGGGACACCTTGTGAGATCAACATTTGCACAAGTGCCTTGACCCCCTCTGGACCATCCGCAATGGTCGGATTGTGTTGAATGAAGTCCGCACTCATATATTCGTCCACGCCTGTGATATCCAGGTCTCCAAAAATCCTTTGATATGCGGCGGTGACGATTTGCTTGTTTGTTTCTGTCTGAGTCATGTTGCTTCGTTGATTTGGTTAAGAAAAGCTACTGATTGAATTTGCGAAACAACACTTTGACAAAGGCATTAACTCTGCACGCCTTAGCTTTTGCAAGGGTGGCCACACGGGCCTGCATCCGCTACTGACCGCCTCAACGTTCGCCTTGACAAGTGCTGCGCACAATGGTTATTTTTAGACAACATTAGCGATAATCAGCAGTACTTTTTGGACTAATTGGGATACTTATTGGACAATTTGCGCAATATTGAACAAGAAGGAGGTACAGTCCGGACCTAGGAAGCGGAAAGATGAGCACAGAAATCCAACGGCTGGGTTATCGGCCACAAGCCCCCTACCAACTCGACCTAGAAGTTTTTTCTATGGCCGACCTCAGACGCAGGGGCAAAGAACAGGTACGGGTCACGCACAGGTACGAGTTTCATACCTTGGTGTGCGTCACGCAGGGCAAGAGCACCCAAATGGTCGACTTCAAGTCGATATCCTGTGAACCGGGATCGCTTGTTTTTGTGCGCGCTGGACAAGCCCACAACTATGGACAAAGTGAAGATTGGGACGGATGGAACGTTCTATTCAAGCCCGAATTCGTCTTGCCCGTGTCGACAACCGCCCACGATCTCAAACTCGTGCTCGATTTGGAAAAGCTGCCTGAACACATGCTCCTTAGTAGCCAAGAGCTGCGAAAGATAACGGACTTGCTTCAGCAGATCCGCGAGGACACGCTGATCGACGCGCAGCAGGAAGACGTGCATACCTTATTGCGCCATCAGCTACATACACTACTGACGCGGCTGAGTATTCTGCAAGGCAGACGACAGACACAGGAACCACTGGTTTCTCCTGCATCGCAACGCTTCAGGCGTTTTCAGCAGCTTGTAGAAGAACGCTTTCTGCAGTGGCATCAGGTGGCTGAATATGCCAGCCACCTCGGTTACACCGAAAAAACGCTGGCACGCGCCGTCATGGCATCAATGGGTATGACGGCCAAGGCCTTCATCGCTGCGCGGATTGCTCTGGAAGCAAAGCGCCTACTGGTGCACACGAACTATTCCGTCGCCACAATTGCCGACAAACTCGGTTTCGACGAACCCACCAACTTCAGCAAGTTCTTCAGACGCGAGGCGCGCTGCACGCCGGCGGAGTTTCGACGGATGCATATTTCCGAGGCGCAATCCATTGATACATAAGCGTCCACAACACCCGCATTTCCCATGCAGGAATTGTGTCTTGTGGGGCAAGAAGTTCCTGTGTCTTGTGAACCGCCCTTCGAGTTGAAGTTGAGTTGACCGTATGTCAAACACCTTGTGTTCGTGTCCGTCCAATTTCCCACAACACGCGAACGCCTTGCACTGTCGCGGCGAGTTGCTGCCCCAGCCGCTGCTCGATCACCGGCCGCCACGGTACTAGGCTAAATCCCATGCCGTCATCGAGCATCGCGTAGCGTCCGCTTGCAAGCATGACGCTGCGCCGATAGATGCCGACCACGCGCTGCCCCTCGGCCACCGGACGATGCTCCAACCCGGTTTCGGTGGCAATGTCCTTCGCGGCCTGCGCCAGCTCGCGCCCGCGCAGCGTCGCCAGCAGGTTGCGGGCAAGGACGACGCGCTGTCCACGATGCTCGGCCAATCCCTGCTCGGCCAGAAAGTCGGCGCGCTGGCGTAGCGCATCCTTGACCTCACAACCAAAGCCCAGGTCGCCCAGCCCCCTGCCGCCACCGATCAACTGCTGGTCGAGCCAGGTGGCGCCGATCACGCGGGCCTGCCGCTCAATGGGAAGGTGCGATTTCAGCTCCACCACCACGCCACCGCCAAGGCGTTGAGCGTCGTACTGGCGGCCCTGGTCGGCCAAGTCGGCAGGCACGCGCCAGACGCCTTCGGCCTCACGTTCCACGATGCCCGCACGGCGCAGAGCTTCGAGCCGACGCACATGCGCCGCCACCACCTCACGCGGATCACGGTCGGACGTGGCCTGACCTTGCGCGACGGCCAGGTGATGATCGGCGCGGTACACGCCATCGACGGCCAGCGCGGCGATGTCGCGGGCGGCGGCGCGCACGTCGGCCGCGCCTTTCACTTCCACCACGGCGCCGGTCGGATACTGCTCCAGCTCCGAGCGCGGCGGCAGCGCGACGTAGTGCGCTTTGCCGTCCGTGCCATCGACGATCAGATAGCCCTTGTCGTTCAGCTCATCGGCCAGCCCCTTGCCGGCGACGCGGCCGACGATGGCGCGGACATCTTCGCCGGGTTGGAACACGGCCAGCTCGCGCTGCTCGCCGCTCATGGCCCGCTGCATCGTGCGGATGATGTCGCCGCGCTCGCCCATGGCTCGCAAGGTCAGTTCGGCCTCGGCATGGACGGCCCACACGCCGGGCTGCTGCTCGGTCGCCAAGCCCATGCGCTGCAAGCGCTGCAGGCGACCGATCAGCATTTGCCGCTGGCGTTGCAGCCGGGGTTCGGCGAAGCGCTCGATACGCACCAAGCCATCGTCGCCGGCCTCGCGCTGCAAGGTGCGATCCAGTCCTGTCCATCGCTCCTGTTCCACCTCGCGCAGCATGGCGCGCTGCATCTCCAGCTCAGTGCGCGGCCCCAGCCATTCGTTCGCCAGTTCGGCGGCCCGCCGGCGCATCCCTTCGGCGATGTAGTCGCGGGAGATGATGAGGTCTTTGCCGGTGTCGTCCTTGCCGCGCAGGACGACGTGCGTGTGTGGGTTGTCGGTGTTCCAGTGATCGACCGCCACCCATTCCAGCCGCGTGCCCAGGTCGGCCTCCATGCGCGCCATCAGGTGCCGCGTGTAGGTGCGCAGGTCGTCGAGCTGTTCGGCATCCTCGGGCGAGACGATGAATCGGAACTGGTGTCGGTCGCCTTCGCCGTGCTCCTTGAACGCTTCGAGGTCAGCATCGTCGGTCGTCGGTCCGTAGGCGTGGCCTGGCCCGCCTTGGCGATCGACGCCTTCGCGCTCGATGTAGCGCAAGTGCGCGGCGGTCGAGCGTGGCCCGGCCTGCGCCAGATTGACGAGCCTCACCTTGATCGTGACGCGCCGTGCGTTCGCGCCCAACCCGCGACCGGCAAAGCGCGCCGCAACGTGGCCGCGCCCCAGCCGGGAACCGGGCCGCTGGCCGACCTTGCCGGCGGTCTTGCCGAGCTTCACACCGGCCTTGTTGGTCTGGCGCAGCACCTTGTTGATGAAGGCGTCGCCCCGCTGCTTCGGCGCACCGGGACGGACACGAAAACGTTCGCTGTCGTTCTGATTGTTGCGGTTGCTCATGGTGCGGCTCCATCCAAGGCCGTCGCACTCCAGCGCGCGAAGCACGCGCTTTCGCCAACGTCGATGCGGCATTGCGCACTCTCGCGGCACGCTGCTGCCCCTTGGCGCGTGCCGCGCCAACCCCACGTGCAGACAGGGTTTTCAAGCGGCTGTGTGCCGCGACCTTTTATCTTGCCTTCCGCCTTTGCTCTGCGCTGACGCTCCGGGCGTCGGCGGCCCGGCGGCGCTGCCGAGCGAGCAGCCAGCGCGCCAGTGAACACGCCGACGGCCGCAGGCCAGGCGTGTTCGAGGCAAGACGCCTGCACGTGGGAAAGCGGCACCGGATGCTGCGCGAAGTGCGGCGCGGATGCGCTCGAACGACACGCGCGACGACACGGTGACGGCCAGGGGAACGACACGCCGGATGACACGATGAAGCGCAGCGAATCGGCGGCCATCATCGGCGTGTCTCCAGCCAGACCGGATGCGCGACGCCGAGCACGGCGGATGCGCGCACCGGGCCGAAATAGCGGCTGTCGAACGACGCCGGGTTGGTTACGCTCAACAGGAACAGTTCGCCCGGTTCGAGACGGCGGCACTGCTGCCAGGATGGCAGCGGGCGGCCGAAGCGGTCGGCGGGCAGCACGGCGGCCACCGGCACGCCGTCTATGCGCACTCTGCGGCCAGCGACGCACACCTCCTGCGGCGCAATCGCACCCACGCGCTTGAGCAGCGGCACGCGCGTCGGCAGGTAGCCGCGCTGCGCGGCCAGTGCGGCGGCGTCGGTCGGCAGAGGAACCAGCACGATGCTGTCCACGGACAACGGACGTGGCAGCGAGTCGGCCCGGTGGTCGATAGGTTCGACGCGATACCAGCCAACCGCCACACTGTCTGACGGGTTGTAGGTGAAGCGCGGCAGTGGCCGCATGTTGTCGGGCAGGAAGGACACCCAGGCCAGCGCAGCGAGGCCGCAGGCCGACAGGCCCGCCAGCACAAAGCGAGCGCGCAGGCGCGAGCGAGGATGCGGGGCCGTTCCCGTGGCGCTGGCGGGTGTGGAAAGCGTCGTCATGGCAGCGTCCTCCCGGCCAGCCAGGCGGCGTGTCGTTCAGCGGTGTATTCAGGCAACGGCAGGCGTGCAGCGAGTCGGTTGCCCAGCGTGCGCCAGTAAGCGGGCGACACGTCGATGGTGGCGATACCCAGCGCTTCGATGGCGTCGATCTGCGCCAGCACGGCGCGCACGGCGGGCTCGCCCTCGGCGTGCAGCAGCAACCGCGCACCGGGCAGCACGCCGGGGATGCGCTGCGCGGCGTCCAGCGGCGTGCAGGCCTGCATCACCATAAGTTGCCAGCGGATCGTGCCGTAGTCGTTGGCATGCCAGCGGATGCGGCAGAACAACGCGCCGGGCGGGAATATCGCAACGCGCCGCCAGCGGTCGAGCCGGATGGTGCGCATCGGTTCGCCGAACCGCAGGTAGAGGTCGATACGTTGCTCGACGTGGGCGAGCGATACGCGGGTCAGCGATGCAGCGCCGACACGCCCGGCGAGCGCTGCGAGAGACGGCGTGACTGCAGGTGACGTGGCGGGCATGGCTGCCAAAGCGTGAGCGTTCATGGTGTGTTCTCCGGGAACTCGCGTTCCAACAATCCGCGCAGCAGTTCGGCCACCGTCACGCCCTGTGTGAAGGCCAACACCTTGATGCGTGCGCGCATCGAGGGGGTGATGTCGAGGGTCAGGCGCGCGGTGTAGAGGTCGCCTTTCTGCAAGGCGTCGGCTTCGCCCTGGCGAACCCACGCCTCTGCGTGCGGGTTCGCTGGCGGACGTGCGCCGATGCCGACGCGCTTGCCCCGCACAGATCGCTCTGCGGTCATGTCGGCCACCGCAGCAGTTCATCGACCAGCGCGGTGACCTCGCGCGCGGCGGCGCTGTCAGGTGCCGTCTCGCGGGCCAGCCGGCCGGCAGCCACGCTGTCGGCGAAAACGATGCGCTGATGCACCTCCGAGCGCAGCGCGGGCAGCGGCTGGTCGGCCAGCGCCTGGCGCGCTTCGCGACCTATGATGGTCGTGCTGATGCGCCGATTGATGGCGAAGGCCGCGCGCAGCGCCGGCCGGAACACCTGCGCTTCGCGGATCAGCGCCACCATCTCGGCGGACGCCCACAAGTCGTAGGGACTGGGCTGCACCGGGATCAGCACGCGCTCGGCCGCCAGCAGCGCCGAGCGTGCCAGCGCAGCGATGCGCGGGGGGCCATCGATGACGACGTGATCGGCCCTGCGTGCCAGCTCGGGTGCCTCCTGGTGCAGCGTCTCGCGTGCGAGGCCCACGGCGCTGAACAAACGCGGCAAGCCCTGTTGGGCGCGCCGCTGCGTCCAGTCCAGCGCCGAGCCTTGCGGATCGGCGTCGAGCAGCACGACTTGCAGGCCGCGCATGGCCAGCTCGCCGGCGATGTGGGTGGCGAGCGTGGTCTTGCCGACGCCGCCTTTCTGGTTGAGCAGGGCGACGATCATTGCGCGCCCCCCCTTGCTGGAATGCGTGCCTGGCCGTGCCGTTTTGTGGTTGTCCACCGAAACGGTGCGCTTCTACTAAAAGTTATTGAATTTAAGTTAGGGAAGTTAGAGGGGCCGCAAACCCTCACCGTTACTGGCTTTGCGGCGAGTTCGCACGCCTGATAGCACGATAGGGCCACGCCCGATAGCACGACACCCGGCACGCCTGATAGCACGAGGCCATTCACAGTTTCTTCCCGAGTTATCCCCGTGCCGTCCGCAGCACGGGCCGGAAGGTCAGCAGTTCGGCCCCGTCGTCCGGCATCCGCTCGATGCCCAGGACGTAGCCCGGCATCGACTGCCGCGCCACCAGCGCGCGCAGATCGCAGGCGAAGTCGTAGGGCTTGGCAGTGCTGCCCGACTTGCGGTGCAGGTGTTTGAAGTCGAACTGCCAGCCTCCCGGCTGCTTGCCACCATGCTTGCGCACCAGGCGGTACAGCCAGCGCTCGATGCCGCCCGTGAGTTTGAAATACGCTGGGTCGATGGTCAGCACCAGCGCAGCGTCCATCACGCCGACAAAGAACCAGTCCGGCAGGATCAGCTCGATGCCCAGCGGCGTGCCGCGGGCGTCGGCCAGCTCCTTCCATTCGTTGATCCAGGAGAAGCGATGCAGGCGCCGCCCCGTCGTCTCGCGGATGGAGGTGGCCACCGTGGACGATTGCAACCGATCCAAGGCCGCTTTGAGGCGCTGGTAGTCGCGCAGCGACGTGCCGCGCCCGATGAAGCGCAGGATCTCGTAGGGCGTGGCGCGCATGAAGCGCGACGGGCGGATGCCCGCATCGCGCGCTTCCACGATCTGGCTGGCCGCCCAGATCAGGATGTCGGCATCCCAGATCGTGGCGATGCCGTGCTCCTGTGTTCCCTCCACGCGGATCGTCACGCCGCCGGCGCGGAAGTCGATCGGCTGGACACGCTTGGACTTCGCCAACGAGAAGAAGGGAAAGGCCATCAAATCCTGGCTGTCGCGCGGCGCCATGTCGCCCGGCAGCGCGCGGAACAGGTCGAGCTGTTCCCGCTCCTGCGCTGGCCGCTGCCCCGGTGATCGGGACGGCAGCGAAGGGCTGGACATGGCGATGGCCACCGGCGAAGCGCCGATCAGCGCGCACGGCTGTCAGCCGAGTGGTGCTCGGCGTACTCGGGATCGGACGTGGCCTCGAAGCTGCGTTGGTCGGCCCAGGCATCGAGGTCGGCCACCGCGTACATGACGCGACGGCCGAACTTGCGGAACTTCGGTCCACCACCAATCACGCGCTGTTTTTCCAGCGTGCGCGGCGACAAGCGCAGGTATTCGGCGGCTTCGTCGTTGGTGAGGTAGCGTTGGGGTTGTGCTGCAGCAGCGGGCTGCAGGGATGTAGCGGGCGCGGCAGCAGGCCGCAAGGGAGCGGGTCGCATCGGGTAAGCCTCCATCGATCAGGACAGCCTGGCCGCACCAGCGCGGCCAGATGGAGGCAGTCTCAGGAAAGGGATGCGTCCCGTTGAGGGTCGTTTTGCAGTGAAGGTAAAACGACCCTGCTCAAGTCACGGTAGTTGGGCTAGGCGGCGATAGCCGCCGCGCATCAGCGTCAGGCCGCGTCGCACCAGACGGCGTACGCGCGACCGCAAGCCACCATCGGCGTACCAGCCGTTGACGACGGCGTCGGCGCCGAACAGGCCTTCAGCGATTTCACGCAGGGACGCCCCTGCCAAGCTGGCGTCGAGTGCCTGCAGGGTGTGCAACTCCTGCAGCGTGGTCGGCGCGGGGCGAGGCTGGGCCGCTGCGGCGGGCGAGCCTTCGGCGGTCACGGTCAGCTTGTCCAGTTCGGCACGAAGCACGCAGTGGCGCGCGCAAGGCATGTCGCACGCGCGGATGGCGTAGACGTAGGCCATGCCATCCTCCAGACCAGGCGCCAACGTCAGGCGCAGGCAGCAGCCGGGCCAACGCGCAGCAAGCGTCAGGCGTTGGCCATCGTGGATCAGATGCTTGTGTCCGGGAATGCGCCACAGTTCGAATGCGACTGCATCCGGTGGCGGGTCGATGTCCGGGTGCAACTGCGCTATGCAGGGATGGCCAGCAAACCAGGCCGGATGCGCGTCGCGCGCATCCAAGGCCGGGTCTTCCAGCATGCGCAGCCCCCAACTGTGGGCGGCGTCCGGTTTGCGGCGACGGCGCAGCCAGTCGCGGCGGTAGTCGGGATGGCGGCGCAAATACTCCCAAGCCAGAGCAAGATCATCCAGGTGCAGCACGTAGAGATACGCGGCGGTGGGATACCAGGGTTCGGCGCTCCGATCAGCCATGAGGCAACCTCCTGTTGTCAGGGTTCGTCGCCACGTCGGCACGCTGGAGCCACGCCATCAAAACCTCAACGCGCCCCAGCAAAGGGATACACTCAATCTGTAACGAGCGGTGTCAAGACGGATTGGCTCCGAAGTCTTACGTGAATCGTCCGAATGCGACGGCTGCACCGCCCGGAAATGGGGCGCAGTACCGGACACCCTGCCGCAAGCCGCGCCAGGCATCATGTCCATTTGGATCAGGATGCACCGCATTGGCGCAAGAGCGGCGATTCAGATTGCCAATGTCATAAGCCAGACCGAAATAGACACAATGCGCCGCAAGGGCCCGTGTCTGGATGGCCGCCGAAGCGCGGCCAGCAACTCGATCAGTCAGGGATCGAGCCGTCGATCTGCGCCAGCCGGACGTACTCCGACAACGGCCGCGATGCTCGGAAATACAGATCGCGCTGGATGGGCTGCTGACGCGGCCCGACGATGCCTGCCAGGTCGGACAGCTTGACCGTTCCCAACTCCGGCATACCGATGCCGAGATCAATGAGGCCCCAGGCCGTATCGCCGTCGGCCGGGTCGAGCGCGGCCAGCAACCAGGTGGCGTGCGCATCCGGCGTGAACAGCCGCACCACGGGTCGCGGGTCGATGCCCTGACCAGCAGCGCGCGCTGCGCCGTTGGCGAGCAGCTGCGTACGCTCATCGGCAGTAGTGAATGGTTGGGTCATGGTCAGGAACCCCACGGAACCGAGGATGCACGAAACCGCCTTTCCGCGAAAGCGTGGAACCACTGAACCGGATGCGCGCTTTCGTGTGGAGACACGCAAGCGCAAACCATCGAATCCGCACATGCACGGAAACGGAAAAGCGGAATTGGGTGGGTCAGTGAAGGCACGGATACGGCTTCTCGGTTCTGGCGAAATCCGCAGATGCGGTTTTCCGTAAAAGCACGGAAGCAGGCAAATCCGCAGGATTTGAGTTAAAGATAACGTGGTTTTAATTGTCTCTAAACAGGACGCTTCTGTCTATGCAGAAGCGTTCCGTTCAACCCGGCCGACCGGCCGGCGTTACCACTTTCGATGCCGAGTTGGCGCAAGCCTTCGGCGCGGCGGTGCGCGCATTGCGGGCAGAACGTGGCATTGCACAGGAGTCGCTGGCAAATCTGGCCGGCATCGAGCGTTCTCATGTGGGCAAGGTCGAGCGCGGCGAGCACATGCCCACGCTGGCGATCATCTTCAAGCTTGCCAGCGCGCTCGGATGCAGTACCGCCGTGTTAATGACCGAGACAGAAAGCCAGCTCGCGGCTGCCAGGTCGTAGCAGTTGTCGTGCTGCGAAGAGCAGCACAAGGCCCCGCCGCCATGGGCGGGGCGCTTGGGGCCGTCAGGCCGGCTGCGGCTTGTTGCGCGACCAGATCAGGTCGTGCGTGCCGTCCTCGCCTTCGATCAAGCGGGCATAGACCGTTGCCGGGAACGAAGGATCGTCGAGGGTCACGGAAAGGTACTCCCGTCCGGCCTCGCTGGTCTTCTTCCACGCCGCGCCGATGTCGTGACTGGCGGCCTGGACGCGGAAGTCTGGGGCTTTCTCGTTGTCCCCCTTGTCGTTGGGAACCAGCTTGACCTTGACGTTGAGCGTCAGGGTGCGAAGGGTGCCGGTGAAACCGTCTTTGTCTGCGGTGAAGGTGCCGATGTTGGCCATGATGTTTTTCCTTTCGGTTGAACAAGGTTCGCGCCCATCGCGTCCTTGTTGTGATCCGGCCGGCGGGGGACGGGCGGGCTGCACCGCACGCGGTCGCAACGCAGTGGAGAACCGGAAGGCGCAAAGAATTTGTCCCGCGAGGAAGCCGCGCAGCGGCGGGGAAATTGTTTTCGCCGGACGGTTGCAGCCATGAAGCCCGAGGCGCAGCCGCGCCACCGCCAGGATTCACAACGAGACAAGGACGCCTTGGGCCGAACCACTCCGAAAGGAGACTGGCCGACTCGGCATCCCCGCACGAAGGCTGCACCGGCATGCTTGCTGACGCGGGCCAGGTCAAACACCCCGACGACAGGCGAGAACACCCCCGCCGCACCTTGCGGCGCCAGTCTTGAGGCGTGGCGTGGAAGCTCCATAACGATGCCGGGTGGGGTGTCCGTGAACCGTCCTTCGTGACGTGATAGGCCAACTGCCAGCGTCGAGGACGGCACGCATTTCCACAACCTGGCGCAGCAAGCCACGGCGTATCCACCCCCGCCCCGCCCTACCCT
Organism: Acidovorax sp. M14; assembly: GCF_049331375.1. Taxonomy (NCBI): domain Bacteria; kingdom Pseudomonadati; phylum Pseudomonadota; class Betaproteobacteria; order Burkholderiales; family Comamonadaceae; genus Acidovorax; species Acidovorax sp. M14. The sequence goes on from NZ_CP186263.1 coordinate 2,998,954, forward strand.
TCGCCGGCGGGACGCAGGCCTGGCCGATCCGGCGAAAGCCGGTTCGGCGGTATTCAAGGGGCGCCAAGCCGCGCGCGGCGGGGGATGGGCCTTGCGCCGATCCCCTGGAGGCAAGCGAAGCGCGCAGCGCCGCATGGCGCGAAGGCGTGAGGGATTGAAGCCGGATGGCCGTGACAGCGAAGTCGGCACGGGGCGTAGCCCGAAAAGCCCGGCGGTGCGGCGCACCGACACGCTACACGGCTCCCCGTTTTCCACTTTGTCAGCCACCACGACGGCGAAACACAGCGTCCGTGGGAAAGCCAGGGCATGGCAACATGCAAAATCAGTGCATCACTGAGGTGTCCCGCATGCGCACAGCATCCACGGCAATTCAAGCCGATGGATGGCAAATACCCGCAGCGTGGACCCTGAAGCAAACCAAGAACATGAAAGGGAAGGCATCTTGAAGGAGTCCGAGAACATCGTCCGGTACTGGCATGCAGTCGAGTTGCTGCAACCGCAATCGGCCCCCAAGATCAAAAAGCGCAGCAGCGCCTATGGCGCATTCCTTCACGACACGCCGTGCGCACGCCCCATCCCTCCTTGGGCACCCGAGAGCATCGTCAGCAAGCAACGGCTTCCCGACAAGCGCGAATGGAGCCACACGCTCTATGCCCACCTGTACGACAGTCGGCTCGTCGCCGCCGCACTCCAGGACCTGTACGGCGCCGACCAGGGCTACCGCGAACCACAGCACCGAGAGTCAGCGCTGTTCGCCGCGAAGTTCACCATGAGTGGGCAACTTGTAGAGGACAGTTTCGTGCTCTCCAGCGAAGCCTGGTTCCTCGGACGGGCGTTGGCGAGAAAGGACTGGACACGTGGATTCGAGGACGATCGACGGGCCGCCGCCGAGCAGGCGCTCTCGCAGCTGCAAGGTCAGGTGTCCGGCGGCGCGCTGCGGGACTTCACCCGGTGGGTGCTGCAGTTCCTCGGCGTGGCGGACTTCTTTGCGAGTGTTGAGCGCCCACCACTGCGATTCCGTTCCCAACCCGTCAAACCCGACAAGCCCGCATCGGAGGATGATCCGCTCAACAACTTCCTGCTCGACGACCTGGCCACCGTTGCTGACAGCCTCAGCAAGGGCGTGGCGAGCGAAGCGCTGAACCAATACTTGCGCCGCCACAATCCGCAACCGCGGCTGCACATCGACAGCGACGACGCATCCCGGTCGCTGATCGAGCGGCTGATGCCGCAGGCCCATGCCGATAGCTGCTGGCCCTCCGAACGGCACCTGGGGCTTGTGCATTCCCAGCAACTGGCAGTGAACACCGTTCTGTCCAAGCTCGCTGACGGACAGGGACTTCTGGGAGTCAATGGCCCGCCGGGCACGGGCAAGACGACCCTGCTGCGCGACTTGATCGCCGCCATCATCACCAGCCGGGCCGACGTGCTTGCCACGCTGCGCCGCGCATCCGACGGTTTCGCCAGCAACGCGCGCGAAGCCGGCAACGATGGCGGCAAGGAACAGGTCGCCTTCAAGCTCAATCCTGCGCTGTACGGCTTCGAGATCGTGGTCGCTTCGTCCAACAACGGCGCCGTAGAGAACGTCACCCTTGAACTGCCCCAGCGCGACAAGATCGACGAGAGCTGGCTGCCCGAGGCCGAGCACTTCGCCGACCTGGGCGAGCTGATCACCGGCAAGCCGGCCTGGGGATTGATCTCTGGTGCGCTGGGCAGCAAGGCGCGGCGCAAGGCGTTCGTGGACCGCTACTTCTATGGGCAGAGTCCATCGGTCAGCCAAGACAAGGCGGACAACAGCGAGGAAGCCAGCGACGAAACCGACGATGAGAATGTCGCCAAGCCTCTGTTTGCCGGCCCGGCCGTTACTGCCCAGGCCGATGGCCAGCAAGCATCTCCGCCACCACAGAAGAAGGCGCCGCAAGGCCTGAAGGAATGGCTCGGCGTGCACAACCAGCTCAACAAGGAGCGCACATCGGTACAACGCCAAGCCCTGTGGCAGCAGGCGGTCGCCGAGTACGAGGCGGCCAAGGCGCAGGTTCGCTCGGCGTGCGCCGATGCCTCCCGCATCCGCGCTCTGATCCAGACGCTGGAAACGACCAGAAAGAAGATCGCCGAGACGATCGCCACCGTGCAAGCGCTTGAACAGCGCTTGGAGCACACGACGGAACAACAGGCGCGCCTGGATGCCGAGGAAGGCCGCCCCGCCAATGCGGCGTTCAAACATGCGCTGGAGGCGCTTGCACAGCACCAGGCCAGCAAGCCAGGCTTCTGGGTGAACCTATGCAGTCTGTGGGGTGCGTCGCGCACCTGGAACGCTGCGCTGAAACTGCTGCAAGACCGGCATGGCCTCGCCAAGGCCGAGTTCGACCGCATCGCGCGGCTCGCCAAGCAGTTCGAGGACTCCAGGCAGCAACTGGATCGGCAGATCGCCAATGCGCAGCAGGCGTTGAAAAAATTGCAGGCGGAAAATCAATCCCTGACGCAACAGGCCAGCGATTTGGCCAGCGCTTGCCGGGCCGACCATCTGCTGGCATGGCTGCGCGGCGGCGTCATCGGTCGTGGCGACGCCATCGAACTGGCCGAACCCTGGCACATCGAGGGCTGGCGACGGGCCCGAGCGCGCGTCTTCATCCAGGCACTGAAGCTGCATCGGACGTTCTTCGAGCTGGAGGCGGCACGGATGCGCTCCAACCTGTTCCTGATCAACGCGATGTTGACCGGCGCGCACCTGCAGGGACTCTCGCGCGAGGCGATTCGCTCGGCTTGGGCCTCGTTGTTCATGGTCGTGCCGGTGCTCAGCAGCACCTTTGCCTCGTTCGCACGCTCTTTCCGCTCGTTGGGGCCGGGGGAGATCGGCTGGCTGCTGGTTGATGAAGCCGGACAGGCACCTCCGCAAGCAGCGGTGGGTGCGCTGTGGCGCTCCCGGCGCGCGCTGCTGGTGGGCGACCCTCTTCAGCTCAAGCCTATCGTCACCGTGTCCGACGCAGTGCTGGAACACATGCGCACGCGCTACCGCGTCGATGCGCATTGGCTCCCCAACAGACAGTCCGCGCAGACCTTGGCAGACCAGGCTACGACATGGGGCCGTCTGGCAGGACCGGCCGGAAGCAAAACGTGGGTGGGGCTGCCCTTGGTCGTGCATCGGCGCTGCGACAAGCCGATGCACGGGCTGGCCAACCGCATTGCCTACGACGGCGCCATGGTGTACGGCACCATCGCACCGCGCGCCGACAAGGAGACACGCGCGCGCCTGCCGACCGGATGGATTCACGCCAGCGGAACATCCGACGGGAACTGGGTGCCGGCCGAGGGAGAGGCTTTGCGGGCACTGCTCGCCCTGTTGCGCATGGACGGCGTGGATGCTGCCGACATCTCGGTCATCACGCCCTTCAAGGCTGTCCAGGAAAACCTCAAACGCCTGCTCGGTGACACGATGGTTTCCGGAACCATCCACACCATGCAGGGCAAAGAGGCTCCGGTCGTCATCATGGTGTTGGGCGGCAATACCGAAGGTTCCGGCGCACGGGATTGGGCGGTCTCGGAACCCAACCTGTTGAACGTGGCGGCCACACGGGCAAAGCGGCGCTTCTACGTGATCGGCGACCGGAACGACTGGCAGAACCGGTCGTTGTTTTGCGATGTCATGGATCTCTTGCCGCTCCAGCGCCTCCCCGAGCGCGAAGCGGTGTTGACAGCCCAACCTCAGTAGTCGTTCCGGGGCTGGAATCAGTCCGCGCGGACTGTACACCGATCACCTGAAGGCAAGCGAAGCGCGCGGCACCGCTGGCGCGAGGGATTGAAGCCGAATGGCGGTGACGGCAAAGGTGGCACGGAGCGCAGTGCATTGAGCGGGTTGTTGCCAGCCTCTGCCTGTCGCCGAGATCGCGCCAGCGCAGAGCATCTGAACTATGGCGCCAGCGTAACTGACACACGGCGCCTCACTGGCTCGCTCCGATGCAGGTAGACCGCAAAGGTGTCCCATGGAAGATCTGCGCCAGCCAAGCGAAGGATGCGGCCCACTTCGCCCCGGTGGTATGTGCCATGGACGATTACGTGCATGAGCATTTCTTCGCGTGTCATGAAGCCGTTGTCCCCATCGGTAAAGACAAAGGGCCAGGGCTCGGTCAGCACTTCAGGCGCCAGCTTGTGCAGGTAGTCCAGATACCAGCGGTCTGACGTACCGATGGCGTCCTTCAGGGCCTCCAGCGTTGGCGTGTCGGGTGTGTTGTCCGCCGTAAAGCCGTGCGATTGCCGGTTCAGATGCCCCGCGAAGATCCGGCCGACGATCAGGGTGTGGTTGAGCAGTCGCAGCGCGTCATGCCGTTCTTGGGCATGGCGCTCGGGATCGAGTCTTTCGAGCTTGCCGAGAAGTTCTTCGTTGGCCCAGGCCTGATAGCGGAACAAGCCTTGGATCGATGTCAAAACTCTCATGATCCAGATCCTTTCAGAATGTGAGTTAATAGCTCACATCCTCCGGTACGTAAGACCGCATGTCTACTCGCATTCCTTTTGCCACGCCGCCTATGCGCAAGCAACCTCGCCAGACACGTTCCCGCACGACGGTTGAGGCGATCGTCCAGGCGGGGGCTCGCATTCTGGGGCAGCGCGGCTGGGCAGGATTCACGACCAACGCTGTGGCCGAGGCAGCTGGCGTGAGCATCGGGTCCCTCTATCAATACTTTCCTGACAAGCACGCACTGATCGACGCAATCCGCCGCAAGCACCTGGATGACTGCTTGGCAGCGGTGCAGAAGCCTCCTGCCGGGAAAAGCCTACGGCAGTACGTCGAACAACTCGTGGACGACATGATTGCGGTGCACTCCGGGAACCCCGGCCTGCATCAGGTTCTGCTGGACGAGGTGTCAGCAGCAGAAGGGCTACGCGACCCGCACAGCGCCTTCGAGACGGAATACCTCGGCTGTCATGCCAACGCCATCGCGCACTATCGTGGCGGTCGAGGCTCTGCCGCTGATGCGCTGACCGGCACCCTCGTCTCCGACGTGCTGGACGGGGTCATCCATAACGCTGTTCGCCGTGGTGAGCTGGAATCGACCGCCGTCAGGACGGAACTCGTGCGTATGCTGCTGCTGTACTTGACCGACGTCGCCGGCCTTTAAAGCACCCATGACCATCCCGTTGAGTGGCAATGGCCAACTACGAAAGCCCATGGCCAAAGACCTCGCGCAATACAACAATGTCTTCAACGTCGCCGCCTGAGCCTCTGCGAAGGTGGCGGCGTCGTGTCTGGGCTTTGGTGCTTCATCACCGGGCGCGGCCACCGCCGCGCCCGGATTTTTTTGAATCCCCCGGTCCAGGGCGTAACGGCCTGGACCGGGGGTGAGGGTCATTCCCTCGTCTCGATGAACCACCACACGGCGCGCGGCAGGGTGCGGCCCATGATGGGGTGAATGTCCGTGAGATCGGCGCGGGCCGTCCAGCCGCGAGGCGGACGGTAGCCGCGCACGTCGCCATCGCCGTGCCAGCGGCGAGCGCGTACCCTGCCGACGGCATAAACCGCCGCCATGCGCGAGCGGCTAGTGGTGGTGCGGGTCATGGCAGTTTTCCTATCAAGCGAAGCGCCCCGGTCCAAGCCGGGACGCTTGCCTTCTGTGCGGATCAAGCGGCCAGCGCCTCGGCAGGCTCATCCGCCACGCCTTCGGCATCCTCCGGGGCGCCCTCCCGCAGGCCTTCGGCCTTGAAGACGGCAGGCATCCAGCCCGTGCCATAAGCCAGCCGCTCTGCTTCGCTGGCAATGTCGGCCTTCTTGAGCGTCGCCAGCCGGGTGACGTGATCCGGCGCGTACTCGCCCAAGGCTTGCAGGATTGCGGCCTTCGGGACGTGCTTGAAGTAGCCTTCTGCAGTCGGCTGCCACCACGCAGCCATGTCGAGGCTCACTGCCTGCGCCAGTTCCTTGCTGGGCTGGTGCGGCGTGGCGCGGGGTGTCACCACGTCTACCGTGGAGGCCACGCACACGGCCAGCAGCTTGACCAGCTCGCCTTGCTCCATCGCCAGTAGCGCGGCGAACAGTTCGGCGCTGTTCTCGGGCAGCTTGCCGTTCCATGCCTGTTGCAGTTCGCGCAGGGCCACTGCGGCAGGAGACTCCGGCCAGTCCGGGGCCATGCTTTCCAGCCGGTCTTGCACCGTGAGGCGCACGCCCAGCGGTAGGTCGGTCCCATAGTGGCTTGCCTGTAAGACGGCCTGCACCATGCCATGCGCCAGCGCGGCCAGCGCCACCTGCGGATGCCGCGCCACTTCGATTTGCAGCGCCGCCGTGCGGTGGGCGCTCAAGCGTTGCGCCAGCCGGTCGGACATGGCGACGGTCTTGGGCTGCTCGTCGTCCTCGCCTTCGGCGTCGTTCGCAGCATCGTCGCTGCCGAAACCCTGCCGCAGCCGTTCCAGCGTGCGAAGCGCCTTGGCCTCGGCCTCGCGCAGCAGGCCGCGATGAATCACGGCCTCGCCGTTGCGGCCGGTGGTGACGATGGCACCGGCAGCGGCCTTCACGGTCGGGCTGTAGTCCTGCAAGCTATCTTCCAGCGCCTGCAATTGTTCGCCCAGGGCTTCGCCTTCCTCTTGTAGCGCGTCGGCCTTGTCCTCGTCCTCGGCCTCCAGTGCGGCGTCAAGGGCTTCGCCCACTTCCTGCATCTTGGCTTGCAGCTTCTCGATGCGCTGTGCCTCGCGCTTGGTCGGTTCGCGGCGCCCCCTCGGCGCACGCTGGAAGGCATGCAGATCGGCATGGGTCACGCCGGGCGTGGCATCCACCCATGCCCAGCCTTCGGCCTTCACCTCGGCGGCAATGCCTGCCAGCTTGTCTTGCGCCAGCCGTTCCAGCAGTGCGGCGTCAAGCAGATACACGCCCGCATCGCCTTCCGCGAACAGGTCGCGGCGCACGCCACCGCCTGCGGACTCGTAGGCATCCAGCCCCACGAATCGCACCAGCGGATGCCGGTAGGCGTCGATTTCGCGCTCGGTCACGCGTTCGCGCAGGTTGGATGGGTGGCGCTGCCACGTCGGCGCATCGTAGAACGCACTTTCCTGCGCGGCGTGGTCGTCGGTGATAGCAAGCGCCATCAACTGATCGAGCGTGACGGCATCGGCGCGATAGTCGGTCATCAGGCGCGGCGAGACGTTCGCCAGCTTCAAGCGCCGCTGAACCACCAGCGGCGTAACGCTGAAATCCGCTGCAATGTCTTCGATGGGCCGACCTTCGGCCACCAGCGCGGCGAATGCCTCGAACTGGTCTGCCGGGTGCATGGCTTCGCGCTGCACGTTCTCGGTGAGGCTGGCGGTACGGGCCGTGCCATCGGCCACCAGTAGGCAAGGCACCTCCCAATTCTTGGCAATGCGGTGCTTCTTTGCCAGCAGCTTGAGGGCTGCGAAGCGACGGCCACCGGCCACGACTTCGTAATGCTCGCCATCGGGGGCGGCAATCACGATGAGGTTTTGCAGCAGGCCCACACGCTGGATGCTCGCGGCCAGTTCAGGGACGGACAAGCGCGGGGTCTTGCGCACGTTGCGGCCCGTGGGGCGCAGCACCAGCCGCGACAGCGGAACCAGGATCAGGTTCTTGGACGGATCAGCTGCTTCCAGCGTGGCGGCGTGGATGGCGCGGGCTTCGGTTTGGGTAATGGCGTTCATGGTGTATCTCCAATCGAATGAAACAAGGAATGGAGGGGAAACCGCCCCTCCGGCGGGAGGAAGGATTCAGGCTTTGAGGGCGCGCATACCATCGGCCAGCAGCCACAGAGCGCGGTTCAAACGGATGTTTTGGTCGATGCCCTGTACCGGGCGCGTGCTCTGCCTGCGGCCATTCGCGGCGCGGCCATGCAATCCGCCCTTGGTCAAGTTCTCCTGCGTGCGGTTGAACACGCTCCACAGGTCGGGGCGGCGGTCGTCGAACCGGCGCGGCATCAGGATTTGCGATTCGGTGATGGGCGCAGGCTTGTCCGGGTCGTCGTACTTGAGGGCCAGCGCGGCGCGGGCGAACACTTCGGCTTCGCCATCGTCCAGCGTGATGCTGCGCATCAGGTCACGCGATTCCTTCACCTGCTCGAAGCCGCCCAATACTTGATAGGCGCCTTCGATGACGTGCCCGGCCACGTCGCCTTTGTGGGGTACGCGCACATCGGCCACGGTGTCGCCGCAGACAAGGCCATTGCTGCAAACAAAGCGGAACATCCCGGCCAGCATCTGATAGCTGCTCGTCCCGTCATGGGAATTGAGCAGCACGATTTCATTGGCTTCCGCGCCGTTGATCTGGCTGGCGTGGCGCAGGCGCAGCATGTGTTTGGTGTGTTCCCGCTTGCCTTCATCGCGCACGCGGGTCTGCGTCACCATGAAGGGCTGGAAGCCTTCTTTGCGCAGTTCGGTCAGCACGGCGGCGGTGGGGATGTAGCTGTACCGCTCGGAACGGCTTTCATGCGGGGCGTCCGCGAAGATGGACGGAGCCACGCGGCGGATTTGGTCATCGGACAGCGGGGAATCGCTGCGCAGCGACGGGGAACGGGAAGCGAAACGGGATGCGAGTTGCATGGTCTTTCTCCTGACAAAAAGGGTTTGCTGTTCACACCGCACACCGGATTCCAAGATTCGGAGCCCAGCCTTTCGGCTGTTGGTGCGGTCGGCACGAAGAACCCGGTTGGCCTCGTTGCCACCGTCTTTCCTGAGTTCATCGCCCGCGACGGTCAGGAGCACGCGGACGGGAGCCGTCAAGGAAACAAGCGCGGGGTTGGTGCGGCCCGCAGGCGTAGCCGAGGACACGGCCCTGCGCGCCTTGACGGCACACGGACGCGGGCTACAGTCGCGAGCAAGGTGATGGAGTCAGGGAAGATGGCTGAACAGGCAACGGCCGCCTCTGTGTGCCGACTGCACGGCAAGCGAAGCGCGCAGGCCCGGATCTGGAAGCCGGGCCGGAGGCGTCAGCTGAGCGGAGCGAGGGAACGATGGAAGCCCGAATGGGGCGAGACTCGCGCAGCGAGGCTCGATGCGCAGCACGACAGCGCGACCGGCCATGTCTTCTTGGCCGGGGACGCCTATTTCAGCTTGAGCAGGTATGGATGGTTGCAGCAGTTGAAATCTACGCAAGCACCCCCACTTTCCCTCTCGATGTTCGCCATCTACAAGGGGAGGGATATGGCAGATTTTTGCATCACGGCCGTCAGGTACAACCAAGACCGGAGCCACATCGAATTCGTTCAGGTGAAAGAGGAAAAGCCCGCAGAAGTAGGCCCCAACCGCACCGTGTCACGTGCTTTCGTGGCCGACCTCATTCGCCTCGGCAAAGCGACATTCCAGACCAGAACGAAAGCCCCAGACGGCAAATGGAAGCTTGGTGCGCAGGTGCATCTCATAGACGATGTCTACCTGACGACCAACAAGAACAGCACCAAGCGGGACAATCTGGAGAACCTGCCGGAGTTCTAAGGGGCTCGTGTTGCCTCGCGTCGGGGTTGAAGGAGCGTCCTGCGACGCCCCAGGGCCGGGTCACACGACGACCCGCCCGGCCCGCCGCGCATCGCGCGCGTAGGCGCTCAACCGCTTCTCGGCGCGGAACGACAGGTCACGTTCAATCGGCAGGCCCAGCCCACCGCGCACAGTCGCCAACTCGCCCAGGCTGACCCAGCCAAGTTCCGGCATCCCCAAGCCCAGGTCGCACAAGCCGAAGGCGTGATCGTGGTCGTCGGGATCAATCTCGGTCAGCAGCCAGGTCGCGCCGGCGTCCGGCGTAAAGAGCTTGACCACGGGCTCCGAATCGAAGTCCGGGTTTTGCAAGGATTCGCGGCCATTAGCCAGCAGCACGATGCGCTGCTCGTCAGTGATGAGTGCGTTGTTCATGGTGAACTCCTGCTGATTGCCGGGCGGAATTGCCCGTCACCTCCGGGTCACGGCGCAGCGCAAGCGGTCAGGGGTCGAAGACGGCCGGAGGCTGCCAGCGTGCTTGCACACGCAGCCCTTGACGGCGAGAACGCCGTGGCACGATGAAGGGAACAGCAAGACCGCCCCACCCCACCACCCACGCAGACCTGCCTTCGGCATGTGCGTAGCACGCGCAGGCCCGCGAGGGCCGGAGTTGCACCGCTGGGCGCAGCAAAGAAAGGGGGCCGAAGCCCCCGTGGTCAGAGCAGGCCACATTCGGCGAATGACGTAGTGACTGCGCCACCCACGACGATGTGATCCAGCGTGCGCACGTCCACCAGCGCCAGGGCCTCCTTGAGGCGCTGGGTCAGGACCCTGTCGGCCTGGCTCGGCTCGGGACTCCCGCTCGGATGATTGTGCGAAAAGACCACCGCTGCCGCGTTGAGCCGCAGGGCCTCCTTCACCACCTCGCGCGGATACACCGATGCCTAGTCGATGGTGCCGCGGAACAGTTCCACGTACTCGATCAGCCGATGCTGGCTGTCGAGGAACAGCGCCGCGAAGACTTCGTGCTCGAAGCTGGCCAGCTTGGTGCGCAGGTAGTCCTTGACCAGCGCCGGCGAAGTGAACAGTGTCCCGCGTGGATTCTTCAGATCGATGACCTGGCGTGCCGCCGCCAGAATCTGGTCCGCCGACGCCAGCAGGTAACGGCCCTGCGCGTCACGCACCAGCAGCGAAGAATCGAGAGACAGAGAAAGTTGCGACATGATCGTGCTCCGGTTGCTCAGGCGGAATTGCCTGGAACCGGCCGCTACACGGCGCAGCGCAAGCCGTCACAGGGTCGAAGACGGCCACGGCCGCAAGCGCAAAAGGCGCGCAACCCTTGACGGCGAGAACGCCGTGATACGGTGAAGGGAACAGCAAGACCGCCCACAGCCCACCACCCGCAGAGATGACGGATGGGCAAGCGCAGCGCGCAGGCCCTCAAGGGCCGGAGGCGTCAGGGATCAAAGCCGGATGGCCGCGACTCGGCACGAGGCGCGGGGCACAGCCCGCGAGCCCGACGGCGGAATGCCGGGACGCTGCTGCGTTTTGAAGTTCACTCCCCAATGGAATGCAACATAGTTAAACTGGGGTCATACCAAGTAACCAATAGAGACAGGGAGGGCTCATGGCGATATTGCAGGAAATCTTGGCTTGGACGCAGGGGCTTCCGGCGTGGCAGAGCGATGCGGTTTCTCGCCTACTGGCGAAACAAGCGCTGACGCCACAAGATCATGAGGATTTGTATGCCTTGCTCAAGCTGGCCCACGGAATTCTAGACCCGAAGAACCGCCAGCCCCAGCCGCTAACGGCTGACCAGATTCCAGCACAAGTTGAGGCGACCACGCATATCGAGCTTCGGGCCATCAAGAATCTGCACAACGTCAACGCAATTGCAGAAAATCAGCAGTTGGCGGTTGGTCCGGTCGGCATGACCGTCATATATGGCGATAACGGCTCTGGAAAATCAGGATACTCGCGTGTTCTCAAGCGTGCCTGTCGGGCGCGCGATCAATCGGAACCCATCCATCCCAATGCCAATTTGCCAGGAGCCAAGGCTGGCAATGCCCAGGCCTCCTTCGATATATCCATTGATGGCGCACTCAAAGAGGTAGTCTGGCAGCAAGGGAAAGAGGCGCCTCCAGAGCTTTCGTCTTTCGCCATTTTCGACGCACATTGCGCGCGTGCTTATTTGGATAACGAGGATGACTTCTCTTACGTGCCGTATGGTCTGGACGTATTCGAGGCACTTGCCAAGGTCTGTCAACAACTCAAAATTTCCGTCGAGGCCGAGCAAAAGCAGTCGGCGGTGGATCTCACTGCATTTGCGCACCTACAGGGGGAAACTGCCGTCGGAAAGCTGATCGCGGCGCTCTCTGCAAAAACCAGCACTGCGCAGGTTGAAACTCTCGCTGCGCTCAAGCCAGAAGAACTTGAACAGAGGGAAACGCTGGAGAAAAGTCTCAAAGAGAACAACCCGAAGGAAAAGGCGGGTCTCTTGCGCTTGCGCGCGCGCCGTGTCGCAGCAATCGCCAAAAATTCTGTCGAGAAAGGGCTTGTGGTCGGCCCTGAAACTATCGCTAAGTTGAAGGCACTGGCCGATGGTTTTCGCACGGCACAGGCAGCCGCAGCCCTCGCGGCGAAGAGTTTCAAGGAAGGGGAAAACCTTCTGCCGGGAACTGGTGGAGAAGCATGGCGGGAACTGTTTGATGCAGCCCGGAAGTTCGCGCTAGAAGCTCATCCGGACAAACAGTTCCCAGATTTGGGAGCAGACGCCGCGTGCCCGCTGTGTCAGCAGCCACTGGCCGCAGGCGCGGAACGGTTGCTGCGATTTGAGGCGTTCATACAAGCGGAAGCGGAGAAGACGGCCCAGGCGAGGCGCCAAGCGCTCGCTGCCGAGTACCGTCCGTTTGCCGCCTCGGTCATGGCGTTGAACCTTGATGAGGCGACGCAGGCGGAAATTGAAGAAATCGACCCACCTCTGGTGGCCGACACCAAGGCTTTCGAGGCCGCACTGACGGTTCGGCATGAAGCGATCAAGGCTGCGGTCGTCTCCCATGACTGGACGGGTCTGGATCAAGCGCTGCTCAGTCCGGCTGAACGGTTGCAGACGCTCGCTGACAAGCTGAATGCCGAAGCTGAGGCTTTGGAGAAGGCCTCGAATGAAGAAGCCCGCGCTGCATTGCAGAAGCAATTTGGCGAGTTGGACGCCCGCGTAAAACTCAGCCAGGTCAAGGAGGCAGTGGTTACGGCGGTGGCGAAGTTGGAACACCAGGGAAAGCTGAAGAACTGTCTAACCGCCGTCAGGACAAACGCCATATCCCTCAAGGCGTCGGAACTGGCGGAGAAAGTCGTCTCCAAGGAGCTGGCCGATGCGTTGAACCGCGAATTCAAAGCCCTGGGCGTGGGAAGCCTGAGCGTTTCTCTGCAAAGCCGTGCTGACCGAGGGAAAGCGCTGCATAAGCTGAAGCTACAGCTACCGCAGGTACGTAGTCCCGGTGAAATCCTGAGCGAAGGCGAGCAACGCGCCATCGCGATCGGCTCGTTCCTTGCCGAGGTAGGTCTGAGCGGCGGCAAGGGAGGAATCGTCTTCGACGATCCAGTGTCATCGCTCGATCACCGTCGGCGCGAGCGCGTGGCCAAGCGCCTCGCTGCTGAAGCGATGCAGCGGCAGGTCATCATCTTCACGCACGACATCTATTTCCTCTGTCTGCTGGCCGAGGAGGCGAAGCAAGTGGGTGCCGCAGTAGCCACGCAAAGCCTGACGCGGCGCGCTGAAGGCTTCGGCATAGCGGACCCGGAATTGCCGTTCGAGGGGAAGAACGCCAGCAAGCGCATCGGCGCGTTGAAGGCGCAGCAACAGGCCATCGCTAAACTGCATAAGGAAGGTGAGGAGCAGGAGCATCGCCGGCAGACCGTTGATGCGTACTTCCGCCTGCGCATGGCATGGGAGCGTGCTGTGGAAGAAGTCCTTCTGCGCGAAGTCATTCTCCGATTCCGCAAGGGCGTGGAAACACAGCGACTCGTCGGTGTGAGTGTGGACGATGATGACTATGCGCAGGTCAACGCGGGGATGAGCAAGTGCTCCAACTATGCCCATGACAAGGCAATGATGGGTGGCGTTGCTGTTCCCGAGCCGGACGAACTGCTCGCAGACATCCTCGCGCTGGAAAACTGGCGCGCACAGGTGCACAAGCGTTCGGAAGAGACCGCAAAGAAGCGCAAGGCCGGGCCGCCGGTTGCTGCAGGGGCTGGCATCCAAGGCGCATCTGCCTGAGAGAGTATTGGTCAGACAACCAAGACCGCACGAGGCGTCAAGTCGGTCACGCTTCTTGGCTGGCAGCCGCGTGATTGCGATGCAAATCAGAGACCACAGCGATCAACCTGTTGATCGGTTCGGCCAGCCGCTTTGGTAATACGCGGTGCTGGGTATGGGTTTTCAGGTCGGCGATCCAGCGATGCGCAACCCACACGTCATCTTCGGGATGGTTGTTGTCCACGCCGTTGCAATACTTGTAGCCAACGAGCGCATCAGTGTGCGACAGCAGGATGCGCGCCATCGTCATGTGGAAGCGATGAGCCTGGAGATCCGCCGGGCCTTTGGGACGCGGCAGGGTCAGCCGTAGGCATCGCTGGCCGTTGAACTCACTCCAGTCAGGGCCAACCACCTGCCCTGCGCGTTCCAGCATCTTGCGCGACTGCTCGTTCTTGCCATTGACCAAAGCAACGGCGACCGTACCCTTCGGGTACTCCAGCTTTTCGGCGAGCAGGTTCATCCAGCGCACCAACTTGTTCAGGGTCTCATTGTCGGCAAACACAAGGAACTGATGGCGCTGCTCGTCGTCCAGAAACGCCGGCAATTGCGCGTAGAGGGGGTACAGCAGGTCGTGGAGATAGATGTAGGTCTGCCGACGTCCTTGCTCGTGGCTCCGCGTGGTCGCGGTCAATACCTGCTGAGCCCACTCGGGCGTGAGTTCGTCCAGCCTCATCTCGGTGATGTCGATGGAGATCAGCGGAAATCCGAGCGACTTCCCGATCAGCGCCTTCCGCCCGTCAAAGGCGTGGCCGAGTTCAATTTCAACGCCGCCCAGCACCATCGGCTCGGCCTGGACCGGCGGCCCGAGCACAGCCACGTCAAGCCGGAATTTGCTGCCGAAGGGCGTCTCCAGGGGATGCTCGGTTGCCACCTGGTCGGCGCCGAGCAACAAGTTGCCTTCCAGCGGATAGTCCGACGCATCCGCATCCTTGAACGCCCACGGCATCGCAAGCCCGGCATGCAGGCGTCGTGAGAGTTCAGCCGCGACAAGTTCTTTCGCCCGCCGGTGTTCAGGGCTTTCCTGCACGGCGCGCCACCGGCTGGACTCTTCATCGTCGAAGTGCGCTTTGGGGTTGAAGGTGTGCTGGGCAGGAAGCACCCGGAAATGGGAGCGCCGACGCAACTTCCCACTCTCGAAGGAAGGACTGACCCACGTCACCATCTGCCGTGATGCGCCGGGAGATACCAGGGGCCACAGCTTGCGCGCATGTTCCCGACTGCGAACGTCGCGCGCGGCGATCGTGGTCTGGAAAATCCCTTTTCGAGAGAAGACAACGATCGCCTCGTCCATTCCTGTCTCTCCCTTACGGCGATACGGCCGCTAATTTCGTGGTGCCATCCAGCTTGCGGTGAATCAGCGATACCAGCGTCAGGATGTCCAGTGCGTCCTGTTCGGACATGGGCCAATTCGTCTTGGGCGCATGGGCCAGCGGATTGCGCACAGCACCAAATAGGCCGATCAGCAAGTTGGCAAAGCCTTTCTGCTCGCTCTTTTCGGACTCGGTGGTGAGCGGTCCCAAGGCGAGAACGGGTTGCTGGCCTGCGAATGCCTTGTTCACCAAGTCCGCGCCATCGCCGTTCAGGCCCGACAACAGGCGAATCCGCTCCGCAACACCTTTCGTTGCCTCGAACACGGCATGGAAGTAGTTCTCGTCCAGCAACTCGGCGCGGCAGTAGTTCAGCACTTCCGCATGGACGACGCGGCTTTCCAGCGCGGCCTTGAGTCGTCCCGCGCGGGCGCGAGCGGCATCAAGCGTCGTGGCCTTGTCGGCGTACCCGACCTTGCCGTCGTCTCGCACGTAGAAACCGGAGAAGGCAAGGACGACATTGAGTTCGTCGCGCCGCCAGGCGAACGTCGCGGGATCGCGGGCATAGCTCACCGGGTTCATCGCGCGATTGATGAACATGATGAGATGGTTGCCGATTTGGTGGTGGTTTTGCGCGCCGGCCAGCGCATTGAACAACCGCTTCCACTTGGTCATGCCGGGCGACGTGTCGGCAATCTCGATTTCTTGCAGCAGGCGTTCGATCTGCGTGCCGCTCAGGCCACGCTCGGTATCGGCGAGCACGCGGCACGCAGCTTCAAGGTGCTGTGAGCTGAACGGTGGAATGCGTGTCATGAGTTTTCCCTGTTACCTCTCAAGCCCATTCAAGCATGGTGATGACCGCCCGCCCCTCGGTTCCAACCTCCACAAACAGGGCATGCTCGTAGCCAAGCTGCTGCTTATAGCCCCGAAGTTTCCGAAGGTCGATCTGCCGGTCAACACGGCTCGTTGACTTCTTGAACTCCAAGACCAGATAGTTGTTTCTCGTGCCCCGTCGATGAACGATCACATCTGGAAATACGGTCTTCGCCTCATCATCCTCGCTGTCCGGATACAGCTCCAGATGTCCGAGCCTCTTCGGCTCAGCGCCATCCCGGTTGTATTCGCAATCTACGGTCCAATCAGGAAAATGCCGTTGGAGATACATCGCGAAGCGAAAGGTGATGGATCGTTCGTTGGCGTCGATACCGAGCAAGTCACGGTCATTGACCAGTAGTTCGGACAACGCGCGAGCCACGGCCTCGCCTGGCGGATGGTGATTGAGATACTGAATTTGTTCTTCGGACAATGCCATTTCCATGCTCGCCTACTGAAGACTCACGTCAAAGGGCGCATACACCGATCGAAACATCGTCAGAATTTTCCGTCTGGCTTCGTCCAGTTCTTCGGCAACGCGATGCGTGAGCATGTACGTGGGGCAATTCGGCTGACCGCATCCACAATGCCTGATCTCACCTTCCTTGAGATGGGTCACAAAGATGCGGCGCAGCTCATCGACTTGACGAACTACCTTTGCAAGCACTGCCTGGATGCGTTGATCTCGAAGATGATGGATCGAGGGGATACGCCTGATCTCGTCTCCCTCGCGCGTCCGCCAAACGCCGGTGTTGAGTGCGCCAATGGTGTCTTCGATCGCCTGCTGAAAGGCAGGCAGGGAGCTTTCCTGCTGAAACGGTGTCCGAAAGACCGGGCGATCGAACACGGCCGCCATCAACTGCAGTACATCGGCATCCGAGAGATCGGGGAAGTCGTCCACAAACTTTCGGATCTCCATCTCAGCGTCGGGAAACTCGATGCCATGGACGAAACGATGCAGCAGGTACTCGGCGCGAAGCCGCAGGTTCTCCTCGAATTCCACGCCTGACCATATCGTCACATGCGCAACCCCGAGGGATGCCGCGGCTTGCTCGATCCGAGTTCGGCTGACGTCCGAAACAGGGCCACGAGAGACGAACTTGAAAGCATTCGGCGCCCCGCCAGCGGCTTTGACCGCCTTGGACATATCGCCCTTGGCCTTCGCTAGGGTCAGCGTGTCCCGGTTCGCGCATTGGATGATGGTCTTGCGTGCCGGCTGGTCGTCGAATGGCTCGATACCCGCGATGTCCCGCCCTTGGTCGCCTCCCGATTGGCCATGCCAGATCAGGTCACGCCAGCCAGCGCGCACGTGGTATGCAAAGACAAGGCGCTCAAACTGGATGCCGCTGTAGTCCTCGAAATGAATCGGAGAAACCGTTATCGTCGCCATACCCTCCCCCTTTTCCTTGGCTATTTGTCTTCAGTACGCCTCTCTACGCTCCAGTGAGTTCCCGCGATAGCCATTGAAAGCCACCATGTCGTCATGCGGTGGCAACTCATATCGCCGGACAACCACGGAGTTCGACATGGAGAATAACCCGACAGGAAACATAGGCCGAGTCAACGGTACCGAGATGCGCTCGCCGTCCGCCCTCCCCCTGCCCGGCTCGATCGCCTACGGCAATCTCCCCCAGTTCCCGAAGCACGGCGTTTTGCCCTTCCGCCGCACCATCCGCCGCCACGAACTGCACCAGATCGTGCCTCTGGCCGAGACGACGATCTATGAAATGGAACAGCGCGGCGAATTCCCACGCCGCTTCCGCCTCACCGCCCGTTGCGTCGTTTGGGACTTGGAAGAAGTCGAAGCCTGGATCGAAGGCCGCAAGCAAGCCTCTCGATCAGCGAAGACCAACTCGTCCAGCGGACCGGACGTGAGGCTGCGCCGACACCGCCCTGTTCGAGGATGACGTCACCATCAAATGCTTGTCCACCCGGACCAGTACCGCCCCGGGCAGCGCCTGTGCCATCTGCGCCGTGGCAAGCGTGACCGCAGCATCGTGGTCGCTCGCCTCCCTGCTGAAAGCCAAGTCGAAATGACCCGGCCGCCCCCAGCCGACCGTGGCATCGGTGCAGTCGCTGTTCGCCACTTGGCGAAGGACGTCCTCCTGCGACCCCATGCCCGAGTCCAGTGCATAGACCAGTGTGAAATCGTGAACCATCGCGGCAGCCTCCTTCGTCATCTGGCACCGGCGATCCGCGCCAGCGTTTCGTCAAGCTGCTGGCGATCTGCCGCACGCTTGGCCACCGTGCGCTGAGCCAGGTTGTGGAGCTTGCGTCGCACACCTGGCAACTCGGCCGCATGCGCAAGTCCGATCAAACCGAAATCCGGCTGCTCATCCTCGACGGATTCCAGAAAGGCACATGACGGTGCATTCAGCCAATGCGCTACGCGTGCCAACAGGCGCTCACGGCTCTCCAGCAACGTAGCCACACCGATAGGCTCGGCCGTCATACCCTTAAAATGGGCCTCGAAGGTGGCCAAGAAATCCGCAGGCACGCGCGGCGTCAGCATCTCCCATGCGGGCTTGGGACTGCACGTCAGGTACACGAGGAAGGTGCGCCAGAGCGCCTCGTCCGCACGGTCGTCCTGCAACAGCAGGCCGACATCGAAAAGGTCGCGTGGATGCTGCCGCGACAACGCTGCCGCGAGCTTGCCGGCGTAGAGGTCGGCAAAGTCCAGAACCTGCACCTCGGCGAAGCCGAACGCATCTTCCACCCGTGGCCGCACGACCATGGTTCGCACCGGATGCACCGTGCCGCGCATCACCGGCGTCGTCTCGATCTGCACGCGTGCACGGTTGCGGCTGGCCACCAAGCGAGTGACCGCCCCGCCCTCACCCGCCGAGGTCTGCACCTGCAATTGCAAAGGCCGGGCGCGCAGTACATCCGCCAGTCGCCCCAGTGCTTCGGCGATCAGCCTCGCGTCCTCGGCATAGTCATGCACAGGCAGCCAGGCCAGGTCGATATCCACCGACAGGCGCGGCAGATCGTGCTCGAACAGGTTGATGGCGGTGCCGCCCTTTAGCGCAAAGCGTTGCTCCTGCGCCAGCACCGGCAGGATTTCGACCAGCAGCCGCACGCGGTCGGTGTAGCGCCGGTCCCATTGGTCAAGCCAGGTGCTCATCGAGGTCTCCCGGCAAGGTGATCTGGTAGGTCGGATGCAAGCGCCCACCGGGCACCAGCGCACGCTTGCCCCGACCCAGATCGACATCCTCCAGCGACACGTGCGCCAGCCACGCATGCCGGTGGCGATCGGCCAGGGCCAAGAACAACCGTTTCGCCTTGATGCTGCGGCAGCAGCGCAGCAGCAGGCCGACGCGCTGCGGCCGCAGCGTGGTCATGGCCTGCATCAGCGCATCGACCTCGTAGACCCCAGCCGCATCCGAAACGCTGTCGCACAGTTCCAGCATGGCACGCTCGGGCGTCGAGCAAACCAGCGCATCAGTCCCAGGTGCTGCTGAATGCCAAGCCAGACCCGCTTCCGACAACGCCTTCTCGGAGACTTCCGCAGTGACAGGCACGACCTGGAGATCGAGCGGACCCTTGCCCTGGTACTCGAAGCGCAGCTCCAGCGACAGCTTGCCCAACCAGCCCGGCGGTTGCTGTGGCCCATACAGCGTGATCACCCCGGCATCGCCCAGACGCAAGTAGTGCTCGTGTCCCTGCAGGGCCAGTGCGAAATGTCCCCCGACGTGCAGCGGCATGCCCTCGCCGATCTGCAGGCTGCGGACCACCCCATCCCATTGCAGCCGCCCGCCCCTGCGCATGTAGACGCCACGCGCTGGCGACACCAGCCAGCCGCTGCTCACATAGCGCGCCACCAGGCTGTTGGAGTAGCCGTGCGCTCGTAGCCATCGGCTTGACACCAAGCGGGTATCGCCCAGTTCGGCCAACAAGTGGTTTAGTTTTCCAGAATTTTGAGCATCCATAGTGCCCAAAATAACAGATTTATAAACCTTCGCCAAGTCCGACCAGTTTGATAAGGGCTTGAAAAGATCACCCAGAGTGATCTTTTCGCCATGTGCACAAACCTTGCCCTGGGCGTCGACGGAGAGTACCGATGAGGGCATCATGCGGCCCTCCCTTACAAAGCCGCGCTGAGCACCGGCACGACCACGTTGTCCGGCATCAGCTTCGGCACGTAGGTCTGCCCGTCGATCCAGTGATCGACCATGTTGGCCCACTCCTGCAGCATGTGGCGCCGCTGCTCGGCGTACTCGGCCTTGTTGTAGATCGAGCGCGAGGAACGCCCTTCTTCGTGCGCAAGGCATTTCTCGATCCAGTCTCGGTTGAACCCGATCTCGTTGAGCAACGTCGAACCTGTACGGCGCAGATCGTGGACGGTGAACGGCTCCAGCGGCAGGCCTGCGGCCTTGGCCCGCTGCGCGACGATCTGCGTGACCCGGTTGAGGGTCGCGTGAGACATGCAATGGTCGGAGTCGTAGCGCGATGGCAGCACGAACTTCGAGCCGGCCGCGCAGGTGTGCAGCGCCACCAGGATGTCCAGCGCCTGGCGCGACAGGTAGACCACATGCGGGTTGCGCCCCTTCATCCGCTGCTTCGGAATGGTCCAGGTCGCGTTCTCGAAATCGACCTCGTCCCAGGTGGCCTCGATCAGCTCGCTCTTGCGCACAAGCGTCAGCAGGATCATTCGCAACGCCAGTCGAATGGTCGGATAGGTGGCCACCGACTCCATCTGCCGCGACATCAGGCGGATCTCCAGCGGCGACAAGGCGCGGTCCTTGGGCACGAAGGTCGCAATCGAGGCTGCGCCTACGTCGGCCGCTGGGTTGTCTACCTTCTCCCCATGCAGGATGGCGAAGGCATAGACCTGCTTCACGATGTCGCGGATATGCACTGCGGTGGCCGGGGCGCCCCGCCCTTTCACCTTGCCGCACAGGGCGCGCAAGTCGTCGGCGGTGATTTCGTTGAGCAGGCGGTTCTGGAAGGCCGGCAGGATGTCCCGATCGACGATGCTCTTGCGCATCGCTCGCGTGCTGTCGGCCATCCGGGCACCGGCCATCCACTGGGCGGTCATGTCGCCGAAGTTCTTGGCGGCGGTCAGGCGGCGCTTCTCGCGCTGCTTCTCATGCGCCGGGGACTTGCCCTGGGCGACGGCCTTCTTGGCGTCCAGCAGCTTTTCGCGGGCCATCGCGAGCGAAATGCCGGACGGCCCATACCGTCCAATGGTCAGCGTCTCGCGCCGGCCGTTGAGACGGTAATCGTAGCGGAAGGTGACGGTACCGGTGGTTGATACCGTTACGTACATGCCGTCGCGGTCGGAAGCCTTGTAAATCTTGGACTTAGGCTTGAGATTGCGTAGTGCGGTGTCGGTAAGCATCGAGATTTTTCCTCCTGTTCATGACGGCTTTTACCGTCAGGGGTCAGGAGACCTGCTGATGCTCGGAAAGCCGCATGAAACAAGCTTTCCTGAGGAGCGGTTTACCGTCAAAGACCGGTTTGGTCTGGATAGTAAACGGGAGGGTCTTAATCCGGCCTCCGGTTTCTACCGTCACCTCTACCGCCAATCCGTTTTGCTGGTCGGCGATAGCCACCGATAGCTGCCGTGACGTATTTCTTTCTAAATCAACACGTTACGACAGTTTTTCGATAGGTCACGATAGTCCCCGAAGGACCTGATTTCATTCCCACTCGATCGTCGCTGGTGGCTTGCTGCTCACGTCATATGTCACTCGGTTGATGCCACGCACTTCGTTGATGATGCGGCCCGAAACCTTTTTGAGCAGCGCGTAAGGCAGCTCGGCCCAGTCGGCGGTCATGAAGTCGCTGGTCTGCACAGCGCGCAGGGCCACCACGTAGTCATACGTGCGACCGTCGCCCATCACGCCCACGCTCTTGACGGGAAGGAACACGGTGAAGGCCTGGCTGGTGAGGTCGTACCAGGTCTTGCCGGTCGCTTCGTCCTTGAAGTTACGCAGCTCTTCGATGAAGATCGCGTCGGCGCGGCGCAGCAGGTCGGCGTATTCCTTCTTCACCTCGCCCAGGATACGCACGCCCAGGCCAGGGCCAGGGAAGGGGTGGCGGTAGACCATGTCGGGCGGCAAGCCCAGGGCTACGCCCAGTTCGCGCACTTCGTCCTTGAACAGGTCGCGCAGGGGTTCCAGCAGCTTCAGGCCCAGCTGCTCGGGCAGGCCGCCCACGTTGTGGTGGCTCTTGATGGTGACGGCCTTCTTGCTCTTGGCGCCGCCGCTTTCGATGACGTCAGGGTAGATCGTGCCCTGGGCCAAAAAGGTGGCGCCCTTGTGGCCACCGGTGCCGGCCTTGAGCTTGGCGGCTTCGGCCTTGAAAACGTCCACAAAGAGGCCGCCGATGATCTTGCGCTTTTGCTCAGGTTCGCTCACCCCGGCCAGCTTGCCTAGGAACAGGTCGCTCGCGTCCACGCGGATGACCTTGGCGTGCAGCTTGCCTTCGAACATGTCCATGACTATGTCGCCCTCGTTCAGGCGCAGCAGGCCGTGGTCCACAAACACGCAGGTGAGCTGGTCGCCAATGGCGCGGTGGATCAGAGCTGCCGCCACGGACGAATCCACGCCACCCGACAGGCCGAGGATCACTTCCTCATCGCCCACCTGTTCGCGGATCTTCTGCACGGCTTCTTCGATGTAGTCGCCCATGACCCAGTCGGCCCGAGTGCCGCAGATGCCCAGCACAAAACGCTCCAGCAAGGCGCGACCCTGCACGGTGTGCGTGACTTCGGGGTGGAACTGCACGGCATAGTAATGGCGGCTTTCGTCGGCCATGCCAGCAATGGGGCACGACGGTGTGGAGCACATGACCTTGAAGCCCGGAGGCAACGCCGTGACCTTATCGCCGTGGCTCATCCACACCTTGAGCATGCCGTGGCCTTCGGGGGTGGCGAAGTCTTCAATGCCCTTGAGCAGCTCGGTGTGGCCGTGCGCGCGCACTTCGGCGTAGCCAAATTCGCGGGTGTTGGAGCCTTCAACCTTGCCGCCCAGCTGCTGGGCCATGGTCTGCATGCCGTAGCAGATGCCCAGCACAGGGATGCCCAGCTCGAACACTGCATTGGGTGCCTTGTCGTCCACCTCGTACACGCTGGCGTGGCTGCCCGACAGGATCACGCCCTTGAGCGAGCCGTCCTTGGCGTAGTCACGGATCCATTCGTCGGTCACGTCGCAGGGGTGCACTTCGCAGTACACATGGGCCTCGCGCACGCGGCGGGCGATGAGCTGGGTGACTTGCGAGCCGAAATCGAGGATGAGGATTTTCTGGTGTTGCATGGTGGTGGTCCGTCAGAGGCTGGAGAGATCAAGAAGCGGGACGCCGCTGCGCTGGGCGGCAGCGATCTGGTGAGAATCAAAGGTGGCCAAAGGCAGGC
Organism: Acidovorax sp. M14; assembly: GCF_049331375.1. NCBI lineage: Bacteria > Pseudomonadati > Pseudomonadota > Betaproteobacteria > Burkholderiales > Comamonadaceae > Acidovorax > Acidovorax sp. M14. The sequence continues at coordinate 3,022,202 of NZ_CP186263.1, forward strand.
GCAGCGAACGGGCCAGCCACAGGTACGCAGCATCAAAGGTGGGCAGACCGGTTTCCAATGCCACGTCGAGCACGGCCTTGTGCTGGGCAGGGGCCAGTTCGTGCAATTCAACGCGGTGCCGAATTGCTTCGAGCACGCCCCACAGGCCTTCGACGGAAGCGGCTGGAATGCGCCCGCTGTTCACACCGGTGGCCAGTATGTTGTGGCACTCCCAGTGCCAGAGGTTGGGCGCCTGCGGCTCGACCTCATCGCGGCGGATCAGGGCGTACAGGCGGCGGGTGTGTTCGCTGGCCGCGTCCGGCAACAACCAGGCGGCAGTGACCGAGGCATCAAGCACGAAAGCGGTCATGCAGTGCTCCGCCCTGCACGGCGCAAGCCGTCCACCGTCGTTGCCCCTGCGGGTTGAATGCTGGCATGCAACGCGTCCATCTGGCCCAGTTCGCGCGCAATCTGTTCGTCAGAAATCACTGGGCGGCGGCGCACCGGCAGCATGCGTACTACCTCTTTGCCGTGACGGGTGATGCGCACTTCCTCGCCCTGCTCGACCAGTTCGATCAAGGCAGAGAACCTGCTTTTGGCTTCGTAGATGCCAACGGACTGCATAAATAAAAAAGTCTGGCCTGAATGGTGAATTCAGACCAGACTATATCAGTCTGACCAGATTTTTTCAATCAGGCCAGATCGGCTTACAACGATCAGTCAGCGCGGTAGTTCGGCGCTTCTTTGGTGATCTGCACATCGTGCACGTGGCTTTCGCGGATACCAGCAGTGGTGATCTCGACGAACTCGGCCTTGTTGTTCATCTCTTCGATGGTGGCGCAGCCGCAGTAGCCCATGGATGCACGCACGCCGCCCGCCATCTGGTAGACGATGCTGACCATCGAGCCCTTGTAGGGCACACGGCCTTCGATGCCCTCGGGCACCAGCTTGTCGGCATTGGGGTTGCCCGTGCTCGATTCCTGGAAGTAGCGGTCAGCGCTGCCCTGCTGCATGGCGCCGATGGAGCCCATGCCGCGGTAGCTCTTATAGCTGCGGCCCTGGAACAGGATCACCTCGCCAGGTGCTTCTTCGGTGCCAGCAAACATGCCGCCCATCATCACGGTGCCAGCGCCAGCGGCCAGGGCCTTGGCGATGTCACCGCTGTAGCGGATGCCGCCGTCGGCAATCAGCGGCACGCCCGTGCCCTTGAGTGCCGTGGCCACGTTGTCGATGGCCATGATCTGGGGCACGCCCACGCCGGCCACGATGCGGGTGGTACAGATGGAGCCTGGGCCGATGCCGACCTTGACGGCATCAGCACCGGCCTCAACCAGTGCCAGCGCAGCGGCACCGGTGGCAATGTTGCCGCCGATCACGTCCACTTGCGGATAGTTCTGCTTGACCCACCGTACGCGGTCGATCACGCCCTTGCTGTGGCCGTGGGCCGTGTCCACCACGATGGCGTCTACGCCGGCCTTGACCAGCGCTTCGACGCGTTCTTCGGTGCCCTCGCCCACACCCACCGCAGCGCCTACGCGCAGGCGGCCTGCGGCATCGCGGGCCGCGTTGGGAAAGCTAGTCTGCTTGGTGATGTCCTTCACCGTGATCAGGCCCTTGAGTTCAAAGGCGTCGTTCACGACCAGGATGCGTTCGAGCTTGTGCTTGTTGAGCAGCGCCTTGGCCTGTGCAGGCGTGGTGCCCTCTTTTTCATTGACCGTGATGAGCTTCTCACGCGGGGTCATGATCTGGTGGACCTTGACGTCGTATCGGGTCTCAAACCGCAGGTCGCGGCCCGTGACGATACCGACCACCTTGCCACCGTCGCACACCGGGAAGCCCGAGATGCCCAGTTGCTCGGACAGCTGCAGCACCTGCAGCACGGTGTGCTCGGGGGTGATGACCACCGGATCGCGCAGCACGCCGGATTCGTAGCGCTTGACCTTGGCCACGTGGGCGGCCTGCTCTTGCGCCGTGAGGTTCTTGTGCACGATGCCAATGCCGCCCTCCTGGGCAATGGCTATGGCCAGGCGCGCTTCGGTCACGGTGTCCATGGCGGCGGACACGAGCGGCAGGTTCAGCTGGATATTGCGGGAGAGTTTCGTCGCGAGGGACGTGTCCTTGGGCAGGACCTGGGAGTACGCTGGCACCAGCAACACATCGTCGAAGGTGAGCGCTTTTCCAAGAAGGCGCATGAGAAAGCTCCAAAAAACGGATTGTACCCGCGCCGCATGTGGCGAAAACGCGCCCACCCATCTCCAACGCACTGGCGGGGGGGGAATCACATGGATAAACTTGTCCGAATGAAAATGCACAAGCTTCTCCTGCTGGCCGTGGCCTGCACCTGGGCCATGGGCGCGGCGGCGCAATGGCAGTGGACAGACAAAGACGGACGCAAGGTCTTCAGCGACCGCCCCCCGCCACCCGACATCCCTGAAAAAAGCATCCTGAAGCAGCCAGGCGGCAACCGTCCGGCACGTGCAGCGCCCCCTGCCGCACCCGCAGCCTCCGATGCAGCCCCTGCCGTGGCAGCAGCGCCCAAGGCCGCAGCCAGCGCTGCAGGCGCGGGCAAGGACAAGGAGCTGGAAGAAAAGAAGGCCCAGGCTGAGGCCGCAGAAGCCGCCAAGAAAAAGGCTGAAGACGAAAAGATCGCCAAGGCCAAAGCCGAAAACTGCACCCGCGCACGTGCGGCAAAAGCAGCGTTCGACGCAGGCAAGCCCATCACCCAAGCCAATGCCCAGGGCGAAAAAATCTTCCTGGACGGCCCCGCCCGCGCGGCAGAGGCCAAGCGCATCGACGAGATCGTCGCAAGCGACTGCGTACGCTGAGTTGTGAGTGACGTGCTGCTTCGGCCTCCCCCGCCGACCAGCACGTGGGATTCAGTAGCCCGACTTGCCCCCGGGCCTGCGCCGCGCAAACAGCCCGGTGGTGCGCGCGCCTTGGCGGGCAAAACGCTCCCGGCGCGCCACCTTGGGGTCCACCTTCAAGGGGCGGTAGATTTCCACACGGTCCAGGGGCTGCAGCACTGCATCCAGCTTGGCGGCACGGCCCCAGATGCCAACCGACGGCTCATCACCCGCCTCCACCCCACAGCTGGCGCGCAAGGCATCTGCCACGGTAGCGCCCACCGGTAAATCCAGCACCCATTCGCGCACCTCGCGCGGCGCCAAGCAGGCAACCACGGAGATAGCGAGGGTCGCCGGGACGCCGGGGCCTTTCTCAGCCATAGACCTGTTCCGCGCGCTTGACGAAGGCATCCACCATACTGCCCGCGATGCGGTCAAACACCGGCCCCACCAGCGCGGCCAATGCAGCGCTGTCAAACCCGTAGTTCAGCAGCAGCTCCACCTTGCACGCACGCTGCGTGCCGTCTCCCACGGGATGAAAGTGCCAGTCCCCGTCCAGCCGTGAAAACGGTCCTTTCACCAGATGCATCTGCACACGCTTGCCCGCCTCGTGCGTGTTGCGCGTGACGAAGGTCTGGCGAATGCCGCTGAACGCAATGCCCACCTCAGCGGTCATGCCCTCGCTGGTCTGCTCCAGCACCGCAGCGTGGTCGCACCAGGGCAGGAACTGCGGGTAGTGCTCCACCCCGGTGACCAGGGAAAACATCTCTTCGGGGCTGTACCAAATGAGGACGGACTTGTGGACGGTTTTCATGCAGGCAGTGGGCGCGCGGCTTTCGAAGGGGAAAGGCGGCCGGGGAAACTAGAATCACGGGTCTCTGAACGGCCACAATTGTATGTAGGGAGACCTTTTATCTCCCGCAGGGCGCCGCATCTGAACTACATGGCCAAAAAACCCGATCCCACATCCCGCATTGCCGACAACAAGAAAGCGGCCTACAACTACTTCTTTGAGGAGCGCCACGAGGCGGGCATGGTGCTGCACGGCTGGGAGGTCAAGGCGCTGCGCGAGGGGAAGGTGCAGCTGACCGATGGCTATGTGCTGATCCGCGATGGCGAACTGTTTCTGCTCGGCTGCCTGATCCACCCGCTCAAGACAGCGTCCACCCACGTCAACCCGGAATCGGCGCGCACCAAAAAGCTGCTGCTCAAGAAGGATGACATCAAACGGCTGATTGGCAAGGTCGAGCAAAAGGGCTACACCCTGGTGCCCGTCAATCTGCACTGGAAGAACGGCTTCGTGAAGTGCGAAATCGCACTGGCCAAGGGCAAGGCCGAGCACGACAAACGCGACACCATCAAGGACCGTGAAGGCAAGCGCGAAGTGGAACGCGCCATGAAGAGCCGCAGCCGCTGAGTCTGCTGCACGATGGGGTCTGTGCGTACACGGACCGCCCTTGAGATTTTTTTGCGACGCTGTGGAATAAACCGCCGCGTCCATGTGTTTGTCCCGGTGCAAGACAGCATTCGCCTTTGCCTGCACCACCCTCTGGAGAAACCCATGAAGAAACTGATCTCGATGACCACCCTCGTCGCAGCCATCGCCCTGGCTGGCTGCGCCACCATGGACAACTCGCCCGTGAAGACCATGGACGGCGTGCTGGTCGGCGCAAACGGCATGACCCTTTACACGTTTGACCGCGATGTGGCTGGCAGCGGCAAATCGGTGTGCAACGGCCCCTGCGCCACCAACTGGCCGCCGCTGATGGCCAGCAAGGCCCCGGGCGCTGACTACAGCGTGGTTACTCGCGACGATGGCAAGACCCAGCTGGCCTACAAGGGCAAACCGCTGTATTACTGGGCCAAGGACGCCAAGCCCGGGGACAAGACGGGCGACGGCGTGAACCAAGTCTGGCGCACCGCGCGGCCGTAACAAACCGGTCAGCGCACCCCAGGCTTCGCGCGGAATGAACCGCTCCCAGGTCATCGAACAGCTGCCCGCCCTGCGCCGCTACGCGCGGGTGCTGACAGGCGATGCCTGGGCGGCCGATGACCTGGTGCAGGACACGCTGGAGCGTGCCTGCAGCAAATGGCTGCTGTGGCGCACCGGAAGCGACCTGCGCGCATGGTTGTTCACCCTGATGCACAACCTGTACCTCAACCAGCGCCGCGCATTGCCCTCGCTGCAAGCCCTGGACATCGACGAAGTTCAAGATCAGCTGCCCGGCACTCCGTCCCGGTCGGACGATGCGCTGGACCTGGAGCGCTGTCTCCAGCGCCTGCCCGCCGACCAGCGGGCCGTGCTGTTGTTGGTGGCGATGGAGGACATGGGCTACGAAGACACGGCACGCATCCTGGGCATTCCGGTGGGCACCGTCATGTCACGCCTGTCGCGGGCCCGCACGCGCCTGCGCGTGCTCATGGACCGCGAACCCGCGTCAGGCCCTACAGCCGCCACCCAGCCAAGCTCCGTGACGGCCGCAGGCAGTACCACACCAGTGCTGCGCCGCCTCAAATAGCCCCCAGACCCGATCCCCCGCCATGGACCCCAAGCACCCTACCCCTCCACCGCGCGCTGAAGAAACCAGCGCCTGGCACGCCCTTGTGGACGGCCAGTTGACTCCTGCGCAGGCCCAGGCACTGCGCGAGCAACTGCGGGACGATGAGGAGGCCCAGGCCACGCTGGCCCACTGGCAGACGCAGCGGCAGCGGCTGCAGGCCCTGCACCAGGACCTGCTCCACGCCCCCGTGCCCGACGCCCTGCTGGCCGCAGCGCAGCGTGCCACCGACCGACGCGAGCAATACGCGCAATGGTGGCGCTGGGGTGGAATGGCGGCATCCGTGTTGCTGGCCTTTGTGCTGGGCTGGACGGGGCGCAGCCATTGGCCCGCCGGGATGTCCGGTCAAACCATCGCTGCGGGCCAGGGCACCACGCTGGTGGCCGCCGAACCGGCACAGCGCTTTGCACAACAGGCCTCGGTGGCCCATGCGGTTTACCAACCCGAAGTGCGCCACCCGGTAGAGGTCACTGCCGCCCAGCAAGACCACCTGGTGCAATGGCTGTCCAAGCGCCTGGACCGACCCCTCAAAGTCCCCGCGCTCGGTGCACAAGGCTATGAACTGGTGGGTGGCCGCTTGCTGCCGGGCGACACGGGCGTGCGCGCGCAGTTCATGTACCAGAATGGCGCCGGCCAGCGCATCACGCTGTACCTGGGCGCTCTGGCGCCGTCCTCGCCCCGCCCTGCGGGCGAAAACAAAGGCGGGGCACCACGAAGCAAGGAAACGCCGCTGGCGGCCGCTCCCGCTACCGCGTTCCAGTTCACACAGGAAGGCCCCGTACCGGGCTTTTACTGGACAGATGGGGGCTTTGGTTATGCGCTGAGCGGCCAGCTCTCGCGGCCCGATCTGCTGGCCCTGGCCACCGCCGTGTACCAGCAATTGAACCCATAAAAGCGGGAACATCGCAGTAGTCATGGCAGGCAGATCGCAGACCTCCCGGCCCGCAGTCACCGCTGCGAGCGCCCGGAGAGGTCTCGAACAGGCGCCCGGGGCGCAGCCGAACGTCCTAGGACAGCCTTCGCCAGTCAGGCCAGATGGGCCAGCGGATGGGCGTGCACAGGCCAGGGGCTGGCAAAGAACGGGGTGACCATGTCCGGCGTCACGTCTTCAATGCGGCCAGGATTCCAGCGGGGCGCATGGTCCTTGTCCACAGCCAGGGCGCGGATGCCTTCGACGGTCTCGCTTTGCCCCGGGCGCAGGAAGAAGCAGTGGCGCACCATGTCGCGCTCCATGCGCAGGTCGTCGGCCAGGCCCATAGTGCGGGCGCGGCGGATTTGTTCCAGCACCACATGCAGCATCAGCGGCGAACGCTTGCGCAGCGTGGCGGCCGTGGCACGTGCCCAGTCGCTGTCAGCCGCTTCAAGACCCCGCACGATCTCGCCAACGGTTGGCAGCGCAAAATATTGATCAATATCGGCCTGAGCGCTAGAACCACTTGCCTGAGCCGCTACAAATTGAGAAGCAACATAGGCCTTGATAGCCGCGCCATCTGCAAAGCTTTGCGTGGCCAGGGCGTCCCACACCGCCGCCTGCCGGTCTGACGGCATGCAGCCATCGGCCAGCTGGTAGGCAATGGCATCGCCTGCGCCGATGGTGTCGCCCGTCAGGGCCAGCCACTCGCCCACTCGGCCGGGGCAACGGCTCAGAAAGTACCCACCACCCACGTCCGGGAACAGGCCAATCGCGGTTTCGGGCATGGCCATCTTGGTGCGTTCGGTCACCACGCGCAGGGCTGCGCCCTGGCTGATACCCATGCCGCCCCCCATCACGATGCCGTCCATGAACGCGATGTAGGGCTTGGCGTAGTTGTGGATCAGATGGTTGAGCGCGTATTCCTCGGTGAAGAAATCCTCGATCAGCGGGTTGCCTTGGCTGCCTGCCTGGTGCAGAAAGCGGATATCGCCGCCCGCGCAGAAAGCCCCAAACGGGCCTTCCTTGTTGCTGCCACGAATGGCCACCGCCAGCACCCGCGCATCGTTCTGCCATGCCAGCAGGATGCCCATCAGGTCACGCACCATGCCCAGCGACAGGGCATTGAGCGCCCGTGGACGATTCAGGGTGATGAAGCCCACCTGGCCACGCACCTCGCTCAACACTTCAGACACAACCGTCTCCGTCATTTTTGTTCCTTCCAACCCAACAGTTCATTGAAAACCAGCGCACCGATGACCAGTGCGCCTCCGGTCAGCACGGCTGGCGCGGGCTTCTCGCCCGCACCCAGCCATGCCAGCAGGATGCCGAAAATCACTTCCAGCAAACCCAGCAGCGCCATTTCGGGCGCCTTGAGCACCCTGCCGCAGCGCACCGCCAGCACGCAGGGAATCGCCAATTGCACCACGCCCAGCAGGGCCAGCAGCCCTAGGTCGTAAAAAGATGCCTGAAACGGCAACGCCAGCGGCAGGGTCGCCACCACCGAGATCACCGCACCCACCAGCACTGCCGGCACCAGGTCCACCGCATGGCCATGGCGCTGCGAGTGCTGCACCACCGTCCAGTTCACCGCCGCCGCCACCGGCACGCACAGGGCCACCAGGGTGCCCAGCAGTGGCAGGCCCGCCATTTGCGAACCGTACATCCAGCCAATGCCCAGCCCAGCCACCGCAATGGCGGCCCAGGTGCGGGGAGCGATATGGTGGCCAATGAACACCCGTGCAAACAGCGCCGTGAGCAAGGGGCCCACCGACATGGTCACCAGCACATTGGCCACCGGCATCAGCACCAGCGCCACCATGAACGCCGTGAACATCACGCTCCAGCACACGCCGGAGATCCACAACGCCCGCCCGCCATGGCGCATCGAGGCAAACACCGCCCTGCCCTGCAGCACCGGCAGGATGACCAGCAGCGCCAGCAGCGTGAAGAAGCTGCGCCAGAAGGTCACCTCAAAGCTCGCCGCATGCTCCAGGTGGCGCGTGACCACACCGGCGATGGACCACATCAGGGTCACGGCCACCATCAGCACCACGGCACGGGAATGTGTGAGTTTCAACATGGGTTCCAACTTGCAGACGGAAAAAAGGCCACTGCGCTGCAGTGGCCCTTGTCGGAAACGGTCAGTCTATCGATCCATCGATGGACCAACCCGCCTATCCATCAGGAACGGGCAGCGCGCTTGCGCTCGTTTTCGGTCAGGTGGCGCTTGCGCAGGCGCACGGACTTGGGCGTGATCTCGACCAGTTCGTCGTCCTCGATGAACTCCACACCATATTCCAGCGTCAGGTCAATCGGGGGCGTGATCTTGATCGCGTCTTCCTTGCCGGACACGCGGAAGTTGGTCAGCTGCTTGGTGCGCGTGGCGTTCACCACCAGGTCGTTGTCACGGCTGTGGATACCGACGATCATGCCTTCGTACACGGGGTCGTTGGCCTTCACGAACATGCGGCCACGGTCGTCCAGCTTGCCCAGGGCGTAGGTGAAGATTTCACCGTCGTCCATGGAGATCAGCACACCGTTCTTGCGACCGCCGATATCGCCCTTGTGCGGCTCGTAGCTGTCGAAGATGTTGCTGATGAGGCCCGAACCGCGCGTCAGGTTCAGGAATTCGTTGGTGAAACCGATCAGGCCACGGGCCGGGATGCGGTATTCCAGGCGCACGCGGCCACGGCCGTCGGACTCCATATTCACCAGCTCGCCCTTGCGCTCGCCCAGGGCTTGCATCACGCCGCCTTGGTGGCCTTCTTCGATGTCAGCCGTCACCAGCTCGATAGGCTCGTGCTTGACGCCGTCGATGTCCTTGAACACCACGCGGGGCTTGGACACGGCCAGCTCGTAGCCTTCGCGGCGCATGTTTTCCAGCAGGATGGTCAGGTGCAGTTCGCCACGGCCCATCACTTCGAACACACCTTCTTCGTCGGTTTCCTTCACGCGCAGGGCCACGTTGTGCTGCAGTTCCTTTTGCAGGCGGTCCCAGATCTGGCGGCTGGTCACGAACTTGCCTTCACGGCCGGCCAGGGGCGAGGTGTTCACGCAGAAGTTCATGGTCAGCGTGGGCTCGTCCACCTTCAGCATGGGCAGCGGCGCGGGGTTGGCAGGGTCGGTCACGGTCACGCCGATGCCGATGTCTTCAATGCCGTTGATCAGCACGATGTCGCCCGGGCCTGCCAGGGGAGTCTGCATGCGGTCCAGACCCTGGAAGGTCAGCACCTGGTTCACGCGGCCCTTGGTGGTCTTGCCATCGGGGCCTTCCATGACCAGCACGTCCTGTGCGGGCTTGAGTGTGCCTTGGCTGATGCGGCCCACACCGATGCGGCCCACGAAGCTGGAGAAGTCCAGCGCCGAGATCTGCAGTTGCAGGGGCGCGTCAGGGTTGCCGGAGTTCGGCGGCACGTGCTTGAGGATGGTGTCGAACAGGGCCGACATGTCTGGGCCCCATTGCTCGCCCGGAGCGCCTTCTTCGAGCGACGACCAGCCGTTGATGCCCGAGGCGTACACGACGGGGAAGTCGAGCTGCTCGTCGGTAGCACCCAGCTTGTCAAACAGGTCGAACGCAGCGTTCACGACCTTGTCGGGGTTGGCACCGGGCTTGTCCACCTTGTTCACCACCAGGATGGGGCGCAGGCCCAGGGCCAGGGCCTTCTTGGTCACAAAACGCGTCTGGGGCATGGGGCCTTCTTGCGCGTCGATCAGCAGCACCACGCTGTCCACCATGGACAGGGCACGTTCCACTTCGCCGCCGAAGTCCGCGTGGCCGGGGGTGTCCACGATGTTGATGTGCGTGCCCTTCCAGCTCACGGCGCAGTTCTTGGCCAGGATAGTGATGCCGCGCTCTTTTTCGATCGCGTTGTTGTCCATCACGGTGTCGACGACCTTTTCGTGGTCGGCGAAGGTGCCGGACTGGCGCAGCAGCTGGTCGACCATGGTGGTTTTGCCGTGGTCAACGTGGGCGATGATCGCGATGTTGCGGATTTGTTTCGTCGTCATAGTTTTTCCAATGTTCCGCAGCAGCGTCACATACCGCATGAGGGGTCGTATTTGCACAATGACACCGGCGCGCAGCACGAGGCGCAGTCCGCCGCCCATGCTGACGCATGGGCAAGGGCTGCAACGCGGTGCTGCGTGGCGATGGCAAGTGCAAATCGATCCGTCATGCGGTATGTGGCGCGGGTTGCGGCATGCCTTCCAAAATTTGTTGAATTTCCAGCGGACTCAGGAGCCTGTCCGGCACCAGCTCCCCGCCCACGATGTGGCCAACCCCCAGCAGCGCCGGAGGACTCTCGCCAAACACCGCCACGGCACTGGCATCGGGCCAGTTGCCACGGCGACGCACGCCCGACAGGAATCGGGCTGCATTCTCACCGTCCAGCGTGACACGCATGTGTTGTGCCAGCAGCGACTCGGGCGCCTCCAGGGCGGCCAGACGCTCAGCCTCGGGCATGGCCTCCAGCTGCGCCAGCGTGACGCAGCGCTCCACTCCCAGCCCGCCGGTATCGATGCGGCGCAGAAAGGTGAGGTGCGCACCACAGCCCAGTGCGGCGCCGATGTCTTCACCCAGCGTGCGGATGTAGGTACCCTTGCTGCAGGTCACTACTATTTTGATAGCTGGCTGCGCTTGATCTGTCTGCACCAGCGTGAGCTTGAGTACATGGATCACCACATCGCGCGCTTCACGCTCCACCGTGACACCGGCGCGTGCGTACTCGTACAGCGCCTTGCCGTCTTTCTTGAGCGCACTGTGCATCGGAGGCACCTGGCGAATGGGGCCGGTGAACTGCTGCTGGACGGCAGCCAGGCGCTCCGGCGTCACCTGCTCGGGCAGCACCTCGCGCCGCTCGACCACATCGCCCTCGGCATCGCCGGTGGTCGTGGTGGCACCCAGCAGCGCAATCGCTTCATAGGTCTTGGGAGCGTCCAGCTGCAGCTGGCTGAACTTGGTGGCCGCTCCAAAGCACAGCGGCAACACGCCCGTGGCGAGCGGATCGAGCGTGCCCGTATGGCCCGCTTTCTCGGCGCGCAGAAGCCATTTCGCCTTTTGCAAGGCGTCATTGCTCGAAAGGCCGAGCGGTTTGTCGAGCAGCAACACCCCATGCACAGGGCGCCGCTGCACCCTGGTGCGTGGCGCGTGCATGGACTAGTCCTCTTTCGCGCGCGAAGACACCGCCTTGGCGATCAAGGCGTTCATGTCAGCCGCACGCTCAGAGGTGCGGTCGAACACGAAATGCAGCGTAGGCACGGTGTGAATGTGCAAACGCTTGAACAAGCCGTTGCGCAGGAACCCGGCAGCCTGGTTGAGGGCTGCCTGGGTTTCCACCGGGTCACCCGTCAGCAGGCTGAAGAACACCTTGGCATGGGCGTAGTCGGGAGTGACTTCCACGCCCTGCAGCGTCACCATGCCCACGCGCGGGTCTTTCAACTCGCGCGCGATCAGTTCCGTCAGATCGCGCTGGATCTGGTCGGCCACCTTGAAGGCGCGGTTGGGGGCGGATGATTTCTTCGCAGCCATGTTGTCGCTGTTATACCGTTCGCCTTACAGCGTCCGCGCGATTTCCTTGATCTCGAAGAACTCCAGCTGGTCGCCCTCTTTGATGTCGTTGTAGTTGCGCAGCTTGATACCGCACTCGAAGCCTTCCTTGACTTCCTTGACATCGTCCTTGAGGCGGCGCACAGACTCGACTTCGCCGGTGTAAATGACCACGTTGTCGCGCAGCAGGCGGAACTTGCAATTGCGCGTGACTTGGCCGGAGGTGACGTACGAACCCGCCACCGTACCGATCTTGGAAGCCACGAACACCGTGCGGATCTCGGCGGTACCCAGAGCTTCTTCGCGCTGCTCGGGTGCCAGCATGCCGGACATGGCGGCCTTCAACTCATCCACGGCGTCGTAAATGATGTTGTAGTAATGCAGGTTCACATCGCTCGACTCGGCCAGCTTGCGCGCACCGGCATCGGCACGCACGTTAAAGCCGATCACGATGGCCTTGGAAGCAATCGCCAGGTTCACGTCGGACTCACTGATACCGCCCACACCGGCATAGACCAGCTGCACGCGGATCTCGTCGGTCGACAGCTTGAGCAGCGAAGCGGCCAGCGCTTCCTGCGAGCCCTGCACGTCCGCCTTGATGATGATGGGCAGGGTCTGCACCTCGCCCGCAGTCATCTCGTTGAACACGTTCTCCAGCTTGGCGGCCTGCTGCTTGGCCAGCTTGGTGTTGCGGAACTTGCCCGCGCGGTAGGTCGCGATTTCGCGAGCACGGCGCTCGTCGGACAGCACCATGAACTCGTCACCGGCCTGCGGCACATCCGACAGCCCCTGGATTTCCACCGGGATCGACGGGCCAGCCGTCTTGGCGGGCTTACCGTTTTCGTCCAGCATGGCGCGCACGCGGCCGGAGGTCTGGCCAGCCAGCACCACATCGCCCACCTTCAGCGTACCGGACTGCACCAGCACCGTGGCCACCGGGCCGCGGCCCTTGTCCAGCTGGGCTTCGATCACCAGGCCCTTGGCCATGGCTTCGACCGGCGCCTTCAGTTCCAGCACTTCGGCCTGCAGCAGGACCTGCTCCAGCAGGTCGTCGATGCCCATGCCGGTCTTGGACGACACGGCCACAAAGGGCGAATCGCCACCGTACTCTTCAGGCACCACCTCTTCCACCACCAGCTCTTGCTTGACGCGGTCGGGGTTGGCATCGGGCTTGTCCGCCTTGGTGATGGCCACCACGATCGGCACCTTGGCCGCCTTGGCGTGCTTGATGGCTTCCTTGGTCTGGGGCATGACGCCGTCGTCGGCAGCCACCACCAGAATCACGATGTCGGTGGCCTGGGCACCACGGGCACGCATGGCCGTGAAGGCCTCGTGACCAGGGGTATCGAGGAACGACACCATGCCGCGTGGCGTTTCCACGTGGTAGGCACCAATGTGCTGCGTGATGCCGCCGGCTTCGCCTGCAGCAACCTTGGCGCGGCGGATGTAGTCCAGCAACGAGGTCTTGCCGTGGTCCACGTGGCCCATGACGGTAACCACCGGAGCGCGTGGCAGCAGCTCGGCGTCTTTTTGACCTGCATCGTCGTCGGTGAAGGCTTCTGGATCGTCCAGCGCCGCCACCACCGCCTTGTGGCCCATTTCCTCCACCACGATCATGGCGGTGTCCTGGTCCAGCGGCTGGTTGATGGTGACCATCTGGCCCATCTTCATCAGAGCCTTGATGACTTCAGAGGCCTTGATCGACATCTTGTGTGCCAGCTCTGCCACCGTGATGGTTTCAGGCACATGCACTTCAATGATGCGGGCTTCTGCCGGGGCTGCGTTCTGGTGGTCATCGCGCTGGTCGCGGTTGTCACCACGACGGCCACGGGGGCCACCACGCCAGTTGTTACGGCCCACACCACCGCTGCTGTCGCCGCGGGTCTTGATTTCTTTCTTCTTGGCCGTTTCGTTGGCCCAGCTGGACGACAGCTTGGCCGACTTGACTTCCTTGCCAGCGCCGGGAGCGCCTGCAGTGGCAGGTGCTGCCGCTGCCGTACGCGCACCACCGGTACCAACGGCGGGCTTGTGCAGCGTGCCCTTCTTGGCGTCGCCCACGGCAGCAGGCTTGGCCGCTGGCTTGGGTTCCTCGGGCTTCTTGGCCACCATGACCGCCTTCTTGGGCGTGGCCATCATGGCGCGAATGGCTTCTGCCTCGGCCAGGGCCTTGCGACGGCGCTCTTCCAGATCGCGGGCACGGGCAGACTCTTCGTCCGCGCGGGCCTTGGCTTCTGCCTGGGCCTTTTCGCGGGCTTCCGTCTGGGCGGCGGCGCGCGCAGCAGCTTCAGCCGCCTGCTCACGCGTGGCTTCCTGCTTCACGGCCGAGGCCTGGGCCTTCTTTTCGGCTTCTTGGGCAGCGTAGGCGGCAGCGCGCTCTTCGGCTTCGCGCTCGCGCTTCTCGCGGGCTTCACGCTCTGCACGCTTCTCGGCCAACTCCGCTTCCTGGCGACGGATCAGCTCGGCCTGGCGGCGGGCTTCTTCCTCACGGCGGGAGAGTTCGAGGTCCTCACTCGACACGGCGGGCTCTTCCACCGCAGCCGCTGCTTGGGACTCGGCCGTGGCCTCTGCGCCTTCGTCGCGCTGGATGAACGTGCGCTTCTTGCGCACTTCCACCTGGATGGTGCGGGCCTTGCCCGTTGCATCGGCCTGCTTGATCTCGCTGGTGGACTTCTTGACCAGTGTGATCTTCTTGCGGTCGGCCGAAGCCGTGCCGTGGCTGGCCTGCAGGTAAGCCAGCAGCTTTTGCTTGTCCGACTCGGTCAATGCGTCGGAGGGGGCAGCCTTACCCACGCCCGCAGCCTTGAGCTGGTCGAGCAGGGTTTCAGGCGATTTTTTGAGTTCGGTGGCGAACTCGGCGACAGTGTTACTGGACATATGTGGTTCGTGCCTCCCTGACCTTTACTCTTGCCCCGCGAACCAGTGTTCGCGCGCCTTCATGATCAAGGCTTTGGCTTCTTCTGCAGACTGTCCGGTCAGGTCGGTCAGTTCATCAATGGCCAGGTCGGCCAGGTCGTCACGTGTGTGCACACCACCCTCAGCCAACTTGGCAATCAGCTCGGGGGTGAGGCCTTCGAGATCGCGCAGGTCCTGGGAGACCTCTTCCACGCTTTCCTCACGGGCGATTTCCATGGTGAGCAGCGCATCCTTGGCGCGGGCGCGCAGCTCGTTCACGGTGTCTTCGTCGAAGCTTTCGATCTCCAGCATTTCCTGCAGCGGCACATAGGCCACTTCTTCCAGGCTGTTGAAGCCTTCGGAGATCAGGATGTCGGCGATTTCCTCGTCCACATCCAGCTTTTCCATGAACAGCTTGCGGGCCGTATCGGTCTCGTTGGCCTGCTTTTGCGCGCTTTCGGCGGCGTCCATGATGTTGATCTTCCAGCCGGTCAGGTCGGACGCCAGGCGCACGTTCTGACCACCACGGCCGATGGCGATGGCAAGGTTTTCCTCGTCCACGACCACGTCCATGGCATGCTTTTCTTCATCGACCACGATGGAGGACACATTGGCCGGGGCCAATGCTCCAATCACGAACTGGGCCGGGTCTTCCGACCACAGCACGATGTCCACGCGCTCGCCAGCGAGTTCATTGGTCACCGCGTTCACGCGGGTGCCGCGCACGCCGACGCAGGTGCCGATGGGGTCCACACGCTTGTCGTGGCTCAGAACGGCGATCTTGGCACGCGAGCCGGGGTCACGGGCGCAGGACTTGATCTCCAGCAGACCTTGCTCGATCTCGGGCACTTCATTGCGGAAGAGTTCGATCATGAACTCGGGTGCCGAGCGCGACAGGATGATGGGCGCGCCACGCAGGGTCAGGTCCACTTCCATGATCATGGCCCGCACGCGGTCGCCGCTGCGCAGGTTTTCCTTGGGAATCATTTCGCTGCGGCGCAGGCGGCCTTCCACACGGCCGGATTCGACAATGATGTCGCCCTTGTCCATACGCTTGACGGTGCCGGTGAAGATCTTTTCGCCGCGCGACATGAAGTCGTTCAGCAGCATTTCGCGCTCAGCGTCGCGGATCTTCTGCAGGATGACCTGCTTGGCAGCCATGGCGCCGATGCGGCCGATGGGCACGGACTCCACGCCCTCTTCGATGTATTCGCCCACCTCGATGTCCGGGATGCGCTCTTTGGCATCCATCAGCAACTCTTCGGCTTCGGGGTTCTGCAGACCGGCGTCGTCGGGCACCACCAGCCAGCGGCGGAAAGTCTCGTAATTGCCGCTGTCGCGATCAATCGACACGCGAATGTCCACCTCGCCCTGGTACAGCTTCTTGGTAGCCTGGGCCAGGGCCGACTCCACGGCGCCCAAGACCACATCACGCTCCACGTTCTTCTCGCGCGAAATGGCCTCAACCAACATCAACAATTCGCGATTCATGCGACGACTCTCCTATTTCAATCACCCGAGGGCGGGGGCTGCGCGCTGCGACCACCCACCCCACAATTTTCTGCAGCAAATCAGGCAGGTGCTGCCCCGGCCTTGCCTGCACGCCCCTTGAAGTCCACGATGGGCGCCAGGCGCACATCCCGGCACTCGTCCAAGGTGAAGCCCATGGCCTGCAAAGGGGCGGGCACGCGTTTCTTGCTGACTCTTTGACCTGGCTTGACCGGCGGCTCGTCGCTCCAGACGATCTGCCAGCCACCAGCCTCGGCCCGCTCCAGCGTGCCGCGAAATTTCTTGCGGGTGGCATTGACCTGCCCTCCCGCTGCTGCGGCGCCAATGGGCGCCTTCAGGGTGATGTCGATGACCGAACCTTCGAAGCGCACGAAGTCTTGCTCGTGGCGCAGGGGGCGGTCGATACCGGGGGACGACACTTCGAGGCGCTTGTACTCGACGCCATCGACCTCCAACGCAAACTGCAGCTGGCGGGTGACCTTCTCGCAATCCTCGACCGTCACGAACTGCTCGATCACGGGCTGGGGGGCATCAGCGGCTGGCTGCTCCCAGGGCAAGTCGATGGTGACGCGCAACAGGCCGCCGGCAGAGCGCTCAATCTCCACCAGGTCATATCCCAGTCCCGTCACAATTTGTTCAACGACTTGCTGTAGTGCCACGTGCTCAGTTCAATCCCGGAAAAACAAAAAACCCGATAACCCCCGGAGACTCTTCCCCGACAGCTTCGAGCTCCAAAAGCGTTCGACCAAAAAAAACGGGCGGTTGGTACCCGCCCGTTTGGTCGTGAGAGTCATATTGTAGCGCGCAAACTGTTGATTTGCAAAGGCACTGGTTCAGGAAACTGTTGTCAACCGGCCCCAGCCAGTGTTCATGCGGCCTGCGGGGCCGCAGCGTACCAAATCAGCGTCTTGCGCTTGCCCCACAAGCGCTACCAGCTATGACACTGATAGCGGCTGCAACAGCTCTGTCAGATCGGTTTCGGTGAAGAGCGGCTCCTTGCGGGCGGCCGCGCCGCTGTACAGGCTGCCGGCCAGCTCGGCCTTGCGCTCCTGCAGCGCCAGGATTTTCTCTTCAATCGTGCCCTGCGCCACCAGCTTGATCACCCACAGGCTTTGCATCTGGCCGATGCGGTGGGCGCGGTCGGTGGCCTGGTCCTCTACCGCCGGGTTCCACCAGGGGTCGAAATGGATCACGGTGTCGGCCTGCGGCAGGTTCAGCCCCACCCCGCCCGCCTTGAGGCTGATGAGGAACAGGGGCACCCGCCCGCTGGTGAATTGCTCGATGATCGTGTCGCGCTTGACACTCTGCCCCGTGAGCTTGACCCAGGGCAGGTTGCGCGCCTTCAATTCCGCCTCGATCAGCGTGAGCATGCTGGTGAACTGCGAGAACACCAAAACGCGCCGCCCCTCGGCCAGCATTTCGGGCAGCAGTGCCATCAAGTGGTCCAGCTTGGCCGACGTCTTGACCTTGGCAGCAGCCTCCAGCGGCACGAGCTGCGGGTGGCAGCACACCTGCCGCAGCTTGAGCAGCGCGTCCAGGATCGTGATCTGCGATTGCGCCAGCCCCTTGGACTGCAGCGCCTCGCGCACGGTCTTTTCCATGCCCAGGCGGATGGTTTCGTACAAGTCGGCCTGCGCGCCCGTCAACTCCACGGGCATGACCGATTCCACCTTGGGCGGCAGCTCCTCGGCCACCAGGGCCTTGGTGCGCCGCAGCATGAAGGGGGTGATGCGCGCCCGCAGTTGCGCCATGCGCGCGCTATCGCCCTGCTTTTCAATGGGCGTGCGAAACACTTCCTTGAAGCGCGTTTGACTGCCCAGAAACCCCGGCATCAAGAAGTGGAACAGGCTCCAGATCTCGCCCAGGTGGTTTTCCATGGGCGTGCCCGACAGGCACAGCCGGTGGCGCGCCTGCAGCTCGCTCACCACCTGCGCGGCCTGGCTGCTGGCGTTCTTGATGTTCTGGGCCTCGTCCAGCACCACCAGGTGCCAATGGTGTGCCAGCCAGCGTTCGCGGTCGCGTTGCAGCAGCGAATACGGGGCGATGACCAGGTCGTGCGCGGTGACTTCATCGGCCACTTCGTGCCGACCCGCGCCATGCAGCACCAGGCACCGCAGGCCCGGGCAAAAGCGGGCGGCCTCGCGCTGCCAGTTGCCCATCAGGCTCACGGGTGCGATGACCAGTGCGGGGGCAGTCAGCCGCCCCGCGTCTTTTTCGACCTGGATGTGCGCCAAGGTCTGCAGCGTTTTGCCCAGGCCCATGTCGTCGGCCAACACACCGGCCAGGCCGTGGGCCCGCAAAAACTGCAGCCAGTTCAGGCCTTGCTGCTGGTACGGGCGCAGCGTGGCACGCACGCTGGCGGGCAGCGGCACCTCGGGCAAGGCGCTGGCGCCGCGCAGCTGGGCCACCATGCCGCGCAAGGCAGCGGCGCCTTGCCATACCGCGCCCTCACCCAGCGCAGCACTGGTGCGCAGGGCGTCCAGGCGCGAAAGCTTCAGGCTGTCGGCGTTGAAATCACGCGCGCGGTCGCCGGCCAGATCGAGCAGCGCGGCCATCCAGGGCCGCAGCGCGTCGGTGGGCAGGCGCACAAAACCAGGGCCGGTCAACGAGGCCATGTAGACATGCGCAGGCAGCTGGGGCAGGCCCGTGGCAGGGTCCAGCGGCCGGGCTGCGGCGGCAGCAATCAAATCGGGCAGCCAGCGCAGGATGTTGTGGCGCACACCATTGATCTCCATGCCCAGCGACAGCGCAAACCAGGGCGATGTGGCCGCATCGTCACCCGCAGGCTGCAGCACCACATCCAGTCGGTCGGCGTGTTGCACCCAGCCATGCAGCGCCGCGTCCAGCGTGACATCCAACCCCGCGTCGCGCAGCGCCGCAAAGCCGTCGTCCGCCCAGCGCATCCAGTCGTCCTGCGGGCGCTCGCCGGGGATGCCAAACAGGCCGTCGTCCGTGGCCAGGAGGCCCAGCCCCTCCAGGCGCTCGACGGCATGGCGTTCAGCCACCGCATCGCGCTGCAGCAGCACCTGGGCGCCGTCGGCACCTGGCACCAGCACTGCCAGATCCTGCCCAGCCCACCAGCCCACATGGCCCTGGTAGTCAAACCGCAACTGCGCGGCGATGAGCCCCATTTCGGCCACCCTGTCGGCAGGCGACGGGGCCAAATGCAAGCGCGCCACGGGCTTCACCCCCCGCACCTGTGTGAGCGGTCCCAGCGCCGGAGGCAACGGCAACACGCCGCCAATGCGGCGCACCACGTCGGCATGGTGCTTTCGCAGGGCGGCAGCAGCGAGCGCGGGCGCCTTGAGCAGCATGGCCACCTGGGCGGAGCTCAGGCCCTCGGCGTGCACCGGGCCGCAAACGCCCTGGACGGCGTCCAAATACAGCGGCGGGTGGTTATCGCACAGAACCGCAGTGTCGCCCGGCAGACTGGCCTGCAGGCCCCAGATGGCCTCGCCGCCTTGTAGAGGAGTAGACGCCTGCCATGCCCACGTGATCGGCAACGGGTCGCCCCATCGCAAAGGCGCACCCACGGTGGACCCACCCGCATCCACAAACAGGCGGCCCGTGGCCGCTGCCTGCTCCAGCGCCAGCAGGCCCACCGCGCCCTCCAGCACGCCGATAGGCGCGACGCTGTAGGCCGAGTAATAGCCCACGCTGCGGGGCATGGCGCGCAGCAGCTGCAGCACCCGGCGGTCGGCATCGCTGGCGCGGTCGTACACCGCCTGGCCGGGGGCCGGCTGGGTGCGGATCTGCTGCGGCTTGGACCAGCCCCCCGTGAGCTTGGGGTAGGACACCACGGCCTCCAGCTGCAGCTGCGGCACGCTGGTGCGCGCCCGCCCTACGGTGGAGACCAGGTAGAGATAACACTCGGGCCGCCCCGGCCGTGCAACCGGCTCTTGCGGCACAGCAACGCCCAGGGCACGGTCCCACTCCTGCAGCCAGTGAAGAAGGCGGGCCTCGGCCTCGGCGCGCGCCAGGGCCTCTTTGCGCTCCTGCATGGCCTTGAGCGCATCTGCAGCGCGCGTGGACGACGGGCCCTGCGCCGGGTCGCGGTGCGCGGCCTCCAGGGTCAGGGCCACGGCGTGTTTGCAATCTGCCCCCACAGGGCAACTGCAGTCGCCCGACCATTGCTTGACCTGGCCGTTGGGCGCAAGCACCAGTTGTACTGACACCTCGTACGGCTGAGGCGAGCTGCCCTGAACTTCACCCGCCAGGGCCCACCGGCCTTCGGCTGGCTGCCGGATACCCACACGCACCACGTCGGCCTGGCGGTACAGCTCCATGCCCCGCTCCCACGCGCCCTTGTCGCACTGGGCCTGCAGTGAATTGAGCGGGAACCAGGGTGGGCGGGGTGTGGACACGGATTTCGAGCAAAAAGTGGCTGTAGCGCTAGTGAATCATGCGCTATCAGCTATCAAATAAAGAGCATTCAGACAATGAGCGGAGTTACGGCAACGACCGCTACCAGGCCGCAAGACTGCCCACTAGCCGCCGCGCGCAGCACGCACCCTGTCAAAAACGCCTTGGGCGTCGCCCCCCACGCCAGCACCACCGGGCGCCGCCCCCTGCAGGCTGGTCAACAACCGTGTCAGCACCGGCGCCTGCGGCAACAGCGGCCCCAGGAACAGGGCCCGCTCGCCGTCGGCAATCAGCAGGGTGGGAAAGGTTTCCACATCCAGGTCCCCGACCAGATCGGACTCGTCTTCAATGTCCACCCATTCAAACCGCACGTCCGGGTGCGCACGGGCCAATTCGTCGAACAAGGGACGGTAGATGCCGCAGGTGCCGCACCACGCTGCGCACAGGCACACGGCCCACCAGCCGCTGGGCGTGGCGCCCCCCGGGCTCGTGGGGGTGGGTTCGGGCAGTGCGGCGGGACTGGACATCAAAAAGGCTCCTGGAGGGCCGCGCTGCGAGGCGGCGGGCGCTGGCCCTGGGGCCTGGCGCTACATGCCGCGCCGCTCGCGCGCGCGATAGACCTCGATGGTACCCACACCCGGCGCCTGGTTGCCCCAGCTGTTGCGCACAAAGGTGGTCACCGCCGCCACTTCTTCGTCCGACAGCGTCTGCTGAAACGGCGGCATGCCATGCGGACGCGGGTTGCCTGCCGTGGCGGGCAGGTAGCCGCCCTGCAGCACGACGCGCACCAGGTTGGTCGGGTCGGCCAAGGTGACGGCGCGGTTGCCCGCCAGCGCCGGAAACGCGCCGGGCTCGCCCTGCCCCCGGTCGCCGTGGCACTGTGCGCACTGCTGCTCGTACACCTTGCCGCCCCGGGCCATTGCGCTGGCAGGGGGCGGGGCTACGGTGGCGGGCGCCTTGTGATCCTGCTGCGGCAGGGCCTGCAGGTACACAGCCATGGCGCGCGCATCGGCGTCGCTGAGGTACTGCGTGCTGCGGAACACCACCTCGGCCATCGGGCCCAGTACCGAGCCCTGCGGGGCCACACCGGTCTTGAGCAGCGCCACCACGTCATCGGTGCGCCATTCCTTCACGCCCGCCTCGTGCGCCGCATTGAGCGCGGGGGCATACCAGTTCTGCACCGGAATCAGACCGCCCGTGAACGCCTTGGCGTCCGACGTGGCGCCCAGTGCATTGCGCGGCGTGTGGCAGGCGGTGCAGTGGCCCAGCCCGTTGACCAGATAGGCGCCCCGGTTGTATTCGGCCGTCTGCGTGGGTTCGGCGGCGGGCGCTCCGGGTGCAAAAAACAGCGCACGCCATACCGCCAATGCCGCCTGCGTGTTGTACGGAAAACGCAGCGCATGGGCGCGGTTGGCGTCTGGCGCAGCGGGCAGGCTTTGCAGATAGGCAAAGATGGCGTCCGAATCCTCGCGCGTCACCTGCGTGTAGTTGGGGTACGGGAAGGCTGGGTACAGCAGCCGCCCGTCCTTGCTGCGGCCATGGTGCATGGCGCGCCAGAACTCGGCCGAGGTCCAGCTGCCAATGCCTTGCGCCCTGTCGGGCGTGAGGTTGGAGCTGTGCACCACGCCAAACGGCGTCTCGATACCGCGCCCGCCTGCAAACGGCGCGCCGCCTGTGGTCGTGTGGCAGGCCATGCAGTTGCCAACGCGGGCCAGGTATTCGCCGCGCTGCACCAGCGCAGGCGTGGATTGCAGCGTCTCGGTGGCGGGCAGCGGCTCTTCGCCACGCAGGTTCAGGGTGATCAGCACGGCAGCGGCAATACCCAGCGCCGCCAGCACGGAAGACAGGGTCCAGAGGATGCGTTTCATCGGTGCATCCCTTCTCAGCGTGCAGCTGCAGCAGCAACGGGAACCTCCGCCACACCGCCGCAGCGCGCAGGCATGGCGGCAGGCAACGTGCGGGCTGGCTTGCCACCCGCCGCCACGGGCTGGGCGGCCAGCCAGGCCGAGACCGCGCTCACGTCATCGGGCGTGAGCTGGCGGGCAATATCGGCCATGCAGTCGGGCACGTGCGCGCGGCGCTGGCCGGTCTTCCAGGCACCCAGCTGGCTGTTGAGGTAGTCACGCGGCAGGCCCAGCAGGCCGGGGATGGACGGCACCACACCCGTCATGGCCGCACCGTGGCAGGCCACGCAGGCCGGGATGTTGCGCGCAACGTCACCCCGCTGCACCAGCACGCGCCCGCGCTCCAGCACGGCGGGTGGCACTTGCGGCGCAAGCGGTGGCGGGTACGGCAAGTCCTGCGCGGCAAAGTACTCGGCCATCTCCCGCAGGTAGTCGTCTGTCAGGTGTTCGATCAGGTACCCCATCTGCGGGTAACTGCGCCGCCCGTCGCGGAAGTTGAGCAACTGGTTGGCCAAGTACCCAGCCGGCTTGCCCGCAATGCGCGGAAAGTAGCCGTCGGGCGTGGCGCGGCCCTCCTTGCCATGGCAGGCGGTGCAGGCCAGCACGCGCGACGCCATGGACGACGCGGGCACCGTGGCCGCCGTGGATGCGGTGGCCACGGGCGCTGCAGCGGCGGTATTAGGGGGCGCCGTCTGGGCCACAGCACCAGCGCTCAAGGCCAGCGCCAGCAGGGCGGCGGCTGCAGGCAGGCAGACAATGGGGCGCAGCAGGCTGCGCAGGCAATCGATCATGGCTTTTTATCTCTGGGGAAACAGTCGGTGGGCGTGCGCCCACACAGTCCGCCACTCTACGCCCGACCATAAAAACAGTACAGATTCAGTTTCGAGTTAAAAATACAGATCAGTTTGCCCTGCATCAACCCCGCCCCGCCCATGAAGCGCTACGAACGCCACGCTGACGCCATCGCCCAGCTCATCCACAGCGGCGCGCTGCGCCCCGGTGACCGCGTGCCCTCCGTGCGCGAGGCCAGCCGCACGCGGGGCATCAGCCCGTCCACTGTGTTCGAGGCGTACTACCTGCTGGAGGCTCAGGGCCTGATCCACGCGCGCCCGCGCTCGGGCTACTACGTCAGCGCCCGGCTGCCTAGCGCCGCCGAGGCCCGCCCGGCCGAGCCCCAGCCCTCCCAGCCCGCAGTCACCTCCACCGAGGTGGCCATCAGCGACCTGGTGTTCGAGGTGCTGGGCCTGGCGCGCGACCGCGACCTGGTGCCGCTGGGCTCGGCCTTTCCGGGGCTGGAGCTGTTTCCGCTGGAGCGCCTGGCGCGGTGCCTTGCCAGCGGCATGCGCAAGCTCGATCCGTGGAACATCGTGCAAAGCCTGCCGCCCGGCGACGAACGCCTGCGTCAGCAGATCGCGCTGCGCTACGGCGTGCACGGCACGGCGGTGGATGTGGAAGAAATCATCATCACCAACGGCGCCATGGAGGCGCTCAACCTCTGCCTGGAAGCCGTCACACAGCCGGGCGACGTGGTGGTGGTCGAATCGCCCACCTTCTACGCCGCGCTGCAGGCGCTGGAGCGGCTGAACCTGCAGGCGCTGGAGATCGCCACCCACCCGCGCGATGGCATCGACCTGGCGGCGTTGGCGCAAGCACTGGAGCGGCAAACACCCCACCAGCCCATCAAGGCCTGTTGGCTGATGCCCAGCTTTCAGAACCCGCTGGGCAGCCTGATGCCAGAGGAAAAAAAGCGCGAGCTCATCGCCCTGCTGGCGCGCCACGGCGTGCCGCTGATCGAAGACGACGTGTACGGTGAGCTGCACTTTAGCCCCCAGCGCCCGCCCCCAGCCAAGGCGTTTGATGGCGCGGGGCTGGTGATGCACTGCAGTTCGTTCAGCAAAAGCCTGGCGCCCGGCTATCGCGTAGGCTGGGTGGCAGCCGGCCGCCAAGCCACAGCGGTGCAGCGGCTCAAGCTGATGACCACGCTCTCGGCCGCCACGCCGTCGCAGCAGGGGCTTTCCGAATACCTAGCCCAGGGTGGGTACGACCGTCACCTGCGCGCACTGCGCCGCAGCCTGGAACAACAACAGGCGATTGCTCTGGCTGCGGTGGCCCAGCACTTCCCGCCCGGCACGCGCGTGTCGCGGCCCGAGGGCGGGTACTTTTTATGGGTGGAACTGCCTCCCCAGGTCAACGCGCTGGAGCTGCACCGCCTGGCACTGCAACAGGGCATCAGCCTGGCGCCGGGGCAGATCTTCTCGGCCGACCAGCGATTTGCGCATTGCGTGCGCATCAACTACGGCCACCCCGCCCACCACCGGCTGGAGGCCGCACTGGCCACCGTGGGCCAACTGGCCACGGGCTTGGCGACCGCCGTACCAGAGAGCGCGGAAACACCCAAATTACTATCAAAACAATAGCTACAAAGGCATACAAATCTGGCGCCTGGTCCCATTTTTAGCCAAACCCTGGCATCCGCACCCATCGCGCAGCCCCTGGACCCCACCGCATTGCCCACCCCACAAGGCACCGCGCCAGCCTTGCACCAGGCTGACACCCGGCCCTGCGTTGGAAAGGCCCAACCTCGGGTTCTCCCGCAGCAGGCATGGCGCTTGCGGCGGCATACTGGCGCCCGCTCGCACCCCGGGCAATGCACCACGGCGGCCCACCCGCCCCGCCCCCTAACCCCAACGCCCAGCACCATGGCCGCACCCCAGCATGTACCGTTTGTGATGGTGGAAGACGAAGACGACTGGGTGGTCTCGTTCGCCCTGGGTCCGCAAGGTGCCGACCGCCTCACCCTGGTGCGTACCCCCCACCTCGAATTCATGCTGCGGCCCGAGCAGCGCGGCGTATCCGTCGGCGCCGAGGCAGGCCAGCGCCCCGCCCTGCTGGTGGCGGTGCAATGGGGCCACAAGTGTGTGGATGTGGTGTCCACCGCCAAGCGCTACAGCCTAGACATCAGCAAGGTGGACAACGCCACCCGCAACGCGGCGCTGCGGGTGTTGGGCAAGATGAATTTTGACCAGCGGTTTCAGCTGGCAGGATTTTGAGGCGGCGCTTTCTGATCGCACCAGTTAGGGCATGAGCTCAGTTCAACGCATCATTTTGAAGTAGGCCGTCGTCACGGCCACCTGAGACTCGTCAAGCGAGGTTGGCGCGGTGGAACCGAACGCAACACGGTCGTCAATGGACCAATTCATGCCAGTACTGTTGGTTGTGTTGGCAGCAGGGATTGTGCCGTTCGCCAGAGGTCCTTCGCGCAAGCTTCCAAAACGCGCATCGGTGCGGCCATCAATCTGCTGGTCCAGCGAGCCCGCCAAGGAAAAGGTCACACCGCGAATCACCATCACATTGCGTGGACGGAGCACGTAATTGTTCACGGTGTCGGCGGGTTCAGACCAGTCAACGCTCTGAAAACAGACACGCGCCTCCTGGGGGTTACCGTTGCTGTCGAGGTACACGTACCTGTCTTGCTGCCCCTCAGTACGCCCAGTCGGCACGCGAATTCCCGCTGCCAAAAATTGATTGATCATTGTTGTGCCACACAGCTCCGTACCCGCAGGAGTGACATTGCCGTTGACACGGCCCGTTGGGTTGGATGGGTTGTCCCCAGGCGGGCGCCCCACGCCATTGAAGTACGCCTCATAAGCCAGTTGCCACCCTTGAATGAAGTCCGTGGACAAGCGCTGGTTGGCGGCAGACCGCTGGAGGTCCCGACCCACAGCTACGGCACCAATCACAAGCCCGATCACGATAAGGACTACGCTCAATTCGATCAGTGAGAAGCCGCGCTGGCGGCGAAATACCCTGACGCTGGCGGCGAATGCAGAAATGGGGGTCATAGTGCGTAACTCGAAAAGCATTGGGTTCAATGGCCGATTGCATCGGCGCGCAGCGCGTTCTCGTTAAGGGTGCGCGACAGGTTAGTCATAGCCGTAGTGCGGGCCGCGAAGTCACTATGAACCTGTTCCGCCTCCGCCAACGACAAGGCGGCATCAATCACTGCATAGGCCGCTGCCACGTCGCTGGCAACCGCCAGCCCGATGCCCACAGCAGCCAAAGCAATCTGAAAGGCACGCGCACCCACGGACATTGTTGTGTCTGCCACGGCGGACACCATCTCCTTTGCAGCGTCCAGAGATCCTGCTACCGCTGACGCTACGCCGGCAGCTGCGGCTGCCACATCGGCCCGCGCCAACACCACCGCGATGTAGAGCTGATCTCGGTAGTCGTACATCGCTCGCTCCATTACCAACGAGCCTGTGGCGACGTTGAAATGGGCATGGGATACTGCAGACAGCGAAGCGCCGCAGCTCAATTCGGAAAACAGCTCGTTATGGCTCGCTGCCACCACTATGTCGTCATAGATGTCGGTGACAGCCCGGCCCGGCGCCTCAAAGGTTGGATTAGCGTTATCAGCAGTCGCGTTGGCCCCATCAAAAGCCGCACCATTGCCATCTGCGTCGAGCATTCCTGGAGCAGCGATTGCAAACGCAGCAGCCCGTCGGCTCGCTCCCACCTGCGTGGCCAATCGACCCGCAGCAGGCACGAGGCCATCCCCCCCTCGGTTCAACGCCAAACAGATATCTATCAGATTGACAGCGTTTTCAACTCCAAGCGGGCAAGGAGGCGCATTCGCCGCGTTACATGCCGAATTGAGCGGAATAGCATCGTCGCCGGAATAGGTCGCACCCAGAATTCCAGCAGCGGTGGCGGGGATCGGAGGTGCGTTCGGATTGGGGGCATCGGCATTCTGTGGTTTGGGATCCGGTGTGCGCACTCTCAGCGGATTCATCCGATCCAGCCGCACCGCCAAATCCTCATCCAAAGATGCAGAGGCAGAGTCAGGCGCGCGAGAAACGCCGTACCTCAGCGCTCCCGCTTCCGGCCGAGGAAGATTGAGGGTACGCCACGGCAAAAATCCCACCTGACGGTTGCTCGCGCAGTCCTCCAAACCGAGCGAATTGGCGGCTGGGCATGGCAAGCGATAGTTGGAATGCAGAAAACCCAGCAATGAATCACGTGCCTGCTTTTGCACGTCCATTTGCTGTGTGGTTACGCGTTGGCGCTCTGATAACTGCCAGAAGATCACGGCACCAGGCAGGATCAGCCCTAATGCAAGTAAAACCACCGACAGTTCCACCAGGGTGAATCCCGTCATACGGCGCTTGATGGTAGGGCGCTTCATGGATTGAGTCCCTTGCGGTCCAACAGCACAGCGTAGTTCATTGCCTGTGCCAGTGTTTCATACAAATGCACCACATAGGCGCGCACAGCGGCCTCCTTGTCGATGGAAGCTTGCAACGCGTCCTCAGCTTCTTTTAGGTCAATTGCTGCCAAGGTCACCTCAGCTATTGCGAGTCCAAGATTCACACCAGCCAGTGCAATACCGAATATGGTGATCCCTTCCGTATTGGAAGCTGATGCAATCGCCAACGCCAAGCTACCGCCCGCCAGGGCGGCGTTGACTGCCGCCAAGGCAACACCTGATTGGGCTCCTGACAATGCAGACTCGGCCTGCGCAATGTCGAACACACGCAGCGACCAGTACTCCTGCGTCAAAAGCGCATTGTCATAAGCGGTGTAAGCCGCCTGAGCAGCGGCCTGCATGGCGCTCAAACGAGTAGCGCAGCCAATGCGCCCAGCCAAATCGGCTGGACCAACACCGATCGCGATGTCGTCGTAGTTTGCGGATTGAGCCCGGCCAGGAAAATCAAAGAATCGCCCCCCCACACCGCCACTGACGTTGCTTCCTTCGAAGATGTTGTTCAACCCGGGGTGCACCACTACAAACGCGACAGGCATACTGTCGGTCGCATTCCCCGCCTGCAAAACACCAGCCGCCGAGGGGTTAGCAGCAAACCGCCGCAGCACCCGGCACCAGTCCAGGCCATTCGCATCCGCTGCGCGCTGAGCAGTCGCGGCCGTCATGGCGGCCTCCACCTTAGTCAGAGCGGCATCAACCGCTGCATCGGAAGGCAAATCGGGATCGATGGATGGAATGCCAGTCAGTGTGAGATTCAGGTCAGGTGACACCGATCGCGCGAGTGCTCCCGCCTCGGGGGCAAGATTCAACCCGGTCCCCCCCCGGTTCACACCGTAGTGCAGTTGGCCGAAACGGCTGCTCAACCCTAAAGTGCGCCATGGCAGAAAAACAGCCGCGGCATCAGCGCAGTTCTCATTGCCGCCCGTGTTGGATGCAGCGCAAGGCAAGCGGCTTTGCGCAAGCACAAACCCTTCCAGCGCAGCCTGCGCCTCCGCCAACTGCCCCACGATGGCCGGCCGCTCAAGCGGCTCCCGAGTAGAGGCTACCCAACGCCAGACAATGACGCCGATGATGCCAACGATGGCCATTGCTACACCTAGCTCCACCAAAGAGTACCCGGATTGACGTCGAACAGAGAGGTGTTTGAGCATCATCGCGTGCCTCCCTTGCGATCCACATTCTCCAGAATGGTTTGAGCTTGGGCGGGCGTCATAGGTACTACAGCCGACCCAGTGGTGTTGCAGGCAGCTGGTTTGTCGACCATTTCCTGCATCTGAGTCACTTGCGCTTGGGCTTTGGTCGCGCGCTCTGCGGCGGCCTCCCTTTTCTTCACCAAGGCGTCCAGTTCTTTCTGTAGCTTCAAGGGTTTCAGATACGTGGCATCTGTGTTAGGGGCTGTAGTGCCAGGAAAACCGAATAGATTCCACAACAGGGTGTTGAGGTCGTTGGTGATGTTCACTTCGCCTTGCGCACACCCGCTCGTACACCGGTAGGCAATCACATTCCCGCTACCGTCATACACAGCGTAACGGCCAGCACCGGTCAGATTGGCATATGCGGTTTGGTATTGGGTTCGCGCCTGACCAAAGCTGGATGACGCAGCATCACGATCAGCGATTGCGGTGTTCAGCGTCGCCTGGGCAGATGCCAGGGAATTGACTGCATCCGCACGAGCTGCACGGAACAGATTGGCGTCCAACTCACGGGCCTTGCGCGCGCGCTCCTTCTCCAACTCTGCCTTGTTCGGTGGATTGGTGGCAATCTGCGCATCCAGCGCTGCAATTTGATTGGTTAGGGTCTGTATCTGCGGAATGCTCTCCAACATACGAATTTCGGCTTCTTTACCGGAGCGCTGCCCGCGCAACAGATTCAACCGGTCGGTGTCGCTCGGGCTGGTCGCGGCAATCTGAGCGTCGAGCGTAGCGATGTCCGCGTTGAGCCGCGCCAACGAGCCCGCGCTGTCAGCAAGCATCGCATCGTAGCTAGCGACTTTGTCAGCCCAGGTGTCGCGCGCTTCAGTGGCGCGGCTGACGTTGGCCACGGCAGCCTCGTAGGCGTAGGAGTAATTTCCCCAACTCTGTGCGGCATTAAGCAGCGGATCCACACGGTCATCGATCTGCGACGATGCGCCGCTACCTCGCAGCAACGCTCGCAAGGACGCCACTGTGTTGTCGCGCACAGTGATTGCTGTATTGCGCTCGTTTGTCTTATTGACGATTTCAGCATCCACAGCGGCAAGCGCATTCACTGCGTTGTCTCGTTCGGTCTTGGCGTTTGCCAGCATCTGGTTGATCAGAGTTTGATCACGCGGAGGACAAATTTCTGCGGCAGTGGCAGAGCTGTCTGCCAGGGTGAGGGCTGTTCCTGCAATACCTGCAGCCGTGGCATTCAAGGCTACGGCCACAATATTGGCGTACACCACCCCGCCCGCAAGCCCAATGGCTACCGTGTGCTGCGGCGCGGCAGCACACGCATTGACAGCCAGCCCCAGCGATGCTGCGCAGGTCACCCACTCGGCAGCTGCATTGCCAGCATCCGATATACCCTCTGCCACAGCCAGCGCAATCTCCAGGCTGGTCATGACGGCGGCCAGCGTTGAGAACGCAACGGCGCGCCGTGCGGCTTCAATATTGTCTGCTTTCATGTCTGCCACTTGACTCACGATGTCCTCACCGAGAGCAACAGCGTTGATGGAGTCAATTAAAGGCTGGCACTGAAAAGCAGCCAACAGGCTGGTGAACGAACGCTCCAGCACAATGTCGTTGTAGGTTGCGAGCAAGGGCCTTCGCGCAGGGTCTTCCATCAAATTGGCGTTAGCTGCCCCGTTTGCGTTTGCTCCGTCGAAAAGATCCCCATCGCCGTCCGCATCATTGATACCGGGATGTGCCAACGCATAGGCAACGGACCGCACCGGGGACGCATTCACGCGGGCCATATCGGCAGATATCGTGGTGGTACGAGCCGTATCAATGCGTTGGCAAAGATCCGTCAACGTGAGGATGTCACTGGGGTAGCCAGTTCCGCGCATGCTGAAGAACGTCGTGCCTGCATCGTCGTACGCCAGTGGTCTCCACGAGTCTGTCAGCGTAGTTAGGTTGTTATCTCCTGCACCTCGCTGCACCATGTAGCGCAGCTGGCCCACATCCACGCCGGGGTCAACGCCAGCGAGACGCAGCGTAACGGACGGCAGCCAGCCTTTTTGATCTGTCAGTGTTCCGCAATCTTCCTCTCCGTCGCGGTTGGTGTCGGGGCACGGCAACCGATGGTTCACAGTGGCAAAGGCAACAAGCGCCTGATCCGCTTGAGCAAGCACCTGCCTCTCCTGGCGCGAAGACTCTATAAGTGCGCGCTCACGCCATTGCAGGTAGCCGATCGTGGCCAAGCCAGACATTACCGAGATCAGCAGCAGCACCTGCAAGAGCCCGAAGCCACGCGCGTCAGAGCTTGTCTGGCGGCATACAGGGGCTTTGGAAAAGAAGGAACGCATGGATCTTGTAAGTGTTTTTATTGAAACGCTATGGCAAGCTAGAACGCAACCAGCCCGCCAACTGAATGGGCGACTCCGCCATCACCACGTCGTCGGAGAAGCGAGTCAGTGGCGCAGAAGGGCTTGCGGCACACACATTGTTCAGCGTATGAGGTGGGTCCAGACGGCTGCCATCGTTATCCCGGTCCTGTAGCGGGACGACAACCCAGTACGCGACCGCCATGAAGGCATTGGTAGCGCAGTCGATGTTTCCGCTTGCACCGCCATCACCTGTGATATGGGTTCTTGACGAGGCAAAAGGCAGTCGGGACGCGTTGTTGAGCGCCACGACGAGATCCGTAACGTCCTTGAACGTATCCGCACCTTCTGTATCTCCAGAGCGCTCAAGCGCCACCGCCAGATCGGCATCCTGCGTCGGATCGACGTTCGCACCGCGAAACACGGAATAGCGCGCACGCAACCGGTCAGAAGGAGTAGGTAACCCCGCGGAGGTGTAAGGAAACCACCCGACCTGGGTACCCGATGTGCAGCTGCCAGAACTCAGCGACTCGTAGCCCGTACCTACTGCGTCAGGGCAAGGGAGCCGGCCGTGCCGCAATGCAAATGCACG
Organism: Acidovorax sp. M14; assembly: GCF_049331375.1. Classification (NCBI taxonomy): domain Bacteria; kingdom Pseudomonadati; phylum Pseudomonadota; class Betaproteobacteria; order Burkholderiales; family Comamonadaceae; genus Acidovorax; species Acidovorax sp. M14. Next base: position 3,054,070 of record NZ_CP186263.1, read on the forward strand.
GATAACGGACTGAAGCTGGTGAGCCTCCGCCCGGCCCCGTTCGATTTCCTGCTGCGCCGATACCGTCTCATAACCACTGAAGGCAGCCCATGACATCAAGCCGGCGACGACGAGCACCACCGACACCTCCAACAAAGAAAACCCCCGCTGCGCAGGCCGCCACAAATGTAGGTGGAGCGACGGGAAGCAGCAAATAGTCATGGCGTTTTAGCCCCTGACCCTGGCTTGGGTGCGTAGGTTTGCAAATTCCGAGCTTCCGCGCCGACACGCTCACCCAGCGCACGCATTTCGTCCATCAGCACTTTCTGACGCTCTAAATCTTTGGGAGATGTGCCCTTGCTGATGGCTTGCAGTTCCTTGTTCAATACCTGAATGCGCGCACTGGACTCGAGCATCTTGCGCAGGGCTTGGTAATAGCGTGGATCAAACCCTGGCGGTGCCAGCGCCTCAAGTTCATTGACCAAAGAAAGCATGCGTTCCGGCGACGCATTGACCCCTTGGGCGCGCAAGGCATTGAATTCGGCACGAACCTCCGCCAGACGTCGCCGCCGCTCCTGCACTTCTTGTGGCGAACGGAAAGCCGCGCTGTTGCCTCCAGCCAAAGAAGGGCTCTGACCGGTCGGAGATGAAGACGAGGACAACGAAGAAACCCGTTGACTAACGTTCGACCTTGCTGGTGTTGACGGAGTGGTTTCGGCGCTATTCCCGGCCAGCCAGAAGCTACCCGCTACCAGGGCCAGCACCAGCAGCCCCAGGCCACCACCAATCAATAAAGGCTTACGCATGCTTTAGCACCCAACCCTGCGCAACCGCGGGCGGGTCATTAAAAAAAAGAAAACTCGCAGGCAACCCAGGAGACACATAACTATCCGCCCCCCATGCTCTGCGTGACCGACTGCCGCACCAGGTCGTACACCGGCAACAACAGCGCAACGATCAGGAAAAGAAACAAGCCGCCGGCAACCAGAATGATCAGAGGCTTGAGGATTTCGGCGAGCGACTTCACCAACACCTCCAGGCGCTTGCGATAGTCCGCCGCAAGGTGTGAGAGTTGCTGATCCAGGCTACCGGACTCTTCCCCTACAGAAATCATGCGAACTGCCATCGCAGGAAAACCGCCCACGCGCCGCATGGATGAAGACACGGACTCCCCACGCGAAACCGATTCCGCCACGTGGATGAGTCGGGTACGGTAATAGCGGTTCTTGGTAGCACGCCCCAGAACGCGCAGGCTGGACACCATGTCCACCCCCGCACGCACCAAGATCGAGAGGTGCTCAGTGATGTGCGCCATGCCAGAGGACACCAGCAACGTACGAGCAATCGGCAACCGGTGCATCAGGGTATAGGTGGCAAGCTGGAACCGCTCGGACCGCCTGAACGCAATGACGCCGATAGACACGACGATGACAGTGACCAGCAGCACCCAGGGCAGATGGGTGGACAGCAAGTTAGCAAACGCCACCAGCCCTTCAGTGATGGGCGGCAGTTTCGCCTGCAGCTGCTTGAAAAGGCGCGCCATGTTGGGCACGACGTAGTAAATCCAGAAGATGGCGACGCCGATGATGGAGGCGAACACGAACGCCGGATAGATCAGCGCAGTCTTGATGTCACGCCGGATATTGATCATGCGCTCGACGTGCTCGGCGGCTTCGCCCAGCATGCGGTCCAGAGTACCTGTCTGATCCCCGATGGAGATCAGGTTGCGCACGGTCTCGGGGAACACGTTGGGGTGCCGATTGAAAGCTTCGGTCATGCCCACACCCGCGTTCAGGTCGTCCAGCATATTGCGAGCGACAGACGCCATGGCCGGATTGCCCACACTGTGGCTTTCTTCCACCAGGGTGGTCAGCGCATCGAGGGCGGGAACACCCGCGCGCATCATGAGACCCAGGTCGCGAAGGAAGCCAGCAAGGTCCTCGCCGCGCACCTGCTTTCGGAACAGGTGCAAAAGCGCATCGGCCACCACTGCCAGCCATGCAGGAAAACGCCAGAGACTGATCACCGTGCCGTCCGTGTCGGCCTCCAGCCTCAGGCGGGCAGACAAGTCGCGCTTGACTGCCAGGCGCAACAGACCCGAGCGCACCCCACCGTGAGGCAGCAGTACGCGGTAGTAATAAGTGTTGAGATTGGCCATGCAATGCTTCCGCCAAAGCGGCTCAGTCCTCGCCCACGGTGCGGAGGATTTCCTCCATCGTGGTCTCACCTGCCAACACGCGGTGCCGCGCCAACGTCAAGATGGGTCGCATGCCTGCTGCCAGCGCGCGCTGCCGCATTTCGGCCCGTGTGGCATCTGAGGCGATGGCATCCGCGAGATCCCGGTTAACCACCAGCATTTCGTACACCGGCAGGCGGCCCAGATACCCTGTGTCACGGCAATGGTGACAGCCGGCGCCATGGAACACCTGCAGCATTTCACCTGCAGCGCCCTGCCCCAGCCAACGGCGCTCATCATCAGTCGCAAGACGTGGCTTGGCGCAGTGCGGGCAGATGCGGCGTACGAGGCGTTGGTTGATCACTGCCACCAGGTTTTCAGCGATCGTTTCTGTGTCCACCCCCAAGAGCTTGAGGCGAGGCATCACTCCGAAAATGCTGCCCACGTGCAAGGTAGACAACACCAGGTGACCCGTAGAGGAAGCGTCCAACGCTGCACGCGCGGTCTCCGAGTCCCGGATTTCGCCCACCAGGATGATGTCGGGGTCATGCCGCAGAAAGTGCCGCATGGCATTGGCGAACTCATAGCCCGCACGGCGGTTCACTTCGGTCTGGCAGGCGACCGGGACACGATATTCCACCGGGTCCTCCACGGTCAGCACATTGCGCTCAATCAAAGGCTGCATGCGCAGCGCGGCATGCAGCGTTGTGCTCTTGCCTGAGCCGGTGGGGCCCGTGATCAAGATGAGTCCGTGAGGACGCGAGAACGCCTTGGCCATGACGGCCACGTCCTCCTCCAGGAACCCGAGGTCCGCCAGCTTGTCAAGATTGCTGCGCTCGGGCAGCAGGCGCAGCACCATGCGCTCGCCAAATTCGGAGATCAAGGTGGAGACACGGATGGTGAAGTTGTGCTCCATCACCTGTGCGGTAAAGCTCCCGTCCTGGGGCAAGCGCTGTTCGCTGGCATCCATGTCAGCCTGCAGCTTGACGTAGACCACCAAACGGTCCAAAGCCGGCGAGAGCGCAAACACAGGACGCAAAACACCGTCCACCCGCAACAACACCGAACGGCTGCGCGCCGTGGGCGCCAGGTGAATATCCGTCGCGCGTTCGCGTACAGCCAGGTGAAGCATGTGCTCCAGCAAGCGAGCGGGGCTGTAGGCACGATCCACGTCGGCTTCGAGCTTGCGGACCTCGCTCTCGATCAGTCGTGCAGGAGGGTGCTCGGCAAAGTAATAGTGCTGCTGGATGGCCTGTGCAACGCTGTCGAACTCTCCCTGAAAGAAATGGCAACCCTTGCCCAGCTTGCGCTGAACAAGCTCGGTCACTGTGTCTGGCTGCGCGTCGCCCAGCACCACCTCGATCAGACCTTCGTCGTTTTCCCGCACTGGCAGGAAACCATACGTCAGGCACAGCGATCGGTTGAAGATGCCCGCTACCGCTGTATCGGGCTCTGGCATTTCGTCGGCGTTGACAAAGCGCAGCCCGCGCTGGCCAGCGAGTTGACGCGCGACCTCATTGGCACTTGCGAAACCCAGCTCCACCAAAAGGTTGCCCATAGGCACCTTCTCGATCTTCTGCTTTTGCAACACGTAGTCGATGGCGACTGCAGACACAAGGCCAGCATTGACCAATGCAGCGCCCAGGGAAGGACTCTTGTCACGCAGCACCGCCAGGCGATCCTCGGCCGTAGGGCCTGCGGGCTGCAACTGGCCCGAGGCCTCTAGCAATGATTCAGCGGGGGGATGCATCCTGATGCTCCAGAATTAAGAAGGTCAGTTCGTCGGGTTTACCAGTGGGCGGCAGACCCTGCTGCAGTTGAAAGCGGGCGAACGCCTCTCCAGTCTTCGAACCAAAAAAACCGTCGTCCGGCTCACGCTTGTCCAGCAAGCCCATGCTCTTGAGCTTGGCCTGTACCTTGCGCGTGACCTGTTCAGCGGCCTCGATGTTGCGCGTGTTGTTGCGCCCCAGCCATGCGACCCAGGACTCCTTGTCCACATTGAAACGGCACAGGCGAGTCGATGGTTTCAGGGTGTCCCCCATGCCATCAGGCAGACGGTAAACGTGCACGACCTCGTCAGCAGCAGCCGCCGCCTTGAGTTGGCTTTCGCACGCTTCACGCCCGGATACCCCCGCCGAAGGCTGCAGCTTGGGTGCCGGTGCAGCTGCCACTACGGCGGCCGCAGAGCTGCCATTGGGCGGAACCGCCGACGCAGCGCCCGACACTGTCGGCCGAACTACCTCAGGGGTGGGGGCTGCCACCACTGCGGCGGCTGACGCCACATGCTCGCTGGGTTGGGTGGCCAACCCCCAGCTGGCCAAGGCGACGGTTGCTGTGGTGCCCGCCAGCAAGCCAGCAAGCACCCAGGCTTTGCGGCCACGAGTGCCGCCAGTTACCTTGGCAATCGCCGCAGCTTCATCCCCCAGCGCGGGCAGATCGGCCACCGCACGCTGAACCAGGGATTCCGTCACCACCGATGCCCTGGTACTCGCCAAACCGTACAGACAACGGTCCAGCACCAAGTGAATGCGTCGCAGGTTTCCCTGCGTGGCGCGGTGCAAAACGTCCGCTGCGGCAGGTTCGATGGAAAGGCGCCCCTCTGCGCCCGCAGCGTTCACACGAAAGTCGAAATAACGCGTGACTTCATCCTTTTGCAGACCCGACAGGCGAGCATGTTTGATGATGCGACTTTTGAGCTGACGCAACTCTGGCGTCGCCAGGGTCTCCTCCAACTCAGGCTGTCCGACCAGCAGGATCTGCAACAGTTTTTCCTGGCCGGTCTCCAGATTGCACAACAACCGCACCAGCTCCAGCGATTCCACACTGAGGTTCTGCGCGTCATCGATCACCAGCAAGCTGATCTCGCCAGCCTGGTGCCTCGCGATCAGGAACTCTGTGAGTCGCGCGAGCCCCTGCTCCACGGAGTCCGAAGGCGGCAAACCGAAGTCTGACTGTATGGCAGACAAAAGGGCGCTGTCTTGCAAAAAGGTGTTCAGGATCAGCGCTGAGTGGCAGTTCTTGCCACTGAGGGTGTCCAGCAGGCGCCGCACCAAAGTGCTCTTGCCCAGCCCCACTTCTCCGGTGAGAAGAACAAAGCCCTTGCGCGCCTCAATGCAATGCACGATCTCCGCGAAATCCTCCTCCAGCCGCGGCGTGAAGAAGTACGAACCCGCATCCGGTGTCGGCGGAAACGGATTGCGCGACAACCCCAGCGTGGCATAGATGGAATTGGCCGTCATTGGCGTGCAGCGGGTGTGAACTGGGCCAATGCAGCCCGCAGCGCAGCCGAATCTGGTTGCAGTCGCGATGCGGCATCAAGGGTTGCGCGCGCTTCTTCTGTCTTTTGCTGGCGCGACTGGATGCTGGCCAGGTTGATGGCGGCCTCTTCGTCACCCGGCAGGCGCTCAAGGATGGTGCGATAACCATCTGCCGCTGCGGCATCGCGGCCGGCGCGCAGGTCAAACCAGGCTTGGGCGCGCACGAGTCCCAGAGACCCCGCGGGCAGACGCTCCTTCAATGCGGCCAATTCACGCTCAGCATCGGCTGTCCGCGACTCTTTCATGGCGGCGACGAAACGGGCGAAGCGCAGCTCTACGGGTGCATCATCCACGGCAGGGGCTGGAGCCACAGCCGGCGCAGCCGCCGTGGTGGAGCGAGTGACACCACGTGCCTGTCGCGTCGTACTGCTGCGATTCACAGCAGCGGCTGCAGGCGTAACGGTCTCAACGCGCGGACCGGCCGCCACGACCGTCTTGGGAGTCGCAGGCTCCACGGCAACTGCCGAAGCCGGAGTCGGTGACTGCACTGGTGCAGGCGCAGGAGCCGCCGCAGCAACAGCGGGAACTGGCACGGCTGCAGGCACAGGGACTGCTGGTGCAGGCGCAGCAGCCATCGTAGATGCAGGGGCTGCAGCAGGCGCAGCCGTTTCAGCAACCGGCGAAGTGACCGCCACCGGTGCCGGCGCTGGAGCAGGAACCGGGTTTGGCGCAGCAGCCATCGGCGGCGGCAGAGCCTTGGGCTTCATCTGGGTCTGCCAGACAAACCATCCCAAAATCCCCGCCCCTAATACGACGGCAAAAGCCAGCATGGCATCCAGCCACGCAGGACGGGCACGCACCGTCGCCTTGGAAGCCCTTGCCATGGCAGGCTTGGAATCTTGAGGCGCATCCATGGATTTCAGCGCGTCGTGGATGAGGCTCATAGCACGCGCACCCGCAAGACGATCACCAGTTCACGGCTTCCGTGCACCTTGTTTTCGTTGCCAAACAACTTGCCCAGCAACGGCACGTCGGAGACACCGGGTGCGCCGCGATCATTGTTGGAACTGCGCTGGTCGATCAACCCCCCAACCACCACCACGTCCCCATCACCCACGTTCAAGGTCGTGGTCAGCCCCTTGTAGCTCACCTTGGGCAGGGAGACCAGGTTATCGCCCCCTACCGAGACCAACTGCAGGCTTGCAGGGTCCACATCGCTCTGCATGGGGTTCAGCAGCAGCTCGATGCGACCATCATCACGCACCATGGGCAGCACGCCTACCATGACGCCGGAGAACACCGTGTCGGTCTGTACGCTGGACGAGGTGGTGGAAGCTCCACCGCCCGGCACAGTCTGCGTCGATGCGGACTGAGAGACGTACCGCGAACTGGTGCCCACCGACAGCAACGCAGGGGTTCCATTGCGTACCTGCACGTTGGGGTTGGACAAGACCTTGAGATTGCCAAATGAACGCAGCGCGTTGATCACGATGCCGTAATTGCTGCCCTGGTAGGAAACGCCCAGCGCAGGCCCAGCCACGCTCCCGATCAGCGCTGCAGGAATGGAAATCGCCCGCGAAGGGTAGCCAGTGGCGGCATTTGGCAGCGTGCCCGAACTGCCACCCAACTGCATGGGCGACGAGCCAAAGCCGGCCGCCAGACGGCTGCGCAAAGACGTCCAGTCCACTCCGAACTCGAAGTTGTCAGACAGTTGTACGTCGATCAGCTGCGCCTCGACATACACCTGCTTGCCCAGCACCTTGTGCACTTGGGCCAGCATCTTTTCGACCGCCCGCATCTTGGAGGGCCGGGCCTTCACATACAGCGTGCCGGTCATCTTGTTCAGCGTGAAGCCACTGTCCTCGGTCATGGTGGCCAAAGGTGCCTGTGGCAACTGGGCTGGACGTGTAGGGTTGGCACCGCTTCCAATCCAGGGCGAAGAAGAACCCGGCGTCGTCATGGTCAAGTTCTGCTGCTGCATTTGCTGCTGTGCCAGGCGGTCCTGGTTGGCGTCGCCCAGTACCGACTTCAGCGCTGTCTCGATTTCCTGGTACGGGTCCGTGCTGCCGCCGCCAGAGCCCGACATGGTCAGGCTGCCCTGCTGGGCGCCCGAACCGCCGCCACCGCTGCTGCCACTGCCGCTTCCGCCTCCACCACCCGAATTGGTACTGCCGAAGACATTACCGCCAGAGCCCATCTGGATGCTGGTCTTGGTGTTCAGAAAGTTCAGCGAGAAGAACTTTTCCTCGGTCAGGTTCACCCGCAGCGTATTGCCACGGAACTCGCCAGCCACGTCGTAAGTACGCAGGACTTCATTGAAGCCTTCACGCAATGTCACTTGGCGCAAGTGCATATCTGCCAATTGACCGCCCTTGAGCACATTGGGATCAACGATCAGGTTCAGATTTCCTGCGTCGGCAAATGCACTCAAGATCTGGCTGATGCTGGCGCGGGACATGGCCACGTTGATCAGCTTGCCTTCCAGGGGATCGAACACTGGAGCCACTGGAGCAATGACCGGTGCCGCAGCCGTCTTGTTGATTTCGGTCAGCAACATCTGCTGATGCACCAGCAAGCGCTGGGCCTCCTGCGCAGCGTGCTCGCGCATCTGGTCTGCCGCGCTGGTGTCTGGCGGCGGGAGGCTGGCAGCGCTACGGGGCGAAGGGCTGGCGCAACCAGCCAGCACCAGGGCGGCACATACCAGCGCCAATGGCTTGAAAAACGGAGGATTGTTCATATCGCTGTCCTTGGCGCTACTAGCGTGATTTCTTGAAATGGTCATGAGGAGAAGCCAACAGGTACACACAACGCGATGCACTCATCGAACAGTGCTCGACGCAGTCTGTGTGCTGTCTGAAGGCCTTCGTGGTCATGGCAAGCTCTTGATGGGGCCGGGTTGTCCACCCGGTAGGCCCGAGCGGAATTCCTGGGTATTGATGCTTGCCAGCGATCCGTCGGGCCAGCGCAGCGTGCCCACCCGCAAATCGCCCTGAGGCAGCGTCAGTGTCTGGCGACCCAGCCGCTCCGTAACCACCGCCTCGCTGGGGCGTACCTGCACGACGCGTCCACCACCCTCCAGCCGTGCACCCTGACGGGCCAACTGGCCATCGATCACCACCGACTGCCGTTCCGATGCCAGATCATCCAGATGCAATGACAGGGAACGGCGCGGCATCTGCACGCTGCCCACCACATCGCTACCAGGCACCGGCAGCGCAATCAGACGCTGCGGATCAGTACCAGCCGTCGTCGTCTGCGCCTGGATGCGGGACATGGCGCCAAAAGCTTCGGTAACGCGCTCCTGATCCGTCCGCAAAGCAGTTGGCAAGGGCGCCAGCTCCACGGTCATGGGACGCATCGACGGAGTGCGCGCCTGAGTGAGCTGAAAAACGCCATACAGCCCCCAGCCGAGCAAAAGAATGGCAAGCCCATTGAGAAGTAAAGCCGCGTATTTCATGGTTTCACATTTCCTGGTGCTGCTGCATTGGCCACCAGCTCATACGAGAAAGAACCTGGCAGCGTGAAGGTGGGGTCCACCGCCCGGAGCGTCCAGCCAGCCGCAGCCATCTGCGAAACCCAACGCGTCACGGAAGCCGAGGCACCGGGTGCCACCACGCCGTCTACACGGAAGGCCTTTTTGCTCGGTTGCGCACCGCCCAAAGAGTTTGTGGTTTCCAGGCGGACGCGCTGAATCCGAATGTCTTTGTTCGACGCAGCTTTCAACACGGCCATGAACGCCACTGGATCATGGCGGGCACCTTCATCCAGCGTGCGAGAGAACTCAGCCACCGGCAACAGCTTCTGCGGAGCCTCGACCGACGACACCGCCTGGATTCGGCTTTGCAGCGTCTCCAGCTCGGCGCGCTGGTTCATGCCCGCATTGCGCTGCTGATCCGCCAGTTGCCCGACCAGCACGCCCACGATGGCCAGAACGATGCCGACGAGCGCCGTCACCACCGTAATCGGAGCCACCCAGCGCTCTGCACGCCATGCCACCCGCTCCAGACTTGGATTCAGGGCATGGCGGCCTGCCGCCTTGCGTGCCAACGCAGGCATGACGGTGTGTACCCGCTCGGAAGCCAGCGTCATCTCCTGCGCGTGCATGACCACTGGTGCACCACCCGCCACGCTGCGTACCGCAGCAAGGCAGGTGTCCACATCGGCGGGCTGCATGGACCACAGCGTGCCCCACTCAACGGCCTCAGCGCCCAGCCGCGTCAACAACGCACTGTGATTGCTCGTCAGTACCTGGGCCGCACTCGCCATGGCAGATGGCCCAGACCCCAATGCCTGGGTAGAGCCAAAGACCATGCCCTCTTCCGATTGCACGAAGCACATCAGCCGCCGTTGCGTCAGCACGATGCGCGCACCGCCAGAAGCCACGCCGTCACACAGCAGGCCACCAGCCATCATGACCAGACAATGGTCGTCCTGATCCTTGGCCCATTGAGTGCAACGCTGCCACAAGTCCAGCGAAATCGCCGAAAAGAACACTTGAAAGCCGCCCGGCAGCTTAACCAGCCGGTGCACCACCACGTGGGCGGCGCCTTCGACCAGCCCCTGCGTCCGCACACGCTTTTCAACCAGCGCGGCGGCGTATTCCGTCTTGCCCTCGAAACGCCAGACGTCGGTGTAGACGTCGTCCATGTCGAGCACCACCAGCGCACTATGGGTCAAGCGCGGCCATGCAGGAACCTCTTCAACCTGATGCCCGTGGCAGTGCAACCAGCCGGAACTGGCTACGCGATACACATGTTCTGCACTCATGGGGTCACCTTCGGCGATGGAGAAACAGACGCCGTCTGAAAGTGCAGCGTGCCCGTGACGCCCAGCAAAAGCCCTTGGTCGCCGGGCATCGGTGGTTGGAACAGGCTGGCTTCAGGCGACACAGTAGCGATCTCAAAAACATCCGCCACGAAGATCTGCCCTGCTCCGCCACGACCCAGTTCGCCCAGGAACTGAGCCGCCTCGACCCGCGTCGCCGGGGCTACGGCACGGCGCAGCCGACGTTCGCCCCACTGGGACGGGTCAAAACCCATGCGCTCCACCTGTTGCGAAACGTCTTTGATAGAACGCACCAGTTGCTCGCGCCGCTGCACTTCAGGCACAAGACTGCGGGCGCTTTCGAGCCCCTGCTGCAACTGCGCGAATTGCTGCCGCTCCCAAGCCAGTTGCTTGAGACCGCGTTGCGCCAGCCAGGCTCCACAGCCCAGCAGGGCAGTGGCCAGCGCCAGACAGGCCAGCTTGAGCGTACGGGTGCCGTTCAATTACTGCTCCATGATCCAGTGGGCGGTCAGCAAGATAACCTGGTCTTCGTCCAACGTACGCCCTCCAGCTGTCCCTCCGTTGCTGTTGTTCGGGTTGTTGACAATTCCAGGGCGAGCATCGTTGTTAGTCATCGCTGTCGCACCAGTACCAGCTCCGAGACTATTGCCTTGGGTGTTATTGGCCTCCCATTGCGTACCAGGGGCATTGGCTTGGTTGGCACCTCCATTGGCGTGAGCAGGACGTCCTTGGATACGGAAGCGGCCTTCGCGCGAATCGGGCTTTCCGTCGATCACTTGGTCCATGAATCTGGCCAAGTCAGGGGTCAGTCCACGGATCACCATCACGTTCCCAGCACCACTCGCAGTGCCACTGACATTAAATTGGAAGCAAACTTGTAACTCGGCAGGGTTACCGTTGGAGTCGATGTACAAAAACCGGTCTTCGTGTCCTTCGCCGCGGCCCGGGGGCATGCGCACACCAGCCCGAGTCATCAGCGTACGCAGGTTTAATGTCGCCAACGCTGCGTCTCCGTCACCCACAGTGTCTACGGCATACCCTTGGCCCGAGCAAATTTTTGCCCCTCGCCCCTCAAAGCTGGCTGGAATGCCAGGAACATTCATAGATCCTGCACGCGTGCATGCATTACCGCCATTGATTGTGGTTTCGGAACCATCCACCATGTACGTCGGGGCTTGCTGGCAATCACCCACCACCACGCCGGTTCGCTGGTAGTACTGGTCGTACGCCATCTTCCACTGATAGGCAAACTTGTTAACTGCCTTCTGATATTCCGCATTGCGCTGAACATCCTTGGCAATAGCTACAGCACCGATGATCAGGCCGATGACTGCCAGCACGATGGCCAGTTCGACCAATGTGAAACCTTGCTGGACCTTGCGGCCCAGCCCACGAAACGAATGCATCTTTTTCATTGAAACCTCCGACGAGGGAAATAAGTTGTTTAAAGAGTCAATGGTGGAAGGGATCACGCCGCATCACTGATTCATGCGGTAGATGGCCGTGACGATGGCGACTTGGTCTTCGTCAAAAGCACGATCGTTGTTCGTGCCGATCTGGTCACGGTTGGAGGCTTGCCACTCCTGCCCCGGCGCATTGGGATTAGTGCCGCCTGCGTTGTTCAACACGCCCTGGCGACGGAAACGGCCTTCACGCTCATCCGGCTTGCCGTCGATCATTTGGTCCAATGCGCGTGCCAGGTCGGGCGTCAGGCCAGTGATGACCATCACGTTACCCATGCCGTCACCCACCGCATCCGCAGCAGATCCGTTGCCCAACGGCACATTCCACTGGAAGCACACCTGGACTTCTTGCGGGTTGCCATTGGTATCCAGGTAGACATAGCGGTCTTCCAGACCTTCGGCACGGCCGGGAGGCATGCGGATACCAGCACGCGTCATCAAAGCGCGCAGATCAGGGTCCGTGCCAGCAGTGAATCCTCGGGTCATGCCCTGCCCTGCAGCAGCGCGGCAAATCGCGTTGGGAGGCGTAACACGCGTCATATCGCGACCAGATCGCGTACCTGCGGCCAGAAAGCGCTCGCCATTGACCATGTTCTGGGGTGCAGTCTGGCTGTCTCCCAACACCACACCATTGCGCTGGTAGTACTGGTTGTAGGCCTGCTCCCATTGGTCGATGAACTTGTTCTTGATCTTGGTGTACTCGGCATTGCGCTGCACATCCTTGCCGATGGCCACCGCACCGATGATGAGGCCGATCACCGCCAGCACAACCGCCAGTTCGACCAGCGTGAAACCCTGCTGACGCGTTGCGCGCGAACGGAGGGCCAGGTTCTTGAATAATTGGTTCATGATGTTTTATTCCTCGCCCTGATTACTGGTTCATCTTGTAGATGGCGGTCAGGGTGATGACCTGCTCTTCGTCACGGGTGTTGCCCGCGCCGGTGGCCGTGGGAGTTCCGGCTCCCCGACCAAAGGAGTTGTTGGCAGACCACTCCACACCAGGTCCATTCGGCGTGCCGTTGGCAATGCCGCGCAGACGGAAACGACCTTCTTGCGCGTCAGGCTTGCCATCGATCATCTGGTCCAGCATGCGGGCCAAGTCAGGGGTGAGTCCGGCAATGACCATCACATTGCCTGCGCCCTCGGGTGAGCTCGGCGGATTCCACTGAAAACACACTTGGATTTCCTGTGGTGACCCATTGGTGTCTGTGTAAACGTAGAGATCCTCCTGGCCCTCGGCACGGCCGGGGGGCATACGGATACCCGCTCGTGTCATGTACTGGCGCAGATCATTCGTGTTTGCCACGAAGGCGGTAGCAGAGTTACGAATTGCGTTATCGCTTTCAGGCGCATGCGCACAGACAGGTGCAGGCGGAGTGACGGCAGTCATGTCCCCACCAGACAACGGTGTTGTTCCGGTCACCGTGTAAGCAGTGCCATTCACCATGATGCGAGGCGCCGTCTGGCTGTCGCCCACCACCACACCGGTGCGCTGGTAGTACTGGTTGTACGCCTGCTCCCACTGGTCAATGAACTTGTTCTTGATCTTCGTGTACTCGGCATTGCGCTGCACATCCTTGCCGATGGCCACGGCGCCGATGATCAAGCCGATGACGGCCAACACAACAGCCAATTCCACCAGGGTAAAACCACCCTGCGTCGCTCGGGAACCGGGAGAACAGTGTGCGCGCCGAGCAGGCAGGACGGAGAAAAGTGATCGCATGATTTCCTCAGGCGTTGAAAGAAGAGTGAGCGCGGAGATTACTAAACGTAACGAAAGTAAACAATTAAAAATTGGCGTCAGCGATCCACGCGTTTTGCATCCCTCAACTGCCTTGCGGCACTGCTGGCAACGCTTGTTGGGTGGCATCCGACCCGCATCCCATCCATCTATTTTTTTGATTTGAATCAATGGCTTACGGCCATTATTTGTCTAACCACCAACTTCAGAAGATGGTGCGCAAGCATCGCGCAAGTGCCCTCGCATAGCCATAGTGCGTATGTATTAGTGACACAACAGCAACAAAAACAAACAATTAGTCATGCTTTTCAATAGTTAACAGCTATCGACAAGCTCAGGGTTTTCCTGACCAAAAAATCCAGGGAATTCAGAACTTGCCAACAGGCCTGGCGTTTGCGCCAACCTCACACGGACAGGCAGGCGGAAAGGCTCCGCAAAGTGAGCAACATTTAGCGAGCGCAGAACCTCCCGCCAAAGGTCGGGGCGGAGATGGTCGCGGCTACCCAACCCTCGCAGGGTGCAGCTGCGAGGCATGCGTGTGGGTGTAAACCACCGGCATAACAAACCAGGGGCGTATGCGCGTTGCGCCCCTTCTCAACGCTGTTTCATCTCTTTGATCGCAGGTGCGGAAGATCCATGGCGGTGTAACGCCAGCGTTGCTCAACGCACCGCCGTCCACTTCTGCTCACTGGCCGCAGAGGCCACCACCCGCTCGATAAAGTGCACGCCGCGTGCGCCATCTTCCACGCGCGGGTAGTCGGCGCATAGCGGGTCGGGCGGTGTGCCCGCCTGCCGTGCGCGGATGTCGGCGGCCACGCCCAGGTAGACGTTGGCGAAGGCTTCGATGAAGGCCTCGGGGTGACCCGCAGGAATGCGCCCCGCGCGCAGCGCGGCCGGGCTGAGCCAGGGGGAGCCGCGCGTGAGGATGCGGCGCGGGCCGTCCACGGGGGAGTGGATGAGCTGGTTGGGTTCTTCCTGCCGCCAGGTGATGGTGCCCAGCGTGCCCGACACCTGCAGGCGCAGGTCGTTCTCCAGCCCCGCTGCCACTTGCGATGCCACGATGAAGCCGCGTGCGCCGCTGTCGTAGCGCAGCAGCAGCTGGGCGTCGTCGTCCAGCCTGCGTCCGGCGCCAAAGGTGGTGAGGTCGGCGCACACCCAGGCGGGGTGCTGGCCGGTGACGGTGGCGGCAAGGTTTTCGGCGTGCGATCCGATGTCGCCCAGCGTGCCTGCGCTGCCGCTGCGCGCCGGGTCCAGCCGCCAGTCGGCCTGCTTGTTGGCGCCGCCATCTTCCACCGCCGTGGCCAGCCAGCCCTGGTTGTATTCGACGGTGATCTTGCGGATCTGGCCCAGCGCACCGCTCTGAACCAGGTTCCGTGCCTCGCGCACCATGGGGTAGCCGGTGTAGTTGTAGGTCACGCCGAACACGGTGCCCGCCTTTTTCACGGCCGCCACCAGCTCGTCGGCCTGCGCGCTGGTGTGCACCAGCGGCTTGTCGCACACCACATGAAAGCCAGCCTGCACAAACGCCAGCGCCACCGGGTGGTGCACATGGTTGGGCGTGACGATACTCACCAGGTCGATGCGCTCATGCGCGGGGCGGCGCAGTTCGTCGGCCAGCAGGTCTTGCCAGCTGCCGTGGTTGCGGGCGTCCGCCAGGCCCAGTTCGGCGCCGGATGCGCGCGCCCGATCGGGCGAGGACGACAGCGCGCCCGCCACCAGTTCAAACTGGCCGTCGAGCGCCATCGCCTTTCGGTGCACCGCGCCGATGAAGGCGCCGTGGCCGCCGCCGACCATGGCGTAGCGGAGCTTTCTAGGACTGGACATACGAAACGCCTTTGCTCGCTGTGTGTTGTTGTTATCGGTTTTATGCAGGGGTGCGGCTAGGCCTGCTTGTCCCGCGCAAACACGGCGTCGAATGCACCGGCAGCGGGCTTGAAGTCGAGCCGCTTGCAGAACGCCGCACTCTCGGTGGCGCCGTGCACGCGGTCCATGCGGCTGTCCTCCCACTCCACCGAGAGCGGGCCCTGGTAGCCGATGTCGTTGAGCGCAACGATGATGGATTCGAAGTCGATCATCCCGCGCCCCACGCTGCGAAAGTCCCAGTGGCGCCGCGCATCGCCAAAGCTGGTGTGGCCGCCGAACGTGCCCACCGTGCCGTCACCCTTTCCCCACCACACGTCCTTCATATGGGCGTTGTAGATGCGATGGCCAAACTGGCGGATGAACTTGATGTAGTCCACGCCCTGGTAGGCCAGGTGGCTCGGGTCGTAGTTGAAGCCAAAGCGCTTGTTGCCGCCCACCGCCGCAATCGCGCGCTCGGCCGAGGCGATGTCGAACGCAATCTCGGTGGGGTGCACTTCCAGCGCGAAATTGATGTCGTGCTGCTCGAACACATCGAGGATGGGGCCGAAGCGCTTCGCAAAATCGGCAAAGCCTTTGTCCCAATACGCCTGCGTAGTGGGCGGAAAGGCATAGATCGAATGCCATACCGACGAACCCGTGAAGCCCGTGACCGTCTTCACGCCGAACTTGGCCGCTGCACGCGCGGTGTCGGCCAGCTCGGCCGCTGCACGCTGGCGCACGCCCTCGGGCTCGCCATCACCCCACACGTGGGGCGGCAGGATGGACTGGTGGCGCTCGTCGATCAAATCGCACACGGCCTGGCCCACCAGGTGGTTGCCGATGGCAAAACACTGCAGGCCGTGCTGGGCCAGCAGTGCATGTTTGTCTTTGATGTACTGGGGCGACGACAGCGCCTCTTGCACGTTGAAATGGTCGCCCCAGCAGGCCAGCTCCAGGCCGTCGTAGCCCATGCTTTTGGCAAGCGGCGCGAGTTCAGCCAAAGGCAGGTCGGCCCACTGGCCGGTAAAGAGGGTGACGGGTCTTGGCATGGCGGCTCCAAGGGGCGGGGGTTGCAGATGCAAAGTCGCAAACAGCTATTCTTTCAATAGCTGCTTGCGCTTGATGAATAAGCGCTACAGGCCTATTTGATTCAAAACACCATCAGAACGGCGAGTCGGGGAAGTAGAAGTCCTTCGCCGTTTCCTTGGTGATCAGCACCGAAGGAATGATGGTGTTAGCAGGCAGCTTTTCGCCCTTGATGCGCGCCTCGGCCGTGAGCTTGATCGAGTCGTAAATGAACTTGGGGCTGTACGACACGTTGGCCTGGATGAGCGGGTTGCTGCCATCCATCAGCGTCTTGATCATGCCCTTGGCGCCCGCGCCGCCGAACACCAGCTTGATGTCCTTGCGCTTGGCCTGTTCGATGGCCTTGAGCACGCCCACGGCCATGTCGTCGTCGGCGGCCCACACCGCGTCGATCTGCGGGAAGCGGGTCAGGTAGTCCTGCATGACCTTGAAGGCGTCGTCGCGGTTCCAGTTGGCGTACTTGGCGTCCAGCAGCTTGATGCCGGGGTGGTTCTTCAGCACGCTGTTGAACGCGTCCATGCGCTCGTTGTCCAGCGTGGTCGCAATGCCGCGCATGGCCACCACGTTGCCCTTGCCGCCAAGCGCCTTGGCGATGTACTCGGCCGGAATCTTGCCGAACGCGGTGTTGTCACCGGCCACGTACGCATCCTGCGCGCTGGTGTCGGTCAGGCCGCGGTCCACCACCGTCACGTACACGCCCTTGGCCTTGACCTGGGCCACGGGCTTGGTCAGTGCGGCCGATTCAAACGGGAAGATGACGAGCGCGTTGATCTTGTTCACCGTGACCAAGTCCTGCAGCTGGTTGGCCTGCTCGGGCGCGCCGCCTGCCGTCTTCACGATCACCTGCAGGCCGGGGTGGGCCTTCTCCAGGTCCTTCTTGGCCTGGTTGGCCCAGTACACGATGCCGCCGGTGAAGCCGTGCGTGGCCGAGGGGATGGCCACGCCCACCACCGTCTTGTTGGCCTGCGCCATGGCGGGGGCGGCCAATGCGAAGGCGGCGGCCCCCACGGCCGAGAGGGCCAGGCGGCGAGTGAAAGAAGAAAGTTGGCTGTTCATGCGTTGTCTCCTGTTGCTTTGAAATATGGCCATGGAAGCTGGCCGGCTGGGGAACACCTTGAAAAACAAATGCACGCAAAGAGTGGCTGGAAAACTCAGCGAAGCGGTCCTGGCCAGGCGCTGTGTCGCAGACAGTGCGACTGACACGGCGATATACAAGCGCAGACAGCAACAAAGCCAGGAGAGTTGTTCCGGCCACTCCGTCATCTCTTGCCGCGCTGCATGAAGGCAACCGCGATGATCACGAAGCCCTGCACCGCCGCATTCAGGTACACGCTGATGATGCTGGTGAGGTTGAGGATGTTGCTGATGACCGAGAGCAGGATGGCCCCCACCACCGTGCCAGTGATGCTGCCCGCCCCACCCTTGAGCACCGTGCCGCCCACGATGACGGCGGCAATCGCCTCCAGCTCCCACAGCAGGCCCGTGGTGGGCGATGCGGACCCCAGGCGCGGCACGTACAGCAGCGTGGCAATGCCCACGCACACACCGAGCAGCATGTACGTGAGGATCTTGATCTTGTGCACGTCCACCGCCGCGTACTGCGCCACCTGTTCGTTGGAGCCGATGGCCTGCACATAGCGGCCGTAGGCCGTGCGGTTCAGGATGACGCCGCCGACCACCGCCACCAGCAGAAAGACCCACACCGGAATCGGCACGCCCAGCAGGTTGGCGTAGTACACCGGGCTGTAGATGTCCGACAGATCGTTTTCGAGCGTGATCGCCCCGCCGTTCGAAAAATACGTGAGGTACGCGCGGAAGATGCCCAGCGTGCCCAGCGTGACGATGAAGGGCTCGATGCGGCCCTTGGTGATGAGCAGGCCATGCACCAGCCCGAACACCGCACCCAGCACCACGGCCAGCAGCATGCCCACCACCACGGCCGCCATCGGCGAGCCCAGCACGGGCGCCATGGCGTTCATGAACAAGATGACCGAGCCTGCGATCAGCGCCGCCATCGACCCCACCGACAGATCGATGCCGCCCGAGATGATCACAAAGCACATGCCCACCGCGATGATGCCGATGAAGGCCGTGCGCGTGAGCACGTTCATCACGTTGTCGTAGGTGGCAAAGTTGCTGTTGAGCAGCGTGCCCGCAATGCACAGCAGCACCAGCCCGATGACCGGGCCCAGCCCGTGCAACCTGCCCCACCAGGCCGTGGCGCCGCCGTGGCGGCCTTCGCCAAGTACCGCGGGTGCGGTGGGCGCTGCCGCAGCCGCTGCGGTGGGTGCGTTTTCAGCGGGTACCTGTGGCATGTGCAATCAACTCCTCTTCGGTCAAATTTGGCTCTTGCAGTGTGGTCTGCAGCCGCCCGGCGCGCATCACCGCCACGCGGTGGCACAGGCCGATCAGCTCCATCAGTTCGGACGAAATCACGATCACCGCCAGACCCTGCGCCGCCAGGCGCTGCACCAGGTGATAAATCTCGCGCTTGGCGCCCACGTCCACGCCGCGCGTGGGCTCGTCCAGCACCACCACGCTGGGGCCGGGGTGCAGCACCTTGGCCAGCGCCAGCTTTTGCTGGTTGCCGCCCGACAGCGACGACGCGCGCACCTCCAGCGATCCGGTGCGGATGCCGAACTCCTGCACCGCATCGCGCAGCGCAGCCTGCTCGGCCGCCGGGTCGAGCCAGGGCTTGGCATAGCGCTCCAGCGCCATCAGCGTCAGGTTGGGCCGCAGGCTGAAGTGCACGTGCAGGCCCTTGCCCTTGCGGTCTTCGCTCAGGTACGTCAGGCCGTGGCGGGCCGCATCGCGCGGGCTTTTCAGATTCACCTGCTTACCCGCCAGCTCCACCGTGCCGGCCGAGCGCAGGCGCAGGCCCAGCAGGCCCTCGAACAGCTCCGTGCGGCCAGCGCCCACCAGCCCGGCAAAGCCCAGAATCTCGCCGCGCCGCACGTCAAAGCTCACGTCCTCGGCCCAGCCCGGCACCGTGAGGCCGCGCACTTGGATGGCCGACGCGCCACCCTCCGGCGCAGGCAGCTTGGGCGGGAACAAATCCGCCAGCTCGCGCCCCACCATCAGGTTGGCCATCTGCCGCCGCGTCACGCTGGCCGTGGCCTCGCGCGCCACCAGTAGGCCGTCGCGCATCACCACCACCTCGTCGGTGGTGCGCTCCACCTCGTCGAGCTTGTGCGATATGTAGATGATGGTCACGCCCGCCGCCTTCAGCCCGGCCATCAGCGCAAACAGGCGCTCCGTCTCGCCCGGGGTCAGCGTGGCGGTGGGCTCGTCCATGATGAGCAGGCGCGCATTGCGGGCCAGCGCGCGGGCAATCTCTACCAGCTGCTTTTCGGCCACGATGAGCTTGCGCACCCGCGTGTCTGGGTCCAG
Organism: Acidovorax sp. M14; assembly: GCF_049331375.1. Lineage (NCBI taxonomy): Bacteria > Pseudomonadati > Pseudomonadota > Betaproteobacteria > Burkholderiales > Comamonadaceae > Acidovorax > Acidovorax sp. M14. The sequence goes on from NZ_CP186263.1 coordinate 3,073,789, forward strand.
CGGCAAGCCCACCTGTGCCAAGGCAGCGCGCGTCTTCTCGCGCATCGCCTTGTCGTCCAGGAACCATGACCCCCACGGTCGCGCACTGCGTGTCGCTCCCTGCCCCCCGAGGGGGCCGCTTTCTGCCTTGGGGCGGCCCGGCGGCAGAAAGAGCCCGCGCCTGATCTCGTGCCCCAGAAAGATGTTCTGCGCAATCGTCAGGTCGTCCGCCAGGTTGAATTCCTGGTGGATGAGCACAATGCCCTGCGCCTCGGCCGCGCGCGATCCGCCGCCTGGTGCACGCACCGCGCCGTCCACCACCACCTCGCCGGTGGTGGGGCTCTCGTACCCCGCCAGAATCTTCATCAGCGTGGACTTGCCCGCGCCGTTCTCGCCCAGCAGGCCGTACACGCGGCCCGGCTGCAGCGCAAAGCTCACGCCGTGCAACACGCGCACCGGGCCAAAGGCCTTGGTCACGTTGCGGAACTCGACGGCTACGCTCATCGCACAGCCCCCACACCAACGCCCGCAGCCGACCCCGACCCGGAGATCGAGCCCGCGCGCGACAGGCTCTCCTGCATCGCCAGCACGCCCGCGCCCACCACGCCCGCATCGTCGGCCAGCGGCGCGTATTGAATCTCCAGGTGCCGCGTAGAAAGCGCCAGCGACCGGTGGTACACGCTCTGCCGCACCGACGCGAGGAACAGCGGCCCCATGTCCGTCACCCGCCCCGCAATGAACACATGCGACGGGTTGAAGAAGTTCACGATGGACGCCAGCATCTGCCCCACCAGGCTGCCCGCGCGCTGGATGATGGCGTTGGCCGCCACATCGCCCGTGCGGCTGGCCTGGGCCACGTCTTCAATCGTCAGCGTGCCCGTGCTTTGCAGCCGCTCGGCCAGCAGGGCGCTTTCGCCGCGCTGCGCGGCCTCCATCGCCATGCGCGCCATGGCGGGCGCTGCGGCCATCGCCTCCACACAGCCCTGGTTGCCGCAGTGGCAGCGCGGGCCGTGCTGGTCCACACAAATGTGGCCCACATCGCCTGCCGAGCCATTGGCGCCCCGGTACACCTGCCCGTGGCACACAATGCCGCAGCCAATGCCCGTGCCCACTTTGATGACCAAGAAGTTGGGCAGGTTGCGCTGCAGCCGGTACATCTCGCCCAGCGCCATCAGGTTCACGTCGTTGTCCACAAACACCGGCGCGGCAAACGCCTCGCGCAGGTAGTCGCGGATGGAAAAGCCGTCCCAGTCGGGCATCAGCGGCGGGTTGACGAGCTGCCCGCTCTCAAAATCCACCGGCCCCGGCACGCCCATGCCAATGGCAATCACCTGGTGCGCCGCCAGCCCGCAGCGCGCCAGCAGCTCGCGCATCAGCCCCCGCACCCGCGCCAGGATCACGCCCGGCCCCTGGCGCACATCGATCGGCTCGCGGTGCCGCGCCAGCACCGTCATGTCAGGCCGCATCACGGCAATTTGCATGCTGGTCGCGCCCAGGTCGGCACCAATCACCACCCCCAAGGTTTCGCTCAAACGCAGGGTTTCGGCCCGCCGGCCGCCCGAGGACTCCTGCAGGCCCACCTCGTCAAGCAAGCCTTCATCCAGCAGCGCCGCCACCATGGCGTTGGCCTTACTTTTGGAATAGGCGAGGCGCTGCGCCAGCGCATTGCGCGACGCGCCGGCGGACCAGAAGATGGTCTGCAAGACGCTCAGGTCTTCGGTGCCGCAGTGACTCCAGCGGGTGGATGGCAAGGCTTGTCTCCTGTCATGTTTTTGTGCAGCACCTCATGGGGGTGGGTGCTTGACAGGGATGCTATGCGGTCTACTTTGGCCGGGCAAGACTGAACTTTGGACCATTTCAGGCCAAAGATACGATGATTGAACGGTAACTCAGCGTCTTGCGCCTCAATTTCGCACCCCTTATCCTCAAGGCAGACAAATAGACACGGACCCGAGGCATTCAAATGACAGAAATAATCCAAGAAATTCAAATGAAAGAAGTTACCTTTCCTCCTTCAATTTCGGCGCCAGGACAACCAGTGCTCCTGAAATGCCAAACCAGTATTGTAGTTATTGGGGCAAACGGGGCGGGAAAAAGCAGGCTTGGGGGTTGGCTTGAATTAAAAGGCCCCCAGAAGGCAAAAATTCATAGGATAACAGCTCAACGATCTCTGGTTTTCCCCGAAAGCACCAGTCCAATAAGTTATAAAGCAGCGGAAGAGGCTTTTCACTGGGCGCCGCGCCCGGTGAATTGGGATGAACAGACTTATGAAAGCAATAAAAGCCAGCTCAGACTAAATGCCAGATATGGAAAATCAAGCAACCTAGAAACCGCCCCCTTAAATGATTTTGAAAAACTACTTACACTACTATTTTCAGATAGCTACACCAAACTACTTGAGCATGAAGCACAACAGCGCAGAAGCGATGTACTAGTCCCTCTCCCAGAAAATCTCCTCCGCAAAGTTCAGACTGTGTGGGAATCGGTCCTTCCGCATCGCAAACTCCAATTTCTAAGCGGTGAAGTACGTGCACTTCCTACTGGAAGCGAAGAGATGGGCTATCCTGCTCGCGCCATGAGCGACGGAGAACGAGTAATTTTCTACTTGATTGCGCAATGCTTCTGTGCGAGAGATGAATCAATCATCGTTGTTGATGAACCAGAAATACATCTTCATAAGGCCATTCAAGATACGCTATGGAACGCCATCGAGAAAGCCCGGCCGGACTGCACATTTGTTTACTTGACCCATGACCTAATGTTTGCAGCAGATCGAATTGGCGCTGTAAAAGTTTGCCTCAAAGATTATTTAAATGGGGAATTCAATTGGTTTTGCATAGAGTCTCAGGACTCAATCCCAGAAGACATTTACCTTGAGGTTCTGGGAAGCCGGAAGCCCGTCCTCTTCGTCGAAGGTTCCAGCAACTCGTACGATTTGGAGATATACCAATTAACTTATCCACAATTCTCCATAAAACCAGTTGGTTCATGTGCATCGGTTCTGGCAGCAACAAAAGTATTCAGATCACTTCGTGATCTACATCGCATCGAATGCTTCGGCATGATAGATAGAGACTACCTATCCCAAGAGCAACTACAAGCTTACGCCAGCAGTGGAATTTTTACACCACTAGTGGCCGAAATAGAAAATTTATACCTTGCGCCCGGAATTATCAAAGCGGTGGCCAATCAGCTTTTGCTAGATCCAGAATTAGTATTTGAATCAGTCAAAGAATTTATTATAGATGAATTTCAAAGAAATATACATACTCATGCACTGGATGCTACGCGTCACATAGTCAATTTAAAATTAGGCCAATTCGGCTCAAAAGACGCTTCAATCGAAGACTACTCAAATGCGCTTCAAAACCACATCAAACAGATCGACACAATGAAAATATACAATACCGCTCTTCAAGAAGCAAATCACCTAGTCAGCGAACGCGACTACGATGGAATAATTAGAGCCTTCAACAGAAAAGATCTAACGAAAAAAATAACGAGATTTTTTAACATAAAACAAGAAGCATATATAGACAAGGTGCGAGAAATGACGAAACGCGATTTTGGAAATATTCCACTTCATTTCTCTGAATTCCTGCCAAAAATTAAAATAAATCCTTAGCAGATCGACATTGCAAACCCCTCGAAGAGGAATTCCCATGCAGCCGTTGTTGGGAGCGTTTACTCCACAATTTATAGCTACGAGCGCTACAACGATAAGCGCTGTAGCTTATTTCTACTCACATTTCCGTGCGAAAGTTGCATGCCTACTTCGTATAGAGCGCCCCGCCTGGCCGACCCCCTAGTGCAGATCACGCGTCACTACCCCCACCGCTTTGCACCACCGGTGGTAATCCGCCCGCCGATCCGCCGTGGAAATCCGATGCAGCACCGCGTGATGCGGCCCCAGGTATTCCACGCTGCCCTTGACCACCACATGCACCAGCAGCTCCTCGGTGCCCGTCGCCTCCCACCAGTCCACATTGCCAGCGGGCTCGTGGATGTAGTCGCCCGGCCGCACCACGCGGCCATCGTTCAGGCGGCGCTCGCCTGCCAGCGTCAGGGCGTTCACTTCGCCCGTGTGCCGGTGCAGGCCCAGCCGCGTGCCGGGCGACAGGCGCATCAGCTCCACCCAGCCGGCATCGTCGGGCAGGAACTGGATGGGCAGGGACCACTTGCCTTCGCCTTCGGGTATCCAGTCCACCAGGCCCGCGCGCTCCAGCGTCTGGGCCACGATCACGTCGGTAAGGTGGTTGTTCGTTGTCGTCATCGTCGTCATGTCGGTGCTCCTGGTTAGCTATTGGTTGATGGCTTGCTTGATTGATTGCTTATTGCTCGGGGTGCTGGTGGCGGTACTCCTGCGTGCGGCCGCCAAAGCCGTACGCGGTGGCGCGCACGTCCTGCACGTAGACGTAGCTTTCGGGGTGCAGCGCGCCCAGCAGGCCTTCAAAGGCTGCGAACGCCTCGGCGATGTAGCGCGCCTTCTCGGCCTTGGTGTTGGTCTCGTCCACCACCTTGACGTCGAAGTAGAAGCTCGACTGTTTCAGGTCGGCCAGCGACCGGCCGGCGACGTACCAGTCGGCCGGGTCGACAAAGGTGATGACCACGGCGGTGAGGTCGCGCCGCTTGCCGAGCACGCGGGTGGTCAGGTCGAGCAGGGTTTCTGCAATGCGGGCAGACAGCTCGGGCGTGCGTTGGGCGGACACTTTGACGTTGAGGATGGGCATGGAGGGCTCCTGTAAAAACTCATGGGGTTGAACGAGCCTTCACTGTAGAAATTGCGCCCCGCCACGGAAACCGCCCGTGGCGATAATGGCTTTTGCTCCGCACGCAAAGGCGCGCTCGATGAAAAAAGAACCCCGTTCCTTCCTCCCCGATCCGGCCGACCTGCGGTGGCTGGTGCGGTCGCTCGACCTGCGTTCGTTTTCTGCGGCGGCGCGCGAGATGGATGTGGCGGTGTCGGTGGTGGCGCGCGGTGTGGACCGGCTGGAGGCTGGCTACGGCGTGCGCTTGCTGCGCCGGTCCACACACGGCCTGTCGGCCACGCCCGAGGGCGCAGAGCTGGCGCAGGAAGCGCGTGCCTTGCTGGCGCAGCTGGAGGACATAGGGGCATCGCTGTCGGACCAGCGCAGCCGCGTGGCGGGCACCTTGCGCCTGGCCTCCAGCCAGGAGATTTGCGAAGCGCTGGTGCTGCCCCACCTGGCGGACCTGCAGGCGCGCTACCCCGCGCTGCGGGTGGAGCTGCTGGCCGATGACCGCGTGGCCGACCTGGTGACGGAGGGCATCGACGTGGCGCTGCGCACCACCGTGGGCCACAGCGATCTGGTGGTGGCGCGCGCGCTGGGCCGGTTCGAGCGGCGCCTGTACGCGGCCCCTGGATATCTGAAACAGCACGGCACGCCCGCCGAGCCTAGCGAGCTACAGCAGCACCACACCGTGACGCACACCGCGCAGGGGCCGGCGGTGACATGGGCTTTTCACAATCCAAAAGGCAACGCACAAGGCAAGCCGCTGGAGGTGACCGTGCGCTCGCGCCTGGCCGCCAGCAGCTCGGCCCTGGTGCACCACGCACTGGTGAGCGGCGCGGGGATCGGCATGTTGTCCAGCCCGCTTGCGGCAGCCGATGTGGCGCAAGGCCGGTTGGTGGAGGTGCTTGCGCCTTTTGCGTCCCGCACCGTGCACACGCTGTACGCGGTGTCGTCACCGGGCCGGCGCAATGCGGCCAGGGTGAAGGCGGTGATTGATTTTTTGGCGAAAGCGGCGAAGGACCGGTGGGCGCTGGCGCCTGTGCGTTGAGGGCGTTTTATGCACCACCGCCTGGCTGGCCGGGGGCTGCTGACCCCAGCTGCAAGACAGCCTGGGGGTGAGCAAGGTACGGGCGTGCGGGTCCAATGAGCTGGCCCGCTTTCATTGCTTGCTAGCAGGCCGATGCCACCCAGCCTCTGAACGCAAAGCCCATGTAAAACATCTGCACATCGCTGAATCCGGCCTCGCGAAGGATCGCTTCGTCTTCCTGCGGCGTCAGCACCGCCAGCTCTGCAGCAATCTTGTCCCGCGCCCTGGCCGCATGCTCGGGCGGCACGCCGGACGCCACCTGAAACGCGGCATAGCGTGACAGCCATAGGTCGCGCTCCCCTGCCCCGCCCTCGCCGCCAGCACCTGAGCCATCCGCCACGCTCAGATGTGCCACCACCAACGGTGCCCCTGGCCTGAGCCGCCGCCGGATCTCCGCCGCCATGGCCGCACGCTCCTCGCGCGGCACAAAGTGAAAAGTCAGCAGGCACGTCGCGCCGTCGAATGGCCCGGCTGGTGCGCTCTGCACATAGCCGTGGTGTAGCGCCACTCGGTCGCCGGGCATGCCCGCGCTTTGCAGCCGCTGCGCCGCTAGGTCCAGCATGGGCTGGCTGGGGTCCACGCCGTCGAACCGCCAGCCGGGGTGCGCCCGCGCCATGTCTTCCAGCTCCAGCCCGCCGCCTGCGCCCACCACCAGCACGCGGCCGTGAGCGGGCACGCGCTCGGCCAGCAGGATGCGAACCATGGGCAGCAGGCTGTCGTAGCCGGGCACGTTGCGGCGGGGGCCTTCGGCATAGCGGGCGACCGCGGCGGGGTCGGTGAAGGGGGACGTGGTGGGTTGGGTCATGGTGTGTTGCGTGTGGTGGATACGCGCTTTTGCGTTGAACTTGTCCAACGGCATTGCCAGGTCAGCGCAGGGTTTCGACAGGCTCAACCCGAACGTTTAGAGTGGAAAACATCTGTCAGAAATCAAGCCAAATTGACCTCTAGCGCTTATCCATCAAGCACCAGCAGCTATCAATTCAGTAGTTTTCTGTTCGTGCGCCAGCACTGTTTCTGGTTGCATGCTAGCATCACGCAACTTTTAATGTTGCATGAAACGAGATAGCCGACTTTCCAATGTTCTCCACGCGCTGCTGCACATGGCAGAGATGGAGGGGCCCGCCACGTCTGAGGCGATGGCGCAGGCAATGCAGACCAACCCGGTGGTGGTGCGCCGCCTGATGGCGGGGCTGCGGTATGCGGGGTTTGTTTCGTCGGCCAAGGGGCATGGTGGCGGGTGGGTGCTGTCGTGCCCGCTCACCGACATCACGCTGCGCGACATCTACGAGGCGCTGGGCGCGCCCACGCTGCTGGCGGTGGGCAACAGGGTGGAGAGCCCCGGCTGCATCGTGGAGCAAGCGGTGAACCGCGCGCTGACCGACGCCTACCAGGCGGCCGAAGAAGCGCTGCTGGCGCGGCTAGGCGCAGTGACGCTGGCGCAGCTCTCGGCTGAGTTTCATGAACGCATGGTGGCCGGGTGCCACGGTCACAAGGAGATTGAGCATGGCGACAGCGGCAATGACAACCACCCAGGCGTATGAGGTGATCGTGATAGGCGGCAGCTTTGCCGGCCTATCGGCCGCAATGCAGCTAGCGCGCGCCCGGCGGCGGGTGTGCGTGGTGGACGCAGGCCAGCCGCGCAACCGGTTTGCGGCGGCGTCGCACGGCTTCTTCGGGCAAGACGGCGAGCCGCCGCTGGCGATGATCCAGCAGGCGCGGCGCAAGCTGGCGGCCTATCCCACGGTGGTTTTTGTGCAGGGCACGGTGGTGTCGGCCAGGGCGCAGCAACGCGCCGGGTCACCAGAGAACGGGTTTGAAGTGGTGCTGGACGATGGCACGCACATGGAGGCGCACAAGCTGGTGCTGGCGTTTGGCGTGCAGGATGGCTTGCCCGAGATTGCAGGCCTGCGCAAGCGCTGGGGCGCATCGGTGCTGCACTGCCCGTATTGCCATGGGTATGAATTTGCGGGCCAGCGGCTGGGCGTGCTGTACCACTCGACAGGCTCGGCCATGCATGCGCAGCTGATTGCCGACTGGGGCCCGACCACCCTCTTCCTGAACGGCGACACCACGCAGGAGACCGCCGAGCGCGAGCGGCTGCTGGCGCTGGGCATCACCATCGAGCCCGCGCCCATCGCCGCGCTGGAAGGCCCGGGCCAGGTGCTGCAGGGTGTGCGCCTGCAGGCCACCGGTGGCGGTGATGCGCGCGTGGTACCGCTGGATGCGCTGTATGTGGCAGCCACCACCCGCCCCGCCAGCCCGCTGGCCGAGCAGCTGGGCTGCGCGTTCGACGATGGGCCCATGGGCCCGTACATTCGCACCGATGCCAACAAGATGACCACCGTGCCCGGCGTGTATGCCGCTGGCGACCTGACGCTGATGCGGCACAACGCCACGCTGGCCTCGGCCGAAGGCGTGCTGGCGGGTGTGGGGGCGCACCAGGCGCTGGTGTTTGGGGCGTGACCCAGCTTGCCGGGTGCGCGCAGGGTGTGATTGGGGGACTCAACACACGGCACACGGACCAACGGTTGACGCAGCCCGCAGCGGGCACCTACACTGCCCTATCGCGTCCGGCCCCTTAGGCCTGAGCGAGCCGCAAAGCCCTCCACCACCGTTGAGGGCTTTTCTTTTTGGTCCATCGCATTGAAGGCTCTCCCTGCTTGCAGAGAGGGCTTTTTGCATTTCTAGAGCCCTTATCAATGCACGCCACTTCCACACACACGGCCCCCGCAGGTGCCGCCGCCCCCTCCCCGCGCATCCATCTGGTCATCGGGCCCGTGGGTGCGGGCAAGTCCACCTTTGTGCGCCAGCTGGTGCAGCTGCACAGCGCCGTGCCGCTGAACCTGGACGACTGGATGGCCACGCTGTTTTCGGCCGACCGGCCCGATGCGGCGGACGTCATGGCCTGGTACGTACCCCGCACGCTGCGTTGCTTGGAGCAGATCTGGAAGACAGCCGAGGCCGTGCTGAACGCGGGTGGCGACGTAGTGCTGGAGGTGGGCCTGATCCAGCAGCACCAGCGCGATGCGTTTTACGCCCGCATGGGGCCATGGGCCGATGCCATGGTGGTGTATGTGCTGGACGCCCCGCGCGAGGTGCGGCGCGCGCGTGTGTTGCGGCGCAACGCCGAACAGGGCGCCACGTTTTCGATGGTGGTGCCACCGCACATCTTTGAGCTGGCCAGCGACCTGTGGCAGCCGCCGGACGAAGTGGAGTGCGCGAACCACACCGTGGTGTGGGTGCCCGTGGCGGACCACGGGGCTTAAGGCGACGCTGAACAAGCCTCTCGCGCCCGGCGCATCCCTGGCTCAGGACGGTCTGCAGCGTTGCAAATCCTCGCGATAGCTACGGCTATCGCTGTGGTTTGCGCCTTGCAGCCCATCCCGACCCAGGGCCCGCCGCATCGCGGAGGCTTTTTCAGCGTCGCCTTAAAGACATGGCGCAGGCCAGGCAGCGATCTGCCGCAGTGGCCCGGCGCTGCGGTGGTCGCGCCGCTCAGGCCTGGGTCACCTGCTGCAACAGCGCATCAAAGTTGCCGTACAAGGCCTGGCCGCCCAGCACGCGGCGGCGGCCGGTGGCGGCGTTGCCCACTGCGAGTTGCGGTACGCCTTGTGCGCCCAGGGCTTCCATGTCGGCACGGGCGGCAGCCACGCGCTGCAGCATGGCGGCGCGCAGGGCATCGGTGGGTTCGCGCACCAGCGCTGCAGCAGCATGCAGGCCCAGGGCGCTCAGCACATCGGCCAGCACGGTGGGCCCCGTGGTGTCGCGCCCGTCCACATAACGTGCGCGTTGGAAGGAGTGCAGTGCCTCCAGCTCGCGCGCGGGCTCGGTCTGGGCCACGGCGGTGAGGGCCAGCGTGGCAGGGCCCGAGTCAAAACGCCCGGCCGGCTGGCCCAGCACCTGCTCGCGATAGGCCTGGCTGAACGGCTGGCCGGTGAGCTGCGCGATGCGCTGGTCGTTGGACCAGGCGTAGGCGGCAAATTGCGCGTCCATGGGCCGGGCGCCTGCGCCTGCAAACAGGCCTGTGGGCGCCAGCACCACCTGCACGCCGGGCGTGGCTTGCAAGCGGGCCAGCACGGGTGCGGCGGCGTAGCACCAGCCGCACAGGGGGTCGAACAGGTACGTCACGGTGACGGTGGGCGTGGAGGGCATGGATCAGGGTCTCTCTTCAGAATCTTCAGGATCAGGCGGTGTGGCGGCGGCTGGTGCCGCTGCGGGTGCAGCCTGGGCAAGCTGGGTAAGGTGTGCGGCCAGTGCGGCCTCAAACGCCGCAATCTCTTCGGCCAGGGTGCCCCGGCTGCGGAAATGGCGGGCGGCGCGGTCGTACCAGTTTTCGGCGTCTTCCAGGTCGCCCTCTTGCAGGTGCAGGATGCCGTGCAGCCAGGCGCCGAGCATGGAGCCGTCGTGCTGCACCAGATCGTGCGCCGCATTCCAGCGCCCGGCGTGCAGGTGCTGCAGGACTTGTTGGAGCGGGTGCGTGGTCACGATCTGGTTCCTTTCAACAACTTGCTTTGACAGCTTTCAACACGTCATCTCACCACTTCATCTCGCCCTTGTTGACCTTAGCGCCGATGTCCAGCGACAGGCCCATGGGCGCTGCGGGGTAGGCCTTTTTCATCGCCTCGATGAGTTCGGCGCTGGTCTTGGTGGCGGCGGCGTTCTTCTCAAACGCTTGCAGGTAGACCTTGGTGTAGGTCACGTTGCTGGCGTCCAGCGCCGTGCCTGCGGGCATGTGGCCCGGCACCACCACGGTGGGCTGCAGGGCGGCCATTTCGTCGAGCTGGGCCACCCAGGCGCTGCGCTCAGCCATGGTCTGGGTGTCGGCCGTCCACACATGCATGTTGGTGCCAAACACACCGATGTTGCCCACCACGGCCTTGATGGATGGAATCCACGCATAGGGGCGGTGCGCCAGCGGGCCCGTGGTGCCGCGGATCTCGACCGTCTGGCCGTCCACGCTCAGCGTGTTGCCGCTGATGGCCTTGGGCAGCACGGGCGTGCGCGGCGCGTTGGCGCCCATCTTGGGGCCCCAGAAGGCGATCTTGCCGGCCAGCTTGGCGTTGATCTTCTCCAGCACAGCGGGCGTGGTCACCACGTCGGCTTGGGGGAAGATTTCTTTCAGCGTATCGACGCCGAAGTAATAGTCGGGGTCGGCCTGGCTCACGTAGATGGTCTTCAACTCTTTGCCGGTGTCGAGCACGTTGGCGGCAATGCGCAGCGCGTCGGCACGGGTAAAGCCGGCGTCGATGACCATGGCTTCTTTCTCGCCATAGACCAGCGTGGAGTTGACGTTGAAGCTGTTGCCGTCGGCGTTGTAGACCTTGACCTGCAGCGGCTGGGCGGCCTGGGCGCCGGTGAAGGCAACGGCGAGGGTGGCGGCGATGAGGGTGGTTCGGAACATGGTGGTTTCTCCGGGGTGTTGAGCGGTGGTGCAGAGGACGGAATGAAGTTTATTTGCACCAATCGATCTAATAAACCCGATAATTCGCGCATATTTGTTTCACCAATCGATCAAATAACCCCAAAACTTTCACGTTATGGACCGCCTGACCGCCATGCATGTGTTTGCCGAAGTCGCCACCAGCGGCAGCTTCAGCGCCACGGCCGACAAACTGGATATGTCGCGTGCCATGGTCACGCGCTACGTGGGCGAGATGGAGCAGTGGCTGCAGGCGCGGCTGCTGCAGCGCACCACCCGCAGCGTGACGCTGACCGACGCGGGCGAACATGCGCTGCGCCGCTGCCAGCAGATGCTGGCGCTGTCGCAAGACCTGGAAGAAGAAACCGCCATCACCACTGAAGGCGCATTGCGCGGGCAGCTGCGGCTGACCTGCAGCGTGTCGTTTGCGTTTGCGCAGATGGGTGCGGCGATTGCGGACTTTCTGGCACAACACCCGCAGCTCAAGATCGATCTGGACGCGAGCGAGGGGTCACTGAACCTGGTTGAAAAGCGCATCGACCTGGCCATCCGTATCAGCGCCGAGCCCGACCCGTTGCTCATCGGCCGGCCGCTGGCGCGGTGTGATTCGGTGCTGGTGGCATCACCCGCCTACCTGGCCGCCCACGGCGTGCCGCAGCAACCTGCCGACCTGGCGCAGCACCGGTGCCTGAGCTATGCCAACTTTGGCAAAAGCGTGTGGCAGCTGACGCAGGGCGATGTGGTGGAGCGTGTGGGCGTGAGCGGCCATTTCAGCGCCAACGAGGCCACCACGCTGATGCGCGCAGCGCTGGCAGGCGGCGGCATTGCGATGCAGCCAACCTATCTGGTCAACCCCTACCTGCACAGCGGCGAGCTGCAGGCCGTGCTGCCACAGTGGGACTTGCCGGTGATGACGATCTATGCGCTGTACCCGTCGCGCAGGCACTTGTCGCCTGCGGTGCGGGCGTTGCTGGATTTTTTGGTGGAGCGGTTTGCGCGGGTGCCTTGGTGAAGGCGGCTGGCCAGGCCACACACAGCCACTACGCTTTTGATAGCTACTCAGGCATGTTCCTCTAGCGCATCCGGCCACTTTGGCCAAAAAAATGCCCCCAACCCTTGTGAAAGAGGGATTGGGGGCCTGCAGGGGACAGCACGGCACGGGGCCGTGCGTGCGTGCAGTCACGTCACGTCACATCAGGGCAGCACGGCAGCGGCCTTGGCACGCGCAATCTGCAGGTCCGCATCGCGCTGCAGCAGCAGGCGCTGGGCCACCAGGTCGTTGGCGGCCTGCGTCACCGCAGCCACATACCCCTCCTGCGTGCCATACAGCTCTTCCAGCGAGGGGCGTGCATCGCCCGCCGCCAGCCGCGCGGCGCGCGTCTTGTGGAAGGGGATGAAGCTGCCCGTGAGGTTGGCCAGGTCGGTGATGCCGGGTGTGGCCACGTAGTTGAACTCGATGCTGGTGCCCAGCGGCGCACGCGCCTCCACGCTGCGGATGCCCGCACGCGTCAGGCCTGTGCTGGCATCGACCTGCGGCACAAGGATGGCGTAGTCGCGGCCCAGATTGCGCGGGGGCAGCACGGTGGCAATGCCAGCCTCGTCCTGCGGGATGTACTGCGGGCCAAAGTCAAACAGCGGGAAGTTGTTGTACAGCCCCCGGTAGCTGAAGTCCGGGATCGCCGTCTGCACGCCGCCCACCGCCCAGGTCAGCCCCTTCATGGCCGGGAAGCTCAGCGCCTCGGGCCGCACCAGCGTGCCATCGGCCAGCTTGGGCACCTGGCTGGCGGGTGGCTGCGTGCCGCGCACCACCCAGTCTTCGAGGTTGAGGAACAGCGCGCGGAAGGTGTCGTTGAACTGCGCCACCGTGCCCGTGGGGTACGTGGCGCGCGTAGGGGCATAGGCAATGCTGGCCGTGCCCCCTGCCCCGCCATGCTGGGTGCTGGAGTAGTAGTAGATGCGGGCGTTGTCGGGCTGCGCCAGGTCCTTGGTGCCGTTGGCGTCGGTCAGCACGGGCGAGCCCTGCAGCTGCCAGAACTCGGTGCCCGACAGGCCCAGGAAGAACTTGGGGCAGGTGTTGGTGGCGGCGCAGCGCTTCATCACGCCGCCCTGGCGGCCGCTGATGTCGTCCTGGTAGTCCTTGTCCAGCCCGCGCGGTGCCGTCTGGCCGAAGGCGGTGTGGTCGGTGCGCAGGCCACCACCGCCGCCGGGCACGGCAAAGCGGGTGTTGATGTTGGTCTGGCGTGCCGCCACGTGGGCGTACATGCCGTCGAACACCTTCCCGCCATCCAGCGCCTGGTTGAAGCCCAGGTGCAGGAAGGTCTTCATGGCGTTGCCCGACTGCGAGGTGCCCTGCCCCAGCGTGTGGGTGATGCGGCCAGCCAAGGGGTTCGGTGTGCCATTCGAATCGGCCGCCTTGCTGCGGAAGAAGCTGACCGTATCACGCAGCGCAGCCAGGCCCACGCCCATCACCTTCGGGTCTTTGGCAACGTAGACCAGCTCGTACAGATAGGCTGGGTCGAATCCGCCCTTCAGGCACACGCTGGTGGGGCTGGGTGTGCCAGGGAAGGCGTTGGTTCCGGTGTCGCAGGTGGCGAATTTCCAGTCGCTGGCAGGCACGGGCACGCGTGCATCGGTCTCATTGGCGCGGCGGGTGAGCGAGTAGCCGGGCTGGGTGTTGTCCAGGCTGGCGGGCTCGTACGGAATCATGGTGCCGTTGAACACGCCGCCGGGCAGCATCATTGCGGGGCTGGCGGCCGCGGGCACCAGCTCGGCACGGTAGGGGCCGGTGATGCTGCTGCCGTCCTTGTTTTTGGCCACGGGCACCGTCACCGTCAGGCGTGCGGCGGTGCTCTTGGGCACGTCGCCCTGCCAGGCGGAATAGAGCATCACATAGCCCCGCTCCAGGTACACCGCATCGCTGGGCGTGGCCGTGGGGTTGAGCATGGTGAGGATGTTGCCGCGGTTGGGCGCGTCATAGCGCAGCACCCCACTCGCTTTCGCCATGTTCTTGGGCTTGAGCATGACGAAGTCGGCCTGGTACTCGACCATGCCGTTGGCGTTGGTGGGCGCCAGGGCCAGGTCCTGGATGACGGCGTTCTTGGGGTCTTTGGGGTCCACCTCGCCGCTGACGGTGCCGGTCACGCGCTCGTATTCGCCTACGTCGCCGTAGGTGCCGGGGAAGGCTTCGGTGGCGGTGATGGCCAGCTTGAGGGCCGGACCCTTGGGCGCGTCGTTGCTGCCGCCACCGCAGGCGGTGATGGCGGCTGCGGCGGCAGCCGTCAGCGCGAGTTTGGTGAATGCATGAAGCGGTTTCATGGTGCCTGTCTCCTTGGATGGGTGGTGGCGTGGGCCGCTTGGGCGGCTCTGGAACAAAGCGGCAGCGTCTGTTGCGCTGCGCGCGGGCAAGGCTTCGCCCAGACCTGCCGGTGAAGGCAGGCTGCGAGAAGCAAAACGGGAATGAAACGGCCCGGTGCGTGGGCCTGTGGGTTGGCCGGTGGCTTATTCGGCTTCGATACCTGCGGCCTTGATCACCTTGCCCCACTTCTGGGTTTCGGCGGCCTGGAACTTGGCGAGTTCATCGGGCGTGGTGGTCCAGGCTTCGGAGCCGGCGTTGTCGTAGAAGCTCTTGGCCGCTGCGCTCTTGGTGGCAGCCGTGAGCAGCTCGTTCAAGCGCGCCACCACCGGCGCGGGCGTGCCTGCGGGCACGTAGGCCGCAAACCAGTAGCCCATGTCATAGCCCTTCACGCCCGCTTCGTCCAGCGTGGGCACATCGGGCAATTGCGCGCTGCGCTTTTGCGTGGAGTAGCCCAGCGCACGCAGCTTGCCCGCCTTGACCTGCGGCACGCCGGTGGAGGTGTCGGTGATCATCAAGTCGATCTGCCCGCCCAGCAGGTCGGTGATGGCCAGCGGGTTGCTCTTGTAGGGCACGTGCAGGATGTCCACGCCCGCCAGCTGCTTGAGCATTTCGCCCGCCATGCGGCTCGATGAGCTGCCGCTGCCAAAGCTGAGCTTGCCGGGGTTCTTCTTGGCAAAGGCCAGCAGCTCGCCCACGTTCTTGTAGGGCGCGCTGGCGTTGACCACGAGCACCTGGCCGCCCTTGCCCAGGCCGGTGACGGGCGCAAAGTCCTTCACCGGGTCGTACGAGAGCTTTTTGTACAGGTGCTCGTTGGCGGCGTGTGTGGTGTTGGTGGTGATGAGCACGCTGTAGCCATCGGCCGCCGACTTGGCCACGGCCGACGCGGCGATCATGCCGCTGGCGCCCGCCTTGTTGTCAATGACCACGGGCTGCTTGGTGTCGTTGGTGATGGACTGGCCCAGCGCGCGCGCCAGCTGGTCGGTGGCGCTGCCTGCGGCAAAGGGCACGACAAAGGTGATGGCCTTGGCCGGGTAGGCACCGGCCGCCTGGGCGAGCGCAGCGGGGGCGTGCAATGCGCCGAGCGCCAGCAAGGCGGCAGTGGCGAGCAGAGCGCGGCGGGGGGATGAAGGGGTCATGTTGTCTCCTGGTGTTGGTATGGATGAAAAAGCGAAAGGGGGCGTCTAAGCCATGGGGCCGCCAAAGTGCGCAGCCAGGTGGTCGGGCACAGTGACGGGCATATCGAGCAGCAGGTAGCTCAGTGCCTTGCCGTGGCTGTCGAGGTTGAGCGAATCGTTCACGCCGCCGTCGAGCACGTCGTCCAGCACGATGTTCATGGCCTGCAGCTGGGGCAGCAGGTAGCGCGTGACCTGACGCGGGCGGCGCTGCGCGAAATGGCGTGCCACGGCGGCCTCGGTGACCTGATCGACCAGCACATCCCACAGCGCCGGGTGCCAGGCGATGACGCTGATGTTGGAGCGGTTGCCTTTGTCGCCCGTGCGGCTGTGGGCCAGGCGATACAAGGGAACAGTGACGGGAAGGTTTATAGTGGTCATGGCTTGAGTCCTCAATCCACCATCTCGAAACGCACGGCCACCGCATCGCGCGGCACCAGGCACGACACCGTGCCCAGGCGCGGCCGCATCGCCGTGCGCACGCCACCACCGCCTGCGGGGCCGCAGGTGTAGAGCGCGGTTACCTCGCGCACCAGGCGCTGGGCGCTGGCGTGGTCGCGGTGCTGCAGGGCCACGCGCAGGCGAACATCGCGGGCGTCATTGCCGTCGTTGTGGGGGACATCCAGCCAGCGGCTGGTGTCGTCGCCAAAGATGCTGGTCACGCCGATCAGGTCGATGCGCAGCGGGCCCAGGCCGCTCAGGCGCTCGCGCAGCACTTCGCCCGCCAGGCGGGCGCGGGCTTCGGCGCGCGGGCCGGCGTAGGAGATTTCGCCCTCGGCAAACCAGCCGGATTCAAAACACACGTTGACCTTGAGCGTGGCGGGCCGCGCATGGCCCTGTACGCCTTCCAGCCGCACCGCGTCGTTGCCCACGGTAGTCACGCGGGCGGTGGTGATGTCGGCCACCACGTCGGGCGTGAGGTACGCCGCCGGGTCGTGCAGCTCGTACAGCAGCTGTTCCTTCACCGTGCGCTCGGTAATGCAGCCGCCCGTGCCCGGGGGCTTGGTGATGGTGCAGTGGCCGTCGGCGTCGATCTCGGCGATGGGGTAGCCCAGTTGCGCCAGGCCTTGCACATCCTTGTAGCCAGGGTCGGCAAAGTAGCCGCCTGTGACCTGTGCGCCGCACTCCAGTAAGTGCCCGGCCATGGTGGCGCGGGCCAGCCGGTCCCAATCATGAAGCACCCAGCCGTAGTGCGCCAGCGCGGGGCCCAACACCAGCGACGGATCGGCCACACGGCCGCAGACCACGATGTCGGCGCCCGCGCGCAGCGCATCGGCAATGGCCTGCGCGCCGATGTAGGCGTTGGCGCTGACGATGGGCTCGGTGGGCATCGCGCTGCCCAGCGCATCTCGCAGCAGCGCGCGGTGTTCTGGGCCACTCAGGTCGTCGCCCTGCAGCACGGCAATGCGCGGGCGGGCCAGGCCCAGCTCGGCCGCCAGGGCGTGGATGCGGCGCGCGGCACCGTGCGGGTTGGCTGCGCCAAAGTTGCTGACGATGCGCACGTCGTGGGCCAGGCACTGTGCCAGCACGGGGCGCAGCAGGTCCACCAGCAGCGGCTCATACCCAGCATCGGGGTCGGTGCGGCGCGCCAGCTGGGCCAGGGCCAGCGTGCGCTCGGCCAGGGTCTCGAAGATGAGCACCGCAGGCTGGCCGCTGGCGATGAGCGCCTGCACTACCGGCAAAGCGGCATCGGTGCGGTCGCCCGAGAAGCCGGCGGCGCAGCCGACCAGCAGCTTGGTTCTTTGTTCGTTCGGCATGAATCCGTTGTCTCCTGACCGTGAATGTAGGAACATGGCTGTATTCTGTGAAATCGATTGTTACGATGAATCCATCTGAAAAACAGATGAATCACACCCACCCCGCATGAGCGCCCCCCACCTCTCCAGCCGCCAGCTCGATGCCTTCCTCGCGCTGGCCGAGCAGCGCAGCTTCACGCGCGCCGCCACGTTGTGCCACCTGTCGCAGCCCGCGTTCAGCGCCCTCATCCGCGCGCTGGAGGACGACCTGGGCCTGCGCCTGTTCGACCGCAGCACGCGGCATGTGGACCTCACGCCCGAGGGGCAGAACTTTCTGGAGTCGGCCCGCCGCATCCGTGCCGAAATCACCAGCGCCCTGGCCGCCGTGCGCAGTGCCGCCACACTGCAGCGCGGGCGTGTGGCCGTGGCGCTGCTGCCATCACTGGCGGCGGGCTGGCTGCCGGGCGTGCTGGCGCAGTACCGCACGGCGCACCCGGGCATCGAGATCGACATTGCCGATGTGCTGTCCGAGCCCTGCATCGACCGCGTGGCCAGCGGCCATGCCGACTTTGCACTGGCCGCCATCCGCGCCGACACGCCCGCGCTGCAAGCCGAGCCGTTTTGCAGCGACAACTTCTATCTGGTGTGCCCAGCCGACCACCCGCTGGCGCGCAGGCGCAAGGCCATCACCGCGCAGGACCTGGCCGCCTGGCCCTTCATCCACCTGGCGCGCACCAGCAGCGTGCGCCAGTACCTGGAGGCCGCCCTGCACCCGCAGGCCATGCACACGCTGATGGAGGTGGAGCAGCTCGCCACCGTGATGGGCATGGTGCGCGCGGGGCTGGGCATCAGCGTGGTGCCGGCACTCACGCTGTTCCACTTTGACCAGCCGGGGCTGGTCACACGGCCGCTGTCACTGCCGGGGCTGACGCGGCAGATCTACCTGGTACGGCGGCGGGACGAGAGCTTGTCGGTGGCGGCGCAGGCGCTGTATGCGCTGGTGATGGCGCAGCGGCCTTGAGGGGCGTAGCGATAAAGCTACATATTTGATAGCTTGAAGCGCTCAATAGACGCGAGGTGAAGGCCGTTTTTGCGTCAAAAAAAAACTAGCCCATCAGATCGAACCGGCCCCGGTGTTCAAACCGCCCATCCACCACTTGCCCCACCCACAGCGCAGCCACCTGGCCGGGCACAGACACGCCCGCCTGGTTGCGCTCAGCGCACCACGCGCGCGCCATGGGTGCTGACTCGAAAGTGCCTACGGTGATGTGCGGGGTGTAAGGCAGGTCCAGACGCAGCGCTTCGACCAGCGCGCCGGTGTAGAGCACGTCGTGCAGCAGAGACAACGCGGCATAGCCTTCTTCCGGCACCAGATAGGCATGGGCGCGCGGGCTGTGGGCGTCGGCCCCCAGCATGGCGTAGCGGCAGTGGAATGCGATGGGCGCCGTTCGCGTCGCCACCGCCGCCACATGGGCAAGGTAGGTGGCTTCGTCCACCGCGTTGCTAGCAAACACCAGGGTGAAATGCGGGCGCACCAGCGCGTGGCCGGTGGGGTCGTTGGCGGCGCGCCAGGTTTCGATGGCCTGCATGTCTTGCGGCGCGCAGGTGGGATAAGCAATGGTGTACAGGGTGGGATTCATGGGAGTAACCTCCGCACTGAGTCTGAAAAATAGCAACTGTTAGCTGAGACTGAGAGCAAGTATTCAGAGAGACAGTTCGTTGTTGGACCAAGCCACGGCGGAGCGTAAATGGAAGACGTCCAACATCAAGCTCCCATAACAAACGCCACTTGTTCAATTACACCCAGGATGGGACGATGAAAGTTTATGTTGATATAGGTGGCATGTTGAAAGAGGTCGCGGAGCTTGAGGCTTCCGGACTGATCACAACTCACTACTTCCCTTTTGAACAACGCAGCCGGAAGGTGACAAATTTCGTCCCAGGATCGGCTTCCACTTGGGAACAAGCCCATTTGAGCTGGGCTGAAGATACGGGCAGTTGGGATGACGATGCACCAACAACTAACTTTGAGCCACTGAGAAAACTCATCGGTAAACGCGTTGATGCGCAACATCTCGACTCCGCTCTCAAAGCCGGGTGCTCCATCTTCATCACCAGTGACAAAACAGATATTTGGTCAAAGCGAGAGGCCATCGAAGCCATGACAGGCATCCGCGTATTACACATGCCCACGGAGCTTGAAGCGCTGAGGCGATTGGCGGGCAGTCCACCTCGCAAGTTACCGTAAACACAGCCGGCTCACGACATGAGCCGGGCCGCACGGACTAAGCGCGCGCCAGCACCGCCAGCTCCTGGTGCAGCAGCAGTTCCACCTCCGCCGGTTCAAACTGGTCCTGCAGCAGCGGGATGGCAAAGCGATATTCCCCTGCCTCGTGTTTGCGCAGCACATAGGCCAGTTGCAGGCGCGCCAGCGACTGGCGCAGGGCCTGTGCGTCGCCTGCGATGCCATTGCTTTGCAGCAGCTGGGCCAGTGTGACTAGGCTGGACTGCCCCGCCTGGGCCGTGTGGTAGACCACGATGCGGTCGACGCGGCAGGCGGCTTCGTCATGGCTCAGGCGGCCCCATCCGGCCAGGGCGTCTTGCACGGCCTGCGAGGCCAGGGCCTGGTCGAGGTGGCTCTTTTCGATCACGCGTTCGCCGGGCGCCAGCGCCTCCAGGCATTCCTGGCACAGGATGGCGACCAGGTTGGCGCGCTGGCCGCTGGCATCCACCAGGCGGCTCACCAGGTGCTCGTTGTCAAAGCCCAGGCGCAGCTTGCGCAATGGCTCAGTGGCCAGTTCGCGGCAGGCATCGCGCTCCAGGCCGCCGATAGTCAGCACCTCGCCAAAGTTGCGCAGCGGGCTTTGATAGTCGAGCACGGCCGTGGCGTACAAATCCCAAAAGCCCGCCAGCATGAACCAGCAACGGCCCTCTTCGCTGAGCGCGCGCAGGGTAGAGAGCTGCACGTAGCCATTGGCCGATTCGTCACGGAAGAACAGGTCGGCCTCGTCGATGAGCAGCACCAGGCGCTTGCCTTGGTATTGCGCCTGCAGGTGGTCCACGATGGCTTCGAGCGGTGTGTCGGCCGCTAGGCCGAACTGCAGCGCCATGCGCGGTGCCAGGCGGTGGTCGCGCAGCGAGACGTAATGGCACACGGTGTGCGGGTGGCCCGCCATGCGGCGCTGCACGGCTTTGAGCAGGCTGCTTTTGCCCAGCTGGCGCCCGCCCACCACCAGGTAGTTGGCGGGCTCGCGGTTGATGACGCGGGCCAGCAGTTGCGCGCGGCCAAAGAAGGCGCCCTCTCGCGTGACGCCACCGCGCGTCTGGTAGGGCGAGATGCGGGTGATGCGCAGTTGCGCGGCCAGCAGGCGCAGCAACACTTGCAGGGCGTCGCCGCCAATCAGCCATTCGGTCTCGCTGGCGCTGTCGGCCATCACATGCAGGTTGGCGCGGTCTTGGGTGTGGGCGTGCAGCAGCGGCCAGGGGGTGTCCACGCTGTGATCGCTCAGGATCAGCAGCACGTCGCTGCCGGTTTGCACGGCGCGCAGCTGGCGCAGCACGGTGGCTTCGTCGATGACGGGGGTAGGCACAAAGACCAGGCAGCGGTCCAGCGAGACAGGCAAGTCGGGCGGGAACGACCATTCAAACACCGCACCGGGCAGCGCCCAGTCGGTGCTGGGCTGGCAGCGGGCGGACACGCGTTCGGCCAGCGCGCGGGCCAGGGCCGGGGCGCGCTCGCTGCCCGTGGCCTGGGCGCAGGCCACTGCGCGGCGCCAGTCCACCAGGCGAATGTCGGCGGCCTGCAGCGTGGGCTCCAGCCGCCGCAGCCAGCGCAGCAGCCGGTCGATGTGCGGCAGGCGGGCCAGCGGTGTGCGGCGCAGACGCGCGGGGCGCAGCTGGCCTGCACCGATGAGCGGGTGGCGCACCACCCACAGCACGGCACCCACGCCAAAGATGACCGCGCACCATGTGATGAGCGAGCGCATCCAGCCAAAGGGGTCGGCGTCTGGCGCGGGCTTGGCGGGCTCGAAATCGTCGGTGCTGCCCTGCTGGCAGTTGATGGGCAGGTAGCCCTGCGGGATGGGCGGGTTGCCGGGGCGGCAGGTCCAGGTGTGGGTGCCGGGCTGCAGCTCCACCACCACCTGCGTGCCCGCCAGCTTGCCAAATTCAGGGTTGTGGGCAATGTCGGCCTGCAGCACATTGGGGCGCGGGGACGTTACGCGCAGCTGCGGGTTGGTAATGGGGGGCGCGTACTTCTGAATGTCTGTGGGCCAGGCATCCAGCTCGTTACGGGCGTTGACCATGGCCACGCGCCACTGCACCAGCTCACCCCACAACGGCCCCACATTCATCGCCGCCATGAACCGACCCCGCGTGGCCGGGTTGTGCTGGGGCAGGAACACGGCGCTGGCCACAAACAGCGTGACCAATGCGATGACCACGGCGCGCACCACGGGCCGGGACAGCCAGGGCATCAGTCGGCCGAACATGAATCCAGCACCATCCAGCCAGCCTCGCGCACCGTGGGGCTGCGCCAGTGCAGCCGCGCTGCATCGCCGGTGCCGCGCGCAAGAATGAGGTTGCCCCAGAACAGGCTGCGCAGGTCATCGTCCTGCAGGTAGGGCCGCGCGCGGCCCAGGTCGTCGGCGCTCAGCAACTGCTGCAGGCGTGCCCGGCTGGCAGGCGCCTGCGCCAGCGGCAGAAACGTTTGCCACAGGCGCGGGCTGCTGGCCAGGTGGGTACGCAGGGCGCTGAAGGCGGGCTGGCCTTCGTGCAGGCTGGCGCCCGCGCCGGGGTGGTCTACCAGCCATTGCAGGCCTTCTTCAAACAGCGCAGGGTGGCCGCCGCTCAGGGCCTGCAGCGCGGCCACCACTGGCTCGGCCCAGGGCTGCTCGGGCCAGCGGTGGCGGGCCAGTTGCATCAGGTCGGCCAGCGACGGGTCGGGCCAATGGTGGACTTGTGCGATGTTGAGCAGCGACATATCGCCACTGCGGTATTTGAGGTCGGCCAGCGCCTGCCCGCCGCAAAGCAGCAGGTGCAGGCGGCCGCTGTGCATCTCACTCAGGCTGCGCAGGATGCCGGCCAGGGTTTCGCGCAGTGCAGGCGTGCCCTGCTCAAAGCGGCTGACCAGGCAGAAGATGCGCTCACCCGCCAGCAGGCGGCGCTCCAGCGCGGATTCAAACTCGTAGTCCGACGCCACATCGCCCAGCCCACACTGGCGGCCGATGGCGGCGAAGTATTCGGCGGGCACGGTGCTCACGCTGTAGGGCGGCTGGATGTGCAGCACCGAGCCTTCGCCGTACTGCGTGCGGGCGCGCTGCAGCAGCTCGTGCCGGAACGGCGGCTGCCCCCAGTGCGCGGGCGACAGCAGCAGCGAGATGGGGTATGGCACCGCCTGGGCCAGCTGCGCAAACACCTTGTCCTGGAACGCAGCAAACGGCTGCGCGCCGGTGGACTCGGCTTGCAGCGGGAACTCGGGCGCGAACCCTGCGGCGCTGAGGAGCCGGTTGGCCTCGCTCTCGGTCAGGCGCAGGTAGCGGGTACAGGCCACCAGCTTGTCGCGCGAGCGCGGGTTGGGCACCGAGATGCCGTTGCGCCAGTTGTTGACGGCCTCGCGGCTCAGGCCGATCTCGGTGGCCACGCCCGAGGCGCTGGCGCGAATGCGGCGCATGTAGATCGACAAGAGGTCGGCAAAAGAATCGGCAGACATGTGTGGTGCGGCGGTGGCGGGATAAACGCGCTGAAACTAAAAGAGGGCCCCTGCTGCCAATAAACGGCACGTGGCTGGCGGGCATTGTCATTGCTGCCAAGCCATCCGGCCGCAAAGGATCGGCATTGCCGATGCGTCAGAGCAACGGCTGCACCATGGGCCAGGCCTTGGTGCAGGCCAGGCCACACGCCGTGAGCACGGGGCTGTACAACACGACGGCGCCGACCACCGACATCAGCCACCCGGGCTCTTCGTGGTCTTCGGCCTCGGCTTTTGCGTCCTCCTTCAAGGGCTCTTTGCTGCGGCTCATTTCTTCGCTCTCACCCGAATCGCCGGTCATCTCCTGCACCAGCATCACGGCCACGATCAGCAGCGACACGGCCAGCAGCGCCAGGTAGCCGTATTGCAGCGCGGGCTGCGTGAGCGGGTAGAAATAGCCCGCCAGCAGCGCGGCCGGGGCCAGAAAGAACACGTGCATCATGAGCCGGTACCAGGGAATGCCGTCCGCCGGCCTTTCCAGCGCCCCCATGACCATGCGGTAGGTCAGCGCCCCCAGCACAAAGATCACCCCACCCCACCATTCGATTTGCGTCAGCATGTTGTTGTTCTCCTGAGATGCTTTTACTGCGCTGCCATCACCGTGGCGGGGCCATCGTCGCCAGGCTGGTCGGCGTCACCGTCTCCATCATCGCTGCCGTCTTCCCCGCGCAGCGCTTTGTGTTCAGTGGCCATGTAGTACAGCGGCAGCGCCACGGCCAGCACCAGCCCCAGGCCCATCCACAGCCAAAAGCCCTTGAACAGCAGCACGGTGACCACCGTGAACACCACCGCATGCACCAGCCCTTTGAACCCGGCCCGCAACAGCAGCACAGCCATCAGCCCCTGCACGGGTGATTTGCCGCTTTTGCCCATGGCCCGCGCCATTTCGACAAACGCCTCAGCCGCCTCACGGGCCTCACGCTTGCGCTTTTCTTCCTGCTGGCGCAGTTTGGCAACGGCCAGCGGCTTGACCGGGTCTTTGGAGCAGGCGTAGCGGTCATCGGCATCGTCGTCTTCGCAGCCCTCGCCGACCTGTGGCACAGGCTCGACCACCGCACGCCACTGCGGGTTGGCGTCCATGAATGCCTGGCGCGACACCCAGCGGCCCTGGTCGAAGTGCATGCGTTCGGTTTCGCCCACCTGGTCGTAGAAGACCTCCAGCACCGCCGCCCGCAGGCCGTGGCGGAACAGGGTTTCGATCTGCAGCAAAGGCAGGTCGCCACTGGTGCCGGTATCAAATTGCAGCACCAGGTGCGATGGCGCTGCAGTGACCGACTGGTTGAACCATTCCCCATCCCACAAGGCCTCCAGGCTAGGTGCGCCCAGCTTGTCGGCCCAGCGCTGGGCCTGCTCGGTGTTGTCTGCGCACAGGTACTGGTAGACCAGCTGGCAGGTCTTGAGCTTGATCGGGTCTTCAAAGAACAGCTGCAGCGTGAGGGTGTTTTGCGACATGGGACTGGAACGGTGGTGAACGTATGAAGGGTATTGCGTGATGGCGTGCAGGCATTGTGTCGGGCGTTGCCACGCCTGTCCCTCGCGGCCTTGTCCAGCGCACCAGACGGTCGGTTGACAAACCGTCCAGTGCCTTGGCGGCTGTGCCGAGAGCCCGCACGCAGTCGCATGGGTGCCCGATCATCACCCAAAGCGCCTGCATACTCTCGGCCCTCGGGCTCGGCCCGATCCAAAGCAACACACCGGAGGGACCTTAACCATGCGATTCGATACCCGCTTGTATGCACTGCTGTCTGGCGCTGCCCTGACCCTGGGCCCAGTGGCTGCACAGACGGAGCGTGCCGCCGCCGCCAAGCCTGCTGCCGCTGCGCAAGCCGCCAACCAGTTCACCAACAGCCCGCGCGAAAAGCTGGTGGTGGCCATGCCCAAGACCTATGCCAAGGCCGAGACCATGCTGCTGTGGGGCGACTACTTCAACCACCTGGCGCGCTGCGGCAACATCGACTTGCAGAACCAGCAGGGCGAGTCGCTGGATAAGAGCACCAACATCGACGTGCTGGCCGAAAAGGAACTCATCGACAGCCTGGTATCTGGCAAGGCCCAGCTGGCCCAGGTCAACCCCGGCCTGGTGCCGCAACTGGTGGCGGCAGGCCAGCCCGCGCCGTTCGGCGTGCCGGGCAACAAGGCCAGCGGGCAACGCAATTCGTACAAGCTGATCCTCATCGCACGCGTGGACAGCCCTTTCACCAAGCCGCAGGACCTGGTGGGCAAGAAGATTGCGCACACCACACCCACGTCCAACTCGGGCAACCTGGCGCCGCGCGCACTCTTCCCCGCCATCGGGCTGGTGCCAGATCAGAACTACGAAGTGGTGTTCTCCAACGGCCATGAGCGCTCGGTCACGGGCGTGATGCATGGCTTTTACCCGGCGGCGGCCGTGGCCAGCGACCTGTACCAGCGCATGGTGGTGAAGGGCGACGTGAAAGGCTCCAGCATCCGTACGCTGTGGGAGAGCCCACCCTTCATGACCGAGACCTGGACAATGGGCAAGGATGTCTCGCCCGATCTGCAGGCGCGTGTGAAGAAGTGCTCCTTCAGCTACAGCTTTTCGCCCAAGCTGCGGCAGCTGCTGCCAGGAAACGACACCTTTTTGCCCATCAACTTTGAGCGCGACTTTGCGACGGTGATGGAGGTGTACAACAAGACGCAGAAGGCGGCGCAGGCGGCCAAGGCTGCCGCCAAGTAGGCGCCCCCACAGCGCCAAGGCGCCGACCGGTCAAGGCTACGCGGATGCGGCGCTGAGCCGATCGCGCGTGCGCCGCGCGACATCCTTCACCCACGGCTGGGCGGCCCAGTGGCGCTGGGCAAATGCCGTGATCTCGTCCCGGTAGGTCAACGAGGCACCAATCACATCCAGGCCGTCGATGAACATGCGCCGGTGGCGCTCGGAGATGGTGAAGGGCGCGCTGTGCCCTGCCGTGCGCACCTGGCGCTGCTCCACATCGATCTCTATCGCCATCGTCCCTTGGTGGGCACGGGCCTCGCGCATGAAGGCCTGGGCATCGTCCTCGCTCACCATCGCCAGCAACAGGCGGTTGTTCATGGCGTTGGAGTAGAAGATCTCACCAAAGCTCGACGCCACCACCGCCTTGAAGCCGTACTGCTGCATGCCCCACACCGCATGCTCGCGGCTGGAGCCGCAGCCATAGTTGCTGCCAGCCAGCAGCACATCGGTGCCGGCAAAAGCTGGCTGGTTGAGCACGAAGTCTTCGCGCGGCTGTCCGGCGCCGTCAAAGCGCAGGTCGTACAGCAGGCCCGGCGCCAGGCCCGACTTGTCGATGCCGCGCAGGAACTGCTTGGGCATGATCTGGTCGGTGTCCAGGTTGGCGATGTCGAGCAGTGCGGCCCTGCCGCGCAAGCTGGTGTTGTGGTCGGCACTCATGCGGTCCCCTCCAGGGTTCTGACGTCAGTGATGCAACCCGTGACGGCCGCGGCTGCGGCCATGGCCGGGCTCATCAGGTGCGTGATCGCCCCCCTGCCCTGGCGGCCTTCGAAATTGCGGTTGGTGGTGGATGCGCAGCGCTGGCCCGGGGCCAGCACGTCGTCGTTCATGGCCAGGCACATGGAGCAGCCGGGCTGGCGCCATTCGAAACCTGCCGCCACCAGGCGCGCGGCGATGCCTTCGGCCTCGGCCTGGGCCTTCACCGCGCCCGAGCCGGGCACGACCATGGCGCGCACGCCGTAGGCCACGCGGCGGCTGCCAACGACGCGGTCTACCTCGCGCAGGTCCTCGATGCGGGCGTTGGTGCACGAGCCGATGAACACGTGCTGCACCGGCACGCCCGCCAGCGGCTGCCCGGCGGACAGGGCCGTGTAGCGCAGGGCCTGCTCGGCGCTGCTGCGCTGCACGGCGTCGGTGATGTCCTCAGGCCGGGGCACGGCGGCGTTGACGGCCATGGCCTGGTCGGGGCTGGTGCCCCAGGTGACGAAGGGGGCCACCTCGGCCGCATCGAACACATGCTCCGCGTCAAACACGGCGCCTTCGTCGCTGCGCAGCGTGGCCCAGTGGGCCAGGGCCTGCGCGCGCACGTCGCCAGTGACGTCGGGGGCCTTGGCCAGCACGTAGTCGATGGCGGTAGCGTCGGGCGCAATCAGTGCGCCGCGCGCGCCCGCTTCCACTGCCATGTTGCAAAGCGTGAAGCGCGCCTCCACCGACAGCGCACTGATGGCGCTGCCGCAGAACTCGACCACATAGCCGCGCGCGCCCTGTGCGCCGATGCGGCTGATGATCATCAGGATCAGGTCCTTGGCGGTGGTGCCCAGGGGCAACACACCGTCGACGCGGGTGCGCATGTCCTTGGCCAGGCGGTAGACCAGGGTCTGCGTGGCCAGCACGTGCTCCACCTCGGACGTGCCGATGCCGAAGCCCAGCGCACCCAGCGCGCCGTAGGTGGTGGTGTGGCTGTCGCCGCAGATGATGACCATGCCAGGGCGCACCATGCCGTGCTCGGGCGCGACCACGTGTTCGATGCCCTGCAGCGGGTCGTTGGTGTCGAACAACGGGATGCCATGGCGGTCGCAGTTGGCCTTGAGGTTGCTGGCCTGCAGCGCTGAAGGGGGGTCTTGAATGACCCGGTGGCGCACCGGGTGCGTGGGGATGATGTGACTTACCACCGCCACGTTTTGCCCCGGCATGGGCACGCCGTGCCCGGCCTCGTGCAGGCCAGCGAAGGCCTGGGGGCTGGTGTATTCGTTCATCAGGTGCAGGTCGCAAAACAGCAGCACGTTCTGTTCGTCCAGAACGGCCACGGTGTGCGATGCCACCAGCTTCTGGTAGAGCGTTGCGGGTGTGGTCATGGTCATCGTGATGGGTGTGAGGGGAATGGGCTATTGGCCAGCCAGCAGGAAAGGCAGGGCAGCTTCCAGCAGCGCGTCGGGCGCTTCTTCCGCGATGTAGTGGCCGCAGGGCAGCGCATGGCCGCGCACGTCAGTCGCCACGCGCTGCCACTCCTTGAGCGGCTCAAAGCACTGGTGCACCACACCCTGCTCACCCCACAGGGCCAGCAGAGGCATGGCGAGCTCGCGGCCCGCATCGCGGTCGGCGCGGTCGTGCACGAGGTCGATGCCAGCGGCGGCGCGGTAGTCCTCGCAGATGCCGTGGGCCGTGCCCGGCAGGGCCAGGCAGCGCACGTACTCGGCCAGGGCACGCGCGTCGAACGGGGCCAGGCCTGCACTGCGCCGGCCCATCACGTCACGCACGTAGGCGGCGGGGTCGGCCTCGATCAGGCGCTCGGGCAGCGGCGCGGGCTGAATCAGGAAGAACCAGTGCCAGTAGGCGCGGGCGAAGGCGTTGCTGGTCTGCTCGTACATGGCCAGGGTGGGCGCGATGTCCAGCAGCACCATGCGCGAGACCGCCTCGGGTTGGTCGGCCGCAAGGCGGTGCGCCACGCGGGCGCCCCGATCATGGGCCAGCACGGCAAAGCGCGCATGGCCCAGGTGCGCCATCACGGCCAGCATGTCGGCGGCCATGGTGCGCTTGCTGTAGCGCAGATGTTCGGCATCGCCGGCGGGCTTGGCCGAGTCGCCGTAGCCCCGCAGATCCGCCAGCACCAGCGTGAAGTGCTGCGCCAGCACGGGCGCCACCTTGTGCCAGATGGCCGAGGTCTGCGGGTGCCCGTGCAGCAGCAGCAAGGCCGGGCCCGTGCCGCCGACCAGTGCATGGATGTGCTGGCCGTCGGGCGTGGGCACGCGATGCGGCGTGAAGCCGGGGAAAAGTGAAGTGGTCATGGGTGAGGTGGTGATGGCCGTGGGGCGATGTGGAAGGCGAGCCCGCTCACTCTGCAGTGATGCCGCGCTCTTTGATCAGTTTGGCCCACTGGGGCATTTCCTGCTCCAGCCGTGCACGGGCCTGCTCGGGGGTGGAGGGGATGGGGTCGAACCCGTCCTTGGCCATGCGCTCCTTGAGCGCCGCAGTATTGAGGGCCTGGTTCAGCGTGGCGTTGAGCTTGTCGATGATGGGCCGGGGCGTGCCAGCCGGCGCGAACACGATGAACCAGGTTTCGAAGGCGTAGCCCGGCAGGCCTGCCTCGGCAATGGTGGGCACATCGGGCATCAGCGCCGAGCGCTTCGTGCCGGTAACGCCCAGGGCGCGCAGCTTGCCGGCCTGCACGTGCGGCTGTGCGGCCGACAGCACCGGGAAGCTCATGGCCACCTGGCCCGACATGGTGTCGATCATGGCCGGGCCGCCGCCACGGTAGGGGATGTGCACGATGGGCGTTCCCGCCACAGCCTTGAACAGCTCGGCCGACATGTGGAAGGTGCTGCCCGGGCCCGCCGAGCCGTAAGAGTATTGCCCTGGCTTGGCCTTGAGCAGTGCGAGCAGCTCCTTGAGGTTCTTGGCCGGCACCGCGTTGTTGACCACCAGCACATGCTGCGAGCTGGCCACCATGCCGATGGGCGCCAGGTCCTTCAAGGTGTCATATGGCATCTTGGCAGTGAGCGCCGGGTTGATGGCCAGCGACACCGTCTGCAGGCCGATGGTGTAGCCATCGGGCTGGGCCTTGGCGACCATGTCCACGCCGATGTTGCCGCCCGCACCGCCCTTGTTCTCGATGAACAGCGAACCACCCAGGGCCTTGCCCCATTCGTCCGTCACCAGGCGCGCCGCGATGTCGGCGCTGCCGCCCGGTGCGTACGGAACCACGAGCTTGATGGCCTTGTTGGGATAGCCAGCCGGTTGCGCCAGGGCTGCAGCCGGCGACAGCAGGGCCAGCGCGGCCAGTGCCGCTGCGGCAGCCGCCAGGCGACGGGACGCGCTGCGTGGACAGGACGGGTGGGTGGTGGTGAAAGCAGCGGTCATGGGTTTGTCTCCTGCGGATATTTGTTGTGGATGTGATCTTAGGAGTGATGTCCAAAGCCATAAATACCGTCAAAATTACTTCATTCATAAATTCAAAGCACGAATCAGGTATCTTCATGGACGGTTTTTCGGACCTGCGCTTTTTCGCCCTGCTGATGAAGGAGGGCAGCCTGGCCGCAGCCGCGCAGCAGATGGGCATCACCCCGCCCGCGGTCAGCCGGCGCCTGGCGCAGCTGGAACACCGGCTGGGCGTGCGCCTGCTGCACCGCACGACCCGGCGCATCCGCCTCACGCCCGAGGGAGAGACCTATCTGCTGGACGGTGCCCGCATCCTCGGTGACCTGGAGGCGCTGGAGCGCACGGTGGCCGGCGCTCGCAGCTCGCCCCGGGGGCTGATCAAGCTGGCCGCCACGCTGGGCTTTGGCCGTGTGCACATCGCGCCCGCGCTGTCGGCGTTTGCCCGTGCCTACCCCGAGGTGGAGGTCCAGCTGCACCTGACGGACCGCCCCGTGAACCTGGTGGAGCAAGGCTTTGACGCGGCCGTGCGCTTTGGCGACCTGCCGGACTCGCGCCTCACGGCCCGGCGGCTGCTGGCCAACCGGCGCGTGCTGTGCGCATCGCCCGCCTACTTGGCCCAGGCCGGCGAGCCCGAGCAGCCGTCCGACCTGCTGGCCCACCAGTGCATCGTGATCCGCGAGAGCGACGAGACCTATGGCACCTGGCACCTGCACCAGGGCGAGCGGCAGGAGACCGTGAAGGTGCGCGGCATGCTCAGCACCAACGACGGCGCGGCCGCCACCACCTGGGCGCTGGAAGGCCACGGGGTGCTGATGCGCTCCGAATGGGACGTGGCGGCCCACCTGGCTGCGGGCCGCCTGGTGCGCGTGCTGCCGACTTGGTCGCTGCCCGCCGCCGATGTGACGCTGGTCTACCCCACGCGCAGCGACCTGTCGGCCAAGACGCGGGCGCTGGCTGACTTTCTGCGGGACTGGTTCGCCGCACCGCCCCGCACATGACCGACGGCAGGCCCGGCTGCCTTTGCCGATCGCGTTGACGCGTCACGGCGCCTGCCTGGGCTGCAAGGGCCCGCCGATACCTTCGCTGTATGCCCTGGCACCGTGCAAGAGCCCATGCGAAAGCGCCTCGCACATCGGGCGAATTTCAGAATGGCGACTACGGCGTCTCCACCAATGTCATGGTGGCGAACGGCAGGTGGTGCATCAGCTCGCGCAGCACCAGCAGCGTGCCGGCAAAGACGGGGTCTTCCGGCAGGCCCTCGTGCGCTGCGGGGCGACCCTCGGCGACAGCGGCGAGCCGATTGAACAGGCGCTCCATGGCCTCCAGCGTCAGCACGCGTTGAGCCCCGGGCGGCACGCCCGCCAAGGTGGCCAGCTCATGCAGGGCTGCATCTGCAGACCATGGGGCCCACCCCTGCCCGCCGGGCAACAAGCCTTGTAGCTGCCGATGGGCCACGTAGACCTCATCCTCCACGACCGCAATGGCGTTTTCCAGCTCCAGGGGGGTGGGCACGGCATGGCGGAAGAACTGGCGTGCTGTGCGCGCGCCGCCCAAGGGCAGGCTCAGCTTCACGGAAGGTGCGGGCGCATCGGCACCCGCCGCCCAGAGCACCTGTTGCGCCCCCAGATGCAAGCCGCTGCTCCATGCGCCAGGCGCTGTCTGGCGCCGCGCCTGCAGGTAGCTGCGGGTTGCCGGGTCATCGGCAAGCAGGTCTTGTCGCGGTGCCTGCACCGAGGCCGATGCAGAAGGGTATGAAGATCTGGAATGGTTCACGGGATTCCTTGACGGCTGAACGGCCAAATGCGCCAGGGAGCTGAGGCACGCCGCGATTGCCTTGCTGCACTCTAACCCCGCACGGTTCAGACAGCACGAGTGACCATTCAAAGAGTACAGAGGGACATACCGACCGAGCACGGTCCGCCGCGCCGCCGACACCACGCGCCAGCGCCTTCCTACACCGGGCATCAGGCGCCGTACCTACAGTCGGTTGCCAGGCAGGCGCTGCAGCCAGCGCCCCTCCCCACAACAACAGCCCTCAGGAGAAACCACCATGCCAGCCATCCACACCACGCCCCGCCGCTCCCCCTGGCCCTGGATCGTGGGTGCAGCCGCGTTGATGGGGGTGATGATGTTGTCGGCCTGCTCCACGCCGCGCACACCCGAAGGCGTGCAGCCCGTCTCGGGCTTTGACGTGGGCCGCTACACAGGGCAATGGCACGAGGTGGCCCGCATCGAAAATTCGTTTGAACGCGGCCTGACGCAAGCCACCGCCACCTACAGCCGCAACGCAGACAACACCATCAAGGTCGTGAACCGGGGCTACGACCCGGTGCGCAAGCAGTGGAAGGAAGCGGAGGGCCGTGCCGAGTTTGTGGACAGCCCCGACCGCGCAGCGCTCAAGGTGTCTTTCTTCGGGCCGTTTTACGGCGGCTACAACGTGGTGGCGCTGGATGAGAACTACCAGTGGGCCCTGGTGGTGGGCTCCAGCACCGAGTATGTGTGGGTGCTGTCCCGCACACCCACCCTGCCCTGGCATGTGCGCGAGCACCTGATGGAGCGGGCGCAGGCCCTGGGCGTGGATGTGCGCAAGCTCGTCTGGGCACAGCCCGGCGTGGAGCAACATGCGCGGCGCCCAGCGGTCAGAACCTGATCACCGTACGCAGCATAAGGGGCATGGCCCCATGCATGGTTCACCCACCAAACTGCGCCACGGGACGCGGACGCAAAACATTCAAAGTTGATAGCAGGCCGCGCATATTCCACTAGCGCCTGCAGCCCAAAAACCCTAAAAACTATCCGCCAGGTACTGTGGCGGCGGCCACCAGACGTTGGGTGTAGGGATGCTGGGGAGCGTCCACCACTTCCGTCACGCTGCCGCTTTCGAGCACCGCGCCGTCCTTCATCACCAGCACATCGTGCGCCATGGCGCGGATCACGTCCACGTCGTGGGTAATGAGCAGGTAGCTCAGGCCCTTTTCTTTTTGCAGGCGCTGCAGCAGGCCCAGCACTTGCTGCTGGATAGACACATCGAGGGCGCTGGTGGGCTCGTCGAGCACCAGCACCTGCGGCTGCACGATGAGGGCGCGCGCCACGGCCAGGCGCTGGCGCTGGCCGCCCGAAAATTCATGCGGGTAGCGCTCCAGCAGGCGCGGGTACTGGGCCTCGGCCAGGCCTACTTCGGCCAACACCGCCTCCACACTCGCGCGGCGTTCGGCCACGCTGAGTGCGGGCTCATGCACCTTCAGGCCCTCGCCCACGATTTCTTCGACCGTGAGGCGGGGGGACAGGGACGAGAACGGGTCCTGAAACACCACCTGCACCCGGCGGCGCAATTGCTGGTTGGTGGGCGTGTTGCGCATGGCGGGCTGCTGCCACGCCTGCCCACCCACCTGCAGTTGTCCCGTCGAGGGCAACAGCCCCAGGATGGCCTGGGCCAGCGTGGACTTGCCCGAGCCGGATTCGCCCACCACGCCCAGCGTCTGACCGGGCAGCAATTGCAAGGTGGCACCCTGCACCGCCACAAACTCGCCTTTTTTGAACCAGCCCTTGATGCCCGGCAGCGGCGTGGGGTAGACCACGCGCAGGTCTTGCGTCCGCACCACGGGCGCGGTGCCTGCGGGCGGGTCGGCCTCGATCACATCGCGGCGTGGCTGGCTGGCGATCAGACGGCGGGTGTAGGCATGCTGGGGCGCGCTGAAGACCTCGGCCACAGGCCCCTGCTCCACCAGCACACCCTGCTCCATCACCGCCACGCGGTCGGCAAAGCGGCGCACCAGGTTCAGGTCGTGCGTGATCAGCAGCACCGCCATGCCGGTCTGGCGCTGCAGGTCGCTCAGCAGGTCCAGGATCTGGCCGCGCAAGGTGACGTCGAGCGCGGTGGTGGGCTCGTCGGCCAGCAGCAGCTTGGGACTGCTGGCCAGGGCCATGGCGATCATGGCGCGCTGGCGCTGGCCACCGCTGAGCTGGTGCGGAAAGCTATTGGCGCGGCGCGCGGGCTCTGAGATGCCGGTTTGGGCCAGCAGATCGATGGCCGCCTGCGCGCACTGGGCACCGGTGAGGCCCTTCTTGAGCAGCAGGATCTCGGCAATCTGCTGGCCAATTGTCATCAGCGGGTTGAGCGCGGTCATGGGCTCCTGGAACACCATGGCGATGTCGCCGCCGCGCACGCCGCGCATCTCGCGCTCGGTCATCGCCAGCAGGTCGCCCCGCCCCTGCAGCAGGGCCTGGCCGGTGATGGCGGCATTGCCCGCCAGGCGCAGCAGGCTCAACGCCGTGATGGTCTTGCCCGAGCCGGACTCGCCCACCAGCGCGAGCTTTTCGCCTGCAGCCAACGAGAAGTTGACGCCACGCACCACCTCCTTGGCGCCGAAGCGCACATGCAGGTCGTGGACTTCGAGCAGCGCGGGTTTCATGGCGGATGCCGTCATGGTCACAGATCCGCCTTTCTGGGGTCGAGCGCATCGCGCAGCGCGTCCCCCATGAAGGTCAGCAGCAACAGAGTGACCACCAGCACGCCGAAGGTGGACAGCGAGATCCACCACGCATCAATGCTGTTCTTGCCCTGGCTCAGCAGCTCGCCCAACGAGGGCGTTCCCGGCGGTACCCCCAGGCCCAGAAAATCGAGCGAGGTCAGCGCCAGAATCGCGCCGCTCATGCGAAACGGCAGGAACGTGACCACGGGCGTGAGGCTGTTGGGCAGGATGTGGCGCCAGATGATCTGGCTGTTGCTCACGCCCAGCGCACGGGCTGCCTTCACGTAATCGAGCTGGCGGTTGCGAAGGAACTCAGCACGCACATAGTCCGAGAGGCCCATCCAGCCAAACAGGCTCAGCAAGATGAGCAGCAGCGCAATGCTGGGCGCAAACACCGCGCTGAAGATGATGAGCAGGTACAGCTCGGGCATGGAGCCCCAGATCTCGATAAAGCGCTGGAACGCCAGGTCGGTCTTGCCGCCAAAAAAGCCCTGGATGGCCCCTGTGATAACGCCCAGCAGCACGCCCGTGGTGGTGAGCGCCAGGCCAAACAGCACGCTCACCCGAAAGCCGTACAGCAACTGCGCCAGCAAGTCGCGCCCCCGGTCGTCCGTGCCCAGCCAGTTGTCGCCCGTGGGGGCCGAGGGGTTGGGCGCCTTGGCAAAGTAGTTGAGCGTATTGGGGCCGTAGCGGTTGATGGTGTACAGAGCCCAGTTGCTGCCCATGCTCAGCCGCTCCTGGATGAAGGGGTCCAGGTAGTCGGTGGGGGTCTCGAAGTCGCCCCCGAAAGTCTTCTCGGGGTAGTCCTTGAACAGGGGGAAGTAGGTCTGCCCCTCGTAGCGCACGATGAGTGGCTTGTCGTTACTGACCAGCTCAGCGCACAGGCTCACCAGCACCAGGGCGCAGAAGATCAGCAGGCTCCAGTACCCCAGGCGGTTGCGCTTGAAGCGCAGCCAGGCACGGCGGGACGGGGAGAGTGAAATGGGGGTAGCAGCAGGACTCATCGGGGCCATCGGTGCGTTCGGGCTAGTCAAACTTCACGCGCGGGTCCACCCACACATAACAAAGGTCGCTGATGAGCTTGGTGACTAGCCCGATCAGCGTGAACAAATACAGCGTGCCCAGCACCACGGGGTAGTCGCGGCGGATCACGCTCTCGTAGCTGAGCAGGCCCAGGCCGTCGAGCGAGAACAGGGTCTCGATGAGCAGCGAACCTGCAAAGAACGCGCCGATGAACGCTGCCGGAAAGCCGGTAATGATGGGGATGAGCGCGTTACGGAACACATGCTTCCACAGCACCTGCCGCTCGCTCAGGCCCTTGGCACGGGCCGTGAGCACGTACTGCTTGCGGATCTCTTCGAGGAAAGCGTTCTTGGTCAACATCGCGGTGACGGCGAAACTGCCCAGCACCATGGCTATCACCGGCAGCGTGATGTGCCACAGATAGTCCACGATGCGCGCGCCCCAGCTCAGCTCGTCCCAGTTGGCCGACGTGAGCCCCCGCAGCGGAAACCACTGCAGTTGCCCGCCAAAAATGACCAGGAGCGCCACGCCCAGCACAAAGCCCGGGATGGCATAGCCCAGCAAGATGAGCAGCGTGGTCACCAGGTCAAACCGCGACCCGGCACGCACCGCCTTGGCCACGCCCAGCGGCACGGCGACGAGGTAGCTGATGAAGAAGGTCCAGAGGCCCAGGCTGATGGAAACCGGCAGCTTCTCTGCCACCAGTTGCCACACGTCCTTGTTCTGGAAAAAGCTCTTGCCCAGATCAAAACGCGCGAACTGGCCCAGCATCTGGATGAAGCGTTCATGCGCCGGTTTGTCAAAGCCGTACAGGGCCTTGATCTGCTCCAGCCGCTTGGGGTCCACGCCCTGAGCGCCCCGGTAGCTCAGGCCACCGCCTTCGGCACCGCCGCCGCCCACGCCAGCCTTGGCCTCGGCCATGTACTGCTCCACGGGGCCGCCCGGCACGAACTGAATCACCACAAAGGTCAGCAGCAGCACGCCCAGCAGGGTGGGCAGCATCAGCAACACGCGTTTGAGGATGTAGGCAAACATGGGTGGGCTGGCGGGTGGTTATTTCTTGTCGGGCGCGGTCTGCGGGGGAATGCGTGCCCACCAGGTGTCGATGACCCAGCTTTCACCGCTGGAGTACGGCGGCACCGTGGCAGGCTTGGCCAGGCGCCAGGCGTTGTACGCCATGCGATGTGTACCGGCCGTCCACTGCGGAATCAGGTAGTGGCTGTGCGCAATGATGCGCTCCAGCGCATGGCAGGCAGGCAGCAGTTGCGCCTCGGTTTTGGCAGAGGTCATCGCCTTGACCATCGCGTCCACCGCCGGGTTCTTGACACCCGCGAAGTTGCCGGAGTCTTCCGTGTCGGCGGCCTGGCTGCCGAACATGTCGGCAAACTCCTGGCCCGGGTTGTTGGTGCCCTGAAAGGCAATCGTGGTGATGTCAAAGTCGAACTTCTGCAGCCGTTGCTGGTACAGCGCAAAGTCCACCGAGCGGAAGCGCAGCGTGACACCGATCTTTTCCAGGTTGCGGATCCAGGGGGTGATAGTGCGCACGCCACCTTCGTTGCTGTCCATGTACTCCAGCACCATGGCCTCGCCCTTCGCGTTGCGCAGGGCGCCATCGCGCACCTCCCAGCCCGCCTCTTTGAGCAGAGCCTGCGCCCGGCGCAGGTTGGCCCGCAGTGACGAATCGCCGTCGGTGCGCGGGGGCACGGTCATGGGACCGAAGGCGGCCGCAGGAATGTCCTTGCGGTAGGGGTCCATCAGCGCAAGCTCTTCGGGCGACGGGCTGCCCTTGGTTTCGCAGGCGGTGTTACCAAACAGGCCGTTCACACGCTGGTAGGCGCCGTAGAACATCTGGCGGTTCATCCACTCATAGTCCATCGCCAGGCCCAGGGCCTCGCGCACCCGCGCGTCCTGCAGCAGCGGGCGGCGGGTGTTGAGCACGTAGCTCTGAAAGCCCGACGGCAGCTTGTGCTTGAACTCGCCCTTGACCAGCTCGCCGGTGTCGAACTTCTTGCCCGTGACGCGGCGGGCCCAATCGCCTGCGCTGAAGAACCGCATCAGGTCGAACTCGCCCGCTTTCAGGGCCTCCAGACGCGCAGTGTTGTCCTTGTAGATCTTGACCAGGATGCGGTCGAAGTTGGCCGTGCCCTTGCGCACGTTGAGGTCGCGCGCCCAGTACTGGGGGTCGCGCACGTAGGTGATGTCCTTGCCAAACCGCACGGGCCCGATCTTGTAAGGGCCGCTGCCGATTGGGATATCCATCACCACCTGGTCAAAGGGCTTGGCCTTGCCGTTTTCCACACCCCATTCGCGGCTGAACACCGGCAAGCCGCCCACGGTGATGGGCAGCTCGCGGTTGGGTTGCTTGAAGCGGTAGCGCACAGTGCGGTCGTTGATCACATCCACGCCCGCCACTTCGATCAGCAAGGTCTTGTAAGAGGGTGAGGTGAAGGGGCCGACCAGCGTTTCGTAGCTGTGCTTCACGTCCTGGGCCAGTACCGGTTTACCGTTGTGAAAGCGCGCCTCAGGCCGCAGCCGGAAGGTGGCCGTCAGTCCATCGGGGGCGACCTCCACATCTTCGGCCAACAGGCCATAGCCGGTTGCGGTCTCGTCCATGGAGCCCACCAGCAGCGAGTCGAACATCAGCGACGACAGGTAGGCCGGTGCGTTGCCCTTGATGGTGAACGGGTTGTATTTGTCAAAGGTGGACGTGCGCAAGTTGCTGACCAGCCGCAACTCACCGCCCTTGGGGGCCTCGGGATTCACATAGTCGAAATGCGCAAAGCCCGCCGGATAGCGCGGCGCGCCCCACAAGGCATACGCATGTGCTGCCCACGCTGGAACAGCACTCCCCATCAGCAACAAAGCCAGCCAAAACCGCATGCGACAATTCTGCACTACGTTCGCAGGGGCTTGCAGCCAAAGCCGCATATCCACATGCACCGGGCGCCAAGCCTGCATTCCGCTATTCCACAAGGAGATTTCACATGGGTTTTCTGACCGGCAAGAAGCTGCTCATCACGGGCGTGCT
Source organism: Acidovorax sp. M14 (assembly GCF_049331375.1). Taxonomy (NCBI): domain Bacteria; kingdom Pseudomonadati; phylum Pseudomonadota; class Betaproteobacteria; order Burkholderiales; family Comamonadaceae; genus Acidovorax; species Acidovorax sp. M14. The sequence continues at coordinate 3,112,389 of NZ_CP186263.1, forward strand.
GTCCAACCGCTCCATCGCCTACGGCATTGCCAAGGCCTGCCACGAGCAAGGTGCCGAGCTGGCGTTCAGCTACGTGGGCGAGCGCTTCAAGGACCGCATCACCGACTTTGCAGCCGAGTTCAACTCCAAGCTGGTGTTTGACTGCGACGTGGCCAGCGACGAGCAGATCGCGCGCATGTTTGCAGACCTGTCGCAGACTTGGCCAAAGTTTGACGGCTTTGTGCACAGCATCGGCTTTGCACCGCGCGAGGCCATTGCGGGCAACTTTCTGGACGGCCTGAGCCGCGAAGGCTTCCGCATTGCCCACGACATCAGCGCCTACAGCTTCCCGGCCATGGCCAAGGCCGCCCTGCCCTACCTGAACGACAAGTCGTCGCTGCTGACCCTGAGCTACCTGGGCGCGCTGCGCTCCATCCCCAACTACAACACCATGGGCCTGGCCAAGGCCAGCCTGGAGGCCAGCGTGCGCTACCTGGCCGAGGCCGTGGGCCGCACCGAAGACGGCCGCAGCATCCGGGCCAACGGCATCAGTGCCGGCCCCATCAAGACCCTGGCTGCCAGCGGCATCAAGGACTTTGGCAAGCTGCTGAGCCGTGTGGCCGACGCCTCGCCCCTGCGCCGCAATGTGACGATTGAAGACGTGGGCAATGTGGCGGCCTTCCTGCTGTCGGACCTGGCATCGGGCATGACGGCTGAGATCACCTATGTGGACGGCGGCTTCAGCCAGACCGCTGGCCTGAGCGCCGACCAGGTGTAATCCGCCAAGCGGGCTCACCGCATTTTTGAACCAAACAGGCTTCTAGCGCTGATAGAACATGCGCTAGAAGCTATTTTTTTGATAGCACCTCCATCATGCTCCGCAGACACTGCCTGGCTTTGCTGGGCCTCGCACCCCTGGCCGCACTGACCACCCCCCAGGCCTGGGCCGGCGATGCACCCGCCCTGTTGCTGGCCAATGTGTACCGCCCCGGCATGCGCCTCGCGGACTACTGGGTGAGCGAAAAATACGATGGCGTGCGCGGCTATTGGGACGGCCATACGCTGCGCACGCGGGGTGGTGAAACCGTGGCGGTCCCATCTTGGTTCACCGCCGGCTGGCCCGACACGCCCATGGACGGCGAGCTGTGGGCAGGACGCGGCCGGTTCAGCCACGCCCAGTCCACCGTGCGCCAGCAGCAGCCGGACGATGCCGCCTGGCGCGAGATGCGCTTCATGGTGTTTGACCTGCCCGCGCACGGCGGCACGTTTGACCAGCGCCTGCCCGCGCTGAACCAGCTCGTAGAGTCGCTGGACCAGCCATGGGTGCAGGCGGTGCTCCAGCAGCGTGTGGCGAGTGACGCCGCACTGCAAAAGCTGCTGCTGCGCACCGTGCGCGCGGGTGGCGAGGGGCTGATGCTGCACCGGGGCGCATCGATGTACCGCGCAGGGCGCAGTGACGACCTCATCAAGGTCAAGACCCACGAAGACACCGAGGCCAAGGTGGTCGCCCATCTGCCCGGCCAGGGCCGCCACGCCGGGCGGCTGGGCGCCCTGGTGGTGGAGATGCCTTCGGGCCAGCGGTTTCGGCTGGGCGCAGGGTTGACCGACGCGGAGCGCGACCACCCGCCGCCCGTGGGCAGCTGGGTGACCTACCGCTTCAGAGGCACCCACGACAGCGGCCTGCCACGCTTCGCGAGTTTTGTGCGGGTGCGAGACGACATGCCGCCCACCCGCTGACGGGGCCACCGCAAACCCGAACTGATTTCGACGAGGTGGCGATACGCGAGCTGAGCGCGGCAGCGCATGCCGCCTCGCGCCCATTAGTTGTGCAATCAGTTGGGCAGCAGGACCTTGTCCACCACGTGGATCACACCGTTGGACTGGTACACGTCGGCAATCGTCACTGTCGCCGTACCGCCCTTTTCGTCGGTCACCATGACGGCATTGCCGCTGGCCTTGGCGGTGAGTGTTCCGCCTGCCACCGTCTTGAGGCTGGCCATGCCTTTGCCATCGGCAATCATCTTGGACAACGCAGCAGCGTCGTACTTGCCCGCCACCACGTGGTAGGTGAGCACCTTGGTCAGGGTGGGCTTGCTCTCGGGCTTGAGCAGCGTGTCCACCGTGCCGGCGGGCAGTGCGGCAAATGCCGCATTGGTGGGTGCAAACACCGTGAACGGACCGGGACCCTTGAGCGTCTCCACCAGGCCTGCCGCCTTGACCGCAGCCACCAGGGTGGTGTGGTCTTTGGAGTTCACAGCGTTGTCGATGATGTCCTTGCTGGCCAGCATGGGCGCGCCGCCCACCATGACCTGCGCCATAGCGGGCATTGCGGCAGCTGCCATGGCAGCCGTCAGAGCGATGGTGGCCAAGCGGGCGTTGAATCGAAGGGTCATGAAGATCTCCTGAGTGGTTTGTGAAGACAGTCACCGCATGAGAGTCACGCGGCTGATAGTTAATACGCCCCCAAAACCACAACGGATTCAAGCGCATAAAAAAATCGCTCCACCAGCCATGCCGGGGGAGCGATTTTCGAGACGCTGGTGCACCCACACACCAGCGCGAAGACGTGCTTACACGTTGCGCCCGTACGGGCCGTCGTCGCCCACCTGCACCAGGTTCTTGGCGGTCGCCAGCGGCTTGGGGTTCTTGCCAGTCTTGCCTTGCTCTGCCACGCAGTCGGCGTAGTAGCGCACCTGGCCGTTCTCGTCTTCCACTTCCACCAGGCCGTGGATATCGGTCTCAAAGCCCGGACACAGCTTGGCGAATTCCCGCGCAAACTTGAGGTAATCCACGATCTTCTTGTTGAACACTTCGCCCGGAATCAGCAGCGGAATGCCCGGCGGGTACGGCGTAACCAGGCCCACGGTGATGCGGCCTTCCAGGTGGTCGATCTCCACGCGCTCGGTGGTGCGGTGCGCAATGTGCGCGTACGCGTCCGAGGGCTTCATGGCGGGCGTGAGGTCCGACAGGTACATCTCGGTGGTCAGGCGCGCGATGTCGTACTTGGCGTACATCTCATGCACGTGCTGGCACAGGTCCTTGAGGCCCATGCGCTCGTAGCGCTTGTGCTGCTGGCAGAACTCGGGAAGGATGCGCCACATCGGCTGGTTCTTCTCATAGTCGTCCTTGAACTGCTGCAGCGCCGTCAGCAGCGTGTTCCAGCGGCCCTTGGTGATGCCGATGGTGAACATGATGAAGAAGCTATACAGGCCCGTCTTCTCCACCACCACGCCGTGCTCGGCGAGGTACTTGGTCACGATGGACGCAGGGATACCGGTCTTGTCAAACTTGCCGTCCAGACTCAGGCCAGGCGTGACGATGGTGGACTTGATCGGGTCCAGCATGTTGAAGCCGTCGGCCAGTTGGCCGAAGCCGTGCCACTTGCTGCCCTTCTTGCTCTTGCTGTCGCTGCGGATGATCCAGTCTTCTGCACGGCCGATGCCCTCGTCGGTGAGCTTTTCAGGACCCCAGACCTTGAACCACCAGTCGTTCTTGCCGAACTCGTCCTCCACCTGGCGCATGGCGCGGCGGAAGTCCAGCGCCTCCAGGATGCTTTCTTCTACCAGCGCGGTGCCACCGGGCGGCTCCATCATGGCGGCGGCCACATCGCAGCTGGCGATGATGCTGTACTGAGGGCTGGTGCTGGTGTGCATCAGGTACGCCTCGTTGAACAGGTGGCGGTCGAGCTTGGTGGTCTGCGAGTCCTGCACCAGCACATGCGATGCCTGGCTGATGCCGGCCAGCAGCTTGTGGATGGACTGCGTGGCGTACGTCACCGAATGCTTGGGCCGCGTGCGCTTCTTGCCCATGGCGTGGTAGCTGCCATAGAACGGGTGGAACGCCGCGTGCGGCAGCCAGGCCTCGTCGAAGTGCAGGTTATCCACATAGCCGTCGAGCATGCCCTTGATGGTCTCGGTGTTGTACAGAACACCGTCATAGGTCGATTGCGTGAGAGTCAGCACGCGTGGCTTGACCTTCTTGGCGTCCACGCCCTTGAGCAAGGGGTTGGCCTTGATCTTGGCCTCAATGGCCTTGGGCTCGAACTCGCTTTGGGGGATGGGCCCGATGATGCCGAAATGGTTGCGCGTGGGCTTCATGAACACCGGGATGGCGCCGGTCATGATGATGCTGTGCAGGATGGACTTGTGGCAGTTGCGGTCCACCACCACCACGTCGCCAGGGGCCACGGTGTGGTGCCACACCATCTTGTTGGACGTGGACGTGCCGTTGGTCACGAAGAAGCAGTGGTCGGCATTGAAGATGCGTGCCGCATTGCGCTCCGATTCCCCAATGGCGCCGTTGTGGTCCAGCAGCTGGCCCAGTTCTTCCACCGCGTTGCACACGTCGGCGCGCAGCATGTTTTCGCCATAGAACTGGTGGTACATCTGACCCACGGGGCTTTTCAAGAAGGCCACGCCGCCCGAGTGGCCGGGGCAGTGCCAGCTGTACGAGCCGTCTTCGGCGTAGTCCAGCAGCGCCTTGAAGAACGGGGGCTGCACACTTTCGAGGTAGCTCTTGGCTTCGCGAATGATGTGGCGCGCCACAAATTCGGGGGTGTCCTCGAACATGTGAATGAAGCCATGCAGCTCGCGCAGGATGTCATTGGGCAGGTGGCGGCTGGTCTTGGTCTCACCATGAACATAGATGGGCACATCGGCGTTCTTGCGGCGCACTTCCCCAATGAAGTTGCGCAGGCTCAGCACGATGGGGTCCAGCCCCTCGCCCACCGTGAACTCTTCATCGTCGATGGACAGAATGAAAGCGCTGGCCCGGCTTTGCTGCTGGGCAAACTGCGACAGATCGCCATAGCTGGTGACACCAACCACTTCGAAGCCCTCGGCCTCGATGGCCTGCGCGAGCGCACGAATGCCAAGCCCCGAGGTGTTCTCGGAACGGTAGTCTTCATCGATGATGATGATGGGAAAGCGAAACTTCATGCGCAGCCTCCAGGGAGCCGTGGCCTGCCCGGCCAAAAAACGAAATAGGCGCGAAGTGTAAGGAATAACGTTGACGCGCCTTTGAACTGCCATTCTTTTGACCCAGAATGTGGTGCAACAAACACAACCACATGAGGAGGTTCGACATGGAGGCATCCACCATCTGGTGGCTGGCAGCGGGGGCCGTGGTCGTGGCAGAGCTGCTGACCGGTACGTTCTATCTGCTCATGGTGGCGCTGGGGCTGGTGGCCGCCGCCCTGGCCGCCCATCTCGGTCTGGCGTCGGCATTGCAGATGGTGTCGGCCGCCATTGTGGGCGGCGGGGCCGTTGTAGCCTGCTACCTGGTGCGCAAAAAACGCCCTGGCGACCCGTCGGCACGCGCGGACCGCAGTGTGAACATGGATGTGGGTGAAACCATCCTCATCGAAAGCTGGAGCCCCGACGGCACCACCACCGTGAAGTACCGGGGCGCCCAATGGACGGCCATCCACCGCCCCGGGGTCACCCCCTCGACCGGCATGCACCGGGTCGCCGAACTGGTGGGCAACCGCCTACTGGTGGACCCGCTGTAAGCACCGCAGATCCTTTACCGAACCGCCAAGAAAGGCTTCTCATGGAAATTGCCATCGTCCTCCTGATCATTGCCGTGATCTTCATCGCCCGCTCGGTCAAGGTCGTGCCCCAGCAAAATGCCTGGGTGAAAGAACGCCTGGGCAAATACGCGGGTACGCTGACCCCGGGCCTGAACTTTCTGATCCCGTTCGTGGACAAGGTCGCCTATAAGCACAGCCTGAAGGAAATTCCGCTCGACGTGCCCAGCCAAGTGTGCATTACGCGCGACAACACGCAGTTGCAGGTGGACGGCATCCTGTACTTTCAGGTCACCGACCCGATGCGCGCCAGCTACGGGTCGAGCAACTACATCATGGCTGTGACGCAGTTGGCGCAGACCTCGCTGCGCTCGGTCATCGGCAAGCTGGAGCTGGACAAAACCTTTGAGGAGCGCGACATCATCAACGCGCAGGTGGTGCAGGCCATCGACGAAGCCGCGCTGAACTGGGGTGTGAAGGTGCTGCGTTACGAAATCAAGGACCTGACGCCACCCAAGGAAATCCTGCACGCCATGCAGGCCCAGATCACTGCGGAGCGTGAAAAGCGCGCACTTATCGCCGCATCTGAAGGCCGCCGCCAGGAACAGATCAACATCGCCACGGGCGAACGCGAGGCCTTCATCGCCCGCTCCGAGGGCGAAAAACAGGCGGTCATCAACAAGGCCCAGGGCGAGGCCGAATCCATCAAGGCCGTGGCTGAGGCCAACGCCCAGGCCATCGAACGCGTGGCTGCCGCCATCCGCCAGCCTGGCGGCGAACAGGCCGTGCAACTCAAGGTGGCCGAAAGGGCCGTGGATGCTTACAGCCAGGTCGCGTCGGATGCCACCACCACCCTCATCGTGCCCAGCAACATGACCGAAGTGTCAGCGCTGATCGGCTCGGCCATGAAGATGGTGCAGACCTCCCAAAAGGCAGACTGACGGCGCATCTGTCAGCGTAAATTTTCAGGCGATACCGACCTCTGACCGGAATGCCCCAATCCTGTGGCTATAATCGAGAGCTTCGGAGAGGTGGATGAGCGGTTTAAGTCGCACGCCTGGAAAGCGTGTGTGGGCTAATCCCCACCGCGGGTTCGAATCCCGCCCTCTCCGCCACATATCAACCCAGGTGATTCCGGTCACCTGGGTTTTTTGTTTTCTGGCGGACCTGTCTTGCGCACAGTGGCTTTGTGTACCACGGCTACGCGCTGAACCTTGCCCACGCGGCGCTCCGGTTGATGTGCTGTCAATGAACCCCCTGGAGGTCTGCACATGCTGATGCGTTGGAAGTTCTTCGGTATCTGCTGGGGGCTGGCAAACCTGATGGTGCCAGCGTGGGCGGAAGGGATGCTGTTCAAAGTGCCCACCCGCGACGGGGTGACCCACACGCTGTTCTGGGAGGCTGCGCCGAAAGCCAAGGCCACGGTACTTCTTTTTCCAGGCGGCGCGGGCGGGTTCGGCAAAGTGGAGGATGGTCGCGCCACCGGCGGCAACTTTCTCGTCCGGTCTGCGCCGTATTTCACAGCGCATGGATACAACGTGGCGATCTTTGGGCGGCCCAGCGACATGGAGCTGGGCTGGACCGAACGCACAGGTGCGGCGCACATGACCGACATCGCCAAGGTGCTGGAATTTGTGAAGCGCAAAAGGGACCTGCCGGTGTGGGTGGTGGGCACCAGCCGAGGCACGGTGTCCGCGACAGCCATGGCCATTCATGTCAAAGACCCGGCGATTGCAGGGCTGGTGCTGACCTCCAGCATCGTGCGCCGAAGCACACCGGGCGCGGTGCCCGCACAAAACCTGCAAGCCATCGAGCTGCCGGTGCTGGTCTACCACCACGCCAGGGACGGCTGCAAACACTGCCAAGCCAGCGACACGCCCGCCATCCTCCAAGGGCTGACGCGGGCACCCGTCAAAAAGCTGATGGTGGTGGATGGCGGCTCCAACCCGGTGGGAGACGAGTGCGCGGCGCAGCACTGGCATGGGTTCATCGGCATGGAGCAGGAAGCGATTGGACAAATTACCGCGTGGATTCAGGCGCCCAAGCCTTGAACCCTATCCGGCGGGGAGGACACGAGTGGGTTGCTCCAATGGCCTCACTCGCAGCAGGTCCACAGTGCGCTCCAGCCGCCGGTGAGCGGGCCTCTTCACCGCAAATTCCCCAGGTTGGGCGGAGCAGAAGGTTTCTGGATTCTTTGTAAAGGCAACAGCCCGTAACAGCTGCCCATAGACACCCGGTATCGCACTTGTCTTACACGCGGAACTGCGGCACTTTGCTGAAATCCTAGCCAGCAGCCATTGAGGTTGCACTGGGAGGTCATTGCGGCCCCTCACCCCTTTTTGCTGAAAAGGACTTCATCATGAAACGCCATTCCTTACCGCCGGGAGCGCGCGCGCTGGTCGCGTTCATCGGCACCGTGGTGCTGGCAGTGCTGGCGGCGGTGTCGTTGTTGATGCCGGACGTGGCCGTGCAGTCTGTGGACTCGATGTCGAACGGGCTCACGGGGCTGGATCAGATCTTGTCCACTAGCTTTCTGGACCACTGAGCGCCGGAGCGAGCCGGCATCGTTGGCGCTGCGCTGCAGCGTGTGTGGGTCCAAAGAGCAACACAGTAGCAAAAAGCATAGCATCGGAGTACCATTCGGCGCTGCACACCGGGAGTTTTCGGTGGCATTCTGGAATGGAGGACGATCGTGACCACACGTTTTCGCATCTCTGCAAACCGTTTTTCCTTGATTCATTACCCAAAATTCTGGGGATCGATCGCGCTGCTGGCCGTTTTGGCTGGCTGCTCCAGCCCCCGCGACAACGCCCTGGATGAGTTCTCGCGCTGGTATGACGGTGCCAGGGCCCAGGCGCAGGCAGGGGCCATGAGCTGGAGCGAGCTTTACAAGCAAAGCTTTGACCGCCTGACCGCCCTGCCCCCTTCGCTGCAGCAGGACACGCGCCTTGAAAACACCGTGCTGCTGCTGTCTGTAGCCCGCAAGCTGGAGTCCAACGAAATCAGCCCCCAGCAGTTCGCCATGGAGCGGGACGACATCGAGACCCAATTGCAGGCTCGCTTGCGTTGATAGAAGCGGCTGCTACCAGCGGCGACCAGAGCCCTGCTACGGGCCCAAAGTCACTGCGAGCGCGCCTGTTGAAGCAGCCACTTTGACGGCGCCTCGCTCCCGGTATCCAATGCCTTACCCATCGCCCCCGCGTGGCGTGACTGGCTAACGGGGCAAGCCCGCCGACTGCTCAACCACGCTCACGCGGCGGCGCAAGGCGTCGGCTGCAGCAGCGTCTCCAGCGGCTTCAGCCCGTTGCACCTGTAGCAGCAACCACGCCATCAGCGGCCTGCGCCAGCCCTGTGCCGACGCAGTCTCGGTGGCTGTGGCGATGACTGCGGGGCTGGCCTTCCCTGTCTGCAACAAGACACCCGCCGCCACCAGGCGTGAAAGAGGGTCGGCAATGCCCGCCAAGCTGGTAGCGTTGCCCGCCGTAGCGACGGCACGCTGTGCGGGTGGCAACAGAGCCACCTGACCGGCTTGAACGCGGCCCGCCAGATAGTCGGCGTAGGCCTGCTCGGGCGCTGCGGCATCGGCCCGCAAGGCCTCAAAACGCTCGCAGGGTTCGGTGACCAGACTCGCCACCTGGGCCGCACAGCGCATCAGCTCCAGGCGGGCGAGCAGATCGGGGCGGCCCGTGCGCGCCACTTCGGCGCGAGCACGGTCCCATTCAAGCTTTTCCACGCGCGCATTGCCAGACAGGTAGGCCTCGATGGCCTTCTGAGTCGCGCCCTGGGCGTTCATCTGCCAGTCGGGCACCGGGGGTTGGCTGGAACACGCAGCCAACGCGAAGGCGCAGCCGATGGACAGGAGCCGCAACGCAGCCCGCAAACGAAGTGCAGCAGAGGGGTTCATGGCAGCTTCAGCTCCGTGTCGCGTGCAAAGGGCCATTTGCGGTTGATCTCGTTGACCAGGCTTTCCACCTTGCGCAGATTGCTCTCAACCTCAGCCCGCAGCGCGCCCAGGTCCGTCGTAGCTTCGCGGGCATTGGCACCGATGGCCTGGGCCTCCACCAGTACCGCGTCCACCTTCTTCAGGCTGGTGCGGGTGTCGGTCAGCAAGCCGTTGAGCTGTGCCACGGTGGCGCGCACCTCGGGCACCAGCGCGTCCTTGTTGCCCTCGCTGCCAAACACCTGTTTATCGGCGCGGGCGGCCATGCCGTCCAAGCGCGCCAGCAGCGCGTTGGTGCGCTCCAGCGTGGCCACGATCTTTTTCGCATCGGTTTCGTTGCCCATCAGCACGCCCAAGGCACCGCCCGGGCCATTGAGCCGCTCGGTGAGGGCCTTGACGTTGGTCAGGGTGCTGCCCAGCGCGGCGTCGGGCGACGTCAGGGCGTTCAGGTTGGTCAGCAGCTCGCGTGCGGTGGCCATGAGCTGCGGGATCTCCGCCGTCGCGTCGCCGCGCAACACGGGCCGCACGGCGCCATCGGGCAGTGCGGGGTCGGTCAGGATGCCGGAGTACGCCCGGATGTTGGTGCCCCCCACCAGACCGCGCACCAGCGTGAAAACGCTGGACTCGCGCAGCCAGTGTGCGTCCTTGCGGGGCACGTCCACCAGGATGCGGGCATTGCCCGATTCGGCCAGCTCGATGCGCCGCACGCGGCCAATGGGAAAGCCCGAGAAGGTCATGTCCATGCCCACCACCACGCCTTCGGAGTCATCGGCCGTCAGCACCAGCGTCTGCGTGGGCTCGAAAGCGCCCCGCGCATACAGCAGGTACAGGCCCGAACCCACGATGAGGGCCAGGGTGAACAGCAGCAGCGCTGCAGCCTTGAGTTCCAGATAGGCCACCGGGCGCAGGGTCTCGACCGGGGGAATGTCAGCCCCGGCGGGAGGTGCAGCGGGGCCTTGCGACGGCTTGGGAGAGTGGTCGTTCATGTCGTGGGGTTGTGCGGGGGGGGGGGTGCGAGTGGGTGCGACTGGCGCAGGCCGTCAGTAGTAGTTGCCCATGAGCGAGGCCACCTCGATCAGCAGCAGCACGGCAAACATGCGGGCCAGGCCGCCCAGTTCCGAGTCGGGCTGGGTGCGTTCGCCGCTGTCATACAGCCCGGCAGCCATGGGGATCAGCGCCACGGCCAGGCTGAAGAACAGGGTCTTGAGCACAAACACCATGGTCACGCTGGGCGAAAACACCTGTCCGAACATGCGCGTGTAGCTCGGCAGCCCCGCCATATTGAAGCCGTACACCCCCAGGTACGCCAGCACCAGCGCCACCACGCAACTGAGCGCAGCCAGCGTGACGCAGGCAAACACCCCGGCAATCACGCGGGGCAGCAGTTCGATGCGCACCGGATCAGAGCCCTGGCGGCGCAGCGCCTCGAACCGGCCCGTGAGCCGCAGGTGAGCCAGTTGCGAGCCGTTGGGAATGGTGCAGCGCATGGCCACAAACAAGGCGGCCGTGAGCGGGATGAGCTCCAGCACCAGCACGCGGATCACCATCTCCAGCGCATAGCGCGACAACCCGTAGCTCAGCGCCGTGACCACCACAATGCGTGTGAGCACCAGGCTGATGAGCGCCGCCAGCACCGTGAAGCCCAGCAGCACAGGCGCCGTGTCCAGGTACAGGTGCCGGGCCAGCGCGCGGCGGGTGCCCTTGCCGTAGCTGGACGGCGACAACACCAGCACCAGCACCACCGCGCCCAGATACAGGATGCGCCACCAGGCCACCGCCCAGCGCCGCGCCGTGTTCCACACACGTTCGGGCAGGGAGAGGCCGGGAAGGCGCGAGATCATGGGCGGATCATAGCGGGGGCATGCGCCAGGGCAGTCGATGGCAGGCTTCTGGAGATATTTGGGCCATTTTCGGGCGGTAGCGCTAGAAGGATATGCCTGAGCAGCTATTAATTAGGTAGCAATTAGCCCCTACACAGCCACACCGCACAACAACTGCTCACACATGGCGCTTGCCCTGGCTGGGCATGGCGATGGCGCCCACGGGCTGCGCGTCAGCCCGCGCATGCAGCGCTTCGATGATGTGGCAGGTGGCGTCCGCGCCATCGCAGCGGCTGCGCAGCGCCTGCAGGTCGGCCTCCAGCGCCTGCAGCTCGGCCAGGCGGGTGCGCACATGCACCAGGTGTGCATCCAGCGTGTCGCAGGCGGCATGGCAGTCGGTCTTGCTGTCCCAGTCCAGCGCCAGCAAGGTCCTGACCTCGTCCAGCGACATGTCCATGGCGCGGCACAGGCGGATGAAACGCAGCTGGTGCACGTCGGCGCTGCTGTACAGGCGGTAGCTGTTGTCGCCGCGCGCGCCGGGCGGCAGCAGCCTCTCTTTTTCGTAATACCGGATGTTGGCGGCCGACACGCCGGACTGCTGAGCGGCCTCGCCGATGCGGAACTGTGCAGCGTGGGGGTCCATGGGCTTGACCTTCAAGTGACTTCAAGGTTTCCAATGATGCCATCGCTTTCCAAAACTGCCAGGAGAAAACACCATGTCCGCCCATTGCCATCACGGCCACCACGACCACGGCGCCCCCGGCCACAGCCACGAAGCCCCCGCCAGCGCAGACCCGCGCTACCGCCGCATCCTGTGGATTGCACTCATCGTCAACGCCGCCATGTTTGTGGTGGAACTGGGCGCGGGCACCCAGTCGGGCTCGGCGTCGCTGCTGGCCGACGCCATCGACTTTCTGGGCGATGCAGCCAACTACGGCCTGTCGCTGTGGGTGCTGGCCATGGCGCTGACCTGGCGGGCACGTGCCGCGCTGCTCAAGGGGGCCAGCATGCTGGCCTTTGGCGTGTTCGTGATCGGCCGGGTGGCGTGGGGGGTGTGGCAAGGGGTGCCGCCCGAGCCCTTCACCATGGGTGGCGTGGGCCTGCTGGCGCTGGCGGCCAACCTGGGGGTGGCCGCCCTGCTCTACGCCTGGCGCGAGGGCGATGCCAACATGCGCGGCGTGTGGCTGTGCACGCGCAACGACGCGCTGGGCAACCTGGCAGTGATGGCCGCTGCGCTGGGAGTGCTGGGCACGGGCACGGCCTGGCCCGATCTGGTGGTGGCCGCCGTCATGGCCGGCCTGGCCATCAGCGGCGGCTGGAGCGTGATCCGCCATGCACGGCAAGAGCTGGCCAGCACCGCAGACGCCCCCGCAGCCCACGGGCACTGAGCCATGCGCGTACGCCTGTCCACTCCGCTCCATGCACCGCCCGAATGGGTGGCTGCGCAACTGCAAAGCACTGCCGTTTTTCGCCACATCACGGCGCCCCTGGTGCGGTTCACGCGCCCCGGCGGCGCGCCCTGGCCCAGCCACTGGTCCCCCGGGGATCTGCCGTTGCAGATGCGGCTGCTGGGGTTGCTGCCCCTGGGCACCCAAACCGTGCGCATCTCCATCGAGCCCGCCGCGCAGGACGGCGCATGGCCCACGCTGCGCGACAACGGCGAGGGCACGCTGATGCGGCGCTGGGACCACCGCATCACGCTGCAGCCGATGCCGGACGGCCGCACGCTCTACACCGACGACATCGACGTGGTCGCGCGCCACCTGCCCTGGCTGATGACGCCCCTGAGCGCGGCGTTTGCCCAGGTGTTCTACCGGCACCGACAGCGGCGCTGGCGCCAGCTGGCGGCGCGCCACGCGGCAGATCCCATAGCTGACCCCTTGCACACGCAGCGCGCGTTCGACCACCTGCTGGCAGCATTTGCGAGCGATGCCGGCGCACCGCCCGCCACCCGCTGGCGCTGGCTGGAGGCCGCGCATGTACTGGGGCAGACCACGCTGTCCCTGCATTGGCGGTCACACACAGCCATGCTGCGCTACGCCCTGCAGTTGCGCGACCTGCGCGAGGCCGGTGGACAGGTGCTGCGGCTGGCCCTGGTGCCGCTGGGCCATGCGCTGGCGCGGCTGCCCATCGGCAACACGGGCCGGGCACGGGTGAGTGCCTTGGCGCCCATGGGGCCGCAGCCACACATCAAGCGGCTGATTGACGGGGCCATGGCCGCTGCGCGCCTGCAGCCCGTCCCATTTCTGCAAAAAACTGGCGATGGCGCTTGATCTATAAGCGCTACCAGCTATCAAATCAGGAGTAAACAACCACGAACAGTGCTGCCACCGGGCACCCGGAATTTGACGCACGACAAGCCCGGCATGGGGCTTGCATGGTCCAATCCACTGCCTGTGCGCCGCCCTCTGCCCCGGGGGCCGCGAGCACAGCCTTCATCCCTTTTGCTTTTTGCCAATGCCCTCCCGCGCCCCTGCCGCCCCCGCAACCCCTGCCCCGCTGGTCGTGCCCCACAGCCTGACGGAAGACGCCGTGGCCATCTTCACCGGAGTGTTGCTCATCTCGGTGGGGGTGGCGTTTTTCACCAGCGCGGGGTTGCTCACAGGTGGCACGGCGGGGCTGGCGTTTTTGCTGCACTACGCCACGGGCATCGGCTTTGGCAAGATCTTCTTTGTGCTCAACCTGCCGTTTTACTGGCTGGCGCTGCGCAAGCTGGGCCGGGCGTTCACGGTCAAGACCTTCATCGCGGTGCTGCTGCTGTCGCTGCTGACCGAGCTGCAGTCGCAGTTCCTGCAATTTGCGCAGCTGCAGCCGCTGTACGCGGCCATTGCCGGCGGGCTGATCACGGGAACGGGCTTCCTCGTGCTGTTCCGCCACCGCTGCAGCCTGGGCGGCGTGGGCATTGCCGCGCTGTACCTGCAGGACCGCTACGGCTGGCGCGCGGGCAAGGTGCAGATGGCCGTGGACTGCGTCATCGTGCTGCTGGCCCTGTGGACGGTGGAGCCCCTGCGTGTGGCCTGGTCGATTGCAGGTGCCGTGGCACTCAACCTGGTGCTGGCCATGAACCACCGGCCGGGCCGCTACATGGCGGTTTAGGGTGGTGTAGTACTACGACGACACCTGCCAGCCCAGCCCACTGTGCAGCCGCTGCTCCAGCGCCTCGATGGGCACCGGGCGGCTGAACAGGTAGCCCTGCCACAGCGTGCAGCCGTGGCGCTCCAGAAACGCGCGCTGCGCCTCGGTCTCAACCCCCTCGGCAATCACGTCGATGCCCAGGCTCTGCGCCATGCCGATGATGGTCTGCACGATGAGCGCGTCGGTGTGCTGGATGCCGATGTTGCGCACAAAGCTCTGGTCGATCTTGAGTTGGTCCAGCGGCAACCGCGTGAGGTACGACAGCGACGACTGGCCGGTGCCAAAGTCGTCCATCGAAAAGCGCAGGCCCAGCGCGCGCAGCGCGTTCATCTTGGCGATGGTGTCGTCCACGTTGTCCAGCGCCAGGCTCTCCGTCAGCTCCAGCTTCAGGCGGTCAGGCCGCGCCCCGGTCTGGCGCAGCACGGCCACCACCTGCTCCATGAAGTCGGCCTGGCGGAACTGGCGGGCGCTCACGTTCACCGCCAGTTGCAGGTGGGCGGTGGCCGGGTCGTCCTGCCAGCGGCGCAGCTGGGTGCAGGCAGTCTGCAGCACCCACAGGCCGATGGGCAGGATCAGCCCGGTCTCTTCGGCCAGCGGGATGAACTCGAACGGCGGCACCATGCCACGCGCCGGGTGGTTCCAGCGGATCAGCACCTCGGCCCCCACCACATGCTTGCCGCAGCCTACCTGCACCTGGTAGTGCAGCGTGAACTGGCCCTGTTCCAGCGCCGTGCGCAGGTCGTTCTCCAGCGCCGCGCGGGCCGTGACAGCGGCCTGCATGCGCGGGTCAAAAAACCGGATGCCGTTGCGCCCTGCGGTCTTGGCGGCATACATGGCCAAGTCGGCGTGCTTGACCACATCTTCCACCGTCTGCCCCTGGCCGCTGAACAGCACGGCGCCCACACTGGTGGTGCTGTGCACGTGGTGCGATGCGAGCTGGTAGGGCTGGTTGAGCGCGGCCAGAATCTTTTCGCCCACCGCCTGCGCCTGCTCGGCCGCATCGGTGGCAAGGGCGCCCAGGTCTTCCAGCAGCACCAGAAACTCGTCGCCGCCCAACCGCGCGACGGTGTCGCCCTCTCGCACGCAGGCCGTGAGCCGCTGGGCCACCTGCTGCAGCAGCACGTCGCCCATGTCGTGGCCCAGGGTGTCGTTCAGGGTCTTGAAGTGGTCCAGGTCCAGGCACAGCAGGGCCCCTTGCAGGCCCGCGCGCGCACTGGTGGCAAACGCCTGTTGCAGGCGGTCCATCATCAGGCGGCGGTTGGGCAGGTGGGTGAGCGGGTCGTAGAACGCCAGGTGCTCGATCTCCCGCGCCGCCGCCGCGCGCTGGGTGATGTCGCTGAGAGTGGCCACGTAGTGCGTTAGCACCCCGTGCTGGTCCGTGACGGCGGTGATGGCCATGAAGTGCAGGTTCACCTCGCCGCTCTTGCAGCGGTTCCACAGCTCGCCCTTCCACTCGTCGGTGCTGGCCAGGCTGGCCCACATGGCATCAAAAAACGCCTTGTCGTGGTGGCCCGAGGCCAGCAGGCTGGTGCGGCGGCCCACCACCTCATCGGCGCTGTAGCCGGTGATGCGGCTGAACGCGCGGTTGGTGCGCAGGATGAGCGTGTCCGCGTCGGTGACGATCATGCCCTCTTGGGACTCGAACGCAATGGCCGCAATGCGCAGCTCGTTCTCGTCGCGCTTGCGGGCCGAGATGTCCTTGCCCACGCCCCGGTAGCCACAAAACACACCGTCGTCATCAAACACGGGCGTGCCGCTGATGGACACCCAGTACGAGCAGCCCTGCTGGTCGCGGCGCTCGAACTCGAAGTCGCGGAACTCCTGGTGGCGCTCCAGCAGCGCGCGGTGTTCTTCCCACAGCGCATCGCTCATGCCCGGTGCGGCCAGCTCCCAGCGGGTCTTGCCCATGTGCAGCGCGGCCTCCTGCACCAGCCGGTCATCGGCCCGGCCCTCGACATGCGTGAGGCGAAACTGCGCGTCCTGCTCCCAGTACCAGTCGGACGACAGCGCCGTAAGGGTGCGAAAGCGCGCCTCGTTGTCCTCCAGCTTGCGACGCACCCGGTAGGACTCGCTCACGTCGCTGAACACCAGCACCACGCCCACGATCTGCCCCTGCGCGTTGCGAATGGGGGCGGCGCTGTCGGCAATGTGGTACTCGGCGCCATGCCGGGCCAGCAAGGTGGTGTGGTTGCTCAATGCCACCACCTGGCCCCGGTCCATCACCAGCTGCACCGGGTCTATCTGCGGCTCGCGGGTGCCGGTGTTGACGATGTGGAAAACCTCGGGCAAGGGCTGCCCCGTGGCCTGCGCCAGGGGCCAGCCCGTCAGGCGCTCGGCCACCGCGTTCATGCGGGTGACGCGGCCCTGCGCATCGGTGGCGATCACGCCATCGCCGATGGAGTGCAGCGTGATGGCCAGGTTTTCCTCGCTCTGGCGCAGTTCGGCCTCGGCTTTCTGGCGGGTCAGCGCCATGCGGTCAAACCGGCGGCCCAGCTCGGTCAGCTCCTGCAGGCCCGTGGCGGGCACGCGCGACACATAGCGTCCCTCGGCCAGCTCGTCCGTGGCATGCAGCAGGCGCCGCAGGGGCCGCATCACGCCGCGCCGCACCCCCACCTGCGCCACGGCAAAGGACAGCACCAGGCCACCCAGCAAGAACGCCATCTCGGTCCACATGCGGCGGTTGGCTGTGGCGTACAGGTTGTCCAGCGGCACGGCCAGGCTCATGGTGGCCACGGGTTTACCGCCCGCCTCGATGAGTGGCTGGAACACCACCAGCTCAGGGGTGCCATCCGCGCGCGTGCGCTGGCGCTGGCCCTGCGGGGTCTGCAGCACCAGGGCGCGGAACTCGCCATCGGCAAACGGAGCCCCCAGCTCGCTGGCATCGGGCGGGTAGCGCGCCAGCACGCGGCCGTCGGGGTCGGACACGCGGGCCACCGCGCCGTCCGGCAGTCCCAGGTCGGTGAGCCGCAGGCTCCACCACTCCAGCGACACCACCGCCACGGCAGCCGCCACCACGTCTTGCGTGCCCGGCGGAATCACCGGGTAGGCAAAGTTGACACTGGCCACCTGGGCAGCGCGGTCCACCTGGAAGCTGCCCACCGCAAAGTCCCGCCCAGAGATCGTCTGCTGAAAATAAGGGCGGTTGGCCACATTGACAGGCGCCTTCAGCGGCCGCGCATTGCACAGCAGCTCGCCATCCGCACGAGGCACACCAATGTTGACGTAGGTGGTGTTGAGCGACAGCACTTCGGCCAGGTAGCGCCCGCACTGGGGGGCGGCGGGGTCGTGCACCTGCGGCATGGCGGCCAGCTGCTGCAGAAACTGGCGGGTGTTCTGAATCAGCCGTTGCTGGGTACCGGCCACCGACTGAAGGGTCTGTAGCGCGCGCTCTTCAGCGGCAGCGATCGCGTCTGTGCGGTGGGTCCGTGCCTGGTACACCACCAGCAGCACCGCTGGCAGCGTGGCCCACAGCACCAGCCAGCGAATCCGCGCGGACAAGGTGCTCCACATTCCAGCGACCCATGGGGGCATACCGACCTTTCTGTGCAAGAGAAAGACGCTTGGAAACACATTGGCCGGGACCTGCGGAAAAATGGACAGGTGGGAACCGACGTGTTTCGTCACATGGTACTGCCCATGTTCCAAAAAGGCATGCACGATTTGCGCGGGTTTGCCCTCACGGTCCTTGGCCGGTTGCCCCGGCGCGCCGGGCCAGAAAAGGGCGTGCCAGTGGAACCTTGGGCCGCCCCGCCGTATCATTGAAGGATGCGTCGCGGCTTTTTCTTCCTGCTGATGGTGGTGCTGGTCCTTCGGGGCCTGACAGGCACGGCCATGGCGGCGGGCATTGTGGCGCCGCTGCTGCCTGCAGGCCCGGCGCAGCACACTGCGGCGCATCAGCCCATGGCGGAAGGCATGGCCCACGACCACAGCCACCCCCACGATCATTCCGCGACCCTTGCCCAGGCCGAGGGATTGGCACACGCCCACGCCCACCATGATGGTCCGGCGGCCGAGCCCGCCCTCGACCACACTACTGCCAGCCACTCTGCAGCGTGCCAGGACCACGGCGCTGGCTGCCCGACTCACGGCGACCACGACCACCACAGCGCCAGTTGCTCGGCCTGCGAAATCTGCCATTCGGCCATGCTGGGCCTGCCCGCATCGCTGACCCCCGCCCCCCTGCCGGCCGGAGCCCTGCTGCCCCTGGCCTCCGCGCAGTTTGACAGCGCCCCCGCAGCGCTGGCCATCAAACCACCCATCGCCTGATCTCCGACGCCCGAAGTGCGTCTGCCACGGCCTGATTGACCCCGCACCACGGGGCCCATCGGGCGGCAGCGCCGTGTTTTTTCGTTCGTTGTCTGGAGATCGCCATGCGCGCCCCTGCTATTTTTCTCTCCTCGCCGTCGCCCGGGCCATCGTGGCCCATGCGACTGGCTTGTCTCGCCCTGTTGTCGCCCTTGCTGGCGCAAGCCCAGAGCCCATCTGCACCCGACGCTACCCGCGCCGATGCACCCACCGCTCCCCTGCCCTACACGGCCATGCCACCGCAGCCCCCGCTGGTGGACGCCCTGCCCACTCCCCAGGCCTGGCGCCAGGCACACGAGGCCGTGGGCGCGTTCCCGCGCGGCCATGCGGACATCGTGGCCTGGGAGGCGCAGCGCGGTTCCGCACCGCCCCCCGCGCCCGCAGCCTCCGCAGCAGCCCCCATGCCACACCACCAGGGCATGCAACACCGCATGCCCCATGGAAAGCCGCCTGGCACAGCCCATGAGATGCACCACGGCAGCGCAGGGAGTGCCCACCCCGCCCACCACCCCGAACAGAAGGGCAAGCCATGACCAGCACCCACCGCCTTTCCGTGCTGGCTGCCGCCACCCTGCTGGCGGGCTGCGCCAGCGTGTCGTCCGACGGCCTGCGCAGTGATGTCGCAGCGCTGACTGCAGGCCGTACCGCCGGCGTAGCGCAGGCGGCCTTGCCCGCGATGGACCGGAGCGCCCGCGCAAAGGCCCAGCAGTCCATTGATGGCTGGCTTGCCCAGCCCCTGACACAAGACGCCGCCGTGCGCATTGCCCTGCTCAACAACCCCGGCCTGCAAGCCCGGCTGGCCGCACTGAGCGTGGCCGATGCCGAGCGGGTGCAAGCCATCTCGCTGCCCAACCCGCACCTGACCCTGGGGCGTTTCACCAATAGCCAGGAGCGTGAGATCGAACGCACCCTCGCCTTTGGCCTGATGGATCTGATCACCCTGCCCTGGCGCACCCAGCGCGAAGCCGAGCGCCTGCAGATCGCCACGCTGCAAGCCGCACAGGACGTGGTGCAACTGGCCGCAGACACCCGCCGTGCCTGGCTGCGCGCCGTGGCGGCCGAGCAGGTGGCTGCCACGCACGACCGCATGGTCGAAGCCGCCGAGGTAGGAGCCGAGCTGGCGCGCCGCATGGCGCAGGTGGGCAACTGGAGCCGCCTGCAGCAGGCCCGCGAGCAAGCCGTGCTGCACGAGGCCAACAGCCAGCGCGCCCGCGCCCGGCTGGCGGCCGCCACCGCCCGCGAGGACCTGAACCGCCGCCTGGGTGTGTGGGGGGCGCAGGCGCAATACCAGCTGGCACCGCAGCTGCCCCCTCTGCCCGCCACCGCCTTGCCCGCAGACGGTATCGAAGCCACCGCCCTGCGCGAGCGGCTGGATGTGCAGGCCGCGCGCCGCCAGCTCGACACCCAGGCAGTGCGCCAGGGCTGGAGCCGCGCTAGCGCCGTGTTTGGCGACATCGGACTGGCCTACAGCCGCAACACCGCGACCGAGCGAGCCACCGGCAGCAGCGACATCAAGCGCGGCTGGGAGATCGAACTGCCCCTGCCCCTGTTCGACTGGGGCGGCGCAGCCCGTACCCGCGCCCAGGCCGAGGTGGAGCAAAGCGCCGCCCAGCTGCAAGACACCGCCGTGCGCGCCCGCAGCGAGGTGCGTGCCGCCTGGCTCACCTACCGCACCGCCCTGGACCTGGCGCGCCAACAGCAGGCGGAGGTCGTGCCCCTGCGCCAGCTCATCAGCGACGAAACCACGCTGCGCTACAACGGCATGCTGGCCAGCGTGTGGGACATGCTGGCCGAAGCACGCAACAGCACGCAGGCCGTGGCCAACGCCATCGAAGCGCAGCGCGACTTCTGGCTGGCCGAGACCGACCTGCAATTGGCGCTGACGGGTACCTCGCCCGGTGCCCTGCAGGGCCTCACCTCCGGCGCCGCAGCCTCCACCACCCCACAAGGCCATTGACATGAACCGCCGCAATTTCTTTTCTGGCGCCGCCACGGCCGTGGCTGCAGCCTCCGTCAGCCGCGTGGCCCTGGCCGCGCTGCCCGAGCCCGCAATGCAGTCCAGCGCAGACACCGCGCCGCCGCTGCACCCGCCCACGGGCCGGCCCTACAACCCCGTGGTCACCCTGAACGGCTGGACCGCCCCCTGGCGCATGAATGCGGGTGTCAAGGAGTTCCACCTGGTGGCCGAGCCCGTGGTGCGCGAAGTAGCGCCCGGCTTCATGGTCAACATGTGGGGCTACAACGGCCAGAGCCCCGGCCCCACCATCGAGGTGGTCGAAGGTGACCGCGTGCGCATCTTTGTCACCAACCGCCTGCCTGAGCACACCACCATCCACTGGCACGGCCAGCGCCTGCCCAATGGCATGGACGGCGTGGGTGGCCTGACCCAGCCCGCCATCCAGCCGGGCAAGACCTTTGTGTACGAGTTCGTGGCGCGGCGCCCCGGCACCTTCATGTACCACCCGCATGCCGACGAGATGGTGCAGATGGCCATGGGCATGATGGGCCTGTGGATCACCCACCCCAAGGGCAGTCACCCGCAGATCGCCAAGGTCCAGCGCGACTACGCCTTCCTGCTCAACGCCTTCGACGTGGAGCCCGGCAGCATGACCCCCAAGGTCAACACCATGCTGGACCACAACATCTGGTGCTGGAACAGCCGGGTGTTCCCTGCCATCAGCCCGCTCGTGGCGCGGCAGGGCGAGCGCGTGCGTATCCGGGTGGGCAACCTCACCATGACCAACCACCCCATCCACCTGCACGGGCACGAGTTTGAAGTGACCGGCACCGACGGCGGCCCCGTGCCCAAAAGCGCGCGCTGGCCCGAGGTGACCACCGACGTGGCGGTGGGGCAGATGCGGCAGGTGGAGTTCATTGCCGACGAGCCGGGTGACTGGGCCCTGCACTGCCACAAGAGCCACCACACCATGGGCGCCATGGGGCACGCCGTGCCCACCATGATCGGCGTGGACCATCGCGGACTGGTGGGCAAGATCCAGAAGATCGTGCCCGACTACATGGTGATGGGCGAGCGCGGCATGGCCGACATGGGTGCCATGGAGATGCCGCTGCCCGACAACACCTTCCCGATGATGACCGGCACCGGCCCCTTTGGCCCGCTGGAGATGGGCGGCATGTTCACCACCCTCAAGGTGCGTGCCGATCAGCCCGCAGGCAGCTACGCCGACCCCGGCGACTACAGGCAGCCACGCGGCACCCAGGCCTTTGAATGGCAAGGCGCGCCAGCTGCCACGCCCCGCCCTGCACGTACCGACACCCCGGGTACGGCCCCGGGCGCCGCCAATGCGCGCAAGCCAGCTGCCAGCGGCCACCAACATTGACGCTACCAATCACCATGAACACTATCAAATTCATAGCTACCTGGGCAATATGCACTAGCGCATTCGGCACTTTTTCTGCCTATGGGCATGAAAACATGCCCCACCGAACCACCACAGCCCCCATGGTCAAAGAGCAAAAGGACTGGGGCATTGCAGGCGATGCCCAGCAGGTGCGCCGCACCATCACCGTGCGCATGGGCGACGACATGCGGTTCAGCCCCCGCCACATCGAGGTGCGGGAGGGAGACACCGTGCGGCTGCGTGCCGAGAACCAAGGCAAGGTGCTGCACGAGATCGTGATCGGCACCAAGGCCGAGCTGGACCAGCACGCGGAGCTGATGAAAAAACACCCCGGCATGGAGCACGACGAGCCCTACATGGCCCATGTGGCGGCGGGCAAGAAGGGCGACATCGTGTGGCACTTCAACCGCGCAGGCAGCTTTGACTTTGCCTGCCTCATCCCCGGCCACTACCAGGCCGGCATGACCGGCACCATCACCGTGCTGCCCCGCAACCCCTAATGCCAGGAGAAACACCATGCCCCTCCAACGTCACCGTTCCCCATACACCCCAGCCAGTCCGGCCCGCCGCCAATGGCTCACCACCACCCTGCCCGTGCTGGGCGCGGGGTTGGCCGTCGCTTTGCTGCCGGTTGGGTCCCGCGCCGCCAACACCACCACCACCACGCCGCTGGAAGTGTGGAAAGACCCCAACTGCGGCTGCTGCCAGGACTGGGTGGACCACATGCAAGCCAACGGCTTTGCCGTGAAGGTGCATGCCACTGGCAACAACGCCGTGCGCGCCCGTCTGGGCCTGCCGCCAAAGCTGGGGTCGTGCCACACCGCGCTGGTGGGCGGCTACCTGGTGGAAGGCCACGTGCCCGCCAGCGATGTGCGCAAGCTGCTCCAGCAAAAGCCCAAGGCCCTGGGCCTGGCCGTACCGGGCATGCCCGTGGGATCGCCAGGCATGGACGGCGCCGTGTATGGCGACCGGCGCGACCCGTACGACGTGCTGCTGGTGGCCCACGACGGCAGCACGCGCATCTTCAACAGCTACAACAAAAAGGCATCCACATGACCCAGCACTTCTTCTCCATCCCGCTGGCTGCCGCCCTGCTCGTCCTGGTTGCAGGGCCCGCCCTGGCGCAGGCGCCCGCAGGGGCTGCCGCAGACAGCCACAGCAGCCACCACCCCGCCGCCACCGCACCGTCCGCGCCACCGGCGGATCTGAGCGAAGGCGAAATCACCCGCTGGGACCCGCGCACCCTGCGCCTCACCCTCAAGCACGGCGAGATCAAGAACCTGGAGATGCCGCCCATGACCATGGTGTTCCGCGTGGCCGACGCCAGCGTGGTGGGCGATCTGAAACCCGGTGACAAGGTGCGTTTTCGGGCCGAGCAGATCAGCGGCGCATACCACGTCCAGCGGATCGAGAAAGCGCCCTGAAGCGACTCCACGCGCAGCGCCAGGGCCCTGATGCTGCGCAACTGTCGGACGGCGCATGGGCACCATAATCAACGGCCATGAGTTCCTCCAACACACTGGCTGGCGACGCTGGCAGCATCACCCGCGTGGCCGGCATCGAGGTCGGCCACTTCACCGAAACCCGCCGCCCCACGGGCTGCACCGTCATCATCACCCGCGAGGGCGCCGTGGCCGGGGTGGATGTGCGGGGTGCCGCCCCCGGCACGCGCGAGACGGATTTGCTCCACCCCTCCAACCTGGTGGACAAGGTGCACGCCATCATGCTTGCAGGCGGCAGCGCCTGGGGGCTGGACGCCGCCACCGGCGCCGTGCGCTGGCTCGAAGAGCGCGGCGTGGGCTTTGATGTGGCCGTGGGCCGCCTGCCCATCGTGCCTGCCGCCGTGCTGTTCGATCTGCTGGTGGGCGACATGCGCATCCGCCCCGATGCGGCAGCGGGCTACGCGGCGTGCGAGGCAGCCTCCACCGCCGACCCGGCCGAAGGCAACGTGGGCGCGGGCACCGGCGCGGCGCTGGGCAAGATCTTCGGCATCCAGCGCGCCATGAAGGGCGGCATCGGCACCGCCTCGGTCACCGTGGACGGGGTCACAGTGGGCGCGCTCATCGCCTGCAATGCGCTGGGCGACGTGATCGACCCGGACACCGCCCAAGTGATTGCCGGAGCCCGTACCGACGACGGCCTGCGCCTGCGCGACACACGCCGCGCCTTGCTGCGCGGCGACCCGCCCCAGCCCCTGCTGGCGGGCACCAACACCACCATCGGCGTGGTCGCCACCGACGCCGTGATCACCAAGGTGCAGGCCCACCGCCTGGCCGTGGCCGCGCACGACGGGCTGGCGCGCAGCATCAACCCCGTGCACACCATGTCCGACGGCGACACCCTCTTCAGCCTGGGCACGGGCCGCAGCGGCAAGAGCCTGGGCATGATGGTGCTGGCCACCATGGCAGCCGAGGCCACGGCCATCGCCACGGCGCGGGCAGCACGCGCTGCGCGCGCGATCACCACAGCCGAGGGGTTGTACCTGCCATCGGCGGCGGAACTGGGCCGATAAGCTATCCACCGCATGGGGGCGATGCGATAAGGTTCGCCGGACGCCTGCGCAGTCGCCCTGCCGCGAGCAACGCCCTGGGAGATTCAACGGGCTGTGCCCGTCGCGCCCACCAGCTTGTCCATGCCCTCACGCTCCAGCCGGTAGCTGAGTCGGTCAGCCACCCGGGTCGCGCCCAGCCCCTCATAAAACGCCCGCCCGCGGTGGTTGCCGGCCTTCACATTCCAGTCCATGCGGGCGCACCCATGCTCCAGCGCATAGCGTGCGACCCATGCCATGAGCGCGTGCCCCACACCCGCATTGCGGGCCTGCTCACCCACATAGAGCTCTTTCACCTGGCATTGCCCGCTGCTGTGCGGGTGTGGGTCCACCAGGGAGTGCTGCAGCACGATGGCGGCCAGGCCAACCACCGGGCCGTCTGCACGCACCGCCACCACCAGGCGCAGCGGTGAGGTCTCGGACAGCAGCCGCTCCCGCAGATGGACCCGGATTTGTTCGCGCGCGGGTGCTGGCTGCGGGTCGTCGGGCGCGCGATAGTAAGCATGGAGTTCGCACAATAGGTCTACCAGGGACTCGTGCTGGGCTGGGGCGAGCAGTGCAATGTGCATGCCCCGTATTCTGCAAGTAGCCTGAGCTTGAAAGCCTGTACCCCGGCTACATCCCCGCTGCATCCGCCGGGGTGGCACGGCCGCTTGCACGCAACCCGGCCAGCAGATCCCCCAGGGGCATGGCGCGGGCAAACTTCCAGCCCTGGGCCTGGCGCACACCCCGTGCGAGCAGGAAGTCCACTTGGTCCTGCGTCTCGACGCCCTCGGCAATCAGCGCCAGTTGAAGGGTGTGGGCCATTTCGATGATGTGGGTAGTCACCGGGCTGATGGCGGCCTGTGCACCGATGCTGGCGATGAAAATGCGGTCGATCTTGAGGGTGTCGATGTCAATGGACTCCAGCATCGACAGGCTGGAGTAGCCCGTGCCAAAGTCATCCAGCGCAATGGACGCACCGATCTGCCGCGCCGCCTGCAGCGCGGGCCGCGCGGCTTCTATATCCACCAGCCCCCGTTCGGTGACTTCCAGCATCAGCGCGCCTGCCGGAAACTCCATGGCGCTGAAGCGCCGCTGCAAGTACTGCACGGGCCCATCGGCTACCAGGTCCTGGGGCGACAGGTTCAGGCTCACATGAAAACCCGGGCGGGCCTTCAGCATCTCGGGCAGGTCCGCCAGCACCATGTCGATCACGTACCGCGTGATGTGCGCAATCACCCCAGCCCTCTCGGCCTCGGCAATGAATTCATCGGGTGGCACCAGGGTGCCGTTGCGGCGACGCCAGCGCAGCAGCGCCTCGGCCCCCACCCACTGGCCGGTTTGCAGGTCCACGATGGGCTGGTAGAGCACAAAAAATTCACGCCGTCGCAAGGCCGCCCGCAGCCGGACGCGCGGCGACAGCTGCCACCGGGTGAGCACCGCCACCCCCAGCGCAAACAGGGCACTGGCGAACAGACCCAAGGGTGCCAGGATCAGCGCCTGGGTCTTCAGCCCTTCGTGGGCCAACGCCTTGGGAGCCGCCGCAACTGCCGCGATGTTGTTGTCCTTCGACACTCGAAAGACGATGTAGTGGGTTTCGCTTTTCACCACGCTGTTCACATCGGGTGTGTAGAGATCCAGCCACTGGGTGTCCAGCGGCCCCTTGGAGCGGATCAGGGCTTTTGGCGTGCTAATCAGAAGCCCCAACGCCACATCTGCATGCAGCACAGGCATGTCGATGACGATGCCCGGGTGAATGATCACCGCATGGCCGTTGCGCGCGTAGATGTTGAAAGGCTGCTCCGGGGCAAAGGGCAAGCGGGCGCCAATCCAGCTGGAAATGCCCGTCGAGGTGACCATGTGGTTACCGGTGAGCGGCACCACTTCATGGCCCGCCGTGAGGGTGCTGCAGACCAAAGCCCCGTCCTTCACCGACCCCATGCCTTGCAGATAGAACGAGGTACCCACCAGCTGCTGCATGCGCGTGAGGCTGGCCTGGCTGCAAGCGGGGTGCGGATCGCCGTCCAGATCGTTGAGCGCAGCCACCAGTTGCTGGCGCGAGGCCACACCGCGCCGCAGCACCTCATCGGCCAACGAGGTCAGGTAAGCGATCTGGTCATCCTTGGCCTTGCGATGAGCCACCCACAGGGATGCTGCTATGGGAATCAGCGCCGCCAACAGCAGTGGGATGGAGGCAACGACATAGAAGCGTTTCATCGAGCACGGCGGTGGATGGGGGAAAACACAGGCAGATGACGGTCTGCCCCGGCACCTCCCCATCATGCCGTAACAGGTACCGCCACTCCAGCGGGATTTCTACCGCTCGCGTTGTTGTGGCGCTGCCGACACCCCATCATGAGGGGGGCTGGCCGTCCTATGATGCAGCGGGTGGGATGTGCCCAAAGGTTGGGCCCGGCCACCCCACCCTATCCCCATGGCCCCGGATCGGAACAAGGAGAGTCAACCCATGAGAGACCATACGTTTCAGAAACGTGCATGGCTGCTGTGCCTGCCCTTGCTCGTGGGCACGCCGCCCGCACTGGCGCAGGACCAGCTGGTGGATTTGCAGTCCAGCGGCGGCTACACCTCCTACCGCCTGGCGGACGATGTGACCCAGGTGGATCTGGTGGAACAAACCCAGGGAGCGTGCCGCTTCAACCGCACCTGGGGCTACGACCTTACCAACCGCGAGCTGTGGACCAACGGTGGTTGCGGTGGTCGCTTCAAGATTATGCGGACCTATGCCTCCGGCAACAACAGCGGCTCCAATGCCGGGGCGGCGGTAGCGGCCGTGGCCGCCATTGCGGGCATTGCCCTGTTGGCCAACCACAACCGTCACGACGACGACCGGCGCCCCGAGTACCCGGGCTACCCCGGCCAGGGCGGCGACTGGGGGCGCGAGATCCGCGTGGACGGCCGCCTGTGCCTCGATGTGCGGGGTGGCAAGTTCCAGCCTGGCACCACCTTGCAGGTGTACGAATGCAACGGCACGGCATCACAGCGTTTTGCGGTGGGGCGCGGGGGCGAGATCCGCGTACGCGACCTGTGCGTGGATGTGGACCGTGGCGACCCACGGGATGGCGCTCGGGTGGTGCTGTGGTCCTGCTCAGGTTCGCGCAGCCAGAGCTGGTTCACCCGGGGTGGGCAGATCGTGAGCCAGCTCACCGGCAAATGCCTGGATGTGGACGCCGGCCAGGTCCGCCCCGGGGCGCACACGATGGTGTGGCCCTGCAACCGCAGCCCCAGCCAACGCTGGTGGTGGTAAGGAGCCCCCATGCAAAAAAATCTTCAACGGATCTCTGCAAGCGCCTGCTCCCTCGTGCTGGCACTGGCGGCCCACACAGCCAACGCAGCCGACACGGCGGTATCGTCGCCCACCACGCCACCCCGCCCTGCCAAGGCCCACAAACCGGTGACCTCAACCCTCACCCACAGGCTGCAAGCCATCTGCTCGGCGGCCGACCTCAACCACGACGGCAACGTGTCGCTGGACGAGTTTCACCAGGACATCGTGCAGGGCTGGCACAGCTTGAGCCCCGATGCAGAGGGTTACGTCCATCTCGCCCACCTCAGCCAATTGCCCCGCATCGGCAAAGGCCAGCTGAGGCGGCTGGCTGCAGCTGACAAGGATGGGGACGGAAGGCTGTCGTTCACCGAGGTGGTGCAGGCTCGCATGGCCTACTTCGAAGCGGCAGATGTGGACCAGAACGATATGCTCTCGCTGCAGGAATGCATGGCCTACGAGCGCCAGCGCAGGCGCTTGCCGCAGTAGAAGGCTACGCTGGCGAATTCAACGCCCCAGGTATTCCAGGCCGGGGTAACTCCTGGAGCGTGAAGACAAGTGCGGATACGTGGCGCTGTAGCTCCTGCCCAGATAATCCACCGGCTTGCTGATTGCGTAACAGGGCTCCGGAACGAACCCTGTTGCGCTGGCGGGTCATCCCGGTTGGCCGAAGCGCCACTTTCGCCCTGTTTTCGCTCCGTTGGTCCATCCCCCATGCCCCAGGCCTTTCGCAACACCTTTCTCACCCTGCGCGATCTGATTGTGTCGGCGGGCCCCCTCGCCTTCCTGGCGGTCGGGCTGCTGGTGCTGGCCTATTGGTGGCTCAACCCCAATCCGCCCAAGACGGTGACTCTGGCCACCGGCCCCGCCCAAAGTGCCTATGAAGAGTTTGGCAAGCGCTACCAGAAGGCACTGGCTGTCGACGGGATTGATGTGGTACTGCTGCCCAGCGAGGGCTCGTCGCACAACCTGCAGCTGCTGAGGGACGGCCAGGCTGACGTGGCCTTTGTGCAGGGCGGTACGGCTGAGCTGCAGCCCGATGACCCGGACAACCTCGTGTCCCTGGGCAGCCTGTTTGTGGAGCCGCTGTGGCTTTTCTACCGCACCGACGCAGCAGAGCGCATGCACAACGCCCCCCGGCTTGATAGCCTGCGGCAGCTGCGCGGCTGGCGGGTCAATGTGGGGTCGGAGGGCAGCGGCGTTCCCACGCTGATCGAGCGCCTGTTGCAGGCCAACAAGGTGGAGCCGGTGTCGGTCAAGCTGTCGAGGCTGGAGCAGACGCCTGCCACGGTGGATTTCCTCGCCGGCCGGCTGGATGCCCTGGTGTTTGCCTCGGCGCCCGAATCGCTGATGGTGCAGATGCTGCTGCAGACTCCCGGTGTGCAACTGCTGGACTTTGCGCAGCACGAGGCCTACGCGCGGCGGTTTCCGTTCCTCACCCCCGTGACGCTGCCACGCGGCGTGGTGGACCTTGCGGCCAACGTGCCCCAGCGCGATGTCCGGCTCGTGGCCACCACCACGTCCCTGCTGGCGCGCGACGGCACACACCCCGCCCTGCTCACCCTGTTTGCCCAGAACGCCCAAAAGCTGCACAGCGGCGCAGGCTGGTTCAACCGGGCGCGTGAGTTCCCCAACACGCGCGGCAGCGAGCTGCCGATTGCCAAGGAGGGCGACCGGGCCATGAATGAGCCGGTGCCCATGCTGCAACGCTACCTGCCGTTCTGGCTGGCCAACCTGATCGAGCGTATGTGGCTGGTGCTGGGCATCTTGCTGGCCATCATGCTGCCGCTGTCGCGCATCGTCCCGCCGCTTTACCAGTTCCGGGTGCGGTCACGGGTGTTCCGCTGGTATGGCCGCCTGCGTGAGATCGAGAACGACCTGGAGATGGGCAAGAGCGACCCTGCAACCCTGCTGCGCACCCTGGACAACCTGGAAGCCCAGGCCGAAAAGGTGAGCGTGCCTTTGTCGTATGCGGACGAGCTGTATGCCCTGCGCAACCACATCCACCTGGTGCGCAAAAAACTGCTGCGCGCGTCGGAGGGGGCTGGAGGATCGACCGACTACAGCACTCCGGGCGAGGGGATGACTGAAAACAGCATGAAGGGAACAGGGAGCGCAGCAGGAACTGGGCATTGACCCAGGCTTCAGTGGCCAGTGGCACAAGGCCGCTGGCAGCACTCAAAGAGCCACCCGCAGCGCAGGTGTCTTTCCGCTCAGCGATTCTTGGGGGTCTTGGCACCCGAAGCCGGGGCCAGAGGCGCGGACTTGGACAGCGGCGCCATTCGGGAGCTGGAGCCCGTACGACCCTCAGACGACTTGCGGTCTGCCCCACCCGTCTCCGCAACGCCCGAAGCGCGGGCCGCCGGCTTGGCGGCTTTGGGAAGCTGGGCCGGTACCACGCGCAGAGAGCCTTCAGCCGCCAGCTTGTCGCGCATGCGGCGGGTCATGGACTGGGTGCTGGCATCGGGCGCAGTGAACAGAAACAGGGTGCCATGCGGGCTGGCCCACGTAAGCTGGGTGCGCACCACCCGGCCATTGGTCACCAGTTCCACCCACGCCCCGATGACAAAGTCAGCATAAGGGTCCGGCGTGTCCAACGGAGCCTGGGCGCTGTCCTGCGGGGCAGGAGCAGCAGCGGACGCCTCGGGCGGTTCGGCCAGTTCTGCCACCTCGGAGACCGCTTCGGGCTCGGGCGCAGGGGCCGGTGCGGGGGCAGCATGCGCCGGCTTTTCAAAAGCAGCCTGGTGCAACGCCACCAGCCGCTGCAAGAAAGCGCTGGTCTGCACCGCCGGGTAATTGATGGTCTTGAGCCCCTTGCGCAGTTTGGCCAGCAGGCCAGGGATGGCCTCATTGAGGCGGTCCGTCTCCTGGCGGGTGAGGTCCGGCTGCGCCGTCCACAGCAGCACCGGGACCAGCGCCAGATAACCGCTGGGGTCATCGTCCTGGCTATCGTCACCGCGCATCACCTGCGCCAGCGCCACCACGTCAGCCCAGGGGCCCGCCGCAAAATCCAGCACGTCCGACGGCACTTTGTCCACATCGGGCAGTTTGCGGATATCGGCTGCGATCTTCTCGGCCAGCAGTTCGCGCTGCTCGGCCTGCAATTTGGCTTTCTGTTCGGCCTCCTGATGGGCCTTGATCTTTTGTTCCTGGGTGTCCCAGGCCGACTGCAGCGCCTTGAGCACGGTATCGAAGGGCCCCGCATCCTTGACCTCATGGGCGGACAGGTGGCCCACCGCCTCCGTCACCAGCCGCATGAAACGACTGAAACCAGGCTCCGTCTCTGCAGTGAATGCCAGGCTGCGTTGCGTCAGCTCGTCCAGCAGGCGGCGCGCGGGGTGATTGCTGTCGGTAAAAAACCGTCCGTCGTGGTGCACCAGTTGCTTGAGCGCGGGCTCCAGGCTCTTGACCGCCTGCTGCACGGGAGGCAACAAGCGGGCGTCCTGCGCGATGTTGGCCATCATGCGCCCCACCACCTCCACCGCCATGGCGGTGGACTGGGTTGCGGCCTCCATTGGCACGGCGGCATAGACCACCGGTGCCACGCCAGGCCCCCGCCAGCCGGCCAAAGGCACGGGCAAGGACCCGGGCTGGCTGACTGTGCCGCCCCCTGCCAGTCGGCCCACCAGCCGCTCCAGCTGGGCCATGTCTTCAATCGCTTCAGCAGCCGCACCCGACGGGTAGTAGCCCCCGGCCAGCGATGACTGGGCGCTGACGGCTCCCGCACGGGGGTCCACCCAACCCGGCTGACCCGCACCGCTGGGCACCACCACCGCCTGAGCCGGCACGGCTCCATAGACCGGAGGAGGGGCAAAGGGATCGCCCCCCGCCAGCATCTGACGCAGGATGCCGACGGTGAGCAGCGCCTCTTCGGCAGCATCCACAGGCATGGGCACCATGGCACCTTGCTGCGACTCGCCGCTCCAGCCCGTGCTGGGGCCCATGCCACGCCCGTAGCCGGTGTTGCCATAGTCGCCCATGGGCGCATTCATCGAAGGGCCGTAGCCCGAATAACCGCCCCCGTACCCCGTGCCGGGGCCACCGTAGCCAGACCCGCCGTAACCGGTGCCCGGGCCTGCGCCGCGTCCGCCGCCCGCAGGCGTGCCGAGCACCGCGTAGCCCACCGGCTGCACGCCATGCTCGCGCAGGCTCTGGGCGGTTTTTTTGTATTCCTCGGCCAGCAGTTTGCCCAACAGGTCGCGCATGTGCTGCATCCACAGCTGGCGGACCTCTGCGGAAACGCCGGTCTCACCCACCACCTGCTGCAGCGCGCGGATGTAGCTCTCGGGCCGCAGCGGATTGCGTTCAGGCTGCACACTGCGCAAACCTTGGGCAGCGCTCACCAGGGTGTTGAGTTCTGCCAGCACGGCGTCCGTGGCATGGAGCGCAGACTGCTGGGCCTTGGATAGCTCCACCTGGGCCTGCATCTCGCTTTCGTCCATGAGCGAAAGCTCGCCAAAGTCCATGCCGGTGTCGTCGGCCGAACTGCGTCCTTTAGCGACTGCAGGGCCTTCGGCAAAGATTTCGAGCAGGGCCATGGGATAGCCCTTGACCAGCGCTGCTTCATGCTCGTTGAGCAGGCGCAGCGCATCGCTGAGCAAATTGCGCTGCTGGATGTTGCGGCTAGCCGACTCCTCGCTGGTCAAGGCACTCTGGGTGACCTTGACGAGCTGCCCCATCAGTGCCTCGCCCCGGCGAACGGCGTTGACAACGCAGGCGCGGAAAACGGTTCTCAGACGCGATGCGGGCAGGGACATGGTGGGAGGGAGGAATCGGGCAAGAGGTTTCCAGATGCAATCCTACTTGACCTCGGCCTTTATTTGAGGGCCTTGAAACGCATCCGCTTGGGCTTTGCGCCCTCTTCACCGAGTCGCTTCTTCTTGTCGGCCTCGTACTCCTGGTAATTGCCGTCAAAGAACGTCCACTGGCTGTCACCTTCGGCGGCCAGGATGTGCGTGGCAATACGGTCCAGGAACCAGCGATCGTGGCTGATAACCAACACTGTGCCCGCGTATTCAAGCAAAGCGTCTTCCAGCGCGCGCAGGGTTTCCACGTCCAGGTCGTTCGAAGGCTCGTCCAGCAGCAGCACATTGCCGCCCGCAATCAGCGTCTTGGCCAGGTGCAGTCGGCCGCGCTCACCGCCCGACAGCATGCCCACCTTCTTTTGCTGGTCGCCGCCGTTGAAGTTGAAGCGCCCCGCATAGGCGCGGCTGGCCATGGTGAACTTGCCGATGTTGATCATGTCCAGGCCGCCGGAGATGTCTTCCCACACGGTCTTGTCGTCCGACAGGGCATCACGGTGCTGGTCCACAAAGGCCATCTTCACGGTCGAGCCGATCACGACTTCGCCGCTGTCTGGCTGTTCGCGGCCCGCAATGAGCTTGAACAGGGTCGATTTACCGGCGCCATTGGGGCCGATGATGCCGACGATGGCGCCGGCCGGAATGTTCATGGACAGGTTGTCGATGAGCACGCGGTCACCAAACGACTTGGTGACATTCTTGAACTCGATGACCTGTGTGCCCAGGCGCTCGGCCACAGGAATGAAGATTTCCTGCGTTTCGTTGCGCTTTTGGTATTCGTAGTCACTCAGTTCCTCGAAGCGTGCGATACGCGCCTTGCTCTTGGCCTGGCGGCCCTTGGCGTTCTGGCGGACCCACTCCAGTTCCTTCTTCAGGGCCTTGGCACGGGCCTCTTCGCCCTTTTGCTCGGACTCCAGGCGGGCCTGCTTCTGGTCCAGCCAGGTGCTGTAGTTGCCCTTGTAGGGGATGCCGTAGCCCCGGTCCAGTTCCAGAATCCACTCGGCGGCGTTGTCCAGGAAGTAGCGATCGTGGGTGATAGCCACCACGGTGCCGGGGAAACGGTGCAGAAACTGCTCCAGCCAGTCGACCGACTCGGCGTCCAAGTGGTTGGTGGGCTCGTCCAGCAGCAGCATGTCGGGCTTGGACAGCAGCAGGCGGCACAGTGCGATGCGGCGCTTTTCGCCCCCCGACAGCAGGCCGACCTTGGCATCCCATGGGGGCAGGCGCAGTGCGTCGGCCGCGATTTCGAGCTGGTGCTCGGAGTCTGTGCCGGCGGTGGCGATGATGGCTTCCAGGCGGGCCTGCTCCGCAGCGAGGGCGTCAAAGTCGGCATCGGGCTCGGCGTAGGCGGCATACACCTCTTCGAGCTTGGCCTTGGCGGCAAACACTTCGCCCATGGCCTCTTCCACGCTTTCGCGCACCGTGTGCTCGTTGTTGAGCTGCGGCTCTTGGGGCAGGTAGCCGATCTTGATGCCCGGCATCGGGATGGCCTCGCCCTCGATCTCCTTGTCCACGCCCGCCATGATCTTCAGCAGCGTGGATTTGCCCGAGCCGTTCAGGCCCAGCACGCCGATCTTGGCGCCCGGGAAAAAGCTCAGGGAGATATCCTTCAAGATCTGCCGCTTGGGCGGCACGGTCTTGGAGACGCGATTCATCGAATAAACGTATTGGGCCATGGAGGGTTCTAGCTTGCGAAAGTGGGCAGGAAGTCTGCATCCGAGCGTGTTTGGAGGACCATTTGGAGCAATCCAAAAGGACGCCGAACGCGCTCTCAAACCTTGGATTATCGGTCCATGCGACAATACCCCCGTTGTGGGCTCCAGTTGCCCGCCACATCAGCACACTGCTGGGGACGAAGGAAGCCACGCTTCCGGGCTCCCAATCCTGAACCTCATCAGCCTGAGACTGGCTCGGCAACCTCCCGGTTGCACGACAGGCGGATACCCAGCGCCCCGGACGGGCGCATCCAATGACATGACATTTGACGAACTGAACCTGGCTCCTGCCATCCTGAAGGCCGTGCACGAAACGGGCTATGAAACCCCCACGCCCATTCAGGCCCAGGCCATTCCCGCTGTTCTGGAAGGCCACGACCTTCTGGCCGGCGCGCAGACTGGCACCGGCAAGACCGCCGCGTTCACCCTGCCCATGCTGCACCGCCTCTCGCAAGGCACTGCACCCAAGAACAAGTTTGGCGGCAAGGGCATCCGCGCCCTGGTACTGACGCCCACCCGCGAACTCGCCGCCCAGGTCGAAGAATCTGTGCGCGAATACGGCAAGTACCTGGACATCAACTCCACGGTGGTCTTCGGCGGCGTGGGCATGAACCCGCAGATCGACCGCATCAAGCGTGGCGTGGACATCCTGGTGGCCACCCCCGGCCGCCTGCTGGACCTGCAGCAACAGGGCTTCCTGGACCTGTCCACGGTGGAAGTGCTGGTGCTGGACGAAGCCGACCGCATGCTGGACATGGGTTTCATCCACGACGTGAAGAAGGTGTTGGCCCTGGTGCCCAATGACAAGCAAAGTCTGCTGTTCTCGGCCACTTTCAGCGATGAGATCCGCGAGCTGGCCAACACCCTGCTCAAGACCCCCCAGAGCATTCAGGTCACCCCGCGCAACACCACGGTGCAACGCATCTCGCAGGTGATCCACCCCGTGGGCCGCGGCAAGAAAAAGCAGGTGCTGCTGCACATCATCCAGCAGCACAACTGGAGCCAGGTGCTGGTGTTCACGCGCACCAAGTTCGGCGCCAACAACGTGGCCGAGTTCCTGACCAAGAACGGTGTACAGGCCATGGCACTGCACGGCAACAAGAGCCAGAGCGCCCGTACGCAGGCCTTGGCAGGCTTCAAGAGCGGCGAGATCCGCGCCCTGGTGGCCACCGATATCGCTGCGCGCGGCATCGACATTGATGACCTGCCGCACGTCGTCAACTACGAAATCCCCAACGTCCCTGAAGACTACGTGCACCGCATCGGCCGCACGGGCCGCGCAGGCGCCACGGGTGAAGCCGTGAGCCTGGTCTGCATGGACGAGGAAGGCTTCATGATGGACATCGAGCGCTTCACCAAGCAGCAGATCCCCGTGCAAGTCATCGAAGGCTTTGGCCCCGAGCCTGGTGAAAAGGCCGAGCCCATCGCCATGGGTCGCCAGACCATCTGGGGCGGCGCTGGCAAGCCCCCGAGCCGCGACGTGATGCAGGCTGCCGCCAAGGCCGCCCGTACCGAAATGATGGAACGCATCCGCACCAACAAGGCCAGCCAAGGCGGCGGCCAGGGTGGCGGCGGCGAGCGCGGCCCTCGTGCCGGCAATGGCGGCGGTGGCCGCTCCGGCGGCGGCGCGCCCCGCAACGCCCAGGGCCCGGCCGGCGGCGGCCGTGGCGGACAAGGTGGTGGTCGCGGCGGCCCACGTGACGGCGCATCCCAGGCACCAGCACGCAGCCGGGGCCCACGCCCAGAGGGCGGTGGCGGCCATCGCTACGATGACGCACAACCCCCCCGTGCCAATGCGCACCTGGGCACCCACCTGGGTCACAGCAATCCAGGCCATCGCAGCTCGGGCCATGGTGCGGGCGGTCAGCCCGACCCCATGCGCACCAGCGTGGACAGCATGGCTGAACGCGGTCGCCGTGGTGGTGGCGGTGGGTATCGCAACTCTGGAGGTGGTGGCTATGGCGGCGGATCAGGCGCGGGTAGCGGTGGTGGCCGGGGCAACGGGTCTCGTGGGCCAGGCGGTCCTCGCGGCTCTTTTAACCGCTGAGTCACGCAAGGCGCCTTCTGCCCCCGCAGCGGGCGCGCCCGAGACCTCGGGCACGACAGTCCATGTGCTGCATGCCAAGGGGCGGCGAGCCCCCGCGCTGGCCCATCCCCGCCTGCAACTGCATGCGGTGGATTTTGCGGCGATGTCTGCTTTGCCCCCGGTGGATGACGTCTACATCACCCTGGGCACCACCATGGCTGCAGCAGGCAGCCAAAGCGCGTTCCGGGCGGTGGACTATGACGCCGTGATGGCCACGGCCCGCGCTGCGCGTGCGGCCGGCGCGACCCGTTGCGGAGTTGTCACCGCCATGGGAGCCAACGCGCAGTCGCGCATTTTTTACAACCGCGTCAAAGGCGAGGTGGAGCGCGACCTGCAGCAACTGGGTTTCGAGACCCTGGTCATCGCGCGCCCCTCCCTGCTCATGGGCGAGCGCCGGGCGCTGCAGCAGGCCCACCGGCCCGCTGAGTCGCTGTCGCTCAAGCTGTTTCAGCGGCTGAACCCCCTCCTGCCCGCCAACTACCGCGCCCGCCCGGGCGCCGATGTGGCCCGGGCGCTGGTCCATGCCGTACAGTCGGGCCGGCCCGGCCTGCAAGTGCTGTCCGGCCGTGCGCTGCAGCCTCGCTGACAGGCGGCTGCAGCCCATGTGACCACAACGACGCTGCCCGCCCTCCATGCGCCCCACCGAATTCCCCCAACCGCTGGACACCCTGATGGTGGCCACCTGCAATGTGCTCAACCTGGCCAACCCGGGTCGCCTGTTCTACGAGAACCAGGACCCCTACAGCCAGACCGAGTTTGAGCGCAAGATCACATGGCTGGGGGAGCGCTTTCGGGCACTGAACGCCGACGTGCTGGCCGTGCAGGAGGTCTGGGACGATGCGGCTTTCAAGGGGGCGTTGGGCCGGGGTGGCATGCGCTACGACTTTGTCGCCGTACCAGGGGCCGAGAACAACGACACCCAGCAAGGTGCGCAGGGCACACCCCGGGTGGGCCTGGCTACGCGGCTCAAGGTGGAGGCTGTGCAATCCTTCGCCGACTTCCCCCCGGGTTTTCAGGTGGACGTGCCCGGCATTGGCCAACACATGCGCTTTGAGCGTCCGCCCCTTGTGGCCACCTTGCGGATGAAACATGGCCAGACCCTCAACGTCCTCACCGCCCACCTCAAATCCAAGCGCCCCAAGTTTCTGCAGGATGCCCTGGGCCAGCCGACCGAGGACCGGGACGACCGCAAGGTGGTCGCACTGGCCTCACTGCGCTCACTGATCATGCGTGGCGCCGAGGCCATGGCCCTGCGTTGCCTGGTGATCGATCTGCTGCACCGCACCAGCGTGCCCCTGGTGGTCCTGGGCGACTTCAACGACACCCCCGACAGCGTCACCACGCAACTGATCTGCGCCACCAACGACATTGCCTACGACCGGACGGCCCGCGATGTGGCCCTGTTCAATGCGTACGACCTGCAGGGAGATTTCGCCTTGAAAAAGGACGTGGCCTACTCCCACATCCACCAGGGCGCCCCCTACGTGCTGGACCAGATCCTGGTCAGCGAGGAGTTCCTGCCCAACGGGCGCAACAGCGTGGGCGATGTGCGCCGGGTGGATTATTTTAACGACCACCTGCATGAAGGGCGCGACCGCACGCGCTCGGACCACGGCTTTGTGCGCGCCCTGTTGCGGCTGAAGCTGCCCAGTTCGCCTCCGATCCAGAGCGCATCCCCTTCGCCCACTGACGCCACTGCACCCAGCAACATCCCTCGCTGATCACCGCGACAGCCCAGGCCGCCACGCGTTTGCAACGGGATGTACGCTGACAAGGAGAGGCGGGTGCGCCCAGGTAACATCCACGTACAAAGCGCCCTACTCGCCCCACGTCCGGGGCTCTCTCTGGCAGCCCACACCATGACCCAGCACCATTTCCAGCGCGGCCGCGCCGATGCCACCCCACTTTCACGTCCTGAACCACGGATCACGCGCTGGGCCGCTCCGGCCACACTGGCAGCGCTGCTGCTGACAGCCTGCGGCAGCACCCCGCTGCCGCCGTGGCCCTCCACGCCAACGGCCCAGCAGCGCAGCGCCCCCGCGCCACTGCCGCGCGTCCAGCAAGGCACCGTGGTCCCCGCCCCGCTGGGACAACAGACACCCGCGCAGGTGCCGCCACAGCGCGCCGCCGTAGTGGCCAGCCCCCTGCCCCAATCCGCACCGCTTCTGGTGCGCGACGAAGCGCCCATGGCGCCGCCCTATGGCGATGCAGTGGCCGCGCGGTTCCCCAACCCGTCGGTGGTCTACAGCACCCCCGGTCTGGGGGCCGACCGCAGGGCCTTCACGACCAATGCGGAGGTGGGCCAATGGCTGCGCAGCCTGAGCGACAGTGCGCCCCGTGGCGGCACGCGCACCCAGTTGCTGCAGATCGGCACCTCGCAGCGCGGCGAGCCCATCCAGGGCCTGCTGGTCACACGTGCTGCCGGCACAGACCCTGCCAGCCTGGACAAGAGCGGCCGCCCCACCGTCGTACTGATCGGGCAGCAGCACGGCGACGAACCCGCCGGCAGTGAAGCCCTGCTGGTCATCAGCCGCGAGCTGGCCCAGGGCCTGCTTGAACCGCTGCTGGACCGCATCAACGTGGTGGTGGTGCCCCGCGCCAACCCGGATGGCGCCG
This sequence comes from Acidovorax sp. M14, assembly GCF_049331375.1. Classification (NCBI taxonomy): domain Bacteria; kingdom Pseudomonadati; phylum Pseudomonadota; class Betaproteobacteria; order Burkholderiales; family Comamonadaceae; genus Acidovorax; species Acidovorax sp. M14. Next base: position 3,151,489 of record NZ_CP186263.1, read on the forward strand.
AGGTGGGCACGCGCGTTACTGCCAACGGCGTGGACATGAACCGCGACCACCTGTTGCTCAATACCCCCGAAGCCCGCGCCTTGGCGCAGGTCATCAACGACTACCGCCCCATACTCGTCGTGGACGCCCACGAATACACCGTGGTGGGCCGCTATCTGCAGAAGTTCAACGCCATCCAGCGCTACGACGCGCTGCTGCAATACACCACCACCGCCAACTACCCCGAGTTCCTCACCAAGGCGTCGCAGGAGTGGTTTCACCAGCCCATGGTGGCCGCCCTCAAGGCCCAGGGCCTGACGAGTGACTGGTACTACACCACCTCGACCAACCTGCAGGACAAGCGCATCTCCATGGGCGGCACCCAGCCCGACACGGGGCGCAACGTCCACGGCCTGAAAAACACGGTCAGCCTGCTGATCGAGACCCGGGGTGTGGGCATTGGCCGCATGCACATCCAGCGCCGCGTGCATGCGCAGGTCACCGCCATCACCAGCGCCCTGCGCACCACCGCCGAACGCGCCGCCAACCTGGAGCAGGTGCGCTCGTTCGTGGCCCGCGACGTGAGTGCCCTGGCCTGCCGTGACCAGGTGGTCATCGAGGCCGAGGCCACACCCACCCAGCGCGACCTGGATTTTCTGGACCCCGAGACCGGCGCAGACCGCAGTATTCGTGTGGACTGGAACTCATCGCTGACGCTGCGCAACACCAAGGTGCGTGCACGGCCCTGCGGCTACTGGCTGTCGGCGGACGCCAGTGCGGCCGTGGAACGTCTGCGCCAACTGGGCATCCAGGTCATGCGGGTGGCAGAGCCTGGCTCCGTGCTGGCCGAGAGCTACCGCGAAACCACGCGCGAAGCCGGCAACCGCCAGGACGTGATCGGCACCATTGCTGGCAGCGGCGACATCGTTCGCGTGCAGGTGTCCACACTGCGCAGCGCCATCGACGCGCCCGCTGGCAGCTTCTATGTGCCGCTGAATCAGCCGCGTGCGAACCTGGCCGTGGCTGCGCTGGAGCCCGACACGCAAAACAGCTACTTTGCCAACCATCTGATCCAGGAGCTGGGCCAGAGCGCACGCGTGATGGCTGTGCCCTCTCTGGTGTTTGAAGAAACGGATTGACCCTCGCCGTGAGGCAGGCCTCTGGCGGCGTGATGCCGGGGCTTGTCACCCAGGCGGGGGTAGATGGGGCACTCCGTGAAGACGCCGTCCGGAAGCTACGCTGCCCCCTTGAGTGCCGCCATCAATTTGCTATCAATCAAATAGCTGCTCAGGCATATTCTTCTAGCGCAACCGGCAGATTTGGCTCATATCATGCCGGTCCGTGCAGTGGCGCAGGTCGCGTGGCGCGGGACTGACGCTCCCGGGCACGCTCCAGCACGTGGCGGGTCATGGCCTGCGCCAAGGCATCTTCTGCAAGGAACACCTGGGCGTGGCTGCATTCCTGCACCAGCCGCTGGGCCTCGTCCTCATTGTGGCTGCGCACCACAATGTCCACACCCGGGTTCAAAGTCTGCGCGGTCTCGATCATCTGGCGCACCTGCAATGCGTCGGGGGTGGCCACCACCAGCATCGCGGCCCGCGCGATGTGCGCCTGGATCAGCACTGCGGGCTCCACCGCGTCGCCAAACACTGCGGCCACGCCATCGGCACGCAAGGCCTCCACCAGTTCCCGGTTCTGCTCGGCCACCACAAACGGAATATCGTTGGCCGCCAGAGTCGCCGCCACGCGCCGCCCCACCCGGCCGTAACCAACCAGCACCACCTGCCGCGCGAGATAGCGTGAATCGGTGGTCGTGGGTAACTCGGCCAGGGGATCATCACGCTGCTCCAGCCGTCTGGCCCACGCGGACCGGGCACGCAGCCAGTCTTGCAACGGTGCAATGGCACGGAACAACAACGGGTTGAGCGCCATGGAGAACAAGGCGCCCGCGAGCACCAGACTGGCCCCCTCCGGCGGCAGCAGGCCCAATGAAGATCCCAGTGCGACCAGAATGAATGAGAACTCCCCGATCTGCGCCAGACTGGCCGACACAGTGAGCGCCGTGTTGAGCGGATAACGGAACGCCAGCACCAGACCCGCTGCGGCCACGGTCTTGCCCAGCATGATGATGGCAACCACCGCCAGCACCTGCAGCGGACGCTCCCACAAGACCGCCGGGTTGAACAGCATGCCGACGGACACGAAAAAAAGCACGGCAAATGCATCGCGCAGCGGCAGTGATTCGTGCGCAGCACGGTGGCTGAACTCGGACTCCCGCATCACCATGCCTGCAAAGAAGGCCCCAAGCGCAAATGACACGCCAAACAGTGCTGCCGAGCCGAACGCAATGCCCACCGCCGCGGCCACCACACACAGCGTGAACAGTTCACGCGACCCGGTGCGTGCCACCTGCCATAACAGCCAAGGAAACAACCTGCGCCCCACCAATAGCATAAGCGCCACAAACCCGCCCACCTGCAGCAGCGTCCACCCCAGCGTGCGCCAGAGCTGCGCGGCATCCAGGTCGGCCCCGGTGCCGCCTCCCAGCCATCCCCCCAGCGGTGGTAGCAGCACCAGCACCAGCACCATGGCCAGGTCCTCCACCACCAGCCACCCCACCGCAATGCGTCCGGTGTAGCTGTCCAGAATCCCCAGCATCTCCAGCGCACGCAGCAGCACCACCGTGCTGGCCACCGACAGCGCCAAACCAAACACCAGAGCCCCCCCCATGCCCCAGCCCCACCACAGGGCCAATGCCATACCGAGCGACGTCGCCACCATCATCTGCACCACGGCGCCCGGCACGGCAATCTTGCGCACCGCCAGAAGGTCGCCCCAAGAAAAATGCAGCCCTACGCCAAACATCAGCAGCATCACGCCGATCTCCGCCAGCTGGCTGGCCAGGGCTGCATCGGCAACAAAACCAGGAGTGAACGGGCCGATGGCCACCCCCGCCAGCAAATACCCCACCAGGGCTGGCAGCCGCAAACGGGCGGCCAGAAAGCCCAGCACCAGCGCTAAGCCCAAGGCGGCAGCAATGGTGTGGATCAGCGTGACGCTGTGTGGCATGGGCAAATGCTCCAGAGGGCAGGCAAAACGGGGGGATGACCCGGTTATAACCGCATCACCGTCCCGGCAGCAAAATCGCCCCGGCGGCAGCGCCAGGAGCACCGGTCAGGGCGGGTATGATTAGCGCCCTGCGCCAAGCAGTTGCGGACACTCCGCAAGCCGGTCGGCCACACAACCGACCACATCCATCTGCCCGTAGCTCAACTGGATAGAGCAATAGCCTTCTAAGCTATAGGTCGGGGGTTCGAGTCCCTCCGGGCAGGCCAGCCTCTTGGCTGGCAGCTTTCAAGCTCTCTTGCGTACCAATCAAGCCGTTCTGACGAGCGTGGAACGGCCGGGCAATGCCCGCGTCCGCTGGATGACGGATGCGGATCAAACACCTCGTCGCGCTCAGCCCCAACCCTAGCGATTGGGCTGCGGCACAGCAGCGTAATTCATGGCGATGGCCTGGACCACGGCGCCGATCAGAGCCGTATCGCCGGCGCTTTGCGGCAACACGTCGCGCACGATCTGGACTGCGTATTGAAGTTGCTCTTTGGCCAAGGCCGCAGACATGGCGTTGCCGCGTTTTTCACTGGGCGACGCGTCGCGAATCACAAGGCTCATCAGAAACTCCCGAAAGGTTAAGCACGCAGTATGCGCCGTGCGGGACTGTGGTGCGCTGAAGGCTGGGTTATTGATGGAGAAAACCTATTTAGTCCGCGAGGCTGCAAATAGATAAGCGCACGACAACAACCTGAGCCCCAAAGCAAAAAGCGTTGCAACATTTCTGTTGCAACGCTTCGCTGTTTTGGGGTGGCTGATGGGGCTCGAACCCACGACAACAGGAATCACAATCCTGGACTCTACCAACTGAGCTACAGCCACCGTAGCTTTGTATTATAGCCCGGGATTTTGGCCCCGGACATCAAATCGCTTAATTTTCTGCTGCGACTGCCGTCACAGCCTCAGGGCGCGGCGCCTTGATCTGCACCTTGAAGCGCTGCTTGAGCAGTTCATAGTACGCCAAGCCCTCGGCCGTGGCCAACCACTGCACGTATTGTTGGCGCTCCTGCTGCGCACGCTGTGCATCCGGCGCCTGGCGCGGCACCACGCGGTTGACCTTGACCACGGCGTAACCGGCAGTCCCCAAATCCACGCCCGTCCAGCCGGGGAGTGTCTCGGCGGGGGCTCGCAGCGCGGCGTCGATGAGGGCGCGCGGCAGGTTCTGGGTTTGTTCGCGGGATACCTCAGTCGCTGCAGCCAAGCCAGTGGCAGAAGACGGGGCGGCCTTCCATGCGGCAAGTTTGGCCTCGCCTTCCTTGCGTGCGAGTTCGGCAGATTTCTCAGCCACATACAAAGTGCGGACACGGGCCTTCACTTCGTCATACGGCAGTGTCAGCGCAGGGGTGTAAGCGGTCACACGGCCAGCAGCCATCTGGCTCGGGCCCACTTCCACCGCCTCGGTGTTGCGCTTGTTCTGCAGCGAGTCGGTGGCGAAAAGCGCTTCGAGGAACTTGGCATTGGCCAGCGGGCCCTTGGCACCTGCGGCAGGGGTCCGCGTCACGCCCTTGGCCGTCTGGATCTTCAGCTTGAGCTTGTCCGCCACGGGCTGAAGGCTGTCCGCCTGCTCATACACACCGTTGGTGAAGGCTTCTGCCACCTCGGCAAACTTGCGCTGGGCCTGCTGCTGTTTGAGCTCTGCCTCCATGGTGGGGCGCAGTTCTTCAAACGTGGGCTGACGAGGTGTCTTGATATCGGTGAGCTGGATGATGTGGTACCCAAACTCGGTCTCCACCAGGTCGCTGATTTCGCCTTTCTTCAGCGCAAAAGCAGCCTCTTCGAAGGGCTTGACCATGGCACCCCGGGCAAAGAAATTCAGGTCACCGCCCGCAGTGGCAGAGCCCTTGTCGTCAGAGGACTTCTTCGCGACTTCGGCAAAGGTGCCTGGCGCCTTGCGCACCTGGGCCAGCAGCTCGGTGGCACGGGCCTTGGCCTTCTCGCGGTCTGCAGCGGATGCATCCTTGGGAGCATTCACCAGGATGTGGCTGGCTCGGCGCTCTTCCTTCGCCGTCATGCGAGCCACGTTCTCTTTGTAGTAGGTGCGCAGGTCGTCTTCACCCAGGGTGATGGAGGCACGCACGCTGTCGAGATCGAGCACCACGTACTCGATGGCTGCCTGTTCCAGTTGCTGGAACTGGGCAGGATGGGCTTTGTAGTAAGCCTCCAGGTCCGCATCCGTGGGGGTAACCTTGCTGGCGAAGTCGGTGGCATTGAAGCGCGCAACCTGGATCTCGCGGCGCTCGTACAAAGCGTCGAGCGCGAGCTTGACCTGGGCATCGGTATCAAATGCAGTGCTCATCACACCACCCATCACCTGGTTCACCGAGATGTCGCGGCGCACATTGGCTTCAAACCCTTCGGGTGTCAGGCCTTGCGCGGCCACCAGGGCGCGGTAGGCGTCAGCATCGAGCGTGCCGTCCGGGCGCTTCAGCCCTGCAATCGCAGGGATTTCCTGCAGGCTGCGGGCCAGGCGGGCATCGCTGGTCACAAGGTGCATCTTTTGCGCCGCAGCTGCCAGCACGCGGTCACGCACCAGCCGCTCCAGCGTGGCATAGCGGGCACTGGGAGAGTCCAGCAACTTGGGATCGACCGAGGGAGACTGGGCACGAATGCGGTCGGTCTCCATGCGATGGGCATTGTCCCAGTCCGTCTGGTTGATGTTGTTGCCATCGACACGGGCCACTACCGGGCTCTTTTCAGAGAAATAGTTGCGGTCGATGCCTACCAGCACAAACGAAGGAATGATCAGCAAGAACAAGAAGATCATCACGATCTTGGAGTGCTTGCGGATGGATTCAAACATGGTCGATCTTTCAGAAGACAAAAAACAAAAGGCGAACTTGCGTTCGCCTTTGTTCGGTGGTGGTGGGTCCTGACGGTCTCGAACCGCCGACCTACTCCGTGTAAAGGAGCCGCTCTACCAACTGAGCTAAGGACCCTACCTAAACTGATCCTCAGTTCAAGGCGTCTTTCAATGCCTTGCCAGGACGGAACTTTGGAACTTTAGCAGCTTTGATTTTAATCGTAGCGCCAGTGCGGGGATTGCGACCGGTGCGGGCAGCACGCTTGCCCACGGCAAAAGTACCGAAACCGACGAGCGACACGGTGCCGCCCTTCTTGAGAGTCTTCTTGACGGCCTCGATCGTGGATTCCAGGGCACGCGCAGCAGCGGCCTTGGAGATGTCGGCGTTGGTAGCGATGTGCTCGATCAATTCGGTTTTGTTCACAAGAAGCCTCTCGGAAAAGAGTTAATGGAATGTCTCGCGGATATCTGGTCTTCACACGCTTGCAAGCACAGCCGGGGGCTGGTGGAGAACAAGCGGGGGAATGACTGGCATACACAGCAGTGGCTGCTGCATCAGATTAAAGCCATCGAGTTTCAGAGTGTCAATACAACACGCTGTTTTGCGTCAGCGATGTTTTGAATTCTAGTCGTATTTCACGCTGCGACAGGGCTTGGCGGGCGTTTTTGTCTCAAACACGCCGTATGGGCAGCATTCCGTATTGACACCCCGCAGCCAGCCGTACTCAACGGGCTGTGAGCGCCTGCGCGATGGCTTTGCCCACATCCTGCGTGCTACCCGTGCCACCCAAGTCCGGGGTGCGAGGAGCACCACTACCGGGTTGCAAAACAGCCTCAATCGCGGCCAGCACAGCGTCGTGCGCGGCACGGTAACCCAGGAAGTCCAGCATCATGGCGCCGCACCAGATCTGCCCGATGGGGTTGGCGATGCCCTTGCCCGCGATGTCAGGCGCCGAGCCGTGCACGGGCTCGAACAGCGAAGGCATGGTGCGCGTGGGGTTGAGGTTGGCGCTGGGCGCGATGCCGATGGTGCCGGTGCAGGCCGGGCCCAGGTCCGAAAGAATGTCGCCAAACAGGTTGCTGGCAACCACCACGTCAAAAAAGTCAGGGCGCTGCACGAAGTGGGCCGTGAGGATGTCGATATGGAACTTGTCCACCTTCACATCGGGATAGGCCTTGGCCATCTCGGCCACGCGCTCGTCCCAGTAGGGCATGGTGATGGCGATGCCGTTGGACTTGGTAGCGCTGGTCAAGTGCTTCTTGGGGCGCGACTGGGCCAGCTCAAACGCAAACTTCAGGACGCGGTCCACGCCATGGCGCGACATCACCGTCTCCTGCATCACGATCTCGCGCGGGGTGCCCTCATACATGCGGCCGCCGATGCTGGAGTATTCGCCCTCGGTGTTCTCGCGCACGATCAGCATGTCGATCTCGCCGGGCAGGCGCGGGCTGCCGTCGCGGCGCACCACGGGCGCAATCACACCAGGCATGAGGCGCGCGGGGCGCAGGTTGATGTACTGGTCGAACTCGCGGCGGAACAGCAGCAGCGAACCCCAGAGTGAGACATGGTCCGCAATCTTTTCGGGCCATCCGACGGCGCCAAAGTAGATGGCCTCGTGGCCGCCGATCTGGTCCTTCCAGTTGTCGGGCAGCATCTTGCCGTGCTTCTCGTAGTAGTCCCAGCTCGAAAAGTCGAAGTGGTCGAAGTGCAGGTCGATGCCAAACTTGCGCGCAGCCTCGTCCAGCACACGCAGCCCCTCGGGCATGACCTCTTTGCCAATGCCATCACCGGCAATGACTGCAACGCGATGCTTCGCCATCCAGATGCTCCTGAAAATATAGCTGTCTGCGCTTATCTCACTAGCGCTTCAGACATCAAAGACTTGAAAATTATTTGACGCGCGCCCGGATCTCGGGCAACGCCTTCTGCAGGTAGTACACCATCGACCAGACAGTGAGCACCGCAGAGGCCCAGATGAGCCAGGTGCCCCACACGCCCGTGTCGATCACGCCGAACAGGCGTCCGTCATACAACAGGAAGGGGATGGCCAGCATCTGCACCGTGGTCTTCACCTTGCCGATCATGTGCACGGCCACGCTCTTGCTCGCGCCGATCTGCGCCATCCATTCGCGCAGGGCAGAGATCGCAATCTCACGGCCGATGATGATGAGCGCCACGAACACATCGGCACGCTGCAGATGCACCAGCACCAAGAGCGATGCACAGACCAGAAACTTGTCGGCCACCGGGTCCAGGAACGCGCCAAACGACGAGGTCTGGTTGAGCTTGCGGGCCAGATAGCCGTCCAGCCAGTCGGTGGCGGCAAACACGATGAACATCACCGTGGCGATGAGGTTGCGCGTGGCTGGCTCCAGCGGCGCGTAGAACACCCCCACGATCAAAGGTATCGCGACGATGCGCGTCCAGGTCATCAAGGTGGGGATAGTCCAGAACATGGCGGCAATTGTGTCACGGCGCGGCCGCGGAACGGTGCGGGGCTTATCGCAGGGCCTTGTAAATTTCTTCCGCCAAATCGCGTGAGATGCCATCGACGGTGGCCAGGTCCTCGACACTGGCCGCTGCCACGCCGCGCACCCCGCCAAAGCGCTGCAGCAGCCGCGCGCGCTTCTTGGGGCCAACCCCCGCAATTTCTTCGAGCTGCCCGCCACCCACCCGCACCTTGGCGCGCGCAGCCCGCATGCCGGTAATGGCAAAGCGGTGCGCCTCATCGCGGATCTGCGCCACCAGCATCAGCGCGGCCGAGTCCTTGCCCAGATAGACCTTCTCGCGCCCATCGGCAAACACCAGCTCTTCCAGCCCCACCTTGCGGCCTTCACCCTTCTCCACGCCCACGATACGGGTCAGGTCCAGCCCCAGCGCGGTGAACACCTCGCGCGCCACGCCCACCTGGCCCTTGCCACCGTCGATGAGCACCAGATCGGGCAGGCGCGCAGCCCCTTTGCGGGTGGGCGCGCCAGCTTCCGCGTCGGGTGCGGCAAAGTCGATACCCCCCTCCTCGCGCTGCGCCTCCACCACCTTGCTGTAGCGGCGTGTGAGCACCTGGCGCATGGCGGCATAGTCGTCGCCGCCGGTGATGCCTTCGATCTTGTAGCGGCGGTATTCGCTGCTCTGCATCTTGTGGTGGTGGAACACCACGCACGACGCCTGGGTGGATTCGCCCGCCGTGTGCGAGATGTCGAAACACTCGATGGTGAGCTGGTCCAGGTCTTCGGGCGGCAAATCCAGCGCCTCGGCCAGGGCCCGCGTGCGGGCCTGCTGCGAGCCTTCTTCGGCCAGCAGACGGGCCAGTTGCAGGTCGGCGTTCTTCTGCGCCATGTCGAGCCAGGCGCGGCGCTGTTCGCGGGGCTGATGGATCGCGTTCACACGCAGGCCACTTTGTTCGGTCAGCGCGTCGAGCAATGCTTTGTCCACGGGCACGCTGGTCACCAGCAACGGCGGCACGGGCACGCCAATGTAGTGCTGGGCGATGAAGGCTTCGAGTACCAGCGCCTCCACCGGGCGCGCGGGGCGAGACGGAGTGGCTACCGCCTCGTCTGCGCCATCGCCGCCCTCTTCCTCAAACACCGCCGCCGCATCTTCAACATGCACCGGAAAGTACGGCCGGTCGCCCAAGTGACGGCCGCCGCGCACCATAGCCAGGTTGACGCAGGCGCGGCCGCCTTGCACGCGCACGGCGAGGATGTCTACATCCTTGTCATCCACCGTCTCGATGGACTGCTGGTGCAGAACGCGCGACAGCGCCTGGATCTGGTTGCGCACCTCGGCCGCCTGCTCGAATTCGAGCTTGTCGGAGTGCGCCATCATGCGCACCTCCAGCGCCTGCAGCAGCTCCTGCGTTTCACCACGCAGCAGTGCCTCGGCATGCGACACATCGGCGGCATACGCTTCGGGCGAAATCAGGTCCACACAAGGCCCGGTGCAGCGCTTGATTTGGTACAGCAGGCAGGGCCGTGTGCGGTTGGCAAACACCGTGTCTTCGCAGGTGCGCAGCCGAAAGACCTTTTGCAGCAGCTGGATGGTTTCCTTCACCGCCCAGGCGCTGGGGTACGGGCCAAAGTAGCGGTGCTTTTTATCGACCGCACCCCGGTAGTACGCCATGCGCGGAAACACCTCACCCGGCGCATCGCCCCGCGTGTGCGCGCCCGGCGTGCCGGTGATCTTGAGGTAGGGGTAGCTCTTGTCGTCGCGGAACAGGATGTTGAACTTGGGGTTCAACGTCTTGATGAGGTTGTTTTCCAGCAGCAGCGCCTCGGCCTCGGAGCGCACCACCGTGGTCTCCATGCGCACGATCTTGCTGACCATGTGGCCGATGCGGGTGCCACCGTGGTTCTTCTGAAAGTAGCTGGACACCCGGCGCTTGAGGTTGAGCGCCTTGCCCACGTACAACAGCGCATCCTGCGCGTCGAAATAGCGGTACACGCCCGGCAAGGCGGGCAGCGCAGCCACCTGCGCCAGGAGTTCTTCGGAATGCACATCAGACATGGCGCGTATTGTGGCCTCGGGCGCCGCCTGCCCCATTCACTATCAAATAAATAGCTGCCAGCGCATATTCAACTAGCGCTTGCAGCCATTTTGATCAAAAACGCTGCCCCTCGGTCACTCCGCCTCGATCTTCGAGGTCTTCACCACCTGTGCCCAGTTGGCCAGATCCGCCTTCACCTTGTCGCCCAGCTGAGCCGGGGTCTGGTAGTCGGCTGTGGCGCCCTGCTCTTGCGCCTTTTGCTGGAAGGCCGGGTTCTGCACCACGGTGCGGATATCGGCCGTGAGCTTGTCCACCACGGCCTTGGGCACGGCAGCCGGGGCAAACACCGCAAACCACGAGGTGGCATCGACCTTGGGGTAGCCCGCTTCGGCTGTGGTGGGCACATCGGGCAGGCTGGGCAGGCGCTGCTTGCCCGTCACGGCCAGCACGCGCAGCTTGCCGCTGGCGATGTGCGGCATGAACGGCGGCGCCGTCCCAAAGGTCAGGTCCACCTGGCCGCCCAGCAGGTCCTGCAGCGCGGGGCCTGTGCCCTTGTAGGGCACGTGAACCATCTTGATGCCACCTTGCTGCTCCAGCATGGCACCCGTGACATGTTGCAGCGAGCCGTTGCCCGACGAGGCGTAGTTGAGCTTGCCGGGGTTGGCCTTGGCGTAGGCGATCAACTCGGGCAGCGTCTTCACCGGCAGGTCGGCCCGCACCACGATGATCTGCGGGGCCGAGATGACATTGGCCACGGGCTGGAAGTCGCTCTGCTCCCACTGCTTTTGCTTGGTGATGTGGGGCGAGATGACGTGGTAGCCCGAGTACTGCATGAGCAGCGTGTACCCATCGGCCTCGGCCCGCTTGACGGCACTGGCCGCAATGTTGCCGTTGCCCCCGCCCTTGTTGTCTGCGATGACCGATTGGCCCAGCACCGGCGCCAGGGCCTGCGCCAGCATGCGGGCCGACAGGTCGGTGGTGCCGCCGGCGGCGGTGGGCACCACCAGGGTGACGTTCTTGGACGGGTAAGCGCCTTGCGCCGCTGCGTGGCCGATGAAGCCGGTGGCCAGAGCGGCCAGGGCCAGGGTGGTGAACTGCTTGCGGGTGGTTTTCATGAAAGCGATGTCTCCGTGGTCGTTGTTGTCAAAAATCTGAAAAGCGAGGAACCGTTGGGTGCCCAGAAAGGTGCGCGGTCAATCGACCGTGGCACCCGTCTCCTTGACCACGCGGCTCCACTTGGGCAGGTCGGACTGCACCAGCGCCGCCAGCTGCGCCGCCGTGCCCTTGAAGGGCTCGCAGCCCACGGTGGCTAACTTCTCGACCACATCCTTGTGCTCCAGCGCACGCGCCACCTCGGCCTGCAGTTGCGCGACGATGGGCGCGGGTGTGCCCGCCGGGGCAAACAGCGCATACCAAGGGGCCTGGCCAAATCCCTTGATGGTTTCGCCAATGGTGGGCGCATCGGGCAGCGCGGCCACGCGCTTTTCATTGACCACGCCCAGCACCTTGAGCTTGCCCGCCTTGATGAACGCAATGGCCGAAGGCAGGCTTTGCACCGACAGCGGCACCTGCCCACCCACCACATCGGTGGCGGCTGCGGCGGAGCCCTTGTAGGGGATGTGCTGCAACTGGATGCCTGCGGCCTTTTGCAGCATTTCGCCAATCAGATGGTTCAGCGTGCCATTGCCCGCCGAGGCAATCGAATACTTGCCGGGGTTGGCCTTGGCCAAGGCCACCATCTCGGCCACGGTGTTGGCGGGGAAGGATGGGTGTGCCACCAGCACATAACCCGCAGTCGCCACCGGCGCCACGGGGGCAAAGTCCTTCACGGGATCAAAGCCGGGGTTCTTGTAGAGCGCGGGACCAATCACGTGGGCGCTGTCAGCCGTGAGCAGCAGCGTATAGCCGTCGTTGCGAGCTCGGGCCGTGGCGCCGGTGGCCAGCGTGCCGCCCGCACCAGGGCGGTTCTCCACGATCACGCTCTGGCCCAGTTGCTCACCCAGCTTTTGCGCCACCACGCGCGCAATGGCATCGTTGGCACCGCCTGCGGCCTGGGGCACGACCACGGTGATGGGCTTGGAGGGGTACTTGTCCTGCGCGCCTGCCGCAAAGGCGGCAGAGCACAGCACAGCAGCTGTGAAGAGGCGGCGGGACAGTGGGGCGGGGAAGCTCATGGTTTTGTCTCCTGTTGTGATGGGGGGGTACTGGCGCGTCCGCATTCAGCGGGACAGCGCTCTTTCGCGGATGGCATCGAAATCGGCAGGCACCGGGTGCAGCGTCAAGCGCGGCCCCGCCTTGGCGATTTGGCTCGGAATGTCGTGGCCGATGAGCGCAGGCAACTGCTGCGCAGCGGCCACCAATTGCGCCAAGTCCACGCCCGTGTCATAGCCCATCAGCGCCAGCGCATGCACGATCTCTTCGCTGCATACATTGCCGCTGGCGCCCGGCGCGTAGGGGCAACCGCCCAGGCCGCCCAAGGACGCATCAAACCGGTCAGCCCCCGCGTCGATGGCCGCCAGCACATTGGCCAGCCCCATGCCGCGCGTGTTGTGGAAATGCAGGGTGAACTCCACCCCCGGCCAGCGCGCGCGGGCTGCCGCCGTGAGCTGGTGCACCTGCGTGGGGTAGGCCATGCCGGTGGTGTCGCACAGCGTGATGCCGCGCACGCCCAGGTCCACAAAACGCTGCACCCAGCCAAACACATTGGCCTGGGCCACATCGCCTTCCATGGGGCAGCCGAACACACATGACAGCGACACATTCACCGCCACGTTGGCGCCCTGCGCCAGGGCCACCACCTGCGCCAGCGCCGCGAACGACTGTTCCTGCGTCATGCGCAGGTTGGCGAGGTTGTGGGTGGCGCTGACGGACATGACCAGATTCAGCTCGTCCGTGCGCGACTCGATGGCGCGCTCTGCCCCGCGCAGGTTGGGCACCAGCGCGGTGTAGACCGTGCCCGGGCGGCGCGTGATCTCGCGCATCACCATCTCGGCGTCTTTCAGCGCGGGGATGGCGGTAGGCGACGTGAACGAAGTCACCTCGATCTTGGACAGCCCGGCTGCAGACAGTGCATTGCACAGCGCGATCTTGTCAGCCGTAGGCACGAAGGCCTTTTCCATCTGCAGGCCATCGCGCAGCCCCACTTCCTGCATGTGGATGCGGCGACCTGCGCCTTGCCAAACGGTGCTGGGTGCGTTCATTGCACGACTCCTTTGCTGCGCAGCAATGCAATCTGCTCGGCATTGAGCCCCATTTCTGCCAGCACCGCATCGGTGTCATCGCCCAGGTGCGGCGCGCTGCTGCGGATGGTGCCCGGCGTGGCAGAGAGCTTGGGCACGATGCCCGGCACTTCCACGCTGTAGCCGTCACGCGTCTGCTGGGTCAGCAGCATGTCGCGGGCGCGGTAGTGCGGGTCTTCGGCAATGTCCTTGGCGGTGTAGACCTTGCCTGCAGGCACGCGGGCGGCGCCCAGCACGTCCAGCACCTGCTGCACAGTGCGCTGCGCGCTCCAGGCGCCAATCGCCGCGTCGATCTCTTCCACACGCGCCACGCGGCCGGTGTTGTTCGCCAGGTCCAGCGCGGCGCCCAGGTCAGGTCTGCCAATCGCGTCCATCAGGCGCTTGAAAATGCTGTCGCCATTGCCCGCCACCAGCACCCAGCCGTCTTGGCAAGGGTAGGCATTGCTGGGGGCAATGCCTGGCAGCGCACTGCCCGCCGCCTCGCGCACGGCGCCAAAGGCGCTGTATTCGGGGATCAGGCTTTCCATCACGTTGAACACCGCCTCGTGCAACGCCACGTCGATCACCTGGCCCTTGCCGCCGTTGACCTTGCGGTGGTACAGCGCGGTGAGCACGCCGATGGTGCCGTGCAGCGCCGCGAGTGTGTCGCCAATCGACACCCCCACCCGCACCGGCACGCGGCCGGGCTCGCCCGTCAGGTGGCGCAAGCCGCCCATCGCCTCGCCAATCGCGCCAAAGCCCGGCAGGTCGCGGTACGGCCCCGTCTGGCCGTAGCCGGAGATGCGCAGCATCACCAGGCCGGGGTTGAGCGCGTGCAGCTCTTCGGGCGACATGCCCCAGCCCTCCAGCGTGCCGGGGCGGAAGTTCTCGACCAGCACATCGGCTTCAGCGATGAGCTGGCGGGCGATATCCTGGCCTTCCTTTTGGCGCAGGTCTAGCGCCACCGAGCGCTTGTTGCGCGACTGCACCTGCCACCAGACGGAGGTGCCTTCCTTGATCATGCGCCAGTTACGCAGGGGGTCGCCGGTCTCGGGGGCCTCGATCTTGATCACGTCGGCGCCAAACTCGCCCAGCGTCTTGCCGCAGAACGGCCCGGCAATGAGCTGGCCCATTTCGATGACGCGCACGCCTTGCAGTGCGGCGGGGGAAGCAATGGAATCCATGGGTGGGGTTGTCTCCTGCGGCCAGCCCCACGCCGGGGCGGCTCGGGGCGAATGATGCGCAGGGCGCGCGGGGCCGTAAATCGCTCAAGCAACAAGATGCCATCGCAAACCGGCATGGCAGTGGCTGCGCTTGTTACCATCAGGCCCCCATGAAACTCGACCCCGTCTCCCTGCGCCTGTTTGTGGCCGTGATGGAAGAAAGCACCATCGCCGCCGCCGCCGCGCGCGAGCACATCGCCGCATCGGCCGTGAGCCGTCGCCTGGCCGACCTGGAAGACGCGCTGCGTGTGGCGCTGTTCACCCGCAGCAACAAGGGCACCGAGCCCACGGCTGCCGCTTATGCGCTGCTGAATCTGGCGCGTGGTGTGCTCAACGACCTGGACGGCATTGCCAGCCAGATGCACGACTACGGCGCGGGCGTGCGCGGCCATGTGCGGGTGGTGGCCAACATCTCGGCAATTACCCAGTTTTTGCCCGCGCAGCTGCAGAGCTTCATGGCGCTGCACCCGCAGGTGGACGTGCGGCTGCAGGAGCAGATCAGCACGGCCATCGCCCAGTCGGTGGCCGAGAACGCGGCCGATGTGGGCATCCTCAACCAGGGCCAGTACGGCGACCGCGTGGTGCAACTGCCCTACCGCACCGACGAGCTGGTGCTAGTGGTGCCCACGGGCCATGCGCTGGCTCGCCGCAAGTCGGCCCGGCTGGCCGACGCCTTGCCCTACGACTTTGTGGGCGCGCACCCGGGCAGCGCCATCAACAACCAGCTGACCCGCGCGGCCTCCGAAGCCGGCCTGCCGCTGCGCCTGCGCATGCAGGTCACCAGCTACGACGCGCTGTGCCTGATGGTGGCGGCTGGCCTCGGCGTAGGCGTGATGCCGCGTGGCAGTGCTGCGCTGTACAAGGGTTCGCAGCCCATCCGCGTGGTCACGCTGAGCGAGCCCTGGGCGCACCGGCAGCTGGTGCTGTGCGTGCGCTCGGAAGAATCCCTCTCCAGCGTGGCGCGGCTGCTGGTGGACCACCTGCGCGCGCAACCACCGAATTCCGCCCCATGACCCTGCCCCGCCCCCTCCCTGCCCTGCAATGGGATGTGTTCTGCCGCGTGATCGACAACTTTGGCGACATCGGCGTGTGCTGGCGCCTGGTGGCGCAGCTGGCGGGCCTGGGGCACCGCGTGCGCCTGTGGGTGGACGACGCCTCGGCGCTGGAATGGATGGCCCCTGCAGGAAGCCCTGGCGTGGAAGTACGCCCCTGGGGCGCACCGCCGCCGGGCCCGCACGAGTCCCCCCCCGATGTGATGGTGGAGGCGTTCGGCTGCGATATCGCTCCTGAATTCATAGCATATAGCGCAAGTTCTACTAGCGCTTCTAGGCAAAAACGTCCCAAACCAGTCTGGATCAACCTGGAATACTTGTCTGCCGAGGCTTACGTGGAGCGCACCCACCGCCTGCCTTCGCCCATCCTGTCGGGCCCGGCGTCGGGGTGGACGCGCTGGTTTTTCTATCCCGGCTTTACCGCCGGCACCGGCGGCCTGCTGCGCGAGCACCATCTGATGGAGCAGCGCGAGGCGTTTGACCGCAGCGCCTGGCGTGCAGAGCACCGGGCTCTGTTCGGGGCGGGGGACGAAGCGCCGGGCACGCGCTGGGTGTCGCTGTTCTGTTACGAGCCTCCCGCGCTGGCCGACCTGCTGCAGCAATGCGCGCAGCGGCCCACCCAGCTATTGGTCACGCCCGGCCGCCCGGCCGCCGCCGTGCGGGCGGCCTTGGCCGAACCCGTGAACAGCGCAACGGCACCACTCCCGCATGAAAAGCGGGGGCAACTGTCCTTGTCTTACCTGCCCCACCGGCCTCAGCCAGCGTTTGACGAGATGCTGTGGGCCTGCGACTTCAACGCCGTGCGGGGCGAGGACTCCCTGGTGCGCGCGCTGTGGGCGGGCCAGGCCTTTGTGTGGCACATCTATCCGCAGCACGACAACGCCCACCACGACAAGCTCTGGGCGTTTCTGGACTGGCTGCAGGCACCAGCGTCGCTGCGGCGATTCCACGCCACCTGGAACGGACTGGACGCCGCGCCTCTGCAATGGCCCGATGACGACACCCTGGCCGAGTGGACCGCCTGCACCTGCGCAGCCCGTGCGCGCCTGCTGACGCAGGACAACCTTGTGGCGCAACTTTTGGGCTTTGTCGCCGAAAAACGGTAAAATCCGAGGCTTTGCGCAAATCAGGCGCGGCATGTCAGTGCCCACGCCCTGCGCACTTTCGCCGCAGAACATGCACCGGCGCGCAAACCAGGCGGTTTGCCAGCCCGCGCGTTGAGCGGCCCCAACCCAAGCAACTTGCTATGAAAATCGCTCAAGAAATCCGCGCCGGCAACGTCATCATGCACGGCAAGGACCCCATGGTGGTCCTGAAGACCGAATACGCCCGCGGCGGCCGCGGTGCAGCCACCGTGCGCATGAAGCTCAAGAGCCTGATCGGCAACTTCGGCACCGAAGTCGTGTTCAAGGCCGACGACAAGATCGACAACGTGATCCTGGACAAGAAGGAGTGCACCTACTCCTACTTCGCCGACCCCATGTACGTGTGCATGGACACCGAGTACAACCAGTACGAAGTGGAAGCCGAAAACATGGGCGACTCGCTGAACTACCTGGAAGACGGCATGGCCCTGGAAGTGGTGTTCTACGACGGCAAGGCCATCTCCGTGGAACTGCCCACCAGCATCGAACGTGAAATCACCTGGACGGAACCTGCCGTCAAGGGCGACACGTCCGGCAAGGTGCTCAAGCCCGCCAAGATCGCTACCGGCTTCGAAGTGGCCGTGCCCCTGTTCGTGAACCAGGGCGACAAGATCGAAATCGACACGCGTACCGGCGAATACCGCAAGCGCGTCTGAGGCACCTTCTGCCCCAGTCACAAAAAAGGCTTCCCTCGGGAAGCCTTTTTTATGGGTCATTTTTGGGGACTGGCGCCTGACGGACAAGCGCCTCAAGCTATCAAAAAAATAGCATTCAGCCCCTGCAGCACCGTCACACCGGCACGGCGACCAAGTCGTGCCCTTGCGTGCCCACGACGCGCGCCCTGGTGAACTCGCCCACCTTGAGCTGCTTGCTGATTTTCTCGGGTGGCAGCAGGTGCACCACGCCATCAATCTCGGGCGCATCGGCATAGCTGCGGCCCCGGCCGCCCTTCTTGCCCATGGCAGGCGCATGGTCCACCAGCACCTGCATGGTCGCGCCCACGCGGCGCTGCAGCTTGGCAATCGAGACTTCCTCGGCCACCGCCATGAAGCGGGCGCGGCGCTCTTCGCGCACTTCCATCGGCAGCATGCCGGGCAGCTCGTTGGCAGCGGCGCCGTTCACATCGCTGTAGGCAAAGCAGCCCGCGCGGTCGATTTGCGCCTCGCGCACAAAGTCGAGCAGGTGCTGGAACTCTTCTTCCGTCTCGCCCGGAAAGCCCGCAATGAAGGTGCTGCGGATGACCAGCTCGGGGCAGGCCTCGCGCCAACGCAAGATGCGCTCCAAGTTGCGCTCGCCGCTGGCGGGGCGCTTCATGCGCTTGAGCACGTCGGGGTGGCTGTGCTGAAAGGGCACGTCCAGGTACGGCAGCACCTTGCCCGTGGCCATGAGTGGGATCACCTCGTCCACGCTGGGGTACGGGTACACATAGTGCAGGCGCACCCAGGCACCATAGGGTTCTGCAATCTCGCCCAGCGTCTGCACCAGCTCCAGCATGCGGGTCTTGACGGGCTTGCCGTCCCAGAAGCCCGTGCGGTACTTCACGTCCACGCCATAGGCCGAGGTGTCCTGGCTGATCACCAGCAACTCTTTCACACCGCCTTCAAACAAGGCCTTGGCCTCGCTCAGCACGTCGCCAATGGGGCGCGACACCAGATCGCCGCGCATGGACGGGATGATGCAGAAGGTACAACGGTGGTTGCAGCCTTCGCTGATCTTGAGGTAAGCGTAATGCTTGGGCGTGAGCTTGATGCCCGCGATGCCGAAGCTGCCGGGCACCAGGTCTACGAACGGGTCGTGGGGCTTGGGCAGGTTCAGGTGGACCGCATCCATCACCTCTTGCGTGGCATGGGGCCCGGTCACGGCCAGCACGCTGGGGTGCATCTGGCGCACCATGTTGCCGCCATCGTCACCCGTGCGGGCGCCCAGGCAGCCGGTGACGATGACCTTGCCGTTCTCGGCCAAGGCTTCGCCAATGGTGTCCAGGCTTTCTTTCACGGCATCGTCAATGAAGCCGCAGGTGTTGACGATGACCAGGTCTGCGCCCTGGAAGGTCTTGGAGGTTTCGTAACCCTCGGCGCTCAATTGCGTGAGGATCAGTTCGGAATCAGTCAAAGCCTTGGGGCAGCCCAGGCTGACGAATCCGACTTTGGGTGTTTTGGTGGGGGCAATTGCTTCGCTCATAGCCCCGTATTGTCCCAGTTCCCGCGCAAGGCCGGTAAGGTGATCCATTCAGTTCCCTGCTGGCCACCGTCGGAGCGAGAGCCGGGCACCCGTCAAATCGCGGCGGCGACCCCGGAAAGACTGCCCCTGCGGGTCGGCGGCTCAGAGGGTCAGCGCTTGATGCCAAATGCTCCCAGCATCTGCTCCGTCTGCTTTTGCATTTGCTCCTGCATCTGGGCCAGCATGGTCTGCGATTGCTCGACATAGTTGCCCATCATGCCTTTGAGCATGGGCGACTGCAGGCTCATGAATTGCGACCACATCTCGGGCGTCACGCTTTGCGACTGCTCAGCCAGCTTGGCCTGCACATCGGTAAAGGCCTGGACGTTCTTCTCCAGATACGCGCCCATGAACCCCTGCATGGCATGGCCGTAGAAGCGGATGATGTTGGCCAACACCGCCTCGGTGAACATCGGGGCGCCGCCCGCCTCTTCTTCCAGAATGATCTGCAGCAGGATGCTGCGCGTGAGGTCTTCGCCCGTCTTGGCGTCGCGCACCACCACGTTCTGGTGGTCCATCACCAGCTGGCGGACCTCGGCCAGCGTGATGTAGGTGGAGGTGTCTGTGTCGTACAGACGGCGGTTGGGGTACTTCTTGATGACACGCTGGGTCGATTTGGACGCAGCGCTTTTCGGTTCGGACACAACGAACTCCTCGGGCTCAAAACCCATGTATTGCAGTGCAGCACATTCTAGGGAGACTGCTGCGCGGCAGCGGCAAAGGAATACCCTGATGATGTCGGGCACCAATGTGTCGCGTGGGCGACTGATGCGCGAGGCGCCGTATGACGCGCAGCCTTTTACGCTCCGCGCCCCAACAAAAGCCCAGGGCGCAAGAAGCTAGAAGCACAAACGAAAAAGCCACCTTGCGGTGGCTTGCTGCGTGAACACCGGTTGCGGTGCTGTGCCAAGTTTTTGTCAAACTGAAAGCTGGTCTCTTTCAGAGAAAACTTGGTAGGCGCGATTGGACTCGAACCAACGACCCCCACCATGTCAAGGTGGTGCTCTAACCAGCTGAGCTACGCGCCTGTCGTTATCAAGACCATGATTATAGCCATAAAAACAGCCTTTCAGACTCGACGCGCTACAAATCACACAATGCGCGGGGAGCGGGCTCACAGGCAAGCCTGTGCGCGCCTTGCTTCAACGGCGGCGGGCAGAACGGACGCCCTGCACGCCCGCCACAATGCCCAGCACCTTGTTCAGGCGGCCCGAGTCCGACACTTCCACCGTGAAAGTCATCCAGGCCGTGCCTTTGACGGACTGGGTCTGCACACCGATCACGTTGGTTTTTTCGCGCGCAAACACTTCCGAGATATCGCGCAACAGGCCCTGGCGGTCGGCGGCTTCCACCGCCACGTCCACCGGGTAGACAGCGGTCGATGCTGAAGGCTTGGGCGCTCCCCATTCCACATCGATCACGCGTTCGGCATTGCGTGCCGCCATCTCGCGAAAGTTGCTGCAGTCGGCACGGTGCACGCTGACCCCCTTGCCGCGCGTGACAAAGCCACGGATGGTGTCGGGCGGTGCCGGCTTGCAGCACTTGGCCAGTTGCGTCATCAACGAGTCGATGCCCACCACCAGCACACCGCCCTTGGGGGCCGAATCGTTGGTGCGGGTTTTCTTGAGCAGCAGGTAGTCGTCGGGCTGCAGCACGGGCTCGGGCGGGCGCAGCACCGTTTCGATGTTGCGCAGCGAAAACTCGTCCTTGCCCACCACTTCAAACAGTGCATCGGCCGACTTGAAGCCCAGCTGCACCGCCAAGTCGTCGAGCTTGACGGCAGTTTTGCCCTCGCGCTGCAGCAGCTTCTCGACCGCCTCGCGGCCCCGGGCGATGGTCTCGTGCGTGGCCTGGGCGTTGAACCAGGCGCGCACCTTGGCCTTGGCGCGGTTGCTGGTGAGATAGCCCAGCTCGGCATTGAGCCAGTCGCGCGAGGGGCGCCCTTCCTTGACGGTGGAGATTTCCACCGTCTGCCCGTTCTGCAGCGGCGTGTTGAGCGGCACCATCACGCCATCGACCTTGGCCCCCCGGCAACGGTGGCCCAGGCTGGTGTGCACCGAGTAGGCAAAGTCCACCGGGGTGGCGCCCTGAGGCAGCTCCACCACGGCCGCATCGGGGGTCAGCACGTAGATGCGGTCCTCGAACAGGCCCCGGTTGGGCAACGCGCCGGCTAGGTCCCGTTCCCATGCCAGCAACTGGCGCAGCACGGCGATCTTGGCGTCGTACTCGCCCGTCGCAGACACGCCCGCATAGCCTTTGGCGCCTGCCTCCTTGTAGGCCCAGTGCGCCGCCACACCATGCTCAGCGTGTTCGTGCATGGCCTGGGTGCGGATCTGGATCTCGATGGGCTTGCCGTTGTCGTCCCGCACGATGGTGTGCAGCGACTGGTAGCCGTTCGGTTTGGGCTTGGCGATGTAGTCGTCAAACTCCTCCACGATGGGCTTGAACTGCTCGTGCACCCAGCTCAGAGCGGCGTAGCAGTCCTTCACTGTGGGCACCACCACGCGCAGCGCGCGGATGTCGAACACCTGGTCGAAGTTGAGCGACTTGCCGCGCATCTTCTTGACGATGCTGTAGATGTGCTTGGGCCGGCCCGCGACGGTGGCGCTGATGCTGCGGGCGCGCAAATCGGATTCGAGCCGCGCGCGCAGCTGCTCCATGTAGACCTCGCGCTCGCCGCGCTTTTCGTCGAGCAGGCGGGCCACCTCCTTGTAGGTGTCGGGCTCCAGAAAGCGGAAGGACAAGTCTTCCAGCTCCCACTTCACCTGCCAGATGCCCAGGCGGTTGGCCAGCGGCGCAAACACCTGCAGCGACTCGCGCGCCAGGCTGGGCGACACGGGGCGCTTGCTGGCCGCGTGGAAGCGCAGCGTTTGCAAGCGCGAGGCCAGGCGCAGCATCACCACACGCAGGTCGCGCGAGAAGGCCAGCAGCATCTTGCGCACGTTCTCTGTCTGCACGGCCGGGTCGTCCAGCGGCGCGGCCGCGCGGGCCTGCTGCTGCACGCGCATCAGCTTGGTGGTCTCCACGGCCAGCGCGGCAAAGTTGGCGCCAAACGCCTTGGCGATCACTTCTTCGGGCTTGTTCAGGTGGATGCAGGCATGCACCAGATAGCTGGCCGCCTGCATGGCTTCAGAGCCGCCAATGCCCTTGAGGATGGCGGCCACCGCATCGGCGTGGGCCAGCGTGTTCTCGCCGGAGTCGAGCGTTTCGCCCGCCATCAGCGGTTCGGCAAACGCGCGCGCACGCGCCAGTGCGTTCACCTGCTCTGGCAGGGTGTGCGCCGTGGCGGCGATGAGCTGGGGGACAGCGTCGGCCTGGGGGGTGAGAGACGCTGGCGCAGGAGGGTTGGTTTTCATCCGGCCACAGCACCTTCTGCCGCCAGCAAGAAATCCACAACTGCGGCGACCTGGTCTTCAGCCACGAGCGTGGGCGCGTGGCCCACGCCTTCAAACTCCACCACACGGGCATGGGGCCCGCGCTGCGCCATGGCCTGCGCCGTCTCGCGCGAGAGCAGGTCGGACTGCGCACCGCGCAACAGCAACGTCCCGGCCGTGATGTGGTCATACAGCTGCCACAGCGCCGCCTCGCCCTCCACTGCTGCCTCCTGCGTCAGCGTCTTGAAAGGCACGGCAATCGCCGGGTCATAGTGCAGCGCCAAGCCGCCTCCGGCGGACTGCGGCAGCTCACGCACCATGGCAAGCGACAGCTCCAGCCACTGGGCGGGTGTGTGGGGGCCAAAGCTGGTGGAGATGGCCCACATCGCATCGGCCGCCTGCTGCAGCGATACAAACCGCGCGGGCTGCCCCAGATACTGCCCGATGCGCTGCAGCGCCTGCCACTGGATGACGGGCCCCACATCGTTCAGCACCAACCGGCGCACAGGCACCGGCAAAGGCAGGCCCGGCTGGCCGGTGATGCCCATGCCGATGAGCCCACCCATGCTCGTGCCCACCCAGTCCAGAGTGGTAATGGGGGCTTGCTGGTGCAACTGCGCAAGCAATGCCAGCATGTCCGCTGCGTATTGGGGAATCTGGTAGCCCATGGGGTCGGCCAGCCAGTCGCTGCGGCCTCGGCCCACCACGTCGGGGCAGACCACCCGTGCATGCTGGCTCAGCACCCGGGCCAGCACGTCGAAATCCCGCCCCTGGCGCGACAGGCCATGCACGCAGACGATGACATGCGGGTGCACCGGGTTGCCGGTGGCGTTCCACTCCCAGTACGCCATGCGGTGCTGCTGTGCGGGAGCGGGTGCGCGGTCTGGAGTATCCGGCGCAGCCGCGGGGCCTGGGCACAGTACGTAGTTCAGCGTAGGTTCAATCATGGGTGCGAAATCCGGGGGCAGCGCTCGATAATGCCGTGGTCGTTGGCACCCATTGCTTGCCCTTGGGTGCCGACTTTTTCTTGCGTTGCATCGTAATTCATTCGGAGAGACTCCCATGCTGAAAGGCAAAACTGCCCTCGTCACCGGCTCCACCAGCGGCATTGGTCTTGGCATCGCCAAGGCCCTGGCGCGCCAGGGTGCCAACATCGTGCTCAACGGCTTTGGCGATGTGGATGTCCCGCGTGCCGAAGTGCTGGCCGCCGGTGAGGCCGCAGGGGCCCAGGTGGCGTACCACGGCGCGGACATGAGCCGTGTGGCAGACATCGAAGACATGATGAAGTACAGCGCCAGCCAGTTCGGCCGCGTGGACATCCTGGTCAACAACGCAGGCATCCAGCATGTGGCCAATGTGGAGAACTTCCCCGTTGAGCGCTGGGATTCCATCATCGCCATCAACCTGACCAGTGCCTTCCACACCTCGCGCCTGGCCCTGCCCGCGATGAAGAGCGCCAACTGGGGCCGCATCATCAATGTGGCGTCGGTGCACGGCCTGGTGGGATCGGCCCAGAAGTCTGCTTACGTGGCCGCCAAGCACGGCATCGTCGGCCTGACCAAGGTCACCGCTCTGGAAAACGCCACCACGGGCGTGACCTGCAATGCCATCTGCCCCGGCTGGGTGCTGACGCCGCTGGTGCAAAAACAGGTGGATGCCAAGGCCGCTGAACATAGCATCTCGAACGAAGAAGCCAAGAAGCTGCTGCTGGGCGAGAAGGAGCCTTCCATGCAGTTCACCACGCCCGAAGAGCTGGGCGAACTGGCCGTGTTCTTCTGCTCCCCCGCCGCCAACAACGTGCGCGGTGTGGCGTGGAACATGGACGGCGGATGGGCTGCTCAGTAAGCCGGCGCTGAGCAATCGCTCTGCTTTTGATAGCTGCCAGCGCTTATTGCACTGGCGCTTGCAGCCATTTTCACCTCAAACAGGGCAAATCAGCGGCCCGGGCGCCCTCAGCGCATCTGCACTGAGCCCGACACGTTCACCGTGACCTGGGCCTTGCCCGCTTCCACCGGCACAGCAGAGTCCGAGAACGACGCCACCTTGGCCTCGGCCGCCATCATGCGGGGTCGGGGGCCGGGCGACATTTCATTACTGTTCACGGCCACTTCGCGCAGGCTGTAGTTGGCAAATCCAAAGCCCTTGGCCAGCTCGGCGGCCCGGGCCTTGAACTGCTCGATGGCCTGGGTCTGGGCCTCGGATTCCACCTTGGCGCGGGCTTCGCGCGACAGGCCAAACGCGACCTGGCTGATCGCAAGGGTCTGGATCTTGCCGGCAGTGGCCGTGATGCGTGCAAAGTCACGCCCCTCCAGCACCAGTTCGGCACGTCCCTGCCAGCCGTTGATCTTGCCGTCCTTGCCGTAGCGCGGGTACAACCCGAACGGGCCGGTGCGCACATCCAGCTGACCGGGCTGAGCATTGCGCTTGGCCTCCGTCAGGGCCGCGTCTAACGCCTGCTTGAGCTGGGTCTGCACGGTGGCCGCATCGGCAGCCTCCTTGCTGGTAGCGAGGTTGAGCACCAGCAGATCCTGCTGCACCTCCACCGTGCCTGTGGCCGACAACTGCACCACATTGCGCAGCTCAGGCGCTGGTGCATTTTGGGCAAACGCGGCGCTTGCGCAGGCAATCAATGCACTGGCAGCTATCAATTTGGTAGTGTTTTTCATCATCAAACGGTCCTTGTCATCGGTGCACACCCCGGTTGCCAGGCGTGCGGGACACCACCTTAACCGCTGCGCGCGACGCCCTTGACAAAGCCATGTCGCACGAGGTGCGAAGCTGGGCAAAACTTGTAACATTTGGTCAAACCCGGCCTTCAAACCCGAACTTCGGCGTTCCAACTGGTCAGAATTGGCTCTGTTACAAATTGGACTTGAGATCAACATGGCCACAACACCCAATCGCACCGACAAAGTTCTGGTAGTGGACGACGACGCCCGCATCCGCGACCTGCTGCGCCGCTACCTCACCCAAGAGGGTTTTGAAGTCATGGTTGCCGAAGACGGCAAGGCCCTCAACCGCCTGCTGCTGCGCGAAACGGTGGACATCATCGTGCTGGACCTGATGATGCCTGGCGAAGACGGTTTGTCGATCTGCCGCCGCCTGCGCGCCGCCAATGACCGCACCCCCATCATCATGCTCACTGCCAAGGGCGAGGACGTGGACCGCATCGTGGGCCTGGAAGTGGGCGCCGACGATTACCTGGGCAAGCCCTTCAACCCGCGCGAGCTGCTGGCCCGCATCCACGCCGTGCTGCGCCGCCGCCCTGCGCAGGAAGCCCCGGGCGCCCCCTCGGGCGACAACGAAGTGGTCACCTTTGGCCCCTTTACCTTCGACCTGGGCACCCGCGCTCTGCAGCGCAATGGCGAAGAGCTGCCCCTGACCACCGGCGAATTTGCCATGCTCAAGGCCCTGGTGCGCCACCCGCGCCAGCCCCTGTCGCGCGAAAAGCTGGCCCTGCTGGCCCGCGGCCGCGAGTTCGAGCCCTTTGACCGCAGCCTGGACGTGCAGGTATCGCGCCTGCGCAAGCTGGTGGAAGTGGATGCCGCAGCGCCCCGCTACATCCAGACCGTCTGGGGCGTGGGCTACGTGTTCGTACCGGACGGAACGAGCTGATAGTTCATGGCCAACACTGAGGGCAAGCCGAGATCTTCGTCCCGCAAGTCTGTCACCGCCCCTTCCGACGCCACCAGCCCTGCTCCGCTGGAGGCCATTCGGCGGGCGCGGGAACAGCGTGCGCGCGTCGGTCTGAACCTTTTCTGGCGCACGTTTTTTCTGCTGGCCCTGCTGCTGGTGGGCAGCATCCTGGCGTGGTTGCAGACCCTGCGCGCGCTGGAGTTTGAACCGCGCACACTGCAGACGGCGCAGCAGATTGCATCGCTGGTCAACCTGAGCCGCGCGGCGCTGGTGCACTCCGACGCCATCGCGCGCGTGTCGCTCATCAAGACCATGGCCGACCAGGAGGGTGTGCGCATCCTGCCGCGCGAGCCCAAGGACAAGTACGCACTGCTCGATCCCACGGCCCTGGGCAACCGCCTGACCGACGAGCTGACCATGCGCCTGGGCCCGGACACCATCGTGGCGCAAAGCGTGAACGGAGAAAACGGGCTGTGGGTCGGCTTCAACATCAACGGCGACCCCAACTGGCTTTTGATGGACCGCTCGCGCTTCAGCCCGGCAGGGGGACGCACCTGGCTGATCTGGCTGATCACGGCCGCCGCGCTGTCGCTGGCCGGTGCCGCTGCCATTGCGCGGCTAATCAACCGCCCGCTCAAGCAGCTGTCCTATGCGGCCAACCGCGTCAAAGACGGTGACTTTGCCGCCAGCCACCTCGACGAAGAAGTGGTGACCAGCGAAATCCGCGAGGTGAACATCGGCTTCAACCGCATGGCCCAAAAGCTGGCCAAGCTGGAACAGGACCGCGCCGTGATGCTGGCGGGCATTTCGCACGACCTGCGCACGCCGCTGGCGCGCCTGCGGCTGGAAACCGAGATGAGCGTGACCGACGAAGTGGCCCGCGAGCACATGGTGGCCGACATCGTGCAGCTCGACGCCACCATCGACAAGTTTCTGGACTACGCACGGCCCGACCACGTGACGCTCACCCCTGTGAACCTGCATGCGGTGGTGTCATCGTGTGTGTATGCCGTGCAGGACCACCGCGAGCTGCAGATCACCATGGCGGTGCCGGAAGACCTGAACGTGCTGGCCGATGAAGTGGAGCTGGCCCGGGTGATCTCCAACCTGCTGGAAAACGCCCGGCGCTACGGCAAGAACGAGGACACGGGCATCACCAACGTGGACATCGCCGCCAAGAGCCGCGAAAACTGGGTGCTGATCAAGCTGCGCGACCATGGCCCGGGCGTGCCGCCCGAGCAACTGTCCAACCTGACCAAGCCATTCTTCCGGGGCGACTCGGCACGCACGGCGGCCGCGGGCGCAGGCCTGGGACTGTCGATTGTGGACAAGACGGTGCAGCGCATGGGCGGCATCTTTGCGCTGGCCAACTCCAGCACTGGCGGCCTGGTGGCCCACCTGCAACTGCAGCGCGCCACCAGCCTGCCCGAGGGGGTGGACCCCAAGCAGCGCCTGCAGCGCCCGTCCGTCAAGCGCCAGTTGCCCCGGCGACGGGCGGAAGACCGGATGGCGTGATCCCCCTGCCCTGCATCAACAACAAAGCCCTCCATTGGAGGGCTTTGTGTTTTTCACCCACCTCAGCGCACCATACAAGGCGACTTGTTGTTGAACTTCCAGCCGGGGATCAGGTACTGCATGGCGATGGCATCGTCGCGTGCGCCCAGGCCATGCTGCAGGTACAGGCGGTGGGCGCGCTCAACCTCGTCCATGTCCAGCTCCACCCCCAGACCGGGCTTCGCGGGCAGGTCGATGAAACCATTCTTGATCTGGAACGGCTGCTGGGTCAGGCGCTCTCCGTCCTGCCAGATCCAGTGCGTGTCGATAGCCGTGACGCGCCCCGGCGCGGCAGCGCCCACATGGGTGAACATGGCCAGCGAAACATCGAAATGATTGTTGGAGTGCGAGCCCCAGGTCAGGCCGAAGGCCTGGCACATCTGCGCCACACGCACTGATCCGGCCATGGTCCAGAAATGCGGGTCTGCCAGCGGAATATCCACCGACTGCAGCGCCAGGCTGTGCGCCATTTCGCGCCAGTCGGTGGCCACCATGTTGGTAGCGGTGGGCAGGCCGGTGGCGCGGCGGAACTCGGCCATCACCTCGCGGCCCGAGAACACGCCTTCTGCGCCGCAGGGGTCTTCGGCATAGGCCATCACGCCATGCAGGTCGCGCGTGAGGCGGATGGCGTCTTTCAACAGCCAGCCGCCATTGGGGTCCAGCGTCACGCGCGCTTCGGGGAAGCGCTCGTGCAGCGCGCGGATGGCCTCAACCTCTTCCTCGCCGCGCAGCACACCGCCCTTGAGCTTGAAGTCAGCAAAGCCATAGCGCTGGTAAGCGGCTTCGGCCAGGCGCACGATGCCCTCAGCCGTCATCGCCTTTTCGTTGCGCAGGCGGAACCAGTCGTTGTCAGCGCCGGGCTCGGTGCGGTAGGCCAGATCGGTCTTTGCCCGGTCGCCCACATAGAACAGGTAGCCCAGCATTTGCACCGATGTGCGCTGCACGCCGTCGCCCAGCAGCGCGGCCACGGGCACGCCCAGGTGCTGGCCCAGCAGATCGAGAAAGGCCGACTCCACCGCCGTCACGGCATGGATGGTGATGCGCAGGTCAAAGGTCTGCAGGCCACGCCCGCCCGCATCGCGGTCGGCAAACTGGGCGCGCATGGCATTGAGCACGGCGTTGTGGTGACCCACGGGCTGGCCCACGATGAGCGGTCGCGCATCTTCGATGGTCTGGCGGATCTTCTCGCCGCCGGGTACTTCACCCACGCCTGTGTTGCCCGCGCTGTCACGCAGGATGAGCAGGTTGCGCGTGAAGAATGGACCGTGCGCGCCGCTCAGGTTCATGAGCATGCTGTCGTGGCCCGCCACAGGCACCACGCGCAGCTCGGTGATAACGGGTGTGCTGGTGGCAAAGGCCTTGGAGGGAATGGAAGGTGTGTTCATGGTGGTATTGGATTGCGAAGGCGGGAGTCAGGCGATCCGGTCGAAAGCGCGCGGCCGATGCCAGAACCGCCGCGCAAGGGCCGCCCCGCCGCGCTGGCGGTGTCCCCCTTCCCAAACTACGCAGTAGTTCGAGAGAAGGGGGAAGGCGCGAAGCGACTCAGGGGGTTGTAACGAATTAATCAGCGGTGATTTTTCGGGTCTCGATCACGGTCTTCCAACGGGCAAATTCGCGCGCTTGGTAGGCGGTGAAGGCTTCGGGCGTGCTGCCGACAATCTCCAGGCCCTGGTCCAGCATGCGCTTTTTCACGGCAGGGTCGTTGATGGCTGCGATGGCGGCGTCCGCGAGCTTCTTCTTGAGTGCAGGTGGCAGGCCCTTGGGTGCGGCCATGCCCTGCCACGAATACACCTCGGCACCGGTCACGCCGGCCTCAGCCAAGGTGGGTACATCGGGCAGCACGGGGCTGCGCTTGTCACCCGTTACAGCAATCGCATGCAGCTTGCCCGCGCGAATGTGCTGCAGCACGGCGTTCACGTTCTGGAACGAGAACTCCACCTGTCCGCCCAGCAGGTCGTTGATGGCCGGCGCGCCGCCCTTGTAGGGGATGTGCAGGCCTTCCGTGCCGGTCTGCTGCCAGAACACCTCGGCCGAGAGATGGTCCGAAGAGCCGTTGCCCGAGCTGGCAAAACTCACCTTGCCCGGGTTGGCCTTGAGCTGGGCGATCACCTCCTTCACGGTGCGCGCCTTCTGTCCGGGGGCTGCGACCAGCACGTTGGGTGCCTGCACGGGCACGGTGATGTAGTCAAAGTCCTTGAGGGCGTCGTACGGCACGCTCTTGAGCAAGTGCGGCGCCACGACAAAGGCACCCAGCGACGACACCAGCAGCGTGTAGCCATCGGCTGGCGCGCGCTTGACCATGCCCGCGCCCAGTGTGCCCGTGGCACCCGGGCGGTTGTCCACCACGAAGTTCTGGCCCAACTTGTCGCCCATGTGGAGGGCCATGGCGCGGGCCACCATGTCGGTGGAACCGCCGGCCGGGAACGGCACGACGATGGTCACGGGTTTATCGGGCCAGGTGGTAGCAGCGGGCGCGGCGGTCTGCGCAGATGCGGCAAAGGCAAGGCCACAGGCGGCAGCTACAAGCAACAGTTTCTGGGCAACGAACATGAGGGTGTCTCCGAAAGTAGTGATGGCAGGCCCTCTGCGGAGCCTCGGGGGTGGATGAGAAAAGGAAGGAATCAGTCGGCCGCGTTCACTGCGGCCCGAGCTTGTCAATCAGCGCCTTGAGCTCTTCCATCTCATGGGGCTTGAGGTCCGTCAGCGGCGCCCGCACCGGGCCGCCGTCATGGCCCACGATGCGCGCCCCCGCCTTGATGATCGACACGCCATAGCCCTCCACCCGGTTGCGGATGGCCAGGTACGGCATGAAGAACGACTTGAGCAGCCGGTGCTGCGTGGCTGTGTCATCGCTGGCCACCGCCTTGTAGAACTCCATCGCCGTCTTGGGGATGAAGTTGAACACCGCCGACGAATACACCGGCGTGCCCAGCGCCTTGTAGGCCGCCGCATACACCTCGGCCGTGGGCAGGCCGCCCAGGTACGAGAAACGGTCCCCCAGCTTCATGTAAATGGAAGACATGGTCTCGATATTGCCCACCCCGTCCTTGAACCCCACCAGGTTCGGACAACGCTCGGCCAGGATGGCCAGGGACTCGGCCGTGAGCTTGGTGCGGTCACGGTTGTAGACGATCACACCGAACTTCACGCTCTTGCAGACCTGCTCCACATGGGCGATCAGACCTTCCTGACCCGCCTCGGTCAGGTAATGCGGCAGCAGCAGGATGCCGTGGGCACCCAAACGCTCGGCCTCCTGCGCGTGGGCAATGGCCGTGCGGGTGGGGCCACCGGCGCCGGCAATGATCGGCACCTTGCCCCGGCAGGTCTCTACCGCCGTCTTGATGACCTCGCTGTACTCGGGGCCTGAGAGCGAGAAGTACTCCCCCGTGCCGCCAGCGGCAAACAGAGCACTGGCGCCATAAGGGGCGAGCCACTCCAGGCGCTCGATGTAGGTCTTGGGGCGGAAGTTGCCTTGCTCGTCGAAGTCGGTGATGGGGAACGAGAGCAGGCCGGAGCCCATGATGGTTTTGAGTTCTTGCGGGGTCATGGTGAAAAGCGGGCGGTGGGTAAGAGGTCTTTAAAGGTCGTACAAGTCACAGAATTTCTGCTCTAAAAGGCGAAATTTCTGCGATTTATGCAAATGTTAACGTTAACATCATCAGACGACATAGTGAAAACCCTTGGTTTCCAAATTTCACTGGAGTGCCCTCGCACGGGGTGTGCACGGTGCCAGCCCGAAGTCACGCGCCCTTTAGACTCCACCACCATGCAAGCTCCAGACCCGGCCCGCACTGCCCCACCCTCCGGCCGCGACCGCTCGGCGGTCACGCTGCGCGAGGTGGCCGAACGGGCAGGCGTGTCGATGATTACCGTGTCGCGCGCCATCAACACGCCGCAGCAGGTGTCTGAGCGCACGCGGCAACGGGTTCAGGAAGCCGTTTCCACTTTGGGCTATGTACCCAACCTCGTGGCAGGCGGGTTGCGTTCGGCGCGCAGCCACGTGGTGACGGCACTGGTCCCCACGCTCACGGGGCCTCTGTTTGGTGAAATGGTGCAGGCCCTCACCGATGCGCTGGAACTGCGCGGCTTTCAGGTCATGGTGGGCCAGGTGGGCTATGCACGCTCCCGCGAAGACGCGCTGCTGCGCGCCATCGTGGGCCGGCGGCCCGATGGGATCGTGCTCACGGGGGTCATGCATTCTCCCGAAGGACGGCGCTTGCTGATGGCCTCGGGCATTCCGGTGGTTGAAACCTGGGACTTCACCGACACCCCCATCGACATGCTCGTCGGCCTGCGCCATGAAGCGCTCGGCGCCGCCGTGTGCGAGCACCTGTTCGCCAGGGGACGGCGACGGCTGGCGCTACTGAGCGGTGGTGATGAGCGTGCCGCGCGGCGCGCTCAGGGCTTTGCCGCCGCCGCCGCGCGCCTGGGTCTGCGCCCGCCCGCCGTTCGACTGGGCAAATCGCCCACCACCCACGCAGATGGCCGTGCCGGGCTGGCTGCCCTGTTGGCCGACGTTCCCGATATCGACGCCGTGTTCTGCAGCTCCGACATGCTGGCCCTGGGCGTGCTGACCGAAGCCAGGGCACGCGGCATCGCGGTACCACAGCAACTCGCGGTGGTGGGATTTGGCGACATCGACTTTGCCGAAACGGTCACTCCGGCCCTTTCCACGGTGCGCATTGATGGCACGCGCATGGGGCAGACGGCTGCCGGATGGATTGCCGACCGGGCCGAAGGCAAAGCAGTCGCCCAGCCCGTGGTCGACATCGGCTTTTCCATCGTGGAGCGCGGCAGCAGCTGAGCGCTGCAGGCCCCGTTGCAAAAGGCTGGGTTATGCCCGGTACACCAGCGCGATGGCCCGTGCCTCCATGGCCAAGCCCTGCCCCACCGGGCCCAGGCGCTCGGCCGTCTTGGCCTTCACATTGACCTGGCCCTCGGCCACGCCCACCGCCCTGGCGATCGCGGCCCGCATGCCGGGGATGTGCGCCGCCAGGCGCGGGGCCTGGGCGACGACCGTGCTGTCGATGTTGCCGATCTCAAAGCCCACGGCGCGCACCCGCCGTGCCGCCTCGGCCAGCAGCACGCCCGAGTCGGCGCCGCGGAACGCAGCATCGGTGTCGGGGAAATGGCGGCCAATGTCTCCCAGTGCCGCCGCGCCCAGCAGCGCGTCAGTGATGGCGTGCAGCAATACGTCGGCGTCCGAGTGGCCCAGCAGGCCTGTCGTGTGAGGGATCTCCACCCCACCAATCACCAGGCGGCGGCCGGGCACCAGCGCATGTACGTCCCAGCCTTCTCCAATCCTGAAATTCATCTGCTTGCCTTTGTCTTTGTGAATGTTTGAGTGTTGGTTCGCCGGTGCCGTCCATCAGACTCCCTGGCCGCGCAATGTTGACAGCAGACCTTGGCAGCAGACCGGTGATGCCAGCAGCCCTTGTGCGATGGGCTTAAAAAAGATTCTTCTTGCCGGGGGCCGTGTTCACCTGCCCCCGCTCGCCCCCAAAACGCTCCAGCGTGGTGCTGTGCGCCCGCTGGGCCAGCACAGCAGCCGCCAGCGCGAAATCATCCGGGTAAGTGACCTTGAAATTCTGTGCCCCGCCGGGCACCAGCCGGGGGTGAAAGCCCATGGCCTCCATGGCGCTGGCTTCATCGGTCACGTTGGAGCCCACCTTGTCAATCGCCTCCATCAGCGGGCCGATGCGGAACATCTGGGGCGTCTGCGCCAGCCACTTGTCGCTGCGGTCCACAGTAGAAGCCACGCGCACGCCGCCCGGGCCGTCGATGGAAGTCTTGAGCGTGTCGGCCAGCTTGTGCGCCAGCAGCCCGCCCACACTGTCGCCCGCGCACTGGTCGATGAGCGCATCGATCTGCTCTGAGGTCACCAGGCAGCGCGCAGCGTCATGCACCAGGACCCAGTCGCCAGGCTGCGCACCGCGCTCCAGCAACGCCTTGAGACCACCCAGCACCGTGTCGGCACGCGTGGGGCCACCACACTCGACCACAAAAAATGCGGGGTGGGCATGGGCATCCAGAAAGCGATCTCCCGGTGCCACAGCCACCAGCGTGCCCAGCAGGCGCCCGACACCGGCAAAGGCGGCCAGTGTGTGCAGCACCATAGGGTGGCCTGCCACCAGGTGGTATTGCTTGGGCAGCGGGCCCGCCACTGCAGGAGCGCGGGCAGACAGCGCTGCGGCAGGCGAGAACGCCGCCACGGTCGATGCCTGCACGGGCTGTGCTGGAGGGGGGCTGCCTGCGCCTGCCGGCACAGCCCGTGACCCCACCCCTGCGCAGGGCACCAGCGCCCAAAAACGCCCTTGGGCCGACAAGGGGGTGAGCGAAGGGTGCAGCAGGGGAGCAGTCATGGAGCGCTCATTCTAAAATCTCCCGTTGCCCCCGATCCAACCCGTGCGTGTTTCGCGCCCCTGGGGATGCGGCGGGCCCACTGACGACACCGTCCGCATGGAACTCCCCAAACTCTCCCCCGGAAAACGCTTTGCCCTGCCCCGCCCCGTGGGCAGCGCCGACTCCCTGCTGCTGGCCCGCCTGGCCGAGCGCGACAAGGCTGCCGGCCGCACCACCGCCATCGTCACGGCCGACGCCACCGACGCGCAGCGGCTCATCGACGAGATGGCCTTTTTTGCGCCCGGCCTGCGCTGCGCGCTGTTCCCTGACTGGGAAACGCTGCCCTACGACACGTTCAGCCCGCACCAGGACCTGATTAGCGAGCGGCTGGCCACGCTGTGGCGCATCTCGCAGGGTGAGGCCGACGTGGTGCTGGTGCCTGCCACCACCGCGCTGTACCGCCTCGCACCGCCCTCCTTCCTGGCGGGCTATACCTTCCACTTCAAGGTCAAACAAAAGCTCGACGAGGCCAAGTTCAAGGCCCAGCTCACGCTGGCCGGTTACTCGCATGTATCTCAGGTCGTGAGCCCTGGCGAATACGCCGTGCGCGGCGGGCTGATCGACTTGTTCCCCATGGGCTCGCTCGTGCCCTTCCGCGTGGATCTGTTCGACGACGAGATCGACAGCATCCGCACCTTCGACCCCGACAGCCAGCGCAGCCTGTACCCCGTGCCCGAGGTGCGCCTGCTCCCCGGCCGCGAGTTCCCCATGGACGACGACGCGCGCGCCAAGTTCAGGAGCCGCTGGCGCGAGATGCTGGAGGGTGACCCTACCAAGAGCCGCATTTACAAAGACATGGGCGCAGGCGTGGCCACGGCGGGCATCGAGTACTACCTGCCACTGTTCTTCGATGAAACCGCCACGGTGTTCGACTATCTGGGAGACGAAGCTACGGTGGTGCTGCACGGTGACCTGGAGCCCGCATTCCAACGCTTCTGGCAAGACACCAAAGACCGCTTCCGCCTGGTGCAGGGTGACCCCGAACGCCCGGCGCTGCCGCCCGAGGCACTGTTCCTGTCGGCCGACCAGTTCTACACGCGCGCCAAGGAGCATGCCCAGCTGGCCATCCGCCCCGGCGTGGAGGACGTGGAGGACAACCCGCACTTTCAGAAACTGGGCGACCTGTCAGTGGTGCGCGGGGCCGAAGACCCACTGGCGCGCCTGCACGCCCATATCCGCAACACACAGCACCGCGTGCTGCTGCTGGCTGAGAGCGATGGGCGGCGCGAGAGCCTGCTCGACTTTCTGCGCGCCAGCGGGGTGAACCCTCCGGCTTTCGACTCGCTGGCCGAGTTCCAGGGCACCGCCGACGAGAAGGTGGGCATTGCCACCGCCGGCCTTACCGTGGGCTTCAGCTGGATCGAAGACGGTATCGACTTCGTCACCGAGACCGAGCTGTTTGCCGCAGGCCCCACCACGCGCCGCCGCAAGAAGCAGGAGCAGGTGAGCGATGTCGAGGCGCTGATCAAGGACCTGGCCGAGCTGACCCTGGGCGACCCCGTGGTGCACAGCCAGCACGGCATTGGCCGCTACCGGGGCCTGATCAACATGGACGTGGGCAACAAGAACCCCGACGGCACGCCCGCCATGCAGGAGTTCTTGCACCTCGAATACGCCGACAAGGCCGTGCTGTATGTGCCGGTGAGCCAGCTGCAGCTCATCAGCCGATACACCGGTGTGAGCGCCGACGAGGCGCCGCTGCACAAGCTGGGCAGCGGCCAGTGGGAAAAAGCCAAGCGCAAGGCCGCCGAGCAGGTGCGCGACAGTGCAGCCGAGCTGCTCAACATCTACGCCCGCCGCGCCGCGCGCGAGGGCCATGCCTTCCGCTACAGCCCGCAGGACTACGAGCAGTTCGCCAACGACTTCGGCTTCGAGGAAACGGCCGACCAGAACGCCGCCATCCACGCCGTCATCCAGGACATGATCTCGCCGCGCCCCATGGACCGGCTGGTCTGCGGCGACGTGGGCTTTGGCAAGACCGAGGTCGCCCTGCGCGCGGCTTTCGTGGCAGTCACGGGCGGCAAGCAGGTGGCCTTCCTTGCGCCCACCACGCTGCTGGCCGAGCAGCACTACCAGACGCTGGTGGACCGTTTCAGCAAGTGGCCGGTGAAGGTGGCCGAGGTGTCGCGCTTTCGTTCGGGCAAGGAGATCACGGCGGCCATCAAGGGCATCGGCGACGGTACGGTGGACATCGTGGTCGGCACGCACAAGCTGCTGTCCGAATCC
The DNA here is from genome assembly GCF_049331375.1 of Acidovorax sp. M14. NCBI lineage: Bacteria > Pseudomonadati > Pseudomonadota > Betaproteobacteria > Burkholderiales > Comamonadaceae > Acidovorax > Acidovorax sp. M14. Next base: position 3,187,916 of record NZ_CP186263.1, read on the forward strand.
ACCAAGTTCCACAACCTGGGCCTCTTGATCATCGACGAGGAGCACCGCTTTGGCGTGCGCCACAAGGAGCAGATGAAGGCCCTGCGCGCCGAGGTGGATGTACTCACCCTCACGGCCACGCCCATCCCACGCACGCTGGGCATGGCGCTCGAAGGCCTGCGCGACCTGTCGGTCATCGCCACCGCGCCGCAGCGGCGCCTGGCCATCAAGACCTTCGTGCGCACCGAGGGCACCGGCGTGATCCGCGAGGCGGTGCTGCGCGAGCTGAAGCGCGGCGGGCAGTGCTACTTCCTGCACAACGAGGTGGAGACGATCGAGAACCGCCGCCAGAAGCTCGAAGAGATCCTGCCCGAGGCGCGCATCGCCGTGGCCCATGGCCAGATGCCCGAGCGCGAGCTGGAGAAGGTGATGCGGGACTTCGTGGCGCAGCGTTACAACATCCTGCTGTGCTCGACCATCATCGAGACCGGCATCGACGTGCCCACGGCCAACACCATCATCATGAGCCGCGCCGACAAGTTCGGCCTGGCGCAATTGCACCAGCTGCGCGGCCGCGTGGGCCGCAGCCACCACCAGGCCTATGCCTACCTGATGGTGCCCGACGTGGAGGGCCTGACCAAGCAGGCCGCCCAGCGGCTGGACGCGATCCAGCAGATGGAAGAACTCGGTTCGGGCTTCTACCTTGCCATGCACGACCTGGAGATCCGCGGCGCGGGCGAGGTGCTGGGCGAGAACCAGAGCGGCAACATGCTGGAGGTGGGCTTCCAGCTCTACAACGAGATGCTGAGCGAAGCCGTGCGATCGCTGAAGGCGGGCAAGGAGCCCGACCTGCTGGCGCCCCTCTCGGTCACCACCGACATCAACCTGCACGCGCCCGCGCTGCTGCCCAATGACTACTGCGGCGACGTGCACCTGCGCCTGTCGTTCTACAAGAAGCTGGCCACCGCCAAGACCAACGACCAGATCGACGGCTTGCTCGAAGAGATCGTGGACCGCTTTGGCAAGCTGCCGCCGCAGGCGCAAACGCTGATCGATGTGCACCGCCTGCGCGTGCTGAGCCAGCCCTATGGCGTGGTGAAGGTGGATGCCGCGCCGGGCGTCATCAACATCACCTTCAAGCCCCAGCCGCCGATCGACCCGATGCGCATCATCGAGCTGATCCAGAAGAACAAGCACATCAAGCTGGCGGGCAACGAGAAGCTGCGCGTCGAGCGCGAGCTCAAGGAGCCCAAGGACCGCGCGCAGATGGTGCGGGACATTCTGCGCAGCCTGGGGCAACCCGTGGTGGCTGCATAGCGTTACAAGAGCCTGTTTACGATCTCGCAGGGGATCGCGTTGGCGCGCAATCGGGATGAGTGGAGGCTTCGGATGCGCAGCATGGGCCCACGCCCGTGCAAGCAGCTGGGGCGTCCAATCACCCGATTTCGCTCCAACCCTTCGGGCAGTGGCCTTTGCGGGCGGTCTGCGGCGTTGCGGCGCTTGTGGATAGCTGGGCTATCCACTGCGCACCGCGCCTTGCATCCCACCCCGCAAAGACCGCTGCGCGCCCCCTGGGAGATCGTAAACAGGCTCAAAAAGCCAAAGAGGCTGCAAGCGCTAGTAGATAATGCGCCGACAGCTATCAAAAGAGAAGCAAACAATGTGGCTGGAGTCTCTTCTCGCGCTGGTGACGCTGACGGCCGCCCTGGCCACGCGGCCCTGGCGACTGCTGGCCAGCCGCAAGCCGCTGGTGCATGAGTCCCACGGTGCGGCGTCCCCGCTGTGGACGCCGTTGCTGGCCACGCTGGTGTTTCTGCCCTGGCTGTGGGCCCTGCCCACCCTGCACGCCATGCCGCTGCAACTGCAGTGGTCGGGCGCGTGCCTGGTGGTGCTGATACTGGGCTGGCCGCTGGCCATCCCCGTGCTGCTGGCGGTGGGCGCGATTGCGGGCCTGCTTTCACCCGCCCTGGACTGGGCCGACGCGCTGGGCGCCGCCATCTGGCTGGGTGTGGTGCCCGCCACGCTAGCGCTGGCGCTGGGCGCACTGCTGCGGCGCTGGGTGGGCACCCAGCCATTTGTGTACGTGCTGGGCCGGGCTTTTCTGGGCACCGTGGCCTGCGTGTTCGCCGCCGGTGTGCTCTCGCAATGGACCGGGCACCTGTTTCCGGGTGTGGGCAACGAGCTGTCGCTGGTGGCCCGCTGGCTCATGGCCTGGGGCGACGGGTTTGTGACGGGCATGCTCGCGGCCATCTTTGTGGCCTTCAAGCCCGAGTGGCTGGCCACCTGGTCGGACCAGCTCTATCTGAAGCGGCCGCCGCAGTAGCGCTGGCGGGCATCAGCGCAGTGTTGCCAACGCGCACCACAGGGACTGCAGACACGCAGCAATACGAAACATATATGTTTCGCATATAATTCGCTGCATGGGTATTGTCAAAATTTCAGACCAAATGCACGAGAACCTGCGCGTTGCCAGCAACGCCCTGTCTCGCTCCATCAACGCACAGGCAGAACATTGGATGCGCATCGGCATGCTGGCCGAGCTGCATCCCAACCTCGACCACAGCGACATCTGCCAGTTGCTGATCCGCGCCGAGCAGGCCGGAGGCTTCGACCTGGAAACGGTGGCGGCCTCCGTGGCCGCCAAGCCGGGCCACAGCGGGCGGCGTGTTCAATGAAGTCGTCCCGCGTCACCCTGCGCTCCCCCGCCGAAATCGCCCAGGCGCGTGAGGCCGGCCACCTGGCCGCCCGCGTGCTGCACATGATCACGCCACACGTGCAGCCCGGCGTCAGCACCGAGGCGCTGGACCGGCTCTGCCACGACTACATCGTGAACGAACTGCAGGTCACCCCCGCCAACGTGGGCTACCTGGGGTATCCCAAAACGGTGTGCACCTCGGTCAACCACGTGATCTGCCACGGCATTCCGTCGCCCGGCCAAGTGCTCAAGGCAGGGGACATCATCAACATCGACGTGGCCATCATCAAGGATGGCTGGTTTGGTGACACCAGCCGCATGTACTTTGTGGGCGAGCCCAGCCCGCTGGCGCGCCGCCTGGTGGACACCACCTACGAGGCCATGTGCGCGGGCATTGCCCAGGTACGCCCCGGCGCCACGCTGGGCGATGTGGGCCATGCCATACAGACCGTGGCCCACCGCGAGCGGTTCAGCGTGGTGCGCGAATACTGCGGCCACGGCATCGGGCAGATCTACCACGACGAGCCCCAGGTGCTGCACTACGGGCAGCGCGGCCAGGGCCTGCGGCTGGAGGAAGGCATGGTCTTCACCATCGAGCCCATGATCAACGCCGGCAAGCGCGACACGCAGGAGCTGGCCGACGGCTGGACCGTGGTCACCCGCGACCGCTCGCTGTCCGCCCAGTGGGAACACATGGTGGCCGTGACGGCCGACGGGTTCGAGGTGCTCACGCCCTGGCCCGAAGGCACTGGCCGCTATCCCGCCTTGGTTTGACTTGCATCTTGCCCACACGCCGCAGTCTTTGACACAGCACAAGCAGCCGCCGCAGGGACCATCCGATAGTGGGGAACACCACCACAAGGAGGGTCTCCATGAAGCTGCTGAACGATCTGTTTTCTACCGACTACGGCCTGATGAGCATCATCGGCATCGGGTTCATGATCTGCATGGCTGCATTTTTTGTGCGCATGTTCCTGGTCAAGATGAACGAGCCGCCCCAGCCCAATCCGGCCGCCAAGGCGCTGAAAGGCGGCAGCCAGAACCTGCCGCATCCGCGCTGAGGTAAGGGATCTGACGAGAACCTGCGCGCGAAGCACGGCGGGCAAGGCGGGAGCAGAAGCCCGCCAGGGATACCATTGCGGGTTCTTACCCCGCATTTGTTCCCCTTTTTCTGCCATGACCCACGCAACCGAATTCGCCCCTGGCCTCGTCATCCAGGGCATCGAGCCTCCGCTGTCCCTGTCCGCCTACAAGCTCATCGCTTTTGACATGGACTCCACCCTCATCAACATCGAGTGCGTGGACGAAATCGCCGATGCCGCCGGCCGCAAGACCGAGGTGGCCGCGATCACCGAGGCAGCCATGCAGGGCGTGATCGCCGACTACAAGGAGAGCCTGCGCCAGCGTGTGGCGCTGCTCAAGGGCGTGACGGTGCAGCACATGGAGCAGGTGTTCACCGAGCGCCTGCGCTTCAATCCCGGCGCCAAAGAGCTGATCACCGCCGCCAAGGCAGCAGGCCTGACCACGTTGCTGGTCTCGGGCGGCTTCACCTTCTTTGCCGACCGCGTGAAGGCCGGGCTGGGCATCGACTTTGCGCGCTCCAACATGCTGGAAGTGCAAGACGGCCAGCTGACGGGCCGCATGGTGGACCAGGCCTGGGGCGACATCTGCGATGGCGCAGAAAAGCGCCGCACGCTGCTGGAAGTGGCCTCGCTGATGGGCATCTCGCCGCAGCAGGCGATTGCCGTGGGCGATGGCGCCAACGACCTGCCCATGATGGACGTTGCCGGCCTGTCGGTGGCCTACCACGCCAAGCCCGCCGTGCGCGCCCAGGCCAAGGTGGCCATCAACCAGGGCGGGCTGGACCGCCTGCTCGAAGTGCTGCGCTGAGCAGCGTGGCGCCTCAATACTTACAGGGCGCAACGGGACACTATTAATTTGATAGCTATCCAGGCATGTAGCACTAGCGCATCACGCCGTTCTTATTCAAAACCAGGTGCATCGGGCAATCCGGGCACCAACACGGCCTTGCGGCGGGCACTGCCTGCACGCGGGGCCGCCACCGTGGCCTGCAGCGCCACGCCCTGGGGCGACGTGGGCGCCACAAGATCCGCCAGCGTCACGCCATCCAGCACCGCCAGATAGGCCTGCATGGCCTGGCCCAGCACCCCTTTCAGCCGACAGTGGCTGCTCAGGCGGCACTGGTTGGAGGCGGGGTCAAAACACTCCACCAGGTTGAAGTCCGTCTCGGTGGCACGCACCACTGCGCCAATGTGGATGGACGAGGCCGGCACCATCAGCCGCATGCCACCGCCACGCCCGCGCGTGGTCTCCAGCAGGCCTTGGGCCGACAGCTGCTGCACGATCTTCATCAGGTGGCTGCGCGAGATGCCGTAGCCCTCGGCCACCTCCGTGATGGTGACGGGCTGCGCCCGCCCCTCGGTGGCAGCGCAGTACATCAGCACGCGCAGCGTGTAGTCGGTCCATTGGGTCAGTCGCATGGGTTTGCCGCAGATCAATCAAAAAGATGCATACAGCCTGAATTTTATTCGTTAAAATATTCACACGATATGAATCTTTAAAGGACCACCATGAACGCCCGCATCGACACCCTGCACGCCACAGCCCCCACCACCCCGCTACCACTGAGCGCCGAGCAGCAGATCGGCCAGATCGCCGTGCAGTTGCCGGGCGCCACGGCGGTGTTTCGGCGCCTCAAGCTGGACTTTTGCTGTGGTGGCCAGGTGAGTCTGGCCAAGGCGGCTGCCGACAAGGGGCTGGACGCCGACGCCGTGCTGGCCGAACTGGCGGCCCTGCAGCGCAGCGACGCCGTGCCCGAGGCAGCGTCGCCCAGCGCGCTCATCGACCACATCCTGGCGCGCTACCACGAGGTGCACCGCCAGCAATTGCCTGAGCTGATCCGCATGGCCCGCCGCGTGGAAGCCGTGCACCGCGACCACCCGCAGGTACCGGCCGGCCTGGCCGACCACCTGGAGGCCATGCACGAAGAGCTGCTGTCGCACATGCTCAAGGAAGAACAGGTGCTGTTCCCGATGCTCAAGAACGGCGGCAACCCCTTTGTGGGCCAGCCCATCGGCATGATGCGCGCCGAACACGTGGACCATGGCGAAGCGCTGGACAAGCTCAACGCGCTGACGAATGACGCCACGCCCCCCCAAGGCGCATGCAACACCTGGCGCGCGCTCTACGCAGGCATTGCCCAGCTGGGCGACGACCTCATCAACCACATCCACCTGGAGAACAACGTGCTGTTTCCGCGGTTCGAAGCCAGCGCTGCTCCCGCCCAGGCTTGTGCCACGTCAGCTTGCGGTTGCCAGTGAGCGGGCACACTGCCGCCATGACCGACGAAGCCAACCGCACACAGCCCGCCAGCCAGCTCGCCCCCAGCGCGGAGAGCATCACGCAGCTGGTGCACGGCTTTTATGGGGATGTGCGGCACGACCCGCTGTTGGGCCCGGTGTTTGAAAAGGCCCTGCACGGCCAGTGGGACGCCCACCTGCAGCGGCTGGTGGACTTCTGGAGCACCGTCGTGCTGGGCACCCGCAGCTTCAAGGGCGATGTCTTCGGCAAACACATGGCGCTGGAGGGCGTCACCCCTGCCCACTTTGCGGCCTGGGTGGGGCTGTGGCAACAGCACACCAGCCGCCTGTTTGCACCCGAGGTGGCGCGCGACCTCCAGGTAGCGGCCCATGGCATTGCACGCAACCTGTTCCGGGGCTACTTTGGCAACGACCCTGGTTTTGTGCAGCCCCGCGAGGAGCATGGCGGGCACGGCGCCCACCCCCACGGCGCCGAAGGGGCCCAGCTGGGCTGAGGACTGACACCTCGCGCGCCAGTAGGGCCCGCGCTCTCCCCGGCTTATTTGCTCTTGTTGCCCGGCGTGAAGAACAGCGCTACGCCCACCGCAATCAGCGCCACCGGCCACCACACGCGCAGCAGCTCGCGCAGGCTGATGCTGATCAGTCCCAGGTTGGTCAGCAGAAAAAACACGCCCAGAACGACCAGAACGATCGCAGCAATATTGCCCTTCATGTGCATTCCCTCGGTGTGGTTGTTGGTATGGCCGCGATTATGGCGGGCTGGACAACTGCGCGCCCAGATGATCCACCCACACGCGCACCTTGGGCGACAGATGGCGACTGGAGGGCCACAGCGCCCGGAACTGGCGGGCCGGGCCCAGGTGCGGCTCCAGCACGCTCACCAGCCGCCCTTCTGCCAGGGCATCGCGCACCAGAAAGTCGGGCATGCAGGCAATACCGATCCCCCGCAGGGTAGCCCCCAGAACGGCTTCGATGTTGTTGCAGGCCAGCACCGTGCGAAGGCGTGGCTCGTCACCGGCCAGGTCCTCACGCCACGGCCAGTCAAGCAGCTTGCCGGAATCCGGGTGGCGAAAGCGCACGCACGCATGCTGCGCCAGATCACGCAGTTCAGCCGGAGTGCCATGGCGCTCCAGGTAGCTGGGCGCAGCACACAGCAGCAGCCGAAAGGTGTGCAAGGGCCGCGACACCAGGCGTGAATCGCGCAGCTCGCCACCGCGAATCGCCACGTCAATGCCTTCGTCGATCAGGTCGATCGCACGGTCGCTGAACGTGATGTCCAGCTCCACCTCGGGGTAGCGCGACAAAAACTCCGGCACCAACGGGATCAGGAAGTGATAGCCCACGATGGGCGCACTCACCCGCAACTTTCCCCGTGGAGTCTCCCGCGAGAGCGACAACATGGCCTGCGCGTCATCCAGGTCGTCCAGCACGCGTCGGCAGCGCTCATGGAACAGGCGCCCCTCTGCCGTGAGCTGGATGCGCCGGGTGCTGCGCTGCAATAGGCGCACGCCCACCTCCTGCTCCAGCCGCGCCACGCCCTTGCCCACGGCGGACGCCGATATCTCCAGCGCCCGTCCGGCGGCCACAAAGCTGCCCAGCTCTGCCGTTTTCACGAAGGCCAACATGCCACTGAGCTTGTCCATCTGCGTTCTTTTCTCCGGTTGTGAGTACGGCCAATTCAATCCTTTCATTCCGCAATAAAAGGAATGAAAGCCACTTTTTGGCTGATTCGATCCAGTCTAACCTTCTTGTACTTCCACACATCCACGCCATGCCGAACCCGTCATTCCTTCGCGCCGACTCCGCCAGTGCCTGCGAAACCCGAAAGTCGCTGATGGGTTTGCAGGCTGAATATCTGCGCTGGGTGCATGGCGAAATAGCCCGGTGCTTTCCGGCCCTATCCCCGCGTGCCGGCTTGTCGCTGCCCTTGGAGGACCTGCCCGGATTGAAGGCGTCCCAGACCGACAACCTGCCAAACAGCGTGTACTACCTGATCACGGTGGATGGCGAAGCCGCAGGCATGTGTGGCCTGCGGCCCTTGGGCGCAGGCACCGTTGAAGTCAAGCGCCTGTACGTGCGCCCCGCCTACCGGGGGCTGCATCTCGGCTCTTCGGCACTGCGCAAGCTGTACGCAGATGCCTGTCAGGCGGGCTACACCCGCATGTGCCTGGACACCGCCCTTTTCATGCAGGCAGCACATCGCCTGTACGAAGCCCACGGCTACGCCGACTGCGCGGCCTACGAAGGCACCGAGGTGCCGCTGGCACTGCACAGCCACTGGCGCTTCATGCAGCGGCCCGTCCAACGCCCCAGCCACGGCACCACCCATGAGCACGATCTTCGAACGGCGTAGCACGCAAGCAGGCCTGGTCCTCGCAGTGCTCCTGCTGCCCTTGGTACTGCAACCCTTCGGCCACCACTGGGTGCGCGTTGCTGACGTCAGCCTGCTGTACGTGATGCTGGCACTGGGCCTGAACGTGGTGGTGGGTTATGCGGGCCTGCTGGACCTGGGGTATGTGGCCTTCTACGCACTGGGGGCCTACCTGTTTGCCCTGCTGACCTCACCCCACCTGACCGACCACTTTGCATGGATCGCTGCGCTGTTCCCTGAGGGGTTGCACGCCCCCTGGTGGGTGACCATCCCGCTGGGCGCGGCATGCGCAGCCCTCCTCGGCATGCTGCTGGGAGCCCCTACCCTCAAGCTGCGGGGGGACTACCTGGCTGTGGTCACCCTGGGCTTTGGCGAAATCGTGCGTCTGCTGGTCATCAACATGAGCCACCCCGTCAATATCACCCAGGGCGCCCAGGGTCTGGGCTTGATTGACCCGGTGCACATTCTGGGGGTGGACCTGGGCCGCCCCCTGGTGGTGGCGGGCCACGAAGTGGCGTCGGTCACGTTGTACTACTACCTGTTCCTGGCGCTCGTGACGTTCACCATCGTTGTCTGCCAGCGCCTTCAGCACTCCCGCATCGGCCGCGCATGGATGGCCATCCGCGACGACGAAACCGCAGCGCGGTCCATGGGCATCAATACCCGCAACCTCAAGCTGCTGGCCTTCGGCGTGGGCGCCAGCTTTGGCGGAGTGACTGGCGCCATGTTTGCGGCTTTTCAGGGCTTTGTGTCCCCCGAGGCCTTCAGCCTGCAGGAGTCCGTGCTCATCGTCGCGATGGTGGTGTTTGGCGGCATGGGGCATATCCCCGGGGTGATCCTGGGAGCCGTGCTGCTCGCAGCGCTGCCAGAGCTGCTGCGCTATGTGGTGGGCCCCCTGCAGACTGCAACACACGGGCTGCTGGATGCGGGTGTGATGCGCCCGCTGCTGATTGCCTTGGCCATGATCATCACCATGCTGTGGCGCTCCAGCGGCCTGTGGCCGGCGCCGGATGCGGCGCAGGCACAGGGGAAAAATCAACGCCCGCGCAAGGGCCGCAGCAGGTCTGACAGCCCGTTGTGATCGATCTCGTGCATCAGTGCCAGCAACTGGCCCAGCTCGCCCTTGGGAAACCCTTCGCGCGCAAACCAGTTGAGGTAATTGCCCGGCAGGTCGGCCAGCAGGGTGCCTTTGTGCTTGCCGTACGGCATCGCGGTGGTGACCAGGCGCTGCAGTTTCTCTGCGTCCATTGCCCTGCCCCGCTCAGCCGCCCGCGCGCTTGACCTTGTGGCCCAGCTTCTGCAGCGCGGCCATCACACGCTCCACATGGTCGCCCTGCACCTCGATCACGCCGTCCTTCACCGTGCCGCCGCTGCCACACGCGGTCTTGAGCTGCTTGCCCAGCTGCTCCAGCGTGGCCTCGTCCACCAACACGCCCTTGACCAAGGTGACCGCCTTGCCGCCGCGCCCTTTGGTCTCGCGCGATACGCGCACGATGCCGTCGCCCGTGGGCAGCGGTTTGTTCTGCTTACACACGCACTGCGCCACCGGCTGCCGGCAGGCGGGGCACATGCGGCCCGACTCGGTGGAATACACCAGGCCGCCCAGATCAGCAAAAGACTTCATGGCTTCTTCCCCTCCACCTCTTGCTGCAGCATGTGAAAGTCGAGCAGGCGCGTGGCCAGCAGCGTCTCGGTCAGAAAACACACCAGCGCCAGCAAAAAGCAGGCAACGCCCGCCAGAAACCCGCCCACCGCGAGGCGGCTGGACTGGAAGTCCGTGGTTTCGCCCAGGAACAGCAGGATGATGGTCGTGCCGATCAGGAAGGCACAGAACGTCAGCAGCGCAATGCAGCCGTTGGCCAGCCGCCCGCGCAAGCGCAAGTCGCCCAGCTCTTTGTAGGCACGGGCCAGGAATTCTGGTTCGGTGTTGACGCGCGCGCGGTCTTCCACCACACGCGCCCGGTCGATGATGCGGGCCAGTCGGCCGGCCACCGCACCGATCATGCCGGACACCGCAGTGAGCAAGAACACGGGCGCCACCGCCAGCTGGATGCCGTGGGTGATGGCAGAGGTATCTAGGGGCAAAGCCATGGGGTTCGGGTCCGGGAAAACTGTCAACGAAAAACGAGGCGGCCCGATTATCGGTTGCCCAACGCAGAGAAAGGGCACTCGCATTCCCTGCAACCCGGAAGGTGCAACGCATGCATTGCAAGCTCGTAGGTAGGGCGCATCGGGCAACTGCGGCGACAATGCGGGCCATCACTGCTTTGTCTGCGCTGCGTTGCGTGCCCCCTTTTAACGCCTCTCCAGCGCCTTTCCATGCCTTTTGCTTCCCTCGGTCTCTCCCCCGCCCTTGTCCACGCTGCCACCCAGGCGGGCTTTGTGGCGCCCACGCCCATTCAGGCGGGCGCCATTCCGGCCATCCTGCAAGGGGTAGACCTGCTGGGTGCGGCGCAGACGGGGTCGGGCAAAACGGCGGCCTTCGCACTGCCCTTGCTGCAGCAGCTGCAGCTCAGCGCCACCGGCGGGCCGCGCCGGGTGCGTGCCCTGGTGCTGGTACCGACGCGTGAACTGGCCGCGCAGGTGGGCGAAGTGCTGCGCAGCCTGGCGCAGCACCTGCAGCAACCACTCAAGATCGCCATCGTGTTTGGCGGCGTATCCATCAACCCGCAGATGCTGGGCCTGCGCGGCGGTGCCGACATTGTGGTGGCCACGCCGGGGCGCCTGCTGGACCTGGTGGACCACAACGCGTTGCGCCTGTCGGCCGTGGCGCACTTGGTGCTGGACGAAGCCGACCGGCTGCTGGACCTGGGCTTTGCCGAGGAACTGCAGCGCGTGCTGGCGCTGTTGCCTGCCCGGCGGCAGAACCTGTTCTTCTCGGCCACCTTTCCCGCTGCCGTGCAGGCGCTGGCCGATGGCCTTCTTCAGAACCCCGTGCGGGTAGAGGTGCCTCACACCCTGGGCAACGAGCCTGCCATCGAACAACGCGCCATTGCGGTGGATGGGAGCCGCCGCACCCAGCTGCTGCGCCATCTGGTCAAGGAGCACAACTGGTCGCGCGTGCTGGTGTTTGTGGCCACGCAGTACGCTGCCGAGCATGTGGCGGAAAAACTGTACAAGGCGGGCATCTACGCCACGCCGTTCCACGGCGGGCTGAGCCAGGGCGCGCGCAACCAGGTGCTGCAGGAGTTCAAGGACGAGCGCTGGCAGGTGGTGGTCACCACCGACCTGGCCGCGCGCGGCATCGATATTGCACAGCTGCCCGCCGTGGTGAACTACGACCTGCCCCGTTCTGCAGTGGACTACGTCCACCGCATCGGCCGCACCGGCCGGGCGGGCGAAAGCGGCATGGCTGTGAGCTTTGTGACGGCCGATGCCGAGGCGCATTTCCGGCTGATCGAAAAGCGCCAGCACCTCACCATTCCGCGTGAGCAGATCACAGGCTTTGAGCCGACCGAAACGCCCCAGCTCGCACCCCCCGCAGATCCTCAAGGCACCGGTGGCATCAAGGGCAAACGCCCCAGCAAAAAGGACAAGCTGCGCGCAGCCGCCGCAGCGCAAGCCGCCCAAGCCCCTGCCGGCCAGAAAAAAGGCCCCTGAAGGGGCCTGCAGTGTCGGGATACAGAGTGGGCACGGGTGGTACACACCCAGGCCCGGGTTTACACGCCGTCTTCTTCGTTCCCGCCCAAGTCATCGGCCCCGCCCTGCGGCGCCTGGCCGGCAGGCCGGAGTGTGCGCTTACCAGGCTTGGCCAGAATTTCCACATAGAACTGGGCGCCACCCTCGGCCGCCACGCCGTTGATCAAGCCGGTCAAGGCCGACAGATGCGCCACAGCAGCGTCTTCTTTGGTGCGGCCAAACCGACAGTCAAAGTCCCAGAAGTCGGCACCTTCGGGCAGGTCGCGGCGCCGTTCGCGCTTGATGTATTTGCGGATTTCGTGCTTGACGGCATCGAGAACGCGGTCGCGGTTCTTGCCTTCAACGTGGAGTTGGAAAGTTTTTCTCATGGGCGATAGTACCGCCTGCGACAGATGATCTTTGATGGCGCCTCTTCCCGGTGCCACAATGGTGCATTACTTTTGGTTACCCACCAGCCCATGAACCACGACCTGCGCCTGCTGCACCTGTTGCCAGCGGCTGTGCTTGTCACACAAGAGGGTGCCATCCGCTTTGCCAACGCCGCCAGCATGGAGCTGCTGGAGGCGCCCAGCATCGACAGCCTGATCGGGCGGCTGTCCGGCGATTTTGTGCATCCGTTGGATCAGGTGCGCTCCACCAACCGCATCCAGCAGGTGGCCGTGCCCGAGCAGGCCGGGCGGCCCAACAAGTCGTCCGAGTTTCGCATCCGCACCGAGCGGGGCAACCTGCGCATGGTGCTGATCAGCAGCGTGGCCATTGAATGGGACGGTACGCCCGCCGTGCTCATGTGCGGCATGGACATGACGCACCAGAGCGAGATCGAGGCCCAGCTGCGCGAGAGCGAGCAGAACTTCCGGCGCCTGTTCGACAACATGCAGGACGTGTACTACCGCACCGACGCGCAGGGCATCGTGCAGCATGTGGGCCCTGGCGTGCGCCGCGTGCTCGGCTACGAACCGCATGAAATCGAAGGCCGCACCGCCGAGTCGTACTACCCCCAGAGCAAGGACCGCGACGCGTTCAAGGCCGCAATCATGGAGCACGGCGAGGTGTCGGACTTTCCGGGCCAGATGGTGCGGCGCGATGGCACGGTGATCGACATCTCCATCAGCAGCCACGCGCTGTACGACCACGCCGGCAATTTTGCGGGGGTCGAGGGCATTTACCGCGACGTGACGCAGCGCAAGAACCTGGAGCGCGAACTGCAGCGCCTGGCCACCACCGACATGCTGACGGGCATTGCCAACCGCCGCGCGTTTCTGGAGTGTGCCGAGTCGGCCTACGCCCATTCACGGAGCAACGGCGAGCCCCTGACGTTGCTGATGCTGGACCTGGACCACTTCAAGACCATCAACGACCGTTTTGGTCACCTGGAGGGCGACCGTGCGCTGATGGCGTTTGCGCAGGCCATCAAGGGCCAGTTGCGCGCCAGCGATGCCGTGGGCCGGCTGGGCGGCGAAGAGTTTGGCGTGCTGCTGCCGGTGACTACATTGGCTGAGGGCCTGGAGGTTGCCACGCGCATGCTGCACAGCATTCGCGCGCTCGAGCTGACGGACGATGCAGGCCACAGCTACCGCGTGACCACCAGCCTGGGTGTGAGCACCTTCCGCCAGAGCGACCGCAGCCTGCGTGACATGCTCGACCGCGCCGACCAGGCGCTGTACCTGGCCAAGCACCGGGGACGCAACCAGGTGGCTTCGCTCGAAACATTGGGCGAGTGAGCGCGTCTGTCGCCTTGAGCGGCGACGGATCAGGGCGGCGCCGAATCCCGAGGCCAGTATTCAAAGGCGCATGCGTTCCTGCTGCAGGTTCCACAGGCAGGCGGCAATGCGCAGCAGCATCTCCATCACCTGCTCCGAGCCGCTGCAGGACAACTCCAGATCATCAATGATCATCGCCAGCTGCGAAATGGCGTCTTCGGGCGCGGTCGCGCCACCGCTGCGCGCCACCTCGGCAATCGCGATCAATACATCGGTGCGGTTCATGGCGCGGCGCCTGGCGAAATGGGTGGCAATGTCTCGGTCATTGACGGCACAGCCATGCGATCACCGAAGTCTCGCCGCCGCCAGGCTAGCGGGCCGAAATGGCCAGTTGCGCCCGGTTGCCGCCTCGGCCCTCCAAGGCCGCCGCAGCAGGAATGCCCGAGGCCGCGAGCAGGGGCGCATCCCCGGTCGACAGGGGCCTATCGGGCGCCAGACGGAACTGGTGAATCACCTCCAGCAGGCGCTTGACCTGGTTCTTCATGCCGGTCGAGGCAGACGAGTTGTCGTCCACCAGTGCCGCGTTCTGTTGCGTGGCCGCGTCCAGCTGGCGCACGGCCTCGCCGATCTGGGCAATGCCGCGGGCCTGCTCTTGCCCCGCCTCTTTGATGGCGGTGATGAGCGAGACCACCTGGTTCACATGGTGCACGGTGTTGGCCACACGCTCGCCCGCCTGCCCCACCAGGGTAGACCCGCGTTCCACGCCCTGAACGCTGGCCGAGATCAGGCCGCGAATCTCCCGGGCCGCCATGCTGCTGCGTTGCGACAGGCCCCGCACCTCGCCCGCCACCACGGCAAAGCCCCGGCCCTGCTCACCGGCGCGCGCCGCCTCCACCGCTGCATTCAACGCCAGCAGGTTGGTCTGGAAAGCGATGTCGTCGATCACCTTGATGATGTCCGTGATCTTCTGCGACTGGGTCTTGATCTCCTGCATGGTGGCGATCACGTCGCGCATCACGCTACCGCCTTCGTTGGCCACGCTGCTCGCCTCTTGCGCCAGCGCAGTGGCACGCTGGGCGTTGTCGGTGTTGTGCTGCACCGTGATGGTCAGCTGCTCCATCGACGCGGCCGTCTCCTGCAGGTTAGAGGCCTGCACCTCGGTGCGGCGTGCCAGATCTTCGGTGCCGCCCGCCATCACTACGGCCTCGTGCGCGACGGTCTCGGTGCTGGCGCGCACCTCCGTGATCACGCGCACCAGCTGGTGGTTCATCTCGCGCAGGGCCCCCAGCAGCTCGGCGGTTTCGTCATTGCCGCGCACCTCAATCTGTGCCGTCAGGTCGCCCCCGGCCACGGTACGTGCCAGCACCACGGCCTGGCGCAGCGGGCGCGAGATGGACCGGGTGATGACCCAGGCCATCGCTGCCCCTGCCAGCAGTGCCAGGGCCGTGGCGGCCAGCATCCACCAGTGGATGGTGTCGCTCATGGCGCGGGCCCCGGCAAACTCTGCTGCGGCCACGTTGATCTGCAGGGCCACCAGGCGCTCGATGGCGTCCTGCACCTTGAGCGCGTTGGGGCGGATCTGGGTGATGTACAGCTCCGAACCGTCATCGTACTTGCCGGCCACCAGCGCGGCCGACGCCGGGATCAGGCCCTTGTCCAGATAGGTGGCATTGGCATCGGCAAAGGCCTGCGCCAGGGCCTGTTCCTCCGCCCCCAGCGGTTTGGCGGCGTAGTCCTTCCACAGGGTCTGGATGCGCTCGACATTGGCGGTCAGGGCCGCGTGGCTGGCCTCCAGGTTGCTGGTGCCGGGGTCCATCAGCATGTCCATCACCAGCACACGGTTGCGCTGCGTCAGGTGGCTGATCTCGGCAAGCACGCCCATCGGCACGGTGCGGTCGCCGTACAGGGCTGCGCTGCGCTCGGTCAACCGCTTGGCCCCGCTGATGCCACCCGCCGCCAGGGCCGAGATCAGCAACAACAGCACGGCAAACGCCAGCGCCAGCCGGGTACCAATTTTCATTTTTTGAAGCATCTGAATCTTTCGTGAAGGTCCGCCGAGGCGTCGCCGCCTTGTGGGAAAGAACGCGTGTGGCCCGCTGGAGAATGCCCACCCGTTGCCTACAGCGAATTCCCGGGGGGAATGCGAAAGATACTAATTGTTTCAAATGACAAATTAATGACGGAGCGAGAAACCTTGACCGTTCAGGCCAATGCTTCAAATCGCTGTCATTTTGCTAGGATCGGCACCGCAAGCGGCTTACCCGCTCCATGAAAGTGCGCCGACTTTCATTGCACCGGAAATAGTGCGTGGCATATCGTTATTCACAAAAACCATTACATAAAACACATGAAATATATTTACTTTCTTCTGCTGGCAACCATGGCCCTTGTGCAGGCGGGGCTGGCCAGCGCGCAGACCGTGACGGGCGCGGGCTCGTCGGCGGCGGCCCCCATCTACCGCAGCTGGGCCAAGGCCTATGCCAAGGCCACCGGCAGTGCGGTGGACTACGACCCGGTAGGGTCCAGCGCGGGCATGAAAAAGATCCAGCAACAAGCCGTCGGCTTTGGTGCGACCGACGTTTACCCCGCCGAGAAGGACCTGCTGGAGCATGGCCTGCTGGCGCTGCCCGTGGCCATCACCGGCATCAGCCCCATCGTCAACCTGCCCAAGGTGCCCAACGCCCAGCTGCGCCTGACGGGCGAGGTGCTCAGCCGCATCTTCATGGGCGAAATCACCCGCTGGAATGCGGCCGAAATCGCCGCGCTAAACCCCGATCTGCCCCTGCCCGACCTGCCGATCAAGGTGGTGGTGCGCGCCGATGGCTCGGGCACCACCTATAACTTTGCGGACTACCTGGGCAAGGTGAGCCCGCAATGGAAAAAAACTTACGGTGCCAAAACCAGCATTGCCTGGCCTGCAGGGGTGCTGGCCTTCAAAGGCAGTGACGGAGTGGCCAAGGGCGTGCGCGACACGGTGGGCGCCATCGGGTATGTGGACCACGGCTATGTGGCCGAATACGGCCTGACCACCGTGCAGATGAAAAATGCCGACGGCATATACGTCAAACCCTCCATCGACGCTTTCAAGGCAGCACTGGCCAACAGCGATTGGTCGGCCACCGGGGTTTTCAACAGCACCTTGACGCAGCGGCCCGGCAAATCGGTGTGGCCCATCACCATGGGCACGTTTGTGGTGTTCCCCAAGATCACGCA
Source organism: Acidovorax sp. M14 (assembly GCF_049331375.1). Taxonomy (NCBI): domain Bacteria; kingdom Pseudomonadati; phylum Pseudomonadota; class Betaproteobacteria; order Burkholderiales; family Comamonadaceae; genus Acidovorax; species Acidovorax sp. M14. The sequence continues at coordinate 3,204,854 of NZ_CP186263.1, forward strand.
GAACCCCGACCAGACGGCCCAGGCCCTGCGGTTCATTCTGTGGTCGTTCCTCAATGGTGACACCTTGGTGCAAGAGAATAATTTTGTGCGCCTGCCCGACCGGGTTCAGGCTTCGGCATTCAAAATTATTACCTCCATCCGAGATAATCAAGGAAAACCGTTGGGCATGAGCTTGATATCGTCTTTCAATCGCTCATCGCAATAAATCCGCTTTCACGTGAACCATTGATTATTCACAGATAACCAGCGCACCATCTTGATCCGGCATCGCCCTGTGAAGGGAATATCACAGGATAATGCTGCCACCATGGAAATCGAATTCAAGTTCTGCATCCCGCTCGACCGCCTGGCCGCTGTGCAAGCGGCCCTGCGCCGGGGCCGGTGTACCGCCATCCGCATGGAGGCCCGCTACTTCGACACACCCGACGGTGCACTGGCGTCACGCGGCATTGCGTTTCGCCTGCGGCGTGAGGGCGACCAGTGGGTGCAAACCGTCAAGGCGCTGGGCGATGGCCCGCTGGACCGGCAGGAGCACAACGTCGCACGCGGCCCCGCCACCGAAGGCACCGCGCCCGAGCCCCAACCTCAATTGCACAGTGGCACCGTGGCGGGCGCGCGGCTGCAGCAGGCGCTGCAAGCCGCAGGCAGCCCCCTCGTCGAGACCTATGGCACCGAGATGGACCGGCTGACCCGCGACATCACCCGCCAAGGAACCGTGGTCGAGCTGGCGCTGGACACCGGCCGGGTGGTGGCCCACCGGGGCGCAGCGCGGCAGGCCGAAGCCCCCATTTGCGAGCTGGAGCTGGAACTCAAGGCCGGGCCCGTGACGGGCCTTGCAGCGCTCGCCGCGCAGTGGGCCACGCGGCATGGGCTGTATCTGAGCACCGTGTCCAAGGCCGAACGGGGCGAGCGCCTGCTGGCCGCACCCGATAGCAGTTCGCCCCGCAAGGCCCGGTCCCCTTCCCCCCTGTACCAGCAACTGCCCGCCGGGCTGGCCCTGCAGCGCGCCGTGGTGGCGCAGTGCCTGCAGCAGATCCTGGGCCCTGCCAGCGACCTGGCTGAAGGGTCCAACGACGAGGAGCAACTGCACCAGCTGCGCATCGGCATCCGCCGCCTGCGCACCGCCCTGCGCGAGCTGGCACCGCTGGCCCCGGGCCACCTGGACCCCGCCTGGGAGCCGCCCCTGGTTCATGTGTTCCAGCAGCTCGGCCACCTGCGGGACCGCAGCCAGGTGATGCAACGCATCGGTGCCGAACTGCTCGATGCCGGAGCGCCGCCCCTGTCCCCCCGCCCGAACGACGCCGCCGGGCTGGGGGCCCAGGCTGCACAACACATCGTGCGCGATGCGGCCTTTCAGGAAACGCTGGTGCATCTGATGGCCTTTACCACCCCAGGGCTGGATGCCACGGGCAATGCCCCAGAAGGCCTGGACGCCCGTGCCACGCGCCGCCTACTGCAGCAGCGCCTGCGCGCACTGCACGCCCAGGTGCAAAAAGGCGCACGGGGTTTTGCCACGCGCACGCCCCAGGCGCAGCACCGGCTGCGCAAACGGCTCAAACGCCTGCGCTACCTCACCGAGTTTGTGGCGCCCGCACTGGATGCGCACAGCACCCGGTTTCTGGACAGCCTGCAGCCGGCGCTGTCGGCCCTGGGCCGCCTGAACGACGAGCGGGTGGCCGCCGCGCTGTACCGCGAGCTGGCAGAGTCGGGCGAGCCGAACGCCTGGTTTGGCGCAGGCTGGCTGGCAGGGCGGCAGGCCCAGTCGGTGGCTGCCTGCGTGCAGGCCCTGGCGCAGATGGCAGAGGCGCCCCGCCTGCGCAAAACCGGCAAGCGCCGAAAGGCCAACTGCACGGCACAATGGCCCGCATGACGGACTCTCCTCCTTCGCGGCGCCAGCCGCCCTCCACGCCCCGCCACCCCTCTGCGCGCATCGCCCAGCGCCCCACACCCGACAAAGACCAGATCGCGCTGCTGGAGCCCTTTGAACGCCTGGGCCTGGACCGCATCGCCCTCGTCTCCACCCCTGCCCAGGCCGACCAGGCTTGCGATGCGCTGGCCAGCGCGAGCGCCTGGGGTTTTGACACCGAATCCAAACCCACCTTTGTACAGGGCGAGGCGTCGGACGGCCCGCACATCGTGCAACTGGCCACGCTGGAGCGGGCCTGGGTGTTCCAGCTGCACGACCCCGGCTGCCGCGCGCGCGTGGCCGAGCTGCTGGCGCTGCGCGGCGTGACCAAGGCCGGCTTTGGGCTGGGCGACGACACAAAGCGCATCCAGCACAAGCTGGGCGTGCAGCCGGCCGATGTGCTGGAACTGAACACCGTGTTCCGCCAACGCGGCTACCGCAAGGACATGGGCGTGAAAGGGGCCGTGGCTGTGCTGTTCAACCGGCGTTTCATCAAGTCCAAAAAGGCCGCCACCTCCAACTGGGCCAACGCCCGGCTGAGCGAGGCCCAGCTGGTCTACGCCGCCAACGACGCGTGGGCGGCGCTGCGGGTATTCAACGCCTTGCATCTGACCGCCTGAGGGGCTGCGCACGCACAGCGGCGGTGGCCCGGCACGGCCGTCTGTGCATTGCGTTCACTATCAAAACAATAGCTTCTCAGGCATGATTCACTAGCGCTACCGGCCAAAACGACCTCAACAACGCGCCTGACAGGCCCTGCGAGCCCCTGTGAGCTCCGCAGGCAATCCACACACCGGCCTACAGCCGGGCCGCCAGCCGCGCCGCCTGGTCGATGGCGCGTTTGGCGTCCAGCTCGCCAGCCTCCAGCGCACCGCCGATGAGGTGGGGCTTGCGGCCCCGGGCCTCCAGGTCCTGCGCCAGGCTGCGCAAGGGCACCTGGCCCGCGCACAGCACCACGGTGTCGCAGCGAATCCAGGTCGGGTCTTCGCGCTTCTCGCCATACGACACCAGCAGCCCTTCGTCGGCAATGCGCTCGTAGTTCACGCCACCCACCATCTCCACCGCTTTCATCTTCAGCATGGTGCGGTGGATCCAGCCCGTGGTCTTGCCGAGGCCGTTGCCCAGCTTGCCCTTCTTGCGCTGCAGCAGCGTCACCTGCCGTGCAGGGGGCGTCACACGCGGGCCGCTGGCGGCCAGACCTCCGCGCGCTTCGGCCGGGTCGGTGATACCCCACTCCGCCTTCCAGGCGGGCAAATCGAGCGTGGTGGAAGGGTGGTCGCCATGCGTGAGGAATTCGGCTACGTCAAAGCCAATACCGCCTGCGCCGATGATGGCCACGCGCTCGCCGACCGGCTTGCCGTGGCGCAACACGTCGATGTAGCTCAGCACCTTGGGGTGGTCCTGGCCGGGGATCTTCGGGTCGCGCGGCTCTACGCCGGTCGCGACTATGACCTCGTCAAAGCCCGCCAGGTCGGCGGCTGCGACCTTGCGGTTCAGGTGCAGCAACACGCCTGTGTCTTCCACGCGCGTGGCCAGGTAACGCAGCATTTCATGGAACTCTTCCTTGCCCGGAATCACCTTGGCCATGTTGAGCTGGCCGCCGATGGCGGGTGCAGCGTCGAACAGGTGCACCTCATGCCCACGCTCGGCCGCCACCGTGGCGGCCGTCAGGCCTGCGGGCCCGGCGCCGACCACGGCCACGCGCTTGCGCGATGCAACGGGGCGATAGACCAGCTCGGTCTCATGGCAGGCGCGCGGGTTGACCAGGCAACTGCTGGTCTTGTTCTGGAACACATGGTCCAGGCAGGCCTGGTTGCAGGCGATGCAGGTGTTGATGCGGTCGGCCCGGCCCTGCGCAGCCTTCTTCACAAAGGCCGCATCGGCTAGCAGCGGCCGCGCCATGGACACCATGTCGGCGCAGCCATCGGCCAGCACCTGCTCGGCCACCTCGGGCGTGTTGATGCGGTTGGACGTGACCAGCGGCGTGGTGATGCCAGCCGCCGCGAACTCGGCCTTCATCTTCTGCGTGACCCAGGCAAACGCTGCGCGCGGCACGCTGGTGGCAATGGTGGGCACCCGCGCCTCGTGCCAGCCGATGCCGGTGTTGACGATGTTGGCGCCGCCTGTGGCCACGGCCTTGCCCAGGGTCACGATCTCGTCCCAGGCGCTGCCGCCGGGCACCAGGTCGATCATCGACAGGCGGTAGATGATGATGAAGTCCTTACCAACGGCCTCGCGCATGCGGCCGATGATCTCCACCGGCAGGCGCATGCGGTGGCTGTAGTCGCCGCCCCATTCATCGCGCCGCAGGTTGGTGGCCTGCGACAGAAACTGGTTGATGAAGTAGCCCTCGGAGCCCATCACCTCCACGCCGTCGTACCCTGCCTCGCGCGCCTTCATGGCGCAATTGACGAACGCGCGAATCTGGCGCTCCACACCGCGCGCTGACAGCGCGAACGGCGTGAACGGCGAGATGGGCGACTGCAGCCGCGACGGCGCCACCGCCAGCGGGTGGTAGGCATAGCGGCCCGTGTGCAGAATCTGCAAGGCAATCTTGCCGCCCGCTGCGTGCACAGCCTCGGTCACCACACGGTGGCGCTTGGCCGCGCCGGACGTTGCCAGCGTGCCCGCAAACGGCTTGGCCCAGCCCGCGATATTCGGTGCGAAGCCACCCGTCACGATCAAGCCCACGTCACCCTCAGCCCGCTCGCGAAAGTACGCTGCCATGCGCGAGAGGTCGCGCCCATCCTCCAGCCCCGTGTGCATGGAGCCCATGAGCACGCGGTTCTTGAGGGTGGTGAACCCCAAGTCGAGGGGGGCGAGCAGGTGCGGGTACAAGGCGGCGCCGGGCATGGAGGCAGCGGCTGCAGGGGCGGCAGGAGCGGCAGGAGCGGCCATTGGAGGAGAGGAATGCATGGGAGGGTCGTTGACTAGAAGTATTTTCTAGAACTTTATTCTAGAATCCCATTCCATGGCAAGCCGCAATTCCCCGCCCCCCACTTCATCCCCTGCCGAAGCCCCTACCGACCGCCGCCAGGACATCCTGAACGCCGCCCTAGCGTGCGCGGCCGAAGGCGGCGTGGATGCGGTCACCATCGACGGCGTGCGCGCGCGCTGCGGGGCCAGCGTAGGCAGCATTTATCACCACTTTGGCAACCGCGACGGCATCGTGGCGGCGTTGTTCTTCGAGATCTATCACGACCAGTCGCGCAGCGTGCAGGCGCAGCTGGATGCCGCCCAGGGCGTGGAGGCGGGCGTACAGGCCTTGGTCACGGGCTATCTCGACTGGGTGGTCTCACAGCCCGAGCGGGCGCGTTTTCTGTTTCAGGCGCGGGGCGCCGTGGCCGCTGGCCCCCGCACGCCAGACCTGGCCGAGGCCGCGCGGCGCCGTAACCAGGCGCTGGTGGCCTGGTTCGAGCCGCACCGCCGATCCGGCGCGCTGCGCGACCTGCCGTGCGAGCTGATGCCATCGCTGGTGATGGGGCCGGTGCAGAGCTATTGCAGGGCCTGGCTGTCGGGCAACGCTGCCCAGGGCGGCCTGCCGTCACCCACCACCTACCGCACAGAACTGGCGGACGCAGCCTGGCGTTCCGTGAAAGCCTAGATCTCTAGATCAGTAATGCGGCGGCAGTTCGTCGCGCAGGTTACGCGGGCCGTTCGAGCCGCCTTCGGGCGCCTGCTGGCGCAGCTGGATGACCTCGTGCGTCAACCGGTTGATCAGTTGCTGCTGCTGGTAGATGGTCATGTTCAGCTGGTCCAGCAGGTCTTCGGTAAAGCTGGCCTTGATCTCCAGGCTTTCTAGACGCTGGAGGATGCTGGTGAGATCGTTGGCGTCGGACATGGAGGCGTCAGATCGCCTGGCCCAGGCGCGCTACGCCTTCGCGGATCTTGTCCACATCGGCAGTCGCGAACGACAGGCGGAAGGTGGCGTGGTCGGGGTTGGCGCAGAAGAACGGCGTGCCGGGCACAAAGGCCACGCCCTTCTCGATGGCGCGCTTGGCCAGCACATTGCCGTCGGCCACCTTGCCGCTCGCACCCGTGAGGCGCGCCCACACAAACAGGCCGCCCTGGGGCTGCACAAACTCGATGGCATCGCCCAGCTCCTTGCGCAGCGCATCGCCCATGGCCTGGGCGCGCTCGGCATACACCTTGCGCACATGGGCCAGCGTGCCGGGCATGCGGCCAGCCTTGAGGTACTGCGCCGCCGTGGCCTGCGCAAAGGTGCTGGTGTGTGCGTCGCTGAACTGCTTGCACATGGTGGCTTTGCCCAACAGTTCAGCCGGGGCAATCATCCAGCCCACGCGCAGGCCAGGCGACAGCACCTTGCTCAAGCTGCCGCAGTGCACCAGCAGATCGCGGCTGCCGGGCACGGTGGCCGACAGGTTGAGCAGGCTGGGAGGAGGCGCATCGCCAAAGTACAGATCGCCATAAGGGTCGTCCTCGACGATCAGCGTGTTGTGCTTCACCGCCATCTCGAGCACGGCCTTACGGCGCTCCAGGCTCAGCATGGCGCCGCTGGGGTTGCCGAAGGTGGGGATCAGGTAGACGAACTTGGGCTTGTGCTCGGCGATGAGCTTTTCCAGCTCGTCGGTCTTCACGCCGTTGCCGTCGATGGGCGCGCTGATGAGTTCGGCGCCGTACAGACGAAAGCACTGGATGGTGGCCAGGAACGTGGGGCCTTCCACGATCACCTTGTCGCCGGGGCTGATGAGCGTCTTGCCCAGCAGGTCCAGCGCCTGCTGGCTGCCGGTGGTGACGATGAGGTGGTCGGCCGCGACATCCTTGGCGCCCTTGCTGGTCATGAAGGCGGCCAATTGCTCGCGCAGCGGGTTGTAGCCTTCTGTGGCGCCGTACTGCAGTGCTGCGCCGGGTTCTTCGGCCAGGGCAGCATTGCTGGCGGCGCGAATGCCTTCCACGTCGAACATCGCGCTGTCCGGGAAGCCGCCTGCAAAGCTGATGATGCCGGGCTTGCCCAGCAGCTTGAAAAGCTCGCGGATGGCGGAGGTTTCTACGTTGTTCAGGCGGTCGGCAAATTGCATGGCGTGGACAGAAGTGGTTGGCAACAAACCGTGCATTGTCGCCAATTGCGGCGCAGGATTCATGCGGTGTCCGCCCGAGAGGCTCTAAACTGGGTTTTCCCTCCACCGCCATAGCCCCGCCCGCCATGACCCTGCCCATCCGCACCCTGCCCCGCATGCGCCTTGCTACCATGCGCCACACCGGCGCTTACGGCCACCCGGGCCTGACTGAGTTGTGGGAGCGCTTTGGCGCGTGGTGCGCCGCCAACCGATTGAATGATCCGCGCCCCAAGTTCTACGGCTTCAGCCACGACGACCCCGCCTGCACGCCGCCCGAGCGGTGCCGCTATGACGCAGCGGTGCAAATTGGCGTGGGCCTGCGCACCGGGCCCGATGTGCAGGTGATGGACTACGAAGGCGGCGACTACGCCTGCATGCACTTTGTGGGCACCGGGCCCGAGATCGCCGCCGCCTGGGCCCAGATGGGCGCGCCGGGCCAGATCCCCGAAGGCTGGGAATGGGAGCCTCGCGCCGCGCTGGAGATTTACGAAGAGGACTTTGCGGTGGACCCGGCTACGGGGCGCTTTCCATGCTGGCTGTGTATTCCGGTCCAGCGGGCTCGCTGAAACCTGTCGAGGGGCGCAGACAGGCCGGGTGGCCGGCGCCAGCGCCCGACTTCAATCTACCCTGATATCCGCCCGCGCCGCCACGGCGCGCATCAGCGGCAGCTCGCGCTCAATGCGTGCGCGCAGCGCTTCGCCATTGCCTCCCAGCGGCGTCAGGCCGATGTCCACCATCTTCTTCTTGAACTCCGCCGAGGCCAGGGTCTCGGCCAGGGCCTTTTCCAGCTTCTTCTGCACGGGTGCAGGCAGGCCCGCCGGGCCTACGAAGGCAAACCACGATCCCATGTCAAAGCCGGGGTAGCCGCTTTCGGCCACCGTGGGCACGTTGGGCAGCAGGGCCAGGCGCTGCGGGCTAAGTGCGGCAATCGCCTTGATCTTGCCGGACTTGATGAGCGGCGTGGACGCCACCACGGTGTCCACCGCCAGTTGCACCTGCCCACCCATCAGCGCCGTGAGACTGGGCGAGCTGCCGTTGAAAGGCACGTGCATCATCGGAAAACCTGCAGTGGTCTTGAGCATCTCGGCGCCAAAGTGCACCGACGAGCCCGTGCCGTAGGAGCCATACGAAAACTTGTCCGGCGCAGCCTTGGCCTGGGCCACGATGTCCTTCAGTGACTGGCCCGGGGTGTCGTTGTGGGCCACCAGTAGCAACCCCATGTCGGCCACCAGGGCCAGGGGCGTGAAGCTCTTGATGGGGTCGTACGGCAGGTTGGTGCGGATGGCCGGGTTCATGGTGAGCGTGGTGTTGGACCCGAGCAGCAGCGTGTACCCGTCAGCGGGCGCCTTGGCCACCATGGACGCCGCCACCACGGTGCCCGCGCCGGGCCGGTTCTCGACCACCATGGGCTGCCCCAGGCGCTCCCCCATGGCTGTGGCCAGCAAGCGTCCAAGGATGTCGGTGGCTCCGCCTGGGGCAAAAGGCACGACCAGCTTGATGGGTCGGTCGGGGTAAGTCTGTGCCTGCGCCAGGCCGGGCGCGCCCAGCACCAGGGCGCTGAGCAGAAGACTCGATACAAAGCGGGAACGCAGCATGGTGAAGCTCTCCAGAAAGCACGTTGACAAAAGCGGGGGGTAGCGGGGGTTCACGGTGGGAGACGGAATGGCGAGCGGCCAGACCCCGATCAATCCAGCAAGGGACTGCGCTGGCGCGCATACCCGCTGGCCTGGTCGTAGGCGTGGCCGATCTGCAATACGGCGGCGTCAGACTGCGCTGGGCCGATGATCTGCAGACCCGCAGGCAGGCCGCCGGGGCCGAAGCCTGCGGGGGCCGCCAGCGCGGGCAGCCCGGCCATGGTGGCGGGCACCACAGCCTCCATCCAGCGGTGGTAGGTGTCCATGGTGCGGCCGCCGACTTCGTGCGGCCAGTCCAGATCGGCATCGAAAGGAAAGACCTGCGCAGCGGGCAGCACCAAAAAATCGAATTGCTCGAACAGGCCGCGTAGCACCTGGTACCACGCGCTGCGCACGCGGGCCGCGTCGTACACCTGCAAGGCAGTCAGGCGCATGCCGCGCTCGATCTCCCAGACCGCCTCGGGCTTGAGCAGCGCATGGGTCGCCGGGTTGCGGTACAGGGCCGCATTGGCGCCCGCCACGCTGAAGCTGCGCAGGTCGATCCAGGCGTTCCACAGCTGCTTCAGGTCGAACGCGGGCACCACCGACTCCACCGTGCAGCCCACGGTGCGAAAGTGCTCCAACGCCTGCTCGCAGGTGGCCAGCACGCCGGGCTCGGTGGGCAGGTGGCCACCCAGGTCATCCAGCCAGCCGATGCGAGCCCCGCGCCAGTCGCGCTCCAGCGGCTGGCCCAGCAGCGCCACGTCCTCGTGCCGGCGCGTGAGCGGCAGGCGCGCATCAAAACCCGCCTGCACCGACAGCAGCAGCGCCAGGTCCGGGATGTTGCGCGCCATGGGCCCGGCCACGCTGAACTGCTGGAAGAACACTTCCTCCGTCGGCCCATGCGGCACCAGGCCGAACGAGGTGCGCAGCCCATAGACGTTGTTGAAGGCCGCTGGCGTGCGCAGCGATCCCATCATGTCCGAGCCATCCGCCACGGGCAGCATGTGCAGTGCGACGGCCACGGCCGCCCCGCCGCTGCTGCCACCTGCCGATACGGCCGGGTTGTGGGCATTGCGCGTGGTGCCGTACACCGGGTTGTAGGTGTGGCCGCCCAGACCGAACTCCGGCGAGTTGCTGCGACCGATGAACAGCGCGCCGCCTGCGCGCATGCGCTCGAACACCACCGCATCGGTGGCCGAGACCTGCCCGGCAAAGATGGGCGACCCGCGCGTGGTGACCATGCCCGCAGCGGGCATGATGTCCTTGGGCGCCTGCGGAAAACCGTGCAGCGGACCCAGACTCTCGCCGCGCGCCAGTTGCGCATCGCGCTCCCCCGCCTGCGCGCGCAGGACGTTGCGGTCCACCATTGCCACCAGCGCGTTCACCACGGGGTTGAGCCGGTCCACCTGGGCGAGGTAGGCGTCCAGCACCTCGGTGCAGGAGACCTCCCGCGCGTAGATGGCGCGCGACAGGCTGGTGGCCGTATGGTCCACGATGTGGCTGGGGGTGTCGCCCGAGTTGGTACTGCTTGCAGAAGGCATAGGGGCTGGTGAATGTGTCATTTGCAAGTCAGCATAAGCAGCCCGCTGCGTTTCGACAATCAACGATTTCTGGGGTTATCTTTGCGTTTTATGCAATCCACACCCCGAAAGGCCGCCCATGCTCTCCAGCCGCTTGCAGGACACCGCGCTGCGTTACTTTCTGGAGGTGGTGCGCAGCGGCTCGGTCAGCGAGGCCGCCACGCGCCTCAATGTGTCGCCCTCGGCCGTAAGCCGCCAGGTGGCTGCGTTGGAAGACCTGCTGGGCGTGCCGCTGTTTGACCGGCGCCCGCGCGGCATGGCGCCCAGCGCAGCGGGCGAACTGCTGGCCGCCCATGCGCGGCGCGGCGCGCTGGAGGCCGACCGCGTGGTCTCCGACATCCAGGCGCTGCAGGGCCTGCGCACGGGGCTGGTCCGCATTTGCAGCTCGGCGGGTTTTGCCATCGAGTTTTTGCCGCGCGTGATGGCGCAGTTCCGCCAGCAGTACCCCGGCATCCAGTTCCACCTGCGCGTGGCCAGCCCGGCAGCCGTGACTGTGGCGGTGCTCAATGGCGATGCGGACATTGGACTGACCTACAGCCGCTCGGCCGAGCGGGACATCGTGGTGCAGCACCGCCAGGCCGCACCCGTCATCGCCATCATGCGGCCCGACCACGCACTGGCGCGCGCCCACTCCGTCACGCTGGCGCAGATGCACGCCCACCCCATCGCCCTGCCCGAGCGCGACAACACCGTGCGCCAGCTGTTCGACATTGGCTGCAGCCAGCGGGGCCTGGTTTTCGAGCCCGCTCTGGTGTGTAACCATTTCGAGACGCTGATGCACTTTGTGCTGCATGGCGGCGGCCTGTCCATCTCGGGCGAGGTGACGGTGCGCGACCGGGTGCAGCGCGGCGAGCTGCACGCCGCCCAGATCCGCGAGCCCGGCATGAGCGCCCGCGCTGCCGAGCTGCAGACCCTGAGCGGCCGCACCCTGCCCGCTGCCGTGCGCATGTTCCTGGAGTTTTTGCAGGCGCAGCTGCGGGACAATGCGCCACCGGCCACGCCCGCCAAAAAAAGCAAGCCCTCCGCCCCACCCCGCCAACGATGATGATGAAAACCGCCCAGATCGAGCCCTTCTTCGCCACCCTCAAGGCGGCCAACCCCATGCCCAATACGGAGCTGGAATACACCACGCCGTTCGAGCTGCTGGCCGCGGTGCTGCTGTCGGCCCAGGCCACCGATGTGGGCGTGAACAAGGCCACGCGCAAGCTGTTCCCTGTGGCGGGCACGCCCCAGGCTATCTTGGACCTGGGGTTGGAGGGGCTGGAGGGCTACATCAAGACCATCGGCCTGTACCGCACCAAGGCCAAGAACCTGATGGAGACCTGCCGCATCCTTGTAGAGCAGCACGGCAGCCAGGTGCCCCGCACGCGCGAAGCGCTGGAGGCCCTGCCCGGCGTGGGCCGCAAGACGGCCAATGTGGTGCTGAACGTGGCCTTTGGCCAGCCCACGATGGCGGTGGACACGCACATTTTTCGTGTGAGCAACCGCACGGGCTTGGCACCGGGCAAGAACCCGCTGGCAGTGGAGCTGCAGCTGATGAAGCGCGTGCCCGCCGCCTATGCGGTGGATTCGCACCATTGGCTCATCCTGCTGGGCCGCTATGTGTGCCAGGCGCGCAAGCCGCGCTGCTGGGAATGTGTGGTGAGCGAGTATTGCGACTACCGGCCGAAAACGCTGGCACCCTGAACGTGCACAACGCGCAGAATGCACTGCGCCTCAAAATTAATAGCAGCTGAGGCACATTGCTCTTGCGCATCCAGCCAAGAACACTCGACAACTGCGCTCTGGAAGAGATTCCGAGCCCTTGCGCAACCGCCAGCCCGCTAGGCCGGGTCAGGCCACGCAGGGGGTTCCCAGAGCCGCCATCTCCCGAGACACCCCCACCCAGGCCACATCAAACCCCGCCACCTTGCGCTCCGGTGGCACGGGGTGCGCGCGCAGCGCCCAGGTGGCACCGGCGACCACGCTGTCGATCACGGGCACGGACACCTGCGGCTGCACGGCAGCAGCCATGCCTGCCAGCCCGGCGCCGCCTAGGATGACGGCCTGCACGCCCATTTGGCGCACCACATCTCGGCATGCCTGGGCCAGCAAGGCACGGGCTGCTTCGGGGTCAGCCGCCAGTTGCGCGCCGGTGGGGGCCACGGTGTGGATGCCTGCCAGTGCGTGGGCGTGGCCCAGCGCCTGGGCCAGGCGCTGCAGCATGGGGCCCCAGCGCTCACCGCCGGTGACGATGGCAAAGCGGCCGTGGCGCGCGGCCTCGATGAATGACGCTTCGGCCAGGCCGGTGACGGGCACGGGGCTGCTCTCGCGCAGCGCCATCAGCCCGGGGTCGCCAAAGCAGCCGATCAGCACCGCGTCGGGCGGGGTCTGCGGCTGTGCGATCTCATGCGCCCACACATCGAGCGCGGCGTGGGCTGCCACGGCATAGCTCGCCTCGCACGCGATGTACGGTGCGCCGAAGCGGGCCGTGGCCGTGCGCACCGCCACATGCGAGCCCACAGCCCCCTGCACATGCCGCTGTAGCAAGGCACTGACATGGGCTGACATGTTGGGGTTGATGACGAGCAGTTGGCGCATGGAGGAAGGATGTGAAAAGCGAGTCAGGCCCCGCCCAGCAACCGCGCCAGATCGGGCGCCTCTGCCGCAGGCGGCGTGAACTCCAGCTGCGATTCGATGCGCGCCAGGTGCGCCAGCATCAGCCGCGGCGCTTCGCGTGCATCGCGCAGGCGGATGGCATCGATCAGCGCCCGGTGCTCGCGGCAGCCGCAGGCCGTGGCCTCTTCGCGGGTTTGGGCATGGCTGGGGCTGTAGGTCATCAGGATGAGCGAGGTGCGCGAGACCAGCTCGCGCAGGATGCGCCCCAGCGTTTGGTGCCCTGCGGCCTGCGCAATGTGCAGATGAAAGTCGCCCGAGAGGCGGATGGCGCGGCGCATGTCGCCGTTGGCGCGGGCGGCCTCTTCGTCGTCGATGCAGGTGCGCAGCGCGGCGATGTCGGCGTCTGTGGCGTTGGCGATGAACAGCTCGACCAGGCGCGGCTCCAGCAGGCGGCGGGCCTCGAACACCTCCAGCGCCTCTTGCGGCGTGGGCTGGGCGATGGATGCGCCCCGGTTGGGCGTGAGGGTGACCACCTGTTCGTTGGCCAGCCGCACCAGCACAGGGCGCACACGGGTACGTGAGACCCCGAAGGCCGCCGCCAGCTTGTCTTCGACCAGCTTGGTGCCCGGTGGCAGGCGGTGGTCCAGGATGGCCGAGACCATGCGGTCGTACATGTCGTTATCGCTGAGCTGGCCGGTCGTGTCGGGCTGCACGGGCGGTTCGGTGACCGCAGCGCGCGCGCGCCGGGGCTTGGGGAGGGTGGTCGTCATAAGGGTGCCGTTTTACCCCGAACGGCCCTTGCGCCTGCGGCCCAGTGCCCACACCAGCAGCAGCGTCACGCCCATCACGGCAAACGACACCACGGTGGTGACCGTGCCCAGCGCGTAGATGGACGGCGTGGTCACAGTGCTGGTCAGCCCTTGCAGCTCCAGCGGCAAGGTGTTTACATCGCCAATGGCCTGGGAGGTGCGGGCAATCTCGTCCCAGCTCAGCGTGAAGCCGAACATGCCGATGCCCACGACCGACGGCGCAATCAGCGGCAGCACCACGTGGGCAAAGCCTTGCCACGGTGTGGCCCCGAGGTCGCGCGCGGCTTCTTCGTACGCAGGGTTGAAGCGATTGAACACCGCAAACATGATGAGCAGACCAAACGGCAGCGTCCAGGTCAGGTGCGCGCCCAGAGCCGAGGTGAACAGGCCGAGCGAGGTGCCGTAGCCCTCCAGCACACTCTCCATGCCCAGCCATTCGAGGGCGGCCTTGATGCCGTTGTCGATGAGCCGGAACTCCAGCCCGATGCCCAGCGACACGATGATGGACGGCATGATGAGACTAGCCACCACGATGAAGAACAGTGTGTTGCCCCCCGCCAGCCGCTTACGAAACGCCAGCCCGGCCAGCACCGACAGCACCACCGTGCACAGCATCACCGCCACACCCAGACCCAGCGAGCGCCACAGCGCCGCGCCAATGTCCACCACGCCCAGCCCTTCGGCCAGTTTGGCAAACCAGTGCAGCGACACACCGCGCATCGGAAAGGTGAGCCCCCCTTCCGGCCCCTGAAAACTCAGGATAAAGATCACCAACATCGGCCCGTACATGAACAGCACGAACAGCGCAAAGACAATGGCCAGGGGCCAGAAGCTGGCGGGGCGGGTTTCGCGGATGCGGGTGGTCATCTCACAGCTCCTTGCGGATATCGACGAGGCGCGTGAGGCCCCAGATGATCATCAGCACCACGGCCAGCAGGATCACGGCATTGGCCGCAGCCAGCGGGAACTGCAGGTACGACGTCTGCACCTGGATGATCTTGCCCACAGACGCGATCTGCTGCCCGCCCATCACGCCGATGGTCACAAAGTCGCCCATCACAATGGTGAGCACGAAGATAGAGCCGATGATGATGCCGGTGCGCGACAGCGGCACGATCACGTTCCACAGCGTTTGCCAGCCACTCGCGCCGCTGTCGCTGGCGGCTTCGATGAGGCTTCGGTCGATGCGCATCATGCTGTTGAAGATGGGAACGATCATGAACATGGTGTACAGGTGCACAAAGGCGAGCACCACAGAGAAGTCGGAGAACAGCAGCCACTCGATGGGCGTCTCGATGAGGTTCATGCCCATCAAGGTCTGGTTGACCAAACCGTTGCGACCCAGCAGCGGCACCCACGAGATCATGCGGATCACGTTGGACGTCCAGAACGGAATGGTGCACAGCACGAACAGCAGCGTCTGCATGCCGGACGAGCGCACATGGAAGGCCAAAAAGTAGGCCACGGTGAAGCCGATCACCAGCGTGATCAGCCACACCAGAAAACTGAACTTGAGTGTGGAGTAATACGTCTTGAGCGTGACGCACAGGCCGTCTGTCGCATCACCACAGCCCGCAAAAATCGACACGTAGTTCTTGAACGTGAACCCGGGCAGCAGCTCATAGTCGTTGAAATCCCAGAAGCTGACCATCACGATCAACGCCAGCGGGACGATGAAGAACAGCGCAAACACCAACGTGAACGGCGCTGCCTGCCACCAGGCGGCAATGCTGCGGCCTGGGACGGCAGCAGCGGGTAAGGATGGTGTGGTGGTCGTGCTCATGGTGTTTGCATTCAGAAATCAACAGCGCCGCACGCTGCCTTCGAAACCGGCGCGGCCAAAGGCCAGTGCCCCCGTGCAAGGGCCGCCCCGCCGCACCGGGGGGCGTCCCCCTCCCGAACCGCGCAGCGGTTCGAGAGAGGGGTGAGGGCGCTCAACGCCTCAGGGGGTGCCTACCTTATGCCGCGACAAACTCGTTCCACTTCTGCACCATGTAGTTGTTCTCATCCATGATCGCGTTCCAGCAGGCAATGCCGCCCATGCGCGACTCATAGCTGCCGCCGTCGCGCACCGCACCAGCCTTGGCCAGCACGTCGCCGTTCGGGCTCTTGATGTCTTGCGTAGCGGGCTTGCCTTCCATCCAGTAGGCCCACTCGTAGGCTTCCATCTTGGCCTTGGCGGTTTCCAGCACGGCGCTGTAGTAGCCCTGGCGGTTCAGGTAGGCGCCGGCCCAGCCGTCCAAGAACCAGTTGATGAACTCGTAGGCGCCATCGAGCTTGCGGCCGCTCAGCGTGGTGGGCAGGCCAAAGCCCGCAGCCCAGGCACGGTAGCCTTCTTTGAGCGGCTGGAAGTTGCAGGCGATGCCTTTGGTACGCACGGCGGTGACGGCAGGGCTCCACATCGACTGGATCACCACTTCGCCCGATGCCATCAGGTTCACCGACTCATTGAAGTCCTTCCACAGTGCGCGGAACTGGCCCTGCTTCTTGGCTTCGATCAGGGTCTTGATCGTGAGATCAATCTCCTTCTTGGTCATGTTGCCCTTGTCGGGGTACTTGTAGATGCCCATGGCCTCGACCACCATGGCGGCGTCCATGATGCCAATGGAGGGAATGTTCAGGATGGCGGCCTTGCCCTTGAATTCGGCGTTCAGCAGCTCGGCCCAGGAGTTGATGGGGCGCTTGATCAGATCGGGGCGGATGCCCAGCGTGTCGGCGTTGTACACGGTAGGGATGAGGCTCATGAACTGCGTAGGCGCGGTCGCAAACTTCTTGGACTTTTCGCCTTCCAGGTAGATCACCTTCTTGGGCGCGGTGCCCTGGTCGCCCACGGCCTTGCCTGCCACCATGCCGGTGGTGAACAGCGTGGTGATCTTGTCGGCGTTCTTGATGCGCTTGGTGTCAATGCCCTTGAGGTTGCCCGTGGGAACGATCTTCTTGAGCGAGAAGTATTCGGTGTCGATCAGGTCAAAGCTGTTGGGCGCCGTGACGGCGCGCTTGGTCACGTCGTCCGTGGTCACGGCTACGTACTGGATCTCGATGCCGGTGTCGGCCTTAAATTTTTCGGCAATCGCCTTGTCCTGGTTCACCGCCGTGCCCAGGTAGCGCAGCACGATCTTTTCCTGTGCATGCACGGCCGGGAACATGCCAGCGGCCAAGATGCCCGCCGTGCCCTTGAGCAGCGAGCGGCGAGCCACACCAGTGGCTTCACGGACAACGCCAGCGGCATCGGAGACAACAGCAGGGGAATCAGCACGGGAAGCATCGGACATGGGAAAACTCCTTGGGTTGCGGAAGGGGACGGGTGAAAAAGAGGAGGCGTGGCAACGCGGTCAGGCAGCCAAAGCCATTGCGGGAGTGGGAGCGAACAACGGGTGCGCCTGGTCGGGCGTCCAGTGCAATTGCACGCCCTGCCCCACTCGGTAGGGCTGCGCGGCAAAGAGGGCTTCTGACACCATGACCGAATAGGCCGCCGTGGCGTTGGCCGACAAGGCCACGCCCTGCTTTTGCAGGCCCACCAGCACGTAGGTGCCCTGGTACTCCACATCGGTCACCACGGCCAGCATGCGCTGGGCGCCCCAAGGCAGCTCGGCCTGTGCGGGGGCGATCTGCAGGTGGTCGGTGCGCACTCCCACCTTGCCTTCGGGCGTGTCAATCACGTTGTGGCCACCCATGAAGCGCGCCACGAATTCGCTGGCGGGCCGGTTATAGACCTCGTGCGGGCTGCCCACCTGCTCGATCACGCCGTGGTTCATCACCACCATGGTGTCTGCCAGGGCCATGGCCTCTTCCTGGCTGTGGGTCACATGGATAAAGGTCAGGCCCAGCTCCTTTTGCCAGCGGCGCAGTTCGGCACGCATCTGGATGCGCAGGAAGGGGTCGAGGGCGGACAGTGGCTCATCCAGCAGCAGCACGCGCGGCTGCGTGATGAGAGCCCGTGTCAGCGCCACGCGCTGCTGCTGCCCGCCTGAGAGTTCTGCCGGTTTGCGTTCGGCCAGATGGCCCAGGGCCACGCGCTCCAGCAGGTCGCGCGCCTTGGCCTGGCGCTCGGCCTTGGCCACGCCTTTCATCTTGAGACTGAAGGCCACGTTATCGAGCGCCGAGAGGTGCGGGAACAGCGCAAAGCTCTGGAACATCATGGCCGTGCCGCGCGCGGCGGCGGGCAGGTCGGTGATGTTGCGGTTCTCCAGCAGGATGTCGCCGCTGGTCACCGACTCGTGCCCCGCAATCATGCGCAAGGTGGTGCTCTTGCCGCAGCCCGAGGGCCCCAGCAAGCAGCAATAGCTGCCGCTGGCAATGCGCAGGTTGATGGCATCCACGGCAGGCTTGCCGCTGGCATAGCGCTTGGTGAGCGCGATGATTTCGATGGCGGCGGGGGTAGGCGCTGGGTGGGTGCTATGCATGGGGTATGCCCTACGCAAAGCCCATGCCAACTTTGTACACAATGTTTTATGCACTTTGCATACAAAATGCACCAACACGGCGCAGATTGCTGCCCCATACCGATTCACAGCCGTGCTGGCCCCTGCCCCACCCCGGGCAAACCATGCACCGAAACAGAGCTGGGCCTTCCAAGTGCGTGGCTATACTGGCTTCGCATCTGAAACAATTTCTTACGTCAGCGCACTCATCCCCCCTTCTCCTGCCTGCCGCATGACGAACCTCGACCCGCGCTCCATGATCGCCTTGGCGGGCTTCATGTCTGCAGTCATGGCCATGGTGCTGCTGTTCATGCGGCGGCACTACCCGCCCAGCATTCGCGGTGTGGGGGGCTGGGCGGCGGCGCCGCTGCTATGGCTGCTGTCCACCGTGCTGTTTGGCGCGCGCGGCGCCATCCCTGACTGGCTGGGCCTGGTGCTGGCCAACCAGCTGCTGGTGCTGGGCTCGGTCACCTACTACATGGGCACGCGACAGTTCATGGGCCAGCCCGCCACCTGGCGCACCTGGAACTGGGTGATGGCGGGCACAACGGTCGTGTTTGCCTGGCTGACCTACGGGTGGCCCAACTATGCGGTGCGGGTGGGGTTTTTCACCGTGGTGATGGGCGTGTTGTACGCCGCGCAACTGCGCTTCATGCTGCGCCACGGCGGGCGCAACTTCCCGGTACGGCTGGTTGAGGTGATGCTGGGCCTGCACATGCTGGTGCTGGGCGTCAGGCTGGTTTCGATACTGGCTGGGCACGCAGGCAACGACCTGATGGAGCCATCGCTGTTCCAGACCCTATACATCGGCGCCTATGCGCTCACCGTGCTCATGCTGTCCATTGGCGCGGTGCTGATGGCCACCGACCGCCTGCGCACCGAGCTGGAACACCTGGCCACCTACGATTCGCTGACCCAGACCCTCAACCGCCGAGCCTTGCTGCAGCGCTGCGAGGACGAGCTGGAGCGCGCGCAGCGCTACGGCAACGGGCCGTCCATCATGATGGTGGACCTGGACAACTTCAAGGCGGTGAATGACACACGCGGCCACCAGCATGGCGATGCCGTGCTGGTGCACTTTGCCGAGTGCACCCGCCAGGTGCTGCGCCGCGCCGACCGCCTGGGCCGCTATGGGGGTGAGGAATTTATGGTGCTGCTGCCGGGAGCCGACGCCCAGGCCGCCCTGGGCGTGGCCCAGCGCATCCACGCCACGCTGGCCACGGGCCACCCGCTGGACTGCGAGGTGAGCATCGGGCTGACCAGCTGGACCGGACCACAAGAAACCCTGGACGCCATGCTCTCCCGCGCCGACGCCGCGCTGTACCGCGCCAAAGAAGAAGGCCGCAACCGCACTGTGGTGGGCTGAAACCTCTTCCAGTACGGCGACTCAGGCCGTCTGCGTGGCCACACCGGCCGATTCAAAACTTGCCATCTCGCGCAGCACGGCACAGGCCGACTGCAGCAGGGGCCAGGCCAGCGCCGCGCCCGAGCCCTCGCCCAAGCGCAAGCCCAGGTCCAGCAGAGGCTCGGCCTGCATCTGCGCCAGCATCAGGCTATGGCCCCGTTCGCCCGAGCGATGGGCAAACACACAGCGCTGCAGCACCTGCGGCGCGATGCGGCTGGCCACCAGCACGGCTGCGCTGGTGATGAAGCCGTCCACCACAATCACGCGCCGCTCGGCCGCTGCCTGCAGCACAGCGCCCACCAGCGTGGCCACCTCGTAGCCGCCCAAGGCGGCCAGAGCATCCAACGGACTGGTGGCGCCCGCATTGGCGTCCAGCGCCTGCTGCAGCACCGCACGCTTGCGTTCGATGCCTGCAGCATCCAGCCCGGTGCCCGCGCCCGTCACCTCGGCCAGCGGCAACCCCGCCAGGCGCGCCAGCAGCAGCGATGCCACCGAGGTGTTGGCAATGCCCATCTCGCCCAGCAGCAAGGCGTTGCCCGGCAGCCCACGCACCACCTCCACCCCGTTGGCCAGCGCCTGGGCACATTGCTCGGCGCTCATGGCCGGACCGACAGAGGCGTCTTGCGTACCCGGTGCCACCTTGCGCAGCAACAAGCGGGGCTGGCCGGGCGCTGCATCGCGCGCAGCAATGGGCTTGGCCACGCCGCAGTCCACCACCGTGAGGCCCAGGCCATGCTGGCGGGCCAGCACGCTCACTGCCGCGCCACCCGCCAGAAAGTTCTCAACCATCTGCCAGGTCACATCGCTGGGGAAGGCCGACACCCCCCGCGCGGCCAGGCCATGGTCGCCCGCGCACACCAGCATCTGGGGGGCGTGCAGCACAGGGGATTCGGTGCCCAGGATCACACCCAGGCGCAGCGCCAGGCGTTCCAGCAGGCCCAGCGAGCCCAGGGGCTTGGTCTTGTGGTCAATTACGTGCTGCAGGCGGTTGGCCAACGCGGCATCATGCAAGTCAGCAACGGATGGAAGTACGAAAGGTAAGGTCATGGTGATGGAAAACACAAAGAACGACGTGCACAAAGCGGCACAGCAAGGTTTTGAAAAAGAGGCGCAGGCCTATGCGCGCGGCAGGCCGGACTACCCGGCGGCGCTGTCGGCCTGGCTGGCACAGGCCTTGGGCTTGGGCCCCGGCCGCGAGGTGGCCGATGTGGGTGCGGGTACTGGCAAGTTCACCGCACTGCTTGCGACCACCGGGGCCACGGTGGTGGGGGTGGAGCCCGTGGACGCCATGCGCGCCAAGATCGATGCACTGCAACTGCCCACGGTGCGCGCCATGGCGGGCACGGCTCAGGCCATTCCGCTGTCGGCAGCCACGCTGGATGCCGTGGTCTGTGCGCAGGCCTTCCACTGGTTTGCCACCCGCGACGCCCTGGACGAATTCCACCGCGTGCTGCGCCCGGGCGGCAAGCTCGGCTTGGTATGGAACGTTCGCGATGAGTCGGTGGACTGGGTGGCCGAGCTCACCTCCATCATCACGCCCTACGAGGGCGATGCCCCGCGCTTCTACAAGGGCGACTGGCGCAAGCCCTTTCCGCACCCCGGCTTCAGCCCATTGGTCGAGACTCGGCTGACCCACGAGCATGTGGGGCCACCCCAGCAGGTCATCGTGGACCGCTTCATGTCGATCAGCTTCATTGCAGCCCTGCCCGACGCCGAGCGCGCCGCAGTGCGCGCGCAGATCGAGGCCTTGATAGAGCGGCACCCCGCACTGCGCGGGCAAGACACCGTGCGCTTTCCGTACACCACCCTCGCCTGCCATTGCGAACGACTGTGAGGCGTTGAGACGCACGGTGGCCGGGTCCCTACCGCGCCACCAGCGCATCCAGCACGCCCGGTGTGAAGCTGCTGCCCAGGAAGCCTGCAAGGCCGTCAAACACGCTGTCCAGCGTGGGCACCTGCGCGCCAAACAGCGCGTGCAGCACCGCAGCGTCCTCGAACAGGCCGTGCAGGTACACGCCCAGCACATTGCCCGCCGGGTTCTGCCATGCGATGCCGGGGATGACCTCGCGCGCCACATCGCCCTTGGCGGCCATGGCCGGGTGCTGGGCCGTCTGGCCGTGGTGGATTTCGTAGCCCGTGGCGGACACACCCGCCAGCGCAGTCCAGGCCCCCAACACTGCACCAAACTGCGCCTGGGTGCGTTGCACAGTCTTGGCAACCTCAAAGGTGGTGACCAGCGGCAGCAGGCCCAGGCCCGGCGCATTGCCGTCGATGCCTGCGGTGTCGATCAACGCCTCGCCCAGCATCTGCAGGCCGCCACACACGCCCAGCACCGTGCCGCCCTGCCCCGCGTGATGGGCAATGGCCTGGTCCAGCCCTTGCGCGCGCAGCCAGGCCAGGTCGGCAGCGGTGGACTTGGAGCCCGGCAGCACCACCCAGTCGCTGGGCTTGAGGCCCGCCAGGTCGGCCGGGCTGCGCGCCCAGAGCAGGCGCACGCCGGGCACGTTCTTGAGCGGCTGGAACTCGTCCAGGTTGCTGATGCGCGGGTAGGCCACCACGGCCACGGTGGTGTGTACGGCGCCTGCGGACAAGGTGCGGTCGTCAAACACGCCGTCTTCTTCGGGCAGCCCGTGGCGCCACTGCATGGGGATGGTGGCCACGGTGGGCACACCGGTCAGCTCTTGCAGCATTTGCGGCGCGGGGGCCAGCAGGCTGGCATCGCCGCGAAACTTGTTGAGCACAAAGCCGTGGATGAGCGCGCGTTCCTCCTCGGGCAGCAGCGCCCAGGTGCCGTAGAGGTGGGCAAACGCGCCGCCCCGGTCGATGTCCGTCACCAGCAGGCAGCGCGCATCGGCATGGCGGGCCACGCGCATGTTGACGATGTCGCTGGCGTGCAGGTTGATTTCGGCGGGCGAGCCTGCGCCCTCGATCACGACCACATCGTTTTCGGCGCGCAGTGCATCCAGCGCTGCAGCGATCTGCGGCCACACCTTTTCGCTGCGGCCGCGCCAGGGCATGGCCGTGAGCTCGGCACTCACCTGCCCCATCAGCACGACCTGGCTGTGCGTGTCGGCCTCGGGCTTGAGCAGCAGCGGGTTCATGCGCACCTCAGGCTCGGCGCGGGCCGCGAGGGCCTGGAAATACTGTGCGCTGCCGATTTCGCCCATCACACCCGCAGGGCCCGGCACCACGCGCGCGTTGTTGCTCATGTTCTGCGCCTTGAAAGGCGCGACCTTCAGGCCCTGGTTGCTGTAGTAGCGGCACAGTGCGGTGGTGAGCCAGCTTTTGCCCGCGCCGCTGGTGGTGCCCAGCACCATTACGCAGCGGGCCAATTGGGGAGCAGAGTTTTCAGTCAAGGCAAGGGGCGGACCATGCGGTCCATGATGTGTTCAAGTGCTGCGGCCGCATCGGTGCAGCGGCCGGTGTGCACGGGAGAGGTCTGGATGATGGCGCTGCGCTTGGCGGTGAGCCAGTGAAAGCGCTGGCGATATGGCAGGCGGGCGATGGGGCCACAGCCTTCGTCACCCGCGCAGATGGCCACGATGGCGGACAGGTGGCGGCGCACGGTGTCGATGTCGGCGTGCGGGTCCAAGGCCAGCAGCCGCGCTTCGTCGAGAGCAATGGCGGCCTGCAAAAAACCGGTGCGCTGACACGACAGGATCACGCCCGCGTTGATGAACTCTTCGCGCTCCACGCGCGGCACCACGCGCACTATGGCGTAGTCATACACCTCAGGCGCGTGCATCGACGGCCTCCTTCAACGCACTTACCCAGGTGGCGCGCCCGGCCAGGCGGGCGCAGAAGTAGTCCACATAGGCCTGGCGGTGGGTGGCGGCGGCGGTCAGCAGGCCTTCTTCGTGGTCGGCACCGGCCAGCAACAAGAACTCGTCGGGCACCTCGGCCAAAATGCTGGCCACCACCTCAGGCGTGAGCTGCGCGGCCAGCTCGGCATCCACCTGCGCGAGCAGCGTGGCCCGGGCCAGCAGCACATGGTCGGCAATCGGCGCAAAGGGTTTCGCAGGCTGCACCGCCGTGCCGTTCCACGCATGGTGAAAGGTCAGCGCCGCGCCGTGGTCAATGAGCCAGGGCTGGCGGTGCCACATGAGCAGATTGGTGTTGCGCGCGGTGCGGTCCACATTGCCCACCAGCGCGTCGAACCACACGAGGCGGGAGGCGAAATCGTCCGACACCACATCCACCGCCGGGTCAAAGTTGAGCGCACCCGACAGATAATCCAGCCCCACGTTCAGGCCACCGCTGGCGCGCACCAGGTCCTGGATCTCGGGGTCGGGCTCGGTCTGCGCCAGGGCAGGGTCGAGCTGGGCCAGCACGATCTCGGGCACGGGCAGGCCCAGCGCACGGGCGATGCCGCCCGCGATCATCTCGGCCAGCAGCGCACGCACGCCCTGCCCGGCGCCGCGAAACTTGAGCACGTAGGTGCCCAGGTCGTCGCCTTCGACGATGGCGGGCATGGAGCCACCTTCACGCAGCGGCGTGACGTAACGGTTGACGGTGATGGTTCTCACAAGGTCTCCCCTGAACCGGTTGAAACGCAGCCCGGGATGGTACGACCCGAATTGCCCAAGATGGCCTGCCATGCGGCCCGCAGCGCATCTTGTGCGGCGGGCGCCAACACACCCAGGCGCACGGTGCCAGGCAGGCCGAAGGATGTGGCGTCGCGCAACTTGATGCCACTGGCGCGCAGCGCAGCCAGATCGCTCTGCAACGTGTGGGTAGCGGGCTGCGCGCAGAAATAGTTGGCCAGGCTGCCTGCGTGCACAGCCCAGCCCAGATCGGTGCACAGCATCTGCTGGCGCGCCTTCCAATCGCCCAGAGTGCGCAGGCTGTGCACCAGCCATTGCTGCACGGCGGCCTGCGTCCACGCCTGCAGCAGTGCCACGCCGTGGGCGCCCACAGGCCAGGAAGACGCCAGGGCCGTCAGCCTCAGCGCCTGCTCTTCACAGTCTGGCGGCGCAATCGCATAGGCGGCACGTACACCCGTCAGCCCCAGGGCCTTGTTGGGGGTCCAGAGTTGCCAGCAGGCCGAGGGCATGAGCGGCGACGGCGCGCCAGCCCATGCGCCCTCCGCGCCGAGCCGCAGCGGGACATACGCGCAGTCGAGCACACGCCAGGCAACGTCGGCATCGCTTTGTCGCCAACCGCGCAACGAGGGATCTTCCACACCCAGAGGGCTGGAGGGCTCGCACGCCCATTGCAGGCCCGCTGCGACGCCGCCGCCCCGCAGCACCTCCAGCCCGCGCACCTGCGCGGCCTGGGCGTAGTCGCCATAGCTGTGTGGCGGCACAGCTACCTGCACCGCGCCCTGCTGTGCGGCCAGCGCGGTGATGCGGTGGATGAACTCGCTGGCACTCGCGGCCAGCACGATGCGCCCCGGCACCACGCCATGGAAGGCGCCGAGGGCCTCGCGCAGGGCCGTGTAGGCCGGGTCGGGGTAGCGCGTGGCGTCGGCCGCCTGCACGGCGTGCAGCGCCTCGGGGCATGGCCCGCAGGCGTTGCTGTTGGTCGAGAAATCAAACACCGGAACGCCCGCGGCGTCCGGGCCGCCGTGCAACGGCGTGGGCGCAGAGAAACGACGCGGCGAGCTCATGCATGCGCCCAAGCAAACACCACCAGCACCAGCAACTGCAGGCCCGCCACCACGGGCACCATGGCCAGCACCACCTGCGTGCCCAGGCGTGCAGCGCGCCGCGTATCGAGCGGCCCCGCCCGGCGGCCCTTGCTGTGCAGCGTGTACACCCCGGGCTTGGCCAGGCGCACGTTCAACGCCAGTGCCATGGCCGCCATGGGCCAGCCGCTGTTGGGCGATGGCGTCTTGCGCGCCTGGCGGGCCAGTGCAGCGAACGGCAGTCCCCTGGCGACCACCGCCAGCAACAAGGCGGTGATGCGGGCCGGCACCCACGACAGCACATCGTCCGCCCGCGCCGCCCACTTGCCCGCCCATTGCCAGTAGCGCCCGCTGCGCATGCCGGGGTAGCCCCACATGGCATCGGCCGTATTTGCAAAGCGGTACAGCGCAGCGCCGGGCAGGCCCAGCAGCGCAAACCAGAACAGCGGCGCCACCACCGAGTCGTTGAGGTTCTCGGCCAGCGACTCGATGGCCGACTCGCGCACCTGCACGGCGGTGAGTGCGCTCACGTCCCGGCTCACCAAGCGCGCGAGTTGCGCGCGCCCTGCGGGTAGCGACTGGCCCAGCGCCAGCTCCACCGCCAGCACCTCGTCGTGCAGCATGCGCCAGGCCAGCAAGGGCTTGAGCAAAAACGCCAGCATCACCACGGCCAGCCAAGCCAGCAGCATCAAGGCTGCATGCTGCAGCCACCAGGAAACTATCAAAACAATAGCAGCCAGGGCAATCCACACTAGCGCCCCCAGCCAAAAACGCCGAAAGTCCCGTGCCACAGGCTGTAGCGGGGCCACCCACTCGCCCCCCCGGTGCAAGGCCGAGCCCATCCACACCACCGGATGCCAGCGCGCTGGCGGCTCACCCAGCCACCAGTCGATGGCCAGCGCCAGCAACGGCACGCCCAGGCTCACGGCCGCAGCGGGCCAGGCCCAGGTGGGCATCAGCAGGAAAAGCCAGGGGGTGGACACGAGGGCCGGGCCCTAGTCTTCAATGCCGCGCTGCGCAGGAATGCCTGCCTTGAACGCGTGCTTGACCATCTGCATCTCGGTCACGGTATCGGCCAGTTCGATGATCTCGGGCGGGCAGCGGCGGCCGGTGAGGCACACGTGCACGTCTCGGGGCCGCTCGCGCAGGGTCTGCAGCACGCCATCGAGCGGCAGCCAGCCGTAGATCAGCGGGTAGGTGATCTCGTCCAGCACCACCAGAAAATGCTCGCCCGACAGGATGGCGGCGCGCGCCTTTTCCCAGCCGTCGCGCGCAAGCTGTGCCGAGTGCTCCAGGTCCTTGCTCTTCCAGCTGAAGCCGTCGCCCAGGCCCTCGATGGGCAGGCCGATCTGCTCGAACATGCGGTGCTCGCCAAAGCGCGCGGTGGGCACCTTCATGAACTGGAAAATCTTCACGGCCTTACCCCGGCCATGGGCGCGCAGCGCCAGGCCAAAGGCGGCTGTGCTTTTGCCCTTGCCGTCGCCGGTGTTGACGATGATGAGGCCCCGGCGTTCGCCTTCGGGCTTTTCGTAGCGTTTTTCGGTGGGCGGGGTTTCGATCTGCATGGTGTCGATTCTTTCAGAGAGGCCAGGCATCACACGCCGGCCGGTTGCAAAGGGGAAGACAGCGAGGACGGACGGCGCGCCTGCCACGCGGCGCCCGCTAGCATCACCAGGGCCATGACCAGCAGGGCCACGATGCCCGCCATGCGCTCCACGGGGCTGGGCTCGGTGGCGCTGTCAGAAGGGGTTGGCTCCGGCTGCCGCTCCAGCAACACGCCCATGGTAGGCACGGCGGGCGCGGAAGGTAGCGCTTCTGCCTGGGCGGGCGGCGCGGGCAGGTCAGCGGCGGGGGGCGCAGGCTGTGGCGCTGCCAGGGCTGGCGACTGCGGCGCGGCAATGGCCATGCCTGCAGGCGGGGTCAGGTCTACGGACTCACCACGAGCCGCTCGCTCCACCCAGCGGCGCACGCTGGGCAGCTCGGCCGCCAGCGGCGCGGCACGCGTCAGCTCCTGGTACATCTGCGCCAGTTGTTTTTGCGTGTCCGCATCGGCCTGCCAGTAGCCCTGGCGCTGGGCCTGCACCAGGCGCTCCAGCGACTGTGCGTAGGCCTGCGGGTGTTCCTTGAGCCACTCGGGCAGGCCCAGCTGGTGCTTGTCGCGCACCAGCACGTCATAGAAGCTCTGCCAATGGTCGCTGCGCACCGTGTCGGGCGCCACGGCCTGCCAGCCCCAGGCGAACTGCACGGCCTTGAGCACCTGCAGCGTGCCCGAATAGCCCTCGGCCTTCTGCGCCTGGAGCCAGCCCGGGTGCAGGTAGCGCGACTGCATCTCCAGCGCAATCGCGCGCTGCGCGGTCTCGGTCGTGGGCTCGCCTGCATCCTGCAGCTGGGCCACATGCAGCTCCAGCCCCTGCGCTCGCCCGGCCACGCGGGCTGCGGCCGACAGGCCGCCCAAGTACTGGAAGGGGTCGTCCGAGCTGACCATGGCATACAGGTGCGAGCTGCGCGACAGAATGGCCGCATCGGTGCGACGCAGGTGCGCCCCCAATGCCTTCGCCGCCGTGCCGCCCGCCACGCCCGTCACCGGCTCGCCCTCCAGGTAGGGCTGGCTCATGCGTTCGAGGAACATCTGGCCCAGACGCGCATCGTTGGTTTGCAGGCCGTCGCTTTGCACCGCGTCCGACAGACCGGTGCCATAGTCGCCCACCGCATTGCCGAACGAGCGCACGCGCGCCAGTTGCTCGGCCTGCGCGCGGGGCACGCCTTGCTTGCGCAGCTCTTGGCCGATCTGCGCGGTGTTGCGAGCGATCACGTTGCCGGGCTCGGCCGTGGCGGCCTGGGCCACCGCACGGTCCAGCAGCGCCATCAGCGCGGGAAACTGGTCGCGGTAGGAGCCGGTGATGCTCATGAGCACATCGACGCGCGGGCGTTTGAGCTCATCGGCGGGAATGGTCTCGACCCGCACCGGGCGGCCCGAGTCGTCCCACACTGGGCGCATGCCCAGCGCCACGAGCGCCTGCGCTTCCATGATGCCCTGGTGGCGCAGCGTTTCACCCGCCCAGAGCGACAGCGCCATACGCTCTGGCGCCTGGCCGCCATGGCGCGCCTGGTAGTCCTTGAACCAGTCGTTGAACAGCGTCTGCGCCACGGCATAGGCCTGGCGTGTGGGCAGGCGGCTCGGGTCCAGCCCCGTGAGGTTGCGGCCTGTGGGCAGGCTGTCGGGGTTGCGGATGGGGTCGCCGCCGTAGGCTGCAGGCAGGTAGCGCCCTTCCAGCGCAGCCAGCAGGCCGGGCAGCTCGCCTTCCGTGGCCAGCAGGCGCTCCAGCTCTTGTGCGCGTTGGGCAAGCTGCAGCAACGCGGGCGTGTCGATGGGTTGGCGCGCGGCGCGGTTGGGCACATGGTCTTCGGCGCGCACCAAGCCGTCCTGTGCGGGCGGCGCGTCAGGCAGCACGGGGCGCAGGTCCAGCACGCTGGCGACCTGCGCGTCGGTCAGCGCCACTTCCAGCCAGCGCGCGGGGCGTGCGGCCAACACCGCGTCGTGCTTGATGAGGAAGGCTTCATCGATGTCCTCGCCCAGCGCCTCGATCAGTGGCTTGCGCAGCGCCTGCAGGATGGTCTCGCGCCGCTGCTCGGGCGCGGGCACGCGGCCGAACACGGCCAGGCCCTTGGGCTGCGAGCTTTGCGCGAGCTGGTCCAGGTAGGGGTGCAGGATTTCAAGAAAACCGTGGAAGTCGGCCGCGATGCGGTCGGCGCTCCAGCCCAGGTCGCGGTGCAGCTGGTGTTCTACAAACTGCGCCACCAGCTGCTTTTCGAGCGCGCGGCGCGTGGGGCCTTCGTCCACGGTTTCCCATTCGTGCATCACCTCGTGCATGTGGGCCATGCGCGCCTCGAAGCCTGCCGGGGCGAACACGGGCGTGCGGTGGCTCACCAGCACGGCGCGGCCCCGGCGCTTGGCCGTGAGGGCCTCGCCCAGGTTGTCCACGATGTAGGGATAGACCACGGGCAGGTCACCGAGCGGCAGCAGCGCGTCGTCGTGCACATCCAGCGCACGCGCCTTGCCACCGGCCCATTCCTGCGTGCCATGCGTGCCAAAGTGGATCAACGCATCGGCCTCCAGCTCCGCCCACAGGTACACCGCCAGGTAATGGTGCGACAGCGGCGCCTTGCTCTTGTGCATGAACGGGTTCTGGCCCAGGCGCAGTGTTTCCTCGCGCGGGGGTTGGGGCAATACCGAGAGCTGGCCCACCTGCAGGCGCGGGATGGCGAACACCTTTTCGCCCTGCCAATCGACCACGTAGCGGCTCTTTTCGGGCGTGCCCCAGTGCGCGTTCATGCGCTCGCGCACGGCCTTCGGCAGCGTGGCCAGGTGCTGCTCATAACGCGCCAGCGGCAGCGCGGCGGCCTGTCCGTTTTGCAGCAGCGCGCGCACATCAGCACCGGGGTAATAGGCGGCCAGCAGCGGCTTGAGCCCATCGATCCAGCCCTGCTCGGGCACACGCTCGGTGCGGTAGCCCGCCTGGGCCAGGCCGCCAGAGACCTGCTCCAGGCTGCGCGGCACGTTGAGGAACGAGGCACCGAAGTTGGTGCCGCCCGGCGGGTAGTTGTAGACCATGGCCACCAGGCGCTTGTCGGCAGCGGGTTTGGTCTGCAGTGCGATCAGCCGCCGCGCCTTCGCGGCCACAGCCTGGGCCTGGCGCTCGATGAGGCGAAAGTCCTGCCCCTCGGCGCCGTGGGCTGCGACCAGGACCGGGTCGATGGCACCGGCCGCTTCGGGCTGGGCCAGGTAGAACGGCACATCGGACAGCGACAGGCCCGTGTCGCTGGCCTCCCACGCGGCGGCATCGCCCGCGCGGTAGGGCTGGGTGCCCAGCAGCGGCACGCCCCAGCGGGCCAACAGCGGCTGCAGCGCAGCGGCCTGGGGCACGAGCTGGTGCAGCACCAAGGCAGAGGCATGCAGGCGGCCCGGGCCGGTGCCGTTTTCGGGGGGCAGCTCCAGCACCTCGGCCAGCGTCTGCGCCGTGACCTGCTGGCCAAAGGCCGCATAGGCGAACAGGCCCTGCTGGCGGAAGGTGTGCAACCAGGCATCGAGCCACTCCGTGCTGCCGTCGATGAAGTGGTGGCGGTGCACCAGCACGGCCACGGCGGGCAGGCTGCGCAGCGCGGGCTGGCCCTGGCGCCAGTCCTCCAGCGCGGCGGCGTTGGGCAGCAGGCGGGGCGCGTCGGGGTGGTAGATGCCCCGGGGGGGCAGGACGTCGGGCGCGGGCAAGGTCGGCATCGCAACACCCGCCACGGTGGCACGCGCCAGGGCAATGGCGCTCTTCAGGTTGCGCGGGCCACCGGCCTGCAGGTAGGCCACCATGCGGGCGGGCGCATCGAGCGCGGTCAAGTCGGCGGCAGGCGTGCCCGCAGGCACCCAGACCACGCGGCCCGGGGCGCGTGCGGCGCGGGCCTCGAGCTGCGCGCCGACCATGCGGCGCAAGCGCGCCTCCACGCTGGCATGCGGCGCATCCACCCACACCATGGCGGCGCCTGCCAGTGCGCGCTCCAGCTTCTGGGCCTGGGCCGCGTCCAGTACCGCCGGGCCGGCCAGCGGGTAATCGATGTGCACAAAGCCCAGGCCCGCGTCGGAGGCCAGGCGCTGCACCATGGCCGTGCGTGGGGCGGTGGTGATGTCGGACGTGAGCCAGAGCAACACCGGCGCCGTTTTTTCAGCGCCGCCCGCTGCCAAGGCTTTATCAGCCTGGACGGCATGCACCAGTGGCGCAGCCAGCAGCAGGCACAACAGTGCCGCACGCAAGATCAGTGTCTTCATGGCTTGGCGGGTGCCGGCGTGGCGGCGCCACCCGCGCCACCGGCCGAAGCGCCGGCAGGAGCAGCGCCCGTTTCAGGGATGTAGACGATGTTGCCGTCTTCGAGCTTGTAGGCCACGCCCGCGCGCACGCCCTGCCCTTGCGCTGCGCTGCCAGCGCCCTTGAAGCGCACTTCCTTGCCCTGCTCGCGCACGACCACTTCCATGTCAGGCTGGCCCGCGTTGCGGATGATGGTGACGCTCTCGTGGGCGCTGGTCTGGCTCTGCACGGCCACGGCGGTGAGCAGCGCCACCACCAGCACCAGGAACACGTCCACCAGGTTCACGGCCGACAGCATCGGGTCGTCGTCGTCCTCGGCCAGCACATTCAGGTGCTTCAAGCTCATTGCGCCACCCCACGCTCCTTGCGCACCACCAGCAGCTCGGCCAACAGCCAGCGGCGGCGCACCGAGTACACCACCAGGCCCACCGACGCGGCGGCCAGCGCCAGCACCACGCCTGCAAAGGCGCCGCTGAACACGGCCAGCGCCTGCTGGCCGTTGCCTGCCGCCACGCTCTGCAGCGCGGGGCCGAGTGGGATCATCGTGGCGATCAGCCCCAGCATGGGCGACAGGCGGCTGAGCAGGCGCACGGGCTCGACCTGGCGCACCAACTGCAGCTCCAGCTCTTCCATCGACAGGCCCGGAGCCACGCGCAGCGAGCGGTACTGCGGCTGGCGCCAGCGTTGCCAGGCCTCCATGAGCGTGGCGCCACCCGTCCACAGCGCGTAGACAAACGCCAGCCCCACCAGCACCAGCACCGGCCACAGCAACGACTGCGCGACCTGCGAAAAACCCGATTCGATGTTCATGCTTCCACTCCCTCAATCCATGTGTTGTTTCATTGGCTGTACTTGCGCTGCATCGATGGCAGCGCCATCCACATGCCATCCAGATGCCGCACGTGGATGCGGTGGTCAAACACGCTCTCCAGCGCCGCGTGCGTGGCGGGTGAATCGCAGGCGCCCTGGTGCAGCACGCGGCCCTGTGCCATCACCACCATGTCGTCGGATTGCAGTGCCAGCGACACCTCGTGCAGCACGCTGACCACCGTGCCCCCCGCATCGACCAGTGCACGCATGGTGTGCAGCCAGTCGGTCTGGTGCGGCGGGTCGAGGTTGGCCAGGGGCTCGTCCATCAGCAGCACCTGCGCCTGCACCGCCAGAGCGCGGGCCAGCAGCACGCGCTGGCGTTCGCCGCCCGACAGCTGCGACAGCGGGCGGTGGCGCCAGTCCCAGGCCTGCGTGATGCGCAGCGCCTGTTCCACCGCTGCGTGGTCGGCCGCACCCGGCGGTGCCAGCCAGGCCTGGTGCGGCAGCCGGCCCAGCATGGCCACGTCGTAGCTCGTGAGGTCGTCGGCCGAGCCTTCGTTCTGGCCCAGCCAGGCGAGCTGGCGGGCGCGTTCGCGCGCCGGGATTTGCGCCAGCGGGCGGCCGAGCAACAACACGTCGCCCTGAACCGCCACACGCGGCAGCAGGCCCGCCAGCACCTTGAGCAGGGTGGACTTGCCCGCGCCGTTGGGGCCGACGATGCTGGTCCAGCGCCCGGCGGGCAATTGCAGGTCAATGCCCTGCAATATCGAGCGATTTCCGATGCTGGCGCTTATTCCATTTGCACTGATAGCTATTGATTTCATAGTGCGCCCCCCTGCGAGGTGCGCCGGTGCATGAGCCACAGCAGATAGGTGCCGCCCAGGGCCGCCGTGAGCACGCCCACGGGCAGCTCCTGCGGCGCCAGCAGCCAGCGCGCCAGGATGTCGGCCGCCATGAGCAGCACCGCGCCCATCAGGCTGGAGAGCACGATGTGCCGTTCGTGTGTCACGCGCACGATGGAACGCACCAGGTGCGGGGCCGCCAGCCCCACAAAGGCGATGAGCCCCGTCTGCGCCACCGCCGTGCCCGTGGCCAGCGCCATGGCAGCCACCAGCCCGACACGCATGGGCATGAGCGGCAGGCCCAGGCTGGCGGCC
Organism: Acidovorax sp. M14; assembly: GCF_049331375.1. Classification (NCBI taxonomy): domain Bacteria; kingdom Pseudomonadati; phylum Pseudomonadota; class Betaproteobacteria; order Burkholderiales; family Comamonadaceae; genus Acidovorax; species Acidovorax sp. M14. Next base: position 3,237,709 of record NZ_CP186263.1, read on the forward strand.
GTGGCCTCGCCCAGCGTGAGGCCGTCTAGCGCACGTGCCAGCATCCAGGCAACCACCGAGCACAGCGCCCAGGCCACGGCCATGACCAAGCAGGCAGCCCAGCCCACAAAAGCCGTGCTGCCCAGCGTGAAGGCCTGCATGGCCTGCAGGATGTCGGGCGAGGCCAGTTCCACCAGGTCACGCAGCGCGCCCAGCACCACGCCCACAATCACCCCAGCCAGCAACAAGCGCAGCGTGTGCTGCACGCCCTTGGCGAGCAGCAGCGTGAGCACCACCGCCCCCGCCGCGCCCAAAAATGCCATGCCCGTGATGCCGATGCGGGCCATCCACTGCGCCGCCACCGGCGACACCCCGAACAGCGCCATGGCGACCGCCCCGCCCAGCGCTGCGCCCGAGGCGCTGCCCAGCAGGTACGGATCGGCCAGTGGATTGCGAAACAACCCCTGCGCCACCGCGCCCGACAGACCCAGCAGCGCCCCCGCCAGCCACGCACCCGCCGTGCGCGGCAGGCGGATGTCCCACACGATCTGCCAGGCCACAGGGTCGCCGTGCATGCGCAGCACCCTGTCAAAGCCCGTGCTGCCCACGCTGGCGCCACACACCGCCAGCAACGCGCTGGCGAGCAACAGCCAGGCGGCACACCATGCGGCACGGCGGCTGGCGGAACCCGTGGGCAAGTCGATCGGAATGCTGGTCATGACGCTTTGTCCACCAGACACCGCGCCATGATGCGGGCCGCCTCGGCCATGCGCGGCCCAGGGCGCACCACCACATCGGAATCGCCGGGGCCAAACACGCACAGCCGGTTCTCGCGGATGGCACGCATGGAAGCCCAGCCGGGGTACGGCACCATGGCCTGCATGCTGCGGTTGCCGATCATGATGATGTCGGGGTTGGCGCGCACCACGAACTCGGGGTTCAGGCGCGGAAACGGCCCCAGCGACGCTGGCACCACGTTGCGCACGCCCAGCCGGGTGAGCGATTCGCCAATGAACGACGCCTCGCCCGCTGCATAGGGCCCACGGCTCACCTCGAAGTACACACGCACATTTTTGGCCTTGGGCGGCAGGGACTGTGCAGCCGCCAGCACGCCCGCGTCGATCACACGCCAGAGGCGGTCGGAGCCTTGCGCGCGGGGCACGCCCAGCAGGTCGCTGACAGTGCCCAGCACGCGGCGCACGTCGGCATGCGTCTTGGGCTCCAGCTGCACCACGGTGAGGCCGAGCGCCTCCAGCCGGTCACTGGCGCGCGAGCTGACGGACATCAGCACCACATCGGGCTTGAGTGCCACGACGGCCTCGATGCTCGGGTCCAGCCCGCCCCCCACCTTGGGCAGCTTGGCAATCACGGCCTCCGGCCAGTTGGAGTAGCGGTCCACACCCACCAACCGGTGGCATTGCTCCAGTTCGCACACGCTTTCGGTCAACGAGGGCAACAGGCTGACGATGCGCTGCGGCGGCCGGGGCAGCGAGACCTCGCGGCCCCGGTCGTCCCGGATGTGCACCGGCTGCGCACGCGCGAGGCCGGCCATCAGCAGGCCCAGCAGCACCAGAATGGCGATGACCCACAGGATGCGGCGCACGGGGGTTGGTTTCATCAGCAGGGTTCCTTCAAAGTGAGAGGCAGACCGGCAGCCATCAACGTGACACGGGGGCACACCTGGGCCACCTGCTGGTTCAGCGTACCGAGCGCATCCACAAAGGCGCGCACTTCGCGCCCCATCGGGATGACCCCCAGGCCAATTTCGTTGCCCACCAGAACAACGGGCCCGGGGGACTGCCGAATCGCTTCTAAAAACATAGCAGCTTGGGCATGCCAATCTAGCGCTTGCGCCTGTTTTTGCTCTGAATTCATGGTTTCGAACCCCAGCGGCATGGTCCACTGGGTCAGCCACAGCGTGAGGCAGTCCACCACCACCAGGGTGTGCGGCGTGCTCAGCCGCGTGAGGGCTGCCGCCAGGTCGCGCGGCTCTTCCACCGTCCGCAGGCCGGGCACGCGCTCGGCGCGGTCGTGCTGGTGGCGGGCGATGCGCTCGCGCATCTCGTCGTCCCAGGCCTGGCCGGTGGCGATCAGCACCGCGCGGTGGTCGGCAGACTGCGCCAGCCAGTCGCGCGCCAGCAGTTCGGCGCGGCGGGATTTGCCGCTCTTCTGGCCACCCAGGATCAGCTCGGTGGTGATCGGATGCAGGGCCGAAGTCATGCGTGGCCCCCACCGCCCAGCAGGTGCGCCACCGCCTCGGGGCTGGACGGGAACCACGCGTGGAAGTAGCTGGCGTGGATGCTGCCTTGCTGGTACAGCGCTTCGCCCGTGTCGGGCGCCACGGCCTCGTGGGGGCGCGCCGTGCGGGCCACGACGGGGGCGCTGCTGTCGCTGGTCGAATAGTGAAAGGTGTGGCCACGCAATGTGTGCCCGGCCACCGTCAGGTGCTGCGGGCCCAGCGCTGCCAAGCGCTTTTGCATGGTCACGCGGCCGGGCAGCAGGCCCCACAGCGGGGCCGCGCTGCCGTCCGCGAGGGTGATGGATTCAAACAATGCCATCATGCCGCCGCACTCGGCCCACAGCGGCTTGCCCGCCTCCGCATGGGCGCGCAGGCTGGCCTGCATGGTGGTGTTGGCCGCGATCTGCGCGGTGTGCAGCTCGGGGTAGCCGCCGGGCAGCCATACGGCGTAGCAGTCGGGCAATGCGGCATCGTGCAGCGGCGAAAAGAACACCACGCGCGCGCCCATCTGCTCCAGACACTGCACGTTGGCGGCGTAGATGAAGCAGAACGCCGCGTCACGACCTACAGCCACCGTGCGGCCCGCGAGCAGCGCAGGCACGGCAACCGGGGATGCTGGTGCCGGGAAGTCCACGGCCCAGCCCTGCAGTGCTTCCAGCGTCATCTGGCCCAGCGGCGTGGCGGCCAGCGCATCGGCCGCTGCATCCAGCCGCTGGAGGCTGTCGTCCAGCTCGTGCGCGGCCACGAGGCCCAGGTGGCGTTCGGGCAGCAGTGCGGCACCGGCCTTGGCGGTTGTCGGTGCGCTGCCGGGCTGCACCCGCATCAGCGCACCCATCCAGTCATCGGCATCGTGCAGGCCGTCCCGCAGCATGTCGGCATGGCGCGCGCTGCCCACACGGTTGGCCAGCACACCGGCCCAGGGCAAGCCCGGCCGGTAGTGGCGCAGGCCATAAGCCAGCGCGCCAAAGGTGCCCGCCATGGCCGAGGCATCGACCACCGCCAGCACCGGCACGCCAAAGTGCCGTGCCAGGTCGGCCGCGCTGGGGCTGCCGTCAAACAGACCCATCACGCCTTCGATAAGGATCAGGTCCGAATCACGCGCAGCATCGTGCAGGCGCTGCGCGCAGTCGGCCGCGCCATTCATCCACAGGTCGAGCTGGTGCACGGGTGCGCCGCTGGCCAGCTGGTGCCAGTGCGGGTCCAGAAAGTCCGGCCCGCACTTGAACACCCGCACACGCCGCCCCTGGCGCGCATGCAGGCGTGCCAGGGCGGCGGTGACGGTGGTCTTGCCCTGCCCGGAGGCCGGGGCCGCGATCAGCAGCGCCGGGCAGCGGGCAGCAGTGGCCGTCGCCAGGGTCACTGCGGTGCCCACTTCACACCCACGTAGACCGTGCGGCCTGCGGTGGCGTAGGTGCGCGCCAACTGGTAGTCCTTGTCGGCCAGGTTGTCGATGCGGGCGAGCAGCGTGTAGTCGCGCGCAATGCGGGTGCTGGCGTACAGGTTGACCAGCGTGTAGCCGCCCAGCACGTTGGTGTTGGCCACGGTGTCGAAGCGGCGGCCCGAGGCCTGCACTTCGGCGCCCACGGTCCAGCCTGCCAGGCGCGTGTCGGCGCCGAAGGTGGCGTGCTGCTTGGCGCGGCGTGCCAGCTGCTTGCCGGTGTCCAGGTCGCGCGGGCGCTGCAGGTCGATGGAGCCGTGCAACTGCACGTCGCCCAGGCGGTGCGAACCAGTAAACGTCACGCCCTTGTATTCGGCCCGGGCGGTGTTGGCATAGCAACCAAAGCTGGAGGCACAAGTGCCCGCGCCGCCAAAGGAGATCAGGTTGCTCACGCGGTTGCGAAACAGCGTGGCCGAGAAGGTGCTATTGCCTTGTGCGTAGCGCAGCGCCACCTCGGCATTGCGGCTGCTTTCAGGACGCAGCGTGGCCACGCCGTATTCGCTGAACCGGTGGTACAGCGTGGGTGCACGGAAGGCCGTTCCCACCGAGGCCGTGGCACGCCACTGCGGGGTGATCGCATAACCATAGGCCACGCTGCCGGTGCCCTTGCCGCCAAACTCGCTGTCCGAGTCGTGGCGCAGGTTGAGCTGCACGGTGTGGCCCGCGGCGTTGTAGCCGTAGCCCAGCGCCAGCGCGTCTTGGGAGCGTTTGGCGTCGATGGGCTTGTTCTCCAGCCGGTCTTCGCGGCGCTCCAGGGCCGCAGTGACCAGGTGCGCGCCCTGGCGCCATTCATTCTGGAAGTAGTAGCCACGCAGGCGCGTGTCGCTCAGGTACGGCGAGGGGCGGGTTTCGTATTCGTCGCGCGAGTCGGTGATGGAAAAGCGCGTTTTGTAGGCACTGTTCCACTGGGCCGTCCAGTTGAGGCCCAGCGCGTGCAGGGTGTGCAGGTTGCGGTCGTCCTTGCCCAGGCCGCTGTCGTAGCCGCTGTTGGTGTCGTTGACCATCAGCGTGCCTTCGAGGCGGTGCACGGCGTTCACCTGTAAGCCGACCCGCGCGTGGCCCGCCGTGGAGCGGTAGCCGTCGCGGTCCGTGTTCTGCCCGGCGACAGGGCGCGCGTTGAAGCCCTTGCTGTCGTCTCGCGCCAGCCCCAGGGCATAGTCCAGCGTGCCACTGGCACCGCTGATCCCGGCTTCCAGCTTGGTGGTGTTGTGGCTGCCCACGCCGATGCCCACGTAAGGCGCCGTACCGTTCTCACCGCGCTTGGTGAAGATCTGCACCACGCCCCCCAAGGCGTCCGAGCCATACACGGCGCCCGCCGGGCCACGCAGCACTTCGATGCGGTCGATGAGGCCGAGCGGAATGCTCTCCCAGGGTGCGCCGCCGGTGGACTGCGAGTCGATGCGCACCCCGTCGATGTACACCGCAGTGAAGCGCGACTCGGCGCCACGCAGGAACACACCGGTCGTGGTGCCCGGGCCGCCATTGCGCGAGAACTCCACACCAGGCAGACGGGCCAGCAGGTCCGCCAGGCCGGTGGCGCCGCTGGTTTCGATGGTTTCGCGGTCCACGATGGAGATGTCGGCCACCAGGTCGGCCAGCGGCTGCGGCGTGCGCGTGGCGGCCACCACGGTTTCAGTCAACGACGGTGCGCGCAGGTTTTGCGCCAACAGCTCGCCGGAGGCCGGAGCGGTCTGTGCGAAAGCGCCGCAGGCGCTGCCAGCCAACAGTGACAGCAGTGCCAGGCGTGGGGCGGGCAGGCACAACGACGCCGCAGGGCGCGCACGAAGGGTACGGATTTTCATGGGGATCAAGGTCAACAAACAACCCGGGCCGGCCTCCCGCCAGCATGTGGGTGATACAGCCGCGCAGCGCCAAAAAAAGGACGCACGCAGCCACCGTGTTGGCCGGTATCCGGGCTGGCGGAACACCCCCCCAATGCCTTCCCAGGCGCTTGTTCAAGGCACCCAGTGGCTTATGGATGGAGAGAGAATCGGGCGATTCGTCCGCTGACCGTTGCGGGGGCAGCGCAGGCTGGGCGAGTACCGGTGGTACGGCGCCTCCCTGCTTCCCGTTGAACTGCGGCATGTGAACCACGCCGCGAGCACCAACAGCGAGATTTTACGACCGTTTACAAGCGTCCTTTTTGCGGCAGAACAGGCAAACAACTCATCCGGGCACCCGCACGGCCAGTGATGCACGGTGATCTGTTCTGTGTTGCGTGTGGCACACCACCGCAGACCGGGGCCAGGGTCCGCTCGGTGCCACACCGCCTACAATCTGAGGCTGTATGGCAATACCGTCCCCCACCGACCAGATCGCCGAGCGCGTGGAACGCCTGCTGCTGCGACATGCAGAGTTGCAGCGCACCAACGCCCTATTGGCTGATCAAGTTGCGGCACTGACGCAGGAGCGCGATTCGCTCAAGTCCCGCTTGAGCGCCGCACGCGCCCGGGTGGATGCCCTGCTCGAACGCCTGCCCGCTACCGCGCCGCTCACGAAAGAAGCCGAATGAAGCAAATCGAGGTGCAGATCCTGCAGCAAAGCTATCTGCTGTCCTGCCCCGAGGGCCACGAAAGTCGCCTGCTCGACGCCGTGGAACGCGTGGACACCGCCATGACGCGCATCCGCGATGCAGGCAAGGTCCGGGCACGCGAGCGCATCGCCGTGTTGGCGGCCCTGAACCTGGCTTTCGAGATCGCCGACCGCGAAGCGGCAGACCTTGCGGCTGCAACCCAGCCAGTGGCCACGCCGCCCGCAAGCCCCAGCCCCGGCGCCCCCATGGCGGGACACCAGGAAAGCCTGTTGCCAGATACCGACCAGCAGCGCCTGCAAAGCCTGGTCCAGCGCCTGGACGACGCTTTGGGCGATGACGGGCGCTTGCTCTAGCCCCAGCGTGCTGTGGGTGTGCTGAGGCACGCTGCGCCTCTTACCCGCTCGTCACAGCCGCTTGCGGGCTTTACATGCCCCCGAGCGCACAGCGCCCGCTGGCAGCACCTACAATGGATGGGTCTGCGAAGCTGTCGGGCTTTATATTTCCTTGAACCAATGCTCATTGAGCTCGGGCTTGGTACATCGTCCGGTGAGCGTGATCATCTCGCGTCAGATGAACCCAACGCCAGGCTGCCCTCGCCCACCTGAACCCCCGGTTCAGGATGAGAGTTCGGTGGCATTCGCAGACACCCTCTTCCCCATGCCCTGTTATCGCAAGCACCCGCCGGTGCTTACGTGGCAGGGCATTTTCTCGCGGCTCCCCGCGTGCTCTGTTGTTCTTTCTTGACTGACATCCCGCCATGCTCGATCCCCTGCTGATTGTTGAACTCGGTGTGCTCGGCCTGGCCACAGGCTTTCTGGCGGGACTCCTGGGCATTGGGGGTGGCATGCTGCTGGTGCCGTTCCTGACCTACATCCTGGGCGCGCGTCAGGTGGCGCCCGACTTGGCGGTGAAGATGGCGATTGCCACCTCCATGGCCACCATCATGTTCACCTCCATCTCCAGCGTGCGCGCCCACCACCGGCGCGGGGCAGTGCGGTGGGACATTGTCACGCGCCTGGCGCCTGGCATCGTGCTGGGCGGGTTCATCGCGAGCCTGGGGGTGTTTGCGCTGCTCAAGGGCTCGTTTCTGGCGATCTTCTTCGCACTGTTTGTGAGCTTCTCGGCCACGCAGATGTTTCTGGACAAGAAGCCTGCGCCCACGCGCCAGATGCCGGGGGGCGCAGGCCAAGTGGCGGCGGGCGGCGTGATCGGATTTCTGTCGGGCCTGGTCGGCGCGGGCGGCGGCTTTGTCAGCGTGCCCTTCATGACCTGGTGCAATGTGCCCATCCACAACGCGGTGGCCACCAGCGCTGCGCTGGGGTTCCCCATCGCGCTGGCCAACGTGATCGGCTACGCCATTGGCGGACAGAACGTGAGCGGCCTGCCTCCAGCCTCCCTGGGCTACATCTGGCTGCCAGCACTGGGCGTGATTGCGAGCTGTAGCGTGCTGACGGCCCCGCTAGGCGCTAAAGCGGCCCACAACCTGCCCGTCAAGCAACTCAAGCGCGTGTTTGCGTCGCTGCTGTTTGGCCTGGCGGCTTACATGCTGTGGAAAGGCGTTTCGGCCGCCTGAGGTCGACACAGATGCGGACTCTCCGCAGTCCGCCGCGTTGCAACATCTGAACGCTCGGCGTCAGGTGTTCAAAGGCCGGTGGCGCCCCTGGGCCTTGAGCGGCAAGGGTTTGCTCAGCAGGGCACGGAACTGGTCGGCCGGCAGCCCGGGCGCGCACAAAAAGCCCTGGTAGTGCTCGCACTGCATTTGCTGCAGCACCGCCTGCTGGGTTTCAGTCTCCACCCCTTCAGCCACCACTTCGATGTGCATGGCGCAGCCCATGCTGATGATGGCGCTGACAATGGCCCGGTCGCCATCGTCGTCGGGCAGGCCACGCACAAAAGACTGGTCGATCTTGAGCTTGTGGATGGGGAGTTTCTTCAAATAGGCCAGGCTCGAATAGCCGGTGCCGAAATCGTCGATCGCCAGTCCGATGCCCAGGTCCGCCAACACGCGCAGACGCTGCTCCATCTCCTGCGCGTCCTGCAGCAGGATGGTTTCCGTCAGCTCCAGTTCCAGCAAAGTAGGTGGCAACTGGTGCACCGCCAAGAGGCGCGTAATGCGGTCCACAAAGTCGGGCTGGCGAAACTCCAGTGCTGACACGTTCACGGAAATCATGATCGGCGAGCCGCTGTGCATCCAGAGTGCGGCCTCGCGCACCGCCTGCTCCATCACCCAGGCGCCCAAGGTCACGATGTAGCCCGATTCTTCAGCCAGCGGAATGAACACTGCAGGGGATACCGCGCCAAACTCGGGGTCCGTCCAGCGCAGCAGCGCCTCGGCCCCGGTGATGCGCCCGGTCGCCATATTGACCTGGGGCTGGTAGTGCACGGCCATGCGCTGCAAACCCAGTGCCTGGCGCATGGCGTGTTCCATCTGCATGCGCGCGAGCAGGTTGGCGTTCATCTGCGGCTGGTAAAAGCCGTAGCTGCCGCGCCCACGCTCCTTGACCCGGTACATCGCGGTGTCGGACTGCTTGATCAGGTCGTCCAACGTGGCGCCATCCTGCGGGTACAGCGCAATGCCGATACTGCACTGGATCGAGAAGCCCATGCTGTCGAGCATGAAGGGCTTGAGCATGTCGTCCAGAATCCGGCGCGCCACACTTTCGGCCACCGATGCATCACCCCCATGCAGGTAGATGACAAATTCATCCCCGCCCAGACGGCACAGCATGTCGGTTTGCCGCAGGCAGGTCTGCAGGCGTTCAGCCACCAGTTGCAGCACCCGGTCTCCAAAAGGGTGCCCCAGGGAGTCATTGATGATCTTGAAGCGGTCCATGTCCAGGAACAGGATCGCGAAGCCGGTATCGCTCTGGCGCGCCCCCTGGATGGCGGTATCCACGCGCTGCGAGAGCAGCAAACGGTTGGGAAGACCCGTCAGTGCGTCGCTGTAGGCCAGCTCTTCAATGCGCTTTTGCGCGGCATGCTGCAGCGTGAGGTCGCGCATGAAGCCGATGCTCTGCACCAGCCGCCCCTCATCATCACGCAGGGCCACCCACGACAGTTGCACCGCGCAGTAAGCGCCGTTGTCACGAGGCAGCCACAACTCGCCCTCCCAGAAGCCATCCTTGGCCCAGCCCTGCAGCACCTGCTCCATGAAGGAGGCATCCGAGCCTCCCCCAAAAAGCGAGGCAGCCACGCAGCCTTCGAAACCTTTGGCCGTAGGGCCGACCAGCCGCTCACATCCGGGGTTCATCCGCATGATGCGGTGCTGGCTGTCGGCGATGAATATCGCATCCAGGCTGGACTCAAACACGCGCGCGGCCAAGCGCAGGCTGGCCTGTGTCTCAGTCTGCCGGGTGATGTCCCGGAACGAATACACACGGCCCACCGCGCGGCCCTGGCTGAACTGCGGCACCGTGCGCATCTCCAGCACCACGCCGTTGCGCAGCTCGACAATGTCGGTGCTCTCCTGCATGGGCTCGCGGTCGATAGCCGCCAGGCGCTCGGCATAGAAACGTGGGTCCGACACCTGGTCCGCCATGAAGGCGTACACCGCTGCATCGTCGCGCTCCACCAGCAACTGGCGTGGCAGATTCCACAGCTGGGCCAGGCGCTGGTTGAAAGCCCGCACACGGCGGTCCAGCCCACACACCAGCATGCCATCAGCGGCAGAGTCCAGCGTGGCACGCAGCTCGGACAACAGTGTCTCCAGCTCGCGTTCAGTGGTCTCCTGGAGGCTGCGGTCCAGCATGGTCAGCAGCAGCACCGTGCCACCACCCTCCCCCCATGGCACACGCCGGACACAACGCTGCACCGGCACCAGACTGCCATCAGCACGCAGCAAACTGGTGTGGGCAGTCACGCCCTGCGCAATCACGTCGACCGGCTCAGACCAGAAAGCCAGCTCTTGGGGCGTGCTGGCCAAGTCCAGCACAGACCGCCCCTGCATGGCGGAGGCAGATAACCCGGTGAGGCGCTCGGCGCCTGCGTTGGCCTGTAAGATGTGTTGGCTAGCCTCATCCAGGAGCCACACGGCCTCCTGCAGGCCATCCAGCCACCCGGGCGATTGGAGATCGTTCACGCCGCAGCCTCGTCAGGGCCGGGACTGACCGCTCGCTCAAAAAAGTAACAGATCCGCTGCCGGGGAGACAGGTAGTCCAGCGCGTCACGCGGCAGTTGTGCGGGCTTGAGGCTGCGCCGTATGCCCAATTCAGGGACCGTTTCCAGATCCAGGATCGGCGCCTCTTCCTTGGGCACCCGTGGGTCGTGCACGATGACCTTGGGCCGCAGGGGCCGCGACGAATTGACCGAGGCCACGATGGCATACCGGTCATTGACTAACTGCACGATGGAGCCGGGCGGGTAGACACCCATCATGCGAATGAAAGCCCCCAGGACCACCGAATCAAAACGGGCCTTGAGCTGGGCAAAGATGACAGACAGCGCCTCATGGGGCGTCAGCGCCGTTACTCCCATGGCCGGGTTGCACATGCGGTCGTACTGGTTGACCAGCGCCAGGACCTGGCTCATGCGCCCCAGATCGGGCCCCTTCAGACGCTGGGGAAAACCACTGCCGTCACACATTTCGTGGTGCCGCGCCACGGCCGTCAGCACTGTATCGGCAAACCCCATGCGTTTGGCCAGGGCAACGGATTCCGCCACGTGGGTCTCGTAGCGTGTGCGCTCCATGGGGATCATGGAAGGGGTGGGCTGGCGCAGATTGGGCGGCAGCTTGAGCTTGCCAATGTCGTGGATCAATGCGGCCACACCCAGATCGTGCAGCTCCTCGCTCTTCATGCCCAGGGATCGCCCCAGCAGCAGCGAAATCACCATCACATTGATCGGATGCAATCCGTTGCGCTCGCCCACGCCCTCGGACAGCAGCCGAATAACAGAGTCGCCATTTTCCAGCAGTTCGGTCACACATCCAGAGACCAGCGCCTCCCCCTTGGCTCTGGCCTGGTCGGGGTGCTCAGAAACCGTGCGCTCCATGGACTGGTACTGACGGGTGGCTTCTGAGAAACGCTGATTGCAGGCGGCCAAGGCCCGGTTTTGTGCTTCCAGCAGCTCACGGCGACGCTGTGCCTCGGGGTCCACGACAGTGGCCGTCCCAGGCCCGGGCGCATCCAGGCCGTTGGGCGGTGGGGCTGTCATCTCGGGCACGCTCCAAGCGGCAGGCACCAGCTCCTGCAGTTCTGGATCGCTCTTTTTGGGGACGTAACGCACCTCGGTCAACCCCAGCTCGCGCAAGGTGGCGATCTGTTCCGACGACGCCACCCGGAAACTGCTGGTCGGGAACGGATGGTGCATCCAGCCCACGTCGAGCTGGATGTACATGCCGACACGCAATTGGCTGATGTCGATGAGGATGGATGAGTTCACGTCAGGCGCACGATACATGGCGACATCAATGCCACCAATAGTTACGCAGATTATCACCAGTTCCAGTGACGTGGCGAAGAACCGGCAGACCGCGCAGCGATCCGGCAACACTTGGCAGAAATCGGGCCTGACTGGAGCGCTGCAGCCCCCTGGGCTGAGGCATCGCCCCGCTTGGAACCACCGGGCGATTAAGGGTGACAGGACAAATCAGCGCCGCCCGCTCAGCGACACCAGAGCGATGGCTTGTAAATGAGATCCATCCACAATGCCCAGGCAGCGACCGCGCACAGCATGGCGCCTGCGGCCCTCGTGCCCCACTGAGCCCGCGCAAGATTCAGGCGATTGCGAAGGCTGCTCCAAGCCCAGGGGCCGCCCACCAGCCAGACCCCGCTGCCCACGGCAAACAGGGCCATGGTCAGGGCCCCCTCCAGCGCCCCTCCACTGAGCGCGGCGACCAACAGGGCCGAATAGAGCAACCCGCAAGGCATCAGGGCCCACAGGACTCCGGCCGCCATCACGCCGCCTGGCGCCCCGACCAGCGGTCGAACACGCGCCCACACGGACCGACCCGCCTGCTCCACCCAAGCAGGCTGGCGCGACTGCACCATCATCATGAGCCCCCAGGCCATGACTGCCACGTGCATCAGCGTCCAGGCGGGACGCAACGCGGTGGTCTGCTGGGTCAGCCATGCCAGACTGTCCATGGCCAGGGCTGCCAGTGCCCCGGCGCCGGCATAGCCCACCAGGCGCCCCGCATGAAAGGCCACGGTGCGCTGCAGCGCACCGCCACGCGGCGCCCAGCGCACCACCTGCTCGGCACTGCCCTCCGCCGATGGCGCGCCGCCCTGCCCCACGAGTGCTCCGCAAGGCGCGGAGCACATGGCCAGGCAGTGGGACCCGCCAGCGAGTCCCATGAGCAGAGCAGTCCAGCCAACCGTGGCAAGCATAGGTATCAGATGATGCGCGAAAACCGGGCGCGGTTGCGGTCTGCCTGCAGATAGCGGTCAAAAACCATGGCGATGCCCCGCACGAAGAACCAACCGGTCGCGGTCACTTCAATGCCCTCAGGCCCAACGCGCACCAGCCCTTGCTCCTGCATGCCCTCCAATTGGGCCAACTCCGCCGCGAAATACTGACGGAAGTCGATCAGCCACGCCTGCTCCATCGGCTCGAACAGCAGTTCCCCTTGGCACATCAGGGCCATGATGGCCGCACGGCGTACCAGGTCGTCGCGCGTGAGCGCCAACCCGCGCACTACGGGCAACCGCCCTTGGTCCAGGAAGTCGTAGTACTCATCCAGCGTCTTGGAGTTCTGGCTGTAGGTTGCCCCCACACGGCCAATGGCCGATACGCCCAAGCCGATCAAATCGCAGTCCGGCTGCGTGCTATAGCCCTGGAAGTTGCGGTGCAGGCGCCCCTGGCGCTTGGCCACGGCCAGGGCGTCGGTGGGCAGCGCAAAGTGGTCCATGCCCACGTACACGTATCCAGCATCCATGAAGGCATCGAGCGAGCGCGACAACATGGAAAGCTTGCTCGCGCCCGTGGGCAACTCCGCAGAGATGATGCGGCGCTGTGGCTTGAAACGCTCTGGCAGGTGCGCGTAGGCATACAGCGCGATGCGGTCAGGCCGCAGTTGCGCCACCTGGGCCAGCGTGCGGTCAAAAGACTCGGGCGTCTGGCGCGGCAGGCCGTAGATCAAATCCACATTCACCGAGTCAAAGCCCAGCGAACGTGCAGATTCGACCAGCGCAAACACCTGCTCGGCAGGCTGGATGCGGTGCACAGCCTTCTGCACTTCGGCATCAAAGTCCTGCACGCCAAAACTCAGCCGGTTAAAACCCAGCTCAGCCAACAGTGCAAGACGCTCTGCATTAACGGTGCGGGGGTCCACCTCGATCGAGTATTCCCCCCCAGGCGCGAGCGTGAAGCTGCGCTTGAGCATGGCCATCAGCTCTCTCAGGCCCGAATCGGAGAGGAAGGTGGGTGTGCCTCCCCCCAGGTGCAGTTGACTCACCACCTGTCCTACGCCACAGTGCGCGGTGTGCAGGTCGATCTCGCGGCTCAGGTAGCGCAAGTAGACCTCGGCGCGGTCATGGTGCTTGGTGATGATCTTGTTGCAGGCGCAGTAGTAACACAGGGATTCGCAAAACGGGATGTGCACGTACAGGGACAGCGGCATGGCCTTGGCCAGCGTGCCCGAGCGGCGCTGTTGCAGCGCCAGCACATAGTCTTCCTGACCAAACGCCTCCACGAAACGGTCGGCCGTTGGATAGGATGTATAGCGGGGCCCTGGCACGTCAAAGCGGCGCAGAAGGTCTGGCGAAACAGCAGTCATGGGGAAATTTCCTTGCGTACACCTTGACTGTGCCGTAGGCTCTGGGACATGTCCTTGACCTGCATCAAGTGAACCCGCAAGCGATACAGCGACAATTTGATGAAGGTCAGCCGCTTGCCCGCGCTCTGTATTCAGGTTCGTGTACGGCAAGCGCGATATGCTTGACCGCTAACCCAAGCCCATGTGTCTATGAACCCGCTCACCATCAAAGTCGCCTGCTCCAACTGCAACCTCCGCGAGCTGTGCATGCCCGTGGGCTTGAACGAAGAGCAACTGCAGCGCATTGACGAGGTCGTTGCTGTCCGCCGCAAGGTCAAGCGCGGCGGCACGCTGTTTCGCAATGGCGAGTCCTTCACGTCCCTGTATGCCATCCGCACCGGTTTTTTCAAGACCTGTGTAGCCACCGAAGACGGTCGCGACCAGGTCACGGGCTTCCAGATGGCGGGCGAGATCATCGGGCTGGACGGCATCGTGAATGACCACCACACCTGTGACGCAGTGGCCCTGGAAGATGCCGAGGTCTGCGTCATGCCTTTCGACCGCATCGAAGAACTCTCCCGCGAAGTCACGGCCCTGCAGCACCACGTGCACAAGATCATGAGCCGCGAGATCGTGCGCGAACATGGTGTGATGCTGCTGCTGGGCAGCATGCGTGCCGAGGAGCGCCTGGCGGCCTTCTTGCTCAACCTGGTGCAGCGCCTGCATGCACGGGGTTTCTCGCAATCAGAACTGGTGCTGCGCATGACGCGCGAAGAGATCGGAAGCTACCTGGGCCTCAAACTTGAAACAGTGAGCCGCACCTTCTCCAAGTTTGTGGAAGAAGGCATCGTGGAAGTCAAACAGCGCCATGTGCGCATCCTCGACACCGATGCCCTGCGACGCATTGTGAACAGCCAGCAGACCTGCCACTGATTACGGCCCCTCGTCGGCTGAGAGTCGGGGCCGTACCAAAGTCCGCCGGTCCCTTTTAAAACGGCATGCAGCGCATGCCCGCATGAACGGCGAAAAAGGCTCAGGAGCAAGACGACGATGTCTTGCGGCAATCGTCAGGGCGCTCCCCGTCGGGCACGGGACAGCGGTTGACCTCAAACGGGGACATGGACAGTAGCGTGGTCAATGCGCTGGTGGCCATGGTGATGGCCCAGAACACAAAAAATGCGAGGGTGTACACCCCCTGCCTCGACAGCGCCAGAGGCTGCCCGAACCAGTGCAGGTCCTGGGGGTCCACCATGGCAAAAACCAGCATCTCCAGCACACCCGCCATCAAAAAGGCGGGCCATGCAATCCACATCAGGCGTTGCGTCCACATATAGGTTCTGTCTCCTGGTGCTGCCGGGGTCGCCAGCGTGTGCGACCCTGGGGTTTCAGCGTGGTTGGTCTTGCACAGGGGTGGCCGCATGGTTGCGGGCCTTGAGGGCCGGCGCCAGACTCTTTTCCGGCGCCACCAGTGTCTTGTTGATTTCGATGCCTTGGCGGTAGTAGTCCTCCGCCACCACGGGGTCGGGCCGCGAAATCGCCAGCCACAGCGTCACAAAGCCCGCCACGATCACGATCAGAGGCCCGGCAATCACCAGCCACACATGGCCAAACTTCCACCAGGGTACGGTTGCCGCCGGGGTTGCAATGGCAGGGTTTGAAGACATGGTGCTTTACTCCTCAACAATATCGGTCAAAGTGCGGCCCTGAAGGGCCCCACCGGAATACCGCTCAGCGCGGTACAAGGAACACGGATTTCTCCGTGACATGGGCCGCTGCTCCTACGGCCTGCACATCAAACTGAACGGCGTGCGATCCGGGCGTGGCGGAACCATAAGGAATCTGCAACCGCACGGCCACCCAGCGAGACTCTGCCGCGCCAATGTCCACTTCAGCCTCGGAAGCCACTTCGAGCCCCTCCAGGCCCCGCGCACTGATGCGATAACGCTGCTCGCCCTCGGTGGCATTCATGATCTGCAGCCGGTAAATGTTCTCCAGCTTGCCACCTGCCACGATGCGCGAGAGCGCAGCGCGGTCCCGCACCACATCCACCTTCAGCGGCGTGCGCACCACCAGGCTGGCCAACATGGCCACGCAAAGGGTGACCAGCACGGCGCTGTAGATCAGCACGCGGGGGCGCAGCACGCGGCGCAACATCTGCGACTGGGTCCAGTGCTTGGCCACGCCGTTCTGGGTCGAATAGCGGATCAGGCCACGCGGGTACTGCATCTTGTCCATCACGGTGTTGCAGGCGTCCACACACAGGCCACAGCCGATGCATTCGTACTGCAAGCCCTTGCGGATGTCGATGCCCACGGGACAGACCTGCACACACAGCGAGCAGTCAATGCAATCGCCCAGCCCCTGGGCTTTGTAGTCGATGTTCTTCTTGCGCGGACCACGCTGCTCGCCACGTTCAGGGTCGTAGGTAACGATCAGCGTATCTTTATCAAACATCGCGCTTTGAAAGCGCGCATAAGGGCACATGTACTTGCAGACCTGCTCGCGCATGAAGCCCGCATTGCCATAGGTGGCAAAACCGTAGAACAGCACCCAGAAAATCTGCCAGCTGCCCTGGAACGCCAGCAGCTCGCTGCCCAGCTCTCGAATGGGGACGAAGTACCCCACAAAAGTAAACCCGGTCCACAGGGCCACCGCGATCCACACCACTTGCTTGAAAAACTTCTTGCGGATCTTCTCGAACGTCCAGGGGCCGTTGTCCAGGCGGAGCCGGGCACTGCGATCGCCTTCGATCTTGTGCTCGATCCACATGAACATTTCGGTGTACACCGTCTGCGGGCACGCAAAGCCACACCACAGACGCCCGGCCACTGCAGTGAACAGGAACAGCGACAACGCCGAAATGATCAGAAGGCCAGTGAGGTAGATGAAATCCTGTGGATACAGCACCAGACCAAAGATGTAGAACCTGCGAGCCCCCAGGTCAAACAGCACCATCTGGCGCTGGCCCCACTCAAACCAAGGCAGACCGTAAAACACCAGCTGTGTGAGAAACACCATGCCCCAGCGCCAGCGCGCAAACAGGCCGCTGATGGAACGCGGGTAGATCTTCTTTTGCGCTTCGTACAGCGAGATGATCTCGCCCGCAGAAGACGCATCTGCCGCGACTGGCGTAATCGGGATGACCTTGCGAGCCGGCTCGCTGGGTGTGCTCATGGTGTCGCTTTGTGAACGGAGATAAGGCGTAAGAGGGATGCCTTCAAACGGAAACCCGGGCCGTGCGTCTCACGCACCGCCCGGCAGCCAGGTCAGCGTGCAGCCACCTGCTTGTTCGACAGGCCCCACACATAGGCAGAGAGTACGCCGATCTGCGCCTCGGTCAACTTTTCGGCCTGTGCAGGCATCTGGTTGACCTTGCCGTTGTTGATCATGGCGGTGATGGCGGCCTCGCCCCAGCCATGCAGCCAGATGTCATCGGTCAAGTTGGGCGCGCCCAGCGCCTGGTTGCCCTTGCCGTCCATGCCGTGGCAGGCTGCGCAGGCCGCAAACTTGGCCTTGCCCAGCGATGCGCGCAGCGAGTCATGGGGGCTGCCCGACAGGCTCAGCACGTAGTGCGACAGGTTACGCACGTCTTCCGGGGAGCCCACTGCGGCTGCCATGGGAGGCATGTTGCCGATGCGGCCCTTCTCCAGCGTCTCGCGGATCTTCTCGGGCGTGCCGCCGTGCAGCCAGTCGTTGTCCGTCAGGTTCGGAAAGCCCTTGCTGCCGCGGGCATCCGAGCCGTGGCACTGTGCGCAATTGTTCATGAACAAGCGCTCGCCAATGGCATGGGCCTGCGGGTCCTTGGCCACGTCTTCGGGCTTCATGGAGGCAAAGCGTGCGTACAGCGGTTCCAGCTCCGTCTTGGCCTTGGCCATTTCGGCTTCGTACTCGCCCTTCTGCGTCCAGTTGAGCTTGCCGGTGAAGCTGCCCAGGCCTGGATAGGCGGCCAGGTAGCCCAGACCAAAGACGATGGTGATGACAAACAGCCACACCCACCAGCGCGGCAGGGGGTTGTTCATCTCGACCAGGTCCTCATCCCAAACGTGGCCGGTGGTGTTGTCGGAGGTGGCCACCACCTTCTTGCGGCCCGCCATCCAAAGCAGGATGCCGCAGGCGATGATGCCGACCAGGGTCAGCGTGGTCACAAAGACCGACCAGAAATTGCTGGTGAAGTCACTCATGGGGTGTTCTCGTTCTGGTGAAGGTCAATCTGTCTCGAAAGGCAGCTGGGCTGCCTCGTCGAACCGGGCCTTGTTGCGGCCTCGGTAGGCCCAGACCCAGATGCCAATGAAGCAGGCCATCGATGCCAGGGTGGCGACGATGCGCATGGTGGTGATGTCCATGGGATATCTCCTTTGCTTACTTGAGCGCACGGCCCATGACTTGCAGGTAGGCGATGAGCGCATCCTGCTCCGTCTTGCCCTTGACCTCGCCCGCCGCAGCCGTGATCTGCTCGTCGGTGTAAGGCACGCCCACGGTGCGCAGGGCCTTCATGCGGGGCGCCATCACTGCTGGGTCCACCTGGTTCTTTTCAAGCCAGGGGTATGCGGGCATGTTGGACTCGGGCACCACATCGCGGGGGTTGTTCAGGTGGATGCGATGCCATTCGTCGCTGTACTTGCCACCCACGCGGTGCAGGTCGGGACCCGTGCGCTTGCTACCCCACTGGAAGGGGTGGTCATACACAAACTCACCCGCCACCGAGTAGTGGCCATAGCGCAGCGTCTCTGCGCGGAAGGGGCGGATCATCTGCGAGTGGCAGTTGTAGCAACCCTCGCGGATGTAGATGTCGCGGCCTGCCAGCTGCAAAGCGTTGTAAGGCTCGACACCCTTGACCGCCTCGGTCGTGGACTTCTGGAAGAACAGGGGCACGATCTCGACCAGACCGCCAATGGCGATCACGATCAGGATCAGCACGATCATCAGAAAGTTGTTGGTCTCCACCTTTTCATGGGTGAAACCGGTCGAAGCAGATGTGTTGTTATTGGACATGAATGATCTCCTTCGGACTCAGGCGTGGGCCGTGTTCACTGCAGGAATGGCCACCTTGACCGAACGACCCGAGATGGCAGTCAGCCACACGTTCCAGGCCATGACCAGCATGCCGCCCAGGTACAGCAGACCACCGGCCACGCGGATCACGTAGAAGGGATAGGTCGCCTTCACGCTTTCCACGAAGGTGTAGGTGAGCGTGCCGTCGGGGTTGACCGCGCGCCACATCAGGCCTTGCATCACGCCGGCAATCCACATGGCGGCGATGTACAGCACGATGCCGATGGTGGCCATCCAGAAGTGCAACTCGATCGCCTTGACGGAGTGCATCTTGTCCTTGCCGAACAGACGGGGCACCAGGTAGTACAGCGAACCCATCGAAATCAGGCCCACCCAGCCCAGGGCGCCGGAGTGCACGTGGCCGATGGTCCAGTCGGTGTAGTGGCTCAGGGCATTGACGGTCTTGATGGACATCATCGGGCCCTCGAACGTGGACATGCCGTAGAACGACAGCGACACGATCAGGAAGCGCAGGATAGGGTCGTCACGCAGCTTGTGCCATGCACCCGACAGGGTCATGATGCCGTTGATCATGCCGCCCCAGCTGGGAGCCAGCAGGATGAGCGAAAACACCATGCCCACCGATTGCGTCCAGTCAGGCAGCGCGGTGTAGTGCAGGTGGTGTGGGCCGGCCCACATGTAGGTGAAGATCAGCGCCCAGAAGTGCACGATCGACAGGCGATACGAGTACACCGGACGGCCCGCCTGCTTGGGGATGAAGTAGTACATCATGCCCAGGAAGCCAGCGGTCAGGAAGAAGCCCACGGCATTGTGGCCGTACCACCACTGCACCATGGCGTCCTGCACACCGGCATAGGCCGAGTAGCTCTTCATCATGCCCGCAGGGATGGCTGCGCTGTTGACCAGGTGCAGCAGCGCCACGGCCAGGATGAACGCACCAAAGAACCAGTTGGCCACATAGATGTGCTTGACCTTGCGGGTTCCAATGGTGCCGAAGAACACGATGGCATAGGACACCCACACCAGCGTGATCAGGATGTCGATAGGCCATTCGAGTTCAGCGTATTCCTTGCCCTGGGTGTAGCCCATGGGCAGGCTGACTACCGCAGCCGCAATGACCAGCACCCAGCCCCAGAAGGTGAATGCGGCCAGAGGACCCGCAAAAAGCCGGACCTGGCAGGTGCGCTGCACCACGTAGTAGCTGGTAGCAAACAGCGCGCTACCGCCAAAACCAAAGATCACCGCATTGGTGTGCAAAGGTCGCAAGCGGCCATAACTCAGCCACGGAATGCCAAAGTTGAGTTCTGGCCAGGCCAACTGGGCGGCGATGATGACGCCCACCAGCATGCCGACCACCCCCACCACCACGGCCAGGATAGAGAACTGCCGCACTACCGTATCGTTGTAGTGCGCAGCATTTGTTTTTGGAAAATCCATCGGGCACCTCTTTGTATTGCAGTAAGAGTTTGTTGCAGTCGCGGCTATCGGGCATTGACACAAGTCAACCGTCTCGGAGAATGCGCTCCCCCTCTTGTTCGACGCTCTCGAACTGCCCGTGGTACACCGCCCACCACAGGCCTCCCAGAATCAGGAGCACCAGCATTACGGACAAAGGAATCAGCAAATAAAGGATGTCCATCAGACGGGCTCCCGTGGGGTCTTCGAAAGATCAAGGGGCGGCTGCGACGTGCCGCTGGCCGTGATGTCGGGGCGCGCAGGCAAAGCAGCTGTTGGCAACGGCGCGCTGTGCGAGCCTGGCAAGGAAGGCAGGTCGCGCGCCAGGCGTGCTGCATTGAGCACCACCAGCAGCGAACTCAGCGCCATGCCCAGCCCGGCCAGCCAGGCCGGCATCCAGCCCAGTACTGCCAGCGGCACACACAGCGCGTTGTAGGCAGCGGCCCACCACAGGTTCTGCCGCACCACGCGCAGGGTGCGGCGCGCCAGCAGCACGGTTTGCGGCACCAGCGCCAGGCTGTCGCCCAACACCACAAAGTCCGCCCGGGACTGCGCCAGCGGTACGGCCCGGCCGAAGGCAAAAGAGACATGGGCCCCCGCAAGCACCGGGCCATCATTGAGGCCGTCGCCCACCATGGCTACGTGGTGGCCCTGCAACTGCAGTGCCTGAAGCGCTTCCAACTTGCCTTGCGGAGTGCACTCGCCCCTGGCATGGGCAATGCCCGCTTGCGCGGCCACCCGTTGCACCGCGCCCCGGCGGTCGCCCGACAGCAATTGCACGGCCACGCCGTCCTGCTGCAAGGCCCGCACCACTGCCGACGCCTCAGCCCGCAGGTCCTCCACCAGGTTGAAGCGGGCCAACTCGTTCAGGGCTCCATCTGCAGCCTGTTCAGAGAGCACGACTTGCAGCGCAGCACCGCCAGCATCGTTGGCAACGCCCGCGTGGCGGGCAGAGCCCAGGCGGATCATGCGAGCAGCCACTGCCCCGGTGGCGTCCTCCACCGTAGCGGTCAGCCCCTGCCCTGCATCTTCTTGCAGGCCCATCACCTGCCAACGCCCCAACGGCAGCTGCTGTGCAGAAGCCGCCGCAGCCAACGCCCGCGAAGCCGGGTGCATCGACTGGCGCGCGAGCGCTGCCGCCAGGTCCAGCGCCTCTTGTGCACTGCAACCGCCCGCAGGGTGTACCGCCTGCAGCGCCATGCCGTCGCGGGTCAGCGTACCGGTCTTGTCAAACACCATGGTGTCCACCTGTGCCAGCGCCTCCAGCCCCTGCAGGTTGCGCACCAACACGCCATGGCGCGCCAGCGTGCCCGCGGCGGTGAGCATGGCCACCGGGGTGGCCAGCGACAGCGCGCACGGGCAGGTGACGATGAGCACTGCCACCGCCACCATCAGCGCGTGCCCGGGGTCCGACGGCCACCAGTAGGCGGCGGCCAGCGCCGCTGCCAACAACACGGCCAACAGAAAAGGCCTCGCAATGCGGTCTGCCAGCTGCGCCAGCCGGGGCTTTTGCAGTGAAGCGCTTTCCATCAGCGCCACGATTTGCGCAAAGCGGGTCTGCCCGCCCGTGCCTTCCACCAGCACCTCGACCGGCGCCTGCAGGTTGTAGCTGCCCGCCGTCACGCTGCTGCCCACGGGGCGCGCCACGGGTGTGGATTCGCCAGTCAGCAGAGCCTCGTCAGCATGGGTGCTGCCTGCCGTGATGCGGCCATCAGCCGGAAACGCCTCGCCGGGCAGCACGCGGACGGTGTCCCCCACCCCAATGCGCCGCGTGGCTACGCGGGCGAAGCTGCCATCCGCCGCGCGCCGCTCCACGCTGTCGGGCAGGCGGTTCATCACGGCCTCCAGGGCGCCCGCCGTGCGGTCGCGCAGGCGCAGCTCCAGCCAGCGACCGGTGAGCAGAAAGAAAACAAACATGGTCAAGGAGTCGTAGTACACCTCCTTGCCAAAGATGCCTGCAGGGTCAAAAGTGCCCGCCGTGCTGACCACGAACGTGATGGCCATGCCCAACGCCACGGGCAAGTCCATGCTGACGCGGCGCAGGCGAATGTCACGCAGCGCGCTGGTAAAAAAGGGGCCACAAGAAAACACCACCATGGGCAGCGTGATGACCCA
Organism: Acidovorax sp. M14; assembly: GCF_049331375.1. Lineage (NCBI taxonomy): Bacteria > Pseudomonadati > Pseudomonadota > Betaproteobacteria > Burkholderiales > Comamonadaceae > Acidovorax > Acidovorax sp. M14. The sequence continues at coordinate 3,260,174 of NZ_CP186263.1, forward strand.
GGAGGCCCAGCGCAACAGCTGCTCCATCTCGCCCGACAGGTCGCCCGGCTGCGCCACGTAGGCGGGCCACGCATACATCATCACCTGCATCATGCAAAAGCCCGCCACCAGCCAGCGCCACAGCGCGCGGCGGCTCTCGCGCAGGCGCTGGTCGCGCGCAAACGCATCCATGGCGGGCATGGCGCGGTAACCCGCGTGGCGCACGGCCTCCATCCACTGCGACGGCTTCACCTGGCCAGGCTGCCACACTACGCGGGCCCGGCGCGTGGCAGCGCTCACATCGGCCTGCAACACGCCGGGCACGGCCCGCAGTGCGTCTTCGATCGTCAGGGCACAGGCCGCGCAGTGCATGCCCTCCAGCACCACATGGGAGTCCCACGCGGCGGCGGCGTCGTCGGCCGTGGCAGGGTCAGCGGCACCACCTGGCAAGGGGCTGCCTGCAGGGGTGCAGGGACGGCCGAACGCGAGCCATTCCTGGGGGTCATCCAGCAGCTCTACCCGCTGCGGCGGCAACGGATCTGCCACGCTGTCAGAAGGATGCACCGCAGAGGAAGCCGGCGCACCGGGTTGAAACATGGACATGGTTCAAGCCTATCTGTGGGGCATGACAACTACATTGACCTGGATCAAGCCCCGGAACATGATTCATCCTAAGCTTGTTCCATCACTTTGAGGAGCCCTTTTATGTACAAACGCATCCTGATCGCTACAGACGGATCCCCTCTGTCGGACAAAGCGGTGGAACATGGCCTGTCCCTGGCCGCCCTGTCAGGCGCCACCGTGGTCGCCCTCAAGGTGGTACCCCGTTACCCCCGCAGCTACTTTGAAGGTGGCATGCCGGTGGACATGAACGACGTCAAACGCATCGAAGCCCAGTGGGGCGACGCCGCACAGGCCATGGTCGACGGCGTGAAAGCCCAGGGCGGCGCGCAAGGCGTGACCGTGAAGGCAGTCGTCGCCAAGTCCGATCTGGTGGCCGAAGCCGTGATTGCGGCCGCCAAGAAGCACAAGTGCGACCTGATCGTGATGGCCTCGCACGGCCGCAAGGGCCTCAAGCGCTTGCTGCTGGGCAGCGAAACGCAGCATGTGCTGACGCATTCGCACATTCCGGTGCTGGTGCTGCGCTGAAGCGACCACCTCCTGCTAAAGCAGACCAAAATATGCTGATGACGCTTGATTGAAAAGCGCCTCAGCTATCAAAATCAGAGCAAACGCAGCGCCTGAGTTCGCGTCTGCATCGGCCAACAAAAAAGGGGCAACTTGCCCCTTTTTGTCTTTGTGCGCATTGCGCTGCGCAGTTGCTCAGGCAAACAACCCCTTGTACTGATCCCGCAGCAGATTCTTCTGCACCTTGCCCATCGTATTGCGCGGCAGCTCCGCCACCACAAAGCACTTCTTCGGAATCTTGAAGTTGGCCAACTGCGACTTGAGCTGGGCCACGATGGCATCGGCATCCAGTTGGGCGCCGGGCTTGGCGATGACCACGGCCACGCCCACTTCGCCAAAGTCCGGGTGCGGCACACCGACCAGGGCGCTCTCGGCCACACCGGGCATTTCGTTGATGTAGCCCTCGATCTCTGCGGGGTAGACGTTGTAGCCACCACTGATGATCAGGTCTTTGCTGCGGCCCACGATATGGACGTAGCCGCGCTCATCGACCTTGCCCACATCGCCGGTCTTGAAGTAACCGTCCTTCGTGAACTCTTCCGCCGTCTTTTCGGGCATGCGCCAGTAGCCCTTGAACACGTTGGGGCCCTTGACCTGGATGCCTCCGATCTCGCCCACGGGCAGGTCTTTGCCGTCGTCGCCCTGCACGCGCAGGCTGACGCCCGGCAGGGGGAAGCCGACAGTGCCGCCACGGCGTTCATCCTGGCCTTGGTAGCGCTTATCAGCGCTGTAGGGGTTACTGGTGAGCATGATGGTTTCGCTCATGCCGTAGCGCTCCAGAATGGTGTGGCCGGTGCGCTGCTGCCATTCCTTGAAGGTTTCGATGAGCAGCGGCGCAGAGCCTGCGATGAACAGGCGCATGTTCTTCACGGCCTCTTTGTTCAACCCCGCCTCGGCCAGCATGCGCACGTACAGCGTGGGCACGCCCATGAACACTGTCGCGCGGGGCATGGCGGCGATGACGGCCTTGGGGTCGAACTTGGCCATCCAGATCATCTTGCTGCCGTTGATGAGCGCGCCGTGGATGGCGACGAACAGGCCGTGGACGTGGAAGATGGGCAGCGCGTGGATGAGCACATCGCCCCGGCCATCAGGCCCTCCGGTAGCCGTCCAGCCCCAGTAGTCCTTGAGCATGACCGCGTTGCTGAGCATGTTGCCGTGCGTGAGCATGGCCCCCTTGCTGCGGCCGGTGGTGCCGCTGGTGTAGAGGATGGCGGCCAGGTCGTCGGCGCTGCGGGCCACGGTCTGGTGTTCATCGCTGTGGGGGGCGGCGCGATCGAGCAGGCTGCCGGTGCGGTCGTCACCCAGGGTGAACACATGCTGCGTGCCCAGGGTGAAGGCGATCTTGCTGACCCAGCCAAAGTTGCCGGGGCTGCACACCACCACGGCAGGCTCGGCGTTGCCGATGAAGTATTCGATCTCGGCGCTTTGGTAGGCGGTGTTGAGCGGCAAGAACACGTAACCCGCACGCAGCGTGGCCAGGTACAGAGCCATGGCTTCGACGGATTTTTCGACCTGCACGGCCACGCGGCTGCCTTCAGGCAGCTTGAGCGATGCGAGCAGGTTCGCGATGCGGGCGCTGGCGCGGTCCAGGTCGCGCCAGGTGTAGTACAGCGGGGTGCCGTCGGCCGCCGTGGTCTCGACGGCAGTGCTGTCTAGGTCAGACGGGAACGCTGCGCGCAGGGCGCTGAAGAGGTTGTGTTGGCTCATGGCTCAGACTTCGATGGGCTGGGTGGCTGGGTTGAGAGTTTGGGACGGACTGAATGGGAGAACGCGGAGACTAAGGCGTCGGTCAGAACACCGGCGCGCGCTTGTCCAGAAAGGCAGCGATCCCTTCGCGGTGCTCGGCACTGGCGGCATAAGCATAGGGGTCAGCGGGGCCATTTACTATGTTTTCGATAGCAGACTGGGCATGATTTTCTAACGCTACAGGCGCTTTCAGTGCCCGAAACGTCTGCTTGTTCATGCGGGCGGCCTGGGGTGCCAATGCGGCAATGCGCTGGGCACTGCCCAGGGCTTCGGTGGCCACCATGTCGTCGGCCACCACGCGACTCAGAAAGCCGCGGGCCAGCATGTCGGGGGCGCTGAAGGTGGCGGCCTCCAGCAGCATCTGGCGTGCAGTCACGTCACCCACCGCACCGGCCACCAGTTGCGCCTCGCGCGGGGCCATCGGAAAACCCAGCTTGGCAATCGGTGCGCCAAAGCGCGCGCCACTGCCCGCCACGCGGATGTCGCAGCAGCTGGCAATCTCCACGCCAGCGCCCATGCAGGCACCGCTGATCTGGGCCACGATGGGTACGTCGCACTGGAGCATGGCGTTGAGCCCGCCCCACACGTCGTTCTCATGAAAGTCGCGCAGCGCTGCCGCGTCAAAACGGAAGCCGGGGTACTCTGAAATGTCTCCGCCCGCACAAAACGCCCCACCCTCGCCCGCGATGAGCACGCAGCGCGCATCGGCACGGCGCTGCACGTCTTCAAACACCGCACGCAACTGCCGCCACATGGGCCGCGACATGGCGTTCAGCCGCCCGGTGTGGCGCAGGGTGACACGCACCACACCACCCTCACCAGCATTCATCAACACTTCACCCGACATCCTGGTATCCATTTCCTTCCCATACCGCCTACGACCTGCGCACCCGCGATGCACCACTGGCCGCGCCACCGTGGAACGGGCTTTGCCAGGCCACGGGTGGCGTCCCCCTCGGGGGATGGCGCAAAGCGCAGACGGTGCGAATAAGCCCGGCGTGCCCGAGCGCGCCGCACAAGCGTGCTCCGTCTAGGCGCAAAGCGCAGCCATAGCACCGGCTATGGCCAGCATTTGCAACAACGACGGTGTGCGCTTTTGCGGAGCGAGCGGGCATGGCGGGTTTGTTTGCACCGTCTTGGGGGTTAGTCCAATTTGGCGCCAGACGCCTTCACCACGGCCGCCCAGCGCTTGACCTCGCTGCTCACAAACGCACCAAACTGCTGCTGCGTCATGCCGCCGTAGTCCGCGCCGTTGCTGGCCCACACGGCCTTGAGCTCTTCGGCCGTGCCCAGGCGCTTGATTTCATCCACGATGCGGGCCTGTACATCAGCCGGGGTGCCTTTGGGCGCCCACAGGCCGTACCACGTGGTCACGGTGTAGTCGGGCAGGCCCACTTCGGAGGCGCAGGGCACGTCCGGGAACGCGGGGTTGCGCTTGGGGCCCGACACCATCAGCGCCTTGATGCGGCCGCTCTTGATGTGGTTGGCCGAGGAGCCCAGGCCGTCGAACATCATGTCCACGTTGCCGCCGATCAGGTCCTGCAGCGCCGGGCCTGCCCCCCGGTACGGGATGTGGGTGATGAAGGTGCCCGTCTGCTGCTTGAACAGCTCGCCCGCCAGGTGGTGCGATGTGCCGGCCCCGGCCGAGCCGTAATTGAGCTTGGCGGGGTTGCGCTTGACGTAGTCCAGAAACTGCTTGAAGTTGGCCGATGGCGTCTTGGGGTTGACCACCACCACCTGCGGCACATTGGCCAGCAGCGCCAGCGGAATGAAGTCTTTTTCGATGTCGTAGTCGAGCTTGGGGTACATCGACGGTGCAATGGCGTGGTGCACCGCCCCCATGAACAGGGTGTAGCCGTCCGGCGCAGCCTTGGAGGCAATGCTGGCGCCCAGCGTGCCACCGGCGCCCCCCCGGTTGTCGATCACCAGCGTCTTGCCCGTGCTTTTGGAAAACTGCGCGGCGAGCGGCCGGGCAAACGCATCGGTGCCACCCCCGGCGGGGAAAGGTACCACCACCGTCACCGGCTTGGTCGGCCAGTTGCTGTCGGCCCAGCTGCTGCCGCTGGCCAGGCCCAAACCTGCCGCCGCTGCGCCGAGCAAGACATCCCGGCGTTGGATTCGCGAATCAGTCATTCCTTGTCTCCTGTCGTTGTAAAAATACGCTGTCACTGGTTCACCCGGCATCATGCCGGGCGCCCCGTCAGTCGCGGCAAAGGCTGTCGATGTCCCCCGACACTGGCACTTTGCCCTGCGCAAGCAAGCTGCGGTGCTTGTCGATGCGCTTCAAGTCGTACAGGTAGTTCACCATGAGCCCGTACGATTGTTTCTGCCCCTTGCTGGACGGGTCGCCCGCCCAGTTCAGGCGCTCTACCCGCGCGCCGTTGCCCAGGTGGAAGCGGGCCACGGGGTCTGCCGGCTTGCCTTCTTGCAGCTCGCGGCCCAGATAGTACGCGGCGCATTCCAGCAGCATCTGGCGCACGGGGGATTTAGCGTCCAGCTCCAGCGCCTTGTCCAACGCGCCGAGGAAATGCGTTGCCTGCGGCGGCTCGAAGCCCACTGCACGGCCCAGTTCGCTGCGGCGCTTATCGTCCAGGCGGTCCAGCATCGCACCCGCGTGTTTGCCCAGCCAAGCACGGAAACCCGGGATGGGCGACAGCGTGGCAAAGGTGCGCAGGCGCGGAAACTCGGCCGTGAGCGTCTCCACTACATGCTTGATCAGCGAGTCGCCAAAGCTCACGCCGCGCAGGCCGGTTTGTGTGTTGCTGATGGAGTAGAAGATGGCCGTGGTGGCTCGCGTGATGTCCACGGGCGCAGCGGCCTCGTCCAGGAGCGGCGTGATGCTGGACGAGATTTTGTCGAGCAACGCCACCTCCACAAAGATCAACGGCTCGTTGGGCAGGCGCGGGTGGAAGAAGCCGTAGCAGCGGCGGTCGCTGTCCAGCCGGTTCTTCAGGTCGGCCCAGCTGCGGATGTCGTGCACGGCCTCGTACTTGATGAGTTTTTCGAGCAGCGAGGCGGGCGAATCCCACGACAGGCGGCGCAGCTCCAGAAACGCCACATCGAACCAGGTCGAGAACAAGTGCTCCAGCTCGGCATCGAGCGGCAGCAGGCGCTTGTCGGCCTTGAGCAGCGGCAGGATCTCTGCACGCATGTCCACCAGAAAGCGCATGCCTTCAGGGAACGCCGAAAACCGCTGCAGCAGCCGCGTGCGGGGCGACACCAAAGCGCGGCGCAGGCTGATCTCGGCCTGTCCTTCTTCGGCCGTGCCCGCTGCGGCCTCGTAGCGCTGGCGGGCCGACTTGAAGCGCGTGGCGTCGGGTGCAAACTGCTCGCACATCAGCAGCCACATGTCGCGCCGCTCCTCGGGCTCGGCCTTGGTATACCACTCGGCCACCACCTGGGCGCGGCGGCCACCTTCGATCTCGCTCACCTGCGGCGCCACCACCTCCTGCAGGTCGGCCAGCAGGCGGCGCAACGCGCGGGGAGACAGCGCCTCCTGGCCGCGGCGCAGGGTGGCTTGCAGGCGCTCGTGGGTGGAACGCGGCACCGCCACCTTGGCGACCACGTCGGTCACGGTCTTGTCGAGCGCGGCCTTGGCGAGCTTGTCACCCGCCTTGTCGGCGGCGGGTGCGGCAGTGCGCAGGCGTGACACGCTGCGGGCGATCCATTCGGGGGTGCTGCTGATCATGGGGTCAACCTCGATTGCTGGTTGCGGGCTACGTCGCGCAGCGCATCGCGCTGGCGCAACAAATGGGTGCGCATGGCCTCTTCGGCGGCATCGCAGTCGCGGGCCTTGAGGGCGGCAAACACGGCCAGGTGCTCCGCCAGGCTTTGCTGCATGCGCCCGGGGGCGTGCAGCGACTTGTGGCGTGCCAGCCGCAGGATCTTGCGCAGGTCGGCAATCACCTGGGCCAGCCAGCGGTTGTCCGCCAGCGTGATAAAGGCCTCGTGGATGGCGTAGTTGGCTTCGTAGTAGTCATTGACCAGCCCATCGGCCGCGCATTGCTGCAGGCGTTCGTGCAGCAGCTCCAGTGCGGCAATGTCCGCTGCCACGGCCTTGCGCGTGGCTTCGTGCGCGGCACGGCCTTCCAGCAGCGCAATGACCGGGAAGATTTCGTCCAGGTCGCTCTCGGTGACCTCGGCCACAAAGCAGCCCCGGCGCGGCTCATGGCGCAGCAGTCCCTCAGCCACCAGCACCTTGAGCGCCTCGCGCAGGGGGGTGCGCGAGATTTCCAGCAGCTCGCACAGGGCGGCCTCGTCCAGAAAGCTGCCGGGCGGCAAGGTGCCCGCAAAAATCTGCTCCCGCAGCCGGGAGGCGACTTCGTCGTGCAGTGAATTCGGGACAGGACGCATGTGAAACAAGGCTCCGGGGTACCAACCCGCGAGGCATCAGCAGCCAACTCCTAGTGGATTGCGCAGGCCGAATGCCTGTAACACCCCGCTATCAGCTGACAACAGTAGCGATTGCCTCTCCATGTGCGTAATTTCTCATAATTACACAAAATGACAAAACGAAAACCCTGATTTGCAGGCTTTGGTTACACAAAAGATGGCAACTGCGGTGCTTGCGCAACGCCACGTGCCAGAGAACGGCCAGGGTGGCGAACCCGCTGTTGGCCCGAAGGCGCGGTCATTTGTTGATCCGCCCCGGGCCAGACGAGCTGTCGAGCGTGCAGCACCCGCAGAGCCCACTGCGGGCTCGCCCTACGCCCCCCCCTCTCCCGCTTCACTCCACGCCCGCAAAACCTTCCACCAGGTGGTCGATCCACACCCGCAGCTTGGCGGGCAGAAACCGGTGGGACGGGTACAGCACCCAGGCCGTGCCCGCGTACGAGGTCTTGTGCTCCCAGTCGGGCAGCACGGTCACCAGGTCGCCCCGCTCCAACGCAGCGCGCGCGGTAAAGCCCGGCAGGCTGGCAATGCCCAGGTGGCTCAGCGCGGCCTCCAGTCGCACCTCACTGTGGTTGGCCACATAGCGCCCGCGCACAGCCACCGTGGCGGATTCGCCTACGCGCTCGAAGCGCCAGTGCCGGTCGCGCTCGTCCTCGCCCAGGGTGATGCAGGCGTGGTGCTCCAGGTCGCGCGGGTGCTGGGGGTGGCCCCGCTCAGCCAGGTAATGCGGGCTGGCGCAGGCCAGGTGGCGCAGGGTCGCCAGCGGCCGCCCGGCCAGGCCCGGGGGTGGCGTATCGGTCACGCGCAGGGCCAGGTCGATGGGTTCCTCGAACAGGTCCACCGTGCGGTCGGTGATGAGCAGTTGCACATCGACCTCGGGGTATTTCTGCAAAAACGGCAGCACCAGGGGGTGAACGAGTTGGCGCCCCACCGCCTTGGCCATGCTCATGCGCACCATCCCCGATGGCGCGGCAGAGTGGGTGTCGCTCAGCGCCCACACCTCGCGCGCGGCAGACACCATGTCCTGGCAGCGGCTGTAGACCGCCGTGCCCGCATCGGTCAGCCGCAGCTTGCGGGTGGTGCGCTCCAGCAGACGCACGCGCAGCGCCCCCTCCAGGCGAGCCACCTGGCGGCTGACCGCCGACGGGGTGATGCCCAGCTGCCGCGCGGCGGCCGAGAAGCTGCCCGCATCCACCACACGCGCAAACACCGCCATGTCGGGGAGACTGTCCAGGGGTTGATTGATGCGCATGGGGAACAAGTGCAGTTCTTTGACGGCGATTATCAATGCATGGACGCAAATTGATAATTTCCCCAGCCCATCGTCGCCACGCGCGGCGCCCCACAGCCTCCCCCCCAATCTACGTCCCATGTCACACACCCTGCCCCTGTCCGCCCCTTCCCCGCTGGCCCCGCGCCTTTCTGACCTGGCCCTGCTGCTGGTGGCGGTGGTGTGGGGCACGAGCTACGGCGTGGCCAAGGGGGCCCTGGTGTTCTACCCGGTGCTGGGCTTTTTGGCCGTGCGCTTCCTCCTGACCTTTGCGGTGCTGCTCCCTGCCCTGCTGCGCACCACCGCGCCCGAGCGGCGCGATGCGCTGGTGGCCGGCCTGCCACTGGGCGTGTTGATGCTGGGCATCTTTCTGTCCGAGACCTTTGGCCTGGCACTCACGCAGGCCAGCAATGCCGCGTTTTTGATCAGCCTGTGCGTGGTGTTCACACCGTTTGCCGAGTGGTGGCTGCTGCGCCAGCGGCCCGAGCGCGCGATGTTTGCTTTTGCCGCCGTGTCACTGCTCGGCGCAGCCCTGCTCAGTGGGGGCTACACAGGCCGGTGGGGCTGGGGCGACGCGCTGATGCTGGCGGCGGCTGTGCTGCGCGCCATCACGGTGTGCCACACCACGCGGCTCACCCGCCGCCGCAATGCGCCGGTGCTGGCCCTCACGGCGGTGCAGTCGGGCGTCATTGGGGTGGGCTGCCTGCTGCTGGCGCTGGCTTTGCCGGGCACGCTGCCCCCGCTGCCGTCGCTCACGCAGGCCAGCGCTTTCTGGTGGGCCTGCATTTACCTGGTGGCGGGCTGCACGGTGTTTGCGTTTGTGGCCCAGAACTGGGCACTGCGCCACAGCTCGCCCACGCGGGTGGGCTTGCTGACCAGCAGTGAGCCCGCCTTTGGGGCGCTGTTTGCGGTGTTCTGGCTGGGAGAACAGCTCAGCGTTACGGGCTGGGTGGGCGGTGCGCTCATCGTGGGCGCGGCCCTGTGGACGATGGCGCGGCGGGGGGATGCGCAGCACTGATGCTCTGCCCACCTGCCCCTCGCCCCCAGCACTACCATTTTGATAGCTGCTTGGGCAGATAGTACCGGCGCTATCGCCCGTTTTATCTCGAAACCAGCGCCCCCTCCGGCCGCTGCTGTGCCCACAGCCACATCACTGCGCCGCCTACGATCATGGGCACACACAGCCATTGCCCCATGCTCATGCCCAGCGACAGGATGCCCAGGAAGGCATCGGGTTCGCGGAAGTATTCAGCAATGAAGCGGAACACGCCGTAGCCGAACAGGAAGGCGGCAGCCACCTGGCCGGGGCGGCGCTCCTTGCGCGCATACAGCCACAGCAGGATGAACAGCAGCAATCCTTCCATCAGGAACTGGTAGACCTGCGATGGGTGGCGCGGCTGCATGGAGCCACTGTGCGCAAACACCATGCCCCAGGGCAGGTCGGGGCTGGCAAAGCGGCCCCACAGCTCGCCGTTGATGAAGTTGCCCACACGCCCTGCCGCCAGCCCCGTAGGCACGCAGGGCGCCACGAAATCAGCCACTTGCAGCCAAGGGCGCTTGCGCGAATGGGCAAACCACAGCATGGAGACCACCACACCCAGCAGCCCGCCATGGAAGGCCATGCCGCCCTGCCACACGGCAAAAATCTCCAGCGGGTGGCTCAGGTAATAGCCCGGCTTGTAGAACAGGCAGTAGCCCAGCCGCCCGCCAATGACCACACCCGCCACTCCCAGAAAGAGGATGTCTTCGACATCCTTGCGCGTCCAGGCACCGGGCCCCGTGATGGAGGCAAAGGGCGGGTGCTGCAGGCGCCGGATGCCCAGCAACATGAACAGGCCAAAGGCCGCAAGATAGGTCAGGCCATACCAGTGCACAGCCAGCGGGCCGATCTGCAGGGCGACGGGGTCGATGTGGGGATAGGTCAACATGGTGGCGGGTATTGTGCCCGCGCTGGGGATGACCCCGCAGTCACGGCGTAGAGCCCCAGGCAAGACCACCGGGTGGCCACTGCCGCGCCAGGGCGATCCGCTGGAGCCTCACAACCCATTTTTGAATAAAAAGGGCTCTCTTCCATTTCGGGTGGAACACTACAGTTCAAATAAATCCATTGACACCCCCTGAACAGGAGCCCTCCCGATGCAAGAAGCGTTGTTCTGCCAAGCGTTGGGGCTGGCCGCGCCCTGGGCTGTGGAGCGTGTTGCACTGGACGTCGAGCGCAGCCGCATCGACCTGTACGTGGTCTGGCAATCCGGCAGTGCAGCCTGTCCCGTTTGCGCCGCAGCTGACCAGAGACTGCATGACCACCGCCAGCGTAGCTGGCGGCATCTGGATTTCTTTCAGTTTGAAGCCTACGTGCACTGCGCTCTGCCTCGGGTGTCGTGCAGCGCCTGCGGCTCTACGAGCCAGCTGAGTGTTCCCTGGGCGCGAGAGGGCAGCCGCTTCACGCTCATGTTCGAGGCGCTGGCTCTGACGCTGGCCCGTGAGATGCCGGTGGCCGCGTGTGCGCGCATCCTGCGCTGCGCGGACAACGCCTTGTGGCGCCAGATCGATGCCCATGTTGGCTTGGCGCGCGCCAAGGAGAGCTACGCGGGTGTGGCGGTCATTGGTATCGATGAGACCAGTTGCGCCAAAGGCCATAGCTATATCACCCTGGTGCACGATCTAGAGCGAGCGCGACTGATCTACGCCACATCCGGCAAGGATGCCAGCACGGTTCAGAGATTTACCGAGGACTTCAAGAGCCACCAAGGCAAGGCCGAAGCCATCCAAGTGGTGTGCATGGACATGTCCAAGGCCTTCATCGCAGGAGCTGGCCAGCACTTGCCCCAAGCGGCCATTGCCTTTGATGGATTCCATGTGGTGCAACTGGCCAACCGGGCCGTGGACGCAGTGCGGCGGGATGAGGCCCGGGGCGAGCGCTGGCTCAAGAAGACGCGTTGGTGCTGGCTCAAGGACAAAGCCAAGTGGACGGACAAAGAGCAGGCAAAGATGGATTGGCTGCCCCGCACCCGATTGAAGACCGCCAGGGCGTGGCGGATGAAGGAGGCGCTGCGGGACATCTACCGCAGTGCGCTCGCTCAGACTCAGGCTGCACAAAGCGAGCTGGCAATCAAAAAGTGGCTGCGATGGGCACAGCGCAGCCGCTTGCGGCCCTTCACTGATCTGGCCAAGACCATCCAGCAGCACTGGGCGGGAATACTCCAGGCGTTTGATGCCTCTCACCTGCACACCGGCTATGTGGAGGCGGTGAACTCACTGCTGCAAGCAGCCAAGGCCAAGGCGCGTGGTTATGGCACCACCGATCACTTCATCGCCATGGCGTTCCTGATCGCGGGAAAGCTCACTCACCTGCCGGGCTGTCCTTTGCAAAAAGCAAGGGCCTGACCATGGCTCTGGTGGGGAATGTGGCTTTCCACCCGAAATGGAAGAGAGCCATAAAAAGCCGAGGAAGCGCTAGTCCATCATGCGCTGACAGCTATCAAAAGTAGAGTGTCCATAAAAAAGCCGCGCCCTCAGGGCGCGGCTTCTAAACGGCAGCGGGGCACCCGGCCCCGCAAAACCACCCTCAGTCGTCCAGCAGCGACAAATCGCGCACGGCGCCCTTGTCGGCAGACATCACCAGCTTGGCATAGGCCTTGAGCGCAGCCGACACCTTGCGGGGGCGCGGCTGGGCGGGTTTCCAGCCCTTGGCGTTCTGTGCTTCGCGACGCTTGGCAAGTTCTTCATCGCTCACCAGCACATTGATCGTGCGGTTGGGGATGTCGATGCGGATACGGTCGCCGTTCTGCACCAGGCCAATCGCGCCACCGGCGGCCGCTTCGGGCGAGCAGTGACCAATCGACAGGCCCGAGGTGCCGCCCGAGAAGCGCCCGTCCGTCAGCAGCGCGCAGGCCTTGCCCAGACCCTTGGACTTGATGTAGCTCGTGGGGTAAAGCATCTCCTGCATGCCGGGGCCGCCCTTGGGGCCTTCGTAGCGCACGATGACCACGTCACCGGCCTTGACCTTGTCGGCCAGGATGTTGGCCACGGCCTCGTCCTGCGATTCCGTCACGTGGGCCGTGCCCTCGAACACCAGGATGCTTTCGTCCACACCGGCCGACTTGACCACACAGCCGTCCACGGCGATGTTGCCGGTCAGCACGGCCAGGCCGCCCTCTTTGCTGAAAGCGTGGTCGTACGAGCGGATGCAGCCCTCGGCGCGGTCCAGGTCCAGGCTGGGCCAGCGGGTGTTCTGGCTGAACGCCACCTGCGTGGGGATGCCTGCGGGGCCGGCCATGTAGAAAGTGCGCACGGCGTCGTCCTGCGTGCGCACGATGTCCCACTGGTCCAGCGCGTCTTTGAGCGTGGGGGCGTGCACGGTGGGCACATCGGTGTGCAGCTTGCCCGCGCGGTCCAGCTCGCCCAGGATGGCCATGATGCCGCCCGCGCGGTGCACGTCTTCAATGTGGTACTTGTTGGTGTTGGGCGCCACCTTGCACAGCTGCGGCACGACGCGCGAGAGGCGGTCGATGTCGGCCATGGTGAAGGGGATCTCGGCCTCTTTGGCAATCGCCAGCAGGTGCAGGATGGTGTTGGTGGAGCCGCCCATGGCGATGTCCAGCGTCATGGCGTTTTCAAACGCCTTGAAGCCCACCGAACGGGGCAGCACGCGTTCGTCGTCCTGCTCGTAATACTGCTTGGCCAGGTCCACGATGCGGCGGCCCGCGCGCTTGAAGAGCTGTTCGCGGTCGGCATGGGTGGCCACCACCGTGCCGTTGCCGGGCAGCGACAGGCCCAGCGCCTCGGTCAGGCAGTTCATGGAATTGGCGGTGAACATGCCCGAGCACGAACCGCAGGTGGGGCAGGCCGAGCGCTCGACCTCGGCCACTTCGGCGTCGGAGTAGTTGGTGTCGGCGGCAATCACCATCGCGTCCACCAGGTCGAGCTTCTTGAACTCCATGACCTTGGTGACCGGGTTGGCCAAGCGGGTCTTGCCCGCTTCCATCGGGCCGCCCGAAACGAAGATCACCGGGATGTTCAGGCGCATCGCCGCCATCAGCATGCCGGGGGTGATCTTGTCGCAGTTGGAGATGCACACCATAGCATCGGCGCAGTGCGCGTTGACCATGTATTCGACCGAGTCGGCAATGATGTCGCGGCTGGGCAGCGAATACAGCATGCCGTCGTGGCCCATGGCGATGCCGTCGTCCACGGCAATGGTGTTGAACTCCTTGGCCACGCCGCCAGCGGCTTCGATCTCGCGGGCCACCAGTTGGCCCAGGTCCTTCAAGTGCACGTGGCCGGGCACGAACTGGGTGAACGAATTGACCACCGCGATGATCGGCTTGCTGAAGTCATCGTCTTTCATGCCGGTGGCGCGCCACAGGGAACGCGCGCCTGCCATGTTGCGACCGGCGGTGGAGGTTTTGGAACGGTAGATGGGCATCGTGCTGGCTTCTGGAAAATCGCTGAAAAGGAAGCGGGCCGCAGGAATAAAGGCCCCTTGGGATGCTCTTCACGCATCGTCGCTCCGTGTGCATCTGCGGCGTCGGGCGGTCTGCAGCGTTGCGAATGCTCGCAATAGCACCGGCTATTGCTGCGCTTTGCGCCTTGCAGCCCATCCCGATCCGCAGTGCTCACTTTCCGCTCGATTCGTGAAGAGCACCCCTCGCTCCCGTGCAACCAACCTCTTGAGCCGTGCCGGGGGCAAACTCTTCAATTATCGCCCAGCCCTTTGGGCCCGCACGGGGCGGCGGCGTTGGGGATTGCGGGGGCAGCCCCCACGCACTGCGACGGCGCTGGCAGAATGGTCCATTCCGCTCCAGCCCCACCAACCCCGACACCAGGACGCCCCACGATGACCGACTCCAGCAAGCCCTCCGCGCCCATCAACCGCCGCAGCGCCAACATCACCCAGGGCAAGTCGCGCGCACCCAACCGCTCCATGTACTACGCCATGGGCTACGAGGAAGGCGATTTCGTCAAGCCTATGGTGGGTGTGGCCAACGGCCACAGCACCATCACGCCCTGCAACAGCGGCCTGCAGAAGCTAGCCGACGCGGCCATCGCTGGCATCGAAGAAGCAGGCGGCAACGCCCAGGTGTTCGGCACGCCTACCATCAGCGACGGCATGGCCATGGGCACCGAAGGCATGAAGTACAGCCTGGTGAGCCGCGAGGTCATCAGCGACTGCATCGAAACCTGCGTGGGCGGCCAATGGATGGACGGCGTGCTGGTGGTCGGCGGCTGCGACAAGAACATGCCCGGCGGCCTCATGGGCATGCTGCGCGCCAACGTGCCCGCCATCTATGTGTATGGCGGCACCATCCTGCCCGGCCACTACCAGGGCAAGGACCTGAACATCGTGAGCGTGTTCGAGGCCGTGGGCGAAAACGCGGCAGGCAAGCTGAGCGACTTCGACCTCAAGGAGATCGAGAAGCGCGCCATCCCCGGCACGGGCTCCTGCGGCGGCATGTACACCGCCAACACCATGAGCAGCGCGTTCGAGGCCCTGGGCATCAGCCTGCCGTATTCGTCCACCATGGCCAACCCGCACGACGAGAAGATGAACTCGGCCAAGGAGTCGGCCAAGGTGCTGATCGAGGCCATCAAGAAAGACATCAAGCCGCGCGACATCGTGACCCGCAAATCCATCGAGAACGCCGTGGCCGTGATCATGGCCACGGGCGGCTCGACCAACGCGGTGCTGCACTTTCTGGCCATTGCCCACGCGGCGGGCGTGGAGTGGAGCATTGACGACTTCGAGCGCGTGCGCGTGAAGACACCCGTGTTGTGCGATTTGAAGCCCAGCGGCAAGTACCTGGCCGTGGACCTGCACCGCGCCGGTGGCATCCCGCAGGTCATGAAGATTTTGCTGAATGCGGGCCTGCTGCATGGCGACTGCCTCACCATCGAGGGCAAGACGATTGCCGAGGTGCTGAAGGACGTGCCTGACCAGCCGCGCGCGGACCAGGACGTGATCCGCCCCATCAGCAACCCCATGTACGCGCAGGGCCACCTGGCCATCCTGAAGGGCAACCTGAGCCCTGAGGGGTCGGTGGCCAAGATCACCGGCTTGAAGAACCCTGTCATCACCGGCCCGGCCCGCGTGTTTGACGATGAGCAGTCGGCGCTGGAAGCCATCCTGGCAGGCAAGATCAAGGCCGGTGACGTGATGGTGCTGCGCTACCTGGGCCCCAAGGGCGGCCCCGGCATGCCCGAGATGCTGGCGCCCACCGGCGCACTGATCGGCGCGGGCCTGGGCGAGAGCGTGGGCCTGATCACCGACGGCCGCTTCTCCGGCGGCACCTGGGGCATGGTGGTGGGCCACGTGGCGCCTGAGGCGGCGGCGGGCGGCACCATCGCTTTTGTCAACGAAGGCGACAGCATCACCATCGACGCGCGCCAGCTGCTGTTACAACTCAATGTGCCCGACGAAGAAATCGCCAAGCGCCGCGCCGCCTGGACGGCCCCTGCCCCCCGCTACACCCGGGGTGTGCAAGCGAAGTTTGCGTTCAACGCATCCAGCGCGAGCAAGGGGGCGGTGCTGGACGCCTATTGATGGCGCTGCGGTTGCGCACCGGCCGGCGGCGAGAAGACGGTTGAAGCTCCAGCGGACGTCTTTCTCCAGGTGGTCGGTTCACAACAAAAAGCCCGCAGTACGCGATGTACTGCGGGCTTTTTGTTGAGTAGACGACGAGAACAAACTCATCGCGCAAACCACCAAGAGCCCCTGGCAGCGGGGCCAGGGCCAGTGTCAGCGCGGCTTGCGTGGGCGAATGCCCAAGGCTTCCTTGTGTTTGTTGATGCGGTCCTTTTTGCGCTGGTCCATCTTCTCCATGGCCTTGCGCTTGGTGTAGCCGGTGGAATCAGCCCAGGCCCACCATAGCGCCGTGGCAGCAAAGGGTGCCAGCACCCACCACCAGGACCATGTGGCCACAGGGCCGATCTCGAAGTACTTGAGTGCCAGAATGAGAAGGGACAGACCCAGCAGATACATCGCTCTCTCCAAAAAATGCCGCGAAAAGCGGGATTGACCAAGGACAACTGCGTGTCAACCCAAGTCACTACAATCGCATTAAAAGCACTGTAACTCAACCACAGGAATTCCCACCATGAAGCGTTCCCTGATCACCCTCGCCTTGACGCTGTCGGTTGCGGCACCCGCGATGGCCGACCTGGCCTTGGCCACCTCCAAGAACTGCATGGCTTGCCACGCAGTGGACAAGAAACTGGTGGGCCCCGCCTACAAGGACGTGGCAGCCAAATACGCGGGTCAGAAGGACGCTGTGGACAAGCTGGCAGCCAAGATCATCAAGGGTGGCTCTGGCGTGTGGGGCCCGGTGCCCATGCCCGCCAACGCCCAAGTGAATGACGCCGAAGCCAAGAAGCTGGCCGCCTGGGTGCTGACGCAGAAGTAATTGGCTGAAGCCCAAGGGTTCCGGGTTTGACGCCCGATAGAACCCATGAAAAAAGCCGCGCACCATGTGACGCGGCTTTTTTGTGCCCGGACGCTTTGGTGCTCAGACGCTTGCAGCGGTGGAACCAAGAGCACAGGAACCTGCGCCGGTTCCTGCAGTAGCGCGGGACTAAACGACAGGCGTCCCCAGCGCATGGCGGGAGCGCAGCTGCTGCTCCAGCTGCCCGACATAGGCCGCCGTGGTGTTGTCAGACTCCTCGGCGCGGGCGGCGAGGCGGGCTTCCAGGTGGTCCAGACGCGCCAGCACGGCTGCATGGGCTTGGCTGTGCTGGGCCTCCAGAAAGGCACGCAACTCCGTGAAGCGGGACGCCTCAGCCTTGTCGGCCAGTTCGCGCTGCGCCTGCAGCGCTTTGGTGTGGCGGCGGGTTTCGAGCAGCACCGATCCCTGCAGCGACAACACATACGCCAAAAAGAAGATGCCCAACAACGTGGTGAGGGCCAGCATCAGCAGGCCCAGGGGTGCCTCAAACGACACCACACCCAGCGATACGAGGGAGGGAGCCGCCAGCGTGGGCCAGTTCAGGGCGGCCAGTGCGGCGATGGCCAGCACGGTCAGCAGCAAAACGAAGGAACGCAGTTGCATGTGAAATCTCCGGTCAGCGGCGCCCGGCCACGATGACCGGCCACGCCCTGCTGCCGTTGTAACGCATGCGCAGGGATTCACACGCTCCAGAGGAGTAATTGGAGATTGCGTCCTACAAAGCGCTGCGAGCCTGCCGGGTGAGCGGGCCCGCTGTTTCGATCACATACCGCTCACATCGCTGCGCGATATGAGTGCCCCGGATCCGGCAAGCGCTGCGCGCTGGCGCCGTTGCACGGCGCCTTCTGGATCAGTTGGTCTGGGCCAACTGATCCAGAATTGCCGGATTCTCCAGCGTGCTGGTGTCTTGGGTGATAGCCTCGCCTTTGGCGATGCTGCGCAGCAGGCGGCGCATGATCTTGCCGCTGCGGGTCTTGGGCAGGTTGTCGCCAAAGCGGATGTCCTTCGGCTTGGCAATGGGGCCGATTTCCTTGGCCACCCAGTTGCGCAGCTCGTTGGCGATCTGCTTGGCTTCTTCGCCCGTGGGGCGCGAGCGCTTGAGCACCACAAACGCGCAGATGGCCTCGCCGGTCACATCATCAGGGCGGCCCACCACAGCGGCTTCGGCCACGAGGTCGGTCTTGGCGACCAGGGCAGATTCGATCTCCATCGTGCCCATGCGATGGCCCGACACGTTCAGCACGTCGTCGATGCGGCCCGTGATGCGGAAATAGCCCCGGTCGGCACTGCGCACCGCGCCGTCACCCGCCAGGTAGTAGCCCTTGAGTTCTTCGGGGAAGTAGCTCTTCTTGAAGCGCTCGGGGTCATTCCAGATGGTGCGGATCATGCTGGGCCAGGGCTTCTTGATGACCAGGATGCCGCCCGAGCCGTTGGGCACGTCGTTGCCCATTTCGTCCACGATGGCGGCCGTGATGCCGGGCAAAGGCAGCGTGCAGCTGCCGGGCACCAGCGGCGTAGCGCCAGGCAGCGGGGTGATGACATGGCCGCCGGTTTCGGTCTGCCAGAAGGTGTCCACGATGGGGCAGCGTTCGCCGCCCACGTTCTTGTGGTACCACATCCAGGCTTCGGGGTTGATGGGCTCGCCCACGCTGCCCAGGATGCGCAGGCTCGACAGGTCGGAGCGCGCGGGGTGTACCGCCTCGTCAGCCTCGGCAGCCTTGATGAGCGAGCGGATGGCGGTGGGGGCGGTGTAGAAGATGGTGCACTTGTGGCGCTCGATCATCTGCCAGAAGCGGCCTGCGTTCGGGAAGGTGGGGATGCCTTCAAAGATGATCTGCGTGGCGCCTGCCGCCAGCGGGCCATAGGCGACGTAGGTGTGGCCCGTGATCCAGCCGATGTCGGCCGTGCACCAGAATACGTCGTCGGCGCGCAGGTCGAACGTCCAGTCCATGGTCATCTTGGCCCACAGCAGATAGCCGCCGGTGCTGTGCTGCACGCCCTTGGGCTTGCCGGTCGAGCCGCTGGTGTACAGGATGAACAGCGGGTGCTCGGCACCCACGGCCACCGGGGCGCATTCGGTGCTTTGGCCTGCCAGTGCTTCGGCAAAGGTCTTGTCGCGCCCGGCCACCATGTTGCAGGCCGTGGCCGTACGCTGGTAGACGAACACGTTGCGGATGGTGTCGCAACCACCCATGGCCAGGGCTTCATCGATGATGGCCTTGAGCGGCAGCTCCTTGCCGCCGCGCATCTGGTAGTTGGCGGTGATCACGGCCACGGCACCGGCGTCGATGATGCGCTCGTGCACGGCCTTGGCGCTGAAGCCGCCAAACACCACGCTGTGCGTGGCGCCAATGCGCGCGCAGGCCTGCATCGCCACCACGCCTTCGATGGTCATGGGCATGTAGATCAGCACGCGGTCGCCCTTGGCCACACCGTGGGCCTTGAGCGCGTTGGCAAACTGGCTCACGCGGGCGAGCAGCTCTTTGTAGGTGATCTTGGTGACGGTGCCATCGTCGGCTTCGAAGATGACGGCGGTCTTGTTTTCGGTGGGGGTGCCGATGTGGCGGTCGAGGCAGTTGGCCGATGCGTTGAGTTCACCATCGGCAAACCACTGAAAGAACGGCGCGTTGGACCCGTCCAAGGTGCGCGTGAAAGGCTTGGTCCACTGCAGGTTGGCCTGTGCCTGGCGCGCCCAGAAGCCCTCGAAGTCCTTCTCGGCTTCGGCACACAGCGCCTCATAGCCCGCCATGCCGGACACACGTGCGGCTTTGACAATGGCATCCGAGGGCGGGAACACGCGGTTCTCAACCAGCACGGACTCGATGGCGGATGTGGGCGCACTCATGGTGTTGTCTCCTGGATCTAATGGGAATTGGAATTGGGCGGTACTGTCGGGTGCGGCACTTACAGGCCACTGACTGGCGCGAAGCTTACAGAGTACGCTATCGCGGCCCGCCGGGCGCAGGCTGCGCGGCTTCCCCCACGCCAGCGGTGAGGTCGTTCCCGGCGACGGGCCCGGGCACGACAGACTCCGCCCAGGATGCCATCGCGAAGACATTCGCGCCCCCTAAAATCGCGCGTCCTGCAACCCTTTGCGAGTGCCATGTCCTCTCCCCAACACAAGCCCCCCGCGCCACTGCGCCCCCTGCCTTCGATGATCTTCGCCAGCCGGTGGCTGCAATTGCCGCTGTATCTGGGCCTGATCCTGGCGCAGGCGGTGTACGTCTTCCATTTCTGGGTGGAGCTGGTGCACCTGATCGAAGCCGCCTTTGGCAACACGACGGCCCTGCAAAGCCTGGTGTCCAGCATTGGTTACAAGAGCGATTTCCAGGTCACCGCGCTCAACGAGACCATCATCATGCTGGTGGTGCTGGCGCTGATCGACGTGGTGATGATCTCCAACCTGCTGATCATGGTGATCGTGGGCGGCTACGAGACCTTTGTCTCGCGCCTGCACCTCGAAGACCACCCCGACCAGCCCGAGTGGCTGAGCCACGTAAACGCCTCGGTGCTCAAGGTCAAGCTGGCCACCGCCATCATCGGCATCAGCTCCATCCACCTGCTCAAGACCTTCATCAACGCCGCCAACTACGACCTCAAGGTGCTGATGTGGCAGACCATCATCCATGTGGTGTTCCTGCTCAGCGCCCTGGCGATTGCGCTGACCGACCGTCTGATGTCGCACTCGTCCGACAGCCACTGAGCACGGCGGGAGTCCCTGGGCGGCCCGGCGCCGCTGCGCCCGCCCAGGGCAAAATATCAGTCAAAACTGCCCATAGCGCTAGTGGAATATGCGCTGGCAGCTATTAAATTTGAAGTAGACACACTTCAGCAGGCAGCGCCCGGCGGCGCTCCCAGATTTCTCCTCAATCGGTAGGCACAGTGCGGTGCAGACCCACCCGAAGGAGAAATCCATGCCCCCTCTGCACACACTCGTCCCTACCGCCGCCACGGCACCTGCACCCTCCGCCGCAGCCTCCCCCACTCCACCCACCGCCACCAGCCGCCGCCTGGCATTGAGCGCGCTGGGCTCCCTGGGCGTTGCCACCCTGTGGGGCTGCGGCGGAGGCGGGGACAGCACCAGCACTGACGCAGGCACTGGTACAGACTCCGGTTCGGGCACGGGCAGCGGCACCGGCACCGGATCAGGGACCGGCACGGGAACGGGCACCGGCACAACCACCACCTGTTCCGTCGTACCCGAGGAAACCGCCGGCCCCTACCCCGCCGACGGCTCCACGGCCAGCAACAACACCTACAACGTGCTCGCGCTCAGCGGCATCGTGCGTTCGGACATCCGCAGCTCGGTGGGCTCGTCCACCCAGGTCAGCGGCGTGCCGCTGTCCATCACCATCACTTTGACCAACACCAAGGCCAGTTGCGCACCGCTGTCGGGGTACGCCATTTACCTCTGGCACTGCACGCAAGACGGCAACTACTCCGTCTATTCCTCCAACAACATCGCCGACAACTACCTGCGCGGCGTGCAGGCCACGGATGCCAACGGCACCGTCACCTTCACCACCATCGTGCCGGGCTGCTATGCAGGCCGCATGCCCCACATGCACCTGGAGATCTACCCCACGCTGGCATCGGCGACGAAGGCCGCCAACAAGATCAAGACCACGCAGCTGGCCTTTCCTACCGCGCTGCTCAGCAGCATCTACAGCGCCAATTCCGGCTACAGCGCCAGCGTGCGCAACCTGGCCTCCATCACCTTCGCCACCGACAACGTGTTCAGCGACGGCACCGATCTGGAGATGACCACCATGCAAGCCAACTCCGGCGGTGGCTACTCCGCCAGCATCACGATCTCCATTGCGGTCTGAGCCCCCATCACCATCGCTTCTTCCGCTCTTTTCAAAGGCACACCATGCACCAGATGCACACCCTTCTCGCCAGCCTGGCCCTGATCTCCCTGGCCGCCGCAACCCCCAGCCACGCCCAGCCCGCCCGCGGCACACCGCCCGCGCCGCCCCCTGAGGCCTATGCCGCCTGCAAGGGCAAGACCGAAGGCGCCTCCGTCACGCTCACCATGCCTGATGGCAAAACCCTGACCGGCACTTGCCGCACAATGGACGGCACCCTGGTGGCCATGCCCGCTGGCGGGCCCGGTGGCCCCGGCGCGGGTGGCCCGCCCCCCGCCCGCTGACCCACCATGCCGCCCCTGCGCTCCCTCGTCCCCGTGCCCCACCTGACGCTGCACCGCAAAGCCTTCATCGCCCTGGCCGCGCTGCTGCTGGCGCTGCTGCTGATCTTTGTGGGGTTCTCACGCCTGGGGCTGCAGCGGGGCCTGGGGCCGTATGTCGCCGAGATCGAGCTGGCCCGCATGGACTGGCTGGCCGAACGCCTGCAAGCCCACCACACCCAGACGGGCGGCTGGGACAGCCTGCGCGGGCAGCCCTACCTGTGGGGACGGCTCACCCACCCGAGCGGCGGCCCGCGCGGGCCCGGCGGCTCCCGCCCGCCCAGCGACCCGCCACCGGACCACAGCAATCCCTTTGCCGCGCCGTCTGCGTCCCCTCCCCCCTCCGCGCAATCCGACCTCTTGACGCAGTCTGCCAACGCGGCCAGTGCCCCTGCGGCCAACGACAGCCAAGGTGGCCGCAGCACCGACCCGGGCAATGGCCCGCCCCCGCGCCCGCCCAACGACGACCTGCGCCCCAGGGACCGGGGCGCTGCCCCGCCCCAGCGCCACCCGGATGACATCTACCCCCGCCTGGGCCTGCTGGACGCGCAAGATCAGCTGGTCGCAGGCACTGCGCCCCAGCCCGGGGGCGCCCGTCTGGCACTGCGCGGCGCCAGCGGCCAGGTCATCGGCCACCTGGTGCTGGCACCGCCCCAGGGCGTGCGCAGCGAGGCCGACCAGGCCTTTCTGGCCCAGCACCTGGGCTTTGTGGCGTGGACCGGCCTGGCCGGGCTGGCACTGGCATTGCTGTTGTCAGGATGGCTGGCGCGTCGCTGGCTGGCCCCGGTCGAGGCCCTGGCCACCGGCGCGCGCGGCATCGCGCAAGGTCACCTGCACACCCGCGTGCCCGTGCACGGCAACGACGAGCTGGCCCAGCTGGCCCGCACCTTTAACACCATGGCCGAACAGCTGGGCAGCATCGAGGCCAGCCGCCGCCAGTGGCTGGGCGACGTGGCCCACGAGCTGCGCACACCACTGGCCGCCATGCGCGCCGAGATCGAGGCTGTGCAGGACGGCATCCGCCCCTTTGACGACAAGACCGCGCTGCGCCTGCACCGGCAGGTGATGCGCCTGATCCAGCTGGTGGGCGACCTGCGCGCCAGCCTGGATGCAGCGGGCACCAGCGCGCCCTCGGCCCAGGTGCCCGTGCACCCGCTGTCGCTGCTGGCCGAGGCGCTGGCGTCCATGCGCCCGCGACTGGCACAGGCGGGCATCGATGTGGACACGACCGGGCTGGACGCCCTGGCCGCACAGGGCGCTACCCAGCCCGCGCCCCTGGTGCGAGGCGACGCACAGCAACTGCACCAGGTGTTTTTGAATCTGCTGGAAAACAGCCTGCGCTACACCGACGCGGGCGGCCTGCTGCGCATTGCGGCACGCCTGCTGCCACCGGCCGATGGAGCCCCCCAGCTGCAGGTGCAACTGGACGACAGCGCGCCCGGCGTGCCGGCACACGAGCTGCCCCGCATCTTTGACCGCCTGTACCGCGCAGAAACCTCGCGCAACCGCGACCACGGCGGATCAGGCCTGGGCCTGGCGATCTGCCGCGCCATCGTGCTCGCCCACGGCGGCACGCTGACGGCCGAACCCTCCCCCCTCGGCGGACTGCGCATCACGCTGCAGCTGCCCTTGCTGGACAACCCTTCATGAGCCCTCGCATCCTTGTCGTCGAAGACGAACCCGACATCGCCGCCATCGTGGTGGACTACCTGCGCCACGCGGGCTACACGGTGGAGCACCAGGCCGAAGGCCGCGCAGCCCTCGCCAGCCTTATCACCACACCGCCCGACCTCACGCTGCTGGACATCATGCTGCCCGGCATGGACGGCCTGGAGATATTGCGCCAGGCGCGGCGCCACACGCAGCACCCCATCATCATGCTTACGGCCCGCGTGGAAGAGGTGGACCGCCTCATCGGTCTGGAGCTGGGCGCCGACGACTACATCTGCAAACCGTTTTCACCGCGCGAGGTGGTGGCCCGCGTCAAGGCCGTGCTGCGCCGCACCGCTGCCGCACAAGAGCCGCCAGCCCACCACACAACCACCGCCGCCTTGATGCTGGACGAATCGCACTGGCAAGCCACATTGCACGGCAGGCCGCTGGGACTGACCCGCCGCGAGTTCAAGCTGCTGCAGGTGCTGGCGCGGCAGACCGGACGCATCTTCTCGCGCGCCCAGTTGCTGGACCAGGCCTATGACGACACGCTGGACGTGAACGAGCGCGCCATCGACAGCCACATCAAAAACCTGCGCAAGAAGCTCAAGGCCGCCAGCACAGACGGCAGCGACTGGATCCGGTCGGTGTATGGCGTAGGTTTTGCACTGGACCCAAACCACGAAGGCCCGCCAGCGGGCTGACGGGCAGGCTGCCAGCGACACCCCCCGGGCCAGTCACTATCAATTTAATAGCTACCAAGGCAATTAACACTATCGCTACCAGCGCATTTGGCTCAAAAACGCCACGGTAACCCCTCCAAACAGTCCCACAGGCTCAACACCCCACCATCTGCCCCGGCACCACCCACTGGTCAAACTGCTCGCCCGTCACATGGCCCGACGCGATGGCGGCGGCACGCAGGCTGGTTCCCTCCTTGTGCGCCTTCTTCGCAATGAAAGCCGCCTTGTCGTAGCCGATGTGCGGGTTCAGCGCCGTCACCAGCATCAGCGACTGCTCCACCAGATCGTTGATGCGCGCCTGGTTGGGCTCGATGCCCACGGCGCAGTGCTCGTTGAAGCTGGCCATGCCATCGGCCAGCAGGCGCACGCTCTGCAAGAAGTTGTGAATCACCATCGGGCGGAACACATTCAGCTCGAAGTTGCCAGAGGCCCCGCCGATATTGATGGCCACGTCATTGCCCAGCACCTGCGCGCACAGCATGGTCAGCGCCTCGCACTGCGTGGGGTTGACCTTGCCGGGCATGATGGACGAGCCCGGCTCGTTCTCGGGGATGGTGATCTCGCCCAGCCCGCTGCGCGGGCCGCTGGCCAGCCAGCGCACATCGTTGGCAATCTTCATCAGGCTGGCCGCCAGGGTCTTGAGCGCGCCATGGGCATGCACCAGCGCATCGCAGCTGGCCAGGGCCTCGAACTTGTTAGGGGCGGTAACCAGCGGCAGGCCCGTCAGGTCGGCCAGCTCCTTGGCCACGGCCTGCGCGTAGCCTGAAGGCGCATTGAGCCCCGTGCCCACGGCCGTGCCACCCAGGGCCAGCTCGCACAGGTGCGGCAGCGCGGCGCGCACATGCTGTTCGCCATGCTGCAGCTGCGCCACCCAGCCCGAGATCTCCTGGCCCAGCGTGAGCGGGGTTGCGTCCTGCAGGTGTGTGCGGCCAATCTTCACGATGCCATCAAACGCCTTGGCCTTCGCCCCCAGCGTGGTGCGCAGGCCGTGCAGCGCGGGCAGCAGTCGGTGCATCAGCGCGTCCACCGCCGCCAGGTGCATGGCGGTGGGGAACACGTCGTTGCTTGACTGGCTCTTGTTCACCTCGTCATTGGGGTGAACCAGCCGCGCCTCGCCACGCGGGCCACCCAGCAGCTCGCTCGCGCGGTTGGCCAGCACCTCGTTCATGTTCATGTTGGTCTGCGTGCCCGAGCCGGTCTGCCACACCACCAGCGGAAACTCCTGCAGATGGCCGCCGCCAATCACCTCGTCCGCCGCCGCCACGATGGCCGTGGTCTTGGCTGCATCGAGCAGGCCCAGCGCATGATTGACGTAGGCACTGGCCCGCTTGACCTGCGCCAGCGCGCGGATCAGTTCGGGCGCCATGCGCTCGCCCGAGATCGCAAAGTGGTGCAGCGAGCGCTGCGTCTGCGCGCCCCACAGCCGGTCGGCCGGGACATCGATGGGGCCGAAAGTGTCTTTTTCGGTGCGGACTGCGGTCGGGGCGGGGGTGGAGGTCTTCACGGGTGGGCCTTGCCGCTCAGCGAGCGAATGGGGTAGAACGAAACATCAGACCGCAGCATACCCACCCCAGGCCACGGCGCGCCAGCACCCGCTAGCACCCGCCACCACCCGCCATGGCCCCTGACAGGACCACGCAAGCCCGGCGGGGGATAATTCGGGGTTCGCGTTTTCCCTCAAACCCCCACCGCCATGACCACGACGACCATTCGCCAAGAAGACCTGATCGAATCCATTGCCGGCGCGCTGCAGTACATCAGCTACTACCACCCCACCTCCGTGAACATGTAAGTTACCGTGGCTAAACGATTTTTTCGATCAGCCACGATCCCTAGGGAGTGATTGCAAGATTTCTACAACGCCCCAGCGGTCAGGGTGTTGTGGGGCCACTACAGGAACGCAAATGTGACCCCATGCCGTTACCAAAGTAACTGCGACCGCACTTAGGGCACGGCTTTCTGGCGTAAGTGGGTTTGCTTCCCGTATTCCCCTGAACTAAGTTCTCCCTGTTCGTCTGGATGAACACGTTCCCCACCTTGTAACTGCCCACATCCCCGCGTCTGGACATGCAGTATTCGTGGCCTTGCTTTCCGCGTTCATCCCAATGGCCGCTTACTAACCAGATGTAAAGCCATTCCGCAAACGTTAGTTCAAACGCCTTACCCCTGCGGATTGCGTTGCGTTTCTGGTTTCCGTAGGCATACAAAGCGGGGCAATTGTCCTCGGTAGCCACTAGGCTGTATTTCATTTCTGTTGGTTTCATTACCAATCTCCTTTTCACCATTGTGCGGGAACTGTTCCCGCACATCAATTTACTTGTCGAACAACACCCCTATCCGAACGTTGAAGGGGTTTTCAAAACGCCCTCTCATCCATTGCCTGGATTCCCCATTTGCACCGAGCACTATTGCATTAAAGGCCCTGTTGGGCTTACTTGGGTCCAGGCCCTCAAAATAGCTTAGAACCACATCAATCTGGTTCTTCGCATCTCCTGTATAGCCCCTCCCATCCCACGAATCAGTCGTTGGGAAGATCAACAGGGTGACTTGTTCTTTGTGGTGTACGGCCTCAAAGGGTATGACGTCACTAAGTGCAAACCTAGCTTGAACAGCTTCTGCGTCGGTAAACCCTACAAGCGACAGAAAAACTTTTGCTGTTTTACGCATTGCGAGCCTCCTGCAGGTTGAAGTAGCTTGCCCACACTCCATCTAGGAATTGCTCCAGTTCCTGCCCCTTTAGGTTCATCACGGCGTCAAACACCAGTCGGTCCAAAGCGACTTCTAAGCAGTCGTAAACGTCTTTCATTGTTCTCCCTTGTTGTTATGGCAGCACCTCGCTGCCTGGGGTGAACTTTGACGACTTCACGGCGGCCTGTCGAAATTGAATTTGTAACCAATTGAAACAGAGACCTATCGCCGCGAAAGTCTTTAACCAAGTCTTGATGATTGAACATGGTTGCTATCCAATTGATAGCACGGTAACAACGCCGTGCAACACTTGAAAGCAAATCATGGCAACAGCAAAGAACACCCAGACAGCAACTCCCGCACAGACTCCCAGCTTTTTCGAGGTACTGACTGCAATCGCAAAGCCAGTAACCAAGCTGTCCAGCGCACAAGCGCAGCAAGACCCCAAACTGGCACTGCGCACACGCTTCCAAGCTAGCGTGGCTGAGCAACAAAAGCTGATCCGGTCCGCTGCTCCAAAAAGCCGTTGGTTCCAAAAGCTGCCTGATGACAGCTACGTGCTGACCCTGCGCAATGGCAACACGGCCTTGGCGATCAATGGCACAACCTACTTTGCCGTTAGTGATGCTGCCTCGGCAGTGAAGTTTCTGGATACTGTGATCGAGGGCACAAAAGCTGGGGAAATGGATGAAGTTTTGGCATCCACGCTTCGCAAGCCTCGCGCAAAGAAAGAGGCAGCTACCCCAGATGCCAAGTAAGTTCGCACAAACAAAAAACCCGGCTTTCGCCGGGTTTTTTTTCATTTAGGACTTTGGTCTGTAGTTTCAGCAACCCACGCCTGTTCTTCGGCGTATTTTTCTTCACCCAAAACGGCCAGTCGTTTGCCTGCTCGGAACGCTTCATCTAACTCGCGTTCACGGGCTCTTAGCTTGTTTTCCTGCCATGTGCGAGTTGGTGGCCTCGCACCTGGGAAATGAACCCTGCTTTTGGGTATCTGTAGCCTCATACGCGGGTGAACCGTCACGGTATCGGTGTACGGCATACCGTGCTTCTTAACCCAATCAATGATGCTCAGGATCAAGTCTTTGTTCCTGCTTGCAATCACAAAACCCTGCATCAAGAACTCACCAGATTTGTCCTTGATCTGGTCGGCTTCCCAATCAAGTTCCAGTTGCGCATCCAAACAGACACCTGGGTTTCCGTCTTTGTATTCGATCAGGTGCAGGAAGAAAAACTTACCTTCCGCGAACTCTGCGCCAAAGCGTTTGAGCACTAGCAATTGCAAGATTGCCAAGCTAACGATGGGGCTTTTTGCGGGATGCCAGAACGGGCTACCTTCCTGCAAAACAAAAACCAAATGGATTCCGGGTTCTGGTCTTCGGTAATGAATCTGTAATGGGGTCAAGCCTTGAAACAAAGACATGGTGGGTTTCTAGTTCTTTCAACCTTGTCTTGATGATCCATCACCTAGACATTCCAATTGGTTACCAGACGAGGTAACCAAAATGACAAACACGCAATTCATCCAGAACGCAGCCCCAACACACTTTGGTATTGATCCCGAAGATTTGGCGGAGATTGTTGAATTCGATCATGTTTGCTCCGCGCAATGGCCGATCTATGTAATGCGCAAGGAAGGCCAGCCAGTTGCGTGGTGGGACGAAAGCGCAAATGTTGCCGCAATCGTCCGCTGAATCAGTTAATGGGCGTCATGCCCTCGGTGTTAACTGCGCCATTTACGTAGAACTTAGAGGCTTTGAGTGCTTCGCTGGGGCGGCTGCCCTTGTAGATGTGCTTTTTGCCATCTGCATCAGTCCACTCGTAGTGTTGTGCGGGTTCTCCCTTTTTGCGCTGAGTCGCTGGCTTAGCGTTCTTACGAGGTGAAGCACTTGCGGAGAGCTTGGCGTATCCAAGTTGTTCCAGAGATAGGCCGCTTTTTGCCAAGAAATCCAACAACTTCTTTTCGTTCTCGGCTTGCGCAGTCCAGTAGGCGCGTTCCTTTTCGTGTTCTGCGTCAGCGGCTTGGAATGCAGCCAGATTCTTGAACTTGGATACGAAGTCAGTCATGTAGTCCCTTTCAACAAAGATGTAACCACTATGAATCAAGAAACCCAACCTGTCAAGCGGGAAGTAACTTGCCCAACAAACATGTATGCCCGTCATACCCAATGGTGTATTGCCAACCACGCAATCACAACCGATGACTTTGAACAGCGTGATGGTCAGGAAACCTACACGCGAGTCTTTGCCGATGAAGACCAAGCCAAGTGGTTCGCTTTTGATTTTGGGATCAAGTTATGAGCCTGCTAGATGATCTGCAACAGTTCACGGGTACTGTGGACTATCACCGGCACCCCATGTACCGCTTTGTTATGTACACGGATGGATTCAAGTTCTTTCTGAGGAATGCGGGCCAAGGCGCGTACTGGTTCTTAGACCTGATAGCCACGGAGCCCAAGATCAGGATTCAAGCGAAGGAGTTTGCCAGCATCAAGCTGGAGGTTCAGAACGGGGCAGCAAAGGTCACCGTAAACAACGGAAATGACGGGCCAAACGTTTACGAAAGAAGGATCCACTACACGGATTGTCCAGAGGGTGTGTACAACTTCTACTGGATTGGGGAGGTACTCATGTTGGCGCGGGAGTACTGACCGCTTAGAACCCAAGCAGTTTCAACAAGGGGCCGCCAAACTTTTCCAACAGAGCCCAGGCGGCCCCTACCAGAACCACTACTCCGGTAATAAAGCCCTGTTGCCTAGTTAGTGTGTTCTGGATTTCCCCTAGAGCTTTGGAGCTTTCTCCAATCTGCTCCTTCAATTCTTCAAGCGTCGCTAGCGATTGCTTCGTCAATGCCGTGTTGAGCTTCAAGTCCTCAACCACGCCTTCAATTACCGCCAAGCGAACCTGAAACTTATCGTGTGTTCGCATGTGTTCGTCACGTGAGTGATCGAACTCTTTCTTTAGAGCGTCCATAAGGTCCTCCAATTTCGAATTTTTCTGTTCCAAAACGGAAACACGAACGGTCAATTCGTGGATTTGGGTATCTACGCTCATCATCACCTCATTTGCAAATTCACCTTATTTACTGGAATGACGACCAAGTGAATTGCGCCTTATCTCTTGTGTAAATAACAAACACATCGCAGATGAGGCTAGAGATGGAAGATAAAAACGAGGATAGAAAGCTATTTCAGAACTGGGCGCAAGTAATCCGCTCTGCCCGAAAGGGAATGCGCAAAAAGCAATTGGCTGCACGTTGCGGTATGTCGGTGCGCCAATTCAATGCAGTAGTTGAAACTAGGCCGGACATAGAACTGGCTATTGAGCAAGCCTACGCCGATTACGACGAAGAGCAAAGAGACGGTTTAGATCGTGTTCTCAGTGAAGCAATCGAGAGCAAGGAATTATCTCTGCAGGCAAAGATTCTGCGAGAAAACCAAAAGGAAGCGAACGAGCGTGAACGCGAAGAACGTGAGGAGCGCTTGGCAAAGGCAGTCGAATCATTGGCGGGATTCGAGCTGATTGAACCCGAATACGGGAGCATGAGCGATGAGCGCAAAGCTGAGATTGCCGCGCAAGTCGAAGCCATGGAAGCCATGAGCGCTGAAATGGGCTCTGCGGAGAACGCAGAAGATGAGTAAGTTTACCTACGACGACTTACTCCCCCACCAAACCGATTTCATTAACGACACCACTCACCGCTACGTGGGACTAATTGGTGGTCCAGGTTCGGGTAAGTCACTGGCAGCAGTTCATAAAGCGGTAAAGCTAGCGTTCCTAAATCCGGGCTTGCACGGGGCATTGATGGAGCCCACACAGAACATGATTCGTGGCACTTTGTTGCCAACGATCGAGAAGGTGTTCCAGGAGCAATTGGGCTGGAAAGAGCGCACCAAGAAATCTGGCCGTGGGCAATACACCTATGTGAAGTCGAACCCTGAGAGTTTGATTATTCACTTTCCCCAAGGTGACACGATCATCTATCTGTGTGGTGCTGAGAACCACAAACGACTAGCCGGTAAGAACTTGGCTTGGTTCATTATCGACGAGATCGACATGTGTTCCAGCAAGCAGATTGCCATGGATGCGTTCAAGGAGGCAACCAAGCGTATTCGTACCATCGGCAAGTGCACACAGGGATGCGTGACGACCACTCCAGAAGGCAAGCAATTTAGCCATTGGTTTTTTGCTGAAAACGCCAAGTATCTGGAAGGCCCCAACAAGGGAATGGTTCGCACTGATCGAAAATGCTACCACTCAAGGACGGCTGATAACCCGTTCGTACCCAAGTCATACATTCAATCACTCAGGGAAACTCTTCCACCCGATGAAGCGGAAGCGGTTCTGAATGGCTATTGGGTGATGCACTCGGGCAACCGTGTTTACCGATGCTTTGACGAAAAATACAACGTCACGACAAAAACGCTTCCGGATTTTCCAAATGCGATTCTTCACATCGGGATTGACTTTAACTTGGGCAACACCAACGCGGTTATCAGCGTAATCCAGAACGATTTGGTTTATGTTGTCAAGGAAGTCAAAGCCGACGACACGCCAAGCCTGATTAAAGAACTTCAAACCAAATACGGGCATTGGACGATGCGCGAAGGTGGGATTCGAATCTATCCAGACGTTAACGCACGAAAGGGTTCGCAAGAAGGTGCGCTCAGTAGTTTGACTCAGCTCCAGGAGGCATTCAACACCACTTGCATCATGAACGGTAATAACCCTGGGATTATGAACGAACGAGTCCCTGCAGTAAATGCACTGTTCATGACCCAAAAGATGGTTGGGCCGAACCAATACGTCCCACATCGTCGTGCTTTCGTCAACATGGAAGAGTGCCCAGTTCTGGCAAAGGGGTTGCTGCAACAAGGCTTCAAAAACGGCAAGCCGGACAAAGACTCAGGTTTGGACCATTGTTTGGATGCTTTTGGTTATTTCGTGTTCCACAAATACCCCGTTCCAAAACTAGGTGGACAGATCAGGTAATACCCATAAATACGAACCCAATGAGGTCAAACAATGAATAAGAGCATTACACATGCCGATTTCAACAGCGGTGAAGCTATTGAAACACAGAAGCTGATCGACTACTACGAAGACGACCAGGAACGCTACGTTACCGCCCTGCTTGATGCCAAGCGCGAGAACTGGAGAGAGCGCGGTTTCAATGTGACGAGCCGGAACATCATCAAGAGCATCGTTGACCAGAGCGGTCTACTTTTCAACAAGCCACCCAAACTAACTGTCATTCCCTACGGACAAAGCCGAGGCATCGAAGACGCGACCTTTAATCAAATTATGGGGCGCGCTGGATGGCTTGAATTCTTCCAGAACGTGGATGTCTATACCCGCCTGTTGAAGACGATCGTAGTTCTCCAACAGAAATACATCCCACAGGAACGAAGCACTGTAGATGGCGTTTACCGCTTCGACTACAGGAAAGGTGATGCATTGCTGCTGACGATGCTGCACCAGGGGCAATGCGTCACCAGAACCGACATCACCGGCAGAAACATCACCGAGTTGGCCTATTACCTGACGCCCTACTCTCAAGTCGAAAGCTGGACCTACCGCTACATCAATGCGGATGTGATTGAGGAATGGGAAGTCAAAGGCGATGAAGAGATACGCCTGTCCTCTCTTCCAAATCCCGAAGGATTGGTCCCCGCGAGTCCGTTCTATGACGTTCGTATTCCACGCAACAGCTTCTGGTTCAGGACGCCCGAAGACATTGTGAGCTTCCAAGACAACTTGAATCTCTTCAACTGCGACTTGGACTACGCCAGGGCTCACCAGATGCAGAAGAGCTTGTTCGTGGACAGCCCAATTGTGGATTCGGACGATGGCACCGCATACCGCGCTAACGACGAGAACTGGAGCACGCCAACACCAAAGACCAAGAAGACCATTGGCGGTCTTGGTTCTATCGTGACCTTGGAAAAAGGTATGACCGGATCAACACCACTCGTCAAGTTCGACGGGCCCGACACTGAGTTGCGAGCGCTCTACGAAATCATGGCGTCCCAGGTCAGAGACATTGCCAGCGATTGGAACGTTAATTTCAAGGAAGACCAAAGCGCCAACAGCGGCTATCAGGTCATCACCAACGAAATGGGCAATCTGGCTTTGCGAGAAAAACGCGCACAGAGCTTTGAATCCGGATTTCGCCGCTTCTACGACATTACCCAACAAATGTATCCAGAACTACAAGAGGGTACCTTGCACGTTGAGTTCGGGGCACCCAGTTTGCCAGTAAATCGACTGGAACAAGAGCAAGTTTATCAATACCGTCTGCAGAACAAAACCGCAACGCCGGTGGACATTTACATAGCTGATGGTTTGACGGAAGAAGAAGCTATCGCCAAGCTCAAGAGAGACATAGCCATACGCAAGATGATGGCCGAAGCAGAAGCCGAGACAGATCAAACGCCCGAACTGCAATCTCCGGGGATCGAAACTCCACCTGATCAAATCGGTGGCAATCAACCTGATCCCAGAAACACAAGGTGAACATTTAATAAATAACACACTGCGGGAATTAACCCGCAAAGCAAATTTGGCGGAGACCAAAGAATGACAGATAAGACAGACCCCGTAGAACAGGATGTCGATGCAATCGCTGAAGGAGTTCAGCAAGAAGATAGCGTTGAGGAATTGAAATCGCGTTTGGCGAAAGCCGAAGCAGATGCTGCAAAACATCGCAACATTAGAAAGACCGTTGAGCGAGAGCGCGACGAGCTTAAAGCGAAAACAAAAACCTCCGTGGATGAAGACTACAAGTCATTGTGGCAACAAGAGAACGAAAGGAACAACAAACTCCTCTCGCATGCGAAAGGTAACGCAATTGGAAGTGCGTTGGTCGCAAGACTAACTAAATCCGGTATACGTCCAGAAGCTCTCGAAGCCGCAGTAAAACTGGTCGATCAAAACCTGATCGAGTGGGACTTGGATAGTGGTGTTGATGAGCGAAGTATTACTGCTGCAGTTGCCAAGCACAAGAGCGAATGTGCATTCATGTACGAAAGCAAGGTAGCGAAAACTGAACCTCGTCAACCTGCAGATGGCTCTGCCACAAATGCTAATGAAATCAAACGTTCTGACTTTGACAAGCTAAATCCGCTTGAGAAAGCAGATCGAATGAGGAAAGGATTCAAACTCATCGACTGAGTTTAATAAACAAATAATAAGGAGAGCCAGACAATGGCCAACATTCTCACGGGTCTTATCCCTGATCTTTATGCAGCCCTCGATGTGGTTGCCCGCGAACAGCAAGGTTTCATTCCTTCCGTTCAACGTGATGCCACCGCATCCGCTGGTGCTATCGGACAAGAAGTCGTTTCACCTGTCGTTCCTGCGAACACAGCAGAAGACATCACTCCTGGCGTTCACGCTCAACCAACTGGTTCAATCGAAGTTGGCACTGTGAAGGTCGCTCTAACAAAGGCTCGCGCTGTGCCACTCATCTGGACTGGTGAAGAGCAATTGTCTGTTAGCGGCTCGATCAACACCATCATGCGCGATCAGTTTGCTCAAGCGTTCCGCACACTGTCCAACGAAGTGGAACGTGACCTGGCTTTGACAGCTTTGCTCGGTGCTTCCCGCGCCGTGGGTACTGCTGGTACCGCCCCATTCGGTGTTGCCGGTGACCTGTCTGATGCTGCATACGTGAACCAGATCCTGGACGACAACGGTGCCCCTACTGGTGACCGCGCCCTGGTTATGTCCAGCTCCGCAATGGCAAACATGCGCGGCAAACAGAGCGTGTTGTTCAAGGTCGACGAGGCTGGCACTGAAGACCTCCTGCGCAACGGCGTGATCGGTCGCCTTCAAGGTCTGAACCTGCACACTTCCCGCTTCGCAGCTTCCAACACGAAGGGCACGGGTGCCTCTTACGTTGCAAACGGTGCGTTCGCTGCGGGTGCTACTGGCGTGACCCTCAAGACTGGTACAGGCACTGTGCTGGCCGGTAACGTCGTGACGTTTGACGGTGACTCCAACAAGTATGTGGTTGGCACTGGTGTCACTGCCCCCGGTACCCTGGCTCTGAACGCCCCAGGTCTGCAGTCAGCCGTGGCAAACAACGCAGTCATGACGCTGGGAAACAGCTACACAGCTAACGTCGCGTTTCACAAGAACGCAATCGTATTGGCTACGCGAGTTCCATCTATGCCAATCGGCGGTGACAGTGCCGACGACGTTACTTTGGTAACTGATCCAGTATCCGGTCTGACTTTCCAAGTCTGCGTGTACAAAATGTACAAGCAAACCAAGATCGAAATCGGTCTGGTGTGGGGTATGAAGGTTATCAAGCCTGAGTTCATCGCAACTTTGCTGGGTTAATAGTCCAAGCGTAAAGAAAGGGAGCCTTTGGGCTCCCTTTTCATTTGCGGCATAAATACAGCAAATTGAGAGGGCTCAAATGCCAACACTAATTGTAGAAAATGGAACAGGCGTTCCAAACGCAAACAGCTACGTTTCACTTGATGAAGCCAAGGAGTATCACGAGCTGCGCGGTAGTGACTGGACAGGTTCTGACGAGGAATTAACTCGCAACCTGATTATTGCTCTGGAAAGTTTGGTGGCTTTGTACGGCCCCAACTTTAGAAGCAAGCCGTACACGCATGTGCAGAATAAGACTCTATTTCCCCGCCATCAATTCTATGACGCTCATGGTCGTTATGTGAAATCAGGACAGATACCAGACTGCGTAAAGCATACACAGTGCGAACTCGCACTCATGCACTCACAAGACATTGATCTATTCCCAATAGCGAATACCGCACAAAACATCAGTTCTGAAAGTGTGACAGTCGGTCCTATCAGCGAGACCATTTCCTATTCAACAGCGGTATCAAGCGAAAGCTACCCCGGCTTTCGGAAAATCGATCTGCTAATAGCCCCGATGTTGAATGGCAAAACAAATGCTTCATTTAGGTTGGGTCTGTAATGAACATTGATCTACTGTCAGAAAAAATAAAACGCCTCATTGAGAAGTACGGTGTCAAGTTCAAACTGGAGAGAGCGGATGGTAGCTCAGCAGGGTCGGTTATAGGGGTAATTGATGAGGAAGTGAAAAGAGACCTGAACGGAACAATAAGCGTTACAAAAGTGATGTTCATGTCCGGCAGCTCAAAGGTTAAACCAGAAATTGGTTTATTCGTAGCAGACGAGAAAAATACTTTCCGTATCGGGCTGGTAGAAACAGTACGCCCCACCGGACGAGTCTTAATCTACAAGGTGGTATTTGACGTATGAGCATCTATCAAGCACTTGTTGATCGACTTCAGACAGTTGATGGAATCTCGCGTATTCAGAAGACCAATGAAGCAATGATCCAGCCCAAAGCAAATGAATCGTGGGTTCGCCCTACTCTGCTGCGTGCGGAAAGTACGGGCAGAACAAAAGGTGTTAACGGCTATTTGATGCAGAAAGGTCTTCTGCGAATCGATCTTTTTACAACGAAAGGCACGGGGGAAGCGGATCAACTTTCGCAAGCTATTAGAAACGCCTTTCCAGAACGCGGCGATGGATCGCAAATTGCCGTTGGTACAAATTTCCTATCAGTGCTCAACGCATGGGTGGAAAACGGCAGGGAGGACGGCGCCCAGTACCTAACTCCTATTTTCGTGCGCTGGCAGATGCCAGAGCGTTAATCACGCAGCCATGTGATAAGTAAAACAATAACTATTGAGGTTAAAAAATGGCAAAACTATCAAGCGGCGCAAATACGAGAGTTTCTTATTGCGCAGAAACAGTCCCAGGAACAGTTAACGCATCGCCAGCGTTTATCAGCATCCCGACAATCGAGTTCACAAACGACGTAACAACCGAGCAAGTGAGAAGTAAGGCGCGCCAAGCAGACCGCATGCTTCGCTGGTCCCGTTCTGGTAACAAGTCAGCAAGCGCCAAGCTGAGCGTTGAATACGCGCCAGAGGTTCACGACTACTACCTGTCCACCGTTATGCGCAGTGACTGGGTGAATGACGTGTTGAAGATCGGTGTCAAGGAGTTCTCAACCACGTTCGTAGTGGCTCAGGAAGACCAAACGCCAGTCAGCTACCAGACTTCAATCGGTATGCAAGCCGCGAGAGCCGAATTCACAAACGGCGAAGCTGACTACACCACGCTCAACATCGACTACGTGGGCATCGACGGCCAAGTGAGCACAGTCAGTCCTGGCACTCCAACAAATGCACCAAACATTGAGCCCTTCTATCAAGGGCAGGGCGTTATGCGCATCGACGGCGTGGTAGTTGGGTACATCACCAACTTCAACCACTCTATCGACGACGCCCTGGCCGCCAAGATGGCCATGTTCCGCAATACCGCTCGTGGTATTACTGCTGGCATGGTTGCTGTCACAGGTAGCTTTAGCGCCACCTTTGAGAACCTGACATTGACTCAGAAATGGATCAATAACACGCCCGTCGAGCTGGAGATTGATTTCGTCAGCGGCGACGGCACCAAGAAGCACACACACCGTATCCCTAAGGCGCTGCTCATGAGTCGTAGCCTTCCAGGTAATACAGATGGTGTTCTGGATGAGAGCTTCACATTCGAAGCTCTTTACGATGAAACCGATGAAAGCGTATTCACAATTACTCGTGACTACCAGTAATCTTTTTAAGCACTAAACCAAGGGAGCTACGGCTCCCTTTTTAATGGACTATCAAAATGAAATGCGAAGACTATGTAAACGAATTCCTCCAAAAATTTGGCACGGAATTCAAAAGCAGACTGGAACGCAGAACGCCAGTGAAGACTGGCTATGCTCAGAGCCAGTATGTCATGGACGTAAATACAGATGATCTGACCATTACGAACAATGTTGATTACATCGTTCGTTTGGAGGAAGGACACTCACAACAAGCTCCGCAAGGAAT
The DNA here is from genome assembly GCF_049331375.1 of Acidovorax sp. M14. Lineage (NCBI taxonomy): Bacteria > Pseudomonadati > Pseudomonadota > Betaproteobacteria > Burkholderiales > Comamonadaceae > Acidovorax > Acidovorax sp. M14. Next base: position 3,298,351 of record NZ_CP186263.1, read on the forward strand.
GTTGAGAATCACATTAGAGGAATCTCAGGACATTGCGGACGAAATTATAAGAAGTAAAACATGACAACACTATTTTCATTCGACCAGTTCCTGCCTCAACCAGCAGTTTGCGAACTCAAGAACCCTGCTACGGACAAGCCATTGCTGGATGATAAGAAGAAACCAATCTGGGTGAAGCTGGTTGGTCTTGATACCGAGCAATTTTTCAAAGCATCGCTGGAGAATACAAAGCGAAAGAAGGAACTTGGTGAGCAAGCAAACGAGCCCGGCTATGGACTGATAGAACGCGCCCACTTCTTGTCAGCACTGATTACTGACTGGCATCCAGCCTTGGGTCTGTGCACACCAGAAGCGGTTTTCGATAAGTTTTCAAAATTTAATTATGCGCCGTATGCAGAACAAGTTGAAGCCTTCGCTAGTGAACGTGCAAATTTTTTTCCCGAGTAACACAACAGCTATGCCTTGAAGTTCAGAAGCGGATTGCTCTCGATTACCCCCATAAACATGGTTCGGTAAGAAATAGCATTCTGACCATTACTAGGGGAAAGGAATGGGGAGAGCAGGAAGAAGATGGGTACTACAAGCGAAGCACCAAATACCGCCCTGCTCTACCAGTTCAAACACACATTGTTCCAGAGCAATGCAGGAGACCACTTTATCTGTATTGGGAAATCAGGAACCAGCAAGCTAATGGCTTTAACGGACCTGAACCAATTTCCTTTACAGAATTAAAGGCGTGGTTGGATGTAGTTGAACGAATAGGCAATGAAGTAAGTCGCTGGGAATTGCAAACGATTCTGGCAATTGATAGAGCGTGGATTCAGCAAACCTATACGGAAATGAACAGGTTCACTGAGGACCAGAAAGGACGAGATAAAAAAGAGGTTTAGAGATGACGTTTAGCACAATTGCCGAACTCCGCTTTACTGCGGATGCTTCACAGGTCAGAAAGGCGGCCCAGGAATACGACAAACTGGTTGATAAAACCAAGAGCTTCGGTGATGAAACCCGGAATGCAACAGAGGCGCAAAAGCGAGCTGCGACAGAGGCTGAGAAGTTCTCCAAGAAGGTCAAGGAGCTAGCAGAAAACCAGGGCAAAACCCGAAGTGAAATCCTGGCTTCCAAGGCCGCCACGCTGGGTCTAAGTGACGCCCTTAGTGGGCACATCGCCAAGATCGCAGATGCCGAGAAAAAGAACGTTTCGTTCAAGGACACGCTGCGTGATCTCAGTGAGAACTTGAAGGGGCTGGGCAGCAATCTATCTGGCGTCGCTACAGGCAGCGCAGGGGCTACCGACGGCATCGCATCAGCAACAGGTGCCCTTCGTGGCCTAGGGCCCGTGGCAGGCTCTACTACGGGCATTTTGGCGGCTTTGACGGTCACCACGGGGGCGGCAGTCATTGGTGGCCTCGCCCTTGCGGGTGCGGCCACTGCGATCACGCTGCAGGTTGCAGCAGCCGCAGCCGCAATAGATGACCTATCCAACGAAACCGGCATTTCTGCGGAGCGCATAAGCCTACTTACCAAACTCGCTGCCGAGGGCGGCAGTTCCTTCGATGCGTGGAACCAGGCAGCAACTGATCTGGCAACCAAGCTGGCAAAGCAGGACGAAGAAAGCGGCAAGGTAGCCAAGGCGATCAAGGAGCTGGGCGTATCTACAAAAGACGCCAACGGCCAACAGAAAACCCACATTGAGTTGATGCGCGAAGTTGTGAAGGCTGCGGCCAATCACGAAGACGCAGCGAAGGGTCAGGCCTTGGGCTTGGCTGCATTGGGCTCCAACTACAACAAGCTCAAGACTTCTGTGGTCGAGGCCGACGAAAAGCAATCGGCCATGTACGACACCATGAAGAAGACCGGCCAGCTCATGAGTACGTCGCTGGCAAAGCAAAGCGGCGACTTCATGGACAAGATCGATGGGCTGAAAGGCGCTTTCACCGGCATGGCCAACAGCATTGGCACAGCCGTTCTGCCCTACTTGGACAAGCTCTTGGGCAAGATGGTTTCGGTTGCCGAAACCGCTGCCGGGATCATCCGCAGATTCACAGGCAATAGCACCGCCAGTGAACTGAGCGGGGATGCTATGGCAAAGGCGAGGGCCGACGTTAACGCATCGTCCACTGCAATTTCCAAGCTGGAGAACAGCGAGTATGGATCGACTGCTGGCGGCGCCGCTGCTCTGCAAGCGGAAAGAGCCAGACTTGCGAGCGCTCAAGAACGACTCCGTGAAGCTAGTCGCCTCTACGAAGCCGCCACGCGGAGTGAAGCTGATGCAAAGCGAGTCGCCCTAGCTGGCAATGCCGCCACTGAGAACAAAGTAGGTAACTCAGGTATTGGCGGCAAGGACGGAAAAGACGGCAAGGACAAAGACCCGACACAAACTGGCGAGTACAAGGAGGCAATGCGCATCGCTCAGGAGCGTGCCGCGTTCCGTCGCAGCGAAGAAAAGGCGATTCAAGAATTCTTCTTCAAGCAGCGTGAGGAAGAAAACAAGGCCGCAGAAGATGCCCGCAAGAACGCCGCTGAACGCGCTGTTATTTCAGAGCAGTTCACCAAGCAAGCCAGCGAACGCATTCAAGCGATTGACCGCGAGATTGCACAACGCGGCATGTCGCGCCAACAGATCACACTGGAAAACGACTTGCGCCAGATTCAAATCGATCTGGAAAAGGAACTACTTGAGCTGAAAAAGAAAGGCGCTGCCCAAGCCGAACTCGACGCGGCTACCGCGAGGGCCAGCACTCGCACGGATGCCAGACAACAGGCAGAAAGCCGCATCACAGCGGCCAACGACGACTGGTATGCAGGTCTTACAGACGGCTTGAAGGACTACGCGGGCACCTTCAAGAGCACGTATGAAAACATGCGCGAAATTGGAACCGGCGTGGCAAGTTCAATCGGCAATGCGTTTTCCAACATGGCTAAAAACGGTACCTTCTCCTTCAGGGCGTTTGCTTCATCCGTTCTAGCTGATCTGGCGAACATTGGTATCAAGATGGCATCGAGCTGGATCTCCAAGTTCATCATGAACGGCATAGGCAGCTTCTTTGGAGCCAAGTCCACACCGGTCACACCATCCGCACGCGGCAACGTGTTCAGTGGGGGCAACGTGATCCCATTTGCTACTGGTGGCGTTCTCACAACTCCAACCACTTTCCCGATGGCAAATGGCAATACGGGTCTGGCCGGAGAAGCTGGCGCAGAAGCGATCATGCCTCTCACCAGAATGAGCAACGGCAAGCTGGGCGTTCAGGCAGTTGGTGGCGGGGCCGCACCCGCTTTGCACTTTGACATGAGCGTGAACATTTCTGGCAACGCAGACAAGGACACGGTCAATCAACTGCGTGAAATGCAGTCCCAACAACGCGACCAGATTCTGCAGATTGTTCGCTCTGAAATTGGCAATCAGCAGAGAGTTCGCGGGCCACTGTACCGCTAAGTGATTCCCATAAATACGGTTCATTACAGGACCGTATTTCATGCCGCAATCACTGCCATACCCTGACCAAGTTTCACAGTCCTCGACTTTCAAGAAGGTCTTCAACACGAAGACCACCAAGTTTGAGGATCAGTACAGCCAACGAATGCCAGCCGGAATCAACTCCGAGTACTGGCAAGCGAGCATCCGCTACGAGGGGATGAACGCCACGGAAACAGCAGCCATCCTCGGTGCACTCGATGCAGTCGGTGGATGGGATTACCTGTTGTTCGATCACCAAGACCTCAACCAGTCAAACCCTTTGAAGTGGTACGTGGTGAGCGGCTATTCGCTCAGCTACGCGAGTGGTGACCTTGCGAACATTTCATTCGAACTTACGCAGGACTTCTGATGCCATTACCAATTAGTGAGCTGCAGAAACTGCACATCGATGACCCACTGATCGAGATCATCGCAATCGACGCCACGAACAAAGGAGGTGAGTTCTTTTACATCACGGGCAACCCACCACCTGCAGGCCAAACAGCCATCATGTTCAAGGGCAAAACGGTTATCAGTTTGCCCATGCAAACGGACGGATGGGAAGAGAACGTAGATGGACTCTTACCCACTCCAACCCTGACCGTCAGCAACATCAACAAAGACTTGTTCGACATCGTGCAGTCAACGGGTGATCTTGTGGGCGCCAAAGTTCTGCGCTATTTGATCTTCGCCAAGAACTTGGACAACGGCTCTCAGCCAGACAGCACGAAGGCGAGTGAACCGGCAACCTTCGTCATTGAACGCAAGACCCATCACAGCGATACGCACATTAGCTGGCGATGCATCCTGCCGTTTGAGCTACCCAATCTCACGATACCAAGACGAAGGATTCTGCGATCACGTGGCTTTCCAGGTGCTGGCAAGGGGCAGCGTCTATGAAGATCACCGCAGCTACGCAACGCGCCATCGAGAAGCACGCTCTGGAGTGCTATCCAGAGGAATGCGTGGGGATCATCGTAGACGGCAAGTACAAGCGCTTGAAGAACACGCATGCGAATCCCACGGAAAGCGGTTCATTCGATGAGTCAGTTTTCGTCAAGTATCAGGTTCAAGCCCTGATCCACAGCCACCCCAAATCAGGTAACCAACCCAGCTTGGCGGATTGCGATGCATGGCGCAAATTGAAGGTGGTTTTCGGAATCATCGCCACGGACGGCGAAGCGGTCAGTGAGATTCGCTGGCTCGATGAAAACAACCCTGCCCCGCTCGTTGGCCGCGAGTTCATCTACGGATACCACGACTGCGGCTCCATCGTGCGGGATTGGTACTGGCTGGAGCGCGGTATTCGCATCCCCGATTTCGCAAGGGACCATGACTGGAAACCCGGCGAAGCCCACAAAGACCTCTACTCGCAGATCGTGGACAAGGCCGGCTTCTATGAAGTTGACAGGCGCGATCTGCAAAAGGGTGACGTTCTGCTCATGCGGATCGCCGGACCCCACATGCATCACGCCGCAGTCTACGTGGGCAACAACAAGATTCTCCAACAGCTTCACGCACCTAAAGCACGCCACCTAAGCGGGTATGACGACTTGATGGGCGCATGGGACAAGTTCGTTGTGAAAGTCGTCAGATACGGAAAACAAAAATGAAAAGAAAACTATTCGTGCACGGCGAACTGGCAGAGAAATACGGCAGCGCTCCGCTCTGCATGCATGTCGCTGATCTTCGCCAAATGTTTGATGCCTGGGAGTTTGTGCATCCAGGCTGGGAACGCGACTTCAGGGATCAGGGCCATGTGGCAATCATCTTGCGCACGGGTGACCGTATTCAGCAAATGGAAGAACAGTTCCTGATGATGCCTTTTGGCGATGCCGAGGAAGTCCACATCGTCCCCAGAGCAGTCGTTAACGATCCCGTGAGTATCGGCGCGTGGCTGGTGTCTTCCATCGGCGGCGTGAACTTCGCCGCTGCCGTGGGTGCAACCGGCGTGATGATCGCCAATTGGGTTGCCGCAGCAGTCGTTAGCTTCGCAATCAGCGCTGTCGCGGGTGCGGTCTTGAATGCGCTTTCTCCCAAACCCAAAAGCGCATCTCCCAACGAGAAACGCGATTCGCACTTGCTGACTAACGCACCCAACTACGTTGAAGAAGGCGGTGTTGTACCCGTCATCTTTGGCGAAACCGAAGTGTCTTCGACGCTAATCAACTTCGGCACCTACGCAGAGGAAATGCCCCTAAATGAATAAGACAACACTCAACAAAAAGAAAGGAAACTCTGCTCCGCAGCAAGCAAAACAAACCCTTCGTTCAACCGTTATTGGTCGATTCCTAGACCTTTTGAGTGAGGGACCAATTGAGGGCGTGGTGGGCGGTGCAAAGGGGGTTCGATTCAACGATACGCCACTGCAGTCAAGTGACGACACTTGGAACTTCACAGAGGTTACGTACGAAGACCGCGCAGGGCTCCCCAGCCAGGACTTGATTACTGGCTTTGAAGCTACCGAGAACGAAGTTCAAGTAGGCGTGGCTGTCACGAATGCCAACCCAGTCATTCGTGCTATCACAGAACCAACTGTAGATGCGATTCGCATCACGATTCAACTGCCCCAAGGGTTGTGGTCAGAGAAAGGCACCAAGGAAGGCAAAGTCCAGTTCCGTATCGAGACTCGCGCTCTGGGAAGTGGGCCTTGGCTGAATGCAAGGGACGAGGAAATCACGGGCACCATCTTTGGTCCTTACGAGAGAAGCTACCGAATTGAGAACCCGCATTCCGGCGCATTCGAATTCCGTACTTCCCGCTTGTCCCCACCATCGGTCAGCGGCGAACAATTAAACGACTTCGCGCTAGCTCGTTACACCGAGATCGTTGATGAAAGCGTGACATACCCCAACAGCGCGATTGTGGGTATGACGTTCGATGCATCAACAATGGACGGAGGCGCCTATCCAGTGCGCAGATACCGCGTTCGCGGTCTGCTTTGCAGAGTGCCAACCAACTACGACGCCGACGCGAAGACCTACACGGGGATGTGGGACTACTCGTTCAAGTACGAGTACACAAACAACCCTGCATGGTGCACGCTGGAGTTGCTGACAAACGCCAGATGGGGCCTGGGGCAATACCTCTCCGACCCTGACATAAACCTGGGAGAAATCTACAACACTGCCGTCTACTGCGACCAGCTCGTTGACTACACCAAGAAGGTCGATGGCGAGGATGTGACGATCACAGAGCCACGCTTCACGTTGAACTGCGTACTCGATAGCCCGGACCATCCGGTAGTCTGGCTGCAGCGCATTTTGAGCGTGTACCACGCCAACTTCACTTCACACAATGCTCAGTTGGTTATCAACCAAGATCGACCAGCTTCCACAAAGGCGGTCATCACACAGGCCAACATCGTCGAAGGCTCTTTCTGGGAGGAAAGCTCGGGTTTGTCTGACCGACACACAGAAGTCAATCTGCGGTTCAACAACAAGGACAAAGATTACAAGGTTGATTTCATCGACCGCTCGGCAAGCGAAGCCGTGTTGGAGGAGTTCAACTACAACCCTCTGAAGATGGACTTGTTTGGGGTAACCAGCGAAGGCCAAGCTGACCGCGAAGCTCGTTACTTGCTGGACACACAAGAACACCAGAAAGCCATCGCACACTGGTCTATGGGTGTCGAGGCGTACCACCTGCGCGCTTATGACGTTGTGGAGGTCATGACACCGCACTACAGCGGACGCCAGAACTCGGGCCGCATCAACAGCGTATCCGGCACAGCGATCACATTGGACCGCGACGTTACCGTTGTTCCAAACAGCAAGATCGACATTCCAGCGGCTGATGGAACCGTGCTGACCCGCAACATCACCAGCAGCCCAGGCACGTACAACGTCATCACCGTGGATTCGCCCTTGGGCGCAGTGAGCGAACAGGCAACCTTCATTGTCAAAGCAGACGTTTACCCTCGCCTGTTCCGCATCACCAGCCTCAAGCAAAAGAGCTTGAATCTGTTCGACATTGACGCGGTTGAATACGACCCCAACAAATGGGCACGCATTGAAGGTGGCGCACTGGTCGAAACGCCGCCCACATACGACCCTGACAACTCAACTATCGGGCCAGTAGACAACATCGTTTTTCGCGAAGGTGCGGAGCTAACTGATGGTTCCATTCGCCGCAATCTGTCGATCAGTTGGACCCCTCCAACTCGCGGCACCTCCAATGGCTACATGCTTCGCTGGCGCGTCAACAAGGGCAGCTACACGGTTATCGATCCACTGGACGAACCCACGTACACGATTGCGAACATCGCTGCGGGAACCGTCGAAGTCACGGTATGGGCATACGGCATTGGCCCCAAGGGCAACTCGATCCGCAGTGTGGGCAAAGACAGCACTTACACCATCGACACCACGAGCGGTGGCGGCTCTCCTTTCCTAGCTCCCACGAACCTGCGCGTATTGCCGGGTGGCGGTACCCAGTTCGTTGGTCGTGACCTCAAATTTGAGTGGACCAATCCAGTTGGCAACGGCTCGATTCCCGCAGTCCTGCGTGACTTCCAGGTAATCATCAAGAACCCAACCACCTCGGCAGTGGTCAATACCTTGTATGTGCCAGCGGTCGAAGCCAACAACACGCAAACCTACACGTACACATACAGCCAGAACAGCTCGGATAACGGCGGTGTTCCACAACGCAGTTTGATCGTTGAAGTTCGCTGCCGCGACACCAACAACAAGACGAGTGCGGCGGCCACGGCCACCTTCACGAATCCAGCTCCAGCAGTACCCAACAACATCGTGGCTCAAGGCACGATCTTCGGTCTGCAGCTGAGTTGCACGTTCCCGTCTGATGCCGATTTCGAAGGCTTGATCGTCTGGGCATCGGACACATCGGGGTTCCCTCTCAGCAGCGCCACAAAGAAGTTTGAGGGGCGCTCCAGCGTCTACAACATGGTGGACGCGGAGGTGGGCAAGACCTATTACTTCAGGGTTGCGGCATACGACAGCTTCGGCAAGAACGACACAGGCACGGGGTTGAATGTGTCCGGCCAGTACGAAGCCACGGCTGTGAGCAGCGCTCCAGGTCTTCCAGGTGGCACGGCGTTCCCCGCGAGCCCAACACTGGGCCAGGAGTTCTTCCGCACGGACTTGGGTTCCATCTTCCGCTGGAACGGTACGGCGTGGCAACGCACTGCGATAAAGGGCGGCACAACCGCGCAAATGAACGCGCTCACGAACAACGTGGTTGGTGATCTGTTCTGGAACACCAGTGTGTCCCCTGCCAGGTTCTATGCGTGGAACGGCAGCTCTTGGGTTGCGCAGCAGATCCCCGCGAATGCGATCTTCGGCCAACTCACAGCGGGTCAGATTGATACGTACTCACTGGCTACCGATTACGCGTTCATCAACAATGCCAGGGTCGGCATTCTGGAAGGCTTCACGGTCAACGCCAACACGGTGAACTCCAGCACATCGAACACTCTGACGGCGTTCGTTAACCAACTCAACATGGTGTCCAGCTCAACGCCATCCATGCTGAGAACCCAGAACAAGACCTACGCGGACGGGCAATGGGGTTTCATCATGGGCGCCACCGTCAACAACGGGTCCAACTACGTGAACTTCAAGAACGGAGTCAGCGAATTGCGCATGCACAGCAATGGCGAGTTCTTGTTGGAGTCGAGTGGATTCAGGCTTACGAATAACAGCCTAACTATCACAACCTTGAATGTAATTGGTACATCCAACATTCAGGGCGGCGCAGTTTCATCCATGGCATTTTCTTCTGCGGGTAACCAAGTAAACGTTCCTGCAAATTCAATTTCCTGGAGTGGGCAACTCTATTTCTATAACTACGACACGCAAGGATACCCGATCTACTTCGGAATTATGTGTGACAGCACTTCGGTAACTTCGGAAAATCAGGGCGAAGCATTTAGCTATTCGACCGTGAGTAAGGACGTTGCAGTTCAGATTTTCCGCGACGGATCGCAAATCTTTTCCGATTTCACAAATGGCTTTTTGGAGTGGGTTTACACCCCGCCAGCGGGTCCAGCCACATACACGATTCAGTTCCTACCAACAGGCAGAAGTTATAACGGAGCAAGAACATTCCCTGGCGGTAGTATCACATACCGATCAGGCAAACTTATGGGATTCAAGAGATGAGAACAATTCACCACTACTCCGAGAAAGGAGAAATACTTTACAGCGCGCTTCAATACAGCGATACGGAAGGCAACTATCCAGAAGTTGCCGAACCATTACCGTATGTTGTGGGTGATTCAATCAACAGCCAACTCTATTATGTTCACGAAGGTGAACTAGTAGAAAAGCCTTTGATGCCTACCCCATACCATGATTGGGATTGGGAATCCCTATCCTGGGTGTTCAACGTGGAGAAGTGCCGCGCCGCTGCAATCAAAAGAATCGAGCAACGACGAGAGGATAAGATCAACAGCCCTTTGGACTATGCAGGCGTCGTACTGGATGCCGACGCCAAAGCACAGCGCAACATCAGCGCCAAGATCACGGAGCTTAATCAGCGAATTGCCCTAGGCACCCCCTGCCCCCCTGAATTGCGGGTATGGCGCGATGCCAACAACACAATGCACACCTTTGAAGATGATGCCGCGTACTTGGCTTGGTTGGTAGGGGCAAGCATAGCAATTACAGCCAGAGGTTCGCAGGCATACGCGGAATCATGGCAAGCCAAAGATGAAGTCAACTCAGCAACTGAGCTTGAAGTTATCAACAGCTATGTACCGGAAACAATTCAACCATTTATTCAGTTGATACCGTTTCGAGCTGCTTAATAGCGCTTCATCTAATGAATAAATACCCCATTACATGGGGTATTTTTCATGGCCGATACTAACGACTTTACGATAGACCAAGGCTCAGACGAGTTTTTGTCATTCGACTTCGATCCAAGTGACTTAACTGGCTGCACTGCCAGATTCCAAGCACGAACAAGCTACGACTCAAAGAGTCCAGTTATCAGCGGTGACGAAACCGACATGATAACCATCACGGGTTCAACTTTACAAGTTCACTTCCCTGCTGACATTACTTCCGCAATCAAGTTCGCTGGCGAAAGCCTCGAACTGGTTTACGACATGGAAGTTGTTTGGCCCGGAACCAATTACGTGGAAAGATTTGCACAAGGAAAAATAACAATTAGCAGGGAAGTAACGAGATAATGGCCGACAAGATCATAGTAAAACAAAAAGAAACCCGTCTTGTAAAAGTATCAACCGGGATCGTTGGACCTCAAGGTCAGCAAGGCATCCAGGGTATCCCAGGTGAGCAAGGGCCTATCGGTCCCATGGGTCCACAAGGGCCGCAGGGTATCCAGGGAGACAAAGGTGACAAGGGCGACAAAGGGGACATAGGTGATGTTGGCCCTCAAGGTCCAATCGGCTTGACTGGTCCACAAGGACCGCAAGGCATTCAAGGTATCCAGGGCGAAGTCGGCCCAGTTGGCCCACAAGGATTGAAAGGTGACACCGGGGAAACCGGAGCCACCGGGGCTAAGGGCGAAGAAGGACTTCAAGGCCCACAGGGTATCCAAGGGGAAACTGGCCCACAAGGTCCACAGGGGTTGCAAGGTATCCAAGGACCAAAGGGTGACAAGGGAGATACGGGTGATACCGGACCGCAAGGACTGAAAGGCGATAAGGGAGATACAGGTGATACCGGCCCGCAAGGCATTCAGGGTGAAGTTGGTCCCGTGGGTCCACAGGGATTGAAGGGCGACAAGGGCGACACGGGTGATACAGGCCCTCAAGGCATACAGGGATTGAAGGGCGACAAGGGAGATACAGGCGATACAGGCCCACAGGGCTTGCAAGGGCCTATTGGTTTGACCGGCGCAACTGGTGCAAACGGTGACAAGGGAGATACGGGTGATGTGGGTCCACAAGGTCCAATCGGTCTAACTGGTGCACAGGGAGAACCTGGACCACAAGGGATTCAGGGTATCCAAGGTGAGGTTGGTCCCGTTGGTCCCGCTGGTCCCACCGGCCCACAAGGTGAACCAGGACCGCAGGGTATTCAAGGCCCAACCGGACCCAAGGGTGATACCGGTGACACAGGTCCACAGGGATTGCAAGGCATCCAAGGTCTGAAAGGCGACAAGGGCGACAAAGGGGACACAGGTGATGTTGGCCCCAAAGGCGCTACTGGCCCGCAAGGGGTTCAAGGTGAACCAGGACCAGCAGGCCAAGACGGAGACTCTAGCTACTGGCTCTACGGTTCCGATGCACCAAACAACGCTGGCGGGACCGACAACGATCTCTACATGCAACTCAACGGCAATGTCTGGGACAAGCAAGCTGGCGAGTGGGTATTCACTGGCATCAATCTGACAGGCCCACAGGGGTTGCAAGGCATTCAGGGCATCCAGGGACCACAAGGTCTAAAGGGTGACACGGGTGATACCGGACCGCAAGGACTGAAAGGCGATAAGGGAGATACAGGTGATACCGGCCCACAGGGACTGCAAGGTATTCAGGGACCGAAGGGAGATGCCGGTGATGTAGGCCCTCAAGGTATTCAGGGCATCCAAGGTATCAAGGGGGACAAGGGCGACACAGGCGATACAGGCCAAGCAGGTACAACCACTTGGGCAGGCATCACGGACAAACCCTCTGTTATCGCCGCTGGTGCTACTGCTGCAGATGCCCGCACAGCTATCGGTCTTGGCAATGTGGACAACACCAGCGATGCCAGCAAGCCAGTATCGAGTGCTACCCAGACAGCGCTAAACCTCAAAGCCAACTTGGCCTCACCTACTTTCACAGGTACGGTCAGCGGGATTACCAAGTCAATGGTTGGATTGGGTAATGTTGACAATACGAGCGATACCTCGAAACCAATCTCTACTGCAACTCAGTCTGCATTGGATTTGAAAGCTGGGCTAGTTGCGAACACTTTCACAGGCAAACAAACCAGCCCAATCTTTGGTGCTGCTCAACTAGCAAACGGTAATTCTGGTACATCCAAACAGTTGAACTTCACAACTAACCAGAACCACAAGTTGACCCTGAATGCAAATTGCACAATTTCATTCTCGACCCCTGTAGCTGGAACCACATACAAGATTGTTCTTACCCAGGACAGTACGGGTGGCAGAACCGTAACTTGGGATAGTGGCGTTTACTGGCCCGGTGGTGTCGTGCCTACGTTGTCAACTGCCGCTGGTGCGATTGACATTATCTCGATCTATTACGACGGCACGTTCTTCTACGGCATGGCCGCAACTAACTTCGCATAAGGGGAATCTATGGCTATTAGTTTCATAGGCTCCGCTACTGCGGAGTCCACGGGGGTAACTCCCCCAGCACACCAAGCAGGTGATTTGTTCGTTTGCTTTGCTTACCGGGATGGCAGTGCTACCGCCCCTTCCCTACCCGCTGGCTGGACCAACGTTAACTTCTACGGTGCAAACTCAAACGCATACCGTCTCGGATGGAAGATCGCAACCTCTAGTTCAGATACTTGTACGGGTTGGAACAATGCCAGCGGTGTGATCCTGCATGTGTATCGCGGAGCACAACAGGCAAACGGGTCTAGTGCATCGTCCGAGACTACTACAACTGTCACATACCCAGGCAATGCAAGTGGCACAGGTACATCCTGGTTCGCCAGCTTTTTGGGTCACAGGTCCGCAAACGCCACATCAGCAGGCACTGCACCGCCCGGAATGACGAACAGATCAGTTCGAGTTGGCTCAGTATGTACTCTGGCTTCACACGATACGAATGCAGTCATTAGCAGCGTATCGGCCGGGAGCGTAAACATTGGTGGTTCTTCATCCGGGTTTATTGCGGTAAGTACAGAAATCCTTTCTATACCGCAACCAGTTATCTATGATCCCAATGTCGGCTATGTGTCAAACACAGGCTGTGAGCCTTCGGTAACTGTGAGTTATGGTACTGGTTCAGGAACACTTTACATGGTGGCAGTGCCATTTGGTGATACCCCATCGGTCGCACAGATCAAAGCAGGTCAGAGAAGCAATGGCACACCTGCAATAGCAAGCCAGAATAAAACAGTAACAAGCGATGGAACTAACACGTTTTCACCAGTTACCGGACTAACCCTAGGGACTGAATACTACTTCTGGTTCTTGCAGTCAAATGGTGGAGGCGATAGTACCCCCGTTCTTGCAACGTATACTCCGCAAAACTACATCGCGCAATCCACAAGTTGGTTAAGCCCGGGTTCCACAGGTGCAGACGGCAGTTACGGCGCTACATTCACCAACCATGCTAACCTAAAGGTCGAAGATGGCAGCTACGCATCAACCACACTTGGAGCAAGCAAGGGGGCGATTGCGTTCACATACAACTACAATGCAAACTTGCCCGCTGGTGCAGTAGTTAATGGTATCGAGGTAAGGATAAAAGGCATGATGCCTGTTGCCGATGCTGCCGTACTCACACAAGCCTATCTGGCAGTTGACGCAAGTAACGTGTCGAACCCAATAGCATCAAGCTCAAATGTGTTTGCACCAGAACTAACCACCACAAATACTGTATTTGTGGGCGGGTCAACAAGCGGGTGGGCAACTACTTACTGGGGAGGTTTTGGTGAGTACGGCAAACCTAATGCAGCCACAGTCAACAATTCCACGTTTGGTGTGGTTGCCACGGGCTATAACATAGGGGCAACATCCAGAACCATTAACTTGGACTTGGTGCAAATGAAGGTTCATTACTTGGTTGCGAGTGGGGAACCAGTCGCAATACTGTCAGCTCCGGGTTACAACAGCGATGCGAGATACCCATTCGTGACTACCGATAGCAGTACGGGAACTATCTATTACGTGTTAGTTCCAGATGGGGATACGCCGTCAGTTGCTCAGATCAAGTTGGGGCAGAAAAGCAATGGTTATGCCGCAATGGCTTGGGAATCCAAATCCGTTACCAGTGCAGGTGTTCAGACATTCAATGCGATAGATGGGATGGAAGGTGAACCACCATACAAACTTTGGTTTGTTCACACGACAGCTTCGGGCGACAGTGAGCCGTTGGGATACAGCTTCACCCCCGCACCAAGCAATCCACCACCGGTTTTGTTCTGGGCCTTCCCTTGATGTGAGGTTTTGCGGGTATGTGTAAAGGGGCCTAGGCCCCTTTTCCAGTAAATAGCCGCATGCCTACACCTAAACCCAGCCACCACATCATGGGCCTTGCTGCCCATTTGGACAAAGCCAACCCCGAGGACTTTACCCCTAGGGCGTGGAAGATAGCCCTAGATCAAGCTGACAACATCACTAAAGCCCCGGACTTTGAATCCATGAGCAAGAGGGACAAACCCCTTCTAAGCGTGGAGGATGCCAAGTTGGAAATCCGTGACCTACTGCGTCGCGGTGCCAGCGTGAACAAATGGGTTCCAGAACTGCACACCGTGGAACAACAAAAGCAAGCTAAGGGCGTTCGTCGCAAGATTCACAAGATCGCGTATCAGGGCAGGATTTACAGCAGTAGGAAAGCCGCCTGCGAGGAACTGGGTATCACGCCCTGGAAACTGCTACGAGACCCCACATTTCGAGTAATCGGTAAATAGCTGTGTGTGGTTGGAATGGTCCCGCCACACGTAAGCTGTTCACAAACGCGAGAACCCCAGGCAACTGGGGTTCTTTTTTGACTTCCAATCAGGTATCGCTAGACTTGGTTGTCTGCTATTTCGACGTTTCGAGAGCAGGTTTATAAATAAGATTGAAAGCAATGGACTAGATTGCGCGTCAAAGTTTTAGCTGTGTGTAGGTTCAGATACATACAAACAGCCCCGAAACCCCGTGATTACTAGTCCTAGTCACGGGGTTTCATCTTTTCCCCTTGTCCATTGCATTTCAATTGATCGCTATCTGGCAATGACGTTTTACAAACGCAAAAGGGCCATGGTAACAATCCAGAAGTCGGCTTAGAGAACTACGCGCTCAAAGACAGATCCCGACAACGCAAAGGCATTCCGTAAAACAGGGTGTGACAAAAGACGTAGCGCAAGACAGATAACTGGTTACGCGGTTTGATGGCGACAGTAGAGGAGAGCGTTTGGGATAGCACTAGATCAAAACTTCCAGTAGAGGAGTTTACGACTTCTTCACTTTAATTTTTTCCCTTGTTAGTTAAACGCAATTACGAAGTAGGTAAGCGAAGCAAAGCGAAGCGCCAACTACGTAGTAATTGCTCCCGGTGTGTTAGCACCGGGACCAAGACAAGGCGAACAAGGAAGTTATGTGTATCAATTACACCGCGAAAATGTCATCGCGAACAAATGATAGCCCCTTTCCTTGGCTCGTTCCTCACCCGAAAAATTTCGCGGTAACTTCCCGTTCCTTCGTCACGAAACATCTGGTTTTCGCGTCGCTCACCCAGATGTTATGGGCTCACGCGCTGTCGCCACCTGCGGTTGCTCCTGTCGCGCATCGCATTGGTTTTCAACCGGGTTCTGGCAGGAAGTCATTGGCTCGTTTGCCAGAAGAAATTGGTTGGTAGATGGGCTGGCGCATGCCGAGATTTGGAACCGGCGAACCTCTACTCGCGCCTGGAAATAACAGGCTTGGTTGCGCGCAAACACAAACTGGCATTACCACAATGATGCAACCCAGAGCAGAATTCTCTTGCAATTACTAGATCACCATGCTATAATAGAGTTTAGTGAACATTAAAGCGTTCACTAACTCTGCCTCCTAAGCCCCTCAGTCCTTGTACTGAATCGAAGTTCGGGCTTCAAAAACTCCCTTAAAAGACCTCCACCGCATTACTACTATGCGCGTGTGCTTTTGCTCGGCCTATCACGGCATGGCGGCAGTTCTACGGCCAATCGGCCACACATAACGGGTCACAAGACCCCAATCCACATCGCTCTGGTCAGGTCGCAGCATTGTGGATTGCATCACAGGCGACTACTCTAAGAAAGGAATAACTATGACCAGCAATAAAACGACCGAAACCCCCGTACACGTATGTGCCCATACCCGTTGCCGAGATGGGGTGTGCTTCCCAGTAAGTGAACACTGGAGAGCGCCGTGGGGCAGTAAGCGGTAATTAGTAGACGATAGAACGTCACGGAAACCCCGACCAGGAAACTGGTCGGGGTTTTTCTTTGCCCAAATGAATGGTTAAGTGCATTGATGAAGGCATTCTTCCCCTGTTGTCTATTCATGGCGTAAATACGCGACAACAAGGAGCAAACCCCATGAACATTATTACCACTATCACAACCACGTTCAAAGTGCTGCAAAGTGCTTGGATGCTCGCCAGCTATTTGGATGAAATCAAGAACCTAATAGAACAGGCCGAAGTATTGTTCCCAGAAAGCGGTAAGGGCAGAACCAGATTGCAATGGTTGCGTACTCGTCTGGAAGTAACCCTAGGCATTAGGGACAAACTGGAAAAGCTATGGCCCTATGTGGACCAGTACGTAGCTTGGTACGTGGACAAATACATAAATGTGAAATAACGCTTGACCCCGTGGCCGGAATTATTATCCTCCGGCTTCCATTAACAACTAGGAGCAAATAATGAAACGACTGATCGCAATAACGTTTACAGTTCTGGCAATTACCGGATGCGCATCCAATCAGCACTACACGAAAGAAGGCATAAACGCAGAACAATCAAACGCAGATTTGGGTTACTGCGAATACGAGAGTACCAAGCACGGCTATGTTGATTCAGGTCCAAGATGGGGAGCAAGCGTCACAATGGCCGCTGGTTTCACTGACGGAATCAAACAAGCCATGCGGGAACGCGAAATACTTATGGCTTGTATGAAAGCCAAGGGTTACTACCTGACAAATAAATAAGTTTAAGTTACCAGGAGGGTATGTTCGTCATGTTCTCCAAAAAGGTCTCCTGGTAACCGGGGAAACACTGACCAATAGCTAGGTCGCTCAAAGGTGTTTCCCCACCCTGTTTTTAGGCCGCCAAATTCATTACCCCAATTGCACATTGGGAAAGTCAAGCAGGCGGGGAAGAGATAAGGTGGCTTGACTTTACTCCAAATGAGTGAATGTGCTACGCGGGTTGAACACTCGCCCGCTAAGGAAGATGAGGAACCCGGGACTAAACACCCCGGGTTTTCCTTTTGGGAAAAGAAATCGTCATTTTTTCGCTCTTATTTGTGACTTTTATTGACTTCTTGATTAATAAGAGTGAGCAAAGCAAAACACAACCCGCTCAAGGAGAAACAACATGACGAACAAACTGAAACCCCGCAAGCTGGACATAGTTATCGACCGCCTGACACCCCGCACTGTGTATTACAAGTTATTCATAGGTGGGAAAGAAGAGTATTGGAGAATTCCCCCAAACTCAACATTCGATACGAGTGTTTTGGAGCCTGGACAAAGGTATCACGTTTACTCGACGGGCATCCTAGTAAACGACTTTGATTTCCGCAAGCAACAAACCCACATGGTTGAGCGCTATGACTGGGTGACCGCAGTCCCAGTAACAAATAAAGCCAAGCTAGCAGCCCGCACTACTAAGAAGAGACTGGAAGATGAAAACGCTCCACCCATAGTGGATAGCGGCTTGCTTGAATGGTGATCTAGGCCGTTCACAAGGCAGAAAGAGCGATAGGCCGGAAGACAACTCCGGCCTTATCACCACCAATAATGCGAAAGGGTAAGAAAACCGCTACCAATAAGGCGTTTTGGTAAGTCCGCGCGTCCGTGACTCAATGTGGCATCCCGGACAATAGAGGCATGGAGATCGCAACCATGCCAAAACTGCCCCGCACCAACCGCGCCCGGGTACACAAGCCTTCGCCCCTGCAGCCCTACGTGGACAGCGGCGCAAAGCCAGTCTGGATGCTACTCGGACACCTGCTGGAGAAGCTGCCACACATCATTCTGGCGATAGGCACTGTCGTGGGTGCCTGGTACGCGCAACCACATGTCAAAGGCTATCTACAGGAAAGATTTGCGCACAACTCGACTCTGACAAGCACTAGGACGAGTTCAACCAACGATGTCACGATGCAACCATCTGGGAAGAATGCAACGGTCATTTCTAAGGCTGATGGCACCCCCTAGTTTGTGTTCTTCTGCGGATTCGCGTCACCATGAACAAGGGCCAGCTCACATTGATCGCCACGTGTTCACCAACAAGGAGCGATCCTTGTTGAAGACGTACAGTTCTTCGACTTCTGCCAGCTCTACCGTCGCGAGGACGTCACGCGTTCTTACAGTTACAGACCCTTTCGCTGGCTCAGCAACGAGATGCCTTATGACCCCTAGATAAATAGTAGTGACAGTTTCGTCATTGCTGTCTTCCTGAAATTTGAGAAGTTTGAGCCCCGGGTGTTTCTAGCGCTCGGGGCTTTTTTCATCCGATAAATTGATGGCAAGAACAATCCGCGATGAAGATTGAAATCGAACAAGAAGCACGAATACCGGCCCCAACCATCCAAGAGGAAAGATTCGTGATGAATTTAGGAGCAGATAATAATGAGCAAAGGAGTATTCATTACACAACCAGGACGAGAAGACAAAAGGAAGAACAATCCTGGTGGATTAGAAATGAACTGGAAAGCAGCAAATAGAACAGGACAGCCAGATGGATACGAGCAGTGGGAACAAGTAACCATACAGGAGATAAAGGACCAAGCGATCAAACAGATCGAAGGAGACTTTATCGCAGTAGAGGACTATCTGGCACAGAAGATAAGAAAACCAGATTACAACTCAGAAGCCCTAGTGATGAACTCAGCCGGAATACTCAGACTAATAGGCATTGAGGATGCGAGAAAGGCTATGTGTGATCGAGTACATAACTGGTTACTCAAGCACAGATACAGGATGACCGGCACTCACAATTTCCATTTTACGCTTGTGGATAAGCATCCTCGAATTCGAAATGTGGTGTGAGCCGGAATGGAGAACCAACAACCATCTGCGCTCATCTCCATCCCAATAACCAGCACTGACAACCAGCACTGTATACCGGCACTGACAACCAGGAGCGCATTCTTTAAAAATAGTCAACCCTCGTAGATTTCCAACGAATTGTAGTGTTTCTTGAAAATCTCTTGATTCTTCACGATTTTTAAGACAAATACTCAGAAGAAAAAGTGACGTCTAGAATCAGTCAACGGTGACGACTTTTCCTCATGAAGCATGAGATTTGACCTCAAATAATGCTTGATTCTTCTCTAAACAGCAGTGATTTTTGACGTCATTTCCCCAGTTGATTGTTTGATGCACGGACAGCCAAACAGCCAGAGCTTGATAGAAGCGTAGAGGATGATGCAACCTAGCGGTAAGCAATCACCAAATGAACGCATGGTGAGGCTCTGGTGTAATGCTAGGGGAAGAACACACAGTTATTCAAAAATACTTTGCAGATGGTAAGTTGTTCACACTCGCCAAACTTTACACGGGTTTTACGTTTGACTTCTAGCCAATTAGAAGATACGAACCTAAAGCATAGACTAAGCCTATTGAAACGCTTGCCCGAAGACTGCCAGTAGGTTCTTTGCAATCACCACAAGTAGCCACTTAACCTACCGTGGCTAAAGGCTTATTTGGCATGCTGTAGTAGGCAGAGTACGCAATAGGTCGTACTGACCTCTAAGACTCTATCAAGTAGAAAGTCAACAATACCTTAGCGGATTGTTCTGGGTGAATAACATGTGAACTATCTGGAGCGAGCAAGGTTCATTTGAATAACTGTGAGTTATTCCCCTGCCGCACAGCCAGAGCTTCACCATGCCTGTGAGCAAATCAAAGTGAACCTGCTGGTTGCGAGGATGATGCAAGGGGCCAGTGAAGCTGTGGCAACAGGCATAGAAAGGAAGGATGAAGGAGACGCACAGTGAGCGAGGGGAGTACCCCTTTCCTGTGGATCATGGAGACCGTGGACCACCCTCCAAAATCGCCATCTGTGGTGGAAGATTTCGACTCTCAATTGACGACTGTTGTCTGCTCAGTCCATCCACGTTGCCAAGTTAGTGCAGCATGGTGACCACCCGCAGAGTGGTGCCCGACACTTAGTGCGAACCTCCAGCAGCAGATGCTTGCAATGTTAAAGTGCAACTATCGATGGGCTACAGTAAGCTACTTCAATGCACCTGCTCTACTGCGACGAAACCAATTTCCAAAAAAATGCTGGAGATTTTTTTGTCTACGGAGGTATTGCCATCGACGGCGCCAAGGCCAAACAATTGACCGATGAGCTAGCCGCAATTAGGAAGCGCTACTCCGTCAAAAAAGACTTCCTCCTGAAGTTTAATCCTGGCCCAGAAGGCATGTCACATCAAGACTTTATTGGTCTAAAGCAAGCGTACATGGCTGCCGCTGCTAAGTATGAAGTGAAGCTGCTTATAAACCTATTGCTACATGACATCGCGACTAGTTCAGACGATGCCCGACGTAACGGCATTAACACGTTGTGCTACCACTTCGATTGCCTACTTAATCGCACGAAGACTTCAGGTTTAGTCCTAATTGACCGATTTAACGATAAGAAGCTTGACGAACACCTTAATGAAAAAATCGCAATAGGTTTAACTGGCAATCTGCCTTTTAGCAGCAGCATGCAGATCAATAACATCATCGGGTTTCACATCACCGCAATCGGCCAATCACATTTTTGCAGTTTAGTGGACGTGATACTGGGTTCGTTGCGATTTTCAATCAACGCTTTCACGCAAAACAAGGAAGAGCATCAGAAGTCCGCTTGCGCGATCCTGCACCAGCTGTCGCCGCTGTTTTACCGCGAGAAGGGTTTAAAGACAGAAAGCACCAAGGCGAGCGCAATAAGTCTTTGGTTTAGCCCGAAAGACGTTCGCTCCCCAAAATACCGAGAGAAATACGTCGCGCTTCGCGACTACTTCGAAGCCAATGGCATAGGGGTCGATCAGGTTGTTTAGCCTTTCCCTCAAAAGACATGTTTCCATACATAGAAGCATAGAAATAGGGAAAGCACAGCCTACCGCGAACTTTAGTGTTTCCGAAGGCAATGTACGCGTCGCAATGAGAGTCGTCGTTACGCGGCTCAAGCAAATGTGAAAGGTTAAGCGCTGTCAGGTGTCGAGCATGTCCCAGTCGTCACCCAACATCCACCTTAGCGCCGAAAGCTTCCCGTTGATCATCCCCCACTCGAAATCGTCATGCGGGCCGCATTTAGCCTTTCCAAGGCGCTTTAAAGTGTCGGCGGCTGCACGTTTTGCGCCGTCCCATACTGAGTCAACAATGTGTGTACTGTTATTGCTGCCGGCCTTGGCCCATTGTTCTTGAGTAACAACCTTGACCTTCTTTTGCTTGATTTTCCAAGCAAGATTCTTATGCCGGTTGTACCAGACCTGCTCGGTCAGCTCCTCCATTGCATCGACAATTTCGCTAAGGTTACGGGGTTCAAACTCATACCCCAATGCCTTCATAAAAAGTGGATCTAGATAGATGTCATCAATCTTCCGAATGCAATCGGCCAGCGTGATGAAGTACATCGACTTGATCTTGCTGAATCCTCCGGCTAAGTCGCGGTGAGGCAGTTTCTGGTTTCCCCCGGCAAGACTGAAATCGCTCTTGTTGTGAGTTACGAACGCGAATCGCTCACGAGCCTTACCTGACCGCACGGCTTCAAAGTACGTCTCGATGATCATGGCGTCGGCCATGCCGTTCTTGCCGTCGTGCTGAAATGGGGCTTTCCGGTGCAGTGCTCTATCAGCGGCTTTGAGTTTTGCAGCGTCACTCGTCTTGAGGATGATTCCCGCGTTCAGCATGCCTTCAATTTGATCCAAAGCACTCTTCGCTGCTGCACCTACGATGGGGATGCGGTGGTCCAAGTCTGAAAGGTAGGTCAGCACCTGGTCCTTCTGCACGCTGGAGGGGGCATTTCGGACAGCTTCTTTGACGAGGTTGAAGTGCGTACTTAAGCTTCGGGCAGATCGGGCGGCCACACGATCACGGTTCGCCTTGAACTCTTGCAGCACCAGTTCCGGGACCAGAAGCGCAATCTGCTTTTCACTGACCAGTTCCGACACAACATCAATCAGAGGCGTCTGCCGCTGGTTTTCGGCCAGGTCGAGCCAGACACTGGTATCGATTAATACGTGAAACATCGCACCCTCTAATGCTCAGATTATTCTGGACTGCCCCAAGAGGCGCTACTGCTTAAAACGGAAATTTTCAGGCCAAATCTAGCATTGACGAAACTACCGAGAGAAGGAATGCAGCCCCATAAAAAATGGGGCACAAGGCCCCATTTTTAAAAAACTCACTCCTACTCGGAGGACTGCGCCTTGAACTTGACCAGCCCCAGCAACGCGCCGAGACCACCCCGGAACACGGTTGAGACCATTGCTATACGCATCGACCACTTCCAGCGCCACGCGCCTGCTGTGTCGCCGCTTGCCAGCAGTTCCTGGTACTGGACATTGCCGTCAGCCAGAAGAGCGGAGAGTTCGCGCTCCACAAACTTCTTGCTGCAGATAGTGGACAAGAACCCGAACAACGCAAATCCGGGTGCCCGCTCGATCTTGCGCGGTGTTTGAACTAGGGCATCTCCAGCCAATTTTGCCCTCATGTAACCGGCCTTGTACGCCTTCACATAGTGGGCAAATCTTTCATCTATTTCGACGGGATCACGCTCCTCATAAAAAGCATCCTCTTCCAGCAAAGCATCGTCGTGAATACTCAGTTCTGTCTTCACTTCGTAAACCACGTAGCCGCCAGTCTTCGGGTCATACTGCGTGAAAGTTCCAAATTTTTCTTCCTGCTTATGCATTTACCATGTCCCCGTGAATACCATGCTCATACGCTGCCATTGCAGCCGTATAAGCGTTGAAGATTCGGCGACCCTGGCCTGTAATTTTGTACAGACGACGTGGTACGGAACGCGGAGAACTGTCTTCCAATTCTTCACGACGCGATTCAACGAAGCCCTTGTCTTCCAAGCGGCCCAAAATCACGTAGACAGTGCCCATTTTCAGAGCGCCATCTGATTCCTTAACCATTTGCAAACCGTACAACTCAGACCCGGATGCACCGGCTAGTTGTTGAAGCACCAAGGCTTCGGTTTTCGTGATGTTCATAGTTGCTATCGTTGGCGTATTAGTTGGCTGTAGTCGTGATCTTTGAATTAGACGTTTTCGTTGACTTTGGTCGTGTGTCTTTAGCTATGGGTGTGTGCGTAGATTTTTGTGTGGTCAGGGCACTAAGGCACCTGACAGCCCGTACTGTGCCATAACTTTGTAAGATACCATACAACCCTCATACTGTCATGGTTTTATCCATCGTTGGCAGATGCACCGGTGCCAGCAAACACTGTATTCTTTCACAGTGTTTTTAACTGTCTATCGCATGCGGGAGCGAGGCCTAAGACGCCAGCCCCGCGACCTCCTCAACGATCTTGGCACCACAGGCCAGCTCTACTTCGGGCCTGTCCCTCTGGATGACTACGGGCTCAGGATGGAAGCCCGGCTGATAACACCAGAAGGTCAAGACTTGATCCTCCCCCTGCAATACGCCCAGATACGCCGCATCCAGGGCGTGATCCACATCGTAGGCCGGGAGTATTACGGCCGCCGTACCAAGAGCAAAGTGCTTATCTGGAAGCAGTCCTGGATGTGTACCAACGAACCCCAGGAAGCCCGCAAGTTGTTCCAGAAAGTCCCCGTGACAGGGCTTGCCACAATCTTTGGGGATGACGAGGACATGGACTGACTACTTGCCTCGGTCGTCGTCCTTGATTCGTTTGGAGAGTTCTTTCACTACTTCTCCACGTCGCAAATACATTTCGTCCAGCACGTAGTGGAGGACTTTGTAAGCTTCCAAAACGTCAGTCCTGTTGGTCATTACAGCGTGTGATCCCCAATTGCCCAGAGTCTTGATAGCACCAATGTGTTGCTTTAGATTCGGCCCGCCCTGGTTGGGCATCTTGCCAACCCGCTTGTCCAAGTCCCATCTAACGACTTCACCGGTCAACAAGTCTGTCTCATGCCGGGCCACGCCTAGTTCATCCATCAGAAACTCAACAGCGTTTCTGATCTCGTTGAGCGCACTGCCAGAACTCACAAAGAATAGGTTGAAGGACGCATCAATGCTCTTCCTAACCTTTTCTGGAGTGTTTGGAGGAACCTCAAACATCCGGAGGTGTGGGATGAAGTATCGTGGCTCGTAATACATTGCGTATTCAGGTTCATACCCGTACTCACCCGCAGTGTTGAACTCCAAAACCCTAGCTTCACCAACCAAAACGATTGGTTCGCCGCAGTTTGGATGTGAGCAGGTCAAATCGTGCCTGAACGTTTCCCGCACCCACTCGGGTTCAAAATCTGGATCGTTCTTATCTCTGCGTGTTTCTGCGGTGTTCCTAGATACAAGTTCTCCATCCTGTAAATGTGATCCACATGATGGACAACGGTAATCGGGCCTATTGCCTTCGGTATAACCCATTGTCTGGTACAGCCTAAAATCCATTGTTTCCCTCCATGGTAAGCTGGGCCGCATTGTAGCCAGATGTAGCTCTTTGTCCAACTAAAGAATCGTCAATAATTCGCTCTTATTCAGCGAATCTGTTATCGTCCTTGTAAGTAGAAGGTGGGCAATAGAACCCACTAGGAGAATAAGAAATGAACATTGATAACGATACAACGGAATTCACGTCATTGACCCAGGCATACCATTACCTGACATTGGCCAGATACAACACTGAGAATCGCGATGCCATTCGAGATGCCGCTTTGGATTACGTGTATGGCGAAACACAACGAAGCCTGAGCCTGAGCAACGAAGATAAGATCAAGCTCCGCAACATGTTCTTCGTCCTTGCCACAGAAGGGGATGAATAATGAGCAGCCCAGGAGTTACCCTAACCGTTCGCGCTTATCGGGAGCGCAAAGAGCAGGAACAAGCACTCGCATTGGCGCAAAGAGATTACTTGGTTGCCCAACAGGGACTTGAGATTGCCAAACAAAACCTGAAAGATTGCCTGGAAGAAGAAGAATACCTTACCCAGACATTGACAGATTGGGAACAGGCGGAAGTCCTGCAAGAGATACTGAGAAGTGAAAAATAATGAAAGGGGAGCAATTGCTCCCCTTTGTCAATAACGCATTAGTTACGATACTTCTTCGGCACAGGATGTGTTCGGCAATCAAACGGACCATCCTTACCAGTGCCCCGAATGCGTGACTCAAAGAACTCACGTTTTGAGCTAGCGCTTTGCAGGTTCTGCACAGTTGTGGCGTCGATTGAGCAGTATTGGTAGTAAGTGGACTTGAGCTGGATGACCATGTAGCGCTCTGCCTTGTCGTAGCAAATTCGCTTCACATCACTGCCTTCGTTCACGACGGAACAGGTGAAGGCATCCAAGGACACCGGCCCGTTGTACTTGACCTGCACCGTTTCCGCTGAGGCCGTTTGACCGGCCAACAACAGCGCCGAAAGAATGACGACTTTGAACATTTCCCCTCCCGTATTGATGGTGATCGGCATCGTACAGAGCTTTGCTGCCCCGCCCCTCGATAGCTCTACCGCTTTTCCAGAATCCGCAGAGCTTTTTCCGCCACTGCTCCCGGCAGGATGTTCGTATAGACCTGGGTACTTGCTAGCGCTTTGTGGCCCAAGAACTCCTTCACCTCCAAGATGTTCAGTCCGCCATGAAGCAGCCGACTTGCCGCTGTGTGGCGAGCCGTATGCAGCGTGATCTTGCCTGCATCGTGGGTGATGCCTGCACGCTTTAACGCCGCCTTCAGCCACAGGTAGTTGTTGTTGTGCTTCATCTTGGTAGGAAACACCCACTGCCCCTCCACCGCCGCTCTACGGCGCGTCATGACCTCGCGCAGCCGTGTGCTCATCAACAACGTTGTGTCATTGCCGCCCTTCTGCCGAACGATGAACACCGTGCCGGACTCAAGATCGACTTGGTTCCAGTTCATGCGCGCAATCTCGCGGTAGCGAGCGCCCGTATCCAGCAAACACACCAACAAGTCCCAGTTGTCTTGCCTCGCCCGATCAGTTCGCTCGCACTTGCCTGGGTACTTTGCAGTTGGGTCTATGGCGGCGAACAGCGCTGCCTCTTCTTCGCTGGTGATGAAGCGCATCCGCGTCTTCTCAACCGGGATGCGAGGCAACTTGACTGCCGTTGACCAGTTCCGCTCCGAGGCAAAGTTCACCAACGCATTCCAATACGAAACGGTCACCACCAGAGTGTTGTTGCTCGCTCCCTCGTTACGGCGTTTTTCGATCACACCCATAACGTCCTCGTACTTGAGGTCGCTCATTCGCACGTTTGGCAAGGCTTGGAAGTGCCGCATGTGGGTGCAAGCGTTGGCATACCCGCCAGTGCCCCGTCTAGCCTCCAGAAACGACTTGATGACAGCGTGGAGGTTCATGGGCTTGCTGCCTTGCATCACGATGCTTCGCACCGCCTCGCCTTCCCACATCGCCGCCAATTGCTCTGCCGTTTTCAGATCACCTGTCTTGGTGCTGCGGAACATGGGGTGACCGTCAATGGTCTTGCGCCAGTGATAGACGCCGTTTACCAGTTTGAGACTCATGTAGTACCTCTTTGCAAAACCGGGTTGCGACATGCAACCGCTAGAGGTCCCCTAGTCTGTGTTCAGGTGCTAGGCAAATCACCTTTTGCCCTATGTAGTAGTGCGGCGGCGCAACACTACTACAACAAACGTGATTGCAAGTTTTCTACGTTTCCTAGCCCCTAACCAGTGAGAAAAGTACCCGTAAGCGTGCCTACAGCGCAGGGTGGGATAATTGCCCCTAGCGTCACCCCAGCGTGCCTCTAGGGCCCGCCAAATCTAGCTTCTACCCCTACCCCACGATGACAACGACCATCAAATACGACGATTTAGTAGAGTCAATAGCAGCGTCACTCCAGTACATCAGCTACTACCACCCCACCGACTACATCGCCCACCTGGCCCGCGCCTACGAGCGCGAAAAGAGCCCGGCGGCCAAGGATGCGATCGCCCAGATCCTGACCAACAGCAAGATGAGCGCCACCGGCCAGCGCCCCATCTGCCAGGACACCGGCATCGTCAACGTGTTCCTGAAAGTGGGCATGGACGTGCGCTGGGAAGGCTTCACCGGCAGCCTGGACGACGCCATCAACGAAGGCGTGCGCCGTGGCTACAACCACCCCGACAACACGCTGCGCGCCTCGGTCGTGGCCGACCCGCAGTTCGCCCGCAAAAACACCAAGGACAACACTCCTGCCGTCATCTTCACCGAGATCGTGCCTGGCAACACCGTGGACATCACCGTGGCAGCCAAGGGCGGCGGCTCGGAGAACAAGTCCAAGATGTACATGCTCAACCCCGGCGACAACGTGGTGGACTGGGTGCTCAAGACCGTGCCCACCATGGGCGCAGGCTGGTGCCCGCCCGGCATGCTGGGCATCGGCATTGGCGGCACGGCCGAGAAGGCGGTGCTCATGGCCAAGGAAAGCCTGATGGACGACCTGGACATGTACGAACTGCAGGCCAAGCAAGCCAGCGGGGCCGAACTCGACAATGTCGAAAAGCTGCGCCTGGAGCTGTTTGAAAAGGTCAACGCCCTGGGCATTGGCGCGCAGGGCCTGGGTGGCCTGACCACCGTGCTGGACGTCAAGATCAAGATGTACCCCACGCACGCGGCCAGCAAGCCGATTGCGATGATCCCCAACTGCGCCGCCACGCGCCACGCGCACTTCGTGATGGACGGCTCGGGCCCCGTGTACCTCACGCCCCCCAGCCTGGACCTGTGGCCCAACGTGGACTGGGCGCCGGACTACAACAAGAGCAAGAAGGTCAACCTCGACACCCTGACCAAGGAAGAAGTCGCCAGCTGGAAGCCCGGTGACACGCTGCTGCTCAACGGCAAGATGCTGACGGGCCGCGATGCCGCGCACAAGCGCATCCAGGACATGCTGGCTAAGGGCGAGAAGCTGCCTGTGGACTTCACCAACCGCGTCATCTACTACGTGGGCCCTGTAGACCCGGTGAAGGGTGAGGCCGTGGGCCCCGCAGGCCCGACCACCGCCACGCGCATGGACGGTTTCACCGAAATGATGCTGGCCCAGACTGGGCTGATCGCCATGGTGGGCAAGGCCGAGCGCGGCCCGGTCGCCATCGAGGCCATCAAGAAGCACCAGAGCGCCTACCTGATGGCCGTGGGCGGCGCCGCCTACCTGGTTTCCAAGGCCATCAAGACCGCCAAGGTCGTGGGCTTTGAAGACCTGGGCATGGAAGCCATCTACGAATTCGACGTGGTGGACATGCCCGTGACCGTGGCCGTGGATGCCGGTGGTACCAGCGCCCACATCACCGGCCCGGCCGAGTGGCAAAAGCGCATCGCATCGGGAGAGTTCAAGGGCATCGGCGTCGCTGCGGCCTGAAGCGCGTTTTTGTGGCAGGGCCCGCAAGGTGCCTGCTGCAACAAGGTGCAATGACAAAGAACCGCCTTCGGGCGGTTTTTTGTGGCCGCTCCGACACACATCCCTGCATCCGGTTCGGCAAAAATGCTGGCTCGATCCGACTCCTCTTTCTCGGCCTTTGCTGCCTCCACCATGCTTTTGAACCACGGGTTTGCACAGCCCCTTCAGCAGCCTCTGCGCGCCTTGCTGCTGACCACCCTGATCAGCGCCCTGCCCCTGGCGGCCAGCGCCAACCCGCCCATGGTTCCACAGCATGACGCGCAAACCGCCTTTGGCGGCGCGCTGCCGACCCGCGATGCCGCGCTGTTGGACGCCAGCATCGCATCCCACATCGAACGCCAACAGCTGCTGAACAGCCAGCACCTGGCGGGCAGCCAACTGCGCACGCTGGACTTTTTCAACAAGACCTTCACCGTGCTCCGTGGGGGCAAGCGCACGGTGTTCGATGCAGAGCTGCTGGGTACCTGGTGGCCCGAAAGCAAGCGCTGGGCATGGGAAGCCGTAGAACGCGTACCCGACCTGAAAGACCCGAAGCGCAAATCGTTTGCCACAGGCAGCGCGCTCACGCGCCTGTATGGTCGTGAGCACGGCATCGACATCCTGCAGATCGATACCACGCAATTGGCGAGCGAAGAGGCCGCCTGGTATCTGTGCGCACTCACCGCACAACTCAACCAGGCCAGTGGCGTGCTGGTGAGCATCAGCAGCGAGCTGGTCGCTGGGGGCTCAGAAGGGCAAAAGGCCGTGGTCAAACGCTACTACCTGCTGTCGCACCCGAAAGTTACGGACGCACCCACCGGTGGCACCAGCAAGACCCAGTCGCCCGCACGCTGAGCCTTTTGCTTTCCCCCAGTGCTCTGCAGCTGCGCGGTCGGCGACGCAGCCCGAGGCGTAGCTCCAAAGCCAACGCTGCAGGCATTTCCTGTTTTCCTACAATCCAGCCTTTTGTCCAACCACGGGCTTCCTGATGCCGCAGGCCTCTTCTCCTATCGGTGTGTTTGACAGCGGCGTCGGCGGGCTGAGCGTGCTCCGCGCCCTGCTGGCCGCCATGCCCCACGAGCGCTTCGTGTACCTGGCCGACAGTGCCAATGCCCCCTACGGCGAGCGCGGCGACGCCTTTGTGGCGGCCCGCACACACGCCATCACCGAGTATCTGTGCCAGCAGCACCACATCAAGGCCCTGGTGGTGGCATGCAATACCGCCACGGCAGCCGCCATCCATGAGGTGCGAAGCAGCCACCCAGAATTGCCCCTGGTGGGCCTGGAGCCCGCCGTGAAGCCTGCTTTGGCAGTGACCAAAACAGGGCATGTGGGTGTCATCGGCACCCGGGGCACGCTGACCAGTGCCAAGTTCGGCAAGCTCATGGCCTCGCTGGCCGACCAAGCCCATTTTGTGGTGCAGCCCTGCGACGGTCTGGCGCACGCCATTGAGCGCAGCGTGGCCCTGCCCGCCGCTGCCCCTGACAGCCCTGTCCATGCCACGGAGACCGGTGCGCTGTGCGAACGCTACGTGCAGGCCATGGGCAGCTTTGGCACCGGGCCCGGGCAGATGGACACTCTGGTGCTCGGCTGCACGCACTACATTTTTGTGGCCCACGAGTTGCGCGCTCTGGTGGGGCCGGACGTCCAGTTCATCGAGACGGGTGAACCTGTGGCACGCCAGACGCGGCGCCTCTTGGAGGCGGCCGGCCTGCTCGCGTTGCCTCCGTCCGAGCAGCCCACATCCCCCGAGGGCCCGGAGTCCGTACAACTGCTCACCACCGGCCCTGTCGCCATGATGCAGGCAGCGGCCCAGCGCTGGCTGAACCTGCCTGCCAGGCTCTGCCAGAGCGTGTCAGTGCCTTGATGGGAAGAAAGACCGCCAGCGTAGGTTTTATCTGCACTGACAGCTATCATTTTTGATAACACCATCAGCTGGTGCAACTGATGCGCTGACAGCCCTGAATCCTCAGGACGCGTCCGAGCCCCACAGTCGCGTACCCGCCTGCTCCACGTGGGTGAGGTACAGGCGGAGGTCGAATTCGTACTGGTGGTACTGAGGCTCCATGTGGGTACAGAGCTGGTAGAAGGCCTTGTCGTGGTCCTTCTCGCGCAGGTGGGCCAGTTCATGGACGACGATCATGCGCAAGAACTCTTCGGGTGCCTGCTTGAACATCGCGGCAATGCGAATCTCATGTTTGGCTGCCAACCGGTTGCCCTGTACGCGTGACACAGCGGTGTGCAAACCCAGTGCATGGCGCACTACGTGGATCTTGTTGTCGAACAGCACCTTGTTGACCGTGCCTGCGTTGCGCAGGTAGCGTGCCTTGAGCTCCTGCGCATAGTCATACAGCGCCTTGTCGCTGCGCACGGCATGCGCCTGTGGGTATTTGCGCAGCAGAACCGCCCCGAGCTTGCCCTGCTGCAACAGATCACGCGCCTGGTCCTGCAACGAAGCCGGGTAGGAACGCAGATAGGGAAGATCAGTGCTCATGGGCAACAAGGCCGAGATGGCCAGGACATAGGGTAGCGCGAACGCACATGCGCATTGAAGCGACGAGAGAAATCACCCAATGCCTGGAAGAAATGAGTGAGGTGTGCCGCTGGGCTTGCCCCCACAAGCAGCGCATGCGCCGCGAACCGGCGGCGCAGATCAGTGCAGGTGGCGCGGGCGACGGCCACCACCACCGCCGTGACCACCGCTGGGACCGCCAGGGCCACGCGGCGGTTTGCCAATCTCCAGCGAATTCACGAGGGCGTCGAAGCGCTGGCTGAAAAGCTTGTCGATCTCGGCAACCACGCCGCCCAGTTCGGCGCCATCAAAGTGGCGCTCCATCATGTTCACTACGTCTTGCACCAGCAAATCACGCTGCACCTGCATGATGGCAGCGGGCGTGGGGCCGACAAAAAGCATCACGAAGTCGTCGCGTGACTCTGCACCCTGCTCTTCCTCGTCTTCATCGAAGTCGGTGTCGTAGAAGGTGACCTCGATGGCTGCACCTTGCTCGGCCAGCTCATTGAGGCTCATGCACATCTCGTCGAGCGACTGGCGGAAGTCCTCATCGCCACGCACCGTCCAGCACATCTGCAGCAAATGCTCTTGCGCGTCGTATTTGATGCCGGGCTCTTCTTCGTAGGCACTGGCGGCACCGTCGGCCAGCGAACGTGCTCCAGCGTACTTCCACAGCGGTTTGAGCGCCTCTTGAAGCTGGTCGAAACCGACATCAGCCCGCAGGAGGACCTGTCCGTGGACATGGATTTCAAAGGGAGCGTTGTAACTTGACATGATTGAATCGTAGTGGTGCCCCGAGCCGGGGTCGAACCGGCACGCCCCTTTTCAGGAAAGCGGCGGATTTTAAGTCCGCAGTGTCTACCAATTTCACCATCGGGGCGCCGGCTGCTGAGCGCATACTTGCGTTGCAGCGTAACCCGGGCAGCGCATGCGCGCAATGCCCTGTCGTATCTCTGGTCAGGACCGCTGTTTGAAAACAGCACGCCCCGGACCACCAAGAAAAAAGGGAAGCCTAAGCTTCCCTTTTCAAATATGGAGCGGGAAAAGAGTCTCGAACTCTCGACCTCAACCTTGGCAAGGTTGCGCTCTACCAACTGAGCTATTCCCGCGTTTTCTGATTTCTCTAACGTTTCCGTTAGTGCTTATCAGCAAGCCTCAAATTATATAACTCTTTTTGACCGTGTTCGATTGCAAGCCAAAAAAATTTTATCCAACTACCAACCCATGAAACGATCTCTGCTTGCGTCTTCGCCCTGAGGGCTTCGTCACTTACCTGCTGTAGACCGTATCTGGAGGCGCGGTCCGGAGTCGAACCGGACTAACCGGATTTGCAATCCGGGGCATAACCGCTTTGCTACCGCGCCAGGAACTCTCATTCCTCTGACAAAAAAGGGAAGCAATTGCTTCCCTTTTTGTGGAAATTGGAGCGGGAAAAGAGTCTCGAACTCTCGACCTCAACCTTGGCAAGGTTGCGCTCTACCAACTGAGCTATTCCCGCATTTATCGAAGCCTTACATTGTACAACGTTTGCTGCGATGAGATGAATTGTAGCGCATTTTTTGGGGCTCCCAAAAAAATTTGCATCAATGTTTCAATCCATCGACGGCGGCAGACGACGCTGCGGCTTTATCCGTCGACACAGCTACCGCTGCAGCAGCCACGGCCACCTCTTCGTCCGTAAGCGGCACGGGCTTGCTCTCCAGGGCCACCTCCAGCACCTTGTCGATCCAGCGCACAGGCACGATCTCCAGGCCGCTCTTCACGTTGTCCGGAATCTCTGCAAGGTCCTTCACGTTCTCTTCAGGGATCAGCACCGTCTTGATGCCGCCGCGCAAAGCGGCCAGCAGCTTTTCCTTGAGGCCGCCGATGGCCGTTACCTCGCCCCGCAGCGTGATCTCGCCAGTCATCGCCACATCGCCGCGCACAGGAATGCCGGTGAGGGCCGAGACAAAGGCCGTGGTCATTGCGGCCCCGGCGCTGGGGCCGTCCTTGGGTGTGGCGCCATCGGGCACGTGGATATGGATGTCGCGCTTCTCGAACGTTTCGTCCTTGATGCCCAGCATGCGTGCGCGGCTGCGCACCACCGTACGGGCCGCCTCCACGGATTCCTTCATCACGTCGCCCAGGGAACCTGTGCGCGTGATCACTCCCTTGCCAGGCATGATGGCCGCCTCGATGGTCAGCAGATCGCCCCCCACCTCCGTCCAGGCCAAGCCCACCACCTGCCCCACTTGGTTTTGCAGTTCGGCACGGCCGTAGGTGTACTTGCGTACGCCCAAAAAGTCCGGCAGGTTGTCGGCGGTGACGACGACCTGAGGCTCCAGCTTCTTGAGCTGCAATCCCTTGACCACCTTGCGGCAAATTTTGGACAGCTCGCGCTCCAGCGAGCGCACGCCCGCTTCACGGGTGTAGTAACGCACCATGTCACGCACCGCAGGCTCGGTGATGAGCAGTTCTTCGTCCTTCACGCCATTGTTTTTGAGCTGCTTGGGCAGCAGGTACTTCATGGCAATGCTGGTCTTCTCGTCTTCGGTGTAGCCCGACAGGCGAATTACTTCCATCCGATCCAGCAGCGCTGGCGGAATGTTCATCGAGTTCGATGTGGCAACGAACATCACGTCGGACAGATCGAAGTCCACCTCAACATAGTGGTCGCCGAATGTGTGGTTCTGCTCGGGGTCCAGCACCTCCAGCAGCGCGCTGGACGGGTCGCCCCGGAAATCCGTGCCCAGTTTGTCGATCTCGTCGAGCAGGAACAACGGATTGCGCGTACCAACTTTCGAAAGACTCTGCAGCACCTTGCCCGGCAGTGCGCCGATGTAGGTGCGGCGGTGCCCGCGAATCTCGGCTTCGTCGCGCATGCCGCCCAGCGCCATGCGCACATACTTGCGTCCGGTGGCTTTGGCAATGGACTGACCCAGCGAGGTCTTGCCCACGCCAGGAGGTCCCACCAGGCACAGGATAGGCGCTTTCACCTTGTCCACGCGCTGCTGTACCGCGAGGTATTCCAAGATGCGGTCCTTGACCTTGTCGAGACCGTAGTGATCTTCGTTGAGCACACCCTCGGCATTCACGAGGTCGTGCTTGATCTTGGTCTTCTTGCTCCACGGCAGCGCAGTGAGCACGTCGATGTAGTTACGCACCACCGTCGCTTCGGCCGACATGGGCGACATCAGCTTGAGCTTCTTGAGCTCAGCCTCTGCCTTCTTGCGCGCCTCAGCTGGCATCTTGGCGAGCTTGATCTTTTTCTCGATCTCCTCGATGTCCGCCCCCTCGTCGCCCTCACCCAGTTCCTTCTGGATGGCCTTGACCTGCTCGTTCAGGTAGAAGTCACGCTGGTTCTTCTCCATCTGGCGCTTGACACGGCCACGGATCTTCTTGTCCACGTTGAGGATATCCACCTCGCGGTCCAGCTGCTCGAACAGGTTTTCGAGGCGCGCCTTCACGTCCGACAGGTCCAGCACCACCTGCTTGTTTTCGAGCTTGAGGGGCAGGTGCGCAGCGATGGTGTCCGCCAGACGGCCGGGATCGTCAATGCTGGAGATGGAAGTCAGAATCTCGGGCGGAATCTTCTTGTTGAGCTTGACGTACTGGTCAAACTGCTGCATCACGGCACGCCGCAGGGCCTCAATTTCGCTGGGCTTGTTGGCGTCCGGCGTGGCCTCCACCGGCGTCACGGAGGCCATGAAGAGCGACTCCGCATCTTCAATCGACGTCACCAGAGCGCGCTGCTGGCCTTCCACCAGCACCTTCACGGTGCCGTCGGGCAGCTTGAGCATCTGCAAGATGGTGGAGACACAGCCCACATCGAACATGTCCGCCACCGAAGGCTCATCCTTGGCTGCGGCCTTTTGGGCCACCAGCATGATGCGGCGGTCGGCCTCCATGGCCATCTCCAGAGCCTTGATGCTCTTGGGGCGGCCCACAAAAAGCGGGATCACCATGTGGGGGAACACCACCACGTCACGCAAAGGCAACAGCGGCAGGTCAAGGGGGGTAGCTGGCAGGGGGGTATGTCCGGACATGGAAATCCTCAAAGTGCTCTGTGGAAGTGGGTCCACATGTGGGGATTTTCAACCCTCGCACGCAGCCGTACTGGCGCAAGGGTTGATGGTTCGAAGGGCGGCCACAGGACGCCCGCTCCGGTCATCTCAGACCGCGTGAAGAAATCCGGCTGATCCATGGAGGCACCAGCGGACTTCTGCACGCCTTTTCAGGCCTTCTTGGCTGCTTCGCGGTAGACGAGCAGCGGCGGCTTGTTTTCTTCGATGGTGGACTCGTCCACCACCACCTTTTCGACGTTGCTGGTATTAGGCAAGTCGAACATGGTGCCAATCAGCGCTTGCTCCAGGATGGAGCGAAGACCCCGCGCGCCCGTCTTGCGGGCCAACGCCTTGCGTGCGATGGCTTTCAGGGCAGCCGGGCGAATTTCAAGGTCTACACCTTCCATTGCCAGAAGCTTGCTGTACTGCTTGACGAGCGCATTCTTGGGCTCTGTCAGGATCTGCACGAGCGCATCCTCACTCAGCTCGGCCAGCGCCGTCACCACAGGCATCCGGCCCACCAGCTCAGGGATCAGACCAAACTTGATGAGGTCTTCCGGCTCGATCTCGGTGAACACCTCGGTGAGAGAACGCTGCTTCTTGCTCTTGACCGACGCGCCGAACCCGATGCCCGACGCCTCGGTGCGGTTCTCGATGACTTTTTCCAGCCCGGCGAAGGCACCACCGCAGATGAACAAGATGTTGGTCGTGTCAATCTGCAGGAAGTCCTGATTCGGATGCTTGCGCCCCCCTTGTGGCGGCACGCTGGCCATGGTGCCTTCAATGAGCTTGAGCAGCGCTTGCTGCACGCCTTCGCCCGACACGTCGCGCGTGATGCTGGGGTTGTCGGACTTGCGCGAAATTTTGTCGATTTCGTCGATGTAGACGATGCCGCGCTGGGCGCGCTCGACTTCGTAGTTGCAGCTCTGCAGCAGCTTCTGGACGATGTTTTCGACGTCCTCGCCCACATAGCCCGCCTCCGTCAGTGTGGTGGCGTCGGCCATCACAAAGGGCACATCCAGCATGCGCGCCAAGGTCTGCGCCAAAAGCGTCTTACCCGAGCCCGTGGGGCCGATCAGCAGGATGTTGCTCTTAGACAGCTCCACATCGTCCTTGTGGGCCTTGTCCTTGTGGCGCAGGCGCTTGTAGTGGTTGTACACCGCCACGGCCAGTGTGCGCTTGGCCACGTCCTGCCCAATCACATAGTTGTCCAGGTTGGCCTTGATCTCGACCGGCGTGGGCAGGTCGCTGCGGCCTTCGCGGGCCAGATCACCCGCCGGCAGTTCGTCGCGGATGATCTCGTTGCACAGGTCAATGCACTCGTCGCAGATAAAGACCGACGGACCGGCGATCAGCTTCTTCACTTCATGCTGGCTTTTGCCGCAGAAAGAGCAGTAAAGGGTTTTTTCGCTGGAAGAGCCTTTTTTCTCGGCCATGGGGGCAATGCCTTGCTTGTTTCGGAAAGTTGTCGGGATGATAACCAAATAAAAAACGGCGTCTTCCCCTCGGGAAAACGCCGCTTCGCCGCCCTCGGGCGATCAGGCGCGCTGGCTGATCACTTGATCGACCAAACCATAGTCCTTGGCCTCGTCAGCCGAGAGGAAATAGTCACGCTCGGTGTCGCGCTGGATCTTCTCCAGCGGCTGGCCGGTGCGCTCGGCGAGGATCTTGTTGAGCTGCTCGCGGGTCTTGAGGATCTCGCGGGCGTGGATTTCGATCTCGGTCGCCTGGCCTTGCATGCCGCCCAGAGGCTGGTGGATCATGACCTTGGAGTTGGGCAGCGCAAAACGCTTGCCCTTGGCGCCCGCCGCCAGCAGGAACGCGCCCATGCTGGCCGCCATGCCCGTGCACAGGGTCGAAACATCGGGCTTGATGAAGTTCATGGTGTCAAAGATCGCCATACCGGCACTCACCGAACCGCCGGGCGAGTTGATGTAGAACGAGATGTCCTTGTCGGGGTTTTCGCTCTCCAGGAACAGCAGCTGTGCCACCACCAGGTTGGCCGTCTGGTCATTGACCGGCCCCACCAGAAAAATCACGCGCTCCTTGAGCAGGCGCGAGTAGATGTCATAGGACCGTTCGCCACGGCCCGACTGCTCGATGACCATGGGGACCATGCCCAGGCCTTGTGTTTCCAATGCGCTCATGTATTTCTCCAGTCAAGCAGGTACTGTACCCAGAAATGAATTGGGGCTTGTGCACGAAAGCACAAGCCCCTGGTGTGTCTTGACAACCAGAACCGGGCAGTTGCACGAAGCAGGCCGCCCGGCCCGAGGGCCTATCAGCCCTGCTGCGCCATCAGGTCGTCGAAGGAAATGGCCTTCTCAACCACCTTGGCCTTGGACAGCACGAACTCGGTCACATTGTTCTCGATGACAACGGCTTCGACTTCGGCCAGACGCTGGCGGTCGCCGAAGTACCAGCGCACCACGTCTTCGGGCTTCTCGTAGCTGGCAGCCAGCTCGTCGATGTGGGCCTTGAGCTGCTCGGGCTTGGCCTGCAGTTCGTTGGCGCGCACCAGCTCGGCCAGCACCAGGCCCAGACGCACGCGGCGCTCTGCCTGAGGACGGAACACGTCTTCAGGGATTTCTGCCTTGTCGGCATCCTTGACACCGCGTTGCTTGAGTTCAGCGCGTGCGCCTTCCATCAGGCGGGCGATTTCGGCCTGGATGCTGGCGTTGGGCAGGTCCAGCTCGGCCTTGGACACCAGGGCGTCCATCACGGCAGCCTTGTTGCGGGCCAGCAGGCGGAACTTGACTTCGCGCTCCAGGTTCTTCTTGATGTCAGCGCGCAGGCCTTCCACGGAACCGTCGGCGATGCCGAGCGACTTGGCCAGGGCGTCGTTCACTTCGGGCAGATGGGCTGCTTCGATCTTCTTGATGGTCACCAGGAAGTCGGCGGTCTTGCCGGCGACGTCCTTGCCGTGGTACTCGGCGGGGAAAGCCAGGGGGAACGTCTTGCTTTCGCCAGACTTCATGCCGCGCACGGCGTCTTCAAACTCCTTGAGCATCTGGCCTTCGCCGACCAGGAACTGGAAGTCTTCGGCCTTGCCGCCATCGAAGGGTTCGCCGTCGATCTTGCCTTCGAAGTCCACGGTCACGCGGTCACCGTCTTGCGCAGCGGCGTCCAGGGCGCGCTGGGCGAAGCTGCGGCGCTGCTTGCGCAGGATGTCCAGGGTCTTGTCGATGGCGCTGTCGGTCACTTCGGAGGACAGCTTTTCGACTTCGGCGTCCGACAGGTCTGCGATCTTGACTTCGGGGAACACTTCAAAGACGGCGTCAAACGTGACCTGGCCCTCGGGAGCGCCTTCCTTTTCGGTGATGCGGGGCTGACCGGCCACGCGCAGGTTGGCTTCGTTCGCAGCCACGGCAAAAGCCTCACCCACCTTGTCGTTCAGCACTTCGTACTGCACCGAGTAGCCATAACGCTGGGCAACCACGTTCATGGGCACCTTGCCGGGACGGAAGCCGTCCATCTTGACCGTACGGGCCAGGCGCTTGAGGCGCGTGTCCACTTCGGACTGGATCAGGGTGACGGGCACGCTCAGCGTGATCTTGCGCTCGAGCTTCTCAAGGGTTTCAACAGTAACGGCCATGGCTATTCCTCTTATGAATGTGGATCGTGCTGGCTGCAGCGCAGCAGCGCCGTGTTCCGCAAAGTCTCACATGGGTGGTGCGCGGGGGGGGACTCGAACCCCCACACCATTGCTGGCGTCAGGACCTAAACCTGGTGCGTCTACCAATTTCGCCACCCGCGCGGTTCTACAAACAAACAGGCGGCAAGCTGAGCTGCCGCCTGTGTGAAATCGGTCAACCTTCTATTTTACCTGATGCGGAAGCCCTGCCGGTCAAGCCGCCCCAGGAACCTCTGGCGCAGGCCGCTTGACACGGAACCAGGCCGCGTACATCGCAGGCAGTGCCAGCAGCGTGAGCACCGTGGCCACCACCAGCCCGCCCATGATGGCCACAGCCATCGGGCCCCAGAACACGCTGCGCGACAGCGGGATCATGGCCAGCACCGCGGCCGCGGCCGTGAGCACGATGGGGCGCAAACGACGCACGGCCGATTCCACAATCGCATCCCATGCAGGCACGCCCCGAGCGCGGTCCTGCTCGATCTGGTCGATCAGGATCACCGAATTGCGCTGGATCATGCCCATGAGCGCGATCACGCCCAGCAGCGCCACGAACCCAAACGGCCGGTTGAGCAGCAGCAGGGACGCCGCCACACCCGCCATGCCCAGCGGCCCGGTGAGGAACACCAGCATCGCGCGGCTGAAGCTGTGCAGTTGCAGCATCAGCAGCGTGAAGGTAATGAACAGCATGATCGGAAGCCCCGCCGCAATGGACGCCGAGCCCTTGGAGCTTTCCTCCACGGCGCCCGCCACCTCGATGCGGTAACCCGTCTGCCCCGCCGACCGCCACTTGGCCTCGATCTCCTTGAGGGATGGCAGCAGTGCCGCCGTCACCGTCGCGCCCTGCAGGCCCTCGGTCACGTCGCCCTGCACGGTGATGGCGTAGTCGCGGTTCTCGCGCCACATCACGCCGGGCTCCCAGGTGAACACGGGCTTGGCGATCTGCGTGAGCGGGATCGACTTGCCCGACGCCGTGGGCAGATAGGCGTTGGCGATGTCGGTGATGGCATTGCGCTCATCCAGCGGCTGGCGCAGCAGGATGTCGATGAGCTTGTCGCCCTCGCGGTACTGGCCAACCTGCGTGCCCGACAGAATGGTCTTGGACGCCTGTGCGATGGACTGGCTGGTCACGCCCAGGGCGCGTGCCTTGGCCTGGTCGACTTCCAGGCGCAGCACCTTCACGGACTCGTTCCAGTTGTCGTTCACCCCGCGCATGTTGGGATTCTGGCGCAGCTGGGCCTTGACCTCGTCCGCACGCTCGCGCAGTACCAGCGGATCAGGTCCCACCACGCGGAACTGAACGGGATAAGGCACGGGCGGCCCGTTGGGCAGCAGCTTGACGCGCCCGCGCACTTCCGGGAACTCCTGCGCCAGCAGCGCAGGCAGCTTCACACGCAGCGATTCGCGCACCTTCAGGTCTTGGGGCACCACGATGAACTGCGACACGTTGCTCTGCGGGAACACCTGGTCCAGCGGCAGATAAAAACGCGGCACGCCAGAGCCTACCCAGGTGCTCACCGTATTCACGCCTGGCTCGGACAGCAGGCGCTGCTCCACGCGTTTGGTGACGGCCTCGTTGCCTGCGAACGACGTGCCTTCCGGGAACCAGATGTCCACCAGAATCTCGGGCCGGCTGGAATCCGGAAAGAACTGCTGCTGCACCTTGCCCATGCCCACGATGCCCAGGGCAAAAGTGAGGATGGTCGCACCGATGGTGATCCAGCGGTGCTGCACGCACCAGTCCACCAGACGGCGGAAGCTGCGATAGAACGGACTGTCAAACACCTCATGCGGATCGTCGGTGATGCCCTTGTTGGCCTGGGCGGCCAGCACATGGGGAGGCACCTTGAGCAGCAGCGTGCCCAGGTAAGGCA
This sequence comes from Acidovorax sp. M14, assembly GCF_049331375.1. Classification (NCBI taxonomy): domain Bacteria; kingdom Pseudomonadati; phylum Pseudomonadota; class Betaproteobacteria; order Burkholderiales; family Comamonadaceae; genus Acidovorax; species Acidovorax sp. M14. The sequence goes on from NZ_CP186263.1 coordinate 3,339,204, forward strand.
CAAAGTAGACCGACACGAACCAGCTGAGCACCAGCGCAATCACCGTCACGGCAAAGATGGCAAAGGTGTATTCGCCCGTGGTGGACTTGGCCAGTCCGATGGGCAAGAAGCCCGCCGCCGTGATCAAGGTGCCCGTGAGCATGGGCATGGCCGTGATCTCGTAGGCGAAGGTGGCGGCGCGCACCTTGTCATAGCCCTCTTCGAGCTTGAGCACCATCATCTCGACCGCAATGATGGCGTCGTCCACCAGCAGGCCCAGCGCGATGATCAGCGAGCCCAGCGAGATCTTGTGCAGCCCGATGCCCCAGTACCACATGGCCAGGAACGTGACGGCCAGCACCAGCGGGATGGTGATGCCCACCACCAGCCCCGGGCGGGGGTCGATGTACCAGCGCTTCCACAGCGGGTTGTTGCCGGGGCGCTTGTGAAATCCCAGGCTGATGAAGCTGACCGCCAGCACGATGACCACGGCCTCGATCAGCACCTTGACGAATTCATTCACCGAGGTGGACACCGCCTTGGGCTGGTCCTGCACATTGACCAGATTCACACCGGCCGGCAGCGTGGCGCCGATGCGGTCGGTGGCCGTGTGCAGCGCCTTGCCCAGCGCAATGATGTCGCCGCCCTTGGCCATGGAGACGCCCAGCGCGATTACCTCGCGGCCCTGGTGGCGCACCTTCACGCCCGGTGGGTCCACATAGCCGCGCTGCACTTCAGCGATGTCGCCCAGCCGCAGTTGCGCGCCCGAAGGGCCACGGATCGGCATCGCGCGCAGGTCCTCGATGGCGTTGAACTGACCTTGCACACGCACCTGCACCTGGTCTTGCGGCGTCTGAATGGTGCCCGCGCTCTCCACAGCGTTTTGCTGGCCCAGCTGGGCAAGCACCTGATTCATGTCCAGGCCCAGTTGCGACAGGCGCTTTTGCGAGATCTCGATGAAGAGCTTTTCGTCCTGCACGCCAAACAGCTCGACCTTCGCCACATCGGGCACGCGCAGCAGCTGCTGGCGTGCATCATCGGCAAACTGCTTGAGCTCGGCGTAGCTGAAGCCCTCGGACTCCAGCGCGTAGATCACGCCATACACGTCCCCGAAGTCGTCATTGAAGAACGGGCCCTGGATGCCCTGCGGCAAGGTGTAGCGCATGTCGCCCACCTTCTTGCGCACGCTGTACCAGACATTGGCCACGTCGCCGGGCTTGGAGGAGTCCTTGATCTGGAAAATGATCTGCGACTCGCCGGGCTTGGAGTAGCTGCGAATCTTGTCCGCGTATGGCACCTCTTGCAGCGTGCGCTCGATCTTGTCGGTGACCTGCTCGGCCACCTGCTGGGCTGTGGCACCGGGCCAGTAGGTGCGCACCACCATGGCACGGAAGGTAAAAGGCGGGTCTTCGTCCTGCCCCAGCTGGAAGTAGGCCGCAAAGCCCAGCAGCATCAGCACCACCATGAGGTAGCGGGTGAGCGCGGGATGGTCGAGCGCCCATTTGGAGAGGTTGAACCCCTCTTTGGGTTGGATTTGCGTCATGGCGGGCCTCAGTTGGCGGCAGAGGCCGTGGCGGTGGCGGGTGCAGCAGCGGTTGCAGGAGCCGAGGGCACCGCTGGCATTGCTACAGATTCAGGAGCTGTTTGCGCTTTATTCACCGGCGCCTGGGCCACTTTTGGCTGGTATACCGTCACTTTTTGACCGGGAGACAGCACATGCACGCCGGTGGCCACCACCTGCATGCCGGGGGTCAGTCCCCCGGCCACCACGGCATCGTTGCCATCGGCCGTGGCGATCTGCACCACCTGCGACTTGACGGTGCTGGTTGCAGGGTCGTATACCCAAACGGCGGTGGACTGGCCCTCCTGCCGCAGCGCGCTGGTGGGCAGCTTGATGGCGGCAATGCCGGCGTGGCTCAGCGCCTTGGGCGTGGCGTACACGGTGGCGCCCAGCGCTGGGGCGTCGGCCGCGTCAATGGCCACCTTGACTTGGAATGTGCGGGTCGCCGCGTCGGCGCTCGCAGCCACCTCGCGCACACGGCCTGTCAGCGTGCTGCCACCCGACCAGCCACGCACGGCGACCTCGGAGCCCGTCGTGATCTGCGCCACCTTGTCTTCCGGCACGGCAAACACCACGTCGCGCGGGCCATCCTGCGCAATGCGCACCACCGGGGCGCCGGCCGACACCACCTGGCCCGGCTCGGCATCGATACCCGTCACCACGCCCGACACATCCGCCACCAGCGTGGTGTAAGCAGCCTGGTTGCCCTGCGACGACAGCTGGGCACGCGCCTGGTCGAGGGTGGCCTGGGCGGCCTTGAGCGTGGCCTCGCGGCGTTCCAGCTCGGCACCGCTGATGAAGTTCTGGTCTTTCAGCGCCTGGTAGCGCTTGAGGTCTGCCGCCGCCAGGTCGCGCTGCGTGGTGGCCGACGCCACCTGCGCACGCGCTGCGTCAGCCGCCAGCTGGTAGTCCTTGGGGTCCAGTTGCGCCAGCACCTGGCCTGCCTTCACGCGCTGGCCCAGCTCGGCCTGGCGCTGCACGATCTTGCCCGCCACCCGAAAGCCCAGGCGCGACTCCACCCGCGCGCGCACCTCGCCCGAATACTCCAGGCTGGACTGCAGCGCACCCACGCCCACCGTCATCAGTTTGACGGAGCGCACGGGCTCCTCGGGCGGTGCGGGACGCGAACAGGCGGCCAGCACGGTAGCGGTGGCCAGCACCAGCAAAAGCCTGGAATGCCGTGAAAAGGGCCGCAGGGCGGAGGAAGTGCGCATGGGAAATCCGGTGAAAAAAGAAGGGGCCACAAGGATCAGCAAGCAAAACGCAGGCCGGAGCGCCCGCGCAGCGACGGTACACCAGGCACCCGCCAACCGGCGACCCGCAGCCATGCAGGGCGCTTGTGAACAGGTGCAGGGGCCAGCCGCCTTGTCCCCCACTGGATTGGTTTTTATGATTACTGACTGACCGGTTAGTAATCTATGAGAAGCCCTTGAGCTTGTCAAGCGACAATCCGGGGTGTGAACGACCGTCCCAGCCCCTCTCCCCAACCCGGCGCAGCCTCCGCGCCACAGCCCACTGCGACTGATGCGGTGGCGCCCCCCGTGACCCATTACGAAAACTTCCCGGTCGCATCCCTGTTGTGCCCGCCCCACCTGCGCCAGCCGATTGCCGCCATCTACGGCTTTGCGCGCACGGCGGACGACATTGCCGACGAAGGCGATGCCCTGCCCGCCGCCCGGCTGGCAGACCTGGCCGCTTACCTGGCCGATCTGCGCGCGATCGCCCAGGGCCAGGCGCCCTCGCCCCGCTGGGCCAGCGTGTTTTTGCCGCTGCAAGGCGTATTGCGCAGCCACCAGCTGCCCGTGCCGCTGCTGGAAGACCTGCTGAGCGCCTTTGCCCAGGACGTGGAGAAAACCCGTGACGGAGAAGGCTACGCCGACCGCGACGAGCTGCTGGACTACTGCCGCCGCTCGGCCAACCCCGTGGGCCGGCTGCTGCTGCACCTGTATGGCGTGCACGACGCCGAGGCGCTGCGCCAGAGCGACGCCATCTGCACCGCGCTGCAACTCATCAACTTCTGGCAGGACCTGTCCGTGGACATTCCCCGGGGGCGCCACTATTTGCCCCGCTCCGACTGCGCGACCTATGGCGCCTGCCAGTCCGAGCTGCTGGCGCTGCAAAGCACCCGCGAGAACGCCCGCCTGATTGCCGACTGCGCCCACTGGGCCCGCACCATGATGCAGAGCGGCGTCCCCCTGGTGCACCGCCTGCCCGGCCGCGCCGGCTGGGAGCTGCGGCTGGTCGTGCAAGGCGGCCTGCGCATCCTCGACAAGGTCGATGCCCTCAAAGGGGGCAGCCTGCACACCCGGCCCAAGCTCCGTGGGTGGGACTGGTGCGTGATGCTGGGCCGCGCGCTGGTGATGTAAGAAAGATTCATGGGCCGCAAGACGGGCTCACACACTTGCCCGCCCGAGCGCCATGCAGTGCCAAAACGACCTGTAGCGCTTGATTTATATACGTCACAAGCTATCCAATTAATAGCAAATGGCCGAGATAGTCCGCGCACTCGGCCCGGCCGGGGCAGGGATAGCGAGCATGCCCCGGCCACCGCACCCGGTTAGCCTCGCGGCCACCGTGGCAGGGCGGCGGCCAGCGCCCCACCCTGCCGGCCCGTGCCCGCGCGCCACAAGCGTTGCGGCACTTCTTTTGAGCCAGGGTCACCCCCACCATGTCCGTCAGCGTTTTCGACCTCTTCAAGATCGGCATCGGGCCGTCCAGCTCCCACACCGTGGGGCCCATGATTGCGGCCCGGCAGTTTGCCTGCCATGTGCGCGACACCGTCGGCCTGGCGGCCGTGCACCAGGTCACGGTGGAGCTGTTCGGCTCCCTCTCGGCCACCGGCGTGGGCCACGGCACCGACCGGGCCGTGCTGCTCGGCTTGGCCGGGCATGAGCCAGACCATATCGACCCCGACCAGATCGCCCCCGCCATCGCACAGATCCGCCAGAGCGGCACGCTGGCGTTGCTGGGCGAGCATGCCGTGCCGTTTGTCGAAAAGGACCACCTGCTGTTTCGCCGCAAAAGCCTGCCGCTGCACCCCAACGGCATGGCGTTCCATGCACTGGATGCGCAGGGCAACGACATCGCTATGCGCGAGTACTACTCCGTGGGCGGCGGCTTTGTGGTCGATGCAGCCGGGCAGCGTGTGCTCAACACCCCAGCCAGCGCGAGCGCCGACACCGCAGGCCATGGCCAGGGCCTGCCACACCCGTTCCGCACCGGGGCCGAGCTGCTGGCGCAGTGCCGCACTACGGGCCTGAGCATGGCCCAGCTCATGGCCGCCAACGAACAGCACTGGCGCAGCCCGGCCGAGGTGCGGCGCCAGCTGCTGGCCATCTGGCAGACCATGGCGGGCGCCGTGCAGCGCGGCTGCGCCAGCACCGGCACCCTGCCCGGCCCCATGCATGTGCGCCGGCGTGCGGCCGAGCTGCACAAGAACCTGAGCCGCTCGCCCGAGGCCGCCCTGCGCGACCCGCTCTCCATGCTGGACTGGGTGAACCTGTACGCCATGGCCGTGAACGAAGAAAACGCCGCTGGCGGCCGCGTGGTGACGGCGCCCACCAACGGCGCGGCAGGCGTGATCCCGGCCGTGCTGCACTACTACGTCAACTTTCTGCAGGGCCCCATCCCGGCCAACGACGACGGCATTGCCACCTTTTTGCTCACCGCAGGCGCCATCGGCATCATCTACAAGGAGAACGCCTCTCTCTCGGGCGCCGAGGTCGGCTGCCAGGGCGAGGTGGGCGTGGCGTGCTCCATGGCCGCCGGCGCACTGGCCGCCGTGATGGGCGGCACGCCCGAGCAGGTGGAGAACGCGGCCGAGATCGGCATGGAGCACAACCTGGGCATGACCTGCGACCCCGTGGGCGGGCTGGTGCAGATCCCCTGTATCGAGCGCAACGCCATGGGCGCGATCAAGGCCATCAACGCCGCCCGCATGGCGCTGCGCGGCGATGGGCAGCACGTGGTCTCGCTCGACAAGGTCATCAAGACCATGATGCAGACCGGCGCGGACATGAAGGTGAAATACAAGGAGACATCGCGCGGCGGGCTGGCGGTGAATGTGGTCGAATGCTGAACCGCGCCGCCCACCGGCCCTTATCGCAATCCCTCTCGCACCTCGCTTCGCGGCACGTTTCGTAGCCCCTTCACCTGCATGCATCTGCCGCCCGACCTGCCCATCCCCTTGCCGCTGGAGCGCTGGCTCAACCGCCTGGGCGCGCTGGTGATGCCGCTGGCGCTGATGGTCGTGCTGCTGCTGTTTTTGCAATGGCCTTTGCGCGACGGGTGGGGTGCGGGGTCCAGCCAGGCCAACGACCTCGCGCAGGTGCTGTTTGCGCTGTATGTGGCCGTGGCCCTGCGCCATGCGGACCGGCGCGGCGCTCACCTGGTGAGCCGCCCAGACCTCGCCCATGCGGGCCGGGGCCCGGTGCGCGCCATGCGCCTTTTGGGCGCACCCCTGGCCGTGCTGCCCTGGGCGGTGTTTGTGTGCATCAACGCCGCGCCCACGGTGTGGCGGTCGGTGCGGGGGCTGGAGAGTTTTCCTGAAACCGCCAACCCCGGCTACTTCGCCATCAAGCTGGCCTTGCTGATACTGGCCGTGCTGCTGGCCCTGCAAGCACTGGCCGACCTGTGGAGGGCCGTTCACACCCTGCGCACGCCCACTGGCACACCGGCGGACCCTGCATGAGTCCCATCCCATGAACACCATCGGCCTGTTGCTGCTGGTGCTGGCCCTGGTGCTGATGATGACCACCGGCTGGGCCACCTACGCCGTGCTGCTGGGCGTCAGCACCCTGGGCGCGGTGGCGGGCCTGGCGCTGGGCGCGTTTGATGGCGCGGTGCTGCGCAGCCTGCCGGAGCGCGTAGTGGGCCTGCTCGAACACGACCTGCTGCAGGCGCTGGTGCTGTACGCCGTGGTGGGTGCGCTGCTCAACCATCTGGCACTCGTCAACGGCCTGTACAGCGGCCTGAGCAAGGTGCTGACGCGCGTGGTAGGGCAACGGGCGGCGCCCGACATGGCGGGCCTGGGCGTGGGCATGCTGATGGCGCCCATGAACGGCTCGGTGGGGGCCAGCCTGGTGACCCTGTCGCACACCGCCGGGCAGGCCTGGGCCCACGAAGGCATGCCGCCCGCCCGCCGCACTGCCCTGGTCGCCGTGGCCAGCACGCTGGGCATCATCGTGCCACCGTCGCTGGTGCTGTTGCTGCTGGGCGATGCCATGCTGCGCGCCCACACCGAGGGCCTGACCCTGGCCACGCAGCTGGGGCTGGCCAGCGCCCACGCAGGCACCCGCATCATCAATACCCAGGACGTGCTGCAGGCCGCCCTGGCGCCGGGCGCACTGCTGCTGGTGCTGTGGATGGGCGTGACCTGGTGGCTGGCCCAGCGCCGCACTGGCGGCATCGCAGATCAAGGGGCCGCATCCTCAGCACCCGTGCCGCTGACCCGCGGCGAGCGCTGGACGCTGGGCGTGGTGCCCACGCTCATCGTGGCCCTGCTGGCACTGGTCACCACCGGCCGCGTCCGGGCGGTGGAGGCAGCCGCCACCGCCGGGGTGCTGCTGCTGGTGTGGGGCGTGGCGTCGCGCCAGCTCACGCTGCGGCGGCTGGCGCAGGTGCTGGACGACGCCATGGCGCTCACCGGTGCGCTGTTTGCGCTGCTGGTGGCGGCGGTCACGTTCTCGCTGGTGCTGCGCGCCTACGGCACCGATGCGCTGGTGGCCGAATGGATGCGTGCCCTGCAGGGCCAGCCCCTGCTGGCCATGGGGGTGGTGCTGGCCGTGCTGCTGGGCTCGGCGTTTGTGCTCGATGCGTTCGAGCTGATCTTCCTGATCATCCCCATCGTCATGCCCCCTTTGCTGGCGCTGGTGGACGACGCGGCCTGGGTGGCCGCGCTCACCTTGCTGGTGCTGCAGGCGGGGTTCCTGCTGCCGCCGCTGGGCTACGCGCTGGTGCTGTCCCGCGCCCAGGTGGCGCCCCGGCCCGCCATGGGCGCGGTGGCGCGCGCGCTGGCGCCCTACCTGCTCTGCCTGGCCGGCGTGATTGCCCTGGTGATGACCGTGCCCGCCACCACGCAGTGGCTGCGCAGCACACCCGCCACACTGCCCGAGATGTCGATCCAGGGCGAAGACCTGGACGCGCTGATGCGCGAGATGTCGCAACCCGAGGCGCCTGCCCCTGCACCCGCCGCCTCTGCAACACCACCCTAAAGCTATTATTTGAATAGCAACCCGGGCATGCTGCACTAGCGCATCCGCCCGAAAACACCTCAAACCCCGACAACCGGCCCGCCCCAGTGCGCCATGGGACAATCTCGCCCCATGACACCGCAGCAGTACGTACAGCAAAAAGCCGTGGCCTCGGGCAGCAGCTTCTATTACGCCTTTCTCTTTCTGCCCGCGCCCCGCCGCGCGGCCATCACGGCGTTCTATGCGTTTTGCCGCGAGGTGGACGACGTGGTCGATGAAGTGAGCGACCCGGGCGTGGCCCGCACCAAGCTGGCCTGGTGGCAGGCCGAAGTGACCAAGGCCTACGCAGGCCAGCCCACGCACCCGGTGATGCTGGCGCTGATGCCGCTCGCGGCCGACTACGGCATCGATCAGCGCCACCTGCAGGCCGTGATCGACGGCTGCCAGATGGATCTGGAGCAGACGCGCTACCTCGACTTTGCAGGCCTCAAGGGCTACTGCCACCTGGTGGCGGGCATCGTGGGTGAAGTGGCCGCGCGCATCTTCGGCCAGACTGACCCGCGCACCACCGAATACGCCCACCGGCTGGGCCTGGCGTTCCAGCTCACCAACATCATCCGCGACGTGGGCGAAGACGCCATGTTGGGCCGCATCTACCTGCCCGTCAGCGAGCTGCAGCAGTTCGAAGTGAAAGCGCACGAGATCTTGAAGCGCCAGTATTCCGACCGCTTCACGGCCCTGATGCGCTTTCAGGCCGAGCGCGCCCACCGGCTGTACGACGAGGCCTTTGCCCTGCTGCCCGACGCAGACCGCCGCACCCAGAAGCCCGGCCTGATGATGGCCAGCATCTACCGCACCCTGCTGCGCGAGATCGAGCACGAAAACTTCCAGGTGCTGCACCAGCGCATCCGCCTCACGCCGCTGCGCAAGTTCTGGCTGGCCTGGAAGATGCAGGCCCTGGGCAGGATGTAGCCCGGCGTGGCACCGCAGAAAGTTGCCGTCATCGGGGCTGGCTGGGCTGGCATGGCCGCGGCGATCGCCCACCGGCAGGCTGGCCGCCAGGTCACCGTGTTCGAGGCCGCGCGCACCGTAGGCGGCCGCGCCCGCGCCGTGCCGGGCGCGCTGCCCGATGGCACAGCGGCCACGCTCGACAACGGTCAGCACATCCTGATTGGTGCCTACACCGAGAGCCTGCGCCTCATGCGCCTGGTGGGCGTAGCCCCCACCACCGCGCTGCTGCGCCTGCCGCTGACCCTGCAGTTCCCCGACGGCCAGGGCCTGCAACTGCCCGACCTGGCCCCGCCGCTCGATGCGCTGGTGGGCATCGTGCGCGCCAAAGGTTGGGGCTGGCAAGACAAGGTCGCGCTGCTGCGCACGGCCACCGCCTGGCAGCTGCGCGGCTTTCGCTGCGCGCCCCACACCTCGGTGGCAGACCTGTGCGCCCCGCTCACGCCCCGGCTGATGGCCGAGTTCATCGACCCGCTGTGCGTGTCGGCACTCAACACCCCCGCACGCGAGGCCAGCGGCCAGGTGTTTTTGCGGGTGCTGCAAGACAGCCTGTTCAGCGGGCGCGGTGGTTCCAACCTGCTGCTGCCCCGCACCGACCTGGGCGCGCTGTTCCCCGAGGCCGCGATGCGCTGGCTGGTGCAGCAAGGCGGCCAGGTGGTCACCGGCCAACGCATCCAGCGGCTGGTGCCCCTGCCCAGCGGACGCTGGCAGTTAGCGGGGACTGTGGGCGCGGCGCACGGGGCGGAAGAACCCGACGCCTTCGACCACATCACCCTGGCCTCCCCCTCGTGGGAGGCCGCGCGTCTTGTCGACGGCCTTGCCAGCACGGCGGGCCTGACCGCTGCGGCCCGCTGGAGCACCACTGCCAATGCCCTGCGGTTTGAGGCCATCACCACCGTATACGCCCACGCCAGCGGCGCGCGCTTGCCCCTGCCCATGCTGGCGCTGCGCAACACGGCAGAGCACCCGGCACAGTTCGTGTTCGACCGGGGCCAGCTTGACGGCCAGCAGGGCTTGCTGGCGTTTGTGGTGAGCGCCAGCGATGGCGACCGGGCACTCATCGAGCAACAGGTGCTGCAGCAGGCTGCCGCGCAGCTGGGCCTGCCCGGCCTGCGCCCTGTGCAGACCGTGGTCGAAAAGCGCGCTACGTTTGCGTGCACCCCCGGCCTAAAGCGGCCCGCCATGCAGGTGTTGCCGGGGCTGACGGCCTGCGGCGACTATGTGGACGGGCCCTACCCAGCGACGCTGGAAGGTGCGTTGCTCAGCGGCACCGCCGTGGCAGCCTGCGCGGCGGCGGGCTGACACAACACCACCAGGGCCAGCGGGCCACCCCCGGGTAACTACCAAGCCCGCTGACAGCATTCCGAAAGCACGGCCCGGGCACCATGGCGCCACACGCATACCGCATGTGCCTTGTTCGCCTTTTGGCCTTCTGGCCTATCGTTTTGACGGAGACACCCCCATGCTTTCACACGAACACCCCGCCCTCTGGTCCCCCACCCGCCGCCACCTGCTGGGCGCCAGCGGCGCCTTGGCCCTGGGCGGCCTGCTGCCCACCGGTGCATCGGCCCAGGCGGCCTGGCCTTCCAAGTCAGTGCGGTTTGTGGTGCCGTTCGCTCCGGGCGGCAGCTCGGAGATCGTGGCCCGCTCCACCGCTGCCGAGCTGGGCAAGACGCTGGGCCAGAGCGTGTATGTAGACAACAAGCCCGGCGCCGCCGGCAACATCGCCATGGGTGAAGTCGCACGCTCGGACGACCAGCACACGCTGATCCTGGGCCACATCGGCACGCTGGCCGTCAACCCCTTCATCTTCGACAAGCTGCCCTACGACGCCAACAAGGACTTCAAGCCCGTGAGCCTGCTGGCGAAGGTGCCCAGCCTGTACGTGGTGCACCCCGACGTGCCCGCCAAGAATCTCAAGGAGTTCATCGCCTACGCCAAGAAGAACCCGGCCAAGCTCAGCTATGGCTCGGCGGGCAACGGCAGCGCGGGCCACCTGGCGTTTGAATACCTCAAGATGACCGCCGAGATCTTCATGCTGCACGTGCCCTACCGTGGAACCGGCCCCATGATGACCGACCTGCTCTCGGGCCGTCTTGATGCCGCTGCCGTGGGCGCTGCCGCCCTGCTGCCTTTCATCAAGGCCGGCAAGGTGCGTTGCATTGCCACCGGGTCGGCCAAGCGCCTGCCCCAACTGCCCGACGTGGCTACCGTGGCCGAACAGGGCTTCCCGGGCTTTGAGATGACGCAGTGGTACGGCATGCTGGCCCCCGCCAACCTGGCACCGGCCAACCTCGAAAAACTGGCGGCCGAGACCGCCAAGGCCGTCAAGGCCCCCGGCTCGCTGGAGCGCCTGAACGCGGACGCGGCCGAGGCCATTGGCGGCACGCCCGCACAGTTTGCGCAGTTCATTGCGTCCGAACAGGAGCGATGGAAGAAGGTGCTGCTGCGCGCGAAGGTGAAGCCAGACTAAGAAGCCCCCTGAGCCGCTTCGCGTCTTCCCCCTTGCTCTCGCCCCGCTGCGCGGGGCGGGAAGGGGGACGCATCCCGTGCGGCGGGGCGGCCCTTGCACGGCTGCCTGGCCTGGGCAGCGCGTGCGCACAGTGTGGCTGCTGGCGCCTGCGCGCCCTGACCGCTCCGCATTGAATGGCTCCACGCTGAATGCAAGCCCTGCGCCTTCCGCACAAACGGTAGCATCCCCCTATGCGCATCCTCCTGGCCGAAGACGACCACAACCTGGGCACCTGGCTCAGCCGTGCGCTGGAGCATGCGGGCATCCAGGTCGAATGGGTGAACGATGGCCGCCTGGCAGACCGCGCGCTGCAGCAGCACGACAACTACGACGCGCTGGTGCTGGACCTGGGCCTGCCCGGGCTGGACGGCCAGGCCGTATTGCAGCGCCTGCGCGACCGCGACCAGCGCCTACCCGCGCTGATCTTGACGGCGCGCGACTCGCTGGACGAGCGCGTGCGCTCGCTTAACGCGGGGGCCGACGACTTTCTGGCCAAGCCTTTTGAGCTGGCGGAGCTGGAGGCACGCCTGCACGCCCTGGTGCGCCGCGCGCGCGGCAACGAGCACCAGCGCCAGGCCTGCGGCGCGCTGGTGTATGACAGCGCCCGCAAGCAGTTCACGCTGCGCGGCGAGCCCCTGGCCTTGTCCCCGCGCGAACATGCCGTGCTGCGCGTGCTGGTGCAGCGCAGTGGCGAGCCGTTTTCCAAGCAGCAAATTCTGGACCGCGTGTTCACCGACGATGACGACGTGCACCCCGAAGCCGTGGAGGTGTTTGTGCACCGCCTGCGCAAGCGGCTGGACGGCAGCGGTGTGCGCATCACCACGCTGCGCGGCCTGGGCTACGCGCTAGAGGCTGACTGACCGATGGGCCTGACCGCACGCCTGCGCCGCGCCAGCCTGTGGCGCCTGCTGGCCATGCTGTTGCTGCCGCTGCTGGCCCTGGTGACGGGTGTGGAGCTGTGGATGACCCGGCACGATGCGCTGGAGGCTGCCAATGCAGCCTACGACCGCTCGCTGCTCGGCGCGCTCAAGTCCATCGACGCCAACATCTCCACCGCCTCGGGAGGCCTGTCGGCCGAGTTGCCGTACAGCATGCTGGAATTCTTTGAACTCACGGCCAGCGGCAACGTGTACTTTCGCGTGGCGTCGTCCGACGGGCTGGTGGAGCTGGGCAATGCAGACCTGCCCCTGCCCGCCGGGCCGCTGGAGCCCGGCGTGCCGCGTTTTTATGACGCCACCTACTTTGGCGAATCCGTGCGGCTGGCCGCCTACCGCCGCGCGCTGGAACGTGCAGAGCCTGCATCCACCGTGCTGGTGCAGGTGGCTGAAAGCACCCGGTCGCGGCAGGACTTCACCGACCGCTTTGTGCGCCGCGCGGTGCAGCGCGATGCGCTGGTGCTGGCCCTGATGGTGCTGGGCACTGCGGCATTGCTGGCCGTGGCGCTGCGCCCGCTGGCGCGGCTGGCGCGCGAAGTGCAGGCCCGCAGCAGCGACGACATGACCCCGCTGGCATCCAACGACCTGCCCGCCGACATCCGCCCACTGGTGGACGCGGTCAATCAGCAGATGGCGCGCACGCAAGACCTGGTGGCGCAGCAGCGGCAGTTTCTGGACGACGCCTCGCACCAGCTGCGCACCCACCTCACCACGCTGCAGATGCAGATCGACTACGCGCGCCGCGAGGGCGACAGCACGCAGGTGCAGCACACGCTGGCCGCCATCGGGGGCGAAATCGCCCGCGCCACGCGCAGCACACAGCAACTGCTGGCATTGGGCCGCAGCGACACGGCGGCGGTGGAGCTGACGCCGTTCGACCTGGCCGCGCTGCTGCGCACGGTGGCGCTGGAGCTGCTGCCCCAGGCGCGCGCCAAGCAGATCGATTTTGGCATCCATACGCCTGCCGCTGGCATCGAGGCCGTGGGCGACAGTGGCCTGTTGCGCGAGGCCCTGACCAATCTGGCCGCCAACGCCATCGCCTACACCCCGGCGCACGGCACGGTCACGGTGTCGGCCGCGGGTGACAGCCTGGGCTGGAGCATCAGCGTGGAGGACAACGGCCCCGGCCTGCCCGCCGACGAGCGCGACGCCCTGGGCCAGCGCTACCGGCGCGGCTCGCAGGCCACGGCGGGCGGGTCCGGCCTGGGGCTGGCGATTGCACGGTCGATTGCCGAGCGGCACCGGGGCAGCCTGCGGCTGCAGGCGCGCGCCGAGGGGCCGGGGCTTCTGGCGATACTCTGGTGGCCCCGCGCCTGACGCGGCCCGCTGAACCATTGAACGTTGCACACCCCATGCCGCAGCCCTTGCCCGCCACGCACCGCCTGCTGACCGCGCCTTGCAGCCGCCGCCAGCTGCTGCAGACGCTCGCGGCCGCCGCCAGCACTGGCGCGGGCCTGGCGCCTTTGCCGGCGGCAGCAGACGCATCCCGTGAGCCGGCGGAATGCATTGCGCCATCACGCCCCGGCGGCGGATTTGACCTGACCTGTGGCCTGGCCTCTCAGGCGTTGCAAGTCGTACGCCCTGGCCGCACGCCGCTGCGCACCCGCTACCTTCCCGGTGGCATTGGTGCGGTCGCATTTGACCAGGTGGCCACGGGCCGCCTGGGAGGGCCCGGCACGCTGGTGGCGTTCTCCAGCGGTTCGCTGCTCAACCTGGCGCAGGGCCGCTTCGGCCCGCACCCGGTGAGCGCCGTGCGCTGGATCGCAACGCTGGGCAACGACTACGGCGTGGTGGCGGTGCACCGTGACGCCCCCTACCAGCGCTTGCAGGACGTGGTCGCCGCATTGCAAAAAGATTCAGGCCGCGTGGTATTTGGCGCCGGCGGCACGCTGGGCAGCCAGGACTGGGTAAAGGCCGCGCTGCTGGTGCGCGCAGCGGGGCAAGACCACAAGCGCGTGCGTTTTGTGTCGTTTGAAGGCGGCGGCGAAGCGCTCAAGGCGCTGGGCGGCCGGCACATCGACCTCTTCACTGGCGACGCCGCTGAGGCCACCCGGGCCGCTGCAGAAGGCCTGCCGGTGCGCATCCTGGCGGTGCTAGCCCCCACGCGGTTGCCCGGCACCCTGGCCGCCCTGCCCACGGCCCGCGAGCAGGGCATTGACCTGCAATGGACCACCGTGCGCGGCCTCTACATGGCCGCCAGCGTGCCCGACGCAGTCGCCCACGCCTGGACGACTGCCCTGCAGGAAGCGCAGGCGGCACCCGGCTATGCCGCCCTGTGCGCCCGCCATGGGCTGTACCCCTTTGCGCTCAGTGGCGCCGCCCTGGACGACTATGTGCAGCGCAGCCTGGCCGACTATCGCCGCCTGGCGCAGGACCTGGGGCTGCGGTCCTGGCCGCGTTGAGCTGCGCCACGCACCACCTCGACTCTACGCTGGCAACACGCCAGCACCATGCAGTTCCGGCAACCCGGCGGGCCGATCGTCGGCAGGCAGCACGGCCGTGCGGCGCTCGGCCTCGGCATCTACCGCTGCGGGCAAAGAGGACTGCGCCACATAGGCTGTCAAGGTGTTGCGCCATTCTTCGTTCGACGCATCCATGGCACGCCGCATGCGTGCCAGCAGCCAGCCGGCCGCACCCACCGTCAAGGCCAACATGGCCAGCAGCCCGTACACCAGGGACGCCGGGAAATGCCCTGCATTCAGTTGCTCCACGCGCGCCAGCAATGCCAGCGTGGCCTGATGGTCCTGCTCGGCCTGCGCGCGCATGCGATCCACTTCCACCTGCAAGGCCTGCATGCGCGCGCTGGCAGTCCCTGCGCCGTCCAGAGCGTTGACCTCTGGGGTTGAAGCCGCTAGCGGCGTCAGCGCCGCACCGTCGGATGGAGCCCCTTCGCCCGAGGCGGGCGGCGTGACCAGCGCGGTCAACGGCTCCATCACCAGCCGGGGCTTGGCCGGGCCGGGCGCAGCAGTTGCCGCAGCCGGAGCCACCGAGGCGGTGGACGATGCCGACGCCTGTGCGGGGGGCGCTGCTGGGGTCTCGGGCGCCACGCTGGGCGCGGTGCTGGGTGGTTCCTGGGGCGCAGGCTGCGTCCCGCTGGTCGCACCGGCCATCGCCGCTGTGTCAGGGGACGGGGTGCGCGCTACAGGAGCCCCGGTAGACTTTGCGGCCACCCTTGCGCCCTTGCGGGCCACCCGGCTGGCGGCCAACACCTTGCGCGGCCGCGAGGGGCCCATTGCGGTTGCGGAGGACGCTTCTCCGGCAGCCACCCCAGCCGCCCGTGAGGGGGAGGCATCTGCCAACGGCACCTCCCAGGGAATCGCCACTGGCTTCAGCCCGGCCGCAACGGTGGCGGGCAGATCGGCCAGAAAGGTGTATTCGCGCATCACGCGGCCCGTGCAATGCACGGAGACCTGGGCGGTCAGCACCGGCTCGTCGGCCAAGTGGGAGGACTGCACCCGCAGCACCGGGTTGCGCTCCTGGTCGCCCGGCCGCACGCTCACCTGGACACGCCCCGCCGGCACAGCCGCATCGCCGGACACCAGCCGCACTTGCGGGCACAAGGCGTCTACCGACATGCCAGGGTCCAGCTGAACTTCAAAGCCCAGGTCGATGGGCTGCCCCAGCCACACCTTGCCTTGCGGCGCGCCCAGGGACAGGGCTTCCGCCGCCTCGGCCAGCAGCCCCAGCAGGGCGACGATCAGGGAGTTACGCAGCATCACAACCACCTCCTGCCATTGCAATTAGTTTCTACATGAAACAAAACACAACGGAAAGAAATGAATGCGCAGGCCTCAGTGCCAAGCCCCGCAAAGCACGCAATCTAGAGCGCGGGGCATTGAGCAGCAGGCCGCCTGGGCGGCTATCGCTCCAGCCACCACTGGATCACCACCTTGGCCAGGAACCCCAGAAAACCCACGCCCAGCCCCAGGAAGATCACGAACGTACCAAAGCGTCCGGCCTTCGATTCCCACGCCAGCTGCCCGATGATGAACAGCATGTAGGCAATGAACGCCCCCACCCCGTAGGTAAGGAAGAAGCCCGAGATCTGCGCCTCGGTAAATCCAAAAATCACGATGTCCCTCCAGGCCGACGCACAGAGGCATTCGGTACAGCGGGGGCCACCAGGTCACGCTCGGGCAGGCTGGATGCATCTACCAGGTCGCGGTACGCGTGCCAGCTGGCGTGGCCCAGCATGGGCATCACAGCGATCAGGCCCAGCAGCAGCGATCCCAGGCCCAGCAAGGTAAAGCCCAGGATGATGGCAGCCCAGAACGCCATCGGCAGCGGGTTGGTGATGACCGCCTGCCAGCCGGTGAGCACGGCCTGCAGCAACGTGGCGCGGCGATCCAGCAGCAGCGGCATGGCCACCACGCTGGATGCAAAAATGGGCGCGGCCATCAGGCTGCCCAGCGCCAGCCAGATTTCAAACAACCAGCCGTCCCGCGCCATGACCACATGGCGCAGAAAGTCGAGCGGCGTCTCGATGGGCACGGGCGCCAGCAGCGTAATGAGCGCCGCCGAGGTCATGACCCAGCCCGAGGCGGCCAGCGCCAGCAGCGCCCCGAACTGCAGCATGCACCAGTAGTCTCTGCCCCATTTGTTCACATGGCTGTTCTGCCAGTTGAGCCAGGTCTTGAGCACCACGCCCAGGTTGGCGGCCTCGCCACGCTCCAGCGCGCGGCTCAGCGCATACAGGCTGGTGGCCAACACCGGCGCCACCACCAGAAAGCCCGACAGAGCCCCCGCCAGCAGCCAGAAGCGGTGGTGGGCCACCGCAAAGATGGCGGCGCCAAACAGGGTTAGCGCCAGGCCATGCGCAAAACTGATCCAGCCCGCCCGCGCCATGTCGCGCCAGGCCAGCACCAGCCAGGTCATGGGCTGCATCAGGCCGATGGTGCGGATGGCAGGTATTGGTGGGGGAGTACGGGGCATGGTGGGAGGGGTCGCTGAGCGACGATGGAGTGTGACCTGATCGGGCCGCAGCTTCAACCGCCGCGCGCCCAAACCTTGACCTGAGGCAAGAAACCGAACCCAGTAGAACCCGTCAGGCCAACAGCCGGCACAGCGCGGTCAGGCTGTCCACCGTGGCATGGGGCGGTGTGTCGTCGTGCGGCCAGGGGTGGTTGGCACTGTTGATCCACACCGCCTGCATGCCCGCGTTCAGCGCGCCCTGCGCATCCAGCGTGGCGTCGTCGCCCACGTGCAGCACCTCGTGGGGCAGCACATCCACGGCCGTGGCGGCCGCATGGAAGATGCGCATATCGGGCTTGGCGATGCCAAAGTCCGACGCGCTGATGCTGTGGCGAAAGTAGTGGCCGATGCCAATGCGGTGGATATCGGCATTGCCGTTGGACACCGCCACCACCGGGTAGCGCGCCGACAGGAAGGCCAGCGTGTCGTGCGCATCGTCAAACAGCTCCACCCGCTGGCGCTCGGCAAAGAACAAATCAAACGCCGGTTCGGCCAGCGCGGGCTCGTCACCGGCCTGCGTCAGCGCCAGCCGGATGGACTCGCGCCGCAACGCGCTCAGGTCGCCCTTCAGGTCAGGGCGCAGGGTCACCATCTGGTTGCGGATGGCGCGCAGGGCCTCGGTGTCCGAGAAGAGTGCCGCCGTGGCGGGCGCGTGGTGGGTCAGCCAGTCCAGCAGCACACTTTCGGCCCGCGTGATGGTGGGCCAGATGGGCCAGAGCGTGTCATCCAGGTCGATGGAGATCGCACGGATGCGGGAGGTATCCAGAGAGGGATTTGGCACAGGGCGCACCTGAAGGATGAAGGCGAAAAAGAGGCCCCGGCGATGCGCCGGGGCGAGGGCCGCAAAGCATACCGCAGGCCCTAGGGACCCTCTGCACAAATCAGCGCGCCGTGTGCATCAGCGGGCTCGGGCGGTCTGCCGCGTTGCAAATACTCGCAATAGCTACCGCTATTGCTGCGTTTTGCGCCTTGCAGCCCTTCCCGATCCGCTGCGCCCACTTGGCCAGCGAGATTCGTGCAGAGGGTCCCCGGGGATGCAGCGCGTTCAGTCTGTGGATGAAGCGCCCGCAGGCCCCAACGAAGATCCGCGCACCACCAGCAGGCCCGGCAGCAGGCTCTCGCGTGCAGGGCCTTCCAGGCCGTTGATGCGCTCCAGCAGGCACTGCGCCGCGCGTTGCCCGATGGCATCGGTGGGCTGTGCCACGGCGCTTAGGCCGGGCCGGATCAGCGACGCCCACTCAGGGTCGTCAAAGCCCACAAAGCCGAGCTGTTGCCCAAACGTCCACCCCATGCGCGACACGGCCGCAGCCACCCGCAGCGTGACCACCGAATTGCCCGCCACCACCGCGCAGCGCTCGCCGGGCCGGGCCTGCCGCAGCAGATCGGTGAGTGCCTGGTCCAGCACCTCATCGCCCTGCTCGGCCGCCAGCTCCAGCACCGCGCCGCGCACCGCCGAGCCCTTGGAGGACACCAGCGCACGGAAGGCCTCCGTGCGCTCGATGCGGGAACTCACGCCCAACAAGGGCTGGGTGATGTAAAGCAGGCGCTGCCAGCCTTGCTGCTGCAGGTGGGCACAGGCTTCGCGCATGGCGCCCTGGTTGTCCAGCGAGACGAAGTCTGCCGCCAGCCCGGCGTGGCGCCGGTCCACCAGCACGGCGGGCTTGCCGTGCAAGGTGTTCACATCCGCCTGCCCCTCGCCCTGCCCCAGCGTGTTGAGGATGAAACCATCCACCTGGTAGCTGGCCAGCGCGTCGATGGCCGCGCGCTCGCGCTCGCGGTCGTTGCCCAGGTTGAACAGCATGACCAGGTAGCCTGCATCCTGGCAGGCTTTCTCGGCGCCCCGCAACACGGCCACCGAATAGGGGTTGGTGATGTCGGCCACCACCAGGCCAATCAGGCGCGAGCGGCCATGGCTCAGCGCCTGGGCCATGGGGCTGGGCACGTAGGCCAGCTTGGCGATGGCGGCCTCAACCCGCGCCGCAATGTCGGGGCTGAGCAGGCGTTCACGGTGGTTGAAGTAGCGCGACACCGTGGCCTTGGACACCCCGGCCTCAGCCGCCACATCGGCAATGGTGGGGCGGGCGCGGGGCGTGGCGGAGGATGCGGGTGTCGGCGGGCTCATGCGGGTACGGGGTTGTACACAGCGGCGGGCCGTTCGCCCGCCAGAGCCTGCAGCAGGTTGGTGGTGGCCAGCGCCGCCATGGCATGGCGCGTGTCGTGCGTGGCCGAGCCGATGTGGGGCAGCGGTGTCACGCGCGGGTGGGTGCGCAGGGGCGACGCCAGCGGCAGCGGCTCCGTGGCAAATACATCGAGCCCCGCTGCGCGCAGCGGGCCATGGTCCAGCGCGTGCAGCAGGTCTTGCTCCACCACCGTGGCGCCCCGGCCGCCATTGATAAAAATAGCGCCGCGCTTCATGGCGGCAAACAGTTCGGCGTTGACCATGCCCCGCGTGCTGTCCGACAAGGGCAGCATGGCCACCACAAAGTCTGATTGCGCCAGCAGCGCGGGCAGTGGGGTGTGGACGGCCTTGCCCTCCAATTCAGGGGCTTGGGCTGCCAGGTCCACCGGGCGGCGGGCGTGGTACATCACCGGCATGCCAAACCCCAGTGCGGCGCGGCGCGCCACGGCCTGGCCAATGCGGCCAAATCCGAGCAGGCCCAGCGTCTTGCCATGCACATCGCTGCCAAACAGGTCTTCTCCAATGTTCTTGGTCCACCGGCCCTCGCGCACCAGCTGCGACAGCTCTACCAGCCTGCGGCTGGTGGCCATAAGGAGGGCAAACACCGAGTCTGCCACCGTTTCGTCAAGCACTCCGGGGGTGTGGCACAGCATGATGCCGCGCGACTGCAGCACGTCCAGCGCGTAGTTGTCCACGCCCACCGAAATGCTGGACACCACCTGCAGCCGGGGCGCACGCCCCAGCACGGCGGCATCGATGGGAAAGCTGGAGCCGATGAGCCCGTGCGCCTGTGCCAGCGCGGCATCGAATCGCGCACGTTCATCGGGCTTGCGCGGGTCGGCCACGGTCACGTCGTGCATGGCGGTCAGCCGCGCGAGCTGGTCGGGCGGCAGTTCGCGAAACACCAGCACCTGTTTGCGCGCGGGGCTTGTGCTGCCGTCTGTTGAAGGTAGCGTCAGGCTCACAGGCCCGCCTCCTGCAGTTGTGCGCGGGTGGGCAGCCCCTCGGTGTCCCCCAGCACCTGCACGGCGCGCGCGCCAATCCAGGCGCCCCGGCGCACGGCGGCGGGCACGGGCAGGCCTTCCAGCAGCGCGCTGATCACGCCCACCGCAAAGCCGTCGCCCGCGCCCACGGTGTCTACCACCTGGGCCACGGGCACGCCGGGCACGCGGCCGGTGCCGGCCACATCGCTGTCGTAGTAAGCGCCCTCGGGGCCAAGCTTGACCACCACGAGCTTGGCGCCTCGCTCACGGTAAAAGCGTGCCACACCCTCAGGGGTGGTCTCACCGGTCAAAAATACGCCCTCTTCCATGCCCGGCAGCACCCAGTCGGCATAGGTCGCCAGGGTGTTGATCCAGTGGCGCATGGTCTCGGGCGACGACCACAGCGTGGGGCGCAGGTTGGGGTCAAACGAGATGGTGCGGCCCGCAGCGCGCATCACCTCCAGCGTGCGGATGGCCGCCTGCAGGCTGGTGTCAGAGATGGCGGCAAACACGCCTGTGGCATGCAGATGGCGCGCGGACCGCAGCCAGGGCTCGTCCACATCGGCGGGACCCATCTGGCTGGCGGCGGAGCCCTTGCGGTGGTATTCCACCTGCGGGTCGCGGCCATCGGTCACTCGCTCCTTGAACTGAAAGCCCGTGCGCTGTGTGGCATCGCACACCACGTGCGAGCAATCAATGCCCTCGCCCTGCATGGCGGCCAGCAGCGCGCGGCCCATCGAATCGGTGCCCAGGCGGCTGGCCCAGCCTACCTTCAGGCCCAGGCGCGCCAGGCCAATGGCCACATTGGTCTCAGCCCCGGCTGTGCGCTTGTGAAAGCCGGTGGCGTTCTCCAGCGGACCGGGCTCGTTGGCCACCAGCAGCAGCATGGCCTCGCCAAACAGTGCGACGTCAAAAGCCGGGGCGGTCATGCGGCCTCCCGTGCAGCGCGGATAAAGGCCACCTGTTCGCGCGTGACCGCCACCAGGTCGTCACCCACCAGCGGGTATTCAATGGCATGCGGCACATCGGCTGGCAAGGCACGCAACACGGCGCGCCAGGGCGCCACCGAATCGGCCAGCGGCACCGCCACCCACTTGGCGGGCAGGCGCTGCACGCCCTTGCAGTGCACATAGCGCACATAGGGTGCCAGTGCCTGCGCGGCCTGCAGCGGGCATTCGCCCTGCCAGTGCCAGTTGCCCATGTCAAAGGTCATGCCCAGATCGAGCCCCGCCTGCGCCTGGGTTGCAAAAAAGGCCTGCATGGCCGCCAGCGTGCCAGCGGTGGCGGTCTGGTCGTTCTCGATCACCAGCTCCACCTGCGGGGCGGCCTGCAGCAGGGCCTGGAGGCGGTGCAGCGAGGCATGCGACGGCGAGCCAAAGCCGCCAATCGACATCTTCAGGCGTGGCGCGCGCAGCACCTGCGCGGCCTGCACGCCACGCGCAAGGGCTGCTTCATCCAGCGCGCCCTGCGGGGTCCACAGGCCTTCAGGGCTGGAGTACACCGCCGCCCGACCCGCCAGCGCGGGCAGCTCGGTGGCTGCGTCGCGCAGCAGCTCGCCACGCACCTCCACGCCATCCGCGCCCGCTTGCTGGGCCAGGTCGGTGCACCACAGCTGGCCGTGGCGGCCGGTTTCGGCCGCGCCGAAGGAGGACAGGGAAATCAATACCTTCATGTGTTTCTTTCAAGCTCTGCCCACCAGGGCAGAGGCCATCAACCGCACGACGTGCCGGGTCTCAATGTGCGTGGTGGGAAGTCAGGATCTGGCCCAGGAACTGCCGTGTCTTGTCGTGCTGCGGCTGGCCGAAGAACTGCTGCGGCGGCGCCTGCTCCAGGATCTTTCCGTCGGCCATGAAGATCACCCGGTCGGCAACGCTGCGGGCAAAGCCCATTTCGTGCGTCACGCACAGCATGGTCATGCCGTCTTCGGCCAGGCTGATCATGGTGTCCAGCACTTCCTTGACCATCTCCGGGTCGAGCGCCGAGGTGGGCTCGTCAAACAGCATCACCTTGGGCGCCATGCACAGCGCCCGCGCAATGGCCACGCGCTGCTGCTGCCCACCCGACAGCTGGCTGGGGTGCTTGTGCGCCTGCTCGGGGATGCGCACGCGGGTCAGGTACTTCATGGCCACTTCTTCGGCCTGCGCCTTGCTCATGCCGCGCGATCGCATGGGGGCCAGCGTGCAGTTTTCCAGAATGGTCAGGTGCGGGAACAGGTTGAACTGCTGGAACACCATGCCCACTTCGGCGCGCACGGCATCCACGTTCTTGCCGCCAGCGGTCAGGTCGATGCCATCGACCTCGATACGGCCCTTTTGCACCGTCTCCAGCCGGTTGATGCAGCGAATCAGCGTGGACTTGCCCGAGCCCGATGGCCCGCAGATCACGATGCGCTCGCCGGGCCGCACCGACAGGTTGATGTCGGTGAGCACCTGGAAGCTGTCGTACCACTTGTTGACCCCTTCCATGCGGATGATCGGCGGTGTGCCGGGGGCGGTCGTGACTGCGTCGCTCATCAATGGCTCCTTATCGTTCAGGCCGGCTTACTGCAGCTTGGGCAGGTCGGCGCCCAGCCACTTTTGGTACAGCTTGTTCAGCTCGCCATTGGCGGTGTTGCGGGCCACAAAGTCGTTCACGGCCTTGGTCAGCTCGTCCTGGCCGGGGCGCAGGGCAATGCCCATGGCTTGCTGCAGCAGGTTGAACTTGTTCTCAAACGTGTTGGCGGGCACGCGCTTGGCGATCTGCGCGGCCACGGTGACCGAGCAGCCGATCGCATCGACCTGGCCCGAGATCAGTGCCTGCATGGCCGATGCGTCGTCGTCAAAGCGGCGGATTTCGGTGCCCTCGGGCGCGGCCTTGGTTACTGCCACGTCTTGGGTGCTGGCACGGGCCACGCCCACGCGCACGGTTTTCAGATCGGCAGCGCTCTTGATGTTGGCGCCGGTCTTGCCGTACAGCACGATGGTCGCGGCCGCGTAGGGCTGCGAGAACTGCACCTGCTTGGAGCGCTCGGGCGTGATGGCGAGCGAGGCCACCAGCACATCAACCTTGTTGGTCAGCAAAAACGGAATGCGGTTGGGGCCGGTGACGGGCACGATGTTGGCCTTCACGCCCAGGTCCTTGGCCAGCAGCTTGGCCACGTCGGCGTCGTAGCCGTCGGGCTGGTTTTGTGCGTTGGTGGTGCCGTAGGGCGGAAAGTCCACCAGCATGCCGATGGTGATCTCGCCCTTCTTCTTGATGTCGGCCACGGACTGTGCCGAGGCCAGCGGCGCAAACGCCGTGAGGGCGGCACCCAGGCCCAAAGCAGCCAAAGCGGCGGTAGCGGTGCGGCGTTGCAAAGAAAAAGTCATCGCATGTCTCCTGGTGGTTGGTGTGAACGAGAACAGAAAGAAAAAAGAAGGTTGCGGCGCGTGGGTCAGCGCGCCAGAGCACGGGCGCGCTTGCGCTCCATGCGTGCGGCCAGCAGCGACAGCGGCCAGCAGATCACGAAATACAGCGCGGCCACGGTGGTGAACACATGCAGCGGCTGAAACGTGGCGTTATTGATGATCTGCCCCGCCCGCGTGATCTCGGTAAAGCCGATGATGGCCGCCAGCGATGTGCCCTTGATGATCTGCACCATGTAGCCCACCGTGGGCGGCAGCGCAATCTTGAAAGCCTGGGGCAGCACCACAAACCGCATGCGGGCCACGTACTTGAGGTTCAGCGCCTGGGCGGCCTCCCACTGGCCACGCGGCACGGCCTCGATACACCCGCGCCAGATCTCGGCCAGAAAGGCCGCGCTGTTGAGCACCAGCGCCACGCCCGCCGCCACCCAGGGGTTGATGTCAAACCCCAGCACCGGTGCGCCAAAGAAAATGAGGAACAGCTGCAGCAACAGCGGCGTGCCCTGGAACACCTGGATGAACACCCGCGCCGCATTGCGCGCCGCCGCGTTCTCTGAGGTGCGCGACAGCGCCACCACCAGCCCCAGCAGCGCACCGCCCACGAAGGCAATGGCCGACAGCGCCAGCGTCCACTGCGCGGCCTGCACGATGAATAAAAACTCGGAGAGTCCGAAGGTACGCATGGCAGGTCTTCCTCAGCGACGGTCGGGGTAATTCAGCATGCGCTGATAAATCAGCTTGAACAGCGCAGAGAAACTCAGCGCCAGCGCCAGGTAGATGGCCGTCACCACGATGTAGATCTCAAAGCTGCGGAAGGTCTGCGACTGCAGGTTGGCCGCCACCGAGGTCAGGTCGTCCGCCGAGATCACCGACACCACGGCCGAGCTGAGCATCAGCAAGATGAACTGGCTGGTGAGCGCCGGGTAGATGGCCTTGAGCGCGGGCTTGAGGATGACAAACCGGAAGATCTCCCACGGCTTGAGGTTGAGCGCCTTGCCCGCCTCGATCTGCCCCTTGGGAATGGACTCGATGCCCGCCCGCACGATCTCTGCCGCATAGGCCCCCAGGTTGACCACCATGGCGGTGAGCGCAGCCGTGTAGGGCGACCAGCGCAGGCCGATGGATGGCAGCGCAAAGAAGAAGAAAAACAGCTGCACCAGAAACGGCGTGTTGCGGATGACCTCGATGTACGCGTTGATCAAAAACCGCAGCCAGCCCGGCCCGCCGGTCTTGCCCCAGGCGCAAAAGATGGCCACCACCAGCCCCAGCAAGGTGGCGGTGAGCGACAGCTGCACGGTGATCCAGGTGCCCTTGAGCAGCAAGGGCCACGCGGCAAACACGGCATCGAACTGGAACTGGTAATTCACGGTGGACAGTCGTTATTCCAAAGTGGCGCCAGTTTATGAAACCGGTTTCATAACCACATCAGGGAATACCCGATGCACCCCAAAAAGGGGCTAACAACGCATGAAGACGCTGTATCCCGCTCTGGTCTCACAGGCAGTGGTGCGCCAGGCCGCAAATAGGCTCCCAGCCCGCACTGGCTCGGCGCGTGGGTGAAAATGCCGCATGCCTTCCTTCCACCCCGAACCCCCTTTCACCCACGGCCAGGCCGACCGCACTGCCGTGCTGCTGTGCAACCTGGGCACGCCCGACGAACCCACGGCCCCGGCCGTGCGCCGGTATTTGGCGCAGTTCCTGGGTGACCACCGCGTGGTGGAGATTCCCAAACTGCTGTGGATGCCCATCCTGCACGGCATCATCCTGCGCACGCGCCCGGCCAAGTCGGCCGCCAAATACGCCAGCATCTGGACGCCCGAGGGCTCGCCCCTGGCGCACTGGACGGCCAAGCAGGCCACGCTGCTGCGCGGCTGGCTGGGCGAGGCGGGCCACGCGGTGCTGGTGCGCCACGCCATGCGCTACGGCAACCCGTCCATCGCCAGCCAGCTCGATGCCCTGAAGGCCGAGGGCGCCACGCGCATCCTCATCCTGCCGCTGTACCCGCAGTACTCCGCCACCACCACAGCCAGCGTGTTTGACGCCGTCTACACCTGGGCCGCCGCCACGCGCAACGTGCCCGAGTTGCGGTTTGTGAACCACTACCACGACGCCCCTGGCTACATCGACGCCCTGGCCCGCACCATCGAAACGCACTGGAAGCACCACGGCCAGCCCGACCAGCTGGTGATGAGCTTTCATGGCGTGCCCGAGCGCACTCTGCACCTGGGCGACCCCTACCACTGCGAAGCCCGCAAGACTGGCCGCCTGCTGGCCGAGCGCCTGGGCCTGCGCGAGGAGCGCTACAGCATCACCTTCCAGTCGCGCTTTGGCAAGGCCAAGTGGCTGGAGCCCTACACCCAGCCCACCATCGAGGCGCTGGGCAAGGCGGGCACGCGGCGGGTGGACGTGGTGTGCCCCGGCTTCACCAGCGACTGCCTGGAGACGCTGGAAGAAATCAACATGGAAGTGCGCGAGGCCTTCTTGCACGCGGGCGGCAAGGAGTTTCACTACATCCCCTGCCTGAACGACAACCACCACTGGATCACGGCGCTGAGCCGCGTGGCCCAGCAGCACCTGGCTGGCTGGCCCACCGAGGCCCCCACTGCCGCCGCACTGGCCGATGCGCGCAGCCACGCGCTGGCCGGTGGTGCGCCCGCCGGGGTATGCCCGGTTGCGCATTGATGCAGTTGCCTCTGCAGACGCCCATGCCATTGCGCATCCGAATGGGAAAGCGAATGGCACCGGGCGGCCTGCACACCCAGCGCCATTCACTACATTATTGATAGCAACCAGGGCATATTGCACTAGCGCATCTGCCCGTTTTGGCTCATATTTTGGTCGCCAGGTGCTGCACGGCTGCCTGCCACGCCCTCCGCACCGCCCTTCTGCCCTTACGCCCTTTCGCCCTCCTCCACCCACATCAATGCCCGCATTTGCCCTTGCCCCCCACCAGTTGCGTCTGACCATTGACCCCGCCACGCTGGGCTTTGCCAGCACCGCCGAGCTGCAAGACCTGCCCCTGCCCTGGATCGGGCAAGAGCGCGCCCAGGCAGCCGCGCAATTTGGTCTGGCCATGCAGCAGCCGGACTACCACCTGTTTGTGCTGGGCGAAGTGGGCAGCGGGCGCGCGTCATTGCTGCGCCAAGCCATGCAGGCCGAAGCCGCAAAACGCGCCGTGCCCCCCGACCTGTGCTACCTGCACCACTTTGACCAGCCCGACCGCCCCCGCGCGCTGCGCCTGCCTGCGGGCGAAGGCCGCCTGCTGCGCCAGGGCATGGCCGACATGGCGCGCAGCCTGCAGGCCGACATCCCCAAGCGCCTGACCAGCCCCGACTTCAAGGCCGAGGCCGAGCGCATCGAAAAAACCTGGCAAGCGCAAGAAAACGAAGCCTTTGCCGCGCTGGACGCATTTGCCGAAGCGCGCCAGTTCCGCCTGAGCCGCGAGGCCGGGCACATGGTGTTCACCCTCACCGGCCCCAAGGGCCAGCCGCTGACCGAAGGCGAAGCGCGCGCCCTGCCCCGCGAGCGCCGCGCCGAGATCGACGCCGCCGAGCTGGAGCTGCGCGCCGAGATCGCCAAGTTTCTGGAAACCACCCGCCCGCTGGAGCGCACGCGCGACGACGCCCTGGCCGCCCTGCGCCGCCAGACCATCAAGCCCCTGGTGGAGCACGCACTGCACGGCATCCGCCAGGGCCTGCGCAAGCAGATCAAAGACGCCGTCAAGCTCACGCAGTGGCTGGACCAGGTAGAGCGCGCCGTGCTGGACCACATCGACCTCTTTGAGCCCGGCGACGCCGACCAAGGCCAGGACGCCGAAGACGACCGCAAGGACGCGCTGGACGACCTGCTGGCCCGCTGCCAGGTGAACGTGGTGGTGGACAACCACGGCCGCACCAGCGCCCCTGTGGTGGTGGAAGACAACCCCACGGCCCGCACCCTGTTTGGCAGCATTGAACACGGCGCCGACGCCGACACCGTGCAGGCCGACCACGCCAGCATCCACGCGGGAAGCCTGCTCAAAGCGCATGGCGGCTTCATCCTGCTGCACCTGCACGACCTGGCCGCCGAAGAAGGCCTGTGGCCGCGCCTGCGCCGCTTTCTGCGCTGTGGGCGCCTGCAGATCGAGGACGGCAGTGGCGGCGGCGGCCCCGCCCATGCGCCCGGCGGGGCCGGTGCACTGCAGCCCGAGCCGGTGGACGTGGACGTGAAGATCGTGCTGATCGGATCGGTGGAGGAGTACTACGCCCTGCAAGAGGCCGACCCCGACGCCGCCCGCCGCTTTCGCGTGAAGGTGGACTTTTCAGACCGGTTCATCGCCACTCCCGGCACCCACCAGTCCTCGGCCATCCTGGTCGCGCAAGTCTGCAAAAAGCGCGGCCTGCCCCACTTTGCCGCCGGTGCCGTGGCCCTGCTGCTGGAGCAATCACACCGCGAGGCCGACGACCAAGGCCGCCAGAGCGCGCGCTTTGCCCACACCGAAGCACTCGCCATCGAAAGCGCCGCCCTGTGCCAGGCCCGCGCAGGCACCGTGGTGCAAGCCGCCGACGTGCAAGCCGCCCTGGCCGCCCGCACCCTGCGCCACAACCAGCCCGAAGAAGAACTGCACGAATCCATCACCGAAGGCGAGCGCCTGATCACGCTGCAGGGCTCCATCACCGGCCAGATCAACGCCATGACGCAGATCGACCTGGGCGATTACCGCTTTGGCTTCCCCGTCCGCATCACCGCGCGCACCTTTGCCGGGCAAGAGGGCCTGCTCAACATCGAGCGCGAGGTCGATATGTCCGGCCCCATCCATGACAAGGGCGTACTCATCCTGCACAGCTACCTCACCGCGTTGTTCAGCCACGTCGCGCCGCTGGCGCTCAACGCCTCCATCGTGTTCGAGCAGGAGTACAGCGGCGTGGAAGGCGACTCCGCCTCGTGCGCCGAGCTGTACGCGCTGCTGTCCAGCCTGTCAGGCCTGCCGCTGCGCCAGGGCATTGCCGTGACCGGCGCATTGAACCAGCACGGCGAGGTGCTGCCCGTGGGCGGCATCAACGAAAAGATCGAAGGCTGGTTCCGCGCCTGCGCGACGGCGGGGCTGGACGGCACCCACGGCGTGCTGATCCCCGCCCGCAACCAACGCCACCTGATGCTGGACCGCAGCCTGCTGGACGCGGTGCGGCGCGGGCTGTTCCACGTCTACACCATGGGGCATGTGAGCGAGGGGATTGCGCTGCTGACGGGCGAGGCGTCGGGCATGAGCCCGGCGGAGTTGCTGCAGGCGCAGGCCGATGAGTTGGCCGGCGGTGCCGCCACGGTGGAGGACACGGTGATGCAGCGGGCGGAGGTGACGCTGCGGGCGTATCGGAAGGCTTGCCAGGTGGCGGGGGGTGCGCGGAAGGGGCGAGGGGTACGGGGGCGGTAGAGAGGTCCGCGACACACCGAATCGAAGGTTGGGGTACCGGCAGCCAAACAGCGTTAGTAGTCAGCAACCGTCGAACGAGCACTGTCGGCCGAGCGCATTAAGTGTCGCAGCCTAAAGCGGGCGCTCAACGCTCGACATAAGAGGTGGCAAGACAGCGCAACCGACATCTCCTCAACGGGATTATCTGGCTACGAACCCATCGGGTGGAGCAAATCGGGCGCCGGATTCAGACAACACCTTAGACAAATTGAGCGCCTGGGCGGAATCCTCGAAAGGAATCGTGGAGATCACCACCGAGGTGGAGCTACCGAGCAACAGGTCGCCCAATGCCTCGCAGCCATACCCCAGCGGAGTCGCACAGTGAATATGTGCAATGAGCCCGTCGAAGTAAAAGCGAAACGTCGGCAACGCGACTGGGGAGCCATTCGACATATACGGATTCGGCAAGTACTTGACGTCGCGAATCGGAGCGTGGTTGTGGACGACCCCCTTTGTTGAAAGTTGCGTCAGTTGAACCGGGAAAAAGCTCAATGGAGATTCAAGCGAACCCAATATTTCGTCGCGCAGTACCGCAAGATCTTCAGGTGAAACCGTAATTTCGCTGAACTCGTCTCTATCGCTTGCAGCCGCGCGCCAGAGAAGGCTGTGAAAGAAGAGGCGAAGCCGCTTCGTATCCATGTTCTCAATAGATCTGATACCAAGAGACTTGAAGAAGATGGTGTTCAGTTCTCCTAGTTGCTGATCGCTCCTCCATCCGCTCCAAACCAAACGATGCTTCCGAAGCTCGGAAATCGCCCAACTGTCCAAGTCAGAAAGATATCTCTCGCCGTCCGCCGTCACAAGTGCCGAGTCGTACCAACTCGTCCAGCGTCGGGTAGGAGGCCGGCCTTCCTCATACTGAAACAAGGGACGTCCTCGCACAGAGGGTCGCGTTAGCGCTTCAGGGATGATGTGAGACGCAACGAAAGGGCCTGTCTTGCCGGTAAGCTTGCAAGTTCCCTCGGTTGGAGCCTGGTCGTTATGCATTGTTGTGCGCGGCTTGGCGCCTAACGTAGACATCATCGGGCCACAGCGTCAAGCCAACTCATGTCACGGCCGTCCCTTACATCCACGACGCCACCCAGACGCCGAGCCTCTTCAACACGTTGCCGAATCTTGCGTTCCGGCTTGTCATTGCCCCAGTCAGGATTAGTGCGGTGAAACGCCCGCGTGTATAAGGGTACGAAGCACGGGAAGCACTCCCTCTCTTCTTCCCAGAGCTGCTTGATCTGTGACGTGTGCAATTCCAGGCGATCAAGAGGCACGTCGTACCCCTCAATTTCGAACGCAGCCACGATCTGCCAACGTCTCAGAGAGCCGAAGCGATTTGCGTCTTCACGCCTACGGACCCACGCGAGATCGATTTTCTTCTCGAACAGCCGGTTGCGGGGAGCAACGCAGAACTCCGCCACGACGTCGAGGTTTCGGCGTACGCCTTCTCGGATCAGGGTCGAATAAAGGTCTTCAATTGTTACCATGCCGCAGCTTCTTTCGATGATGTCTGACGTGATGCATCCCGCAGGACTTGCGGGGTAAATGCTGAGCCTTGCGGAATATTCTAGACACTGCATGGACTTACGGTCGGCGTGCTCCGAACTACAAGCCAGCGGCTACTAATCAAAGCCAGCTTTGAAACAGTTTTTCCTCAATGGTGTTTTTGAGGAAAATCCGACATTAGGCATACTTCCGAAACCGCTGTATTTACGGTCAAACGTTCAGACGATGGGCCAAGCCCTTAATGCAGATCCGATATAACTTTCGATTTTATCTTAGTTGAATCAAGGAATTTTTAAATCCACAATTCAAGCGGCGCAGCGCTTGCAGGCGCAGACCGCAAGCCACCAATACAGAATGTAGTTTTTACACTCCGCACGACCCAGCTCTACCGAAAGATTTTTCAATTTATATTACGCAAAATTCATCATGGCTTCCGATCCAAAAACACTTGAAGTC
The DNA here is from genome assembly GCF_049331375.1 of Acidovorax sp. M14. NCBI lineage: Bacteria > Pseudomonadati > Pseudomonadota > Betaproteobacteria > Burkholderiales > Comamonadaceae > Acidovorax > Acidovorax sp. M14. Next base: position 3,370,308 of record NZ_CP186263.1, read on the forward strand.
AACTATCGCGAAGCACTCGACAAGTTTGAACGACTAGTCCTAATTGCAGTCAGTTTTTCTGATTCATCCGGTGGAATTCATACAACCACCCTGGGCATTGAAAGTACGAAAATCTACACTCGAATAACGTTAAGTGCAATGTCAATCAATGCACTGCTGCCAAGAAACAAAATCAATAACACTGGCCTTTGGGACTTTCCATCAGTTGCCACATTGACCCGTGCTTTGATAGAGACATGTCACCGTCACCTCTATTTGAGCCAACCAGGGTTGAGCGAGGATGAATCAGCATTTCGGATGGATCTATATTTCTATCACATGAATTCCGAAAAGTACCGACTATACAAAGAATTCGGCGCAAATCAAGAAATACTAAACAGCTTCGAAGAAAACCTACCTCGCGCAAAATCCAAAATAATAGGATCTACGACATATTCCAAACTTGCAAAAGTAAAAGCAGATAAAATTAAAAGAGGACATTCCGACATGTACCTCACAGATGACGAAGTGGCAGAGCATTTTTCTTTGATTGGAGGTCATTTCAAGCCCATCTACCGACTGCTTTCAAATCATTCCCACGGCTCTCCATTTGCAACGTATTCGCAGTCGAACGAGCGTGGTCGGGGGGTGGAAAATGAAGCAGAGAAGAGCTACCTCATACTTATGCTTGAATTGCTAAACCAATACCTAAGCCGCACCACACTCGCACAGGTTGCGCTGCTATCAATTGAAAACACCAACCCGAAAGGTTTTGAGTATGCCCAGGAGATTTTCAGCGCTGAGCGCGCCTAGTACGGTGGTCAACATGACCACCGACGGGGCACACATTCTGAAAAGGTTGCGCCGCGCGATTGCTGCCTAGCCCACGTTGAGCGTCAGCTTTGCAAAGCGGCACCGATCTGTCCTATCCCAAAAACAAGCATTGATCAGATCGGAATCAAAACGTCGAGCACGCGCTAAGCCACGTCGCCCCGCCCCCGCAGCCACGCCACCACATCCCCCGTCACCTCATCCCGATTCGTCTCATTCAATATCTCATGCCGCGCCGCCGGGTACAGCTTGACTGTCACATCGGCCACACCGGCATCCCGATACCGCTGCCCCAGTTGCTCCAACAAGACGCCGCCTGCGGCCAACGGGTCTGCGTCGCCGGATGCGATGAGGATGGGCAGGTCGCTGCGAATGCGCGCGAGTTGTGCGGGGTCGGCCAGTCGGGGCGCGGGGGCGAAGAGTGAGGGGATCACATCGGGCGGCACGTCCCAGCCGCACCACGGGTCGGCCACGTAGGCATCGACCTCGGCAGCGTCGCGCGACAGCCATTCGTAGCCGGTGCGGTGCTCAAAGCCTGCGTTGAATGCCGCGAGCCCAGCGGGCGCATCGGCGGGGGCGTTGGCCATGGCGGCGGCAAGCAGGTCGAGGGCGGTGGAGCCTGACAGGATGACGCCAGACCAGGTGGAAGAATGGTCCAGGATGGCCGCCTGCGCTGCGAACGAGCCCATGGAGTGGCCGAACAGGAACACGGGCAGTTGCTGCCCATGCTGCGCGAGCAGCAGTGCGCCGAACTGGGCCACGTCGGCAATCAGGCCGCCGAAGCCTGCGCTGCCAAAGTCACCCAGCTTGCCACCGGCCGTGCGCCCGTGGCCGCGATGGTCCACGGCGTGGACGATGAAGCCTGCGGCGTTCAGCGCCCGCGCAAAGCGGTCGTAGCGCTCGCCATGCTCGGCAAGGCCGTGGGAGATTTGGACGACGCCTACCGGTTGGCCCGGGGTTTCGGCCCAGGTGTAGGTGGTGACCCGGGTGCCGTCGGCCTTGGACTGGAAGGAGGAGGTGGTGGTGCTCATCGGGTCATTCTGGCACGGGGTCTGGCCAGCGCGCCACGATGAAATTGCCACTAGCGTGGCCGCCACCGCTTTCAGCGTGGCGCGCGGGCCGCCTGCAGTGCGGCGCGAATTGCGCTGACCACGGCTTCGGGCTTCTCCAGCGGAATGCCGTGCCCGCTGTCCACCCACACCTGGGTGGAGCCGGGGTAGAGGTGGGCGAAGTCGGCGCGCTTTTGGCGCACATCTTCGGCCAGCGCAGATGAAGCCCCCGGGGTTTGCAGTGCGCTGAGCACAAACACGGGCACCGATGGGTCCACCGGCAGGCTGGCAACGCGTTGCCCGGTGGCGTCCAGCGCTGCCAGCTCTTGTTTGACCACGTCTGAGGTGCCCAGACGGAAGGCGACTTTCAGCCAGGTCGGCCACAGGTCGGGGTTGCCAGCGCCACGCATCTGCTCGGGGTGGGTGGAGTCCACCAGCACCAGCGCGGCCACCTCTGCGGGGTATTGGCGCGCATACAGCTGCATGTACAGGCCGCCCAGCGAATGCCCGACCAGCACATAGGGCGGCGGTAGCTGGCGGGCCCTGAGCAAGGCCCGCAGCTCTTGCACTACCTGCGCCCCATCGCGCGGCTGGGGGGACGCATCGCTGCGGCCGTAGCCCGCGCGGTTGTAGGCCAGCGCGCGGGTTTCTGCCACGGTGTCGGGCCAGACCTTGGACCACCAGTCCAGCCGGGCGCCCAGCCCATTCTCAAACACCACCACGGGGGTGCCCTGCCCTGCCTGGATGTATTCCACCGTGCGCCCGTCCACCGTGTCGGTGGTGGCGCCGGGCAGGCTGGCGCAACCGCTCAAGCAGACTGCCAGCAGAAGGCTGGCCCAGTGCCATGGCTTCATGGTGCAAGGCCCGTTGCAGACAGGGATGTGGCCCGCAGGCCAAAGCGGTGCGGTGCCATTCAGCAGCGCCCTGCCGTGCGCAGCACTGCATTGCATTCTTTGGGCGCACTGCGGCCCTGTGGCTGGGCTGCCGCTGCCGGTGCCTGTGCGCCGCCGTTGCCCGCGCTGCCCACCATGGCGGTGCAGATGGCGTCGGAGTGGGGTGTCTGGCCGAAGGTCATGGCCTTCTGAAAGCCCGTTACTCCGTACACGTAGCACCGGTAGCTGGCGCCGTCGCGGGTGTTGACGGTGTAGTTGATGCGGCCGCCGGTTTCCTCCTGCCGGTCGGTGATGGTGAACTGGCCTGCCGTGCGGCCAATGGCTTGCCCCGTGCGTTGCTCCAGGCCCGCCTGGTCGAGGGTGGACGCGCAGCCGGCGAGGAATGTCACGGCTGCGACGAGGCCAGCGACGTGCGTGAGGGACAGGGGGTGGTTGCGGTTGTTCATGGTGTGAATGGCAGTGATGGGAGGTTGTGGGTGAGCGGTCGAAGCCGTGTGGGCAAAGAGGTGGGTGATGACGGCAGGGCCGCAGCAGGGCAAATGTCAGGGCGCCCTTCTGCAGTCCATGGGATGAGCGCGGGGGCCCGGCAGCACATCTGTAGGCAAAGCTCCGCCCTGCGGCCTTGCAAAGCCGCCAGGCTGTGTTGCAGGGGGTGGGTAAAACTCAGCCCGGCTTGCGGGCCACGATGAAGGCGCGAATGTCCTTGCCGCGCGTGCCGTGCCGCTCGGTGCAGACGATTTGCAGGCCCTGCTGCACCATGGCCGAGCGCAGCCGCTGCTCGTCAAAGCACAGCACCGGCGGGGCCTTGCCAATGGCGCGCATCAGGGGCACGGCCAGGTAGGGGATCAGCGGGTTCATCTCGGCAACGCAAGCGGTCTTGGAGATCAGCAAACCACCCGGGCGCAGCACCTTTGCCAGCTGCCTGAGCGCGTCGTCCAGGTCGGTCATCAGGTGCAGCACGTTGAAGGCCAGCACTGCGTCATACACCTCGGGCCCCGGGGCCATGGCCTCGGCGTCGGCCACAGCAAAACGCAAGGCGGGCGACGGCTGCGCGGCCAGCCGCTGGTGGGCGATGGCGATCATCTGCGACGACACATCGGTGGCCAGCAGGCTGCGGGTGAAGGGCGCCAGGCGCAGTGCCGTGCTGCCGGTGCCGCAGCCAATCTCCAGCACGTCATGCTGGGGCGACAGCAGGCCCTGCACGCGCTGCAGCGTGGCCTCGTACCCAGCGAGGTCGGCAATGGGGTCGGTGGCGTACTTGGGTGCAATGCGGTCCCAGAACCGTGCCTTGGCGGACGCAGCCGACGGGTTGGCGGCGGAGGGCAATGCGCGGGAGGCGGGAGCAATGGCAGAAGACGACATGGTGTGCAGACCGGGTGAAGAGCTGAAGCAGCGAAGTACAGAGGTGCAATGAGCAACACACAGATGCTATCCATGCATTGAAGCGCAGGAAACTGCGATAAATTGCAGTGAACATATACGTTTACGCATGGATAACCTCGACTGGAACCAACTGAAGGCGTTCTTGCAAACGGCGCAGACCGGCTCGCTGTCGGCCGCCGCACGCAAGCTGGGACTGACCCAGCCCACCCTGAGCCGGCAGGTGGCCGCCATTGAGCAGCAGATGGGCGTGACCCTGTTTGAGCGCGTGGGCAAAGCCATGGTGCTCACGCCCACCGGCTTGGATCTGCTGGAACATGCCCGCACCATGGGCACTGCGGCAGAGGCCCTGGGCCTGGCTGCCAGCGGGCGGTCGCAAGCAGTAGGGGGCGTGGTGTCGGTGTCGGCCACCGATGTAGTGGCGACGCACTTGCTGCCGCCCATCCTGCAACGCCTGCGAGCGCAGGCGCCCGGCATTGCCGTGGAGGTGATCTCGTCCAACGCGCTGAGCGACCTGCAGCGCCGCGAGGCAGACATTGCCATCCGCCACGTGCAGCCCGAGCAGCCCGAGCTGATTGCCCGCCTGGTGCGCGATGCCCGGGCGTGCTTTTACGCGTCGGAGAGCTGGGTGCAGGCCCACGGCCACCCGCGCAGCGCGGAGGACGCGGTGAATGCGGAGTTTGTGGGTTCAGACCGCGCTGGCCGGTACCTTGCCTATCTGCGCCACTACGGCTTGAACCTGAGCGAAGACAACTTCACCTGCTACGCAGACCACACCGTGACCCACTGGGCGCTGGTGCGCCAGGGCATGGGCATCGGCGCCATGATGGACGAGATCGCCCGCGAAACGCCGGGCATCGTCCGCGTGCTGGACGACGTGGCGCCGGTGCGTTTTCCCGTCTGGCTGGTGTCGCACCGCGAGCTGCGCACATCACGGCGGATACGGGTGGTGTTTGAGGCGCTGGCCGAGGGGCTGGCGGTGGATCGCTGAACGCCGGCACCGAAGGTCTGTGGAGGGCGAGCAGGGCAACGGAGAAAGGGCCACCGCCGCGCAAGGTGAATGCAGGCGCACTACCCTCGCAACAACGCCAGCACCCTGATGAACATGACGACACCGCACGCCGTGAACCCGCCACACGCCTCACTTGACGCAGCTACCGTGGGCGAGATCATCCAGATGGCGCTGAGCGATCACGTGAGCTTTGCGCAGATCCGCGCCGCCCACGGCCTGCACCACGATGAAGTGAAGGCGCTGATGCGCACCCACCTGGCGCCGGGCAGCTACAGGGCGTGGCGCAAGCGGGTGAGACAGTTTGGGGAACGGCGGGAGAACTACAAGTAGGCGATGAGCAAGCGCCGCTCGGCACCTTTTCAGCACGTGTTCAGCACCCGTTCAGCCTTGCACCGGCAACATGGCTGCAAGGGTCAAGGCGGCATATGACCCCCGCCCCTTCTCCACCTCTAGCCGCTGCAGGAACCACCATGAACACCGACCTCAAGAACTTTGTGCTCCCCGTCGCCCGGGCCGTATCCGCCACGCTGTTTTTTGTGTTGAGCGTGGCCTTTGTCTCGGTGCCGTACAGCCTGGAGCAAGACCCCAGCGATGCGCAGCAGCTAACGCACCCCGCAGCCCCGCGCCACATGACCTGAGCTTGGGTGCCCGCGCAACCCGCAGGGGCCCGGGCAAGCCCCATCAAGCGGGCAAATCCAGGCGAGCCCAGGCGGCCATCACCTCCGGCTGCTTCTTGATCCAGTCGGCCGACATCATGTTGGCGCCCCAGTGGTGGATGCGCGCCACTCCCTCCCCCATGTTCCACAGGTGCCGCAACTGCACAAAGAGCGGCAAGGCGGCGAGGTCGGCATCGGTGACATGGCCGCCGCCTGCGCGGTAGCCAGCCAGGTATTGCTGCCAGCGCCTCAGCAAGGCTTCGTCAGGCTCCATGGGTGCTTTGCGCGGCAGGTTCGACCACAGCCACACACACAGGTCATAGGCCAGAAACCCAGGCCCGGCGTCATCAAAGTCAAAGAATGCGGCGCGGCGCACACCTTCGGCATCGGAGTACACATGGTTGTTGAACCCATGCGTGTCGCCGTGGCACATCACGCGGGTCAAGGTGTCTTCAACCTCTGCCAACTCCCCCAGAAGGCGGTGGATCAGTTCGCGGTAGGCATCCAGCACGGATGGGGCCAGCTCGGGATGGGCGGCAAGGTAGTCCAGCGTGCGGCCTGCCAGATGGTGGCCGTCCAGCACGTAGAGGCTTGCGGGGCCGGTGTAGCTTTGCGCGGCGCTGTGAATCTGGGCCAACGTGGCGCCGGTCAGGTGCAGGTCTTCGGGGGTATCGGGCACAGCGCCTTCGCAGTGACGGAAGAGGACCAGCACACGAGGGCCCTCCGGGAACGGCAGGGTCACGCTGGTTGCGCCGTTTGCAGCCAACACGGGGGAGGCCACGCCCACGCCCTGCGACTCCAAATGGGTCAACAACGCCAGCTCAAAGTCCACATTGAACGGACCACGCGGACGAATGGCGCAGAGCCTTGCCACGTAGCGGTTGCCATCCGCGGCTCGCACCGCATAGTTGTCATTGAGGTTGCGGCGGATCAGGTAGCACTGCTGCACGGGCAGGTCGTAGTGGCGTTCTACCCACTGCGCCACAGACCCGGCTGTGGCCGTGGTGTGGGAAGCAAAAAGGATCGTGTCGGGCGATGGGGTTGGATGCATGCGGCATTCTGCATGCAAGCCGTACGAAGGGCGCGCATGGACAGTGGCACATGACATGCCTTTGAGAAAAATGCCCGCCAGCGCTTACTGCTGGTGCGGAAGCGGTATCAAAACCATAGCACCGCCCGCCACGCTTACCAGGGGAGCGGCGCGCCGCTGTAGGCGTAGAAGCTGCCCGTCTCCTCAGGCGTTAGTCCATCCAGCACCCGCAGCATGTCGCCCGCCGCATCCACTGCCGGGCGGCCAATTTCTGCGCCGTTGAACGGGGCTGACAAGGCTGAATTGACGGTGCCCGGGTGCAGCGCCACCAGCACGGCCTGCGGGTGGGTGCGGGCCACTTCGATGGATGCCGTTTTGACCAGCATGTTGAGCGCGGCCTTGCTGGCGCGGTAGCTGTACCAGCCGCCCAGGCGGTTGTCGCCAATGCTGCCCACCTTGGCCGACAGCACCGCCAGCAAGCCGCGCCCCTGCTTGGGCAGCAGCGGTGCAAAGTGGGCCAACAACAGCGCGGGGCCGAAGGTGTTGGTGCGGAAGGTGGCCTCCATCTGCGCGTAGTTCAACTGGCCCAGACGCTTTTCAGGCATGCCGTGGGGACCGTGCAGCAGGCCTGCGGCGTGGATGATGCAGTGCCATGGTCCCTGTGCCTTGAGCTGCTGGGCTGCTGCGGCGATGGTGGCCTCGTCGTCCAAATCGACGGCCGGCTGGGTGTGGCGGCCCAGGCCCACGGCCAAGGCGCAGCGCGGATCGGCCTGCAGGTGGGCGAGGAAGGCACTGCCGATGGCACCGGTGGCGCCGATGACCAGGGCGCGGTAGCCATGGGGCAGTGAATTCATGGTGAAGACCAGTCGCCGGGGTGTGTGGCCTGCGCATAGACCAGGGAGCCATCGCAGAGCACTTTAGTTTGGTAGTGCGGGAACACGTGGTGTCCACAGTGCTCAGTGAAAACCGCGATGGTGCGGCGTGCCTCACTCACCAGCGCGAACGCGTACTTGAACTCCACCACAGACTCATCCATGAGCTCGAGACGAAGCGTCTGGGAGGGGAAAAAGATTATGTGGCCGGGCTTTGCCAAAAACGCTTCTACCGTGCAGCCGTACCGGGCGGCAAGCTCAGGCGCCCACTCCTGAATGATCTGGGCAGATAGGCGCGGCACAGGGTACTCGTGGATTTTCATGGTGACGTGATGGGTCGAATCAAAGCGCATCGAGTCTAGTTCGCAGACTGGCCGCATGCTCACGCAACGCATCCAGCTGCGGGCCCTGCATCTTCTGCAACTGGCGGTACACCATGCCCAGGCGAAAGTTGTTGCCCAGCGTGCCCTCGTTGCGCGCAAAAAAGTCCCAGTACAGCGCGTTGTACGGGCACGCCCGCTCACCGACTTTTTGCTTTTTGTCGTAGTGGCAGCCGCTGCAGTAGTCGCTCATGCGGTCGATGTAGGCGGCGCTGCTCACATAGGGTTTGGTGGCGAGCAGGCCGCCGTCGGCAAACTGGCTCATGCCCACAGTGTTGGGCACTTCCACCCATTCAAAGGCGTCGATGTACACGCCCAGGTACCAGCGGTGCACGGCGGCAGGGTCGAGCCCCGCCAACAGCGCAAAGTTGCCGATGACCATGAGGCGCTGGATGTGGTGGGCGTATGCATCCTGAAGCGACTGGCCCACGGCGTGCTGCATGCAGCGCATTTTGGTCTCGCACGTCCAGAACCATTCCGGCAGCGGTGTGCTGTGGCCGAGGGCGTTGCGCTCGTTATAGCCGGGCATGTGGGCCCAGTAGATGCCGCGCACATATTCGCGCCAACCCAATATCTGGCGAATAAAGCCCTCCACCGCTGGCAAGGGCGCGGTGCCTGCGTGGTAGGCGACTTGAGCGCGTTGCACCACCTCGTGCGGGCGCAGCATTTTGGTGTTGAGCGCGAAGGACAGCAGCGAATGGAACAGCCGCGCGCTCTTGGTGCTCATGGCGTCTTCATACGCGCCAAAGTCGGGCAGCGTGGTGGTGATGAAGTGGTCAAGCCATGCCAGTGCCTCGGCCCGGTTCAGCGGCCAGCGCAGTGCGTGGGCCTGAGGGTTGCCAAAGCTCTTCACTCCTGCGGCCTGGATGGTGGCCCACAGGGCGCTGTGGTCGTGCGCGGGGCGGGCGTCAGGCGGCAACGCGGGGGTGCCTGGCCAGGGTTTGCGGTTGTCGTGGTCGTAGTTCCATTGGCCGCCTTCGGGCTCGCCCGCTGCATCGATGAGCACGCTGTGGCGCTGGCGCATGCGGCGGTAGAAGTGCTCCATGAGCCACTGCTTGCGGCCCTTGAACACCTCGGCCATTTCGGTGCGGGTGGTGTAGAAGTGCTCGCTGCTGACGGCCTGCACGGCAAAGGCTTGCTTTGCGCCCCAGGCGCGCAGTTGCTCGTCCAGCCGCCATTCGTCGGGGTGTTGGTATTGCAGCGTGTGCGCACCGTAGTGGGCCATGAGGGCGGCCAGGTTGTCGGGCATCGACTGGCGGTTGCTGGCGTCGTCAATCGCCACATAGCGCACGCGGTGCCCGGCCTCGCGCAGGTGGCGGGCCAGGTCGCGCATGCCGGCAAAGATGGCGAGGATTTTTTGTGCGTGGTGCAGCACGTAGTCGGTCTCTTGCCGCACTTCCATCAGCACGTAGACCACGCCTTCGTCCGGCGTGGCAAACCATGAATGCTCGGGGTTGAGCTGGTCGCCCAGAAGCAGGCGAAGCGTGTGGGCACGCTGTGGGGTAGAGGGTTGTGGCGTGCTCATGCCGTGCCCCATAGGCGGCGGTAGCTGCCGTCGGCATCGTGGTCTTGCGCCTGCTTGGTGGGGTTGAAGCGCCGCCCCCCGCGCGGGTCGGTGCCGCGCCCGGCGATGTAGAGCCAGTTGGCCTGGTTGCTGTACACGTCGTAGTCCACCAGTTGCGATTCAAACCACGCCGCGCCCGCGCGCCAGTCGCCCCGCAGGTCGTAGATGAGGTAGCTGGCCACCACCTGGCGCAGGCGGTTGCTGAGGTAGCCGGTGGTAGCCAGTTCGCGCATGGCGGCATCGACCAGGGGCTGGCCCGTATCGCCCCGGCACCAGCGATCAAAACCGCGCGGGTTGTGCGGGGCGGGCGGCAGTTCTGACAGCCCCCGCGCCCGGTACAGCGCTGCACCGTATTGCAGGTGCAGCAGCCGGAAGTAATCGCGCCACAGCAGCTCAAACCACAGCCAGTAGGTGCCGTCATTGGCGCCGTGGTCGCGCTCGAAATTTTTCAGATCGGCATAGATCTGGCGCGGAGACAGCGCGCCCGTCGCCAACCAGGGCGAGAACTTGCTGGAGTAATCCAGCCCCGTGAGCCCGTTGCGCGTGTCCTTGTAGCTGTGGGGCAACTTGCGGGCCAGGTACTGCGCGAGGTGGGCCAGCGCGGCGGCCTCGCTGCCATCGCACGCGGGCGTTACGTACGGGAAGGAGGAACGGGCATCGCTGCCCTGCGGAGGTGCGGGTTGCTGGATGGCTTCGGCGCCCAGCTCTGCCCCCACGGCCTGCAACACGGGCGCGGGCACGTCAGGTGGCGGCAGCAGCCGGGCGGGTGCAGGCAATGGCACAGCGGGGGTGATGCCTGCGCGCTCCACCTTTTGGCGGAAGGTGGTAAACACGCCGGGCAACTGGTCCACAGCCCACGGCATGCGCGCCGGGGGCAGCATGCTGCTGTGCCACACGGTGCGCACCTGCAAGCCTGCGGCGCGCAGTGCGGCCACCTCAGCCTGCTCATAGGGGGCGGCAATGTCTTCGCACACCACGGTGGTGGCACCCACGGCCTTTGCCAGTTGCGGCAAGGCGGTGGCGGGTGGGGCTTGGCAGATGAGCAGTGGGTTGCCCAGTGCGCTCATCTGCCCTTGCAGCCCGCGCAGTGCTGCGGCCGTGAAGGCCCGGCGGTGTGCGCCCACACGGGCAAAGCCCCAGGGCGTGCGTTCATCCGGCGCGGGCAGGCACACCACGGGTAGCAGGTGGGTGGCACCGCTGGTGAGGGCTGCGCGCAGCGCGGGTTGGTCGTGCAGGCGCAGGTCGTTGCGAAACCAGAACAGCACGGTGCTCATGCTGCGCCCTCCCCTGCAGGCTTGTCGGCGCGCTTGCGTTCGCTGCGGCAGCGGTCGGAGCAGTACTTCACTTCGTCCCACACCTTTTCCCACTTCTTGCGCCAGGCAAAGGGCAGGCCGCAGTGTTGGCAGGTCTTTTGCGGAAGGTCGGATTTTTTGCGCATGCGCATGGTTCAAAAGTCCAGGGTTTGCTGCTGGGGGTGCTGGGCGGCGTTGCGTGCGCGAGCCCGGGCGCGGGCCTGCGGGCTGCCGCCATCGCGAAACTGGCGGGAGCCGTGGTTTTCCACAATCGCAGCCTGGGCGGCGCGCACGGTGGGCTGGGCGCGCAGGCCGTGCACGCGGGCCTTGGCCGTGCGGGTGGCGGTGTCCAGCTCCACTAGCGGCACGGCAATGTCGTGGCCCACGCGCACGCCGCAGCGGGCCTGCACATCGGGCGGCATGCGCCAGGGCTCCAGCAGCCAGGCATCGGGCACGCGGCGCAAGGCGGGCAGCCACTGACGCACAAAGTGGCCGTGGGGGTCGTGGTTTTGCGCCTGCTTGATGGGGTTGTAGACGCGGGTGGTGTTGATGCCCGTGGTGCCCGCCTGCATTTGCATCTGACTCCAGTGGATGCCGGGCTCGTAATCCAGAAACTGGCGGGTCAGCCACTCGCCCACGGTCCGCCAGTGCAGCCATAGCGGGTACGAGGCCACCGACACCAGCATGGCCCGCATGCGGAAGTTGATCCACCCCGTCTCGCGCAGCATGGCCACGCAGGCATCCACCATGGGCCAGCCGGTGCGCCCCGCGACCAGGGCCTCGAAGTGGGCGGGGTTCCATTCGCCTTCGCGCAGGCCGTTGTAGCCCCGGTGCAGGTTGTGGTGCTCCAGCGCGGGTTCGGATTCGAGCTTCTGGATGAAATGGCAGTGCCAGTGCAGGCGGCTCATGAAGGCGGTGAGCCCCTTGCGCTGCCATGCGGCTCCAGGCTCAGTGCTGCCTTTAAGCTGTTGCTGGCGGCGCTGGGTGGCCTGCACCACCTCGCGCATACCCAGGCTGCCCAGGGCCAGATAGGGAGACAGACGCGAGCAGGCACTGGGCGCGGTGAGCGGCGATGAGATGCCGCCCCGGTAGCCCTGGCTGCGCTCTGCCAAAAAATCTTGCAGCACGCGCAGACCTTCTTTGCGGCCGCCGCGCTGGCGTTGGGGTGGGTCGTGCGCCGCCAAACCCAGCTCGGCCGCGCTGGGCCAGGGCTGTGCGGGCCACGGCAGCGTGCGGCTGTGCAGGGCCTCTGGCACAGGGGCAGGCACCACGGGCGCGTGCATGAAGGCCTGCCATTGCTGTTGCCAGTCATCGCGCGAGCGCAGGCGACGCACCACGCCGTGCTGGGGCCATTCGCGCCAGGCTACGCCCTGCGTGCGGCACCAACGGCCAACGGCCTGGTCGCGGGCGTAGGTGTGGGCGTTGCCCGTTTCCTCATGGGCCACCAGGGTGTGGAAGGGAGCCAGCGCGTGCAGGCGGGCCAGCACGTCCACCACCTCGCCCACGGCCACCTGCAGCGTGGCACCGCGCCGCTGCAGGGCCTGGGCCAGGTCGTGCAGGCTTTCTTGCACAAAGTGGTAGTGCTGCAGGGCCGCATCGGGCTGGGCCCACAGGCTGGGCTCAATCACATACAGACACAGCACCGGGCCCTGGGCGGCAGCGTGGTGCAGCGGCGCGTGGTCATGCACGCGCAAGTCGCGTTTGAACCAGACGACGGTGTAGCTCATGCCCTGCCCTGCGCCGCTCTGGCCCCGTTAGCCCGCGATCAGCCCGCCACGGCGCGGGCCAGTGACTGGCCGCTGAGCCATGCGCCCTCGACCTTGCCGCCGCTGATCCAGTCGCCGCACAGGCCCAGCAGCGCATCGGCATCCCACCAGTACCCCAGCGTGAGGGCGGGTTCGGTGTCGGCATAGCGCCAGCGGTGGGCCGTGGCTTGCACCTGCGTAGGAGCGGGGCCGCCCAGTGCCTGGAATGCAGCGAGCAAGGTGGCGGTCACACTGTCGGCGGTGTCTTCGATGTGGGCATCGCTCCACTCGGGGCTGGCGTGCAGCAGCCAGGTTTCGGTGCCTGCAGGGGCCGTGCGGCCGGGCTTGCTGCTGTCGCGCGCCACCCAGCGCAGCGGGCCGGTGTTGATGAAGGCACCGTCCCACGCCAAGGCCACGGGTGCGGGGCAACGCACCATCACCGCCCAGCTGCCGCGCATGCGTGCGCTGGCAGCCACCGCAGCGCCCGTGGGGGCCACAGGTTGCAGCAAGGGCACGGCTTGCGGGGCGGGCACGGCCAGCAGCACGGCGCTGTAGCGCTGCGAGTGCAGGCCATGCTCGGCAGAGATGATCGACCAGCCATCGGCGTTGCGCTCCAGCTTTTGCACGGTGGTTTGCCACTGCGCCAGCGCCCGGTCACCCGCCTGCTGCAAGCCCTGCACAAACCAGCCGGCGGGCGATGTCATGCGCGGGGTGCCCACAAAGCGCTCCAGTGGGGTGGCGGGCGTGGTCCAGACTGCGCCGTCAAAGCTGGCAAGGCGTGCGTCCCACAGGGCGGCCACACCAGCCTGCTGCCAGCGGGCGACTTCGGCGCGGAACTGCGGATCGCGTGCAGTGAAGTACTGCGCGCCGTGGTCACACTGCCAGGGGCCTGCCGCGTCTTCAGCACGGCGCGTGCTCATACGGCCTGAGGGGCCGCGGCTCTTGTCGAACACATGCACCGAGTGGCCCGCCTGCAGCAGGGCTTGTGCGCACGACAGGCCCGCCAGGCCTGCGCCGATGACGGCGATAGGAAGTTTGGGAATGGGTGCGCTCATGGCTGCGGTTCGGTGCGGTCGTGGGTTACCCAGATGAGGGCCTGCGTGTCGATGCCCAGTGCCTGGGCGCGGGCGATGAGCTGCTCGCGAACGGCAGGGGCCAACTGCTTGGTGCGCGACAGAATCCAGCAGTAACTGCGGTCTGGCCCCACCACCAGCGCCCATTGGTAGTCGGCATCCAACGCGGCCACATGGTAGCCGCCGTAGAACGGGCCAAAGAACGAGACCTTGAGCGACGCCGTGTTGGTATCGCCCGTGAACTTGGCCTTGCCTTCGGCCTGCCGCCAGTCGTTCTTGCCAGTGTCAAAACCCCGGTTGAGCACGCGCACGCCGCCATCGCTCTGGCGCTGGTAGGTGGCAGATACATCGGTCATGCCACGTTCAAAAGAGTGGTCAAGCCGGGCCACCTCGTACCAGCGCCCCTCGTACCGCGCCAGGTCAAATGGCGTGACGGGGGTGATGCCGGAGGGCGGAGTGGTGGAGGAGCAACCGACCAACGCGAGCAACAGAGCTGTGGACACCAGCAGCACGGAACGGCGCACCCAAGGGAATAGCAAGGACATAAATTACCAATCAGTCACAAAACAAACCGAATGGTAAACCACTCCATACAGGTCGGGGTGCGGGCCTGTGAGTTGCCGTGCCGAGGTGCCCGCTCCACGCCCCGTAAACTCGCACCATGACCCTTCAAATCACCGTGTACTCCAAGTCCGCCTGCCCGCAGTGCGAGTCGGCCAAGATGCTCCTCAAATCCCGTTCGCTGCCCTACGAAGAAATCAAGATCGATGACGAGGCCGAGCGCCTGGCGTTTTATGCCAAGTGCGGCCCCTCGGTGCGGCAGATGCCGCAGATTTTCATCAACGACCAGCGTGTGGGTGGGCTGGCTGGCCTGCAAGCTGCGCTGGCACAACTGTGCCTCTGAAGGCCCGGGCAAGCCCCCGGCAGCAGCTGCAGCGTGGCGGCTGCGGTGCTGGCATTGGCTGTGGGCCAGCTCCCCTCATGTGCCCTATGCCTTTGAACAGGTTCTTCAGCGGCATGGAGACAGCCCAACAACTCCGAGACCGTCCTACATTCCGCCGGGCCGGCCCATGCTGCAATAGCGCTCGGGCCACGGAGGCGGGCGATAGCCGCCGCGTGATCGATCTTCACCCCACACACCAAGGATGCACCCATGGAAACCGGTATTCACACCATGTCCGACCTGTTTGACCAACTGGGACTGCCGTCCGACGAGGCGTCGATGACCACGTTCATCGCAACGCACCGCACGACGGCTGTCAATTTCACGCTGCCGGATGTGGCGGTATGGTCGCCCGCCCAGGCCAAGTTCTTGCGCGAGGCGATTGCGGCGGATGCAGACTGGGCCATCCCTGCCGAGCAGCTGAGCCAGGCCTTGGGCTGCGGGCCCGGCGTGCCACGCTGACGGCCTCAGCGCGGGCGGGTGTGCGGACGGGCAAACGGGCAAACGGGCTATTGCCCGCCTTGCGCACTGGCCAAAAACCCGTCCACCAGCGCGTAGTGCTCGGGCACATTGAGCGCAGGGGCATGGCCGCAGCCGGGCACCTCCACCACCTGCGCCTGGCCGCGTGATCCCGGGCCCCGGGTCAACATTTCGGCCGTGACGTCTGGCAGCACCAGGTCGGACTCGGCCCCGCGCAGGCACAACACGGGAATGTCGAGCGCGTCGTAGTGATCCCAGATGAGGTAGTCGTTGGTGTGGTGCGTGAACTGCTGCACCATGGCGGGGTCGTAATGCGGCGTGACACGGCCGTCTGGCAGGCGGCGGGTGCTGCTCTCGGTGAGCAGGCGCCACTGCTCATCGCTGAGCCAGCCGTACGGCTTGTATACCTGCCGAAAGAACGCCTCCAGCTCCTTCACCGTGTCGAACGCAGGCGGATGGCCTGCATAGGCCTTGATGCGCTCCAGCGCCGCATCCGCCAGGCGCGGGGCGTTGTCGTTGAGCAGCAGGCTCTGGATGCGGCCCTTGAGCTGCGGCTCGAACAATCCCGATGCGCACACCGTACCGATGGCCCCGCCCATCGATGTGCCCACCCAGTGCGCTTTCTCGATGCCCAGCTGGTCAAAGAGGTCGGCCGCGATGCGTGCGTAGAACGACAGGCGGTACTCGTCTTGCGGCGCGCGCGCCCACTGGCTCAGGCCCCGTCCCAATGTGTCGGGACAGATCACGCGGTAGCGCGATGCCAGGTGGGCGGCCAGCGGGTCCATGTCGCGGCCGGTGCGCGCCAGCCCGTGCCACGCGATCACCACCGGGGCATCCGGCGCGCCCCACTCCATGTAATGGATTTCATAGCCAGCGCAGGTGGTGTAGCGCGATAACGGAGTCATGGTGGTCAACCTTGTGAGTCGGTGGATAGATGCAGGCTGCGGACAAAACAACCTGTGGACGGGTAGCGGCTCACAAAACTCAGCGAGGCGGTCCTGGCGAGGCGTTGCGTTGCAGACAGTACTGAAAGTACGGCAAGACGCAACAACAACGCCAGGAGAGTTTTTGGAGCCGCGCTCATTTCATGAGGCGGCCGTTGCTGCCGATGACAGTGACCTCGACATAGCGCGAGCCGATACGGTTGGTGGGCGAATAGCCCAGCGTGATGCCGCCAAGGTCATAGCTTTGCAGTGACTCCAGCGCCTTCACGACCTTGGCGCGTGTGGGCGCAGGCCCGGCGCGGCGCAGGGCCTCGACCAGCACCTTGGCACCGAGGAACTGCTCAAAGCTGGTGTAGTTGACCTCGGCGTCGGGCGCGTACTTTTTCAGCAGCGTCTGGTACTCGCGCACCACGGGCAGCTGCGGCCGGTAGGGGTAGGGCACCACCTGGCTGATGCCCAGGCCGTGCGCGTTCTTGAGGCCCGCGAGCTTGACCAGCTCCGTCGGGTCCACCACCGAGATGTTGTACAGCTGCGCGCCGCCGCCCTGCTCGCGGTAGCGCTGGATGAAGGCCGCCGCGGGCTTGTTCACCGCAATCATGATGACCGCGTGCACATCGGCGGCCTTGATGGCCTTGACGGCGTCGTCCACCTTGTCGGTATTGCGCTCGTAGCCCGCAGACACCACGAGCTTGAGGCCACGCTTGCCCAGCGCCGCCTCCACCCCCGCGAGGCCCGCCTTGCCAAAGCCGTCGTCCTGGTACATCACGGCCACACGGTTCATGCCCAGCGTGGTGAGCTGCTGCACCATGTGCTCGGTTTCGTCGGCATAACCGGCACGCACATGAAAGATCCAGGGGTTGAACGGGTTGCGCAGCGACTCGCCACCCGTGTACGGAGCCACCAGTGCGGCGCCGCCCTGCTCCAGCACGCCATCGGCCAGCAGCTGGGTGATGTTGGCCGTGCCCGCAAAGCCGTACAGGGCCACCACTTCGGGCTTGGCCAGCAGCTCGCGGGTGCGGGTCAACGTGTCCGCGACCTTGTAGCCATCGTCGGCCACCGCCTGGCGAATGCTGGCGCCGTGCACGCCGCCTTGTGCGTTGACCCAGTCAAAGTAAATCTTGCCGCCCAGCACCATCTGCGCGCCGGTGCTGGCCAGCACGCCCGACAGCGGGGCCACCTGCCCCACCACCACCTCGGCGGCCCGCGCGGGGGCCAGCGCCCCCACGGCCAATGCCAACGCCATCGGTCCACCCCACCACAGGGTGGCCGACACGCGGCCTACCCAACTCTTCACAGTGTTCATTGCTTCCGTCCTTGTGATGACTGCGCCTGGAATGGCCCGGGGCATGCACCTGCAGTGCACGGGTCCCGGGCTTCCACAGAGATCGTTCAGCGTCCTGGTCAGTCAGGGATGGAGATGGCGCCCGCCGTGATGGCAATGGCGTTGGCGGCAGCGGGCGTGGTGGCCAGCGGCGGCACGTTGGCGGCGGTGATGGCCGGTGCGCTGCCCGGTGTGCCGCCACGTGGCACCGTACGCACCACCTGGCTGGCGGGCAGCGCCTTGCCGTTGGCGAGGTGGTCGTACACGGCGTCGAGTGCGTGGTTCAGGTACACGTGCAGCGGCACGTAGCGGCTGTCATAACCCGGCAGCACGGTGGGCAGGCCGATGAAGCTGTCGAAGTGCTGGGCGTTGGCCACTTCTACATAGCTGAGCTTGCTGGCAGCGCCTTCGACCTTCTTGTTCAGTGCGGCGTAGGGGCGCGAGGTGTGGCTGACGGGCAGCAACGCATCCGCACGGCCATGCACGATGACGGCAGGCTTGCCACGCAGGTTGCCGTTGCGGCGGGTTTCGTCTACACCGGCCTGCAGCTTCTTGGCGGCGGCATCGTTGCCGGTGACGAGGTTGCGCAGGCACAGCGCACCGCTCAGGTTCCAGTCGGCCACGCCCGCGTCCGACACCGACAGGAAGTCGCGTGCCGGGCCCAGCTTGCCCAGATTGTTGACCAGGTTGATACCGCCCGATGGGGGCACGCCATTGCCCGTGGCAAACATGCCAGCGAGCGCTGCGGGGGCCAGTGTTGTCACCGCGCCTGTAGCCGCCGTGGCCGCGTAGCTGAAGCCGCACAGGTGGTCCTTGACGCTGGCGCGCGACAGGCTGTTGGCGAAGGTGACGGCGACCGCCGGAGCAACTTCAAACGCAGCCAGCGACGCATGCAAGTCGTTGGACTCGGGCTCCCAGCCGTAGGCGCGCAGCTTTTGCAAAGCCTCCTCGGCCTGCGTGGCCGTGGTGGAGGCCGTGAGCAGGCCTGCCGCCTTGAGCGAGGCACAGCGATTGGGCGCAATCGGCAGGGCCGCACTGCCAAAGCCGGCGGCAAAAGCGGCGGCGTAAGGGCTGGTGCTGACCGATGGCGCCAGCGATGCGCAGGCCTGGTACAGGTTGGCGTAGGTCGTGAAGTCCACCAGCGTCTTGCCGGTGACGGCCACCTCAGCACTGCCACGGCGCACGGTGACACCGGGGTTGGCAGGCATCTCGATGGCAGGCTCGGACACGGCCACGCCGCTGATCAGGCCCTGCGTGTCCAGCTCGGCCGCGGCAATCGCGGAGCCGCCACCGTTGGAGATGCTGGATGCAATCACGATGGTGTTGGCCGGGGTCAGCGTCTTGAGGCGCTGGCCCGCTGCATCGGTGGCGCCATAACGTTGGTTGAGCACGTAGTAGCCAAACTCCACCGCCTGCAAGGTGGTGGTGCCCCAATCCTTTTCAGAGTTCTGGCCCGAGTGGGCGTGCTTGAAGGCAAAGCGATTGGGCGTAGCGGTGTTGAAGGCGGCCAGCTCGGTAGTAGTGAGGCCTGCGTTGAAAGCCGCGTTCTTGCCCGCTGCGGTGGCCGTGGTGCGGGTGCCGTCGATCAGCGGCACGGTGTCATTCATGAGGTCATGCGGCGCGCCGCCGGTGCCCTTGTCAGAGTACGCCACAGCGCAGCCCTTCTTCAGGCCCCACTCGCCGGTGGAGATGCCGCCGTACACACCGCGCGAGCCCGATGCCGTCGCGGTGATCATGCAGGGCTTCTTGGGGTCGAAGCTGGCAGGCACCTGCACCATGAGGGTGACATTCTTGCGGCCTGTGCCGTCGTCGGCAAATGCGATGTACTCAGTGCCTGCGACCTTGCCTTCGCCGGTGGTGACCTTGCCCTGTGCATCCACGTTGGGGCCATACAGCGTGCCGTAGCCACCGGCCGCCGTCATGTCGAGCATGGCGCGGTAGTTGGTGTGGATGGCTGTGCGGCGCAGCTCGGCTGCGGTGGGCTTGAGCGGGTCGGCATAGGCCGGTGGCACGGCCGCCGCCAGCCCCGTGGCGCCCAGGCCAGCCGTCAGCAGGTCGTTGCTGGTGCCGTCGTACGTGATCTCGCTGATGGCGCCCAGGTAGGCGGGCTTGGTGTTGAGTGCGGCGCTGTCGCCATCACTGCCGCCGCAGGCAGCCAACACCGCAGCGGCGAGCACTGCGGGAACGAACGGACGAGAAAAGGGACGAAAACGCGGGTTCTTCATGCTGATCTTCATGTGCTTGTCTCCTGGAGTTTTTTCTTTGCGTCTTTGTTGCACAGCTCACCCACACACCCAGGCCACGCCAGTCACCCGGCGCGGCCGGGCCACTCACCCCACCTTGCGCGCAGCTGCCGCGCGCAGGCGCCCCACCACACCGGTGGGGAAGTAGTAAACGGACAGAACGAACAGCACGCCCAGCCACAGCAGCCAGCGGTCGGGCGACAGCAGCGCAGACAGCCAGGGCAGGCCTGAGGCGGCCTCGCTGCCCAGGCGCAGCAGATCCTGCAGGTAGCTTTGCGCCACCAGGAAGAGCACCGCGCCAATGGCCGAGCCGTAGATCGTGCCCATGCCGCCGATCACCACGATGAGCAGGCAGTCCATCATGATTTCGAAGCTGAGCGATGTGTCCGGCCCGTTGTAGCGCAGCCAGAGCGCCAGCATGGCACCCGCCATGGTGGCAAACAGTGCCGACAGCACGCTGGACGTGGTGCGGTACACCACCACGCGGTAGCCAATGGCCTCGGCGCGGAACTCGTTCTCGCGGATGGCCTGCAGCACGCGGCCGAAGGGCGAGTTGACGATGCGCAGCAGCGCCAGCACCAGCGCCACGGCCGTGACGAAGAGCAGGTAGTAGCAGATCAGCCGCCCGTCGATGCTCACGCCCAGGAAGGGGTCGTCAAACGGCTCGAAGCTGGGCGAAAGGAACTCGGGCACCTTGAAGGTCAGGCCGTCTTCGCCGCCTGTGATGTCCGACAGCTGCGAGGCCAGCGTCTGGAACGCAGCAGCCACGGCCAGCGTGATCATGGCGAAGAAGATGGCCCGCACGCGCAGCGAGAAGAGCCCCACCGCCAGCGACAGCAGCAGCGAGAGCACCAGCGCGCCGGCCAGCCCCACCAGCAGCGCAGACCAGGTGGGCCCCATGCGCGTGGTGGCCACGGCAATGCCGTAGGCCCCGATGCCAAAGAACATGGTGTGCGCAAAGCTCACGATGCCGGTGTAGCCCAGCAGCAGGTCAAAGCTGGCAACCAGCACCACAAAGATCAGCACCTTGGCCGCCACAGACAGCGCCTTGACGCCGGGGAAGAGGAAAGGTGCAAAAGCAAGGCCAACAAAGATGGCCACCAGAATCACCGCCAGCACCTTGCTGCGCGGATAGTCGCCGGAGAGAAGTCGGTTCAGCATGTCAGTCGGCCCCTCATCAGCGGTTGGCCACGGGATAGACGCCCTGCGGGCGCCACAAGAGAATGGCCACCATCAACGCGATGTTGGAGAACAGCGCCACCTTGGGCACCAGGAAGCCGGTGTAGTTGGCCATCAGCCCCACCAGCAGCGCACCGATGAGCGCGCCGCCGGTGCTGCCCAGGCCGCCGATGATGATCACTATGAAGATCAGCACATTGACCTGTGCGCCCATCTGGGGCACGACGTTCTGCTGGTACAGGCCCCACATCACGCCGCCCAGGCCCGCCAAGGCCGAGCCCACCACGAACACGCCCACAAACAGGCGGCGGATGCGATAGCCCAGGCTTTCGACCATCTCGCGGTCTTGTACGCCGGCGCGGATGAGCAGGCCGACCTTGGTGCGCGACAGCGTCCACGCCAGCACACCAAACACCAGCAAGCCCACAGCCACCGCCACCAGGCGGTACTTTTCGATGGCCGCATCACCCACCAGCAGCGAGCCACGCATGCCCTCGGGCAGCGGCAGCGGGATCTGCGCGGGGCCCCAGATGACCTTGATGAGTTCTTCACCAATGATCATGCCGCCCATGGTGATGAGGATCTGCTTCAAGTGCTGGCCGTACACGGGGCGCACGATGAAGCGCTCGAACGCCAGGCCCACGGCCCCCGCCACCGCCATGGCCACCACCATGGCCGGCAGCACGGCCATCAGGTTGCGCCACAGTTCGGCGCTCTGGGTGTAGTCGCCCATGGCGCCCAGCACGCTGGTGGCCACAAACGCACCCAGTGCAATGAACACGCCATGGCCAAAGTTCAGCACGTCCATCAGGCCAAACACCAGCGTGAGGCCCGAGGCGATGATGAAGATGATCATGCCCATGGCCAGCCCCGCCACCGTGAGCGTGAGCCAGGTGCTGGGCGAGCCGATGAAGGGCAGCACCAGCAGCGCCAGCGCCGGCACCAGCGCCAGCGGCTTCCAGTCGAAATCGCGGGTGATGCTCATGCCCGACCTCCAGCAGCCACTGCCGCACCACGCACATCAGCTACATATTTGATAGCTGCCACGGCAATAGATACCTGCGCTACCACCCGAAAACACTTGAAATTGCTCATACGACTCATAGCGCCAACCCCAGCAGCGAGCGCTGCAGTTCTTCGTCTTGCGCCAGTGCGGCCATGCTGCCCGCATGCACCACCTGGCCGTTGTCCATCACGGCCACGGTGTCACCCAGCCGCTTGGCAAAGTTGATGTTCTGCTCGACGAGCAGGATGGTCACGCCGCTCTTCTTGAGCTGGTCGAACGCATCGATCATGTTGTTGATGATGGCGGGCGCGAGGCCCTTGCTGGGTTCATCGACGATGAGCAGATCGCGCGGCTCGACGATGGCGCGGCTCACGGCCACCATCTGTTTCTGGCCGCCGCTGAGCTTGCCAGCCGGGTGGTTCCAGAACTTCTCCACGGCGGGGAAGAGCTTGAAGATCCACTGCAGCCGCGCCTCGTCCATCTGCGCGGCGTTGCGCGCGCTGCGTGCGGCCAGCAGCATGTTTTCCTTCACCGTGAGGTCGGCAAAGATGCCCATGTTCTCGGGCACATAGGCGATGTTCATGCCCGCAATGGCGGGAGTGTTCATCGCCGTGATGTCTTTGCCGCCAAAGTGGATGGAGCCCTTCGACGCATGCCACAGGCCCATGATGGTGCGCAGCGTGGTCGTCTTGCCCGCACCATTGCGGCCCAGCAGCATGGTGAGCTGGCCCTTGGGCACCGCCAGGTCCACGCCGTGCAGGATGTGGTACGCGCCGATGTGCGTGTGCACGCCCTTGAGTTCGAGCAGGTTGGTCGTTGGTGTCGTGCTCATGCGGCCTCCTTCTCTGCGTCCTTGGAGACGCCCAGGTAAGCCTCTTGCACCACGGGCGATGCAATCACCTCGGCCGGTGGGCCGTCGGCCACCAGCGTGCCATTGGTCAGCACGATGATGCGGTCGGCCAGCTCGCGCACCACGTCCATCTTGTGCTCTACCAGCAGGATGATCTTGGTCTTGTCCTTCTTCAGCTCGCGGATCAGGTTCAGGATCACGGGCGCCTCGTCATGGCTCATGCCAGCCGTGGGCTCGTCGAACATGTAGACCTGCGGCTCCAGCGCCATGAGCAGTGCCACTTCGAGCTTGCGCTGGTCGCCATGCGGCAGGCTGGCCACGGGCGTGTCGGCCCGGTCGGTCATGGCCACGGCCTGAAGGATCACGCGGGCGCGCTGGGTCAGCGCGTTGTGGTCGCTCCAGATGCTCCACAGGTTCATGCCCCGGCGGTGCTTGCCCTCTTGTGTGGCCTGCACGGCCAGGCGCACGTTCTCCAGCACGCTGAGGTTGGGGAACAGATTGGTGAGCTGGAACGCCCGGCCCAGGCCCGCGTGCGTGCGTGCCGAAACGGACTGGCCTGTGAGGTCCTGCCCGCCCAGCATCACGCTGCCGCTGGTGGCCTTGAGTTGCCCCGAGATCAGGTTGAAGTAGGTGGTCTTGCCCGCACCGTTGGGGCCCACGATGGCGGTCAGCGTGCCGGGCTCGAAAGAGCAGGTCACGCCGTTGACCGCCACGTGGCCGCCAAAGCGGATGGTCAAGTCCTTGGTGGCCAAGGTGCTCATGGGTGGGGGTTCACTTTCACGGTCTGAGTCAATCGATGGAATGGGTGGGGCGCCCTGCCCTGCGGCAGCGCGCCCCGCACTTTAAGGACAAGTGCCAATCACGTAGTAGTTGGTGCTGGTCTGCTTCAGGGTGTTGGTGACGAACACGTTCCACAGGCCCATGTTCTGGTTGGAGCCCAGCGCATAGGTGTAGCCCCCGGCGGCATAAGCGCGCCCGGCCAGGGTGTGTGCATAGTTGCTGGCCGTAGTGCAGGTGGCCGTGCCGCCGCCCGATGCGGCCAGCGTGGTGCCCGATGCAGCGGCCGATGTGGCGCCTTCGGCCCCGTTGGCATCGGCAGCGCGCACCGTCCAGCTGTAGGTGGTGGAGGCAGCCAGGCCGGTGTCGGTGTAGCTGGTGGCGGTCACAGGCAGCGCGTTGACCTTGTTGGCGTTGCGGTACACGTTGTAGCTGGCCGCGCCGGTGACGGCGGCCCAGCCGATGGCCATGCTGTTGGCCGTGGCGCCCGAAGTGCTCACGCCCGTGGGGGCAGGCAGGGCCACAGGGTCGGGGGGCGTGGTACCGCCCGTGCCGCTGGAAACGCGATCCACCATGGCCTTGATGGCCGCCATTTGCGGGCCGGACTTCTTGGAGTAGTTGGCGCTGTCATAGCCCCACCAGTCCCAGCAGCTGTTGGTGGCTGCGGTGCTGGTCTGCGGGTACAGCATCACGATGTTGTTGGTGTCGGCCCAGCGGTTGTAGCCAGTGTTGCGCACGTACTGCTGCTGCACATCGCTGATGTTCTGCTTGCAGCCATGCAGCACCACGTGCAGCTTGCAGGTGGCCGTGCCGCCCGCCTGGCAGGCCTGGGGCACATAGGCCCAGCCCGTGGTGGCCATGCCGTGGTTGCTGATGAATTCGCTCTGGTTGAACTCGATGTAATTGCCGGTGGGCAGGGTGGCGTTGTTGCGGGCGTTCAGCGTGCCGTACAGGTGCTGCAGCATGGCGCCGGCCAGGTCGAAGTTGCAGTCGCTGATGTAGGGCGCGCCCTTGGTGGAGCAGGCGTTGCCGTAGTCGTCCGTCACCATCGCGTGTTCTGCCGCAATGTCCTTCTTGTAGACCACGTTGGCGGCGGGCACGAAGCTGTTGTAGTAGGTGCGCAGCGCGTCCATCACCCCGGTTTTGACCACGCTGTCGAGCGTGCCCGAGAACAGGTAGACCTTGGAGTTCTGCAGATTGGCCACGGGGTCAATGACTCCCTGACTGGCCCAGGTGTTGGTGGTGCTGACCAGCGTGCTGGTGGGAATGCCTGCAGGACTGGCCATGCAGCGCCCGGTGGCGTTGACGATGGACCCTTCGGCGCAATAGAACGGGCCGCCCGCCACAACGCCCGCGCCCTTGGCAAACGTGGCCGAGTACGCCACGTGCAGTTGCACGGCCATGAAGCCGCCCGAGGACAGGCCCGACACCGTGGTCTGTGTCTTGTCGATCTTGAGTGCTGGCAGGTTGACGGCAGCGTGAACACTGCCCACGCCACACAGTGCCATCGCAGCCCCTGCCGCAGCCGCCCGGATGAAATTGAAAGCCATGTTGTCTTGTCTCCAAATAATTTTTGAGAAAAACCGACCCAGCCCCCGTGTACACCCGGGGGTTCATGCATCAATTCACTGGAAAAAGAGGGGCGGCCGCCCCTGCGAGGATGGATCCCCGCTGGGCTGAACAATCGTCAGCCAGCGGGGCCACGCAAACCGTTTATCGCTTGTTGCGAATCGGAACTTGCATCTCTTCAGGCTTGATCTCGCGCACCAGCTCGGGCACACCCCAGGCAAAGGCCGGGTCCACCTTGATCTTGAAGTGGTACATGCTCTGCATGGCCTGGTGGTCTTCCTTGCGGAAGGTCATCTTGCCCTTGGGCGTCTCGAAGCTCATGCCCTCCATGGTCTTGATGAGCTTGTTGGTGTTGGTGTCGCCATTGGTGGCCTTGAGGGCCGTGACCAGCGCCATGGCAGAGCTGAAGCCGCCGGCCGTGAAGAAGTCCGGCGGGGTCTTGAACTCCTTGTAGTGCGCAGCCACCATGGCTTCGTTCACGGGGTTCTTGGGGATGCCGAAGTAGTAGTACGTGGCACCTTCCATGCCGGGGAAGTTCTTGTAGGCAGCCATGGCGGGCAGGATATTGCCGCCGGTGGCGATCTCGATGCCATAGCGCTTGAGGTCCATGTCAGCGATCTTGAACGGGTTGCCTGCACCGGCCCAGATGATGAAGATGACCTTGCGGCCCGGCACGTCCTTGAGCTTGTCGATCAGGCGCTGGGCACCGGCGGTGAAGTCGGTGGTGGTGGTGGGCAGGTATTCCTCGTGCACCAGCTTGGCGTTCTTGAGCGCGTCCTTGAAGGCCTTCACGCCATCGCGGCCGAAGGCATAGTCCTGCGCCAGCGTCGCCACCGCCACGCCCGCCTTGTCGATGGCCACGGCGTTGGAGATGGCGTCCTGGCTGCTGTTGCGGCCGGTGCGGAAGATGTACTTGTTCCACTTGTCACCGGTGATGGCGTCGGCCACTGCGGGCTCCACCAGCAGGATCTTCTTGTATTCCTCAGCCACCGGCAGCAGGGCCAGGGCAACGCCGCTGGAGGTGGGGCCGACGGCGATGTCGGCCTTGTCGTCCGAGTAGGCCGAAGCCAGCAGGCTCTTGCCCAGGTCAGGCTTGCCCTGGTCGTCCTTCTCGATCACGACGAGCTTCTTGCCATTGACGGTCATGCTGCCGCCGGTGGCGTAGTTCAGGCCCATCATCAGGCCGGTCTGGGTCTGCTTGCCATAGGCCTCCAGCGGACCCGTCTTGCTGTACACGTGGGCAATGCGGATTTCACCGGTCTGCGCGAACGCGGGGGCAGAAAGTGTGGCGGCGGTAACGGCTGCGGAAGCGAGGGCGACCAGAGTGCGACGTTGCATGGCGATGTCTCCTGTTGTGATGCTTCTTTATTGCACAGTCTGTGCCAGCATCCAAGTGCTTGATTTCAAAGATACTTTTACTGACACCCTGGCGACACTGACTAATTTCAATACACATTAAATGTCCAAATATTAGACATTTGTCTGATTTTTATTCAGGGTTTTCCAGACGTCCATAGAGCGTGGCGCGCGAGATGCCCAGCTGCCGCGCCGTGGCCAGCTTGTTGCCGCCATGGGCCTTCAGGGCGGCGGCAATGGCCTTGCGCTCCAGCTCGGCCACCTGCTCGGCCAGCGGGCGCAGGTAGCGGCTTTCGTCGTCGGCATCGGTGGCGTGGCCCGGGTCTTGCACCGGGGCGGGGGCGGCGGGCTCCACGCCGGCCTCGCGCAGGATGCGCTCCAGCTGCGCGGCGTCGATGGACTGCGAGTCGCTGCGCATGACCGCCTGCTCCAGCACATTACGCAGCTCGCGGATGTTGCCGCGCCAGGGCTGGCCCGCCAGCAGGGCCATGGCGTCGGGCAGCAGCTCGGGAGGCGCGGTGCCGTTGCGCAGGGCCAGGTCTTCGCCCAGGGCTTCGACCAACGCAGGAATGTCGCTGCGTCGCACGCGCAGCGGCGGCACGCGCACGGGCAACACATGCAGGCGGTAGAACAAGTCCTCGCGAAACTTGCCCTCGCGCACCAGCGCGGCCAGGTCGCGCGATGTGGCGGCCAGGATGCGCACATTGAAGGGCACAAGCTTGTTGCTGCCCAGCGGCTCGATCTCGCCCTCTTGCAATGCGCGCAGCAGCTTGGCCTGCAGGCTCTGCGGCATGTCGCCGATTTCGTCGAGGAACAGCGTGCCGCCGTCGGCCAGCTTGAACTTGCCGTCGCGGCCCTTGCGGTCAGCGCCGGTGTAGGCGCCCGGCGCCACGCCAAAGAACTCCGCTTCGAGCAGCGTGTCGGGCACGGCGGCGATGTTCACGCTCACAAACGGGCCGCTGGCGCGGCTCGATGCGGCGTGAATGGCGTGGGCCAGCAGCTCTTTGCCGGTGCCGGTTTCGCCCAGCAGCAGCACGGGGCTGGTGGACTGCGCTGCACGGCGCGCCTGGCGCTTGACCTCGGCCGCCGCAGGGCTGGAGCCGATGAAGCTGGCAAAGGTGTATTTGGACCGCCGCTCGCCATCGCCCGCCACCGCCAGGCTGCGGCGGCGCTGGCTGGCCAGCTCGCGCCGGGCGTCGTCGAGGTCGCGCTGCAGCAGCGCGAACTTGCTGATGAGCGGCTGCAGCGTGGTTTCGGGGTGGTCGAACAGCACGATGCCGATGGCGCCAATCACGCGGTCCGCATCGTCGCGCAGCGGGATACGGCTGACCACAAAGGTGCCCGCCTTGTTGGTGAGCAGGTCGATCAGCACGGGCTGGCCGGTCTCCAGCACGCGGCGCATCTGGGTGTTGGGGATCACCTCTTCCACCGTGCGGCCGACGAACTGGTCCACCGACGAAAAACCAAGGTCCGGCAGAAAGCGCTGATAGCCTTCATTCACCCACACGATGCGCCCGCTGCGGTCCACCAGGAACATGCCCTGGCTGACGCTGGAGAACAGCTGGAACATGGAGCGTGCCGCCAGTTCCAGAATGCCCTGGGCATCCAGCGGCAAGGCGGGGGCGTCATCGGTGAGAAGGGGCATGGGCGGATGGTAGCGCGGAGGTGCACGCGGATCCGTGTCCCTGCCACGGTCATCGGGAGGACAGCGCGTAGCCCTCAGCCATTTGCTACTCTATTTATAGCATTCAAGGCATGATTTATCTGCGCATCAGGCATTTACTGCACCTTGTCAGCCGCCTGACGCTCTTCGGTATGCCCCCACTGCAGCACCACTGCGGACGGCGGCTGCACCGGCTGCGCCGCCAGGGGCTGGTCCATCAGGATGCAAGTCTTGCCGGTGCGGCGGCAATGGTCCTGCACCCGCCAGTACTGGTCATGGCTGATGCAGCCGGTCTGGCAAATCACCCAGTCTGCGGCCGCCAGGCTGGTATGCAGTGCCACGTCGCTGATGGCTGGCGCCCTCTCCTCGACGGCCACCTCTTTGCCTCTGTACGCGTTCTGGGAGTCAGCGGGGGCCTGGGACGACGTGCTCGGCGCCGATGCGGCCAGCTTCCATCGCAGGCACTCGCGCGACAAGGCGGTGATGCGCTCTGCCAGCCCGCCGATATGGCGGGCCATGGACTGTCGCCGCGGCAGGCCCGGCTGAGCCGCCTGCCACTGTGCCAGGGCATCCTGCGCCCACGCGAGGCGCGTGTCCCGGATGATCACTGCAGCACGCAAGCGCATCACCTCCGCCGACAGCGCTTCCAGTTGCGCGGCCTGAGCGGCCACCAGCTTGCTGCAGCGTTGCTGCGCCTCACCCCACTGCCGGCACAACGCCATAAATTCCTGGGGAAGTGAATCCATGCATCACCTTGCAAATAAGAATTATTCGCATTTTATGTTATCATCTAGCCCCGTTGAGCAAGTCTCCTGGTGGGGAGGCTCGGGATCTACAACCCGGTGCCAGGCTTGCCACAACAACCCAAGCTGAAAACGAAAAAACCGCGCCCTGGAGCGCGGTTTTTTTACGTGCATCGTGCGCCACGAGTGCGCAGACGCAGGGGCCTCTATGAAGACGCCAGCTTGCGTGCCGCCATGCGGCGCATCACGCGCGGAACGATCAACACCAGCGCCACGATCACCACCAGCGTGAGCGACATCGGGCGCTGCAGGAAGATCCACCAGCTGCCCTCGCCCAGCGCCACGGCGTTACGCATCTGCGCCTCGGCCAAGGGGCCCAGGATCATGCCCACCACCACCGGCGCGGTCGGAAAGTCGAACCGGCGCATCACCACCCCCAGAATGCCGATGGCATACAGCAGGAACAGGTCGAACGCGCTCTGGCGCATGCCGTAGGCCCCCACCGTGGCGAAGATCAGGATGCCTGCGTACAGCTGCGGGCGTGGCACCTTCAGCAGCTTGACCCACAAGCCCACCATCGGCAGGTTCAGCACCAGCAGCATGATGTTGCCGATGTACAGCGAGGCGATCAGCGCCCACACCAGTGCCGCCGAGCTGGTGAACAGCTGCGGGCCCGGGTTGATGCCGTAGTTCTGGAAAGCGCCCAGCAGCACGGCCGTGGTGTTGCTGGTGGGAATGCCCAGCGTCAGCAGCGGAATCAGCGCAGCCGTCACGGTGGCGTTGTTCGCCGCCTCGGGGCCGGCCACGCCTTCAATGGCGCCCTTGCCCCCAAACTCGGCCTTGTCCTCGCCCTTGGCAAGCTTCTTCTCGGTGGCGTAGCTGAGGAAGGTGGGTATCTCTGTGCCGCCCGCAGGGATACAGCCAAACGGTGTGCCGATGAGCGTACCGCGCAGCCACGCGGGCCAGGACCGTTTCCAGTCCCGTGCGGTCATGTGCACACGGCTCATCTTGTTCTGCGTCTCGTTCACGCTGCCTTCGTAAATGGCTGCGTAGAGCACCTCGGCCACGGCAAACAGCCCCACGGCCACCAGCACGATGTCGATGCCATCCAGCAACTCCATCTGGCCTGCGGTGTAGCGCGCGGCACCAGAGATCTGGTCCATGCCCACGCAGCCCAGGGCCAGCCCCACAAAGAGGGCTGTCATGCCGCGCAAAGCGCTCTGGCCGAGCACCGCGCTCACGGTGGTGAAGGCCAGCACCATCAGCATGAAGTATTCCGGCGGCCCCAGCTTGACGGCAAATTCCGCCACGCCCGGTGCGAACAGCGTCACGACCACCGTTGCAATGGTGCCCGCCACGAAGGAGCCAATCGCCGAGGTCGCCAGCGCCGCACCGGCGCGGCCACTCTTGGCCATCTTGTTGCCCTCCATCGCGGTCACCATACTCGCCGTCTCCCCCGGCGTGTTCAGCAGGATCGACGTGGTGGACCCTCCATACATGGCGCCGTAGTAGATACCGGCAAAAAAGATCATCGAGGCCGTGACCTCGACCTTGGCGGTGATGGGCAGCAACATGGCCACAGCCACGGCGGGCCCGATGCCAGGCAGCACGCCCACGGCCGTGCCGAGGGCACAGCCCACCAGCGCCCACAGCAGGTTGGCTGGCGTGATGGCGGTGGCAAAGCCCGCCAGAAGCGCATCAAAGATTTCCATCAGAACCTCTTCTTGATGTTGTTGTCAGGGGTCTTGCCGGGCTGCGACAGAGGATGGGGGGGCTTTACAGCCAGCCCGTTCCCGTCAGGCCCGGCAGGTTGATGGCGAGAAACTGCGTGAAGGCCCAGAACACAGGCGCCGAGATCGCCAGCCCGGTCAGCACATCCTTCACCCACGTGCCGACGGAGCCGGCTTGGGGCTGCCGTGCTGCGCGGCGGAGGCCTTGCACGGCCAGCACGTAGCAGATCGTGCAGCTCACGATGAAGCCCACGGTGCCAATCAATGCGGCGTTGACCAGAAGGCCCGCAGACACCCACACGAAAGAGCCGATATCGGCCTTGGGGTGCCCGCTGGCTTCGGACATCTCGCGGTAGCCGCCGGTGCGTGCCTCCCACACCAGCCACGCGCCGCAAATGGCCAGCACCACGGTACACAGCCACGGCAGGAAGTTGGGGCCGACGCCGCCGTAGCCGGCCTCGCCGGAAATCTGCAAGGCGCCGAAGGCCATGCCTCCGGCCACCAGCAGCACACCGGCGCCGACGATGGTCTGCGCGCGCGGCGATGGAATGGTGCTGCCTTCAGTCATCACACCATCCCGGACTTGACCATGGTGGCGCGCAGGCTGGCGAATTCCTGGTCCACGAAGCTGGCAAACGCATCGCCAGCCATCCACGCGGGGGTCCAGTCGTTCTTGGCCAGCGCCTCGCTCCAGGCCTTGCTCTTTGTGGCCTTCTCGATGGAGGCGATCAGCGCGTCACGCTGGGCCTTGTCGATACCGGGAGCACCGTACACACCACGCCAGTTGCCGATCTCGACGTTGATGCCCTGCTCCTTGAGCGTGGGCACCTCGACGCCCTTGAGGCGCTTGCCGGACGTGACCCCGATGGCCCGCATCTTGCCCGCAGCGATGTACTCGGCAAACTCGCTGTAGCCGCTGCCGCCGATGGTGACGTTGCCGCCCAGGATGGCGGCGGTTGCCTCGCCGCCCCCACGGAACGCCACGTAGTTGATCTTGGCCGGGTCCACACCCACTTCACGGGCAATCATGGCGGCTGCGATGTGCTCGGTGGAGCCGCGCGAGCCGCCACCCCATTTCACGCTGCCAGGATCCTTCTTGAGCTGGTCCACCACGTCCTTCATCGACTTGAAAGGCGAGTTGGAAGGCAGCACAAACACGTTGTATTCGCTGGTCAGGCGTGCCAGTGGCGTGACCTTGTCCAGACCCACCGGGGGCTTGCCCGTGATGATGCCGCCCAGCATCACCGCACCCATCACCATCACGGCATTCGGGTCGCCCTTGCTGCCGTTGACGAACTGGGCCAGGCCGATCGCGCCGGCGGCACCGCCCTTGTTGTCGTAGGTGACCGAGCTGGCAACCCCTGCGTCCTGCATTGCCTTGCCCAACGCGCGACCGGTGGTGTCCCAGCCTCCACCCGGGTTGGCAGGAATCATCATCTTGATGGCAGATGCCGTCTGGGCCGAGACGGGCAGCGCACCCGCTGCGGCCAGGGCGGCCAGGGATTTCAGAAAGGTATCGCGACGCATGGTGTCTGTCTCCTGATAAGGTTTGCGAACCGCCCGATGATGCGCGCGCTGCCTGTCAAACGGCTGTCCTCAGACTCAGGGAAAACACTCATGCGCGGGGCCCGGCGAGACGGTGCTATGGTGCCGCGCATGCAATTGCTCCTTGTAGAAGACGACCCCACCATGCAGGCCACGCTGCACCGCGCGCTGACCCGGCGCGGCATGGAAGTGACGGCCGTGGGCGACGGGCGCGCGGCTCTCAGCCAGTGGACCGCGCTGCAGCCCGATGCCGTCATCCTGGACCTGACCCTTCCCGGCCTGGACGGCCTGCAGGTACTGCAGCAGGCCCGGTCGCGCGGCCTGCGCACCCCCGTGCTCATCCTGACAGCGCGCGGCACCGTCGGCGACCGGGTGATGGGCCTGAACGCCGGGGCCGATGACTATTTGCCCAAACCTTTTGACCTGGACGAACTGGAGGCCCGTCTGCGCGCTCTGGTGCGCCGCAGCGCAGACCCCGCAGTGGCGCCCCTCGCCCCCAGCACCGTGCAGATCGGCGCCATCCGATACGACAAGGACAGCGGCGCCCTGTACCTCCACGGCGAGGTGATGGAGCTCACG
This sequence comes from Acidovorax sp. M14, assembly GCF_049331375.1. Taxonomy (NCBI): domain Bacteria; kingdom Pseudomonadati; phylum Pseudomonadota; class Betaproteobacteria; order Burkholderiales; family Comamonadaceae; genus Acidovorax; species Acidovorax sp. M14. The sequence goes on from NZ_CP186263.1 coordinate 3,402,992, forward strand.
CCGCGCGAGCTCGCTTTGATGCACGCCCTGCTGGCCCAGCCCGGCCATGCGGTGACCAAGGAAAGGCTGTATGAGCTGGTGTTTCCGGGCCAGCTGGACGTTCAGTACGAAGCCATCGAGGTCGTGGTGTACCGGCTGCGCAAAAAGCTGGCAGGCACGGGCCTGACCCTGATGACACTGCGCGGCCTGGGCTACCTGCTGCGGGCCGACACATGAGCCCCGAAGGCGTGCGCCACCACTCGCTAAGGCGGCGCCTGCTGCTGGGCATCTTGCTGCCGGTGGTGCTGTTCATAGGCTTCAACACCTGGAGCCTGTACCACCAGACCCTGGCATCCCTCAACACGGCCTACGACCGCACCCTGCTGGCATCTGCCAAGAGCATCAGCGAACAGCTGGATGTGAAGGGGTTTGACGAGGAAGCGCAGCTGCGCGCCATCGTGCCGTATTCCGCGCTGGAGGCCTTTGAAGCCGACAACCAGAGCCAGATGTTCTACCGCGTCTCGACCCTGAAGGGCGAGATGGTGTCGGGCTTTGAAGACCTGCCGATGTGGCACGGCCGCATCCCTGCCCGCCCGCCCTACGCTGCCTTGGTGGACTTTTACGACGACCGCTTTCGTGACCGCGATGTGCGCGTCGCCGTGCTGCTGCAGCCGGTGGCCAGCTCCCAGGGGCGGGCCATGGCGGTGATCCAGGTGGCCGAGACGCTGGAAGTGCGCGAAACCCTGGCCCTTCAGATCCTGCGCAACACCCTGCTGCGCCAGGCACTGCTGATCGCGGTGATCGCCTTCACCGTGGTGCTGGTGGTGCAGCGCGCCACCCAGCCCGTTCGCCAGCTCAGCCAGCAGCTGCAGGCCCGGCGCGAAGGTGACCTGAGCCCCATCGCCGCCCCGCTGGCCCCGCGCGAGCTGCAACCGCTGGTGGACGCAACCAACGAGGTCATGCAGCGCCTGCGCCACCTGCTGCGGCACCAGAAGCGCTTTGTGCGTGATGCATCGCACCAGTTGCGCACGCCGCTGGCCGTGCTCAAGACCCAGGTGCAGTCCGCCCTGCACGGCGATGTGGAGCCACAGCAAGCCCTGCACGAAATCAGCGACACGGTAGACCGCGCCACGCTGCTGGCCAACCAGATGCTGGCCCTGGCCAAGGTGGAGCAACTGCGCCAGCAAAGCGCGCCGCCCGCTACCCGGTTCGACGAGGTCCTGCGCGCAGTGGCGCTGGAAATCTCGCCCCTCATCGCCCAGCGCGACCTCGACTTCGGCATCCACACCGAGCCCGCTCTGGTGCAATCGCACGAATGGATGCTGCGCGAGCTGAGCCGCAACCTGCTGCACAACGCCGTGCGCCACGCACCACCGGGCAGCGAGCTGACCGTGGACCTGCGCAGCGACGGACGGCATGTGGCGCTCACCATCAGCGACCACGGCCCCGGCATTGATGACGAACTGGCGGCCCGCCTGTTCCAGCCCTTCTCGGCGGGCGACGTGCGCACCGGCAGTGGCCTGGGCTTGGCCATCTGCCATGAGATCGTGCAGGCGCTGGAAGGCAGCATCGTGCTGACCAACCGGGTCCAGGGCCACAAGGTGACCGGGCTGGATGCGGTAGTCCGCCTGCCACTTCCTGCGCCACTGACTGACAGCGCGCCGGCGATGCAGGCGGCACAATCTCATCCATGAACACGATGGAGACGATGCGGCTGGACAAATGGCTCTGGTGCGCCCGCTTTTACAAAACCCGGAGCCTCGCCACGGAAGAAATCGGCAAGGGCCGGGTCACCGTCAATGGCCAACTGGCCAAACCTGCCCGCGACCTGCGTTGCGGCGACACCGTGGCGCTGCGCCAAGGGCCCGTGGCACGCACGGTGCTCGTGCGGGGCCTGAGCGGCGCCCGGGGCCCCGCGCCTGTGGCCCAGCAGCTGTATGAGGAAACCCCTGACAGCATCGCCGCCCGCGAAAAGGCAGCGGAAATGCGCCGTCTGGCTCCCGAACCTGCAGCCACGCTGCAGGAAGGGCGCCCGACCAAACGCGACCGCCGCGAGATCGACAAGGTCCACAAAGGAAACGATTGGGGCAGCCGATGGAGTGCATCCATCGACGAGTGACCTGAGCGAGGAGCCTGACAGTTCGCAGGCGATGCCTGAAAGAACGGGGCGGCAGCAGGCGCCAAAGAAAAAGCCCCAAGCGCTTGAGCACTTGGGGCTTATCTTGGCGGAAACGGAGGGATTCGAACCCTCGATGAGGCTCTACACCCCATACTCCCTTAGCAGGGGAGCACCTTCGGCCACTCGGTCACGTTTCCAATCCCGCTATTATGCCTCATTTTGGACGGGGTCCCGCCGAGGTCAGCCTTTGCCAAACTACGCCGTGCTCCCGAAAACCATGGACGGGCTCCAGGGGCACTTCGTGCAAACCGCCAAGCGGTGAGTCTCCATAGCCTAGGGCGACACGCCCCATAAGATAACGAACACCCGCAGCACAGTTGCCGCCCGGCCAAGTCAGACGCCGCCTAGGGTTTCAGCCAATCCAGCGTAGTGCCCGAGCGCACCACAAAGCCGCTGCCTACCTTGATACGGATCTGGTGGCCCCGCGTGGAGCAGGCGCTGATTTGACTCAGCAGCTCGCTCAGCTGTGCGGCCGTCGGGGTTGTCAGGTGGGTGTGGCGCAGCCAGTGGCGCAGCACGTTGGCCTGGCGGGCGCGACTGAGCATTTGCAGGGCCTTGATCTCCGGGGGCTGGCCTACCTGCAACAGGTCTTGCTGGGCCAGCTCTTGCAGCAGTTCTGCCGCCCGGGCGGCGTTGGCCGCTGACCGCGCGAAGGTCTCCCGAAAGGACGGGAATGCAGCCTCGAGAACCGGGAGCAGTTGCGCCCTGATGCGGTTGCGGGTGTAGCGCTCGTCGCGGTTGGTGGGGTCTTCCACCCACGCTTGGCCCTGCGCCTTCAACCACTGGCGCACATCCGACGCGGCCACCTGCAGCAAAGGACGATGCCAGACCAGCCCTCCCCGCTCCCACTGGGCCGGCATGGCGGCAAGGCCCGCGACGCCCGCTCCGCGCGACAGGGCCAGCAACAGGGTTTCGACCTGGTCATCGGCGTGCTGTGCGATTGCTATGGATTGAATAGCACCCAAGACATGATCTTCTAGCGCTACAGCCGTCAAAGCCTGGTATCTGGCTTGCCGGGCAGCATCCTCCGGGCTCTGACCGGGCGCTGGGCGCGCATCCAGCCTCTGCACGCGCAAAGGCACACCCAGCTGGCCGCACAAGGCCACGCAATGCTGCTCAAATCCGTCGGCAGCCGCCTGCAGCCCATGGTGTACGTGGATGGCCAACACCTGCCCCGGCCAGCGGTGCGCACAGGCCAGCAACAACGCGGTCGAGTCCGCTCCGCCGCTCAACGCCACCGCCAGAGGTAAGGCGGGCGCGAAAGCTTGCAGGGCGACGTCCATGGATTGAGTCATGGCGCCTGGCCCCCAGGCGCTGAAGGCCCAGCGCTCGGACCAGCAGCCATTGGAGTCAACTCACGGCTACAAGCATCTGGACAGGGGCAACAGTTCATGGGCGCCGATTATCACGGGGCCCCGTTCTCCGGCAGCAAGGTGCACTAGGGGCGCCGCGACGCCCCGACCCTTGCGACTCAACCGCCCGGCGGGGACAGCCGTGGCGAAACGTGGGCAGAATCGGTGGACAGGCGGAAGGTACCCACCACCTCCGACAGCCGCACCGACTGATCCTTCAGACTCTGCGCCGCTGCAGCGCTCTCTTCCACCAGCGCTGCGTTCTGCTGGGTCATCTGGTCGAGTTGGGCCACGGCCTGCCCCACCTCGTTGATGCTGGTGCTCTGCTCGTTGGTGGACGCGGTGATCTCGGCCATGATGTCCGTCACGCGCTGCACCGAGGTCACGATGTCGGTCATCGTGGTGCCTGCGTCGTGCACCAGCCGCGAGCCGTTTTCCACCTGCTCGACCGACGTATTGATCAAGGTCTTGATCTCGCGGGCCGCTTCGGCACTGCGCTGGGCCAGACTGCGCACCTCACCCGCCACCACCGCAAAGCCCCGGCCCTGCTCGCCTGCGCGCGCGGCCTCCACCGCTGCGTTGAGCGCGAGGATGTTGGTCTGAAACGCAATGCCGTCGATCACGCCGATGATGTCGTTGATCTTGCGCGAGGCCGCATTGATCTGGTCCATGGTGGTCACTACATTGCCCACCACCTGACCACCGTGCTGCGCGACGCTGGAGGCCTGGGCGACCAGCTGGTTGGCCTGCCGCGCAGAGTCTGCGTTGTGCCGCACCGTTTCGGTCAGCTGCTGCATGGAGGCCGAGGTCTGCTGCAAGCTGGATGCCGTGAGTTCAGTGCGCCCGCTCAGGTCGTGATTGCCGGTGGCGATCTCTTCGGCGGCCACACGCACCGAACTGCTGGCGTCCCGGATCTGAGCCAACACCCCCGAGAGCTTGCCGGCAAAACTGTTGAAGCTGCCGGCGATCTGGGCCAGTTCATCCTCGCCGTGCGCGTCAATGCGGCGTGACAGGTCGCCGTCGCCCGCGCCGATTTCGTGCATGGCATCGCGCACCAGCGTGAGCTGGCGCAGACGCCGGGTGAGCACCACCCCCAGCAACGCCACGGCCACGACCAGCACCAGCACACTGGAGATCAGCGATGTGGCCAACATGGCGCGGATCGGCGCCATGGCTTCGCTCTCGTCCAGGGCCACGACCAGCATCCAGGACGTGCCAGCGATCGGCACCACACTCAGCAGGCGGCTGCGCCCGGCGATGTCGGTCGGCAGCAGTCCTTTGTTCTTGGCAGCAGCCAGCAGCGGCTCGATCGCGAGGTCTTTGGAGAGTTCAGTGATGGGCTTGAGCGTGAGCCCCTGGTCTTTGTGGGCAATGATCTTGCCGTCCGCGGACACCAGAAAGGCAAAGCTTTGCGGCGTGGGCTGGATGGACGCGACATTGGCCACGACCGATTCCATGTACACATCCCCGGCAGCCACCCCCTTGAGTGCGGAGCCCGCACCCACCGGCGTCGCAAAGGTCACCACCAGTTTCTGGTCGGAGGCCGAGATGTAGGGCGGCGTGACCACGGACGTGCCAGCCTGGGCAGCCTGCTTGTACCAGGGGCGTGCAGTGGGGTCGTAGTCGGCGGGGAGGTTGCGGGCTTCGGAGAAAACGTACTTTTTGTCTGCGTAGCCAAAGTACGCCGTGCTGAACTTGCCCGCATCACGCAGCATGGCCAGGGACTTGGCGGGCTCTGGCTCTTCAAACGCGGCGATGGAGGCCGCGATGATGCCCGCCTTCGCGCGGGTCCACTCTTCGATGGCCTCCGCATGGCTCTTGGCGGTGGCCTGCCCCTCCTCTGCCAACGCCACCCGCGCTTGTGCGCGGGCGGAGAAATAGTTGACCAGCGTGAGCACCAACAGGGCTGCCACCATACAGGCGGCAGACACCACCAGGATCTGGCCCTTGAGCGTCTTCAGAAGCGACATGGAGCACCCCTTCAACCGCCCGCGCAGGCGGTGTTCGAAGATGTTACATCCGGTAGCAGTCTGCGCGCCAGAGGGGAAACAGGCGCCGCGTGAACGATTCGGCGCCAAAAACAACAACGACCCCGAAGGGTCGTTGAAAGCGCACCGGACTGGTGCAAAAGCCCCGGCCAGCGCCGGGTTCAAGGCTGCTCAGCGAGCGTCTGCCTTGGTGTCGCTGAAGCGGCCGTAGCTCTGCAGGCGCTCGTAGCGGCGGTCCAGCAGGTCCTTGGTCTTGAGGTCTGCCACCTGGCGGAAGGCATCACCCAAAGCGCGTTTGAGGAAGGCTGCCATCTGCTTGTGGTCACGGTGGGCGCCGCCCACGGGCTCGCTCACGATCTTGTCCACCAGGCCCAGGGCCTTGAGGCGGTGGGCGGTGATGCCCAGGGCGTCGGCCGCCTCTTGCGCCTTCTCACTGGTCTTCCAGAGGATGGACGCGCAACCTTCGGGGCTGATGACTGAGTAGATGGCGTACTGCAGCATCACGACCTGGTCGGCCACACTGATGGCCAGGGCGCCGCCGGAGCCACCTTCGCCGATGATGGTGGTGATGATGGGCACTTCGAGCTGCGCCATCTCGAAGATGTTGCGGCCGATGGCTTCGGACTGACCGCGTTCCTCGGCATCGATGCCGGGGTAGGCGCCGGGCGTGTCCACAAAGGTGAACACGGGCAGCTTGAACTTCTCGGCCGTCTTCATCAGGCGCAGGGCCTTGCGATAGCCCTCGGGCTTGCTCATGCCGAAGTTGCGCATAGCGCGCTCCTTCGTGTCACGGCCCTTCTGGTGGCCAATGACCATGCAGGCGTGCCCGTTGAAGCGGGCCAGGCCACCCACGATGGACAGGTCATCCGCATAGTGGCGGTCGCCGTGCAGCTCGACGAAGTCGGTGAAGATGTCGCGCACGTAGTCGAGCGTGTAGGGGCGCTCGGGGTGGCGGGCGATCTTGGTGATCTGCCAGGGCGACAGTTCGCTGTAGATGTCTTTGGTGAGCTGCTGGCTCTTTTTGCTCAGCTGGTCGATCTCTTCCGAGATATCGACGGCACTCTCGGTCTGCACGTAGCGCAGTTCTTCAATTTTGGACTCCAGCTCGGCGATGGGCTGCTCGAAATCCAGAAAGGTCTTTTTCGCCAACGTTTTTCTCCTTGGGGATCGCACCCGGCGGGGTTGCCACGAATGGCACGCACTGTAACCGGCGTGCCTGTAGTGGTGTCAATAGGTTACAGGCAGGGGGTCCAGAGACCGCCAAATATACCAAGTCGCGACGCTGCACCAGGGCTTCCAGGCCTCGGCCACCTCGCGGGCGTCGCTGCGGCTCACCGGGTCGCCAGAGAAGTAATTCTGGCTGATCCCGCTGATCAACCCCGGGTCGTCCAGGGGCAAAACATTGGGCCGCATCAAATAGAAGATCAAAAACATCTCGGCCGTCCAGCGGCCAATGCCCCGGATGGCCACCAGCTCGGCAATGATGGCCTCGTCGTCCATGGCGGCCCAGTCCTTGACGTGCAGCTTGCCGCCCTCAAAGTGCATGGCCAGGTCCACCAGGTAGTCCACCTTGCGGGCCGACAGGCCTGCGGCCCGCATGTCATCGATCTTGAGCTTGAGCACGCTGGCGGGCTTCAGGCCGCGCGGCAGCAGCGCCACAAAACGCTCCCACACGGCCTGCGCTGAAGCCACGGACACCTGCTGGCCCACGATGGACCGCGCCAGGGTGATGAAGGGGTCGCCCTTGGTTTGCAGCGCGGCGTCGCCAAACTGCGGGATCAGGCGCTTCATCACCCGGTCTTTTTTCACCAGGTGCTTACAGGCCTCGGCCCAGTAGTCGGGCGTGGCCAGCACCAGTGGCGGCGCCGCGGCGTCGCTTGCTATCTTTTTAGAAGCTGCCACCGCTTATTCCACCTGCACTACTGGCATATTTGGCTTCAAAACCATGCTCATTGGGCGGCTTCCCAAGTGGTACCGGCGGCAGAGTCCTTGAGCACGATGCCCTGGGCCAGCAAGTGGTTGCGGATGCGGTCGGCCTCGGCAAAGTTCTTGGCCGCCTTGGCTGCGGCCCGGGCGGCAATCTGCGCCTGAATCTCGGCCTCATCCACCCCCGCAGCACCCGACTGAAGAAACGCTTGCGGGTCGCCCTGCAAGATGCCCAGGCAACCACCCAGCGCCTTCAGCAGCCCGGCCAGCTCTGCAGAGCGGGTCTTGTTGACCTCGCTCGCCAGGTCGAACAGCACGGCCACCGCCTCGGGCGTGCCAAAGTCCTCGTCCATCGCAGCCTTGAAGCGGGCTGCGAAGGGGCTGGTCCAGTCGATGGACGCCACCTGCGCCGGGGTCACCAGGCTGAGGGCCGTGTACAGACGCTTGAGCGCCTGGCGTGCGTCGTCCAGGTGGGCATCGCTGTAGTTCAGCGCGCTGCGGTAGTGGGCCCGCACGATGAAAAAGCGCACCGTCTCGGCGTCATAGTTCTTGAGCACGTCGCGGATGGTGAAGAAGTTGCCCAGGCTCTTGGACATCTTCTCGTTGTCCACCCGCACAAAGCCGTTGTGCACCCAGAATTTGGCCAGCGGCTTGCCCGTGGCGCCTTCGCTCTGTGCGATTTCGTTCTCGTGGTGGGGGAATTGCAGATCCGCGCCGCCACCGTGGATGTCGAAGGTTTCGCCCAGCGTGGCGCAGCTCATGGCCGAGCATTCGATGTGCCAGCCGGGGCGGCCCGCACCAAAAGCGCTGTCCCACTTGGCCTCGGGCGGCTCCTCGGGCTTGGCGGACTTCCACAGCACAAAGTCGAGCGGGTCTTCCTTGCCGTCCAGCACGGCCACCCGCTCGCCAGCGCGCAGCTCGTCCAGCGACTTGCCCGAGAGCTTGCCGTAGCCATCGAACTTGCGTACCGAGTAGTTCACATCCCCGTTGCTCGCGCGGTAGGCCAGGCCTTTGCCTTCGAGCTGACCGATCAGCGAGAGCATCTGCGGCACGTATTCAGTGGCACGCGGCTCCACCGAGGGTGGCTCGATGCCCAAAAGGCCGATGTCCTGGTGCATCGCAGCAATCATCTCGTCGGTGAGCTGGCGGATGGTGATGCCCCGCTCCAGCGCGCGCTTGATGATCTTGTCGTCGATGTCGGTGATATTGCGCACGTAGGTCACGCGCAGGCCGCTGGCCTTGAGCCAGCGCTGCACCACGTCAAACGCCATCATCATGCGGGCGTGGCCGATGTGGCACAGGTCGTAAATGGTCATGCCGCACACATACATGCGCACATGGCCAGGTTCGAGCGGGGAAAAGTCCTCCAATGCACGCGACAGCGTGTTGTAGATGCGCAAACTCATGGGATTTCAGTAACGGGAGACTTGATGGGGGTGGGTGAGCGCCTGAGACTCACCCGGCAGCAGCGGAACTCAGCCCTGGGAAGGGGGTGGCCCGGCAAGGGGCGTCCAGCAAAATCACCAGCGGCAACAGCGTACCGTCATGACAACCCCCTCAGCTACAATCCGCCGCAGTATAAGCCCCCGCCCGGGCTGGCTGCCGCCCAACTCCTTTGTACCCCCATGAAGCAAGTCCGACGCACACTCCCACGCCTCCTGCGCCTTCTGGCACTGACCGCCCTGATGGGCACGGGTGTGGTCCACGCGGACGACTATGCCGACATCACCCAGCTGCTCAAGGCGGGCAAGGCGTCCGAGGCGCTGGCCAAGGCCGACCAGCGCCTGGCTGCCAACCCGCGTGACCCCCAACTGCGCTTCTTGCGCGGCGTGGCCCAGACGGACTCGGGCAAGCAGGCCGACGCCATCGCCACCTTCACCAAGCTCACCGAAGAGTACCCTGAGCTGCCCGAGCCCTACAACAACCTGGCCGTGCTGTATGCCAACCAGAATCAGCTGGACAAGGCCCGCACAGCGCTGGAAATGGCGATCCGCACCAACCCCAGCTACGCCACCGCGCAGGAAAACCTGGGCGACATTTACGCCAAGCTGGCCAGCCAGGCCTACAACAAGGCGCTGCAGCTGGATGCCAACAACGCCAACTCCGTCAAACCCAAGCTGGCGCTGATCCGCGAGCTGTTCTCCAACGAGCCCGGCAGCAAGGCCGGTCGCCCTGCCGCCGCCGCACCAGCCCCCGCCGTGGTGGTGACCCAGCGTCCCGCAGCCGCTCCTGCGCCCACGCCAGCCCCCGCCCCTGTAGCGGCTGCACCAGCGCCGGCCACCCCGGCTCCGGCACCTGCCCCGACTCCAGCGCCTGCGGCCGCCCCGGCACCAGCGGCCAGCACTGCCGCGGCGCCCGCGCCGGCCCCTGCCGCAGCAGCGGCGGCTGACGCGTCCACCCAGGCGGTGACCGCCGCCGTTCAGGCTTGGGCAGCAGCCTGGGCCGCCAAGGACATGAAGGCTTATCTGGGCGCCTACGACAAGTCGTTCGACCCGCCAGGCCGCCAGGGCCGTGCTGTCTGGGAGAAGGAGCGCGAGGCGCGCATCGTCGGCAAGTCCAAGATCAGCGTGAAGCTGTCCGACATCAACGTGTCGGTGCAAGGCGACAAGGCCACCGCCCGCTTCCGCCAGGCCTACAGCGCTGATTCGCTGAACGTCAGCAGCCGCAAGACCTTGGACCTGGTTCACAACAACGGTCGCTGGACCATCGTCCGCGAATCCACGGGCGGTTGACCATGCTCCCCGAGGCGGCGCCTGCGCCTTCCGCGCGGGCTTTTTTTTTGCCCCAGCGCACAGCTGATTGATGTTTCGCATGTTCGTGCCCCTGACCTCCCCGGGCCGCCGGGCCGCATCGGCGATGCTGTTGCTGCTGGGCATCTCGCTGGCCACGCCCGCCCTGCCGCAGGGCGCCAAGGCACGGCGTGCGGCCGCTGCGCACGCAGCATCCACCACGCCCCCTGTCGCCCCCGCGCCGGCAGAGCTGCGCGACGGCCAGGCGGAGGCCCGCCTTATGGCGGTCTACAAGCTGGTAGCCGAAGGGCGCGGGCGGGAAGCCCTGGCCCAGGCCGAAAGCCTGGCGCGCGATTACCCCAACTTCCAACTGGCCCAACTGGCCGTAGGCGACCTGCTGATGTCGCGCACGCGCCCGCTACGGCACCTGGGCGATGTGGCCCCCGAGCCAGACTCGGCCCGCAGCATCCAGGCGGCAGCGGCGCTGGCCGAGCTGCGCACCGAATCGCGCCAGCGTGTGGATGCGCAACGCAGCCGCCCCCCCGCCAACGCCATCCCCGCGCAGTTCCTGGAGCTGTCGCCCCGCTCGCGCCACGCCATTGCGGTGGACACCTCGCGCTCGCGGCTGTACCTCTTTGAAAACACCGCGCAGGGCCTGCGGCTGGTGGCCGACTATTACGCCTCCGTGGGCAAGCTCGGTATCGAAAAAGAGGTGGAAGGCGACCAGCGCACGCCGCTGGGTGTGTATTTCATCACCAGCCGCCTGGACCCGGCCAAGCTCAAGGACTTCTACGGCGCGGGCGCCCTGCCCATCAACTACCCCAACCCGCTGGACCAGAGCCGGGGCAAGACCGGCAGCGGCATCTGGCTGCATGGCACGCCGCCCGACCAGTTCTCGCGCGCGCCCCTGGCCACCGACGGCTGCCTGGTGCTGGCCAACCCCGACCTCGAACGCATCCTGCGCACGGTGGAGCCCCGCTCCACCCCCGTGGTCATTGCGCGGCAACTGCAATGGGTGCCGCCCCACAGCGTGGCCGCCGACCGCAAATCGTTCGACGCGGTGCTCAATGCCTGGCGCACCGCCAAGACGGAAGGGGACATGAAGCGCCTGCTGGGCTTTTATGCGTCCGACTTCCAGAGTTACCGCAAGAAGCCGCTGGACGAATGGACCCAGGTGCTGCAGGCCGAGGCCCGCGCCCTCAAGGGACGGGAACTCCAGCTCAAGGACAAGTCTTACCTGCGGTGGACAGACTCGGCCGACACCATGGTGGTAACGTTCGGCGAAGTCGCCGAAGGCGCACGCACGGGGCCGGTCAAGCGCCAGTACTGGACGCGCCGCGGCCAACAATGGCAGATCTTTTTCGAGGGAGTGATTGGATGATTTCCAGAAGAAATTCGACCGTAGCGCTGGCAAGCATTGCCCTGGCCGCTATGTTTACAGTAGCACCCGTACAGGCGCAAGATGCTCCCAAGGTCAAGCTGGCCACGTCGATGGGTGACATCGTGGTGCAGCTCGATGCGGCCAAGGCTCCCAAGACGGTCGAGAACTTCCTGGCCTATGTGAACAGCAAGCACTACGACGGCACGATCTTCCACCGTGTGATCGACGGCTTCATGATCCAGGGCGGCGGCTTCACCCCCGACATGCAGCAAAAGCCCACCAAGGCACCCATTCCGCTCGAAGCCAAGAACGGCCTCAAGAACGACACCTACACCATCGCCATGGCGCGCACCGGTGATCCCAACTCGGCAACGTCTCAGTTCTTCATCAATGTGAAGGACAACGCCATGCTCAATGCCCCCAGCCCCGACGGCTACGGCTATGCCGTGTTCGGCAAGGTGGTAGAAGGCACCGCCGTGGTGGACAAGATCAAGGCTGTGGCCACCGGCAACAAGGGCCCGCACCAGAACGTGCCCACCACACCCGTCTACATTATTTCTGCTTCCTCAGACACGGCTTCACAAGCGACTTTCCCGGAAAATCAGTATCAAACACTGGAAAAAAATGGAAAAACTGAGGTTACAGGGCAGGCATTTCTCAAAACTCGAGGAGGCGATGTGAAGTATGCGGCCGGAAATAAGGTTTTTCTGGAACCAGCAACACCTTTCGCAAAAGAATATTACAAAAATCAATCGCACTACCCATATCCACTCACTACACATAATGTAAAGGCTGCCGCTTACACCCGAGATACAACCGCAGATGCTCAGGGACGTTTTACTTTTAAAAATATACCGACTGGCGAGTATTTCATAGTCACATCTGTAACCTGGGAGGTGGCTGGAAAAACTCAAGGTGGCACGCTGATTAAACTCATCAACGTAAAAAATGAATCCTCTCTAAATTTCATATTGTCAGAATAATTAATTAAGGAATCAAATTATGAGCAATCCACAAGTTGAACTCCACGTGACCATCAACGTGGCCGAAACCGCCACCCAAGGCGTGATCACCCTGGAACTGGACGCCGAGAAAGCCCCCAAGTCCACCGCCAACTTCCTGAGCTATGTGAACAGCGGCTTCTACAACGGCACCGTGTTCCACCGCGTGATCAAGAACTTCATGATCCAGGGCGGGGGCATGACGGCCGACATGAAGCAAAAGGAAACCCAGGCCCCCATCGAGAACGAAGCCAAGAACGGCCTGAAGAACGACAAGTACACCGTGGCCATGGCCCGCACTGGCGACCCCCACAGCGCCACCGCGCAGTTCTTCATCAACACGGTGGATAACGCCTTCCTGAACCACAGCTCGCCCACCGCACAAGGCTGGGGCTACGCCGTGTTCGGCAAGGTCGTGAAGGGCCAGGACGTGGTGGACGCCATCAAGGCCGTGCGCACCACCCGCAAGGGCTTCCATGACGACGTGCCTTTCGACGCCGTCGTGATCGACAAGGCCGTGGCCCTGTAAATCCACCGCCTGATCCGGGCCTTGACTGCCGCCCCGTTGACGACCGTGCCCCCGTTCGAGGAGCTTGTTGCTCCACCGTACTGGCGCACGGTCGATTTCATTTCGGACCTGCACCTGCAGGCCAGCGAGCCCGCCACGGTGGCTGCGTTCCAGCAGTATCTGGAGAGCACTCCGGCAGACGCCCTCTTCATCCTGGGCGACCTGTTCGAGGTGTGGGTGGGCGACGATGCCCTGCGCGAGCCCGGCAGCTTCGAGGCCCAGGGTTGCGCACTTCTGCGGGCCGCCACGCAGCGCCTGCCGGTGTACTTCATGCACGGCAATCGCGATTTTCTGGCGGGCCCTGACTTCCTGGCCGCGTGCGGCATCACCGGCCTGGCAGACCCCACAGTCCTGGTCTTTGGCGGCCAGCGGTATGTCCTGAGCCACGGCGACCTGCTGTGCCTGGACGATGTGGACTACCAGCGTTTTCGCCTGCAGGCCCGCAGTGCCGACTGGCAGCAGCAGTTTCTGACCCAGCCCCTGGCCAAGCGCCGCGTGCAGGCGCGTGGCATCCGCCAGGAGAGCGAGGCCAAAAAACAATCCGGCGCCAGCTATGCCGATGTGGACGGCCCCGCCGCCGTCGCCTGGCTGCAGGCCGCTGACGCACACACCCTCATCCACGGCCACACCCACCGGCCTGCCCAGCATGTGCTGGCCCCTGGGCTGCAGCGCGTGGTGCTGAGCGACTGGGATGCTGCGGCATTGCCCCCCCGTCTGGAAACACTGCGTTTGTCCAGCACGGGCTTGGAACGGCTGTCCTTGGCCCCCAAGTAACAGCGGTCATGAACTGAGCGGGCTCACCTCCCGCAGCCCGATCGCCATGCCCCCCTTGCTCAACCGCCTCTGGCGCCGCGTGCGCGCCACCGTGGCCCCGGTGCCGGACCTCTCCGCCACGCTGTGGCTGCAGACCGTGCAGCGCTACCCGTTTCTGGCCGCGCTGTCGCTGCACGACCAGGCCAAACTGCGCGTGCTGAGCGCCCTCTTCTTGCACCACAAGGAATTCCACGGCGCCCATGGCCTCACGGTGACCGACGCCATGGCCATCGACATTGCCGCGCAGGCCTGCCTGCCCCTGCTGCACTGGGGCGACCCCGCCAAGGCACTCGACTGGTACGACGATTTTGTGGGCATCGTGCTGCACCCTGGCGAAGCCGTGGCCCGCCGCCAAACGATGGACGAGGCAGGAGTGGTGCACGAGCACACCCAGGTGCTGCTGGGCGAGGCCATGGAGCGCGGCCCCATCATGCTCAGCTGGCAGCATGTGAGCAACGCCACCGAGAACACGGCGCGCGGACACAACGTGGTGGTGCACGAGTTCGTGCACAAGCTCGACATGAAGAACGGCCAACCCAACGGCTGCCCGCCCTTGCCCGCAGGCTTTATGGGCGCACGCACCGGCCGTGCGGCGTATGAGGCGTGGTGGGCAGCCTGGGAGCCCGCCTACGAACAGTTTCGCGAGCGCGTGATCATGGCCGAGCGCTTCGGCGCCGAACGGCCCTGGCTGGACGCGTACGGCGCCACCTCGCAGTCCGAGTTCTTTGCGGTGGCCTGCGAGGCGTACTTTGTGAACCGCGAACGGTTTGCCCAGGAGTTTCCGGGATTGATGCCAGTGCTGGATGCGTTCTTCCATCGCCCTGCGGGCTGAGCGTAGCCGCATGCGTGGGAGCCCACGCCCCTCATAGAATGATTGGAGTCGCAGCGCCCGCCGCCGCCGGTATATGCAAGCGCAGTCACTCAGACTGCAGCCGTGCTCCATGGCGCCGCCTCAAGCGCCCAGAGCGCTTTCCACCGCCTGCTTGGCTTCTTCCAGACTGCTGAAAAACTGGGTGGGCTGCGGCATGGCCTTGGGCAGATGGGCGGGTGGCGGCCACAGGCGGTCGTCTGTCCAGGCGGCGGTCCACCCGCCAATGTCTTTGCGCTTGATGGAGCAAAGTGCTTGCCCGTCCACGTTGGCTATCCAGGTGGTCGGCGGGTTATGGTCCCAGATAACATGTGCCATGGCGCCCTCTCACGGTTGCTGAACCATTGTAGGAAGCCTGGGCGAAATTGGGCAATGGCGTTCACCCCACCCCCGCAGCCATCCGGCAACAGAGCGGGAAGCAAAGCAAAACGACGGCAGGCGCTCGTGCAGCACCCAGCCAGTCATCAGCCAGCAGCCAGCGCGCGCCGCGCGGCCTGGGCCACGCTCGCAGCATCCACCCCAAAAAACTGCCTCAGCGCCGCTCGCGTGTCACTGCGGCCAAAGCCGTCGGTGCCCAAGGTGATGTACTTGCGGCCTTCGGGGATGAACGCGCGCACCGTCTCGGGCACGGCACGTACGTAGTCGGTGGCGGCGATCACCGGTCCACGGGTTGCGGCCAGTTGCTGGGTCAGCCATGCGGGGGCAGGCTGGGCATCGCCCGCCAGCCAGCGCTGTTCGCAGGCCACACCATCGCGGGCCAACTCGCTCCAGCTGGTGACGCTGAGCACGGTCACATCCACGCCTTCGCTGGCGAGTTGCTCGGCGGCCTTGACCACCTCGGTCAGGATGGCGCCAGAGCCCATCAGGGTGACGCTTTGGGGCGAAATCGCGCTGTCGCGCTCGTGCATATTGCCTGAGTAGCTCCTGAAAACATAGCAACCACGCAGCACACCTTCTGCCGCATCGGCAGGCAAGTCGGGCTGGGCGTAGTTCTCGTTCATCAGCGTGACGTAGTAGAAAACGTCGCGCTGCTCGGTCACCATCTCGCGCATGCCGGCGTCGATGATGACGGCCATCTCGCCCGCATAGGCCGGGTCGTAGGCCTTGCAGTTGGGGATGGTGGCCGCTACCAGGTGGCTGGTGCCGTCCTGGTGCTGCAGGCCCTCACCGCCCAGCGTGGTGCGGCCCGACGTGGCG
Source organism: Acidovorax sp. M14 (assembly GCF_049331375.1). Taxonomy (NCBI): domain Bacteria; kingdom Pseudomonadati; phylum Pseudomonadota; class Betaproteobacteria; order Burkholderiales; family Comamonadaceae; genus Acidovorax; species Acidovorax sp. M14. The sequence goes on from NZ_CP186263.1 coordinate 3,418,973, forward strand.
CCGAGCAAGAAGCCACGCGCACGCTGGTCCGCAGCCGCCCAGATGGCGTCGCCCACGCGCTGGAAGCCGAACATGGAGTAGTAGATGTAGAAAGGCAGCATGGCCAAGCCGTGCACGCTGTAGCTGGTGGCGGCTGCCGTCCAGCTCGCAATCGCACCGGCTTCGCTGATGCCCTCTTCCAGAATCTGGCCGTCCAGCGCCTCGCGGTAGCTCAGTACCGAGCCGATGTCTTCGGGCGCGTAGCGCTGGCCCACGCTGCTGTAGATGCCCACCTGTTTGAACAGGTTGGCCATGCCGAAGGTGCGCGCCTCGTCGGCCACGATGGGCACGATGCGCGGGCCTAATGTGGCGTCTTTGAGCAAACTGCCCAGCATGCGCACAAAGGCCATGGTGGTGCTCATTTCCTTGCCATCGGCCTGCAGCGCGAACTGGGCGTAGCTGGCCAGGGGCGGCACGGGCAGCACGTCGCAGGCCGTCTGGCGGCGCGGCAGGTAGCCGCCCAGCTGCTGGCGGTGGCGGCGCAGGTACTGTATCTCCGGGCTGTCTTCCGCAGGCTTGTAGAACGCCAGGCTGGTCGCCTGCTCGTCGGTGAGCGGCAGGTTGAAGCGGTTGCGGAATTCGATGAGGTCGGTGTCGTCCAGCTTCTTCTGGCTGTGCGTGGTCATCTTGCCCTGCCCGGCCGTGCCCATGCCGTAGCCCTTCTTGGTGTGTGCCAGGATCACGGTGGGCTGGCCCTTGTGGGCAGCAGCGGCGGCGTAGGCGGCGTGGATCTTCACCAGGTCGTGCCCGCCGCGCTTCAAGCGATCGATCTGCTCGTCCGTCATGCCCTGGGCCAGCGCAGCCAGTTCGGGGTTCTGGCCAAAGAAGTTGTCGCGGTTGAAGCGGCCGTCCTTGGCGGCGAAGGTCTGCATCTGACCATCGACCGTGCCTTCGAGCGTGCGCACCAGCGCGCCGGTCAGGTCGCGGGCGAACAGGCCGTCCCAGTCGCTGCCCCAGACCAGCTTGACCACGTTCCAGCCCGCGCCCGCAAACAGGCGCTCCAGCTCGTCGATGATGCGGCCGTTGCCGCGCACCGGGCCGTCCAGGCGCTGCAGGTTGCAGTTGACCACCCAGACCAGGTTGTCCAGGCCCTCGCGCGCGGCAAGGGTCAGGGCGCTCATGCTCTCGGGCTCGTCCATCTCGCCATCACCGAACACGCCCCACACCTTGCGGCCCTCGCAGTTGAGCAGGGTCCGGTGCGTGAGGTAGCGCATGAAGCGCGCGTGGTAAATGCTGCTGATGGGGCCGATGCCCATGGAGCCGGTGGGGAACTGCCAGAAATCCGGCATCAGCCAGGGGTGCGGATAGCTCGACAGCCCCTGCGCGCCTGCGCCCGGCGCTGTCAGCTCCTGGCGATAGTGCTGCAGGTCCAGCTCGGACAGGCGCCCTTCTAGAAAAGCCCGCGCATACACACCCGGCGCGCTGTGCGGCTGGAAGAACACCAGATCCCCACGGTGCTGTCCATCGCCCAGCCCCTCGCGGGCGCGGAAGAAGTGGTTGAAGCCACTCTCAAACAGATCCGCCGCGCTGGCGTAGCTGGCGATGTGGCCGCCCAGCTCGCCATACGCCTGGTTGGCCCGCACCACCATGGCCAGCGCGTTCCAGCGCACGATGGAGGCCACGCGCTCCTCGATGGCCAGGTCGCCGGGGAACACGGGCTGGTCCCGCACCGCCACAGTGTTCACATAGGGGGTGTTCAGGTCGGGCTGCCAGCCAATGCGTTGCGCGCGTGCCACCCGCACCAGCTCTTGCAGCATGTGCCGCGCTCGCTCGGGGCCTTCGGTGGCGACCAGCGCCAAGAAGGCATCGCGCCACTCGGCGGTTTCTTCGGGGTCGGCGTCCAGCGGGGCGCCGGGGGCTTGTTGCAGAAGGGCGTGGGGTGTGAGGGCGTTCATGGCAGCCACTGTAGCGAGGCTGGCTCCAAATGAGTTGCCGTTTTGCCTTTTGCGCCGTGCCGTCATGGCACTTTATGCCGCCAAAGCCGTAAACTGCAGCACATGAAACTGGACACCCTTGATTTGCGCATTCTGGCCGAGCTGCAGGCCGACGGCTCTCTGTCCAACGTGGAGCTGGCGCGGCGCGTGCACCTGTCGCCCTCGCCCTGCCTTGCACGGGTAAAGGCGCTGGAGGCCGCAGGCGTCATCAGCCGCTATGTGGCGCTGGCCAACGCGGCGGCGCTGGGGCTGGGCCTGAATGTGTTCATCAGCATCAGCCTCAAGACGCAAAGCAAAGAAGCCCTGGCCGACTTTGAACGCCGCATTGCCGAGCACGACGAGGTGATGGAGTGCTACCTGATGAGCGGTGACAGCGACTACTTGATCCGCGTGGCGCTGGCCGATATCGGGGCGCTGGAGCGGTTCATCTTGGAGCAGCTGTCGCCCATTCCAGGCGTGGAGAAGATCCGGTCCAGCTTTGCACTCAAGCAGGTGCGCTACAAGACGGCTCTGCCACTTCCCACCCCATGACAGGCTAGAGGGCCTTACTTGCGCGCGACGTCACTCGTCGCCACCCGCTTGCGCAGCTCGCGGATCAGCGCCTTGGCACGTGCCTCATTGGCAGGGCCCATGCGCAGCAGGATCTTCTGGCCGCTGGGCAGCGCCTCCAGCGCGGGGTCCACAAACTCGTAGCGCACCCAGGGGCGCAGGTTGGGCACGTCGGTATTCACGGGCGTGAGCTTGACCTGTAGCGGGCCCGCGGGCTCGGGCGCCTGCAGCAGTTGGTCTAGCACCGCCACCAGGCGGTCGTTGAAGTAGCGCCGGGGGTAGCCCAGCTCTTCATACGCTTGCTGAAACAGCGGGTACAGCCGCGCGTACAGCGCCACGGCGGGCTCCATCGGTACCGCTTCGGCAAACGCCAAGAACGCGCTGTAGCGTGCGGCATTGGCCGCTGCTATGGTGGTGGGCGCGTCGCCCGTGCCATCCACGACAAACCGCTGCGCCGCGGGCTGCACCGGCCACATGCGCGATGGCGCGTGGGCACGCCCCAGGTTGTCCACCGTGGCCACCACGCGGCGCACAAAACCATCGGTCTGCAGAAACATCGCCAGCTTGTCGCGGCCCAGCAGCTCGGCCAACAGCTCTGTCACCCGGGCGTCGGACTCAGCCAGCGCGGGCAAGGCAGCGTCGGGCGGCGCCAGCGCATCCACCGGGTTCTGCGGCCCCGACGCCTCGGGGGCGGGCGGGGGCGCTGCCGGTGCGGCTGGAGCGGCGACCACAGGGGGTGGCGCTGCCGCTGGCTCTACCGGCCGCAGCCAGAACCACCAGGCAGCGCCAGCCGCTACTACGCATGCGAAGGTGACCAGCACGATCCATAGGGCGGGAGAAGTGCGCTCTGGCGCGGGGCGAAATTCTGCGGTGTCTTGATCGGGCATGGGCTCTCCTTCAACACAGGAACAACCCTTGTCCGAGCCTACGCAGCGTCAGGCGTTCCCTCTCAGTCCCACATGGGGCGCACACGATTGGACAACCGCACACCCAGGCCCCGGTAACGCGATGTAGCCCGCCCCGGCCGGCCCGCGAACAGGCCCTGCTTAAAACGCCGTCGGTGTGGTGGACAGCGACTCCAACCAGGCCACCGTGGCCGCCAGCTCGGACGGGCGAATTTCGTGTGCGCTGGGGAACTCGCGGTACGTCACAGTCACCGGCAGCGGCGCCATGTGGTGGGCAATGGCCTGAGCGTTGGCCAGCGGGATCACGTTGTCATGCGTGCCATGGCTCAGCCACAGCTGCTTGCCGCGCAGCGCGTCGGCAGGCGCGGTGAGCGGCACCACCTGGGGCAGCAGGCGGCTGTGCCACACCAAGCCCGCCTGCATCAAGGCAGGCCGGGTCAGCAGCAGCGACAACGCCATGATGCCGCCCTGGCTGAAGCCGCCCACCACCACCCGCTCGGGCGGAATGCCCAGCTGCTCGGCAGCAGACTCGAGGGCCTGGGCCACCAGGGCGCGGCTTTGCGACTCTTGCTCTTCGTTGATGGTGCGCTCGCCATTGGGCTCGATGGAGAAATCAAACCACGCATGCGAGCCCGGCCCCATGCGAAACGGCGCCCGCAGGCTCAGCACATGGAACCGGTCCGGGATCTGCGGGGCCAGGCTGAACAGGTCCTGCTCGTTGCTGCCCACGCCATGCATCAGCACCAGCAGCCAGGGCCGGGGTGTGGTGGCGGCAGCGGGGCGCTGCAAAAATGTGAGCGGCAAGTTAAGCATATGTGAGCGCCTCGAACGGTTTAGGGTCAAAAACGTGTGGAGTGCGAGAAGTTCCGTGTCAGTGCACCGGCTCCAGCGCAAAAGCATCCATTGACAGCATGCTGTACATCACCTCCCGGCTCAAGTAGTTTGCGTGCAGGTCGTCGCCCGCTGCACCCAGCGCAAAGAAGATGGGCAAAAAGTGGTCTTCGGTGGGGTGCGCGCGGTGGGCATGGGGGGCCTGGCTGCGGTAGTTGAGCAGCGCGGCCATGTCGCCACGGGCCAGAGCGTCCTCGATCCAGCGGCTGAACTCCAGCACATAGGGCGCAGGTTCGCGCTCTCCACCAAAAAACTCGGCCAGGTTGTGCGTCATGCTGCCCGACCCCACCACCAGCACGCCCTGGCTGCGCAGGCTGCGCAAAGCGGCGCCCAGTGCATACACATCGGCCGGGCCAGCGCCCACGGGCAGGGCCACCTGCACCACGGGTACGTCGGCCTGCGGGAACAGATGCATCAGCGGCACCCAGGCGCCATGGTCAAAGGGGCGTGCGGCGTCACCTTGGGCGGCCACGCCAGCGGCTTGCAGCAGGCCCAGCACCTCCTGCGCCAGCGCGGGTGAGCCGGGGGCTGGGTATTGCAGCTGATACAGCGCAGGGGGAAACCCTCCAAAGTCGTGCCAGGTGGCGGGCTGCGGCCCGGTCATCACCTGCGCAGACCGCGCCATCCAGTGCGGCGACATGACCACCACGCCCCGCAAGCCCGGGTACTGCGACTTCAGGCTCTGGCCCCATTGCGTCAGCGCCGGGCCGGTGGTGCCCGCATCCAGCGCAAACAAGGGCGCGCCGTGCGACACAAACAGGGCGGGAATGGCAGCAGAAACTGGAACGGGGGCTTGGACAGAGGCAGACATGACAACTCCAACAAGGGATGCCATGAATGTAGGACTGATAGCCTGCGATACCAAGCCCTGCAGGGCAGACAGATTGTTCTACGGGTGATGCCAATCAACCATTGACAGGCCGATGGCGCACTGTGGGCAACACCTGCACATCCCTCCTGACGCGCAAGCCTCAGGACCCGTCGCGCACCCGGCCCCGCAGCGCCTTGGTCTCGCCCCGCTGCGTCTTGCTTTGCAGGCGCCGCTGTTGCGAGCCATAGGTGGGTTTGGTGGCCCTGCGCACGCGGGGCGGCACGGCCACGCTGTTGACCAGCGCGTTCAGGCGCTCCAGGGCGTCGGCGCGGTTCAGCTCCTGGCTGCGGTATTGCTGGGCCTTGATGACCACCACACCGTCTTGGGTGATGCGGGTGTCGCGCAGGGCCAGCAGGCGCTCCTTCACGCCCTCGGGCAGCGACGATGCCGCCACGTCAAACCGCAGGTGAACGGCGCTGGATACCTTGTTGACGTTTTGCCCGCCCGCGCCCTGCGCGCGCATGGCGGTGATTTCAACCTCGTCCTCAGAGACCTGCAGGGGCAGCGGGGCCATGGTGGTGAGATCCCCCGCGCCCGGTCATCAGGCCGCTGGCTGCTGGGCCAGCAACTGCGCCAGCCCGTCAATCGCCAGGCCATAGCCCAGCACGCCAAATCCACACATCACCGCCTTGGCGGCGGCCGCCATGTACGAATGGTGGCGGTAGGCCTCGCGCGCGTGCACGTTGCTGATGTGCAGCTCGATCAGGGTGATGCCCGTGCCCTTGATGGCGTCGTGCAGGGCAATGCTGGTGTGGGTGTAGGCCCCGGCGTTGATGACCACGCCTGCCAGCTCGCCCGCTGCATGCAGGCGCCCAGCCTCATGAATCCAGTCCACCAAGGCCCCTTCGTGGTTGCTTTGGTGAAAACGCAGCGCAAAACCGTGGCGATTGCAGGCGTCAGTGCAGAGCTTTTCCACATCGGCCAGGGTGGCGGCGCCGTACACGGCGGGCTCGCGGGTGCCCAGCAGGTTCAGGTTGGGGCCATTGAGGACAAAAACGGTTTTATTGGCAGTCACAGACAAGTCTCCGGGGCGATGCGCCTGCCACGCTGGCAGGCCAGAGTGCGGGATTATGAGGCGCCAAGAAAAAAGCGGCCCCGAAGGACCGCTGTAAAAGGCAGCCTGTGCAACGCTGCCTGTGAGCGACTCGCGCCCAAGAGGTTGGTGACAGACCAGCCGCTGGGGGCTAGTCAACGGTCCCAGTGGCGACCGTGGCCGTGCCCGTGGTGGCGATGGCCATAGCCATAACCGCCGTAAACCACCGCTGGGGGTGGTGTGTAGTACACCGGGGGAGCGCTGTAATACACGGGGCGTGGAGGGGGAGCGTAATACACCGGTGGGGGCGGTGCCACGTACACCGGGGCGGGGGCGTAGTAGCCATTGCTGGCCCCCACCACCACGCCGGGCACGCCAATGCCCACGGACCAATTGACATCGCGGGCCTGGGCGGAGCCAGCACCAGCCAACAGGGCCAGTGCCACACCCGCCACAGCGGCCGCAGTAGAAACAGAACGGGTTTTCGTCATGGAAATCTCCTAGTGAATGAGGGCGGCCCACCAAAAGGACACACCTCACCGGTACACAACGCACCAAGTGCCTAAAAGGATGGCACAAAACCGTCTTTACGTTGTGTCTGAACGTACACGCGCTTGTTTTAATGCGTAAACCGTCACGAAACCGCCGCCTAAAATGGCTGGATGAGCACCCCCTCCCCCGCCAATACCGCCGCCACTGCCACTTCTGCGGCCGCTGAAACCGTCAAGCCCAGCAACTTTTTGCGCCAGATCATCGAACACGACCTGGAAAAAGGCACCTACGCCACCCGCCGCTGGGCCGGCACCCCCGGCGACGCCGCCCACCACGCCCAGGGCGAGCCCGACCCCGCCAAGATCCGCACCCGCTTCCCGCCCGAACCCAACGGCTACTTGCACGTGGGCCACGCCAAGAGCATCTGCATCAACTTTGGCCTGGCGCGTGACTACGGCGGCGTGTGCCACCTGCGCTTTGACGACACCAACCCCGAAAAAGAAGACACCGAATACGTCAACAGCATCATCGACGCCGTGAAGTGGCTCGGTTTTGACTGGACACAGATCGGCCAGGCCCCCGGCAGCGCCGCCCCCTACCAGGCCAGCGACTACTTCGGCTTCATGTACCGCGCGGCCGAATACCTGATCGAAGCCGGCCACGCCTACGTGGACGAACAGACCGCCGAACAAATGCGCGTGAACCGGGGCGACTTCAGCAAGCCCGGCGTGGACAGCCCCTTCCGCAGCCGCACCCCGGCAGAAAACCTGCGCATCTTCCGCGAGATGAAGGACGGCCAGCACGAAGACGGATCGATGGTGCTGCGCGCCAAGATCGACATGGCCAGCCCCAACATCAACATGCGCGACCCGGCCATCTACCGCATCCGCCGCGCCACGCACCACAATACGGGCGACACCTGGTGCATCTACCCCATGTACACCTACGCGCACCCCATCGAGGACGCGCTGGAGCAGATCACCCACAGCCTGTGCACGCTGGAGTTTGAAGACCAGCGCCCCTTCTACGACTGGCTGCTGGAACGTTTGACCGAAGGTGGCCTGCTGACCAGCCCGCCCCCCCGCCAGTACGAATTTGCGCGCCTGAACCTCACTTACGTCATCACCAGCAAGCGCAAGCTCGCCCAATTGGTGTACGACCACAAGGTCAGCGGCTGGGACGACCCCCGCATGCCCACCATCGTGGGCCTGCGCCGCCGCGGCTACACGCCCGCATCCATCCAGACCTTTGCCGAGCGCATTGGCGTGACCAAATCCGACAGCTGGATCGACTACAGCACCCTGGAAGGCTGCCTGCGCGAAGACCTGGAGCTGAAAGCCCACCGTGGCATGGCCGTGCTCAACCCCGTCAAGCTGGTGCTCACCAACTGGGACGACGTGATGGGCGCGGGCCACCTGGAACCCTGCAGCCTGCCCGCCCTGCCCCACGCGCCGCATAGCGCGTCTTCTGGTGCAGCGCCCGAAGGAGTTGAGAGCCCCGTGCGCCACTTCACCATCGGCAAGGAAGTCTGGATCGAGCGCGAAGACTTTGAAGAAGTGCCCCCCAAGGGTTACAAACGCCTCTTCCCCGGCAACAAGGTGCGCCTGAAGGGCGGCTATGTGATTGAGTGCACCGGCTGCACCAAAGACGCGGACGGCAACATCACCGAAGTGCTGGCCACCGTGGTGCCCGACACCAAGAGCGGCACCCCCGGCGCCGACAGCGTGAAGGTCAAGGCCGCCATCACCTGGGTAGGCGTGGCCGACGGCGTGAACGCCGAAGTGCGCATGTACGACCGCCTGTTCCTGGACGCCCACCCCGACGCGGGCGGCAAGGACTTCATCGAAAGCCTGAACCCGAACAGCCTGAAGGTGGTGACTGCCATCGTGGAGCCATCATTGGCCAATGCCAAGCCAGATGACAAGTTCCAGTTTGAGCGGCATGGGTACTTTGTGGCGGATCGTGTGGATCACCGGGCGGAGAAGCCGGTGTTTAACTTGGCGGTGGGGTTGAAGGATTCGTGGGGGAAGTAATTCCCCGTTAATCGAAGAGGCCAGCAGACTTTCAGGTTTGCTGGCCTTTTTCTTTTGGGCAGGCGGGAACATTGGGAGGGTTGAATTCAACTGGTAGATGCCGACAGCCGCTCCCCAAATCAGTCCCTGACTCGCTACCCAGCTTTCTCACTATTCAACGCATACCGGTACGAGCCCGCTACATCCTGCAAGCAGGCTATAGTTTTTAGTTGGTGCTTGCCGGATTTCGCGGAGTTACGTACCGAGACGTTTCAACAGTCCTGCCCATAGAAACCCAGAAAGCAAGTTCTTTACAGGAGAAGTAAGTGCTCAAAATATTCCGCATAGAGCAGTTTGTCCCGCAGGTTCTTCTAAACAACCCACGTTAGGCACCATGAGGCCACGCGAGATCAGTCCCGAGTACCAAGCAGTGGCGGCATGGCTTCGCGAGCGCGTTCTACCCTGGCGCACATTGACGATAGCGATTGACGGTGTGGATCACGCAGGCAAGTCGAGCCTGGGTCGCTTCCTATCCTGGCAACTTGGAATGCCCGTGATCGAGGCTGATTGCACTTTGAAGTCTGATTCGCGCGAAGTCACACACGATACGGAGTTGATGGGCCGCCTTCTTGCAGGGCGGCACAACATGAACAGGCCGGTAATCATTGAAGGCGTTTTCGTACTTCGTGCCCTTGCTAACCTGAACATCGAACCAGACTTCGTCATTGGCGTACGCGCGAAAGGAAGGCGAGGAAGCCTCAATCTTCAATACGCGTTCAGAAAGTACCGGTCGGCCTATATCCGCGCCAAGACTCCTGACTACCAGTTCAATTGGGTGCCCACGGAATGACCATCAACATATCGGTAAACCGGCACCATTGACGAAAGGCATCCTGGCGGGAAGTAGCTTGGACCAATCATCTAGTCCGCCGCCCGCGTGCCTGGCACCGTGGACAGGTTACGGGAGTGGAACGCCCGCATCCATAGCCCCCAATCGACTGCTCCTGGTCGGAAATAGACTTCGAACGATTCCGCAACGAAATCCAACGTATGACTCCGGCACATCCTCGCCATATCTTCCAGTTCTGGTTCACCGAACTCACTCCCCAGCAGCATTTCTTCAAAGACGCCGCCCTGGACGAATCCATCCGAACCCGCTTCGGCCCCACGCTGGATGCCGCAGCCCGCTGTGAACTGTTCCCCTGGCGCGCTACCCCAGAAGGCCGGTTGGCAGAAATCCTGGTGCTGGACCAGTTCTCGCGCAATGTGTACCGCGACACCGCCCGCGCCTTTGCGCAAGACGCACTGGCCCTCGCCCTGGCGCAAGAGCTGGTGGCCAGCGGGCAGGACCGCAGCCTGCCCACCGCACAGCGCGTGTTTGCCTACATGCCGTACATGCACAGCGAATCTGCCGTGATTCATGAACAAGCCCTCGTGCTGTTTGCGCAGCCGGGCATGGAAAACAACCTGGACTTTGAGCGTCGGCACAAGGCCATCATCGACCGCTTTGGACGCTACCCGCATCGCAACGCGGTACTGGGCCGCACCTCCACAACCGAAGAGCTGGCGTTTTTGAGCGAGCCGGGGTCGTCGTTTTAGGCATCGCACCAATTAGCTATATTCTTCATAGCGCCTCCCGCTTATTGCGCAAGCACTACAGGCCAATATGGTGTCAATGCGGCGCTCGATTAAACTGCGCCCATGCATCCCGCCATCGCCCAATACCGCTCCGGCATTGCCGCCATCTGTCAGCGCTACGGCATTCGGCGGCTGGAGGTGTTTGGCTCGGCGGCACGGGCCAGTGACTTTGACCCCGCCCACAGCGACGCCGACTTTCTGGTGGAGTTTGCCCCGGGTGTTGAACCCGGGCTCCACTCCATTTTTGGAGCCAAGGCCGATCTGGAAGCCCTGCTGGGCCGGGGCGTGGATTTGGTGGAGCCGGGCGCGGTGCGCAACCCCTATGTGCTGGCCAGCATCAACCGGCAACGCGCGATCATCTTTTCCGCAGAAGATTAGCTATCTTTTTAGTAGCTGCTAGCGTAATCCCTGCAGGCGCTAAATGCCAATTTGGCTCGTAAACACGCAGCGCCGCTAAACTTCAAACCATGCGCCCCTCCGAAGCCCTTTCACTGCACCGCTCGCAAATCCGCGAGATCGCATTGCGCCACCGGGTAAGCAGCGTGCGGGTGTTTGGCTCGGCGCTGCATGGGGACGACACAGCCGACAGCGATCTGGATCTGTTGGTAGAGCCCACCGCGCAAACCACGCTGATGGACATTGGCGCGATCCGGTTTGAACTGAAGCAGCTGCTGGGCATGGAGGTGGATGTGCTCACCCCCAACAGCCTGCCCGCCAGCTTTCGTGACCAGGTGCTGCGCGAGGCGATGGCCGTATAAGCCCGGTGCACCAGGCGCGGTCTGGCAGGTGTCTTCGCCTCGTTATAGTGACGCTTTGTACCGACGCCCCTGGAGCCGCCATGACCATCACCGCCGAAGCCCTCAGCGCCCAAGCTGCCCAGCTGCCCCCCGCAGAGCGCATGGAAGTGGTGGAGCGCATCCTGGACAGCCTGGACCAGCCCGACGCCGCTCTGGAAACGCTCTGGGCCAATGAAGCAAGCGACCGTCTTACCGCCTACCGGCGCGGTGAAATCAAGGCAGTGGCCCTGTCCGATGTGATTGCCAAGTACCAAACGGCTTCCCCGCGCACATGAGCATCCGCTTGCTGGAGCCAGCACAAATGGAGCTGGACGACGCTATCGCTTGGTACGCAGAACAAGCGCCGGGGCTGGGCGATGCCCTCTTGATCGAAGTCCTCAAAACACTGCGGCTTGTTGAGCAGTTTCCCCAGGCGTGGCACCCACTGAGGCCAGAGATTCGACGCTGCCGGTTGCGGCGGTTTCCCTATAGCGTGGTCTACACGCAGGATGGCCCAGGCATTCTGGTGCTGGCCGTAGCGCACCAGCACCGCAAGCCAGACTATTGGAAGAATCGGCTTGGTTGAGTGTGAGGCGCCACCGCAACCGCTGCAACTTCAATATTGATAGCTGCTTGCGCTTATCTATCAAGCGCCAAAGGCCAATTTCATCCAAGCAACTGCGGCACCGATAAAACCCCTCAATGACGCCTCCGTTCACCCCCACCTTCGCCCATGTGCCGCCAGGCCAGGTGGCTGGCCCCTTGCAGCTGGTGCCCGTCAACGCTGGCGTGGTGTCAGTCCACAATGCCGATGGCGCGCATGTGGGCTCCCTCAAGCTGGTCGGCGGGGTGTGGAAGTTCAAGGCCATGGGCTACGACGCCGCAGGCCGCATGGAGCCGGGCCATGGGCCGCTGACGGAGCAGCACAACATGGCGTTCGCGGCGCTCGATGAAGCCGAGGTGAGTGCTCGGCTGCTGGGCGCTTTGGGAAGCGCTGGGTAACGAGCGCCAAGAAAGCACCAAAAATACGAAGCCGTGCCGCTGGGGGCCGCAACCCTCAGAGTTGCGCGTCGGCCAGCACAAACTCCACCGCCGCACACACCGCCGCCACCTGCGCCTCAATGCACTGCTCGGGCGTGGCGCGGGGGCTGTCGGGGTAGACCTCGGTTGTGGTGGTGTAGCGCGCCCCGGTGACGCTCGCGCACAGGCCCCACTGCTTCATCGGGTAGTGGATGACGCCCGGCGCCACCACGGGCGTGCCGATGATTTCGTTCTTCTCGTCTGCAGGCGCAATGTGGGTCACGCGGCTAACGGCGTCGATGATGGCTTGCTGGAAGGCGGGCTGGGGGTTGTCGGTGTCGTCCACCAGGTAGAAGCCGTCGGGGATGCTGCCGGGTTCGAACACCTTGCCGTCGCGCGCGGCCACGGCGGGGCGGTATTCGGATTCGTCGGTGTCGGTGGTTTCGTGCAGGTCGATGTGGGCGGCAAACTGGCCGTGCAACGGAGCCACCAGGCGCATGAGGGCGGCGGACTCTTGTGCGGGCGAGCCGTCGCGGAACGACCGGTTGGGGTCGATGGCGTCGAAGTTCCAGCGCTGAAACCGCTCGTACGCCCAGGGGCTCACGCACGGCACCACCAGCAGGTTGACGCGGCCTGCAAAGCGCTCGGCGTGCGTGTCCACAAACCGCAGTGCGCCGTGCACGCCACTGGTTTCGTAGCCGTGCACTCCCCCGGTCACCAGCACGGCGGGCAGGCCGGGCTGCCACTCGCGGCTGCGCAGGGCCCGAAGGGGAAAGCGCTCTGCCGGGTGCTGGGTATCGGCATAAATCACGTCGCCATACATCTCCACGTCAAACCGGCCCCGCAGTGCCTCGATGGCCGTGAGCACGTCGTCGGCGTAGCTGCGCTGGCGCACCTGGCGTGCGCGCCACTGCTCGCGTTCTGCAGCGCCCCAGGGTTGGCCTGGCGTGCCGATGGGATAGGTGTGGGTGGGTTGCATGGGTGCGTGGGGTGGAGTGGCTGGTGAATGGTGGGCCCGGCGGCCAACGGGGCTGACGGAAAGGACAACACCAATAAGAGCGGCTAACAAAACTCAGCGAAGCGGTTCTGGCCAGGCGCTGTGTCGCAGGCAGTACGAGCAGTACGACAAGACGCAGCAACGACGCCAGAAGAGTTTTGTTAGCCGCTCTGGGATGTCCTGCATGACCCTCGCGAGTCGGTGGTAGTGCGGATCGGGATGGGCCGCAAGGCGTCTTTTTTTGCCAATAGCCGAGCTATTGGCAAAAAAAGCAACGCAGTGGACCGCCCGAGGCCGCGCTATCACAGACCGCAGGGAGTTATGCAGGACATCCCTAAGGCTTGTCGCAGGGCGTTCATAGAATACCGCGATGCCCTTCCCTTCGATTCGGCCCTTGCGGCTGGCGACCTCGTCGCTGCTTTTGCTGCTGTGTGCGCTGGCGCACGCACAGCCCGCCCCCCAACCCGCAGCTGCCAGCACCCCGGCCATGCGCCCGGCGGGCAGTGCCCCTGTGGATGGCACAGCGCCCACACCGGGGGGCGCTGCAGCCGCCGCGCCCACAGCGGCCGATGCAGCCCTGCTGTCGCGCGACGCGCGGCGCATTTACGAGCTGTCGCGCGACAAGCTGGTGCAGATCCGCACGCTGCTGCGCAATGCGGGCACGCAAGCGTCGATTGGCTCGGGCTTTTTTGTGTCGGCCGATGGGCTGATCGTCACCAACTTTCACGTGGCCAGCCAGTTGGCGCTGGAGCCCGAGCGCTACCGGGGCGTGTACGTGACGATGGAGGGGCAGGAGGGCGAGGTGGAGCTGTTGGCGTTTGACGTGCAGCGCGACCTGGCCGTGCTGCGCGCCAAGGGGCGCACGGCAGCAGCGCCGGTGCTGAGCTTTCGCCCCACCACCGACCCACTGGCGCAGGGCGAGCGCATTTACTCGCTGGGCAACCCGCTGGACATTGGCTTTGCGGTGACCGAGGGCACCTACAACGGCCTGGTCAAGCGCAGCTTTTACCCGCGCATCTTTTTTGGCGGCGCGCTCAACCCCGGCATGAGCGGCGGCCCCGCCGTGGACGACGCGGGCCGGGTGCTGGGCGTCAACGTGGCCAAGCGGCTCGACGGCGAGCAGGTCAGCTTCTTGATACCAGCCGAGTTTGCGCAGGCGCTGGTGCAGCGCGCAGCCAATGCCCAGCCCATCACCCAGGCCGCACATGCAGAGATGACGCGGCAGCTGATGGAGCACCAGCAACTGCTGACGGACCGCTTTTTGAAAGCGCCGTTTCGCGAGCAGCGCCACGGCAACTACCGACTGCCGGTGCCTGACGATGCGCTGGCGCGGTGCTGGGGATCGGGGCGTGACCCGGCCTTCCCGGGCCTGAACCTGGAGCGCACGCAATGCCAGGCCGACAGCGACGTGGTGGCGGGCGACTTCAGCACCGGCGCTGTGCGCCTGTCTTACGAGGCCTACAACGCGCCCACGCTGGGCGCCGCCCGGTTTGCCCGCATGTATTCGCAAAGTTTTGCCAACGAGCGCCTGCCCACACGCGGCAACCGCCACCAGACGGCGGCCGAATGCACCGAGCGGTTTGTGGACCCCGGCAGCGTGCCGCTGCGCGCGGTGGTGTGCCTGTCGGCCTACCGCAAACTGACCGGCCTGTACAACATGACGGTGCTGGCCATCTCGGTCAACCAGCCCACGCAGGGCGTGCTGGGCCGCCTGGATGTGCAGGGCATTGCGTTTGACAACGGCATGAAGCTGGCCAGCCACTACCTCAAGGCCTTTCGCTGGGAGGCCGCACCATGAGCCCGATGCCGACCACCACCCTGGGGCTGATCGAGGCTTTTGACCGCCACGGCGCGCTGCTGGCGCGTGCGCCCATCACCCGCTGGCCCGTGACCGTGGGCCGCGCGCTGGACTGCGACCTGGTGCTGGACGACCCGTTTGTGGCGCCCCGGCACCTGCGCATTGACCGCGCGGTGGACGAGCCCCGCACCGTGCAGGTCGAGGTGCTGGAGACACGCAACGGCGCACGCCTGCAGCGCAAGCAGCATGCCCAGGGCGAACGCTTTGACTGGCCCGATGGCATGCCCATCGACCTGGGCCACACCCACATCCACCTGCGCCTGGCCGATGCGCCCATTGCCGAGGAGCAGGCGCTGCCGCAGTTTCCGTGGCGCACGGTGGGCACCACGGCCGCGCTGGCGGTGCTGGTGCTGCTGGCCGGGCTGGGAGAGTCGTGGCTGGAGGCCCGCGACGCCGCGCAGTACCTGAAATCGCTGCCCCTGTTGCTGCTGACCACGCTGGCGGTGGTGGGGGCCTGGGCGGGTCTGTGGTCCGTGGCCAACAAGCTGTTTGGCAGCCAGCTGCGGTTCTGGCGCCACGTGCGCATCGCGTGCGCCGCAGTGCTGGTGGCCGACGCGGTGCAGCTGCTGAGCTATCTGACGGCGTTCACGTTCTCGCTGGAGTCGCTGTCGCGGTTTGCCCCGGTGCTGATGGTGCTGGTGCTGGCCGGCGCGCTGTACGCCCACCTGGCCACCGTGCTGCCCCGCCGCCGCTTGGGCCTGGCCTGGGCCATGGCGGCTGTGGTGCTGCTGGGTGTGCCGTCGTGGCTGGGCGCGCAGTGGCTCAACCGCATGCGGCTGGGCAGCGAGCTGTACATGAGCAGCCTGTTCCCGCCCGCCCTGCGCGTGGCCCCTGCGGTGCCGGTGGACCAGTTCCTGCAAGACGCCGATGCGCTGCGCGGCAAGCTGGACCGGCGCCTGCGGGATGACGGGCTGGCGGATGAGGACGACGAGTAGGCAACCAGACGGCCTGCTTCTACCCTGCCATTGCCCCATGCGCCGCCGCAAGCCCCACCACAACGTCTATGTGGTCGAACTCTCCAAAGACGTGCTGCTGGAGCCGCGCTTTCGCAAGTGCAACCCTGGCTACATCGACGGCAAGCCCTGCGTGTACGTGGGCATGACGGGGCTGGACCCGGATGTGCGGTTTGACAAGCACAAGGCGGGCATCCAGGCCAACCGGTTTGTGACGCAGTACGGCCTGCGGCTGCTGCCGGACTTGTACGAGGGCTTCAACCCCATGACCTACGAGGAGGCGGTGGACAGGGAGATCGAGATCGGCATCGACCTGCGCTCGGCGGGGTTTGGGGTGTGGCAGGCGTGAGCGCCTGGTCAACGGTAGCGCCTGTTCAAAGTCAGGGCCCCGGCCCGCATCCTTTAAGATTCCGCCCCGCTTTATCAGCCACTCACTTTTTTATAGCTGCTCGCGCATGATCTTCTGGCGCTTGCGGCCCATTTCACTTGAATTTGACTGCCATGAACTTCGCAGACCGCCTGAAGCAACTCCCCTCCGCCAGCCACCTCGCCGCCCTGCAACTGCTGGGCGCGGACGGCCAAACACTGGCCACCATCGAGAACAAGCCCGGCCAGACCGGGTCGCTGGTGGTGTATGCCGCGCTGGCGGCGCTGTATGGCGGGCAGATCACGCCTGCCGCTGCCAGCCTGGGGCTGGAGTGGTATGCGGAGCATGTAGCGGATGCGCGCGCCTTTCCGGGCAAGCACCCCAACATCGACCGGCTGCTGGCCTGGGCGCAGGGCAGCGAGAGCTTTGGGGTGCGCACGGTGGCAGCCTGAGGCGGCGCGATCTTGCAAAAAGATGGGCGAAGGCCACGGCGGGTTGTCGAAAACGCACCGGCCCATTCGTCGTAGGGGTGTGAACGCGTAAACGCCCCGGGCCATTGACCGCCATGGTGTTGAGGCGCACGCTGTCATCCATCCACCCGATTCCCGTAAGGAGATCCTGCATGACGACCCCCAACACCTCCGTAGCCGCCGCCGGTGCTACCGGCACCGTCACCCTGCACCGCGTGCTGCGCGCACCGGCAGAGCGCATCTACCGCGCGTTTCTGGATGCCGACGCCCTATGCAAATGGCTGCCGCCCCATGGCTTCACGGGCCGGGTGCTGAGTCTGGATGCGCGCGTGGGTGGCAGCTACCGCATGCAATTCACCAACCTGAGCAGCGGCGGCACGCACGCATTTGGCGGCGAGTATGTGGAGCTGGTGCCGGGCGAGCGCATCGTGCACACCGACCGGTTTGACGACCCCGACCTGCCGGGCGAGATGCGCACCACCATCCAGCTCAAAAAGGTGATGACGGGCACCGAGGTGTCCATCGTGCAGGCGGGCATCCCGGCGGTGATCCCGACCGAGATGTGCTACCTGGGTTGGCAGGAGTCGCTGCAGCTGCTGGCGCTGCTGGTGGAGCCGGAGATTCCGGGCGAGTAACGCACTGCCCCCTCGCGCCAGGCCCACGTCAGTTCAAAGCCATCACTTCAACCACTTGTCTGCCGCCTGCTTGATAGTGCCCCGGCTGTCCACCAGGCCCCACACAAAGCCCATCACGCGCACATAGTCGGCGTCGTCGGTGGGCAGCATGAAGCCCAGGTAGTTCTTGGGCGTGAGCGGTGCGTCCGCAAACGCTGCGGCCAGGCGCGGGTCGGCCTTGGCGTAGTGCAGGGCTTCGTACGTTTCGGTGATCATCACGTCGCCCTTGCCCTCGGCGATGAGTGCGGGGATCTCGGCGTTCTTGTCGTGCGTGCTGACCTGGGCGGCCTTGAGGTTGGCCAGCACATAGGTTTCGTTGGTGCCACCGGGGTTCTTGATGACGCGCACGGTGGGCTGGTTCATGGCGTCCACGCTGGTGTACTTGGCCTTGTCGGCCGCGCGCACCAGGGCGACTTTGCCAAAGGGTGCGTAGCCGGGCAGCATGTCAAAAATGCGCATGCGGTTGACGTTGCGGGTGATGCCGCCCACGGCCACGTCGAACTTGTCGCCCTGCAGGTCCTTCACCAGGTTGGGCCACGAGGTCTGCACGTACTCGATCTTCACCCCCAGCTCCTTGGCCATGGTTTCGATCACGTCGATGTCGTGGCCGCTGTAGCCCGCGTCGGTCTTGATGGCAAATGGGCGGTAGTCGCCGGGCGTGCCCACGCGGATGACCTTGGCCTCCATGATCTTGTCCAGCCGGGGGCCGGCATGCGCGGCCTGGGAGACGAGGGACATGGCGGCAAACAGGGCGGCCGCAGCCACGGCGAGTGTTTTCTTGGGGATCATGGGAAAGGGCTCCAGAAGACAAAGGGGTGCAGAAGGGATGAATCGGCCCGCCCGGCCAATGCTGCACGCACCAGCCCAGGCGGGACCACCAAAGAATACGCCAGCACCAAGCATTCAACGTGCCATGTGCGTGTCACTGTGCGTGCCCCATGATGGCACCGCGCAGGCACTGCCACCCTGCTGGGTTACCCTGCATGCCCTGAAGGCGCTGCCAACGGCTGGCGCGCCCCCCACCCCCCTTCCCAACAAGGAACCCCATGAAAAAACTCAACGTCACCATCCAGCTCGAAATGACCGTGCCCGACGACTGGCAACTGGTCGAAACCTCGGAAGGCACGCCGGTCATTCAGATGGCCGACAACAAGTTTCTGGACCTGGCCATCGAGCCCCTGTTCGCCAACGACCCCGAAGACATGTGGAGCAGCAGCGAAAACGAAGACGAGCTCAACGAAGTGCTGGAGATGGTGGAGAGTGAAGAAGTGGCGTACGAGTTTGTGACGCACTGACCCGTGAAACACCGGGCGCTGCAGTCACCTCACAACTGCGAGCGCAGCAGCCCGGTCATCTTTTCGTGCAGCTTTTCGCTCCACGGCCGCTCCAGCCAGGCCTCATAGGTCACGCGGCGTGACCGCTTTATGTCGTCTTCAAACACCTGCGTCTGGCGCTGCGCAAACGCGGCGTCATACACGTTCAGGTTGGCCTCGTCGTTCAGGCGGAACGAGCGGTTGTCAAAATTGGTGGAGCCCACCGACACCAGCAGCTGGTCCACGATCATGACCTTGCAGTGGTACATGGTGGGCCCGTACTCGTAAATCTCGGCCCCGGCCTGCAGCAGCTCGCCCCAGGTGGCGCGGGATGCGGCCTTCACCGTTTCCGTGTCAGTGTGCTCGCCGGGGGTGACCAGGCGCACGCGCACGCCGCGTGCCAGCGCATCCATCAGCAGCTTGCGGGTCAGGTCGTCGGGCACAAAGTAGGCCACCGACAGGTCGATGCTGTGCTCGGCCGCGGTGATGGCCAGGTGGTACATGAGCTGCATGCTCTCGCTGCCGCTCGACGGCGAGCTGGAGAACATCTGCGCCTTTTGCCCACCCGCCGGAGCAATGGCTGGGAAGTACGCCTCGCCATGCAACACCTTGCCAGTGACCTTGAGCCAGTTGTCCAGAAACGTGGCCTGCATCTGCGCCACGGCGGGGCCGCGCACCAGGTAGTGCGAGTCGCGCCAGTGCTCGGGGTCTTGCGCGTTGCCCGTCCACGCGGGCGCAATGCCCACGCCGCCGGTAAAGCCCACCTGCCCGTCCACCACCAGCAGCTTGCGATGGGTGCGGTTGTTCAGGCGGGCCAGGTTGTACCAGTGGGGTTTGTGGAACTTTTCAATCAACACCCCGGCGTCCTTCATCTCGGCCAGGTAGCTCTCTTCCATCTTGGCGCTGCCCACCCAGTCCAGCAGCACATGCACGGGCACACCGGCGCGGGCGCGCTCGCTCAGGGCGTCGGCAAACTGCTTGCCGATGTCGCCCGACCAGTAGATGTAGGTTTCGAAGGTGACGCTTTTCTGAGCGGATTTGATCGCGGCCAGCATGGGCGGAAAGATCTGGTCGCCGTTGATCAGCTCCGTCACCGCATTGCCGCCCACAATGCCCGGGCCCAGCAGGCTGCCCAGGGCGCGCTCGAACTGCGGGTGGGCGGTGCTGTACAGGCGTGGCAGCTGTTGCTGCACTTTTTTCTCGCCTGCCGTGAAGTTGAGTGCCAACAGGACAAGGGCCCCCGTGGCCAGGGCCGTGAGCAAGACAGTGAGCATGGTGGAGCGGCGGCGAGGGGCGGCGGAAGGCATGGCGCGATGGTAGGTGGCGCCATGCCGCGGCGATGTAGGTGGACGCCGCCAACACCGGGGGCACAATCGCCCCTTTCCGGCCGTGACAGCGGTGCGCTTTGCTCCCGCGCCAGCTCCTCGCGCTGCCTCTTTGTTTTTTGCTCTCGCCCTTCTCTGCCGTGCCTGAATCTGCCCGCCCTGTTCCCCTCCGCCCCACCCTCTCCGTCACCCGCCGCAGCGCCTTGATCGGCACGGCGGGCCTGCTGGCGCAGCCCGCCCTGGTAGCGCCCCTGCACGCCAAGCCTCTGCCCCCCGCACCCACGGTGTGGCCCCAGGCGCTGCAGGTGCCCGGCGGCGTGGCACGGCTGTCGCTGGGCCCGGCGGCCACGCGGCCGGTGGCGCAGGTGCGCCAGGGCGAGGTGGATGTGCCGCTGCGCGTGGTGGGCGATGCCATTGAGTGGACGGCCATCGTGGGCATTCCGCTGGCGGCAGCACCGGGCGATGCCTTCATCAGCGTGCTGCCCGAAGGCGGCGGCACCCCGCGCCTGGTGCACTACAGCGTGGCCCCCAAGCAGTACAAGGAACAGCACCTCAAGGTGTCGCCCCGCACGGTGGACTTGTCGCCCGAGGACCAGGCCCGCTACGAGCGCGAGCGCGACCACCAGGCCCAGGTGATGGCCACCTTCACCGAGCAGCCCGCCGGCGTGGCGCTGGCATCGCTGCGCATGCGCGTGCCCGTGCCGGGGCGGCGGTCCAGCTCGTTCGGGCTGCGCCGCGTGTTCAACGGCCAGCCGCGCAATCCGCACAGCGGCATGGACATTGCCGCCGCCACGGGCACGCCCATCGTGGCGCCGCTGCCGGGCCGGGTGATTGACGTGGGCGACTACTTCTTCAACGGTGGCACGGTGTGGCTGGACCACGGCCAGGGCCTGCTCACCATGTACTGCCACCTGAGCAGCATGGAGGTGCGCGTGGGCGATGTGCTGCAGGCAGGCGACGCGTTCTGCAAGGTGGGCGCCACCGGCCGCGTGACCGGCCCGCACCTGCACTGGGGCGTGATGCTGAACCGCACCATGGTGGACCCGGCACTGTTCGTGCCGGCCTGATGGTGCAGGGCTTCATTACTATGCAATTGATAGCATCCAGTGCATATTGCACTAGCGCATCCGGCCCTTTTTGCTTGAAACCAGCCCCATGACCTCGTGCCTGATCCGCTTCAACAAACCCTACGGCGTGCTGAGCCAGTTCACGCCCGAGGGCAAGTGGCAGGGTCTGAAGGACTACATCGACCTGCCCGGCGTGTACGTGGCCGGGCGGCTGGACGCCGACAGCGAAGGGCTGCTGCTGCTGACCAACGACGGCAAGCAGCAGGCCCGCATTGCCGACCCGCGCTTCAAGATGGAGAAGACCTACTGGGTGCAGGTGGAGGGCATCCCCAATGAGGCTGCGCTGGCCGCGCTGCGCAACGGCGTGGTGCTGAACGACGGCCCCACCCTGCCCGCCCGCGCACGGCTGCTGGAGCCCGCACCCCAAGTGTGGGACCGCACCCCACCCATCCGCGAGCGCAAACACATCCCCACCACCTGGATCGAACTCATCATCCGCGAGGGCCGCAACCGCCAGGTGCGCCGCATGACGGCCGCCGTGGGCCACCCCACGCTGCGGCTGATCCGCGCGGCCATCGGGCCGTACACGCTGGACGGGCTGGCGCCGGGCACCTGGGCGGATTGAGCTGGTAGGCGTGCGGGGTCTACGCGGCCACCGGCTGCATGCGCCGCGACAGGGCTGACCCACGCGCGCGCAAAAAGGCCCGCAAGCCCTCGGCATAGTCCGCACCCACGGCCTGCTGCACCGAAGGGCGCGC
The DNA here is from genome assembly GCF_049331375.1 of Acidovorax sp. M14. Classification (NCBI taxonomy): domain Bacteria; kingdom Pseudomonadati; phylum Pseudomonadota; class Betaproteobacteria; order Burkholderiales; family Comamonadaceae; genus Acidovorax; species Acidovorax sp. M14. The sequence continues at coordinate 3,440,915 of NZ_CP186263.1, forward strand.
CGCCAGCGCTGCGCGCCACTGTTGCACCAGCGGCAAGCCGTGCCAGAGCGCCAAGTCATCCATGCCTGGCAAGGTGTCGATGACGTCGAAGTACCGGAACACCGGGCCAAACACCACATCCACCATGCCAAAGTGCGGCCCCGCAAAGTACGGCCCCGGTGCGCTGCGCTGGCCCAGCGCCTCTTCGATCTGCACAAAGCGGCTGCGCAGGTCTTGCGCGCGGGCCTGCAGCGTGGCCTCATCCTGCGCGGCGTAGAAGGCGCCGATGGTGTTCAGCACCGCTGAGCCAAACTCCATCCACGCCCGGTGGCGCGCGCGCTGCAGCGGGTCTTGAGGGTGCAGCACGGGCATGGCCACCTCGTCCAGGTATTCGCAGATCACGGCCGACTCGAACAGGCTCTGGCCGCGCACCTGCAAGACCGGAGTCTTGCCCAGCGGCGAGATCGCCAGAAACCAGTCGGGCTTGCGGGCCAGGTCGATGGTGCGGCGCTCAAACGCCAGGCCCTTTTCGTGCAGCACGATGGCCACGCGCTGCACATAGGGGCACAGCGCGTGCGAGACCAGAGTGAGCGCAGCGGGCGCTGTGGTCTGGGCCATCACGACAGCAACCCCTCGGCCCGCAGCGCAGCCTGCACCTGCGGGCGGGCCGCCACGCGTGCCATCCAGGCCTGCAGGTGCGGGTAGGCAGTGAGCGGGATGCCCAGCAGGTTCGACCAGTTGACGATGGTGAAGCCATAGGCATCGGCCACGCTGTAGCGGCCCGCCAGAAAGTCGCTGCGCGACAGCACGGCGTCCATCTCGGCAAAACGCACAGCCAGCTTGGCCTTGACGGCCTGGCGCGTGGAGTCGGCCGTCTCCTTGTGCCAGAGCCAGGGGCTGAAGCCCTTGTGCAGCTCGGTGCTGACGAAGGTGAGCCACTCCAGCACGGCCAGGCGCTCGCTGGAGCCGGGCTGACCGATGAATGCGCGCGACGGGTCCAGGTCGGCCACGTACTGCAGCAGCGCCGCTGCTTCGGTGTGGCGCGACTGGTCGGCCAGCTCCAGCAGGGGCACATAGCCGCGCGGGGAAATGTCGAGGTAGCTGGCACCGGTCTCTGTGGTGTGGTGCACCAGGTCCACCTCGACCAGATCGAACGGAACGCCGACCTCGCGCAGGGCCATGTGGACGGCGAGCGAGCAGGCACCGGGGGCGTAGTAGAGCTTCATGGGAACGGGGCTTTCTGTAAAAAGGGTTGGAATATGTCGCTCCTCGGCACCCACGGATACCCATCGGTACACAGCGCCGGCCAGCGACAGGCAAAATCTACGCTTGCAACAACGCAAACAAAATAAGCAACCATGAAATCAACCGTTGCATCAGTGCAATACCAGCTGGGCGCCGCCGAGCTGGAAGTGCTGTTGGCCATGGTGCGCACCGGCACCCTGGCCGCCGCCGGGGAGCGGCTGGGTGTGGACGCGTCCACGGTGTTCCGCGCCATCCAGCGCATTGAACGCGGGCTGGGCCAGTCGCTGTTCGACCGGTCACGCGCTGGCTACCGCCCGTCGGAACTGGCCCAGGCCCTGGCCGAGCAGGCCGAGCGTGTGGAAGCCGCCCTGGAGGCCGCCCGCTCTGCCGCGCAGGCACAGCCCGAACAGGTGTCGGGCACGGTGCGCATCTCCACCACCGACACCATCCTGCATGGCCTCATCGCCCCCGCCCTGCAGCTGCTGCAGCCCCGGCATCCGGCCTTGGTGTACGAGCTGCATGCCGGCAACGAGCTGGTGAGCCTGACGCGGCGTGACACCGACATCGCCGTGCGCGCCACCAAGCGCCCGCCGCAGCACCTGGTAGGGCGCCAGCTGGGCATGATCCGCTCGGCCCTGTATGCAGGCGCTGCCAGCCCGCTGGCCCTGTCGGACGTGGAGGCCGGCCGCGCCGCCTGGATTGCGCCCGACGACGCGCTGCCCGACCACCCTTCAGTGCGCTGGCGCAAGAAGCAATACCCCCGGGCACAGCCCACCTACCGCGTCAACAGCCTGCTCACGGTGATGGAACTGGTGGCCCTGGGCATGGGCGTGGGGGTGCTGCCCCTCTTTCTGGCCCAGAGCCGCAGCGACCTGCGCCCGCTCACGGGCGCGCTGGCCGATGGCGAAACCGAGCTGTGGCTGCTGACCCACCCGGAGTCGCGCCACCTGCGGCGCATTGCGACGGTATACGGGCACCTGGCGGAGACGGTGCAGCTGCCTTGAGTCACCTGGGGCCTCTGGCCGATGAATGCACCGGGCAGACCCCACCCGCGCCTGCTGCCAGCACGTTGTCAGCAGCCGGTCCCTACAGTGCGCGGGCATGACCACTACACAGTTCTACGGCGGGTCCAGCCTCGACGGCTTCATCGCCACGCCCGACCATGACCTGGACTGGCTGCTGCAATTTGGCGAGATCGAAGGCTCCAGCTACCCCGAATTCATCCGCAACGTGGGCGCGCTGGCCATGGGCTCACACACCTACGAATGGATGCTGAAACATGCCATCGATGCGGGGCAGCCCTGGCCGTACACACCGCCCACCTGGGTGTTCAGCACACGCACGCTGCGCAGCATTGCGGCCGCCGATGTCCGCTTTGTGCGTGGCGATGTGCGGCCCGTCCACCAGGCCATGGTGCAGGCCGCAGCAGGCCGCAATGTGTGGGTGGTGGGCGGGGGTGACCTGGTGGGGCAGTTTGACGATGCAGGCCTGCTGGACGAGCTGATCGTGCAGGTGGCGCCGGTCACGCTGGGCGCGGGCACCCCGTTGTTTCCGCGCCGTGTGGTGCAGCCGCCGCTGCAGCTGCAATCCGTAACCACGCTGGGCGGCGTGTTTGCCGAGCTGCGCTACCGGGTGCCGCCACGCTCCGACCGCTGAGTGCCTGCGTGCGGGCGTCTGTCCCGCCAGGGCGGCTCAGTCCGCCAACGCCTGGTCGATGACCAGGTAGCGTTTGACCAGGTCAAAAAAGCTGTCGTAGAAGGTGTCTTTGGCAATGGTCTCGCTGCCCACCTTGACCAGCGATTCGCTGCTGGACGAAAACGGCAGCGACACCGACCCGATGGCGCCCACGCCCACGCTGGCGGAGTTGTTGGTCTTGCGCAATGCGTAGGTGTCCTGCGTGGCGGTGACAAAGCCCAGGCTGACCTTGCCGTCGTTGGCCTCGGGCACACACACCACGCGCACCACCATCTGCAGGTGCGACTCGGGCTCGGGCTGGAAGCTCTTCTTGCCCTCGACCAGATCGGCCGAACTGGACGAGATGACGTAGCCCTGGCTGAGCAGCGCGCGGCGGGACGCCTCGCAGGTCTGGGCCGGGGTGGCATCAAACAGGCGCGAATAGGTGGCAACCGAGCCAAAGTTTTCCTGCACGCCAAACGTCTTGACCCCCGTGCTGGTGCAGCCTGCCATGACCAAGGTCGCGCCACAGGCCAGGGCCACGGCGGCAGCGCGCACAAGCGCGGATGGGGAGGCATGGAATTCTGTGGACCAGGGGAAACGCAAAACCGGGACTCCTTGGGTGGTGGGTGGCTAGTGTGCTGTCCCGTAAATAACTGCACATGAAATCGCGTCCTCACCCCCAGGGCTGCGTTGCAACTCCTCGCGATAGCTACGGCTATCACTGCGGTTTGCGCCTTGCCCTGGGCGCGATGCCATCGATTTCATTTCTTGCAGCTATTTGCGGGACAGCACACTAGTGCCGACGATAACAAGCTCAAACCAAACGCGAAACGAACGCGCTGGGCAATGCACCCCATTGTCACAGCGCCTGGGGTGTCTGACGGCAGTAACCGCTCCCGGTTCCCCATATTCTTCGCGCCGTGTACACATCGGTGTGGTAACACCTTGAAGCAAAAAAGCCCGGCGCTGCGCTGAGTGCCAGAAAGGACTTCGGAGCAGCGAACAGGCGCCTCGCGCCAGCCCCTGTGTCTGCCTGCCACCCCATTCCGGCCAATCGCAAACGCTATACTATTCATAGCTATCAAGGCACGCTGCCGTAGCGCATCCGGCCACAATCAGCCCGCTGCAGCCCCCACACCGCCGCCGGCGCCCACCCACCCACATTCAAGCCCCCAGTGCCCCTCGCCGCCTCCCTGCTTTGCCTGGTCGTCGCCATCAGCGACGGCGACACCCTCACCGCCCGCTGCGGCGCCCCCGGTGCCTACCAGCAGGTCAAGGTGCGCATCGCCGCCATCGACGCGCCCGAATCCCGTCAGGCGTTTGGGCAGAAGTCGCGACAGCATCTGGCACAACTGTGCTTTCGGCAACGGGCCACGCTGCAACCGGTGGACGAAGACAGCTATGGCCGCATGGTGGCGCAGGTGCGCTGCGGCGGGACGGACGTAGCCACGGCCCAGGTGCGCGCTGGCATGGCCTGGGTCTACACGCCGTACGCCAGCGGCTATCCCCACCTGGCGCCCCTGCAGCGTTCTGCGCAGGCGCAGCATGCGGGCCTGTGGTCCCAGAAGCGCCCGTTGGCGCCGTGGGACTACCGGCACCGGCATCGTCGTTGACTGCGCCGGGGTAATTTGCAAAGAGGCGTCTGCGTGGCGGCTTTACCAGCCCTTGACAGCAGACCGCGCCCACAAACGCTAGCATCGGCGCTCCCGCCCACGGGTGCGGCGCCATGCCTGCCGTACACCCCACACGTCCCGACCCCGTCCATGCCCACCCCAGAGCCGACCACCCCGCACGCCGCCGTTACCGCGCCAGAACAAGCTGCCAGCGTTTACCGCCACGCGGGTTTCCTTTCTTTCCTGATCGCCCGCGTGGTGGCCGTGGTGGCCACCCAGGTGCAGGCTGTGGTAGTGGCCTGGCAGGTGTACGACCTGACCCGCCAGCCCCTGGCGCTGGCCTATGTGGGGCTGGCGCAGTTTCTGCCGATGCTGGCCCTGCTGCTGCCCGCGGGCGACCTGATCGACCGCTTTGACCGCAAGCGCATCCTGGCACTGGCCTGGTCGGTGGGCGGTGTGTGCAGCGCCTTGTTGTGGTGGCTGTCGGGCCACGGCAGCAGCGGCGTGGCGGGCATTTATGCTGTGCTGGTGCTGTATGGCTGCGCCCGCGCGTTCTCGGGCCCGGCCATGCAAAGCCTGTTGCCGCAGATCGTGCCGCGTGCGCAACTGGCCCAGGCCATCGCCGCCAACAGCATGCTGATGCGCATGGCCAGCATTGGCGGGCCGCTGCTGGGCGGGCTGCTGTACGCGCTGGGCGGCGGCGAGCTGACCTATGCCATCTGCTGCGCCTGCTTTGTGCTGGGCGTGGCGCTGCTGCTGCGCGTGGTGGTGGCCCATGCCACGGCGCCCGGCCCCGCACAGGGCACGATGCTGGAGCGCTTTGGCGCGGGCATCACCTTCATCCGCACGCGGCCCATCATTCTGGGCACCATCTCGCTGGACCTGTTTGCCGTGCTGCTGGGCGGCGTGGTGGCGCTGCTGCCCATCTACGCACAAGAGGTGCTGCATGTGGGCCCGGCAGGCCTGGGCGCGCTGCGCAGTGCCATGGCGGTCGGCGAGGTCAGCGCCGGGCTGTACCTGAGCATGCGGCCCTTCAACCGCCATGTGGGCCGCACCATGTTCATCGCCGTGGCGGTATTTGGCGTGGCCAACCTGGTGTTTGCGCTGTCCACGCTGTTCTGGCTGTCGTTTGCGGCGCTGCTGGTGGCTGGCGCCGCCGACATGGTCAGCGTGTACATCCGCGGCGCGCTGGTGCAGTTCTCCACGCCCGACTCCATGCGTGGGCGGGTGAACGCGGTGAACATGCTGTTCATCGGTTCGTCCAACGAACTGGGCGAATTCCGCGCAGGCACGAGCGCCGCTTGGCTGGGCGTGGTGCCTGCCGCCATCGTGGGCGGACTGTGCACCCTGGGGGTGGTGGGTGGCTGGATGCTGGCGTTCCAGACCCTGCGCAAGGTGGACCGTTTTGAAGAGGCCGCGCAGGCTACGGGCGCGGCACCTTCGCCGTAACGCGCATCCTGCGGGGCGAGTCACGAAACCCCTCGATACATCCTCGCTGGCGTTTGTATCGCGCAGGTAAAACCCGCTGCGCCGCCTTGCACCCGGTGGATCGCAGCGGCACCATGGGGGTCACCATTGGTTGGCAGCCAGCGAGGCACCATGACCCCCCACTCCCCTCCGCCCCTCCACCGCCGCACGCTACTGCTGGGCATGGCGGCTTTTGCGGCCTTTGGCGCCGGGCCCTCGGCCCAGGCTGCGCCCCCTGCATCGCCCAACGCCGTAAGCACTGGCGGCTGGGCGTCCGCCGACGAACCCACGCAGGCCCACCTGCTCGACCGCGTGACCTGGGGCTGCACCGGCCAGGGCGTGCAAGCGCTGGGCGGCTTAGGCATCAGCGCCTACCTGGCAAGCCAGCTGCGCCCCGGTGGCAACGCACCGTTGCCGCGCGAGGCCCAGGCGCAGATCGACGCCATGACCATCTCGCGCACCCCCATCGAGGCGCTGGCAGCCGACATGGAAGCCCGCCACCGCGCCGCCAAGGCCCTGCCTACCGAAGACGAGCGCAAGGCCGCACTGAAGACATGGCAGCAGGACATGCGCGCCCTGCAGCAGGAGGCGGCCGCCCGGTTTGTGCTGCGCGCGCTGTATTCGCCCACCCAGTTGCGCGAGAAGATGACCTGGTTCTGGATGAACCACTTCAACGTGTTTGCCGGCAAGGGCAACCTGCGCGCCCTGGTGGGTGACTACGAGGAACGCGCAATACGCCCCCACGCACTGGGCCGCTTTCGCGACCTGCTGGGTGCAACCGCGCGGCACCCGGCCATGCTGCGCTACCTGGACAACGCGCAGAACGCCGCAGGCCGCATCAACGAAAACTATGCGCGCGAGCTGATGGAACTGCATACGCTGGGCGTGGACGGCGGCTACAGCCAGCAGGACGTGCAGGAGCTGGCCCGCGTGCTGACCGGCGTGGGCGTTTCGCAGCGGCCGCCAGGTGACGAGCCACCGCGCATGAAGCCCGCGCTTCGCCGCCACTACGTGCGCGACGGCCTGTTCGAGTTCAACCCCCACCGGCATGACTGGGAGCCCAAGACGCTGCTCGGCCAGCCGCTGCGCACCGAGGGCCTGGCCGAGGTGGACGAGGCGCTGGACCGCCTGGCGCGCGCGCCTGCCACCGCACGCTTCATCACGCGCAAGATCGCGCTTTTTCTGGTGGGAGACAACCCGCCGCCCGCGCTGCTGCAGACCCTGGCCCGCAGCTTTGAACGCACCGACGGCGACATTGCGGCAGTGCTGGAAACGCTGTTCCACACGCCAGAATTCCGCGCATCTCTCGGCCAGCGGTTTCGGGACCCAGTGCACTATGCGCTGGCGGGCCTGCGACTGGCCCATGGCGACGCTGTGCTGCCCAGCACCGATCCGGCACTGGCCTGGCTGCAACGGTTGGCCGAGCCCCTGTATGGCCGCGTCACGCCCGACGGCTACCCGCTGGACTCCGCGTCGTGGTCGGGCTCGGGGCAGATGAGTACGCGCTTTGAAATGGCGCGGGCCCTGGGTGCAGGCGCTCTGGCAACCCCGCCAGCAAGCGATGACGCAGCGCCCCGCGCCGCGCCGCGCATGCCGCCCGCCCTGGCGCAGACGGCTTACGTGCGCGCCATGGAACCCACCTGGTCCCCGGCCACGCGCAACGCATTGGCGCAGGCCACCTCACCGCGCGAATGGAATCTACTGTTCCTCGCGTCCCCCGAGTTCATGCACGGCTGAGGAGAAGCTTCATGCTGCACAGACGACACCTTCTCCAGGCCCTGGGCGCCAGTGCCCTTGGTGCGGGCCTGGGCGTGCACAGCGCCAGCGTGCTCGCCGCACCCCGCGCGCAGGACACGCGCTTTCTGCTGGTGTTCTTGCGCGGTGGCTACGACTGCGCCAGCCTGCTCGTGCCTACGGCCAGCAGCTACTACTACGAGACGCGGCCCAACATCGCCATCGCCCGGCCGGGGCAGGAAGGCGGCGCACTGCCGCTCACAGCCGACTGGGGCCTGCACCCGGCACTGGCGGAATCGATGCTGCCGCTGTACCAGCAGCACCAGCTCGCGTTCGTGCCGTTTGCGGGCACGGACGACCTCTCGCGCAGCCACTTCGACACGCAGGACAGCATCGAGCTGGGCCAGCCCCTGGGCAGGCGGCGTGACTACCGATCGGGCTTTCTGAACCGACTAGTGGCCGAGCTGAACCCGCGCGGCGATAGCACTGCAGCGGCGCTGCAACCCATGGCGTTTACCAGCACCCTGCCCTTGGTGCTGCGCGGGGCGGTGGATGTGCCCAACACCGCGCTGAGCGCAGGCGCCGGGCGGGGCGGTGTGGATGCGCGGCAGGCCGAACTCATCGCCTCCATGTACCGGGGTACAGCGCTGGCCACGCCGGTGAACGAAGGCTTTGCCACCCGCGACGAAGTGGCCCGCACCATGCAGGGCGAGATGGAAGCCGCCAGCCGCAATGCGCTGAGCACCAAGGGCTTTGAGGGCACGGCCCGGCGCATGGCGCGGCTGATGCAGTCGCGCTACCAGATCGGCTTTGTGGACGTGGGCGGCTGGGACACCCATGTGGGCCAAGGGGCTGCCACCGGCGCGCTGGCCAACCGCCTGGAGGAACTGGGCCGGGGCCTGGCAGGCTTTGCCGACGAGATGGGCCCGGCGTGGAAGTCCACGGTGGTGGTGGTCATCAGCGAGTTTGGCCGCACCTTCCGCGAGAACGGCAACCGGGGCACAGACCACGGCCACGGCACAGTGTTCTGGGTGCTGGGCGGCGGGGTGAATGGCGGCCGCATCGTGGGCGAGCAGCAGGCGCTCACGGCCACCACGCTGTTCCAGAACCGCGACTACCCCGTGCTCAACGACTACCGCAGTGTGCTGGGCGGGTTATTCGCGCGGATGTACGGGCTGAACGCGGCGGCCGTAGCGCGGGTGTTTCCAGGGACCCAAGGCGCGGACCTGCGATTGGTCTAGCCGCGCTCGCGCTCCACTCCGTTCACTATATTTTTGATAGCTTCTCAGGCATGCAGTTGTATCGCTTCGGGCGATTTTCTCTCCAAATCACACCAGCACTACGCGTTGAAGATGCCTGTCAACAGTTCGGGCAGGCGCTCCACCTTCATCTTGAAGCCGCAGGCCTGCGCGTGGCCGCCGCCGCCCATGCTTTCGGCCAGCGCGATGCAGTCAAAGTTGCGCTGCGAGCGCAGCCCCACCTTCACGCCCTTTTCGCCCGCGCTCCACATCAGCGCAAAGGTGCCGGTCTTGGCCGAGAGGATGTCGCCCACCAGGCTGTGGAACATGCCCGGGGCATTGACCATCAGGCCCGTGATGCCGTTGAATACCAGCGGCTGCGCGCCTTCGGCAATGTCGGCGCAGAGCTTGCGGTACTTCTGGTCCATGGCCTCGCCGCGCACCATGAACTGCTGGAGCTGCTCGGGCGTGAAGTCTGCAATCTCCCGCCAGCGCGCAAAGCCTTGCTCTTCCATGTCCAGGGCCGAGAGGAAGGCGGCACTCTCGGCAAACTCCCACTTCCAGATATCGCGGTCTTCCACGTATTTGAACAACGCAGGCATCGGTTCGTGCGGTTGGAAAAACTCCCACGCCAGCCGCGCGCCCGACTTGTTCATGTCGAAGTGCACCACGCCGCAGCGGCAGGCAAAGCCGGTGAGCTTTTCGGCGGCGCTCTTGTGGTGGTCCAGCATGACCAGCTTGGCGGCACGCTCATCGATGGCGGCCATCACCTCGTTGGCAAACGAGAAGTCGAGGATGTACACCGCGCGGCCTTGCAGGGGCGGCAGGTCGTCCACGGTCTTGACATCGCCGTGGTCCAGCCCCACGTATTCAGCCTGGTCGCCGTAGTACAGCCATGCCGCCAGCGCCGCGCCAAAGCCATCAGGGCAATTGCGCCCGTGGTAGAGGATCAGCGGCGCGGGGTCGTTCTTGTCGGGGGCAACCAGCAGTTGCAGGGGGAGTATGGTTTTCTTCGTCATGGCCCCCGATTGTCGCCGGGGCATGGCAGGACACCGAGCTCAAACTGCGCAGCCAGAGCATCCCCACCCCGTCAAAGCAGCGGAACCAACGCCGCCCCTGACGCATCCATCCCATTCACGCAGCCTCGTAAGCTCACGATGTTCCAAGCCCTCAAAGAACTTTTGGAAAGCATTGCTCCCTTGCACCCCACACCCTCGCCGGCCGAGCGTGCACGGGCACTGCAACTGGCAGCCGCCGTGTTGCTGGTGGAGGTGGTGCGCACCAAGGCGACCTTGGGCGAAGCGGAGCGCGGCGTGATGGAGAGCGCACTGCGCCAGCAGTTTGCACTGTCGGACGAGGAACTGCAGGCACTGCTGGACCAGGCCACCACCACCTCCCGAACGGCCTACGACTACCAGCACTTCACCAGCCAGTTGAACGAACACTTCACGCAGGCCGAGAAGATCCGGCTGGTCGAAGCCATGTGGCAGGTGGCCTATGCGGACGCACGGCCGGATGAGAACGAGATGCACACCATCAGCAAGGTGGCGGGCCTGCTGCATGTGACGCACGGCGAGTACATCGGCGCCAAGATGCGTGCGAAGGAAACAAGCCCCCATTGATTCGCTTCGCGGTTTTCCTCCAAGGGATACGCCGCTGGTGCGGCAGAGGCCTTACACGGCGGCCGCTAGCCCGGGCTGCGCGGGCTGTACCGATGTGCCCACACTTCGCCTTCACACCGGCAACCAGCGCCACCAGAACGGCTTGCGCTCCTCCTTCGCACCCTGCGCCTGCAGCATGCCAATGAACTCGGTGCGCCGATAACGGCGCGCAGCCTCCAGCGGGGTCATGTCGTCAAAGTCGGACCGCAGCATCGGGTCCGCCCCATGGGCCAACAGGTAATGCGCAATGGCATCGTGGCCGTGGATGAGGCTGGCCACAAGCGGTGTGCAAAGGATCTCGGGATGCTGGTAGTTGGGGTTCACGCCCGCGCTGATGTGGTGGCGCACCAGCGCCAAATCGCCCGCCACGGCGGCGGCGTACATGTCTTTCCAGTCTCCTGCGGACATACCTGGGCATCCTTTGCAAGGGTTGAACGAGACCAGTGTAGGCAGCGGCGCGTGCGGCACAATCCGCGCCTTCCCCTAGGGATCCTCTGCACGAATCAGCGCGCCGTGTGCATCAGCGGCCTCGGGCGGTCTGCTGCGTTGCAAATACTCGCAATAGCGACGGCTATTGCTGCGTTTTGCGCCTTGCAGCCCCTCCCGATCCGCTGCGCTCACTTGGCCAGCGAGATTCGTGCAGAGGATCCCTAGCCCGCGATGGCGCACACATATTCCTCCATGCCCCCTCCCCTGCACATCCTCTGGCGCGACGAGCATCTGGTGGCCGTTTACAAGCCTGCCGGCTGGCTGGTGCACCGCACGGGACTGGACGCGGGCGAGACGCGGTTTGTGATGCAGACCCTGCGCGACCAACTGGGCCAGCATGTGTTTCCGGTGCACCGGCTGGACAAGGGCACCTGCGGCGTGCTGGTGATGGCGCTGCACAGCGATGCAGCGCGGGCACTGTCGCAAGCCTTTGAGCATGGCGCCACGCACAAGCGCTACTTGGCCATGGTGCGCGGCTGGGCGCCTGAGGCCATCGAGGTGGACCACGCGCTCAAGCCAGACGATGCCCCCTCCGATGCGGCGGTGCAGGACGCTCACACATGCTTTCGGCGGCTGGCGCAGCTCACGCTGCCCGAGGCCAGCGATGCGCGTTTTGCCACCACGCGCGCCTCGCTGGTCGAGGCACTTCCCACCACCGGGCGGCGCCACCAGATCCGCCGCCATCTCAAGCACCTGGCCCACCCCATCATTGGCGATGCCACGCATGGCAAGGGCCCGCTCAACCGCTGGTGGGCCGAGCGACTGGGCCAGCAGCGGCTGTGGCTACATGCCTGGCAGCTCAGGGTGCCCCACCCCGTAACGGGGGCGGCGATGACTTTTGACAGCGGGCTGCGCTGGCCGGGACCTGCAGGCTGGGGCTGCGGATACCTCCCCGCCGACGATTCCGCTGTGCCGCCCTGCGCCGACTGGCAGCGCCTGTTTGTGCAGCTGCCCTGGCAAGAGACACCCGCCCCGGCCCCGTAACGCGGGCGACACAGCGACAGCACACCCGTCGAAATAATGGGCGCACCCAAAAAATCAGGAGACACCGCCCATGACCGCACCCGCTACCAACCGCGTCCTCGCCCACACCGGTGCGCGCTACCCCATCATCCAGGCGCCCATGGGCTGGATCGCGCGCACGCAGCTGGCCTCGGCGGTGTCGCGCGCGGGGGGGCTGGGCATCATCGAAACATCGTCGGGCGAAACCGCCAACTGCCAGGCCGAGATCACCAAGATGAGCGCGCTGGGCCTGCCGTTTGGCGTGAACCTGCCCATCCGCTTTTTGAAGGACGACGCCATGCTGCGCTTTGTGTGCGCATCGGGCGTGAAGTTTGTGACCACCTCGGCGGGCAGCCCGGCCAAGTTCATCGCGCCGCTGAAGGACGCGGGCATCACCGTGTACCACGCGGTGCCCACAGTGGACGCGGCGCTCAAATGCGTGGACGCAGGCATTGACGGCCTGGTGGTCGAAGGCGGTGAAGGCGGTGGCTTCAAGAACCCCGAAGAGGTCTCCACCCTGGTGCTGCTGCAGGCCATTCGCGCGCAGGTGGACGTGCCGCTGGTCGCAGCCGGTGGCATCTGCGACGGGCGCGGCATGGCCGCAGCCTTTGCGCTGGGTGCCGAGGCCGTGCAGATGGGCACGCGGTTTGTGAGTTGCGCCGAAAGCCCCGTGCATGCCAACTACAAGAACGCCATCGTCGATGCGGGCGTGACCAGCACCTGGATGCTCAACACCAAGGCCAGCCCCTGCATCCGCGCGCTCAAGTCGCAGCGCACCCAGGCCATCCACGAGGCGGGCCTGATGCCCGCCGACAGCTTTGCGGACATCCAGCGTGTGTACTTTGACGGTGACATGGAGGCGGCCCCTGCACTGGCCGGGCAGACCGTGGGATTGATTGACTCCGTCAAGACCGCGCAGCAGATCATTGACGATACCGTGGCAGAGTTTTTTGCCATCAGCCAGCGCATGGGTGCCCTGGCCGCAGCGCGGTCGTTTGGCTAAAAGGGGCGCACCCGGCCCGACAAGTGCTGCGGCGGCAACGCATGGATGCGATGTGCTACCCGACCACCGCACCACGGAAAGCTTGTCAGCTCCTGTAAGGGCAGTAACATGCACTTACACCAGAGCGAATTCTCTGCGTGGTAGCCCGAAAGCACCCCGACCATGTTTTTGCCGACCGATGACAAAGCCCTGCTCAGAACGGTACTGGTCGTCGACGACACCCGCGAAAACCTGACTGTCATCGGCCAGCTCCTGCGCCCGTACTACCACGTGCGCGTGGCCAACTCGGGGCTGCGGGCCTTGCAGGTCGCCCACACCCAGCCGGTGCCCGACATCATCCTGCTCGACGTGATGATGCCGGAGATGGACGGCTACGAGGTGCTGGCCGCCTTGCGTGCCGCGCCAGAGACCCGCGAGATCCCGGTGATCTTCGTGACCGCCCTCGACGCCATCGCGGACGAAGAACGCGGCCTGCAAGCAGGCGCTGTGGACTACGTGGCCAAGCCCATCAAGCCCGCCGTGCTGCTGGCGCGGGTGCGCACCCATCTGGAGCTGAAGGCCGCGCGCGACTGGCTGGCCGACCAGAACAGCTACCTGGACGCCGAGGTGCAGCGGCGCATGGCCGAAAACGAGCTCATCAAGGACTTCAGCCTGCACGCGATGGCCACGCTGGCCGAGAAGCGCGACAACGAAACCGGCAACCACCTGCACCGCACGCAGGCCTACATCGAGGCACTGATGCTGCACCTGCAGGACCACCCGCGCTTTCAGCACCTGCTGGGCAGTCCCCACCAGCGCCAGCAAATCGCCAAGGCCGCGCCCCTGCACGACATCGGCAAGGTGGGCATCCCCGACGCGATCCTGCTCAAGCCGGGGAAGCTCACCCCTGATGAGTTCGAGATCATGAAGACCCATGCCCGCATTGGTGCCGACGCCATCGACGAGGCCATCCGCAGCGTGCTGCAGATGGGGCGCCAGCAGCTGGCCCATCCGGCCAGCGCCCCCAGAAACTCAGCGCTGGAGTTCCTGGAGACAGCACGTCAGATCGCGGCAGGCCACCACGAAAAGTGGGATGGCTCGGGCTACCCCGAGGGACTGCAGGGCGACGCCATCCCCTTACCCGCACGGCTGATGGCCATCGCCGATGTGTTTGATGCGCTGATCTCGCGCCGCCACTACAAACGCGCGTTCACGCTCGACGACACGGTGGACATCATCCGCAACGGCCGTGGCCAGCATTTCGACCCCGACATCTGTGATGCGTTCGTACAGCTGGTGCCGCAGTTTGCAGCCATCGCCGAGCAGTTTGCAGACCACCCGGTGCCCGCGCTGGAGCCGTGAAGCATGCTTGCCTTGTCCCCGGCCATCGCACTGCGCGGCAGCCCGCCCGTCTGCCGGGCCACGGTGGGTGCTTGTGTGCTGGCCGTTGCGGCGGCGGCAGGGTGGCCTGGGGGATGCAGCGCACAGGACCAGGACTTTCAGGAAACTCTCGTCAGCCCCGCCCTGCTGGCGCAAATGCGCCGGGGCGGTTTTGTGCTGTACCTGCGCCATGGCGCCACCGACAGCAGCCGGGTGGACCAGGCCCCGCAGGTGGACCTGAACGACTGCAATACCCAGCGGGTCCTCAGTGATGCCGGGCGGCAGCAGGCGCGCGAACTGGGTGTGACGCTGCAGCGTGCCCGCATTCCCGTGGGCGAGGTCATCCACAGCCCGCTGTGCAGGGCGCGCGAAAGCGCACAGCTCACCTTTGCCACGCAGCCCCAGTTGCTGCGCGCAGAGCCCCTTCTGGCCTACACCGCCAACCTGACGAGCGAGCAGAAAAAGCCGGTGATCGCCGCCACGCGGGCCCTGGTATCCACCCCGGTTCCTGCCGGCACCAACCGCGTCATCGTGGCCCACGCGCCCAACATGGCGGACCTGATGGGTTATTTCGTCAAGCCCGAGGGAACGATGGTGGTGCTGCGTCCGCTGGGGCAGTCGCGGTTTGAATACCTGGGCAGCATTCCGCCGTCTCACTGGGCCGCCCTGCTGCCCGCCTCCTCCAAGCGCTGACCCATCTCGCGCCACCCCTCGCCCATGCTCCTCCTGCTCAAACGCCAACGGTTTTTTCTGCGTTTCTTTCTGCCAGTGGTGCTGGCCGTTCTGGTGGGCATGGGGTTTGACTACGCAGTGCAGCAGCACACCCAAACCGTGCAGCGCAAAGCACTGCAAAGCCAGGAGGAAGACATCCAGGTGGCCGCCAAGGCGGAGGCCATCAGCCGAAAACTGCTGGAGATCAAGCTGCGGCTGACACAGACCCTGACTGTCTCCAAATACCGCGAGGTGGACGAAGCCAAGGCCTACCAGCTCCACGGGCTCATCGTGGACGAAATGGCCGCGCTCGAAAAGGACCTGACGGGGCTGACCACAGCCCACGACTTCTCGCATGTCAGCACCCACTACCCCGCTGCGCTCAGAGCCTTTCAAGAGTTTCGCCAGTTTGCGCTGATGAGTTCGGACCAGATGGCCATCGACCAGTCAGCGGCAGGCGAGCACCTGATCAGCGCCACGGCGTACTACGGTGTGTTCGCACTGCGCATGGGCGACATTGCCAAAACCTTCATGGACCACGCCATAGAGAACGCTGCCAGCACGCGCAACCAGCTGCAGGATTTCGATCGCCGCATGCGCCTCTACAGCACGCTGGCCGCGCTGGTGTTTCTGGCCCTGTGGTTTGTGCTGTCGCGGTCCACATCCCGCCAGCTGGACCGGCTCAACACCATCCTGCAAAAGCTGTCGCGCGGCGAAAGCGGCTTGAGCGACTACAAGACCTTTTCCCGCATCAAGGCCATGGCCGCACGCGAAGGCACGCTCATTGGGGACATGGCCAATGCGGTGCTGGCCTTTCAGAAAACACAGGACGAACGCCGTCTGGCCCTGGCAGAGCTGCACGACCGGGAGGAACTGCACGCCAACATCATCAGCCAGGCGCCCATCGGCATCGTGGTGCTGGACATGCAGACCCTGCAGTTCGTGAGCTTCAACGATGCCACCTACGAATCGCTGGGCTACACGCGCGAAGAGTTTTCGTTGATGAACCTCTACGACCTGCAACTGGACCCGGACAGAAGCAAGGTCGATGAAAAGCTCCAGCGCATTCAGGCCCAGGGCGGCCTGGACTTCGAGACCCAGCGGCGTGACAAGGCCGGCAGCGTCCGCGACTTCTGGGTTTCGATGCGCCCCCTTCACCTGCATGACCGCGACTGTATGACCGGCATCTGGGTGGACATCACCAGCCGCAAGCAGTCCGAGCGGGAACTGGCCCGCTACCGCGACGAGCTGGAACAACTGGTGGCCGAGCGCACGCTCGATCTCGAAAAGACCAGCCAAGCCCTCGCACAGCAGACGCTGGAACTGCAGCACACCAATGCCCAGCTGCGCAGCGCCAAGGCCATGGCCGACGAGGCCAACCAGGCCAAGAGCGCCTTCCTGGCCAACATGAGCCACGAGATCCGCACGCCCATGAACGCGATCATCGGGCTGACCCACCTGATCCGCCGCGACACCACCAACCCGCACCAGCGCCAGCAACTCGACAAGGTGTCGGGCGCTGCCATGCACCTGCTGGCCGTCATCAACGACATCCTGGATTTCTCCAAGATCGAGGCGGGCAGGATGGCCCTGGACCCGACCGATTTCGAGCTGGAGAAGGTGGTGAGCAACGTGTTCACCATTACCGGCGACAAGGCCGAGGCCAAGGGCCTGGAGGTGATGGCCGAACTTGCAGGTGTGCCCCCCATCCTGCATGGGGACGGCATGCGGCTGGGTCAGATCCTGACCAACTTCATGGGTAACGCAGTCAAGTTCACCGAACGCGGCAGCGTGTCTTTGCACGCGTTTGTCACCCACCGCGAAGCCAACCAGGTGCGCCTGCGCTTTGAGGTGCGCGACACCGGCATCGGGCTGAGCCCCGAGCAACAGGGCAAGCTGTTCCTGGCGTTTCAGCAGGCCGATGTTTCCACCACTCGCACCCACGGCGGTACCGGCCTGGGGCTGGCCATCTCGCGCCGCCTGGCCGACCTGATGGACGGGCAAGTGGGTGTGCGCAGCGAGCCCGGTAAGGGCAGCACCTTCTGGTTTGAGGCGCCCTTTGGCATCAGCTCCCAGGCTGCCGCACCGCAGCATGTGCAGGCCCTGCCCCCCAGCACCCGCGTCCTGGTGGTGGACGACATGGAAGAAGCCCGTGAGCTGCTGGCCGACATGCTCACCCACCTGGGAGCGCGGGCCGACGCGGTGTCGTCCGGCGCGCAGGCCGTGCAAGCGGTGGCACAGGCTGACGAACTCTGCGACCCCTACGAGCTGGTGCTCACCGACTGGCTGATGCCGGGCCTGAATGGCACCCAGACCTGGCAACAGATCTGCGCCTTGCCGCTCCAACACCGCCCCGCCTGCATTCTGGTCAGCGGCAGCCTGAGCTGCCCTGCCGACGAGGTGGATGCCGGTCCGTTTGCGGCCTTCCTGCCCAAACCCGTACTGCCCACCGCACTCGAAGACGTGCTGGTGCGCGTGTGGAACCATGCGCAACTGCCAGAGGCCGCTGCACCCGCGTTGGCCGCCGATGCGCCCGTCCGTTTCACCCCGGGGCTGCAATTGCTGCTGGCCGAAGACAACACGCTGAACCAGGAGGTGGCGGGTGAGCTGTTGCGCCAACTGGGCTTTGCCGTGGATATGGCGGGCGACGGGGCGATTGCGGTGGAGCGCGCGCGCGAACGTCACTACGACCTGATCCTGATGGACATCCAGATGCCCCACCTGGACGGCCTGCAGGCCACGCGCCAGATCCGCGCGCTGCCAGGCCATGCGCAGACGCCTATCGTGGCCATGACGGCCAACGCCTTCGCCGAAGACCGCGCCGCCGCGCTGGCCGCTGGCATGAACGACCACCTGCCCAAGCCTGTGGACCCGGCACAACTGGCGCGCGTGCTGGCGCGCCTGCTGCCCCATGCCGTGGACGCCACGGGCGCAACCCCAACGCCCAGCGTTGCAACATCGACCCCCACGCTGCAGAACGAAGCACAGATGCGGGCCCAACTCCAGGGCGTGGCAGGCTTTCAGCTGGAGCAGGGACTGCGGTCGCTGGGCAACAACTTTGCGGCGCTGGTGCGTCTGCTGCAACGCATGGTGGTGGAACACCCCCACGACGCGCAAAAGGCGTTGCAGGCCTGGCAAAGCGGTGACCTGGCTGAAACGCAGCGCATCCTGCACACGCTCAAGGGCCTGGCGGGCACTGCCGGCCTTACCGGCTTGCAGGTGGCCGCGCAGCAAGCCGAGGCCAGGGTGCAAGCCACACCGCAAGGGGGTGTGGATGCCGACACCCAACACGCGCTTCAAGACCTGGATGTGCGACTACAACAACTGGTGCAATCCCTGCACTTCGTATTGGATGCTGCCGCAGAGCCGACCAGCGTGGCCCCTGCAGCCGATGCCGACCATCTGCGAGCAGGCTTGCGGGCACTGCGGCCCTTGCTGGCCAGCGACGACCTCGATGCCAGCGCAGCCTACGCCGGGCTGCACCCCGCCATGCTGCAGCATTACCCGGACCGCGCCCAGGCGCTGGCCCAGGCCATCGATGGTTTCGACTTTGTGCAGGCGCTGGCACTGCTCGACGCCATCCTCGCCACAGCGGACGGCGGAGGCAGCAGCGATACCGCCCCGGCCAACACGCCCGCGCCCACCCCATCATTAGGGTAAGCGCGGCTGACAAAACTCAGCGAAGCGGCGCGGCGTGCCTGCGCTACACTTTTTGGCCTTGCCGCACATGCCCCGCCATGGTCTGGCCTCTCCAAGCGCCAGTCCTGCGGAGCCCACCTTCCCATGCCTTTGCCCAGCCCGCCATTGCCGCGCTTTTTCCCGCGCCTTTTCTTCTCTGCGCAGGCTCCTGCCCCCCATGACCGCCAGCGAGGCCTCGCTGGCGCGCACGCAGCCACAGGGCCACACAATGTCTGAGGCGCGGCCGAGCGCCTCTGCAGGCTTGGCGATGCCCGCGGGCAATCTGCGCGGCATCCTCGCCATGGTGGCGGCCGTGGGCTTCTTCTCGCTGATGGATGCGCTGCTCAAGACACTCAGCGCCCACTACCCCGCCATGCAGGTTGCGGCGCTGCGAGGCTGGGCGGCGCTGCCGCTGGTGGCGCTGTACGCGCTGTGGCGTGGCGAAGTGCCCCGGCTGCTGAAGGTGCGCTGGCCGCTGCACCTGCTGCGCGGCGGGCTCAACGTGGCCATGCTGGCGCTGTTTGCGTTTGCCATCCGCGAACTGGCGCTGGCCGAGGCCTATACGCTGTTCTTCATTGCCCCTTTGCTCATCACCGCGCTGTCCACCGTGGTGCTGCGCGAAAAGGTGCGCCCCGCTCACTGGGTGGCCATTGTGCTGGGCATGGTGGGGGTGCTGGTGGCCCTGCGGCCCAACCAGGAGGCGTTCTTTACCCTGGGCGCACTGGCGGTGCTGGCAGCAGCCACCTGCTATGCGGTATCGGCCATCACGGGGCGCATGCTCACCCGTACCGATTCCAGCGCCAGCCTGGTGTTCTGGACCACTACGCTGCTGGCGCTGGGCGCCGGCGCGCTGGCGTGGCCCCAGTGGGTGAGCGTGGCGCAGGCCCACTGGCCGCTGGTGGCAGGGCTGGCCGTGACCGGGTTTGCGGGGCAGCTGGCGATCACCGAGGCGTTTCGCCACGGGCAGGCCTCGGTGGTGGCCCCGTTTGAATACACGGCCCTGGCCTGGGGCATGGGGCTGGACTGGGTGCTGTGGCAGACGGTGCCTGGCTACAGCACGCTGCTGGGCGGCGCCATCATCATCGGCAGCGGGCTGTACCTCGTGCGCCAGGAGCGCACACAGGCGGTGGTTCCGCCCTGAACAACGTCAGGCGGTTGCAGCCAGACCGTCGGGCGACGCGCCCGCATGTCTGGCGTCGTACCAGCCGGGTCAGATCGGCCGCGTGAGGTACACCGCCTCGCGGCCCACGATGGGCTCGCGGGTGGGCATGAGGATGGTGCAGTCGTCGCACAGCGCGCGGATCTCGTGCGGGCCGTCTGTGGCGATGAGGTCCCCCTTGGCAAACACTTCAAACCCTTGCACGGGCCGCGTGAAGCGGAAGTCGGTAGTGCGCACCATGCAGGTCTCCAGCAGCTCGTAGCGGCGCTGCTCGGCGGGTGCGGGCCGATCAGCCACCGGCGCGATGAGGCCGAAGTGCGCCAGGAAGTCCAGCGCCACGGCCGTGGCCAAGTCAGCCGCCGACTGGCGGAAGTGCTGGCCGCATTCCACCACCACCGCCACACCGCCCCCTTCGGCCTGCCCGTGACGGCCGTGCTGGATGAGCGGCGTGCCCGAGCCCAGGCCGCTGGGCATCACCAGATGCACCGGCGGGCGGCCGATGGCCAGCGCCGCCTCCGCGTTGCGCGCATAGGCCGGGTATACCCAGAAAGGTTGCACGTCCTGGCTGGTGGAGTGGATGTCGAGGATGTGATCAGCCGCAGCCACCACCGGGCGCAGGACGCGGGCGCGCTGCAGCTCGGGGCTGTCCGCCGTGCCGTCCAGCTCGGCCGCCGACCAGATGCGGTTGAGGTTGTGCACCAGCTGGCGGCTCTCGAACGGGCGGCTCTGGTCAAACGATTCGTAAGCCGCGACGTTGGCAAAGCTGATGGTCAGCGTGCCGATGAGGGGGCGCACGCCCGTGTCCAGCAGATGCGTGGCGGCCACCATGCCGCAGATTTCGTTGCCGTGCGTGAGGGCGTTGATGAGCACATGCGGGCCAGGCTTGCCCGACTCGAAGCGGTGCACATAGTCAATGCCCACATTGCCCTGGCGGTAGGCCGAGAGGTCGCGGGGGAGGACTTCAAAAACGGGGGGGTTCTGCGTCATGGCGGTGAATTAATAAGATGACACATCATTGTCGGCGCAAAGCCGGATCGCCGCAGGGTGCGGTGTACGATGCCCGCCGGTTGAGCCCCTCACGTGCCCTTCTCCCGCCCCTTCCGCGCCCCGCCCCATGACCACTGTCCGACTTTGCCCGCTGGCCGACGTGGCCCACCGCCTCCCTGCCGACTGCTGGATTGCCCAGCGCCTGGCGGAAGAACCCGACGCCCTGGCGGACGAAACCACCTTGTGGATCACGGGCGATGCACACTGGCCTGCGCTGCACCTCGACGCCCCCCTGGCCCCAGGTAGCCCGCTGCGCCAGTGGTTGCATGACGTTCCAGACGGCCCCGGTGATGCCTCGGTGCCCCGTGCACCGTTTTTGATCCTGGTGGACGGAGACCTGCGCATCGACGGCGCTTTGACCAGCGCGGACACCGACGGAACCACCCACCTCATCGTCACCGGCAACGCACATCTGCATAACGCCGTGGTGGGCGGACAGCTGGTGTACGTGCAGGACGCGCTGCAGGTGAACGAGCTGCTGTGGGGCCACTACAACCATGGCGAGCTGCGTGTGCGCGGGGGGCTGCAGGCCCGGGTGGCGCTGTTCACCGACGAGTACCACGTGGACATCGCAGGCCCCGAACAGGTGGAGTTTTTGCTGGACGAGGTGCGCGGTGTGCCCAACCGTGCAGAGTTCTCGACCGAGATCGTGGGCGCCGTGTTCGCCCCCGAGTTCCACGAGGGCGTGGATGCTGGCGAAGACGGCCTGGCCGCCATGATCAACCGCCGCCAGCTGCTTGCCGCTGTGCGGGCAGGCCAGAGCGCGGTGCGCAGCAGCGCCGACATCCACGCCGACCAGCCCGTGGCCCACGACCTGTGCGCCGGCGACGCCATCAGCATCGACAACATCCTGACCGTGGTGCGCACGCCGGTGATTGCGCACAAGGAGCACAAGGCCTACGGCTGGTTTCAGCAGACCGATTTTTCGCTCTGCCAGCGGCATGTGGACGACGAGGGCGACACGCGCGACGACAACGTGTTCATCACCGTCTGGAAGACCTGGGACTTCTACCTGTCGGTGGAGCAGGTGCCCGCGCCGCGCAACTGGCTGGAGCGCGTGGCCACCAAGCTGTGGCGCCACGCGGCCCCCACGGTCGCCCAGCGCACGCTGCTGTACCGCCGCTACACGCAGGGCGAGCCTGGCGACTGGCAGGTGCTGGTGCCCCCCGCCGAGCCCGGCCACACCCCCGACGCCTGGAAGGCCTGCGAACACGCCTGGCGCGGGGTGCTGGACTATGTGCGCAAGGCCGTGGGCCAGCACCGCGCGCGGTACCCCCTCTACCAGCGCCTGCAAGCCACGATGACGGCTGAGCACATCGAGGTCTTCACCAGCCTGCCCGTGTTCACCGAACAGTACAACGACTGGTGGGACAGCGACCGCAACGGCTACTGGGAGGGCGAGGTCTGGGTGGGTGCGCGCCAGCCCTGCATGCACGATGGCGAACCCTGGGGCCGCGCGCTCAAGTACAGCTGGCGCAACGGTGACGATGCACCAGGCGACGACGAAGACAACGCCCACAGCGCCTACCAGATCGATGTGGACGAGGCGCGCGAAGGGCCAGCTGCGGTCGAGTTCAGCTACACCCAGCGCCAGAGCGACAGCCGCGCCCCCCTGCCCCGTTGCGCCGCCGACCACATTGCCCGCCTGCTGCGCTTTCACGGCGTGGTGCAGGCCCGTATCCGCGCACGGCACGAAGAGGCGCAGGCCCAGCAGGCCGAGGCCCGCCGCATCGAAGCTGCCGTGCAACTGCTGGCCACCCCACCCTTGCCGCCCGACCTGCCCGATGCGGCCGTGTTTCCCGTCGAACTCATGACCCTGTCGGAGCAGTGGCAGGCCGATGGGCAAGCCTACGTGGCGGCCATCCGCGCGAGCCAGCTGGCCCGCGATGCCAATACTGCTGACACTGCCGCCCCTGCCGACGCCTCCGCAGCCCTTGGGGGAGACGAAGAACACGCAGAGGACGAAGACCCTCTGCCCGAAGACCCGCGCACGGCCGACGCGCCCACCGTGCTGCAACTGGCACGCGTGGTGAGCCGCTGGGCCGACGAAGAGCTTGCCACGCGCTTTCGCCAGCGCTTTGCCTTTGCCCCGGACGCGTATGTGAAACGCGCGGCCAAAGCCGGGCAATTCATCGGCCCCGTATGGCTGCTGGAGGATGACCGCGTGATCGCACGCATCGGCGCTGCCCATGACGACGACGCTCACTGGGCGGTACTGCAAGGCACCGAGCACGCACTGCTGCCCAGCATCCGTGGCGTGGGCCGCTCGCCCAATCGACAGTGTTTTGCCCAAAGCGACGGCCGGCACATCACCACCCACCGGGGATGGAATGGCCCGGTGATTGCGCGGTTCACACTGCCGCGCGGCAACGAAGGCCTGCCGCCGCAGGTGCAGGTGTCGGCCGGCCCGCTGGGTCAGCGCTGCGATGACATCATCCCGTTCAACGATGGTCTGCGCGTACTACTGCGCAACCCCACGGGAGTCTATTTGCTGACCTACACGGCGCCAGGCGCTGAGAGCACCATTCAACGCGTGCACCCACAGACGTTTGACGAAGACGGCCCCTACACCTGGCCCAAGAACCAGATGGACGAAGAGGTCGAAGGAGAGACCGTCACGGTGCTGGCGCTGGACATGCTGCACATGGCCCTGTCAACCGACGAGCGCCATATCGCGGTGGGCGACCAGGACAGCCCACACATCGTGCTGGATACGCACGGCGCTTTGGTGGCTGAACATGAGCCCCTGTCGTCCTACCCACACCACGCCGTGTTCTCGCACGACGGCACACGCCTGTTTGCCAATTCGTGTCACCTGTACTGGGGCGCTACGCGCTCGATTCCGATCGGCGTTGCATCGCAAGAGGCGGCGGACACGGATGAAGACACCCCGCCACTGGACGAACATTGCCGCGTGTACGCGTCCGCCACCTTGCCCGGCCTGGTGATCCTGGGCGACGCCGACGGCTACCTCCACGCCTACAGCGACGAAGGTCAAGCCCTGTGGCGCCACCACATCGGCAGCACGATCAGCGCCATCGACGTATCGCCGGATGGCGCAACGCTGTGGGCGGCCAGCTACGGCGGCTACCTGGTACGGCTGGAGCGCCGCGAGACGGGCATGGACCCCTATTCCATCGGCACGTCGCCGTACGTGGAGACGCGGCGTTGGATATTCTGGACGGACGAGGCAGGGCCGGTGCGGTGGTAGGTGGATGAAGGCTGTTGACGGCCAGAAGCGTTCAGCCGCTCCGAGCTTCCAGGCGATGGCTTAAGGCTGTCTGCGGACATGCAGTCCGTACTATTTGCCAACAAATAGGCATTTGCCAGCGAAGCCCCTTGGCTTCAGTGCATATGCCCGTGGTGCAAATCAGGCACATGCGGGTGCTTGTGTACCAGCGCCGTGTGCGTGTGCAAGTGACTGTGAGCCCCTTGTGGCATGGGCTCATGGCTGTGGTCATGATGACCGTCACCGTGTGTATGCGCGTGCTCATGCTCAAGGACCTCATGGGTGTGCTCGTGGTCGTGCGACTCAATCAGATGCAAGACCACCCCGGCCAGCATCAGTGCCCCTCCGAGGACCAGCAGCACCGAGGCTGCGCGCTCTCCAAGCCCAAAAGCACCCAGTGCGCCAATGAACGGAGCGAACGCAAACACTGAGCCCGTGCGTGCCGCGCCGAAGGTGCGCTGAGCGAGCAGATAAAAGCGCAGGCTCAGACCGTAGCCAGTCGCGCCAATGCCCAGCAGCACGCCAGCCGCCAATAGATTTGGCATAGGCTCCGCAAGCAGCCCAGCAAGAAGGACAGTAGCAACGACACCCAGGCTTGATTTCGCGAGCACTACCTGTCCAGGGTCACGGTCAGCCACGCCGCGCGACAAGGTGTTGTCCACGCCCCATGCGGCTGTTGCCACCATGACAGCGGCCAACCCGAGCAGTTGCACGTTGCCCTGCAGGCCCTGGTCCAGCGTGAGGACCATCCCACCGGCCATGAGAGAAGCCATGGCAAGTAGCACACGCCTGTCCACCGTTTCACCGTACAGCCTCCAGGCGAGCAACGCTGTGAAGAAGGCCTCCAGGGTGAGCATCAGGGAGGCGGACGTTCCGCTGGTGCGCTGCAGGCCCCATACCAGGGCAACGGGTCCAATGACGGCGCCGAACACTGCCATGGCCAGCAGACGACCGGCATCACCACGCTGCAATTGCGCTTCCCGCTCTCTGGGGCGGCGAATGAACAAGGCCACCAGGCCCGCGCCGCCATAGAGAAGCCCAGCCGTAGTGAACGGGCCGAGACCCCGGCCCCACAACTGGACAAACGGAGTGCTCAGACCAAACAGGGCGGCCGCCAGCAGCGCCAGCAGACCACCTCTTAGAGCGGGCGAAAGTGACAGGTGTGTCATGCGTATTGGCCGGTGAAGCTCGCGGCAATGAAGTTACAAAGAATGCGAGAACAACACATTCAGATTTTGCTTTGTCTTGTCGGTGGCAGCTGGATTCCTGAGCACATTCGACCTCTCATAGTCGGGAGTAAGCGTCAGACGAGGGAGGACAGATAACCGCAAGCGTCTCAAACCGGATGATGGTTCCGAAAGTATGACCGGCTCTTAAGAGCCCAAACCCGCCCCTCATTCAGCCTTGCAACCAACACGCATCGACCGGCACCGTGAAAGCGCTGGAACACAGCATCCCGCCCAAGTCCGCCCCTCGTTGTCCAGTACTTCGGCATCCGCTGCTGTCGCGAAAGTGGGGGTAGCGATCTGTATGCCAAGGCCGCAGGACTCGAACACTTGCGGTAGGCATCCTGCCATATGCAAGCGCATAGCCTAAGTCCCTCCGGGCACCCCGCTGGGAGGAAAAGTCTGTTGGAATGCGCCAAACGAGAAGCCGGTCACCATCGAAGCGCGTGCCTCACGACTCATGGCATGGGCGTTGCATGTGTCCGCGATACGCACCAGCACTCTCCATGACCTCGTCCTCTCCAGCCCCCCTCTCTACCGCCCACCCATCCCAAAACGCACAGCCCCCTGGCGCGCCAGGCCTCAGGCCCCCCGTGCTCTTGCTCATGGCCGTGGCCTGCGGCCTGTGTGCGGGCAGCAACTACTTCAACCAGCCGCTGTTGCATTCCATTGCCACGCAGCTGCAGGTGCGCGATGCATCGGCAGCGCTCATCGTGACCCTGGCGCAGGTGGCGTATGCAGCGGGGCTGCTGCTGTTGGTGCCGCTGGGTGACCTGCTGGAGCGGCGGCGGCTCATCGTCACGCTGATGCTGCTGGCGGCACTCGGGCTGTTCACCAGCGGTTTCGCTCACAGCTATGCCATGCTGGCGCTGGGCACGCTGCTCACCGGTCTGTTCTCGGTGGCGGCGCAGGTGCTGGTGCCGCTGGCGGCCACCCTGGCGGCACCAGGGCGCAGCGGCCGGGCGGTGGGGCTGGTGATGAGCGGGCTGCTCACCGGCATTCTGGCGGCGCGCAGCGTGGCGGGGCTGCTGTCGGAGGTGGGTGGCTGGACGCTGGTGTACCGCGTGGCGGGCGTTGCCATGGTGGCGGTGGCGCTGGCGCTGTGGTGGGTGATGCCGGTGTCGCGCAATGCCGCCTCGGCACAGACGCAGAGCTATGGCCAGGTCTTGCGGTCGCTGGGCACGCTGGCGCTGCGACACCCCAGGTTGCGCAGCCGGGCCTTGCTGGGTGCGCTGTCGTTTGCATCGGTGAGTGTGTTGTTCTCCACCATGGCGCTGCTGCTGGCGGGACCTGCGCACCGCCTGAGTGATGCAGGCATCGGGCTGGTGGGGCTGGCGGGCGTGGCGGGTGCGCTGATGGCCAGTGTGGCGGGGCGCATGGCAGACCGGGGGCAGGCACAGGTGGCCACGGCCCTGTCGGTGGGCTTGTTGCTGCTGGGCTGGGTGGCGTTGTGGCTGGGCGCGAGCAGCCTGGCGTGGTTTGTGGTGGGCATGCTGGTGGCCGACCTGGCGCTGCAGGGCGTGCACATCAGCAACCAGAACGTGATCTACCGGCTGGACCCCACGGCCCGCGCGCGGCTGAACGCGGTGTACATGACCAGCTACTTTGTGGGTGCCGCCACGGGCTCGGCCATGGGGTCGGTGGCCTGGCTGTGGGGCGGCTGGGGCGCCACCTGCGCGCTGGGTATGGGTCTTGCTGTGCTGAACGCACTGGCATTGGCGCACGACCAGCGGCTGGCCCTGCGGGCGCGCAGCGGTGCGGCGGCGCCGCAGGCCAGCTAGGGCGCGGGAATGTAGCCGCGTTGTGACCACCAACGACGCACGTTGTGACGTACCATGCTTGTACGGTCCCATCCCGAGACCTTTCAAGGAGGCCCCATGGCCAAAGGCGAACAGCGCAGCAACAAGATGGCGAAGAAACCCAAAAAGGACACCTCGCCACCCAAGGAACACAGCGCATCAGACCGGCCCATGCCGCCCGTGACCACTGTCATGCCCAAGGGCAAAGACAAAAACAGGTAAGCCAACACAGTGCGCTGCCGCCCCAAAAGGCGAAGCGCTATCAAATCAATAGCTGCAGGCGCATATTCAACAAGCGCCTGCAGCTAATTTTTCTTAAAACTCCATATCAACAACGCTGCACCCGGCGCGCACCGCTCCCCTCGTTCACGCAGGCTGGGTCAGCCGCTCCAGCCACTGCACATCGGGCTCGGGCCGGCCAAACAGGTAGCCCTGGTACACGATGTCCGGCGCACGCTGGCGCAGGAAGTCGGCCTGGGCCTGGGTCTCCACCCCCTCGGCCACCACGCGCAGGCCAAAGTGCCGGGCCACCGACAGGATGCCCTCGACCAGCACGCCGTCGTCGGCATTGGTGGGGGCCTCGTGCACAAACGACCGGTCGATCTTGATCTCCTGGATCGGCAGGCGCTTGAGGTAGGCCAGCGATGAATAGCCGGTGCCAAAGTCGTCCAGCGACATGTCCACGCCCAGCGCAGCCAGCGCGCGCATCTTGGCCACCGCGTCGTCAAAGTCGTCGATCACCAATCCCTCTGTCACCTCCAGCGTGAGCAGCCGAGGGTCGGCCCCCGTGGCGGCCAGCACGGCCCGCAATTGCCCCACAAAACCCGCCTGCCGGAACTGCCGCGCGCTGAGGTTGACCGACAGCCGCAAACGCCGCTCGCGGAACACCGGCTGCGCCAGCAGCGCACAGGCATGGGCCAGCACCCACTCGCCCAGGCTGACGATGAGGTCAGACTCTTCGGCCACCGGGATGAACACGCCCGGAGCCACCAGCCCGTCGCGCGGATGTTGCCAGCGCACCAGCACTTCGGCCCCTGTGACCTGCCCCGACACATCGACCTGCGACTGCAGGTGCAGGCGCAACTCGCCCGCGCCAATGGCGTGGCGCAGCTCGCGCTCCACCCGAAACCGCTGCTCGGCCGCCTCGCCCATGCCCTGTTCAAAAAAGGCCGCCTGGCCGCCGCCGGCCTGCTTGGCCCGGTGCAAGGCGGTGCCCGCGCGCCGCAGTGCGTCGTGCGCCCCATCGTCCGAGGTTTGGGGGTACAGGGTGATGCCGATGCTGGCGCCCAGTTGGGCGTCCTGCGCGTCGCCCTCCAGCCGCAGGGGGCGCAACAAGGCGGTCTGCAGCTTTTCGGCAAAGGCCAGCGCATGGCGGCCGGCCAGCGAGGCGTCGGCCCCCAGACCATGCAGCACCACGGCAAACTCGTCGCCCGCCACCCGCACCAGCAGATCCTGCGGGGGCAGGATCTCGGACAGGCGCAGCGCCACGGCGCACAGCAGGCGGTCGCCCATTTCGCTGCCACGCGCATCGTTGAAGGTGGTGAACCGGTCCAGGTCCAGCAGCAGCAGGGCATGCTGGGTGGACAACACACGGCCGGGGCGCCCACGCAGCGCATGAAGGCGCTCCATCAGCGTGGACCGGTTGGGCAGGCTGGTGAGGCTGTCGAAATGGGCCAGGCGGTGGATCTCGTCGGCGGCGCGCTTGCGCTCGGTAATGTCCTGCTTGAGTTCCACAAAGTGGCTCACGCGGCCATCGGTCTGGCGGATGGGTGCCACCACCACGGACTCGATCAGTGGTTGCCCGTCCTTGCGGTAGTTGACCTGCTCCCCTGCCCAGCTGTCCCCGCGTGCCAGCGTGGTGCGCAGGCCCTCGCGCTGCGCGGGCGCCAGGCCGTTGCTGGAGTAGTGGGCCGAGGCCTGGCCCACCACCTCGTCGCGCGCGTAGCCGGTGCGGCGCACAAAGGCCTCGTTCACGTACTCGATGTCCTCGCGCAGATCGGTGATGACGATGGCCTCGGGGCTTTGCTCCACGGCCCGCAGCAGCTTGCGCAGCGACGCCTCGCTGGCTGCCAGATTGGCTGCGGTCTGCTGGGCCTCGCGCACCCGGCTCATGTAGTTGCGGCGCGACAGCAGCGTGGCGGCGGCGGTCAGCACCAGAATGCCCGCAAGGTACACCGCACCCGCCACGCGGTTGGCCACCTGCACCGGCTTGAGCAGGCCCTGCATGTCCGCCCAGATGAAGCCCAGGAACAGCAGGGCCGTGAGTACCACCAGCGTCAGCGTGGCACGCACGCCCAGCAGCCATCCGGCCAGCACAACGATCACGGGGTAGTTCAGCAGATTGGGGCCATTGACGCCGCCATTGCGCGCCGCCACCAGCGACACCGACACCCACACGCCCCACACCAGCAGATGGGTGGCCAGCGTCCACCGCCGCCAGCGCGCCAGCAGCAGTGCGGTGCCGCCAATGCAGCCCGCAACAAAGTTGAGCGCCACGCGCATCGGCTGCACGGGCTGGTCCCAGAGCAGCAGCAGGCCGATGACAAAACCCAGCAACATCACGGACCAGCCCGCCACACGCACCAGGTGGCGCGTTGTGGCGTCTTCGTGGTCTGGCAGCGGAACAGCGGGAGCTTCGGCCATGGCGACGGGAATTGCGGGGAGGAAACCATCGTAACCGCAGGCATAGAAAACGCCTATGAACAAAATGCCGCTGGCGAGGCTGCAGCGCCCGCCCGTCGGCATCCCGTCGGCATCCCATCCGCATCTATACATTGCGCCCCCGGCACCGTCGCCAGCGTAGGCACTAGATGGTCGACAGCGCCTGCTGGCCCGCAGGCGCAGGCCGGGTCACTCAGTCCGCGTCGCTGTCCGGCGCGGGCTCACGCACGCCAGAGCCTTTGCCCTTGGCCTTGGCGCGCGCGTCCTTCTTGGCCTGGCGCTTGGCGTCCTCGGCCATGCCGGCAGCGCGCCAGGCCTCGAACTCGGCCGGGGTCTCCAGCGTGACGCGGCCCAGGATGGCGCTGCGGAAATCGGTCATCACAATCTCGGCCGCCTTTTGCAGATTGACGCGCCCGCCGCCCAGCATGGCACCGCGTTTGCGGCCAATGGCTTCGAGCAGTTCTTCGTCGTGCATCTCGGCCACCGCACCCGCAGGCAGGCCCAGCTTGTAGCGCGCCTCCAGCAAGGGGGCGTAGTGCTTCTGCAAGCGGCGCAGCAGCTCCAGCGCCACCAGCTCTTCGTCATACGCATTGCGGCCCACGGCGCCGCTGGCGGCCAGGTTGTAGCCGGTCTCGGGCACCACGATGCGCGGCCACAGCATGCCCGGCGTGTCCCACAGGTAGAAGTCGTCGGCCAGGGTGATGCGCTGCTCCAGCTTGGTGATGCCCGCCTCGTCACCGGTCTTGGCCTGGCGCTTGTTGCTCAGCGTGTTGATCAGCGTGGACTTGCCCACGTTGGGCACACCGCAGATCAGCACGCGCATGGGCTTGGCCATGCCGCCCCGGTTGGGCGCCAGCAGGTGGCAGGCGTCGATCAGCTTGCGCGTCGGGGCGGGGTCGGATGCATCCAGCGGCAACGCACGCGTGTCGCTCTGGGCGTTGTACCAGTCCACCCACAGCGCCGTGCGCTCGGGGTCGGCCACGTCCTGCTTGTTGAGCACCTTGAGCGTGGGCTTGTGGCCCGTGATCTCGGCCAGCAGCGGGTTGGCGCTGGAGCCGGGCAGGCGCGCGTCCAGCACCTCGATCACCACGTCAATGTCCTTGATGCGTTCGGTGATGGCTTTGCGGGTCAGGTGCATGTGACCGGGGAACCACTGGATGGCCATGCGGGGTACTTTCTACGTTGTTCTGAGGTGTCCGAGGGTGGCAAGGATAATCGCGGTCTTCCTTCTGCCCACGCCACGGCGTTTTTATCTGCATGCCAGCCCCTCTCGACACCTCGCGCACGCCCAAGGCCACCAAGGCCGACAAAGAGCTGCTGTTCAAGGGCGTGACCTTGGCCCTCATCGGCCTGGTCATCTTGCTGGCGCCCTATGTGGCCCGCTCCACCAGTGTGCGCGACCTCATGGGCCAGGTGGCGCTGGTGGGCTGGTTTGCGCTGGTGCTGGGCATTGCGTTTGGCGTGCAGTACGGCCTGCGCCGCGCCAAAGCAGGGCGCCGCCAGCCGTGACCTTGCCTGAGGAGACAGCCCCGGTCCCGGCGGTGGACGGCGCCACGGCGCAAGCCATGTTCGCGGTACTGCAGCAGCGCGCGGCCGCTCTTGGCATCACACTGCGCAACCCGCCGCCCGAGCCCACGACCTGCTGCGGGCGCGGCTGCAACGGCTGCGTGTGGGAAGGGTTTCTGAGCGCCGCCGAATACTGGCGGCAAGAGGCCTTGCTGCAGCTGCAGGACTGACTTTGAGGCGTTTTGGGCTGGTAGCGCCAGTGCAATATGCCTGAGCAGCTACTAATTCAATAGCAGATCAATTTGACCTGCCCCTGATCGCGCCTTCAGCCCAGCTGCTCCACCGCCATGTACTGCTCGCGCCATTCCTCAAACGGCAGCGTGTCGGCAGCCTCGATGGCCTTTTGTGCAGCGATCGACTCATCGGCCATCGCCACGTAGCGCGCCTGCTGCTCGGCCGTCCAGGGCAGCGACAGCAGCGCGTCGCGGGCGGCCATGGACTGCTGGCGCGCAAAGGCTTCAAAGCTGTGCTGGTGGCTTTGCACGATGCTGTCCAGCACGCGGGCTGACGGTGTGCACTCAGGCGCCGCCATCAAGGTGCGGGCATCGCGCAGCGCGGTGCTGTAGTCGTCGGTGCCATGGGTGGCATCAAGCGCGGCGGCCAACGGCTCGCACGCCGCCAGCACCTCGGCACCCCATTCGGTGAGCAGCACGCTCTGGCCGTTGCGGGATAGGCGCAGACCGGGCTCGCGGCCGCGCTCTGCGGTGAGGTGCTGGTTCTGCTTGAGTTCGGCAATCTCGGCGGGCGTATCGGGCGGGCTGTCGGACAGCAGGCAGTGCAGCAAGAACACATCCAGCAGGCGCATGGTGGGCGCGGTGATGCCCACGGGGACGAACGGGTCCAGGTCCATCAGGCGCACTTCGACGTATTCGACCCCGCGTTCGCGCAGCGCGTGCAGCGGGCGCTCGCCCGTGCGCACCGTGCGCTTGGGGCGGATGGTGCCGTAGAACTCGTTTTCGATCTGCAGCAGGCTGGTGCCCAGCTGGTTGTAGTCGCCGCCCGGGTTGCGGATGCCCACGGCCTCGTAGGCCGGGTACGGCTTGGTCAGCGCCTCGTGCAGCGAGTTGGCATAGCCCGTCAGGCCGTTGTAGCTCACGGCCAGCGTGGCCTGTGCGTCGCTCTGGTAGCCCAGGCGGCCCATGCGCAGCGAGGTGGCGTGGGGCAGGTACAGCGCGCTGCCACCCTCCATGGGCTGCAGGCGGTGTTCGCGCCCTTCCACAAAACAGGGGCACAGCGCGGGCGATGCGCCGAACAGGTACAGCAGCACGAACGCGTGGCGGCGGAAGTTGCGGATGAGCGCGAAATACTGTTCGCTGTTCACACCCGGCAGCGACCAGTTGTAGTGAATGCCCGAGATGGTCTGCATGCGGCGGCCATAGCGGTGGCCCAGGCCCATGCGGTACACGCTCTTGGCGCGGCCCACATTGGAGCTGCCGTAGCGGCCGATGGGAATGGTCTCGTCCGTGGGCAGGCCGCAGGGCATGCTGGAGGCCCACAGCAGCTCGCCGCCGCTGTCCTTCAGGGTGTGGTGCACGAACTGGTGCACCTCGGTCAGCTCATCCAGGCACTGCTGCACGCCCTTGTGGGCGCCGGTGATCAGCTCCAGCTGCGACTCGCTGTAGTCCGTGGTGATCAGGGGATGTGTGAGGGCCGAGCCCAGCGCCAGCGGGTGGGGTGTGAGGGCCAGGCCGCCGGTGGGCAGCACGCGCAGCCCTTCCTTTTCAATGCCGCGGCGAATCCCCCCCAGGGCGTCCGCCGGGTAGGCGGCCAGTCTCTCGTGCAGTTTGCTCATATGTTTATACCGATCCAACTTCTGTCGGCCCGGAACTTAGCACGTTGAGCGCTGGCCCGCCCACGGGGGTGTCAAGCCCTTGCGGCCAAAGCGCGTCCAACCTCGTTGGTTCCTTGCGCTGCGCCACTTTGTGGTACTTGCTCGCCCGCGCGCTCGGTCACCTCGGCCAGGCGGGCCGCCAGTTGCTCGGGCACATCGGCGCCAATCCCCAGGTGGATGCCCTGTGTGAGGGTGATATGGGCCGCTTCAAACGTGCCCGCACCGGCACACAAAATGGTGCGCGAAGGCGCGCTTTCGTGCGCCAGCACGAGCATGGCGGGCACCACGGCCTCGGGCTTCAGGGCGTCCAGCACCTCCTGGGGCATCAGGCCCTCGGTCATGCGCGTGGCGGCGGTGGGGGCCAGGGCGTTCACGTGGATGTTGTACTTGGCGCCTTCGATGGCCAGGGTCTGCATCAGCCCCACCTGGGCCAGCTTGGCTGCGCCGTAGTTGGCCTGGCCAAAGTTGCCGTACAGGCCGGTGGAGGATGTCGTCATGACGATGCGGCCGTACTGCTGGGCCACCATGTGCGGCCACACGGCCTTGCAGCAGTTGGCAGCGCCCATCAGGTGCACGTCCACCACCAGACGGAAGTCGGCCATGTCCATCTTGGCGAACGACTTGTCGCGCAGGATGCCGGCGTTGTTGACCAGAATGTCCACCCGGCCCCAGGCGTCGATGGCCTGCTGCACCATGGCCTCGACGGCCGCAAAGTCGGTGACCGACGCGCCATTGGCCAGCGCCTCGCCGCCTGCGGCGCGGATCTCGTCGACCACGGCCTGCGCGGCCGTCACCGTGCCACCGCTGCCGTCCACCGCGCCGCCCAGGTCATTGACCAGCACCTTGGCGCCGCGCTGGGCCAGCGCCAATGCATGCTGGCGGCCCAGGCCACCGCCTGCGCCCGTCACGATGGCCACGCGGCCTTGGAAATCAATACCCATGGTGAAGGTTCTCCTGTTGTCTTGGTCGATGAATGTGGAACGCAAAAACCCCTGGCACCCCACCGCAGGTGTGCATGCCGCGCGCTGCACTGTAAGCCACTGCGGGGCCCGTGCGCGTTGCGCAGGCGACTGGATACCGCACCAACCCCCTTCCAGAGCCAGAACATGGCGCGCGGTAACGCGGCACATTGGGAATAATGGGCAGCTGCGCAGGCCTCCAAGAGGGGCTGGCGCATCCCTCCCTCACTCATTTTTTGATAGCTGCTAGCGCACACAGTACTAGCGCTACCGGCCACTTTGACCCAAGGATCTCCCATGAAAGCCATCTGGAACGGTGTAGTGCTTGCCGAAAGCGATGACACGGTGGTGGTGGAAGGCAACCACTACTTTCCCGAAAGCGCGCTGCACCGCGAGTACTTCACCTTCAGCAACCACAAGACCACGTGCGCCTGGAAAGGCCAGGCCAGCTACCTGTCGCTGCTGGTCAACGGCGAGATGAACACCGACGCCGCCTGGTTCTACGCCGACCCCAAGCCCGAGGCCGCCGAGATCAAGGGCCGCGTCGCGTTCTGGAAGGGCGTGAAGGTCACGGCCTGAAACGGCCTGCCAGCACGCTCAGCAGGTTATCCCTGCGCGCGCTGGACAATCATGTGGATAAGTTTTGGCAAGTCCTGTATGACAACGCCAAGTGCTTGATTTGCAAGGGAATGCACTGCATTGCCTCATTTTTAGGCAATTCACAAAATCATGGCGCGGGTTATCCCAACAGGCACTGGACAATGGTGTGGATAACCTTGGATAAGCCTTGTATGACAGGTTTAAGTGCTTGATTTACAAGGCATATCCTTGTGTCGCTCAAAAAATAGGCACTCACAACCCGCTGTGGGTGGACCGTATCCACCGCCCCGTGGAAGGCTCCAAAACCCCTGGTTATCCCTGTCTGCACTGGACAATCTTGTGGATAACTGTGAACAAGCCTTGTATGACAGTTTTAAGTCATTGATTTACAAGGAAACTTCTTGTGCCGCTGAAAAAACAGGCAGCTACGGTGGTAAGGCGTCTGCGGTACAGTCCACGGCGGTTCTTTGTTGACCGCTCTTTATTTCATAGCTGCCAGCGCATGATCCACTAGCGCTAGCGGCCCAAAACACTCCATATCCTCGTGTCCACCCCGCCCCTTCAGCATAGCCCCGCCGCCGAGCGCAACCAGGGGTCCATCCTCGCCCAGTTGCTGGCGTTGCTGCCCCCCACCGGCACTGCGCTGGAGATCGCCAGCGGCACCGGCCAGCATGCGGCCCACTTTGCAGCCGCCCTGCCCGGCTGGACCTGGCAGCCCACCGACTTGCAGGACACCCACTTTGGCTCCATCACCGGCTGGGCCGCGCAGGCCGGTGCCCGCAACGTGCAGGCGCCACGGCGGCTGGACGTGCTGCACGACCGCTGGCCCAGCGAGGGCCCGGCATTCGGCGCCGCATCGTTTGACCTGGTCTACTGCGCCAACATGCTGCACATCGCCCCCTGGGCCTGCTGCACCGGGCTGATGCAGGGCGCAGCGCGGCACCTGGCACCGGGCGGCCGCCTGGTCACATATGGCCCCTACCTCGAAGACGGCGTGCCCACCGCACCGGGCAACCTGGCCTTTGACGCCAGCCTGCGTGCGCAAGACGCCGCCTGGGGCATTCGCCGCATCGAAAACGTAACGGCCGTGGCTGCCCACGCCGGCCTGCAACTGGCCGCGCGGCACGCCATGCCCGCCAACAACCTGCTGCTGGTGTGGACCCACGCCGCCCACCAACCCTGAAGTGACACGCCCATGACGACACCCACCGCCGCCCCTTTCTTCATCGCCAAGGTCGAGCCCGACGGCACCCAGTGCGACGCCTGGCCCGAGCAGCCGCTGCTGCTGTCTATGGAGCAAGGCGGCATCGACTGGCCCAGCTCCTGCCGCAATGGCACCTGCCGCACCTGCCTGGGCCAGCTGGTCGAAGGCACCGTGCGCTACGCCATCGAATGGCCAGGCCTCACGGCCGAAGAAAAGGAAGAAGGCTGCGTGCTGCCCTGCGTGGCCTACCCCACGTCGGACGTGGTGCTGCAGGGCAGCGCCATCTGATCTGCGTCAGGGGCGGCACCTTTCAGAAGCCAAGCAGGCCCCGGTGCACTAAAATCCAAGGCTTTGGGGGCCAGGGAGCCTCTGCATGAATGACGCGGCGTGTGCGCTGCGGATCGGGATGGGTTGCAAGGCGCAAAGCACAGCAATAGCGGGGCTATTGCGAGCATTTGCAACGCAGCAGACCGCCCGAGACCGCAGATGCACGCGGTGCGATGATTCATGCATAGGCTCCCCAGCTCCTTTGACGTGCGGCAGCGCCGCATCGCATGTTCTTTGGGGCGGTTTCTTGGGGGCACACCAGCTGCCTTCGGCCACGGGGACCTGTGCTGCAGCACACCGCCAGCTGGCACACCGCCAGAGGCTCCCACAGAAAGCCCCAACCTTCCATGAACACCCCCCTCACCCCCGTGCCGATCTCGCCCGTCGAGGACATCGTGGCCGAGATGCGCGCCGGGCGCATCGTCATCCTTGTGGATGAAGAAGACCGCGAAAACGAAGGCGACCTCGTCCTGGCCGCCGACCACGTGACGCCCGAGGCCATCAACTTCATGGCCCGCTTCGGCCGGGGCCTGATCTGCCTGACGCTCACCCGCGAGCGCTGCGAATTCCTCAAGCTGCCGCCCATGGCCGCGCGCAACGGCACGGTGTACAGCACCGCGTTCACCGTCTCCATCGAAGCCGCCGAGGGCGTGACCACCGGTATCTCGGCCGCCGACCGTGCCCGCACCGTGCAGGTGGCGGTGGACCGCAACAGCCAGCCCAGCGACCTGGTGCAGCCCGGCCACATCTTCCCGCTGCAAGCGGTGGACGGCGGTGTGCTGATGCGCGCCGGCCATACCGAAGCCGGTTGCGACCTGGCCGCCATGGCGGGCTGCAGCCCCGCTTCGGTGATCTGCGAGATCATGAAAGACGACGGCACCATGGCCCGCCTGCCCGATCTGCAGCTGTTTGCGGCCGAGCACGGCCTCAAGATCGGCACCATTGCCGACCTCATCGAATACCGCAGCCGCAACGAGTCGCTGGTCGAAAAGGTCGGCACACGCACGCTGCAAACGGCCTATGGCGAGTTCACTGCCCACGCCTTCCGCGACCAACCCAGCCAGGCCGTGCACCTGGCGCTGGTCAAGGGCCAGTGGAGCGCCGACGACGTGGTGCCCGTGCGGGTGCACGAGCCGCTGTCGGTGTTCGATGCGCTCGAAGTCAACCGCTCCATGCACTCGTGGGGCCTGGACACCAGCCTGCAATACCTGGCCAAACAGGGCAAGGGCGTGGCCGTGCTGCTGAACTGCGGCGAAAGCGCCGCGCAACTGCTGGCGCAGTTTGAAGGCACCGCCCGCTCCGCCCAGGCGCCCGAGCGCGGCCGCATGGACCTGCGCACCTATGGCGTGGGCGCGCAGATCCTGCGCGAATGCGGCGTGCACAAGATGGCCCTGATGGGCCAGCCGCGCCGCATGCCCAGCATGACCGGCTACGGCCTCGAAATCACCGGCTTCATCCCCAAAGAATAAAGACAGGAACAGGATCACTATGTTTGGCGCAGACAAAGGCACCGCAGACAAACTGGACGGCAAGAAGCTGCACATCGGCATCGTGCAGGCCCGTTTCAACGAGAGCATCACCAACACCCTGGCCGCCGCCTGCCGCGCAGAGCTGCTGGCCCTGGGCGTGCAAGAAAAGCACATCAAGCATGTGCTGGTGCCCGGCGCACTCGAAGTGCCCGTGGCCCTGCAGGCCATGGCCGAGAGCGATGAATACGACGCGCTGATCGCGCTGGGCTGCATCATCCGCGGCGAGACCTACCACTTCGAGCTGGTGGCCAACGAATCCGGCGCGGGCGTCACGCGCCTGTCGCTGGACTACCAGATCCCGATTGCCAACGCCATCATCACCACCGAGAACATGGAACAGGCCATCGCCCGCCAGACCGAAAAGGGCGTGGACGCAGCCCGCGTGGCGGTGGAAATGGCCAACCTGCTGGACGAACTGTCATGAGCGAAAACACCCCTACGCCATCGTCGGCACGTCCGCCCAAGCAAACCCGCACCGGCCTCAAAAGCACGGGCACCCGCAAGGCCGCCTCCAAGTCCAACCGCAGCCGTGCGCGCGAATTTGCGCTGCAGGCGCTGTACCAGCACCTGGTGGGCGGCAACGACGCTACTGCCATCGATGCGTTCACGCGCGACCTGGCGGGCTTCCACAAGGCCGACTCGGCGCACTACGACGCGCTGCTGCATGGCTGCATCGAGCATGCCGCCAGCATGGACGCATTGATCACCCCGTTGCTGGACCGCAAGATGGCCGAGATCTCGCCCATCGAACACGCCACCATGTGGATCGGCGTGTACGAGTTCCAGAACTGCCTGGATGTGCCCTGGCGCGTGGTGCTCAACGAGTGCATCGAACTCGCCAAGGAGTTCGGCGGCACCGACGGCCACAAGTACGTGAACGCCGTGCTCAACGGCCTGGCCCCGAAGCTGCGCGCAGTGGAAGTGGCCGCCGACAAGGCCGCAGGCGCGGGCGCTGCCTGAACCTGCCCTGCCCCGCTGCCGCCCTGCCCATTGAACCGGGGCGGCTTAGTTTCTTTTCTTTCTACGCCCTTACGCCACCACGTCCACAAGGCGCCCGGTCGGGGCAGGATGCCATTCCATGAAGTTTTCCACGCGCGCCGAGCGCATTGAACCGTTTTATGTGATGGAGGTCGCCAAGGCCGCGCAGGCCCTGGCCCGCGAGGTGGCCGGCACGCGCGAACCGATGATCTTCTTGAACATCGGCGAGCCCGACTTCACCGCCCCGCCCCTGGTGCAGGAAGCCGCCGCCCGCGCCGTGCACAACGGCGCCACGCAGTACACCAACGCGCTGGGCCTCGATGCGCTGCGCGAGCGCATCAGCGGCTGGTACCAGAGCCGCTTTGGCGTCAACGTGCCTGCGCGCCGCATCGTGGTCACAGCGGGCGCATCGGCCGCGCTGCAGTTGGCGTGCCTGGCGCTCATCGAGTCGGGCGACGAAATTTTGATGCCCGACCCCAGCTACCCCTGCAACCGCCACTTTGTGAGTGCTGCCGAGGGCAAGGCCGTGCTGCTGCCCACCACGGCGGCCGAGCGCTACCAGCTGAGCGCCGACAAGGTGCGTGCGGCGTGGAATGAAAAAACGCGCGGCGTTCTGCTGGCCTCGCCGTCCAACCCCACCGGCACCTCGATTGCACCCGACGAGCTGCGCCGCATCCGCGACGTGGTGCGGTCGCACGACGGCATCACGATGATCGATGAGATCTACCTGGGTCTGTCGTACGAGGAAGAGTTTGGCCACACCGCACTCGCCATCGACGACAACATCATCAGCATCAACAGCTTCAGCAAATACTTCAACATGACAGGCTGGCGCCTGGGCTGGATGGTGGTGCCCGACGCGATGGTGCCCGTGGTCGAGCGCTTGGCGCAGAATCTGTTCATCTGCGCCAGCACCGTGTCGCAGCATGCAGCGCTGGCCTGCTTCGAGGCCGAGAGCATTGCCGAATACGAACGCCGCCGCGCCGAGTTCAAGGCGCGGCGCGACTTCTTCATCCCCGCGCTGCAGTCGCTGGGCCTGAGCGTGCCCGTGATGCCCGATGGCGCCTTCTACGCCTGGGTCGACTGCACGCAGGCCACGCAGCGCCTGGGCGTGAGCGGCAGCTGGGACTTTGCGTTTGAGCTGATGCGCCGCGCGCACATCGCCGTGACACCGGGGCGCGACTTTGGCACGGCCGAGCCCGAGCGGTTCATCCGCTTCTCGACAGCCAACTCCATGGCGCAATTGCAGGAGTCCGTGGAGCGGCTGCGCAAGCTGCTCGGATGACCAAGGCGAGCGACCCCACGATGGCGTTTGAATTTCCGATCCGGATCTACTGGGAGGACACCGATGCCGGCGGCATCGTGTTCTACGCCAACTACCTCAAGTTCTTCGAGCGCGCGCGCACTGAATGGCTGCGCTCGCTGGGCGTGGGCCAGCAACGCTTGCGG
This sequence comes from Acidovorax sp. M14, assembly GCF_049331375.1. Taxonomy (NCBI): domain Bacteria; kingdom Pseudomonadati; phylum Pseudomonadota; class Betaproteobacteria; order Burkholderiales; family Comamonadaceae; genus Acidovorax; species Acidovorax sp. M14. The sequence continues at coordinate 3,481,335 of NZ_CP186263.1, forward strand.
GAACAAACCGGCGGCATGTTTGTCGTAACCGACGCGCAGCTGCGCTACCACCGCCCCGCGCGGCTGGACGATGAACTGATTGTTACTGCCGCCCTGCAAAGCAGTGGCCGCGCATCGTTGACAATAGTGCAGCAGGCGCTCCTGAAACCAGAGCAGATGACCGACCAGCCCCCGACCTTGTTGACCGAAGGCACCATCCGCATCGGATGGGTGGACGCAGCGACAATGCGCCCCGCCAGAATTCCCAGCACCCTCCTGGAACAACTCACACCATGAATTCCCAAAACATGTCCATCATCTCCCTGGTGCTGCACGCCAGCTGGGTGGTGCAACTCGTGATGCTGCTGCTGCTGGGCGTGTCGGTGGCCAGCTGGGCCGCCATCTTCCGCAAGCTGTTTGCCCTGAAGCGCGTGAAGACACTGAACGAGGACTTCGAGCGCGAGTTCTGGTCGGGCACCAGCCTGAACGATCTGTACGCCGCGGCCGCCCAAAACGCCAAGCAGGCCGGCCCCATGGAGCGAATTTTTGCCAGCGGCATGCGTGAGTACCAAAAGCTGCGCGAACGCCGCATCACCGACCCCGGCACCTTGCTGGACGGCGCGCGCCGCGCCATGCGCGCAAGCTTCCAGCGCGAGATGGATGTGGTCGAGTCCAGCCTGTCCTTTCTGGCCTCGGTCGGCTCCGTGTCTCCATACGTGGGCCTGTTCGGCACCGTGTGGGGCATCATGCACGCCTTCACCGGCTTTGCAGGCATGGAACAGGTCACGCTGGCCACGGTGGCCCCGGGCATTGCCGAGGCCTTGGTCGCCACCGCCATCGGCCTGTTCTCGGCCATCCCGGCCGTGATCGCCTACAACCGCTTTGCGCGCGACATCGACCGCGTAGCCACGCACCAGGAGACCTTCATCGAAGAGTTCTCCAACATCCTGCAGCGCAACCTGGGCGCGCAGCCCGCGTCCACAGGCCACACGGCCTCGGGCCACTGATCCGGGAGGCGCCCCATGCCCGCCATGGCATCCCGCGGCCGAGGCCGCCGCACCATCAACGAGATCAACATGGTCCCGTTCATCGACGTCATGCTGGTGCTGCTCATCATCTTCATGGTGACGGCGCCCATGCTCACCCCCGGCGTGGTCGATGTGCCCAGTGTGGGCAAGAGCAAGAACATGCCCAAGGTGGTGGCCCAGGTCATCGTGAACAAGGACGGCACGCTGCAGTTCAAGACCCCCGAGGCCACGCGCAGCCTGAACCAGCGCGAGATCGGCGATGCCGCCAGCCGCTGGCAAAAGGGCCAGGGGCCCGAGAGCGCCGTGGTCATCAGCGCCGATAAAGGCGTGCAGTACGAAACCGTGGTGAAGGCGATGGACGCCCTGCAAAAGGCAGGCGTGCAACGCGTCGGCCTGTCGGTCAAGCAAGGCGGTTGAACCGAACCCGCCCGGCACCGCTCAGACGCCCATGCACGCCCACACCGACCGCGATCAGTTTGCCCCGCCCCGCCCACCGGCGCGCCTGCGCGCCATCACGCTTGCGGTGCTGGTGCACGCAGTGCTGATCGGCGCGCTGACCTGGGGCGTGAACTGGAAGAACACGGCCGACCAGCCCGCCGTAGAGGCTGAGTTGTGGGCCGCTGTGCCCACACAAGCAGCGCCACGCGCTGTGGAGCCGCCACCGCCTCCTCCACCCCCTCCCGTGCAGCAGGCCACCCCGCCCGCCCCGCCGCCACCGCCGGTGCGGGCCGCAGAGCCGCCGGACACGCGCGAGGCAGACATTGCCATCGAGCGCGAAAAGAAGCGCCTGGAACAGGAAAAGAAGGCCCGCGAGCAGCAGGAGCTGCGCGAGAAGCGGGAGCGCGAGCGCAAGGAAGAAGAACGCCGCGAACGCCTGGAGCACGAGAAGAAAGAGCGCCAACAGAAGGAACGCGAAAAAGAGAAGGAACAGCGCGAAAAGCAGCTGGCCGAGCAGAAGAAGGCCGAGCAGGAAAAGCAGAAGAAGCTGGCCGAAGACAAGCGCAAGGCCGACGAGGCCGCCAAGCGCAAGGCAGAGGCGGAAGAAAAGCAGCTGGCTAAGATGCGCGAAGACAACATGCGCCGCTTGCAGGGCCTGGCCGGTGCGACCGGGGCCGAAAACGCCACCGGCACGGCCCAGCGCAGCGCGGGCCCCTCGGGCAGCTACGGCGGCAAGGTCGCGGCCAAGGTCAAGCCCAACATCGTGTACCCGGACGCCATCTCGGGCAACCCACGTGCCGAGGTCGAGGTACGCCTGTCACCCGACGGCACCATTGTGGGCAAGCGGCTGGTGCAGTCCAGCGGCAACAAGGCCTGGGACGACGCGGTGCTGCGGGCCCTGGACAAGACCGAAACATTGCCGCGCGATGTGGATGGGCGTGTGCCTCCGTCCCTGACCATTGGCTTCCGGCCCCAGGACTGAGCGGGGCGCCCAGCCCTGAACGGGCTTGCCCTTCCGTGGCGGATCCCCGGCCCTGCCGATGCGCTGCCCAGGCCCACGCGCTACGCGCTCACCGCCTGCGACTGAAACCCCGTTGCAGTTGGCACTGGCACGCTGGACTGAGCCGTGACCTGTGAGGCCCCAAAGCAAAGCGCCCGGCAGAACCGGGCGCTTTTTTTGGCTTTTTACGCCTGTAGCGCTAGTGGAATATGCGCTAGCAGCTATACATTCAATAGCAAATCAATCTCACCCATCAGCGGTCGCGTCGCTCCATGCGGCGATTCAGGTTCAGCGCACCCAGCGTGCAGGCCACGCCCGACAGCAGGTACACCGTCACCGCCAGCAGACCGAACTGCGACGACAGATACAGAGCCACCAGCGGCGCAAACGCTGCGCCGATGATCCAGGCCAGGTCGGCCGACAGGGCCGCACCGGTGTAGCGGTACTGGGGCGAGAAATTGGCCGTCACGGTGCCCGAGGCCTGACCGTACGACAGGCCCAGCAGCACAAAGCCCAGCAGCAGGAACATGGTGCTGCCCACTTCGCCGGTGTTGAGCAGCACAGGCGCCATGAAGCTGAACACGCCGATCAGCACCGCCATGCCGCCCAGCAGCTTGCGGCGGCCCAGGTGGTCTGACAGCCAGCCGGACACCATGATGGCGCCCGCCGCGAGGAACGCGCCGACGATCTGCACGCCCAGGATCTGGGTCACGGGCTGCTCGGAGTACAGGGTGATCCACGACAGCGGGAACACAGTGACCAGATGGAACAGCGCAAAGCTGGCCAGTGCAGCAAAAGCCCCCAGCAGCACGTTGCTGCCTTCGTCGCGCATGACGCGGCTCACCGGCACCGGCTGCAGCTCACGCTCCTTCAGCAGTTCAGAGTACGACTGCCCCACCACCAGGCGCAGACGCGCAAACAGGGCCACCACGTTCACCGCAAAGGCCACAAAAAACGGATAGCGCCAGCCCCAGGCCAGAAACTCCTGCACCGTGAGGCTGCTGTACAGGTAGGCAAACAGGCCAGCAGCCAGCACAAAGCCCAGCGGTGCGCCCAACTGGCCGATCATGGCGTACCAGCCCCGGCGCTCCTTGGGGGCCGACATGGCCAGCAGCGACGGCAGGCCGTCCCACGACCCGCCCAGTGCGAGCCCTTGGCCCACACGCAGGATCAGCAAGGCCACGATGGCGGCGGTGCCCGCATCCTTGTAGCCCGGCAAAAACGCCATGCCCACGGTGCAGACGCCCAGCATGAACAGCGCAATGGTCAGCTTGGTGCCCCGCCCCCAGCGCCGCTGGATGGCCATGGAGATGGCGGTACCCACCGGGCGCACCACGAACGCAACGGCCAGCAGCGCAAAGGCCATCAGCGTACCGTCCAGGCGGGACATAAAGGGAAACAGGAAGGATGGGAAGACAAGAACGCAGGCGATCCCGAAAACGAAGAAGTCGAAATACTCGGACGAGCGTCCGATGATCACGCCCACAGCGATTTCGCTGGGGGTGACGTCCTCATGCGTATCAGCCCGCGAGAGAGAGGCGGCGCTTTCGTGAAAACCGGCCGCAGGGTAAGTGGCAGTGGCGGGGCTGCTCATGAACATGGCTCCTTGACGTTGTGTAGCTAACTCAGACCGTTCCGTTCTACACGCAACTTCTATGGGCCACAAGTGCGGTTTCACTATGCCGGCTGCAGGAAATGTCCTTCAAAGCCCTCGAATGCACCACTTTGGTGCAAAAACAGTCTGCGCTTTTGACCTTGGACAAAATGTCCAATCGACAAAAAAGCTAGCGCTAGTACATTCGCACACATCCCGTTATCCGCGTTTACCCTGAAACGCATTGATCGCGCTCTTCACATGCTCAAACTTCCCCAACTTCGTGGGCCCACCTGGCTGCTCGCCCTGACAGCGCTGGGCAGCCTGGCAGGCTGCAGCAAGGCTGTCGTGCTCAACCCGGCCGGTGACGTCGCTGCCCAGCAGGGCCAGATGGTCATCACCGCCACGCTGCTGATGCTGATCATCATCGTGCCCGTGATCGCGCTCACCCTGCTGTTTGCCTGGAAATACCGCCAGGGCAACACCGAGGCCGAGTACGACCCCGAGTGGCACCACTCCACCACGCTGGAGCTGGTGATCTGGACGGTGCCGCTGCTGATCATCATTGCGCTGGGCGCCATCACCTGGATCGGCACCCACAAGCTGGACCCCTACCGGCCTCTCGACCGCATCGACGCGCAGCGCGCCGTGCCTGCCGATGTGAAGCCGCTCGAAGTGCAGGTGGTGGCCATGGACTGGAAATGGCTGTTCTTCTACCCCGAGCAAGGCATCGCCACCGTCAATGAAGTGGCCGCCCCGGTGGACCGCCCCATCCTGTTCAAGCTGACAGCCACGTCCACCATGAACGCGTTTTACGTGCCCGACCTGGCCGGCATGATCTACGCCATGCCCGGCATGCAGACCGAGCTGAACGCGGTGATCAACAAGCCTGGCGTGTTCAAGGGCATGTCGTCGCACTACAGCGGCGCAGGTTTTTCGGGCATGACGTTCAAGTTCCACGGCCTGAGCAATGAAGACTTTGCCCAGTGGGTGCAAAAAGCCAAGACCGAAGGCAAGCCGCTCGACAAGGGCACCTACCTGAACCTGGTCAAGCCCAGCGAACGCGACCCGGTGCAGCGCTTTGCCTCGGTCGAAGAAGGCCTTTACGACAAGGTGCTCAACCGCTGCGTCGAAGACGGAAAGATGTGCATGCACCACATGATGGCGATTGATGCCCAGGGCGGCGACGCCTATGTGCGCGCCATGGGGCTGAACCTGCCCCAGGACGTCTGCACCGTGCAAAACGCCGCCCAGGTGGTGGCCGCACTCGAATCCCGCAACGCACCGGCCTCCGCATCCGGCGCCAGCATCCGTCAATGAGCTTCCCTATGACCTCCGAAACCCTTTCTCCATCCCACTGGGCGCTGGGCCGCCTGAGCTGGGACGCCGTGCCCATGGCGCACGAGCCCATTGTGTTGTGGACCTTCATTGCCGTGGTCCTGGGCGGCCTCGTCGTCATGGCGGGTATCACCAAATTCCGCCTGTGGGGCCCCCTGTGGCGCGACTGGATCTGCAGCATTGACCACAAACGCATCGGCATCATGTACATGATCCTCGGCCTGGTGATGCTGCTGCGCGGCTTTGCCGACGCGGTAATGATGCGCCTGCAGCAGGCCATGGCGTTTGGCGACAACATGGGATACCTGCCGCCGCACCACTACGACCAGATCTTCACCGCCCACGGCGTGATCATGATCTTCTTCGTGGCGATGCCGCTGGTCACCGGGCTGATGAACTACCTGGTGCCGCTGCAGATCGGCGCGCGCGACGTGTCCTTCCCGTTCCTGAACAACTTCAGCTTCTGGATGACCACGGCGGGCGCCGTGCTGGTGATGGTGTCGTTGTTCCTGGGCGAGTTCTCCACGTCCGGCTGGCTGGCGCTGTCCAACCTGGGGGCGCAGAGCCCGAGCACCGGTCTGGACTACTACATCTGGGCGCTGCAGATCGCCGGGGTGGGCACGACGCTCTCGGGCATCAACCTGATCGTGACCATCATCAAGATGCGCGCGCCAGGCATGAGCCTGATGAAGATGCCCGTGTTTACCTGGACGGCCCTGTGCACCAATGCACTGATCGTGGCGTCCTTCCCCGTGCTGACGGCTGCGCTGGTGCTGATGTCGCTGGACCGCTACGTGGGCACCAACTTCTTCACCAACGAGCTGGGCGGCAACCCCATGCTCTATGTGAACCTGATCTGGATCTGGGGCCACCCTGAGGTCTACATCCTGGTGCTGCCGGCCTTCGGCGTGTTCTCCGAAGTGGTCGCCACGTTCAGCAAGAAGCGCCTGTTCGGCTACACCTCCATGGTGTACGCCACCGTGTGTATCACCATCCTGTCGTACCTGGTGTGGCTGCACCACTTCTTCACCATGGGTTCGGGCGCCAGCGTGAACACCTTCTTCGGTATCACGACGATGATCATCTCGATCCCCACGGGCGCGAAGATCTTCAACTGGCTGTTCACCATGTACAAGGGTCGCATCCGCTTCGAGCTGCCCATGATGTGGACCGTGGCCTTTATGGTGACGTTTGCCATCGGCGGTATGACGGGCGTGCTGCTGGCCGTGCCCCCGGCCGACTTCGTGCTGCACAACAGTCTGTTCCTGATCGCCCACTTCCACAACGTGATCATCGGCGGCGTGGTGTTTGCCATGTTTGCCGGCATCAACTACTGGTTCCCCAAGGCGTTTGGCTACAAGCTGGACCGCACCTGGGGCGTGCGCTCCTTCTGGCTGTGGCTGGTGGGCTTCTGGGTGGCGTTCACGCCGCTGTATGTGCTGGGCCTGATGGGTGTCACCCGCCGTGCCAACCACTTCGAAGACCAGTCGCTGCAGATCTGGTTCGTGATCGCTGCCATCGGCGCGGCCATGATTGCCGCCGGCATTGGGTGCTTCCTGATCCAGCTGGTGGTCAGCTTCCTCAAGCGCGAACAGCTGCGCGACTGGACGGGCGACCCCTGGGACGGCCGCACGCTGGAGTGGGCCACCTCGTCGCCCCCGCCCAACTACAACTTCGCCTTCACCCCTGTGGTGCACGAGATCGACGCCTGGTGGGACATGAAGAAGCACGGGTACAAGCGTCCTCTGGCGGGCTTCCAGCCCATCCACATGCCGGCCAACACCGGCGCTGGCGTGGTGATCTCGGGGCTGTCGCTGGTGTTAGGCTTTGCGCTGATCTGGCACATGTGGCTGCTGGCGGCCGTCTCGTTTGCGGCTGTCGTTCTGGCCGCCATCATCCACACGTTCAACTACAAGCGTGACTTCTACATCCCGGCATCCGAAGTGATCTCCACCGAAGAAGCCCGCACACTCCAACTGGCCCGCCATGTCTGATATCCGCATCCACGCTGGCGCCGCAGCAGGCGCCCTGGCCCCGCGCGAGTACCACCTCGCGCACGAGCCCCATCCTGAAAACGGCACGGCCCTGGGTTTCTGGCTGTACTTGATGAGCGACTGCCTCATCTTTGCAGCGCTGTTCGCCACCTACGGCGTGCTGGGCCGCAGCTATGCCGCAGGCCCCACCGGCGCGCAACTGTTCGACCTGACCCTGGTGGCCATCAACACCGCGTTTCTGCTGCTGTCGTCCATCACCTTCGGTTTTGCCATGCTGCGCAAGCAGCTGGGCGATGTGAAGGGCACACTGTTGTGGCTGGCCATCACGGGCGTGTTTGGCCTGTGCTTCCTGGGCCTGGAACTGTATGAGTTCTCGCACCTGCTGCACGAGGGCGCAGGCCCACAGCGCAGCGCCTTCCTGTCGGCGTTCTTCACGCTGGTGGGCACCCACGGCCTGCACGTCACCTTCGGCCTGATCTGGCTGGTGGTGCTGATGGTCCAGATCGGCAAGCATGGCCTGATCCCCGAAAACAACCGCCGCCTGATGTGCCTGTCCATGTTCTGGCACTTCTTGGACGTGGTCTGGATCGGCGTTTTCACCTTTGTGTACCTGATGGGGGTGCTGTAAATGAGCGCACAACACGCAACACACGCCAACGGTGCGCACGATGCGCATGGGCATGACGATCACCACCACGACGCAGGCCCCCACAGCACCTTTTCGGGCTACATGACGGGGTTTGTGCTGTCCGTCATCCTCACGGCCATTCCCTTCTGGCTGGTGATGGCCAAGGTGATTGCAGACCGCAACACGGCTGTGCTGGTGCTGGGCGGCTTCGCCGTGATTCAGATCCTGGTGCACATGGTGTTCTTCCTGCACATGAACGGCAAGATCGAAGGCGGCTGGACGCTGCTGTCCACTATCTTCACGGTGGTGTTCGTGGCCATCGCCATTGCGGGCACCTTGTGGGTGATGTTCCACATGAATGCCAACATGATGCCGGAGCACCCCACGCCCACACCGCCCACGCACGAGGCGCCCGGACACTCCACGCCCTGATGGACACAGCCCCCACCACCATGGCAGTGCCGCGCCGGGGCTTGCGCCGCGCAGTCCTGCTGGTGCTGGGCATGGCTTTGTTCCTGGGCTTTGTGTCGCTGGGCACCTGGCAGGTCCAGCGCCGCACCTGGAAGCTGGACCTCATCGAAAGGGTGGACCAACGGGTACACGCCGCACCGGTCGCTCTGCCACCGGTAGACCAATGGCCGGGCATCAGTGCCGCACAGCACGAGTACCTGCCGGTGGTCTTTAAGGGCCGCTGGCTGCCCGGCAAGACGGTGGTGGCCCAGGCCGTCACCGAGCTGGGCGCGGGGTTCTGGGTGATGACGGCTCTGCAACAGGACGACGGCACCCAGGTGCTGGTGAACCGGGGCTTTGTGCCCCAGGAGCAACGCGCCCAATGGCTGGAGGCCACCCCCTCCGCTGATGGAACAGCCACCGTCCAGGGGCTGTTGCGGATGACCGAGCCCGGCGGTGGCTTTCTGCGCACCAACGATCCGGCACAGCAGCGCTGGTACTCGCGCGATGTGGCCGCCATCAGCAGCGCGCTGGGTCTGCCCCGGGCGGCTCCGTTTTTTGTGGATGCCGGGCTACCCGGTACCGCAGCGGCTCCTTCAGCCGCCTCTGGCTGGCCCCGCGCTGGCCTGACCGTCATCCGGTTTCACAACAGCCACCTGGTGTACGCCCTGACCTGGTATGGTCTTGCGCTCATGGTTGTCGTTGCCGGCTGGTATGTGGCACGCTATGAGCGCCGCATGGGCGCACGGGCTGCCAGCCGCCTCCCGACCCACGATGAACACCCACCCACCACGCCCTGACCCTGCGCTGGCCACTGCGCCGCGCAACGCACGCTCCGCTGACGCAGCCGCCGGTATCAAGAACCTGCAGCAACTGATTGAGCTGCGTTGGATTGCGGTGGTGGGCCAGGTGTTCACCATCGAGATGGCGCACTACAGCCTGGGCTTGAAGCTGCCGCTGCAGGAGATGCTGCTCGTCGTCGGCTGCCTGGCAGTCTTCAACGTGGTGAGCCTGCTGCGCCTGCGCACGGGCCGCGCGGTGCGCAATGTGGAGCTGTTTCTGGCGCTGCTGATTGACGTGGCAGTGCTCACGGTGCAGCTGTACCTGAGTGGTGGTACCAGCAACCCCTTCGTGTTTTTGTACCTGCTGCAGATCACTCTGGGCGCCGTGCTGCTGCGCGGTGCCTACATCTGGTCCATCGTGATCATCACCGTCCTGTGCTTTGCGGCACTGGCAGACCACCACCTGCCGCTGGCCCTGCCGCAGGACCTGCACCAGGGCCTGTCAAGCCTGTATGTGCTCGGGCTGCTGGTGTGCTTTGTGCTCAACGCCACGCTGGTGATGGTGTTCATCACCCGCATCCACCGCAACCTGCGCGAGCGCGATGCCCGCCTAGCGGCCGCACGCCGGCGCCGCGTGGAAGAAGAGCACATCGTGCGCATGGGCCTGCTGGCGTCGGGGGCCGCACACGAGCTGGGTACGCCCCTGTCCACCCTGGCGGTGATCCTTGGCGACTGGCAGCACGACAAGCGGCTGACCAGCAACGCAGCGCTCAAGGAAGACATTGCCGAGATGCAGACGCAGGTACAGCGGTGCAAGAGCATCGTGAGCGGCATCCTGCTGTCGGCGGGTGAAACGCGCGGCGAGGCGTCGGTGCAGACCACCGTGCGCAAGTTCGTAGATGCGCTGGCCGAGGAATGGCGCAGCACCCGCACGATCCCCCAGTTTGACTACGACAACGACTTCGGCACCGACACGCCCATGGTGTCGGACACCACCCTCAAGCAAATGGTTTTCAATGTACTGGACAATGCACGTGACGCCTCGCCAGGCTGGGTGAGATTGGCGGTCACGCGCAATGCAGATGCCTTGTGCATGACTGTGACCGATGCCGGCCCCGGCTTTGCACCCGACATGTTGTCCAAGCTAGGCACGCCGTACCAGTCCTCCAAGAACCGCCCTGGCGGAGGGTTGGGGCTGTATCTGGTGCTAAATGTCGCCCGCACCCTGGGTGGCAGCGTGGAGGCGCGCAACCGGCCCGAAGGCGGCGCACAGGTGACCATCGAATTGCCCCTGGCCTCGATTGCGCTGCCCCAGAAGGTATGAATGAACGAAAGAACCCACTGTGGACACTGAAGAAGCGCAACGACAGCTGCTGATCGTCGAAGACGACGAAGCCTTTGCGCGCACGCTGGCCCGCTCGTTTGAACGGCGCGGCTACAGCGTGTTGCAGGCAGCCAGCCTGGCCGACGTGGAGGTGTTGCTGGAGCAGTACCAGCCCGGCTATGCGGTGGTGGACCTGAAGCTCAAGGGTGAGGCCTCCGGTCTGGCCTGTGTGCAGACGTTGCACGCTGCGGACGAAGATATGCTGATCGTGGTGCTCACGGGTTTTGCGAGCATTGCCACCGCTGTGGAAGCTGTGAAGCTAGGCGCCTGCCACTATCTCGCCAAGCCCTCCAACACGGACGACATCGAAGCGGCATTTGGCCTCAGGGAAGGCAATGCCGAGGTGGAGTTGACCAACCGCTCCAGTTCCATCAAGACGCTCGAATGGGAACGCATCAACGAGGTGCTGGCAGAAACGGGCTTCAACCTGTCGGAGGCCGCGCGGCGCCTGGGCATGCACCGCCGCACCCTCACGCGCAAGCTTGAAAAGAAGCAGGTGCGCTAGCGCCAGCGGCCTTGGAGCAGCCCTCTCCTGCGTCGTTACTCGGCCATCCAGGTGGAGCACAGTCTGTGCGTCCACCATGACCATGCGCCCCCGTAGGTTTCTGAACCGCACTCAGGCAGCCTCAGGTTCTGCCTTGAGCATCTGCTGCTCGAAAGCGCGCAAGCGCTTGTAGATCGAGATCTGCTCCACCACCGTGCTCCAGTTCAGCACCAGAAACTGGAACGACTCCAGCACCTTGTCAAAGGCCCGGGCAATCTGCTGCATCACCCCCAGGGTGATCACCCCCGCGATCAGCGTGGGGCCCAACGCCACCAGGGGCACCAGCACACTCACCTGCAGGTAGGACCACTTCACCACATCGAAGTACAGGTAATGGAAAAACAGCCGGAAGTAGTTGCGGCGCACGCCTGCGAACAGCTCGGCCGCCGTGGGGGGAGAAGCCCGGGTCGGGTCATCCTCGCCCAATACCAGCTCCTTGCGGTACGCCGCCTCGACCCGCTGATTGTGAAACTCCAGCCCTGGCAGCTTCACGCCCACGCAGGCCAGCAGCAGCGTGCCCCCCAAAGACCAGGCCAGAGCGACCCAGACCAGGGAATGCGGAACGGCACCGATGAGGGGCAGCGCAGTGACTTTTTCGGACAGCGTCCACAGCACCGGCAGAAAGGCCCCGAGCGTCATGAGGCTGCGCATAAAGCTCAGGCCCAGGTCCTCCATGGTGCGGGCGAAACGCATGGTGTCCTCCTGCACACGCTGTGCCGCGCCCTCGATGTGCCGCAGGCGTGGCCAGGCCGCCATGTAGTGCTCATTCATCGCCTGGCGCCAGCGGAAGATGTAGTGTTTGCTGAAAAAATCCACCAGCACCGCCGTCGTCACATAGATCATGGCGATACGTGCAAAGGTCGAAAGCTGCCCCCAGAACTGCTCTGCGGTAATGCTGCCGGGCTTGCCCAGAGCCTCTTGGATCAGGTCGTAAAAGCTGCCGAACCAGTCGTTGATCTGCACGTCCAGCTGCACACGGTAAGCGGTGGCCAGAAGAATGACGACAGAACCGAGGAGTGACCAGGCCCACCAGCGGCGGGCGAAAAAGAAGGACTTGAACATCGTGGTGCCGTGTTGGAATGGTTCTGCGAATTCTGAGTGCCGCACGCAATGATCGTTCCGCGGCAAACAATGCCGCCGGCCATCCGCCTAAAGTGCAGACACCGGCCAATCAGCCTTCGCACCGAGCGCAGACCCGGCGCCAGCCTCTGGCTAGCGCGGCCGGGCCCTTTGCTCCAGCCATTCCTGAGCCGCCTGCTGCCCACCCCAGCGAGCCCAATCCAACGCGCTCTTTCCGTGCGGGTCTTTCTGCGAAAGATCCACCCCCTGTTCATCCAGCCAACGCAGCACGGCCACCTGTCCTTTGGCTGCGGCCAGCATGGCGGGGGTCTCGCCCCGGCTGGCGGGGGCGGGTTCGGTCAGCGATTGCCCTTGCTCTTTGAGCCAATCCAGGCACGGCACGCAGCCGCTTTGCGCGGCCATGTGCACGGGGCCCCAGTCCCAGCGGTTGCGGGCTTGCAGGCTGGCACCTGCCTGCACCAGGCGTTGCGCCACCACCAGATGGCCGCCATAAAAGGCCCGCAGCAGGGCCGTGTCACCACGCTCACTGTCTTTGGCGGTCTGCCGCAAATCGGGCTGGGCCCCAGCCTGCAACAGCGCCTCCACATGCGCCAGCTGCCCTCGGTGGGCGGCCAGCATCAGCACGGAGGAGCCGGTGTCTGCCAGCAGGTTGGGGTTGGCGCCGTCGTGCAGGGCCTGAGTCAGTGCGGTGGCATCGCCCGCATTCTGAGCGTCCATGAGGCGGGCATCTGCAGGCGCCCAAATGCGCGATGAGGCAACCGGCGCAGGGGCTTGCAGCACTGCGCTGCGACCTGCCCCCCACACCGCACGCCCGCCATGGGCCCACCAAACGAGCAAGCCAAAGGCCAAGAGCCATGCCCAGCAACCCCAGGCTGGGCGTGAATGGGCAGCCACCTGGGGCCGCTGCGCCCCTGGCGTGAAGCGTCCCCGCCTATCCAGCCACGCACGGGCCACGGCCTGGCCCACGGCCTGCGCGGCAGCTGTGCCGCTCAGCCCGGGTGTCAGCGTTTGCGAATGCCCTGACGCATCCTTGCCCAGCACCGCGTGGTAGGCCTGGGTCCCCGCCGTGAACTGCAGCTTGTGCACCAGCGACTGGCTGGATTCGCCTGGCAACGTTGCCACGCGAGACCAAACCCAAGAGCCGCGACGCACGACCAGGCCATTGTCCTGCACCCGCAGCGTCCACCGCCGGGTGGCGACATGCAAGGCCCAGGCGGGCAGCACCAATAGAGCCAACCAACCCCAAAAGCCGCTCGGCAGCACCAGGGCGCCCGGCTGGATGCGGTCGTTCACCCACCACTCCAGCGCCAGCAAAGCCAGGGCCACCGCCGCGGACCAGCGCCAAGCGGTCTGCTTGAACGCGAGGGACCAGGCGTCTGGTGTCTCGGTCAAACGCACGCCAGGGGGAATAAAGCCTGGGGATTCAGCGGACTTACCTATGCCCGGAGAATCCAACGGCGGAGAGGCGGCATCGCGCCCTAAGCCGGGTGGCTCGATGGGGACTTCCTGCACCCACTGTGCCCGCCGATCAAAGCGGTCTGGCACCGAAGCAGCCTCCGCCCAGGACGGGGTGGAGGCCTCGACCGCCAAGTCATACGCCAGCTCCAGCGCACCATCAGCACGCACCAGTTCCAGCCGCCAGTCCACCCGCTCGCCACCGCGCCGCGCACTGTGGGTGGGGGCGTCATCAGGCAGGTCAAAACGCGCTACCAGTCGCATGCCGCCCTCGCCCGTCGGCTGGCGCCGAGCCGTGGCCTGCAGCACCTCCACCTGGCGCTCGGGCGAGCCGGAGCTGGATTCGTCCACACGGTATTGCGCCACTTGCAGGCGCATGTTTTCAGCCCCAGCTTGCTGCACAGCCCGCGCAGGCAGCACCAGCGTGATTTCGACAGAACGCCCCGCCGTGGGCCGCGATGGCAGGGCCGTCATACCAACCCCGTGGTAGCGCCAGGCCTTGCGGCTGTTCTGCCAAGCAGCAGCGACCAAGCCCACGCCGATCACCACAAAGACGCCCATGAAGCCCTTGACCCACCAGGGCCCTTTGCCGTCCGACCAGAACAAGGCGGCCATGGGGAAAGCGATGCCACACCAGAACAACGCGAAGAACCACAACGCCCCCTGCCCCTTGGCCAGGGAATGCGTTGGCTCCAGGTCGGGCACATCGTCCTGGGGGCGCCTTAAGATGCGCAGAAACATCCATGCAGCAGTCACCCCGACGCCGGTGAACACCAGGGCAAACGGCAGCCGAAAAATTTGCAGCCGCCAGCGGATGCTGCGGTCCAGCAGGGCTTGGGCCGGGGCTTGTGGGTTGACCCAGGCGGTGATGGATTCGCCCCGCTCCTGCGCTTGGCGCAGGGTGCGGTGCCATTGCGCCTGCCAGTCGCCGACATTGTCAGCACGGGAGTTCGGGTCCAGCCCCACGCGCTGCGCTTCGTACGTTTGGCCCGCCACGGCGTAGCGGTACCGGGCCAGCACCTGGTAGGCGGTGCCCCCTTCGCTGCCCGCGTGCTGCTTCAGTTGCACATCCAGCACCTGGGCTGGTACAGGCTGCCATGAGCGCACCGTCCAGGCTGCCTGCGCCGTTTCGGCCAAGGGGCGCAAACCTGCCCAATACCCGCCAGCACCGAACACCACCGCAAAGATGGCGCAGAAAACCAGCAAAACCCCTCGTCCCATTGTGTTGCCCATGGCTCCCTCCTTTTATTGTTGTTGTGGATGTCTTGTTATGGGCTCCAGCATAGTGACGAATGGATGACGTTTGTGTGACACCCAAGGCGGGCCAAAAAAAAGCGGCCCCTGAGGGCCGCTTCTGTTGCGCAAAGAACGCGAGGATCAGGCGGTGACGCCCTTGGCGGTTTCTGCGTACTCTTCGATCTGGTCGAAGTTCAGGTACTTGTAGATCGACGCGCCGTCCTTGTTCACGATGCCCATGGCTTCGTGGTATTCGGCCACTGTGGGGATCTTGCCCAGCTTGGAAGCGATGGCGGCCAGCTCGGCGGAGGCCAGGAACACGTTGGTGTTCTTGCCCAGGCGGTTGGGGAAGTTGCGGGTGGAGGTGGACACCACCGTAGCGCCTTCGCGCACCTGCGCCTGGTTGCCCATGCACAGCGAGCAGCCGGGCATTTCAGTGCGAGCACCGGCGGCACCAAAGTTGGCGTAATGGCCTTCCTTGATCAGTTCGCTCTCGTCCATCTTGGTGGGCGGTGCCACCCACAGCTTGACGGGGATGTCACGGCTACCGCCGAGCAGCTTGGCGGCTGCGCGGAAGTGGCCGATGTTGGTCATGCAAGAGCCGATGAAGGCTTCATCGATCTTGGTGCCAGCCACTTCCGACAGGGTTTTGGCGTCGTCCGGATCGTTGGGGCAGCAGAGGATGGGTTCCTTGATGTCGGCCAGATCGATCTCGATGACGGCGGCGTATTCCGCATCCTTGTCAGCTTCGAGCAGGTTGGGGTTGGCCAGCCAGGCCTCGACCTTCTCGATGCGGCGCTGCAGCGTGCGGGCGTCTGCGTAACCGTCGGCGATCATGTTCTTCATCAGCACCACGTTGCTGGTCAGGTATTCCTTGACCGGCTCGGGGTTGAGCTTGATGGTGCAACCAGCGGCAGAGCGTTCTGCAGAGGCGTCGGACAATTCAAACGCTTGTTCAACCTTCAGGTTGGGCAGGCCTTCGATTTCGAGGATGCGGCCCGAGAAGATGTTCTTCTTGCCCGCCTTGGCCACCGTCAGCAGACCGGCCTTGATCGCATACAGAGGAATGGCATGCACCAGGTCGCGCAGCGTCACGCCCGGCTGCATTTCGCCCTTGAAACGCACCAGCACCGACTCGGGCATGTCCAGAGGCATCACGCCCGTAGCGGCGCCGAAGGCCACCAGGCCAGAGCCTGCGGGGAAAGAAATACCGATGGGGAAACGCGTGTGCGAGTCGCCGCCCGTACCCACGGTGTCAGGCAGCAGCAGGCGGTTGAGCCAGCTGTGGATCACGCCGTCGCCAGGACGCAGGGCCACACCACCACGGTTGCTGATGAACGCGGGCAGTTCGCGGTGGGTCTTCACGTCCACGGGCTTGGGGTAGGCCGCCGTGTGGCAGAACGACTGCATGACCAGATCGGCCGAGAAGCCCAGGCAGGCCAGGTCTTTCAGCTCGTCGCGGGTCATCGGACCGGTGGTGTCTTGCGAGCCCACGGTCGTCATCTTGGGTTCGCAGTAGGTACCGGGGCGCACGCCCTGGCCTTCTGGCAGACCCACGGCGCGGCCCACCATCTTCTGAGCGAGGGTGAAGCCGGCCTTCGAAGCGGCAGGTGCCTGGGGCAGGCGGAACAGCGTGGAGGCTGGCAGGCCCAGGAACTCGCGGGCCTTGGCCGTGAGCGAACGGCCGATGATGAGGTTGATACGGCCGCCCGCCCGCACTTCGTCAAACAGCACATCGCTCTTGAGCTTGAACTCGGCCACGGTGGCGCCGTTCTTCACGATCTTGCCGTCGTAGGGCAGGATGTCGACCACGTCGCCCATTTCGAGCTTGGACACATCGACTTCAATCGGCAGCGAGCCCGAGTCTTCTTGCGTGTTGAAGAAGATGGGAGCGATCTTGCCGCCCAGGGTCACACCGCCAAAACGCTTGTTCGGCACGAACGGGATGTCCTGGCCAGTGGCCCAGATCACGCTGTTGGTGGCCGACTTGCGGCTGGAGCCGGTGCCCACCACGTCGCCCACGTAGGCCACGAGGTTGCCCTTCTTCTTGAGGTCTTCGATGAACTGCATCGGACCGCGCTTGCCATCTTCCTCGGGCTTGAACGCCGCATCGGGGCGGGTGTTCTTCAGCATAGCGAGGTAGTGCAGCGGGATGTCGGGGCGGCTCCAGGCATCCGGCGCGGGCGACAGGTCGTCGGTGTTGGTTTCGCCAGGCACCTTGAACACGGTGACCGTGATCTTCTTTTCGACTTCAGGACGGGTGGTGAACCACTCGGCATCGGCCCAGCTCTTGATGACTTCCTGCGCCTTGGCGTTGCCCGCCTTGGCCTTGGCGGCGACGTCATTGAAGAAGTCGAACATCAACAGGGTCTTCTTCAGGCCTTCTGCGGCCACGCCGGCCACTTCGGCATCGTCGAGCAATTCGATCAGCGGGTGCACGTTGTAGCCGCCCACCATGGTGCCCAGCAGTTCCGTGGCCTTGGCCTTGGAGATCAGGCCCACCTTGATGTCGCCATGCGCCACGGCCGCCAGAAAGCTGGCCTTGACCTTGGCAGCGTCGTCCACACCCGGTGGCACGCGATGGGTCAGCAGATCCAGCAGGAAGGCCTCTTCACCGGCGGGTGGGTTCTTAATCAGTTCGATCAGTTCAGCCACCTGCTTTGCGTCCAGGGGCAGGGGCGGGATACCCAGTGCAGCGCGTTCGGCAGCATGGTCTCGGTAGGCTTTCAACATTATTTTCTCCAGTTGCGTTCTAAAGTGGGGCGTAGGGTGTGGCGGCGGGCTCGGCACACACCGGTCGTTGAGAGGTGCGCGCGATCTTTTTATTTGGCAGCGGGCAGCGGGTCCAGCACGCTCACGGGTGGGTTCTTCTTGATGGCTTCAGCCACTACGACCTGCTCGGGACTCATGCACTCGTCAGCCAAGCGCTGACCCGCGCGCTGGTTCATCAGCATGGACTTGTTGGCGATCTGCAGCCACACGGCGCCGCCCTTGGCGTCCTCCAGACGCACCGTGCCTGTGGTCGTGGCCACCGGCGACATGTAGTACTTGAAACCCTTGCCTTCCACGTGGAAGTGGCCGGGGGTTGCGGGGTCTGCGGTCACCGTGACAAAAGCGCCCAGTTCGCAGGGCATGCGCCCCACATGGACGCGCTCGGCAATCGCCAGTTCGGCGGGCGACAGGGCTGCTTCGGCAGCAATGATGCCGGCCGCCACCTGGTTGGTGGCGCTCTTCAGCTGGGTGCGGCTGCTGGTGGGTTCGGCCTTGGCATGGCTCTTGGCAGGAGCCTTGGCCGCGGTCTTGCCCTCTGCAGGCTTGGCAGCCGTCTTGGCGGCTGGCTTGGCTGCGGGTTTGGCGGCAGCCTTGGTGTCGGACTTGGCCGCTGGCTGGGCAGTTGTTTGCGCCAGGGCGAAGGCCGGGGCCAGCAGCATGAGGGCGGAGGCAATGACGAATTTCATAGGATGTCCTGCGTGGAAATGTCCAGGGGTGTTCACGATGGAACGAAAGCGGATGTGTCAAACCATTGACGCACCGCCAAGGGTAGCGCGCGCCCGGTACGGTGGGCGCGCTCCAAAATTTGCCAATAGAAGCGGTAGCTGGCCCGGTCGTGCAATACCCCATCCACACTGATAGGGGCCCAGTCAGCCAACGCTGCCGCCGCAATGATCCGGGATGCGGTGTCGATATCGTCCTGCTGGGGGGCAAAGGCCTGCAGGATGGTGCGGATCTGCGCCGGATGGATGCTCCACATCCGGGTGTAGCCCAGCTCGCGCGATGCGCGGCCGACAGCACCTTGCAGGGCCGCCATGTCCGAAAACTCGGTGACCACACAATGGGACGGCACCTTGCCATGCGCGTGGCAGGCCGAGGCGATTTCGAGCTTGGCTCGCACCACCAGCGGGTGCGTGAACTGCCCGGCAGAGGTCATGGCCTGCGCGGGAATGGCGCCGCCATGGGCCGACACAAAATCCATGAGCCCGAAACTCAGGCTCTGCACGCGGGGGTGGGCCGCGATTTCAAACGCACGCTGCACGGCAGCGGGAGACTCGATCAACACGTGCAAAGGCACATGGGCCGCCGACGCGCGCTCCAGCGCACGTTCAGCCAGCAGAACATCGTCTACCGACTCGACCTTGGGAATCATGATGTGGCACAGCCTGTGCCCCGCCTCGCCTGCAATGGTGGCGACGTCGTTGGCAAATGCAGGGTGGTCTACCGCATGAACGCGGGCCGCAACCCGTGCGCCCGGGGCTGCATTCAGTGCCAGGCTTGCCACCAACGCTGCATGCGCGGACTCCAGCCCGACAGGGGCCCCGTCTTCGCAATCGAGGGTGACATCAAAGACGCAGGTGCCAAACTCCTGCGCCATCTCGGCCTGCAATTGCAGGCTCTTGCGCATGCGCGCTTCGACGCCGCTGTAGTGGTCGCAAACCGGAAGAAAACCGGTCTGCGCCTGGGCGCCGAGCAATACATCACGCGGATGGACAGACGCAGCGCCCTGCCCCGGTGCGGGGGCTTGGGCGGCCCGAAGGCCCGATGCCACAGGCGTCGGCTGCATTGCGTCGTTCACCAGCTTGTTTACAGCAGGTGCTTGACGCCGTCTTGCTCGCCTTGCAGTTCGGCCAGCGTGATGTTGATGCGCTCTTGCGAGAACGCGTCGATGTCCAGACCTTCAACGATCTTGTACTCGCCGTTTTCGCAAGTCACGGGGAAGCCGAACATCACGTCCTTGGGAATGCCGTATTCGCCATTGGATGGAACACCCATGGTGACCCACTTGCCGTTGGTGCCCAGGGCCCAGTCGCGCATGTGGTCGATGGCGGCATTGGCTGCAGACGCCGCCGACGACAGGCCACGGGCTTCGATGATGGCTGCGCCACGCTTGCCCACGGTGGGCAGGAACGTGTTGGCGTTCCATTCCTGGTCGTTGATCATCTTGGCCACGCTTTCGCCCTTGATGGTGGCAAAGCGGTAGTCGGCGTACATCGTGGGCGAGTGGTTGCCCCACACGGTCAGCTTCTCGATGTCAGCCACGGCCTTGCCGGTCTTGGCAGCGATCTGGCTGGCAGCACGGTTGTGGTCCAGGCGCAGCATGGCGGTGAAGTTCTTGCGTGGCAGGTCAGGGGCCGACTTCATGGCGATGTAGGCATTGGTGTTGGCAGGGTTGCCCACCACCAGCACCTTCACGTCACGCGATGCCACTGCGTTCAGGGCCTTGCCCTGTGCCGTGAAGATGGCGCCGTTGACAGCCAGCAGCTCGGCACGCTCCATGCCGGGGCCACGGGGGCGCGAACCGACCAGCAGTGCGTAGTCAGCGTCCTTGAACGCGGTCATGGGGTCGCTGTGGGCGGTCATTTCGACGAGCAGCGGGAAGGCGCAGTCGTCCAGTTCCATCATCACGCCCTTGAGCGCTTTTTGAGGACCTTCGACAGGCACTTCGAGCAATTGCAGGATGACCGGCTGGTCCTTGCCCAGCATTTCGCCGGAGGCGATACGGAACAGCAGGGCGTAACCGATTTGACCGGCGGCGCCGGTGACAGCGACGCGAACGGGCTTCTTGCTCATGGTGAAAACTCCAGGAAGTGAGGAAAACAGGTGTGAGTGCAACGCAAGCACCAGCGCCTGTCACCAGTAGCCCGTGCCCCGCAAAACAGCATTGGAGTTTACCCCTGTTTGGACACCTCGGTCAATTTGTCTTATGTCTTATATAAGATATGATTGCAACCCGTTTGTCGTCCGATTGTCATGGGGCAACCGCACTGCCGCACCACAGCACACGCACAACCTACACACCCACACCATGTCATCGCTTCCGTTCGCAGCCGACAACCCCGCCGCTCCGCAAGGCGCTGCGGGCGTCGCCACGCCAGCGTTCAGCCCGCTGTACCAGCAGATCAAGGGGCTGATCCTGCAGAGCCTGCAACAGGGTGAATGGAAGCCTGGCGAGGCCATCCCAAGCGAAATGGAGCTGGCCGCGCGCTTTCGCGTCAGCCAGGGCACGGTGCGCAAGGCCATTGACGAACTGGCCGCCGAAAACCTGGTGATGCGCCGGCAGGGCAAAGGCACTTTTGTGGCCACCCACGCCGAGCAACATGTGCAGTACCGCTTTCTGAAGCTGCTTCCCGACACCGGAGATGCCCGCGTGGAGGGCCCTGCGCAGCGCCGCGTGATCGATTGCCGCCGTGTGCGCGCCAACGCCGATGTGGCCCGTGCTCTGGCCTTGCGCAGTGGCGATGCCGTCATGCAGGCCCGGCGCATTCTGTCTTTCGCGGGAGTGCCCACCATTCTGGAAGACATCTGGCTGCCCGGCCAGGCCTTCAAGGGCCTCACAGCAGAACAGCTTGCCAATTACCAAGGGCCGACTTACGCAATGTTTGAACTCGACTTTGGCGTGCGCATGGTGCGGGCCGAAGAGAAAATCCGCGCCGTGCTGCCCGACGAAGAACAGGCCCAGTTGCTGCAAATCACCCCCGTCACGCCGCTGCTGAGCGTCGAGCGCATTGCTTACACCTATAACGATGTTCCCATGGAGTTACGCCGGGGGCTGTATCGCACCGATACCCACCACTACCGTAATGAATTGAGCTGACAGCAGGCTGGCACCCGAGCATTAACGTCGAAAATTTCAAGCCCGGCTAAACCCTTGTGTTGCGTTGCAATAGAATTTTGTGTTCTTTGCATCTTCAAATTACAAAGCAGTTACATCCACGAAAGCACCAGAAATGACAGAACTAGCCAAAAAACGGCCTGAATTCCGCAACATCAATGCCTTCAAGGACTTGACGACCTACCGCATGACGCCTGCCGCGTGGGTTTCGATCTTGCACCGCGCCAGCGGACTGATCATGTTCCTGCTGCTGCCTTTCATCATCTGGATGTTCGACACCTCGGTGTCTTCCGAAATCTCGTTCGCCAAATTCTCGGCGGCCTTCAACATCGGCATCGGCTTTGTGCCCGGCTGGTTCATCAAGCTGGTCGCTCTGGCGCTGATCTGGGCCTACCTGCACCACTTCACGGCCGGCCTGCGCCACCTGTGGATGGACGTGAGCCACAGCGCCGTAAACAAGCAATTTGGCAAAAGCTCCGCACTGACCGTTCTGGTCATCAGCATCGGGCTGGCCCTGGTGCTGGGCGCCAAGCTGTTCGGCCTGTACTGATCAACCCACAAAAACGGCGGCCGCTGTAAGTCAGCGCCTGTTGAAGAACGAGAGGAAATTTCCATGTCCGTCAATTACGGTTCCAAGCGCGTCGTCGTCGGCGCCCACTATGGTCTGCGCGACTGGCTCAGCCAGCGCGTCACGGCAGTCCTGATGGCGCTGTTCACCCTGGCCCTGCTGGCCCAGGTCATCTTTTCCAAAGGCCCCATCGGCTACGACAAATGGGCGGGCATCTTCTCGGCCCAATGGATGAAGGTACTGACCTTCTCCGTGATCGTCGCGATCGCCTGGCATGCGTGGGTCGGCCTGCGCGAAGTCCTGATGGACTACATCAAGCCCGTGGGCCTGCGCCTGGCACTGCAAGTGTTCAGCATCGTCTGGCTGGTCAGCTGCGCCGGCTGGGGCATCCAGGTTCTGTGGCGTCTCTGATTCCCGCGATTGAAGGTACACAATGAGCTACACACAAGCCAACATCACCAAGCGCAAGTTTGACGTCATCATCATCGGGGCCGGCGGCTCCGGCATGCGGGCATCCCTGCAACTGGCCCGCGCGGGCCTGAACGTTGCGGTTCTCTCCAAGGTCTTCCCCACCCGTTCGCACACCGTGGCGGCCCAGGGCGGCATCGGCGCGTCGCTGGGCAACATGTCCGAGGACAACTGGCACTACCACTTCTACGACACCATCAAGGGTTCCGACTGGCTCGGCGACCAGGATGCCATCGAGTTCATGTGCCGCGAGGCCCCCAAGGTCGTGTACGACCTGGAACACATGGGCATGCCGTTTGACCGCAACACCGACGGCACGATCTACCAGCGCCCGTTCGGCGGCCACACGGCCAACTACGGCGAAAAGCCCGTGCAACGCGCTTGCGCTGCGGCCGACCGCACCGGCCACGCCATGCTGCACACGCTGTACCAGCAAAACGTCAAGGCCCGCACCAACTTCTTCGTGGAGTGGATGGCCCTGGACCTGATCCGCGACGCCGACGGCGACGTGGTGGGCGTAACGGCGCTGGAAATGGAAACCGGCGACCTGCACATCCTCGAAGCCAAGACCACGCTGCTGGCCACCGGCGGCGCAGGCCGCATCTTTGCGGCATCGACCAACGCCTTCATCAACACCGGTGACGGCCTGGGCATGGCCGCACGTGCCGGCATTCCGCTGGAAGACATGGAGTTCTGGCAGTTCCACCCCACCGGCGTGGCCGGCGCGGGCGTACTGCTGACCGAAGGCTGCCGGGGTGAAGGCGCCATCTTGCTCAACAGCAACGGCGAACGCTTCATGGAGCGCTATGCGCCCACGCTGAAGGACCTGGCACCGCGCGACTTCGTGTCCCGCTCGATGGACCAGGAAATCAAGGAAGGCCGTGGCTGTGGTCCCAACAAGGACTACGTGCTGCTCAAGCTCGACCACCTGGGAGCAGACACCATCCACAAGCGCCTGCCTTCGGTGTACGAAATCGGCGTCAACTTCGCCAACGTGGACATCACAAAGGAACCGATCCCTGTCGTGCCCACCATCCACTACCAGATGGGTGGCATTCCCACCAACATCAACGGCCAGGTCGTGGTGCAGCAAGGCGGCAACGACAACCTGGTGGTCAACGGCCTGTACGCAGTGGGCGAATGCTCTTGCGTCAGCGTGCACGGCGCCAACCGCCTGGGCACCAACTCGCTGCTGGACCTGCTGGTGTTCGGCCGCGCGGCTGGCAACCACATCGTTGAGTTCAACGACAAGAACAAGAACCACAAGCCCCTGCCCAAGGACGCGGCCGACCGCACCCTGGAGCGCCTCAACCGCCTGCAAGGCGCGAGCAGCGGCGAATACGCCCAAGACGTGGCCAACGACATCCGCGCCAGCATGCAGCTGCACGCCGGCGTGTTCCGCACGCAAGCGAGCATGGACGAAGGCGTCAAGAAGATTGCCGAGCTGCGCAACCGCGTGAACAGCGTGGGCCTGAAGGACCACTCCAAGGTGTTCAACACCGCCCGCATCGAAGCGCTGGAAGTCGAGAACCTGATCGAAGCCGCGCAAGCCACCATGGTGTCTGCAGCTGCCCGCAAGGAATGCCGTGGCGCCCACACGGTGAGCGACTACGAGCGCCCCGCAGACGACCCAGTGGCACCGCTGGGCCGCGACGATGCCAACTGGATGAAGCACACCCTGTGGCACAGCGAGAGCAACAGCCTGACCTACAAGCCCGTCAAACTCAAACCCCTGACCGTGGACTCAGTTCCGCCCAAGGTTCGCACGTTCTAAACGGATACAGGAGCACCCACCATGGCAAAACGCACCTTCCAAATCTACCGCTACGATCCTGACAAGGACGCCAAGCCCTACATGCAGACCGTCGAAGTCGAACTCGACGGCAGCGAACGCATGCTGCTGGACGCCCTGATGAAGCTCAAGGCGCAAGACCCCACGCTGTCGTTCCGCCGCTCCTGCCGCGAAGGCGTTTGTGGCTCGGACGCCATGAACATCAACGGCAAGAACGGCCTGGCCTGCCTGACCAACATGAACACGCTGCCCGGCACCGTGGTCCTGAAGCCCCTGCCCGGCCTGCCCGTCATCCGCGACCTGATCGTGGACATGACGCAGTTCTTCAAGCAGTACAACTCCATCAAGCCCTACCTCGTCAACGACAACGTGCCGCCCGAAACCGAGCGCCTGCAGTCGCCTGAAGAGCGCGAAGAGCTGAACGGCCTGTACGAGTGCATTCTGTGCGCCAGCTGCTCGACCAGCTGCCCCAGCTTCTGGTGGAACCCCGACAAGTTCGTGGGCCCCGCTGGTCTGCTGCAAGCCTACCGCTTCATCGCCGACAGCCGCGACGAAGCCACCACGGAGCGCCTGGACAACCTGGAAGACCCGTACCGCCTGTTCCGCTGCCACACCATCATGAACTGCGTGGACGTGTGCCCCAAGGGTCTGAACCCCACCCGGGCCATCGGCAAGATCAAGGAACTGATGGTGCGCCGCGCCATCTGAGCGCGGCCCGTTCATCGTCCAGCACCCCGGTCCATGCAAACGACGTCCACCCCATCCATCGCGCCAGAAGCGGCTTCGCCGCTGCTGGACGAACGCGAGCTGAGCAAGCTGCACTGGCGCTGCCGGCGCGGCCTGCTGGAGAACGACTTGTTCATCGAGAAGTTCTTCCACCGCTTCGAATCGACGCTGACGCAGCGCCATGCGCAAGGCCTCAACGCGTTGATGGATCTGGCGGACAACGACCTGCTGGACCTGCTGCTGCGGCGGCGAGAGCCCTCGGGCGACCAAGACACACAAGAAGCGCGTGAAGTGCTCGGCATGCTGAGACAAAGCGGTGGCGCCACGGCAGTGCATGCCTGACACCCGGCCCTCGCACCAAGACCGGATTCGTATCGGCAACCTACCCAAGGAAAGTAACAATGAAGCTAGCTGACAACAAAGCCACCCTGTCGTTCAGTAACGGCAGCCCCAGCGTGGACCTGCCGGTCTATCAGGGCAGCATCGGCCCGGACGTCATCGACATCCGCAAGCTGTATGCGCAGACGGGCATGTTCACCTATGACCCGGGCTTCCTGTCCACAGCAGCCACCCAGTCGGCCATCACCTACATCGATGGCGACAAGGGCGAGTTGCTGTACCGCGGCTACCCCATTGAGCAGCTGGCCGAAAACTGCGACTTCCTGGAAACCTGCCACCTGCTGCTGTACGGCGATCTGCCCAACGCAGCCCAGAAGGCCGACTTCACCAGCCGCGTGACCAACCACACCATGGTCAACGAGCAGATGCAGTTCTTCCTGCGTGGCTTCCGCCGCGACGCGCATCCCATGGCTGTGCTGACCGGTCTGGTGGGCGCTCTGTCGGCCTTCTACCACGACAGCACGGACATCAACAATCCGCAGCACCGCGAGATCGCCGCTATCCGCCTGATCGCCAAGATGCCTACCCTGGTCGCTATGGCCTACAAGTACGGCATGGGCCAGCCCTACATGTATCCGCAGAACCACCTGAGCTATGCAGGCAACTTCCTGCGCATGATGTTCGGTACGCCCTGCGAAGAGTACAAGGTCAACCCCGTGCTGGAACGCGCGCTGGACCGCATCTTCATCCTACACGCTGACCACGAGCAGAACGCCTCGACCTCCACCGTGCGTCTGTGCGGCTCGTCGGGCACCAACCCGTTCGCTGCCATCGCCGCTGGCGTGGCCTGCCTGTGGGGCCCTGCCCACGGCGGCGCCAACGAAGCAGCCCTCAACATGCTGTACGACATCCAGGCCCAAGGCGGCGTGGAAAAGATCGGCGACTTCATCAAGCAGGTCAAGGACAAGAACTCCGGCGTCAAGCTCATGGGCTTTGGCCACCGCGTGTACAAGAACTACGACCCCCGCGCCAAGCTCATGCAAGAGACTTGCAATGAAGTGCTGGCCGAGCTGGGCCTGGAAAACGACCCGCTGTTCAAGCTGGCCAAGGAACTGGAAAAGATCGCCCTGGAAGACGACTACTTCGTGCAGCGCAAGCTCTACCCGAACGTGGACTTCTACTCCGGCATCGTGCAGCGTGCCATCGGCATCCCGGTGAACCTGTTCACCGGCATCTTCAGCCTGGCCCGCACCGTGGGCTGGATCGCCCAGCTGAACGAAATGATCGGCGACCCCGAGTACAAGATCGGCCGCCCCCGCCAGCTGTTCACCGGCTCCGTGCGCCGCGACGTGCCTCCCCTCGCCAGCCGCTGATCGGTGCGGCGCACTGCGCCGTACGCTCCCAACCAAAAAGCCCGCAGGCAATGCCTGCGGGCTTTTTGGTTGCCTCACGCATGCGCTTCAGCGACCGCCGCGGAGTGGTGGGCATGATCCCGAACCTGCGCCCGAGCGTAGCGCCCAGGTGGCATGCCCACGTGGCGGGTGAA
The DNA here is from genome assembly GCF_049331375.1 of Acidovorax sp. M14. Taxonomy (NCBI): domain Bacteria; kingdom Pseudomonadati; phylum Pseudomonadota; class Betaproteobacteria; order Burkholderiales; family Comamonadaceae; genus Acidovorax; species Acidovorax sp. M14. Next base: position 3,508,311 of record NZ_CP186263.1, read on the forward strand.
CGCCACGCCAAAGGTGTTGACCGAGCTGTAGCCCGTGCGCTCGGCAATCTCTGCCATGCCGCAATCGTCGCGCCGAAGCAGGTCTTTCGCCAACGCCATGCGCCAGGTCAGCAGGTATTCCATGGGCGCCACACCCAGCACGCGGCTGAAGCGTTCAAAGAAGGCGGAGCGTGACAACGCAGCCTCCCTGGCCAGCTGCGCAACCGTCCAGGGCTGCGCAGGGCTGGCGTGCATGCTCCGCAATGCCGCCGCCAGCCGCTCGTCCGCCAGCCCGCGCGCAAGGCCCGCCGAGGCCGCCGTCCCGGCCGTCGAGCGCAGCGCCTCCACCAGCAGCACTTCGAGCAGGCGGGCGAGCACCACATCGCGGGCGGGGCGGTTTGCCCGGCATTCCTCAGCCACCAGCTGCACCAGGGTTTCCAAGCGGCTGTCTCCGCGCACGTGCACCAGCTGGGGCAGCAGCGTCACCAGCAGGTCCGCGTCGGGTGCGCCAAACACGCAGTAGCCGACCAGGTACCGCACCTCTGGCGCCGCCGTGGTGCTGCCCAGGCGGAATTCACCGTCCGGCAAGACCACCGGCACCGCCTCTGGCTGGTCCTGCCCTGGGGGCGGCAGGCTGGACATGGAGAAGCCTTGGGTGGAAGGGATGAGGACGAAATCCCCTGCTTGCAGCACCACGGGCTCATGCCCTTGCGCTTCCAGCTGGCATGCACCGTCAAGGACGGCGCAGTAGAACGTACGCCCGGGCTCGCTGCGGCGCACACGCCATAGCCCTGCCGCGGTGACGACCTTGGAGAAAGGCGCGCCCGGCTGCAGCAGGGCCACCACATCGGCGAAGGGGTCGGACATCTGGACTTTCAGAACATATTTTGCGACTTTTTAGTGTATCCAGTCCTGCCTCGCCGGCCTATCGTTGGGGCACCTCAACCACTGATTGGAATCCCCATGAAAACAGTCCTCATCACCGGCTGCTCCTCCGGTTTCGGCCTCGAAACCGCCCGCCATTTCCTGGACCAAGGCTGGAACGTGGTCGCTACGATGCGCACGCCGCAGCCACAACTGCTTCCGACCAGCGAGCGCCTGCGCATCGTGGCGCTGGACGTGACCCATGAGGACAGCATCCGCGACGCTGTCGCTGCGGCCGGCCCACTCGACGTGCTGGTCAACAACGCCGGGATCGGGCTGCTGAATGCGCTGGAGGGCACATCGATGGCGACCGTGCGGGATGTGTTCGAGACCAACACGCTCGGCACCATCGCGATGACACAGGCGGTGCTGCCGCAGCTCCGGCAGCGGCGCTCCGGGGTGATCGTGAATGTGACGTCGAGCGTGACGCTGGAGCCGTTGCCGCTGCTGTCTGTGTACAGGGCGAGCAAGGCGGCAGTCAACGCGTTCACCGAATCGCTGGCGCTGGAGTTGGAGTCCTTCAACGTGCAGGTACGCCTTGTCCTCCCGGGGCGCGCACCGCAAACCCGCTTTGGGGAAAACGCCCGCCCACGGATGGGCTCGGTTCCCGAGAGTTACGACGCCGTGGCCCAGCGTGTCTTCGCGGGGTGGGCGCAATCCAATGCGCTGGTCACCCATGCTGCCGACGTGGCCCAGGCGGTGTGGCGCGCCGCCACCGATCCGACCTGCCCGATCCGGCTGCCTGCGGGCGCCGACGCGGAAGCCCAGGCTGCGGTACTTCACGGCAGCAGCGCGGCGTAAACCCCGGGGGCGAGGGGCAAAGGCGAACGCCAGCACATACTACCCCCTAGTAAAAGCATCTTTTGCACTCGTAGCGCTTATCTATCAAGCGCTTCAGATTTATACTACCGCCTAGTATCTCGTTCCATACGCCCCTCCCGCCACCCCTGGCCGTGACGGGCGCCGCCCCCATGCCCCATTCCGCCGAAGACAAGCAACGCGCCATCACCCGCCTGCGCCGCATCCGTGGCCAGGCGGAAGCGCTGGAGCGCGCCGTCGAGGCGGGCAGCGACTGTGCGCCCATCCTGCAGCAGCTGGCGGCGATGCGCGGGGCCGTGCACGGGTTGATGACCGACCTGCTGGACAGCCATGTGCGCGAAACGCTGATGGCCCAGCCCTCCGCCGCACCGCAGGCGCTGGACGAGACACTCACGCTGCTTCGCTCGTACCTGAAGTAGCCTTTGCCCCTCTTCACCACCGCCCACCCAAGGAGCCACCCCATGAAATCCCGCGCCGCCGTTGCCTTCAAAGCCGGAGAACCCCTGCAGATCGTCGAGATCGACGTGGCCCCGCCCAAGAAGGGCGAGGTACTCATCAAGATCACTGACACCGGCGTGTGCCACACCGACGCCTTCACCCTGAGCGGTGACGACCCCGAGGGCCTGTTCCCCGTCGTGCTGGGCCATGAAGGTGCGGGCATCGTGGTGGAAGTGGGTGAGGGCGTGACCAGCGTGAAGCCCGGCGACCATGTGATCCCGCTCTACACCGCCGAATGCGGCGAATGCTTGTTCTGCAAGAGCGGCAAGACCAACCTGTGCGTGAGCGTGCGCGCCACGCAGGGCAAGGGCGTGATGCCCGATGGCACCACGCGCTTCAGCTACAACGGCCAGCCCATCTACCACTACATGGGCTGCAGCACCTTCAGCGAATACACCGTGGTGGCCGAGGTGTCGCTCGCCAAGGTCAACCCCAACGCCAACCCCGAGCAGGTCTGCCTGCTGGGCTGCGGCGTGACCACGGGCCTGGGCGCCGTCAAGAACACCGCCAAGGTGCAAGAGGGTGACACGGTGGCCGTGTTCGGCCTGGGCGGCATCGGCCTGGCCGTGATCCAGGGCGCCAAGCTGGCCAAGGCCGGGCGCATCATCGCCATCGACACCAACCCCAGCAAGTTCGACCTGGCCCGCACCTTTGGCGCCACCGACTGCGTGAATCCCAAGGACTTCGACAAGCCGATCCAGCAGGTCATCGTGGAGATGACGACCTGGGGCGTGGACCACAGCTTTGAATGCATCGGCAACGTCAACGTGATGCGCGCTGCGCTCGAATGCGCGCATCGCGGCTGGGGCCAGTCGGTCATCATCGGCGTGGCAGGCGCAGGCCAGGAGATCAGCACCCGCCCCTTCCAGCTCGTCACCGGCCGCAAATGGCTGGGCACAGCGTTTGGCGGCGTCAAGGGCCGCAGCGAGTTGCCCGGCATGGTCGAAGACGCGATGGCGGGCAAGATCCAGCTCGCGCCGTTTGTGACCCACACCATGGGCCTGAAGGACATCAACGAAGCCTTTGACCTGATGCACGAGGGCAAGTCGATCCGCTCGGTCGTCAAGTACGCCGCGTAACTCGGCCACTCGCCAGCGCCCACAGCCCCAGAAACAACGGGACAGTCTGGGTGCTGGCCCCGGCGGGCCATGAAAAACGGCCTGGAGCCGTCTTTTAGGGCACCTACAAGCGAAAATTGCCTCAAGCGCTACGAGCTATTGCCTGAGCAGCTATCAATTCAAGAGCAATCACCATGACCACTCCCCTGGACCTGCTCAGCAGCCACGCCTGCTTTGGCGGCGAGCAGCGCTTTTACCAGCACGCCTCCACCACCATCGGCTTGCCGATGAAGTTCTCGGTGTACCTGCCGCCCCAGGCACAACAGGGCCCTGTGCCCGCCGTGTTGTACCTGGCGGGGCTGACCTGCACCGAAGAGACCTTTGCGATCAAGGCTGGCGCCCAGCGCCTGGCCGCCGAACTGGGCCTGGCCCTGATCGCACCCGACACTAGCCCGCGCGGCGAAGCCGTGTCGGCCCTGCCCGGCGCCACGGCCAGCTGGGACTTTGGCGTGGGTGCGGGCTTTTACCTCGACGCCACACAGAGCCCCTGGAACACCCACTGGCGCATGGAGAGCTACCTGCTGCAAGAGCTGCTGCCCCTGGTGGGCCAGCACCTGCCCATCGACGCGCAGCGCCTGGGCATCTTCGGCCACAGCATGGGCGGCCACGGCGCGCTCACGCTGGCCCTGCGCCACCCTGGCCGGTTCAAGACGGTGTCGGCCTTTGCGCCCATCTGCGCGCCCACCCAGTGCCCCTGGGGCGAAAAGGCCTTCACCGGCTACCTGGGCCCCGACCGCACCACCTGGCTGGAGCACGACGCCACGGTGCTGATGCAGCACCAGCCCATCGCGCCCTACCCGGCCGGCATCCTCATCGACCAGGGGCTGGACGACAAATTCCTGGCCGACCAGCTGCATCCCCACCTGTTCGAGGCCGCGTGCGAGGCCATCGGCCAGCCGCTCACGCTGCGCCAGCACGCGGGGTACGACCATGGCTACTACTTTGTGCAGAGCTTTGTGGGCGACCATTTGGCCCACCATGCGCGGGGTCTTGGCACCGGACATTAATGCGCACTTAAGCAACTGGCAGCACACTAGCGGGCTATGCTTTTGTCCCTGCGGCGCCTGCTGCCCTTTGCCTCGGCTTCACGCTCGGAGCCCCCCACCGCCTCCCCTGCCCCCCGCCCCATGCACCCCGCCTGGGTGGTGGTGCTGGTCAGCACCTGGCTGGCCACGGCCTGCAACGTGCCGCTGTGGCAAGAAGTGGCCCAGCTGCCCGGCCAGGGCAGCCTGCGCGGCTGGGGCTTTGCACTGGCGTTTGCGCTCATTGTGGCGGCGGGCAACGCCGCGCTGCTGAGCCTGCTGGCCTGGCGCTGGACGCTCAAGCCCGCCGTGCTGGTGCTGGTGCTGATGGCCGCGTTTGGTGCGTACTTCATGCTGGCCTACGGCATCGCCATCGACGCCAGCATGCTGGTCAACGTGATGCAGACCGACGTAAAGGAGGCTGGCGACCTGCTCAACCTGCGCATGCTGGGCACGGTGCTCATCCTGGCGGCGCCGCCGCTGCTGTGGCTGTACCGCCGCCCCGTGCAGCGCCTCACGGCCCTGCGCCATGTGGCGCACAACGGGCTGCTGCTGGTGGGCTCCATCGCCGTCATCGTGGTGTGCCTGCTGCTGGTGTTCCAGGACTTTGCCTCGACCATGCGCAACCACACCAAGCTGCGCTACCTGATCAACCCGCTCAACAGCGTGTACGCGCTGGGCAATATTGCCACCAAGCCTTTGCGCATGGACACCAGCAAGATCCTGCCCCTGGGGCGTGACGCCCAGCTGGGCGCCAGCTACGCCGGCCAGGCCAAGCCTCCTCTGCTGGTGCTGGTGCTGGGCGAGACAGGCCGCAGCGGCAACTTTGGCCTGAACGGCTATGAGCGCGACACCACGCCCCGCCTGTCGGCCCGCAAGGACCTGGTGAGCGCACGCAATGCCTGGTCGTGCGGCACCAGCACCGCCGCGTCGGTGCCCTGCATGTATTCGCACCTGGGCCGCACGGGTTACGAGGGCCGCTCGGCCAACTACGAAAGCCTGATCGACGTGCTGCACCACGCCGGCCTGGCGGTGCTGTGGGTGGACAACCAGTCGGGCTGCAAGGGCGTGTGCGACCGCGTGGGTGAAACCAGCACCAGCCCCCAGAAAGACCCCGCGCTGTGCGTCGGCGGCGAGTGCCTTGACCGCGTGATGCTCAAGGATCTGGACGCCCAGATCGCCGCCCTGCCCGCCGAGCAGCGCCAGCGTGGCACCGTGGTGGTGATGCACCAGATGGGCAGCCACGGCCCCGCGTACTACAAGCGCTCCGCGCCCGAGAACAAGAAGTTTGGCCCCGAATGCACCTCCACTGCCTTGCAGGAATGCCAGCGCGAGCAGGTGGTCAACGCCTACGACAACAGCATCGTCGAGACCGACCATTTCCTCGATTCAGTGCTCCAGTGGCTGGGAGCGCAGGAACAACATGTCCAGACAGCTATGATTTACGTAGCAGACCATGGTGAGTCGCTGGGGGAGAACAACATCTACCTGCACGGCCTCCCCTACTCCATTGCGCCCGACGTGCAAAAACATGTGCCCTGGATCACCTGGCTGTCACCCGCCATGCAGGCCCGCACCCACCTCACCACGGGCTGCCTGCAGCAAGACTTGGGCGAGCGTCGCATCACGCACGACCACTACTTCCACTCGGTGCTGGGCCTGATGGATGTGAAGACCGAGGCGTACAACACCGAGCTGGACATGTTTGCTGCCTGCCGCAAGCCTGCGGCGGCGGGCTGAGGCGGGCAGAGGCAGGCCGAAAGCTGGGCGATGGGCGCTACGCCCTGCCCGCTCAGCGCGCCTCGGGTAGCAACAGGATCTTGCCGATGCTGGCGCCAGACTCCATGCGCCGATGGGCCTGTGCGGCATCGGCCAGTGCAAACGTGCTGTCGATTACCGGCCGGATCACCCCTGCGGCCAGGGCTGGCAGCCACTGCTGCGCAAACCGCTGGACCATGGCCTGCTTGACCTCGGGCGGGCGGGACTTCATCACGGTGCCAAAGATCTGCAGGTGGCGGTACAGCACCACGTCCATGGGCAGTTCCGCCCCCTGCGCGCCCCCCAGCAGCCCCACCGACACCAGGCGCCCGCCGTCGGCCAGCGACCGCACGTTGCGCTGCAGGTACGGAGCCCCGATGAAGTCGATCACCACATCCACGCCCCGGCCCTGCGTGGCCTGCGCCACCACCGCCTGGAAGTCTTCGCTGCGGTAGTCGATGCACACATCGGCCCCGCAGCCCAGCACAGCGCCGCGCTTGTCGCCTCCCGCCGTGGCAAACACGCGCGCACCCGCCGCATGGGCCAGCTGCACGGCGGCTGACCCGACGCCGCCCGCCGCCGCATGGATCAGCACCGACTCGCCCGCGTGCAGGCGCGCCAGGTGGAACAACGCCTCATGCGCCGTCACAAACACCTCGGCCACGGCGCCAGCGGCCACCAGGTCCATGCCCGCAGGCACCGGCATGGCCAGGCGGTGGTCGATGCGCGACAGCTGCGCGTAGGCGCCGCCGCCCACGATGCCCATCACGCGGTCGCCCACGGCAAAGCCTTGCACTTCGGCCCCCATGGCGACCACGGTGCCCGCAATCTCCAGCCCCATGGTGTCGGCATCGCCAAAGTAGGCACGGCCGTAGGCCCCCTTGCGATGCAACAGGTCGGCCCGGTTGACGCCGATGGAGGCGTTGCGCACCAGCAGGTCGTGCGGGCGCACCTCGGGGACGGGGATCTCGCGCGCCACCAGCACTTCGGGGCCGCCGAAGTCATCGAACACGACGGCCTGCATGGTGCGTGGGGTGGTTGCGGGCTGTTCGGTCACAGGCAGTGCGGTCGTGGGTGTGGACATGGGGTTGCTCCTCAGGCATGGCTTCCAATGCCTTCAAGGATAGGGCTGCAAGCGGTGTTTTAAACGCAGCAATTTCGCTCTACAGCGATGCAAATTTGCATCACACTCGGCTTTCATCCGCAACCTCGGCACGACCATGAACTGGGACGACACCCGCATCTTTCTCGCCCTGACGCGAGCGCCCTCCTTGCGCGCCGCCGCGCGCAGCCTGGGCGTGGACCAGGCCACCGTGGGGCGGCGGCTGAATGCGCTGGAGGCCGAGCTGGGCGCGAAGCTCTTTCTGCGCGCCAAGGACGGCTACCTGCTCACCGCTGCGGGCGAGACAGCGCTGGCCGCCGCCCGCCGCATGGAAAGCGCGGCCCTGGACCTGCGCACCCGCATCGAGGGTCAGGACACCAGCCCGGGCGGTCTGGTGCGCGTGACCAGCACCGACTCCATCGCCATCGACCTGCTGATGCCCGCCATCGAACGCCTGCAACAGCACTGGCCCCACATCCGCGTGGACCTGGAGGTGTCCACCCAGTTGCTTAGCCTCACCCGCCGACAGGTGGACATCGCGTTCCGCAACGTGCGGCCCGAGGCCCCTGACCTGGTGGTGCGCCGTGTGGTGTCGTGGCCTGTTGCCCTGTTTGCCAGTGCAGGCTACGTCGAGCGTTTTGGCATGCCCGTGCCCGAGGACGAACTGCGCGGCCACCACCTGGTGGCCTACGCGCCCTACCTGGAGCACAACGCGTTTCTCACCATGGCGGGTGTGCCCGCGCGCCAGGCCCGGATCGCGCTGGCGGTGCGCTCCAGTCTGCTGGTGCGCAAGGGCGTGGCGGCGGGCATTGGGCTGGGCGAGATGCCGGTGTGGATGGGCGAGCGCGAAGGCCTGGTGCGTATCTGGCCCGAGCGCCGCCGGGCGAACGACTACGAGGTCTGGCAGGTGATGCACCCCGACCTGCAACGCACCGCCCGGGTGCGCGCCACCGCAGAGTTTCTGTCCGAGGCGTTCCAGATCGGGTAGCACCCTCACCGATGGAGTCAGCCCTTCGCGTATTGGCCTGCGAGCGACGTCCAGTGCGGCTCCAGCATCCTGTGCCCCATACTCTGGCGCACATCTTTGCCACTGCAACGCACCATGTCACACACCATTCACCACCAGGAGCAGGACGCCAAAGGCGCGTTCTACATCGCGCACGACGGCCAGCGCCTGGCCGAAATGACCTACAGCCGCACCAACGCCACGATGATCATCGTGGACCACACCGAGGTGGACCCGTCGCTCAGCGGCCAGGGTGTGGGGCGCGCGCTGCTGGGGGCGCTGGTGGAGTGGGCACGGACCACGGGCACCAAGGTGGTCCCTTTGTGCCCGTTTGCCAAGGCACAGTTCGGCAAGGACGCGTCTATCCGCGACGTGCTGGCCTGACGGGCCCGTGGACGATGCGGCCCGCCGGACCTAGTTCCGCAGGGACCAGCAAACAATTCGAGCGCCCCAACCCGCGCCCGTCGAGATCGCAAAGAGCCGCTAAAACAAGCTCCCCTGCCCGCGCAACAGCCCAGGCCTGAACTGGCCCAGGTCCAGGCCCTCACGCTCGCGGTTGAGCCCCAGGCGGCGGCAGGTGTTGGCAAAGCGCTGGCGCAGCAAATCGGCCCACAGCCCGCTGCCCTTCATGCGCGTGGCGAAGTCGCTGTCATAGGTCTTGCCGGCGGCGCGCTGCGCATCGGTGAGGTGGTGCAGGTCTTGCACCCGCGCCATGACGCGCGCCGCGCGCTGCGGGTAGTGCACCGTGAGCCACTCGCGAAACAGCGCATCCAGCTCCCAGGGCAGGCGCAGCACGGTGTAGAAGGCGGTGCGCGCACCGGCGTCGCGCGCGGCCTCCAGCACCTGCTCCATGTCTTCGGTGATGAAGGGAATCTGCGGCGCCACACTCACGCCCACCGGCACTCCCGCCTCGGCCAAGGCACGTATGGTGCGCAGCCGCCGGTGGGGCGCGGCAGCACGGGGCTCCATGCGGCGGGCCAGTGTGGCGTCTAGCGTGGTGATGGTGACGTACACCGCCGCCAGGCGCTGTGCGGCCAACGGTGCTAGCAGGTCCAGGTCGCGCTCCACGCCGCTGGATTTGGTGATCAGCGAAAACGGGTGGCGCGCCTCGCGCATCACTTCGATCACGCTGCGCGTGAGCTTCAGGTCGCGCTCCACAGGCTGGTAGCAGTCGGTGGCCGAGCCGATATTGAGCAGACGCGGCACATAGCGCGGCTGTGCAAGCTCCTGGCGCAACACCTGCGCAATGTTGTGCTTGGCCACGATCTGCGTCTCAAAGTCGAGCCCGGGGGAGAAATTGAGGTAGCTATGCGTGGGCCGCGCGTAGCAGTAGATGCAGCCATGCTCGCAGCCCCGGTAGGGATTGACCGATAGCTCAAAGAAGATGTCGGGCGAGTCGTTGGCGCACAGGGCACTGCGCGCGGTCTCGAAATGCACGCGGGTGGCGGGCGAAGGACGGATGTCGCCCTCCCCGTCTTCGCACGCAGCAAGCCCGCCCGGCACCCCGATGTCCCATTCATCACCGCCCTCCCGGCATCCGTGGCCCGGAGCCAAGCCCTCCGCATTGCCAAGAGCCCGAACAGGGCTCCACCCATCATCTGCGCGCTCGCGCTGGTCTTTGGCAAACCGATGCGCCATGGCCGTCGCCGCCCCTCGGCCGCGAATGGCTTGTAGCGGAACGCGGATTTCCTGCGGTTCTTCGGGCAGGTCATCTTCGGGAGTAGGTAGGAGGCCCATAGCGAGCAGGGGTGGATTTGGCGCCAGAAAACTGTTTATTTATACAGTATTTTGACCACCCATTTTTTCCTAACGCGATCAAGCCCCAAATCAGTGCAAATCCTTGCACCAACTCTTGGCGCGCTTCTTGCTTCAAGTTGGTGCAAATCTGTGGCGCATCACGAAAACGCACCAGACTCGATCAATCACTATCGCGAGGACGTTATGGAAGCACTCAAACAGGGCACAGATGCCTTGTTCATCTTGCTGGGGGCGATCATGGTGTTGGCCATGCACGCCGGGTTTGCGTTTCTGGAGCTGGGAACGGTTCGCAAAAAGAACCAGGTGAATGCGCTGGTCAAGATCCTGGTGGACTTTTCGGTATCCACGGTGGTCTATTTCGTCGTCGGTTACACCGTGGCCTACGGCACGCATTTTTTTGTTGGCGCAGAGTCGCTGGTGCAGCTCAGCGGGTATGCGCTGGTCAAGTTCTTCTTCCTGCTCACGTTCGCAGCCGCCATTCCGGCCATCGTGTCGGGCGGCATCGCAGAGCGCGCCAAGTTCTGGCCGCAACTGATGGCAACGGCGGTCATCGTGGGCTTTTTCTATCCGTTTTTTGAGGGCATCGCCTGGAACCAGCATTTTGGTGTGCAGGGCTGGATCAAGGCCGTGACGGGGGAGGAGTTTCACGACTTTGCGGGCTCGGTGGTGGTGCACGCCATGGGCGGCTGGATTGCCCTGCCAGCGGTGATCCTGCTAGGCTCCCGCGCCAACCGCTACCGCAAGGATGGCGCAATCTCGGCCCACCCGCCATCGAACATTCCGTTCCTGGCGCTGGGCGCCTGGATCTTGGTGGTGGGGTGGTTCGGCTTCAATGTGATGAGCGCGCAGTCCGTGGACAAGCTCTCGGGCCTGGTCGCCGTGAACTCGCTGATGGCCATGGTGGGCGGCACGCTCGCCGCCCTGGTGCTGGGCAAGAACGACCCGGGCTTTGTGCACAACGGCCCGCTGGCCGGTCTGGTGGCCGTGTGTGCGGGCTCAGACCTCATGCACCCGCTGGGTGCGCTGGTGGTGGGCGCGGTGGCCGGGGCCATCTTTGTGCTGATGTTCACCCTGACCCAGAACAAATGGAAGATCGACGACGTGCTGGGCGTATGGCCGCTGCACGGGCTGTGCGGCACCTGGGGCGGGCTGGCGGCAGGCCTCTTTGGCAGCAAGGCGTTGGGCGGTCTGGGCGGGGTCAGCCTGTCGGCCCAGCTCATCGGCACAGGCCTGGGCGTGGTGTGGGCCCTGATCGGCGGCGTGGTGGTGTACGGCATCCTCAAGCAGACGGTGGGCATCCGGCTGACGCAGGAAGAAGAGTTTGACGGCGCCGACCTGAGCATCCACAAGATCAGCGCCACGCCCGACCGCGAAGTGAGTTGGTAGCCCAGCCCACTGGCGACGGCCTGGGACCGGCGCGGGACCCGGTGCAGGGCCAGATGCGGGCCCAAGCCTTCGCCTTGGCGCGCTGTCTGACAGCGGATGGACCGGCGCGCAGCTATACCTGAGCCCTGCGCCCCAGCGGCTCCACGGTCACAATCGCGCCATGCTGTCTTCGCCCCCCTTGTCCCTCACCCCGCCCCAGTCAACCCGCCCCGGCTGGCCGCTCTGGGTCGTGCTGCTGGTCGCCATGGCCCTCGCGGGCTGCGCGGGCCTGCCCAAGGAGGTGGACCGCCCGGTGTCGGTTGCTCTGGCTGCCCCCGGCGATACCCCGCTGGGGCAGCTCGTCGCAGCACGCAGGGCCGCCGAGGGGGCACGGCATGCCTCAGGGTTTGCACTGCTCAGCGGCCCACAGGCTGCCTACAGCAGCCGCCTGGCCCTGGTCGACTCCGCCCAGAAAACCCTGGACCTGCAGTACTACGCCATCCACGCAGACGCGAGCAGCGAGCGCCTGCTGCTCAGCGTGATGGCCGCAGCCCAGCGTGGTGTGCGGGTGCGCGTGTTGCTGGACGACTTTCACAGCACCGGGCGCGACGCGCAGGTGATGCGGCTGGCGTTTGTGCCCAACATTGAGATGCGGATGTTCAACCCCGTGACCGGTGCCCGGGGTTCGCCCATCGGCCGCATGCTGAGCCTGCTGGGCGACTTCTCGCGCGTGCAGCAGCGCATGCACAACAAGCTGTTCATTGCCGACAACGCCATGGCCGTCACCGGAGGACGCAACTTGGGCGATGCCTACTTCGGCAACGCCGATTCGGGCAACTTTGTGGACCTGGATGTGCTGGCCGCGGGCCCCATCGTGCAGGACCTCTCGCGCAGCTTTGACAGCTACTGGAACAACGAACGCGCCTACCCGGTGCAGTCGCTTATCACCCAGAGCGAACTCGACCACTTGCGCGACAGCATCCGTGTGGCCGACGAAGGGCGGAGGCGCCGTGTCGCAGGCCAGGGTGGCACCACGGCGCCCGACCGCTCACCGCCCGACATGGGGCCCGGCACCACCGCTGCGCAGCGGGCGCGCATCTGGAACTACGAGCCCATGGACCTGGAGCGCACGCCCTTTGTCTGGGCAGCAGCAGCGGTCCTGGTAGACCAGCCCGCCAAGATTCCGGCCGACAGCGCAGCGGCGGGCAGCGTGCCCAATGGGGCCGCCCCTGCAGTGTCCCGAGCGCCACCCAGTCCTGCCGCGAGCACCCCGGCAGGGGTACCCGGCGACCTGAGCGGCCCCAACAGCCCCAAGGCCGCTGCCGCCGCCCTGGTGTCGGGCTCCCGCAAAGTAGCGGCGGCAGACAGTCCACCGAGCTCCCTGTCCCGCACCGGCACGGAGGCCAACGAGGCGCAGACCGATACGGTGGTGGATGGCCTTTTGCAGCTCATGGGCCAGGCGCGGCGCGACCTGCTCATCATCTCGCCCTACTTTGTGCCTGGGCCAGACATGGAGGCCGCCTTTGCGGCTGCGCGCGCACGCGGCGTGCGCGTGCGGGTGCTGACCAACTCGCTGGCCTCCAACGACGCGCCCATTGCGCATGCCGGCTACGCCCGCCACCGGCCGCAGCTGCTGGCCATGGGGGTGGAGCTGTACGAGATGCACAGCGAGTTGCCCGGCGTGCTGCTGGGGGCCCTGGGCGTGTCGGGCAGCATGGGCAACAGTGCGGGTGTTGTGGGTTCGCAAGGCGGCTCGCGCGCCATGCTGCACACCAAGCTGCTGATCGTGGACGGCCGCTTGCTGGCGGTGGGGTCGATGAACCTGGACATGCGTTCGCAACGGCAGAACACCGAGGTGGCGCTGCTGATTCGCAGCACGGAGCTATCCCGCCGGGCCACCACGCAGATTGACGCGGCATTGAAAGAGTCCGCCTGGCAGGTACAGGCCACCGACCAGGGCCTGCGCTGGCGTGCTCCTGAGGGCAGCGGGCTCCCCGACGCCACCACCGAGCCCGATGCCAGCGCCCCCCTGCGGCTGATGCTGCAGCTGCTGGGACCGCTGGCCCCGGACCACTTGCTGTAGCCGGTTTAAGCCCCTTGGGCGCAGCCAGCCCGGGCCTGCAGCTCTGCCACCCACACGGTGATGGCCCGCTGGTCCGTCATGGTGCGCACATGCTGGTAGGCCACCTCTGCCTCGGCAAACCGGCGGCGCAGCAGGTTGAGCCATTGCTTGAGACGCCCTGCGCGCTGGCGCGGCTCCAGGTCGTCACACACCAGCTGCCAAAAGGCGGCCAGGTGTGGCACCAGATCGGCCCACACCACGGTGTCCGTGTCCGGCCGCCCGGCATCGGCAGCGCGAATGGCACGTGCCAGGCCGGGGTCCGCCACAATGCCGCGCCCCAGCATCAGCGCGTCGCAGCCCGACACCTCACGGCAGCGCTGCGCGTCTGCCACCGTCCAGATCTCGCCATTGGCCACCACCGGAATGGAGACCGCCGCGCGGATGGTGGGGATGTGTTCCCAATACGCCGGCGGGCGGTAGCCGTCGGCCTTGGTGCGCGCGTGCACCACCAACTCAGCCGCGCCGCCCGCCTGCATGGCCTGGGCACATTCGCGCATCAACCCCGTATCGTTAAAGCCCAGGCGCATCTTGGCCGACACCGGCAGGTGCGCGGGCACAGCGCGGCGCACGGCCCCCACCACGGCCGCGATGCGCTCGGGCTCCTGCAACAGCGCAGCGCCCCCGCCGTGGCGGTTGACCACCTTGGCCGGGCAGCCAAAGTTCAGGTCGATACCCTCCGGGCCCAGTGCTGCCAGGCGTGCAGCGTTCTCGGCCATGCTGACGGGGTCGGAGCCCAGCAACTGCGCCCGCACGGGCACACCGGCCAGGGTGCGGCTGCCATTGCGCAGCTCAGGCACATAGCGCAGGAACACCTTGTCGGGCAGCAGGGTGCCGGTGATGCGGATGAACTCGGACACGCAGCGGTCCACGCCCCCCACACGGGTCAGCACATCACGCAGCACAAAGTCCAGAAGCCCCTCCATCGGGGCGAGCAGCAAGGTCATCTCAGGGGGCTGCTGGCTCGATGGGCCCTCTCGGAAAAAGGGGCCTTCACAGGCACTCAGCAACAAAAATCAAACAAAAACAGCTCCAAGCGCTAGTGCAATATGCGCTAGCAGCTATCAAATAAGGAGCAAATGTACGGACCGGTGGCGCCCAACGCAGCGCCGGTCAGCCCGCGATTGTGATGCAGGACACCCAAGGGGTCATCACGGCGTCACGCCCGGCTGGTGCAATGCCCGCCTCAGACTGCCAAGGAGCCACCCATGCTGCTGCAAAAAACCGAGAAAGCCCGCCTGGAACTCTCGCCCGGTGTGCGCACCCTGAGCCTGCGCGAACGCTCCCTGCTCCTGCTGGCCGACGGCAAACCGCTGTCAGACCTGCAAGCCATGTACAACGGCATTGGCGCGCAGATTGTCGAGAACCTGATGCGCCAGGGCTACCTGACCGGGCCGGCAGACCTGCCGCCCACCCCAGAGCCCACTACACACACGTCCACACCGTCCATCGAGCGCCCCGCGCCTGGCGAATCCCTGCGGTCGCTGGCCGGGGCGCGCATGTACCTGTTTGACACCTGCGAGCGCCTTTTTGCGCGCCGAGACCCGGTGCTGGCGCAGCACTTTCGCGAGGCGCTGCGCGCCGCCAAGGACCGCACCAGCATGCTGGATGTGGGCGAGGCCATGTTCGAGGAAGTCGCGCTTGCAGCAGGTGCCGAACGCGCCGCCAGCCTGCGCGAGCGGCTGGACCAGTTGCTGCCCACCAGCCCGGTGGCTGAAAACTTTGCCGCTACGCAGCCTGCGCTGCTGGATTGAGCCGTTCAGTGCGGATTCAGGCCGCAGCCAACCGCCACAGGGACGTGACCTCGGCCGCGCGCGCAGCGTGCAGCGCATCCTGCGCGTCGGCGGCCTTAGCATGCACCGGCTTGACGTCATGGCGACCACGCACCACCAGGCCCGCCTCGGCAATCCACGCCAGCAGTTGCTCGCGCGAGCGCAGGCCCAGGTGCTCTGCCAGGTCCGATAGGATCAGCCAGCCCTCGCCGCCGGGCTCTAGGTGGGCCGACAAACCCGCCAGAAAGCCCTTGAGCATGCGGCTGCCTTCGTCGTACACGGCGTGCTCGATGGGGGAGTTAGCGCGCGCTGGCACCCACGGGGGGTTGCACACCACCAGCGGCGCACGGCCCGGTGGAAACAGGTCTACTTGCTGCAGCTCCACACGGTCCAGCAGCTGCAGTCGTTGCAGATTTTCGCGCGCACAGGCCAGCGCGCGCGGGTCCTGGTCAGTCGCGACCACCCTTTGCACACCCCGGCGCGCCAGCACGGCGGACAACACCCCCGTGCCCACGCCAATGTCGAACGCCAGCGCTTTGCTAGGCAGTGGGGCTGCGGCCACCAAGCCCACGTATTCGCCCCGCACCGGCGAGAACACCCCATAGTGCGGGTGGATGCGGTTGAGCGGCGGGGCACCCAGCGCAGGGATTTCGACCCCTTTCTTGCGCCACTCGTGCGCGCCCACCAGCCCCAGCAGCTCACGCAGCGTGGCCACCGAGCGCTCGCCGGTCGCTGGCCCCCAGGCCTCGGTACAGGCCTGGCGCCAGTCCGGGGCGCGGCGCAGCGCAATGCTGTAGTCGCCTTCGAGCGGGATCAGCACCGACGCCAGCACCCGCGCGCGCTGAGCCTGCGCCTGGCGGTGCAGGTGAAACGCCTCGGCCGGGGTCGCCGCCGCGAGCTTCTGGGACGCTTTTGCCGCCGCCTTGCGCGGCTTCTTGTCAGCCCGGCGCATCAGCGCCTGCAGCAGGTGCCGCGCATTCTGAAAATCGCCCTGCCACAACAACCCCGTGCCCTCGCAGGCCATGCGGTAGGCGGTGTCGGCGGCCAACGTGTCGTCGGCCGTCTCCACCCTGCGCGGCGCCGCAGCGCCACTTTCGGAGCGCCACAGGGCTTGCTGGGGCTGGCCCTGGTGGGTCCAGTGGATGGTGGAAGGAGTTGTGGGCATCAGCGTCTGACAGTGCCGCGCACAGTCCGAAGGGTTGGAAAGGGGCGCGGCGACGCGGCGGGGTGTCGTGGCACCTTATGCGTTGATCGGGCGCTTGAGGCGGACTTCTTCAATCTTCACGCCACCGATCACGGCCGTCTTGGCTGTGGACAGCTCGCGCTTGAAGCCGGCCAGCTCGTGAAAGCGCAGTGCGCGCTCGTTGCGCAACGGCACCCAGGCGGTGACGTTGGTGCAGCCTTCTTCTTGCAGGCCGTCGCGGGCGGCGTCCCACAGGGCCAGGCCTACGCCCTGGTTCCAATGGGTGGGGGCGGCGTAGATGGCCCAGATCTCACCGGTGGTGGGGCGGGACTTTTCATCGCGCGAGCGGTCGTAGCCCACAAAGCCGACGATCTTCTCGCCGTCGACCGCCACCTGGACCTGGGGCTCGCAATATTCAATGGCCTCGCGCCAGTAGGCCTGGCGCTTTTCGACCGAAGACATGGATTTCAACTGCTCGTCTGGCACCAGTCCTTTGTAAGCCTCTTGGGCAGAGACAGTGTGGATCTGGGCAATGGCTTTGGCATCGCGAAGCGTAGCGGGACGAACCTGGATACTTGACATGAAAAAACCGAACGAAAACGGGGAATGAAAAAACAAAAGGACCGGCATTGTCGCCGCAAACGGTTTTTCCACCCTGACAGGCGGTTAGTACGGCCCTGAAGGCCATGCTTTCCCACCCCGCTTTTCGCCCCCTTCAGCCCCTCCCAACGAGGGCGCTGGCAACGCCATCAGGCCATGGCCATGGCGCCCGACAGGGCGCTGCCCGCGGCTGCAGTGGCCGCAGCCGCGCGTTGCACCATCGCGCGCTTGTTGCGTGGGCGCGGCACATGCACGGCGGGCGGGGCCCCATTGATGGCCGCCAGGCTGAGCACCAGGGTGACGGTGCGCGAGCCACCGTCGCGGTCCTCGCTGGCATAGGCACGGTAGCTGCCGTTGCCCTGGCCGTGGCTGCGCTGCACTGTGTGGAATGCCACCCGGGCGCCCGTCACACGGTGCCCGCCGAAGGGCAGCACCCGCAGGCGGGCATCGCGGTCCAGCGCCAGGCCCAGATTGCCGGGGCGATTGATGAGGTCGGTGCGGATGGCGCGCCAGGTCTGCCCCGCGTCGGCCGAGAATTGCCACGTGCCCGCCTGGGCGTCAAGGTGCTCGATCACCACGCCTGCGGCGGCCAGCATGTCGGGGCAATGCTCCTGCACGATGTGGGCCACGCTGTTGCCCCCCAGGCCTGTGCCAGCGTCGGCGGCCGGTCGTCGTTCGCTGCGGTGCAGGCCTGCTTCGGAGGTGCCGGCGCCATGGGTGTGTGCATTGATCGTCATGGGAACCCTTTGAAAACGGAATGTGGTTACGAAGGTTTGCGCATTGGTGCGCACCCAAAGTGCTTTTCAATGCTTGACGGAAAGTCTAGAAAGTGCACATAGAGGCGTCCATCGCACAAATGGACTAGCCCGCAACACCCGGTTGTGCGCAATACTTGCCTGTATGACTGCCCGTCTTTTGCTCGTGGATGACCACACCTTGTTCCGCACGGGGCTGCGCCTGATCGTGCAAGACCATCCCAGCGTGGGCAGCATTGCCGAGGCCGGCTCGATCGCCGATGCTTGCGCACTGCAGCAGGCCGACACGGATCTGGTGCTGCTGGACATCCAGTTGCCAGGCATGAGCGGACTGGACGGGCTGCGGCTGCTGCGGCAGGCCTGCCCCAAGGCGCGCATCGTGCTGGTGTCCGCCAGCGTGGCGCCCGATGCGATTCACGAAGCGCGTGCGCGTGGTGCAGATGGCTTTCTGCCCAAGTCTGCAAGCGCCGAGGACATCCTGGAGGCCATCAGCTGTGCGCTGTCTGGCCAGCCGTGTTTTCCGATCAACAGCGGCAACAGCGCCACGGTGCGCGGACCCGACACGCCGTCGCTCACGGCGCGGCAGCTGGATGTGCTGTCGCTGCTGTGCACCGGCCGGCCCAACAAAGTGATCGCCCGCGACCTGGGGCTGAGCGAGAACACGGTGCGTGTGCATGTGGCGGCCATCTTTGCGCAGCTGGGCGTCAACAGCCGCAGCGCTGCGCTGCTGGCAGCCCAGCGCCTGGGCCTGTCCACCCCGCAGCTCCATGACCCCCTCTGAGACCAGTCCGCTCCCCCTCGAACCGGTGATTCCGCCCACACGCTGGGGCTGGCCGGTGTGGGAGCGCGACGAGGTGCTGCGCGAACAGGTGGCCCTGCTGCGGCAGAACTTTCCGATGACGCTTCTGGCGTCGCTGGCCACGGCCCTGGGCACGCTCTGGGTCATGGCCCGGGTGGCAGACACACAGGCCATCACGGTGTGGCTGGTCTCGCACACGCTGGTGGTGGCGGGGGTGTACCTCACGCTGCGCAGCATTGCACCCTTTGTAGACCCGGCGCCGCAGGCTGCGCGCAAGCTCATCGCCTGCATGGCGGCCATGGGCCTGAGCTGGGGCAGCCTGGGCTATGTGGTGCTGTACTGGGGCAACTCCGACAGCGTCATCTACGCCATCGGCATCATCAGCACGGTCTCTTCAGGGGCGCTAGGGCTGGGCGCACCGCTATACCGCGCCTACGTCACCTACCTCACCAGCGCCATCGGCGGTGTGATGATGTCGGTGGCACTGGCCGGGGGGCCCGTGATGTGGCCTGCGCTGTTCCTCACGGGGGTGTACTACGCGCTGACCTGCCTGCAGGCTCGCACGGCCGACCGTGCCACGCGGCGCAGCATTGCGCTCAAGCTGGAAAACGAGCGCCTGGTCAGCCAGCTGCGGGCCGAGTCGCAGCGGGCCCTGGCGGCGCAAGAGGCCGCCGAGCAGGCCGACCGCGACAAATCCCGTTTTCTGGCAGCGGCCAGCCATGACCTGCGCCAGCCCTTGCATGCCATGGGCCTGTTTCTGGAATCGCTGCACCGCAGCCCGCTCAACGACCATCAGCGCACCGTACTCAAGCACGCCCATGCGGCATCAGGCGCTGCGGCCGAGATGCTCACCACCTTGCTCGACTACTCCCGGCTGGAAGCGGGCGTGGTCAAGGTACGGCCGGCCGCTTTTGCGGTGCAGCCCCTGCTCACCGCGCTGGAGCAGGAGTTTGGCGTGCAGGCCGACACGGCCGGGCTGGTGTATCGCACCCGGGAGACCTCAGCCGCTGCGTTCGCCGACCGCTCTCTGGTCGGCCTGGTGA
This sequence comes from Acidovorax sp. M14, assembly GCF_049331375.1. Lineage (NCBI taxonomy): Bacteria > Pseudomonadati > Pseudomonadota > Betaproteobacteria > Burkholderiales > Comamonadaceae > Acidovorax > Acidovorax sp. M14. The sequence continues at coordinate 3,527,931 of NZ_CP186263.1, forward strand.
TGCACAACTTCATCTCCAACGCCCTGCGCTATACCGCCCACGGCGGTGTGCTGATCGCCTGCCGCACGCGCGGCAAACGGCTGGCGCTGGAGGTGTGGGACACCGGAGCCGGCATCCCCGAGCACCAGTGGGAAAACATCTTCAAGGAGTTCCACCAGCTCGGCAACCCAGAGCGCGACCGCCGCAAGGGGCTGGGCCTGGGACTTGCCATCGTGCAGCGCCTGGCGCGTGAAATGCGCACGTCTGTGGAGTTGCGCTCGCAGCCTAGCAAAGGATCGGTCTTCCGGCTGTGGCTGGACCGCTGGCAGGGTGCGCTGGAAGACGATGCCACCACACCCCAGGACGGCCGTAGCCTGATGGGCCTGAAGGTGCTGGCCATCGACGATGACGAGGCCGTGCGCCTGGGCATGCAGTCATTGCTGCAAAGCTGGGGCTGTCAGTGCATGACCGCAGAGTCCAGCGCGGATGCCCTCGAAGTCCTGGAGGACGTGACGCCCGATATCATCATCACCGACTTCCGCCTGCGCCATGAAGAAACCGGCAAACAGGTGCTGCAGGCGCTGCGTGCCTACCTGGGAACCAACGTGCCCGCGATCATCATGACGGGTGACACCTCGCCCCAGCGCCTGCGGGACGCGCAGTCCACCTCCGCGTTGCTGCTGCACAAGCCGGTCTCCACCGGCCAGCTGCGCGATGCAATGGTGCAGCTCATCACCCAGCCGCCCCTCCCTGCGGCCATGGTGGACGACGAACCGGAAGACGGTCAAACAGCACCCGGGCAACTCACACAAAGCACTACAACCAGCGGCGCAGCAGCCCCATGACCTGGTCGAACTTGGCGCCATAGGGCGGATAGAACAGCGAGCCCATGGCCCAGCGCGACTGCACCAGCACCGACTTCTGGTGGCAAAAGCGCAGGAATCCCTGCTCGCCGTGGTAGGCGCCCCAGCCACTGTCGCCCACGCCGCCAAACGGCAGGTTGTCGTGTGCAATGTGCATCAGCGTGTCGTTCACCGTCACCCCGCCGCTTACGGTACGGCGCAGCACATCGTCGCGCACGGCCTCGCTCTGGCCAAACCAGTACAGCGCTAGCGGGCGGGGCCCGGCGTTGATGTGGGCGATGGCGTCGTCCAGCCGCTCGTACGAGATCACCGGCAGGATGGGGCCGAATATCTCTTCCTGCATGAGCTGCATCTGCGACGTGGCGCCAAACACCAGCGTGGGCAGCATCTGGCGGCTGGCACCGTCACCCAGCGTACCAACCGTAGAAGCCACCTGCTTGCCATCGGTCGGGTCGATGGTGTGCACCTCTGCCCCTTGTGTTTGCGCCTGCTGGAGCATCGTGCGCAGGCGGGCATGGTGGCGGGGCGTGACGATGGAGGCGTAATCGGCGTTGCCCTCGATGGTGGGAAACAGGCGCACCACCGCAGCCCGGTAAGCCTGTGCAAATTCGCCCTCACGGCCGCGCGGCAGCAGCACGTAGTCAGGGGCAACGCAGGTCTGCCCTGCGTTGAGCAGCTTGCCGTGCGCAATCTTGAGTGCTGCGTCCTGCATGTCGCAATGGCCGTCGATGATGCAGGGAGACTTGCCCCCCAGTTCCAGCGTGGTGGGCGTCAGGTTCTGCGCCGCCGCCTGCGCCACCTTGCGGCCCACCGCCGTGGAGCCCGTGAACACGAGGTGATCAAAAGGCAACGAGGCGAACAAGGCGGACAGGTTGGCGTCGCCCTGCACCACACAGAATTCGTCGGGAGCGAAGAACTGCGCCACCAACAGTGCCAGTTGGGCAGAGGTATGGGGCGTCAGCTCACTGGGTTTGAGCATCACGCGGTTGCCCGCCGCCAGTGCCGTGATGGCGGGTGCCAGGGCCAGTTGCACCGGGTAGTTCCACGGCGCAATCACCCCCACCACTCCCATGGGCTGACGCTGGATGAAGGCGTGGGCCGGCTGCAGGTAAATCGGCGTGTGTACCTTGCGGGGCTTGACCCACTTGGCCAAGTGGCGCAGCGTGTGCGACAGCAGGGTGCGCAGCACAAAGAAGTCGGCCACCTCCGTGAGGCGGGGGGACCGCATGCCAAAGTCGGTCTGCACGGCCGCCGCCAGCACAGGCCCATTCTCATCGAGCAGTTTGCGAAGGCGCAGCAATCGCTCCCGGCGCACGAGCAGCGGCACATCCACATGCGCACGGCTGGCCTGGAACTGAAGATCGAAATGGGCGCGGATATCGGTGGGTGTCATGGTCGGATGATAGGAGACACCCAGACGGGCACGTCACAAAAAGGCATGCGCGTTAGGGTTGATGCCCGTTGGCTTGCGCCCGTGCCATGGGCCCTGACGAAAGGAAGCTGGTTGCCACCGTAGTGCAGCGGCCGCCACCACCCTATCAACGGACTTCGCGCGCTTCCACGTCTGTGACCTGCGTCGACCCTGGCAGGATGCCACCCCGGCGCGACGCTGCAGCGTCCTCACCGGTAGCTTCCGGCGCCCTGCTGCCACGGCGGCCCGCAGACCACCGCTCCGTGGACCGAAAGACTTTGCTGAAGCCTGTGCGCGGGTCCACACCCATCACCCACGGCGTCACCGGCCGACCGGTCAGGCGGGCCCAACCTGCACGCAGCACCCACACCAGCGCCAGCAACATAGCCGCGACCAAAAGGCTGGCAAACAAGACCAGCCCCATGGCGATCACGATCACACGCAGCAGCAGGCTGACGACACCCGCAACAAAATCATTCAAACGACACCTCTCCTTCACAACTTGGGATGCGATTGCGGTGCCGAATCACACCGCAATCGCATCCCGGGCCCGCATCACTCTTGCGGAGCCACTCCGAACTGGAACACACCAGGCTCCAGCACAGGGTTCACGGTGACCGGAATCACACTCTTGGGCGCGAATCGCCCTTCGAGCAACAGCTTGGACAGCGGGTTCTCGATGCGCTGCTGAATCGCCCGCTTGAGCGGCCGCGCACCGAACACCGGGTCAAACCCCACCTTGGCCAATTCTGCCAAGGCAGCGTCGGACACTTGCAATTCCAAATCCATCTTGGCCAACCGGGATTGCAGCAGCTGCAGTTGGATCTTGGCGATCGAGGCAATGTGCTGTGCATCCAGTGCGTGGAACACCACGGTCTCATCAATGCGGTTCAGGAACTCCGGCCGGAAGTGGTTTTTGAGTTCGCCCCACACTGCTTCTTTGATGTCGTCCGAGTCCTGTCCCACCATGGCCTGGATCAGGTGCGAGCCGATGTTGCTGGTCATCACGATCACCGTGTTCTTGAAGTCCACGGTGCGGCCCTGGCCATCCGTCAGGCGGCCGTCGTCCAGCACCTGCAGCAGCACGTTGAAGACATCGGGATGGGCCTTTTCCACCTCGTCGAGCAGCAACACGCTGTAGGGCTTGCGACGCACGGCTTCGGTCAGGTAGCCGCCCTCCTCATAGCCCACATAACCGGGTGGTGCGCCGATCAGGCGGGCCACCGAATGCTTCTCCATGAACTCGCTCATGTCGATGCGGATCAGGTGCTCCTCGCTGTCGAACAAGAAGCCGGCCAATGCCTTGCACAGCTCGGTCTTGCCCACGCCCGTGGGGCCCAAAAACAGGAACGAACCCGTGGGCCGGTTGGGGTCAGACAGGCCCGAGCGCGAGCGACGGATGGCATTGGCTACCGCAGAAATCGCCTCGTTTTGCCCCACCACACGTTCGTGCAGCTTGGCTTCCATCTGCAAGAGCTTGTCCTTCTCGCCCTGCATCATCTTGGCGACCGGAATGCCCGTGGCACGGCTTACCACCTCAGCGATTTCCTCGGCGCCCACTTGTGTGCGCAACAGGCGGCGCGCGGCGGGCGCACCGTCCTTGCCAGCTTCTTGCGCCTGGGCTTCCTTGAGCTGCTTTTCCAGCTCGGGCAGCTTGCCGTATTGCAGCTCGGCCACCTTGTTGAAGTCGCCCTTGCGGGTGAACTCTTCGATCTGGAACTTGAGCTTGTCGATCGCCTCGCGCACATGCGCACTGCCCTGTGCCTGGGCTTTTTCGGACTGCCAGATCTCGTCGTAATCGGCGATTTCCTTTTGCAGCCGGGTGATCTCTTCCTCGATCAGCGCAAAGCGCTTTTGAGAGGACTCGTCTTTTTCCTTGCGGACGGCTTCGCGCTCGATCTGCAACTGGATCAGGCGGCGGTCGAGCTTGTCCATCACCTCAGGCTTGGAGTCCATCTCGATCTTGATCTTGGACGCAGCCTCGTCGATCAGATCGATCGCCTTATCCGGCAAGAAGCGATCCGTGATGTAGCGATTGCTCAGCTCGGCCGCTGCGACGATTGCCGGGTCGGTGATGTCCACGCCATGGTGCACCTCGTACTTCTCCTGCAGGCCGCGCAGGATGGCAATGGTCGCCTCGACGGTGGGTTCGCCCACGAGGATTTTCTGGAAGCGACGCTCCAGCGCCGCGTCCTTTTCGATGTACTTGCGATATTCGTCGAGGGTGGTGGCCCCCACGCAGTGCAGCTCGCCACGCGCCAGCGCGGGCTTGAGCATGTTGCCCGCATCCATCGCGCCCTCGCCCTTGCCGGCGCCCACCATGGTGTGCAACTCATCGATAAAGACAATGGTCTGGCCTTCATCCTTGGCCAGCTCGTTGAGGACACTTTTCAGGCGCTCTTCAAACTCGCCACGGTACTTGGCACCGGCGAGGAGCGCCGCCATGTCGAGACTGAGCACGCGCTTGTTCTTCAGGCTCTCGGGCACCTCGCCCGCCACGATGCGCTGGGCCAAGCCCTCAACGATAGCGGTCTTGCCCACACCGGGCTCACCGATCAGCACGGGGTTGTTCTTGGTACGCCGCTGCAGCACCTGAATGGCGCGACGAATCTCGTCGTCACGGCCAATCACCGGGTCCAGCTTGCCCATGCGAGCGCGCTCGGTCAGGTCCAGACAGTATTTGGCCAAGGCACCGCGCTGGCCCTCGGCCTCGGCGCTATCCATCTTCTGGCCGCCGCGCACAGCTTCAATTGCAGCCTCCAGGCTCTTGCGCGTGAGGCCGTTGTCCTTGGCAATCTTGGCGGCATCGCCCTTGCTGTCGATCACAGCCAGCAGAAACAGCTCACTGGCAATGAACTGGTCACCGCGCTTGATGGCTTCTTTCTCAGTGGCTTGCAGAACACGGCCCAACTCGGGCCCGCCCTGTACCTGGTCGTTGCCTTGCACCTGAGGCAGCCGCTTGACGGCGGCTTCAGCCGCCGCCAGCAGCCCGGGCACATTGGCGCCTGCACGTTGCAGCAACGCCTTGGGGCCGTCTTCCTGTTGCAGCATGGCCTGCAGCACATGCACGGGCTCGATATAGGCGTGGTCATTGCCCAGCGCAATGCTCTGGGCGTCGCTCAGGGCTTCCTGAAACTTGGTGGTGAATTTGTCGAGACGCATGATCTATGTCCTCCGAATTGCACTGAACTTGAGGTACAGCGCGTCAGATTTCAAGACATCACAGACCGAGGGGATTGACTAACATCAACGAATTTCGTATGGAGATCGCACAGGCTATGAAATAGCGAGACGATTCTTTGAGTACATGCTGATACCGATCATCGTGTAACGTGTACCACTCATCTAGGGTGCCAAACGCCCCTCCCCCCTTCTACCTACCATATGACCATGCTTTCCACCTCATCTTCGTCGCCCGCCAGTGCCCGTGGGTTTACAGCTATCGAACTGATGGTGACGGTGGCCATCCTTGCTGTGTTGGCTGCTCTTGCAGCCCCCAGTTTTACGCCGATTATCGAACGGTGGAGAGTTCGGGATGCGGCCGAGAATCTTTCAACAGCACTGTATTTCGCGCGCTCTGAGGCGATCCGGCTAGGGGGCAGCGTCATTATTGCGAGAAATACAAGCGATAGTGGCTGCACATCCTCAGGAAATACTGATTGGAGTTGTGGATGGCGCGTGTTCTATGACGCAAACAATAATGGGAGTCAAGATACCTGTAATACTGCAAATACGCCCAACGAGTGCAATATTAAAATCAACACCCCCCCTCCCAATACCAGCATCACATTGACCGGAAGTACCGGAATTATTGCCATAGATCGATGGGGAATGCTGGCAGATTCCATTAATGCCACTGCGCCAACTACCATGAATTTTTTAATCACGCCCAAAGGCATGGGCGCAAGCTCCACGAATGCGAGTAGATTATGTGCAGGCACCGGAGGCCGCATCATCCTGAAAAAGGGTAGTGATTCGTGCTAGTACGCGACTACTATCTTAGTTTACGCGGCTTCACCACCATTGAACTCATGGTTGTGATAACTATTTTAGGAGTTTTGACCGCTCTAGTTGGTCCACAGTTCACAACTATTATTGATCGTTGGCGAGTGCGCAATACAACCCAGTCCCTGATTGATACATTTTATTTTGCACGATCAGAAGCCATAAAGCGCGGCGGCAAGATTGGAATTCAGAAATTATCGAATGTCGCTCATGGCTGTCAGCTGGCAAGCACTAACCAAGAGTGGGGTTGTGGCTGGATTGTCTTCGTCGACAGTGATGGCAATGGAAAATACAAATCTGGCGAAGAGATTTTACAAACCATCGCAACGCCGACCAACATTGACGTCATTCACAAGTCAGGTGGCACTAATATTAATGTAGATCGCTTTGGAAAGATGAGTGGCCTGAATGCCAAAGGATTCATCATTTCACCAGCATCAACAGGCATTTCATCATCCGCCACTCGAGGCATATGCATGGCAGCAGGTGGTCGAATCAGAGTTATCGAGGACGTTCCATGCTCCAACTGAAAAAATTAGTGCGACCGGCGAAAAATCAGACTGGCTTCAGCTTGATCGAAGCCTTGGTCGCTATCGTTGTAATGACACTTGGTATTCTGGGAATTCTTGGAGTTCAAATGCGCACGCTCACGGATACCCAAGCGGGGGTCCGCCGAGGCCAGGCCATTCGACTAATCGAGGATATTGGGGAGCGTTTGGTCAATAGTCCTGATGCGCTCAATAACTTGGCAAGCTATCAAGTTGCTCTCACCGACCCACTCCCTACAAACACAAGCGACTGCTGCACTGCTGCTGCCTGCAACACAGCTGACCTAGCAGCCTGCGATCTTCGGCAGTGGCGCCTCAGAGTTGACAGTACGCTTCCTGGAGCCAAAACCGCCGTATTCATTCCGCAGGGAGCCTCCCGTCAATTGGGAGTACTGATCGGATGGAATGAGACCCGCTACAACCAGAACGGCCAAAGTTTTTCAACGTCAGATCTGACGGCATTAAATGCTCCACTCGCCGTTTCTGGAACTGACTCGACGGGCGCTGCTATTAGCTGCCCCAGCGGTTACACATGCCATATTCAATATGTACAGCCGACCCAGCGTTGCACGCCTGAGGCGGGCACTTTGTATTGCCCCAATTGAATCCCCGCCAATGAAGTACTACTCCGCACTTTCCACATTTGCTCCTCGGTCCAAGGCGCGGCAGCACGGTGTAACGCTCGTCGAACTCATGGTGGGTATCGCCATCGGCTTGATGGTTGTGGCCGTTGCTCTGGGTGCACTCATGGCCTCTCGCGGGATTTCTGGAACCGTGTCGGAAGCAACCTCATTACAACAGCAAGCCTCCTATGCATTCCGGGTCATTGGCCAGCAAATTAGACAAGCCGGGAGCTTGGAGTTAAGCCTCACTCCGAGCATAGCACCCGCAGCCTCAGACGCGGTGGCGGCCATGACTGCAGTGGCCTTTGATCCACCGGATCCCACAGGCACCCGCCCTCCTTTCAGCCGCGCCTCAAGCACACTCGTTGCGGACACCACACCTAGTTTTACGGTCGGCTACCAGAACTACACCGAGACAGTGACGCCCCCTGCGCCTGCGTCCACTCCCATCCTATCCTCGTTGCTTAGGGACTGCCTTGGACAGAACCCGGCACTGGCCGCCAGCGGTAGCGTGGGCGCTACGCCGATACTGAGCAGTAAATTTCAACGCAACGCCAGCACTAAAGAGCTGGAATGCGTTGGAGCGGGCGGAGTGAGTCAGCCGATTATTGGCAACCTCACTGACTTCCAAGTGCGATACGTCCAGCAGGCGCCCAACACCACCAATTTGCAATACCTAGCAGCTTCGGGCGTTATCGCCAATGCAGCCAGCGCTACCGCCACTTGGACCAATGTTTATGCAGTAGAGGTGTGCCTTGAACTCACTGGCACTGAACCTGCCCCTACGGCAGGAGCGACTTATACCAATTGCAGCGGCACATCCACCTCCTATGGTGACCGCCTCAAGATGGTCTTTCGCAACATTTACCAAATCCGCAGTCAGGGACAGATTTGATGAAGTCCGACCGATTTACAGCGAATCCCATCATGAAAGTCGCATACACATCCACCCACTGTCGCCGGCCTAGTGGCCAACGTGGCATGGCACTTTATGTGGTGATCGTTTTCGTGCTTTTGTCGATGCTGCTGGCCCTATGGGCGGCGAGAAGCGCACTTTTTAACGAGATTCTTGTAGGAAATGACGCCGACTATCGTCGAACTTTCGAAGCGGCGCAGGCGATGATCCAGGACGCCGAGTTTGATATCCGAGGGCTGCAACCGGATGGAAGTGCTTGTGCCCGAACAGCCGGGAACAGTGATTTGTGCCGCCCGCCTCCGTCGCCAGCGATTCCAGCCAGTGGTGCGACTCCTGCGACACCGGCCACGGCAGGCGCAGACGTCTACTTCGATTTTGAAACCAAGGATTTGGGCAATATGCTCTCCACAGTGCAAAGCTTGAGCCCTAACGGAACACTTTGCTACAAGGGTATTTGTCAAAAGCGCCCCGATCCGCAAGATTTCTGGAACGACAGCACCAAAATGACCGCGATGACAGCAGCCAATGTAGGCGCGCGTTACGGTCAGTTTACCGGCGCAAGCGCAGCGGCCACTGCAAATCCGATATTGGCTGAAACTGCATCAGGTAAAGGGGCTTGGTACTGGGTAGAAATAATGCCATATATTGATCCCGACGGGTTGTCATTACTTTCTGGCATGCCTCCTGGATCCAATGTGGAAAGGTTTGCGCCGATGCGCACAAAATTATTTGTCTATCGCATCACTGCAATTGCACGGGGCAACAAGCCGGGGAGTGAGGTCGTATTACAGTCCACACTCTCGCTTCAGGACCCGAACAATTCCAAATAGTCTCATAGTACACAGCTGAACCACAACAATCGGAGTCCAGCCATGCGCACAGCATCACACCCTCAACTCAAACTGCTTGCTATCCTCATAGCAACAATTTGGAATCCTCTGCCTGCTTTTTCCGCTCAAATACCCTTGGTGCAGTATCCAGCAGGAACAGCCTACAAAGCCCCTATACCGAATGTCATCATGTCCATTGACACCTCGGGAAGTATGGGCACAAAAGACGACGGCGTTAAAACTCGGATTCAGCACGTACAAGAAGGGTTGAGATCTGTTCTTATCAATACCACCAAATATGACGACCAATTTCGGCTGGCGTGGCAATCATTTGCGTGCAAGGGCATTCCATCGAGTTCTGGTGGCTGCTCCAATGACAATGCAATGGGAAAATTTTCTGGTGCAAAGAAGACGGCTTTTGACACTTGGCTTGGACAACTTTCAGCGTCAGGCACCACGCCATCTCAAGTGTTGGCTTGGAGTGCAGGAAAATATATGCAGACAACTGGGGCAGACAGCCCTTGGAATGCCACTCCAGGTACTGCAGACAGCTCACCGATCAGCTGCCGCCGCGCCTATCATATTTTCTTAACTGACGGTGGTTGGAACTTTAAGTACACGGATAGCGGACTAACCGGTACCTCATTTAAGTCCGATATGCTGCTTGGCACAGTGAGCAATACAACAAGCAGCACAGCACCTACCCTTTCAAATCCAGCAGATGTTCCCGTTCGAAATTTCGACGGCAAATCGATAGCCGCATTGCCAACACCTGCACCCGCGACATCTTCGCATCCAGCCTCCCCATACGGTGTGAAGTCCTACTCAATCACCCCTACGGCTGATCCGACAGTCGATCAAACGAGAATATACCGGGACGGATATGGAGACCGAATTGTTACTACTCGGACAAGTAGTGGCTCTGGAGGTAGCACAAGATATACCCATACTTACTATGCCTATCCTAGCCTGGCAGACATTGGTTTTTACTTCTGGGCGACCGATCTACAGCCAGGGATCAGCAACGAGGTCATCCCAAAAATAAGAAAATCTGGAAATGAAACTTTTACGAGCGGTTCAAATTCAGTCACATTAAATGAATATTGGAATCCAAAGAATGATCCTGCAGAATGGCAGCATCTAGTCCAATATACAATTGGATATGGATCGACCGCGAGTAATATGAGAAAAATTGGTGGCGCATCATCGTCCACCTACAATGGAGAAGCTTGCTCAAACTACACAGGCTCGAGCAAAACCACCTGCGAAAATTCGTCCACATCTCCGCAATGGACTGGCGGCATTTTTGGCATGTATGACTCCGGCTTTGCCAGCTTAGCCGCAGGCAGCACCAAATGGGACGACGTCACATCTGCCAATGCTGATTCTGACTATGACGACTTTCGCCCACAGGAAATGTGGCACATGGCAATCAATAGCCGTGGCAAATATTACCCTGTCACGGGCGATTTGACTTCCGTCTTCGCAGACATTTTCGACGACATCGTTGTCGACACGACTGCACCAATTTCTGGTTTTACATCTGCTTCGGGATCCGTCAGCCGTGTTGGCACCCAGTCTTTCCAAACCAGTTATATCGCCGCAGATGATGGAAACTCCAACGATAACCGCTGGTACGGTTACGTAACTTCGAACTCCATCGACACTTCTGGCAATTTCACTCCCAACCCTGACTGGGGATTGGTGGGCGGGAGTACGACGAAGGGATTGTCCACGGCCGACAAGCTAGCTACTGTTAACACCAGTACACGTTTGGTGCTTTCCTACAAGCAACCGACTTCGACAGGCATTTCCTTCAAATGGTCAAATCTGAGCAGTTCGACGAGCACGGCCTCACAACAGATGTGGCTTAACAATGGAACTGTCGGCACTGCCGCGACAATCGCTGGTGACGGCAGAGGAGAAGATCGCGTTAATTTCATCCGCGGCGATCAATCCAAAGAGGCGGCAAACTACTCCCTTGCGAATACCACAGCAACATTCAGAAATAGAAAAAATCGCCAGGGCGATATTGTAAATTCAGCGATATGGTATGTGGGCGCGCCTTCTAGTGGATACTCCACTAGCTCCTACACCACGTTTGCCGCAAATAATCGCGGACGATTACCCATGCTTTACGTTGGTGGTAATGATGGCATGTTACACGGATTCTCCGCGAAAGATGGCACAGAAAAAATCGCGTACGTGCCTCATGGAGTGGTTCAGAACCTTTCCGCACTTACAAACACCAATTATGAACACCGATACTATGTGGACGGATCACCGCAATCCGGTGACATCAATATTGGTGATACTTCCACGCCAGATTGGCGCACTTATTTGGTCGGAACCTTGGGCGCCGGTGGGCGCGGTTTCTTTGTGCTGGATGTGACTAAGCCCGGCCCCCTTGACGCCTCGTCGTCCGTACCGGCTCCAGCCACCAACTTTACGGAGTCCAATGCCGCTTCGTTGGTGGTGATGGATAAAACTGCTGCACCTATCAGTGATGCTGTCCCTCCCTCCAAACCAGCCGATGCCAACTCCCATGCGGATATAGGTCACATTTTTGGGCCACCCGTAGTCTCTGAGAGCAACCAGCAACTTTCCAAGCAAATAGCACGACTAAACAACGGTCGGTGGGCTTATGTAACCGGCAATGGATACAACAGTACAAATGAGCGACCTGTTTTGCTTATTCAGTACCTAGATGGCAATCAGTCACTTTTTACCATACCCGCCGCAACGACGGGTGCTGAGGCCGTTGGCAATGGACTTTCAACACCAGAATTCTTGGACGTCAACGGTGACGGGTCTCCGGATTTTGTGTATGCGGGCGACCTGCGAGGCAACATGTGGAAATTCGATATTTCCAAAGTGGATGCTTCGCAATGGGGCGTAGCATTTGGTGGTAGCCCGTTGTTTACTGCCTCATATACATCTGGCGGATCAACTAATCGGCAACCTATTACGACTCCACCCGTTCTTCGCGCCAATCGGACAGTGGGAGGCCTGATGGTAGCTTTTGGGACCGGTCAAAATCTGACAGAGGGCGATCGCACGGACACCTCCGTCCAATCGTTTTATTCCATTCTGGACAACACACGTTATCAAATCGAAACTACTGGAGCCAACGCAGGTAAAGTCGCGATAAAGTCATCAAACCCCACCCCAGCAACCGTGAGCGGGCGTAGCGTGCTGCAGGCTGAAGTAGTGGACAACGGTGCCGACAATACGACCGCAGGCACAGGGCTGGGGACTGCAGGTAGTGGTGTAAGCACGGGGCGTTCGTTCTGGACTCTAACAACTCAGGAGGTAACGTACACATGCAAACCCACCGATACTTCCTGCTCCGTCAAACAGGGGTGGTATCTGGACTTACCAGTATCTGGCGAGCGTGTCACGACCAGCCCAACCTTCTTCAACGGCGGCAATACACTCGAGATCATTAGCGAGAAGCCTGCTACTGGTAGTGCTACTGCCAGCGGTAATGAAGTCTGCGCCCCCCAACCCAGCGCATCGAAGACCTATCGCACTTTAGTCAACATCGCAACTGGTGTGCCAGCTCCTTTGACGATCATGGATGTGAATGGTGACGGCCTCTACAACGCCTCCGATATGAGCGGGACCAAGAATTACGCACGTATGTCAGCGTCCGGAAAAGAACTCAGGTTCACCACAGGAAAGAAACAAATTCGCAAGGGCAATGACGGCAAAACCGATGCACTTAAAATTTATCCCTCGTTGCTGGTTCGCCCCAACTGGCGACAATTGAAATAATGAGCACAGGTCCTATCAGAGGTTATATGTACCTAAGAACATCGCTGCATAAAGTCCGCGGATTCACGCTGATTGAATTGATGATTGTGGTTGCTGTGGTGAGTATTCTCTCGGCCGTAGCCTACCCAAGCTATCAGGAATATGTACGGAGAGGTCACCGGGCTGAAGCTCGGGCAGGCCTGCTACAGACGCAGCAGTGGCTTGAACGAGCGGCGACAGCGACCGGCACTTATCCCACAGCTTCACTGCCGACGTCACTCACGTGGTCAACAGACAGCAGCAAGCGGTACACAATTGCACTGGCTGCCAGCAATACGGCCACCTCTTACACGCTGACTGCCACTCCAAAGTCGGGCAGTGCCCAGGCCAGCGATAAGTGCGGAACGTATACATTGACAAATAGCGGCCTCCGTGGGGCCGCTGGAAAAACATCCGGAGAAGCTGGATATAACGCTGACTGTTGGGGCAAGTAAGGACGTGTGGGTTTTTCTGCCGTTTTCACCGGCCAATTCACACTTTTTCGGTGCCTCGTTCTAGAGCTTGGCGTTTCCGATGAGCGAACAGCACGGGCCTAAAGCCCCCACCCCAACCGACACTTTTGACCCAGACTCCACCCTGGCATTCCAGCGTCGGATGGAAAAGGCTCCCGAATGGTTTTGTTCGTTTCTGGCAGGCAACAGTAGAGAAAAGAGCCGCCTGCGCCGCGAGCTGGCCACGATGAAAGGCTCAGTGGTCTGGCTGGTGCAGCAGCGCCGACAGGGCACCTGGAGTGCAGAGGAGCGTGCCCACCTGCGGGATGTCATGCGGTCCGCCTCTTCGGTCAGCCCTTACCTTTTCATCTGGGTGATCCCGGGTTCGATGCTGCTACTGCCCCTCATGGCATGGTTTCTGGACAAACAGCGCAAGCGCCGGGAGCGCAAGCTTTTGCGATAGCGCTGCACCCGGCGAAAGGGCGGGCCATGCTCAAAAAAAGCGGACCCACCAACTCGCCCAGGCGGTTTCAACCAAAGGCTACGCCCAGTTGCTGGTAATGACCACCAGCATGCCCGCCCCTACCAGACCCAGCTGCCAGCGCAGCGCCGTGGACCACGATGGAACGTGGCGCTCCACCCGCAGATACAGGAGGCGGCCGGCGGCCAGCGACAGTGCGAAGGCCAGCAGCATGCCCAAGGCGTTCAACACGGGCGAAGTGGGCCAGAGGTGGCAGACCACCGCGTTGACCAGCAAGCACACAGCAAAGTGCACCAGGAAGACTGAATACGACATCTGACCGAGCTGGACGATCGGTGATACGCCGGCAAAACTGCGCACGCGATCGGAGCGCATGGCCACCGCCAGGCACAGCGCCGTGACTGCGGCCACGGCAATGCGCGCGCGGAAGTCCACAGCCAGTGCCACGCCCGCCAACAAGGCCATCATCGTCATCCACCCCTGCGCCTGGGGGGCGCGGGTCGCCCAGTAGGCCAGCATGCCGAGGCCGTAAGCACCAAAAAAGTACAGCGCCCACATGTCCAGCCCCGCCATGCGGTTGAACAGCCACAATGAGGCGCCCGCCATCAGCAACACCAATCCTTGCGATACGGCCGCCGCCTGGTGCCGTAACTGGGGCACTGGCAGCGCACGCACCCCGGCGAGCATGAGCACGGTCAGGGCAAAGAGCTGGAAATCGATGGCCACGTACCAAACGCCGGCCGACAACGCACCTGCACCCACAATGTCCTGCAGCAGCAATGCGTTCGCCAGCAGCTGCGAGAAAGTGGGCTGGTCGGGCACGGAGTGGTGGTCCATCCAAGGCCGAACCAGGGCAGACACCAGCACCGCCAGCACCAGCGCCACGGCGTAAGGCACTACCAAGCGCACAAAACGCTTGGCAATAGCGGTACCAGCATGTTCAAAGCGGGCAACGCCCTGGGGCGCAAGACTCGCAGCAGCCAGATACCCGCCCAACACCAGAAACACCTGCACCGCCATGCGCCCGTAGTCGTACAGCCAGGCCATGAGGGCTGGAGCCAAAGGGTGGGCAATGTCGGACATCGGACCATAGAAGGCCAAGTGGTGCCACACGATGGTGGCGCAAGCCGTGCCCTTGATCATGTCGATCAAAGGTGTGCGGGATGTGGGCGAGGACATAGGGTGTGTTTGTGAACTCCAGCAGACGGAGCGCCGCCAGACATCCTGATCCATCCCCTACCGCGTTGTCTGCCGTGCATGGCCGCGAGACGAACGAACCCAGAGATGGAGTAACAAAGCCTCCTATTGTCCTCGGTTACCGGATTTTTTGCACGGCCCTGCTGTCCCGCCCGGTTCGCTCCTCACAAGCACGGGTTGGCAGACCCGCAAATCACCCCGCTCTGTCCGGCCCGAGGGGCCCTCAATAGCGCAGGCTACCCTCTGCATCCACAATGGCCAGTTCCACGTACGTGGAACCATTGCGGGTCTTGGGAGAGTACTTCACGTTGAAGCGGCCGAACGAGATATCGCCCGCTTCTTCCATGGCCTTGATGAAGCTCTCGGTGGTCAGGTTGCGCCCCGTGCGGCGCAGCCCCTCGACCAGCAGTCGAGCATGCACGAACCCATCGAACTGCGCTGCCGACGGCTGAGCGCCAGGTGATTTGGCACGCAGCAGGTTGATGTAGTCTGCGACCACCGGGATGGTGGTGTTGCGCAGCGACGGCATGATCTGCGCCAGGATGATGCCGCGCGCCTTTTCCTTGAGCTCGCGGTTGATCACGTCCAGGCTCATGACCGAGAAACCGTAATAGGCGGGCCGAGCGCTGGTGGCCTGCACCTCCTTGATGTAATTCGTGAAGGAAGCGCCCCCGGTGGCCATGATCACTGCCTGTGGCTGGGCTTTCTCCGTGGCCGCCGCTGCCGCAGCGAAGTCCGGCTTCTGCGGATCGAGCTTGAACTCGGCCATGAAGGGCAGCTGAAGTGCCTGTGACGCCTTGCGCAGCTCCGCCACCAGAGCCTTGCCCAGGCCATCGTCCAGATACAGGACCGCAACGCGGGTGATGCCCTGGCGCTGAAGCTGGGAGACGATCTTCTGGGCTTCGCTCTCATAGCCCGCACGCACATGAAATACCAGGGGGTTAAACGTTTCGCGCAGCGCCGAGGCGCCCGTGACAGGTCCGAACAGCAAGGTGCGGTGTTCATTGATGAGGGGCAGGATCGCGGCGGTCTGCGCCGTGCCCGTGCTGTGGTAGATCATGAAGACCTTGGCGGCTTCGAGCAGCTGGCGCGTGTTGGCCACGGCCTTCTGGGCGTCAAAGCCGTCGTCCAGCGTGGTGTAGCGGATCTGGCGGCCGTGCACCCCACCCTTGGCGTTGACGGACTCGAACAGCAGCCGCGAGCCTTCGGTGTACTGCACCGTCTGCGGCCCCAGGGGCCCGGAAAGCACGACCGATGCACCCAGGTGGATTTCGGTGTCGGTCACCCCCTCATTGCGGGCGTGGACCGCTCCCGCCATACCCAGTGCCACCAGCAGCAGCATCATGAAATTGCGCAAAACGTTTCCCTCCTTTGTCGACAACACCGGTGTCAGCCGTGCAAGTCACCCCATCGGGACGGCATCGGCAGCACCGTTGGCAGCCATTCCCAGCGCTGCACAGTCATCGGTAATTAGTTACTAAACATCACCATTTTCGCGGCAGCATCCCAAAGTATTGATGGGGGTTTGCCCTTGTGCCTGTGCCCAAAAGCGTTTCGCCCGCCCTGTGCAGATGCACAAGGCGGGCGAAAGGGAGAAAGGGGGTGGAAAGCGCTGTCTACCAGAGCTGCAGATCAGCGGGTAGTCCGGCCGCGGCACCGCGCCGCGCCGGGCAGAAGCGCATCACAGCTTCAGGCGTGCGCGGGCGGCCTCGTACTCGCTGCGCAGGCGGGCCACCAGCTCGGCCGTGCTGGTCACGGCGTTGATGGCGCCAATGCCCTGGCCGCAGCCCCAGATGTCCTTCCAGGCCTTCTTGGCGTCGCCGCCAAAGTTCATCTTGCTGGGGTCGGACTCGGGAAGGTTATCGGGGTCCATGCCCGCCGCACGGATCGACGGCGCCAGGTAGTTGCCGTGCACACCGGTGAAAAGGTTGCTGTAGACGATGTCGTCAGAGTTGCTGTCCACGATGGCCTGCTTGTAGGCCTCACTGGCACGCGCCTCGTGCGTGGCGATGAAGGCCGAACCGATGTAGCCAAAGTCCGCCCCCATGGCCTGTGCAGCCAGCACGGCGCCGCCGGAGGCGATGGATCCGCTGAGCGCCACGGGGCCGTCAAACCACTGACGGATTTCCTGGATCAGCGCAAACGGGCTCTTGGTGCCAGCGTGGCCACCGGCACCGGCCGCCACGGCGATCAGGCCGTCAGCGCCCTTTTCGATCGCCTTGTGCGCGAACTTGTTGTTGATGATGTCGTGCAGCACCACGCCACCCCAGGCATGTACGGCCTGGTTCACATCCTCGCGCGCGCCCAGGCTGGTGATGATGATCGGCACCTTGTACTTGGCGCAGACCTGCATGTCGTGCTCCAGGCGGTCGTTGCTCTTGTGCACGATCTGGTTGATGGCGAAGGGCGCGGCAGGCTTGTCGGGGTTGGCCTTGTTGTAGGCCGCCAAGGTTTCTGTGATCTCGGCCAGCCATTCGTCCAGCAGCTCTGCGGGGCGGGCGTTCAGGGCAGGCATGGAGCCCACCACACCGGCCTTGCACTGCTCGATCACGAGCTTGGGGTTGCTGATGATGAACAGCGGCGACCCGATGACGGGCAGCGACAGGTTTTGCAACACGGGAGGCAGTTTGGACATGGCTACAACTTCCAGAACAAGAATAGGGATGGAATAGGCCGGACGCGCTAGTGAATCATGCGCCCGTAGCTATCATTTTTATATCAAGGCCCCTGCCCTGCAGGTGGCCCGTCTCCTCACAGCACGCCAGTCCTTCAGAAGGCTTCCAGCGCCAGCTCGGTCACGCTGGCTGCGCCTTCCACAATGCTGTCGCGCAGGCCGGGGGCCTTCACCAGGATGTGGTCGGCGTAGAACTGGGCCGTGGTGATTTTTGCGCGCATGAAGGCTTCGTCCTGTCCCTTTTGCAACAGGTCTTGCGCCACCAGCAGGCTGCGAGCCAGCTGCCAGCCAGCCACCACATTGCCTGCCAGCATCAGGTAAGGCACGCTACCTGCAAACACGGCGTTGGGCTGGGCCTTGGTGCCACCGGCCACGAAGTCGATCACGTCGAGCAGCGCCTTGCGCGCCGCCGTGAGGCGTTTGGCCACGGCCAGCGCGGCAGGGGTGCCGCTGGCCAGCAGATCGGCCTCGGTCTTCTCGATCTGCGCAGCAATGCCCTTGGCCACCTGGCCGCCATCGCGGGCTGTCTTGCGGCCCACGAGGTCGTTGGCCTGAATGGCGGTAGTGCCTTCGTAGATGGTCAGGATCTTGGCGTCGCGGTAGTACTGGGCCGCGCCAGTTTCTTCAATGAAACCCATGCCGCCGTGCACCTGCACGCCCAGGCTGGTCACCTCCAGGCTGGTCTCGGTGCTGTAGCCCTTGACCAGCGGCACCATGAATTCGTAGAACGCCTGGTTCTGCTTGCGCGTGTCGGCATCGGGGTGGTGGTGGGCGGCGTCAAACGCCGCCGCCGCCACGGTGGCCATGGCGCGGCAGCCCTCGACGGTGGCGCGCATCGTCATCAGCATGCGCTTCACATCAGGGTGATGGATGATGGGCGCGCTGGCGGCAATGCTGCCGTCCACAGGGCGGCTTTGCACGCGGTCTTTGGCGTACTGCACGGCTTTTTGGTAAGCGCGCTCGGAGATCGCAATGCCCTGCATGCCCACGGCGTAGCGGGCCGCGTTCATCATGATGAACATGTATTCGAGGCCACGGTTTTCTTCGCCCACCAGGTAGCCCACGGCACCGCCGTGGTCGCCAAACTGCAGCACGGCCGTGGGCGATGCCTTGATACCCAGCTTGTGCTCGATGCTCACGCAGTGCGCGTCGTTGCGTGCACCCAGCGTGCCATCCTTGTTGACCATGAACTTGGGCACCACGAACAGGCTGATGCCCTTCACGCCCTCGGGCGCGCCTTGCACGCGGGCCAGCACCAGGTGCACGATGTTTTCGGCCATGTCGTGCTCACCGTAGGTGATGAAGATCTTGGTGCCGAAGATCTTGTAAGTGCCATCCGGCTGCGGCTCGGCGCGGGTGCGCACCAGGGCCAGGTCCGAGCCCGCCTGAGGTTCGGTCAGGTTCATGGTGCCGGTCCATTGGCCGGTCACCAGCTTCTCCAGATAGGTGGCCTTGAGCTCATCGCTGCCTGCTGTCAGCAGGGCCTCGATGGCGCCATCCGTCAGTAGCGGGCACAGCGCGAAGCTCATGTTGGCGCTGTTGGTCATCTCGATGCAGGCGGCGCCAATCGTCTTGGGCAGGCCCTGGCCGCCGAAGTCGGCAGGGTGCTGCAGGCCTTGCCAGCCGCCGTCGGCGTACTGGCGGAAGGCCTCCTTGAAGCCTGGAGTGGTCGTGACCACGCCGTCTTTCCAGCTCGATGGGTTCTTGTCGCCTTCCCAGTTGAGCGGAGCCAGCACGCCCTCATTGAACTTGGCGCACTCTTCCAGCACGGCAGAGGCCGTGTCGAGTCCGGCATCTTCAAAGCCGGGAATCTGCGCGATCTGTTCAATGTGGGCCAGGTGCTCGATGGCGAACAGCATGTCCTTGACGGGGGCGGTGTAGCTCATGGGTGTCTCCGGGAAAGCAAAATTTCGTCAAAAAAAAGGCATCGCGAGCGATGCCTTTGTGTGCACAGGGGCGTTCTTACAGGGCCTTGACCAGTTCCGGCACCGCCGTGAACAGATCCGCTTCCAGCCCATAGTCAGCCACGCTGAAGATCGGTGCCTCAGGATCCTTGTTGATCGCCACGATCACCTTCGAATCCTTCATGCCCGCCAAGTGCTGGATGGCACCCGAGATACCGGCCGCGATGTACAGCTGCGGCGCCACGATCTTGCCCGTCTGGCCCACTTGCCAGTCGTTGGGCGCGTAGCCTGCGTCCACCGCAGCGCGGCTGGCACCCAGAGCGGCGCCCAGCTTGTCGGCCAGCGGGGTCATGACTTCGTCGAACTTTTCCTTGCTGCCCAGCGCCCGGCCACCGGAGACGATGATCTTGGCAGCGGTCAGCTCGGGGCGGTCGCTCTTGGCGATTTCGCTGCCCACAAAGCTGCTCTTGCCGGCGTCGGCCGTTGCAGCGGCGGTTTCGACTGGTGCGCTGCCACCGGTGGCGGCTGCGGCGTCAAAGCCGGTGGTGCGCACGGTGATGATCTTGACGCTGTCGCTGCTTTGCACGGTGGCGATGGCGTTGCCAGCGTAGATGGGGCGCTCGAAGGTGTCAGGAGAGACGACCTTGGTGATGTCGCTGATCTGGGCGACATCCAGCTTGGCGGCCACGCGGGGGGCCACGTTCTTGCCGCTGGCAGTGGCGGGGAACAGGATGTGGCTGTAGTTGGAGGCGATGGCGAGCACTTGGGCGGCCACGTTCTCTGCCAGGCCGTGTTCCAGGCCTGCTGCGTCTGCGTGGATGACCTGGGCGACACCGGCGATGCTGGCGGCGGCTTGTGCGGCTGCACCGGCATTGTGGCCAGCCACCAGCACGTGCACGTCGCCGCCGCAGGCGACGGCGGCCGTGACGGTGTTCAGCGTGGCGCCCTTGATGGACGCGTTGTCGTGTTCAGCAATAACGAGTACCGACATTTAGATCACCTTCGCTTCGTTCTTGAGTTTTTCGACCAGGGCGGCCACGTCGGCCACCTTGATGCCAGCACCGCGCTTGGCGGGTTCGGTCACCTTCAGGGTCTTCAGGCGGGGCGCCACGTCCACGCCGAGGTCTTCGGGCTTGACGGTATCGAGCTGTTTTTTCTTGGCCTTCATGATGTTGGGCAAGGTGACGTAGCGGGGCTCGTTCAGGCGCAGGTCGGTGGTGATGACGGCGGGCAGGGAAAGCTGCAGGGTTTCCAGGCCGCCGTCGACTTCGCGGGTCACGCTGACTTTGTCGGCAGCGAGTTCGACCTTGCTGGCGAAGGTGGCCTGGGGCAGGTCGGCCAGGGCTGCCAGCATCTGGCCGGTCTGGTTGGCGTCGTCGTCGATGGCTTGTTTGCCCAGGATGATGAGCGAGGGTTGCTCTTTGTCGACCAGGGCTTTGAGGAGCTTGGCCACGGCCAGGGGCTGCAGTTCCACGTCGGTCTCGACCAGGATGGCGCGGTCGGCGCCAATCGCCATGGCGGTGCGCAGGGTTTCCTGGCACTGGGCCACGCCGCAGGAGACTGCGATGACTTCGGTCACCAGGCCTTTTTCTTTCAGGCGCACGGCCTCTTCAACGGCGATTTCGTCAAAGGGGTTCATGCTCATCTTCACGTTGGCGATGTCCACACCCGTGTTGTCCGACTTCACGCGGACCTTCACGTTGTAGTCCACCACGCGCTTGACAGGGACCAAGACCTTCATTGCTGCGGCTCCTAGAGAGTTGGTTGAATTGACGTTTACGTAAACTAGAACATTCTATGTCGCACTGCAGCGAAAGCGCTACGGAGCCACCACACAGACTGCACAATCACAAAAAAGAACGATCGTGCTTTTTGTGAATTATAGGCGAGTGCACAAGGCCAATGTCTAGAGTGGGCTGTCGCCTGCGCTACCGGGCACCCACCAGGACATCGGCGAGCCCCCGGCTCAGCCCGCCGAAGGGGGTGCTGGCGCGGGAGTCCCGCCCGGCGACATCACAGCCGGGACTGCGCCATCGACTTGGACATGCATCACCCGTTGCGGGTAAGGGATTTCGATCTGGTGGGCCCGCAGCGCACTCAGGATGGCCCGGTTGATGTCCGAACGCAGTCCCAACGACCCGTTTTCAGGGTCCGCAATCCAGAACCCCACGGTGAACTCCAGCCCATCGGCACCGAAGGCCGACAGCGCGGCGCTGGGGGCCGGGTCGCGCAACACGCGCGGGCTGACCAGGGCGGCATTCGTGAGCAACTGGGCCACCTGGTCCACATCGCTCTCATAGGCAACGCTGACCACGGTGGACATCCATACCTTAGGGTCGCTGAGCGACAGGTTCTCTACCCGCTGGGTAATGAGCATTTCGTTGGGCACGATAGACTCGCGGCCGGACGATGAGCGGATGACCGTGTAGCGAGCGTTGATCTGCGTGATGCGCCCCTCGAAGTTGTCGAGCTTGACGTTGTCACCAATGCGCATGCTGCGCTCAGCCAGGATCACAAAACCGCTGACATAGTTGGCCGCCAGCTTCTGCAGGCCAAAGCCAATGCCCACGCCGACCGCACCACCCAGCACCGACAACGCAGTCAGGTCGATGCCGACCGACGACAAGGCCACCAGCAAGCCCACAAACACCAGCAGCGCCCGCACCGCATTGCTCACGGCCTTGCGCAGCGACAGCTCGGCGCCCGTGGCCGAGCGCAGCAGGCGCGACTCGATGGCCGCCGAGATCCACAAGGCGATCAGCAGCACCGCTGCAGCGGTGACCGCCCCTTCGATGATGGTGCGCACCGACAGCGTCGCCCCGCCCACCTTCCAGTGGATCTGGTCCAGCTCGTCCAGCACCAGCGGCAACAGCCCGGTGACCCACAGCACCATGCCCAGCCACGCCATCCAGGAGATGGAGCGCTCGATGGGCCGCACCCAGGCAGCGTCCGGGTAGGCCACCTGCAGCACCTTCACGCCGATGCGAATGACCACCAGCGCTACCAGCACGGGGATCGCAATCTTGAAAGCCGCCAGCGCCACCCAGTGGTGCAGCAAGGTGCGCGCGATGTAGGCCAGACTCAGCAGCACCAGCGGGAACAGCGCGCCGTCCACAATCCGCACCCCAAACAGGATGGAGCGCGGATCGCCTTGGCGCAGGCCGCGCTGCAGCAGCGCCACCAGCCCCCAGGCCAGGCCCACACAAACGGCCAGGACAGCCAGCTCCACCAGCACCGTGGGGCTGAGAAAGGCCTGCACCCACAGGCCCACGTCGTCGAGCATCGGCTTGTCCATCGTGCCGTGCCTCAACGCTTCCAGGCGGGCTGGCGCTTCTCGGCAAACGCACGGGCGCCCTCCTGGGCGGCCTCGTCCATCATGTTGGTGGCCATGGTCTGGCCGGCCAGCTGGTAGGCGGCATCGATGCCCAGCTCGCGCTGCTGGTACACCAGCGCCTTGCCCATGGCCACGGCCACGCGCGGCTTCTGCAGGATAGATTGCACCAGTTGCTCGACCTCGGCATCCAGCGCATCGGCGGGCACCACGCGGTTTACCAGCCCTTGCGCCAGCGCGGTGGGCGCATCGATGAAATCACCGGTGAGCAGCATTTCCATCGCCCGCTTGGCGGGCACGTTGCGCACCAACGGCACGCTGGGCGTGGCACAGAACAGGCCGTAATGAATGCCGCTTGTGGCAAAGCTGGCCGTGTTGGCCGCCACGGCCAGATCACACTGCGCCACCAGCTGGCACCCCGCAGCCGTCGCCATGCCCTGCACCCGTGCGATGACGGGCACGCTGAGCTTGTGGATCGTCAGCATCATCCGGCTGCACTGCGCAAACAGCTTCTGGTAGTACGCCAGCTCTGGGTGGGCCGCCATGTCCTTGAGGTTGTGGCCCGCGCAAAACGCCTTGCCGGCTGCCGCCAGCACCACCACACGCACCGATTCGTCGCGGCCCGCGTCGTCCAGCGCCTGCTGCAGCGCCGTGAGCATCTCGCTGCCCAGCGCATTGAAGCGGGTAGGGTCGTTCAGGGTCAGGGTGACCACGCCGCGTGTGTCGCGGGCAATTTGCAGCAGCTCATGGGAATTCGTCATCATTCTTCTCCAGTGTTTTGCACGACCGGCACCGCCGAGACTGGCGCGTCTCCAGGCCATCGCCACCAGGCAGGCGGCCGGTCAGAGCGCCGGAGACACCCCGGTCAGGGGGCTTACAGATCCGCAAGGACTCGCAGATGCGCCTCCACGCTGCGCGCCAGCGGCCCCATCACGTAGCCACCTTCCAGGCAAGACACGATGCGCCCTTTCGAGTAGCGCCGGGCCACATCCTTCACGCGCTGGGTGATCCAGGTGTAGTCCTGCTCGGTCAGGCCCAGCTGGCCCATGTCGTCCTCGCGGTGGCCGTCAAAACCGGCACTCACAAAAATCATCTCGGGCTTGAAGGCCTCCAGCCGGGGCATCCACATCATCTCGATGATCTCGCGGATGTCCATGCCGCGCGTGTACGCAGGCACCGGCACGTTGACCATGTTGGGGGCCGGGTCGTGGTCGCCGCTGTAGGGGTAGAACGGGTGCTGGAAGATGCTGACCATCAGCGCGCGCGGGTCGTTGGCCAGGATGTCTTCGGTGCCGTTGCCATGGTGCACGTCAAAGTCCACCACCGCCACGCGCTGCAGGTTGTAGCGCTGCAAGGCGTATTTGACGGCCACCGCCACGTTGTTGAAAAAGCAGAAACCCATGGCCTTGTCGCGGCAGGCATGGTGCCCTGGGGGGCGTACAGAGCAGAACGCGTTTTCGACCTCGCCCGCCATGACCGCATCGGTGGCAGCCAGCGCGGCACCTGCGGCACGCAGGGACGCCTTCCAGGTGTGGGCGTTGATGGAGGTGTCGGTGTCGATCTGCGCGTAGCTCGGGCCGCCGGCCATCAGCTCTTCGTTGAGCCGGTCGGACAGGCCGCGCAGCGCCGCAATGTGCATGCGGCCATGGGCCAGTTCGATGTCGGCCAGTGAGGCTTCGGGCGCCTCGTAGCGCTCCAGCGCATCCCCCACGCCGGTGACCAGCAAACGGTCTTCAATCGCATCCAGCCGCTCGGGGCATTCGGGGTGGCCCGGGCCCATCTCGTGCTTCCAACAATCCCGGTGGGTGAAATAGCCCGTCTTGCTCACAGTCTTGTCCCCGCGTCTCGCATTTTTTGCCGTTTTTCGGATAACGTCGTGCCATGAATGCACAGCACAAGATCAAATCGCTCCTGGATCAGCTTAACACGGTGATCGTGGGCAAAAAGGCCCAGGTTCAGGACTGCGTGGCCTGCCTGCTGGCAGGGGGGCACCTGCTCATCGAAGACGTGCCGGGCGTGGGCAAGACGACGCTGGCGCACGCGCTGTCCCACACTTTTGGGCTGCAGTTTTCGCGCGTCCAGTTCACTGCCGACCTGATGCCCAGCGACCTGACCGGCGTGTCGGTGTACGAACGCGGCAAGGAAGCCTTTGTGTTCCACCCCGGCCCGGTGTTTGCCCAGGTGCTGCTGGCCGACGAGATCAACCGCGCCAGCCCCAAAACGCAGAGCGCCCTGCTCGAAGCCATGGAAGAAAAGCAGGTCTCGGTCGAGGGCGAAACCCGCGCACTGCCCCACCCGTTCTTCGTGATCGCCACCCAGAACCCGCACGACCAATTGGGCACCTTTGCACTGCCCGAGTCGCAACTTGACCGCTTCTTGATGCGCATCTCCATCGGCTACCCCGACCGCGCCGCCGAGCGCCTGCTGCTGTCGGGCGACGACCGCCGCGACATGGTGAGCAGCCTGCTGCCTTTGCTGTCGGCCGAGGAGCTGACCGAGCTGCAGTGCCAGGTGCAGGCCGTGCACACCGCCGATCCGCTGCTCAACTATGTGCAGGACCTGATCGCCGCCACCCGCTCGGGCCGCTGGTTCTTGCAGGGCCTGTCGCCCCGCGCGGGCATTGCCCTGCTGCGTGCCGCCAAAGCCCAGGCGCTCATCAGCGGGCGCGACTACGTGGCACCGGACGATGTGCAGGCCGTGCTGCCGCAAACCATCGCCCACCGCCTGGTGCCCGTGGGCGACGCCGGGCGCGGCGCGGTCGAGCAGGTGCGCGCCATGGTCGATGCCGTGCCGCTGCCCTGATCGATGGAATCCGCCGTCCACCCTTCCCTCACCACGCCCACGGGCTGGCGCGGCCTGGCTGCGCGGCTCAGCCCCGTGGCACGCCTTCGCAGGCGCTTTCAGCGCTGGTGGCAGGCACGCCTGCCGCTGTCCGACACGCTGCAGCTCACCCAGCGCAATGTCTACATCCTGCCCACCAGCTCGGGCTGGATGCTGGCGCTCACGCTCGTGGTGCTGCTGGTGGCTTCCATCAACTACCAGCTCAACCTGGGCTACCTGCTGACCTTTTTGCTGGCCGGCAGCGCGGTGGTGGGCATGCACCTCTGCCATGCCAACCTGCGCGGGCTGACGCTGCACCTGAAGGCGCCCGAGCCGCATTTTCTGGGCACGAGCACGGCGTTCGAGATTCAGCTCTCCAGCGATCGCAAGTCGCCCCGCTATGGCATTGCCCTGGCGGTGCACGGCACCGGCAAGGCCGAACACCACTGGGCATGGACCGATGTGCCCGCCCAGGGCCAGGCCAGCGTGCAGGTCGCCTTCCAGCCCGGGCGCCGGGGGCTGCACCGCGTGCCCACCCTGACGGCCGAGACGCGGTTTCCGCTGGGCACCTTCCGCGTATGGACCTACTGGCGCCCCGCTGCCGAGGTGCTGGTGTACCCTGCGCCCGAGGTGCCGCCACAGCCCTTGCCGCCGGGCGAGCCCCGCGCCGGGGGCACGGGCAATGCGCCGTCGCAGGGCATTGGCGAATTCGACGGGGTGCGGGCCTACCGGCGGGGCGACCCACTCAAACTGGTGGTCTGGAAGAAGGCCGCCAAGTCGCTGGCCACCGGCACCGACGACCTGGTGAGCCGTGACGCGCAACAGGCGCAGCGGCATGAGCTGTGGCTGGACCTGGCCCACGCCGCCCTGCCCAACCACGAGGCACGCGTGTCGCGACTGACGGCCTGGGTGCTGCAGGCCGACCGCCTGGGCCTGGACTATGGCCTGCGCCTGCCTGGCACCGAGATCGCACCCGACACCGGGGCAGCCCACCGTAGGCGCTGCCTGGAGGCCTTGGCCCTGTGTTGACCCGCTGCCGCTTATTTCAGTCCATATTGGCCCCAAGCGCATGTTCATATTGCCTCAGAAGCTATCAAATACATAGCAAAATGAAATCCATCGCCCTCCACCCCGCCGCGCAGCCATGAGCCTGCGCCAGACGCTCCACGCACTGCCGCGCGACGCGCGCGACACGCTGTTTCTGCTCGTCGTGATTGCGTGGGTCATCGCCCCGCAGGTCAACGTGTTGCCTGTATGGGCGAGCCTGCTGGCGGCCGGACTGATGCTGTGGCGCGGCTGGCTGGCCTTCAAGGGCCGCCCGCTGCCGACGCGCTGGGTGCTGGCCGTTCCGCTGGTGATCGCGGTGGCGGGCACGCTGTACACCCACCGCACCATCCTGGGCCGTGATGCCGGGGTGACGCTGATCGTGATGCTGCTGGCGCTCAAGATGCTGGAACTGCGCGCGCGGCGCGACGCGCTGGTGGTCTTCTTCCTGGGCTTCTTCACGATGCTCAGCAACTTCTTCTTCTCGCAGTCGCTGTTCACGGCTGCTGCCATGCTGGTGGCGCTGCTGGGGCTGCTCACGGCCCTGGTCAACGCCCACATGCCTGTGGGGCGGCCACCGCTGTCGCAGGCACTGCGCACCGCAGGCACCATGGCGCTGCTGGGCGCGCCCATCATGGCGGCGCTGTTCATGCTGTTCCCGCGCATGGCGCCGCTGTGGGGCATGCCGGCCGACAACCTCACCGGCCGAAGTGGACTGTCGGGCACCATGAAGATCGGCGATATGGCTGAGATTGCACTGGATGACCGCGTGGCGATCCGCCTCCGGTTTGAAGGCGACGAGCGCAGCATACCGCCGCAGTCGGCGCTGTACTTCCGCGGGCCGGTGATGACGGGCTTTGATGGCCGCCAGTGGCAAGCCGAGCCATTCCGCGAAGACAGCCCTTGGGCCGCTCGCGTAGCTGTGCCTGCAAACCTTAAGGTCAGCGGCCCGGCCGTGCGTTACGAAGTCACGCTGGAGCCCCAACGCCAGCCCTGGCTGATGGTACTCGAGGCCACGCCCGAGGCTCCTACCTTGCCCAACATGCAGGCCTACATGACGCAAGATTTGCAGTGGATGACCGCGCGCCCAATCACCGAGGTACTGCGCTACCAAGCAGTGAGCTACCCCAGCTTCCGCCACGGCCCCACAACATCGAGCCGGCAGCTGCGCGTGCACACCGAGCTACCCCCAGGCTTCAACCCGCGCACGCTTGAACTGGCCACACAGATGCGCGCAGACCCAACACTCACCAACGCCGACACCCAGCAGCTGGTCGATGCCGTGCTGCAGCGCCTGCGTACGGGCGGCTATAGCTATTCGCTGGACCCGGGAGTATTTGGCGAACACACGGCCGACGAATTCTGGTTTGACCGCAAGGAAGGGTTCTGCGAACACATTTCATCAGCCTTTGTAGTGCTGATGCGTGCGCTGGACGTGCCCGCGCGCATTGTCACCGGATACCAGGGCGGCGAGCGCAATCCGGTGGACGGCTACTGGACAGTGCGTAACGCAGATGCCCACGCATGGGCCGAGGTGTGGATGGAAAGCCGCGGCTGGGTACGCGTGGACCCAACGGGCGCAGTCTCGCCTGGCCGGATCGGAGCCTTCCAGCGGCTGCGCGCCCCCCAAGGAGCCTTTGCCACAGCCATGGGCACGGTCATCAGCCCGGGCCTGGCGCAGAACCTGCGCGCCGTGTGGGAGGCCGTCAACAACAGCTGGAACCAGTGGGTGCTCAACTACACCCAAAGCCGCCAGCTGGACCTGCTCAAGTCGCTGGGCTTTGAGTCGCCCAGCTGGCAGGACCTGACCATGGTGCTGGGCATCCTGATCATCGTGGCGGCCCTTGGGGGCATGGGCTGGAGCCTGTGGGAGCGCAGCCAGCACGACCCGTGGCTGCGCCTGCTGGCACGCGCCCGCCAGCGCCTGGCCCGCGCCGGGCTGGTGGTGCCCGACACCCTGCCGCCCAGGGCCATGGCCGAGCGGGTGCAGGCACAATTCGGCGCACCCGCTGCGGCGGTGGCCGACTGGCTGCTGCGGCTGGAGCGCGTGCGCTACGCCCCCCACCCGGAGGCCGCGCTGGGCGATTTGCGGCGGGAGTTCCGCAGCATTGCCTGGCCGAGAAGTTGACCCCCCTGAGCGGCGTTGCCGCTTCCCCCCAGGGGGACGATGCCCTCGCTGCGGGGCGGCCCTTGCTTGGCATCCCTGGTCTTGGAGCGCGCCGGTATCGGACGCTCGAGGGAGCCATAACATGACGAACCATTGACATGAAGAAGACAGCACCATGGACCGCAGCAGCTATATTTTTGATAGCTGCCTGGGCATTACCCGCTAGCGCAAAGCCCGAAAATCAACCCAAACCAGCAGCACAGAAAGCGCATGCCAAAGCCGGGCAGGCCCACCAGGGGCGGGCCAGTGCCAAGGCCCCGGTGCTCTATGCATCGCGCCCCGAGGCCATGGACTTTGCCGACGACCTGGCCACGCGCCGCGACCTGGACCGCGAATGGGTGCGCCAGGCCATTGGGCAGGCGCATTTTCTGCCCCAGGTGCCACGCCTCATGCTGCCGCCGGCCAAGGGTACGGCCAAGAACTGGCGCGTGTACCGCAGCCGCTTCATCGACCCCATTCGCATCCGTGCAGGCGTGCGTTTCTGGCAAGAGAACCAGGCCACGCTGGAGCGTGCCGAACGCGAGTTTGGCGTGCCGGCCGAGATCATCGTGGGCATCATCGGTGTGGAGACCATCTACGGCCAGCAGATGGGCACCTTCCGCGTGATGGACGCGCTGGCCACGCTGGCGTTCGACTTCCCCTCTGCCCACCCGCGCGCCAAGGAACGCACCGAGTTCTTCCGGCGCGAGCTGGAGCAGTTCCTGAGCCTCACCAACCGCAGCAACACCGACCCCTTTGAGCCACGCGGCAGCTACGCTGGCGCCATGGGTCTGGGCCAGTTCATGCCCTCCAGCTGGGTGCGCTACGCGGTGGACTTTGATGGCGACGGCCGCGTGGACCTGTTCAAGAGCCCGGCCGATGCCATTGGCTCAGTGGCCAACTACTTCCGCGGCCACGGATGGACGCCCGGCATGCCCACGCACTTTGGGGTGCAGTTCGACAACGCGCGCCTGCAGCTGGACGACCTGCTCGCCCCCGACATCCTGCCCACCTTCAGTGCCGCCAGCATGTTGGCCAAGGGCGCTGTACTCGATGCCCAGGGTGCGCAGCACACGGGCCCGCTGGCGCTGGTGGAACTGCAGAACGGCAACGATGCCCCCAGCTACGTGGCGGGCACCGAGAACTTCTACGCCATCACGCGCTACAACTGGTCCAGCTACTACGCCATGGCGGTGATCGAGCTGGGCCGCGAGGTGGCGGCAGCGCGCTGATGGCGAACCCCTGCGCTGCTAACCAAACACCTACCGGCTGAACCCGGAGGTTTCTGCGGGCACGGAGCCCCTGCCCTGCACGCTTGCGCAAGTCAGTCCACAATGCCCGGCTTCGACCGCTTGCACAGCGGCCCGGCCAAGGCGGCGCGCCCTGATCCTCCAAGAGAACCTTCCCCATGCCTGCATCACCTTCTCCAGCACCCGACACGGACGCCATCGTCCGCGTACGCGGCCTGAGCAAAACCTACGCCGGCGGCTTTCAGGCACTCAAGAACATCGACCTGGACATCCGGCGCGGCGAGATCTTTGCGCTGCTGGGGCCCAACGGCGCGGGCAAGACCACGCTGATCAGCGTGATTTGCGGCATGAACAACGCCACGGCGGGCACCGTCACGGCAGATGGTCATGACACGGTGCGCGACTACCGCGCAGCCCGTGCTGCGATTGGCCTGGTGCCCCAGGAGCTTCACACCGACTCGTTCGAGACCGTGTGGGCAACAGTGAACTTCAGCCGGGGCCTGTTTGGCAAGGCCCCCAACCCCGCGTACATCGAGAAGATCCTCAAGGACCTGTCGCTGTGGGACAAGAAGGACAACAAGATCCTCGCGCTGTCGGGCGGCATGAAACGCCGCGTGCTGATCGCCAAGGCGCTGTCGCATGAGCCCAAGATTCTGTTCCTCGACGAACCCAGCGCTGGCGTGGATGTGGAGCTGCGCCACGACATGTGGCGCCTGGTGCGGGCGCTGCGCGACGCGGGCACCACCATCATCCTGACCACCCACTACCTGGAAGAAGCCGAGGACATGGCCGACCGCATCGGCGTGATCCGCAAGGGCGAGCTGATCGTGGTGGAAGACAAGGCCGTGCTGATGCGCAAGCTGGGCAAGAAGGAACTTGCCATCACACTGCAGCAGCCCATGGAGCAGGTGCCCGCAGCGCTCGCCCGCTGGCCGCTGTCTTTGAGCCAGGGTGGCACCGTGCTGACCTACACCTTCGACACGCAGCGCGAGGACACCGGCATCGCCGCCCTGTTGCGCGCCCTGGCCGAGCACGGCATCGACTTCAAGGACCTGCATTCCAGTGAAAGCTCGCTCGAAGACATCTTCGTGAGCCTGGTGCACCAGGACAAGGCCCCCACCGCTTCGGCCCAGAAAGCGATCCCAGCATGACCGGTGTGAACCTGCATGGCGTGCGCGCCATCTACCGCTTTGAAATGAACCGTGCCTTCCGCACCTGGATGCAGAGCCTCATTGCACCCGTGCTGACTACCGCGCTGTACTTCATCGTCTTCGGCTCCGCCATCGGCTCGCGCATGGGTGACATCGGCGGGGTGAGCTATGGCGCCTACATCATCCCCGGCCTGCTCATGCTGTCGCTGCTCTCCGAGAGCATCTCCAACTCGGCCTTCGGTATCTACATGCCCAAATGGTCGGGCACCATCTACGAACTGCTGAGCGCGCCGGTCAACTGGGTGGAGGTGCTGCTGGGCTACGTGGGCGCGGCAGCCAGCAAGTCGCTGCTGGTGTCGGTGCTCATCCTGTCCACCGCCCGGGTGTTTGTTCCGTACGAGGTGGCGCACCCCGTGTGGATGGTGGGCTTTTTGGTGCTCACTGCCGTCACGTTCTGCCTGTTCGGCTTCCTCATTGGCCTGTGGGCGGACAGCTTTCAAAAGCTGCAGGTCATCCCGCTGCTGGTGATCACGCCGCTTACCTTTCTGGGCGGGGCGTTTTACAGCATCAGCATGCTGCCACCGTTCTGGCAGACCGTCTCGTTGTTCAACCCGGTGGTCTATCTCATCAGCGGGCTGCGGTGGGCGTTCTATGGCCATGCCGACGTGCACATTGCGGTGAGCACCAGCATGACGCTGGTGTTCATGGCCCTGTGTCTCACCGTGGTGTGGTGGGTGTTCAAGACCGGCCACCGCATCCGGCGCTGAGCGCGATCACCTCGGTCGCCCCGACAGCCCGGGGCGGCCCCACGCATCAGTAGCGCAGCATCAATAACGCTGCATCTGGCAACTGTGCGGCTGCTGCGCCTTGGTGGCTGCAATCTGCCGCACCACGCGGAAGCCGTAGCCCGAGCCTTCCACGTCGAACTTCACGCCGGGCGCGCCTTTCTTGTCCATCACGCCCACCGCCAGCGCCTGCTGGAACTGGTGGTCGGCCGCGCGCATCGTGCCGCCCTGGCCGGCCAGCTGCACGTTGGCCGACTCCATCTGGCGAGCAACCGCCACCACATCGGTGCTGCCCGCACGCTCGATCGACTGCGCGAGCGCCTCCACCATCAGCTGCATGCGCATGTGCACATAGTCATCCTGCGGCTTGGGAAAGCGTGTGCGGAAGGACTGGTAGAACGCCTCGCTCTGCGCGCCCGGCACATTGGGCAGCCAGTCGGCCACGGCCACTACCTTGCCAATGCCTGCGTCGCCAATGGCGGCGGGCGCACCCAGCGCGTTGCCGTAGAAGGTGTAGAAGCTGCCCTCGTAGCCCACGTCCCGCGCGGCCTTGACCAGCAGCGTGAGGTCGTTGCCCCAGTTGCCAGTGACCACGGCCTGCGCGCCGCTGCTCTTGATCTTGACGGCGTAAGGCGCAAAGTCCTTCACGCGGCCGATGGGGTGCAGCTCTTCGCCCACCACCGCCACATCGGGGCGCTGGGCGGCCAGCTGCTTCTTCGCCTCGCGCAGCACGGCCTGGCCAAAGCTGTAGTCCTGGCCGATGAGGTACACGCTCTTCAAGGCCTTGTCCTCGCGCATCACCTCCATCAGCGCTGCCATGCGCATGTCGGCATGGGCATCAAAGCGGAAGTGCCAGAAGCTGCACTTCTCGTTGGTGAGGATGGGGTCCACCGCCGAGTAGTTGAGGAACAGCACGCGCTTGTTCGGCTCGCGCTCGTTGTGCTTGTTGATGGCCTCGATCAACACGGCGGCCGTGGACGACGAATTGCCCTGCAGGATGACCTGCGCACCATCGTCGATCGCGGCGCGCAGCGCGGACAGGGCCTCTTCGTTCTGGCCCTTGCTGTCGTAGCGCTCCAGCACCAGCGGGCGGGGACCGCCACTGCTGGCAGGCAGCTGCACGCCGCCGCGCGCGTTCACACGCTCCATGGCCCAGTAGATGTTGCGGTACACGGCCTCGCCGGTGTTGGCGAACGGGCCCGAGAGGCTTTCGATGAGTGCCAGCTTGACCGGCTTGGCCTGGGCCACGGCGGCAGGGGCTGGGGCCTGCGCCTGCGCGGCAGGCGCCAACGCCACGGCGCCTGCAAGAGCCACTGCGGCTGCCCAAACGGTGTGACGTAATGCCGCAGCGCCTGATTTCAAGCCCACAGATTGCAATTTATTCATGGCATTTTTCCCTTGAAATGCGGCGTGGCCGCACACAACTCTCTGCCATGCGGCGACCACGTCGAGAGCCGCGCAGTGTATAGGAGTTACCCATGATCTTCGCCCCCGTGATCCGCCGCGCCGCTTATGCCCAAGCCCCCCGTTCCGCCGACCTGGCACTGCAACGTTTTCTGATGGGCGCTCTGGCGCAGCCTGCATCCGCAGCGGCAGCACCCGCCGGCGGCTGCACCGTGACGCAGGACGAAAAGGCCACCACCCTGCAGCTGGACGTGCCCGGCCTGGCGCGCGAGCAGCTCTCGATCAGCATTGAGGGCCAGGTGGTGCAGGTGCAAAGCGTGGAAGGCGCACCGCGCAAGGTGCAGCGTGCATGGGAGCTGCCCACCGAGATCGATGCCAGCGCCAGCACCGCCAAGCTGGAAAACGGCGTGTTGACCCTGACGCTGGTCCGCCTGGAGCCCGTGAGCAAGGCCACCACGCTGACCATTCACTGAAGCCAGCCGCTCCCAAGGCGATGGCGCATGACGGCCATCGCTATATTTTCAATAGCAATCAAGGCATGATGCACTAGCGCTTCATGCCTTTTTTGCTTGTTTTTTCTTCCAGGGCACCCGGTCAGACGCCATTCGGCAGCCAGCCCACGGCCTTGCTCACTCGTGCCGTAGCGCATCGATGGGGTCCATGCGTGCCGCGCGCCGCGCCGGGAAGTAGCCAAACACCACACCGATCCCGGCCGAAAACACAAACGACAGCAGGTTCACGCCAGGGTTGAACAGGTAGGGCACCCCCATCAGCCCCGATAGCGCCAGGGACGCGCCCGTGGCCAGCACGATGCCGATGAGCCCACCCAGCGCGGCCAGCACCACGGCCTCAATCAGGAACTGCAGCAACACCTCGCGCTCCAGCGCGCCAATGGCCAGGCGCAGGCCAATCTCGCGCGTGCGCTCGGTCACGCTCACCAGCATGATGTTCATGATGCCGCCCACCAGCAGGCTCACGGCTGCCACGGCGCCCAGCAGCGTGGTCAACACCTTGGTAGTGCCCGAGAGCGTGTCGGCCAGCTGCTTGGTGTCGAGCACGTTGAAGTTGTCTTCGTCCGAGTCCGACAGCTTGCGCAGCTCGCGCAGCAACTGCGTGAGGCTGGCCTTCACCCGCTCGGGGTCGCTGCCGTCCTTCAT
Source organism: Acidovorax sp. M14 (assembly GCF_049331375.1). Taxonomy (NCBI): domain Bacteria; kingdom Pseudomonadati; phylum Pseudomonadota; class Betaproteobacteria; order Burkholderiales; family Comamonadaceae; genus Acidovorax; species Acidovorax sp. M14. The sequence goes on from NZ_CP186263.1 coordinate 3,562,697, forward strand.
CGACACCAGCAGCGTGTTCACCCGCGTGTTGCCCGTCACGCGGCGCTGCAGCGTGCGCAGGGGCACCAGCACGGTGTCGTCCTGGTCGTTGCCAAACGCGCCCTGCCCTTTGGACGCGAGCACACCCACCACCTCGCACGAAAACGCCTTCACGCGCAGCTGGCCGCCCACGGCATCGGCGGTACCAAACAGCTCGCGCCGCACGGTCTCGCCGATCAGGCAGACGGCGGCACCCGCGCGCAATTCGGCGTCGGTAAAGACGCGGCCAGTGCGCACCGTCCAATTGCCGGTCTCCAGCCAGGCGTTGGTGCTGCCGATCACGCTGGTCGTCCAGTTGCGCCCGCCCACCACCGCCGTGGCGGCGGCACGCGCCTCGGGCGCCACGGCCAGGATGCCGCCGATCTGCTGCGCGATCATGTCGGCATCGGTGTCCTTGAAGGCCGGGGCGCCGGTGCCACCGCCGGGCCCCATGCGCTGGCCGGGGCGTACCTGCAGCAGGTTGGTGCCCAGGCCCGATATCTGGTTCTGGATGGCCAGGGTGGCGCCGTTGCCCAGCGTGACCATGGTGATCACCGCGCTCACGCCGATCACGATGCCCAGGATGGTGAGGAAAGAGCGCATCAGGTTGCGCCGGATGGAACGCAACGCCAGCAGCAGGGTGTTGAGCAACATCAGTGGCCTCCTGCATCCGAACTGCTGACCACAGCCGCTGCGTTCGATGCGTTCGATGCCTTCGATACCGCATCCTCGTCCAGCCCCTTGGGGTGTGGGTTGGCCGCATCGCTGTCCACCACGCCATCGACAAACCGCACGATGCGCCGCGCGTACTGCGCCATGTCGGGCTCGTGCGTGACCATCAGCACGGTGATGCCGTGATCGGCGTTCAGGCGCCACAGCAGCTCCATGATCTCGATGCTGCGCTGCGTATCGAGGTTACCGGTGGGCTCATCGGCCAGCAGCACATCGGGCTCGGTGACTATGGCCCGCGCAATGGCCACGCGCTGCTGCTGCCCGCCCGACAGCTCAGCAGGCGTGTGGTGCTCCCAGCCCTTGAGGCCCACCGCATCCAGCGCGCGCGCCGCCGCCGCATGACGTGCTGCAGCGGCCTCGCCCCGGTACAGCAGGGGCAGCTCCACGTTCTCCTGCGCCGAGGTGCGCGCCAGCAGGTTGAAGCCCTGGAACACAAAGCCAAAGTAGCGCCGACGCAGCCGCGCCCGCTCGTCGCGCGAGAGCGATTCCACATGTACGCCTTTGAACAGATACTCGCCCGTGGTGGGCCGGTCCAGGCAGCCCAGCGTGTTCATGGCGGTGGACTTGCCCGAGCCGCTGGGGCCCATGATGGCCACAAAGTCGCCCTGTGCAATGTCGAGGTCCACGCCCTTGAGCGCCTGAAAAGCCAGCGCCCCTTCGCCATAGACCTTGGTCACGCCACGCAGGCGGATGAGGGGAGGGTCGCCCGCCACGCTCATGGCTTGGCCCCTGCCGTGCGCTGGTCGGTGATCACGGCCATGCCGGGGGTCAGGCCCTCGCCGCTGACCTCGGTATGGCGGCCGTCACTGATGCCCACCTGCACGGTCACAGGCTTGGCAGCGCCGTCTTGCAGCACCCACACCTGGCGCGTCTTGCCCGCACCATCGCCTGCCTCTGCACCTGCACCCGGCTTGCGTGGACCCGAGCCCGAGCGTGGCATGCGCGGCATGAGCTGCGACATGATGCCGCCACCACTGCCGCTGCCCGACGCGGCAGGCTTGGTAACACCCGCTCCGGGCTTCACATCGGCCCCTGCGGCCTGAGCGGGCGTGAAGCGCAGCGCCGTGTTGGGCACCAGCAGCACGTCCTTGCGCTCGGTGGAGGTGATGGTGGCCGCCGCCGTCATGCCGGGGCGCAGGCTCATGTCGCTGTTGTTCACCTCCAGCCAGGTGATGTAGGTGACCACGTTGTCCGTCTTGGTGGAGCCAAACGAGACGCGCGTGACCTGGGCCGGGTAGCGGCGCGAGGGATAGGCGCTGACCGTGAAGCTCGCGTCCTGCCCCACCTTGACCGAGCCCACGTCGGCTTCGTCCACGCTCACATCCAGCCGCAGCCGCGTGAGGTCTTCGGCCACGGTGAACAGCGTCACAGCCTGCAGCGATGCGGCCACCGCGTTGCCGGGCTCCACCGACCGGGTGAGAACCACGCCGTCGATGGGCGAGCGGATGGAGGCCTTGGACAGATTGGTCTCGTCGGTGGACAGCGCCGCACGGGCGTCTTCCTCCGTGGCACGCGCGCTGGTTTCGTCGGCGCGGGCGCGGTCCAGCGTGGCGCGGCCTGCGTCCAGCTCGGAGGCCGAGGGCACCTTGCCGCCGGACAGGCGGGCCACTTCTTCGAGCCGGCCCAGGTTGGCAATAGCCTCCTTGGTGGTGGCCACGGCCTGGGCCAGGCGGGCCTGCGCCGATGCCAGCGAGGCACGCGAGCGCAGCACTTGCGATTCGAGCTTGGCAGTGTCCAGCTCTACCAGCAGCTGCCCCTTCTTGACCTTGTCGTTCACATCCACCAGCACATTGCGCACGGTGCCTGACAACTCGCTGCCGATGGTGACCGAGCGCGTAGGCTGCAGCGTGCCGTTGGCCGACACGGTGAGGGTGAGGTTGCCCCGGCGCAACTCTTCGGTGACGTAGGTGGGTGCGGTGCTGGCGCTCTGGCGCGATTGCCAGGCATACAAGCCACCACCCACTATGACAAGCGCCGCCACTCCCAGCCACACGGTGGTGCGCTGCCACCAGCGGCGGGGCCGGTCAGCGCCCAGCAAGGCGCTCAGGTCAGCGGGGGCCGCCTTGGCGGTCGTGGAGGCGGTAGAAGTCACGGAGGGTTCGGTATGGGGCATGGGACGTGATTCAGAAAATGGGGGCAAGCAACGGGGCGACCAGATTACGGGGCCGGCTGCCAGCCGCCCCCCAGCGCCTTGTAGAGGCGCACATGGTCCGCCGCGACAGCAGCGGTGGTGGTGGCCACGCTCTCTTGCGTCGAAAGCAGCGTGCGCTGCGTCTCAAGCACCGCCTGAAAATCAATGAGCCCGCTGCTGTAGCGCTGCTGCGCCAGCAAGGCGGCGTTGCGGGCTGCGTCTGCGGCAGCGGTCAGGCGCTCCAGCTTTTCGCGGTCGCCGCGCAGGGCCACCAGCGCGTTCTCCACATCCTGCAGGGCCGTGAGCACGGTGGATTCGTAGGCCACGCGGGCTTGCTCCAGCGCGGCCGACTGCACACGCACCTGCGCGCGGGCGGCGCCTCCGTCGAGCAGCGGGATGGACACGCTGCCCAGCAAGGCGCTGGTCACGGCACTGCCCCCCGACAACGCGCCCAGCGTGAGGGCACGCAGGCCCAGCGAGCCGCCGAGGGAGAAGCTGGGGTAACGCGCCGCATCGGCCTGCGACACACGCGCCAGGGCGGCGGCAATACGCTGCTCGGCAGCGCGCACATCGGGGCGCTGGCGCAAGGTCTCAGCCGGTATCGCCAGGGCCAGCTCTGTGGTCGGTTGCGGTACCGGCGCGCTGGCGGCCAGGGTGGCGTCGAGCGCACCGGGCACCTGCCCCGTCAGCACGGCCAGGCTGTAGCGCGACTGCGCAAGGCTGGCTTCGAGCGAGGGGATCTGCGCGGCGGTCTGCTCGACCGCTGCGCGGGCCTGCTCGGTGACGAGCGAGGTGGTCAGCCCCGCCTGCAGGCGCCACTGCGTGAGCTGCAGGGTCTCCTGCTGGCTGGCCAGGTTGCTGCGCGCAATGGCCAGGCGCTGCTGCAGCCCGCGCAGCTCGATGTAGTTGACGGCCACCTCGGCCGCCAGCGACACCTGCACGTCGGCCAGGCTGGCCTCTGCGGCGCGCGCATCGGCCTCGCTGGCGTTCACGCCACTGCGCAGGCGGCCAAACACATCGGGCTCCCAGCTTGCGTCAAAGCCGGCCTGGAAGGTGTTGCCCGTGCTGTTGCTCGCGCGGCTGCGCTGCGCCGAGGCGGATGCGCCCACGCTGGGCAACAGCCCGGCCGATTGCACATCTACCTGCGCACGCGCCTGCTGCAGCGAAGCCTGGGCAGTGCGCACGCTGGTGTTGGCGCGCAAGGCTTGCTCGACCAGCGTGGTGAGCACTGCATCGTCAAACCGCTGCCACCACTGGGCGAGGGACGTAGCCGTAGCCCCTTGCGCTGTGCCGTTGCCCCCCGCAGACCAGGCCGGGGGAACGGCCACTGCGGGCAATGCGCCATCCGTGGGTGCCAGGCTGGCACACCCGGCGGTGGCCAGCACGCACAACAACAAGGCCGTTTGCCTCCACGGCACAGCACGCAAAGGTCGCGCTGCGCGGGCAGTGGGTGTGCAGGGAGAGGCCAGTGGGAGAAAACGCATGGGCAATGGCTACGCAAGGGAAAACCCCATTGTGAGCAGCGATTGCGCCCACAAGGTACCCACTGGGTCAAGCCTGCGTAAAGAATTGATGCAAGGCAAAGCTCACGCCACTGCATGCCGATGCATTCACATGCGCATGCGTAGAGCGGGTGAGCGTGTTTTACCGCGCAGACGGCCCCACACGCAAGGTGCCGGGGTGCCGCTCAGTGCGCGAGCCGCGATTCGTCACGCAACAGCAACACCGGCGCCAATGCGCGGGCCCGGTATTCGCTGGGGCTGCACCCCACATGCGAGCGGAACGCCCGGCTGAAATGTGCGCTGTTGCTGAAGCCCCAGGACAGCGCAATATCGGTGACCGAGCGCTGCGCGTGCGCCGGGTGGCGCAGGTCGCGCAGGCAGGCCTCCAGGCGGCGGCGCTGGATCATGGCGGCCAGGGTTTCGTCGTCATCGGCCACCGCGTTGTACAGGTGCCGCTTGCTGCAGTTCAGCGCCTGGGCCATGCGGTCGATGGTGAGGTCGGGGTCGCCCAGGTGGCGGTCGATGTACTGGCTAATGCGGTCACGCAGGGCCTCGCGTTGCGACAGCAGGCTCTGCTGGCCATTGCGCTCCAGCAGCGACAGCTGCACCAGGTGCGTGATCACATCGGCCACGCCATCGGCGGCGGCGTCGGACATGGTGGGCAGCTCGGCAAACGCGGCGCGCATGGTGTCCCAGGCCAGCCGCGACACGCCGCTGGTGCCCGAGAAGCGCTGCACCATCAGGTCATCGAGCTTGAGCTTGCGCTCGGGCAGTTGTTCCTTGGGGATCATCAGCACCATCTGGCGCACGGCCTCGGGGTTGCTCACGGCATAGGCGCGTGTGGTGTCGTACACGCTCCATTCACCCGGCGACAACCATACCTGGCGACCGTTCTGCTCGAAGCACGCGCGCCCTTCGAGCTGGGCCACCACCTTGATGTAGGCCCGGTCGCTGCCCCGGATGAGGCTGGGGGTGCGCACCACGCGGTGGCGGCTCACGTCCAGCTGGCACAGGTTCACATAGCCCGCCTGGCCCGAGGTGATGTGGCCAGCAAAGGCATCGTCACCAAACGCGTCGGACTCCAGCCCGCCAATGAGGCGCCACACCGCATCGCCCCACAGGTGCAGGCGGTCGCGCGCAGGCACTGCGTCGGTGGATACCTCGGTCAGGGGATGGGCCATGGTGTCTCCAGTGCGGGTTTCGCAAGCCTGATGGTTATGCAGCTGAATTATCGGACGCCCCGTTACCCCGTGCCACCGAGGGAAATCCGGGTAAACCCGCTGCCGCCTGCACGCTGAGGCAAGCGTTTTGTGCACGCTGAGCGCAGCGCGCTGGGGCCCGTCTCCCTACGATTCTTGGCACGGCGTGCACCACGCACGCCCCACCCGAGGAGACACACAATGACAGCACACCAACCCTCCAAGCGCCACTGGATCAAAGGCGCCGCTGCCACTGTCGGCCCCTGGCCGTGGCCCCGCAGCTGTGGGCCCAGGGCAGCAGCGCAGCCCCCATCCGCATTGGCTATGCCATCGCCCGCACAGGCCCCTGGGCCGCCGGCGCGCAGGTGAGCCAGGAGCCCAACTACCTGCTGTGGGCAGAGCAGGTGAACGCAGCGGGCGGCCTGAGCGTGAAGGGCACCAAGCGCCCCATCGAACTCATCGGCTACGACGACCGCAGCGAGACCGAGACCTGCGTGCGCACCTACGAAAAGCTGATGGGCAGCGACAAGGTGGACCTGATCCTGCCGCCCTGGGGCTCGGGTGCCAACTTCGCCATTGCGCCGCTGGCCAACCGCTTTGGCTACCCGCTGCTGGCGCCCACAGCGTTGTCGCGCAAGCTGATCGACATGAACCTGCCCTACTTCTTCTCGCTGCTGCAGCAGCCCGACAAGATGATGGGCGCGCTGGTGGACATGCTGGTGGCCAACAACGTCAAGACCATTGCCATCGTCTACATGGACGATCTGTTTGGCCTGGAGAACTTTGCCGCGCTGAACAACGCCCTCAAGAAGACCGGCATCCAGGTGCTGGAGCGCAAGAGCTATCCGCTGGGCGTGAAGGACCTGGCCCCCGTGCTGCGCGGCATCAAGGACCAGAACCCCGACGCCTTCATCGGCATCACCTACCCGCCCGACACCATCCTGGCCAGCCGCCAGGCGCGCGAGGTGGGCCTGAACCCCAAGTTCTTCTACGCTTCGGTGGGCACGGCCTTCCAGCTCTACAAGAACGTGATGCAGGCCAACACCGAGGGCGTGATCGGCATGGGCTCGTGGAGCGTGAAGACGAGCCCCGAGGCCAAGGCGTACTTCGACGCCCATGTGAAGAAGTTCAACAAGGAGCCCGACCGCTGGGCCAGCGGCCACTCCTGGGCTGCACTGCAGATCCTGCAGCAGGCCGTGGAAAAGGCGGGCCTGGACCGCAAGGCCCTGCGCGAGCACATCGCCAAGAACGAGTTCAAGACCATCCTGGGCGGCATCCGCTTCCAGGGCAGCGAGAACGCGTCCATCCCCGGCACGGTGAGCCAGTGGCAGGGCAACGACTTCGAAGTCGTGTGGCCCAAAGACCGCGCCACGGCTCAGCTCAACACCAACAAGCCTGCGTGGAAGTAACAAAGTGTCTCTGACTTCCTGGGCCGAACTGGTCGCCAGCGGCCTCATTACCGGAGGCATCTATGCACTGGTGGCCATGGGCCTGAACCTGCAATACGGGCTGATGCGCATCATGAACATCTCGCATGGCGAGTTCCTGATGCTGGGCGCCTTCCTGACTTGGTCGGCGCACACCCTGTGGGGCATCTCGCCGCTGCTGCTGATGCCGCTGGCTTTCATCGCGCTGTTCGCGCTGGGCGTGGTGGTGCATGCGCTGTGCTTCAAGCGCTTGGCCGCGCGCGCACCGAATGTGGACGTGTTCGAGGCGCGCAGCCTGATGGTGGGCTTTGGCCTGATGTTTCTGGTGCAGAACACCGCCCTGTTGATCTGGGGCGGCGACCTGCGCGGGTATGAATACCTGGCCGACCCGGTGCAGATCGCGGGCATGCGCTTCACCGAGAACAAGCTGGTGCTGTTTGGCGTGGCGCTGGCGCTATCCGCAGGTTTGATCGCGCTGCTCAAGCTCACGCTGCTGGGCAAGGCCGTGCGAGCGCTGATGCAGTCGCCCACGGGCGCGCAGCTGGTGGGCATCAACACGCGGCGCCTGCACCCCATGATGTTTGGCATCGGCTTGGGCCTGTCGGGCGTGGCGGGGGCGCTGCTGTCGATGACGTACGAGATTTCGCCGTCGATGGGCGAGCCCTACACCGTCACCGCGCTCATCGTCATCACGCTGGGCGGCTTTGGCAGCCTGGCGGGCAGCCTGGCAGGCGGCCTGCTGCTGGGCGTGGTCGAGGCCCTGGGCATGCACTTCAGCAGCCCGTCTCTCAAGATGCTGCTGAGCTATGCCGTATTCATCGGCGTGCTGATCTGGCGCCCCAACGGACTGTTCTCCAAAAAATGACCGCTCTCTATTCCAACAAGCCCTGGCTGGCGCTGGCTGCGGGGGTGGCGGTGGTCGCCACCCTGCCCTGGCTGGTGTCCGAGTTCATGGCCTCCGTGCTGCTCAGCTGCCTGATGTACATCGCGCTGGCCACCAGCTGGTCGCTGTTCTGCGGCGCCACGCGTTACCTGTCGCTGGCCACCTCGGCCTTCTTTGGTGTGGGTGCGTACACCAGCGCGATGCTGCTGGGCGTGCTGCCCTGGCCGCTGGTTATTCTGAGCGGCGCACTGATTGCCACCGTGGTGGCGGTAGTGATGGGCGCGGCGGTGCTGCACCTGCGCGGCACCTACTTTGCGGTGCTGACGTTCGGCATGACGGAGCTGATCCGCCACGCCGTGACCTTTGTCGAGAAGCAGGTCTCCGGTACCGTGGGGCGCGTGCTCATGGTGGTGCCCAGCAACGAGACGGTGTACCTCACGGTGCTGCTGATTGCCGCGGGCGCAATTGCCACGGCGATTGCCATCCAGCGCAGCCGCTTTGGCCTGGCACTCTCCGGCATTGGCGCCGACGAGCAGCGCGCGCAGACCCTTGGGGTGGACACGCGCCTGGCCAAGATTGCGGGCTTTGGCATCACCGCCGCCTTTGCAGGCGCCGTGGGCGCAGCCATGGCGGTGCGCTGGACGTACATCGAACCCGCAGCCGTGTTCAGCCCCTTCATCGGCTTCCAGACCGTGCTGATCGCGCTGATCGGCGGCGCGACCAGCCTTGGCGGCCCCATCCTGGCGGCCATCGTGTTCAGCCTGCTGGCCGAAACGCTGCGCCTGCAGCTGCCCTACGGCTACATGATGGTGCTGGGCCTGCTGCTGATCCTGTGCGTGATGTACCTGCCCAATGGCCTGGCCACGCTGTGGCAGCGGCGCAAGCCTGCAGCTGCGGAGGCACACCATGGCTGAAGCCCTGTTGACCATCGACGCCGTGACCGTGCGCTTTGGCGGCCTCACGGCCGTGGACGGCGTGAGCGCCACGCTGCACACGGGTGAGCTGATCGGCATCATCGGCCCCAACGGCGCGGGCAAGACCACGTTCTTCAACGCCATCTCGGGCGTGCAGCCGCCCGCCTCGGGCACGCTGGTGAGAGGCACCGACAACCTCACCGGCAAGGGCCCGCACCACTATGCGGCGCACGGCATTGCGCGCACCTTCCAGACACCGCGCGTGTTCCCCGACATGACGGTGCGCGACAACGTGCGCTTTGGCATGCAGTTCGCAGGCCGCCACCGCCAGGGGCCGGAGGGCCTGCGCAGCGAAGGCGAGATCCTGACCATGCTGGGCCTGGCCCACCTGGCCGACCGCTCTGCCGCCGATGTGACGCCGTCACAGCAGCGCCTGCTGGAGATCGGCATGGCCCTGGGCACCCGCCCGCGCCTGCTGCTGCTCGATGAAGTCGCCGCAGGCCTGACGGAAGCAGAGGTTGACGCCATGGCCCAGCGCATCCGCCGCCTGCGCGACGACTGGGGGCTGACGGTGGTGTGGATCGAGCATGCGGTGACCACGCTGCTCAAGTACGTGGAGCGCGTGCTGGTGCTGCACCAGGGCCGCAAGATTGCCGACGGCACGCCCGCCGAGGTGGTGCGCGACCCGCAGGTGATCGAGGCCTATCTGGGTGACGAGATGACCAGCGACACTGCACAAGGAGCCACGGCATGAGCGGCGCACACCTCACCGTGCAGAATCTGACCACGGGCTACCACGGATTTCAGGTGCTGCAAGACCTGTCGCTGCAGGCCGCACCCGGCATCACCGTCATCGTCGGCCCCAACGGCGCGGGCAAGACCACGCTGCTCAAGGCGCTGGCCGGGCTGCTGCCGCGCATGGGCACCGTGGCGCTGGACGGCAGCGACCTGCCCGCGATGAACGCCACCGCCTGCGTGCAGCGCGGCCTGGCCCTGGTGGCCGAGGGCCGCCAGCTCTTCCCGCAAATGACGGTGACCGAGAACCTGGAGCTGGGCGGCTGGCTGGTGCCCTCACGGGTGCGGGCCGAGCGGTTGCACCAGGCGTTCGAAGACTTCCCGCGCCTCAAGGAGCGCGCCACGCAGCTCGCAGGCACCATGAGCGGCGGCGAACAGCAAATGGTGGCCGTGGCCCGCGCGATGATGAGCGGCCCGCGCCTGTTGATGCTGGACGAGCCCTCGCTGGGCCTGGCGCCGCGCATGGTCGATGAGCTGCTGGCCATCGTGCAGCGCATTGCCGCGCAGGGCGTGACAGTGCTCATGGTCGAGCAGAACGTGCGCAAGGCACTGCAGATAGCGCAGCGCGGCTACGTGCTGGAGCGCGGGCGCATCGTGGCGTCTGGCGCGGCCGCTGAACTGCTGCAGTCCGATGTGGTGCGCCAGGCCTATCTCGGCGTGGCGTGAAACCCCTTCCGCCCCCTTTTTCATTTGTTCTTTTTCAGGAGCTTTCATCCATGACTGCCATTTCCATGCTGATCAACGGCGAGCGCGTGCAAGCCACCGGCGGCGCCACGTTTGAGCGTCGCAACCCGCTCGACGGCTCTATCGCCACCACGGCTCCCGCCGCCAGCGTGGCCGATGCCAAGGCCGCTGCCGACGCAGCCGCCAAGGCCTTCCCGGCCTGGTCCGCCCTGGGCCCCAACGCACGCCGCGCTTTGCTACTCAAGGCCGCACACGCGCTGGAAGCCCGCACGGCCGACTTTGCCGTGGCCATGGCGGCGGAGACCGGCGCATCCGGCATGTGGGCGGGCTTCAACGTGCACCTGGCTGCGGGCCTGCTGCAGGAAGCCGCCGCGCTGACCACGCAGATTGCGGGCGAGGTGATCCCGTCCGACGTGCCCGGCAGCCTGGCCATGGGCGTGCGCCAGGCGGCGGGCGTAGTGCTGGGCATTGCGCCGTGGAACGCTCCGGTCATCCTGGGCGTGCGCGCCATCGCCACGCCGCTGGCCTGCGGTAACACGGTGATCCTGAAAGGCTCGGAACTGTGCCCCGCCACGCACGGCCTCATCATCGAGGCGCTGCAGGAAGCCGGTTTGCCCCCCGGCGTGGTGAACTTTGTGACCAACGCCCCAGCCGACGCCGGTGCCGTTGTCGAAGCCATTGTGGCCCACCCGGCCGTGCGCCGGATCAACTTCACCGGCTCCACCAAGGTGGGCCGCATCATTGCGCAGACCTGCGCCAAGTACCTCAAGCCCGTGGTGCTGGAGCTGGGCGGCAAGGCCCCGCTGCTGGTGCTGGACGATGCGGACATTGACGCCGCCGTGGCGGGCACCGTGTTTGGCGCGTTCGCCAACTCGGGCCAGATCTGCATGTCCACCGAACGCATCATCGTGGACAACGCCGTGGCCGACGAGTTCGTGGCCAAGCTGGGTGCGCGCGCCAAGGCACTGCCCCTGGGCGACCCGCGCAAAGGCCCGGTGGTGCTGGGCTCGGTGGTGGACATGGCCACAGTGCACCGCTGCAACGCCCTCATCGACGACGCGCTGGCCAAGGGCGCAAAGCTGGTCTGCGGCGGCAAGAGCGACAGCACACTCATGCAGGCCACGGTGCTCGACCATGTGACGGCCGCGATGGACATCTACCGCGAAGAGTCGTTCGGCCCCGTGAAGCCCGTGGTGCGCGTGAACGGCGTGGAAGAAGCCATTGCCTGCGCCAACGACAACGAGTTCGGCCTGTCCTCCGCCGTGTTCAGCCGTGACGTGGCCAAGGCCTGGAACGTGGCGGCGCGCATCGAGTCGGGCATTTGCCACGTCAACGGCCCCACGGTGCACGACGAAGGCCAGATGCCGTTTGGGGGTGTGAAGAGTTCGGGCTACGGCCGTTTTGGCGGCATGGCCGGCGTGCGTGAATTCACCGAGCTGCGCTGGGTGACGGTGCAAACCACGCCACGCCACTATCCATTCTGAAAATCAAAAAAGATAGCAGCTAGCGCACTATTTGCCTGCGCTAGCTGCCTTTTTTATGGCTCTCTTCCATTTCGGGTGGAACACTACAGTTCAAATAAATCCATTGACACCCCCTGAACAGGAGCCCTCCCGATGCAAGAAGCGTTGTTCTGCCAAGCGTTGGGGCTGGCCGCGCCCTGGGCTGTGGAGCGTGTTGCACTGGACGTCGAGCGCAGCCGCATCGACCTGTACGTGGTCTGGCAATCCGGCAGTGCAGCCTGTCCCGTTTGCGCCGCAGCTGACCAGAGACTGCATGACCACCGCCAGCGTAGCTGGCGGCATCTGGATTTCTTTCAGTTTGAAGCCTACGTGCACTGCGCTCTGCCTCGGGTGTCGTGCAGCGCCTGCGGCTCTACGAGCCAGCTGAGTGTTCCCTGGGCGCGAGAGGGCAGCCGCTTCACGCTCATGTTCGAGGCGCTGGCTCTGACGCTGGCCCGTGAGATGCCGGTGGCCGCGTGTGCGCGCATCCTGCGCTGCGCGGACAACGCCTTGTGGCGCCAGATCGATGCCCATGTTGGCTTGGCGCGCGCCAAGGAGAGCTACGCGGGTGTGGCGGTCATTGGTATCGATGAGACCAGTTGCGCCAAAGGCCATAGCTATATCACCCTGGTGCACGATCTAGAGCGAGCGCGACTGATCTACGCCACATCCGGCAAGGATGCCAGCACGGTTCAGAGATTTACCGAGGACTTCAAGAGCCACCAAGGCAAGGCCGAAGCCATCCAAGTGGTGTGCATGGACATGTCCAAGGCCTTCATCGCAGGAGCTGGCCAGCACTTGCCCCAAGCGGCCATTGCCTTTGATGGATTCCATGTGGTGCAACTGGCCAACCGGGCCGTGGACGCAGTGCGGCGGGATGAGGCCCGGGGCGAGCGCTGGCTCAAGAAGACGCGTTGGTGCTGGCTCAAGGACAAAGCCAAGTGGACGGACAAAGAGCAGGCAAAGATGGATTGGCTGCCCCGCACCCGATTGAAGACCGCCAGGGCGTGGCGGATGAAGGAGGCGCTGCGGGACATCTACCGCAGTGCGCTCGCTCAGACTCAGGCTGCACAAAGCGAGCTGGCAATCAAAAAGTGGCTGCGATGGGCACAGCGCAGCCGCTTGCGGCCCTTCACTGATCTGGCCAAGACCATCCAGCAGCACTGGGCGGGAATACTCCAGGCGTTTGATGCCTCTCACCTGCACACCGGCTATGTGGAGGCGGTGAACTCACTGCTGCAAGCAGCCAAGGCCAAGGCGCGTGGTTATGGCACCACCGATCACTTCATCGCCATGGCGTTCCTGATCGCGGGAAAGCTCACTCACCTGCCGGGCTGTCCTTTGCAAAAAGCAAGGGCCTGACCATGGCTCTGGTGGGGAATGTGGCTTTCCACCCGAAATGGAAGAGAGCCTTTTTTATTCAGAATCACACCGTGATGGCATCCAGCGGCCAGCGCGGCTTCACGTCAAACGCGTAGTCGGTGTTGGCCTGCTGCTGCCTGGCCTGCAGGCGCATCGCAGCAGCCATGGCAATCATGGCGCCGTTGTCGGTGCACAGGTGCAGCTCGGGGTAGTGCACGCGCACCTTGGCGGCCGCGCAGGCGGCATTGAGCTGGGCGCGCAGGTGCCGGTTGGCGCCCACGCCACCGGCGACCACCACGCGCTTCAGGCCGGTCTGCTTGAGGGCGGCCAGGGTCTTCTTCACCAGCACTTCGACAATCGCGGCCTCGGTGCTGGCGGCCAGGTCGGCCTTGCGTGCCTCGAGTTCATCGCCCAGCTTCTTGGCCTGTGTGAGCACGGCCGTCTTGAGTCCGGCAAACGAAAAATCGAGATCACCGCTGTGTAGCAAAGGCCGTGGCAGCTTGAAAGCCGTGGCGCTGCCCTGCTCTGCCAGGCGCGACAGCGCAGGGCCACCCGGGTAGCCCAGGCCCATGAGCTTGGCGGACTTGTCGAACGCCTCGCCCGCTGCATCGTCAATGGTCTCGCCCAGGATCTCGTAGCGTCCCACGCCGTCCACACGCATCAGCTGGGTGTGGCCGCCCGAAACGAGCAGAGCCACAAAAGGAAATTCCGGTGGGTCGGCGCTGAGGAAGGGTGACAGCAAATGCCCCTCCAGGTGGTGCACACCCAGCACCGGCTTGTCCAGCGCCGCGCCCAGCGCGCAGGCCACGCCCGCGCCCACCAGCAGCGCACCCGCCAGGCCCGGGCCGCGCGTATAGGCCACCACATCCACATCGGCCAGCGTCTGGCCGGACTCGGCCAGCACCTCCTTGGCCAGCGGCAGCACACGGCGAATGTGGTCGCGGCTGGCCAGCTCGGGCACCACGCCGCCATAGGCCTGGTGCATCTCGATCTGGCTGTGCAGCGCGTGCGACAGCAGCGTAGGCACGGCATCGCCCGTGGAACGGACCAATGCCACGCCGGTTTCGTCGCACGAAGATTCAATACCCAGGATCAGCAAGCTCATGCCCCGAGTGTAAAACCCGGGGCTGATCCGTTCTTGCAGGGCTGATTACCAGCGGTCCGACCGCATGCGCAGTTCCCAGTTGCCGCTGCGCAGCTCGTACACGCCCACGGCGCCGTAGCGCTGCTCACCCTTGTCGTCCCAGGTCATGGTGCCGATCACCGGTGCATAGCCGTTGATGCTATGCAGGGCCTTGGTGATGTCCTTGGGGTCGGCGGACTTGGCTTTCTGGATGGCGGCCGAGAGCACGTAGGTGCTGTCGTAGCTGTAGTGGCCGCCGTAGGCTGGGGGCTTCTTGAAAGCGGCGATGTACTTTTCAAGGAAGGGCTTGCCAGTGGTGAACTCCTTGGCTTCCAGCACGGGCGAGGTGGCGTAGAGCCCCTGCACGATGCCCGCGCCCTTGGTCATGTCGGTGGTCTTGATGGTGTCGCCGCCCAGCAGGCTGACCTTGGTGTGGTCTACCTTCTTGAGCGATTCAAGCAGCGCCAGGGCCTGGAAGTCGTTGAGGGTCGAGACGATCACCTCCACGTTGGCGGCCTTGAGTTCACCGGCCAGTTCGTCAAAGGCCACGGTCTTGTCGTCGAACGACTTGCGCATCACCACTTCTTTTTTCTCGGCCTTGAGTTGCGCGGCAGCACCGTCGGCCAAGCCCTTGCCGTAGGGCGTGCCATCGTCCAGCGCGGCGTAGCGGTTGGCGCCCAGCTGCGTGGCGGCAAACGAGCCGATGGCGCGCGCCTGCAGGGTGTCGTTGGCCACCATGCGGAACGTGGTCGGGAACCCGAGCTGCGTGAACTTGGGGTTGGTCGAGATGGCGATCTGTGGAATGTCTTTGGCGGCGTAGATGGGGGCCGTGTCGATGCTCACACCCGAGTTGAGGTGGCCCACCACCGCGACCACGCCCGCATCCAC
This sequence comes from Acidovorax sp. M14, assembly GCF_049331375.1. NCBI lineage: Bacteria > Pseudomonadati > Pseudomonadota > Betaproteobacteria > Burkholderiales > Comamonadaceae > Acidovorax > Acidovorax sp. M14. The sequence goes on from NZ_CP186263.1 coordinate 3,577,857, forward strand.
CAGTTGCTGCGCCACAGCCTTGCCGGTGGCCGCGTCGGCCTTGTCGTCCACGGACACGATCTCCAGCGTCACGCGTTTGCCGTCCACGGTGTAGCCGGACTTGTTGAGTTCATCTACCGCCAGCTTCACGCCGTTGAGCAGATCCTGCCCCAGGGCGCCCAGCGGGCCAGAGAGGGGCTGCGCTACACCAATTTTGATGGTGTCCGGCACCTTGCCGCATCCGGTCAGGAGTGCGGCAGTCGCCACTGCGGTCAAGGCCATGCTGGCCGAGAAGCGGCGCCGGTTGATGTGCTTGTTCATGCAAAAAACTCCATTTCAGTGTGACTGTGTGTGCAGATGTATATGCGACGCCCTGCTGGGCGGGCTACCGGGTATGCCCTCCCATGGCGGCAGTATTAGCAACTTTCAGGCCCTGCAACGGGGGGCCGAGTATCCAGACATGGCGGGCCTGGGGCCGGGATTACCCCTGGGTGAAGTCCCATCGCAGCCCCCCTCCAAGGCCATGCACCACCCCGGCGCACCAATTTGTGGCGTAAAAATTGCTTATCCTCGCCGGTATGAATGAGGCTTTGCGCATCGTGGTGGTGGCCCCGGATCTGGCAGTCGCCGACCCTGACGACGAACACGCCGTGGAACAGGCGGAGCGGTCGCGGGCGCTGCGCATCGGGCTGCTGGAGAACAACTTCAACCTGGTGGCCACGCTGCCCGCCGATGTGTTCCTGAGCGAGCGCATCGCCCAGCTACAGCCCGACCTGATCATCGTGGACGCCGAGAGCGAAGCCCGCGACGCGCTGGAGCATGTGGTGATGGCCACGCGCGACGAGCGCCGCCCCATCGTGATGTTCACCAACGACGAGGACACCTCGCACGTCAAGGATGCCGTGGCTGCGGGCGTGTCTGCCTACATCGTGGCAGGGCTGGCACCCCAGCGCATCCGGCCCATCCTGGACGTGGCCATGGCGCGCTTCCAGCACGAGCAGGCGTTGCGCGCCGAGCTGGCCGATGCCAAGACCGAACTGCGCGACCGCAAGACCATCGACCGCGCCAAGGGCCTGCTGATGCAGCGCCAAGGCCTGACCGAACAGGCCGCCTACGAAAAGCTGCGCAAGACGGCCATGGACAAGGGCCTGAAGCTGGTGGACGTGGCGCAGCGCATGCTGGATGTGATGGATCTGCTGGGGTAAAACCAGAGAACTACCCCCTGAGCGGCTGCGCCGCTTCCCCCTTCTCTCGAATGACTGCGTCATTCGGGAAGGGGGACGATGCCCTCGCACCCAAGCGAAGCGCCGCATACGCGGCTCGGCGCCCCTTGCTTGGCATCCCTCGCCCGGGCCGCGCCCAATTCCAAGGCCCCTCCCAAATGGTGCGCCGCACAAAGGCAGTGCGACCACTCTCATCACAACAAGAATATCCCTGCTGCAAGCCCAGCAGGCTTGTAGCGCTTATTGATCAAGCGCAAACAGCTATCTATTCCATAGCATCCAGCGCTCCAACATGGCGCAACAGGCGCTGGCACGCGCTTTGCATTGCACAGTGCAAGACCAATGCAGGTCTGACCACTGACAGCACTGACCCAACGGCGGGCCGGTGCTGGCAAGGAGCCCCGGACCCGTTCCAGGCTCCACCACGGACAAAGGCGTCCCCACCCGCTCCCGGCGTTGCTTTGATGCAGCCAGCCAGGTGCGGTGTGAGGACGCCTTTTTTGTTTTTCACGCCACCAGGGATGCCCCATGACCGATCTGTTGAAAACCAGCCTCAACCGCCGCACCGTGCTGCAGGCCGCCACCGTGGGCGCTGTGGGTGTGAGCCCCGCGCTGCGCGCGCTTGTCCACGCAGCGGGCTCCGACGCCCCCGAGAAGAAGGAAGTCAAGATCGGCTTCATTCCGCTGACCGACTGCGCCAGCGTGGTCATGGCCTCGGTGCTGGGCTTCGACAAGAAATACGGCGTGACCATCGTCCCCAACAAGGAAGCCAGCTGGGCCGGCGTGCGCGACAAGCTGGTGAACGGCGAACTGGACTTTGCCCACGTGCTCTACGGCCTGGTCTATGGGGTGCACCTGGGCACCGCCGGTCCCAAGAAGGACATGGCCGTGCTGATGAACCTGAACAACAACGGCCAGGCCATCACCCTCTCCAAAGCCCTGGCCGACAAGGGTGCGGCGGACGGCCCATCCCTGGCCAAGCTCATGGCCAGCGAGAAGCGCGAATACACGTTTGCGGGCACCTTCCCCACCGGCACCCACGCGATGTGGATGCACTACTGGCTGGCGGCTGCGGGCATCAATCCGCTGTCGGGCGCCAAGCTCATCACTGTGCCGCCGCCGCAGATGGTGGCCAACATGCGCGTGGGCAACATGGACGGCTTTTGCGTGGGCGAGCCCTGGAACCACCGCGCCATCATGGACGGCATCGGCATCACGGCCAACACCACGCAGGACATCTGGAAGGACCACCCCGAAAAGGTGCTGGGCACCACGTCCGAGTTCGTCAAGAAGTACCCCAACACCACGCGCGCCGTGATGATGGCCGTGCTCGAAGCCAGCCAGTGGATCGATGCCAGCCTGTCCAACAAGATGAAGATGGCCGAGACCGTGGCCGGCAAGGCGTATGTGAACACGGGCGTGGACGCCATCAACCAGCGCATCCTGGGCCGTTACCAGAACGGCCTGGGCAAGACCTGGGACGACCCCAACCACATGAAGTTCTTCAACGACGGCGCGGTGAACTTCCCCTACCTGTCGGACGGCATGTGGTTCCTGACCCAGCACAAGCGCTGGGGCCTGCTCAAGAGCCATCCCGACTACCTGGCCGTGGCCAAGGAAGTCAACCAGGTCGAGCTGTACAAGTCGGTGGCCAGCGCCATGAAGATCAGCGTGCCCAAGGATGTGCTGCGCACCAGCAAGCTTATCGACGGCGTGGTGTGGGACGGCAAGGACCCCGCCAAGTACGCCGACGGCTTCAAGATCAAGGCCTGACGGCAAGCCTGCCCCAGCGCCCGCCCGACCACCCCGCCAGCCAGCCCTGCACAGGAGAAAACCATGGTCAGTGCCGTCTTTCACTCCCCGTTGGATGCAGCCCCCGTGGCCGCACAGAATGCTATGAATACTGTAGCTGCAAGCACAACATCCACTAGCGCAAGAAGCCAAAAAGCCGCAATATCTGCCCCCAAGGCACCTGCAGCGCCCGCCACGGCGGCCACTGGCCGCGACTGGTCCGCCCTCTCGCGCAGCTTCTGGCTGGCCGTGCTGCCGCCGCTGTGTGGCCTGGGCTTTCTCGTCGGCCTGTGGGCGGTGGTATCTACCACCACGGGCGGCAGCATCCCCAGCCCCAAGGACACCTGGCTGCAGGCGCTGGAGGTGTTCAGCAACCCCTTCTACCGCAACGGCCCTAACGACCAGGGTGTGGGCTGGAACGTGCTGATGAGCCTGCAGCGCGTGGCCATCGGTTTTGGCATGGCAGCGTTGGTGGGCATTCCGGCAGGCTTTGTGATCGGACGCTTCAGCTTTCTGTCGCGCATGTTCAACCCGCTGATCAGTCTGCTGCGCCCCGTGTCGCCGCTGGCCTGGCTGCCGATCGGGCTGCTGGTCTTCAAGGGCGCCAACCCGGCCGCCATCTGGACCATCTTCATCTGCTCCATCTGGCCCATGATCATCAACACCGCCGTGGGCGTGCAGCGCGTGCCGCAGGACTACATGAACGTGGCCCGCGTGCTGAACCTGAGCGAGTGGAAGATCGCCACCAAGATCCTCTTCCCCGCCGTGCTGCCCTACATGCTGACCGGTGTGCGTCTGGCCGTCGGCACCGCCTGGCTCGTCATCGTGGCGGCCGAGATGCTCACCGGCGGCGTGGGCATCGGCTTTTGGGTGTGGGACGAGTGGAACAACCTCAACGTCAAGAACATCATCATCGCGATCTTTGTGATCGGCATCGTCGGGCTGCTGCTGGAGTTTGCACTCATCAAGCTGGCCACCGCGTTTACGTTCGAAGAGGTAAAAGCATGAACACGACCACCACGGCAGCATCCGCACACCCCTCCATGAGCACCAAGTTCATCGAGATCCACGGCGTCGAGCAGACCTTCAAGACGGCCAAGGGCTTGTTCCCGGCGCTGCGCGACATTCACCTGACGATTGCCAAGGGCGAGTTCGTCGCGCTCATCGGCCACTCGGGCTGCGGCAAGTCCACCCTGCTCAACCTGATCGCGGGCCTGACCACGCCCACCAATGGCGCGCTGCTGTGCGCCAACAAGGAGATCAAGGGCCCGGGGCCTGAACGCGCCGTGGTGTTCCAGAACCACTCGCTGCTGCCCTGGCTCACCTGCTTTGACAACATCTACCTCGCGGTGGAGCGCGTGTTTGGCGCCAAGGAAAGCAAGGCCCAGCTCAAGGCCCGCACCGATGCCGCGCTGGCGCTGGTGGGCCTGACCCACGCGGGGCAAAAGCGCCCCGGCGAAATCTCGGGCGGCATGAAGCAGCGCGTGGGCATTGCCCGGGCCCTGAGCATGGAGCCCCAGGTGCTGCTGATGGACGAGCCCTTTGGCGCGCTCGACGCCCTGACCCGCGCCAAGCTGCAGGACGAACTGCTGGAGATCGTGGCCCGCACCCAAAGCACCGTGGTCATGGTGACCCACGACGTGGACGAGGCCGTGCTGCTGTCCGACAAAATCGTGATGATGACCAACGGCCCGGCCGCCACGATTGGCGAGGTGCTGACCGTGGACTTGCCCCGCCCCCGCAAGCGCGTGGAACTGGCCGAGGACCCGCAGTACGTGCACTACCGCAAGGCGGTGATCGACTTTCTCTATACGCGGCAGGGCCACGTCGAAAAAGCTGCCTGAGCGGCCAGCTCAGACACCGCGCAGACCACCAAAAGGAAAGGGCACTGACCAGATCGGTCAGAGCCCTTTTTGTTTAGGTACCCATGCCAGGACCATAGCCCCCCCCCCAAGGGGCGCCCCATCGCGCCGGGTGCGTCCCCCTTCCCGAACGGCACAACCCTTCAGAGAAGGGGCAGAAGGCGCATAGCGCCTCGGGGAGCTGCCCTCAATGGCTCCCGGTGATGTAGTTCTCCAACTGCTCAATGATGAATTTCTGCTCGGAGATGATGTCCTTGACCAGGTCGCCAATGGAAATCATGCCCACCAGCTTGCCGTTGTCCACCACGGGCAGGTGGCGCAGGCGATTGTTGCTCATGAGCTGCATGCACTGCTCGCTGGTCTGGTCCGGGCGCACAAACATCACAGCGGTTGTCATCACATCCTTGACCTGGGTGACGGCCGACGTGCGCCCCATGAGGGCAATTTTGCGGGCGTAGTCCCGCTCGGTGAAGATGCCGACGATGGACGCGCCCTCGGTCACGATGAGCGCGCCAATGCCCTTGTCGGCCATGAGCTGGAGAGCGTCCAGCACGGAGGCAGCAGGGCTGATGGTGTGGACGGTGGCGTCGGGTTTGGACTGAAGAATCTTGGCGACTGCGGTCATGGAAACCTCCCTCGTGAAAACGGAAACAGGCACAGAGAGATTTCAGCCCATAAGCCCCGTGGGCGCAACCCACGCAAGCCCCATGTGCGGCGCTTTTTGAGCGTGCTGTTGCGCAGCGAACGCAACGGATGTTTCTGTACCGTTGCAGAGCGCACGCTGCGAAACAAACTGAAAAGAAGCGAAACCGCGGCGAGACGACGCCCCCGGGCTGCCCCGGCACGATGGAGCCCATGTTCACCGCACCGACCACGCTCCTCTTTTCGACATCTGCCGCGTGCCAGCGCCCAGCGGTTTCCTTGGCTAGCCGCCAGGGTTCCAAAGGCCGGCAAACACGGCAGACAGCCCGAAAGATTGTTTCCAATACTGGAACAGTTAGTTCGCGACTCAGTGGTTTTTCTCTGAACAGCACCGGCGTACAGTTCATCCCATCGATGAGCCGAACCCGCAAGGCGACTCACCGAACCCGGTGCGAAGCGAGTCGTTTCTGATCTTCACCCGGTTTTTTTGAGACGCTTTTTTAACTTCAAGGATTTCCATCATGAACAACACCGCACGTTTCCTGTCTATCGCCGCTGTCGCTGCTTTCGCCTCTTTTGGCGCCCAGGCTGACGAAGCCGACGCTTCGCAATTCGCCACCCAATTCCAGACCAGCCGCACCCGCGCTGAAGTGATCGCTGAAGCCACCACCGCCGTGCAAATGCGCAGCCAAGAGCCCGCTGGCTCCCGCGTGGTGACCTACAAGTCCACGGCTGACCGCGCTGCCGTGCGTGCTGAAGCTGCTGCACAAGCCATGCGCACTGGCCGCGTGGGCCCTGCTGAAGGCGGCTGATTCAACCCGTTGAATCCACCACGTCACCCACCGCGTATTCCAGACACATCGTCCCCAATTTTTTGAATTTCACAGGAGTTTCATCATGAACAACGCTGCCCGTTTCCTCTCCATCGCTGCTGTGGCTGCTTTCGCCTCTTTTGGTGCCCAGGCTGACGAAGCCGATGCTTCGCAATTCGCCACCAAGTTCGAAACCAACCGCACCCGCGCTGAAGTGCAAGCCGAAGCCGCTACCGTGGCTCAAACACGCAGCATCGAACCCGCTGGTTCGCGTGTGGTGACCTACAAGTCCACCGCTGACCGTGCTGCTGTGCGTGCCCAGGCTGCTGAAGCCGTGCGCACCGGCCAGATCTCTTCCGGCGAAATCGGCTCCCTGTAATTGGATCGGCCTGCACTCCGGTGCAGGTGGAAGATTGCAAATGCCAAAAGGCCGAGGCCCCTGTTGGGGTCTCGGCCTTTTTCATGGCGCTTCGCTACACGGAGAGGTCAAAGCCCACCATCGACAGCTCAAAGGCTGCCAATGGCGTCCACCCCGATTTACTTGCCAGCGCGCGCCTGGGCCACGGCTCCCTGCACTTCCTTCCACAAGCCCTCGCCCACGTTGGCGGCAATGCTGGCGTTCACAGCACTGAGCTTTTCGCGCATGCGGTTGGCTTCGGCGGCGGGCAGTTCGTTGACCTGCATGCCCTTGCCCTTGAGGTCGGCCAGCGCCTTGTCGGCCTCGGCACGCGTGTCCTGGCGCTCGAAGTCGCGGCTCTTCTTGGCGGCATCGAGCAGCACCTTCTGCTCGGCCTTCGACAGGCCATCCCAGTACTTCTTACTGACCAGCACGATCCAGGGGCTGTAGACGTGGTTGGTCACCGTGAGGTACTTCTGCACCTCATAGAACTTGCTCGACAGGATGGTGTTGTAGGGGTTCTCCTGGCCGTCCACCGTCTTGGTTTCCAGCGCGGTGAAGAGTTCGGAGAACGGCAGCGGCACAGCATTCGCGCCCAGGGTCTTGAAGCTGTCGAGGAACACGTTGTTCTGCATCACGCGCAGCTTGATGCCGTCCATGTCTTCCAGCTTGTTGACAGGGCGCTTGCTGTTGGTGAGGTTGCGGAAACCGTTCTCCCAGTACACCAGGCCCACCAGGCCTTTTTCCTGCAGCTTGTCCATCACCTTCTGGCCCACGGGGCCGTCCAGCACCACGTCGGCTTCCTTGGCGTTATTGAACAGGAACGGCGTGTCCCAGATCGCCATTTCTTTGGTGATGCCCACCAGCGTGGCCGTGGAGCCCACCATCATCTCCTGCGCGCCGCCGATCAGAGCCTGCTGCATCTGCACGTCCGAGCCCAGCGCGGCGGCACCGATGGCGCGAATCTTCATCTTGCCGCCCGAGGCTTTTTCCACTTCCTGGGCAAACAGTTTGGTGGCCCGGCCCTGGTTGGAGTCCTCATTCAGGCCGTAGCCAAAACGGATGATGCGCGGCTTGAAGTCTTGGGCTGCGGCCTGGAACGAGCAGGTGATGGCAGCGACCGACAGAGCGGCCAGCAGGGTGCGACGGAAAGTTTTCATGGTTGTCTCCATTGGCAAGAAAAACGGGAAAGAGGAACAAGCAAACAGCTAACGGCTAGCGCAGCCAGACGACGGGCGCAGTCACGATCTGCGGGAAGACCACCAGCAACGCCAGGATCAGCACGTAGGTGATGAGAAACGGGTTCACGCCCTTGATGACACTGTGCATCGAGATGCGCCCTACCCCGGCGACCACGTTGAGCACGGTGCCGACCGGCGGGGTGATGAGGCCGATGGCGCCGTTGAGCACGAACATCAGACCGAAATACACCGGATCGATCCCCGCCTTGACGGCGATGGGCAGCATCACGGGCGCAAAGATCAGGATGGTGGGCGTAAGGTCCAGCGCCGTGCCGATGAGCACCAGCACGATCATCATCACGGCCATCAGCAGGCGTGGGTTCTCCACCAGCGGGCCCAGCCAGTTGGTGAGCACGTTGGGCAAGTCGGCCAGCGTGATCATGTAGCTGGCCACCTGGGCGCCAGCACACAAAAACATCACGATAGAAGTCGTCTTGGCTGCGCGCACCAGCACGCCATAGATGTCGGCCAGCTTCATCTCGCGGTGCACGAACAGCGCCACCACCAGGGCGTAGAACGCGGCCACCACGGCGGCTTCCGTGGGGGTGAACACCCCCGTCTTCATGCCGCCGATGATGATGAGCGGCATCAGCATGGCCCAGAAGGCGCGCACGGTAGCGCGCAGACGGTCCTTGATGGGCAGGGGCTCGCCCTGGGGCAGGTCCATGCCGCGCAGCACCCAGCGCCAGGCAAAGATGAGGCCCACACCCATCATCAGCCCGGGCACGATGCCCGACACAAACAGCGCCGAGATCGAGGTGTTGGTCGTCACGCCATAGATCACGAACGGCATGGACGGCGGGATGATGGGCGCGATGATGCCGCCCGAGGCGATCAGCCCGGCAGACGTGTTCATGGGGTAGCCCTGCTGCCGCATCATGGGCAAGAGAATGGTGGCCAGGGCCGCCGTGTCGGCCAGGGCCGAGCCGCTCATGCTGGCCATGAGCACCGCAGCGCCAATGGCCACATAGCCCAACCCGCCCCGGATGTGCCCCACCCAGGCCTGCGCCATGTCGATGATGCGGCGGCTGATGCCACCCGAGTTCATCAGCTCACCGGCCAGGATGAAGAAGGGCACGGCCAGCAGCGGAAAGCTGTCCACCCCCGCCACCAGGTTCTGGGCCAGCAGCTGCGCGTCCCAGAAGTCAAGCACCCAGGCCATGCCAGCGCCCGTGAGCACCAGGGCGAGGCCCATGTTCATGCCGGTGCCCATCAGCACCAGCATGCCCAGCGAAAAGACCACAAAGGCCAAGGCTTCAGGCGTCAGTCCGAACATCACTCCACCTCCGCGCCGCGGCCCAGGTCCAAGGGCTTGCGTTGAATCAATTCAATGGTCGCCATCACCCCGATGGCCACCGCACACAAAAAGGCTGGCAGCGGCAGCAAGGCCGCCGGGTAGGCCATGACCACCGAGCGGCTGCCCATGCCCACCACCACCTGTTGCCAGGCGCCCCAGGCCAGCATGGCGCAGGCGGCGATCACCAGCAGGCGGATCACGGCGGTCAGCAAACCAAACGCCACGGGGCGCTTGGCCAGCAGGCCCGCGAGGCTGGTGAAGGCCATGTGTTCACCGGCCGGATAAGCCGCTGCGGCACCGATGAACACCATCCAGACGAACAGCAGGCGCGACAGCTCTTCGCTGGCCGCCACGCCACTGCCAAAGCCGTAGCGCAGCACCACGTTGATGAACACGGCCACGGCCATCACGCCCAGGCAGCTGGCCATGAGCACCTGGGAAGTCCGTGCAAAGCGGCTCTGCGGCACGGCTTGATGTGCGGGGGAACTCATGCAGTCTCCTTCGTGGCCAGCCAGGCCGAGGCTTGCTGTTGCAGCGTGGGCAGGTCCAGCAATGCATCCAGGCGCAGCACGCCCGCCTCGCCCACGGGGGATTCCAGCGTGGCGAACTGGCTGTCCACCAAGGCGCTGGAGAAGAAATGGGTACCCGCACGGGCGGCCACGCGTTGGCCTGCGCTCGCGCGGTCGATCTCCAGAAAGACGAAACGCAGCCCGGGGCAGGCGTTGCGCAAGCGGTCCCGGTAGACCTTCTTGAGCGCCGAGCAGGTCAGCACCGCGCCCTGGGGCTGGGCTTGCAGCAGTTGCCCCAAGGTGGTCAGCCAGCCTTCCCGGTCTGCATCGGTCAGTGCAATGCCCTGGCGCATCTTTTCGCGGCTCGTGGGGCTGTGGTGGTCGTCCCCTTCGATCAGGGGCAGGCCCTCGGCCTGTGCCAGGGCAGAACCCAGGCTGGACTTGCCACAGCCCGCCACGCCCATGACGACCACAAAAGCGGGTGACGCTTGAAAACTCATATTGGTAGCGCTATCCAAACAATCCATAAAAAAGGCACCCGGTCTGGATGCCGCACAAACTGTGGCAAGCTGAGCAACTTGATCCAAAATGGCTGGCGTTGCCTTGCCCAAGAGTTTGGACAGCGCTATCCTAACCAGATCCACCCCCAGCCCCATGAGGGTTAACCCTTGAACAAACCCGAGACAAAACCCGACGCCAAACGCCGTTCCAGCGGCCGCATCACGCTGAGCGACGTGGCCAAGGCCGCCGAGGTCAGCCCCATCACCGCGTCCCGCGCCTTGCGGGGCGAGCGCGGGGTGGCGCAAGAACTGGTGCAGCGCGTGAAGGCCGCGGCAGAGCAACTGGGCTATGTGCCCGACCCCGCCGCCCGCGCACTGGCGTCACAGCGCAGCGTGCAGGTGCCGGTGCTGGTGCCGCTGCTGTCCAACGCGCTGTTTGTGGACGTGCTGGAGGCCGTGCACCGCACCCTGTTCCCGCAGGGCTACCAGGCGCTGATCGGCGTGACGCACTACGACCCGCAAGAGGAAGAGCAACTGCTGCGCACCTACCTCGCGCACCGCCCGGCGGGCCTGCTGGTCACCGGCTTTGACCGCACCGAGGCGTCGCGCCACCTGATTGCCGCTAGCGGCGTGCCTTGCGTGCACCTGATGGAGATGACCTCGGCGCCCGGCGTGTTCTGCGTAGGCTTTTCGCAGCAGGACGCGGGCCACAGCATGACGGCCCACCTGCTGGCACGGGGCTACCAAAAGATCGCCTTTGTGGCCGCCCAGCTGGACCCGCGCACCATGCAGCGCGCCGAGGGCTACCGCCGCTGTCTGCGCGACGCAGGCCTGTACGACCCCAAGCTGGAACTGCTGAGCCCTCAGCCCTCGTCGATGCGCCTGGGTTGCGAACTGCTGGAAGAGCTGCTGCGCACACGCCCAGGTGTCGATGCCGTGTTCTTCTGCAACGACGACTTGGCCCAGGGTGGCCTGCTGGCCGCGCAGCGCCTGGGTCTTTCGGTGCCCGGCCAGGTGGCGATTGCGGGCTTCAACGACCTGGCAGGCAGCGACCAGATGCTGCCGCCGCTGACCACGGTGCGCACACCCCGTGCTGCCGTGGGCGAGGCCAGCGCGCGCATGCTGCTGGCGCTGATGCGCGGCGAGGTGCCCGAGCACAACTCGGTGAATCTGGGGTTTGAGCTGACGGTGCGCGAGAGCACCTGATGTCTGTTGATCCGCTGCGCGCCGGCCCTCCAGCAAGGCGCTGACCGAGGCTTGGCGACATCCGTTGCAGGGAGGCACTGAGGCACCGTGCCGGCTCGGGGGCGGCACCGTGCGGCGCGGCTCCGCAAAAACTCAGGCCGCCGCCAGCGCCCGGCTGCTGGATGAGGCCTTCATCTCCTTGCGCAGCGCCACCGCATCGCGCGACTGGGTGGGTGCCGACGCGTCGATGCGGAACACCTGCACCGTCTCGGTCATGGTCTGCGCTTGGCCATTGAGCTGCATGGCCGATGCGGCGTTCTCTTCCACCAGCGCAGCGTTCTGCTGCGTGATGGTATCGAGCTGCGCCACGGCTGAGTTGACCTGCGAGATGCCGCTGAGCTGCTCGTTGGAGGCGCTGTGGATCTCGCCGATCAGCGTGTTGACCCGGCGCACCAGCTCCAGCGACTCGGCCATGGTCTTTTGCGCGGCATCGGTCTTTTCATGGCCTTCGGTGACCTTGGTGGCCGAGTCATCGATCAGCTGGCGGATTTCCTTGGCAGCCGAGAGCGTGCGGTGCGACAGGCTGCGCACCTCCGAGGCCACCACCGCAAAGCCACGCCCCTGGTCGCCAGCGCGGGCCGCCTCCACCGCTGCGTTCAGCGCGAGGATGTTGGTCTGGAAGGCAATGGAGTCGATCAGCTGCGTGATCTCGCTGATGCGGCCGGACGCGGCCTGGATCTGCTTCATGGTGTCGGCCACACCGTCCACCGCGCTGCTGCTGCGCTCGGCAACCTCGGTCGCTTGGGTGGCCAACACCGAGGCCTGGCGCGCGGATTCTGCGGTCTGTTTGACGGTGCCGGTGATCTCTTCCATCGACGCCGCCGTCTGCTGCAGGTTGCTGGCCTGCGACTCGGTACGGGACGAGAGGTCTTGGTTGCCCTGGGCGATCTCCCGGGTGGAGACCTGCATATGCTCGCTCTCCTGCCGCGCGTCGCGCACGATGGACAGCAGGTTCACGTTGAGCTGCGCCAGCGCCTTTTGCAGCTGGCCCACGGTGTCACTGCGCGTGGCCGATATCTTCTGGGTAAGGTCACCCGCCGCCATGCGGTTGGCCCACAACAGCATTTGCGACAACGGTGCCACCGTGACCTGGTGCAGGTAGACCGCCATGCCCAGCGCTAACACCACAACCCCGAGCCACGCCGCCCCCGAGGCCAGCGACAGCGTGTGCCCGCCCAGCAAGGCCGCGCACCACGAGGCCACCACCAGCAGCAGGGTGCACGCCATCATCTTGCCCATGGGCCCCAGCGCCAGAGCCCGGCCCACGCGGCCCCACAGAGTGTCTTTGACCAGCTGACCGGCCGACAGCCGGTGCACCAGCGTACCGGCTTGCTTTTCGGCCTGCATCTGCTTGTACAAGGCATCCGCCGCCTGGATCTGCTCGCGCGTCGCTTCGGTGCGTACCGACATGTAGCCGGTGGGCTGGTCGCCCTGCATAAGCGGAGTGACGTTGGCCATCACCCAGTAAAACGTGCCGTCCTTGCGCCGGTTCTTGACGGGGGCCGACCAGGGGATGCCCTTGGCAATGGTCTCCCACATGTCGCGGTAGGCCTCCTCGGGCATGTCGGGGTGTCGCACGATGTTGTGGGGCTGGCCCAGCAACTCTTCCTTTTCGTAGCCGCTGACCTCGATGAACATCGGGTTGCAGTACAGGATGCGGCCCTTGAGGTCCGTGGTGGACACCAGGGTCTGGCCCTTGGGAAACGCATATTCGTGCTGGCTGACCGGCAAATTGACGCGCATGGGATCCCCATTTCTTGGGTGCCTTGTCGCTCCAGAACCGGGCAACTCGGCAGTGGAAAAGTCAGGAACATCCTATGACGAATGCCGGGGATTTGAAACAGATAAATAGCGCCGCCATCGCGAATTCACCAGCCTGGTGCGCCACACCAACACAGTGCAACGCCCTCCGCTGCAACGCACCAATGTGAACAACAGGCAGACCACTCGCTTCAGTTTTGATAGCTGCAGAGGTTTATCCAGTCTTCACAGCACGGCTGGCGGTAGCCCTGGCGCCGCCTCCGGCGGCACTGGCATAGCCATTGCTTGCCACTAGGCGCGGCCAACGCTGGCCGCGTGTCAGCCCGGTGCAATGGCGGATTGGGCGAACAGGACGTTGGCGTCTTCATGGGGTGCGTTGGGGCTGGTCAGCCCGCGTGGTCCGTGTGGACGCTTTTTTGTTTTCTGGCCGGGCCAAGGGGCAAGCCCCCCTGCCCTTTGCACTCACACCCATGCATTACTTCAGAGAGTTCCTCAAATCCGGCCACGCCCCCACGCTGTGGGCGTCGTTTCTGTACTTCGGTTTTTCGTGCGCGGTGTGGGTCATCAACGGTGCGATGGCGCCGTTCATCCGCGAGAGCTTCCAGCTCTCCCCCACGCAAATGGGGATGATGCTGTCCATCCCCATTTTTGCGGGCGCGCTGATGCGGTTTCCGCTGGGCATCCTGGCGCAGTACATCGGGCGCAAGCGCGCCACGCTGGTCGAGATGGCAGGCATCTTTGTGGCCATGGGCTATGGCTACCTGTTCGTGCACACCTTCAACGACCTGCTGGCGCTGGGCATTCTGCTGGGCGTGGCGGGGGCGAGCTTTGGCGTGGCGCTGTCGCTGGGCTCGGGCTCGTTCCCACCGCGCTTCAAGGGGCTGGCCATGGGCATCGTGGGCGCAGGCAATGTGGGCACGGCGGTAGCCGCACTGCTGGCGCCCGCTCTGGCGCAGCAATTTGGCTGGCAGGCGGTGTATGGCTTTGCCGCCGTGAGCGTGGCTGTGCCCGCCGTGGTGATGGCGGTGTATGCCAAGGAGCCCCCCGACCTCGCGCCCCACGCCACATTCCGCGAGCACATTGCCTGCCTGTTTGAAAAAGACGGCTGGGCCTTCAGCCTGATCTACGCCGTGACGTTTGGCGGCTTCATCGGTCTCACGGCCTTCTTGCCCAGCTACTTCTACGACCAGTTTGGCGTGAGCAAGGTGCAGGCCGGGCAGCTGACCATGCTGGCGGCCTTTCTGGGTGCCGCACTGCGGGTGATGGGCGGCTGGCTGTCGGACCACTGGGGCGGCGTCAACACGCTCACGGGTGTGCTGGCCATCACCGCCGTGAGCATGGTGCTGTGCGGCCTGGCCGAGAACTCGCTGCCGGTGACGATGCTGCTGTTTCTGGTGTGTTTTGCCGCACTGGGCGCAGGCAACGGCGCGCTGTTCCAGCTGGTGCCGCTGCGCTGGCCGCTGTCCACGGCGGTGGCGGGCTCGATGATTGGTGAGATCGGCGCGCTGGGCGGCGGCCTCATCCCCAACGGCATGGGCCTCTCGCGGCAGTACACCGGCACCTACCTGTGGGGCTTCGTGGCCATTGCGGTGTGTGCCGCTGCCATGCTGGTGTTGTTGCGGGTGATGCAGATCCGCTGGACCCGCACGTGGGCGGAGAAAGGTGGACGCGCGCGTGGCGCGTGAACGGCGTAGCCGTTAGGGCGCGGCAGCACCTTGCCGCATTTCAAGCCAAATAGGCGCCCAGCGGAATTTCCTCATACCTTGATAGCTATATTTCTAATAGCAAATCAATCGCCTCACCTAGGCAAAAACAGCAGCCAGTACACCAGCAACAGGTTCACCAGCACGCTCACCGCCAACGCGATCTTCCACAGCGCCGTGGCGTCGCGTTGCATCAGCGGCTGTGGGCCCGGGGCGGACAAAGGGCGTGACGCACCCCGTTCCAGCGCCAGCAGCAACTCCTCGGCGGTTTCAAAGCGCTGTGTGCGCTGGCGGGCCACGGCCTTCAAGGCGATCTGGTCCAGCCAGATGGGCACGCTGGGGTGGTGGCGGCTGGGCGCCACCGGGTCGCGATGGTAGCGGCCTAGCTGGTACTGCACCACCTCGCCATAGGGCAGGCGCCCATGGCTCAGCAGCTGGTACAGCGTGACACCCAGGGCAAACAGGTCGCTGCCCGCATCGGGCAACTGGCCGGCCGGGTCGCCGTTCTTCTCGTAGCCGGGCCACTGCTCGGGGTTCATGTAGCTGGGGGTGCCTGCGTGCAGGCGGCGCGTGGCCTCGGGCTCGCGGCCTGACAGGGCCACGCCCAGGTCCAGCACCCGCAGCACGCCGTCGTCGCCCAGGTGCAGGTTGTCGGGCTTGATGTCGCGGTGCACTACGCCTTGCCGGTGCAGCCAGCCCAGCACCTGCGCCGCCTGCATCACCACCGACACGACCTGGGGCACCCCCAGGTGCTGGCGGGCACGCAGGCGCTGGCCCAGGGTCTGCCCTGCGTGCCAGTCGTAGAGCAGATAAAACGCGCTGGCGCCGGGGCCTGCACCGCCCTGCTCGGGCGGCCAGGTGTTCAGGCGCGCCAGGTGCACCGCCGCGTGGCCGGACTGCATGCGCCGGGCCACCCAGGCTTCGTGCGCCAGCGTGGCGCGCTCCTGCGCATCGTGCGCGCGGGCGGGCACCAGGGTCTTGAGCGCATACAGCCGCTGGGTGGCCGGGTCGCGCACCTGGTAGATGCGATGCACGCCGCTGTCGGCCACCAGCGCGGTCACCACCAGGCCGTCCACCGGGTCGCCCACCTTGAGCAGCGGCAGCACGGGCAGCTCCAGGGCACGGCGGGACTCGTCCTGCAAGGTGGCCTCCAGCGCCCCCTGCACCCGCACCACCAACGCGGTCACGTTGTCGGCGCTGCCCCGGCGCAGGGCTGCGCGCGTGATCTCGTCGCTCAGTGCCTGGGCACTCGCGTCCACTCCAAGAAGCTGACGCAGTTCACGCTCGGGCAGGCTGCCGTGCACGCCGTCGGAGATGAGCACCAGCAGGTCGCCGCTGTGCAGTTCGCCCTGGCTGTAGTCCACCACCACATGGTCGTCCAGGCCCATGGCGCGGGTGAGCTGGTGGGCAAAGTCGCGCTGCGCCATCACATGGTCGGTCGTCAGCAGCTGCAGCCGGCCGCCCCGCAACAGATAGGCGCGCGTGTCACCCACATGGGCCAGCGTGTACGACTGGCCGCGCAGCACGATGGCGGTGAGCGTGGTCAGGCCCACGGCGGGCTGGCGGCGCCGGTTCATCGACGCGAGCCAGCCGTTGTGCGCGCTCAGGATGCGGTCCAGCGCCACGGTGGTGTCCCAGGTGTCGGGCGTGGCGAAGTAGTCGTTCACCAGCGTGTTCACCGTGGTCTGGGCGGCTTCGCGCCCGTTGCCTCCGGTGCTCACTCCATCGGCAATGGCTGCAATGGCGCCACGTTCGCGGTCGCGCCCCTGCCCCTGCAACAGGGCGGCAAAGTCTTCATTGACTTCGTTGCGCCCAGCCTGCGAGGTGTGGCCGATGTCCAGTTCAAAACTCATGCACCAGCTCCATGCAGGTTCCATGCCCAAGCTGGTGCATGCATGCACCGCTGCGCGCAGCCCGGTCCACGGCTACCGCCCCCCAACGCGCGCTGCACAGGGCAGGCCCCTGTGCTGTCACCCCAGATCAGTGCACAAACTCTGGCACGGCCATTGCTTAACCCAAGCAACGGCCCCACGGGGCCACGCAATTCAGCGGTGCAACGGCGCACCAAGGGGTTGTATGGACGAAGGCGTCCCCACATGCGGTTTCGATGGAAGGTCGGAGCTGCATCGTGTGGACGCCTTTTTTGTTTTTGGCATCGCCCAGGCGATGGAACCGACGGAGTCACGATGAAAAAGCTCAAACTGGTGATGGTGGGGAACGGCATGGCCGGTGTGCGCACGCTGGAAGAGCTGCTCAAGATTGCCCCCGATCTGTATGACATCACGGTCTTCGGGGCCGAGCCGCACCCCAACTACAACCGCATTCTGCTGTCGCCGGTGCTGGCTGGCGAGCAGACCATCGACGAGATCATCCTCAACGACTGGCAGTGGTACGCCGACAACCACATCACGCTGCACACCGGTTTCACCGTGACCGATGTGGACCGCGTGCGCCGCGTGGTGAGCGCAAGCAGCAAGGACGGCGATGTGATCACCGCCGAGTACGACCGCCTCATCATGGCCACGGGCTCCAACCCCTTCATCCTGCCCGTGCCCGGCAAAGACCTGAAGGGTGTGCTGGCCTACCGCGACATCGCCGACACACAGGCCATGATCGACGCCGCCGCCACCTACAAGCACGCCGTCGTCATCGGTGGCGGCCTGCTGGGCCTGGAGGCCGCCAACGGCCTCATGAAGCGCGGCATGACCGTGAGCGTGGTGCACGTGATGCCCTCGCTGATGGAGCGCCAGCTCGATGACGTGGCGGGCAAGATGCTGCAGAAGTCGCTGGAAGACCGTGGCATGCGCTTCTTGATGGGTGCGCAAACCCAGGAGCTGGTGGGCAACGCGGAAGGCCGCGTGAGCGCCGTCAAGTTCAAGGACGGCACCGAGGTGCCCGCCGACCTGGTGGTGATGGCCGTGGGCATTCGCCCCAACACCGCGCTGGCAGAAAAGATGCGCCTGCACGTGAACCGCGGCATTGTCGTGAGCGACACGCTGCAAACCACCACCGACGCGCGCATCTACGCCGTGGGCGAATGCGCCGCGCACCGGGGCATTGCCTATGGCCTGGTGGCCCCGCTGTTCGAGCAGGGCAAGGTGCTGGCCAACCACCTGGCCGAGTTCGGCATTGGCCGCTACCAGGGCTCGCTCACCTCCACCAAACTCAAGGTGACGGGCATCGACCTTTTTTCAGCGGGCGACTTCCAGGGCGGCGAGAACACCGAAGAGATCGTGATGAGCGACCCCTTTGGCGGCGTGTACAAAAAGCTGGTCATCAAAGACGACAAGCTGGTGGGCGCCTGCCTGTATGGCGACACCGTGGACGGCAGCTGGTACTTCAAGCTGCTGCGTGACGGCCGCAGCGTGAGCGACATCCGCGACAAGCTGATGTTTGGCGAATCGCACCTGGGCGACACCGGCCACCAGGGCCAGAGCAAGGCCGCCGCCATGCAGGACAGCGACGAGGTCTGCGGCTGCAACGGCGTGACCAAGGGCGCCATCTGCAAGGCCATCAAGGACAAGGGCCTGTTCACGCTGGATGAAGTGCGCAAGCACACCAAGGCCAGTGCATCTTGCGGCTCGTGCACGGGCCTGGTCGAGCAGATCATCATGTTCACTGCCGGTGGCGACTACAGCGCCACGCCCAAGACCAAGGCCATGTGCGGCTGCACCGACCACGGCCACCAGGCGGTGCGCGACGCGATCCGCGCCAACAAGCTGCTGAGCATTGGCGATGTGTTCAAGTTCATGGAGTGGAAGACACCCAACGGCTGCGCCAGCTGCCGCCCTGCCGTCAACTACTACCTCATCAGCACCTGGCCCAAGGACGCCAAGGACGACCCGCAAAGCCGCGCCATCAACGAGCGCAGCCACGCCAACATCCAAAAAGACGGCACCTACAGCGTCATCCCCCGCATGTGGGGCGGCGAGACCACGGCCGACGAGCTGCGCCGCATTGCCGATGCGGTGGACAAGTACAACATCCCCACCGTCAAGGTCACGGGCGGCCAGCGCATTGACCTCTTGGGCGTGAAGAAGGAAGACCTGGTCAACGTGTGGAAGGACATTGGCATGCCCAGCGGCCACGCCTACGCCAAGGCGCTGCGCACGGTGAAGACCTGCGTGGGCAGCGAGTGGTGCCGCATGGGCACGCAAGACAGCACGCAGATGGGCAAGGACCTGGAGCGCGCCATGTGGCGCATGTACGCCCCGCACAAGGTCAAGTTTGCGGTGAGCGGCTGCCCGCGCAATTGCGCCGAGGCCGGCATCAAGGACGTGGGCATCATCGGCGTGGACAGCGGCTGGGAGATGTACGTGGCCGGCAACGGCGGCATCAAGACCGAGGTGGCGCACTTCTTCACCAAGCTGAAAACCGCCGAGGAAGTGCTGGAATACACCGGCGCGTTCTGCGAGCTGTACCGCCAGGAAGGCTGGTACCTGGAGCGCACCGTGCACTACGTGAGCCGCGTGGGCCTGGACTATGTGAAAAAGCGCATTCTGGAAGACCACGAAGGCCGCAAGGCGCTGTGGGAGCAGCTGCAGTTTGCGCTGGACGGCGAGCCCGACCCCTGGTTCGAGTTTGACAAGGCCGCCGTGGACACGCGCCAGTTTGCCCCGCTGACCGCCGCCTGAAGCGCCCGGAGCCCCACACCATGCAACGCCGCACCTTGCTGACCGCCGCCGGCTACACCACGGCCTGGAGCACCCTGGGCATCATGTCGCTGGGCACCGCCCAGGCCCAGGTCACCGACCTGAACGACGCCATCAACAAGGCAGGCCGCCAGCGCATGCTGAGCCAGCGCATGGGCAAGGCCTGGCTGGCGCTGGCCCACAAGTCCGACACGCCTGCTGCACGCGCCGTGCTGGACCAGTCGCTGGCGCTGTTCGAGCGCCAGCTGAGCGAACTCAAGGCCTACGCGCCCTCACCCACCATCCGCGACACCTACACGAAGCTGGAATCGGCGTGGGCTGACCACAAGGCCACGCTGCTGGGCACCAGCCCGTCGCGCGACGGCGCTGCCGCCTTGCTGCAGGCCGACGCCAAGGTGCTGGCGCTGGCCCACCAGGGCACTGTGCAGTACGAAGCCGCCTCGGGCAAGCCCGTAGGCAAGCTGGTCAACGTGGCGGGGCGCCAGCGCATGCTGAGCCAGCGCATGGCCAAGTTCTGCCTGTCTGCCATGCTGGGGGTGGACACCTCCACCGCCACCACCGAGATCGCCAAGGCACGCGACGAGTTCATCAGCGCCACCGAGCTGCTGCGCAACGCGCCGCAGGCCACCAATCGCATCCGGCAGGAGCTGTTGCTGGCCGACGGCCAGTGGGTCTTTTTTGACGCTGCGTTGCAGCGCCTGGGCACCAGCAACAACACCTTCCGCCAGGTGTCGGAAGTGTTTGTGAGCAGCGAGAACCTGCTGGCCAGCATGGACCGCGTGACCGGCCTGTATGCCGCACTGGGCAGCAGCTGACAGCCTGCCCTGCAACGGCCCCACACGCGCCCCCGACATCTCACCCAACAACACCAAGGACCATTCTCATGACCACCAACAACCCAACCCCTGAATGGAAGCTGATCTGCCGGGTGGACGACATCCCCGTGCTGGGCTCGCGCCGCGTGGCGCGCCCCCAGGGCCTGGACGTTGCCGTCTTCCGCAACGACGCCGGTGGTGTGTTTGCGCTGCTGGACCGCTGCCCGCACAAGGGCGGCCCGCTGAGCCAGGGCATCGTGTTTGGCACGCATGTGGCGTGCCCCTTGCACAACTGGACCATTGGCCTGTGCGACGGCCAGGCCTCGGCGCCCGATGAAGGCTGCACGCCGAAGTTTGCCGTGAAGGTGGAAGACGGCGCGGTGTACCTGGACGCGAGCGAGCTGGCAACGGTGGCCACGGATTTGACGCGCCCCATCGCCGGGCCCGCGCGCAGGGCGGTGGGTGTGTGAGCCGTGCAGAGTGTTGCGCCCCAGGCGCCGCATGCACCACGGCGAGGACACGAAAAACTATCAAAACAATAGCTGACAGCGCAACATGCACTAGCGCCTGAGGCCAAAACAGCCCAAAACACGCCATGCAAGAAACCAAATCCACCTGCCCCTACTGCGGCGTAGGCTGCGGCGTGATCATCGAATCCGAAGGCGCACAAATCACCGGCGTGCGCGGCGACCCCACCCATCCCGCCAACTTTGGCCGCCTGTGCACCAAGGGCTCGACCCTGCACCTCACAGCCACCAGCCCGGTCACCCTGCAAACCCGCCTGCTGCACCCCCTGCAACGTGCACAGCGCAACGAGGCCGCCCTGCCCGTGACCTGGGATGCCGCACTGACGCTGGCGGCCGACCGGTTCGCCCACACCATCGCCCAGCACGGCCCTGACGCCGTGGGCTTCTACGTCAGCGGCCAGTTGCTCACCGAGGACTACTACGTCTTCAACAAGCTCGCCAAGGGCCTGATCGGCACCAACAACATCGACACCAACTCGCGCCTGTGCATGAGCAGCGCTGTGGCCGGCTACAAGCAAACGCTGGGTGCCGACGCGCCGCCCGCCTGCTACGACGACGTGAACCACGCGCAGTGCCTGTTCATCGTGGGCAGCAATGCGGCCTGGGCGCACCCCATCCTGTTCCGCCGCATCGAAGACGCACGCGCCGCCAACCCGGGCATGAAGGTCATCGTGGCCGACCCGCGCCGCACCGACACGGCGGGCATGGCCGACCTGTTCCTGCCCATCCAGCCTGGCAGTGACGTGATGCTATTCAACGGCATGCTGCACATCATGCTGTGGGAGGGCTGGGTCGACACCGCCTACATCGCCGCCCACACCGCGGGCTTCGACGAGCTCAAGGCCCTGGTGCGCGACGCCACACCCGAACGCGTGGCGCAGACCTGCGGCATCAGCGTGGCCGACCTGACCACCGCCGCAAGGTGGTTTGCTGGCCTTGACGGCCAGGGGTTCGCCACTCGCAAACCCACGCTCAGCCTGTACTGCCAGGGTCTGAACCAGAGCAGCAGCGGCACCGCCAAGAACGCCGCGCTCATCAACCTGCACCTGGCCACCGCGCAGATCGGCAAACCCGGCGCGGGCCCCTTCAGCCTGACGGGCCAGCCCAACGCCATGGGCGGGCGCGAAGTGGGTGGGCTGGCCAATTTGCTCAGCGCCCACCGCGACCTGGCCAACCCACAGCACCGCGCCGAAGTCGCCGCGCTGTGGGGCGTGGCCGATGTGCCATCCAAGCCCGGCAAGACGGCGGTGGAGATGTTCCAGGCCGCTGCCGACGGCGAGATCAAGGCCCTGTGGATTGCCTGTACCAACCCCGCGCAGAGCATGCCCGACCAGGCCACCGTGCGCCGCGCGCTGCAGCGCGCCGAGTTTGTGGTGGTGCAAGAAGCCTTTGCCACGGCCGCCACCTGCGACTTTGCCGACCTGCTGCTGCCCGCCACCACCTGGGGTGAAAAGACCGGCACGGTGACCAACAGCGAGCGCCGCATCTCGCGCGTGCGCACGGCCGTGCCCGCACCCGGCCTGGCGCGACACGACTGGGCCATTGCGGTGCAGTTTGCGCACCAGCTGGAGGCGCGCCTGCGGCCCGGCGCGCCGACGTTGTTCCCCTACGCCACAGACGCAGCCGATCCAGGCGCAGAGGCCGTGTGGAACGAGCACCGAGAAAGCACGCGCGGGCGCGACCTGGACATCACAGGGCTGACGTGGGAGATGCTCGAATCTCAAGGGCCACAACAATGGCCGCTGCCTGACGGCACCACCACCGGCAAGGCCCGTCTGTACGAAGATGGCATCTTCCCCACCGCCGACGGCCGTGCGCGTTTTGCCGCGCATGCATGGCAACCCACCGCCGAGCCCCGCGAATCGCGCTACCCCTTCAGCCTGACCACGGGCCGGCTGCGCGACCAATGGCACGGCATGACCCGCACCGGCACGCTGGGCCGTCTGTTTGGCCATGTGGCCGAACCCAGCCTGCAGATGCACCCGCAGGACATGGAGCGGCGCAAGCTGGCCAGCGGCGACCTGGTGCACGTGACCAGCAAGCGCGGCTCCATCGTGGTGCCCGTGCAGGCCGACACCACGCTGGGCCTGTCGCAGGTGTTCATGGCGATGCACTGGGGCAGCGAATTTTTGAGCGGCGTGTCCTCCACCGGCGAGCGGCTGGCGGGTGTGAATGCGCTCACCACCTCGGCGTTCTGCCCCACCTCCAAACAACCCGAGCTGAAGCACGCGGCCGTCAAGGTGCTCAAGGCTGAGTTGCCCTGGACGCTGCTGGCCATGGCCTGGTTGCCGGCTGAAGATGCGTTGGCTGCGCGCGAAACCCTGTCCGCATTGATGGTTCGGTTTCCATTTGCCAGCTGCGTGCCCTTCAGCAACAACACCCCGCTGGATGAGCCCGGCCGCGAGCGCACCGGGGTGCTGCTGCGCGCCGCCGCCCACGAGGCACCGCCCGATGCGTTGATTGCACAGATCGAGGCCCTGCTGGGCATGGCAGGCGCCGACACGCTGCGTTATGCCGACAAAAAACGCGGCCAGCGCCGCGCCGCACGGCTGGCGCGCCAGGGCGACAACACCACGCTCGAAGGCATCGTGCTCGCTGGCGACACCAGCGCCGAAGGCTGGCTCAAGACCCTGCTGCAGGAAGAGCTTCCTGCACAGACCTACGGCCGCCTGCTGCTGGTGCCCGGCGCCAAGGCCCCTGTGGCCGTGCAGTCGCGCGGCAAGCCGGTGTGCACCTGCTTCAACGTGACAGACGCCGCCATCACCGCCCAACTCGCCCACTGCCACGGCACTGACGATGACCGGCTGGCCCAGCTACAGGGCCAACTGCGCTGCGGTACCAACTGCGGCTCGTGTGTGCCCGAACTCAAGCGCATGGTGCGGGCCACGTGGCCACTGGCATCCAAGCCGATCGCGCAGGCCGTCATATAACCAAAAGTTCTCTTGCTTGCAGGAAAATAGACCTCAGACCAACAAACCCCACCAGGACTTGTGCAACAGGGCTCCAGCTAGGCGCTTTCGGCGCAGACAGTACGCCTGTACGGCAAGCCGAGATAACGACGCCAGTGTGGTGTTGCACGCTAACTGGCACATGAAAACCGATGGATTTTTGGTCAGGGCAAGGCGCAAACCACAGCGATACCCGGAGGTATCGCGAGGATTTGCAACGCAGCCCTGGCCGAAAAGACACGGTTTGCAGTGCCAGATAGCGTGCAACACCACACTAGAGCCCTGTTTCACAAGTCCCGCCACCAAGAACCATGGCCATCGCCCAGTACATCAAGGAAATCGGACGCGGCGCGCGCGGCGCCAAGCCGCTGTCGCGCGAGCAGGCTGCCGACCTGTTCGGCCAGGTGCTGGACGGTGCCGTGACCGACCTGGAGATCGGCGCCTTCTGCCTGGCCATGCGCATCAAGGGCGAAACGTCCGAAGAGATGTGCGGCTTTCTGGATGCCACGCACCAGCGCCTGGCCCTGATGCCCGCCACCGACCGGCCGCTGATCGTGCTGCCCAGCTACAACGGCGCCCGCAGGCTGCCGGTGCTGACCCCGCTGCTGGCACTGCTGCTGGCGCGCGAGGGTCTGCCGGTGCTGCTGCACGGCATGCGCACCGAGGCGCGGCGGGTTTTGGCATCGGATGTGCTGGATGCGCTAGAAATACCTGCCCTGCAAGTTCCTGAAAAGATAGCAAACGGCACGGTGCGCCATATCCACACCCAGCACCTGCACGCGGGGCTGGCGCGCCTGCTGGCCGTGCGCGAGGTGGTGGGCCTGCGCAACCCGGGGCACAGCGTGGTCAAGCTGATGAGCCCGTGCGCGGGGCCGTCGGTGGTGGTCACGGCGTACACACACCCCGAATATTTCGAGATGCTGCAGACCACCTTCCGCACGTTGGGCATGAACGCCTTGCTCTCGCGCGGGCTGGAGGGAGAGGTCGCTACCGACCCGCGCCGCACGCCGCGCTACGACGGCTTTGTGCGCGGTGAGCACACGGTGCTGGAGGCACAGCAACCGGGCACGGCCAGCGAGGTGCCGGGCCTGCCTGCCGAGATCGACGTGGCCACCACGGCCACCTACACACGCCAGGTGCTGGCGGGCGAGTTGCCGATTCCACCCGCCATCAAGCGGCAGGTGGAACACATCTTGCACGTTGCTGGTCAAACTGCTTCGGAGACATCCCCATGACCCGCCCCACGCCTTCCACCACGCCGCCCACGACCCCACCGCACCTGGGCACCGGCGGCCGTTGCACGCTGGTGGGCGCAGGCCCGGGTGACCCGGAGCTGCTCACCCTCAAGGCGCTCAAGGCCATCCAGGCGGCCACGGTGCTGCTGGTGGATGACCTGGTGAGCGATGCCATCGTGGCCCATGCCTCGCCCACGGCGCGCATCGTCTATGTGGGCAAGCGCGGCGGCTGCAAGAGCACACCCCAGGCCTTCATCGAAAAGCTGATGCTGATGGCCGTGAACGAAGGCGAGAACGTGGTGCGCCTCAAGGGCGGCGACCCGTTCATCTTTGGCCGGGGCGGCGAAGAGGTGGAGCACCTGCGTGCCGCAGGTGTTGAGGTCACCGTCATCAACGGCATCACCGCAGGGCTCGCAGGGCTGACCTCGCTGGGCGCACCGCTCACGCACCGCGAGCATGCCCATGGCGTGGTGTTTGTCACCGGCCACGCCAAGCCCGGCGACGCGGGCACCGACTGGCGCCAACTGGCCGCCACGGCGCGTGACGCCAAGCTCACGCTGGTCATCTACATGGGCGTGAGCGGCGCCGCCACCATCGAGCAGGAACTGCTCACCGGCCTGCCCGCCGACACGCCTGTGGCCGTCATCCAGCACGCCAGCCTGCCGCACCAGCGGCATGCCATCACCACCCTGGGCGCGCTGCACGCCACCATCACCCGCGAAGGGCTGGCCAGTCCTTCGGTGATTGTGGTGGGCGATGTGGTGCGCGGCGTCGCGCTGGCCGTGCAGGACGCGGACGCAGCGCCGTTGCAGGCCCGGCGCGCGGGCTGAGCACACACAACGACCTCCACAATTCCACCGGCCCGATTGCCCGCTTCGCAGGTCGGTCATTCACTGTGCACGGGCGCAAAACAAGGCGCTCCAAGGCATGTCTACGCGCTGCGCCGTCGCGTGTTTCATTCAGCACGGGCTCCCTCTACACAGCACCGCATTGGGTCACGCGCCTGCATGCACATTGGCCCGGGTATTGCTTGAAAGCATGCATCTGAATGCAACCCGCACAAGGAGCACCATGGCAGCCTTTCCCCTCCCTGCACGCACCTCCAGCCTGCCCACGCTGCCGTCTTCCGCACAGGCTTCCTCGCGCGACGCGGGCATGTCACTCGTCAACATCGCAGCACGCCAGCGCATGCTGTCTCAACGCATGGTGCTGCAAACCGTGCTGGCCGCACGCGGCAGCGACCTGCACCTGAAGGCCGCGCGCAGCTCGCTCACGCTGTTCACCGACAGCCAGGCGCGGCTGGTGGACACGCCGCGCCATCTTGATGCCACCAGCGCCGAGATCATCCGCAAGGCCTACCACGGCCCCCAGGGTGTGGGCGCCACCATCGACGCGTTCGCGGAGCAGGTCGGCACAGCGCTGGACCTGGCCGAGCGCCAGAGCCCGCGCGTGGAAGACGCGCTGGCCCGCTTGGTGGAAACCACCGACGGTGTGCTCGACGCACTCAACACGGCCACCACGGCGTTCGACCAGGTGAGCAAGGCGCAGTCAGAAACCTTGATGAAAGAGCTGGCCGGCATCGTGGCCTCGATCCAGACCGTGGCGCGCGAGGCCAAGGTGGTCAGCTTCAACGCCCAGGTGATGGCGGCGCGTGCCGGGCAGCACGGGCGCGAGTTTGCGGTGGTGGCCAATGTGCTGTCGGGCATCACCAACGAGATCGATGGCCTGTCCCTGCAGGCCGTGTCACTGGCCGGGCGCAGCCGCAGCGCGGCCTGAGCGGCTGAGCGTGGGCGAGAAAAAGAGAAGGCCCGGGGCGATGGACCCAGGGCCTTCGATGGCGTCCATTCAAGGCGCCCATTCAAGGCGCCCCCTCAACGCACTACTGCCCGGCGGTTTCGCGCACCTGTTGAAACCGCTGCGCCAGCTCCTTGCGCAGCGTCTTGCGCATCAACGCAGCGTCCCAGCGGCGGCGCTCGTCGGGGGTGGAGGGCGTCAGTGGGGGCACCTGCACGGGCTTGCGCGCCTCGTCCACGGCCACCATGGTGAAGAAGCAGCTGTTGACGTGCCGCACCACCTGCGAACGGATCTCTTCGGCCACCACCTTGATGCCGACTTCCATCGACGAGCTGCCCGTGTAGTTCACGCTGGCCAGAAAGGTCACCAGCTCGCCCACGTGGATGGGCTGCAAGAACATCACCTGGTCCACGCTCAGCGTCACGGTGTAGCAGCCCGAATAGCGGCTGGCGCACGAGTACGCCACCTGGTCCAGCAGCTTGAGGATGGCGCCGCCGTGCACGTTGCCCGAAAAGTTGGCCATGTCGGGCGACATGAGCACGGTCATGCTCAGTTGGTGTGAAGGGATGTTCATGCAGCGATTTTAGAAAGCCATGCGCGCTGCGTCGCGTGCAAGTTGAGCCCCTGGCACTGCGGGTGGCGGCTTCGCTACACTCGCGCAGCACCTGCAGATCGGGTGCGAGGAGGAACCGATGATCGAACTAGAAAAACTCAACGAATTCACCGAAAGCCATGGCGCATTGCGCACCGGCAAGGGACTGGTGTCGGGCGTGATTGCGCTCACGCTGGCCATCCTGTGCTTTCTGGGCGTGCTGGCCTTTCACTTTCCCGAGTACCTGACCACGCCACAGCTGCGCAAAAGCTACGACGTGACGGTGATCCGCAACATCATGCTGGTGGCCATGGCGATTGCGGGCGGCATCTCGCTGGTCAACATTGTGTTCAACCGCGCCCGCTGGCTGGCCACCTTTGCGTTTGCCATCGTGGCGATCACTGCGCTGCTGGGCGGCCACAAGGTGGAGGTGGACCCGAACTTTCCCGACAACACGCCGTACATCGGCCTCGACTGGTTCATCCTCGACCTGCTGGGCAGCTCGCTGATCTTCATCTTCATCGAGAAGCTGTTCGCGCTGCGCAAGGACCAGCCCATCTTCCGCGCCGAGTGGCAGACGGACTTTCACCACTTCATCGTCAACCACATGGTGGTGGGCTTTGTGCTGTTGGCCACCAACCTCATCGTGCACAAGTTCTTTGGCTGGGCGGCCAGCGACGGCATTCGCGGCTGGGTGCAGGGCCTGAACTTCTGGGTGGCGCTGTTCCTCATCATTCTGGTGGCCGACCTGGTGCAGTACTGGACGCACCGCGCCTACCACGAGGTGCCGCTGCTGTGGCGCTTGCACGCCGTGCACCACAGCGTCAAAAGCATGGACTGGATGGCCGGCTCGCGCCAGCACATCCTGGAGCTGCTGATCACCCGCACGTTGGTGCTGGCCCCCATCTATGTGCTGGGCTTCAGCAAGGAAGTGATCGATGCATACATCGTGGTGGTGGGCTTCCAGGCCGTGTTCAACCACGCCAATGTGAGCGTGCGCCTGGGGCCGCTGCGCTACGTGCTGGTCACGCCCAACTTCCACCACTGGCACCACAGCCAGGACCAGGAGGCGCTGGACAAGAACTACGCTGCGCACTTCGCGTTTCTGGACTACCTGTTTGGCACTGCCGTCAAAAGCACCAAGCTCTGGCCCGAGCACTACGGCGTGCTGGGCGACTACGTGCCCAACGGCTTTGTGAAGCAGTTCAAGTTTCCGTTCACCTGGAAGGGGTGAGGGCTCCTCATTGACTGAGACGCTGTCTCAGGGCATGGCCGCCAGCTCTCGCTCCAGCACCCGCAGTTGCTCGCGCAAAGCCTCGGTCCGTTCTTCACACGCGGCTTTGGCATCGGCGGCTTTTTCCGCGCCCTCCTGCACAAACTGATTGCCTGCCGGCAGGTTGCCGCGCCGCAGCGGGCCCGCCGTCGCTACGGCGCCGGGCGGGGCGGTGCATTCGCGCTGGTTGCGTTCGACAGCGGCGCGGGCCTGCGGGATGCCCTGAGTCTGCAGGTAGTTCTTGCGCTGCCAGGTGGGGCCAAATGCGCCCTCGCCCACGGGTGCTGCTAAGGGCTGCACCGGAGTGGCGCCACGGGTGGTGGGGCGCACGTCGATCTTCTCGCCCTCCCCCACACAGGGTGCGTCCTGGAACGACACCTTGCCGTTGGCATCCGTGCATTTGTTGATGGCCCACGCCGGGGGCAGGCAGCCCAGCGCCAGGGCACAAAGGGCGTAGCGGATCAAAGTCATGGTGTCTTCCTTGGCAGGTCCATGCCGCATGCTACCGCGATGCGAGGAGCGGCCGGCAGGCAACGCCGAGTGCAGAGGCAGACAGCGCCGCTGGAGGTATGCACCTGTCCCTAACATGACGCCTCCCCGGTACAAACCCGGTGCGCACGCTGCGTGCTGCCCTCCTACCATCGCCGCTCGCTGGGGCCGCTGTGGCCCGTTCTGAGCAGGAGACACCGCGTGATGACTACCCCGAATGTGAATGTTGAGCCCGCCGAGCAGCGACTGCCCCTGGCGCGCCGCCGCAGCCTGGTCTTGGCGCTGGCGGGTGGCGCCGCCCTGGCCAGCCTTCCAGCGCGCGCACAGTCCACTGCAGGCGGCAAGGGAGACGTCCTCATTGGCCGATCTACCGCGCTGTCTGGCGGCATGGCGCCGTTCCTGTCGCCCATCCACGAGGGGCAGGAGGCCGCTGTGGAGGACGTCAATGCCAAGGGCGGCATCGGTGGCCGCAAGATCCGGCTGGTGTCGCTGGACGATGGCTTTGACGCCCGCCGTGCGCTGGACAACGCCAAACAGCTGAGCGAAAAGGACGGGGTACTGGCGCTGTTTGGTGTGGCCGGAACCTCTCAGGTCATGACGCTGCTGCCCTACCTGGCGCAAGCCAAGCTGCCACTGATCTCGGTGTACACAGGCAGCCCTGCCGTGCGCGCGCAGCAGCACCCCTACCTCTTCACCACCCGCGCCAGCTATGCCGACGAGCTGGTGAAGATCGTGCGCAACCTGGTGGCCGTGCAGACCTCGCGCATCGCCGTGGCTTACGAAAACAACGATTTCGGCAAGCTGCTGCTGCCCCTGGTGGAAAAGACGATTGCCGCCGAGGGTGCTGCGCTGGCCGGCTCGCACGCACTGGCCTCTTCGGGTGAAGACGCGAACGCTGCTGCCAAGGCCCTGGCCACACAAAAGCCGCAGGCCGTGCTGCTGGTGGCGGCAGGCCCGTCCGTGGTGGCCTATGTGCGGGCCAACCGCGCGCACCTGGGCGTGCCCATCTATACCTTGTCGCTGGGCGCAGGCAGCGCCGTGCTCAAGGCGCTGGGCGACGACGCGCGTGGCCTGGCCGTGGCGCGCACCGGCCCGTCCCCCACCAAGCCCACCATTGCGCTCACGCGCGACTTCCAGGCCTCCATGAAGCGCCACGACAAGCCGGCGGACTACGACCGCTATACCGGCTACATGGACGCACGCGTGCTCATCGAAGGCCTGCGCGCCGCAGGCCCCGGTGTCACACGCGCCAGCCTGGTCACGGCCATGGAGGGCCTGGGCAACCTGGACCTGGGCGGTTTCAGCTACCAGTTCAGCCCGCAGAACCACCATGGGTCCAACTACGTGGACATTGCGGTGGTGGGCACGGGCGGGGTGTACCGGCAGTAAGCGCCGCATCAGCAGTCGCTGGCGGCTTCGGCGCCAGCGGGTCTGCAGGACATGGCACACAGCGTGGCCGTGCCGCAGTCACCACCACAGCGCCACGCAAAGGCACCACCCGGCTACTAGGTGCAGCGGGCTGCGTCCCTCCCGGTGAGTTGTGCTGCCAGAACAACAAAAACCCGCACCTTGGGTGCCATATCTGCCATGTTTTTGCGAATAGTTCGCATTTGTATTTAAAATTTTACAAATTCCAGCCAGCCGTGCATCCCGTCGGAGGAGCGTTGCCAGCCAGCCTGCCAACGCATTTCCCCCAGGAGCCCTCTCATGCACGCACCCCGCAGACACCTTGTCTGTGCCCTCCATCCGCTGGCGGTGGCCGCCTTCCTCGCAGCCAACCTAGCGGGCACCGCCAGTGCCCAGACCACCGCCGGGTCACCCGCAGATACCACCGAGACCTCGCCTGCAGGCGCCACCCGCACCGACCAGATCGTGGAGCCCAAGGCGCTGGACAGCGTCACCGTGTCGGGCGCGCGCGAGAGCGCATCCACCCGCCTGCAGCTCACCCCACGTGAAACGCCGCAGTCCGTCAGCACGGTGACGCGCGCGCAGATCGAGCGCCAGTCGCTCACCAGCATCGACAGCGTGCTGCGCAACGTGAATGGCATTGCCGTGAGCTTCTACGACACGCAGCGCCCGCTGTACTACGCGCGCGGCTTCCAGGTCACCGACTTCCAGACCGACGGCCTGCCCAGCTACAGCAGCAGCACCAACCAGGAGTTCGACACCGCGCTGTACGAGCGCATCGACATCGTGCGCGGTGCCAACGGCATCCAGACCGGCGTGGGCGTGCCCTCGGCCACCATCAACATGATCCGCAAGCGCCCGCAGCGCGAGTTCGCCGCGTCTGTAGCGCTCACCGCCGGGTCGTGGAACCTGTACCGGGGCGAGCTGGACATCAATGCACCGCTCAACAGCGACGGCAGCGTGCGCAGCCGCCTGGTCGTAGCCCCGCAGAAGAAAGAGAGCTTCCGCGACCGCTACTCCGAGGACAAGACCGCCCTGCTGGCTGCGGTAGAGGCCGACATCGGCCCATCCACCGTGGTGTCGGTGGGCTACCAGCGCCAGTCCAACGACCCCAAGGCGCCGATCTGGGGCACCATCCCGCGTTTTGCCACCACGGGCGTGCCCATCGACCTGCCGATCTCCACCAGCTTCTCGCCATCGTGGACACGGTGGGAGCGCACCTCCGGCACGCTGTACGCCACGCTGGACCACCAGATCAACGACGACTGGAGCCTGAAGGCCGCACTGAACCACACCAAGGGCGACACCTTCCGCCTGAGCACCTACGGCTATGGCGCCACCACCAGCCAGGCCCCCTTCATCAACCCGGTGACTGGCGCAGGCACGACCCTGTATGCCTCCGTGAGCGGCGGCAGCGAAACGCAGGACACGGTGGACGCCTACCTGTCGGGCAAGTTCGAACTGGGCGGCCGCAAGCACGACCTGGTGGTGGGCATGAGCTCCACCCGCACCGCCACGCGCACCGATGGCTACACCTCGGTGGCGGGCTGGAGCTACGTGATCCCCAACATCTACACCTGGGATGGCAACGCGCCCGCGCCCACGTATTCCAAGACCGGCGCCTGGCGCACACAGATCACGCAGCAGACGGGCCTGTTCGCCTCGGCACGCTGGCGCTTGGCCGACCCGCTGTCGGTGCTCACCGGCCTGCGGCTGACCGACTGGCACCGCCACTCCGACACCTATGGCACCACGGGCGCCTATGCGGGCCGCTCAGCCATTCAGGACGAGAACCGCAAGGTCACGCCCTTCATCGGCGCCGTGTACGACATCACACCCACGCTGTCGGCCTACGCCAGCTACGCGCGCATCTTCAACCCGCAGAACTACAAGGACCGCAACAACAATCCGCTGTCGCCCGTCATCGGCAGCAATGCCGAGGCCGGCCTCAAGGCCGAGCTGTTCGAGCGCCGCATCCAGGCCCACTTTGCGGTGTTCCAGACGAAGCAAGACAACTTCGGCATTCGCGACAGCGCCATCACCACGCCGCTGCCCGACGGCACCCTGCCCTACGTGGCCGTGAACGGCACCAAATCCACCGGCTTCGAGCTGGAGTTCGCAGGCATGGCCACCCGGCAGTGGCGAGTGAGCGCGGGCCTGACCCGCGCCAAGGTCACGCGCGCCCCCACCGACTTGATCTACGCCAACATGCCCGACTACCTGCTGCAACTGGGCACGGACTACCAGCTGTCGGGCGCGCTGGCACCTTTGTCGGTGGGCGGCAATCTGACCTGGCAAAGCGCCATCGAGGGCTTCAACATCCCGCACCCCAGCGGCACGGTGACGGTGAAGCAGTCGCCCAAGGCCATCCTCAACCTGCGCGCGTCCTGGCAGTTCAACCCCAAGGTGAGCGCCACGCTGGCGGTGAACAACGTGACCAACCAGAAGTACTGGGCCAACCTGGACTACGGCAACTATGCCGACCCGCGCAATCTGAGCGTGACCTTGCGCGCAGCGTTCTGACCGGCCGACCAGCAACACAAGAGGGAGAGAGGGAGCGACCGGGGCTTGCGCCGCAGCGGCATCGCGCCGTGCGGAGCAGGCCCCGGGTCAGCCGGGGGACAATCACGCCTTTGTCCCTTTTGATGCCTCCCCGTGTCCCTTCCATTTTTTGACGCCATCATCATCGGCGCCGGCGCTGCCGGCCTGTTCTGCGCGGGCCAGGCGGGCCAGCGGGGCCTGAAGGTCTTGCTCATCGACCATGCGGACAAGGTGGCCGAGAAGATCCGCATCTCGGGCGGCGGGCGCTGCAACTTCACCAACCGCGACCTGGACCCGGCCGCGCCGCACAAGCACTTTGTGGGGCAGAACCCGCAGTTCTGCCGCTCGGCGCTGTCGCGCTACACCCCCGCCGATTTCATCGCGCTGGTACAAAAGCACGGCATCCCGTTTCACGAAAAGCACAAGGGCCAGCTGTTTGCCGACCGCTCGGCCGAGGACATCATCGCCATGCTGCTGGCCGAGTGCGAGGCGGGCGGCGTGACCCGCTGGCAGCCCTGTGGCGTCAGAAAAATAGACTTTTTGGCCTCAAGCGCTAGTGAATCATGCCGAGGCAGCTATCAAATTGATACTGATCGCGGTCCGGTGTCGGCGGGTGCGCTGGTCATTGCCACGGGCGGCCTGTCCATCCCCAAGATCGGTGCCACCGACTTTGGCTACCGGCTCGCGCAGCAGTTCAACATCCCGCTCGTCGAGCGCAAGCCGGGCCTGGTGCCGCTGACCTTTGATGGCGCGGGCTGGGCGCCGTATGCGCAGCTGGCAGGGCTGGCGCTGCCGGTGCAGATCAGCACGGGTGCCAAGAAGTCCCGCATGGCGTTTGACGAAGACCTGCTGTTCACCCACCGGGGCCTGTCGGGCCCGGCGGTGTTGCAGATCTCCAGCTACTGGCAGGAGGGCACGCCGCTGGCCATCAACCTCGCGCCCACGGTGGACCTGCCCGCCGCGCTGGCGCAGGGCAAGGCCCGCTCGCGCAAGCTGGTGTCCAACGAACTGGCCACCCTGGTGCCCAGCCGCCTAGCCGATGCCTGGGCCAGCCGCGAGGCCGACTGGCAGCGCCCCATCAACGAAGCCAGCGACAAGGCCCTGGCACGCCTGGCAGAGCAGCTGGCGCGCTGGGAGCTGACGCCCACGGGCACCGAGGGCTACAAGAAGGCCGAGGTGACGCTGGGTGGCGTGGACACCAAGGCGCTGTCGCAGCAGACCATGGAGTGCAAGGCCCAGCCGGGGCTGTACTTCATTGGCGAGGTGGTGGACGTGACAGGCTGGCTGGGCGGCTACAACTTTCAATGGGCCTGGGCCAGCGCATATGCCTGCGCGCAGGCGCTGCCACTGCCACAGGCAGAGCCTGCGGGCGCTGCGCACTGACGGCCCCGTAAAAGTCCCTCAGACCAGCACAGCGGCCTCCCGCACCGGCGCGCCCGAGGGCTGGTGCTGGCAGGCCCAGGCCTCCAGTTCCGGCACGGGCAGCGGCCGGCTGAAGTGGTAGCCCTGCAGTTCCTCGCAATCCAGCGCACTCAGCACCTGGGCCGTGGCCAGGTCTTCCACGCCCTCGGCCACGATGCGCAGCCCCAGTGTGTGACCCAGCGCGATGATGGCGCGGGTGATGGCCATGTCGGCAGGGTTGGCGAGCATGTCACGCACAAAGGATTTGTCCACCTTGAGGCGGTCGATGTCAAAGCGCTTGAGGTAGGCCAGGCTGGAATACCCGGTGCCGAAGTCGTCGATGGACAGTTGCACACCCAGCGCCTTGAGCGCCGCCAGTTGCTGCTCGGCCGCATGGGCGTTGTCCATCAGCTGGGATTCGGTGATCTCCAGCTCCAGCCGGTGCGCGGGCATGCCGGTGCGCAGCAGCAGTGCCTCGATGTCGGTGACCAGCGCGGGGTCGGACATCTGCGCGGCCGACAGGTTGACCGAGATCGACACCCGGGCCAGCGGGTGCAGCGATGCGGCATCGCCCACGCCCGCGTCCAGCACCAGCTGCTGCCAGCGCACCCACTGCTCGCAGGCCTGTTGCAATACCCAGCTGCCGATGGCGCGGATCATGCCGGTCTCCTCGGCGATGGGGATGAACTCGCTGGGCGGTATGGAGCCCAGCACCGGGCTGGTCCAGCGCAGCAGCGCCTCCACGCCCAGCAGCTGGGCGCCCTGGGCGCTCAGGCGGGGCTGGTAGTGCAGGCTCAGCTCGTGGCGCTCCAGCGCGCGGCGCAGTTGCTGCTCCATGGTCTGGCGAGCCACGGCGCGCTGGTCGGTCTCCATCGAGTAGAACAGCGCCATGTCGCGGCCGGTGGTCTTGGCCTCGTACATGGCGGCGTCGGCGCGGCGCATGAGTTCGTCGATGTCGCTGCCATCCTCGGGGTACACGGCAATGCCCACGCTGCAGGACACATTCAGCTCGTGGCCCTCGACCGGATGGCTCTGGCGAATGAGCGGGATCAGCCGCCGCTCCACCAGCTGCTGCACGTCTTCTCGCCCGGCCACGTCGCGCATCACCACCACAAACTCGTCGCCGCCCAGGCGGCTCACGGTGTCGCGGCTGCGCACGGCCTGCGTGAGGCGCGCGGCCACCGAGCGCAGCAGGCCGTCGCCAATGTGGTGGCCCAGCGTGTCGTTGATGGCCTTGAAGCGGTCCAGGTCGATGAACAGCACCGCGACCTTTTCGCCGGTAATGGGCGCCTGTGCCAGCGCCATCTGCAGGCGCTGCACGCACAGTGACCGGTTGGGCAGCTCGGTGAGCACATCGTGGTGCGCCAGGAACTGGATGCGCTCCTCGTTGAGCTTGCGGTCGGTGATGTCGATGGCGATGCCGATGTGGTTGGCCACCGCACCGCCCTTGCCCTCGCGCACGGCCGACACCATGAGCCAGGCCGGGTAGGTCTCGCCCGAGCGGCGGCGAAACCGCACCTCGCCCTGCCACGACTCCTTGTCGAGCATGGTGCGCTGGATCTGTGCGGACAGCGGCTCGGTGCCCGACTCTTCCAGCAGAAAGCCCAGGTCCTCGCCAATGACCTCGTAAAAGTCGTAGTGCGTGCTGCGGCAGAACGCCTTGTTCACGCTGATGATCTGCTGCTCGGCGTTCATGATGATGATGCCCTCGGACGAGGCCTCGAACACCTTGGCCCACAGCTCCAGGCGCTGCTCCATCACCTTGAGCACGTTGATGGGCGTGAAGGCGGTGAGCACCGAATCGCGCCCCTGGAACTGCAGGCGCCGTGCCGACAGCACGGCCCAGGAGGGCTCGGGACTGCCCTTCCAGCGCACTTCAAATTCATCGACCGATCCCTGGTCCGCCAGGCGCTGGAAGAACCGCGCGCGCACGCCGGGCTCCAGCCCCACGGCCCAGGGGTCGGTCTTGCGGCCACCCAGCCAGTGGGCGGCGGGCGCGTTGGAGTGCAGCACCTCATGCTCGGGGATGGACGTGACGACCATGGGGATGGGGAAGGCCTCCACCAGCTCGCGCTGCGCCTCGGCCGCGCGGGCGCTGGCGGCCAGTTCCTGCTGCAGCAGGCGGTCGCGGTCGAGCTGCGACAGCATCTCGTTGAACGCGGTGACCAGGCGGCCGATTTCGTCGCGGCTGTTCCACTGCGCGCGCAACGTGTGGTCGCCGCTCTTGCGCACCTCGTCGGCCACACGGGCCAGTTGCTGCAGCGGCTTGGCGATCTGGCGCGCGACCAGGGTGACGAGCGAAAGGATGCAACCCAGCAGCACCAGCGCCGTGCCCAGGTGCAGCCACATGCGGGCAAACAGGCTGTCGGCGCGCTGGTTCAGCAACCGCTCCAGGTCCACAATGCCCACCGACCACGCATCGCGCAGCGCGCCCAGCACGAGGGCCTCCTGCACCCCCACTTGCGCCACCGTCAGGCGCGACTCGCCCGATGCAATGCCCTGCAGCAAGGCCTGAAAGCCCTCCTGCGCCGCCTTGAGCGCCTCGCGCTGGCGCACCAGCGCAGCCCGCATCTCGGGCGAGCCCGCGATGAACGCCTGGTTGTAGTCCGACTCGATGCCCAGCATCACCGCATCCAGCCGCCCCACCAGCGTCAGCAGCTCGGACGACCACTGCGGCCCGCGCCGCGAGGGCGCCGCGTTCAGGAAGCTGACGGTGTCATGCACCGCCTGCAGCAGCTCGGG
The DNA here is from genome assembly GCF_049331375.1 of Acidovorax sp. M14. Taxonomy (NCBI): domain Bacteria; kingdom Pseudomonadati; phylum Pseudomonadota; class Betaproteobacteria; order Burkholderiales; family Comamonadaceae; genus Acidovorax; species Acidovorax sp. M14. The sequence continues at coordinate 3,615,235 of NZ_CP186263.1, forward strand.
AAACCGCAGCACCACCAGCGACATCACGTAGTAGCTGTCCAGGTCCGGGTCCAGGATCAGGTTGGACTGGTTGCCCACGGTGGTGAGCAGCTCGCGCCCCTCGCGCAGCAATTGGCTGCGCTGGCGGGTGAGCGTCTGCAGATCGACGGTGGGCGAGCCCCCCGGGGGCGACCCCGCCAGCTGCTGCAGCGCCACGCCAAACCGCTGGGCGACATCGGCGGTGCGCAGCTGCTCGTCGTGGGCCGCGCGCACGGCCTCCAGCCGGGTGAGCACGTCGGCCACCAGGGGCGGTTGCTGCGACGCGTCCAGAAACTGCCCCATCAGCCCGTCGCGCACCACCGCCGCATAGGTCGTGCCCACCACCTCCTTGCGCGTGAAGTCGATCGCCAGGTACTTTTCGTGGATCAGGATGCTGGAGACGTAGATCACCGCCGTCAGGTCCAGCAGATAGATGAGCATGAGCTTGCGGCCCACACTGAGCCGGCCCAGCCAACCCGATACGCGGTGCATGAATGCCATGGTGTCTGCGGCGGGGCTGCCCGGGCGGATGGCCAGGGCTCCCCACCGGTGATTAGGAGCGTTACAACATGAAGCAACTTCCGCGCCATTGCGGTGCAGTCCGTCTGAAAGCAGCCCGCCCAGCGCCCTGCCCACGGGCACGCGCCCACCCCTTGCGCCATGGGCGTGGATAAAGGCTATAATCTCCGGCTTTGCTGGCAATGCCCCGTCGGCCAAATACTAGTTACAGACGGGGAAACCGCTTTGTACGGACTTGAGGCCCGATCTCCCCAAGCCCCTCTGCAGGCACCATTTGGAAAACATTAGCTAATGACTACGATCCGCGTAAAAGAAAACGAACCCTTTGACGTTGCCCTGCGCCGCTTCAAGCGCACCATTGAAAAGCTCGGCCTGCTGACCGACCTGCGCGCCCGTGAGTTCTACGAAAAGCCCACCGCCGAGCGCAAGCGCAAGAAGGCTGCGGCCGTGAAGCGTCACTACAAGCGCGTTCGCAGCATGCAACTGCCCAAGAAGCTGTACTAAGTACCGCTTTGGCACCGTCCTGATACGGAGTGCCGACAAACCCGCGCTAGGGACGCCAAGCGCGGGTTTTTGTTTTTGGGGTTTGCCAAAAGGCTTTCTGGCGTCGTTGCAACGCCTTGCCGTAGCAGCACTACTGTCTGCGGCGTTGACGCCTAGCCAGAAAGCCTTTTGGCAAACCCCTGTTCTTGTCTAAAACCAACCAAGGAAGCCGCCATGAGCCTCAAGGACCAGATCACCGAAGACATGAAAACCGCCATGCGCGCCAAGGACAGCGAGCGCCTGGGCACCATCCGCCTGCTGCAGGCCGCGATGAAGCAGAAGGAAGTGGACGAGCGCATCACCCTGGACGATGCCGCCGTGGTCGCCATCGTGGACAAGCTCATCAAGCAGCGCAAGGACTCGATCACCGCGTTTGAAGGCGCAGGCCGCCAGGACCTGGCCGACAAGGAAAAGGCCGAGATGGCTGTGCTGCAGGCCTACCTGCCCGAGCGCATGTCGGCCGAAGAAACGCTGGCCGCCGTCAAGGCCATCGTGGCCGAAGTGGGTGCTTCGGGCCCCGGCGACATGGGCAAGGTCATGGGTGTGGTCAAGACCCGCCTGGCCGGCAAGGCCGATATGGGCCAGGTGTCGGCCGCCGTGAAGGCGGCACTGGCGGGCTGATCGCCCCTGCGGTCGTGCCCACGGTACGACCGATATCTTTTTGATAGCTGCTAGCGCTTGTAGCACGGGCGCTTGCAGCTATTTTTGCTTCAACCTGGGGCGTTTGCACCCGCTCCGGCCTCTACGCCCCGCACCGCCCACCCCGCGCGGAAATACGCCTGCAGAAACTCCACGCACACCCGCACCTTGGCCGAGCGCTCCAGCCGCGTGGGGTACACAGCCCAGATGTTGGCCTCCTGCTGCCACTGCGGCAGCACCTGCACCAGGCGCCCCGCCTGCAGGTGCGCGCCCACATCCCACAGCGAGCGCAGTACCACGCCGCGCCCATCCACCGCCCACTGCACGGCCATCTCGCCGTTATTGGCCGACAGCGGGCCGCGTACCTTGACCGATTCTTCCTGCGCACCGCTGCGCAGACGCCACACGCCAAACGGGTGGTCGCGCTCCTTGATCACCAGGCAGTCGTGCGCCGCCAGGTCGGCCACCGTGCACGGTGCGCCCTTGCGCTGCAAATACGAGGGTGCTGCGCACAACACACGGTGGTTGTCGGCCAAGCGGCGGGCGATCAGGTGTGGCGCAATCTCGTCCCCCACGCGCACGTCCAGGTCAAACCCTTCGCCCGCCACGTCCACCAGCCGGTCAAACACCTCCAGCCGCACCTGCAGCCCCGGGTGCTGCTCCACCAACCGCGACAGCGCGGGCGCCACGATCTGGCGGCCAAAACCAAAGCTGCTGCTCACCCGCAGCAGGCCGCGTGGCTCGCTGCGCGTCACCGCTACCTCCTGCATCAGCTGCTCCATGTCGTCCAGGATGCGCTGCGCCCAGTGGAACACCCGCTCGCCCTCCTCCGTCACCGCCACGCGGCGGGTGGTGCGGTGCAGCAGCTTGACCTGCAGGTCCTGCTCCAGCAGACGGATGCGCTTGCTCACGTAGGCGGGTGAGGTGCCCAGCTCGGTGGCCGCGCCGCCAAAGCTGGCCTTGCGCACCACGGCGGTGAACACACGCAGGTCTTCGGCTGCAGGATTTTTATGCACGATTTGTAAATAATGAAGCCACAGTCGGCGGATTGTAGTTTTCAAAAGCGCTGGGAACAATGCATGCCAAACCGCTGGCTGCGCCTTGCAGCAGCGCTCCTCCCCACACCGCAAGGACTGCTTGATGACCTCTTCCGCCGCCCCTAAAACCTACCGCATCGCCCTCATTGCCGGAGACGGCATTGGCAAGGAGGTGATGCCCGAAGGCCTGCGTGTGGTGCAGGCTGCTGCAGCGCGTTTTGGCATTGCTCTTGAAACCACCGCCATCGACTGGGCCAGCTGCGACTACTACGCCGCGCACGGAAAAATGATGCCCGATGACTGGAAGGCACAGCTGTCGGGCATGGACGCCATCTTCTTCGGCGCCGTGGGCTGGCCTGCCACCGTGCCGGACCACGTGTCCCTGTGGGGGTCCCTCCTCAAGTTCCGCCGCGAGTTCGACCAGTACATCAACCTGCGCCCGGTGCGCCTGTTCGAAGGTGTGCCCTGCCCGCTCGCGGGCCGCCAACCCGGCGACATTGACTACTACGTGGTGCGCGAGAACACCGAGGGCGAGTACACGTCCCTGGGCGGCCTCATGTACGAAGGCACCGACCGCGAAATCTGCATCCAGGAATCCGTCTACTCCCGCCATGGTGCCAACCGCCTGCTGAAGTTCGCCTTCGACCTGGCGCAGAGCCGCGCCAGGAAGCACGTGACCCTGGCCACCAAGAGCAACGGCATCGCCATCAGCATGCCCTGGTGGGACCAGCGTGCCGACGATGTCGCCAAGGACTACCCCGAGGTCACGCTGGACAAGCAGCACATCGACATCCTCACGGCCCGCTTTGTGCTGCAGCCTGGGCGCTTTGACGTGGTGGCCGCCACCAACCTGTTTGGCGACATCCTCAGTGACCTGGGCCCGGCCACGACCGGCACCATCGGCCTGGCCCCCTCCGCCAACCTGAACCCCGAGCGCAGCTTCCCCAGCCTGTTCGAGCCCGTGCATGGCTCGGCGCCCGACATCTACGGCCAGAACATCGCCAACCCGATTGCGATGATCTGGTCGGGCGCGCTGATGCTGGACTTCCTCACGCAAGGCCAGGGTGCGGGCCGCGCGGCGCACGATGCCATCGTCAACGCCATCGAAGAAGTGATCAAAAGCGGGCCGCGCACGCCGGACCTGGGCGGCACGGCCAGCACCACGCAGGTGGGACGGGCCATTGCGGAGCGGGTCACCACAGCCGCATAGCGGCACCGAAGCTCGGAAACTTACCGCTGACAATGAACGGCAGGTCGCCAGCGATAACTTCACCCAGCTACTACTTCAATTCCGGTTGAGTAAATAGAAATCTGCCCATAACCAATTATTTTGAATGAGATCCAAAATGAAAATCGCCACCACCATCGTCTACATCAGCGCCATGGCATCGGTCGCCATCGGCAACGCCCATGCATGCAGCTGCAGCCTGGCCTCCGCAGAAAGAGATGGCCCACAAACCACGATCATATTCAAAGGAATTGCAACAGAAGGACCCACTGATATCACTCAAGAAGCAGATTATTATAAATTTTCACCCACAAAAATATACAAAGGCGATCAAGGAAAACCCATCACCATCTACAGCCCAAGGAATACCTGCGGACAGTTTTTTCAAAAAAATACAGAGTACATGGTGTTTGCCCATAACAATAAAGGCAAGTTGACCACCAGCATCTGTCGTTCATGGCCTATTTCGGCAAGGTATTCATCCAATACAAAAGAAGTTGAAGAATATTTCGACAAGAACAAGTAGCCACTCTCAGACCCAACACCCACCGGACTCCCCGCCATGCCCATGAAGTCACCCGCCCCATTGCCCGCCGAGGAAATCAGCAGGGCAGAGATCATCGAGAACTGGGCACTGTTCCTGGCAGTACTCGGGACCATTCCCTGGGCGGTCTATCTCATCAACGATGTCTTTCCGCGCTGGGACATCCGCTTCATGAAACTCGGAATCCTGATTTTCAGCATCATCATTCCACCCCTGGCGATCTGGAGATTGGTGGGTATCCTGGCTCAAAAAATCTATCCTCCGAAAAATCCGCCCGTCCATCTCCATAAAAAATATTCAGCAGTGAGCAAAAGCACGACAAGTCATGATATTGGCTTCATCGCAGGCACCCCGGTTCACACCCGCAATGGCTTGGTGTCCATTGAGAAAATTCGCGTAGGTGATTGGGTCTGGACCAAGGCAGAAATGGGTGCCGAACTGCTGTGCAAACAGGTTACAAAAGTATGGGAATTTCCAGAACAACCCGCGCTGGCCATACAAGTGATCTTGAATGAAGATCGCATCAAGCGGCTTTCAGTACCGGATGAACAACTCGCCACACGAATGATCATCATGGGAGCCAAGCAACCTCTGCAAACCATGATGGGTGGCTGGATGGAAGCAGAAAGAATAGGCCGTGGCGAATGTCTAGGGATAAAAAATGAGGGCTATGCGTATGTTTCGGCCTCGGCCGCCGCTGTTTTAAAAACACACAATCCTCTTCATGGACTGCACTCTACGGATGATGCACCGGACTGCGGCTGGGGCCAGTTGATTGATTTCACTCGCTATCCGCATGTGGACTTCAGCCAAGCCACTGTGGAATTTGATTCATTTGAGGAAAGCTATCTTCCACCAGAGATGTTGCACCCCACATACAGCATCGAGGTGGGAGACGGCGGTATTTTCTTCGTTGGTGATCTACACAGCCATCAATCACCCCAAGCGCAAACAGAAGGCCTTATTGCACGCTGCGCCAAACGTATTGGGTCAGACACCAATTAAAGCAGGATTTGAAATGGAATCCAGCACGTAAGATAAATTCCAGAACCCTACAAAGAATGGAATAGACGCAATGATTACCATCGGAAGCCTGGATGAACTTGAGTCACCTTGGGTATCTTTTGTTCTATTTCATTTTTGATGTTATCCATTATTGCCACAAGAATTTTTCTTAGAGAGCTAAATGGGTGAGCGATCAGGCTGCTGAAATAATGCGCCATCTTCACCCAACCCTCCGACCGACTCAGGGCCGACGCAGCAAGCGCTGCTGGTGGACAAGACTTGCTGGAGTCGATTGCGAAGGCCATTCGCCTGCGGGTAAACAGCCATCACCCGGCGACACCCCGAACTGGGCCGTGATGTGAGCCTGCGCGCGCTCCGATGCTGCGGCGGCACTTCGCAGAGGTGATCAAAAGCGGCCCGCGCACGCCGGACCGGGGCGGCGCGGGTGGCGCGGCACTGAGCCACGGCCTACGCTCAAACGCTTCTAATTCAATAGCTTAAAAAGCATACCCACCGCGCGGTAACGGCCTTTTTTGCTTGAAAAAACGGGTTATGTGGCAATGTCCTCGTGCAGACAGAGGTAGTTGCCCTCGGTGTCCTTGAACCACGCGGCCTTCTCGGCGCCCAGCACACACACGTGATTGACGGTCTTGAGGCCCGGGAAGTCGTAGTCCTCGAAGACCACCTTCGCGCGTTTCAGTGCCTCGATGGTAACGGCGATGTCGGCCACCTGAAAGCTGATGGCCGTGTGGTCGGCCTTGGTGCCTTCCGGCTTGGGGAACAGCGCCAGCGTGCTGCCCCCCACCGCATAGACAAACTTGCCATCGGGCCGGAACCCGCCGGGCTTGAGCCCCAGACAACCCTCGTAGAAGGCGCGGGCGCGGTCCATGTCCATCACAGGCAGCATGGTGGTTACGGAGGCATCGGACAACATACCTGGTCCTTTCGCTCAATCCGGCCCCGGGCCTTGCAGCCCCCTGGTGCACACCAGGCCCCGGTCCGGGCCGTCTGACCGGTGGTGCAGTGTAGGCCGATCCCCGCCGCCTCACCAGTGCAAGCAGTGCAGGCTGTGAGGAGGACCGCCCCCGTCACCCCCCATGGGGCGGCACCCGGAAGTTCTCGCTGATGTGTTTTTCCGCCCGCGCGAGGGCGGCACCCAGCGCCCGCAGCCACCGCCCGCCCAGACGCCGCACCCGCCGGGGCCAGCGGCCCCCACGGCCCAAGTGCTGTGGCACAACCCCCGGCGGCTGGCAGGCGTGGGATTGGCGGGTCGTGCTTTCGGGGTCCAGACGGGTGGGATGCAACATGGCCCGCATGCTCGGGCTTGGCGTACCATCTGTAAAGTTGAATTCAATGAAGCCTTAATTCATAAAAACTGATGCGCAACTTCAACCTGGACCACCTGCAGACGCTGATCGCCATCGCCGACCTGGGCAACTTTGCAGCTGCCGCGCAGGCGCTGCACCTGGCGCCGCCCACCGTCAGCCTGCACATCAAGGAACTGGAATCGCGCCTGCAGGCCGACCTGGTGGTGCGGGGTCGGCGGCAGGCCGAGCTGACCCCCGCCGGCGAAGTGCTGGTGCAGGAGGGGCGCCAGCTGCTGCTTGCCTGCGACGATCTGATGGAGCGCGTGCGCCGCCGCGCCTCGGGGCGCGAGGGCATCGTGCGCGTGGGGGTGTCGGCGGGCGTGAGCACGCGCCTGCTGCCGCGCATGCTGGAAGCGCTGGCGGCGCGCTGCCCCGGGGTGGAGATCCGGCTGGAGGCCGTCGGATCGGCCGAGTCCATGCAGCGGCTCAAGGCAGGCACGCTAGACATTGGCATCATCGCCAGCCCCCAACCACCGTTGGCCGAGGTACGCCAGACCCCTTGGCGCAACGACCCCATGGTGGCGTTGCTGCCCGCCGCCTGGGACGCGCCTGAACAGGTCGGCCCCGACTGGCTGGCCACCCGCCGCTGGGCGTCGTTTGCGCCCGCCACGCAAATGCACGGGCTGATTGCCAACTGGTTTGGCCAGGCGGGCCACCACCCGCGCCCCTTTCTGGCGCTGAGCTACCCCGGCGCGCTCAAGAGCCTGGCCGTGGCCAGCCAGTGCGCGGCGCTGCTGCCGATGGAGGAAGTGGAGGACCTGCAGGGCACGCCCGATGTGCAAATCCGCCCTTTGCAGCCGCCGCTCATGCGCCCCATGGCTGTGGCGCACCGCCACCAGCCACCGCCCTCACCTGCGGTGGAGGGCGTGCTGCAACTGCTGGCCGAATTTGCGGATTGACGCCCCGGCCAAGCCGCCCGCCGCCAGCGTGTTGCCCCAACCCTGCATGGGTAAGAAAAGCCGCTGCGATGCACGCCGGCTATTCAGCGGGCCAGCACCTCGCCAAAGACTTCCAGCGCCTGTCCATTCAGCGCTCGCAGCGTGTCCACCGGGTCCACCGCCTCGCCCAAGGCCAGCGCACCGCTGCGCTGGTACGCCGGGGCCATCAGGCGCTGCGCGGCCTCCAGCACCAGGGGCGCCGTGACAGCATAGATGTCCTGGCCGCGCACACCGGCCGTCCGCACCACGCCGTTTTGCACCAGCCGCACCACCAGCTCAAAACGCTGGGCCGACCGGCCGCTGCCATCCACCGCCGTGGGGGGTGGGGTGCTGGCATCGCGGATGTCGGCCAGGGCCGAGCGGTTGATGAGCGAGCGGATGGTGTTGGCCTGCAGGTGGTGGGCCAGGGTGATGGTCTCGCTGAACGGCAGCTCGACCATGGCATAGGTCGCCAGGGGCGCGGAAAAGGTCCAGTCAGGCACATCAGCCGCGGGCACCAGCGGCACCAGGCGCCCGCCCTGCACCACCTGGCGCGGCGCCTTGTTGCGCTCGCCTGTCAGGCGCGTGCCTTCGGTGGGCCACCAACGGTCCAGCCCCATGGCGACGGTGACCTCGTCGATGGGGCCGGGCGCGGCGAGCGCGCTGGCCAGCAGGTCAGCCAGGCCGCCATAAAAACCGGCGGCGGGCACCACCACACGCCCGGCGGCCACGGCGGGTGCATGCAAATCGGCAAAAGTGGCCTGGGCGCTGGGCTGCTCGGCGGTCACGTCGATGTAGTGGGTGCCCGCCTGCAGCGCGGCCTGCGCCACCGGGGTGGCCGTGTCCATGAAGGGCCCCGCGCAGTGGATGACCACGCCACAACCGGCAAAGGCCTGCACCAGCGCCGCCGGGTCGTCCAGCGCCGCCACGCGGCACTCCACCCCCGAGGGAAACAGCGCAGCCAGCCGGGCGGCATTGCGCCCCACGGCCACCACGCGCAGGCCACGGCGCAAGGCCTCCTGCACCACAAACTGGCCGGTATGGCCGCTGGCACCGTACACCGCGATGGAAGGAACAGAGGATGTCATGGAGAACCTTTCGGGAAAGAAGTGGAGGAGAAAATTGACGATACAGACCTGTCTGTTGTTTGAAGATTACAGACAGGTCTGTATCATGTCAAGCATGGCTGCACATTCTTTTTCCCATCCCCTCCCGGCAACCGCGCCCGGCACCCGCCCCAAGCCTGCGTCACGGCGCGCTGCGACGGCCTCCAGCGAGCCCGTGCAGGACGTGCGCGAGCGCATCCTCGACACGGCGTCGGGCCTGTTCTACCAACGCGGTGTGCGCGCCGTGGGGGTGGACCTGGTGGTGGCCGAAGCGGCCGTGGCCAAGACCAGCCTGTACCGCTACTTCCCCACCAAGGACGACCTCATCGTGGCGTTTCTGGAGCGTGAAGACGTGGACTTCTGGGGCCTGTGGGATGCGGTGGCGGCGCAGCATGCCAACGACCCGGCCGCCGAGCTGCAGGCCCATATGCAGTGGATCGGCGAGCGGCTGGGGCGGTCCAACTACCGGGGCTGCCCGCAGATCAACGTGGCGGCCGAATTTGCCGAGCAGGACCACCCGGCCCGCTTGGTGGCCCGGCAGCACATGGTGACGCTGCGCGGCCGCCTGCACGGCATTGCCCAGCGGCTGGGCGTGCCCCAACCCGAGGCCCTGGCGGCCCAGCTGGCTGTGCTCATCAATGGGGCTTTTGTGAGTTCAGGCCTGCTCAGCGGCGAGGAGGCAACACCTGTGCTGCAGGCCGCAGTGCAGGCCTTGTTGGCGGGTGCGCAGGCAGGTAATACGTAGCGCAACAACTGCTCAAAAACAAAAAAGGCCCTCGTTCTTCGCGAGGGCCTTTTTGCATCAGCGTAGCCCTTTTGCTGCGGCTGCGCTACGAGCCAAACATCAGCTCCCCGCCACCTTCATGCGGTTGACCAGGATGGAGCCCACGGTCTTGGCGCCGTAGTTGTAGGCGTCGGCGCCCACGGCCTCAATGCCCTTGAGCATGTCCTTCAGATTGCCCGCGATGGTGATCTCGTGCACGGGGAAGGCGATCTTGCCGTTCTCCACCCAGAACCCGCTCGCGCCGCGCGAATAGTCGCCCGTCACGTAATTCACGCCCTGGCCCATCAGCTCCACCACAAACAGGCCCGTGCCCAGCTTTTGCAGCATGGCGTCCAGGTTGTCGCTGGCCTGGGTGAGGCGCGAGGTCATCACCAGGTTGTGGGAGCCCCCGGCGTTGCCCGTGGTCTTCATGCCCAGCTTGCGCGCCGAGTAGCTCGACAGGAAGTAGCCTTCCACCCGCCCGCCCTTGACCACCTTGCGCGGTGCCACGCGCACGCCTTCTTCGTCAAACGGCGAGCTGCCCTTGCCACCCAGGATGAACGGGTCTTCGAGGATGTCGATGTGCTTGGGGAAGACCATCTTGCCCAGCGAGTCGAGCAAGAAACTGCTCTTGCGGTAGAGCGCGCCGCCACTCACGGCCTGCACAAAACCACCCAGCAGGCCTGCGGCCAAGGTCGATTCGAACAGCACGGGGCATTGCGTGGTGGGGATCTTGCGGCTGCCCAGGCGGCTCAGCGCGCGCTGCGCGGCGTAGCGGCCCACGGCCTCGGGCGATGCCAGTTCGGCGGCATTGCGCATGGAGCTGTACCAGGCATCGCGCTGCATCTCGCCGTTCTTGCCGGGCAGGGACGCAATAGGTGCCACCGAGAAGCTGTGGCGCGAGCTGGCATAACCACCGCGAAAGCCGCGCGTGTGGGCGCTGAAGAAATGGCTTTGCTGGGCGGACACGCCAGCACCTTCGCTGTTGGTGATGCGGCGGTGTGTCTTGAACGCAGCGGCTTCGCAGGCCTTGGCCATCTCGGCCGCTTCTTCGCTGGTGATGGCCCAGGGGTGGAACAGGTCCAGGTCACGGTGCGTGTCGGCCGGGGCGATGTCATCGGCGTCCGGCAGGCCTGCCATGGGATCTTCAGCCGTGAAACGGGCGATGTCGTAGGCTGCCTGCACGGTCTGCTCGATGGCCTTGTTCGAGAAATCGGAAGTGCTGGCATTGCCACGGCGTTTGCCAAGGTACACCGTCACGCCCAGCGATTTGTCGCGGTTGCGCTCCACGTTCTCCAGCTCGCCCTTGCGCACGCTGACCGACAGGCCGCAGCCTTCAGACGCCTCGGCGCCAGCGTCGGTGGCGCCCAGCTTCTTGGCATGCGCCAGGGCGCGGTCCACCAGCTCTTCAAAAAACGGGCGGCTGTAGCTGAAGCCGCTGTCGGGGGTGCGGGAGGTGGCTGCTGTGGGCGCAGCAGCCAGCGCGCCGGGGGTGCGCGGGGCGCGTTTGGAGGGTTTATTCATAGCGGCGGCTATGATACTTGCCACTTTGGCGCACTCGCTGCCACCTCTCTCTTTGCCCCCACCCCATGTCACGCAAACCCAAAAAAGGCTACTTTGTGAAGGGCCATTTTGTTGCCGAAGGCAGCGAACTGGACATTCAACTCAAGGCCGAACTCAAAGGCACGCCCGATGCCAGCCGCACCGATCTCAAACGCGAGAGCGATGAACTGCAAGACCTGGGCAAGGAGTTGCTGACCCTGCGCGCCGACCTGTTCGACGCCGTGGGCCTGCCCGACAAACTGGTGGAAGCGCTGGCCGAGGCCAAGCGCATCACCAACTTTGAAGGCAAGCGCCGCCAGATGCAGTACGTGGGCAAGCTCATGCGCAAACTGGAGCCCGAACTGGTGGACGCCGCCCGCCAGGCCCTGGAAGAGCAACACAAGGGCTCTGCCACCGAAAAGCTGCAGCTGCACCTGGCCGAACAATGGCGCGACCGGCTGATTGCCGACGACGACACGCTGGCCGCCTGGATGGCCGAGCACCCCACCACCGATACGCAGCAGCTGCGCGCGCTGATCCGCCAGGCCCGCAAGGACGCCCAACCTGCGGGCAAGGAGGCCAATGTCCAGGTCTCGCAAGGTCTGGCCCCGCGCAAGGGCCGCGCATACCGCGAACTGTTCCAGCTGGTACGCGAGCACCTGGGTGGCACGGGCATGGCTGATGCTAGCGACACCAACGAGGACAACAGCGATGAGTGAGCCCCTGCACGACCCGGTAAAGATCGGCATCGTCTCCATCAGCGACCGCGCCAGCACCGGCGTCTATGAAGACAAGGGCCTGCCCGCGCTGCAAGACTGGCTGACGCGTGCGCTGCACAACCCCATCAGCTTCGAGCCGCGCCTGATCCCCGATGAACAGGCTGGCATCAGCGCCACGCTGATCGAGCTGGTGGACGCTGGCTGCAGCTTGGTGCTGACCACCGGCGGCACCGGCCCCGCACTGCGCGACGTGACGCCCGAGGCCACGCTGGCCGTGGCGCACAAGGAGATGCCCGGCTTTGGCGAGCAGATGCGCCAGATCAGCCTGAAGTTCGTTCCCACGGCCATCCTCTCGCGCCAGGTGGCAGTGATCCGGGGAAACAGCCTCATCATCAATCTGCCAGGCCAGCCCAAGGCGATTGCCGAGACGCTGGAGGGGCTCAAGGACGCCGACGGCAAGCAGATCGTGCCTGGTATCTTTGCTGCAGTGCCCTACTGCATCGACCTGATCGGCGGGCCTTACCTGGAAACGCGCGATGAGGTGTGCAAGGCGTTCCGGCCCAAGACGGCTATTCGCCCTCCTCGCACCGCCTGACGTCACTCATTGGAAACAGAAATAGCTGGTGACGCTTGATGATCAAGCGCCACCAGCTATTTTTTGATAGTACCTGTGCTGCAGACCCAGCCCTGGTCTCTGTTGGCTACTTGCCCACCAGCTCGTTGAGCTTGCCTGCCTCGAACTGTTCTTTGATCGCCGCGTCGCAAGGCACGCAGTCCTTGGCCTGCTGGTTGGCGGCCGAGAGTTTTTCGATGGCCCGCCACAGCAGCGCAATCTGATGCTCTTGCGATGAGGCGTTGTCGATCAAGCCGCGCATGGCCTGCGACAGTGGGTCGTCTTCCTGCGTAATGCCATAGGCGGTGAACTTGCGCGCCGGCTGGGATTCGGTCACGTCGGCACTCTGCCCCTCTTTGGACGGGATGATGCGCGCCGGGATACCCACCGCCGTGGCGCCTGCAGGCACCGGCTTGATGACCACGGCGTTGGAGCCGATCTTGGCACCATCACCCACCTCAAAGCCGCCCAACACCTTGGCGCCCGCGCTCACCACCACGTCCTTGCCCAGCGTAGGGTGGCGCTTGGTGCCCTTGTACAGCGAGGTGCCGCCCAGGGTCACACCCTGGTAGATGGTGCAGCCGTCGCCGATCTCGGCGGTCTCGCCCACCACCACGCCCATGGCGTGGTCGAAGAACACCCGCTCGCCGATCTTGGCGCCGGGGTGGATCTCGATACCGGTGAACCAGCGCGCAAAGTGCGAGATGAAGCGGCCCAGCCACTTGAGGCCGTGGTGCCAGCACCAGTGCGCGGGGCGGTGCAGCCAGATCGCATGCAGGCCCGGATAACAGGTGATCACCTCCCACGTGCTGCGCGCGGCAGGATCGCGGTCGAGGATGCACTGGATATCGGAGCGCAGGCGGGCGAGCATTGGTTGTTATGGTTATTTGTAAATGGGCTGCACAGTCTATCGTTTCGCCTGTGACGCCTCGATCATGGCCTTGGCGACACCTCTCAAGATGTGGATTTCCTCGGGGCTCAACTGCGCGCGGTTGAAAAGCTGGTTAAGGCGGGGCATGAGCTTCTTGGGCGCGGCCGGGTCCAGAAAGCCGATGGAGGTGAGCGCCTGCTCCCAGTGGCCCAGCATGCCCGCCACCTGCGCCGCGTCGGCCAGCGCGCGCGGCGGGGTGGCGTCCTGCACCGCAAAACCGCCCAATGCCTGGCGCCATTCGTAGGCGATCACCTGGATGGCAGCACCCAGGTTGAGCGAGCCAAAGCCGGGGTTGGTGGGAATCGACAGCGCTACATGGCAGCGGTACACGTCTTCGTTGGTCATGCCAAACCGCTCGGACCCGAAGAGAAAGGCCACGCCGGCTTGCGGGGCCGCGCCCGGGTCTGCAGGGGTGTCGCCGGATGAATTTGAAGGGTTTTGGGCCTCTTGCGCTAGTGCTTCATGCCTGAGCAGCTCACTTTTTAATAGCAGTTCAAAGTGGGCACGTGGCGCGGCCGTGGGCGGGCCGAAATCGCGGGGCGTCATGGCCGTGGCGCACAAGTGGCTCATGCCGTCCAGGGCCTCGTCCAGCGTGGCGACGATGCGCGCGTTGTTCAGCACGTCGAGGGCGCCGCTGGCGCGCTGGATGGTTTCCTCGCGCCGCAGCACGTTGGCCCAGCGTGGAGCGACCAGCACCAGGTCGTCAAACCCCATGGTTTTCATGGCGCGGGCGGCGGCGCCCACATTGCCGGCGTGGCTGGTGTTGATCAGGACAAAACGGGTCTTCATGGACGGGCGGGGCGAGAGGGAGAAAGCGGCCGGTTAGGCAAAAAAGGGCTCTGCGGGTAAAATCCCGCCCTCTATTGTCGCCGCCCGCATCGCCGGGACGGGTCGGACCTCCCCGCTCATCCTGTACGCAGACGCCCGCGCCACCCTGGCCGTGCGCTGCCAACCACCACAATTTATGTCGTCTACTCTGCACCCCATGCTCAACGTGGCCATCAAGGCTGCACGCGCCGCCGGCGCCATCATCAACCGCGCGGCCCTGGACGTGGAATCGGTGCGGATCTCGCAAAAGCAGATCAATGACTTTGTGACCGAGGTGGACCACGCCTCCGAAAAGATCATCATCGAGACGCTGCTGACGGCATACCCCGGCCACGGCATCCTGGCGGAAGAGTCGGGCAAGGAATACGGCGCGAGGGATTCGGAGTTCGTCTGGATCATCGACCCGCTGGACGGCACCACCAACTTCATCCACGGCTTTCCGGTGTACTGCATCAGCATTGCGCTGGCCGTGAAGGGCAAGATCGAGCAGGCCGTGGTGTACGACCCCACCCGTAACGACCTGTTCACCGCCACCAAGGGCCGCGGCGCCTTCCTGAACGAGCGCCGCATCCGCGTGAGCAAGCGCACCCAGCTCAAGGACTGTCTGATCTCCACAGGCTTCCCTTTCCGCCCCGGCGACAACTTCAAGAGCTACCTGAACATGATGGCCGACGTGATGCAGCGCACCGCCGGCCTGCGCCGCCCCGGCGCCGCTGCGCTGGACCTGGCCTATGTGGCTGCGGGCTTCACCGACGGCTTCTTTGAAACGGGTCTGTCGATCTGGGACGTGGCAGCGGGCTCGCTGCTGGTGACTGAGGCCGGCGGCCTGGTGGGCAATTTCACGGGCGAAGCCGACTTCCTGGAGCAGCGCGAGTGCCTGGCGGGCAACCCCCGCGTGTACGGCCAGCTGGTGCCCATCCTGGGCAAGTACAGCAAGTTTGCGAGCGCTGGCGACAAGGCGGCTGTGCGCCAGGCGGCTGCGGCCGATGCGCCAGCCACCGAGACCCAAGACACTAACGAAGGCGCGGATGCAGCAGAACCAGCCGCCCCGCAGGCCGACGCCGCCAAGGGCGAAGACGCGCCGTTCTGATCTTCCGTTCCCTCGCCCTTCGGGGCGAGGCGCTAGGCGGGGTCTGGATATTTCTGCGCAATGCTGCGGAAGTCTTCCGCAATGTCCACAAACGCATCCACCATGTCGGGGTCGAAGTGGGTACCCTTGCCCCGCACGATGGTGCTGCAGGCCTGGTCGTGCGAAAACGCGGGCTTGTACACCCGCTTGCTAATGAGCGCGTCGTACACGTCGGCCACGGCCATCAGGCGGGCCGACACCGGGATGGCATCGCCCGCCAAGCCCTGTGGATAGCCGGAGCCGTCCCACTTTTCCTGGTGGCTGTAGGCGATCTCCTTGGACACGCTCAAAAACGCCACACGCATGCCCAGGCGCCGCTCGGCTTCTTCGATCGCGTCGCGGCCCAGCGTGGTGTGGGTCTTCATCACCTCAAATTCTTCCACCGTGAGCTTGCCGGGCTTGAGCAGGATGCTGTCGGGGATGCCGATCTTGCCGATGTCGTGCAACGGGGCCGACTTGTAGAGCAGCTCGATCATGCGGTCGTTGAGCAGATGCTCAAAACGCGGGTGGTGGCGCAGGCGCTCGGCCAGCGTCTTCACATACAGCTGGGTGCGGCGGATGTGGTTGCCGGTTTCGTTGTCACGCGTCTCGGCCAGCGAGGTCATGGCCATGATGGTCACGTCCTGGATGGCCTGCACCTCCAGCGTGCGCATGGCGACCTCGCGCTCCAGATAAGCGCTTTTGTCGCGCAGGAAGTCGGCCGTGGCCTTGAGCGCCAGATGCGTGTTGACACGGGCCAGCAGGATGGGCGGGCTGATGGGTTTGGTGATGTAGTCCACCGCGCCCAGCGCCAGTCCCATGCGCTCGTCGTCGGTATCGGAGCGCGCCGTGAGGAAGATCACCGGGATGTCGCGCGTGGCGGGTGCCTCCTTCAGGCGGCGGCAGACCTCATAGCCATCCACCTCGGGCATCATGATGTCCAGCAGGATCAGATCGGGCGGCGTGGCCGACTGCGCAATCTTGAGCGCCTTCTCGCCGTGGTTCGCCACCTTGACCAGGTAATGCTCGCGCAGCAGGCTGCCCATGAGGGTGAGGTTCTCGGGCGTGTCGTCCACCACGAGCACGGTGGCAATCGGCTTGTCTACCAAGGTCGCCGGGCTGGAGGCAAAAGGCGCGTTGTCCATGCAAATGTCCTGCGTAAGTGCCGTTCAGGGGGATTCGAGGGCGGTGGATTCGGAGCCAGGCACCGCAGCCATGGCCTCCAGTGCCTGCTCGAAATCAAAGTTCAGGGTGTGCTTTTCAACAGCCTGGAAAGCGCTCCCCAGGGCCGCCTTGAGCAACACACCATTGTGTTGGAAAAACTCGGTGGCTGCAGGGTCGTCCTGCTCCAGCAAGTGGCGCAAATGGTGTTCGGCCTCGGCGGGCGTCATGTCCGGCTCAGATACGCCCGCAGATCGCGCCATGCCGGGCCCCGGTGCCGCTTGCCCCTGCACCGCTTGCAGCACCCAGTCCTGCAGCCCCTGCAGCAGCGGCTGTAGCGCAGCGCGCAGCTCCGCCAGCAACGGCACGATGGCCTCGTTGCCATGGCGAAAGCGCAGCGCGTGCTCCAGCGCCTGCGCGCGGTCCGACACGGCCTGCGCGCCAATGTTGGCGGCCACCGACCGCAGCGTGTGGGCCAGGCGCTCGGCCAGCGCTACGTCATGCACCGCGAGGGCGCGCTGCAGCTCTGGCAGCACCGGGGCCTGCCCTTGTACAAAGCGGCGCAGCATCTCGGCATACAGACCAGTTTTGCCCAGGGCACGCTGCAGACCCAGGTTGGTGTCCAGGCCCGGCAGATCAGGAACATCCACCGGTAGCCAGCCAGCGGCCGTCGCACCGGCAGCCCCTGCCGCCACCGATGCCGCCACTGGCGCCGCACTGCTGCGCGCGGGTGGGACTGCAGCACCCAGCCCCTCGCGGGGGCGAATCCACCGGGCCAGCGCAGCCCACAGGGCCGCAGGCTCGATGGGCTTGGCCACATGGTCGTTCATGCCGGCCGCGAAGCAGCGCTGCCGGTCCGCCTCCATGGCATTGGCCGTCATCGCGATGATGGGCAACTGCGCATAACGCGGGTTGCCGCGCAGCAGGCGCGTGGCCGTCTCGCCGTCCATGACGGGCATCTGCATGTCCATGAGCACGGCGTCGTAGTGCTTGCGTTCGATGTGGTCGATAGCGATCTGCCCGTTCTCGGCTACGTCGACGGCAAAGCCTGCGTCCAGCAGCAGCTCCATCGCCACCATCTGGTTGAGCTCGTTGTCCTCGACGAGCAGCACGCTGGCGCCCCGGATGTCCAGGGGCAGCTCGTCGGCCGCAGGGGCGGGGGTGACCGCACGGCGTCGCTCCGAGCCCGATGCCTCCAGCGGCTGCATCAGGGTGTCGAACAGCAGCGAGGCATTGACGGGCTTGATGAGCACGGTTTCGATGCCCTGCGCACGTGCGGCCCGCATCACGTCCTCGCGCCCGTAGGCCGTCACCATCAGCATCTGCGGCACCTTGGGCATGCCCAGGCTGCGGATGTGGCCGGCCAGCTCCACGCCATCCATGCCCGGCATGTGCCAGTCCAGCAGCAACAGGCCAAAAGGCTGCTGATGGGTCATGGACTCGCGCAGCCGGTCCAGCGCCTCCAGGCCCGAATGCGCCTGTTCCACCACAAAACCCATGGCTTGCAGCATGTCGGACAGCACCGTGGCCGCCGTGTGGTTGTCGTCCACCACCAGCACCCGGGTGCCCCGCAGGTCGGGCGGTGGCAGCAGCACCCGAGCCGGCGCGCCGCGCTCCAGCGGCACCGACACCCAGAAGGTGGAGCCCTTGCCGAAGCGGCTTTCCACGCCCACCTCGCCACCCATCAGCTCGGCCAGGCTCTTGCAGATCGCCAGCCCCAGGCCGGTGCCGCCGTAGCGGCGCGTGGTGGAGGTGTCCGCCTGCTGGAAGCTCTGGAACAGGCGCGCCATCTGCTCGTCGGTGAGCCCGATGCCGGTGTCACGCACCTCGAAACGCAGCCGCACCCGGTTTCCCATCTCCTCCAGCAAACGCACGGCAATGCTGATCTCGCCCGACTCCGTGAACTTGATGGCGTTGTTGGCGTAGTTGATGAGGATCTGGCCCAACCGCAACGCATCGCCCACCAGGTTGGGGGGCACGTCGCTGGCCACATCGCAGACCAGCTCCAGCCCTTTGGCTCCGGCCTTGTAGCCCACCACGTCCGACACGCTTTCGAGCATGCGGTCGAGCAGGAACGGCTGGCGCTCAACCACCAGCTTGCCCGCCTCGATCTTGGAGAAGTCCAGGATGTCGTTGATGACGCCCAGCAGGTGCTGGCCCGCCTGCTGGATCTTGCTCACATAGTCGTGCTGGCGCGGGCTCAGGCCCGACTTGAGCGCCAGATGCGACATGCCGATGATCGCGTTCATCGGCGTGCGGATCTCGTGGCTCATGTTGGCCAGGAAGTTGGACTTGAGCGCGGTGGATTCCTCGGCCAGCTCCTTGGCGCGCCGCAGTTCCTGTTCAGCACGCTGGCGGTCGGTGATGTCCACAAAGGTGCCGATGGTGCCACCCGCCGTGCCATCCGGGCGTGCAAAGCCATGCAGCCAGAACAGCGTGTGGTGCAGCTCACCGTCGGCGTACGGCAAGTCGACCTCGCGGTGCACCTTGCGCTCGCCTTCCATGGCCTGTACCGCGTCCTGCTCAAAGCGGGTGCGGGTCTCCTGCGGCAGGTAGTCCAGGTCCATCACCGTCTTGCCGATGAGCGCCTCGCGCGTTACCCCGAAAGCCTGCTCGTAGGCACGGTTCACCCCGATGTACCGCCCGTCTGCCCCTTTGTAGAACAGGGGCACCGGGATGGCATCGATCAGCGCCTGCTGGAAATCCAGCTGCCCCGCCACCTGTTCCTCCAGGAGCTTCTGATCGTGGATATCCACGTTGACCCCCACCACCCGCACGGGCTGGCCCTGGGCATTGCGAAAAATGCGTGCAGCCTCCAGGAACCAACGCACCTCTCCGTCCGGGCGCACGATGCGCCAGGAGTCGCGCAGGTAATCCTCGGTGCCAGCCAGGCAGCTGTCGAAATAAGCACCCGCCTGGTCGCGGTCCTCGGGGTGCAGGCAGTTGAGCCAGAAGTCTCGTCCGTCGGGCTGGGTGCCAGGCGGCAGGCCCATCATCTGCGCCAGCTTGTCCGACCAGACGATTTCGCCGGTGACTAGGTTCAGGTCGAACACCCCGATCTTGCCCGCCTCCTGCGCCAGCTCCAGGCGCTCCTGGGCCTGCTGAATGACTTGTTCGGCGCGCCGCTGCTCGCTGACGTCTTCAATCACCCAGATCGAGGCGGTGCCAAAGTCGTCCATCTTCAGGCTGCGGCCCGCCAGGCGTGCCTCGAACCGGGTGCCATCCAGCCGGTACAGCGTCGCGGTCTCGCGCAGCGCCTGGCCCGACGCCAATCCGGGCGTCACGCGGGCGGTGAACAGGTCGGCATGGCCCGCACCACCGAACAGCACCGACACCCCTAGGCCCAGCAGCTGGGATGCCGTGCCGCCCATGAGGTCCACAAACGCGGGGTTGAACTGGCGGAACTGCCCGTCGCACACCAGCACGATGGGCGGTGCGTTGTCGAAGATGGCGGTCTGCTGCTCCAGCAGTTCATTGAGCAAGCGCTCGCGGCGCTCCAGCTCCTTTTGCGCCTGGATGCGCTCGGACACGTCCTCGTGCAAACCCACAATACCGATGCGCTTGCCATGCCCGTCAAACACGGGGGACAGCGTGGCCTCGTCGTGGTAGATGGTCCCGTCCTTGCGCCGGTTGACGAACTGGCCTTGCCAGGATTTGCCCGACAGCAGTGCCGACCACATCAGTTGATAGGTCTGCGCGGGCGTCTGGCCGCTCGCCACCAGCGAGGGCTTTTTGCCCCGCACCTCGTCGAGCGAATACCCGGTATTGCGCTCGTACTGGGGGTTGACCCAGTCGATGCGGCCCTCGCCATCGGTGATCACCACCGAAACGGGGCTGCTCTCCAGCGCGGTCCCCAGCACCCGGAAGCGCTCCAGCGCGCTGGCCACGCGCGCGCGGCTGCGCAGCAAATCCAGCAGCAACAGGCCCAGCAGGCAAAACAGCACAAAGGCCACAGCCCCGATGCGGGCGCGCTGTGACGACGTCATCAAGGCACTGATGTCGTCCAACGCCACCAGTTGCCACTCACCGGTCGGGTCGTGCCAGTCGATGGCCCGGCGCTCGACCGCATGGGGCACACCATTGATCTGTACCTCACCCGCATCGGCCGCAAACGGCAGTGCAGAGGCCACGCCGTTGTCAAAGTGGCGGCCGAACTGGCGCGTGGCCCGGATGGCGTCGATGCGCGCCTGGGTGAGCGGCGGTGCCACCGCAAACTGCCACTCGGGCCGCGTAGCGGCAAAAGCCACGCCCTGCGGCGACAGCAACACCATGGGCAGGCCCGCGCGCTTGAGCAGCAGGTCCACCGGCTCAAAGCCCACCTTGAACATCACCACGCCGATGATGTTGCTCGAAGGCGTGTCGCTTTCGTACAGCGGCGCCGCGTAGTACAGCCCGCGCTCCTGGGTGTTGCTGCCAATGGCCGCATACACGCTGGTCGCACCCTGGATGGCCTGCTGGAAATAGGGGCGAAACGCCAAGTTCAAGCCCGTGGACCTTTCGCCCGGCGTCTCATGGGCCACCACAGTGCCGTCTGCCGACATGACATACACGCCCTGCACCAGAAAGCGCCCCCGCGCCACGGCCAGTCGGGACAGGGCTTCGGGGTGATCGGGAGGCAAGCGGCCCAGCGCCATGTCCTTGAGCAGCGGCTCGCTCAGCCCCATCAAAGAGACCGCCCCCAGCATGGAGCCACCGGTGGTCTGTGCTTGCAAGGTGTCTGCTGTCTGCTGCAGCAGGCGCGAGCGCTCGGCAGACCTCTCGCCGGCACGCCAGTGTTGCGCACCCTGTACCACCAGCACTGCACCCAACAGCGCGAGGACTACGACCAGCAGCAAGCCACGCAGGCCAGGCGCTTTGCGGTCCAGAAGTTTGTCAAACCACATGCCTACGTCCTTGCCACGCGGGCTCTCTGCACTGCGGATCGGTTACCGTCAGCCTGCGGGGTCCAGCAATGCATCGATAGCCTCCGCCGGCCCGGGCCTTCCAAACAGATACCCCTGGAAGCCCTCGCACCCGTGCAGCCTCAGGAACGACAGCTGCCCCGTCGTCTCCACCCCCTCCGCCACCACCTCCAAATCCAGGCTCTTGGCCAGCGCCAGGATGGTCCGAACTATCGCCGCGTCGTTCGGGTCTGTCAGCACGTCCCGCACGAAGCTCTGGTCGATCTTCACCTGGTCCAGCGGCAGGCGCTTGAGGTAGGACAGGGACGAGTAGCCGGTGCCGAAGTCGTCCAGCGCAAAGCCCACGCCTTCGCTTTTGAGTTGCACCATGCGTGCGATGGTGTCTTCGATGTCTCCCAGCAGCAGGCTTTCGGTGAGTTCGAGTTTGAGTTGCCGGGGGTCGGCGTTGTGGTTCTTCAAGGTTTGCAGCACTTCGGCCACGAAGCCGGGTTGCCTGAATTGGCGGGCGCTGACGTTGACGGAGATGGACAGGTGGGCGGTGTCCGGGTGCTGGCTCCAGCGCTGCAGTTGTTCGCAGGCGGTCTGGAGCACGTATTGGCCCAGGGGGAGGATGAGGCCGGTCTGTTCTGCCAGGGGGATGAAGTCGGCCGGGCTGATCATGCCGCGCTGGGGGTGGCGCCAGCGCACGAGGGCTTCTGCGCCCAGGAGGCGGGCGTGGTGGTCGACCACGGGCTGGTAGTGCACGAGCAGCTCGCCCCGGGCCAGGCCCTGGCGCAGGTCGGCTTCGAGGTTGGAGCGGGCGTTCACCGCTGCCTGCATGTCGGGGTCGAAGAATCTCTGGGTGTTGCGGCCTGCGGCTTTGGCCTGGTACATGGCCAGGTCGGCACGCTTGAGGAGTTCGTCCACGGTGAGGCGTTCGTCGCCAAACAGGGTGATGCCGATGCTGGGGGTGCTGTAGTGCTGGGCGCCGTCCAGGTTGAAGGGCTGGTTGAGGCTGGCCAGGAGTTTTTCTGCGACGGTTTCTGCCTGGGTGGCGGCGTTTTGCAGGTCGGGGGCCAGGGCTTCGAGCATGACGACGAATTCGTCGCCGCCAAAGCGGGCGACGGTGTCGGCTTCGCGCACGCTGCCCACCAGGCGGGCGGCGACCTGGGCCAGGAGCTGGTCGCCCATGTCGTGGCCCAGGGTGTCGTTCAAGTCTTTGAAGTTGTCGAGGTCGATGAACAGCAGGGCGCCGAGATTGCGGGTGCGCTGGCAGGCGGCGATGGAGCGTTGCAGGCGGTCCAGCAGCAGGCGGCGGTTGGGCAGACCCGTGAGCGCGTCGTAGAACGCCAGGCGTTCGATCTCCTGTTCGGCCAGCTTGCGGTCGGTGATGTCCATGGTGAAGCCATGGGACACCACCGAGCCATCGGCCTCGCGGTGTGGAATGGCGTTGGTCATGTGCCAGCGCACGCTCCCGTCATTCATCCGCACACGGTATTCGCACTGCCAGGGCACCAGCTTGCGCACCGACATCATGGCCGAGCGCTGCACCAGCGGCAGGTCTTCGGGCACCACGCGGTGCATGAGCACGCCGTGGTCGGCCGTGACCTCGTGCGGTTCCACGCCCATGAATTCGCGCACGGCATCGCTGATGTACTGCACGCTGGTGCCACCATCGGTATGCAGCCGGTATTCGTAGATGAAGCCGGGGATGCGGCTGGCAATGCGCTGAATGAACAAGAGTTGTTCGCGCAATTGCTCCGCAGCGCGGTGCTCGTCCGTCACATCCTGCACCACCCCCATGACGACCTGCACACCGTCGCGCGGCAGCGTGCGTTGAACCCGCGAACGCATCCAGCGCACTTCGCCATCTGGCCGGCGCCAGCGGTACTCCACATCCAGGCCAGATCCCCGTTCTCGGATCTTGTCGAACACGTGCCGGTCTTCCGGCAGGATGCCGCTCACCGCGCGCTCGGGGTCCACCCATTCCTGCTGCTCAAACCCGGCGATGTCGCACAGGCCCGGCGACCAGAGCAGCACCGTTTCGCCCGGGTCTTCAATGCGCCGCCAGTGGCCGGTGCGCGCCAGACTCTCCATGGTGTTGAACACATCGGTCTGTTCGCGCAACTCGCGCCGCACTTCTTCCAGCGCGCGTTCGGACGCGGCCAGCGACACCCGCAGATTCTCGGCCTCCGAGGCATCGCGCACCGTGACCACGATGCAGTCGTTCGTCACCCGGCGGGCCGACAGGTCCCAGGCCAGCAACAGCCGGCCGGGCTCGCGCACCACCTGGCGGCACTCCAGCGGTGCACCCACGCGCACCACGCCGAGCAACTGGTCCATCAAGGGCGTATTGGCCAGCAGGTCGAACACCTCGGATGCGTCCACGCCCGGGTGCCGCACCGCGCCCAGCCCCGGCATACGCCGGGCCGCGGCATTGGCGGCCAGCAGCAGCAGGCGGCCGTCCTGCAGACGGAACTCCATGAGCGCCACCGGCACTGCATCCACCAGCGCTTGCAGGCGCGCCTGCGCCATGGGCTCGATGAGGCCGTCCCCGGCAGGGGCGAGGAGGTCGGTCAGCAGTTCGGACGAAATCACGGTCGCTCTGAAGCCTCTGAATCCTGGGGTTGAAACACCAATGCGCAAACGGAGGATGGCTCCGTTCAGGGTCAAGCTGCCAGCATACAGCCAAGAGTATGTCAAAACGTAACATCTTGGCAGAACGCAGTGGAATTCACCAAGGGGAAACCCGATGACCGAACTGCTACAGTCCACGCCTCATTCCTGCCACCCCCTGCATGTCCGACACGCTCGAACACCACACGCCCATGATGCAGCAGTACCTGGCCCTCAAGGCCGGGTACCCCGAGACGCTGCTGTTCTACCGCATGGGCGACTTCTACGAGGTCTTCTGGCAAGACGCCGAAAAGGCCGCGCGCCTGCTCGACATCACGCTCACGCAGCGCGGCCAGTCGGGCGGGCAGCCGGTGGTGATGGCCGGTGTGCCCTTCCACGCGCTGGAGAACTATCTGGCGCGCCTCATCAAGATGGGCGAGTCGGTGGCCATTGCCGAGCAGGTGGGCGAGGTGGGCGCGAGCAAGGGCCCGGTGGAGCGCAAGGTGGTGCGCGTTGTCACCCCCGGCACGCTGACCGACACGGAGCTGCTGTCCGACAAATCCGAATCGCTGCTGATGGCCGTGCACCAGGCGCCTCGCGCACGGTGCGGCCTGGCCTGGCTGAGCGTGACGCAGGGCCGCGTGTTCCTGGCCGAATGCGCGCTGGACGAACTGGGCGCCTGGCTGGCGCGCGTGGCGCCCAGCGAGCTGATCTACAGCGCAGGCGTGACCGAACGCTTTGAGCAACAACTGCAGGTGCTGCGCCAAGGCGGCGCCTTCACCTGCCCGATGAGCCTGCGGCCCGATTGGCAGTTTGACAGCGCCCTGGGCGAGCGCAAACTGCTCGAAAACCTGGGCGCGGCCAGCCTGCAGGCCTGGGGTGCGCAAGACCTGGGCGAGGCCCATGCCGCCGCCGCCGGGCTGCTGACCTATGCCGAACACACGCAGGGCCGCACGCTGACCCACGTGCACAGTGTGCAGGTGCAGCGCAACGACGACCTCATCGACCTGCCCGCCACCACGCGCCGCAATCTGGAGCTGGTGAAGACCCTGCGTGGCGACGATGCGCCCACGCTGTTCTCGCTGCTGGACACCTGCATGACGGGCATGGGCAGCCGCCTGCTCAAGACCTGGCTGCTGGAACCCCGCCGCGACCGCGCCGAGGCACGCCAGCGCCTGTCGGCCACCACGGCCTTGCGGGGCGCGGGCGGCGCAGGTGGCGGTGCGGGCCCCTGGTCGACACTGCGTGGCGAACTCAAGGGCGTGAGTGATGTGGAGCGCATCACCGCCCGCGTTGCGCTGCGCCAGGTGCGCCCGCGCGAGCTGGTCGCGCTGGGCAAGACGCTACAAAAAGCAGAGCTGCTTGCGCTCAATGGACGGGCGCCAGAGCCCTTTTTGATGCAAATTTTCAGCCATCTGCAGCCGCCCGAGGGCTGCATGGCCCTACTGCAGGCCGCGATTGCCGAAGAGCCTGCCGCCCTGGTGCGCGACGGCGGAGTGATCGCCAATGGCTTCGACACCGAGCTGGACGAGCTGCGCGCCATCCAGACCAATTGCGACACCTTTTTGCTCGACCTGGAAGTCCGCGAGAAGGCACGCACCGGCATCCCCAACCTGCGCGTGCAGTTCAACAAGGTGCATGGCTTCTACATCGAGGTCACCAGCAGCCATGTCGAGAAGGTGCCCGATGACTACCGCCGCCGCCAGACGCTGAAAAACGCCGAGCGCTTCATCACGCCCGAACTCAAGGCGTTTGAAGACAAGGCCCTATCAGCCAGCGAGCGTGCACTGGCGCGCGAGAAGTGGCTGTATGAACAGATCCTGGACCAGCTGCAGCCCCACATTCCGCAGCTGACCCGTCTGGCGCAGGCGCTGGCCACGTTGGACGTGCTGTGCACACTGGCCGAGCGCTCGCTCACCCTGAACTGGTGCGCGCCGCAGTTTGTGCCCGAGCCCTGCATCGAGATCGAGGGCGGCCGTCACCCCGTGGTCGAAGCCCGCCTGGCCGAGACATCGAGCGGCAGCTTCATCGCCAACCACACGCGGCTCAACGCCAACACGCGCATGCAGGTCATCACCGGCCCCAACATGGGCGGTAAATCGACCTACATGCGGCAGGTGGCGCTGATCGTGCTGCTGGCCAGCATGGGCAGCCATGTGCCTGCCGCCAGTTGCCGCCTGGGGCCCATCGACGCCATCCACACCCGCATCGGCGCGGCCGACGACCTGGCCAACGCACAGTCCACCTTCATGCTGGAGATGACCGAGGCCGCGCAGATCCTGCATGCCGCCACGCCCCACAGCCTGGTGTTGATGGACGAGATCGGCCGGGGTACCAGCACGTTCGACGGCCTGGCGCTGGCCAGCGGCATCGCCACCCACCTGCACGACAAGACCCGCGCCTTCACGCTGTTCGCCACCCACTATTTCGAGCTGACCGAACTACCCGCCAAGGCGCGCCACGCGATCAACATGCATGTGAGCGCCACCGAGAGCGGCGCAGACATCGTGTTCCTGCACGAAATCCAGCCCGGCCCGGCCAGCCGCAGCTACGGGATTCAGGTGGCCAAGCTGGCGGGCATGCCCTCGCCCGTGCTGCACCACGCCCGCCATGCGCTGGCCGCGCTCGAAGAGCGCGCGGGCGAGGATGAATTGCAGGTGGACTTGTTCGCCGCGGCCGAGGTGCCCGAGAGCGCGGGCGCCAGCCCGGTGGAAGCCGCGCTGGCCGGCATCAACCCCGACGCGATGAGCCCCCGCGAGGCGCTGGATGCGCTGTACCAGCTCAAGAAGATGCTGGGCTGACGCGGCGCACAGCCTGCCCAGCAGAACGCTGCCAAGGGGGCCTCTGGCAGCGCATAGGGAGGTTTTTTAAGCCCGAATCGCCCCAAGCGCTAGTGCTACATGCCTCAATTGCTATCATTTTTGAATCAACTGCAGCCTTGGTCATTCGGGGGCACCCGATAGGGGTGCAAGGCCTCGGTGGCTTGGGCGACTAAACTCGCGGGTTCTCTCCCTCCAACGAACCCCATTGCTCCATGACGTACTGCGTCGCCATCAAACTCAACGCCGGGCTGGTTTTCCTGTCCGATTCCCGCACCAATGCCGGCCTGGACCAGATCAGCTCGTTCCGCAAGATGATGGTCTATGAGAAGACGGGCGACCGCTTCATGGTGCTGCTGTCGGCGGGCAACCTGTCCATCTCGCAGTCGGTGCGCGAGATCCTGCAGACCGAGCAGATCAAGGACAGCGAGTCGGGCGAGGCCATCACGATCTGGAACGCCAAGAGCATGTTTGATGCCGCCCGCGTGCTGGGCGCCGCTGTGCGCCACGTGCACGAGCGCGACGGCGCCGCCCTCAAGCGGTCGGGTGTGGACTTCAACGTGTCCCTGGTGTTTGGTGGCCAGATCAAGGGCGAGGGCATGCGCCTGTTCCAGGTCTACTCGGCGGGCAACTTCATCGAGGCCACGTCCGAAACGCCGTACTTCCAAGTGGGCGAATCCAAATACGGCAAGCCCGTGCTCGACCGCGTGCTCACGCCCGAAACCCCGCTGGACGAGGCCGCCAAGTGCGCACTGGTGTCGATGGACAGCACGCTCAAATCCAACCTGTCGGTGGGCCTGCCCCTGGACTTGGTGGTGTACGAGGCCGACCGCTTTGCCACCGACAAGGTGATCTGCATCGACGAGAACAACCCCTACTTCCGCATGCTGCACGACAGCTGGGGCCAGAAGCTGCGCCAGGTGTTCGACAGCATCGAAGACCCGGCCTGGAGCGGCGGCGCCACCGAGGTGCCGATCATGGTCACCCCCTCGCGCAGCAAGCCGCTCAAGAAGATCACGAACCACACCGACCGGCTGATCTGACGCTCTGCTGCGGGCCTGCTCGCCCGCTGCATCCCGACCGCGCACGCCTTTGCCGGTCGGCCCTGCTGCCATGCTGCCCTGCCACCACCGCCATGCTGCCCATCGTTTTCTCGCACGCCAATAGTTTTCCGGCCAGCACCTACCGCGTGCTGTTCCAGCACCTCAAGACCCGGGGGTTTGAAGTCAGCGCGGTCGAGCGCTATGGCCACGACCCCAAGTACCCAGTAACCAGCAACTGGCCCCACCTGGTGCAGCAGTTGGCCGACTTTGCCGGCCCCGAGGTGCAGCGCCTCGGCCAGCGGGTGTTCCTGGTGGGCCATTCGCTGGGCGGATTCCTCAGCGTGATGGCGGCAGCGCGCCACCCCGAGCTGGTGCGCGGCGTGCTGCTGATCGACTCACCGCTCATTGGCGGCTGGAAGGCCAACGTGGTGGGCGTGGCCAAGCGGACCCAGGTGGTGGGCTCGATATCGCCAGGCCGCGTCAGCCGCCAGCGCCGCTTCAGCTGGGCCAGCAATGAAGAAGCGCTGGAGCACTTCCGAAAGAAAAAGGCGTTTGCCCGCTGGCACCCCGAGGTGTTGCACGATTACATCACCCATGGCCTGCAGGACCAGGACGGCAAACGCGTGCTGGGCTTCGACCGCGCGGTGGAAACGGCCATCTACAACACGCTGCCCCACAACCTGGGCCGGCTGCTGAGCAAACACCCGCTGCAGTGCCCGGCCGCCTTCATCGGCGGGCGCGACTCGGACGAGATGAAGCAGGTCGGGATGGCCATGACGCTGCGTGTGACCGAGGGCCGCACCATGATGCTGGACGGCAGCCACCTGTTCCCCATGGAGCAGCCCGTGGCCACGGCGGCCGCCATCGAGGCGGCCCTGCTCAACCTGGCCGCGCTCACGCCCCAGCAGCGCTGAACCGTTGCCAAGAACCTGTTCAAAGAGACCCCAGCCAGGGTCGCCGGGTTCTGCTTACCACCGATTTCAGACGTTTGGGGGCGAATAAGCAGCCGCCAGAGCCCCGGATCAGGGGAAACAGGGGACACACGCCACGCACCAATCCCCTACACTGGTGAAATTGTTACAGCGCGATACACCCGGCATGTCTGCACTGCCCTCGACGGCCGGGCGCTTACCCGCGCTCAGCTTTGCTCTTCTTGCCGCTTTTGTCATCGCCACAGCCGTTCGCACCCACAACGACACCACCATCGCCATCGTCATCGCCTCGGTGCTGATGTTTGCCTGCTGCTGGGCCAGCGCCGCGCACCTGCTGGGCCCCCGCGCAGCGCTGCAGTTTGTGTTGATTGCGGTCAGCCTGGGGTGGTTTGCGGAGCAGATGGGCTCCAGCCGGGGCTGGTTCTTCGGGCACTACACCTACACCGATGTGCTGGGCCCCCGCCTGCTGGATGTGCCGCTGGTGATCCCGATGATGTGGTTTGCGCTGACGTATGCGGGCTATGTGATCAGCAACCTCATCGTCTGGCAATCGGCGGTGGACGGCGCACCCGGCCTGGGCAATGCCGCCATGCTGTCATTTCTGGCGGCCATGATCGTGACTGCGTTCGACCTGGGCGCAGACCCCTACTTTGTGTACACCCTGAAGGCGTGGATCATGGCCAAGACCGATGGCGCCTGGTTTGGAGAAACCGTGCAGGGCTTTTTCGGCTGGGTGTTTGTGGCTTTTGTGATCGTCTTCGGCTTTCGCATGTCGGTGCGCCAGCGCCCGCTGCAGCCCGCCAGCCCCTTCCTGCGGCGCCACGCCATGGTGCCGCTGGCCATCTACGCGGCGGGCATGGTGTTCCAGATGATTCTGGGCAACCCGGTGGAGATCCGGACCATCGCCGCTTTCGCCTTGGGGATTCCGCTGCTGTGCGCGCTGGCGGGCTTCCAACGCTGGCGCGCTCCGGGTAAGGTCGCGCCATGACCGGAACCCACCCCAGCCCCCACCTGCCAGCCGCTGACTTGGCCCCCATGCAGCACCACGCCGATCCGCTGGCCGACGAGACCATCGCCAAGATCCTGGGGCCGTGGCCCCCCGGCGACGTGGCCGCCGACGCCCCGCAGTGGGCGCACATCAATACGGTCAACCTGCTTTTCAGCCAGTGGGCCGACAACGCCACGTTGACCCATTGGCAAGCAACAGAAGGCCCGGTGCAGGTGGGAGAAGGTGACAAATCCGCCAAAGGCTATGTGACTGCGGAGATGGCCGAGGCGCTGAACCACTATGTGCAGGCGGGGCAGGTGCTTCCCCCCTGGGCTGACGCCCACAAGATCGAGCGCGCTGAAAAACTGTTCATGGACCACGGTGCGCTATCGTGCATCCTGCTGTTCTGCGCCAGCCTGCCCGAGTGTTATGTGGTGCCGGACCTGTCGAGCGTGCTGCACACCACCGGCCAGCTGGAGCAGAACACCGAATACCGTATCCGCTCCACCGCCGCCATGATCTTCCCGGTGATGCTGCATGGCGGCCTCAGCCAACGCGGCGCCGGCGTGGCGCAGGTGCTCAAGGTGCGGCTGATCCACGCGACGGTGCGCAATCTCATCCTGCACGGCAGCCCCGAACATGCCATGGCGCAATGGCAGGCGGGTGGAGACGGCCTGGTCGTGCCTGGCGTTGCCCCCGCTGGCGGCGGTCGGTCCATGATGTACCAGACGCTTTATGCACGCGGCTGGAACCTCGCCGCCAAAGGTCTCCCTTGCAACCAGGAAGAGCTGGCCTACACGCTGCTGACCTTCGGCTACGTGTTCCTGCGCAGCCTGCGCCGGCTGGGTCTCGGGCTGCCCGCCCACGACGAGGAGGCCTACCTGCATGCCTGGAACGTGGTGGGCCACGTGCTGGGCATTGACCGCTCCCTGATGGTGGAGACCATGACCCAGGGCGATGTGCTGATGGAGCTCATGCAGGCGCGCGGCCGCGCCGAGCCGGTCACACCCGACCCGCGCCCGGCGCTGGGCCAGGCGCTGATGCAGACCATGGCCAACGCGCTGCCCTGGCGCATCGTCAAACCCTTCCCGCAGCTCATGACCCGCTACCTGTGCGGGCGCGAGACCGCCGAGGACCTGGGGCTGAACCAGCCTGTACCCTGGCTGTCGGCCCTGCTGTTCTGGGGTGTGCTCCTGCTGGCACGTTTGATCGATACCGTGGTCGGCATGCTGATGCCGCGTTTTTCGATCGTGCGCATGCTGACCCGGGCCCTGGGTTACCACTTCATGAGTCGGGTGCTGATGAGCCAGACGCGCCCATTGCAACTGCCCACCGAGCTGCTCAACCAGGTGGACACCGTGGTGCACAGCTGGAGCGACGACCCCAACGCCCCCGGATGGCTCAACCGCATCGAGGACCGGCTGACCACCTCCGGCAGCTGGAGCCGGGGCCTCGCCAGCAGGGCCCAGTCAACACAAGCAGGTGCAGCAGGCCAAGCACCTCAAGCCACCACGCCATAGCACCATCACCCATGCCTACCGCGCTGCGCAACCTCCCGATGCTGGCCCGCCTGTGGCGTGCGGGTTGCGGCGTGGCGAGCGTAGTGCTGTGCCTGCTGGTGCTCACCGCATTGCCCGGGCAAGTGCAGGCAGGCGAGCCTTTGGTGCTCACACACGACAGGCCGGAGGTGGACGCCTGGGAAGCCATCACACTCCAGGCCGACCCCACCTACCAGCTCTCGGTCGAGGACATGTTGAACCGCCTGGGCGAATTCAAACCGCCGGCGCGCCCTGGCAACTCGCTGGGCGTGCACAAGGCGGCCATGTGGCTACACATCCCCATCGTTGCGCGCGAGGCGCAGCGCACGTCCTGGGTGGTCAACCTCGGCTACAGCTCGCTGAGGGCCGACCTGTATCTGGCCCAGGGAGGCAAGTTGCTGCAGCAGGCCCGCGCACGCCAGTCCGACCCGGCGCAGCTGGCAGGCCGAACGCCTGCCATGGCCTTCGACCTGCAGCCCGGGCAACCGTACGACGTGCTGGTACGCGTGCAGGCCACGGGCCCGCTGATTCTGCCCATCACGGTCAGCGAAATGCCCATTCACCTGCGCCACGCCTTGGGTGAGCAGATCCTTCAAGGGCTTCTCAACGGACTGGCTTTTTGCCTGCTTGCATACAGCCTGATCCAGTGGGTCACGCAGCGGGACCGCATGTTCGGCTTTTATGCACTGGTCGTGCTGGGCAGTGCGGGCTTTTCGCTGCAGTTCTTTGGCATTGGCCCGCAGTATCTGTGGCCCAACAACCCTTGGATGGACCGGTACTCCGGCCCAGCAGCCGGGTTGATGGCGCTGACGGGATCGTTCCTTTTCCTCGGCCACACACTGGCTGGAGACAACCCCAACGGCCGGTACGCGCGCACCATGCGCGTGGGTGCAGGCATCACGGCAGCGGTGTGCATCGCCTTGGTGCTGGGCTGGTTGAGTGTGCCCTTTGCGATTGCGTTCATGAGCCTGGCGGGCGCACTACCCTCGCTCATCAGCCTTCCAGCAGCTCTAGCGCGCGTGCGGCAGAAAGACCCCATTGGCGCCACCCTGCTCGTGGCCTGGGTCGCCTTCGGCATCGCTGCCGGTGTGATGGTGTGCCTGGTGCAGGGCTGGGTAACGGCAAACTTCTGGACGCTGCACTCGTTCCAGATCGGTGCTACCCTGGACATGCTGCTGTTCTTCCGCGTGCTCGGCCTGCGCGCCCGGGCGGCCCAGGTTCAGGCCCAGGAGGCCATGCGCGAGCGCGATCTGATGCAGTCACTGGCCAACACCGATCCGCTCACCGGTCTGAGCAACCGGCGCGGTCTCCAGCACGCGTTGCACGCCGCGCTCGCCCACTGCTCGCCCCAGCGACTGGTTGCGGTCTACCTGATGGACCTGGATGGGTTCAAGCCGATCAACGACGCGCACGGCCATGATGTGGGGGACGACCTGCTGGTGGCCGTGGGCCACCGCCTCCTGGCCAATGTGCGTCACCAGACAGACCTGGTCGCACGGCTGGGCGGGGACGAGTTCATCATCATGGCCCGCGACTTGGCCACGCCCGAGCAGGCCGAGGACTTGGGCCGTTCGCTGCTGCGGGCCTTTGAGCATCCGCTCACGCTGAGCCATTTGCGCATCCAGGTGGGCCTGACCATCGGGTACGCGCTCGCGCCGCTGGACAGCGACGATCCGCAGGGCCTTCTGCGGTATGCAGATGCCGCGATGTACGCAGGCAAACAACGGGGCAAGCACTCGGTGCAGCGCATCCCTGCCACGGCAGCACTGGCATGACGACGATGCATCGTAACGCCCTGCCCCCTGGTCGGCCCACACTCCCACGCCCTCTGCTGTGGCTGCTGCTACTGGCAATCTCGCACGTGCTGGCCCTGCCCGCCACCGCGCGGGCCGCAGCCCCCGGCCCGCTCGTGCTGCCCGCCGACTCCCGCCCGGTCAACGTCTGGTCGGTAGCCACCCTACTGGCCGACCCTTCACAGCAATGGGGTGTGCAGGACGCGCTGGCACGTTTGCCCGAGTTTGCAGAGCCTCCAAGCCGGGGCGGCAGCCTGGGTGTGCGCAAGGAGGCCATCTGGCTGAGGGTGCCGCTGATGTCGCGCGTGGCGTCGGGCAATGAATGGATCGTGAACATCGACTTTGCGGTGCTCAATGAAGTCGACATCTACCTTACCAAGCAAGGCCAGCTGATTCAGCACGCGGCGCTGGGCAACTTGCGGCCTTACTCCGAGCGCCCGCTGCGCGGCCGCACCCCGGCGATGACGCTGGACCTGGCGGCGGACACGCCCTATGAGCTGCTAATCCGCGTACAGACTTCGGGCGCAATGATCCTGCCCATCACCCTGAGCAAGGCGCCCTATCTGGTGCACCGGTCTCTGCGCGAGCAGATGTTCCAGGGCGTGCTGGCAGGGCTGGCCCTGTGCTTGGTGGTCTACAGCTTTACCCAATGGGCTAGCCAGCGCGAGAAGCTGTTCCTCTACTACTGCATGCTGGTGGTGGGCAGTGCCGGTTTCTCGCTTCAGTTCTTCGGTGTGGGGACCCAATTCCTGTGGAGCGACCAGCTCTGGATCGAGGTCCACGCCGCAGGGGCGGCAGGGCTGCTGGCCATTGCGGGCTCGTTCCTCTTCATGGGCCATGCGCTCATGGGCCACATGCCCCACAGCCGGTTCTTGCGGGTGATGCAGGCTGGCGCAGTGCTGAGCCTCGTGCTGCTCGCGGCCTTCCTGGTCGATCTGATCAACACCCGGACCACCACCGCCATCATCAGCGTGCTGGGCCCCCTGCCCTCGCTCATCAGCCTTCCTATTGCCGTAGCACGTGCACGCCGGGGGGACTCCGTCAGCACCACGTTGCTCGCGGCCTGGGTCGCGTACTTCACGGCAGCCGTGACCATGGTGTGTCTGGTGCAAGGCCTGCTGCCGGTCAACTTCTGGACGCTGCACTCCTTCCAGCTCGGGGCGGCCGCCGACATGCTGCTGTTCCTGCGGGTGCTCGGTCAGCGCTCTGCCGCCTTGCGCCACGCAGCCTCTGAAGCGCTGCGCGAGCGCGACACCATGCGCTCTCTGGCCTACACCGACTCGCTCACCGGGCTCAGCAACCGGCGCGGCATGCAAATGGCGCTGCAGTCGGCGCTGGTACAGGCCAGTCCCCAACGATTGGTGGCCGTCTACCTCATGGACCTGGACGGTTTCAAGCCGGTCAACGACACCTATGGCCACGATGTGGGCGATGACCTGCTGGTGGCCGTGGGCCATCGGCTGCAGGCCAACGTGCGACAGCACACCGACATGGTAGCCCGCCTGGGCGGCGACGAGTTCATCGTCATGGCACGAGAGCTGGCAACGCCTGAGCAAGCCCATGAATTGGGGCGTGCCTTGCTGTATGCGTTTGAACAGCCATTCCGGCTGAGCCACCTGTCCATTCAGGTGGGCCTCACCATCGGCTACGCACTGGCACCGTTGGACAGCGACGATGCGCAGCATCTGGTCCGGCTGGCGGATGCCGCCATGTATGCAGGCAAGGAGAGCGGCAAACACTGCATCCGTCGCAATCCGGGCGAACTGGCGCTGCCCTCATGACCTACACGCGCCTCATTGGCTTTGGTCACCGCCCGGTTCTGGCAAGCTGGTGGCGGGTGGCCTGCCTGCTGGTGGTACTGTGTCTGCTACAGGGAGCATTCCCGACCAGCGCCCGGGCTGCGCCCCTCGAACTGCGGGATGACCTGCTCTCCATCGAGGCCTGGCCCGCAGTCACCGTGCTGCCAGACCCCACCGGCACCTTGCTCGTGAATGATGTTCTTGCGGAATTGGCCCGCTTTCAAACCCCACCCGGCACCAGCGGCACCCTGGGCGTGCGGGCGGAACCGGTGTGGGTGCGCATCCCGGTCACCGTGCCGGTGGCATCCAATGGCCTGTGGGTGCTGGATATCGACTATCCCGTGCTGCAGCGCATCGAGGTGTACCTGGCTACAGACGGTCACGTCACCCAGCAGGCCACGCTGGGCAGCCTGCAGCCCTACACCCAGCGCCCGCTGCGCAGCCGCACGCACGCCCTGCCGCTGACCATGCTGCCGGGGCACGCCTACGAGCTGCTGCTGCGGGTGGAAACCCGGGGCGCGATGGTGTTGCCCATCACCCTGAACAAACCCACCACCTGGCACAGCAAGGCCTTGAACGAGCAGATGCTGCAGGGCATTCTCACGGGGCTGGCGCTGTGCCTGCTGATCTACAGCCTGGCGCAGTGGCTCAATTTGCGGGACGTGCTGTTCATCCAGTACGCACTGCTCATCACGGGCAGCCTGCTGTTTTCGCTGCACCTGTTTGGCCTGGGCACCCAATACCTGTGGCGCGACATGCCTTGGGCGGAACTGCATGCCGCCAGCCTGGCCGCGCTCACAGCCACCTGCGGCTCCTTCCTTTTCATCAGCCAGGCCCTGGCCGGTGACCGGCCCCGCAGCCGGCTGCTGCGCAGCATGCGGGGCGGTGCTGTGCTGTGCGTGGTGCTGGCCGCACTCTATGCCCTCGACCTGCTCAGCACCCGCGCAGTGACGGGCATCGTCAGCATCCTGGGGCTGGTGCCTGCGCTCATGGGCATCCCGGGGGCGGTGCGCCGCGCACGGCTGGGAGACCCGGTCGGATCCACGCTGCTACTCGCCTGGCTGGTGTACTTTCTGGCGACTGCCACGGTCATCGGCGTGATCCAGGGATGGGTACCTGTGAATTTCTGGACGCTGCACTCCTTCCAGTTTGGCGCCACGCTGGACATGCTGCTGTTCATGCGCGTGCTGGGCCTGCGCACCAAGGCCCTTCGCCTGGAGGCACTGGACGCCAACCGCGAGCGCGACGTGATGCGCTCGCTCGCCCACACCGATCCGCTCACCGGCCTGCCCAACCGGCGCGGGCTCAACATCTCGCTCGCGTCCGCGCTTTCGCGTTGCAGTGCCGAAAAAATGCTCGCGGTGTACGTGATGGACCTGGACGGATTCAAGCCCGTCAACGATCAGCACGGCCACGACGTGGGCGACGAACTGCTCGTGGCCGTGACAAGGCGCCTGCAGGGCCATGTGCGCCAAAG
Organism: Acidovorax sp. M14; assembly: GCF_049331375.1. NCBI lineage: Bacteria > Pseudomonadati > Pseudomonadota > Betaproteobacteria > Burkholderiales > Comamonadaceae > Acidovorax > Acidovorax sp. M14. The sequence continues at coordinate 3,651,708 of NZ_CP186263.1, forward strand.
TGACCTGGTGGCGCGCCTGGGCGGGGACGAGTTCGTGGTGATGGCCGGACAGTTGCAGAGCCTGCAACAGGCACAGGAGCTGGGGCACAAGCTGCTGGACGCGTTCCGTTCGCCGTTTTCGCTGAACAACGTGCAGGTGGAGATTGGTCTGACCATTGGGTACGCCATCGCACCACACGACAGCACTGACGCGATTGGCCTGCTCAAACTGGCCGACGCCGCCATGTACAGCGGCAAACAGGGCGGCAAGTTCTGCCTGCGGCGCAATACGGGCGACCTCGCACTATCCTCCGCCTGACAGGCCTGTCCTGCAGACACCGATGCAGGCCAACAACATGCGCCTGCCATTTCCCTCTGGTCAAAGCGATCCGGCTCCGGTACACCCGGGGCTTCGCAACTTCCTGAAGGATCGCTCGCCATGGCCCATCGCAAAAGTTCGGCCCGCCTCGCCAAAGACGCACGCGTCGCGCACTTTTTATCTTTGGCGGCAAAACAGCCGGCATTGAGCGCTGCGCAGGCCAGCGCACCGGTACTCACCTGGGAGGCGGTGGCCGCACTGGAGGCGCGGATCGTCGGGCGCATCGTGCTGCCCTCCAGCCCCGACTACAACGCTGCGCGGCAGGAGTCGAACCCGGCCTTTCAGTCGTACCCGGAGATCATCGTCTTTTGCGCCTGCGAAAACGATGTACTGGAGTGCCTGGCCGTGGCCCGCACCTACGGCGTGTGGGTGGCCGTGCGTTGTGGCGGCCACAGCACGGCAGGCTACTCGGTCAACAGCGGCATGGTGGTGGACCTGAGCGACTTGCAGGGCGTGGTGCTGGACCCAGCGCGCGAACGCGTGCACGTGCTGCCCGGCACCAACTTCGACCACTTCAACGGCGCCATGAACCATACGGGCTGGCACGTGCCCACGGGCGCCTGTGGCAGCGTGTGCGTGGGGGGTTTTGTGCAAGGCGGCGGTTACGGCTACACCTCGCGCGCGTTCGGCATCCAGAGCGATCTGGTGGACTCCTTCCGTGTGGCGCAGGCCAACGGCACCATCATCACCGCCAGCGCGCAGGAGCACCCCGACCTCTACTGGGCCCTGCGCGGCGGCACGGGCGGCAACTTTGGCGTGGTGCTGCAGGTGACCTACCGCATGCAGCGGCTGGACCAGGTGTGGGCCTGGGCCATCAGCTGGGACGCCGTGCACGCGGCCCAGGTACTCACGCTGATGCAGGCTGGCTACATGAAGACCGGTGCGCCCGATGCCTTGGGCTACATGATGAACCTGGGCTTCCAGAACAGTGTGCCTGTGTACATGGTGCAGGGCATGTTCTGCGGCAGCCGCGAGGAAGGGCTGGCAGCCATTGCGCCGCTGATGGCCATCCCCAGCGCGCAGTTGCTGGTGGACAAGACCGGCACCTACCCCGACATGAACGTGTGGCTGGAAGACCACCCCTACACCCTGCCCGACAACCTGCCGGACGGCATCGCCGAAACCAAGGCCAGCGGATACATCAATACCCGGCTCTCGCCCGCCGACTGGCAGCGCATCATCGACTACTTCAAGACCTCGCCCAACCCCTGGTCGCTGGCTTACCTGGAGCCCTACGGCGGCGCCATCAACCGCTACCCGGTGGGCGACAGCGCCTTTGTGCATCGCAATGTGGACGCTGACCTGGTGGTGGATGTGTTCTGGCGCAACCCGGCGGAGCGCGCCCAGATGGAAGCCTGGCTCGACGGCTTCATGCAGCTGGTGCGGCCATTCCTGAACGGCCACGTGTACCAGAACTATCCGGATGCGCGGCTGACCGACTTTGCCTCGGCCTATTGGGGCCCCGCCTACCCGCAGCTTCAGCGGATCAAGGCGGCCTACGACCCTGGCAACTTCTTCCACTTCCAGCAAAGCATTCGGCTGCCGTAACGCGCCAATGCGGTGATGCGGTGAGTTGATGCACCTGCCCCGAGGGGGCACGCTAAGAGGCCCGGTAGATCAGGACGTCTGCGCGTAATGCAGGCGGCCCTTGCCTGCCCGCTTGGCTGCGTACATGGCCTGGTCGGCGCGGTTCATCAGCGCGTCGATGTCTCCCTCCAGCGGGGGGTACACCGCCACACCAATGCTGGCGCCAATGCGCAGCTCGCGTCCGTCCACCTTCATGCCCTGCTGCAGGGCGTCGATGATGCGGTGGCCGATGGTATCTGTGACCTCACGCGTCACCTCGCGGTCCAGCATCACCAGAAACTCGTCGCCCCCAAGCCGCGCCATGGTGTCGCCTGCACGCACCGTGCTGGCAATGCGCTGGGCCACGATGCGCAGCACCTCATCGCCCGCGCGGTGGCCTTCGGCGTCGTTCACGTGCTTGAACCCGTCGAGGTCAATGAACAACAGCGCCACCGAGCCGTCTGTGTGCCGCGCATGCAGCAGCGACTGCTCCAGCCGCCCCTGGAAAGCAGCGCGGTTGAGCAACCCGGTCAGCGAGTCGTGGTTGGCCAGGTAGTGCTGCTGCCGCGCGATCTGGATCTTGGCGGACACATCCTGCACCAGCGCCATGATCGAGGTCACCTGGCCGTCCGCGTCGGTCAGGGCAGAGTTGAACCACTCACAGTGCACCTCGGTGCCATCGCTGCGAACAAAGCAGGTCTCTGCTCTGTTCTGCGACTCCTGGCCGGACTGCAGCCGCTGCAGCGCCTGCTGCAGGCTGTCGTCCATCGATGCGGGGGCCAGCAGGTCCGTCAGCAGCCGCCCCTCCAGCCCCGCCACATGCAGCCAGCCCAGCAGTTGCACCGCACGCTGCGAGCAATGCAGCAGCTGCAGCTGGTGGTCCATCTCCACCACGGCCAGGGGGCTGTTCTCCATGTGGGACGACAGGCGCTGGTTGGCAGCGCGCAGCGCATTCATGGTGACCTGCAGCTCGTGCACGTCCAGCGCCGTGGTGATGAAACCGTCGATCGCGCCTTGCGGGTTGTGCCAGGGCGTCAGGCAGATGGTGCGCCACTCGTCAAAGCCATAGGGCGTTCGCAGCATGCGCTGGTACTGCACCCGCTCGCCGCTGAGCACCCGGTTCACAAAGGGCATGAAACGGGCGCAATCCTGCTCGCCATACACCTCCACCAGCGTCTTGCCGACCAGTTCCTCCGGCACGGTGCCGAACCAGCGCGCGTATTCGTCGTTCACATAGATCATCGACAGGCTGCGGTCGATCACGGCCATGGTGGCGCCCGCGCTGCGGGTGATCACATCCAGCAGGTCTGCCTTGGACCACACCTTCTGGCGGGCGGTCTCCGGGTGCGTGGACAACTCAGGCGCTTCTGGCGTCATGCGGCAATACCCCAGTGGGGGAGAGGATCAGCGAAGAGGCGGCCTCACACACCGTGAACGGGTGATGGCACAGGGTGCGGCCGCCTGGGCGTAACTGTCTGTGAGCGGCAGCTTAGCACTTTCGCCAGCCGCTCCCTCTCCCAGCCAACCCTTGCCGCCGGGGACGGCCTAGCGGCAGCAGCGGTAAGCCAGCCCCACCGAAACCGAGTAACCCACCGGCTGCACGGTCAGCGGACTGCGGCGCGCATCGCCCTGCAGCTGCGACACCCGGGCCGCGCCCAGCACCACCCAGTGACGGTTGAGCGCCGTCATCACCTCCACCCCGGCATCGACGCTGTAAAGCCCACCACGTGGCTCGAACGCGGGCAAGGGGCTGTTGCTGCCCGCAGGCACCCCGAAATGGCCTCGCAGGTAGGTGCGGTCCCCAAAGCTCGCGCCCGCCCCGAAGCTGACCTTGGTCTGCTCCGTCACGGGCCAGGTGTAGCCAATGCTGGTGGACCACTGCGCGCCACCGTCACGGCCCAGGATGTCTTGCGAGACCCCGGCGCCCACGGCCCAGCGGTCGGTGATGGCATAGCCCGCGCTGATCCGCGCCCGCAAGGTGGACCGCACCGACGGCAGCCCCACCAGAATGGGCGCATCCGACCCATCGCGGCCCTTGTCGATGCGCAAGGCTGCGCTCAGGCTGAAGCGGTCGCTCTGCGCCAGCGTGGCGCTGGCGCCGGACTCGCGGGGCCCCAGGCCATGGCCCATGAAGGCGCTACCGCGCGAGGTGCTCAGGCGAAACCGGCCGTACTCGATGGCCCAGGCGGGACGCAGGCTGTTCTTGCGGCCGTCGCCACCCGCATAGTCGGGGCTGCTGCCCACGATGGCGCCAATCGCGTAGTTGAATTTGGGAGCAGCGGCCTGCTGGCTCTCTGCCTTGTCGGACACAGCGGTGTCCGTGCCGGGAGTCTCCGGCAAGCCCTGGGCGCCCACCCAGGGGCTGACACACAAGCCCGCGAGCGCCATCGCCCGCAAGGAAATCAAGGAAGCGGAGACTCGACCGGTAGTGAAACGCATGGCCCGATTATCAGTCGGCCCACTGCACCCAGCCCGTCCACGCAGTCACCAGAACAATGACGCCGAACACGATGCGGTAATAGGCAAACGGCACAAAGCTGTGGGTACTGATATAGCGCAACAACCAGCGCACGCACAGCCAGGCGCTGAGGAAGGAGAACACCAGCCCCGTGGCAAACAGCGGAATGTCGGCTGCCGACAGCAGCGCGCGCTCCTTGTAAAGGCTGTACACCCCGGCCCCGATCAGCGTGGGAATGGCCAGAAAGAACGAAAAATCAGTCGCTGCCTGGCGCGACAGGCCCAGCAGCATGCCCCCGATGATGGTGGCCCCGCTGCGGCTGGTACCCGGAATCATGGCCAGGCATTGCACCAGGCCGACCTTGAGGGCATCCAGCGGCGTCATCGCGTCCACGCTATGGATGCGGGTGGCCGAGGGCGGTCGCCGCTCGGCCCACAGGATGATGAAGCCGCCAATGATGAAAGTGCTGGCCACCACCACGGGCGTGAACAGGTGCGCCTTGATGGCCTTGCCAAACAGCAGCCCCAGCACCACGGCGGGCACGAAGGCGATGAACACGTTGAGCGCAAACCGCTGCGCCTGGCGCTCGGTGGGCAGGGCCACCAGCGTGGAGCGGATCTTGGCCCAGTACACCAGGATCACCGCAAAAATGGCCCCCGTCTGGATGGCAATGTCGAACACCTTGGCCTTGGCATCGTCAAACCCCAGCAGCGACCCGGCGAGGATCAGGTGCCCGGTAGAAGAGATGGGCAAAAACTCCGTCAACCCCTCGACCACCCCCATGATGGCGGCCTTGACCAGCAATACAACGTCCACGCGCACTCCTTGCAAATAGGTGCGGGATTATCCGCCGGGCATGCTGGGGCAGCGGGCGGCGGGGCCCGTCTGTCACCTGTGCGGGCCGCTTTCAGCGCAAAAACGGCCCGCAACTCACGCCACGCCCGTGCATTTCACGGCCCGAAGGCTGCATTTCGTCGCAAGGCACTGGCTGCCTCTGGGGGCTCCCGGCACAGTCCACCCCATCGAACCCGCCAGGAGCCCCCACCATGCAAATCACGCCTGTCATCGCCATCCACATGGCCGCCGCACTGGCGGCCGTTGCCATCGGCCCCATTGCCCTCTGGGCCCGCCAAGGCGCCACGCAGCGCCCCCGTATTCACCGCGCGGCCGGCTACGCCTGGGTGACCCTGATGGTCGCCACTGCCGTGTCGGCCCTCTTCATTTCCGGCGGCGGCGGGCCGCGCCTGGGCAGCTTTGGGCTCATTCACCTGCTGATCCCGGTAACGCTGGGGATGCTGGTCATGGCCTTTGTCTATCTGGCCCGCCGCAACGTCGTAGGCCACCGCAAGATGATGCAGCGCACCTACATCGGCGCCTGCGTGGTCGCCGGGGTGTTCACGTTGCTGCCAGGGCGTTTTCTGGGCCACACGGTCTGGTCCGCACTCGGACTGATTTGACCCCCCTCCCTTCATTGTTTACAGGACGACCACCATGCTGCTCAACCTCCTTGTCCAACAACCCCAGATGCTGGGTCGCATCATCGAAAACACGCCCTACTGGGTCTGGGCCCTGCTGGCCGGTCTGCTCTGGCTGGGCGGCAGCCAGCTGCTGGCCCGCAACGTGAGCCTGGTGCGGGCCATGGTCATGCCGGTGGCGATGACCGGTCTGTCGGTGTACGGCATCGTCTCGGCCTTTGGCGCCGCAGGCCAGGCCCTGCTGCCGGTGGGCGCCTGGCTGGTGGCCGCCGTATTCATCGCCAGCGTGGCGCTGTGGCTGCAACCCTCAGCGCCCCAGGGCACGCTGTACGAAAGCAAGTCGCGCTGCTTCTACATTCCAGGCAGTGCCATGCCGCTGGCCCTGATCCTGGGCATCTTCCTCACCAAATACCTCGTGGGGGTGGAACTGGCCCTGCAACCCGCGCTGGCCCGTGACAGCGGCTTTGCGCTGCAGATTGCTGCGCTGTATGGCGTGTTCAACGGCCTGTTTGCGGCCCGCGCACTGCGGCTGTGGAAGCTGGTGCAACGCAGCGCCCCCCTGGCCACATCGCCCGCCACCGCCTGAGCCCCCATAACCATCCCTCTGCACAGGAGCATCCCATGCGCAACCACACTCTCACGACCGACCCCATCGAACGCCTGGCCCGCCGCCGTGCCGGGGCCAAAATGGGCTGGCACATCCATGCCAGCGTGTACCTCCTCGTCAACCTGCTGCTGGTCGCCTTGTCGGTGGGCAGCGGGCGGCACTGGGCGGTGTTCCCCGCTCTGGGCTGGGGCATCGGCCTGGCCATCCATGGCATGGTGGTGTTCTTTCTGGCGGGCGGCAGCAACCTGCACGAGCGCATGGTGCAGGCAGAACGTGACCGCCTGTCTGCTGCGCAAACCCCTCGCTGATCGGCTGACGATGACCTCCAATTACAAAAACACGGCCATGACCAAAACCTGGATGGCCTGGTGCCTGGCCTTGCTGGCCGCCGCGGTCATCACGGCCAACCCTGCCCATGCGGGCGTGGGCCTCGCAGAGTTGCCCGGACAGCAGGGCGACGGCCCCGTCACGGTGTTCTACCCCGCACAAGAGGCCGACCAGCCCGTGCAGCGCGGCCCCTTTGCGCTGCAGCTGGCCTGGCAGGGCACTCCCGTGCCTGGCAACGGCCGACTGGTGGTGGTGTCGCACGGCTCGGGCGGCAGCCCCTGGGTACACACCGACCTGGCGCGTGCGCTGGTGCGGGCCGGGTTTGTGGTGGCCCTGCCAGAGCATGCGGGCGACAACTACAAAGACCACTCTACCCCGGGCCCGGAGAGCTGGAAGCGCCGCCCCGCCGAAGTCTCCCGCGCCGTGGACGCCGTGGCGCAGGATGCACGCTTGGCACCGCTGCTGGCGCTGGACAAGGTGGGCGTTTTCGGAGGCTCGGCCGGGGGCCACACCGCCCTGGTTTTTGCCGGGGGGCAATGGTCGCCCGCCCGCTTCAAGCAGCACTGCGAGGCCCATCTGGCGGAGGATTTTTCATCCTGCGTCGGCTTCACCACCCGCCTGCACGGCAACTGGCTGGACGGCATCAAAAAGGCCGTGGCCATCACCATCATCCGCCATCGGTTTGGCGACGAGACGCTGTATGCACACACCGACCCGCGCGTGGCGGCCACGATTGCCGTAGTGCCGTTTGCAGCCGACTTCGACATGGGCAGTCTGGCCACCCCCCGCATCGCGCTAGGGCTCATCACCGCAGGCAAGGACGTGAACCAGATCCCACACTTTCACAGCAGCGCCGTGCTGGCCGCGTGCCAGGACCGCTGCACCCACATTGCCGACCTGCAGGACGGCAGCCACGGCATCATGCTGTCGCCCATGCCGCCGCTGGACCGCATGAACGACCTGACCCGGGAGCTGCTGGGCGATCCGCCCGGCTTTGACCGCAGCGTGCTGCCGCAGGTGGATGCAAGCACCGTGGCGTTCTTTGCCAAGCATCTGCAGCCGCTGAAACCGGCGACGGCCTCGCAACGCCCATGACAGTGCCCATGCTGGCGCGTTGTCGCGTCCGTTGCGCCGCCTAGAATGCCAAGCTCCATGCCCATGACACCCGAAGACCTCGACCGACTCGCCCGCCGCCGCGCCAACGCCAAGCTGGGCTGGTACGTGCATGCGATGGCCTTTGTGCTGGTCAACGCCCTCATCTTTGCCATGTCGCGCTATGCGTTTGGCACCCGCCCGTGGTCGGTGTACCCGCTGCTGGGCTGGGGGCTGGGGCTGGTGCTGCATGGGGTGTCGGTGTTTTTGCTGGGCACTGGCAGCGGCCTGCGCGAGCGCATGGTGCAGCGCGAGCGCGAGGCCCTGCAGCGCCGCCAAGACCGGCCATGAAGCTGCACCGCGAGTTCAACGGGGTCAGCAAGCTGCGGCACTACCTGCAGGTGGTGGCCTTCACCCTGGTGGTGGCCACCATCCAGTGCACGTTCATGCCCGACAAGCCTTACGGGCCGCCGGTGGTGTATTCGGTGCTGATCGGCACCTTCACCTGGGCCATCATCGACCTGGGGCGGGAGCTGATACCGTCCGCTGCCGAAACCGGCTGGCCGCACGGCTGGCAGGGCATTGCGCTGGTCCTGGTGGGCATCGTCGTTGGCTACCTGGCCGGCACCTTGCTGGCCGACACGCTGTGCGTGCACTACTTTCACTTCTACCCGGCGGGCTCCTTGATCTCCGGCGCTGACCAGCGCACGTCCATCCTCATCACCGCCATTGCGGGGCTGGTGGGCACGTTCTACTTCTACGCGGTCAACAAGTCGGCGTACCTGGAAGGCAAGATGGCCGAGGCGCGCATGCACGCCAGCGAATCGCGCCTGAAGCTGCTGGAGACACAGCTGGAACCCCACATGCTGTTCAACACCCTGGCCAACCTGCGCGTGCTCATCGGCACCGACCCGGCCCGGGCGCAGCACATGCTGGACCGCATGATTGCCTACCTGCGCGCCACGCTCAGCGCATCGCGCAGCACCCAGCACCCGCTGGCCCTGGAGTTTGAGCGCCTGCGCGACTACCTGGAGTTGATGGCCGTGCGCATGGGACCGCGCCTGGCCTACACCCTGGACCTGCCCGAGGCCCTGCGCGATGTGCCGGTGCCGCCCCTGCTGCTGCAGCCGCTGGTGGAGAACGCCATCCGCCACGGGCTGGAGCCCCAGGTGGAAGGCGGCCACATCACCGTGCGCGCCACCACCCAGGAGAGCCCCCACGGCCCGTTGCTGGTCATCGAGGTGCAAGACACCGGCGCAGGCCTGCCCGCCACACTGCCCGCCCCGGGCCCCGGCCAGAGCTTTGGCCTGGCCCAGGTGCGCGAACGCCTGGCCACGCTGCACGGTTTCGCAGGCGCTCTTGAATTGATAGCTGTTCAGCCAAGCGGTACTAGCGCTACCGTCACTTTTCCCTTGAAATCTGCCGACACACCATGACAGAGCCCGTGCCACGCGCCCTGATTGCCGAAGATGAACCGCTGCTGGCCGCCGCCCTGCAGCAAGACCTGGCCCGCGCATGGCCAGAGCTGCAAGTGGTGGCCCTGGTGGGCGACGGCCGCTCGGCGGTGCGGCAGGCGCTGGACTTGCGGCCCGACGTGCTGTTCTTCGACATCCGCATGCCCGGCCAGAGCGGCATCGAGGCGGCCGCCGAACTGGCCGACGCATGGCCGGATGACCTGCCCTTTCCGGCGCTGGTGTTTGCCACGGCCTACGACCAGTACGCCGTGCAGGCGTTTGAAGCGCAGGCGGTGGACTACCTGCTCAAACCCATCCAGGCCGACCGGCTGGCGCGCACCGTGGCCAAGGTGCAGGGCGTGCTGGCCCAGCGCGCCTCAGCCGTTGCAGCAACCGGTGCGCCACCCGCTGCACCTTCGGCGGCGTTGTCCTCACCCGAACTCGAAGCCACCATGGCCCAGCTGCGCGCGCTGCTGGGCGCGCCCGGCGTGGGCACTGCACCCGCCGCCGCGCCTGCCACCGCCGCAACGCGGCTGAATGTGATCCAGGCCAGCCACGGCACGCAGATCCACATGGTGCCGGTGGCGGACGTTGTGTACTTCGAGGCGGCCGACAAGTACGTGCGAGTGCTCACGGCCGAGCGTGAATACCTGATCCGCACCGCGCTCAAGGAGCTGATCGAGCAGCTCGACCCGCAGGAGTTCTGGCAGGTGCACCGCAGCACCCTCGTGCGCGCCACGGCCATTGCCACCGTCACGCGCGACGAGGCGGGCAAGCAGCACATCAGCCTGCGCGGGCGGCCCGAGCGGCTGCCGGTGAGCCGCCTCTACGCGCACCTGTTCAAGGCGATGTAGCTGCGCCCCGCAGTTCAATCGGGCCCGACGTGGACTTGACGCGGGCTTCAAGCGGGCGGCAGCGCCTCCCAGCGCCCGGCCACGTTCTTCAGCAGCGCATTCACGGCCGTCAGGCGGCGGCTTTTCACGTCGATCAGGCTGCGCTGCGACGACAGCACGGTGGTCTGGGCCGCCAGCACATTCAGGTAGCCCACGGTGCCTGCACGGTACTGGTTCTCCACCACCTCCAGCGCACGCTGGGCGGCGGCGGTGGCCTCGCGCTGCAGTTGTTCCTCCTGCGCCAGCGCAGCAGCGGCCGTGAGGTTGTCCTCCACCTCCTGCAGCGCGGTCAGCACCGTCTGGCGGTAGGCGGCCGTGACCTGCGCGTGGTTGGCACGGGCCGTCTCAACGGCCGCACTGCGCGCGCCGCCATCAAAAATCGACGCCGCCAGCGCCGGCCCCAGCGACCAGAACAGGTTGGGCGCGCTGAACAGATCCGCCAGCGGCGCCCCCCGGTATCCGCCCGCTGCCGACAGCGTGAGCGTGGGGAAATACGCCGCGCGCACCACGCCAATCTGAGCGTTGGCCGCCGCCACGCGGCGTTCTGCAGCAGCAATATCCGGTCGCCGCTGCAGCAGGTCGGACGGCAGGGCCTGGGGCACATCGGCCGGTGCGGGCAGCGCAGCGGTGGGCTCCAGCGCAAAGGCGGCAGGCGCCTGCCCCAGCAGCGCGGCCAGCGCGTGCTCCAACTGGCTGCGCGTGGTTTGGGCCTCCAGCAGTTGCACCTGGGTGGACTTGTACTGCGCCTCGGCCTGCGCCACATCGGCGCTGGAGGCCACACCCGCCGCCTGGCGGTTGCGCGTCAGCTCCCAGCTGCGGTCGTAGGCCTTGAGCGTCTCGCCCAGCAGCGCCGCCTGTGCCTCGGCTGCACGCAGTGAAAAATACGTCTGCGCCACGGCCGCCTGCAGCGACAGGCGCGCAGCGGCCAGATCGTCGGCGCTGGCCTGGGCGCTGGCCTGGGCCGCACTCACCCCGGCGGAGACGCGCCCCCACAGGTCCAGCTCCCAGCTGGCGGTAAGGCCCAGCGAATGGCTGGTGCTGATGCGGGCGGTGCTGCTACCGTCGCCCTGGCTGGACAGCTGTGTGCCGCTGCGGGCACGGCTGCTGCTGGCATTGGCCCCCACGGTGGGCAAGGCCGCTGCGCCACTGCTGGTCACGGCTGCCTGGGCCGCGCGCAGGCGGGCGGCGCTTTGCGCCAGGGTGGGGCTGTTGGCCTCGGCCTGCTGCTGCAGGCGGTCCAGCACGGCGTCGCCGTACACGGTCCACCAGGTCTCGGGCGGAGCCGTGGAGGCCTGCGGCTGCGCGGGCTTCCAGATGCCCTGGGTCTGGGCGGCGGCCTGCTCTTTGTAGGCGGCCGGAATGTCCATGGCGGGCCGCTCGTACGGCGGCGTCTGCGCGCAGCCCGCAAGCCACAGGCCGCTGGCCAGCAACGCAGGCATGGCAGCCCGGCTGACATGCGCCGCAGGCCAGGTGACCTGGCGTGAAAAAATGAAAGAGGTCATCCGTCGTTTCCTTGCAATACCACCGGGCCTGCAGGTACGGCGCCTGCTGGCTTGCGGCGCCGCTGCACGGCACGCAGCGCGCGCGCACGCAGCCGGTCGAGCGCCACATAGACCACCGGCGTGGTGTAGAGCGTGAGCCACTGGCTTACCAGCAGGCCGCCCACAATCGCAATGCCCAGCGGCTGGCGCAGCTCGGCACCATCGCCCCGCCCCAGTGCCAGTGGCAGGGCCCCAAAGATGGCGGCCACGGTGGTCATCAGAATGGGGCGCAGCCGCAGGTTGCATGCGCGGTAGATGGCCTGCGCTGCAGTGACGGGCGCCCGGCCCGGCTCGCCCTGCTGGCGTTGCCGCGTGAGGGCAAAGTCGATCATCATGATCGCGTTCTTCTTCACGATGCCGATCAGCAGGATCACGCCAATGAGCGCGATGAGCGAGAACTCCGTCTTGAACAGCATGAGCGCCAGCAACGCGCCCACACCCGCAGACGGCAGCGTGGACAGGATGGTGATGGGGTGCACCAGGCTCTCGTACAACATGCCCAGTACCAGGTAGATGGTGATGATGGCCGCCAGGATCAGCAGCGGCTGTCCCGCCAGCGCGTCCTGAAACGCCCCCGCCGTACCGCTGAACGAACCGCGCACCGACACTGGCACGCCCAGCTCGGCCACCGCGTTGTTCACGGCCTCGGTGGCCTGCGACAGCGACACCCCCGGCGCCAGGCTGAAGCTGATGCTGCTGGCGGGCGTGCCCCGGTCGTGGTTGACCGACAGCGGCGTGTTGGTGGTGGTGATGCGCGCAAACGCCGTGAGCGGAATCTGCTGCCCCTGGCTGTTGACGAAGAAGAAGCCGCGCAGCGTCTCGGGGTTCTGCAGGTAGCGCGGTGCGGCCTCCATCACCACGCGGTACTGGTTGAGCGGGTTGTAGATCACGCCCACCTGGCGCTGGCCGAAGGCGTTGTTCAGCGTGGCATCGATCTGCGCCATGGTCAGGCCCAGACGCGTGACCGCATCACGGTCGATGACCAGCGAGGTCTGCAGCCCAAAGTCCTGCACGTCGCTGTTCACGTCCTCCAGCTCGGGCAGCTGGCTCAGCACCTGGCGGATGCGCGGCTCCCAGGTGCGCAGGTCGCCAATGTCGTCGGCCTGCAGGGTGTAGTCGAAGGACGCACCGCTCTGCCGCCCACCAATGCGGATGTCGCGCTGGGGCACCAGGAACAGGCGCGCGCCCGGCTCGTTCTTGAGCTGCTCGCGCAGCCGCGTTATCACGGCCTCGGAACTCTCCTGCCCGGGCCCGCGCTTGAGGGTCATGAACATCTGCGCCGCATTGCGCTGCCAGCCCCCCGTGAAGCCGGTCACATGCTCCACAGCCGGGTCGGCCTGCACGATGGACAGGAAACGCTGCAGCCGCTGCTCCATGGCCTGGTAGGACGTGGCCTGGTCGGCCCGGATGAAGCCCGAGATGCGCCCGGTGTCCTGCTCGGGCATGAAACCCTTGTCGATGGCGGTGTAGAGATACACGTTGAGCCCCACCACACACGCCAGCGCCAGCAAGGCCACGGGCTGGTGGCGCAGGCACCAGGCCAGGCTGCGGCGGTACAGGCGCATGCCCCGCACCTGGAGACGGTCTACCCAGCGACCGATCCGATGGCTGAGGGCTGCCGCCCAGCCCCTGCGCCGCGCCGGGGCCGGGCTGTGGTGCTTGAGCAGCGCTGCACACATCATGGGCGTGGTGGTGAGCGACACCACCATCGACACCAGGATGGCCGAGGACATGACGATGGCGAACTCGCGGAAAAACCGCCCCACGATGCCACCCATGAACAAGATGGGCACGAACACCGCAATCAGCGAGATACTCATCGACACCACGGTGAAGCCGATCTCGCGCGCGCCGTCCAGCGACGCCCGCAGCGCGGTCTTGCCCCGCTCCATGTGGCGCATGATGTTCTCCAGCACCACGATGGCGTCGTCCACGACAAAGCCCGTGGCCACGGTGAGCGCCATGAGCGAGAGGTTGTCGAGCGTATAACCCGCCAGATACATCACGCCAAACGTGCCGGCCAGCGACACCGGCACCGCCACGCTGGGGATGAGCGTGGCACGCCCGTTGCGCAAGAACAGGAACACCACCAGCACCACCAGCGCCACGGCAATCAGCAGTGCACGCTCTACCTCCTTGACCGACGCACGCAGCGTGGGTGTGCGGTCGGACACCACCTCGATGTCGATGGCCGCCGGGATGGACGCCTGCAGCGCGGGCAGCAGCGAGCGCACGCGCTCCACGGCTTCGAGGATGTTGGCGCCAGGCTGCTTGTAGACCTGCAGCAGCACCGCCGGCTTGCCGTTGGCCACACCAAAGTTGCGCACGTCCTGCACCGAATCCACCACATCGGCCACGTCCTGCAGGCGCACGGCCTGTCCGTTCTTCCAGCGCAGCACCAGGGGCGCGTAGTCGGCCGCCACGCGGGCCTGGTCGTTGGTGGCCACCTGCCAGTAGTGGTCCTCCCGCTCCACCGCGCCCAGCGGGCGGTTGGCGTTGGTGCTGACGATGGCGCTGCGCACCTGCTCCAGCGAGATGCCGTTGGACGCGAGCCGCACCGGGTCCAGCTCGACCCGCACGGCGGGCAGCGCGCCGCCGCTCACCGTGGCCTGACCCACCCCCTCGACCTGCGAGAGCTTTTGCGCCAGCACGGTAGAGGCCGCGTCGTACATCTGCCCGCGGGTGAGCAGGTCCGACGTGAGCGCCAGGATCATGATGGGCGAATCGGCCGGGTTGACCTTGCGGTAGGTCGGGTTGCTGGGCATGCCCGTGGGCAGCAGCGTGCGCGCAGCGTTGATGGCGGCCTGCACATCGCGCGCGGCGCTGTCCACGTTGCGGTCCAGGTCGAACTGCAGCGTGATGGAGGTGCTGCCCAGGATGGAGCGCGAGGTGATCTCGGTGACGCCCGCAATCGCGCCCAGCGAGCGCTCCAACGGCGTGGCGACGGTGGCGGCCATGGTGTCGGGGCTGGCACCGGGCAGGCTGGCGCTGACCGAGATGGTGGGGTAGTCCACCTGCGGCAGCGGCGCCACGGGCAGCAGGAAGAACGACACGGCACCCGCCAGGGCCAGGCCCAGGGTGAGGAGCATGGTGCCGATGGGGCGGTGTATGAAGGGGGTGGAGAGGCTCATGGGTGGGCTCTCCGGGCGGTTTTTTGGTGTTTTTGGCTGGGTGCGCTAGTGGGATATGCGCTGGTAGCTATTGTTTTTGTAGTGTTGGTTTTTGTGCGTTGATTTGGCCGCGTGCTGGTTTCGAGGGCGGAGGCCGGGAGTCGCCCGGCAGGCGAGGCACTTTTCTTTGCTTCGCCAAAGAAAAGTACCCAAAAGAAAGGCGACCCCACTGTCTGCGTCCCCTGCGCTTCGCTACGGGGCAACCTGCGGTGCTCGCGGGCGGTGTGCGCTGCGGAACTCTCTGCGCGCTGACGCGCTCCGCTCAAACAGCCGCAGCGAGTCAGTTCACGAAGCGCGTGTGTCCTGCGGCACACGCGCCACCCCGCCCGCTGCGCTCCTCGGCGCATCCAGAGGGGAGTGGGGAACCAAACATCCCCACGGGCCTTTGCTTCGCTCGGCCCAGCTTGCGCAGCGCGTGGCGCTTGCGCCCGCGAGACGATGCCGAGCGCAGCAATGGCCCGAATGGATGTTGGCTGTTCGGCTGTTCGGATGTCCCACCCCTGCTGGCTGCGCCTGCGGCGGGGCGGTTGGGGGGTGGCATGGGCGTCGCAGCGCCCATGCTTCGTGCTCTGACTCGCCGTGGATGTCTGAACGAAGCTGCAACGCAGCGCAGTGAGTTCCACGGCGCACCCCGCAACCGACACGACGCAGGTTTGCCCCGTAGCGAAGCGCAGGGGTCGCAGACTGGGGGTCGCCTTTCTTTTGGGTACTTTTCTTTGGCGAAGCAAAGAAAAGTACCTCGCCCGCCGGGGCGACAACCCGGCTCCCGCGCTCAAACCAAGCACGCTATTCATAAGGGCCAACGCTTCAGGCATTCACGACCTCGGAACGCCCACGCCACCGCTGCGCCCACCCCTCAAACGTGAGGTAAATCACCGGCGTCGTAAACAGCGTGAGCAACTGACTCAGGATCAGCCCCCCCACCATCGTCACCCCCAGCGGATGCCGAAGCTCACTGCCCACACCCGTCCCCAACATCATCGGCAACGCCCCCAGCAACGCCGCCAACGTCGTCATCAGAATCGGCCGGAATCGCAACAGACACGCCTGATAAATCGCATCGCGCGCACTCAAGCCCTCGTCCCGCTGCGCCTCGAGCGCAAAGTCGATCATCATGATCGCGTTCTTCTTCACGATGCCGATCAGCAGCACGATGCCGATGATGGCAATGATGTCCAGGTCCAGCCGCGCCGCCATCAACGCCAGCAGTGCGCCCACCCCGGCCGAGGGCAGTGTGGACAAGATCGTGACCGGGTGAACCGTGCTCTCGTACAGCACGCCCAGCACGATGTACATGGTGACCACCGCCGCCAGAATCAGCAGTAGCGTGTTCGACAGCGACGCCTGGAACGCCAGCGCCGCGCCCTGGAAACTTGTCTCCACCGACAGCGGCAACTGCCCCTCGGCCTGCACAGCCGCCTTCTCGCGCTCAATGGCGGCCACGGCGTTGCCCAGCGACACGCCCGGCGCGGTGTTGAAGGAAATCGTGGCGGCGGGCAACTGGCCCACGTGGTTGACCACCAGCGGCATGTTGCGCTCCTCGATGCGCGCCACCGACGACAGCGGCACCGGCGCCCCCACGCTGGAGGGCACATAGATGCTCTGCAGCGCCTCGGGCCCCACCTTGAACTGCGGCGCCACCTCCAGCACCACGCGGTACTGGTTGGACTGGGTGAAGATGGTCGAGATCAGCCGCTGGCCAAAGGCGTTGTACAGCGCCGCATCAATGCCCGCCACCGTCACGCCCAGGCGGCTGGCCTGGGCGCGGTCGATTTGCACATAAGCCTGGCGGCCCTGGTCCTGCAGGTCGCTGGCCACATCGGTCAGCTCGGGCAAGGCGCGCAGGCGGCGCAGCAGCTCGGTGGTGCTGGTGGTCAGCTGCTGCATGTCGGGCGACGACAGCAGCCACTGGTATTGCGTGCGCGCCACCCGGTCTTCGATGGTCAGGTCCTGCACGGGCTGGATGAACAGGCGAATGCCCGGCAGGTTCTGCACACGCTCAGCCAGGCGCTGCTGCACCACATCGGCCTTGTCGCGGTCTGCATGGGGTTGCAGGTCGATCAACAGGCGACCGGTGTTGAGCGTGGTGTTGGCGCCATCGACACCAATGAACGACGACACGCTGCGCACGGCGGGGTCTTGCAGCAGCCGCTCGGCCACAGCCTGCTGGCGCTCTGCCATGCCGGCAAACGAGATCGACTGGTCGGCCTCGGTGGTGGCCTGCAGCGTGCCGGTGTCCTGCACCGGAAAGAAGCCCTTGGGGATGAACAGGTACAGCACCACGGTGAGCGCCAGCGTGGCCGCAAACACCAGCCAGGTGGTGCCCCGGTGGTTCAGCACCCAGCCCAGCATGCGGCCATAGCCCGCGATGGTGCGGTCAAAGAAATGGCCTGTGGCGCGGTACAGGCGGCCGTGGCTCTCCTCGGGCGTGTGGCGCAGCAGGCGCGCGCACAGCATGGGCGTGAGCGTGAGCGACACCACGGCCGAGATCAGGATGGACACGGCCAGCGTGATGGCGAACTCGTGGAACAGCCGGCCCACCACATCGCCCATGAACAGCAGCGGGATCAGCACGGCGATCAGCGAGATGGTGAGCGAGATGATGGTGAAGCCGATCTGCTGCGAGCCCTTGAGCGCAGCCGCGAGGGGTGCCTCGCCCTCTTCCACATAGCGGGCAATGTTCTCGATCATCACGATGGCATCGTCCACCACAAAGCCGGTGGAGATGGTCAGCGCCATCAGCGTGAGGTTGTTGATGGAGAACCCCGCGAGGTACATCACCCCACAGGTGCCGATGAGCGACAGCGGCACGGCCACGCTCGGGATCAGCGTGGCCGACGGGCTGCGCAGGAAGACAAAGATCACCGCCACCACCAACAGCACGGCCAGGCCCAGCTCCACCTGCATGTCGCGCACCGAGGCGCGCACCGTCACCGTGCGGTCCGTCAGCACCTGCACATCCAGCGACGCGGGCAAGGTGCTTTGCAGCTGCGGCAGCAGGGCCTTGATGCGGTCTACCGTGTCGATCACGTTGGCGCCGGGCTGGCGGCGGATGTTGAGGATCACGCCGGGCTTGGCGCCCGTGTCAGCCGTGCCCGCCCAGGCGGCAAGGCGCGTGTTCTCGGCATCGTCCACCGTGTCGGCCACGTCCTTCAGGCGCACGGGGGCGCCATTCTTGAAGGCGATGATGAGGTCGCGGTATTCAGCCGCCGACTGCAGCTGGTCGTTGGCATCGATGGTGGATGCACGGGCCGGGCCGTCGAAGCCTCCCTTGGCCTGCTTGACGTTGGCGGCTGCGATGGAGGTGCGCACGTCCTCCAGCGTGAGGCCCAGCTGCGCCAATGCCGTGGGGTTGGCCTGGATGCGCACAGCCGGGCGGCGGCCGCCCGCAATCGCCACCAGGCCCACGCCCTGCACCTGCGAGAGCTTGGGTGCCAGGCGGTTTTCCACCAAGTCGTTCACGCGGATCACGGGCAGCGAGGGCGAGGTGATGGCCAGCGTGAGGATGGGCGCATCGGCGGGGTTGACCTTGCTGTACAGCGGGGGCATGGGCAGGTCGCTGGGCAGCAGGTTGCTGCCCGCGTTGATGGCCGCCTGCACCTGCTGCTCGGCCACGTCCAGCGCCATGTCGAGCGCAAAACGCAGCGTGATCACCGAAGCCCCGCCCGAGCTGGTGGACGACATTTGCGACAGCCCCGGCATCTGCCCGAACTGCCGCTCCAGCGGGGCCGTGACGTTGGAGGTCATCACGTCGGGGCTCGCGCCCGGGTACAGCGTGGTGACCTGGATGGTGGGGTAGTCCACCTCGGGCAGGGCCGAGGTGGGCAGCAGCCGGTAGGCCATCAGCCCCGCGATCAGGATCGCCACCATCAGCAGCGCGGTGGCGATGGGGCGCAGGATGAAAAGGCGCGACAGGTTCATGGCGGCGGGTGCGCTGGCAAGACAGGCAGGGGAGAAACCGGGGTGCCGCTGCGCTCAGCGCGCCGGGCTGGCTGCGCCACCCTGGGACGGCGGCTGCTGTTGCAGCCGCTCGCGGATGTAGGCACGGCGCTCCTCCTGCGGCATTGCCATCACGCGGGCGCGCTCGTCGGCGGGCATCTGGTCCAGCAGTGCCTTCACCTGCGGAGGGATGCCCCGCGGGGGTTCAGGGCTACGGTCTGCAGGCGCTGCGGGGGCTGCATGCGGTGCAGGCGGTGCAGCGCCTGGGGATGCTTGCGGTGCAGCTGCTCTGGGTGGTGCTTCGCTGCG
The DNA here is from genome assembly GCF_049331375.1 of Acidovorax sp. M14. Classification (NCBI taxonomy): domain Bacteria; kingdom Pseudomonadati; phylum Pseudomonadota; class Betaproteobacteria; order Burkholderiales; family Comamonadaceae; genus Acidovorax; species Acidovorax sp. M14. Next base: position 3,670,897 of record NZ_CP186263.1, read on the forward strand.
CTGCTGTTGTGGCGCTGCAGAGGCCTGCGGGGCGGACGCCGGGGCAGCGCCGGGAGCACCCACACCCGACGCCGAAGAGGCTGCAGCAGACGCCGCCGACGCTGGAGCCGCTGCGCCGCTCGCGCCCGTCTGCGCTCGCCGCTCGCGCAAGAAGGCGCGGCGCTCTTCGGGGCTCATCTTCTGCAGCTTTTCACGCACATCGGGGGGCAGCGATGCGATAAACGCACGGCGCTGCGCGGCCTGGTCCTGGGCCGCCTGGTCGGCGCGGGTGACGGCACCGGCATCGATGACGGCGACCTTGGCGCCTTCGCGCAGGCGGTCGATGCCGTCCGTGACCACCTGCTCGCCCTCGCGCAGCTCGCCTTCGACGCTCACGCGGTCGCCATCGGTCACGCCCACGCGGATGCGGCGCTGGGTCACGGTGCTGTCTTCCTGCACCAGGTAGACATAGTTGTTCTGCACGGACGTAGCCGGCACGGTCAGCACGCCCTGGAGCAGGTTGACCTGCAGGCGCACATTGACGAACTGGTTGGGGTACAAGGCGCCGTCTTCATTGGCAAAAGCGGCCTTGACCTTGATGGTGCCGGTGGTGCTGTCGATGGCGTTGTCCAGCGCCACCACGCGGCCCTTGGCCAGCTGGCGGCGGCTGTCGCGATCCCACAGCTCCACGGGCAGTTCCTCGCCAGCGGCCATGCGGCGGCGCATCTGGGGCAGGTGCGCCTCGGGCACGGAGAACGCGGCATCGATGGGCCGCACCTGGTTGATGGTGACGATGCCGTTCGCATCGCTCGGCCCCACCACGTTGCCTTTGTCCGCCTGGCGCAGGCCCAGCCGACCCGCAAAGGGTGCAGTGACCTGGGTGTAGCTCAGTTGCAGGCGCGCGGCATCGACCTGCGCCTGGTCCGAGGCCACGGTGCCTTCCAGCTGGCGCACCAGTGCGGCCTGGGTGTCCACCTGCTGGCTGGCGATGGAATCGCGCGCCAGCAGGTCCTGATACCGCTTGAGGTCGAGCTGCGCATTCTTGAGCAGCGCCTGGTCGCGCTGCAGCGTCCCCTGGGCCTGCGACAGCGCAGCCTGGTAGCTGCGCGCATCGATCTCGGCCAGCACCTGGCCTGCACGCACCTCGTCGCCTTCCTTGAAGCGCACCGACGTCAGCTCACCGCTCACCTTGGCGCGCACCACGGCGGTGGCGCGGGCGCTCATGGTGCCGATGGCGCTCACCACCACCCGCACATCGCCCCGCTGCACGGTGCCCACCGACACGGGCTGCACGTTGCCGCCGCCAAAGCGCCCGGGGCCGCCGCCCGGCCTGCGCGCCGCGTTCGTGCCCGTGGCGGCACCACCAGCGGTGGCCGCAGCCGCTGCATCCTGGCGCTGCTTCCACCACCAGGCACCACCTCCCACCGCCGCCAGCGCAATGGCGGCCATCAACAACGCGGAGGTCCAACGCAGCTTGCCGGACTGTAATTGTGCGGGCCTCTGTGGACGGGCAAACGAACGGTTCAGGGGCATGGTGGGGCGCAACCAGGAATGAGCGAAGGGGTATGGTAGCCAGCGCATCCCCCGGGGCTGCCGTCCGGCAGGCCCCCTTTACCGGGGATTTACGCGCGCTTTGGGCGGGGTTTACCGATGTATCGGCTCAGCCCCGCCCGGGGCTCGAAATCAGCGGTTGGTGGCCAGCAGAAGGCCACCAGCGCCCATGAAGAAACCGCCCGTGGCCTTGTTCAGCCGGGCCACGCCGCGCGAAGTGCGGATGAAGCGGCGGATCTGGCGCCCGAAGCTGGCATACACAGCGGTCGACACGAATTCGCTGCCCAGATAGATGGAGCCAAGCACCAGAAACTGGCGCGCTGCAGGCTGCGCGGGGTCGATGAACTGCGGAAAGATCGCTGCGAACAGGATGATGGCTTTGGGGTTGGTGATGCCCAGCAGAAACTCCTGGGTGATGAGCGCACGCAGAGAGAACTGCGCTGGCTGGCCCGATGCCAGGGCACCGCTGGGCGCATCATCCAGTGCCAGGCCGCTGAACTCGCGGCTGTGCCAGGCCTTCCAGCCCAGCCAGAACAGGTAGGCGGCGCCCACCCACTTCACCGCCGTGAATGCCGCCTCGGACGCCAGCAGCATCGCGCCCAGCCCCACCGCAGACACCGTCAGAAAAATGGCAAACGCCGCTGCGCGGCCCACCGTGGCGATCAGCGCAGGGCCCACGCCTGCACGGATGCCGTTGTTGAGGCCACAAAAGTTGTTGGGCCCAGGGGTGAGCGAAATGGCGATGGCAACTGGAACAAATAGCAGCGCATCCATGGTGCGGTCCTTGCAGGGTGAGGCAGTTTGAGAGGAAACGGTCAGCGCTGCAGTCTACGGCAGACCTTGCCGACACAACCGCCCCCAGGGCACATGCCCCCAAGGCGCCATCGACCACCTTAGAGCGCCTTACAACCGCTCCAGGTCCAGCACCGAGTCCCAGGGCACATCGGGCAGGGCTTCGTAGTGCGCCACCACGGTCAGGCGGTCTGATCGGTCCGCCTGCGACGCCAGTGCCTGCGCGAGGTAACGGACGGAAGGTTTGTCCAGCCCTCCCACCGGCTCGTCGATCAAGGTCAGTGGTGCATTCGAGGCCAAGGCCCCTGCCATGAGCACCTTGCGCTTGCTGCCGGTAGACAGGGCATAAAAAGGCTTGTCCAGATGCTCGTGCAGGCTGAACCCGTCGATGTGCTCCATCAGGGCTGCCGCATCCCACAGGGGGTAGCGCGCGGGCAGGCTGTCGAGCCAACCCCGAGCCGTGAACGGGTCCCACTCGCTGGATCGCGGGTCCGCCCAGAAGACGAGTGGTGCCGAGGCCTTGGCGGCTGGGTTCAGGTCCACCCCTTGCAGCGTGATGCTGCCGGCCTGCGCTATCAGTTCACCAGCCAGCACTCGCAGCAGCGTGGTTTTGCCGGTGCTTTCATCACCGCGCACCAAAGCCAGACCCGGGGGCCAGGCCAGCGACAGGTTGTCCAGCACCGCACACTCCGGGTATGCAAACCGCAACCCTTTTACCCACAAAAACGCGCTCTCAGCCACCATGCCTCCTCGACGCGGAAAGCAGCCATTCTAGGAAGCTGCGGCACGGCGGGCCCACCACAAGCCCCCCACCTGGTTCACCACCAGCCCACAGAGCACCGCAGCCGCACCCGCCCACTGCACAGGCGCAGGCGTTTCACCCAGAAAGGCATAGGCCGCCCACAGCCCCACCACCGGCACCAGCAGCGAAAACGGCGTGACCCGTCCCGCCGCATGGCGTTGCAGCAGCTGCGTCCACAGCGTGTAGGCCAGCAAGGTGGCCAAAAAGGCCAGGTAGGCCACGGCCAGCAACCCCGTGCCATTCAAAGACTGCAGCTGTGCCCACACGGCGGCGGAGCCATCGCTCCACCAAGCAAGCGCAAAAAACGGCCCGATGGGCACCACGCTGCTCCATACGATGAACGGAAACGGCGCATACGCCCCAGCCTGCGCCGCGCGGCGTGCCACCAGATTGGACACCGCCCACATAAATGCGGCGCCGAGGGTGAGTACAAACCCCGCCAGCGTCATCTGGCCCGGCCCCTCGCCATGCGCGAGGCCGATGGTCATCAAGCCGCCGAACGCCAGCAACAAGCCGCCCCACTGCCAGGGCTTGGCGCGCTCCCCCAGCAACGGCGCAGCCAGCAACAAGGTGAAGAACGCCTGGGTCTGCATCACCACCGACGCCATGCCCGCCGTCATGCCCAGCTGCAGGCCCAGAAACAGAAAGCCGAACTGCCCCAGCCCCTGCGCCAGCCCGTAGCCCACCACAAAGCGCCAGGGCAAAGCCGGGCGCGGCACGAAGAGCAAAAAGGGCAACGATGCCGCCGTAAAGCGCAGCGCGCCCAGCAGCATGGGGCTCAGGCCTTGCAGGCCGAGCTTCATCACCACAAAGTTCAGCCCCCAGATGACCACCACCGCCAGGGCGCGCAACAGGTCGCCACGGCTCAAGGCCGCTGGCGCACTCATGCTGCCGCCACCGCAGCGCCCGCAGCCACCGGACGGCCCTGCCGCGCCCGGGCAGCGACAAAGGCGTCGAACGCCTGGGCGCTGGTCTTGCCGGGCACATAGCCCAGCACCTCCTTGAGTGCTGTGTTCAGCAGCACGGGCCGGTAGCGCAAAAAGTCGAGCTGCTCGGGTCCGTAGCGGCTGACACCGAGCGCGGAGCCCACGGCCAGCGCGGTGCGCAGCAGCCCGGCGGGCAGCTCCAGCACGGGCTTGCCCAGGCGCCGGGCGATCTCGCGCAAGGGCAAGGCACCATCGCCCGCCAGGTTGAAGCAGCCCGCCCGCTGCGTGCGCAGCGCATGCAGGATGGCGCCGGTCACGTCTTCGTCCCAGATGAAGACAAACGGGCTCTCGCTGCCCCGGATGGCGAGCAGGCGCGGCTTTTCAAACAAGGCGGTGATCTGGTTGTCCACCCGCTCGCCCAGGATGGTGCCGATGCGCAGCACCGTCTGTGCCAGCCCCGGGTGCTGCGTGCGGTATTGCGCCAGCATCTCTTCCACCAGCCGCTTGTGGTGTGAATAGGCAAACACCTCGTTGCCCCGCAGCGCGTCGGTCTCGCGCAACCATGCGGGGTTGTCAGCGTGGTAACCGTACGCCGCGCCGCTGGAGCTGACGACCAGCTGCTTCACGCCGGTGGCCACACAGGCATGAAGCACGTTCTGGCTGCCCAGCACGTCCACCGAATATTCAAACTCGCGGCTGGAACCCTTTCCGGGCGTGACGATGGACGCCAGGTGCACCACGCTGTCGATGGCGTGGTCCGCCAGCGTCTGCGCCAATGCAGGGTCGCGCACGTCCTGCACCCGGTAGGTCACACCGGGCAGGCGGCGCTCGGCGGGCACCTCACGCACATCAGCCGCCACGATAGTCCCTACCCCTTCACGCGCCAGTGCGGCCACCACGCTGCGGCCCAGAAAGCCGTCTGCGCCGGTGACCAGAATGCGGCGGCTCTCCCACACTACGCCGGTCATGTGCGCTGCTCCCGGAGGGTGTCGGCCGGCGGTATCTGCGCAGGCCTGCGCCCCCACCAGCTCGCCAAAGTCAGCCCCGCGATGATGTCCCAGAAGCCCCACACGCCCGCCACCACGGCCATGCCGCCCAGCCCGCCAAAGAAGCTGAAGATCAGCACCAGGCCCAGGCCTGCATTGCGAATGCCCACCTCAATGCTCACCGCACGCCGGTCGTAGTCGGGCAAGCCACTGAGCCGCGCGCAGGCGTAGCCGGTGCCGAAGGCCAGCGCATCGTGCAGTGCCACAGCCAGCAGCACCAGGCCCACGTAGTCGAGAAAGTAGCGCCAGTTGCCCGCCACCGCGCCCACGATGAAGCCGATGAGGCACAGAAAGCTGAGGATGCGCACGGGCTTGTTCACGCGCTGCGTGAGGCGCGGCAGCTTTTCGGCACACAGGATGCCCAGGACAAAGGGCAGCCCGATGATGACCACGATGTGCCCCGCCATTTCCAGCGGGTCGAGCGCGATGCTGCGCAGCAGCGGCGCCGCTGTGGGATGCATGCCGCCCCAGAACGCAAAGTTGAGCGGCATGAGCACGATGGCCAGCGCGTTGGAGATGGCCGTCATCGACACCGACAGCGCCACATTGCCTCCCGCTCGGTGGGTGAGGATGTTGCTCACATTGCCGGGCGGGCAGCAGGCCACCAGGATCATGCCCAGCGCGATGCTGGGCCCGGGCTTGAGCAGCAGCGTGAGCACAAAGGTCACCGCAGGCAGCACGATGAACTGCGCGGCAATGCCTACCGCCATGACACCCGGCATGCGCAGCACGCGCTTGAAGTCGGCCACGCGCGTATCCAGCGCAATGCCGAACATGAGAAAACCCAGCACCCCATTGAGCACCACCAGCGACGCGGGGTTGAAGTTGAGGCGTATTTCGTCCACAGGCAGCATAGATAACCTTTGATTTCAGTTCTTCACCGCGTATTGCGAAACGCGCAACGCACGAAACTGTCGCAGCGACAGCGCGGGACGCCGAGCAAGGGCCGCCCCGCAGCGAGGGCGTCGCCCCCTTGCCCGCAGTGCGCAGCGCTGCGAGAGCGGGGGAAGGCGCGCAGCGCCTCAGGGGGGCTTTCATTCCAGGGCTGCGGCGGCAGCACGCACCGCGTTGCGGTAGGTGTCCTTGTGCACGTAGTACGCCATGCGTTCGAGCTGGAGGTACTTGAAGCCGCCCGACAGATCGGGCGGCGGCCCGGACTTGGCCTGGCGCAGGGCCTCGGCGCGCGGCGAGCCCTCGGCCTGCGCCTTGAAGAAGCGCGCCACCAGCTCCGCCTGTTCATAGCGCCCCTGCCAGCCGATGCCGCTGGCCTCGATCATGCCCATCACAGCCAGGTTGTCGAACCGGGGCGAGAGGATGTTGAGGTAGAGCTGCGGTGCCATGCCCTGCCAGTTGAGCAGGCTGTGGTCAATGAAGGGGTAGTGCAGCTTGTACCCGGTAGCGCAGAGCACCAGGTCGTAGTCCTGCGCGCTGCCGTCCTTGAAGTGCACCGTGTGGCCTTCCAAACGCGCGATGTCGGGCTTGACGTGGATGTCGCCATGGCCCAGGTGGTGCAGCACCAGCGAGTTGACCACCGGGTGCGACTCGTACATCTTGTAGTCGGGCTTGGGCAGGCCAAAGCGCGCAGGGTCGCCGGTGAACCATTGCAGCACCACGCTGTCCACCTTCTGCTTGAGCCAGGGTGGCATCTTGAACTTGCCGCCCAGCGTGTCTGCAGGCTTGCCGAACACGTACTTGGGCACAAAGTAATAGCCGCGCCGCACCGAGATGTCCACGCTGCGTGCGTAGTGCACCGCGTCCACCGCAATGTCGCAGCCCGAGTTGCCCGCACCCACCACCAGCACACGCTTGCCCTTGAACAGCTCGGCACTCTTGTAGGCGCTGGTGTGCAGCAGCTCCCCGTCAAAGTGCCCCTCAAAGCGCGGCATGCTGGGTTCGGCCAGCGTGCCGTTGGCAATGACCACGCCCTTGAACTCTGCGGTTTGCGCGGGGCCACCGTGCTGCGTCCACGTCACGCGCCATAGCGGCGCGGCGCCCTCGCCCACCGGCTCGACCCGGAGCACGCGCGTGCCAAACCAGTAGTGCTGGCGCAGGCCAAAGTGCTCTGCAAAGTCGAAGAAATACTGGCGCATGTCCCGGTGGCTTGGGTAGTCGGCCACCTCGGGGCGCATGGGGAACTCGGTGAACTCCGTGGTGTGCTTGCTCGAAATCAGGTGCGCCGATTCATAAACGGTGCTGCGCGGGTTGTCGATGTTCCACAGCCCTCCCACATCGGTGTGCGCTTCAAAGCCCTGAAAAGGCACACCCAGCTTCTGCAGGTTGCGCGCCGCGGCCAGCCCGCTGGGGCCCGCGCCGATGAGGGCGATGTGGCCGCGCAGATCCTGCGCGGCGGGCGTTGCAGGGCTTGTCTCCGGCATCGTTGTTGTTGTCGTCATTCGCTGTTTTCTCTCTCAGGTGTCGATGTTCTTGTCGGCGCGCATGGGCAGCCCCGGAATGGCGGTGGCCCCCGCCTCGCCCACGCGCGGCTTGCGTGGCTGGCCCAGCAGCAGCCGGTCGTGCAGGGCGTCGGGCAACAGGTTCAACAGGCGCGCCAGCCAACCGATGCGCGCGGGCAACACGATGTGGGTGCGCCCCCGGGCCACAGCGGCCAGCAGGGCACGCGCCGCGTCCTCGGGCTCCATCAGGCCAGGCATGGCAAAACGGTTGCCTGCGGTGAGCACGGTGCGCAGATAGCCGGGGCTGACCGTGCTCACCACGATGGAATCGCTGCGCAGCTCGGCACGCAGACTCTCCAGGTAACGGATCAGCCCACCCTTGCTGGCGCAGTACGCACCGTTGCCCGGCATGCCCCGCCAGCCCGCAATGCTGGCCACACCCACCAGCGCACCTCGCCGCTGGGCGCGCAGGGCTGCAACAAACGGCTGGAAAGTGGTGGCAGCGCCCAGCAGGTTGATCTCCAGCATGCGCCGCATCACGGCCAGGTCGTCGGCCTGGGCGGTGTCAAAACCACCGGCCACCCCCGCATTGGCGATGACGAGGTCAGGCGTCCAACGCCGGCCCATCCAGTCGGCGGCCATGGCCTGCATGGCGGTGGTGTCTGCCACATCGGGCGTATAGACGGCGCAGCGCTCTGGCGCCAGCGCGGCCAGGGTCTCCAGCACGGACCGATTCAGGCCCACCAGCGCCACGGCAGCGCCCCGGCCGATCAGCTCGCGCGCCAGCGCCTGGCCCAGCCCGCCACAGGCGCCAGTGAGCACTACGTTCTGGAAAGAGGCGGTCATGAAGCTCCCGGTGAGTTGGGTTTGCAGCTTAGCCACAATGCTGAATAATCCCGAAATGTTTTATGAATTCGTCTCGAATTCCGAGATTTATGACCAACACGCCGCCCAGTCTGCGCCTGTTTGAACTGCTGGAAACGATGTGTGCGCGCGGCCAGCCCTTCAGCCTGGGCGATGCCATCGAGGCCACCGGCTGGCCCAAGCCCAGCGTGCATCGCATGCTGGGCCAGCTGGAAGGAGGCGGCCTACTGGCACGCGAGCCCGACGGGCGGCGCTACACCCCCGCGCCACGCCTGCTGCGCCTGGCAGAAAGCACATTGAGTGCGGGCACCCAGCATGGGGTGCGCCACGCCGTGCTGCGGCAACTGGTGGCCGACATTGGCGAAAGCTGCAACCTCACGGCGTTGAGCGGCGCTGAAGTGATCTACCTAGACCGGGTGGAGTCAGCCTTTCCGCTGCGCATGGAATTGCGGCCCGGCACCCGCGTGCCCATCCACTGCTCGGCCAGCGGCAAGCTGTTTCTGGCCCACCTGTCGCCCGCACGCCGGGCCGCCATCCTCGACGGTCTGCCCCTCACCCGCCACACCGCCACCACCCTGACCGACCGCGCCGCACTGGAGTCCGAGCTGGAGCAGATCCTGCGACAAGGCTATGCCACCGATGCCGAGGAGTTTGTGGACGGCCTCGTCTGTGTGGCTGTGCCCGTGATGGCGGGCGGGCGGCGGCAGGTGCGCAGCGCCGTGGCACTGCAGGCACCTTCTGCCCGCATGCCACTGACGCGGGCGCTGCAACTGGTACCCCGGCTGGGAGAAGCCGCACAGGCGCTGGGCCGGACCTGGGCTTGAGCCATCACGCAGCAACTCCCTGACGCATTCACCACCTGCTCTCACCATGCCACTGAACTACCTCGACTTTGACTACAGCGAAGACGCTGATGGCAACGGCACCCTGGATGCCATGGCCAGCGTGTTGCCCGCCCAACTGCCCGCTTTGCAGAGCGAGATCGCCGCCGTGCTGGCCTGGGCGCATGCACACTGGCCTGGCGCCTGCACACCACTGGAAGACGGCGGCACCTGGCACTACGACCTGCATGGCGTGCAAGAAGTGCAGAGCCCGCTGACTTTGTCCTTTGACGAAGCGACCGGGCAACTGCACACCACCACAGGCAGTGCCGCGCCGCCACGCACCACGCTGACCCTGACCCTCAGCGGCAGCAGCGACTTCTGCACCGCGTTGCGCGAAGCCTTCGAGATGGAATGAGCCTCCTATTCACGGCCCGCCTCCCCAAGCCAGACCAAAGGGTTAAGGATGTCCTGCATCACCCTCGCGAGTCGGTGGTAGTGCGGATCGGGACAGGCCGCAAGGCGTCTTTTTGCAGCCAATAGCCGAGCTATTGGCAAAAAAACAACGCAGCGGATGGCCCGAGGCCGCGCTATCACAGACCGCAGGGAGTGATGCAGGACATCCTTATCCCCAATTAGCGACAAAAAGCCCCACGTTGCAAACAGGTTAGTGCCCTAGGCCACGCCTTTCTGGGGTCCGGCGCTACAGTTGCGACTCATTAGTTCAACCCGAGACTGGAGAGTTTCATGCTGTCACGCCGTCACTTCCTGGGCGCAAGCCTGGCCACCACCGTTTACGCTGCAGGCTCGTTCGTGCCCGTCTGGGCTCAGAACGCACCCAACTTTGGTACGCCCACCCTGCCCAGCCCAGGCTTCAGGCGCATGAAGGTGGGCGATGTGGAAGTGATTGCACTGAACGACGGCATCACCCGCCGCCCCCTGGGCGAAGAGTTCGTGAAGAACGCACCGCTGGCCGAGGTGCGTGCGCTGCTCGCATCGCAGAACCTGCCCACCGACTACATCGACGTGCCCTACACCCCGTTCCTGGTGGTGGCAGGGGCGCGCAAGATCCTCATCGACACCGGCCTGGGCGAGTTTGGCGGCCCCACCACTGGCAAGCTGCTCGACAGCCTGCGTGCCGCTGGCATGCAGGCTGCGGACATCGACACCGTGCTCATCAGCCACTTCCATGGCGACCACATCAACGGGCTGCGCAACAAGGCGGGCGAATGGACCTTCCCCAAGGCCAAGGTGATGGTGCCGGCGGCGGAACACGCCTTCTGGATGGACGATGCGCGCATGGCGGCGGCCCCTGCCGGCATGAAGGGCGCGTTCGAGAACGCACGCCGCACCTTTGCCACCATGCCGACCGACACGCTGGTGCGGTTTGAAGCGGGCAACGAAGTGGCGCCGGGCATCCAGTCGGTGGCCGCTTATGGCCACACACCTGGCCACACGCTGTTTGAGCTGAAGTCGGCAGGCCAGAACTTCTTCTATGTGGCAGACCTGACCAACGTGCCCGCGCTGTTCGCGCGCAACCCCGACTGGGCCGTGACCTTTGACATGGATGCCGAGGCAGCCCGCAAGGTACGGCGCGAAGTGTTTGCCCGCATCACCGCCAGCAACGCCATGCTGGGTGGCTTCCACTTCCCGTTCCCCGCGTTTGGCCGCATGGCGGCATCGGGCAATGGCTATGCCTTTCAGCCTGCGGCCTGATACAGACACCGACGCTGCCGGGGGTACGGCGGGTGCGGACGGCGCACGCCTCACGCGGCGCACCCTGCTGGGCAGGGGCGCGTCGGGCGCCGTGGGTGGCGTCCTGGGTATCGCGGCCTTGCAAAGCTGGGCCGCCCAGGAGGCGGGAGCAGAAGCCTTGCTGCGCCAGGGCGGCGTGGTCGCGCTGTTCCGCCACGCGCTGGCCCCTGGCACGTTCGATCCGCCAGGGTTCCGTCTGGGCGACTGCGGCACCCAGCGCAACCTGAGCGACGAAGGCCGGGCCCAGGCGCGCCGCATTGGCGAATGGTTTCAGGCGCGGCAGTTGCAGCCAGCCAAGGTGTTGTCCAGCCCATGGTGCCGGTGCATCGACACCGCCACGCTGGCCTTTGGCGCACCCCAGGTCTGGGCGCCGCTGGGCTCGCCCCGGGGCTATCCCGAGACGACCGGAGCGGCCCATCTCCGCGCTCTGCGCGACGCGCTGGCCACCGCCTCCGCACGCAGCGGCCGGTTTGAAGTGTGGGTGAGCCACATGTTTGTACAGGCCGACCTGGCGCAGGACAGCACGCGCTCTGGCGAGGCTCTCATATTGCGCCAACAGGGCGGCGCTGCCCCGCAGGTTCTGGCGCGATGGGCCCTGCCCGGCTGAACCTCCGGCCCCTTTCCTTGCAGGGCGTGGTGCCACTCGTTTTGGGGCCCACGCTGCACCTGTGGCCTAATATGGCCCTTTTCTCCACTTTCTCAGAGACCAATCATGGGCAACAAGATCGTCACCGAAGCAGACCGCAAGCGCACCCCCCAACCCAAGCCACTGCCCGGCGTGACGCTGAACACCCCCGGCCGCGGCCAGCGCGTGAGCCTGGAGCGTGGTGTCGCCACGCGCAGCAAGAAGAACCCTGGCAAGCGTTCGCGCAAGGGCGGCTGATCGGCTACCCGGGGCGCTGCGGCGTCCCGCCAGCATCTACAAAAATGCCCTCCTCCGAGGGCTTTTTTGTGGGCGTTGCACTGCCATTGCCACGGCCTATTCCAGCGGTGCGGGCATGGTTTCCGCCTGGCCTCTGGCGGGGAGAATGATGTGGAACGCGGCGCCGCTGGCGGGAACGTTCTCGGCGAAGATCCGCCCGCCCATGGCCTCGACGATCTTGCGGCAAATGGCCAGGCCCAGGCCCGTGCCGCCCGATCCATCCTTGGTTTTGCTGGACTGCACAAAGGCCTCAAAAATACTGTGCAACTCTGACGGGGGAATGCCTGGGCCTTCGTCGCGCACCACCAGGTGCGTCTGGCCCTGGGGGTCTGCGTAGCCCTCCAGCGTGATGGTGCTGCCAGGCGGAGAGAACTTGATGGCGTTGGCCACCACATTTCGGATCACCTGCTGAAAGCGCAGCGGGTCGGCCTTGGCCACCAGCGGAAGGTCGGGCATGCGCAAGTCCATCATCAGATGGCTACGCTCCAGCAAGGGCTCCAGTTCGCGGATCACGGGGCGCACAACACCGCGCAAGTCGATGCGCTCCATGTGAAAGGTCCCCACCGTACTCTCCAGCTTGGAGACCTCCAGCAGGTCATTCACCAGCGTGAGCATGCGCTGGCCTGCGGAATGGATGTCTTCAAACATGCCCGCCAACTTGGGCTGCGTGCGGCCACGCAACATGCCCAGCTCGGCAAAGCCCAGAATGGACTGCAGCGGCGTGCACAGCTCGTGGCTCATGTTGGCCACGAACTCCGACTTGGCACGTGACGCCTCTTCGGCCGCATCACGCGCTTCTTGAGTGGCGCGCTCGGCCTCGCGGAACTCGCTCACATCCATCAGGATGGTGAGCACGCCGGTGACCTGGCCATGTTCATCCGCAATGGCCGCCTTGGCCAGGCGCGTATCGCGGCGCGATCCGTCCCCATGGCGCACCTGTGTTTCCACCAGCGTCCGTCCGCCCCAACGCAGCAACTGCTTGTTGGCCGACTGGTGCACCTTGACTTCGTCAGGGGGCAGGCATTCGGCCACTGCCTTGCCCAGCACGGTGGTGCGCTCGCGGCCCTTGTATTCCTCCCACGCCTTGTTCACGCGCACAAAGCGGTCCTGCGCATCGGTCACAGAAATGGGCAGCGGGTTGGTCTCCAGCAGCAGGTCCTGGAAAGCGATCTGCGCCTGCAGCTGCTGCTGGGCCATCCAGCGTTCGGTTTCATCCACCGCACTGCCTGCGAAACCGATCACGCGCCCGGCCGCCACCAAGGGCACCACTGCCACCTTGAACGTCATCTCTTTGCCCGCCGCAGAGCGGGACAGCACCTGGCACACCCGCACGCCATCGGGCGATCGCGGGTCGATGGCCCGCACCACCTCGTTGCGGCTTTGCGGCTCCACCAGATCGTGCAGGCGCTTGCCAATGGCGCGGTCGGGGGAAGTGCCCGTCATGACGGTCCAGTGGGCGTTCACATAGGTGATCACGCCCTGGGCATCGGTGCGAAAGATCAGCTCCTGCACGCTGCGCATGAGCACCGACAGGTCCCGCTCGTTACGGGCAATGCGGGCCTGCGCCGCATCAATGGCCAGCCGCGCCCGCTCACGGGTGCGGATGCCCCGCCATATCGCAACGGTCAACACCAGCACAAGCGCCACCAGGGCCAGGCCAATGCCGAGCAACGCTCTGGCATCCGCCAGCCAGCTCTTCACAACGGCCTGGTACGAAGTCTCCACCACCACCACGAGCGGCAAGGCGGCCGAGGCTCGAAAGCTGACGATCTGCCGCTCGCCCAGCACGCCCGCGCCCAGGTAGGTGGCATGTTCCTGCCGGGGCAAGAACTGGCTGAACACGGGGATGTGATTCACCCGCGCGCCTGCGAGCGCCGCCGCTGCGCCCGAAGTCGCCAGCACCTGGCCGTTGTACGCCGTCACCACCGAATCAAAAATCTCGGACTCCAGCGTGAGGTGCTGAAAGTTGGACAGTGAATCAGGGTTGACCAACGCCACCAGCACCAGCACTTGCCCGGCTTCCGTCTTGTAGCCATGCATCACAGGGATGAAAGCCACCCCGGCAGGGGCCGCCACCGCTTTGCCCCCCAGGCGCACGCTTTGCAGGCTACGGCCCGGCGTGAGGCCACCCTGCACCGTCCGCCCCACCGCCACCGGCGGGCCCAACTGGGCCAGGTCCACAAAACTCTCGGCATCCCCGGGCAATGTGCTTGCAATCACCCGTCCACCTGGGTCCACGACGGCCAGCCCCCGAAGAAACGACAGTGCGGCCAGTGCCTGGCCCAGGGCGTCCTGCATCCGCCGGGGCTCGGAGGCCACAGCCGTGAGGGCGGGCGATGTGGCCAGTGACTCCAGAGCCAGCTCGGCCGTCTGCATGGTGCGTGTGGCCTGGTCTTCCAGCACCCGGGCCAGCATGGCCGCATGGTTCTGGTGGCTGATGCGCACCGTGCGAAAGTCGTTCACGGCCAACGCACCCACCCCCACCAACGCCGCCAATGCCGACAGCCCCCCGATGACCAGGACCAGGTGGCTGGTCTGCAACACCCACGCGCGCAGTCGAGCCCAGCGCCGGGAGAGAGGCTGAAGAGCTGCCATGTCAGCGCACCACGATGGCGCTCAGGCCGTTCTGGGAGGCCGCGCGCTGCAGGCGACCATCCGCCTTGATGCGTGCCACAAAGGCCTCCACCGTGGCCAGCCATGCAGCATCACCACGCTTGACCGCATAACCGTAGGGCAGCACCGAAAAAGGTTCGGACGACTCGATGAGTCGGGCCCAGTCGGCGTTGTCCATCAGGCGCCGGCTATAGGGGTAGTCGGTCATGAACACGTCAATGCGCCCGGCCGTCAGTTCGCGCTCCCGGGTTGCGGGCAACTGGATGCGCACCAGCGTGGCCTGCTTGAGGCGCTGGGCCATGATGGGCTCCATGAACGTGCCTGCCTGCACACCCACCAGCACGCCCGGCTTGTCGATGTCGGCCCACTGCTTGATGACCGTGTTGGTCTTGGTTGTGATGCCGTAGATGTCGCTGCGCATATAGGGCTGGGTGAAAGCCAGCTTCTCCATGCGCTGGGGCAGCATGCCGATGGCAAACATGGCCACGTCACAACGGTCCTGGTTCAGGTCATCAATGAGGGTGGGAAAGGAAGAGTCCACGTATTCGACCCGGGCCTTGAGATCGCGCGCCAGCTCGCCCGACAGGTCAATGTCGATGCCGCCCAGCTGCTGCGTGCGCGGGTGGCGAAAGGTCACGCCGTAGTAGTCCGGCCACACACACACGCGCAGCACCGACTGGCTCTGGACCCGGTCGGCCACAGGCCCTGCCAGCGCGCTGGTGGCGCACGCCGCCAGCAGCAGGCGGGTGATGGCACGTGCCCCCGGTTTCAGCCACTGCATCATCGTCATCATCATGGGGAATCCTTGAATCAATCCAACCACCGTACCCACAGTGGCCTGCCGCAGAGCGGCCAAAAAAGGGTCAGGGCGCATCGATCAGTGCATCGAACGACGGGCATTCCTGCGTGATCTTGCACCGCAGTGCGTCAATGGCCGCAGCATGCGCCAAAAACGTGTCCACGATCACCGGGTCAAACGCGCGCCCACGCTCGGCTGCCAGCATCTCCAGCGCCACCGGCACGGTGAAGGCGGGGCGATACACCCGGTCCATCGTCAGTGCGTCAAAAAAGTCCACCACGGCCGTGATGCGGCCCGACAGCGGAATGGCATCGCCCGCCAGGCCTGCAGGGTAGCCCTGGCCGTCGTAGCGTTCGTGGTGCGTGAGCGCCACCTCGGCCGCCATGCGAAAGACGGGAATCTGCGAACGCCCGAGGATCTCGGCACCCATGGCGGCATGGCAGTTCATGGTCTGGCGCTCTTCCGGGGTGAGCTTGCCGGGCTTCTTGAGCACACTGTCCGGGGTGCCGATCTTGCCGATGTCATGCATGGGCGCAGCCTTGCGCAGCATGCGGGCGTAGCCCACCGTCTGCCCCAGCGCGAGGGCCAAGGCCTCGGCCAGATAGCCGATGCGCACGATGTGCACGCCGGTGTCATCGTCTTTGAGGTCTGCGGCGGCCGACAGGTGCAGCAGTGCCGCGTGGTGCGCGCGGGTGACCTCGCGCAGCGCTTCGTTGCGCTCCCGGTACATGCGGCCAAAGTCACGCACAAAACGCTCCATCTGCGCCGCTGCGGCCTCGTCAAAGCACCGGGTGTCTGGCGGCGCTTGGGGTGCAGGCTCCAGCACTGGCAGCGAAGTCACTGCGCTGCCTCCATGCGGTAGATGGTCTCCAGCACCTGCAGCGTGCTGAAGGGCTTCATCAGGTAGTCGTCGGCGCCTGCCGCAAAGCCCGCAGCCCGGTCGTCCGACTGCACCCGGGCCGTCAGCATGATCACCTTGGTGTGGCGCATGCCCGGGGCCGATTTGATGCGGCGGCACACATCCAGGCCGTTCAGGGTGCCCGGCATCATCACGTCGAGCAGCACGATGTCCGGCTGCAGCTCCTGGGCCAGCACCCAGCCCGCGTCGCCCGTGGCGGCTTCGTGGATCTCGAAGTCATCAAACTCCAGCGTCATCTTGAGCAGCTTGCGGATATCGATGTGGTCTTCGACGATGAGGATCTTTTTCATGGCGGGAACCCTTGTGGGGCAGAGGTCGGCTTGGAAATACAAAAAAGCACACATCAGGGTGTTTTTTTGCCATTGATAGAATCATATCAATCATTTTTATCAAATACAAGACACGTGTTTGAAAAAATTAGGAGAAAATGCGCGATCTATGCAATCTGACCATTCCCTCGCGGAGCGCGCCATGGCCGACCACTACACAACGCTCGAAGTCGCCAAGATGCTGGGGATGGCCGTACGGTCCGTCCAGCTGATGGTGGACCGCAACGAGCTGGAGGCCTGGAAGACGCCGGGCGGACATCGCCGTATCTCCCGCGCATCGGTGGAACGCTGGATGACCGCCCACGGCGCCGGGGGCGCGGCCCCGGCACCCGCAGCCGGCACGCCGGTGACCAGCCGCCCCCCTCTGGCACCGCCCGTGGCCCCCGCCAAAGGGCGCGCGCCGCAGATCCTGCTGATTGAAGACTCGATCCATTTCCAGAATCTGGTCGGCCTCATCGTGCAGCAACACTTTCCGGGTGTGCAGTTGCAGGTGGCCAACGATGGCATCACCGGTCTGGCGCTGTATGGGCAGATACAGCCCGAGGTGCTGATCGTGGACATCCTGCTGCCGGGCATTGACGGCGCCACCCTGATCACCACGCTGCGTTCGCACCCCCAGTTTGCGCGCAGCCACCTCATCGTGGTCACCTCACTCGACGAGCAACAGCGCGAGCCCTACGCGTTCGCCCTGCAGGGCGTGAAGGTCATTCACAAACCCCGGCTGGTGGCCGAGCTGCCGAGCGCACTGGCAGCCTGTATTCCACAGGCCCAGGTGCCCGCATGAGCACGCCCAAGGTCCTGCTGGTGGAAGACGACAGCTCCATCGCACGCTTTGTGCAGATGGCGCTGGAGGAGCTTCCGATCGAGCTGGTGACCTGCGCCAATGTTCCGGACGCCATGCAGGCGCTGCACGCCGGGGGGGTGGAACTCATCATCACGGACCTCATGCTGCCCGGCGAGTCCGGCATTGACCTCGTGCAGCGGCTGCTGCAAGAGCCCGTGCACGGCCGCCGGATTCCAGTCGCGGTGTTCAGCGCAGGCCTGACACCCCCCGTGCGTGAGCAACTGCAGGCCATGAAGGTGTGGCGCATGGTGTCCAAGCCCGCGTCGGTGGCAGAGCTGGAGGCCTGTGTGACCGATGCGCTGGCGCTGGTGGCCGAGCCCCCTGCCAACGTGCCAGCCGCAACCACCACGCTGGCCGATGAAGCGGCCGACGATGAGGCGCAGGCCATTGCCACCCACTTTGCGGGCGACGAGTTTTTGTTCAAGGCCTACCGCGCCAGCTGCCTGCAGCAGTTCCCGGCCGACATACGGCAAGGCGACGCCGCCTGCACGGCGCAAGACTGGCCCGCGCTGCGGCGCCTGGCACACAGCCTCGCCACCGTGCTGCTCACCCTCGGCCACCCAGCCCAGAGCGTGCGCGCGCGCCAGCTGGAAAACGCGGCCGCCCAGCCTGCCCCGGAGGCATGCCTGGAACATTGGCGCCTGCTGCGGGCGTTTCTCCTGCAGCTCTGATCCGGCGCCAGCGGCGCTGCGGGCCCACCGCGTGGCCTTGCAGAGGTCCGGCAGCGGGCGATCTTCCACCCAGCCACCCCCACCTGAAAACACCCACCCCATCGGGGGACGGCACCACTTTTCTCCAAAATAACCATTCAAAGCAAAAAATAACCAATTGGTCTAATATGGAAACAATTGGTTTCAACTGCTCCCTGAGCGGTGTGAAACGCCCCTTTCACCCCTCATAGGCAGCTCTCCATGGACTCCACCGTTGTCTCCGAATACCGCCCCCACCTCGTCGCCGCCTCGTTCGCACTGGCGTTCATCGGTTCGCTGATCGCGCTGATGGTCACGCGGCGCATCCGCTACCAGGATGGCTCGCTGAACCGCGCAGCCGCAGTCACGGCGGGTGTGGCCCTGGGTGGGATCGGCGTGTGGTCCATGCACTTTGTGGGCATGGTGGCGCTGCGGCTGGATGTAGCCAGCAGCTACGGCATTGTCGAAAGCGCGGTGTCCCTGGTGGCTGCCGTGGTCTGCACCTCGGCCGCACTCGGCGTCGTGTCCAAGGCGCCTCGAGACCTGGCACGCATTCTGGGCGCCGGGTTGTTGCTGGGCCTGGGTGTGGCGGGCATGCACTACCTGGGCATGTACGGCATGAAGATTGGCGGCTACATCAACTGGGACCTGCGGGCCGTGGCGCTTTCAGTGCTCATCGCGGTGGCAGCAGGCACGGCCGCCCTGTGGCTGGCCTTCAACACCCGCAGCATGGCCAGCCGCGCAGGGGCCGCCCTGCTCATGGCCGCTGCCGTGTGCGCCATGCACTACACCGGCATGGGCGCGGCCGAGTTCATCTGCACCACCCCCAACCGCTTTGCCACCGTGCAGGGCACCGGGCTGGTCAGTTCGCTGGGTCTGGGGCCCACCGTGGCCGCTTGCGCCTTTGCGATGGCTGTGCTGCTTTCTGTGGACCTGTACGTGCAGTGGATGCAGCGCTCCATCGGGCAGCAGCGGCGCCGCACCGCCTGAACCCATCAGATCAGCCAAAGCTCGCGCAAAAAACAAGGACCGAGGCAGGGTGGATTCGGCCCACTCTTCAATAAGATGGCGGCCATGATCACCCTGCACCACCTCGAAACCTCGCGCTCGCAGCGCATTCTCTGGCTGTTGGAAGAGCTGGGCGTGCCCTACGAGCTCAAGATCTACGCGCGCGACAAGGCCACCAAGCTGGCCCCACCGGCGCTCAAGGCCATTCACCCCCTGGGCAAGTCACCGGTCATCACGGATGGCGACGAAGTGATCGCCGAATCGGGTGCGATCATCGAGTACCTGGTGGAAACCTATGGCGAGCAAGCCCGGGGCGACTTGGCCCACCTGCAGCCCGCGCCACGCACCGCCGAACACCGCCAGTGCCGCTTCTGGATGCACTATGCCGAGGGCTCGCTGATGAACTGGCTGGTGATGAAGCTGGTGTTCAAGACCATCCCCACCCAGCCCATGCCGTTCTTTGTGAAGCCCATTGCGCGCGCCCTGTGCGGCACGGTGCAGCAAAAGCTCATCGACCCCAACGTGGACACGGCGCTGGCATTCATTGAAGAGCACCTGGGCACCCACCGCTGGTTTGCCGGGGAGCACCTGACCATGGCGGACTTTCAGATGAGCTTTGCGGTGGAGGCGCTGATGTCCCGCGCCAACGACGCAAGCCGCTGCCCGCACCTGCAGGCCTACCTGGAGCGCATGCACGCCCGCCCGGCCTACCAGCGCGGCATTGCCAAGGGCGGCCCGGTGGTGATCGAGGCCTGAACGCACACGGCCATCACTATGTCCCGCTACGCCATCCTGTTTGTGTGCATGGGCAACATCTGCCGCAGCCCCACAGCCCACGGTGTGTTCCGCCACAAGATCACCCACAGCGGCCTGGCGCACAGCGTGGTGGTGGACTCAGCCGGCACGCACAACTACCACCCCGGCGAGCCGCCCGACACCCGCACCCAGCGCCACGCGGCGCAGCGCGGTTATGACCTGTCGGACCTGCGGGCCCGGCAGATCACGGATGCGGACTTTGCGCGTTACGACCTGATCCTGGCCATGGACTGGGACAACCTCGCCCTGGCACAAGACCTGTGCCCACCCGCACACGCGCACAAGCTGCGGCGCATGACGGAGTTCTGCCTGCAGTTCGACAGCCCGGTGGTGCCCGACCCGTACTACGGCGGCAGCCAGGGGTTTGAAGAGGTGCTGGACTTGGTGGAAGACGCCTGCGAAGGACTGCTCAGGCACGTACAGCGGCAGCTGCAGGCCCAGGTGCCACCGGTGCAGCACTGACCACCGCTACGACACGATCTACCGCACGCCGCACACCAGGGCGCCCGGGTCGTTGTGAGCCAGCTCCCGGTCGTTCTTGGCCTGGGCCACTTCCATATCGCGCGGCAAGGTTACGCCGTTCTTCACGGCCAAAATCTCGGCCATCACACTCACCGCAATCTCGGGTGGTGTCTTGCTGCCGATGTAGATGCCAATGGGCCCGCGCAGGCGCTGCAGGCTGGCTTCGGTCTGGTCAAAGTGCTCGATCATGCGGGCCCGCCGCGCCTCGTTGTTGCGGCGCGAGCCAATGCCGCCCACGTAGAACGCTTCGGTGTTCAGCGCCTCCAGCAGCGCCAGGTCGTCCAGCTTGGGGTCGTGCGTGAGGGCCACCACGCAGGTGCGGCGGTCGGGCTTGAAGGCCAGCACCACATCGTCGGGCATGTCGCTCACCACCGTGGCGCCGGGCACGCTCCAGCTGCCCCGGTACTCCTCGCGCGGGTCGCACACCGTCACGGCAAAGCCGTTGAACAAGGCCATGGTGGCCAGGTATTCGGTGAGCTGCCCCGCTCCGATGAGCAACATGCGGTACTCGGGGCCGAAGGTGTTGGTGAGCTGCTGCGCATCCACCTTGAGATCCTCAGGGGCCTGGGTGGGTGCCAGGGTCACGGCGCCGTCGGACAGGCGCACGGTGCGCTGCACCAGGCGCCCGGCGGCCAGCTGAGCAATCAAGTCGGCCAGCAGCGCGGGATCGGGGTCGTACTCCAGCAATAGTTCCAGCGTGCCACCGCAGGGCAGGCCAAAGCGGTGGGCCTCGTCGGCGCTGACGCCGTATTTGACAAACGATGGCGGACCGCTGGGGATGCGGTGGTCGGTACCGTCTGCCGCCGCACCCGCCTGTGCATAGGCGCGGGTGTGGCGGTCGATCAAATCGTCTTCAATGCACCCGCCCGACACCGACCCCACCACCGCGCCGTCTTCGCACAGCGCCATGATCGAGCCCACCGGCCGGGGTGATGAGCCCCATGTGCGCACCACCGTGGCCAGCAGCGCGCGGCGCCCTGCGGCCCGCCAGCCATGCAGAGTGCGCAGCACGACGACGTCCAAATTTTCCATGACTCACTTCCTTCCGCTGCCCCGAGCAATCAGCCCCGATTGAACCACCAGGCCAGCAATACGAGGGCCGCCACGCCAACACCCCACACCCACGCAGGGATACCCGCACCCTGAGCGGCGCTCCCCCCGTCCACGATGCCTGGCTCGGTGATGGCATCGGCACTGGTCGCTGCATCTGCTGGGGCAGCTTCAGCGCGCGGAAAGCGGCGCTGCATCTCCTCGTCAAACCGCTTGAAGAAGTCTTCGGCCATGCTCTTGGCAGCGCCGTCGATGAGGCGCTGGCCCAGCTGCGCGATCTTGCCGCCCACCGAGGCGTGCACGGTGTAGTGCAGCTCGCAGCTGGCCTGCCCGGCCGCATCGGCGGGCAGCGGAACCAGCTTGACCTGGGCGTTGCCCTTGCCAAAGCCTGCCACGCCGCCGGAGCCGTCAAAGGCGATGTTGTAGCTCTCGGGTGGCACGATGTCGGACAGCGTGATCTTGCCCGCAAATTTGGCCGACACAGGCCCGATCTTGAGCGCCATGGCCACCGAATACTGGTTCTCGCCCGTGGGCTCGACCTTGTCGCAACCGGGAATGCACAGCTTGAGCACCTCGGGGTCGTTGAGTGCCTCCCAGGCCTGTTGCTGGCTGACGGCAAGGGTTCGGCTGGCTTGCATTTCCATGGTGGGTCCTCTCGGTCTTTAATGTGTGTGGATGTGGTGGGAATTCAATCGGTTGGCTGCATGGCTGGGTACGAAGCGATGCCGTGCAGCGCTGCAGCACGGCGCCGTCATTGCCGCAGCACGCTCGCCAGGCTGGCAGCCAGGTCCTTCAGGTGGCTCAGGTTGTGCACGGCCACCATGCCATGGGCCTGGCGGTGCAGGGCCGACGCACCACGCGCCGTGGGGGCATAGCCCTCGTAGCGCAGCAGGGGGTTGAGCCACAGCAGGCGGCCACAGTGGCGGCGCAGCCAGGCCAGTTCGCGCTCCAGCACCTCGGGCGTGCCCGTGTCCAGCCCGTCGCTGATCAGCAGCACCAGCGTGCGCCGCCCTACCAGGCGCCGCGCATGCTGCAGGCGCAACTGGCCCAGGCTGTCGCCCATGCGGGTACCGCCCGCAAAGTCGGTGATGGCATGGCTGGCAGTCTCCAGCATCGCATCGGTGTCGGCCAGGCGGAAGGCGGGCGTGAGATCGGTCAAGCCGGTGCCAAACGCAAACACGTCACGGCGCACAGCGGCGCCGGTGTGGCGCGGTGCGGTGGCCGCATGCAAAAAGGCCAGCAGCAAACGCGCGTAGCGCTCCATGGAGCCCGACACATCCACCAGCACCAACAACGGCAGCGGTTGCTGGCGGCGCTGCAGCAAGGGGATGTGCAGCACCTCGCCCCCACTGCGCGCCGCATGGTGCATGGCGCCGGGCCAGTGCGGACGGCTGCCGCGTGCACCCGGCCGGGTGCGGCGGGCGGCGTAGTGCGGCAAGGGCAAGGGCACGTCGCGCGCCAGGCGCTCCACCAGGATGTATTCGCTGGCTGATAGCTGGTTGAAGTCAGCCTGCCGCAGGCGCCGCAGGTCGCTGGCCGTCATGGCGGCATCGAATTCGATCTTGTCTTCTTCGCGCGCGGGCGGTGCGTTGCGCGCGGCACGCACGGGCGCCAGCGCCTCGCTCACACGCGGGCGGCGTTTGACGGGTTCGGCCTTGGACTCGGCGCTGGGCAGCATCTGTGCCAGCAGCTTCTGTGCGACGTTGGGATTGCGAAAGTAGGCGTCAAACAGCTCGCGGAACACCATGCGGTCTTGCTCGCGGCTGACCAGCACGGCCTCCAGTGCGGCGCTGAAATCCTCGCGCTGCAGGCCCACCAGCATCACCGCCTGCTGGGCCAGCGCCATGCGGGCAGCGTCCACCCGCACGCCAGCGCGGCGCAGCGTGCGGCCAAAGCCGCTCAGGTTGTCGGCCAGCTTGCCGGTGCGGGCATCGCCAAGTTGAGAGAACGTCGCGCCCTCGGCCATGGGACGGCTCTCATGCATCGGCATCAGCGGGTTGCAGCAACTGCACCGCCATGTCGCGGGTGAGCGCCGCGACGTCCTCGCGCTGCTTGAACAGGATGCCTGCGGTATCGGACACCACCTCGGGGTCCACCACGAGGGTGTCCAGCGCGACCAGCGCCTTGGCCCATTCCACGCTCTCGGCAATGCCCGGTGCGCGCTGGAAGGCGTTGGCAAATGGCTGGCTGCGCAGCCGGCCCACAAACTCTGCCACCTGCAGGGCCAGCGCCTCGCTCGCACCCGGCACCTGGGCGCGCACAATGGCCAGCTCACGCTCGCGCTCGGGGTAGTCCAGCCAGTGGTACAGGCAGCGGCGCTTGACGGCATCGTGCAGATCGCGCGTGCGGTTGCTGGTGAGGATGGTGACGGGCGTGGCCGTTGCACGCACGGTGCCGATCTCGGGAATGCTCACCTGGTACTCGCCCAGGTACTCCAGCAAAAAGGCCTCGAACGGTTCGTCGGCGCGGTCCACCTCGTCAATCAGCAGCACGGCGCCCGGTGCTGGCGCCTGCAGCGCCTGCAGCAACGGGCGGCGGATGAGGTAGCGGTCTTGGTACACCTCGCGCTCCACCTGCGCCATGTCGGCACCGCCCTGCCCTTCCGCAGCCCGCATGTGCAGCAACTGAGCGGCGTAGTTCCACTCGTACAGCGCCTCGCGCTGCTCCAGGCCGTCGTAGCACTGCAGGCGGATCAGGCTGCGCGACAGCACTTCCGAGAGGGCCTTGGCCAGCGCCGTCTTGCCCACGCCAGGCTCACCCTCCAGCAGCACAGGCCGCTGCAGCCTGAGCGCCAGAAACACCGCCGTGGCCAGGCGACGGTCGGCAAAATAGCCCACGCTTTGCAGGGCCTGCACCAGGGCGTCGATAGAAGCCGGAACCGGCGCGGCGTTCAACGAGTTCATTGCTATCCAATTCATAGCTGCCAGCGCATATGCTTCTAGCGCCAGCGGCCCATTTCACTCAAAAACCCGCCACCGGGTGCCGCACCACGGTGGTGGGGTTGCCCTCATGTCATTCCAGCATCTGCTGCACAGCGCGCTGCGTTTGCACGCTGATGAGGTTGGCGCGGTAGGCAGCGCTGGCGTGGATGTCGGCGTTCAGGTCGCTCGCGTCGATCTTGACGCTGGCCGCCGACTGCGGCGTGAAGCTCTGGTTGAGCGCTGCCTCCAGCCCCGCATGGCGGAACACGCTGCTGGCCGCACCGGTGACGGCCACGCGCACACCGCTGTCGGTCTGCGCCACAAACACCCCCACCAGCGAGAAGCGCGATGCCGCCTGCTTGAACTTCATGTACGCGGCACGCTTAGGGATGGGGAAGCGGATGGCAGTAATGATCTCGCCCTCCTCCAGCGCCGTGGTGTACATGCCCACGAAGAAGTCGTCAGCTTGGATCTCGCGGCGGTTGGTGATGACCGTGGCGCCCAGGCCCAGCACCGCGCTGGGGTAGCAGGCGGCGGGGTCGTTGTTGGCCACGGAGCCGCCCAGCGTGCCCCGTGCGCGCACCTGGCGGTCGCCGATGTGGGCAGCCAGGTCGGCCAGCGCCGGGATGGCCGACTTGACCTCACTGCTGGCCGCCACGTCCATGTGGCGCGTCATGGCACCGATGACCAGCGCGTTGCCTTCGCGGCGGATACCCGCCAGCTCGGCAATGCCGTTCAGGTCCACGATCTTTTCGGGGTTGGCCAGGCGCAGCCGCATGGACGGCAGCAGGCTTTGCCCGCCGGCAAGCAGCTTGCCGCCCTGGGCGATGAGCTGCGCGGCCGCAGCGGTGGAGGAAGGAGCCTCAAAGGTGAATGCGTACATGGTTGGTCTCCTTATGCCTTGGCGGACTGAATGGCTTCCCACACGCGGTGCGGCGACGCGGGCATGTCGAAGTCCTTCACGCCCAGAGGCCGCAGCGCGTCCAGCACAGCATTGATCACCGCCGGTGGCGAGCCGATCGCCCCGGCCTCGCCGCAGCCTTTGGTGCCCAGCGGGTTGTGGGTGCAGGGCGTGCACACATGGCCCAGCTTGAACTCGGGGAAGTCGTCAGCGCGCGGCATGGCGTAGTCCATGAAGCTGCCGGTGAGCAGCTGGCCGGTTTCGCGGTCGTACACGCAGTTCTCCAGCAGCGCCTGACCAATGCCCTGCACCAGACCGCCGTGCACCTGGCCTTCCACGATCATGGGGTTGATGATGGTGCCAAAGTCGTCCACGGCGGTGAACTTGTCCACGCGCGTCACGCCGGTCTGCGGGTCGATTTCCACCTCGCAGATGTAGGTACCTGCCGGGAAGGTGAAGTTGGTCGGGTCGTAGAACGCGGTTTCGTTCAGGCCGGGTTCCAGCTTGTCCAGCGGGTAGTTGTGCGGCACATAGGCCGTAAGTGCCACCTGACCGAACGGGATCTTCTTGTCCGTGCCCCGCACAGTGAATTCGCCGCCGCTGAAGTCGATGTCGGCGTCGCTGGCTTCCATCAAATGCGCGGCAATCTTCTTGGCCTTGGCCTCGATCTTGTCCAGCGCCTTCATGATGGCCGCCCCGCCCACGCTGATGGAGCGCGAGCCATAGGTGCCCATGCCGAACGGCACACGGCCCGTGTCGCCGTGCACGATGTCCACGTTCTCCACCGGAATGCCCAGGCGCGCGGCCACCACCTGCGCAAAGGTAGTCTCATGCCCTTGGCCGTGGCTGTGCGAGCCGGTGAACACCGTCACGCTGCCCGTGGGGTGCACGCGGACCTCGCCGCATTCAAAAAGGCCTGCGCGTGCGCCCAAAGCACCTGCGATGTTGGACGGCGCAATGCCGCAGGCCTCGATGTAGCTGCTGTAGCCAATGCCGCGCCTCAGACCCTTGGCCTCGCTGGCCGCCTTGCGCGCGGCAAAGCCCGCCACGTCGGCCAGCTGCTGGGCCTGCGTCATGCACGCGTGGTAGTCACCCACGTCGTACTGCAGTGCGACTGGCGTCTGGTAGGGCCAGCTGGTGATGAAGTTGCGCTTGCGGATCTCGTCCTGGCCCAGGCCCATTTCCCAGCCGCAACGTGTGACCAAGCGCTCCAGCAGGTAGGTCGCCTCGGGCCGGCCCGCGCCCCGGTAGGCATCCACGGGCGCGGTGTTGGTGAACCACGAATCCACCTCCACATACACCTGCGGTGTGGTGTACTGGCCTGCGAGCAGCGTGGCGTACAGGATGGTGGGCACGGCGCTGGCAAAGGTGCTCAGATACGCGCCCAGGTTGGCATGGGTGTGTACCCGCATGGCCAGGAACTTGCCGTCTTTGTCCATCGCCATTTCGGCATGGCTCACGTGGTCGCGACCATGCGCGTCGGAGAGGAACGCCTCGCTGCGGTCGGCCACCCACTTGATGTTGCGGTTGAGCTTTTTGGCCGCCCAGGTCAGGCACACGTCCTCGGCGTACAGATAGATCTTGGAGCCGAAGCCACCGCCCACGTCGGGCGCAATCACGCGCACCTTGTGCTCGGGCAGGCCCATCACAAACGCCGTCATCAGCAGGCGCTCGACGTGCGGGTTCTGGTTGCTGACATACAGCGTGTATTCGTCGCTCGCGCGGTTGTAGCTGCCGATGGCCGCACGCGGTTCCATGGCGTTGGGGATCAGGCGGTTGTTGATCAGGTCGAGCTTGGTGACGTGCGCCGCGTTGGCAAATGCGGCATCCACGGCGCCCTTGTCGCCGATGGCCCACTTGAAGCAGTGGTTGTCGGGCGCAATGTCGTGCAGCGCAGCACCGGCCACGGCACCCGATGCGGCGTCGGCCACATTCACCACTGCGGGCAGCACGTCGTAGTCCACCTCCACCAGCTCGGCCGCATCGCGCGCCTGTTGCTGGGTCAGCGCCACCACCATGGCCACGTGGTCGCCCACATAGCGCACCTTGCCCTGGGCCAGGATGGGGTGCGGCGGCTCCTTCATGGGCTCGCCGTTGGTACTGGTGATGAGCCAGCCGCAGGGCAGGCCGTTGATGTTGTCGGCGGCAACATCGGCGCCGGTGAACACGCCTAGCACGCCGGGCGCGGCCTTGGCGGCGTCGATGTTGATGCTGTTGATCTTGGCGTGGGCGTGCGGCGAGCGCACGAATACCGCATGGCTCTGCGCAGCCAGCACCACGTCGTCGGTGTACTGGCCCGCGCCGGTCAGGAAGCGGTAGTCTTCCTTGCGCTTGAGCGATTCGCCGATGTGCGGCAGCTTGGAAAAGTCGGATGCACCCATGGTCTTGTCTCCTTGGATTGTTCTGCGTGGGGACGGCGGGCGCGCTCAGGCGCCGGCCATGGCCTTCTGGCCGACCTGCACTGCGCGCACGATGTTCTGGTAGCCGGTGCAGCGGCAGATGTTGCCTTCGAGCAGCTCGCGGATCTCGCCTTCGCTGGCGTTGGGGTGGTTCTTGCACAAGTCCACCGCACTCATCACCATGCCGGGTGTGCAGAAGCCGCACTGCAGGCCATGGCACTCCTTGAACGCCGCCTGCATGGGATGCATGGTGCCGTCAGCAGCCGCCATGCCTTCGATGGTCGTCACCTCGGCCCCCTGCGCCTGCACCGCCAGCATGGCGCAGGATTTGACGGCCCGGCCGTTCACATGCACCGTACACGCCCCGCACTGGCTGGTGTCGCAACCCACATGGGTGCCGGTGAGCATCAGGTGCTCTCGCAGCGCATGGACAAGCAGGGTATTGGGAGGGACGTCAACACTGGCAGCGCGCCCGTTGACCGTGAACTGGACTTGCATCTGGCTGTCTCCTGGAGTGGTTCTGGCTGGATAGGAGCGCGCTCACGACCTCGCGGAGGGGATCAGAGTCACGCTCATCGCTCGCGCATCTTCTGCCGCGCCCCAACGACCATCCCTAGGGACAACCCTAGATTTCCAGGGCCCCTGGCTGGATATTCTCAAAATGAAACATGCTGCAATGCACACTAGTCCACTGAATCCGGGAAATCGGGGGTGCGCCAGGGCTGCGGCGGGATGCACGGCAAGGCGCCTGGCGCAGCCAATGCTGGCTGCCTTGGCAAGTCAGGCAACGCCGCCGGGTACCCGCCGCAGCCCTGGCCCGGAGGGTGAGGGTCTGGCAAGGCCGCACTCGTTGTTGCCGTGCTCGCCGGGTGTACAACACGGCTGCGCCCGGCGCCTAGATTGCGGCCTTGCCAGACCCTCACGCACCCCCGATTTCCCGGATTCAGTGGACTACCGCATCATGCGGTCCTTCAGGAGCCCATTCACATGCTGATCTCCGCGCCCCACCCCGCTGCTGACCGCCACGCGCTGATTGCGCAGGCGCGCCAGAGCCTGCTGTCCGACGGTGCAGCGCCCGTGCGCGCCGAGGTGGAACCGTGGATTGCGCGGTCCTGGCAACGCTGCCTGGCGCGGGGTCTGGAGCCCACGCGGCGCGTGGCGTTTGACGCCGTCAGCGCCACGGCGCTGCGCCACAGCCAGGAGCAGAACCACCACCTGCTGCGCGCGGCCCGGCCGGTGTTGGAGCAGCTGACCCGGGCCATTGCGGGCATGCGCTACTTCGCCATGCTGACCGATGCACGCGGCATCGTGGTCGATGTGCAGGGCCATTGCGACCGGAGCGACCCGCGCGCCAGCGCCATTGGCCGCGTGGGCATTGACCTGTCGGAAGCCGCCGTGGGCACCACTGCCATCGGCGCCGCGCTGGAAGAGCTGCAGCCCGTGTGGCTGCACCGGGGCGAGCATTTCTTTGACGACAACGCCAGCTACAGCTGCGCCGGGGCCCCGCTGTTCGACCCCCAGGGCCGCTGCATGGGCATGCTGGACCTGACGGGTGTGGATGTGCCCGAGCGGCCCGAGCTGCGCCACCTGGTGGCCCGGTCGGCCCGCGCCATGGAAGACGCACTGCTGCTGCAGCTGCCCCACGCCCTGCTGCTGCGCCTGAACTGGCCGGGCTGCCCGCTGGGCGGCGAAGGCGATGGCCTGCTGACGCTGGATGCCGACGGCTGCGTGGTGGGTGCCAACAGCGTGGCCCGCCAGCTCGTGCCCCAACCCCTGCGCGCCCCCGGCCTGCCCGGCACCCGCACCCACTGCAGCGACCTGCTGGCCATGCCCTGGACCATGCTGTTCGACGCGGCCCGCCAGCAGCGCAGAGAGCCGCTGGATTTGCCGCTGTGGTCGGGCCTGCGGCTGCACGCCCTGGCGCAGCTGCCTGCGCACGCCCGCACCGTGGGCGACACCCACACGGCAGCGGTGCCAGGCATTGCATCGGCGCCCGCCCCGCTGCGAGAGGCCGAGGTCGCAATGATCCGCCGCGCCGTGCAGGAGGCGCGCGGCAACGTGGCCGAGGCGGCGCGTGCGCTGGGCATCAGCCGCGCCACGGTGTACCGCAAGCTGGGCGCCCACAAAGGCGGGTGAAGGGCCCGCGCCGCTGCCCACACCGCTGTGCGAGCTTCTGACGCCTCTAATTCAAGCCTTTTTGGCCGATAGCGCTAGTGCAATATGCCTAAGCAGCTATCAAATAGGTAGCAACTCAATCACCCCATCAACCGAGGCGCCTCGGGCCGCTCAGGCACGCGGCCGGCGCAGGCCCACCACGGGCTGCGCGCTGCGCCGCTGCTGGCGCTCCAGCGCGCCATCGGCGGCGGCTTTCAGCAGCCGCTGGAAGGACGGGCACTGGGCATGGCTCTCGGCCGGGCAGGCGGCCGCGTGCCGCAGGCCGTTGCTCATGGCCTTGAGGCGCTTGACCATGGTGTCGAGTTCGTCCGCCTTGGCCGATAGCAGCTGCCGGTCGATGTTGGGTTCACCACCGGGCAAAAACATCGACCGGATGTCGTCCAGCGAGAACCCGGCCGATTGCCCCAGCGCAATCAGCGCCAGCTGGTCCATCACGCCGGGCGCAAACCGGCGGCGCTCACCCGGTTGCCCCACCGACTGGATCAGCCCCTTCTCCTCGTAATACCGCAGCGTGGACGCCCGCAGCCCGGAGCGTTTGGCGACTTCGGCAATGTCCATGAAAAAACCTCTTGACCTCAAGTTGACTTGAACTTCTATATTCCGTTCAAAACCTTCTTCCGTCAACTTTTCGAGGTGTTTTCATGACTCTCTCACTGCAAGACATTCCCCTCGCCGTGCTCCTGGGCATCGGCGCCACCGCCGTCATGGATGCGTGGCTGTTGCTGCTCAAAAGGCTGGGCGTGCCCACGCTCAACTTCGCTTTTATCGGCCGCTGGGTGGGCCACCTGCTGCGCGGGCAGGTCGCCCACGCGGCCATCGCCAAGGCGGCTCCGGTGCGCGGCGAGCTGGCCTGGGGCTGGCTCACGCATTACGCCGTGGGCGTGGCCTTTGCCGGGGTACTGCTGTCTTTGCAGGGCGCCGCCTGGGTCCACAGCC
Organism: Acidovorax sp. M14; assembly: GCF_049331375.1. Classification (NCBI taxonomy): domain Bacteria; kingdom Pseudomonadati; phylum Pseudomonadota; class Betaproteobacteria; order Burkholderiales; family Comamonadaceae; genus Acidovorax; species Acidovorax sp. M14. The sequence goes on from NZ_CP186263.1 coordinate 3,701,669, forward strand.
CCACCCTGCTGCCCGCGCTGGCCGTGGGCATAGGCACCGTGGCGGCGCCGCTCTTGGTCATGCAGCCTGCCATGGGCTCGGGCTTTGCGGCATCGCGCACGCCCACCCCGCTCAAGAACTGCCTGCGCAGCCTCGCCAACCACACCGTGTTTGGCCTGGGCCTGTATCTCTCCGCGCTGGTCATCGCACTGATTTCACGCTGACCTGTCCCGCGCCTTCTCCCCCCGAAATCACACTCAAGGAAACCACACCATGCAACACATTGCCATCGTTTATCACAGCGCCCACGGACACACCGCGCACATTGCCCACCACGTGCTGGACGGCGCACGCGCCGTGCCGGGCATCCTCGCTGAACTGGTCAGGGCCGAAGACCTGGCGCAGGCCCCCGACCGCCTGCTGCGCTACGACGGCGTCATCCTGGGCTCGCCCACCTACCTGGGCAGGGTCTCCGGGCCGTTCAAGACCTTCATGGATTCCACAGGCCGCCTGTGGAAGACGCATCAGCTCAAGAACAAGCTGGCGGCGGGCTTTACCGTGTCGTCACTGCCAGCGGGCGACAAACAGTCCACGCTGATGTCGATGTGGGTGTTTGCCATGCAGCACGGCATGGTGTGGGTGGGCAACCCCATCCTGCCCGAGCAGCATGCCGGGGTGCCGTACGACGAGGCGGCCAACCGGCTCGGCTCCTGGTCGGGCCTGATGGCGCAGGCGGGCCATGGGGCAGCCGCCGATGCGTTTGTCCCCGGAGACACCAAAACCGCCCGCATGTTCGGCCAGCACTTTGCCGAGACGCTGCAACGCCTGGGCAGTGTGGGCGGTGCAGCCGCACGCCAGACTGGCGAAGAGGTGGCGGCATGATCCCCGCCCGCTATGGCCCGGTGCTGTTCAGCCTGATCTTGTCGGGCGTGATGTCGCTGCTGGTGTCGGGCATCTCCACCTTTCGCGCACTGCAGCCGCAGCAGGACTTTGTGAGCCTGTGGGCGGGCGCATGGCTGACCGGGTGGCTGTTCGCCTTCCCGGCGGTGATGCTGGCAGCGCCAATGGCGCGCAAGGCGGTGGCGCTGCTCACGGCCAGGGGCTGAGCGTGCGGGCGGGCTGCGCCGCGCCGCTCACGCCCGCTCGTACCAGCCCTTGCTTCGGTTGACGAGGTGCACCACCAGCAGCATCACCGGCACCTCGATCAGCACGCCCACCACGGTGGCCAGCGCGGCACCCGAGTGAAAGCCGAACAGGCTGATGGCGGCGGCCACCGCCAGCTCGAAGAAGTTGGAGGCGCCGATCAGCGCCGAAGGACAGGCCACGCTGTGCGTCTCTCCCACCGCGCGGTTGAGCCAGTAGGCCAGCCCTGCGTTGAAGAACACCTGGATCAGAATGGGCACGGCCAGCAGCGCAATCACCAGCGGCTGCTGCAGGATGGCCTGGCCCTGGAACGCAAACAGCAGCACCAACGTGGCCAGCAATGCGGCGATGGACCAGGGCCCCATGCGCGCCATGACGGTATCGAACACCGCCTGCCCCTTGGCCAGCAGCGACCGGCGCAGCCACTGGGCCAGCACCACCGGGATCACGATGTAGAGCACCACCGAGGTCAGCAGGGTGTCCCATGGCACGGTGATGGCCGAGATGCCCAGCAAGAACGCCACCAGCGGCGCAAACGCGACCACCATGATGCTGTCGTTCAGCGCCACCTGCGACAGCGTGAAGAGCGGGTCGCCGCCAGTGAGGCGGCTCCACACGAACACCATGGCCGTGCAGGGGGCCACTGCCAGCAGGATGAGGCCTGCGATGTAGCTGTCCAGCTGGTCCGCAGGCAGGTAGGGCGCAAACCAGTGGCGGATGAACAGCCAGCCCAGCAACGCCATCGAAAACGGCTTGACCAGCCAGTTCACCACCAGCGTCACGCCGATGCCCCGGGCGTGCTTGCGCACCTCGCCCAGCGCACCGAAGTCCACCTTCACCAGCATGGGGATGACCATCACCCAGATCAGCAGGCCCACGGGCAAGTTGACCTTGGCAATCTCCATGCGGCCCACCGCCTGAAACACTGAGGGGAAGAATTGCCCGAGCGCAATGCCCACCACGATGCACAACAGCACCCACACGGTGAGGTAGCGCTCGAACACGCTCATGGGGGCCGGGACGACGGCTCCGGCTGGGTTGCACTGCACCGTCATGGCGTGGTGGCGGCACGCGACAGTTCGCGCGCGGTGTGCTGCAGCAGGGTCTTTTCGAGCTTGTCGGCGGGCAGGTTGATGAGCAGCTCCAGCCGCTGGTGGATGGCATGCAAGGTCTTGCGGAAAGCCTCGCGCTTTTCATCGTCCGAGCCATTCCCCTCAGACGGGTCGGCGTAGCCCCAGTGCGCAGTGGCCGGGTGGCCGGGCCAGATGGGGCAGACCTCGCCGGCCGCGTTGTCGCAGACGGTGATGATGAGGTCCATCACCGGCGCGCCCGGGGCGGCAAACTCGTCCCAGCTTTTGCTGCGCAGGCCTGCGGTCGAGATGCCTGCGGCGCGCAGCACCTCCAGGCCCAGAGGGTTCGGCTGCTGGTTGTCGCGCGGGCTGCTGCCCGCCGAGTACGCGTGGAACCGGCCCGGCGCCATGTCGTTGAGCAAGGCCTCGGCCAGGATGCTGCGGGCCGAGTTGTGGGTGCAGAGAAAGAGAACGTTCAAGGCGGTCATGCGGCGCTCTCAGCAGCAGCTGGTTTTGGAGTTTGTGGCCGTGGCCGGGCCGCAGCACGCCGCCCGAGGCGCCGCTGGCGCAGGGGCTGCCGCCGAAGGCGTGCAGCAGGCACCCGGTGCCGAGGACGGAGCCGCCTCGTTGAAAACAGGAATGTCCCCCAGCGTGTGGAAGTGCTCCCACGCAATGCCCTGCGGGTCGGTCACCCAGTGCTTTTCGCTGCGGGCGTAGCAGCATGTGGTGTTGCCCTCGTCGAGCAAGGCCATGTCGGCGGCCTCGGCACGGGCCTTCAGTTCGGCCAGCTCCGCAGCGTCGTCGGTCTGCATGCCAAAGTGGTCCAGGCCTGGCTTGGCGCCCCGCGTGGAGATGGCGAAGTTGACGCGCGGGTCCTCCAGCATCCACTTGGCATAGTCCGCCTCCACCCGCGCGGGGGCGGCAGCAAACAGCTTGGAATAGAAGGCGATGCTCTGGGTCAGGTCATCGACATGCACATGGGCGTGGAAGCGTTTCATGGGGTTCTCCTCGGGGGAAATGGACAGAGGGACAGAGACGGTCAGCAATGGCAGGACGCGGCCGCGTCGGCAGGCGCGCAGCCCTGGCCTTCGCAGCAGTTTTCAGTGAGGTAGGCCAGCAGCGCATTCATGGTGTCGAACGCGGCGCGATAGATCAGGTTGCGGCCCTGTCGCTCCTGGCTGATGAGCCCGGCATGCGACAGCTCCTTGAGGTGAAAAGACAGGGTGTTGGGCGCCACCTCCAGCTGGGCGGCCAAGTCGCTGGGGGTCAACCCTGCGGGGCCCGCTACCACCAGCGCACGGAAGACCCGCAGGCGGACCTCCTGGGCCAGGGCTGCGAGGGCACGGACAACATCGGTTTCTTGCATGAATCGATAATACAACGATTGTTGAATTATTGAAAGCGGCTTCCAAACACGTATTGAAAAACCACTCTTGCCACAGATGGTCGCCAAGTGCCCAAGAGCGCGTACCCGCCACAGGCCGTTACGTTTTGGCCCCACCCTACAGTCGTATGATGACCCGCGTACAAAAAAGGGCGGGAGCACGTGGACGATATGGTTTCAATCTGGCATGGCGCCATGCAGGTGTTTGTGGTGGGGTTTCCGCCACTGCTGCAAAGCCTGCTGTTCTGGGTGTTTGCGGCACTCGTCGTGCACGTGTGCCAGCAGTTGGTGGAGCACACCGCGTATTCGGTGGACCCGTCCAGCCGCCGCATCAGCGCATCCCACGCATCGCTGTGCATTGGCTCCATCGTGTGGGCGCTGGATGTGGTTGGCCTGTTCCTGTACAACGAGCTGTCGCACCACGTGCTGGAGCTGGTGCCCGCGCTCAGCGGCCTGGTCATCATGGTGGTGAGTGCGCGGCTCACCATCCCCACCCTCAGCACCGGCGCCAGCAAACGCCGCATTGCGCTGGCCAGCCTGTGGCTGGCGGTGGGCACGCTGGCCGGGCACTTCACCATCACCAGCAGCCATGTGCAGAGTTTTGGGCAGATCAACCTGCTGGCCACCGTGCTGTCGCTGGGCATTGCCACCGGCATTTCGTGCTATTGCGCGATCCGCCATCGCGCCGCCAAGCTCAGTGTGCTCACCCCCCGCTACCGCGCCCAGAACTGGTTGGACAAGCTGCTGTGCGGCGGCGCGATCCTGGTACTGCACTGGCTGTTGGTCAACACCTTTCCCATGCACCAGGGCAACCACGATACGGCGTCCGATGGCGCCGCCTTGCTCGTTGTGATGCTGGTGTTTGCGATGGCGGTGGCCATGGAACATCTGAGCAACCTGCGCTCGGACGCGGGGCGACAGCAGCTGCTGCGGCGCGGGTTGTCGATGATGCGCACCTCGGCACTAGCCCACAACGCCCACAGCGATATTCAGCAGTCGCTGATTGCCGATCACCTGGACCGGCTGCTGCACCCCGACAACCTGGCCCTGCATTTCCAGCCCATCATCCACACCCAGCGCAGCGGGGTGCAGCTGGAGGCTCTGCTGCGGCTGACCGACACCACCCTGGGCCGCATCAACCCCGAAACTTTCTTGCTGGTGTGCGAGCTGCAGGGCAAGACGGCGGAGGTGGACCGCATGATTGTGTGCAATGCGCTCGACCATCTGTGCCACTGGCGGGCGCAGGGGCTGGATGCAGTGGCCATCAGCGTCAATGTGGCACCGGTCACACTGATGCACGAGAGCTTTGCGCCCTGGCTGGGCCTGCAGCTGGCGCAGCGCGGCCTGCCCCCGCGCACCCTGAAGCTCGAAATGACCGAGCATGCCGTCATTGCGCTGGGCCCCCAGATGGTGGCGGCCATCAGCGCGCTGAGCGCCCTGGGCGTGGCCGTGCTGATGGACGACTTTGGCGCCGGTTATTCGTCGCTGGGCATGCTGGCCGAGCTGCCCATTGCGGGCATCAAGTGCGACCGCCTGTTCGTGCGCCAATTGCCGCAAGACCGCCGCCGTCAGAAACTGCTGCGGCACATCTGCGCGCTGGCGCGGGATCTGGGCCTGTCGGTGGTGGTCGAGGGGGTAGAGACGCCGGAGGAGCTGCGGGCCCTGGCCGCCGCCGGGCTGCACCACATCCAGGGCTACCTGTTCAGCCGCCCCATTGCAGCGCCTGACGTACCCACCTGGCACCGCACGCAACTGCAGTCGCAGCGTGCCGCCCTCCAGGCCTTGCTGCACACGCCGGGCAGTGGCAGGGGCAGCGATACCTCCTTTGTGCCCACGCAGCCCAGCATGCATTGGGCTTCAGGGGCATGACCCTCATGGCTGCATTCAAAACCCTGGTCCTGGGCGGCTACGGCAACTTTGGGGCGCGCATCTGCCGCGCCCTGGTGAGCGATGAGGCCACACGCCACCACATGGCCCTGCTGGTGGCGGGCCGGGACGCATCGCAAGCGAAGGCTCTGGCGGACGCGCTGGGCCACGGTGCCCAGGGCGTTGCGCTGGACCACCAGGCGCCCGGCCTGGCCGCCACCTTGCGCGAGTGGGGTGTGGGTCTGGTGATCCATACGGCGGGCCCTTTTCAGGCACAGGCCTACAACGTGGCCCAGGCGGCGGCCGAGGCGGGCGCGCATTACATCGACCTGGCCGACGGCCGCCGGTTTGTGTGCGACTTTCCCGCCGCCATGCAGGCTGCATTCACTGCCGCCGGGCGCACGGCCATCGCGGGTGCCAGCACGGTACCCGCGCTGTCCTCGGCCGTCATCGACCACCTGTGCGCGGGCTGGCAGCGCATTGACAGCATCGACATCTGCATTGCCCCTGCGCAACGTGCGCCCCGGGGCCAGGCCACGCTGGCGGCGGTGCTGAGCTACTGCGGCCTGCCCATTGACGTGTGGGATGGTGGCCGGTGGCAGCCGCACAGCGGCTGGGCGCGGCCCAGCCCCGTCCAGTTTCAGCGACTGCGCCCTCGCCTGGGGGCGGTCTGCGACATCCCGGACCTGGAGATCTTTCCCGCCCACTATCGGGCCCGCGACCGCGTCACCTTCCGCGCGGCCCTGGAGGTCGGCCTGGCGCAGAGAGCCTTTGCCACCCTGGCAACGCTGCGCCGCTGGGGCGTACTGCCCCACCCTGAAAAGCTGGCCTGGCTGATGCACCACGCGGGCGGCGCGCTGGACTTTCTGGGCACGCCGCTGGGCGGCATGGTGGTGCGTGTGGCGGGTGCCGACGCACAAGGCCAGCCCCGGCGCCGCGCATGGCACATTGCGGCCGATAACGACCACGGCCCCGAAATCCCCTGCATGGCCGCCATCCTGCTGGCCCGCCAGCTCGCAGCCGGGCAGCCGCTGCCCACCGGGGCGCACACCAGCACCAGCCTGCTGCCCCTGGAGGCCTTTGCCCCCGAGTTTGCGAAGTGGGGCATGGTGACGGATGTGGTGGAGGAATGAGCCCATGGCCCACCGGAAATTGACCTTCCCCATGCCAGCGCGGGCCGACGTTGTGTTCGATGCCTTCCACTACCACGAGTGGCGGTGCCAGTGGGATTCGCTGGTAAGCCGCACCGGCGTGGAAAGCGGTGCGCCCTGCCCCAGTGTGGGCGCCACCACCGAGAACCTGGGCGCCGGTGCATTGCGGGCGCTGTCCATGCGCACGCAGTTCGTCAGCTATGACCGCCCTGTGGTCGCGGCTGCGGCCATGGTGGGCCAGTCGTTTCCCTTCACCCAGTGGGCCGCCTCCATGCGCCACCAGGCGCAGGGCCCCCACCAGTCCCTGCTGATCTACACCTACACCTTTCAAGTCGGCCCGGCAGCCTTGCGGACGGTGATGGAGCCTGTGGTGGACTGGGTCTTTGTCCGCAAGACACGCCAGCGGTTCCAGCGTCTAGCGCAGTTCCTGGCGGTCCGTGCTGCCGACATTGCAGCTTGGCAACAGACGCAGGGCCCGGCGCCCTCTGTCGCGCAGAGGGCGCGCCCATGAACCAAGTGTCAGCCCGCCTGCTGCGTGCCAGCCTCGTGGTCGTCTGGCTGGCCACCGCCGTGGTCAGCGTGTGGGAGCTGCACGGCCAAAGCCGCGAGTTGCTGGCAGGGCTGCCCACAGCCTGGGCCGGGGGCCACGCCCCATGGCTGCCCACCGCCATCATCCTGGCTGGGGCGGCGGCCGATGCGGTGCTGGGGCTGTGGCTGGCGCTCCGCCCGGGCCGCAAAGCGTATGGCGCTGCTTTGCTGATGATGCTGGCCATGACACTGCTGGCCACGGCCATACACCCCGCTTGGTGGCTGCACCCCTTCGGGCCGCTGACCAAAAACCTGCCGATTGCCGCCATCCTGTGGGTGCTGCGGCAAGACGAGGCCACTTCTCTGCAAAAGCCATGAGCCTGTATCTCACCCTCAAATGGCTGCACATCATCTCCAGCGTGCTGCTGGTGGGCACCGGGCTGGGATCGGCGTTCTACATGTTCTTTACCAACCGCAGCGGCAATGTGCAGGCGCAGGCGGTGGTCACACGCCTGGTGGTGCGGGCGGACTGGTGGTTCACCACGCCCACGGTGTTCATCCAGCCCGCCACGGGGCTGGCCATGGCAGCCATGGCGGGCCTGCCCTGGAGCACGCCGTGGCTCGCCGTCTCCATCGCGCTGTACCTGGTGGCCGGTGCCTGCTGGCTGCCCGTGGTGTGGCTGCAGCTGCGCATGCGGGACATGGCCATCGAGACTGCAGAGGCAGCGCAGGCCGCGAACGGTGATGGCGTGCTGCCGCCCCTGTACTGGCGCTACGCCCGCTGGTGGGAGGCATTGGGCTACCCGGCCTTTGTGGCCATGGCCGTGGTGTTCTACCTGATGGTGAACAAACCCACCCTGACCTTCTGAACCTATGATCGCCCCATGCTGATCGAGACGCTGGACACCGCCCGCGACCTGGGGCGCCTGAAGGAAATCCTGGGCGTGATGGTGCGCCACGGGTTTGGCGACACCGTGCGCCGCCTGGGCCTGACCGACCGCCTGGAGCGCGCAGGCCAGGCACTGAACTGGACCCACGCCGCCGACCTGGCCCGCGTGGAGCCGCCGGTGCAGGTGCGGCTGGCGCTCGAAGAACTGGGCCCCGCGTTCGTCAAGTTTGGCCAGATCCTCGCGGGGCGGGCCGACCTGTTTGGCCCGGAATGGATTGCCGAGTTCGAGAAGCTGCACAGCAATGTGCCCGCTTTGCCCATCGACGCCTTGCGCCCGCAGCTGCGCGAAGACCTGGGTGCCGAGCCCGAAGCCGTGTTTGCCTGGTTCGACACCACGCCGCTGGCCGCCGCATCGATTGCGCAAGTGCACCGCGCCCGTCTGCAGGACGGCAGCGAGGTCATCGTCAAGATCCGCCGTCCCGGCATTGCAGACACCATCCAGGCCGACCTGCGCCTGCTGCAGCGCCTGGCTGCGCTGGCCGAGGCCGAGCTGCCCGCGCTCAAGCCCTACCGGCCCCAGCAACTGGTGCGCGAGTTCGCCCGCTCGCTGCGCCGCGAACTGGACCTGGCGGGCGAATGCCGCCAGGCCGAGCGCATTGCCACCAACATGGCCGTGCTGCCCCACATCGTTATCCCACGCGTGCACTGGGCCTACACCCGCGAACGCATCAACGTGCAGGACTTCATCGACGGCACGCCCGGCGGCGCCCTGGCCGCGCTGACACCCGAGGCCGGCTTTGACCGCACGGTGCTGGCGCAGCGCGGCGCGCAGGCGGTGCTGCAGATGATCGTCAAAGACGGCGTCTTCCACGCAGACCCGCACCCGGGCAATGTGTTTTACCTGCCCGGCAACCGCATTGCCTTCATTGACTTCGGCATGGTGGGCCGCCTGTCGCAGCGCCGGCGCGACGAGCTGCTGCAGCTGCTGTTGGGCCTGGTCGAGCACCAGCCGCAAGCCGTGGCCGACGTGCTGCTGGACTGGACGGGCGACGCGCAGGGCCTGAACCTGGGCCAGCTAGAGACAGAGATCGAGGCCTTTGTGGACCAGTATCACGGCGTTCCCCTGGCGCAGCTGAGCCTGGGGCAGATGCTGGCCGATGTGACGGCCATCCTGCGCGAACACCACCTGGGGCTGCCGTCCGACCTCGCGCTGTTGATCAAGGCCTTCATCTCGCTCGAAGGCATGGGCCGCAACCTCGACCCAGACTTTCACATGGCGACCGAAGCCCTGCCCTTGCTCAAGCAGGTGGTGCGCGCGCGCTACGAGCCCAAGGTGCTGGCCGGGCGCGCCTGGAGCACCTTGCGGCGCGCGCTGGCCACGGTGGAGCAGTTGCCGGACGACATCGGGCGGCTGCTGCGCAACGCGCGGCGCGGGCACCTGCAAGTGGGCATCGAGCTGGCCCACCTCAAGCGTGTGGGCGACCAGATTGACCGGTCAGCCAACCGTCTGGCAATGGCGCTGGTGATTGCGGCGCTGATCATCGGCTCGTCCATCGTGATGACCGTGAAGGGCGGGCCTACGCTGTTCGGCCTGCCCGCGTTTGGCTTCCTGGGGTTCTTCGGCGCGGTGGTGTGTGGCCTGTGGCTGGTACGCGCCATCTGGCGCAGCAGCCATCACCGTGATGACGACTGAGCGCAGCAGACAGCAGGTCTAAGAGCCTGTTCAAGGTCTTTTTGGAGATCGCATTGGAGTGCAATCGGGATGAGTGGATGCTTCGGATGCGCCGCATGGGCTCGTGCCCATGCAAGCAGCCGGGGCGTCCAATCGCCCGATTTCACTCCAACCCTTCGGGCAAGTGCCTTGCCGGGCGGTCTGCGGCGTTGCGGCGCTTGCCAATAGCACGGGCTATTGGCCGCGCACCGCGCCTTGCGTCCCATCCCGGCAAGGGACTTGTGCGACTCTAAAAAAACCTTGAACAGGCTCTAAACAACACACGCCGCGCCGCCCCACCAGGCAGACAGACGCGGCGTGTGCACACACTCACCGCCAGTCGGCAGCCCGTGTTCAGGGCTGCCCAAACCCCAGGCGTTGCAACACCGCCTGGGCAGGCAGTTGGCGCAGCGCACTGGCAAACGCCTGCGCCGCAGCAGGCGCGTCGGCACGCACGGTCAGACCATAGGCTGCGCCCACTTGCAGTGCGGCCGGTAGCTGCACCACGCGCAGGCGCGGCACCTCGGCCTGGGCGGCCACGGCGTTGGTGCAGTAGGTCAGAAACACGTCGGCCTGGCGCTGGTCCATCACCCAGGCGTAGGTGCCCCGACCCGCTGGTGGCTTGGGCGAATCTGCACCGCCCGTGAGCTTCAGGGCCTTGGCGTCCAGCTGGGCGTAGGTACCGGGCTGAACCTTGTCGGCCTGGCGGAACAGCGCCCAGGCGTAGTCGCCCGACGGGTCGGCCTTGGGCGTGGAGGTGCCCACGCGCACATCGCTGCGCAGCAAGGTGGCCAGCAAGGTGTCTGGGGTGGCGCTGGTCTGCTCGCTGGTCAACGCACACAGCGCATTGCGCGTGAACACCACGGGCGCCTGCCAGCCACCCCGGGCCGCCAGGCGCTGCGGGTGGTCGGTGTCGGCCGAGGCAAAGACCTGTGCGGGCTCGCCCTTTTCGATGCGCTCGCGCAGCAGGCCCGAGGCGCCGAAGGTCAGCACCACCTTCTGGCCCGTGCGGGCCTCGTGGTCGCGCGCGATCTCGGTGAACGCCTCCCGCAAGCTGCCAGCGGCATACACCTGCACGGGGGCCGCATCAGCCATGGGCACCTTGGCAGGGCCCGCAGAACAACCGGCCAGGGCCCACACGGCGGTTGCAGTCACCGCCAACACAGAACGGTGTGCCATCGCGTCCGCTCACTGCGTGGCGTTGGGGAAGAACAGTTGTTCGCCGCCGATCTTGTAGCCCGCAATGGCTTGCTGGCCGGCGGGCGACACCACCCAGTCCACAAACTTCTGCGCGTCCTGCACCTTCACGTGCGGGTGCTTGGCGGGGTTCACGACCATCACGCCGTACTGGTTGAAGAGCTTGGTGTCGCCCTCGACCAGCACGGCCAGGTCCGCGCGGTTCTTGAAGTTGAGCCAGGTGCCACGGTCGGCCAGCACGTAAGCGCCGCTCGATGCTGCGATGTTCAGCGCGGGCCCCATGCCGCAGCCACATTCCTTGTAGCCGCTGCCTTTTGATGTATTTGCGGCCTCGGCACCGGCCATCTTCCAGTAGCGCAGTTCGGCCGCGTGGGTGCCGCTCTTGTCGCCGCGCGAGATGAAGTTGCCGTTGGTGGCGGCCAGCTTTTGCAGCGCCTGCACGATGTCCTTGCCTTTGGTGCCGGCCGGGTCGTTTTTGGGTCCGATGAGGATGAAGTCGTTGTACATCACGGGGTAGCGCTTCACGCCCCAGCCGTCGGCCACAAACTTTTCTTCGGCCACCTGGTCGTGCACAAACAGCACGTCGGCGTCACCCCGGCGCGCCATATCGAGCGCCTGGCCGGTGCCCAGCGCCACCACCTTGATGTCGAGGCCGCTGGCCTTCTTGAACTCGGGCAGCAGGTAGCCAAACAGGCCCGACTGCTCGGTGGAGGTGGTGGACGCCATGGTGATGCTCTGCGCGAATGCAGAACCAGACGCTACCAAAACGATAGCTACCACCGCTTTGGACACTAGCGCTACCGCGCGAAAAGGCTTGAAATTTTTCATCGCCGGGCCGCCCCAAGATGAAAAGGCCCCCTTGGGGGCAGCGACCACACGAAGTGGGAAGCGTGGGGGTCAATTCGCGTCATACCAGCTCTCCTTTGACAAACAAACGGGCGGCCTCCGGCAAGGGGCCGTTGAAAAAATCGTGCACCGGCAAGTCCGCCACCAGGCGGCCGTGCTCCATGTAGATGACGCGGCTGGCCAGGCGCTTGACCTGCCCCAGGTTGTGGCTGCTGAACACCATGGTCACGGGGTGCGCTGGGCCCGCAGCGCCATGGCTGGCCGCAAAGTCGGCCATCAGGGCCTCGACCTCGCGTTTGGCGTGGGGGTCGAGGCTGGCGGTGGGCTCGTCCAGCAGCAGCACGTCGGGCCGCAGGGCCCACGCGCGGGCCAGCGCCACCCGCTGCTGCTGGCCGCCCGACAGGGTGCGTGCGTTCTGCGCAGCAATGCCCTGCAGGCCCACCCGCTGCAAGGCCGTCAGGGCCAATGGGCGCGCATCGCGCCAGCGGGTACCACGCAGCCACAGGGCCAGCGCCACGTTGTTCTGGGCGCTGGTGCGCAGCATGTGCGGGCGCTGGAACAGCATGGCCTGGCGCAACGATGCATCGCACTGCAGGCCGCCCCCATGCGTGTCGGCCAGGCCATGCAGCACGCGCAGCAGGGTGCTCTTGCCACTGCCGTTGGCGCCCACCAGCGCCACACGCTCGCCGGGCGCGATGCGCAGCGTGACATGGTCCAGCGCCTGCACACGGCCGTAGCGCACGGTCACGTGGCGCAGATCCACCCAGGGGGTTGGCACAGGTCCGCTCATGCGGCTACTCCTACCGGTGTGCTCGATGCCGAGCCGTCCACCCGCTCGCGCCAGCGCCGCAGCAACGCAATCAGCACATTCAGCGCCAGCACCACGGCCAGCAGGATCATGCCCAGCGCCAGCGCCAGCGGCAGGTCGCCCTTGCTGGTCTCCAGCGCGATGGCGGTGGTCATCACCCGCGTGAAGCCGTCGATGTTGCCGCCCACGATCATCACCGCACCCACCTCGGAGATCGCCCGGCCAAACGATGCCAGCAGCACGGTAAGCAGCGCATAGCGCTCGTCCCACGCCAGCAGCAGGCTGCGCAGCAGCGGGCCCGCGCCCATGGAGCGCAGTTGCTCGCCATGCGCGCGCTCGGCATCTTCCACCGTCTGGCGCGTGAGCGCGGTGACCACCGGCAGCACCAAGATAGCCTGCGCCAGCACCATGGCCTTGAAGCTGAACAGCCAGCCCAGCGAGCCCAGCGGCCCACTGCGCGACAGCACCAGATACACCACCAGTCCCACCACCACCGACGGCACAGCCAGCAAGGTGTTGAGCACGGCCAGCACGGCGCCACGGCCCGCGAAGCGCGCGACGCCTAGCCACGCGCCCAGCACCAGGCCCACCCCACAGGCCATCACACAGGCGGTGGCGCTGACGGACAAGGAGCGGCCCACGATGGTCCAGAGGACGGGGTCGGACGAGAGGGTGAGTTCAAGCGCTGTGGTCGCGCTTTCGGTGAGGGTGGACATGGGCCAGGGGATCGGTTTGGGCTATCGTAGGCACCCATCCAATATCCAGCGATATGAACTCCCGTGCATAGGGTCCAACTTCATTACACACTCAGCCGGGACGCGGGCACTGCGCTCATCCGCAACCCGCTGCCCGAGCTGCTGCAGGCCGTGGCCGAGCGCGGCTCCATCTCGGGCGCCGCGCGCGCGCTGGACCTGTCCTACCGCCATGTCTGGGGTGCCCTCAAGCGCTGGGAAGACCAGCTGGGCGGCGAATTGATCATCTGGGGCAAGGGCCAGTCGGCACAGCTCAGCGAGTTCGGCAGCAAGCTGCTGTGGGCCGAGCGCCAGGCCCAGGCGCGCCTGGCGCCGCAGATTGCCGCGCTCCACGCCGACCTGGAGCGCGCATTCGCCGTGGCCTTCGACCCCAATGCCCACGTGCTGACCCTGTATGCCAGCCACGACGACGCACTGGCAGCGCTGCGCGCCCATGCCGCCACGCAGACCGATGTGGGCGCACTGCACCTCGACATCCGGTTCACCGGCAGCGTGGACGCCATCCGTGCGCTGAACGAGGGGCGCTGCACCCTGGCGGGTTTTCACACCGTGGCCGACGCAGCCGCGCAGTCGCTCACAGCGCGCACCTACCAGCCGCTGCTGCAGCCCGGGCTGCACAAGATCATTGGCTTTGCGCAGCGCACCCAGGGGCTCATGGTGGCGCCCGGCAACCCGCTGGGCCTGCACAGCCTGGCCGACGTGGCCCGTACCGGTGCCCGGTTCATCAACCGCCCGCTGGGCTCGGGCACGCGGGTGCTGCTGGACGACCTGCTGGCCCAAGCCGGCATGGACCCGGAGAGCATCGTGGGCTACGCCCTCAACGAACCCTCCCACACCGCCATTGCGCAGGCCGTGGCCGCAGGGGCAGCCGATGTGGGCATGGGCATCGAGCTGGCAGCCCGTGCGCGGGGGCTGGACTTTGTCCCCCTGGTGCACGAGCGCTACCACCTGGCGTGCCTGAAAGACAGCCTGGACCAGCCTGCCACGCTGGCGCTGCGCAACCTGCTGCAAACCCCCGAGTGGCTGGCGCACATGGCCACGCTGCCGGGCTACAGCGCCTGGCACTGCGGCGAGGTGCTGGCCATGAGCACCGTGCTGCCGTGGTGGCAATTCGCGCGGAAAAAGCGCGCCTCAGCGCCTAGGAAGAAACCCTAATTGCTGCAGTTTTGATAGCTAAAGAATAAGCAGCCGCTGCGGGATAACACCGTCACGCTGCTGTCAGACTCCGCCTACAGTGCTCCGTAGAATCGCGCCGTCGTCAAAGCATGCCCAGCCCCAGTGCCTACCCGCGCGGGGGCTGGGTATCTCGCACACACAGCCTTTTTATTGGAGACACCATGCAGGCTCTATTGAAGTTATCAAGAGGGATCGACTGGCTTAACACCCAGGTCGGCAAGTACGTGGTCTGGCTGATCCTGGCCTCCACGGTCATCAGCGGCGTGAACGCCGTGGTGCGCAAGGCGTTCAACATCAGTTCCAACGCCTTCCTGGAAGTGCAGTGGTACCTGTTCGCTGCATCGTTCCTGCTGGCAGCTGGCTACACGCTGCTGCAGGGCGAGCATGTGAAGGTCGATGTGATCTCGAGCCGATTTTCCAAGCGCACGCAGATCTGGATCGACGTGTTCGGCTACATCGTCTTCCTCACGCCCATGTGCCTGGCCGTGCTCTGGTACGGGGTTCCGTTCTTCACGCGCGCTCTCGCGTCGGGCGAAATGTCCAACAACGCGGGCGGCCTGATCCGCTGGCCTGTGTACCTGATGATGCCCCTCGGCTTCACGCTGCTGTGGCTGCAAGGCATCTCTGAACTCATCAAGCGCCTGGGCTTCCTGCAAGGCCTGATCGAAGACCCGACGGTCAAGAAGGTCGAAAAGACGGCCGAGGAAGAACTGGCTGAATCCATCCGCAACCTGGCCGAAGCGGCCAAGGGCAATGGCAAGAACAAGGCCGAGGCCCACTGAGCGGAGCAAAGACCATGGAATTTCTCACCCACAACCTCGCCCCCATCATGTTCGCGGGGCTCATCTGCTTCTTGCTGGTGGGCTTCCCGGTCGCCTTTAGCCTGGGCGCCTGCGGACTGTTCTTCGCCTTCATCGGCATCGAGCTGGGCGTACTGCCCGAAGCCTTGCTGCAAGCTGTGCCGCTGCGCATCTTCGGCATCATGCAGAACGACACCCTGCTGGCCATTCCATTCTTCACGCTCATGGGGCTCATATTGGAGCGAAGCGGGATGGCGGAAGACCTGCTGGACACCATTGGCCAGCTGTTTGGCCCCATCCGGGGTGGCCTGGCATTGGCCGTGATCTTCGTGGGCGCGCTGCTGGCTGCCACCACGGGCGTGGTGGCCGCATCGGTGATCTCGATGGGCCTGATCTCGCTGCCCATCATGCTGCGCTATGGCTATGACCGCCGGCTGGCAACTGGCGTGATTGCCGCGTCCGGTACGCTGGCGCAGATCATTCCGCCGTCGTTGGTGCTGATCATCATTGCAGACCAGATGGGCCGCAGCGTGGGCGACATGTACAAAGGCGCCTTCCTGCCCGGCCTGATGCTCACCGGCTTTTATGCGCTGTACGTCATCCTGCTGGCGATCTTCAAGCCCCAATGGGTGCCTGCCATCCC
Organism: Acidovorax sp. M14; assembly: GCF_049331375.1. Lineage (NCBI taxonomy): Bacteria > Pseudomonadati > Pseudomonadota > Betaproteobacteria > Burkholderiales > Comamonadaceae > Acidovorax > Acidovorax sp. M14. The sequence continues at coordinate 3,717,612 of NZ_CP186263.1, forward strand.
TCCCGAAGCCCGTACGCTGCGTGACGAAAACGGCAAGAGTGGCGTGACCTCCCTGCTGGTGCTGACCGGCATCTGCGTGGCCGCCTCGATGTATGTGGCCAAGAACATGGCCGCCCTGCACACCTGGTGGTCGGGCGAGACGGTGGAACGCGTGGCGCTGGACGAAACCATCGTCGTGGCCATGTGCTTTGGCGTGGCCCTGGCCTTCGTGGTCGCCAGCGTCAACAAGATCACCCGCCTGGGCCTGCTGTCCAAGGCGGCGGAACGCGTGACGTTCGTGCTGATCCCCCCGCTGCTGCTGATCTTCCTGGTGCTGGGCACCATCTTCCTGGGCGTTGCAACCCCCACCGAAGGCGGCGCCATGGGCGCACTGGGCGCGGGCATCATGGCCATCATCCGTGGTCGCCTGAGCTTTTCGCTGCTCAAGCAGGCAGTCACCACCACCACCAAGCTGTCGTGTTTTGTGGTGTTCATTCTGGTGGGCGCGACCATGTTCGGCCTGACCTTCCAGGGCGTGGACGGCCCGCTGTGGGTGGAACACCTGCTGACCGGCCTGCCCGGTGGCCAGCTGGGCTTCCTGATCGTCGTGAACATCATGGTGTTCTTCCTGGCGTTCTTCCTGGACTTCTTTGAGCTGTCCTTCATCGTGGTGCCCCTGCTGGCCCCGGTAGCCAACAAACTGGGCATTGACCTGATCTGGTTCGGCGTGCTGTTGGCCATCAACATGCAAACCTCCTTCATGCACCCTCCGTTCGGCTTTGCGCTGTTCTACCTGCGCAGCGTGGCGCCGGCCAAGGAATACATGGACAAGGTCACGAAGAAGATGATTGCACCGGTGACCACCCCACAGATCTACTGGGGCGCGATACCGTTCCTGTGCATCCAGTTGCTGATGGTGGCCCTGGTGATCACCTTCCCCGGCATCGTTTCCGGAGGCCTCGACAAGGCCGAGGTCTACGATCTGGACAAGGTCCGCATGGAAATGGAAGCCACTATGCCCGACGCGGCCGGAGCCCCCGAGGCCACCGACCCCACCGCAGGCATGGAAGGCGCCAGCTCTGCCCCTGGCGACGCTGCTGCCCCTGCTGCAGACGACCCGCTCAAGGCGCTGCAAGATTCCATGGCCAACGAGAAGAAGTGATCGGATGAACCCTTCAGGGCTGTTGGCCAGCCCTTGAGACAAAAGAAGCCCCGGCAGATAGCGTCTGCCGGGGCTTTTTTCATGGGCTTGTCTCGCGCAGCGCGTGGCCCAAGACAGGGCCACTAACAGAAGGCTCGGCACCCAACCCAACCAAGGTACGCAACCAACATGATCGACCTGGTCCCACAGCCCACAGGCCGCTGCGCCCTGAGGTGTTTCCTTCTGCGGACCACAGAACCCGCTGGCAAGCGTCTACCGAGGGATCGCGCAGACGTGCAGATCACAGCAACAGGGGCGACACCTTGAGCCCTAGTCGGCCGAGTTCGCCGTGCGACCCAGCAGCGTCTTCTGCCCCGCAGCACCTCGGGACCGAGTATCCAACCCCATACACCAGACGCAAAAAAACCCGCCAGGCGAACCGGGCGGGTTTTCTGATCGAGATGCCCTGCGGCTTGCGCCGCAGCGGGGCCATCAGATCTTCTGTGCGGACATGAAGGTGTCGTAGCGGGCTTCGGCAAAGCGGAACCAGAGGATCTGGTCGCGCTGGAAGGCACGCATATCGGCGTAGATTTTCTTCCACTCAGGGCTCTTGGCGTCGTTCTCGGCGAACACTTCCATCGAAGCCTTGAACGAAGCGTCCATCACGGCTTGCGAGAAAGGCAGCACCTTGGTCTTGGCAGCCACGAGCTGCTTCAGGGCCGTGGGGTTCAGCGCGTCGTACTTGGCCAGCATGTCCACGTGGGCCACGTTGGTAGCGGCTTCGATGATGGCCTTGTTCTCAGCCGACAGGCTGTCAAACGCCTTCTGGTTGACGAAGAAGTCCACTTCAGGACCACCTTCCCACCAGCCGGGGTAGTAGTAGAACGGAGCAACCTTGTTGAAGCCCAGCTTCTGGTCGTCGTAAGGACCCACCCACTCGGCAGCGTCGAGCGTGCCCTTTTCGAGGGCTTGGTAGATTTCGCCGCCAGGGATGCTCTGGGGCACTGCACCCAGCTTCTGCATCACTTCACCGATCAGGCCGCCGCCCAGGCGCATCTTCATGCCCTTGAAGTCGGCAGGCGACTTGATTTCCTTGCGGAACCAGCCACCCATCTGCGTGCCGGTGTTGCCACCTGCAAAGCTGATCATGTTGAAGCCGCCGTAGAACTCGTTCATGAGCTTGCGGCCATTGCCGTGCAACATCCAGGCGTTCATCTGGCGGGCATTGAAGCCGAAAGGCACTGCAGAGCCCAGCGCGAAGGCGGGGTTCTTGCCGTAGAAGTAGTAAGGCACGGTGTGTGCCATTTCCACGGTGCCTTGCTGCACGCCGTCCACCACGCCGAAGGGAGGCATCAGCTCGCCACCAGCGTGCACGGAGATTTCAAACTTGCCACCCGACATGGCCTTGACGGCCTTGGAGAACACATCAGCGCCGCCATAGATGGTGTCCAGCGACTTGGGGAAGCTGGAGGCCAGACGCCAGCGAATGGCAGCCTGGGCGTGGACGGCGGGCGCAGCGCCTGCAGCCAGCACACCGGCGATGCCAGCGTGCTTGATGATTGAACGACGATCCATGAGGTTCTCTCCGATATATTGATTGCAAAACTTGGTGCGCACGCGTTGTGCACGGCTCGCCAAGGACATGTTTCAGCCGGGACCATTGTAGGAACATGACCCCCAGGACTCTTGCGGGTTTTCCCGCGAAATTCCGGCCTCAACACACACCTTCAGGGTTCTGCAAGCATCTGCGCGACAGCAGTGCGAAAGCCCTCACGGCACCCACGGCCAGCACGACGCGCTGCCCGCAGCCCGCCTCCGTTCAGCCCGCGTTGCCAGGCAAAAACCGGGCGGCAATCGATGCGCGAATACCTGCCGCATCCAGCCCTTGTAATGCCAGCAACTTGGCCGGGTCGCCATGTTCGATGAAGACATCGGGCAGCCCCAGCTGCAGCACGGGGCGCACGATGCCCATGGCGTTGAGCGCCTCGGTCACTGCACTGCCCGCACCACCCATGATGGCGCCCTCTTCCACCGTCACAAGCGCATCGTGGCGCTCCGCCACCTCGCGCAGCAAGGCTTCGTCGATGGGCTTGGCCCAGCGCATGTTGACCACGGTGGCATCCAACGCCTCGCCCACTTCGAGCGCGGGGTACAGCAAGGTGCCAAATGCCAGGATGGCAATGCGGGGCGCCTTGCAGTCGGCCTCGCCCTTGCGCTCGCGGCGGATCTCGCCCTTGCCGAACGGCAGACCGTCGAGCGCTGCAAGCGGCGCCACACCTGCGCCGCTGCCGCGCGGGTAGCGCACGGCCACGGGATGGCCCTGCTCAAACGCACTACTCAGCAACTGTCGGCACTCGCGCTCGTCGGCGGGACAGGCCATGCTCATGTTCGGAATGCAGCGCACGAACGGGATGTCGTAGGCGCCTGCGTGCGTGGCACCGTCAGCGCCCACCAGGCCCGCACGGTCCAGGGCAAACACCACGGGCAGGTTCTGCAGGGCCACGTCGTGAATCAACTGGTCGTAACCCCGTTGCAAAAAGGTGGAGTAGATGGCCACCACAGGCTTCACGCCTTCGCAGGCCATGCCTGCGGCAAATGTGACGGCATGCTGCTCGGCGATGCCCACGTCGTAGTAGCGGTCCGGAAAGCGCTTTTCAAACTCGACCATGCCCGAGCCCTCGCGCATGGCCGGGGTGATGCCCACCAGGCGCGGGTCTTGCGCTGCCATGTCGCACAACCACTGGCCAAACACCTGGGTAAACGTCTGCTTGGGCGGCGTGGCGGGCTTGGTCAGGCCCACGCTGGGGTCGAACTTGCCGGGGCCGTGGTAGGCCACGGGGTCGGCCTCGGCCAGCTTGTAGCCCTGGCCCTTCTTGGTGACCACGTGCAGGAACTGCGGGCCCTTCAGGCTCTTGATGTTCTCCAGCGTAGGGATCAGCGAATCGAGGTCGTGCCCGTCGATGGGGCCGATGTAGTTAAAGCCGAATTTTTCGAACAGCGTGGCGGGCACCACCATGCCCTTGGCCTGCTGCTCGAAGCGCTTGGCAAATTCGAGCAGGGGCGGCACCGGGCGCAGCACGGTTTTGCCCACATTCTTGGCGGCGGCATAGAACTGCCCGCTCATCAGCTGCGCAAGGTAGCGGTTGAGCGCGCCCACGGGCGGGCTGATGCTCATGTCGTTGTCGTTCAGCACCACCAGCAGGTTGCAGTCGGCCACGCCCGCGTTGTTGAGCGCCTCAAACGCCATGCCGGCGCTCATCGCGCCATCACCAATGATGGCCACCGCATGGCGGTTGTCGCCCTTGCGCTTGGCGGCCAGTGCCATGCCCAGGGCGGCGGAGATGCTGGTGCTGGAATGCGCCGTGCCAAAGGTGTCGTAGACGCTCTCGGCACGCTGCGGAAAGCCCGAGATGCCGCCCAGCTGGCGCAGCGTGTGCATGCGGTCGCGGCGGCCGGTCAGGATCTTGTGCGGGTAGGTTTGGTGGCCCACGTCCCACACCAGGCGGTCTTCCGGGGTGTTGAAGACATGGTGCAAGGCCACGGTCAGCTCCACCGTGCCCAGGTTGGAGCTGAGGTGGCCACCGGTCTGCGACACGCTCTGCAGCACGAACTCGCGCAACTCGGTCGCCAGCACCTTGAGGTCAGCGCGCGAGAGCCGACGCAGGTCTGCCGGGTCATTGATGGTCTGCAGCAAGGGAAAGGGTGTCGTGGACATTGACTATTCTTTTGATAGCTACCAGCGCAAGAGATTCAAGCACTAGCAGGCATTTGGACATTCATGGAGTCGCCAGGAACCAGGGCCTTGCTCAGTGCGAACGGCGCACGACCATGTCCGCCAGGGCTGCCAGGGCACGGGTGTCGGGCAGGCCACTGCGCCCCAGCGCTGCATGGGCCTCGGCCAGCAGCTCCTGCGCGTAAGCCTGCGCACGTTCCAGACCGAGCAACGAGACGTAAGTGGGTTTGTCTGCGGCCGCGTCCTTGCCAGCCGTTTTCCCCAGCGTGGCCGAGTCCGCCACCACATCCAGGATGTCGTCCACCACCTGAAACGCCAGCCCCATGGCGGCGCCATAGTCGGACAGTGCCTGGTAGGCAGCGGGCGCCGCATGGCCACACAGGGCCCCCATGAGCACGCTGCCCTGGAGCAAGGCGCCCGTCTTGAGGCGGTGCATCTGGCGCAGTTGGGCCTCGGTCAACGCCACGCCCACGCTGGCCAGGTCAATCGCCTGGCCACCCGCCATGCCGGCCGAGCCCGCAGCCCGCGCGAGCAGCCGGCACAGGGCCGCCTGCGTGGCGGCGGGGATCAACGTGTTGTCGGGGGTCAGCAGTTCAAACGCGAAGGCCTGCAGTGCGTCGCCCGCCAGCAGGGCCTGGGCTTCGCCAAACTGCACGTGCACGGTGGGCTTGCCACGGCGCAGCACGTCGTTGTCCATGCAGGGCATGTCGTCATGGACCAGCGAATAGGCATGGATCAGTTCGACTGCGCACGCGGCCCGCAAGGCGGCTTCATCCAAAGCTGCTAGCACCGCCGCGCCCTCAGGTGCGGCGGAATCCGAGGAACCGCTGCGCGCCGCCTCGTACGCAGCCAACACCAGCAGGGGCCGCAGGCGCTTGCCGCCATCCAGCACGGCGTAGCGCATGGCGTCGCCCAGCCCTGCCGGAGCGCCGTCGCCCACCCACAAGGACAGCGCCTGCTCCACACGGGCGAGGTGATTCTGGCTCCAGAGATTCGTGTCCAGGGGCGGGTTCAACGCCGTCGAGGAGGTCATCGGCAATGCGCTCATTCCTGGTTCCATGGTTGCAGCTGACCGTCGTCCAGCACCTTGATCTGGTCCTGCACGGCGTCGAGCCGGTGGCGGCAAAACGCCAGCAAGGTGGCGCCGCGCTGGTAGCCCGCCAGCATCTGGTCCAGCGGCAGCTGGCCCGACTCGATGCGGGCCACGAGTTGCTCCAGTTCCTCCAGGGCCGCCTCGTAGCTGGCAGGTTCGGCGGGAGGAGCAGGGGTTGCAGTGGCCTTGGGCATGGAGGGGGCGGCAGTGCGCGGGTGAAAAACCGGTGATTTTAGGCGCAGCGCTGTGACGCCCGTGTCAGACAGCGGCCGATCCGTGGGAGGCCTCTATTTTTGATGGAACCGGTGTTTTCTATTCACGTAGCGGGGGTGCGGGAATAACCCCACCGCCTATAATCCCATTCCCGTCGAGCCGGCTACCCACCCTAGCCGGTTTTCTTTTTCCAGATGCGCCTTCGCCGGCGCACCTCCCGCACTCTCTCTGTGGGGAGTCTTTAGGTCAGGTCACCCATGTCTGATTTAAGTCTTCAACTGCAGCAGGCCGCAAGCCAACTACCAGTTTCGAGCTACTTTGACGATGCGCTGTTCCAGCGCGAGCTGGAGACCATCTTCCAGCGCGGGCCCCGCTACGTGGGGCATCAATTGGCTGTGCCCCACACGGGCGACTACTACGCGCTGCCCCAGGAGGGCGAGGGCCGCGCCCTGGTGCGCAACGCCCATGGAGGCATCGAGCTGATCTCCAACGTGTGCCGCCATCGGCAAGCGGTCATGCTCAAAGGCAAGGGATCGCTGAACACCCAGCAAAAGGGCAGCGCGGGCGGCAACATCGTGTGCCCTTTGCACCGCTGGACGTACAACCCCAAAGGCGAGTTGCTGGGCGCGCCGCACTTCGCGCACGACCCATGCTTGAACCTCAACAATTACAAGCTGCGCGAATGGAACGGTCTTCTATTTGAAGACAACGGCTATGACGTAGCCGCCGACCTGGCCCAGATGGGACCCCGCGCCGACCTGGACTTTGATGGCTACGTGCTCGACCACGTGGAGCTGCACGAGTGCAACTACAACTGGAAGACCTTCATCGAGGTCTATCTGGAGGATTACCACGTCGGCCCGTTCCATCCGGGCTTGGGGCAATTCGTCACCTGCGACGACCTGCGCTGGGAGTTTGGCAAGAACTATTCGGTGCAGACCGTGGGCGTTGCCAACCGCCTGGGCAAGGCGGGCAGCCCGGTGTACGAGCGCTGGCACAAGGCGCTGCTGGACTACCGCGAAGGCAAGCCGCCGAAGTACGGCGCCATCTGGCTCACGCTGTACCCACACATCATGATCGAGTGGTACCCGCATGTGCTCACGGTGTCCACGCTGCACCCCATCAGCCCGACCAAGACGCTGAACATGGTGGAGTTCTACTACCCCGAGGAAATCGCCGCTTTTGAGCGCGAATTCGTCGAGGCGCAGAAAGCTGCCTATATGGAGACCTGCATCGAGGACGACGAAATCGGCGAGCGCATGGACGCCGGCCGCAAGGCTTTGCTGGCCCGTGGCGACAACGAGGTGGGCCCTTACCAGAGCCCCATGGAAGATGGCATGCAGCACTTCCACGAGTGGTACCGCGAGGCCATGGGGAGCGGCACCATCGACCCGGCTGCGGCAAAACGCTGAATACAGCGGCAAAACCCCGCCAATCTGCAGGCCCGCCGGGGCTTGCTCTCATTACAATAGCTGCCAGTGCTTAAAAAATAAGCGCTGGCAGCTATTTTCATTTGTGCGCTCCACGGCGCCCCTCAAGAGATCACAACCCGATGCAAGCCCTCTGGATGGTGTTGGCCGCGTTCCTTTTTGCCAGCATGGGCGTGTGCGTCAAGATCGCCTCGGACTTCTTTAACTCGGCGGAACTGGTGTGTTACCGGGGGCTGATCGGCATGTTCATCCTGTGGCTGCTGTCACGCTCACAAAACGTGACGCTCGCCACACGGTACCCCGGCATGCACGCCTGGCGCAGCCTCGTGGGGGTGGCGTCGCTGGGTGCGTGGTTCTACGCCATTGCGCACCTGCCGCTGGCCACCGCCATGACGCTCAACTACATGAGCAGCGTGTGGATCGCGGCCTTCCTGGTCGGCGGCACGCTGCTGGCCTGGCGGCCTTCTGCCGCCACGCCCCGGCCCGCCCTGCAAGGCCCGCTGGTGCTGACGGTGCTCACCGGGTTCGTCGGCGTGGTGCTGATGCTGCGCCCCAGCCTGGACCAGAACCAGGCCTTTGCCGGGATGATCGGTCTGATGTCGGGCCTGTCAGCCGCCTTTGCCTACATGCAAGTGGTGGCGCTGTCGCGCCTCGGCGAACCTGAATCGCGCACCGTCTTCTACTTTGCGGTGGGCTCTGCAGTCGCGGGCGGCGTGGCCATGTTGTTCACCGGCATGTCGGACTGGCCGGGCTGGCAAGCGCTGTGGCTGCTGCCCATCGGCGTGCTGGCTGCGGGCGGGCAGCTGTGCATGACGCGCGCCTATGCCAGCGCCAAGACCCAGCGCGGCACGCTGGTGGTGGCCAACCTGCAGTATTCAGGCATCGTGTTTGCGGGCATCTACAGCGTGGCCCTGTTTGGCGACAAGATTCCGCCCATCGGCTGGATCGGCATGGTCCTCATCGTGGGCAGCGGCATTGTGGCCACCATCTTGCGGGCCCGGGCCGCACCCGGCGCACCGGCCGAAGAACACTGACCGATACAAAAACCCATGCGCGCTGGCGAGGACACAGCCGATCGGGATGGCCACAATGGAGGCCTCCCAGTCCTACCGGTTGCTTTGCACCTGATCTGCCGATGACCACCTACACCACGCTCATCTCCGCCCCCGACCTGCAAGCCCTCATCGCCAGCGGTGCGCCGCTGATGGTGTTTGACTGCAGCTTCGAACTCATGCAACCGACCGCCGGCGCGCAGCAATATGCGCAGGCCCATATCCCCGGCGCCGTGTATGCCAACCTGGACAACGACCTGAGCGCCAAGCACGGCGCACCCGGCGCCACCGGCACTGTGACGGCGCAGGAGGCCGACCAGCCCGCATCGGGCGGCCGCCACCCGCTGCCCAGCCGCGAACGGTTTGCCATGTGGCTGTCCAGCGTGGGTTTTGCCAACAACATGCAGGCCGTGGTCTACGACCGCCAGGGCGCCAACTATTGCGGCCGCCTGTGGTGGATGCTCAAGTGGGCGGGCCATGACGCCGTGGCCGTGCTCGACGGCGGGCTGCAGGCCTGGCAGGCCGCAGGGGGCGCAGTCAACAGCGGCGAAGAGCCTTCGCACTTCCAGTCCCACTTTGCACTGAACGAGCCCTTGCGCCAGCTGGCCACGGCCAGCGATGTCCTGGCCCGCCTGCAGAGCCCCGCAGACCAAACCGTGATCGACGCCCGCGCCGGTGCCCGCTACCGGGGCGAGGTGGAGCCGCTGGACCCGGTGGCCGGCCACATTCCGGGCGCACTCAACCGGCCGTTTGCCGAAAACATCGGCGCCGACGGCCGCTTCAAACCCGCAGCCACACTGCGCGCAGAGTTCGATGCCCTGCTGGCAGGCCGCAATCCTGCAACCGTGGTGCACCAGTGCGGCAGCGGCGTGAGCGCGGTGCCCAATCTGCTGGCCATGGAGATTGCCGGCCTGGGGCACACCGCACTGTTCGCGGGCAGCTGGAGCGAATGGTGTTCAGACCCCACGCGCCCGGTCGAAAAGGGTTGAAACGCCCCAGTTGCGGCGTCTAACGGACGTCGCGGGTTGCAAAAGCGCAAAAAAGATGGTTTTGCAGGCGCTATCAAAACCATGAGCAGAATTCGCAGACCGGTGCCTGCCAGCGCAGCAGATGCGCCCCTCTTGAAAGCCAGCCAACGCCTGATCTGCATGTAGGGCAAATTCCTACACAGCCCACCGCGAAACCAGACACGCGGCGCAGCCAAACCCCGACTTAATTTCTGATTGGGGCGGTTTCACAATCCATTTCAACGGATCACGCAAAACCTGCAGTCAGCAGGCAACGCAAGACCCGGTACTGGAAAAAAGGAAGCCGCCATGACCAACGAACAAATCCTCGCTGAAATCCGCGAAGCCAACCTCACCTACCTGATGCTGGCCCAAACCCTGATCCGTCAGGACAAGGCCGAAGCAGTTTTCCGTCTGGGCATGAACGAAGAGTCTGCCGATATTCTCGCTTCGCTGTCGGCAGCGCAAGTGATGAAACTGGCCTCCCGCAACACGCTACTTTGCAGCTTCCGTGTGGACGACAACCTGGTGTGGAGCTTGCTAACCAACCACTCGGCCAAGAAGGTGGGCAACGACGCCACCAACACCCTGCACGCCAACATTCTGATGGCCAGCCGCGTGTCGGAAGTGCTCTGAAGCAGTTGCCCGCAGCGTAGTTGCCCCGTTCTCACCGAAAGCCCGCCATGTCCACCACCACCACCGCCGCCAAAGCCCCTGCCAAGAGCGTTCTGAACGAATCCAAGCAGATCGAACGCGCCGCCATGCTGATCCAGATGGGCGCCCGCATGCAGGTGCTGGAGTCCGAGACCACGCTGTCGTATGAACGCCTGATCCGCCTGTACAAGGAGATCGCTGGCAAGTCACCCTCCAAAGGCCAGTTGCCCTTTTCCACCGACTGGTTCCTGACGTGGCAAGAGAACATCCACAGCTCGCTGTTCCTGAACATCTACGAATACCTGTCCAAGGGCGTGGACCTGGACTCGGTGGAACTGCTGACCAAAGCTTATCGTCTGTACAACGAACAAGTCGCCACGGCCGAGATCGAGCCCCTGCTGTCCTTCACCCGCGCCTGGCGCCTGGTGAAATTTGTGGACGCCGGCATGCTGACCCGCACCAAGTGCAGCCAGTGCAGCGGTCAGTTCGTGACCGAGCTGTACGAGAACCGCCACTTCACCTGCGGCCTGTGCAACCCTCCCGCCCGTGCTGGCAAGAGCAAGACCGCCGGCGCGCTGATGCTGCATTGATGCCTTGCATGATCTTTTGAGCCAAAAGCGCCCAATGCGCTAGTGCATATTGCCGCGATAGCTATCAATTGAATAGCAAACAAAAAGGTCCTATTCGGGGCCTTTTTGCTTTCTGCTGTCTGCCGATGGAATGTGGTGCAAGGCAGAACACCAAACGGTTTCCCATCAACGCCCGGCCAGCAAGGTCCGCACGTTCTCGTCCGCAGGCACCGCGTAGTTGTGTGCCGCAATCACCTGGTTGCCCACCGGGTTCACCAGCTTGAGGCTGATGTACACCACCGAGGCCGACACTGCGTACGTGCCCACCACCACGGCCTGTGCGTTCTGCGCCTGGCTGACCTCCCGCACCTCGCGCGACAGCAGCAACTCGCCCTGCTCGCGGTGCAGCACCAGGTTGTCACGCAGCTTCACCTCCGTCACGCGCAGGCCGCGCTGCACCATGCGCCCCGCAATCTGCTCCGAAAAGATGCGCCCCAGCCGCGACGACTCGTTGAGCCGGTCCACATTCACCAAGGTGGCCACCAGCAGCGGCTGGCTCGCGTCCAGCGGCGCGCTGAGCAGCAAGGCATCTGTCGCCCGTTCGTTGACCTCAATCAGGTCCGTGCGCGACATGCCGCCCGCACTGTTGCCGTAGTAGTAGCTGTGGACCGGGTTGGTCGAGCAGCCCTGCAGCGCCAGGGCCGACACGGCGACCATGCCCAGGCACCACATGGACTTGAGCTTGCCGGGTTGGAAACGGCGCATCATGGTGCAACCACCCGCCAGGTTTTTACGGGGGTGGGTGGGGGAGGCGGTGGTGGTGGAGGCGGTGGCAACTGCGTCTTGTACAGCGGCGAATCATCGGGTTCGACGTAGTACACATCTGCCGTGCTCGCGAGGTAGCGGTCGCCACTTTCGAGGGATGTCGTGATGAGCACCTCTGTGCGCGTCGGCCCGCCTGCGGCAGATCCGTCGATGGCGTATTGCGTGAGGTCCGTCACCGCGCCAAGGGCGGCAACACCCGCCAGCATGGAGCCAGCGCCCTGGCGGAACAGATACCAGTCTCGCGCCACGCCCACGCCCAGCGCCAGACGTGTCCACGGCATGGGTCCCCAGGTTTGCACGCGGGCGTTGTGCTGGACCACCTGGGTTTCGAATGTGAGCGTGACTGCCGTCGGTTGCGTGGACAGCACTACGCCGCGATCCAGCAGACGCGTGATCAGCAGCTTGCGAAAGCCGTTGTTGAAACTGGTGTCGCCAGGGCTCGGAGCCAGATAGATGGGGTACTCGCCGGCTGGCCAGGCACTGATCTTGCCCGCGATGCGACCCGCCACGTCGTCGGCCAGCACATCCCAGTGGTGCACGGCGCGCGCTTTCTTCTGGTCGGTGGCCGGATAGTTGTCGGCACGCGGAACATCCAGCGACGAGCATCCGCCCAGCAACACCGCCAGTGCTGCCGTCGCGAACACGCGCCCACGAAGGGAGTGTTGAGGATTCATGCGCACACGCCCCTTGTCATGTTGTGATGCCGTCCAATTGCATCGCATCATCCTAATGGCCTCGGCAAAGCACCATCGCGGGAACAAAGCCCGTTTTCCGTCGCACTTTGCCAACGCCGCTGGCGATGGGATGGCCACCTACAAAGCCCGTACCCGGCCTGCCGCACAATCCGCGCATGACCGTGCCCTCTGCCGCTCCTTCCGCCCCCACCAGCCCAACGACAACCGGCGTTGACGATGGCCGCTCCGACCCAGCGGTGACCAGCCAGGTCGCAGCAGATGCCAGCCACACTCCAGCTGCCGACGCACAAGCAGCCGCACCCACAGTCCCTGCGCCTCCGGTCTCGGCGCCAGCGCCTCACGCACCCCTCATGCTCCACATGCCCGTGGACGTGCGCAACCTCTCGCTCGCCCTGCTGGCACTGTTTGCCAGCGTGGCGCTGCTGCACTGGGCCAGTGCAGTGTTCATCCCGATCATGCTGAGCCTGCTGCTGACGATTGCACTGCGGCCTGCGGTGGAGATGATGGCCCGGTGGCATGTGCCACGGGCGCTGGGGGCGGGGGTGTTGCTGGTGGCCATCGTTGCCGGGCTGGCCAGCACAGCCTGGTCGCTCAGCGACGGGGCGGCGCAACTAGTGGACTCGGTGCCCATTGCCGCCAAAAAGGTGCGTGACAACCTCAAGGCGCGCGCGGGCGGCAGCAGCCCGCTGGACACCGTGCAGAAAGCGGCCACCCAGATCGAGCAGGCCGCCAACGAAAACAGCACCGCCACCACAGCGCCCCGCCGGGGCGTGCAGCGGGTGATCGTGGAGCGCCCACCTTTCAACATCCGCGACTACCTATGGAGCGGCACGATGGGCCTGATGTCGGCCCTGGGGCAGCTGATGGTGGTGGTGTTTCTGACCTACTTTGCCCTCGCCTCGGGCAACCTGTTTCGCGACAAGCTGCTGCGCATTGCAGGCACCAGCCTGGAGCGGCGCAAGGTCACCATCCATGTGCTGCAGGACATTACGCAGCAGATACAGCGTTATCTGCTGCTACAGGTGTTCACCAGCGTGCTGGTCGGCCTGGCCACTGGCGCGGCCTATTGGGCACTGGGGCTGGAAAACGCGGCCGTGTGGGGCGTGGTGGCCGCGGTGCTCAACCTCGCGCCGTACATCGGCTCGGCGCTGGTCACAGGGGCCTCGGCCCTGGTGGCGTTCTTGCAGTTCGGCACGCTCGACATGGCCATGGCCATTGGCGGTGCCTCGCTGGTCATCCACACGCTGATCGGCAACCTGCTCACGCCATGGCTGACCAGCCGCACCAGCAGCATGAGCCCCGTGGCCGTGTTCATCAGCGTCCTGGCCTGGGGCTGGCTGTGGGGCCTGTGGGGCCTGCTGCTGGGCATCCCGGTGATGATGGCCGTGAAGGCCGTGTGCGACCGGGTGGAAGACCTGAAGGCCGTGGGCGAATTGCTGGGCGACTGAGTCCACAAGCGACGCGGCAGCTGCCACGCATGCCGTCTCTGAGGCTCGCGCGGCGAGTGTCTTTGCGCCTGCTGCAAGAGCAGCCTCTGGCTTTGCCCCAGAGATGCAGCGCCAAACATTGCTGGACATCAGGGCGCATCAAAGCCCTCCCCCCGTTCTTGGTGATTGTTTCCAATACTGGAACAGTTAGTTCGCGACTGGGTGGTTTTTCTCTAAACACCATCGGCGTACAGTTCATCCCATCGATGAGCCGAACCCGCAAGGCGACTCACCGAACCCGGTTCAGGAATGGTTTTTGACCCGGTTTTTTTGAGACGCTTTTTAACTTTCAAGGATTTTCATCATGAACAAGACCGCTCGTTTCCTCTCCGTCGCTGCTGTTGCCGCTTTCGCTGCCTTTGGCGCCCATGCTGACGAAGCCGATGGCTCGCAATTTGCCCTGAAGTTCGACACGAACCGCACCCGCGCTGAAGTGGCTGCCGAAGCCGCTACCGTGGCACAAACACGCAGCATCGAGCCTGCTGGCTCGCGTGTGGTGACCTACAAGTCCACCGCCGACCGCGCTGCCGTGCGTGCCCAAGCTGCTGAAGCGGTTCGCACCGGCCAGATCCCTTCGGGCGAATTCAGCGCGATGTAATCGCATGACCGATTGACGCAGTTGCGGGACTTCCCATGGTGGTGGCACTTCGCGCGGTGCGGGTGCTGCTGCCATGGGAGGTGTTTTCAACACACGCTCCCGCACTGGCCAAACAAACGGGGCTCCCATGGGGAGCCCTTTTTGTTATGGGTTCGCGCCGCGCAGGCGGCAGGTCCAGAGGCGAAGACTGGACTGCTTTGCGGTTCGATCAGCCCGTATTGCGCAGCCCCGCCGCAATACCGTTGATGGAGATGTGAATCCCGGTCTGCACCCGCTCGTCGCCCTGCCCTGCACGCCAGCGGCGCACCAGCTCGACCTGCAAATGGTGCAGGGGATCGATGTAAGGGAAGCGGTGCTTGATGGACCGCGCCAGCGCCGTGTTGTGCGTCAGGCGCTGCTTGTCGCCCGTGATGCGGGTGAGCGCATCGGCCGTGCGGTGCCACTCGGCCTCGATGCTGGTGAACACCTTTTTGCGCAGGCGGGCGTCGGTGACGAGTTCGCTGTAGCGCGAGGCCAGGGCCAGGTCGCTCTTGGCCAGCACCATGTCCATGTTGGACAGCAGGGTGCGGAAGAACGGCCACTGGCGGTACATCTTCTGCAGCAGCGCCAGTTGGGCCTTGGGGTCCTTGCCTTCGGTGTTGATGAAGGCTTCCACCGCCGAGCCAAAACCAAACCAGCCGGGCAGCGTGAGGCGGCATTGGCCCCAGCTGAAGCCCCAGGGAATGGCGCGCAGGTCTTCGATCTTCTGGCTGGCCTTGCGCGATGCAGGGCGCGAGCCGATGTTGAGTTCTGCGATCTCGCGGATGGGCGTGGAGTTGAAGAAGTAGTCGGTAAAGCCCGGGGTCTCGTACACCAGCGCACGGTAGCTGCCCATGCTGGCCAGCGAGAGCTGCGCGGCAGCATCCAAAAACGCCTTGGTGGCGGGCTTGGTGGGCTGCAGCAGGGTGGCTTCGAGCGTGGCGGCAACAAGCGTTTCCAAATTGCGCCGGCCGATCTCGGGGTTGGCATATTTCGAGGCAATGACCTCGCCCTGCTCGGTCAGACGGATCTGGCCGCGCACGGTGCCGGGCGGCTGCGCCAGAATGGCCTGGTAGCTGGGGCCACCGCCACGGCCCACGGTGCCGCCCCGGCCATGGAACATGCGCAGCTGGATGCCATGGCTGGTGGCGAGTTCGTCGAAGAGTTCGACGAGGGCGATCTCGGCGCGGTACAGCTCCCAGTTGCTGGTGAAGATGCCACCGTCCTTGTTGCTGTCGCTGTAGCCCAGCATGATGTCCTGCTCGCCACCGCTGCGCTGGACCAGTGCTGCCACGCCGGGCAGCGCATAGAACTCGCGCATGATGGGCGCGGCGTTGCGCAGGTCTTCAATCGTTTCGAACAGCGGCACCACGATGAGGTGGTTCTTGGACTCGGCGTCCAAGGTCCCGTTCATCAGCCCCACTTCCTTTTGCAGCAGCAGCACCTCCAGCAGGTCGCTCACCGTCTCGGTGTGGCTGATGATGTAGTGGCGAATCGCCTCATGCCCGAAGCGCTCGCGCATCACACGGGCGGTTTCAAAGATGGCCAGCTCGCCCTGGGCGTGCGCGGAATACTCGGCGCCTACCACGCGCAGCGGGCGCGCGTCGTTCAGCAGCTTGATCAACAGGGCGCGCTTGGCGGCTTCTTGCAGGCTGGCGTAGTTGGGTTCGATGCGCGCCTTGGCCAGCAGCTCGGCCACCACTTCTTCGTGTTTGTCGGAGCTCTGGCGCAAGTCCACCGTGGCCAGGTGAAAGCCAAACACCTGCACGGCGCGGATCAGCGGGTGCAGGCGCTCTGCGGCCAGCGCTTCGCCGTGGTGGGACTTCAGTGACGCTTCGATCACGCGCAGGTCGGCCAGGAACTCTTCGGCGCTGGCGTAGGCGTTTTGTGGCGCTACAGCATGGCGCGCGGCTTCGCCACCGGTCAGGTCTTTCAGCGATGCGGCCAGGCGCGCATAGATGCCAGTGAGCGCGCGGCGATAGGGCTCGTCCACGCGGTGTTCGTTGGTGTCGGGCGAGCGCTGGGCCAGGGCCTCCATCTCGGCCGACACCTGCACCAGGCGGGCGGACAGCGACAGCTCGCCGCCCAGGTAGTGCACCTCGGTCAGGTAGTGGCGCAGAGCCACTTCGGCCTGGCGGCTCAGGGCGTATTGCAGGGTTTGCGCCGTCACATTGGGGTTGCCGTCACGATCCCCACCAATCCACTGGCCCATGCGCAAGAAGCTGTGCACGGGGTACTGGCCGAGTTCGCTCTCCAGGTCAGCGTAGATCTTGGGGATCTCGCGCAGGAAGGTCGCTTCGTAATACGACAGCGCGTTCTCGATCTCGTCGGCCACGGTGAGTTTGCTGTAGCGCAGCAGGCGCGTTTGCCACAGCTGGGCCACGCGGGCACGCAGCAGGGCTTCGTTGGCGGCCAGCTCGCGGGGGGTGAGCGCGTCCTTGGCGCTGTTGTAGAGCTGGGCGCGCACCTGGATGTCGTCGCGCGTGGCGAGCAACTGGGCAATGTCGCGCTCGGCGTCCAGAATGCTCTTGCGCTGCACTTCGGTAGGGTGGGCGGTCAGCACGGGCGCCACATAGCTACCGGCCAGCGTTTGCGAAATGGTCTTGGGTGCAATGCCGGCCCAGCGCAGGCGCGACAGGGCGACCTCGATGCTGCCCTCTTGCGTGTCGCCCGCACGCTCGTGCACGGCGCGGCGGCGGATATGGTGGCGGTCTTCGGCCAGGTTGGCCAGGTGGCTGAAGTAGGTGAAGGCGCGGATCACGCTCACCGTCTGGTCGCCCGACAGCGACTTGAGCAGCTTCTTGAGCGCGCGGTCGGCCTCCTGGTCGGCGTCGCGGCGGAAGGCCACCGAGAGCTTGCGCACCTGCTCGACCAGCTCGTAGGCCTCCACCCCCTCCTGTTCACGGATCACGTCTCCCAGAATGCGGCCCAGCAGGCGGATGTCGTCAATCAGGGGCTGGTCCTTGTCGGATCGTTTCATGCGGGAGTCTCCGGGATGGGTGGGATGGCCTGGCGCGTGGAGCCCGCATGGCCGCAGGCCGCACCAGCCCCAGTGCGGGCGCATGCTAGCATCCTGCGCCGCTGAATAATTACAAACAGGTTACGAACTTGAGCCCCTCGCCAACGCCCCCCATCGTCATCGCCACGCGCGAAAGTCGCCTTGCACTGTGGCAGGCCGAGCATGTCAAAGCGCTGCTCGAAGCCCGGGGCCACAGCGTGCAATTGCTGGGCATGACCACCAAGGGCGACCAGATTCTGGACAAGTCCCTCAGCAAGGTGGGTGGCAAGGGCCTGTTTGTGAAAGAGCTGGAAGTGGCACTGGAAGAAGGGCGTGCCCACATTGCCGTCCATTCGCTCAAGGACGTGCCCATGGAGCTGCCCGAGGGCTTTGCCCTGGCCTGCGTGATGGAGCGTGAAGACCCGCGCGATGCCTTTGTCTCCCCCCGCTATGAGAACCTGGACGCGCTGCCGCAGGGTGCCGTGGTGGGCACATCGAGCCTGCGCCGCCAGGTGCTGCTGCAGGCCCTGCGGCCCGACCTGAAGATCGAGCCCTTGCGCGGCAACCTCGACACCCGCCTTCGCAAGCTGGATGAAGGCCAGTACGACGCGATCGTGCTGGCCGCCGCGGGCCTGAAGCGCCTGGGGCTGGAAGCCCGGATCCGCACCACCTTCGAACCCAATGCGATGCTGCCCGCTGCAGGCCAGGGCGCGCTGGGCATCGAGGTGCGCAGCGACCGGCAAGACCTGATTGACGCGCTGGCGCCGCTGGCGCACCAGACCACCTGGCTGACCGTGGCCGCCGAACGCGCTGTGAGCCGCGCCATGGGCGGCAGCTGCTCGATGCCCCTGGCAGCGCACGGCACCTTCACCGAGGGCGTGCTGCAGCTGGACGCTGCCTGGGGCGACCCCGAGGACAAAGCCCCGCTGGTGCGCGCCCAGGCCTCCGCCCCGGTCACCACGCTAGCGCAGGCAGAAGCCCTGGGCGACGCGATTGCGCAGCGCCTGCGTGCTGGGGGTGCGCGCGGCATCACCCCGGCCTGAGATGGGCACCTCAGCGCCCCGGGTCATCGTCACACGCCCTGCCCGCGAAGCGACGCACTGGGTGGCGCAACTGGGCGCACACGGCATACAGGCTGTGGCGCTGCCCCTGATTGCGATTGGCCCCTGCACGGACACCGCCATGCAGCAGGCGCTGGACGCGGCCCGCGCCAACATCGGCACCTACCGTGCCCTGATGTTTGTGAGTGGCAATGCCGTGGTGCACTTTTTTGAGCAAAAACGCCCTGTAGCGCTAGATATTCATGGCCTGGCAGCTATAAAAACAAGAGCATGGGCACCCGGCCCGGGCACAGCCCGCGCGCTGGAGCAGGCTGGCGTACCGCGCAGCGCCATCGACGGACCTGCGCCCGACGCACCCCAGTTCGACTCGGAGGCACTGTGGCAGCAGGTGGGCCCCCAGGTGCAGCCCGGCGACCGCGTGCTGATCGTGCGCGGCCGCTCCGCCACACCCCAGGGCGCACACGAATCGCCCCAGGGCAACGGCCGCGAGTGGCTGGCCCAGCAGATCGAGGCGCGGGGTGGTCAGGTGGAGTTTGTGGTGGCCTACCAACGCGGCGCCCCCCGCTTCACGGCGCAAGAGGTGGCGCTGGCGCAACAGGCAGCCCAAGATGGCTCCGTCTGGCTGCTGAGCAGTTCGGAGGCGGTGGCCCACCTGGCCGAGGCCCTGCCGGGCCAGCACTGGGGCGCTGCCCATGCGCTGGCCACCCACCCGCGCATCGCCGAAGCAGCCCGCGCAGCGGGCTTTGGCACCGTGCGGGAATGCCGTCCGGCGCTGGAAGACGTGGTGGCCTCGATAGAATCGGCCGCATGAGTTCTGCGCCCCCTGACGATCTGCCCTCCACGCCCCCTCCAGCCCCTGTGGCTGCCGCCGTGGGCGCGCCGGCAGTGAGCCCGGCCCCCTCGGCAGCAGCCCCCGCCGCCGGCCGGAGCGGCGCCATGACCTTGCTGCTGGGCACCGTGGCGGTGGCTGCACTGGTCAGCAGCGGCCTGCTGTGGCAAAAGCTCAGCGCCATCCAGGAACAACTGGCCCGGCAGTCCGCCGACTCGGGCGCGCTGGCCATAGAGGCCCGCACCATGGCCCGCCAGGCCGAAGAGCTAGTGCGCGACACGGCCGCACGTCTTTCGGTGGCAGAGGCCCGCGTGAGCGAAGTCGCCCTGCAGCGCAGCCAACTCGAAGAACTCATGCAGAGCCTGTCGCGCTCGCGCGATGAAAACCTGGTGGTGGACATTGAGTCGGCCATCCGTCTGGCGCAACAGCAGGCCCAGCTGACCGGCAGCCTGGAGCCCCTGGTGGCCGCCCTCAAAAGCGCCAACCAGCGCATCGAGCGCTCCGCCCAACCCCGCCTGGCCCCTGTGCAACGCGCCATCGGCCGCGACCTGGACCGCCTGACCCGCGCCACCGTGACCGACACCGCCGGCCTGCTCGCCCGCCTGGACGAGCTGGTGCGCCAGGTGGACGATTTGCCCGTGCTGAATGCCGTGGCCCAGGCCGCTTCGACCAAGCGGCTGTCTACCGGCCCCGCAATGCCCGGCAGCGCCCCCGCCCCCACCGAGGGCCTGGCGTGGTGGCAGGCGGCCCTGCAGCGCAGCTGGGAGGTGGTGCGCGACGAGGCCCGCAGCCTGGTGCGCGTGAGCCGTATCGACCAGCCCGAGGCCATCTTGTTGGCCCCCGAGCAGACCTTCTTCCTGCGCGAAAACCTCAAGTTCAAGCTGCTCAACGCGCGCCTGGGCATCCTGGCCCGGCAGTTCGAGTCCGCCCGTTCGGACCTGGCCGCAGCCACCGCAGCGCTCAACAAATATTTCGACCCCGCATCGCGCCGCACGCAGAACGTGGCTTCGACCCTGCAGCAGGCCCAGGCCAGCATGAAGGCGGCCGAGCTGCCGCGCCTGGACGAAACCCTGTCGGCCCTGGCCACCGCCGCTGCCGGACGTTGACACCATGCGCGCAGCACTTTGGCTTCTGGGCTTGTTCGGGGTGGCGGTGGCGGCCGCGCTGTTTGCGGGCAACAACCAGGGGACGGTCACCCTGTACTGGCCGCCCTACCGCATCGATCTGTCGCTCAACATGGTGGTGCTGCTGCTGGTCGGCGGCTTCGTCACCGTGTACGCGGCGCTGCGGGCCCTGGCGGCACTGCTGGAACTGCCGCACCAGGCACGCCGCTGGCGCGTTCAACAAAAAGAGCGTGCCATGCATGGCGCGCTGCTCGACGCGCTGACCCACATGCTGGGCGGCCGGTTCATCCGCTCGCGCAAGGCCGCTGTGGCGGCACTGTCGCAAGAACACGCCCTGGAGGCCAGCGGCGAGGCCGTGCCCCACGGCAAGCAGCTGCGCGCGCTGGCCCACATGATTGCGGCAGAGGCGTCCCACGCGCTGCAAGACCGCGCCACGCGCGAAAGCCACTTGCAGGACGCACTGCAGGAAGCCCCCATGCGCGGCTCCATCAACGAGCAGGAAATGCACGAAGGCGCCCAGATGCGCGCGGCCCGCTGGTCGCTGGACGACCGCGATGCCCCTGCTGCGCTCGACCGCCTGGCTGCCCTGCCCCAGGGCGCAGCCCGCCGCACGCTGGCGCTGCGCATCAAGCTCAAGGCCACCCGGCTGGCACGCCAGACACAAGAGGCGCTGGACACCGCACGCCTGCTGGGCAAACACCGTGCGTTCTCGCCCAATGCGGCGCAGAGCATCGTGCGCGGCCTGGCCACCGAACTCATCAACAGCGCGCACGACACGGCCCAGCTGCAGCAGATCTGGCTGTCGCTGGAAACCAGCGAGCGCAACATGCCCGAACTGGCCATCCACGCCGCCCAGCGGCTGGCGGCCCTGGGCGGTGATGCCACGCAGGTGCGGGCCTGGCTGCTGCCCGTGTGGGACCGCATGGTCGAGCTGCCCGATGCCCTGGCCGAGCAACACGCCCTCAAGCTGGTGCGCGCACTGGAGGCGGGGCTGGATGCGCTCGACGCCCCCTGGCTGGCCCGCATCGAATCGGCCCAACAAGCCAACCCGCGCGACGCGCGCCTGCAGTACCTGGCGGGCATGGCGTGCCTCAAGCGCCAGCTGTGGGGCAAGGCCCAGCAGTTGCTGACACAGGCAACGCAGCAGCTCAGCGACCCCCAGTTGCGTGCCAGCGCCTGGCGCCACCTAGCCGAGCTGGCCGAGCAGCGCGACGACGACACCGCCGCTGCCAGCGCCTGGAAGCAGGCTGCGCTGGCCCGATAAGCCGACAAGCCCCTTACCGAGGCATTACCGAGGCATTACTCAGGCAGGCACCGCAAGGGCGCTGTAGCGCCTTCCGCACCTGCACAGCGGCCTTCACCGCTGTGCTTTTTCAACCGCCGCCCCTTGCCTTCACCGGCCGTGCGCGTGCACCAGCGCGTGCGCTGCAGGCTCCACCCCGGTGCAGGGCCAACGTGCCCCATCGCTGCGCTACAAAATTTGCACAGCATTGGGGAACTTTGAGCGCTCAAGGCCTATCGGTTCAATAAATTTGAACTGAAGCATCAATCTGCTTGAAGCCGATCGTCGCCGGCGCTTCCTACACTGCCCCATCGGCCCACTGTGGCGGTACCCCACGGGATGGCCTTCGCAGCCCGCGCTCCCTCTCTTTTTCACACGCCCTTTTTTGATTCGCTGATGACAGCCACTGCCACCACGACCTTCGACACCCCCCGCCGCTACACGCGCACGGCCATGCTGTTGCACTGGGTGCTGGGCCTGGCGCTGATCGCGCTGTTTGGCGTCGGCGTCTACATGGCCGACCTGCCTTTTTCGCCCCAGCGGCTCAAGCTCTACAACTGGCACAAATGGGCCGGCGTGACGATCCTGGTGCTGTCGGCGCTGCGCCTGCTGTGGCGCGTCACGCACCGCCCCCCGGCGCTGCCCAAGGCGGTTGAGAAGACCATGCCCGGCTGGCAAAAGCTGGCGCACCACGGCACCCACCATTTGCTGTACCTGCTGTTCTTTGCCGTGCCCCTGATTGGCTGGGCCTACAGCTCGGCGGCGGGGTTCCCCATTGTGTTCCTGGGCCTGTGGCAGCTGCCCGACTTTGTGCCGGTGAGCAAGGACCTGGCCGAGGCCATCAAGCCCTGGCACCAGTACACCGCGTTTGCACTGGCTGCGCTGGCCGTGCTGCACATCGCCGCCGCGCTCAAGCACCATCTGGTGGACCGAGACGGGCTGCTGCACCGCATGCTGCCGGGGAAATAACCCGCTTCCGCCCTTCATGCGCCGCCGCCCCGCCAGGCGGGCGCCTTGCCAGCCCAAAGGCCACGCACCCATCCGCGCCCCGGCCGCCGCTTTCACCTTTTGAGATTTGAACGGAGTTTCTGCATGCAACTGTCCACTACCCTGTCCCGCATCGTGATCGGCGCTGCGCTCGCCGCTGGCGCGCAGGCCGCCCTGGCCCAGCAGCAACTGGTGCCCGTACAAAGCGAGGTGCAGTTCACCGCCCGCCAGATGGGTGTGCCGCTCGAAGGCCAGTTCAAGAAGTTCAGCGCACAGGTCGCGTTTGACCCCGCGAAGCTGGCCACTAGCAAGATCGCCTTCACGGTGGACACCGGCAGCGCCACGCTGGGCTCGCGCGAGACCGATGCGGAGCTGCCAAAGCCCGCTTGGTTCAACGTGCCCAAGTTCCCGCAAGCCCAGTTCGTGTCGTCCAGCATCAAGGCCCTGGGCGGCGGCAAGTTTGAAGTGGCGGGCGCGCTCACCATCAAGGGCAACAGCCAGAACGTGGTGGTGCCCGTAACGCTGACCCAGAACGGCACCACCACCACCGCCACAGGCGCGCTGCCCATCAAGCGGCTGGCCTTCAAGATCGGTGAAAACGAGTGGGCCGACACCTCCATGGTGGCCGACGACGTACAGGTCAAGTTCAAGCTCGCGCTGACCGGCATCGGCAAGCTCTGAGCGCTGCGCCCTTCTGCATTTGGCCGCCGCTGCTAGCGGCCTCCCCTTTCCCTTTGTCCTTTCCTTTTTGACCCATCAGGAGTTTCCATGCGCAAGTCCCTCTTCGCCCTGGCCGCCGCTGCCACCCTGTTCGCCGGTGCTGCCCAAGCCCAATCGGCCAACTACGCCATCGACCCGACGCACACCTTCGCCTCGTTCGAAATCAGCCACTTTGGCGCTGCCGTGAACCGTGGCCGCTTCGACAAGAAGGAAGGCACCGTCCAGTTCGACAAGGCCGGCAAGTCGGGCAAGGCCGAGATCACGTTCGACGTGACCTCGGTGAACACGGGCACCCCTGCGTTTGACAAGCACCTGCAAAGCGCCGACCTGTTCGACGCGGCCAAGCACCCCACGATGAAGTTTGTCTCCAGCAAGTTCGTCTTCAACGGCGACAAGGTCGCCAGCGTGGAAGGCCAGCTCACGCTGCTGGGCAAGACCGGCCCCCTGACCCTGAAGGCCAACCAGTTCAACTGCTACGACAGCCCCATGCTCAAGCGCGAAGTGTGCGGCGGCGACTTTGAAGCCACCATCGACCGCACCCAGTGGGGCATGAACTACGGCGTGGAATGGGGCTTCCCCAAGAACGTGCGCCTGGTGGTGCAGATCGAAGCCGTGAAGCAGTAAACAACACGCAGCAACACAGCGGCCGCCCCAGGGCGGCATGGCGCTGCACAGCCGCCCCTGCCATAGCGCAGCGGGCGGCTTTTTCATGCGCGCTCAGACATCGCCGAGGGATGCATCCAGATCCCAACCGGTAGGGCGCCAGGCCCACACCCTGTCAGGGCGCACGGCCTGCAGGAACGCCAAGTCGTGTGACACCACAATCACCGCGCCAGTAAAGGCCAACAACGCGGACTGCAACGCCTGCGTGGCCTCCACATCCAGATGGTTGGTGGGCTCGTCGAGCAGCAGCATCTGCGCGGGCTCGCCCGACCACAGCGCGCAGGCCAGCGCAGCTTTCATGCGCTCACCGCCACTGAGCGCGCAGGCGGGACGCTGCACCCGGTCGGCCCCCAGCCCCAGCTGCGCCAGATGCGTGCGCAAGACGGCCTCCGGCAGCGGCGTGTGGAGCGATTGCAGGTGGTGCAGCACCCCGTGCTGTGAAGACCGCAGCGCCGCATGGTGCTGGTCCAGCCAGGCCGCACGCACGGGGCGACGCACACTGCCAGCCGCCGGTTCATCGGGCGAAGCGATCAACCGCAGCAGGCTGCTTTTGCCACAACCGTTGGGCCCTGTGATGGCAATGCGCAGGGGACCGCTCCAGGTGCCGTCCAGCCGTGGCTGGCCCGGTGGCGCGTGGGGCACCTGCACGTCCTCGAACGCGAGCACCAGCTTGCCCGCTGGCACCCTGCTCTGTGGCAACACCAGCGTGGGCAAGACCTGCGGCGGCACGCGGGCGGCCGCTTCGCGTACCGCGTTGTTTAACCGCTGGCGCTCCTGTTGCTGGCGTTCATGTTCGCGGCCCGCATGGGCTTGGGCATTGTTCTTCTTCCGGTCCAGCAGCACAGACGCCTGGTTGGCGGTGCGCCCCTCCTCGCGCCCCCGGGCCGCGCGGCGCAACTGAGCGTCGTGCTCACGCTGCAGCAACCGCAAACCCCGGCTGCGCTCGGTGCGGGCGTGCTCCAGTGCAGCGCGGGCCGCTGCGGCTTCGGCAGCGCGCTGTTCCTGGTACAGGGCCCAGTTTCCGCCGTAGCGCTGCAGCCCAGCGGGTGACAGCTCCAGGATGCTGCCCACGTCGGCCAGCAGCTCCCGGTCGTGGCTGGCCACCAATGCGCCACCACCCCACTCTGCCAAGGCCTCCAGGAGCCATCGCCGGGCCGGGCGGTCGAGGTGGTTGGTGGGCTCGTCCAGCAGCAGCAAGTCGGCGCCGGACAAAAAGGCCCCGGCCAGCGCCACGCGCATGCGCTCGCCGCCGCTGAGCTGGTGCGCCGCATGCCCTGGCGACAAGCCCGCCAGGCCCAGGGCCGACAACGCCCGCGTCCAGCGCGCCGGCAAGTCCCAACGGCCTTCGGCAAGCACCAGGTCATCGGCAGTGCCAAGCCCTGCATCCAGCCGCGCCAGTGCCTGCAACACCGGTCCCAGGCCTGCGAGATCGGCCACGGTCGAGCCGGGCTCTGCCGGGACATCCTGCGCCACGGCAAAGGTGGCTTCGCAACGCCAAACGCTCCCGCCATGGGGTTGGCAGAGCCCCATCGCCAACCGCAGAAAAACACTTTTGCCGCTGCCATTGGCGCCCACCACACCGGTCAGGCCAGGGCCCACGGCCACGTTCAGCGGGCGGTCCCACAGCGCCTGACCATCCGGCAGATGCCAGCGGACATCCTGAAACTTCAGATGCAGCGGTCCCGTAGGGGAGCCTGCCGCATCGGTATGCAGAGGTGCCGCGGACGAAGAAGGAAACGATGGAGAAGTAAAAGAATCGGCAACACGGCGGTTGCCAGGGGCCCCAGCCCCTCGCTTGGATGTCGGCATAGCCTGCGCTCCGTACAAGACACACAACCCCCCGCCCGGTGCGGGCGATCAGGGGGAACTGCTTGGGAGGGGCTTACAGGCGCATGGGAGTCGGGCCTCCGCGACGGCGGAAATAACCAATGGGATGCGCAGTGTAATCCACCGGCGGATAGACGAAAATTAACTTAACGTAAATCAATTACGAATAGTAGAATTGCGTTCACCGATTTGAGGAGACTCTGCATGAACGCCGTTCTGAACCCGACCGACCTGGCCAGCCTGCCGGCACCCGCCCCCATCCAGCAGTTGCACCACTACGCCTACAAGGCCCGCGACGCCGAGGAAACGCGCCAGTTCTATGAAGACATCCTGGGCCTGCCGCTGTACCACATCATCCAGAGCGACTATGTGCCTAGCACCGGCGAGTACTGCCCCTACACCCATTTCTTCTTTCGCCTGCAGGACGGCTCGTTCATCGCCTTCTTCGACCTGGGCGACGACGTGAAGGCCGAGCCCTCGCCCAACACCCCCCTGTGGGTCAACCACATTGCGTTCCGCGTGAACACCGTGCAGGAGCTGGAGAACACCAAGCGCCGCCTGGAAGCGCACGGCGTGGAAGTGCTGGGCGTGACGGACCACCACATCTTTAAGAGCATCTATTTCTTCGACCCCAACGGCATCCGCCTGGAGCTGTCGGCCCAGCTGGCCAACGACGAGCAAATGGAAAAAGACAGCACTGTGGCCCACGCCCGCCTGCGCGAGTGGACGGCGCGCAAGGAGCAATGGCGCAAGGAACGCGCCGAAGGCAAGGTGGATGCGCCGCTCAAGCCCCAACAGAACGACCGGCCGGAGTTTGTGCGCAAGTAAGCCAACCTGCCCCCAGGCCTCCACAGTCCACGGGGCTGGCTGCGCTGGATGGGGTGCGCAGCCCCGTCAAACGGCTCTCCCACCGCTTTGCGATAGGGTTTTGGGCCTTAGAACCTGTTCAAGATCTTTTCGGGGTCGCACAAGTACCTTGCCGGGATGGGACGCAAGGCGCGGTGCGCAGTGGATAGCCCGGCTATCCGCAAGCGCCGCAACGCCGCAGACCGCCCGGCAAGGCACTTGCCCGAAGGGTTGGAGTGAAATCGGGCGATTGGACGCCCCGGCTGCTTGCATGGGCACGAGCCGATGCGGCGCATCCGAAGCATCCACTCATCCCGGTTGCACTCCAATACGATCCCCTTAAAGATCTTGAACAGGTTCTTATAGCGCTGAAGCGCTACATCTCATTGCCCGAGCAGCTATACAAAAGATAGCAATCATGCCGCTGCCTGTTGCTGCGCCCGCATGATCTGGTGGCGCTGCCAGTAGTGGCTGACCACGGCGTTGAACTGGTCCTTGTCCTTCTTGAGGCCGGGCAGCTTGATCTTGCTGGTCTTGGCGCCCAGGCCCAGGGCGTTCTTCTCGGGGTGTGTCACGATCAGCGCGTTGCCAAAGCTGCTTTCCTTGAATTCCAGACCCTTGATGGCGTCCCAGAACACCGTGGTCTCATCGGCCGAGGTGCGGATGCCGTCGATGCTCACCTCCACCGTCGCGTCGCCCTTGAGGGCAAACACCACGGGCGGAAAGTACTGCAACACCAGGGCTCGCTCCTGCTCGTTGGCGGGCTCGTAGCGGTAGGCCAGGCTGCGCTCGTGGTCCTGCGCAAACTGCTGTTCGTAAGCGCTCCACAGCCGCTGTTCGATGGCGTCGGCGGTCAATATCTCCTGCACCCAGGTGGTGGCGGGCGCACGCACGGCAATCGCGCCGTAGTCGCGCTCTTTCAGGGCCATACCCACGTTGCGCAGGCGCTCGGGCATGGCGGGGTGTGAGTCGAAGGGATGCGGCACATTGGCCGTCTTCATCGCATCCACAAAGTCGGGCGATGCCGCGTACGGCGCCAAGCCCTGGGCCACAAAACTCGCAATGCCCAGCGTGCTGTTGTCGTGCCGCTCGTTGCGGCCGAACAGTTCGTCCTCGATGCGGTAGCGGTACTGGGCGTAGGCGGCAATCTTGACCAGCGACTGTGCAATCGCCGCCGGGCTCACCAGCTTGGCCGCCAGGCGGTCGGCCTTGAACTCGCGCTCGCGGCTGTCGCTGGCCAGGGCGATTTCGAAGATGGTGCGGTACAGGTCCAGCAGCGGCGACGCCATGGCCGACAGCCCGCCGGTGCGGATGGCGTGGCGGTAGTGGTCAAACTGCACCAGCTTGGGCCCCAGCTGTGCGCTACGTCGAGTGTCGCCCCCGCGCAGGTGGGCCAACTCATGGCCCAGCACGGCGTCGGCCTCGGTCTGGTCCAGGATGCGCAGCAGCGGCAGGCTCACAAACAGCGTGCGGCCCGTGAGGGTTTGCTGGCCCACTGTGATCGGGGCCTCGGTCACAAAGAAGTTGGCATCGATGCCAGCCACGATGTGCCGGGGCGGCTCGGTCTTCAGGCGCTGCGCGAGGTGGCGAATGCGCTGCCACAGCAGCGGCGCATCGGCCTCGCCCACCAGCTCGCCCACCACCTGGTTGCTGGACTGCACCCGCTTGAAGATGCCCGCCACGGCCACCAGCACCCCGGCCCCCACGGCAAAGCCTACAAACAGCACCAGCTTCGGCGAGTACTTGTGGAAGAAAAACGCAGTGACCCAGAACGACAGCCACACCGCCATCGTCCCTTGCACCACCAGCGCCGTGGCGCTGGCCCAGGACGTCAGGCGCCAGCCCGCCACAAAGCTCGCGTACTGCAGCGTGCGGTCGGCAAACGCCAGCGCCCCCAGCCCCAGCACCGCCAGCAGCAGCGCCGCGCTGGCCACCAGCGTCCACAGCGACAGCTTGCGCGCCATGTGGAACTGCCAGACATCGGAGAAGGTGTCGCACAGCGCCTCGCGGTATTCGCGGGCCTCGGGGTCTGCATTGCTGCAAATGGTGGACGGCGGGTTGCTGCGGTAATAGTCCTTGCGCGCCTGCTTCTCGTCGGCGGGCAGGCCCTTTTCGGCATCGATGCGCTGGCTGATGCCGGCCACAAAACGGGTGTCCTGGTCGGTCTGGACATGGCGGGTGAACACGTAGGTGACCGCAGGCACCAGAAACAGCGCCAGCAGCGCATAGGCAAAGACCTTGACCAGGCCCAGGCGCCAGGCAGATTGAAACGTCATAGGTTCGGATGGTTGTGACGGCCCGGCACCGTGGCACCGGAAGGCTGAACGCCCCCCGCAAGCCACCGCACCGGTCCTTGTTGTAAATCGTGATCCGTAGGCGAAGCCTGGTTCACGTTGCCGCGCCCTTCCCACTCCGCCGGGCGGGATTATCAGGACGCATTCACCCGCGCACCCAGGCTCAAGGTAACCATTGGAAAGAATCGGCCGACAGACGGCGCGCGATTGCCAAACGGCCCAAGCCCCCGCGGGGCCAGCGCCGGGGTGGCGGTCCCTTAAAATGTGCGGTTCACCCTCTTGTTCGTCGGAGCGCTCCCTGCGGCCGCTCCGCCCCACGGCCCCCACTGCCACACCCCACTGCCAGACCCATGAGCACGCCCCAACCACAACCCGGCCTCGAAAGCCTGTCCAAGTCGTTTGAACCCGCTGCACTGGAAGCCCACTGGGGCCCCGAATGGGAAAAGCGCGGGTATGGCACCGCAGGCCACCGTGGCACGGGCCAGCCCCAGGCGGGCGAGCCCGCCTTCTCCATCCAGCTGCCCCCGCCCAACGTGACGGGCACGCTGCACATGGGCCATGCGTTCAACCAGACGATCATGGACAGCCTCACGCGCTACCACCGCATGAAGGGCTTCAATACCGTCTGGGTGCCGGGCACCGACCACGCAGGCATCGCCACGCAGATCGTGGTGGAGCGCCAGTTGCAAGAGCAAGGCATCAGCCGCTATGACATGGGCCCCACCCCGCCCGAGGCGCGCAAGAACTTTGTGAGCAAGGTGTGGGAGTGGAAGGAAAAGTCCGGCAACACCATCACCACGCAGATGCGCCGCATGGGCGACAGCGTGGACTGGAGCCGCGAATACTTCACCATGGACGACAAGCTCAGCGCCGTGGTGACCGACACTTTCGTGAAGCTGTACGAACAAGGCCTGATCTACCGCGGCAAGCGCCTGGTGAACTGGGACCCCAAGCTGCAGTCCGCCGTGTCCGACCTGGAAGTCGAGAGCGAAGAAAAAGACGGCTCGCTGTGGCACATCGCCTACCCGCTGGCCGATGGATCGGGCAGCCTGACGGTGGCCACCACCCGCCCCGAGACCATGCTGGGTGACGTGGCGCTAATGGTGCACCCGGAGGACGCGCGCTACACGCACCTCATCGGCAAGATGGTCAACCTGCCGCTGTGCGACCGCCAGATCCCGGTGATCGCCGACGAGTACGTGGACAAGGAATTCGGCACGGGCGTGGTCAAGGTCACCCCCGCGCACGACCAAAACGACTACGCCGTGGGCCAGCGCCACAAGCTGCCCATGATCGTGGTGCTGACGCTGCAGGCCACCATCAACGAGAACGCGCCCGCCAAGTACCAGGGCATGGACCGCTTCGTGGCCCGCAAGGCCGTGGTGGCCGACCTGGAAGCCATCGGCGCGCTGGTCGAGGTGAAGAAGCACAAGCTGATGGTGCCCATCTGCACCCGCACCGGCCAGGTGATCGAGCCCATGCTGACCGACCAGTGGTTCGTCGCCATGAGCAAGGTGTCCGACCAGGACCCCACCGGCAAGAGCATTGCGCAAAAGGCCATTGATGCCGTAGCCAGCGGTGATGTGAAGTTCGTGCCCGAAAACTGGGTGAACACCTACAACCAGTGGATGAACAACATCCAGGACTGGTGCATCAGCCGCCAGCTGTGGTGGGGCCACCAGATCCCGGCGTGGTACGACGAAGACGGCAACGTGATCGTCGCCCGCACCGAAGCCGAGGCGCAGGCCAAGGCCCCGGGTAAAAAGCTGCGCCGCGACGAGGACGTGCTGGACACCTGGTACTCGTCCGCCCTCGTGCCCTTCAGCACCATGGGCTGGCCGAACCAAGGCACCGCCGAAACCGACGACTTCAACCTGTACCTGCCCAGCACCGTGCTGGTCACGGGCTACGACATCATCTTCTTCTGGGTCGCCCGGATGATCATGATGACCACGCACTTCACGGGCCGCGTGCCGTTCAAGCACGTGTACATCCACGGCCTGGTGCGCGACGCGCAGGGCAAGAAGATGAGCAAGTCCGAGGGCAACGTGCTCGACCCCGTGGACCTGATCGACGGCATTGCGCTGGAACCGCTGCTTGACAAGCGAACCACCGGCCTGCGCAAGCCCGAGACCGCGCCCACCGTGCGCAAGAATACGCAAAAGGAATTCCCCGAAGGCATTCCGGCCTATGGCGCCGATGCGCTGCGCTTTACCTTTGCCGCGCTGGCATCGCTGGGCCGCAGCATCAACTTCGACAGCAAGCGCTGCGAGGGCTACCGCAACTTCTGCAACAAGCTCTGGAACGCCAGCCGCTTCGTGCTAATGAACTGCGAAGGCCAGGACTGCGGCCTGAAAGAGCACACCAAGGAAGAATGCCAGCCCGGCGGCAGCGCCCACGGCTACATGCAGTTCAGCCAGGCCGACCGCTGGATCACCTCGCTGCTGCAAAAGACCGAGGCCGAAGTCGCCAAGGGCTTTGAAGAGTACCGCCTGGACAACGTGGCCAACACGATCTACGACTTTGTCTGGAACGAGTACTGCGACTGGTACCTGGAAATCGCCAAGGTGCAGATCCAGAACGGCACCGACGCCCAGCAGCGCGCCACGCGCCGCACGCTGATCCGCACGCTCGAAGCCATCCTGCGCCTGGCCCACCCCATCATCCCGTTCATCACCGAAGCCCTGTGGCAGGTGGTGGCGCCCGTGGCGGGCATCCCGGGCGAATCGGTCAGCATCGCGCGCTATCCCGAAGCCCAACCGGCCAAGATCGACGAAGCTGCGATTGCCCACATGGGCCGCGTGAAGGGTCTCGTGGACGCGTGCCGCGCGCTGCGCGGCGAGATGAACGTGTCTCCCTCCACCCGCCTGCCCCTGTACGTGGTGGGCGACACCGAGTTCATGCGTGGCGTGGGCCCGGTGCTGCAGGCGCTGGCCAAGCTCAGCGAGGTCAAGGTGTTTGACGACGAGGCCGCTTGGGCCGCCGCCGCCCAGGCTGCGCCCGTGGCCGTGGTGGGCGACGCCCGCATGTGCCTGTACATGGAGATCGACGTGGCGGCCGAGAAAGCCCGCCTGTCCAAGGAAATCGCCCGCATCGACGGCGAGATCACCAAGGCCAACAACAAGCTGTCCAACGAAGCCTTTGTGGCCAAGGCGCCTGCGGCGGTGATCGAGCAGGAGAAAAAGCGCATTGCCGACTTCGGCGCCACGCTGGGCAGATTGCGCGATCAGCTGACACGGCTGGGCTAAAACCCGGGCCATACTGCGCCATGGCGGCCCGCCCTGCGCGGGCCGATTGCCTTGTTTTCATGTTCTGCCGGTGTGCGTGCGGCTGCCTTGCAGCCCACACACCGTCCCATCCGTCCAGAGGAGCCCCATGACTGTTGCCACCACCGTTCGCAAAGCCGTTTTCCCCGTTGCCGGACTGGGCACACGCTTTCTGCCCGCCACCAAGGCCAGCCCCAAGGAGATGCTGCCCGTGGTAGACAAGCCGCTGATCCAGTACGCCGTCGAAGAGGCCTACGCCGCGGGCATCCGCCACATGATCTTCGTGACAGGCCGCAGCAAGCGCGCCATTGAAGACCACTTCGACACCGCCTACGAACTGGAGGCCGAGCTGGAAGCGGCCGGCAAGAAGGAATTGCTGGAGCTGGTGCGCTCCATCCAGCCCAGCGACATGGACTGCGCCTTTGTGCGCCAGCCCCGCTCCCTGGGCCTGGGCCACGCCGTGCTGTGCGCCGAGCCGCTGGTGGGCAAGGAGCCGTTTGCCGTGCTGCTGGCCGACGATTTGATGGTCGGCCCCCAGGGTGGGCAGCCGGTGCTGGCGCAGATGGCAACCGCCTTCCGCCAGCAAGGCCGCTCGGTGATCGCCGTGCAAGAGGTGCCCGAGGACCAGGTGCACAAGTACGGCATCGTGGCGGGCGAGCCCGCCGGCGGCCCGCTGATCCGCATCCAGCGCATTGTCGAAAAGCCCAAGGCCGCCGAGGCCCCCTCGCGCATGGGCGTGGCCGGCCGCTACATCCTCACGCCTGGGGTGTTTGACGAAATCCGCAACCAGCCACGGGGCGTGGGCGGCGAGATCCAGCTCACCGACGGCATTGCGCGCCTGATGAATAACGAGGCCGTGTACGCCTTCCAGTACGAAGGCAAGCGCTACGACTGCGGCAGCAAGGAAGGGTTTCTGGAAGCGACGGTGGAACTGGCTCTGCAGCACCCGCAGGTGGGGGCGCACTTCCGGGACTACCTGAAGAACCTGGCGCTGTAAACCCGGCCGTCCAAGCTCTCGATTGATATCAAAATTGATAGCTGCCAGCGCTGATGCAAACAGCGCTGGCAGCTATTTTTGCGTTCAACGGCGGCGCAGGACGTGGATGTACTCTTCGCCCACCGTCTGCTGCTCCACCAGCTCGTTGCCGGTCTGCTTGGCAAACGCCTGAAAGTCGCGCAGCGATCCGTTGTCGGTGGCCACCACCTTGAGCAGCTGGCCGCTGGCCATGTCCGACAGCGCCTTCTTGGCCTTGAGGATGGGCAGGGGGCAGTTCAGGCCCCGGGTGTCGATTTCTTTGTGAATGTCCATGGTCATCAATCCTTAGGCGGCGTCGCGGCCGGGGCTTGTTCGTCCAGCCCCCGGCGGCGCTCTGCATTTTCTTCAGCCGTGAAAAACACGGGCTCATGGCCGCGCGTGCGCAGCCAGTCGGCCAGCGCGTAGCCCGTGCCCGCAGGCCAGCATTTGAGATCTGGCAGATCGTACAGCCGGTAGTCCACCAGCTCGGGCGACAGTTTGACCTGCCCCGTGGCCACCACGTGGTAGGCAATGATGACCTGGTTCATGCGCAAGAACTCGTAGGCGCCCACCAGGGTCGTGGACTGCACATCGAGGTTGGTCTCTTCCTTGACCTCGCGTGCAATGCCTTCCTGGGGCGACTCGCCTGCCTCCATGAAGCCGGTGATCAGCGCAAACATCTTGCCCGGCCACGCCGCGTTGCGCGCCAGCAGCACCTTGCCGTCGATCTCCACAATGGCGGCCAGCACGGGCGTGGGGTTGTTCCAGTGCGTCCAGCCGCAGGCGGGGCAGCGCAACCGCTCCTTGTCGCCGCCATCTTCGGCCAGCGTGATGGGCTGCAGCTCGGTCGCGCAGTGGGGGCAAAAACGGACTTCGTAGTGCATATGCTATCTTTTATGTAGCTACTGAGGCATATTCAACTAGCGCTAGCAACCATTTTGATTCAAAAACCTGTGCAAAGGCACCTGGCGACGCCCAAGGAGCCCATCCTGCACCCCGCACCACCGGTCATGCAGGAAACACCCCGGTCGACAAATACCGGTCGCCCCGGTCGCACACGATGAAGACGATGGTGGCATTGCTGTCGCGCGCGGCGATCTGCTGCGCCACCCAGCAGGCACCTGCAGCCGAGATGCCCGCAAAGATGCCTTCCTCGCGCGCCAGGCGACGGCACATGTCTTCGGCGTTGTCCTGGCTCACGTACACCAGCTCGTCCACGGTGCTGGCGTCGTAGATCTTGGGCAGGTACTCCTGCGGCCACTTGCGGATGCCCGGGATGCGCGAGCCTTCTTCAGGCTGCGCACCGATGATCTGGATGGCCGGGTTCTTCTCCTTGAAGAACCGCGACACGCCCGTGATGGTGCCCGTGGTGCCCATGGCGCTCACAAAGTGGGTGATGCGCCCGCCCGTCTGCTCCCAGATCTCGGGGCCCGTGGTTTCGTAGTGAATGCGCGGGTTGTCGGGGTTGCCAAACTGGTCCAGCACCTTGCCTTCGCCCCGTTTTTGCATGGCCTCGGCCAGGTCGCGGGCGTGCTCCATGCCGCCGCTCTTGGGGGTCAGCACCAGCTCGGCGCCAAAGGCCTTCATGGTCTGCGCACGTTCGATGGACAAGTCCTCCGGCATCACCAGCACCATGCGGTAGCCCTTGATGGCTGCGGCCATCGCCAGCGCGATACCGGTATTGCCCGACGTGGCCTCGATCAGAGTGTCGCCGGGGCGGATGTCGCCCCGCTCCTCTGCGCGGCGGATCATCGACAGTGCAGGCCGGTCCTTGACGGACCCTGCGGGGTTGTTGCCTTCGAGCTTGCCCAGCACCACATTGCCACGCGCCGCGTTGTCCTGGGCCCCAATGCGCTGCAGCGCCACCAGCGGCGTGTTGCCTACCGCGTCTTCAATCGTCGGATATTTCATACGCCCTACTGTGCCATAATTCAGGGCTTCACATATTCCGCCCGGGTGGTGAAATTGGTAGACGCAGGGGACTCAAAATCCCCCGCCGCAAGGCGTGCCGGTTCGATTCCGGCCCCGGGCACCACAGTCAACAAGGCCGGTAGCTTCCACGAGCTATCGGCTTTTTTGCTGGGCCAGCTGCTGTGGCGGCGGCATGTGATTTCTGCACACCCCCAGACCCGCACACCCAGCCACCGCCATGACCGCCCAGGATCTGATCGCGCACGCCACCGTGCTGGCCTACCGGCTGGCGGGTTATGCCCTGCAGAACATGGCCGAGGATGCGGCGCTGCTGGCGATGATGTTCTGCTGACCTTCACGCCCCTGCTGCAGCAACGCGTGCGCATGGCCGATGGCACGGCACCTCAACGCGCAGCCAGCAACAAGAAATCCTGCTCATAACCCTTGAGCGATTGCGCCGCACGCAGCCGGTGCGCAGGCGTCATGGCGTTGTGCAGGCGCGCAAACCCCTCGCAGCCCTCGGCCACCAGTGCTTGGGCGTAGCGCTGGTAGGCGCCATCCGGTGACGTCACCACGCGGTCCAGAAAACCCAGCATCAGCGTGCGGGCCTGGGCGGTGTTGCTGCGGTCGGCCTGGATGCTGCGCAGCACCTGCACCAGGTCTTTTTGCCTGCGCACGCGCTCGGCATAGGTGCGCTGCGGGTCAAAAGCCGACTGGGCGATAAAGGCGCGCAGCACGGCCTTCTGGGGCTCGTCCAGCGCGCCATAAAAGGTTTCGAGCCGCGATGAGAGGTCCTTGAAGCGGCGCTCGCGCAGCTTGTCGGGCGGCGGGTCCAGCCATTCGGATTTCCAGTCGGCATTGCTGTCGGCCTGCTTGCGCTCCAGGTTGCGGATCTGCGCCTCGGTCAGCTGCGAGGCCAGCCACACCACCTTGGGCTCGGCCTGGGCCAGCACCCTATCTACCTGGGCACGGGCTTCCTCGTAAATGCGGCAGGCCTGCTCGGCAGTGATGGTGGCAGGCAACTGCTGCTGCACCCTTTGCAACAGCTCGGCATGCTGGGGCAGCATGGTGTCGCGGTGCCAGCGGTGCAGCTCGCCCAGGTCGCCCCGCACGCGCTCTGTCTGCGCGTCCGACAGGTCAAGGTAACGGTTGAGCTGCCAGTACGCCAGGTGGGGCACCTGGTTGTACGCCAGCCGCACCGTGCTGCAGCCCGCCAGCAACGCACCGGCCAGGGCCAGGGCGGCAATGCACAGGGTGGTGCGCAGACGGGACAAAGCGGGCACGGCGGCTCCAGACAAGGGGAATGGCACAGGATAGGCCCAACGCTGCACACGGTGGGCACAGGGCCCGGATACCCCAGCCCGCGCACCAGGATTTAGCCAAAGGCACCCACCCGCACGGAGGTCCCACGCCACACCCTGCGAAGGATGCGCACAAGGGGCCGGCTGACGCGCGGGGTCAGTTGTCCTGTCGCCGGATCAGCTGGCGGCCACTGGCGGTGATGGCCAGCTCACCCCCCGTCCCCTTGGTGATGAAGCCCCATTCGAGCAGTCGCCCCGACACATGGTCCTTGAGCGCGTGGGGCAGCGTGATGACTTCGCCCATCTCCAGTTGCTTGAGGGTCTCGATCTCGTCCACGGTGGGGTCGAAATGCGGAGCGTGGTAAGTGGTCATGGTGGTCGCTCTCCAACAAGGTTGCTGAATGAAAGACAGACTTCCGCGCGGCCAGATTAGTTCACAGCCCCCGTGGGCGCAAGCGCGTCATCCCGCAACCGGCGGGCTACCCACCTCTGCCATGTGCTGGAGCCAGCGCGCAAACGTGGCCAGCACCGGGGGCTGGGCCTGTGCGGGGCTGATGAGGTAGTACGCGCGCTCGCCGCGCAGCGGGCGGTTGCAGGCCACCACCAGCTCGCCACTGGCAAGCTCTGCCTCGATGAGCAGCGGCGGGATCAGCGCCACGCCCATGCCGTGCGTGGCGGCCACGGCCAGCATGGAGAACAGCTCGTAGCGCGGGCCATCCAGCGCATGCGGCGCATCCACTGCCATGGCATCGAACCACTGGCGCCAGCCATACGGGCGCGTGCTTTGCTGCAGCAGCGGCAGCTCGGCCAGCGCCTCGGCGGCCACGGGCTGGTGGGCGCGGCCCCGGCCCCGCGGCGCGGCGGATTCGAGCAGGCGCGGGCTGCACACGGGCACCACGTCTTCATGCATCAGCAGCTGCGCCTGCACGCCAGGCCAGTTGCTCACCTGCTCGGGCGTGCCTGCGTACAGCGCGGCGTCGAAGGTGGTGTCGGCAAACAAGAAAGGCCGCGTCTGCGTGTCGATGTGCACCACGATGTCGGGGTGCGCCTGCGCCAGCTGCGGCAGGCGCGGGATGAGCCAGCGCGTGGCAAAGGTGGGCACGGCCGCCAGCGTGATCGTGCCGCCCTCGCCCTGGTGGGCCATCACATCGAGCGTGTCACGCTCCAGCCCCTGCAGCCAGCGCGCCACCTGGCGGCCATAGTGCGCGCCCGCTGGCGTCAGCACCACGCCGTGGCGCGTGCGGCGGAACAGCGCAACGCCCAAAAACTCTTCCAGCGCCTGGATCTGGCGTGAGACGGCGCTTTGG
The DNA here is from genome assembly GCF_049331375.1 of Acidovorax sp. M14. Lineage (NCBI taxonomy): Bacteria > Pseudomonadati > Pseudomonadota > Betaproteobacteria > Burkholderiales > Comamonadaceae > Acidovorax > Acidovorax sp. M14. The sequence goes on from NZ_CP186263.1 coordinate 3,755,537, forward strand.
GTGAGCGACAGCTCCTGCGCGGCGCGGGTGTAGCTCTCGTGGCGGGCGGCCACTTCAAAACAGGCCAGGGCCTGGGTCGATGGAATGTTGCGGCGCATGATGAAGAGGAACTTGTAAAGAGGCATCCAGCCCTTCAGGCTGGCCGCAGCAAGTATTCCATACATTCCACAAACGCATGTCTGGATGAAAAGAACTCGCTTGCGGACTACTACCCCCAGGCCTACGATGCGTTCCAGATTCGTTTTTGTTCACCCTTTTTTCGACCTGGAGACACACATGGCCCACGCCGCTTTTCAATGGGATGACCCGTTCCTTCTGAGCCAGCAACTGACCGACGACGAGCGCGCCATCCGCGACGCCGCCGCCGCCTATTGCCAAGACAAGCTGGCACCCCGCGTGCTGGACGCCTTCCGCCACGAAAAGATGGACGTGAGCATCTTCCGCGAGATGGGTGAAGTGGGCCTCTTGGGCCCCACCATCCCCGAGCAATACGGTGGCCCCGGCCTGTCGTATGTGGCCTACGGCCTGATCGCCCGCGAAGTGGAGCGTGTGGATTCGGGCTACCGCTCGATGGCCAGCGTGCAGTCGTCGCTGGTGATGGTGCCTATTTATGAATTCGGCAGCGAAGCCCAGCGCCAGAAGTACCTGCCCAAGCTCGCCAGCGGCGAGTGGATTGGCTGCTTTGGCCTGACCGAGCCCGACCACGGCTCCGACCCCGGCAGCATGGCCACGCGCGCCTACAAGGTCGATGGTGGCTACAAGCTCAAGGGCAGCAAGATGTGGATCACCAACAGCCCCGTGGCCGACGTGTTCGTGGTCTGGGCCAAGGAAGTGTCCGAAGGCGGCGCCGTGGGCCCCATCCGCGGCTTTGTGCTGGAAAAGGGCATGAAGGGCCTGACAGCCCCCGCCATCCACGGCAAGGTGGGCCTGCGCGCCTCCATCACCGGCGAGATCGTGATGGACGATGTGTTCGTGCCCGAAGAAAACGCGTTCCCTGAAGTGCAAGGCCTCAAGGGCCCCTTCACCTGCTTGAACAGCGCGCGCTACGGCATCGCCTGGGGCGCCCTGGGCGCCGCCGAGTTCTGCTGGCACACCGCCCGCCAGTACACGCTGGACCGCAAGCAGTTTGGCCGCCCCCTGGCCGCCAACCAGCTCATCCAGAAGAAGCTGGCCGACATGCAGACCGAAATCGCCATCGGCCTGCAGGCCTGCCTGCAGTTCGGCCGCATGAAGGACGCGGGCACGGCCAGCGTGGAAGGCACCTCCATCATCAAGCGCAACAGCTGCGGCAAGGCGCTGGACATTGCCCGCCTGGCGCGCGACATGATGGGCGGCAACGGCATCAGCGATGAGTTTGGCGTGGCCCGCCACCTGGTGAACCTGGAAGTGGTGAACACCTACGAAGGTACGCACGATGTGCACGCGCTGATCCTGGGCCGCGCCCAGACGGGCATCGCCGCGTTCGCCAACTGATCGGCCTGCGCCCCGAAAGCCGGCAAAAACACCGCCTTTGCGGTGTTTTTGCCTTGTAGCGCTAGTCCATCATGCGCCAATAGCTATCAATTTCATAGTAAGCACACCATGACCACCTCCTCTACCGCCCCCGGCGCCCTCGCAGGCATCAAGGTGCTCGACCTCTCCCGCGTGCTGGCCGGGCCGTGGTGCACGCAGATCCTGGCCGACCTGGGCGCGGATGTGGTGAAGGTGGAGCGCCCCGGCGTGGGCGACGACACCCGCCAGTGGGGCCCGCCCTTCTTGAAGGACGCGGACGGCAACGACACCAACCAGGCCAGCTACTACACCGCGTGCAACCGCAACAAGCGCTCGGTCACCATCGACATGGCCTCGCCCGAGGGGCAGGCGCTCATCAAGCAGATGGCGCTGGAGGCCGACATCGTGGTGGAGAACTTCAAGGTCGGCGGCCTCAAGCAGTACGGCCTGGACCATGAAAGCCTGCGCGCACTCAACCCGCGCCTCATTTACTGCTCCGTCACCGGCTTTGGGCAAGACGGCCCGTATGCGGAACGCGCGGGCTACGACCTGATGGTGCAGGCCATGACGGGCCTGATGAGCATCACCGGCCAGGCCGACAACCAGCCCGGCGGTGGCCCCATGCGTGTGGGCGTGGCCGTCATCGACCTGTTCACCGGCCTCTACGCCAGCAACGCCATCCTGGCCGCGCTGCACGTGCGCGACAACGCCACCAATGGCACCGGCGAGGGCCAGCACATCGACATGGCCCTGCTCGACGTGGGTATGGCCGTGCTGGCCAACCAGGCCTCCGGGTTCCTCGCCACCGGCAAGGCACCCGGCCGCATGGGCAACAGCCACCCCAGCCTCGCGCCCTACCAGGACTTCCCTACGCAGGACGGCAACATGCTGCTGGCCATTGGCAACGACGGGCAGTTCCAGCGCTTTTGCGCGGCGGCCGAGCAGCCCCAGTGGGCCAGCGACCCGCGCTTTGCGACCAACACCCTGCGCGTGCAAAACCGCACCGCTCTGATCCCCGCCATGGAGGCCGTGACCCGCACACGCACCACGGCCGACTGGATCACGCTGCTGGAAGACAAGGCCGTGCCCTGCGGCCCCATCAATACCATTGCCCAGGCCTTTGACGACGCCCAGGTGCAGGCCCGTGGCCTGGCCGTGACGCTGCCGCGCTGGAAGGACGGCGAGGCCGCCACCGACAACGTGCAGCAGATCACCGGCGTGGCCAGCCCGCTGCGCCTGTCGGCCACCCCACCCGTGCTGCGCAATGCTCCACCGGCACTGGGGCAGCACACCGACCAGGTGCTGCGCGAGATGGGGCTGGATGCGGCGCGCATTGCAGCGCTGCGAGCCAGCGGGGTTGTTTAGGCAGCCCCTCGCGGCATCGGTCTGCGCGATGCCCTGACCACTGCACGGCCTTGCCCTCACCGGCAAGGCCGTTTTGTTTGGGCCGGCTGCATTCGATAAGTCACCGGCCCTATTCCGCGCACGCCTGCCCCACGGCAAAAAAGACATGTACAAAAATTTACATCCGTCTCCATAATCCTAGAGACACCCTGCCCGCGGCCCTGCCCACCACGCGCCGCTGAACCAGGATGGAGGGCCACTGGCCCCACTGCGACGTTTCTGGACCCTCAAGGAGTTCCTCATGAAGCTCAGCCTCAAGCTCCCCCTGGCCTTCACCGTGTCGCTGCTCTTGCTGTTTGCAGCGGCCCTGTTTGGCATCAGCCGTCTGAATCAGGCGCTCGACACCTACCAGACCACCGTGGCCCAGAGCTTTGAGCACGAGCGCATGGCAGCGGGCATGCTCAACAACTTCAAGGTGCAGGTGCAGGAGTGGAAAAACGTGCTGCTGCGCGGCAAGGACCCGGCCCAGCTCACGCGCTACTGGGCCGCGTTTGAAAAGCAGGAACAGGCCATCAAGGACGAGGCGCAAAAGCTGATCGCAGCCCTGCCCGCCGGCGAAGGCCGAGAGCGCGTGAGCCAGTTTGCGCAAGCGCACGAACGCATGGGCGCCGCATACCGCAAGGGATTCGAGGCTTTCAAGGCCGCCGACCACGACCCGCAGGCGGGCGACAAGGCCGTGGCCGGCATGGACCGCGAGCCCTCGCAACTGCTGGACCAGGCGGGCGACCTGATCGCAAAGGCCAGCAGCGCCGTGGCCGAACGTGCCGCAGCCACCGCACAGCGCGCCACCACCATCAGCCTGGTGGTGATGCTGGTGGTGTGCGCGCTGGGCATTGCCGGCGCCATTGCCTTCAGCCGCACGGTGGTGAACCCGCTGGACAACGCGGTGCGCGTGTCGCAGGCCGTGGCCAGCGGCGACCTGACGGTGGCGCGGCATGTGCAGGGCAAGGACGAGATCGCACTGCTGCTGAACGCGCTGCACGACATGCAGAACAGCCTGTCGCAGGTGGTGAGCAACGTGCGCAACAACGCTGACAGCGTGGCCGCCGCCAGCACCGAGATCGCGCTGGGCAACAACGACCTGAGCGCGCGCACCGAGCAGCAGGCAAGCGCGCTGGAGGAAACGTCGGCATCGATGGAAGAGCTGAGTTCCACCGTGCAGGCCAATGCCGAAAACGCCCGCACCGCCAACCAGCTGGCCGTGAGCGCCAGCACCGTGGCCGTGCAAGGCGGCGACGTGGTGGCCGAGGTGGTGACCACCATGAAGGGCATTAACGACAGCAGCAAGAAGATCGCCGACATCATCAGCGTGATCGACGGCATCGCCTTCCAGACCAATATCCTGGCGCTGAACGCTGCGGTCGAAGCAGCCCGCGCAGGCGAACAGGGCCGGGGTTTTGCCGTGGTGGCCAGCGAAGTGCGCAACCTCGCGCAGCGCAGCGCCGACGCAGCCAAGGAGATCAAGACCCTGATCCACGCCAGCGTGGAGCGTGTGGAGCTGGGCACCACGTTGGTGGACAAGGCAGGTGCGACGATGAACGAGGTGGTCAGCGCCATCCGCCGCGTGACCGACATCGTGGGCGAGATCAGCGCCGCCAGCAGCGAACAAAGCGCGGGCGTGGCCCAGGTGGGCGAAGCGGTGATGCAGATGGACCAGGCCACGCAGCAGAACGCCGCGCTGGTCGAGCAAAGCGCAGCGGCTGCCGACAGCCTGAAGGTGCAGGCGCAACAACTGGTACAGGCGGTGGCGGTGTTCCGGCTGGCGGACATGGCAAGCAGCGCTGCGCCGGTGCCCCGCGTGGGCGCTCCCGGCCCTCGGCAGCCTCGGCTGGCTGCGGGCTGAGGTTATGGGCGGAGGCGGAGCCGGGTCTTTGCTCCCTCTCCCCTCGCGGGAGAGGGAGTGATACCCATGGGGAAGCCCGCTGGGCAGGGGAAAATTTGAACCAAATAAGCCTCCAGCACTTTCACAGAAAGCGCCAGCAGCTATTCATTCAATAGCAATTCAAGCTATGCAACTTCCATCACGGGCGCTGCCTGCTGGCTCGTTGCCAGCGTGGGCGATGCCAGCTTGCGCAGGTAGGCCATGGTCTGAAGGCAGGCCTGGGCGACCTCGGTGCCCTTCTTCACGAAATGCTCGCGGAAGAAGCGCACATGGTCCTCGTGGTCGTGGAAGTCGCGCGGCGTGAGCACGGCCGACATCACGGGCACCTCGGTGTCGAGCTGCACGCGCATCAGGCCGTCGATGACGGCAGTGGTCACAAACTCGTGGCGGTAGATGCCGCCGTTGACCACCAGCGCACAGGCCACGATGGCGTCGTAGCGCCCGCTGCGCGCGAGCTTGCGAGCCAAGAGCGGAATCTCGAACGCGCCGGGCACATCGAACAGCGCCACCTGCGCAGGCGGCAGTCCGTGGCGGTCGAACTCGGCCAGGGCCGCGTCGCGGGCCTGGTGCACGATGTCCTGGTGCCAGCTGGCACTGATGATGGCCACGCGGGCGCCACGGTGGGCGGCGACGGGGGCCAGGGGAGAGACGGAAGAAGTAGCAGAAGACTGATTCATGGGTTCCTCAAAACAGGTCGTACCAGAATCAGGGCGCGCGCGAGCACGGCACCTGCACAGGGCGGCGCAGGCCTCCCGGCGCTTGCACGCGGGCTTTGAAAACACGCACGCAAACACCATAGGCCCAGCCGCCCGGTGCGGGCGCTGTGGGTTTCGCGATCTCTTTCATCCGGACTGTGACCGTCGGCTCTGGCATCGCACCAGATCTGCTGACCCTGCAGGCCTGTTCCGAAAAACGGCACAGCAGGCGCTCGCGGGCTCTTGCGGACTTTTCAGCCAACAAATACCGCCGGTGGGGAATTTCGCCCCGCCCTGAGAACGCTGTCGGCCCCGAAGGTCATTCGGGGCCGACGATGGCATTTTAGGCGGGTGGATGGCTCGATGCCGTCGCGCAGGCGATTGCCTGCCCTGGCAGTGACGGCTTCTGTGGCTCAGGCTGTGCTGAACGCCGAGACGGCTCAGGGCACGCGCTGAAACCCGCCTTCGGCCCAAGCCGCTGCGCTGGCGGGTGTGAGCTTGAAAGTGGGCGGTGCGGACGCACGGGCTACCTCTTCACCCAGCTCGTCCTGCGCGCTCAGCGTGGCCGTGGCCCCTTCTTCATCGGGCACGATGGCCAGCGCCACGCGCAGGCGCTGGCCGTCGGCAGTGGTGATGTGCACGCTCTTGTTCAGCTGCGCATGCAACTGCTGCTCGTGGCGGCGCAGAACCTCGCTGGCCGTCTTGACGAGGGTGTGGAAGGCGGACACATCGAGCGGCTTGGGATTCTTCTTGTCTCGGCCCATGGTCCAGGGGCCCACCAGCGCGGGCTCGGCTTCGCCCTGAAGGGTCATGGAGACAGCCCAGCCGTCGTCCTCTTCGTTCTTGATGACGCGCGCCGTCCAGCGGCCGTCGCTCCAGAGGCGGGGTTCCTGGATGGTGTCGGGGGCGTCGAAGGAGTCGGTCATGGCAAGGCGGGCAAGGGGGCGCAGAGCATAACGGCACGGGCACCCGGGCCAGGCTTTCAATAACCGGCGGTTATTGAGGTGGATCACCCCGCACACCCGCCGTCTCGCGCAGCACCGCCATGAAGGCCTGCGCGGCCGGCGTGGGCGGCTCGCCCAGGCGGGTGATAAGGCCATAGCCCGGCATGCGGTCGGGCCAGCCCACGGGGATGCGCGCCAAAAGGCCGCGGCGCACATACTTTTCGACCAGCGCCGCGGGCTGCAGCGACAGCATGGGTGTGGTGTTCATCAACTCCAGCGCGAACAGAAAGGACGGCGTTTCAACCACGCCCGCCGTCAGCGACAGGCCCGCACCGCCAAACAGGTCGTCCGACACCTTGCGCACCGCCGTGGAGGGCGGGTACAGAATCCACGGCCAGTGCGCCAGCTCGGTCAGCGACAGGTCGGCCGCGCCGCGCAGCGGGTGTTGCGGCCCGGCCACCACCGACATGGGCTCGGCGGACAGGTGCTCGTAGCGGAACTGGCTGCGCTGGTCCTCGCTGGTGAAGCGGCCAATCATCAGGTCGATCTTGTGCTCGGCCAGCCAGGCGATGAGCTGGTCGCTGCTCTGCTCCAGGATCTTGATGACCAAGAGGGGCCGCAGGCGCTGGATCTCCACCACCGAGGCCACCAGCACATGCGCGGCCGAGCCGGTGATGGCGCCCACCGTCACATGGCCGTGGCCGCCCTGCTTGAGGGCGTTGAACTCGTCGACAAACTTGCGCTGCCCATCGAGCGCTGCGCTGGCGTAGCGCAGCGTAAAAAGCCCCAGCTCGTTGGGCCGCATGCCGCGCGAAAGGCGGTCGAACAGGCGCGCCTCCAGGATCTCCTCGATGTCCATCAGGATCTTGGTGGCCGCCGGCTGCGTGACATGCATCTGCTCGGCCGTGAGCCGCAGGTTGCGCGTGCGGCCCAGGATGTCCAGAAACTGCAAATGCCGAAAGCGCAGCCGCGCGCAGGCCTGCGCCAAAGACAAGGGTTTACCCGGAAATTCGTCTGGACTCATAAGCGTTTGGAATGGATTGTCGCAAAACATTCAGTGGACCGGCCGGGGCGCGAAACCTAACCTTGTCTCTGCGTCGATAACGGCTGCCCCAAAAAGCCGCAGGCGCCAAAGGCCTCGCCAACGGGGTCAGCCATTCCAACGGAGACAAGACACCATGCAATTCACTTCCCTCGCCAAATCCTTGGCACTCGGCGCCACGCTGCTGGCGGCCCTCGCCGCACCCGTCGCCGCGCAAGTCAAGGAACACACCTTCAAGGTCGGCATCGGCCTGAGCGACGACCACCCGCAGGCCCAGGCCGTGCGGCACTTTGCCGAGCGCCTGCAGGCCAAAAGCGGCGGCAAGATGAATGCCAAGCTGTTTGCCAGCGGCGCTTTGGGCAACGACGTGAGCATGACGTCTGCCCTGCGCGGCGGCACGCTGGAGATGACGATCCCGGATTCGTCCACGCTGATGTCGCTGATCAAGCCCTTTGGCGTGCTGAACCTGCCGCTCACCTTCAACAACGAGGCAGAAGCCGACGCAGTGCTGGACGGCCCCTTCGGCCAGAAACTGCTGGCCATGCTGCCCGACAAGGGCCTGATCGGCCTGGGCTTTTGGGAGAACGGCTTCCGCCACGTGACCAACTCGCGCCGGGCCATCAACACGGCCGACGACCTGGCGGGCCTGAAACTGCGCGTGATCCAGAGCCCCTTGTTCCTCGACACCTTCAATGCCCTGGGCACCAACGCCACGCCCATGCCGTTCACCGAGCTGTACACCGCCATGGAACAAAAGGCCGTGGACGGCCAGGAGAACCCGCCCGCCACCATCCTGGCCAGCAAGTTCTATGAGGTGCAAAAGCACCTGGTGCTGTCGCGCCACATGTACAGCGCCTGGGTGCTGCTCATCTCCAAGAAAACCTGGGACGGCCTCTCGGCCGACGAGAAGAAGATCGTGCAGGAGGCCGCGCGCGAGGCCACGGTGTTCGAGCGCAAGACCATCCGCGCCTTCAGCGAAACCGCCCTGGGCGAGCTGAAGAAGGCCGGCATGCAGATCACCGAGCTGCCCGCCGCCGAGCAGGCCAAGCTGCGCACCAAGCTGCAGCCCGTGCTGGCCAAGTACGGCAAGGAGTTTGGCGAAGAGACCACCAGCGAGCTGATGGGCGAGCTGGCCAAGGCGCGGGGCGGCAAGTAATTTGCACGCTTCCCGGGGCGCAGCGTCCGGCTGCGCCCAGCCCCTCTTTTGCGACGCCCCGACCCCATGACAAAAATACCCCGCCGCCCCTTCCGCTCCCGCGAATGGTTTGCCGCGCCCGAGCGCTCGGACATGACCGCGCTGTACCTGGAGCGGTTCATGAACTACGGGCTGACGCCCGAAGAACTGCGCTCGGGCCGGCCCATCATCGGCATTGCGCAGACGGGCAGCGACCTGTCGCCCTGCAACCGCATCCACCTGGATCTGGCGCGCCGCGTGCGCGACGGCATCCGCGATGCGGGTGGCATTCCGATGGAGTTCCCCGTCCACCCCATCTTTGAAAACTGCCGCCGCCCCACTGCCGCGCTGGACCGCAACCTGGCCTACCTGGGCCTGGTGGAGATCCTGTACGGCTACCCCATCGACGCCGTGGTGCTGACCACGGGCTGCGACAAGACCACGCCCGCGGGCGTCATGGCCGCGTCCACGGTGGACATTCCGGCTATCGTGCTCTCGGGCGGGCCCATGCTCGACGGCTGGCACGAAGGACAGCTGGTAGGCTCGGGCACCGTGATCTGGCGCAGCCGCCGCCAGCTGGCTGCGGGCGAGATCGACGAGGAAGAATTCTTGCAGCGCGCCTGCAACAGCGCCCCCTCCGCCGGGCACTGCAACACCATGGGCACGGCCTCGACCATGAACGCGGTGGCCGAGGCGCTGGGCTTGTCATTGCCCGGCTGTGCGGCCATCCCGGCACCGTACCGCGAGCGTGGGCAGATGGCGTACGAAACCGGACGGCGCATTGTGGAGATGGCGTACGAAGACCTGCGCCCCTCGCGCATCCTGACGCGCGAGAGCTTTTTGAACGCGCTGTCGGTGGTGAGCGTGGCGGGCGGCAGCAGCAACGCGCAGGTGCACATCATGGCCATGGCGCGGCACGCGGGCGTGCAGCTCGATGCACAGGACTGGACCGACCACGCCTACGACCTGCCGCTGCTGCTGAACATGCAGCCTGCAGGCCAGTTTCTGGGCGAGCGCTTCTTCCGTGCGGGCGGCGTACCGGCATTGATGTGGGAGCTGCAGCAGGCGGGCAAACTGCATGCAGACTGCGCCAGCGTGACCGGCAAGACGGTGGGCGAGAACCTGCAGGGCCGCGAGACCCATGACCGCGAGGTGATCCGCCCCTTCAGCAACCCGCTCATGCACAAGGCGGGGTTCATGGTGCTCAGCGGCAACCTGTTCGACTTCGGGATCATGAAGACCTCGGTCATCTCCGAAGCCTTTCGCCAACGCTACCTGAGCCGCCCGGGGCAGGAGGGCATCTTTGAAGCCCGTGCCGTGGTGTTTGAAGGCGCGGACGACTACCACGCGTGCATCAACGACCCGGCACTGAACATCGACGAAGGCTGCATCCTGGTGATGCGCGGCGCGGGCCCCATCGGCTGGCCGGGCTCGGCCGAGGTGGTGAACATGCAGCCGCCCGACGCGCTGATCCGGCGCGGCATCAACACGCTGCCCACACTGGGCGACGGGCGCCAGTCGGGCACGGCAGACAGCCCGTCCATCCTCAACGCATCGCCCGAAAGCGCCGTGGGTGGCGGGCTGAGTTGGCTGCAAAGCGGCGACACGATCCGCATCGACCTCAACACCGGGCGCTGCGACGCGCTGATCGCCCCCGAAGAGATCGAGCGCCGCAAACGCGACCTGCCCGCCCCACCCGTGCCCGCGAGCCAGTCCCCCTGGGAAGCGCTGTATCGCGAGAAAACGGGGCAACTGGCGGATGGCGCCACGCTGGACTTTGCGCTAGGTTTTCAGCGCATTTCCGAAAAGACGCCACGCCACAACCACTGACAACGACCAGGTGGGGCGCTCGCGCTCACCCGGCTTTTTTCAAAGGACTTTCCATGAACGACATGACGGCAGCGGCAGTTGCCGAACGGGCCCGTGCGCCCCACGCCACATTGCAAGTGCTTCCCGACGACGGCGTACAGGGCACGCTGGTCGGCCGCGTGTGGGCACCCAGCGGTGCCGTTCCCGGCCCGGCGGTCGTCGCACTGCGGCCCGAAGGTGTTTTTGACCTCAGCGCGCACTACCCCACCATGAGCACGCTGCTCGACACCCTGGCGCCTGCCGAGGCTGCGCGCACCGCCACCGGCCAGTACCTGTGCAGTGTGGAGGACCTGCTGGCCAACAGCCAACCCGGCGCGCGCGAGGCCACCCGCCCCTGGCTGCTGGCGCCGTGCGACCTGCAGGTGGTCAAGGCGGCGGGCGTGACCTTTGCGGCCAGCCTCATCGAGCGCGTGATCGAAGAACAGGCGCGCGGCGATGCCACCCGCGCGCAGGGCCTGCGCAGCCAGGTCATCGGCCTCATCGGCGAGAACCTGGCCGACATCCGCCCCGGCTCACCCGAGGCCATGCGCCTGAAGGCGCTGCTGCAAGACAAAGGCCTGTGGTCGCAGTACCTGGAGGTGGGCATCGGCCCCGACGCCGAGGTGTTCACCAAGGCACCGGTGCTGGCCTCGGTGGGCTGTGGCGACGACATCGGCATCCGCTCCGATTCGGCCTGGAACAACCCCGAGCCCGAGGTGGTGCTGGCCGTGAACAGCCGGGGCCAGATCGTGGGAGCCACGCTGGGCAACGACGTGAACCTGCGCGACATCGAGGGCCGTAGCGCCCTGCTGCTGGGCAAGGCCAAGGACAACAACGCATCGTGCGCGCTGGGCCCGTTTATCCGCCTGTTCGATGCCAGCTTCGGGCTGGAACAGGTGCGCAATGAGACGGTGCACCTGCGCGTGGCGGGCCAAGACGGCTTTGAGCTGCGCGGCATCAACACCATGGCCAGCATCAGCCGCGACCCTGCGGACCTGGTGGCGCAGACATTGGCCGCGCACCAGTACCCGGACGGCTTCATGCTGTTCATGGGCACACTGTTCGCCCCCATCGAAGACCGCGACCAGCCGGGCGGCGGCTTCACCCACCACCTGGGCGACCTGGTGTCCATTCAGAGTGCCTGGCTGGGCGGCCTGCACAACCGCGTGGCGCACAGCGAGGCTGCGCCGCCCTGGCGCTTTGGCCTGCGCGCCTTCATGGCCAACCTGGCGCAGCGCGGGCTACTGCAGGGCTCAACGCTCTGACGCCCCAAAGAAAAACAGGAGACAAAGATGCTGAATGCCTTCATCGACCGCTGCTGCCGCGCCATCAACCTGATCATCGCCCTGGCGCTGGCCGTCATGGTGGTGATGGTGTTCGGCAATGTGGTGCTGCGCTATGCGTTCAACTCCGGCATCACCGTCAGCGAAGAGGTATCGCGCTGGCTGTTCGTGTGGATCACTTTCCTCGGCGCCATCGTGGCGGTGCGCGAGCGCGGGCATCTGGGCACGGATTTTCTGCTGGCGCGCCTGCCGCCGCTGGGCCAGCGCATTTGCCTGGCCCTGAGCTACGCGCTGATGCTCTGGTGCACCTGGCTGCTGTTCAGCGGCGCACTGGCGCAGACGCGCATCAACTGGGACGTGGACGCGCCGGTCACGGGCGCCTCCATGGCCATCTTCTATGCCTCGGGCGTGGTGTTTGCCGTGGCGGCGGGCCTGCTGCTGGCGCTGGACCTGTGGCGCATTGTGTCGGGGCAGATGCCGGACAGCGAACTGGTGCAGATCTCCGAGTCCGAAGAACTGGCCGCCGTGGGCAGCCAACTGCCACACGCAGCCCCCGCGCCCACGGCCTCGCGCCAGTGAGCCGCCCACCGCAATGACCTGGAGCGCTCTTCCATGACCGTTTTTATCTTCCTCGGCTCCCTGCTGGCCGCCATGGCCATTGGCGTGCCGATTGCCTACGCGCTGCTGGTGTCCGGCGTCGCCCTCATGTGGCACCTGGACCTGTTTGACGCACAGATCCTGGCGCAGAACGTGATCAACGGCGCCGACAGCTTTCCGCTGCTGGCGGTGCCCTTCTTCATGCTGGCGGGCGAAATCATGAACGTGGGTGGGCTGTCGCAGCGCATCGTCAAGCTCGCGCTCACGCTGGTCGGGCACAAGCGCGGCGGGCTGGGCTTTGTGGCTATCCTGGCCGCCTGCATGCTGGCGGCGCTGTCGGGTTCGGCCGTGGCCGACACGGCAGCACTGGCAGCCCTGCTGCTGCCCATGATGGTGAAGGCGGGGCACGACAAGGCGCGCGCGGGCGGGCTGATTGCCTCGGCCGGCATCATTGCGCCGGTCATTCCGCCTTCCATCGGCTTCGTGGTGTTTGGCGTGGCAGCCAATGTGTCGATCAGCAAGCTGTTCCTGGCGGGCATCGTCCCGGGCCTGCTGATGGGCCTCGCGATTGCGGTCACCTGGTACTGGGTGTCGCAGCGCGAAAACGTCACGCCGCCGCCCAAGGCCTCCACGGCCGAGAAGCTGCAGGCGCTCAAGGAATCGACCTGGGCGTTGTTCCTGCCCGTCATCGTGATTGTGGGCTTGAAGATGGGCGTGTTCACGCCCACAGAGGCGGCGGCGGTGGCTGCGGTTTACGCCCTGTTTGTGGCAACGGTGGTGTACCGCGAGCTGCACTGGCGCCAGCTGACCGAGGTGTTCACCAGCGCCGCCAAAACTACGGCCGTGATCATGTTCCTGGTGGCCGCCGCCATGGTCAGCGCCTGGCTCATCACCGTGGCCGACATCCCGCGCCAACTGGTGGGCCTGCTCAAGCCGCTGATGGAACACCCCACGCTGCTGCTCATCGCCATCATGGTGCTGGTGATGGCCGTGGGCACCGCCATGGACATGACGCCCACCATCCTGATCCTGACGCCCGTGCTGATGCCCGTGGTGAAGGCTGCGGGCATCGACCCGGTCTACTTTGGCGTGTTGTTCATCATCAACAACGCCATCGGGCTCATCACCCCGCCCGTGGGCACGGTGCTGAACGTGGTGGCAGGCGTGGGCAAGATGCGCATGGACGACGTGACGCGGGGCGTGATTCCGTTCATGGTGGCGCAGTTCGCGGTGATGTTCTTGATGGTGCTGTTTCCGTCGCTGGTGCTGGTGCCGATGCGGTGGTTTACGGGATGAATCTACAGGCTTGAAGCAAAAAATGCCGCAAGCGCTAGTGGATATTGCGCTTGCAGCTATCAAATCAGGAGCCAATCACTCCCGAGCACCATTCAGTTGGCCACCGTGAACCGCTTTTGCACATGGCGCGGCGTTTCCAGCTCGTCGGCCATTGCCACCGCCAGGTCGGCCACGCTGATGCTACCGGGCTGGTCACCATTCATCAGCGGGGCCTCGTCGCCCAGTCGGTACTGGCCGGTGCGCTCGCCGGGCTGCAGCAGGATGGGGGGCGAGAGGAAGGTCCAGTCCAGCGTGCTCTCGGTGCGGATCCAGTTCAGCGCCTCGCGCGCGGCCAGGGCGCCCTGCTTCCATTCGGCCGGGAACTGGGGCGTGTCCACCAGCTGCACGCCGGGCGCCACGAACAGGCTGCCTGCGCCGCCCACCACCAGCAGTCGGCGCACACCAGCCGCCTTGGTGCCGTCGATGATGGCGCGCGTGCCTTTGAGGAACTGGTCGTGGATGTCTGGCACCGTCCAGCCGGGGTTGTAGGCGCTCACCACCGCGTCGTGGCCTGCAACGGCCTTGGCCACCTGGGTGGCGTCCTGCGCGTCTGCGGCGACCACGGTCAGACCTTCGCGGGCCGTGAGCTTTGCGGGATTGCGGGCCAGCACGGTCACGCGGTGGCCGCGTTGCAGCAGTTCGTTCAGCACGGCCGAGCCGACAAAGCCGGTGGCGCCAATCAGGGCGATGTTCATACGGTGTCCTTGGGGTCAAAGTTACGATGCAGTGAGAATAGGAGCTTGTCAAAGCACGCGGTAGAGGGCTAAAACAGCCTTTTCTTTGAGGCCCCGCTTCACAATCAACTCCTTACCTCCTCGCGCTACCCCTGATGGAAGACCTCAAACGCATGGCCGTGTTTGCCGCTGTGGTGCAACACGGCTCGATGAGCGGCGCCGCGCGCGCCCTGGGCATGAGCACCTCGGCGGTGAGCCAGCAGGTGCGCAAGCTCGAAAGCGATGGCGGCGTGACGCTGCTGCACCGCTCCACACGCAAGCTGGCGCTGACCGAGGCAGGCCAGCGGTACCACGCGCGCTGCGCTGCCATGTGGGCGGCGGCGGAGCAGGCGCGGGCCGAACTGGCGGCCTCGCGCGATGCGCCGAGCGGCGAGTTGCGGATGTCGGCCACCGTAGGTTTTGCGCGGCACATTGCGCCCGCCCTGGGAGAACTGCTGGCCGCGCACCCGGCGCTGCGCCTGCGGCTGCTGGTGGACGACTCCACCATCGACCTCATCAACGCCCGCATCGATCTGGCGGTGCGCTACGGGCGTCTGGCGGATTCGACCTGGGCCGCACGGCGCCTGGGGGGCATGCGTTGGTACCTGTGCGCGTCGCCCGAATGGGTGGCCGCACATGGCATGCCCCAGCACCCGGACGCGCTGCTGTCCCACAGCTGGCTGGGCTTTGCGCGGGAGGGGGGTGGGCTGCTCATCGACCTGCGCAGCCCCACCGGCGAGCCCCGCGCGCTGCGCGTGGAGCCGCGCATCGCCAGCAACAACCAGCTGTCGATCCAGCAGATGTGCGAAGCCGGGCTGGGCCTGGCGCTGGTGGGCAGCATGGACGCGCACGAGGCGCTGCAGGCCGGGCGGTTGGTGCGGCTGCTGCCCGAGTGGTCGTTCGGCACGCTCGATATCTGGGCCGTCACACCCCAGCGCGATGCCCAGCCCGCAAAGGTGCGCCAGGCGATTGCAGCGCTGCACGCCTACCTGAAGCAGGTGCCGGGCATTTCGGACTGAGGCCCGGCGATACTGTGAAACCCTGCCGGCCCACTACTGCGCGGAAGCCCCACGGCAACGCCACGCCCCTGCGGCAGACCTTGCACAGGGGCTGATATCTTGACCAGACCGTTGCGGAGACATCCATGATTCTTGAAGTTGCCCACCTCACTGTCCGCACCGGTCAGAACAGCGCGTTTGAGCAGGCTTTTGCCCAGGCGCAGCGCATCATTGCGTCCGTGCCCGGCTATTTGTCCCATGAGCTGGGCCATTGCATGGAGCGACCGCAGGACTATGTGCTGCTGGTGCGCTGGGCCACCCTGACCGACCACGAGGTGGGGTTCCGCCAGTCCGCCCAGTACCAGGAATGGAAGCGGCTGCTGCACCATTTTTACGATCCGTTCCCCACGGTTGTGCACTTTGAGCCCGTCACGCCGGACAGGGTGTGACGGCGCCGCCACGCACGGATGCTGCAGCGCACTATTCGGGTATTGCCTGAAGATTTAGCGCACTGCGCATGCCGTTTGGGTCCTAGAATTTGTAAAAGCGCGTATCTTCGTATCTTCATTACCGCGCGAAGGATCCAACATGAAAGCCATCCAGCAGGACATCGACGAGCGGACCAACCTCACCAGCACCAACAAGTTCGAGCTGTTGCTGTTCCGCCTGGGCATCGACAGCGCCTTGGGCAAGTCCGAGCTGTTCGGCATCAACGTCTTCAAGATCCGCGAGATCGTGGCCATGCCCAGCATCACGCCGATCGCTGGCACCACGGCCCATTCGCTGGGGGTGGTCAACCTGCGCGGACAGGTGATTCCGGTGCTGGACCTGCCCTCCATCGTCGGCTGCAAGCCCCAGACGGGCCTGAACATCATGCTGGTGACCGAATACGCGCGCACCACCCAGGCATTTGCAGTCGAGTCGGTGGAAGACATCGTGCGCCTGGACTGGAAACAGGTGCTGTCGGCAGAGACCAGCGGCGCAGCCGGCAAGCTGGTGACCAGCATCGCCCGCCTGGATGGCAACACCGACGAGTCCCGCCTGGCCCAGGTGCTGGACGTGGAGGCGATCCTGCAAATGATCTCGCCTTCTGACGGTCATGAGGTCACCGAGGAAAAGGTGGGCGCCAAGCTCAAGCTCAAACCCGGCTGCATCATCCTGGCAGCTGACGACTCGTTTGTCGCTCGCTCGCTCATCGAGCAGGAACTCAAGGTGCTCAACGCACCCTACGAAATGGTCAAGTCCGGCAAGGAGGCCTGGGACCGGCTCAACGCCATCGCCAAGAGTGCCGAGGCTGAAGGCAAAACCGTGCTGGACCGCGTGGCCATGGTGCTGACCGACCTGGAAATGCCCGAGATGGACGGCTTCACGCTGACGCGCAACATCAAGCAGGACGCCCGTTTTCACGGCCTGCCGGTGGTCATCCACTCCTCGCTGTCGGGCTCGGCCAACGAAGACCATGTGCGCAGCGTCGGGGCTGATGGCTACGTGGCCAAGTTCGTGGCGGAAGACCTGGCGGAAACCATCCGCCGCGTGCTCCCCAAGTAAACCGGCGGCCCCTCCCCCAATCACAACGGCCCTGCGGGGCCGTTGGTGTTTTGACGGATGCCACACCGCATCCAAACAGCGTGTAGCGCCGATTGAATATGCCTCGGCAGCTATCGTTTTTGTAGATATCAACCGGCAGGTGGCGCCTGCCTTCACGGGTTGTTACAGCCTTTCTCTGCACCTGTGCTTACGGCGGGTCAACCAAACGCCCGCCCCACGCGCTAAAGTGATTGGCACCTCTGTGCCAGGCTCCTGAAATTTGTAACGTTCCACCGGAGCGCTTTTCATGGGCTTTACGGACGGGGCGGAACGCGCCCTCCCGGCCGGAGTCTGAATACCATGACCTACACCATCACACGCATCCTTTCGGCCACGGTTCTGGGGGCCCTGGTGACAGGGTGCGCCACCGTACCCGGCGACCCGTACTACGACGCTCCACGCTACCCCGTGTACGAACAACCCGGCTACATCTACAGCGCGCCGCAGCCGGTGTACCAGGCCCCGCCCGTGTACCGCGCGCCCGGCGTGATCTATTCGGCCCCACCGCCCGCTGTGTACTACGGCGGACGTGACCGGGACGACAACCGCTGGGACAACGACCGCAACCGCGGTGACTGGCGCGAAAGGGAACGTGAGCGTGACCGCGCCGAACGCGACCGGGCCGCCCGCGAACGTGAGCGGCGCGACCAGCAAGCCCGCGAAGCCGACCGCCGCGCCCGTGAGCAAGATCAGGCCCGCCGAGAGCAGGCCGAACGAGACCGCCGCGCCGCCGAAGACCGCCGTAATCGCGAGAACCGTCCCGGCCGTCTGGCGCCTGACAGCTACACCCCGAGCCCGTACGACTGGCGCTCGCGCCAGCAGTCCAACAGCCAGGAAAAGCCTTGACGGCCTCTCGCTGACCCCGCTGTCCCAGTCACTTTTTTCATCACCATGAAGCCACGCAAACACATCCTCATCACCGGTCTGTGCGTGGTCTTCCTGGGTGCCTGGGCTCCCTTGGGTGCCCAGGCGCAGGTGGTGCGCTGCACCGACGCTGCCACGGGCAAGGTCACCTACACCGACGGCAAATGCGCCAGCGGCACCACCGTGCGTGAGGTGGAGGCCCGCAAAACTCCGCAGGAGATCCAGCAGGAGCGCGAAGAAGCCGCCGAGGCGCTGGCGCGCAAACAGCAGCGCTTGCAGGCCGAGGCGACCGCCGCCGAGACCGAATCACGGCGCAATACACAACGCGACCAGACCGCTCCTGCCAAAACCACAGACTACGCACGCTCCCCGGAGTGCGCCCGTTCACGGCGCAACCTGGATGTGGTGTTGAGCAGTGTCACCGGCGGCGGCTACGAACAAAACCTGCGGGTGGAGGCGGCGCAGCGGCAGGTCGACCTGGACTGCTTGGGCCCCCAGGGCTATGCAGAGGTGGAAAAATCCCGGCCCCGGTCCAACACCACGGCACCCGTGGTGGTCGTTCCCCCTCCGTACTACCCGGTGCGGCCTGCGCCCGTGCAGCCACCGCCGCCCACACCAGCCCCCAAAAAATTCACGCAGTGCAACGTGTTCCGCTGCTACGACGCTCAGGGCAACAGCTACCCCCGCTGATTGGGCACCCGTTGCAGGTTGATTGAGCAACCTTCAAGGCTCTTGCGCGGCTTCTCAGGCCCGCAGCCCTTCGGCCACGCTGGGGTAGCGCAACCGCAGCCCCAACTCGCGCAGCATGCGCTGGTTGTCCAGCCGGCGCGATTCGCTCATGAAGCTCAACAGCATCAGCGACAGCTGCTCCTGCGCCGTGCTGCGTGGCACGCGCGGGGGGCGCGGCAGACCATACAGGTCCGCTGCCAGGTCAAAGTAGTCGCCCATCTTCATGTGGGTGGAGTCACTCACGTTGTAGGCGCGCTGCGGCCGTCCCTTCCACACCGCCGCCATGCAAGCGCGGGCCAGATCATCGGCGTGGATGTGGTTGGTGAACACATCGTCCTCGGCCACCAGCACGGGCGTGCCCCGGCGCAGACGCGCCTCCGGGGTGCCCCCCTCCCGGTCAGGCGCATAGATGCCCGGAATGCGCAGCAGCGTGGCCCGCACGCCGGCACGACCCAGGTGGCGCACGGCGCGCTCGGCATTCACTCGGCGCTGCGCGCGCGGTGTGCCAGGGGCCACGGTCCGCGTCTCCGGCACCAGGGCGCCCTGGCAGTCGCCATATACGCCGCTGGTGGACGCATACGCCAGTGACACGGGCAGGCTGCGCAGCCGCAGCGCCCGGGTCAGCGCCACGGTGCGCGGGTCGCGCCACCAGGCATCACCCCCTGCGCCCTCGCCCGGCGGTGGCGCCAGATGCAGCACGCGCGTGGCCAGGCCAGACAGCCTGCGCAACGTCCCCGCATCATCTAAGTTGCCCACCAGCGGGCGGGCGCCCTGCGCACGCAGCCCCGCCACCCGCCCTGCGCTGGAGGTCAGCGCCAGCACCTGCATGCGGCCAGCCCCAGGGCCCGTCTGCAAATTGCGCAGCACCCGTTGACCTACATCACCACAGCCCACGATCAGCAGGCGTTCGCGGCGAAAGCGGGCTGGCAGGGCGCCGAGGGGGTTTTGGTTTGAAGGCAAAATCGGGACCGTCCGTTGACTACAAGAGCCCCCGAGGATACCCACTCCATGACCAGTGCTGAGTCCGTTTTCCAGATCACCGTGCAGCCCAGCGGCCGCGCTTTCAGTGCCAATGCGGGCGAAGCCATCCTGGCCGCCGCCATCCGCAGCGGCGTGGGCCTGCCCTATGGCTGCAAGGACGGCGCCTGCGGCTCGTGCAAGTGCAAAAAAATCAGCGGTACCGTGCTGCACGGCGCTCACCAGTCCAAGGCCCTCTCGGCCGACGAAGAAGCCGCAGGCCTGGTGCTGACCTGCTGCGCGCAGCCGCTGTCCGACGTGGTGCTCGAATCACGCCAGGTCACCGACGAAAGTGCCTACCCCATCAAGAAGATGCCGGTGCGCGTGGCCTCGCTCGAGAAGAAGTCGCACGACGTGATGCAGGTGCGCCTGCAGCTGCCAGCGGCAGACACCTTCCGCTACCACGCGGGCCAGTACATTGAATTCATCCTGCGCGACGGTGCGCGCAGGGCCTACTCGATGGCCAACGCGCCGCACACCCAGGCCGAAGCGCCGGGCGTGGAACTGCACATCCGCCACATGCCGGGCGGCAAGTTCACCGACCATGTATTCGGCGCGATGAAAGAGAAGGAAATCCTGCGTGTCGAGGGCCCGTTCGGCAGCTTCTTCCTGCGCGAAGACTCAGACAAGCCCATCGTGTTGCTGGCGTCCGGCACCGGCTTTGCCCCCATCAAGGCACTGATCGAGCACCTGCAGTTCAAGGGCATCAGCCGCCCCACCGTGTTGTACTGGGGCGGCCGTCGCCCGGGCGACCTTTATCTGGACGACTGGGTGCAGGCCCGCGTGGCAGAGCTACCGTGGCTGCGCTACGTTCCGGTCATTTCCAATGCGCTGCCCGAGGACGGCTGGACGGGTCGCACCGGCTTTGTGCACCAGGCGGTGCTGGATGATTTTGCAGACCTCTCGGGCCACCAGGTCTATGCCTGCGGTGCCCCCATCGTGGTCGAATCCGCCCGCGATGCCTATAGCGCCCAGCGCGGCCTGCCGCCCGAGGAATTCTTTGCCGACGCCTTCACCTCAGAAGCCGACAAGCACGGCGGCTGACCTGGCCACCCCACGGCACCAGCCACCCCACTGACCGTGCGCCCAGCGCCCGCCCAGCCCACCACGCAGGGCGCGCCGCAGCGCTGGCCCCAGGCCCGGCGCGCCGGCTTCATTGCCACGCTGCTGTGCCTGGCAGCGCTGCTGGTGTGGGGCGCAGGCGAATGGGCCGAGCAAAGCGAACGCGATGCCCAGTGGGACAACCTGCGCCGCTTGGGCGAGGTACAAGCCCTGGCGCTGCGTGGCGTGGCCACGCGGTACAACTACCTGCCCTTCACGGCCGCGCAGCACCCGCTGGTGCGGCAGCTACTGCAGCGGCCCGCATCACAGGCCGTGCGGGACGCCGCCAACGCCTACCTGCAGGCGGTGAACCAGCACGCGGGCTCTGACATGTTGTACGTGATGGACCCGCAGGGCCTCACGCTCGCGTCCAGCAACTGGGACACCCCCAACAGCTTTGTGCACCAGAACTACGGCAACCGCCCGTACTTTCGCGATGCCCTGGCAGGCCAGACGGGCCGCTTTTATGGCGTGGGCAAAACCACGGGCGAGCCCGGCCTGTTTGTCTCCGCCCCTGTGGTCGAGGCGGGCCGGGTGATCGGCGTGGTGGCGGTCAAGGTGCGCATGGAGCCCATCTCCGACCCCTGGGCCCAGCTGCGTGACCCGGTGTTCGTGACGGACGAGCAGGGCATTGTGTTTCTGGGCTCCGTGCCCGGCTGGCTCTACCGCACCAGCCGCCCCTTGCCCGCACCGCTGGTACAGCAGTTGCAGCACAACGAACAGTACGGCACGGGCTGGGCCCCGCGCGCCGTGCCTTGGACCCTGCGCCCCCAGGACGACTCGCCCGGCGCCGAACTGCGCCTGGACGGCCCGGGCGGCAAGCGGTATCTGGCCTTTGAGGAAAAGCTGCCCGATCTGGGCTGGACCCTCACCGTCACCGCCGACAGCCGCGTGGTGGCGTTGGCACGGCAGCAAGCCTGGGCGCTGGCCACACTGGCCTCGGGGCTGCTGGTGCTGGGCGCGCTCTACTGGCAACTGCGCGAGCGGCGGCTGGCAGAGACCCGACTGGCCCGTATCGAACTGGAGCAGCGCGTGCAGGAACGCACCCACGCACTACAGCAGGCCCAGGCGTTTCGCCAGTCGATGGAAGACTCGCTGCTGGTGGGCATGCGCGCGCGCGACCTCGAAGGCCGCATCGTCTACGTCAACGCCGCCATGTGCGACATGGTGGGCTACCGGGCTGACGAACTCATCGGCCAGCTGCCGCCCTACCCCTACTGGCACCCCGACGACCTCGACCGGCACTGGAACGACAGCGACACCGTGCTGGCGGGCAACGCGTTTCCCCAGGGGCGTGAGAACCGCCTGCGGCACCGCGACGGGTCGGACGTGTACACCATGTTCTACACCACGCGCCTCATCGACGGCAGCGGCCAGCACATCGGCTGGATGAGTTCGGTGGTCAACATCACCGCGCAAAAGCGGGCCGAGGAACAACAGCAGCAACGCGAGACCCAGCTGCAGCGGGTACAACGCGTGATCACAGTGGGCGAGATGGCCTCCACCCTGGCGCACGAGCTGAACCAGCCGCTCGCGGCCCTGGTCAACTACGCGGCGGCTGCCCGCGCGCTGGCCGCGCAGGGCAAAACCGGGCCCCTGAATGACAGCCTCGAAGCCCTGTCGGCCCAGGCGCTGCGGGCTGCCGACATCGTGGGCCGCATCCGCCGCTGGGTGCGCCAACACCCTGAGAGCCGCGAGCCCTGCGACCTAGCAGCCATCGTGGAACAGTCGCTGGAGCTGCTGCTGCGCGCCGAGGCCCGCCGCCAGGGGATTGCGGTGCGCGTCGAGCAGGCCGGAGCCCCTTTGCAGGTGCACGCCGACCGTGTGCTGCTGGAGCAGGTGGTGATCAACCTGGGCCTGAACGCCTTGCAGGCCATGCAGACGCACCAGCCCCCGCCCGAGGGGCACGAACTGCGGCTGCGTTTGGCCGCAGACCACGGCCACGCGCTGGTGCAGGTGCTCGACCGGGGCCCGGGCCTGCCGCCCGGCATTGCCGAGCGCCTGTTCGAGCCTTTTTTCACCACCCGTTCCGACGGGCTGGGCCTGGGCCTCAACATCTGCCGGTCCATCATCGAAAGCATGGGCGGCCAGCTGCAAGCACGCAACCGCGAGGGCGGTGGCGCCGTTTTCGAAATCCGCCTGCCGCTCGCCAACGTCCATGAGAACCCCTGAGAATGCCGTCGCACCATGACCTACGACACCCTACCCACCGCCGCCGAATCCCCCGGTGACACCGTGGTCTACATCGTGGACGACGACGAAGGCGTGCGCCAATCGCTGGCGGCCCTGCTGTTGGCGCGCGGGTACACGGTGCACACTTTTGGCGGCGGCGAGTCCTTCCTGGCAGAGGCCGCGCTGGACCACCCCGGCTGCGTGCTGCTGGACCTGCGCATGGAGGGCCTGAGCGGGCTGCAGGTATTCCACGAACTCGGCCAGCGCCACAGCGCGCTCAAGACCGTGTTCCTGTCGGCCCATGGCGAGCTGTCCTCCGCCGTCGCAGCCGTCAAGCAAGGGGCGGTGGACTGGCTCGAAAAGCCCTGCAACGAAGCCACCTTGCTGGCCGCTGTGGAGAAAGCCTCCGCGCTGTCGCAGGCGCAGGCACGGCAGACGCAACGGCAGCAGCAACTGCGCGAGCGCTGGAACGCCCTGAGCCCACGCCAGCAAGAGGTGGCCCAACTGCTGGGCACCGGCCTCAGCAGCAAGGAAGTGGCCCGCGCACTGGCGCAGCGTGACCCGGAGCGCCCCATCGACCCACGCACCGTGGACACGCACCGATCCGCCATCTTCCTGAAGCTGGACATCCGCTCATCGCACGAACTGGGCATGCTGGTGGAAGACCTGGGCGTGGCGCTTGGAGCACCCCGTCCGGCATGAAAATCCCCGCGTTCCCCTCTCCACCCGACCATCACCTCCTCAGGGGTTCATAAGCTTTCTTACGAATTTTTTGCACAATGGCACCCATGAACCGCAGAAACATCCTCCTCGCCAGCGCCGTTGCCGCCGCAACGGTGTTTTCTCCCTCCATCGCTTCGGCGCAGGACACGGGCCAGCCCATCCGCCTCATCGTGCCCTACGCCCCCGGCGGCCCCATCGACGTCACAGCGCGTGCGCTGGCCGAGCGCGTGCGCGATTCGCTGGGCACGGTGATCATCGACAACAAGGGCGGCGCAGGCGGCAACATCGGCGCCGACGCCATTGCCAAGGCCGCACCTGACGGGCTGACCATCGGCATCGCCGCCACCGCCACCCATGCGGTTAACCCCTGGCTGTATGCGCGCATGCCGTATGACGCGGGCAAGGACTTTGCCGGCATCACGCAGATGGTGCGTGTGCCCAACGTGCTGGTCATGAACGCCGCCAAGGCCGAGCAGCTCAAGATCCACACCGTGGCCGACCTGATCGCCTACGCCAAGGCCAACCCCGCCAAGCTGAACTACGGCAGCGGCGGCAACGGCAGCGCGGGCCACCTGGCAGGCGAAATGTTCAAGCAACGCGCGGGCATCTTCGCGCTGCACATCCCCTACCGGGGCGCTAACCCGGCCCAGCTGGCGCTGCTGGCGGGCGAAGTGGACTTCAACATCGACAACCTGGCCGCCGCCGCGCCCAATATCCGCGCGGGCAAGCTCAAGGCGCTGGCCGTGACCTCGCTCGACGCCTCGGCCTCGCTGCCGGGCGTGCCGCCCCTGTCCGCGACTTTCAAGGGTTTCTCCATCGACACCTGGTGGGGCCTGGTGGCGCCTGCGGCCACTCCCAAGCCCATCATCGACAAGCTGAACAAGGCCTTCGTGGCAGCGCTGAATGCGCCCGAGACCAAGACCCGTTTTGCCGCCCTGCTGGCCGAACCCGTGGCCACCACGCCGCAGCAGTTCGACAGCTTCATGGCGGCCGAGCGTGCCAAGTACCAGCAGGTGGTGAAGGCGTCGGGCGCGAAGGTGGATTGACCCCCTGAGCCGCTGCGCGTCTTCCAACAAGGAAGACGCCACCCTTGGCCCGGCGGAGCCGGCTCCACGGTGGCGCTGGTGTGGGGCATCACCCGCATCACCCGGTATGGGTAAACCCGGCGCAGGGCAAGCAGGTTTTTAAGATTTTTTGGCCTCTTGCGCCCGTCCATCAAGCGCAAGCAGCTCCTGATTCAGGAGCAAGCACCACCCACCACACCCTCGGCCCAGCGCCCGTCGGCCAGCGGGTAGATGCTCTGCGTGGTCACCGCCTGCAGGGCTTCCGCTGCCACGCGCTCCGGCACCAGATCGGCCAAAGGACGCAGTACAAACGCGCGTTCGGCCATGCGGGGGTGGGGCACGGTGAGGGTGGGGGTGTCGATCACCTGGTCGCCAAACCACAGGATGTCCAGGTCCAGCGTGCGGGGTGCATTGCGGTAGGGGCGCTCGCGCCCGGCGGACTGTTCGATGGCCTGCAGCGCCTGCAGCAGGGCCTCGGGGGTGAGCGTGGTGGCCAATTCGGCCACGGCATTGAGGTAGTCAGGCCCACCGGCATCCACAGGTGCGCTGCCATAGAGTGGCGACACCCGCAGCACGCGGGTGCCGGGGTATTGGCCCAGGGCAGCCAGGGCCTTGCGCAGGGCGGCTTCGCGCTCGCCCAGGTTGGCGCCCAGGCCTACGTAGACCAGGGTGGGCTGTGCGCCCACGTCCCGCTCACTCACTGAATCACTCACTGGCCTGCAGCGGCAGGCGCAGCGCCTTCACCACCACCCGCACCACCACCGGGTTTGCGGCGACGGCGGCGGCGCTTTTTGGGGGCGCTGCCTTCGGTGGCACACTCCGTGCCCTCTTCCGACACCTCCGCATCCCCCGCAGCACGCGGGGCTGCCACGGGCGCGTTGCGTGGCACGCGCTTGACCACCGGCTGCTGAGCTTTCTGGCGGGCGCGCTGTTCTTCCTTCGCCTGGTCCATCAGGTCGTCGCGGCGCTCATCGTCGGCCGTCTGGAAGTCCTGCCACCACTCGGCCAGTGCTTCCTCGACCTCGCCCACATCGGCACGCAGGCGCATGAAGTCGAACCCGGCACGGAAACGCGGCTGCATGACCATGCCGAAGGGCGTGTTGCCCACGCGCTTTTCAAAGCGCGGCTGCATGACCCAGATCTCGCGCATGTCGGCGGCCAGCTTGCCCCGGCCGGACACGTCGCCGATGCGCTTGTCGAACACTTCGTCGATGGCCTCTTGCAACGCGGGCAGCGGGTGCTGGCGCTGGTTCAGGCGCTCCTGCCAACCGTTGCGCACGTCTTCCCACAGCACGCAGGCCAGCAAGAAGCTGGGGGCCACGGGCTTGCCTTCGTTCACGCGGCGGTCGGTGTCGACCAAAGCGGCTTTGACAAACGGGGTGTCAGCGCGCTCCACGGCCACGTCCAGCAGCGGGTAGATGCCCTTGGCCATGCCCAGCTTCTTGAGCTGCTCGATGGTGGCGATGGCGTGGCCGGTTTGCAGCAGCTTGAGCATTTCGTCAAACATGCGGCTTTGGGGCACCTCGGCCAACAGGGCCTGCGACTGCACCAGGGGGGCGGCCGACTTGGCGTCGATGGTGAAGCCCAGCGGGCTGAGCTTGGCGGCAAAACGCACGGCGCGGATGATGCGCACCGGGTCTTCGCGGTAGCGCGTGGCGGGGTCGCCAATCATGCGCAGCGTCTTCTTCTTCGCGTCCTGGATGCCCTTGTGGTAGTCCACCACGATCTGGCTCACCGGGTCGTAGTACATGGCGTTGACGGTGAAGTCACGGCGCGTGGCGTCTTCGTCCTGCGGGCCCCAGACGTTGTCGCGCAGCACGCGGCCGCTGGCGTCCACGGCGTGCTGCATGCCCGCAAGCTGCGCCTTGGAGGTCTTTTCGTTGCCGCTGACCTGGCCTGCGGCGCTGTTGTCTAGGTAGGCGCGGAAGGTGGAGACCTCGATCACCTCGTGCTCGCGGCCCCGGCCGTGCACCACGTGCACGATGCGAAAGCGCTTGCCGATGATGAAGGCGCGGCGGAACAGGCCCTTGACCTGCTCGGGTGTGGCGTTGGTGGCCACATCAAAGTCCTTGGGGCGCAGGCCCAGCAGCAGGTCGCGCACGGCACCGCCCACGATGTAGGCCTCGAAGCCCGCGTCCTTGAGCGTCTGCACCACCTCGGCCGCGCGGCGGTCCACCAGTTCGGGGTTGATGCCATGCACGCTGGCAGGCACCTCTTCGCGCTTGCCGAAATGGGGCTTGCCGCCCGCGGTGCCGGGCGTCGATTTGCCCAGCAGTTTGTCGATGAACTTCTTGATCATGGGTAGGGAGGGTTCAGGAGGCTGCGCGCGCAGGGGTCAGGAGGCCGTCTGGCTGGCGGGCTCGGCGGAGGGTGCCGAGAACAGGTCCAGTATGCGCCAGCCGCGCTGCTGGGCCAGGGCGCGCAGGCGCGGGTCGGGGTTGGTGGCGACCGGGTGGTTCACCTTCTCCAGCAGGGGCACGTCGTTCATGGAGTCGCTGTAGAACGTGCTCTCCACGTCGGCCCAGCTGAGCTGCCGCTCGGCCAGCCATTGTTCCATGCGGCGCACCTTGCCTTCGCGCATGGTCGGGATGCCGTCGATCTCGCCGGTGTACCAGCCGCTGGCATCACGCACCAGTTGCACGGCCAGGAGCTGCGGCACGCCCAGGGCCTGGGCGATGGGGGTGGTCACGAACTCGTTGGTGGCGGTGACGATCAGCACCTCGTCACCCGCCGCTTGGTGCTGGCGGATCAGGTCGAGCGCCTGGGGCTTGATGGCGGGGGTGATGACCTCGCGCATGAACTGCTGGTGCGCCGCTGCTGCGGCCTCGGGCCCGCGCAGGCGCACGGCCTCGGTGGCAAAGCGCACGTAGTCGTGCACGTCGAGCGTGCCGGCCTGGTAGTAGGCATAGAACTCGTCGTTGCGGCGCGCGAACTCCACCGGGTCGTTCCAGCCGATGCGGATGGTGAACTCGCCCCACTCGTAGTCGGAGTCGAGCGGCAGCAGCGTGTGGTCCAGGTCAAACAGTGCAAGCCGCAGGCGGCGAGATTCAGTAGTCATTCAGGGTCACAAAGGGCAAAAAGAGGTGCGCGGCTTCATTCAGATTCGAGCATCGTCTTGAGCAGCGGAATCGTGATGGCGCGCTGGGTGCGCAGGGCAAACGCGTCGAGCTGGTCCAGCAACTGCATCAGGCTGCCCAGGTCGCGCGAAAAGCGGTTGAGCATGTAGTCCATGACTTCGTCGCCCAGGAACACGCCGCGCGCGTCGGCCTCCTGGCGCAGCACGGCGCGGCGCTCGGCCTCGCCCAGCAGTTGCAGCTGGAACACATGGCCCCAGCCCAGACGGCTGCGCAGGTCGTCGCGCAGCGGCAGGTCGGCGGGGGGCAGGTCGCCCGCCGCCAGCACCCAGCGCTGGCTGCCGCTGGCGGGGCTGATGGCGTTGACAAACCAGTTGAAGGCGGTGGCCTGCTGGGCGGTGTCGTACAGATGCACATCGTCCATGACAACGGCGGCCCAGCGCTCGTCAAAGTCTGGCGGCTCGCCCACCGTAGGGTCCAGCCAGCCCACGCTGGAGCCCTGCTCGCGCAGGGCCTGGCGCACGGCCTGCAGCAAATGGGTCTTGCCGCTGCCCGGTTCGCCCCACAGGTAGGTGGGCACCGGCGACCGCGTGGTTTCGCTGCTGCCTGCCCCGGCGGCCAGGCGCAGGTGCTGCAGCGCGGCCTCGTTGGGCCCGGCAAAAAACCGCTCCAGGGTCGGCCCGGTGGCCAGGCCAATGTCCAGCGCCAGTTGCTTCATCGTCATGCGCGGCACCCGCACAGCGCAGGCTGAACCGTGGCAGAAGGTGCGGAAACGGCGGTCAGGAAGAAGGTCAGCAGCGGCATCACAAGTGGGTGGGAAGGCACCGGGCCGTCGATGACTCCGGCCAGGCGCGGCGACAAAGTGGCGTACGGCGCGTGGTCACCGACCGGCTCCCTGGCAGGGGCTGGGCGACAATGGCCGCGATTTTAGTCTGCTGCCAGCCCCCTGAGCCGCCGCTCGGCCCCACCCTCGCCTGCCTTGCACCATGACAGCTCCCGCCTCCCCCGCCAAGCGCCTGCCCGCGAGCATCTGGGCACTGGGCTTCGTCAGCCTGCTGATGGACGTGTCGTCCGAGATGATCCACAGCCTGCTGCCCGTATTCCTGGTCACCTCGCTGGGGGTCAGCATGCTGGCTGTGGGCCTCATCGAGGGCGCGGCCGAGGCCACGGCGCTGGTGCTCAAGGTGTTCTCGGGCGTACTGAGCGACTGGTGGGGGCGGCGCAAGCCGCTGGCGGTGCTGGGCTACGGGCTCGGGGCGCTGTCCAAGCCGCTGTTTGCCATCGCGCCCACCGTGGGCTGGGTGGTCACCGCGCGCCTCATCGACCGCGTGGGCAAGGGCGTCCGCGGCGCGCCGCGCGATGCACTGGTGGCCGACCTGGCGCCGCCCGGCATGCGGGGCGCGGCGTTCGGGCTGCGGCAGTCGCTGGACACCGCGGGCGCCTTTTTGGGCCCGCTGCTGGCCATGGGGCTGATGCTGCTGTGGGCCAATGACTTCCGCGCCGTGTTCTGGGTGGCGGTGATTCCGGCGGCCCTGTGTGTGGCCCTGCTGCTGGTGGGCGTGCAAGAGCCCGAGCGCGCCGCCAGCACCGTGCGCACCAACCCCATCCGCCGCGAGAACCTGCGCCGCCTGGGTGGCGCCTACTGGTGGGTGGTGGCGCTGGGCGCCGTGTTCACGCTGGCCCGCTTCAGCGAGGCGTTTCTGGTGCTGCGCGTACAGCAGGGCGGCCTGCCGCTGGCCTGGACGCCCCTGGTGCTGGTGCTGATGAACGTGGTGTTTGCGCTGGGTGCCTATCCGCTGGGCAAACTGGCAGACAGCACCCGCCACACCACGCTGCTGGCCTGGGGGCTGGTGGTGCTGATCGCGGCCGATGCGCTGCTGGCCTTCAGCGATCGGGGCGGCGCCGTCTGGCTGGGCATTGCGCTGTGGGGCCTGCACATGGCCATGACGCAAGGGCTGCTGGCCACCATGGTGGCCGACACCGCACCGGCCGACCTGCGGGGCACGGCGTTTGGCATGTTCAACCTGGTCAGCGGCGTGGCGCTGCTGGTGGCCAGCGGCCTGGCAGGCCTGCTGTGGGACCGGCTGGGCGCCAGCGCCACGTTTGGCGCCGGAATCCTGTTTGCCACGCTGGCGCTGGCGGGTGTGCTGGTGCAATCTACCCGGCATAGCCGCGCCCCAAAGCCCCCTGCCACACAGGGCTGAGTGAGAGCGCCGAGGCGTGCCCCTTAAAATCCCCGGATTCCAGCCCGCCCGGCGGGCCTACCAGCACCACACCATCCATGAGCTCTTCTGCCCCCTCCACCCCCATCTCCTACAAAGACGCCGGCGTTGACATAGACGCGGGCGACGCCCTGGTCGAGCGCATCAAGCCGCTGGCCAAGAAGACCATGCGCGAAGGCGTGCTGGCGGGCATCGGCGGCTTTGGCGCACTGTTTGAAGTGCCCAAGCGGTACAAGGAGCCCGTGCTGGTTTCCGGCACCGATGGCGTGGGCACCAAGCTCAAGCTGGCGTTTGAATGGAACATGCACGACACCGTGGGCATCGACCTGGTGGCCATGAGCGTGAACGATGTGCTGGTGCAGGGCGCCGAGCCCCTGTTCTTCCTGGACTACTTTGCCTGCGGCAAGCTCGACGTGGACACGGCCGCCGCCGTGGTCGGCGGCATTGCCAAGGGCTGCGAACTCTCCGGTTGCGCGCTGATCGGCGGCGAAACCGCTGAAATGCCCGGCATGTACCCGGCGGGCGAATACGACCTGGCCGGCTTTGCCGTAGGCGCGGTCGAAAAGTCCAAGATCCTGACCGGCAAGGACGTGAAGCCTGGAGACGTGGTGCTGGGCCTGGCCTCGGCTGGCGTGCACTCCAATGGTTTTTCGCTGGTGCGCAAGTGCATTGACCGTGCCGAAGCCGCTGGCACCGTGCCCGCCACGCTGGACGGCAAGCCGTTCAAGCAGGCCATCATGGAACCCACCCGCCTGTATGTGAAGAACGTGCTGGCCGCGCTGGCCACCCACCCCATCAAGGCCCTGGCCCACATCACCGGCGGTGGTTTGCTGGAGAACATCCCCCGCGTGCTGCCCGACGGCACCGCCGCGCACCTGAAGAAGGGCAGCTGGCCCCAGACCGAGCTGTTCGCCTGGCTGCAGAAGACGGCGGGCATCGACGACATCGAGATGAACCGCACCTTCAACAACGGTATCGGCATGGTGGTGGTGGTGGATGCGGCCCACGCCGAAGCCACGGCCGCCACGCTGCGAGCGGCCGGTGAACCGGTCTACGCGATTGGCACGATTGCAGCGCGTGGCGAAGGCGCTGCCGTGGTGGTGGCCTGATACCCAGCCTGGAACACTGCCCCCTCACCGCGCATGGCGCAGCGCCCCGCTCCACCCCCCTCAGCGCAACCTGAGCCCACGCCCACCACCCTGCCGCCGCGCGCCCTGAACCAGGGCATCGTGGTGGCCAGCTATCTGCTGGTGGCCGCTGCGCTGCTGCTGGTGATGTGGCGTGGCCTGCTGCCCGGGCTGCTGTGCGTGTGCCTGGGCTTTTTGCTCACCCGCGCGCTCACGGGCTGGTTTGCTGCGGGACTGGGCCGCATTCAGCGCCAGGCCACACCGTCCGCCACCCACCTGCGCGTGGCCCAGGTCACGGCCGCTGGTCTGGTGATGCTGCTGCCCCTGGCGCTGCTGGCGCTGGGCCTGACCCATTCGCGTGGCTACCTGGTCAGCGCACCGCAGCAGTACCAGGAACTGCTCACCTACATGGCCCGCACGGTCCTGGAGCTGCGCCTGAAGCTGCCCGCCGACATGGCCTCCCACCTGCCCGAGGGCGTGGCCGACATCCAGCGCATCATTGCCAGCTATCTGGGCGCCAAGGCCGGTGCGCTGGCCATGGCGGGGCGGGCCTGGCTCGCCGGGGTGCTGTTTGCCTATGTGGGCCTGCTCATCGGCGCGCTCGCCGCCGTGCGCCCGCCAGTGCTGGCGCGCGGCCCGCTGGCCCAGCAGCTCAAGCTGCGCATCACGCTGTTTGGCGAGGCGTTCCGCCAGATCGTGGCGGCGCAGTTCTGGATCGCGGCGTTCAACACCCTGCTCACCGCCCTGTTCCTGCTGTTCGTGCTGCCGGTGTGGGGGCTGCAGCTGCCTTACACGCCGGTGCTGATCACCTTCACCTTCGTGGCCGGGCTGGTGCCCATCGTGGGCAACCTGGTGTGCAACGTGGTGATCACCATCGTGGGGCTGTCGGTGTCGCCGCTGGCGGCCGCCGCCTGCCTGGGGTTTTTGATCCTGATCCACAAGGCCGAATATGTGATCAACGCCAAGGTGGTGGGCCGCCGCACGCAGATGGGCGTGTGGGAGCTTCTGAGCGTGATGTTCGTGGCCGAGGCCGTGTTTGGCCCTGCGGGGCTGGTGGCGGCGCCGCTGTTCTACGCCTACCTCAAGAAGGAACTGGTGGCCGCTCGGCTGGTGTGACCGCAGCCGGGCAGTGGCCTGCGGGCACCCTGGAGCCACCCGCACGGATAGTCACTTTTTGATAGCAGCAAGCACAATCAGCACTAGCGCTTGCGGCCATTTTCTTGATTATTTTGCGAATTGACGGGCCACAAAGGCCCAGATGAGCGCCGACGCATCGGGCCCGGCCGGGTCGCTGTAGGGCAACTGCGCGGCGCCGCCGCTCCAGGCATGGGCCAGCCCGACCACCTCACGCAGCGCCACCACGGTACGGCCCCGGGCCTTGAATTCGGTCACCCGCATGGGGTATCGCTGGCCCCTCTGCAAGGTGCGGATGGCACCCGCCCGCGCCCCCAACGCACCGGCCCACAACAAGGCGGTCGCCGCCGCGTTGCGCACCGACACCACACCATCGGCGTCGCCATGCACGATCAGCAGCGGTGGCAAGGCCGCAGGGGCGCTGGCGGGCAGCACGGTAGCGTCCGTCGGTGCGATCGCAGCGGCAACCGCAGGAGGGTCCGGCAGATGGGCCTCGCGGCGGCCATGCATGGCCGCCAGGGCCGTGGCGGCGGATTCGGCCGTGCCGGGCGCCACACCGGAATGCATGGCCACCGCGCAGAACCGGTGGGGGTAAAGCGCCGCCATCAGCACCGCCATGCTGGCGCCTGCCGACAACCCGGCCACCGCCACCCGCGCCAGGTCCACCGGCAGGCGGCGCGCCACCTTGTCCACGGCGGCCAGCAGCGTGGCGGCCTCGGCCCGGCCATTGCGGCGTTCAAACCAGTTCCAGCAGCCGTGGGCGTTGGCCATGCGCTCCTGCTCTGGGTAGAGCACCACAAACCGATGGCGCGCCGCCAGCGGGTTCATGCGCGACACGGCGGCAATGTCCCGCCCCGTCTGGCCGCAGCCGTGCAGCATGACCAGCAGCGGCAGCTTTTCGCCCGGGCGCAGGGCCAGCCCGGCAGGCACATAGGCATGAAACCGCCGCGCCCCCGCCGGGCCGGGGGCCACGCCAGACATCCACTCGCCCCGCAACGGCACCGGCTTGCCAGCGGGGCGCGGTGTGCGGGCCGTGGAGGGCATCTTGGCAACCGCCGCCTTGCGCGGCGCTGTCCGCAGTTTCGATGCTGCCTTGGCCCGCACCGGCCGGGTGCTGGCCCGCGCAGCCCGCGCGAAGGCCTTGAGATTGCGCTGGTAGGCCCGCGTCAGGGACGACAGCGAGAACAGGCGGGAGCGGCGGGGCATAGGCGGGCAGGGGGTCTGGCGGTCGATGTTCAAAAATCAGGGAAAACCCTAGCCACCTTAACAGCTTCCCGCATAGCTCGGATAGCGCTATGTCTTTGATAGCTTTAAAGGCAATATGTACCGGCGCATAACGCTGATATGGCTCCAAAACCCGCTTCACAGGGCCAGCGCGGCACCTGAAATGGGCTGGGGCGCCAGCCAGGCCCGTCATTCGCCACAGAATGATGGCTGAAATTGATCGAATCCTGTCTCCGTCAGTGCGGACCGTCGGCCGCCGCGCAGCGAACATAAGCACATCCAAACCACTGCCTCTGTGAGCACACCATGAAAACCTGTCTGATAGTGATTGATGTCCAGGAATCCTTCCGCCACCGCCCCTTCTTCACCGAACGCGACCTGCCCGCCTACCTGCAGGCGCAGAACGCGCTGATCGCCGGTTGCGTCGCCCAGGGCATCCCGGTGCTGCGCGTGTTCCACAGCGACGGCCCCGAAGTGGCCGAGAACCCGTTCTCGCAGGCCTCCGGCCAGGTGCGTGCGCTCGATGGCCTGGCGCCTTTCGAGGCGGCGGCCACCTTCACCAAGTCGCGCCACAGCGCGCTGGTGGGCACGGGGCTGGATGTGTGGCTCACGCGCCATGGCATTCAGCGCCTCATCATCAGCGGCATCCGCACCGAACAGTGCTGCGAAACCACCACGCGTCACGCATCCGACCTGGGCTGGGACGTGGACTACGTGACCGACGCCACCCTGACCTGGGACATGGTGCAGCCCGACGGCCAGGTGCTGGCAGCCGCCGACATCAAGACCCGTACCGCCACAGTGCTGCAGGGCCGCTTTGCCACGCTGTGCACCGTGCAGCAGGCGCTGGACCGGGCGGCCGCATGAGCACGCAGCCACTACAGGTCGCCATCCTGGTGTTCGACGAAGTGGAGGCCTTGGACCTGGGCGGGCCCTACGAGGTCTTCACCACCGCCAGCCGCATGCACCAGCGGCAACACCCGGAGGCCGTCGCACCGTTCGTGGTGCAGTGTGTGGCCCGCAGCCTGGACCCGGTGCGCGCCCGCGCGGGCCTGCGCGTGTTGCCCGATGCGGACTTTGCCAGCGCCGCCTCACCCGATGTGCTGATCGTGCCCGGCGGCGTGGTCGATGCCGCTGCCGCCTGCCCCGCCACCCGCGCCTGGGTGGCCCAGGCGGCTGGGGCCGCGCAGATCACGGCCTCGGTGTGCACGGGGGCCTTCATCCTGGCCGCAGCCGGGGTGCTGACCGAAGGCCCGGCGACCACGCACTGGGAGGACATTGCCGACCTGCGCACGCAGTACCCCGCGCTCGACGTGTTGGAGAATCTGCGCTGGGTGGACCGGGGCGCGCTGGTCACGTCCGCTGGCATCAGCGCGGGCATCGACATGAGCCTGCACCTGGTCACCCGACTGCTGGGCGCGGCGCTGGCCGAGCGCACGGCCCGCCAGATGGACACGCCCTGGAACCCTCAGCCATGACACGCTTTTAGCCACTCAACGCCATCAATGCCGAACCCGGTCCCCTCCCCCATCCACGTCTATTTCGCCCTGCTGCCGGGCAGCCTGGTGCTGGACTGGGCGGGCCCCGCCGAGGCGCTGCGCATCGCCAACCAGACCCTGGCCAAGCAAGGCCAGCCCGAGCGGTTTGTGCAGCACTTTGTGAGCCCCACGCCCGAGTCTGTCTCGTCGGTCGGCGCCGTGCTCACCCGGCTGGAGCCACTGCCCGCCACCCTGCCCAGCCCCGCCTGGGTGGTGCTGGTGGGCCTGGCCGGGCAACACATCGCGGTGGACGGCGACGAGGCGCGTGCACTGCTGCACTGGCTGCGCGGGCTGCGCCCCGTGGCGGGGCAGCTGGAGCTGATCACCGTGTGTGCGGGCTCGGTGCTGGCCGCCCACGCCGGCCTGCTGACGGGGCGCCGCGCCACCACGCACCATCAGCACCTTCATGAACTGGCCGCCGTGGACCCGCGCTGCGACGTGGTGGCCAACCGCGTGTTTGTAGCCGATGGCGCGGTGTACAGCAGCGCGGGCGTGACCACGGGCATCGACCTGCTCTTGCACCGCATCTCCGACACCTGCGGCCCCGCGCTGGCAGCCCAGGTGGCACAGGCCATGGTGGTGGCGCTGCGCCGGGGGCCCAACGACCCCGAGTTCTCGCCCTTTCTGCACCACCGCAACCACCTGCACCCGGCCCTGCACCGCGTGCAGGACGCCGTGGGCCAGCAGCCCCAGGCCGACTGGAGCGTGCCGCAGATGGCTGAGGTGGCGCACACGTCGCCACGCCATCTGACACGGCTGTTTCTGGAACATGCGGGCATTGCCCCGCTGCAGTACCTGCGCCGCATCCGCCTGGCCACGGCCGAGGCCGCGCTGCGCTCGGGCCAGAACGTGACACAGGCCGCGCTGATGGCGGGCTTCAGCTCCGACACGCAGCTGCGCCGGGCCTGGCACCAGTTCGGGCGTGGCGGCACCCCGTCGCAAGGCAGTGCGCGCAGCCATTGAGGGAGGTGGCCCAGGCCGTGCCATACCGTGCAAACCACCCGGCACCGGCTGATAATCAGGCTCTTTGCTGCACCACCCGCCTGGGTTGCCTCCATGCAAGAACCACCCCGCCCTGCCAACGAGCCCGACCGCCTGCAGGCGCTGCGCCAGCTGCTGATTCTGGACACGCCGCCCGAAGAGCGGTTTGACCGCCTGACGGCCTTTGCCGCGCAGGAGTTCGATGTGCCCACGGCGCTGCTTTCGCTCATCGACGACGACCGCCAGTGGTTCAAGTCCCGCGTGGGTATGGACCAGTGCGAGACCTCGCGGGGCATCTCGTTCTGCGGCCACGCCATCCTGCAGGACGACATCATGGTGGTGCCCGATGTGAACCAAGACGAGCGCTTCATCGACAACCCGCTGGTGACGGGCGAGCCCCACATCCAGTTCTATGCCGGCGCCCCGCTCAAGCTGCCGGGCGGGCAGAACGTGGGCACGCTGTGCCTGATCGACAACAAACCGCGCACCCTGGACGACATCGATCTGGCCATCCTGGGCTCGCTGCGCGATCTGGCGGTCGAAGAGCTGGTACGGCGCGAACAGGGAGCACCCGCCCCATGAGCGACCGCAGCCCCCAGGACATCCTGCTGGTCGAACCCAGTTCGCTGAGCGGCAGCATCATCGTGGCCACGGCCCGCCAGCTGAACCTGCCCGTGGTGCGGCAGGTGAACAGCGTGCGCATGGCCCAGCAGCGGCTGAGCCATCAGAGCTATGCGGGCGTGATCGTCTCGCTGGACGAGCAAGAGCAAGAGGCTGTCGCCCTGCTGGAGCAGGTGCGCAACGACGCCCTGGCCGTCAGCGCCGATGTGCCGGTGGCGGTGACCACCACACAGGTGGACGCATCCACCGCCGTGAAGATGAAGGCCTTGCAGGTGCGGCGGGTGCTGATCAAGCCCTTCAAGGTGCGGGACGTGATCGCCACCATTGGCCTGCTGAAGGACAGATAGCCGCGTCCCCACCGCGCAGCCCGCCGGGTGCCTCCATCTCAATAGATCTCTGGCACGTACATGCTGGCCGGCACGGGCTGGCGCAGGTATTCGGGGTTGCGCACGCGGTCGGGCAGCACCACGGGCGGGTGTGGCACCTCCTGGTACGGCAGCTGTGACAGCAGGTGCGCAATGCAGTTCAGGCGCGCCTTTTTCTTGTCCACCGCCTGCACCACCCACCAGGGTGCTTCGGGGATGTGGGTGCGCTCCAGCATGGTCTCCTTGGCCTTGGTGTAGGCCTCCCAGCGCACGCGGCTTTCCAGGTCCATGGGGCTGAGCTTCCACTGCTTGAGCGGGTCGTGGATGCGGCCCAGAAAGCGCAGGTGCTGCTCTTCGTCGGTGATGGAGAACCAGTATTTGACGAGGGTGATACCCGAACGCACCAGCATCTTTTCAAACTCGGGCACGGTGCGGAAGAACTCTTCGTATTCGTCGTCGGTGCAAAAGCCCATCACCCGCTCAACGCCCGCGCGGTTGTACCAGCTGCGGTCAAACAGCACCATCTCGCCCGCCGCAGGCAGGTGCGCCACATAGCGCTGGAAGTACCACTGCGTGCGCTCGCGGTCGTTGGGCGCGGGCAGCGCGGCCACGCGGGCCACACGGGGGTTCAGGCGCTGCGTGATGCGCTTGATGACGCCGCCCTTGCCTGCGGCATCGCGCCCCTCGAACAGGATCACCACCTTCTGGCGGCTGTGCTGCACCCAGTCCTGCAGCTTGACCAGCTCGCCCTGCAGGCGAAACAGGTCCTTGAAATATTGCTGGCGCGCCAGCTTGTCGCCGGGGCTGGGGGCGCCGATGTCATCGACCTCGCGGTCTTCGATCTCCAGCTCAATCTCTTCGTCGTAGCTGTCAATGAGGTCGTTGGCGATGCGTTGCATCAGCTCCTGTGTGTCGAGGGCGTTGTTGTGGAACATGGGCAACCATCCGACAGTAGTGCAAAACAGATGCGCGATGGTGGACCGCTGCGGTGACAGCGCCGTGACACTGGCGTGATCCGTCACAACGCTGTCACAACCACAGGCCAGCATGCGAGGCCGTGCCGCCCGCAGACCATTCCCCGCCTTTGTCCAGCCCCTTCCCCGCCAGTGCCAGCCAGAACTACGGCGCAGACGCCGCCGGGCTGATCTGCGGCTATCTGCTGGGCACCGATACCCCACCCCAGGAGGTGGATTCGGCCCAGGCTGCGCAGTGGCTGGCGAGCCTGCAGGCCGGTGCTGCGCCAGCAGACCAGTTTCTGTGGCTGCACTTCA
Source organism: Acidovorax sp. M14 (assembly GCF_049331375.1). Taxonomy (NCBI): domain Bacteria; kingdom Pseudomonadati; phylum Pseudomonadota; class Betaproteobacteria; order Burkholderiales; family Comamonadaceae; genus Acidovorax; species Acidovorax sp. M14. The sequence goes on from NZ_CP186263.1 coordinate 3,793,757, forward strand.
ACCTGAGCCACGCGCAGGCAGTGCGCTGGATGGAGCGGCACGCCCATTTGCCGGAAGCTTTTTTTGATGCGCTCAAGGACCGCTCGGTGTCCACGCGCATCGAACGCGACGATGACACGCTGATCGCGGTGCTCAACGACGCCCACTTTGATTTTGCGTTCGAGCCCTCGGACATCGCCACGCTGTGGACCAGCGTGGCGCCCCACCTGATGGTGACCGGGCGCACACGTCCGCTGCGGTCGGTGGATGCCCTGCGCACCACGGTGCGCAGCGGCAATGCTCCGTGCTCCAGCGTGGCGCTTTTGGCCGAACTGATGCGCACGCAGGCGTCAGGCCTCGTGGACATCGTGCGGGGTGTGACCCAGCGCATCGACGATGTGGAAGACGCGCTGCTGGCTGGCCGCCTGGACCACAAGCGCGCACGGCTGGGTGTGCTGCGGCGCCTGCTGGTGCGGCTGCAGCGGCTGCTGGCCCCCGAGCCTGCTGCGCTGTTCCGCTTGCTGCAGCACCCACCAGCCTGGATGGGCGCCGACGATGCGCAGGAGCTGCGCGATTCGACCGAAGAGTTCTCTGTGGTGCTGCGCGACATGCAGGGCCTGCAGGAGCGCATCAAGCTGCTACAGGAGGAAATTGCCGCCAGCGTGCAGGAGGCCAACAGCCGCAGCCTGTTTGTGCTGACGGTGGTGACTGTGCTGGCCCTGCCCATCAACATCCTGGCCGGCCTGTTTGGCATGAATGTGGGCGGTGTGCCGCTGGCCGACAACGGCCACGGGTTCTGGATCATCGTGGCCGTGGTGGCGGCCTTCACGGCGGTGGCGGGCTGGCTGGCCCTGCGGGGCACGCGCGATCAGTAGGTGGGGCTCTGTTCGGCAGGTTCGATGCACGACAGGCCCGGTGGCTAGCCCCACTACAATGCCGCCCCTTGCCCAGCTCCCCCGACCGCCTGCCACCATGAACATCGTCGTCAACGAAGAACTCAAAGCCTACATCGAACCCCTGACCCCCGACGAACACGACGCGCTGGAACGCAGCATCCTCACCGAAGGCTGCCGCGACGCACTGGTGCTGTGGGGCGATGTGCTGGTAGACGGGCACAACCGCTACGGCATCTGCCAAAAGCATGGCCTGCCGTTCCAGACCGTGCAGAACCCGCGCTTTCAGTCGATGGAAGACGTGCACCTGTGGATGATCGACCAGCACCTGGGCCGCCGCAGCGTGTCCGACTTCCAGCGCGGTGTGCTGGCCCTGCGCAAGCGCGAGATCATGGCCGAGCGCAAGGCGCGCGCAGCCAGCGCCACGGAGACCGCCGAAGCCACCCCCACGGCGGATGTGCCCGAGGCCGCAGCCGCTCTGCCCGCTCCCGACCCGCTGAACAGCCGCGAGGCCATTGCCAAGGCCGCGCGGCTGAGCAGCAGCCAGGTGGTGATGATCGAAAAGATCCAGAAACAGGCGGCGCCCGAGTTGGTGGCCGCCGTCAAGTCCGGCACCATTTCCATCAACGCCGCAGCCGCCGTGGCCACCCTGCCCGCCGAGGAACAGGTGGCGGCCGCAGCGGCCGGCAAGGACGAACTCAAGCAGGCGGCCAAACGCGTGCGCGAGCTCAACAAGCGCAAGCCACGCGAGGAGGCGCCGTCAGACGATAGAGCCCATGCAGAGCCGGCCGCCGGTGCCGAAGGGAACACCGACGAGTTACACGCCCTGCGCCTGCGTGTGGCAGAGCTGACGGCGGAGAACACCGAGCTGCGCCGCCAGGTAGCGCAGTTGCAGGCAGCGCTGCCTGCAGACAGCACGCCGTTCTAAAACTGTCTGGGGAGTCGGCCGCCGGGGTTCACCCGTTGGCGTTGCGCAGCGCGCTCAGCCGGTCGGCGATGAGGTCCAGGTCAAGCCCGTCTTCACTGTGGGCCAGATAGGCCTCCAGGTCGGCCACAGCCTCGGCCGTGTTGCCGCGCTCGGCGTGCGCCAGCCCCCGGTCGCGCCGCTCGCCCCACGCCTCGGGCAACAACACGATCAGCCGGTCCAGCACGGCAATCAGGCGCTGCCAGTCCTGCTGAGTGCGGTGCACTTCCTTGAGGTTGCGCAGCATGCGCGCAATGATGTCGCGCGGCGTGGCCGCCTGCAGATACAGGCCCAGGGGTACGTCGTAGTCGTCCACCAAGCCGTTGCGGCGCTTGTAGGGCTCCAGTCGCTCGGCCAGTTCCTCGCGGCTCAGGGATTGGCCCGAGATCGGGTCCAACACCACCTGGCCCTTGGGCAGCAGCACCTTGACCATGAAGTGCCCCGGGAACGCAATGCCCCGCGCATGCAGGCCCAACCCCTGGGCCAGCTCCATCCACAGCACGGCCAGGCTGATGGGAATGCCCCGGCGCGTGCGCAGCACGGCGTTCAGGTAGCTGTTCTCGGGGTCGTAGTAGTTGTTGATGTTGCCGCCGAAGCCCAGGTCGGCAAAAAAGAACTGGTTGAGCGTGCGCAGCCGCTGCAGCGCAGGGGCATCGGCAGGCAGGCGGCGCTTGATGCGGGCCTGCAGCTGGTCCACATCGCCCAGCAGTTGCTGCACGTCGAATTCGGGGTATTCATCCTGCGCAAGGCTGGCGGCCGCTTCGAGCAAGGGAAAGTGGTCGTCGCTTTGCACCAGCGATGCAAAGTACTCCAGCGAGGTGGGCACGGAAAGGCTCAGGGACATGGCAGCTTTGTACGGGGCGGCTGCCATGGCGTCAAGCCACAGAAGCACGGGCTTTGCAGGGTATTTCGGGGGCCGAACGGCCGATGCCGGTCAGCGGCGCAGCAGCTGGCGCAGCTTCAGACCGGCGGCCCACAGGGCGCCAAAGTACAGCACCGCAGCGGTCGCTATCATTGCTGCCAACAGGCCGATGCGCTGCAGGCGCTGCGCTTTCATTTCCACCCAGTCGAAATGCTGCGCACCCCACGCCAGCAGCACAGCCAGCAAGGCGCTGGCAGCCACCACCTGCAGGGCAAACCGCCCCCAGCCTGGCAGCGGCCGGTAGCTGCCACGCCGCAGCAGCCCCACCAGCAGCCACGTCGCGTTGATGACCGCCCCCACGCCGATGGACAGCGTCAGCGCGGCATGCTGCAAATAGGGCACCAGCACCAGGTTCATCATCTGCGTGAACACCAGCACCGCCACCGCAATCAGCATGGGGGTGCGCATGTCGTGCTTGGCAAAGTAGCCCGGCGCCAGCACCTTGATGGCCACGATGCCCACAATGCCCACCCCGTAGCCCGCCAGCGCGAGCGTGGTCTGCTGCACATCCCGGTCCGCAAAGGCGCCGTAGTGGTACAGCACAGCCACCAGCGGCTTGGCAAACACCAGCAGCGCCACCATGCAGGGCACCGACAACACCACCACCAGCCGCAGCCCCCAGTCGAGCATGGCGGAGTAGCGTTCGTCGTCTTGCTTGGCGCGGGCGCTGGCCAGTTGCGGCATCAGCACCACGCCCAGCGCCACGCCCAGCAGCGCGGTGGGTAGCTCCATCAGGCGGTCGGCATAGGTGATCCAGCTCACGCTGCCAGTGGCCAGGTGCGAGGCAATCTGTGTGTTGATGAGCAACGAGACCTGTGCCACGCTCACCCCCAGCAAGGCGGGTAGCATCAGGCGCGCCACCTTGCGGGTGGTGGGGTCGGCCCAGGCCGCACGGATGGCCGCCCAGCGCACGCCAATGCGCGGCAGCAGTCCCAGGCGCAGCAGCGCAGGCACCTGAATGCCCAGTTGCAGCAGACCGCCCAGCATCACGCCCGCTGCCTGGGCATAGATGGGCTCAATGCCATGCCGCGCAAACAAGGGCGCGCCCAGCGTGATGGACAAGATGAGGGCAATGTTGAGTAGCACCGGCGACGCGGCGGGCACCGCAAATTTCTTCCAGGTATTGAGAATGCCCCCCGCCAGCGCCACCAGCGACATGAAGCCGATATAGGGGAACATCCAGCGCGTCATCGTGACGGCGGCGTCAAACCCCTGGGGGGACTGTTTCATGCCACTGGCCATCGCCCACACCATCCAGGGCGCGCCCAGCACACCTGCGATGCACAGCAGCACCAGCGTCCAGGCCAGCAAGGTGCCCACATGATCGATCAGCGCCTTGGCAACGTCGTCGCCCTCCTCGGCCCGGGTGGCAGCCAACACCGGCACAAAGGCCTGGCTGAAGGCGCCCTCGCCCAGCACCCGGCGGAACAGGTTGGGAATGCGGAACGCCACATTGAAAGCGTCCGTCATGGCACTGACCCCAAAGACGGAGGCCATGAGCAACTCGCGCACCAGCCCCGTGATGCGGGAGACGAGGGTCAACAGGGAAACGGTGGAGGCGGCTTTGAACAGTGACACCGGCGGGAGTGTATGCGCTTGCAGGCGCGCACTTTCAGCAGGCAGTTCAGACCCAATAGGCGGCAGAAGCTTCAAAGAACGATCCTTCTTGAGGGAGTGGATCACCCACTGTGAACGGTGCGTGTGAGGCGAACAGGAAGTGGGTGAGGTGGGCGTGAAGCGTTGTCGCAGTGGCGCAACGAAAGGCTCTGGGCTATAATCGCGGGCTTTGCTGGCATCATCCACAGACCTAAGGAACTAAACAATGGCATCCGCAAAACCCAAGAAGAAGAACCCGCGCCTGGCGTCGGGCCGCAAGCGCGTCCGTCAGGACGTCAAGATCAACGCTGCAAACACCTCGCTGCGTTCGAAATACCGTACCGCTGTCAAGAACGTCGAAAAGGCTGTTCTGGCTGGCGACAAGACCAAGGCGACCGAACTGTTCGCCAAGATGCAAGCCGTGGTGGACACCGTGGCTGACAAGGGCATCTTCCACAAGAACAAGGCTGCTCGCGACAAGAGCCGTCTGTCTGCCAAGGTGAAAGCCCTGGCACCCGCAGCCGCTTAATCAATTCATCGCCTGCCCCGGCAGGCAAACAGCCCGAATGGCACCTGCCGTTCGCCGTTTGTAACGGGTGCGCTGCCAGCAAAAAAACGAACAAACCGCCTTCGGGCGGTTTTTTCGTTGTGGGCGTCCACATAGCAACCGGCTACATTGCCCGGCAATACCCCCCACTCCACGAGGCCCCATGATCCTGCGTCAGAAATCAGCGTTGGATGGTTTTGCCTACGAGTTTCTGGATGACACCGAAAGCCTGGTGTTGGGCGGATTCCACTATGCGTGGTTTGCGCAGGCCAAAAATGCCCGGTTGCGCGTCTTCAGCGCCGAAGATGCCACCAAGGGCGACATTCAGATGACCTTGCATGGCCAGGCCTGGAGGGTGCGGCATTGCTACCTGAGCCGGGGATACGTCAGCGATATCCGCTATACGCTCGAAACCACCGACGAATCCATCCACGCCCAGGCAGACGCTCTGGGCCAAAGCGCCGGTCAGCGCCTGCCGCGCATCGTGATGGCGCAGCCAGCGGACATCGAGATCGGAACGTCCTCCGGCTGGCTCACAAAGAACTTCCCCGTCACCCACCTGTCCACCGGACAACCGCTGGGGTGCATCCGGGAAAGGTCGCCCATCACCTTCAAACGGGAGCTTGTGATCGACTTGCCTGGCATGGAACCAGCGGTGGCCGCGTTCCTTGGCATCGTTGCGCTCATCGTGCGCTATTGAGGGGCGCCACGGCGCGCAGGCCGCCGTCAGCGCCTCGGCAGGCGCACCCTCAGGGCTTTGGAAGCGGGGGAACGTCAGGCAGCAGGCAGGCCTCGGCCACCTGCAGGTTGTTGTCGCGGGCGAAATTGATCACGAAGTCCCAGGCCATGGGTTCGTGCCCCTGCAGGTCGCGGTGCACCACCACACATTTCACGCCATTGAGCGTGGTGGGAATGCACCAGGGCGAGTAGCTCAAGTGGCTGCCCGGCCTGGCTCCACCGGGTCGAAAGCTGCTCATCACCCCGGCCAGCCGCTCGGCCCAGTCGCTGGGACGAAAGGTTTTCCCGTCGTGGGTGATGCCCTGGATGAAGACTTCTTTGGAGGAGGGGGAAACCATCGGGGATTGGAGTGGTAGTGAGGGTTCAGACGCAGGATCACTGCATGCTGCACCGCAGCGCGACATTCTAACTCTTATATAAGAGCTACCCCTCTAATCCCTATGCCAGGCTCCACCAAGCAGGCAAAAGTCGGCTAGCAGGCAGCATTGCAGTGATGCGCAATCGTCAACAGACCGTCGCCCTGCTCCCCCTAGAATCGTGACTCGTTTTTTCGCCACTGCACCGTCTGGAGATTTCCGCATGACCGCTTTCATTGAGGCAGCTTCGCCCCACGTGATGAACACCTATGGCCGCGTACCGATCGCGCTGGCCCGCGGGCAAGGCAGCCGCGTGTGGGACGTGAACGGCAAGGAATACCTGGACGGCCTGGGTGGCATTGCCGTGAACACGCTGGGCCACAACCACGCCAAGCTGGTGCCCGCGCTGCAGGACCAGATCACCAAGCTGATCCACACCTCCAACTACTACCACTCGCCCCTGCAGGAGCAGCTGGCCACCAAGCTGGTGGAGCTGTCGGGCATGCAGAACGTGTTCTTCTGCAACTCGGGCCTGGAGGCCAATGAGGCGGCCCTGAAGATTGCACGCAAGTTCGGCGTGGACAAGGGCATCGCCAAGCCCGAGATCGTGGTGTACGAAAAGGCCTTCCACGGCCGCTCGATTGCCACCATGTCGGCCACCGGCAACCCCAAGATCTACAGCGGCTTCGGCCCGCTGGTCGAGGGCTTCATCCGCGTGCCGCTCAACGACATCGAGGCCATCAAGAAGGCCACTGAAGGCAATCCCAACGTCGTGGCTGTGTTCTTCGAGACCATCCAGGGCGAAGGCGGCATCAACCCCATGCGCGTGGAATACCTGCAGCAGCTGCGCAAGCTGTGCGACGAGCGCGGCTGGCTGATGATGATCGACGAAGTGCAGTGCGGCATGGGCCGCACCGGCAAGTGGTTTGCCCACCAGTGGGCCGGCATCGTGCCCGACGTAATGCCGCTGGCCAAGGGCCTGGGCTCCGGAGTGCCGATTGGCGCAGTGGTGGCGGGCCCCAAGGCCGCCAACGTGCTGCAGCCCGGCAACCACGGCACCACCTTTGGCGGCAACCCGCTGGCCATGCGCGCCGGGGTCGAGACCATTCGCATCATGGAAGAAGACGGCCTGCTGCAAAATGCCACCACGGTGGGTGAGCACCTCAAGGCGGCACTGCAGCGCGAGCTGGGCAGCCTGCCCGGTGTGAAGGAGATCCGGGGCCAGGGCCTGATGCTGGGCATCGAGCTGAACAAGCCCTGCGGCGCACTGATTGGCCGCGCGGCCGAGGCAGGCCTGCTGCTGTCGGTCACGGCCGACAGCGTGATCCGCCTGGTGCCTCCGCTGATCCTCACCACGGCTGAAGCCGACGAAATCGTCGCCAAGCTGACCCCGCTGGTCAAAGCCATCCTGGCTGAATGAAGAATAGTCCCACTGCCATGACGACGCTGAAACATTACCTGCAGTTCACCGACCTCTCCGCCGACGAGTACGCCTACCTGTTCGAGCGCGCCGCGCTCATCAAGAAGAAGTTCAAGGCCTACGAAAAGCACCACCCGCTGGTGGACCGCACGCTGGCCATGATCTTTGAGAAGGCCAGCACCCGCACGCGCGTGAGCTTTGAGGCGGGCATGTACCAGCTCGGCGGCAGTGTGGTGCACCTGACCACGGGCGACAGCCAGCTGGGCCGCGCCGAGCCCATCGAGGACAGCGCCAAGGTCATCAGCCGCATGACCGACCTGGTGATGATCCGCACCTACGAGCAAAGCAAGATCGAGCGTTTTGCCGCCAACTCGCGCGTGCCCGTGATCAACGGCCTGACCAACGAATACCACCCCTGCCAGATCCTGGCGGACATCTTCACCTACATCGAGCACCGTGGTTCCATCCAGGGCAAGACGGTGGCCTGGGTGGGCGATGGCAACAACATGGCCAACACCTGGCTGCAGGCGGCGTCGCTGCTGGGCTTCAAGGTGCATGTGAGCACGCCACGCGGCTACGAAGTGGACGAGAAATTGGCCGCTGGCGCCCATGGAATCAGCGCTGACAGCTATCAATTCTTTAGCAACCCCATGGAGGCCTGCCGGGGTGCCGATCTGGTCACCACCGATGTGTGGACCAGCATGGGCTACGAAGCCGAGAACGAAGCGCGCAAGAAGGCCTTTGCCGACTGGTGCGTGGACACCGAAATGATGGCTGCGGCCCAACCCGACGCCCTCTTCATGCACTGCCTGCCCGCACACCGGGGCGAAGAGGTCGAGGCCGACGTGATCGACGGGCCGCAGTCGGTGGTGTGGGATGAGGCAGAGAACCGCATGCATGTACAAAAAGCACTGATGGAATATCTGCTCTTGGGCAAACTGGCCTGACAGCCCCATGCCCTGGCGCCGCCAGCCCGCCCACAGCGCCGAATTGCTGGCGCACTGGCAGGCCCTGGGCCAAGCGCTGGGGCGCGATACATCCGCCTGGCGCGCCGAGGGCCGGCGCCTGCTGCGCAGCTGGGCCCGCTGGCCCCGCGCCTACCACGACACCACCCACCTTCGGGCCTGCCTGCGGCACCTGCAGGCGCTGCAGGGCCACCAACCCGGCGCGATCCATGACCCCCATACTGTGGCCCTCGCCCTGTGGTACCACGACGCCATCTATTGGCCGTGGAGTGCACACAACGAAGAGCGCAGCGCCGACCGGGCGCACCAGTTTCTGCTGAGCCAAGGGCTGCCCACCACGCTGGCCGAGACCGTGCACCAGCATGTGATGGACACCCGCCACACCCCGGGCCCACTCACCGGCGATGCGTTGTGGGTGGTGGATATAGACCTCGCTATCCTGGGCCAGAACGCCGCGGTGTACCGCCAGTTCGAACGCAACGTGCGGCGTGAATACTTCTTTGTGCGCTGGCCGCGCTATGTGGCAGGGCGCAGCGCCGTGCTGCAGGGGTTTCTGGACCGCCCGCACATCTACGGCACGGACTACTTTGCGCAGCGCTACGAGGCCCAGGCGCGCGTCAACCTGCAACAGGCGCTGAGCGCGCTGGGCCAGGGCCAGATGTACCAGTAGTCAATTGGAGCCAAAACAGCCTGCAGCGCTAGTGAATCATGCGCTAGTAGCTATACAAAAGATAGCCCTCACTGAGAAGCAGGCCCTCGACGAACAGGCATCGCCACGGGTTTTGCAGCTGCTGCATCGGATGGCGCCGCGCAACTGCCGCAGCTGCTGCACCCACCATCGCTCGCACCACAGCCCGGCGACTGGACCAGGCCCGGGTGGACCTTGCCCAACCCCTGGCGCAAGCGCCCGGGCAGGTACCGCCAGAGCACATAGAGCGCCGCGGCGAGCACGATCAGACCAACGATGAATTGCTGGGCCATCACAACGCTTCTCCTCAGCCCCCGCCCAGCGCCAGCGCCACGCGGTAGGTCACAAAGCTGGCGGCATACGCCATGGCAAACAGGTACCCCACCATGAGCAGGGGGTAGCGCCAGCCATTGGTCTCACGCCGCACGGCGGCGATGGTGGAGATGCACTGGGGCGCAAACACATACCAGGCCATCAGCGACAGCGCAGTGGCCAGCGACCACGAGCCCGCAATCAGCGACCCCAGCTGGCTCGCCACCTCGTCGCCCGTGGCAGACAGCGCGTACACCGTGCCCAATGCGCTCACCGCCACCTCGCGCGCCGCCATGCCGGGCACCAGGGCAACGGCGATCTGCCAGTTGAAGCCGATGGGCGCGACGATGACCTCCAGCAGACGGCCCAACTGGCCGACCAGGCTGTAGGTGATGGCGGGCTGCGTGGCGCCTTCTGGTGCGCCGGGGTAGGTGGACAGGAACCACAACAACACGGTAACGGCCAGGATGATGCCGCCCACCCGCTTGATGAAAATCACCGCCCGCTCGTACAACCCGTAGGCCAGGCCGCGCACGCTGGGCCAGCGGTACGCGGGCAGCTCCATCATCAGCGGGGTGGCGCGCGTGTCGCTGCGGGCGAGCTTGGCCACTGCGGCTACGGCCATGGCGCTGACGATGCCCGCCACATACAGCGCAAACAGCACCATGCCCTGCAGGTTGAACACCCCCGCCACCGTGCGCTCGGGGATGAAGGCTGCGATCAGCAACGCATACACCGGCAGGCGCGCCGAGCAGGTCATGAGCGGGGCGATCATGATGGTCACCAGCCGGTCGCGCCAGTGGGTGATGGAGCGTGTGGCCATCACGCCTGGCACGGCGCAGGCAAAACTCGACAGCAGGGGAATGAACGAGCGGCCCGACAGGCCCACCGTGCCCATCACGCGGTCCAGCAAGAACGCCGCACGCGGCAGGTAGCCCGAGTCCTCCAGCGCCAGGATGAACAGGAACAGGAACAGGATCTGCGGCAAGAACACCAGCACCCCGCCCGCACCCGCCAGCACCCCGTCGGTCAGCAGGCTGCGCAAGGGGCCGTCGGCCATGTGGGCGTTGACCAGGGCTGCCAGCCAGCCCACGCCATCTTCGATCCATGACTTGGGCAGCTCGGCCCAGCTGAACACCGCCTGGAACATCAGGAACAGCGTGGCCGCCAGGATCAGCAGGCCCCACACCGGGTGCAGCACCACCGCATCGATGCGGTCGTCCGTGCGCAGGCTGACCACCGGCACGCGCACGGCCTGGTCCAGAATGCGCCGCACCTCCTGGTGGGTGCGGATGACGTCGTTTTGCGCCTCCAGATCGCTCGCGTCCAGGCGCGCCGCCGCATCCGGCGCCACCACGGGGCGCTGCAGCTGCTGCAGGTTGGCACCATCCAGCCACTGCACCAGCTCCTGGGCGCCGTTGCCGCGCACGCCCACGGTGGCCAGCACGGGCATGCCCAGCTCGCGCGACAGCGCCTCGCGGTCGATGGCGATGCCCTGGCGCTCAGCCACGTCCATCATGTTGAGCACCAGCACCATGGGCAGGCCCAGGGCGCGCGCCTCCAGCACCAGGCGCAGGTTCAGGCGCAGGTGGGTGGCATCGGTCACGCACACCAGCACATCCGGCACGGGCTCGCCCGCGCGGCGCCCGCGCACGATGTCGCGGGTGATGGCCTCGTCCACACTGTGTGCATGCAGGCTGTAGGCGCCCGGCAGGTCCAGCACGCGCACGCGGCGGCCGGCGGCGGTCTGCAGCAGGCCCTCCTTGCGCTCCACCGTCACGCCCGCATAGTTGGCCACCTTCTGGCGCGCGCCGGTGAGCAGGTTGAACAGCGCGGTCTTGCCGCAGTTCGGGTTGCCCAGCAGCGCTACGCGCAGGGGCGCATCGACGGGGGTGGGCTTCACAGTGGCCTGAGCGTTCATGCCAGCTCCTTGGCAGGCAGGGTGGCGTCATCCAGCGGCTGCACCTGCACCATGGAGGCCTCCTGGCGGCGCAGCGCAAACGTGGCCTGCCCGACGCGCACCGCGATGGGGTCGCCGCCCCAGCCGCCGCGCGCGACCACCTGTACGGTTTCACCGGGCAGAAAGCCGATCTCCAGCAAGCGCAGCAGCATGCTGTGCTCTTCCGCGTCCTGCGCGGGCAACAAGCCCGTGACCCGGCCCAAGGCGCGGCGCGGCAACTGGTCCAGCCGCGAGGACAGGTTCTGCTGCGTAGGAAGATGCAACCGCGCCGCAGCGCCATCGTCCATGGTTTTCATGGTGACTGGCCTCGATACAAATAATAGTGATTCTCATTCTATCAATATCTGTATCGCAGTGGTCGCCGTCGCAATCTCTCCTTGATGCAGCGCAAGCTGCAATGCGCCCTGCCCCGCCAGAGCAGTCAGTCACATCGCTCAAACCGCTTGCACTCCGCCGTGACGCGGATGGACGTGAGCGTGTTTTCGCCGTCGATGTGCCGGGCAGTGAACTGCACCCAGGCTCCCTGCGAAATGCCGTGCAGCAATCCAGGGTTGGCCACCCGGAAGGTCTGTGTGGTGAATGGCAACTTGGCGCGGGGCAGCAGCTTGAGCCGCACCAGCGTGGCGTTGCCGCTCGCATCCATCTCCACAGACACCAGCCGCGCACGGGTGTAGACCGGAGCCGCAGGGGCGGCACCCTCTACAGCAGCCGAGGCCGCGCCCGCTGGTGCAACGGGCTGGGCGCCTGCCGCACCCCACACGGCGGCCAAGACCAGTGCGGTGGCAACCCCGCAGCCGCGCTGCTCCCAACGGGCAAGCAACCAAGTGACGGCCTGCCCCATCAGAACGCCCACGCGCCCAGCTGGTAGTAGTCAAAACCACTGGTCCGCCCACCCAGGCATTGGGCGAGGAAGTCCTCGGTCTTGCGGTACATGGTGAGGTTATTGGGCCAGCGCTGGTTGCCGTGTCCGTCCCCTTTGAAGGTGACGTAATCGACCTCTTTACCCGCCTTGCGCAGGGCCGCCACCATCCATTCGGACTGCTCCAGCTTCACGCGCGGGTCGTTCACGCCGTGCATGATGAGGATGGGCTTTTGCGCATGCTCCGCCCGGTACAGGGGCGACTTCGCATCCATGCGGGCGCGGTCTTCCGGCACAGCCGGGTTGCCCACATAGCGGTGCCACCAGGGCAAGCCCAGCTCCCAATACGGCGGCGCGGCCTCCAGCAGGCGCGCGATGTCCGTCACGCCCACCACATCCACGGCACACGCAAACACTTCGGGCGTGAAGGTGGCGCCCACCAGGGCTGAATAGCCGCCGTAGCTCGCGCCATAGATCGCCACGCGCTGCGGGTCGGCCACGCCGCTTTCCACCGCCCAGCGCACGCCGTCCACCAGATCGTCGTGCATGCGGCCCGCGAACTCGCCCCGGGCTTTTTCCATGTGGTTGCGGCCGTAGCCGCTGGAGCCCCGGTAGTTGACCTGCAGCACCGCATAGCCCCGGTTGGCCAGAAACTGCTGCATGGCGCGGCTGGTAGCACCGTCGCCCCAGCGGTCACGCGCCCACGGGCCGCCATGCACCAGCAGCACGGTGGGCAGCCGCTGCGGCGCTGCCCCCACGGGCAGCGTGAGGTAGCCGTGGATGGTGAGACCATCGCGCGCGGTGTAGGAGATGGGCGCGGTGGGCGCCAGGTCCTTGGCAATCAGACTCAGGCGGTTCTCGCCCAGAAAGCGGAGTTCGTGCCCATCGCGCAGCAGGTAGCTGCGCGTGCCCCGGTCGGTGGCCACCGCCACCGTGAGCACCTTGTCGGTCTGGTCCAGGCTGGTCACCAGCACCTCTGCAGGCTTGTCACCGGCCAGCGCAGACAGGCGAGCATCCAGCGCAGGGTCGAACACCTTGCGCGCGGGGTAGCCCGGCATGAAGTACGCCAGCAGCGGCTCGCGAGTGCGGCGGCTCAGCGTCACGTTATCCAGGTCCACGTCGGGCGAGGCAAACCACTCTTCCTCGGCGCCCGTGGTTAGGTCCAGCCGCACCAGCGCCAGCTTGTCGCGGCCCCGGTTCGACAAGGCCCAGGCCTTGCGCCCCTCATCGTGCACGCCAAAGATGTTCAGCGTGTCCCATCGGCTGCGCTCTGCCACGGTCACCCAGGTGCCTGGCGCGGTGCCGGGCCGCTCCAGCAGCACCTGCTCGCCCTGGATCTGTGCACGGGCGCGCAGCTGGCCCGTGGTGTCCACGCCCCACCAGTTCACGTTGCCGGGGTTGGTGGCCAGCAGCACCGGCGCGCCACCTGCCGGGTTCACGCGGTACAGGTCAAACACCTTTTTGTCGCGCTGGTTGGAGGTGACGATGAAGTCGGACGAGGCATCCACCGCCTCCGCAAAATGCGCCACTGAACGCGGTGCGGGCATCAGCTCGCGCAAGTCGGTACCGGGGCCCTCGACCGCGCCCGCATAGATGCGGGTGTTTTCATCGCCCGTGGGGTCGGCCGTGATGCCAAGCCAGCGGCTGTCGGCACTGAAGCGGATGGTGCGCGCACGGATGCGAAACGCCTTGGCGTCGCCCCCATCGATGGACTGCACCCAGATCGCAGGCACCACGCCGTCGGTGCCAAACCAGGCAATGCGCTTTCCATCGGGCGACACGCGGTAGCCGCCGGTGGACTGGCGGCTGGCGACGAAGTCGCGCACGGGGATCAATTCGGGCAGCTGGGCTCCTGCCAGTGCGGGATGCGTCGGGCCACTGGCACAGCCCGCCAACAAAACTCCCGACAACACCGCACACCACCCTATCCATCTTGGCGCCATGGAACTCCTCCTCATCTCGTACAACATGGCGGCATTGTGGAGTGCCCAACCTTTGCGCCAGCCAAAGGGCCGGGCCGGCACAGCGGCACGCATATCGCTGCGTGCTGCGGGCCGAGGGGCCCGCTACAGCGCCTCGGTACGCGCCTCCAGCGCTCTGACCACCGCCACCATGTCCTCCTGCCCCAGGCCCATGTCGGCGGTCTGCGCGAACAGTGCGTGGCACGCATCCAGCAGCGGCGACGCCAGCCGTGCACTACGAGCCGCCTGGGCCACGAGCTGGTTGTTCTTGAGCACATCGTGGATGGCGGCCTGCACCTCGAAGTCGCGCGCAACCAGCTTGGCCAACTTCATCTGCGACACGCTGCTGGCCATGGGGCCCGCATCGAGCACCGAGCGGAACAGCTCCATGTCCAGGCCATTGCGGTCGGCAAAGTGCGCGGCTTCGCACAGTCCAGTCACCATGGTGATGAGAAAGAGGTTCACCGACAGCTTCATCAGCAAGGCCGACGGCACCGCCCCGCAAACGAAGGTGGTGCGGCACATGGGCGCCAGCAAGGGCTGCACCGCCTGCACGCTGGCCGGGTCGCCCGCTAGCATGCCCACCAGCTGTCCAGCCTCTGCCGGCTTGCGCGAGCCCGAAACAGGCGCCTCGACATAGCGCCCGCCGGCGGCCAGGATGTCCTGCTCCAGCGCCTTGGAATATTCGGGTGAGGTGGTGCCCATGTGCACGATGGTGCGGTCCCGCACCTGTTCTGCAAAAGCCGGCGTACCGCGCCGCAGCGCTTCATCCATGGCCGGCTCGTTGGCCAGCATGAGGACGATGACCTGCGCCTGCGCGCAGACCTCGGCGGGTGTTGCGCCCACTTGCGCGCCAGCGGCGCGCAGAAGCTCACATTTCTCGGGCGACCGGTTCCACACCCACAACGGGGTGCCGGCGCGCGCCAGGTTCAGTGCCATGGGAAGGCCCATGACGCCCAGTCCGATAAAGCCAATCTGCATAGGAATACCTTTCTATCTTTCTGTCAGCGGAGGGTTGACTGCAGTGCAGCGCCCGTCCAGGGCGCCCTGGTGGGGCGGCTGGGTCGTGCGCTGCGCCCACTCTACCCAAAGTGGCGCCCGCGTTGGCGGCTACTTCAGCACCCAGGCTCTGCATTTGGCATGGCTTAAGCTGCCGCCCGCCACAATCCCCCCATGCACATCCTGCTCATCGAAGACGACCTGGACCTGGGCCGCGCGCTGCAGTCGGCCCTGAAGGTGGAGGGCCTGACCAGCGAGTGGCTGCGCCGCGCGGTGGACGCCCCGGCCACGGTCGATGCCACCACGGTGGACTGCGTGTTGCTGGACCTGACGCTGCCCGACGGCAGTGGCTTCGACCTGCTGGCGCGCTGGCGTGCGCAGATGGGTGACGGCGGGCAGGTGCCCATCATCGTGATCACGGCCCGCTCGGCCGTGGAGGACCGGCTGGCGGGCCTGGACGGTGGGGCGGACGACTTTGTGATCAAGCCCTTTGCCACGGCCGAGCTGATGTCCCGCATCCGCGCCGTACTGCGTCGCAGTGCGCGCCAGGCCAGCGAGCGCTGGGTGCTGGGCGAGCTGGTGATCGAGCCGCGCCGCCACGCGGTGCAGCGCAACGGTGCGGTGCTGGACGTGTCGCCGCGCGAGTTCCAGCTGCTCCTGGAGCTGGCGCGCGAGCCCGGCGTGGTGGTGTCCAAAAGCGTGCTGTCGCAGCGGCTCGACCCGCTGGGCGAGCCCGTGGACTTTGCCGCCATTGAAGTGCATGTGTCCAACCTGCGCCGCAAGATCGGGGCGGAGCTGATCCGCACGGTGCGGGGCGTGGGCTATCTGCTGCAAGCATGACCACGACGATGAAACACGCGTTGCGCAGCACATGGGCCTGGCTGGCCGAGCCCACGCTGATGCGTCGCAGCGTGGCCTCGGTGCTGGTGGCGTTTGTGGTGGTGTGGGCGGTGCTGCTGGGCTACAACTTCGTCAACTACAAGCACACCATCACCCGCGACCCCGGCCTGATGAAATACGGTGACGCAGTGCTGGACTCGCTGGCCTCCATCACCGACCCCGCCCACGCTGCCACGGCCGTGGCGGCCACCGACCACTGGACCAACATCCGCCGCCGCCAGATCGGGCTGCTGCCCGGGGTGCAGATGCACGAGCTGCTGGACGCGGCATCGGGCCAGCGCGTGTTTGCATCGCCGGGGCTGCAGAACGTGGCCGTGCCGCCCGCCTCACAACGCGCTGAGCCTTTTATTGAAGAAGCCGCCCTGCAAGGCCGGTCATTCCGCATCTACACCGGCCGCAATGCGCGCTGGGTGCTGCGGGTGTTCGAGACCAAGCGCACCGACTCCAACTTTCTGCAGTACAACGGCCGCGCGCTGCTGCCCTACCTGCTGCTGGCGTCACCCTTTGTGCTGCTGGCGGTGTGGCTGTCGGTACGCCATGGCCTTCGGCCGCTGCAGCAACTGGCCAGCCGCATTGCGCAGCGCGGGCAGGACGACCTGCAATCGGTGGGCTTCAACGCCCGCCACCGCGAACTCAAGCCGCTGGAGCAGTCGCTGGACCACCTCTTCGCCCAGCTGCGAAACAAGGTGGAACGCGAACGCGCCTTTGTGCAGGACGCGGCGCACGAGATCCGCACACCGCTGGCCGTGATCACCGCCCAGGCCCATGTGATGGCCCGTTCGCCCAGCGAAGAGGAGCGCACGCAGGCCCAGGCCCATCTGGAACAGGCCATCGCCCGCACCTCGCACCTGGCGCAGCAACTGCTGGACCTGGCTGCGCTGGACGACGCGCAGCGCCCCGCGCCGCGCGACTTGGACGTGGCGCAATGGCTGCGTGGCGCGCTGGCACAGGCTGCGCCGCAGGCCATCGCGCGGCAGATCGAGCTGTCGCTGGACGCGCCCGACACCTTGCCCGCCCGCCTCGACCAGCCTGCGTTCGAATCCATCGCCCACAACCTCATCGACAACGCACTGCGCTACACACCCCACGGCGGCAACGTGGCGGTGGCGCTGCGGCGCGAGGGCGCGGCACTGCAACTGTCGGTGCAGGACGACGGGCCGGGCATCCCGGCCACCGAACACCAGCGGGTGTTCGAGCGCTTTTACCGGGGCGCGGGCCACGCCGCCAATGGCTCGGGCCTGGGCTTGGCCATCGTGCGGCAGGCGGTGCTGCGCATGGGCGGGCAGGTGCAGATCGGCGTGGGTGTGAATGGCAAAGGCGTGGGCTTTTTCGTTAGCATTCCGCTCCCCCACAGCGCCTGACGGCCCCGCCGCAGGCCGAACGCACGCACTGCATGTCCGACGACGCGACCACCATGACCACCGCCGATTCCGCCCACCCGTGCCTCAGCTGCGGCGCCTGCTGCGCCAGCTTTCGGGTTGACTTTGCCGTGTACGAGATGCAGGCCATGGGCGGCACGGTGCCCGACGGCCTGGCGCTGGATGTGAACGGCAGCACCTGCCGCATGCGGGGCACGGAGCAGGTGCCCATCCGCTGCGTTGCGCTCACCGGCCAGGTGGGCCAGCAGGTGGCGTGCAGCATCTACGAACTGCGCCCGGCGCCCTGCCGCGAGTTCTCGGCGGGCGACTACGCCTGCCACAAGGCGCGTGCGCGGCACGGGCTGGCGCCGCTGGCACCACTGGCGGAAGGCCTGATTCTGTGAAGGTGGCACCCTTCCAGCAGCCGGGCTACTGCCGCATCAAAATAGTTTAGGCCTCAACAAAAAATCGACATGGTGTTGGAAATAACCGACACCACGGGTTTTTCGGGACATGCAAACTTTGTCCCATGTCAACGCCTTCCTCCCCCACCGCCCGCCGGCTTTGGGATATTTCGCCGCCCGTGCACGCAGGCAGCCCCGTGTTCCCCGGCGACACGGCCTACAGCCAGCAGTGGTGCGCCACCATCGGCCCCGGCTGCCCGGTCAATGTGAGCGCGATCACGATGTCGCCCCATGTGGGCGCTCATGCCGATGCCCCGCTGCACTACGACGCACAGGGCGCCACCATTGGCGACGTGTCGCTCGAAGCCTTTCTGGGCCCCTGCCGCGTGATCCACGCCATCGGCTGCGGGCCGCTGATCACCTGGGAGCACATCGCCCACGCCGTGGACGCCACCCTGTCCCCGCGCGTGCTGGTGCGCACGTATGAGCACATGCCCGTGGACCGCTGGGACGGCCAGTTGGCCGCCTACGCGCCCGACACCATCGAGCGCCTGGCCGACCTGGGCGTGCTGCTGGTGGGCATCGACACCGCCAGCATCGACCCGGCCGACAGCAAGACGCTGGACAGCCACCAGGTCATCCGCCGCCGGAGTCTGCGTGTGCTCGAAAACCTGGTGCTCGACGCCGTGCCCGAGGGCGACTACGAACTCATCGCCCTGCCGCTGAAGCTGACCACGGCCGATGCATCCCCCGTGCGGGCCGTGCTGCGGGCGCTGGACTAGCGCGACACCCAGAATTTCAAGCATTTTGGCTGGAAGCGCCAGTACAACATGCGCCAAAAGCTATCAATAACATAGCATTCACCTCTCCCCACACCCATGTCCATCACCCTTCAAGACTGCCGCACCCGCGACGCCCAAGACCCGCTGCGCGCCCTGCGCGACCACTTCGCCCTGCCACCCGGCGTGATCTACCTCGACGGCAATTCGCTGGGCGCGGCCCCCAAGGCCGCTGCCGCGCGCGTGGCCGATGTGGTCACCCGCGAATGGGGCACGGACCTCATCAAATCGTGGAACACCGCCAGCTGGTTTGACCTGCCCCAGCGCCTGGGCAACCAGCTTGCCCCGCTGATCGGCGCGGGCAAGGACGAAGTGGTGTGCACCGACAGCACCTCCATCAACCTCTACAAGGTGATGAGCGCGGCCCTCAACATCGCCCGCGAAGACAGCCCCACCCGCAAGCGCATCGTGAGCGAGCGCAGCAACTTCCCCACCGACCTCTACATTGCCGAAGGCCTGTGCAAGGAACGCGGGCTGGAGCTGGTGCTGGTGGAGCCTGAAGAAATTGCCGCATCGCTGACCAGCGACGTGGCCGTGCTGATGCTCACGCACGTGAACTACCGCACCGGCGCCATGCACGACATGGCTGCCATCACTGCTGCGGCGCACGCCCAGGGCATTCTGTGCGTGTGGGACCTGGCGCACAGCGCGGGCGCGGTGCCTGTGGACCTGAACGGCGCGGGCGCCGACTTCTCCATCGGCTGCGGCTACAAATATTTGAACGGCGGCCCTGGCGCACCGGCCTTTGTGTGGGTGCACCCACGCCATGCTGACCGCTTCTGGCAGCCGCTGTCCGGCTGGTGGGGTCACGCTGCACCGTTTGCCTTCACGCCCGACTACCAACCCGCCCCGGGCATCACACGCTACCTGTGCGGCACACAGCCCATCATCAGCCTGTCGGCGCTGCAATGCGGGCTGGATGTGTTCACCGCTGCGCAAAGTCTGGGCGGCATGACCGCGCTGCGGGCCAAGTCGCTAGCGCTCACCGACCTGTTCATCCAACTGGTGGAAGAGCGCTGCGCAGGCCATGGCCTGGGCCTAGCCACCCCGCGTGACCATGCGCAGCGCGGCTCGCAGGTGTGCCTCACCCGCGACGAAGGCGCGGGCGTGAACGGCCAGGGCAGCGGTGCCTACGCCATCGTGCAGGCGCTGATTGCGCGCGGCGTGATCGGCGACTTCCGCAAGGGCGACGGCGGCACGGGCCGCCACAAGGACATCCTGCGCTTTGGCTTCACGCCGCTGTACCTGGGCTTTGAAGACGTGTGGAATGCCGTGAAGCACCTGCGCCAAGTGCTGGAGAGCGGCGAGTGGCAGAAGGCCGAGTTCAACCAGACGCACGCCGTCACCTGATCGGAAAGGCAAACCACCATCATGTGCCCTTTCTCGCAAACCCCTGCGGGTGACAACAGCAACGCGGCATCGGCCGCCCTGCCCGAATCCATCGTGCACGAAGAGCGCGCCCAGCTCGACTTCAGCCAATCCATGAGCTATGGCGACTACCTGCAGCTCGACGCCATCCTCACCGCACAAAAGCCGCTGTCCCCCGCGCACGACGAGATGCTGTTCATCGTGCAGCACCAGACCAGCGAGCTGTGGATGAAGCTCATGCTGCACGAGCTGCGCGCGGCCATCGGCCACATTGCGCGCGACGAGCTGCCGCCTGCTTTCAAGATGCTGGCGCGCGTCAGCAAGATCATGGAGCAGCTGGTGCACGCCTGGGACGTGCTGGCCACCATGACACCGCCCGAGTACAGCGCCATGCGGCCGTACCTGGGCCAGTCCAGCGGCTTCCAGAGTTACCAGTACCGCTGCATCGAGTTCTCGATGGGCAACAAGAACCGCGCCATGCTCAAGCCCCACGAGCACCGCGCCGACCTGCTAGCGCAGGTGCAGGCCGCCTACGAAGCCCCGTCGCTGTACGACGAAGCCCTGCGCCTGATGGCCCGGCGCGGCCTGGCCGTGCCCGCCAGCCACACCGAGCGCGACTGGAGAGAGCCGTATGTAGAAAACGATGCGGTGGAACAGGCATGGCTCACCGTGTACCGCAACCCCGACAAGCACTGGGACCTGTACCAGCTGGGCGAGGAACTGACCGACCTGGAAGACGCCTTCCGCCTCTGGCGCTTCCGCCACGTGACCACCGTGGAGCGCGTGATCGGCTTCAAGCGCGGCACGGGCGGCACGGGCGGGGTGAGCTACCTGCGCAAGATGCTGGATGTGGTGCTGTTCCCCGAGATCTGGAAACTGCGCACGGATCTGTAAGCACAACGGCGCGCCGAAAAAATAGGCCTGTTCACCACCCCGGTGAACAGGCCTTTTAACTGCTGCCCGCGCCCTACAGAAAAGCGCAAGCAGCTATCGTTTTTATAGTTCTCTCCCTGAGTCGCAACCGGCAGCGCTTCAGTCTCCGGCCCTGGTGAACACCTGCCCCCCCGAGAGCTGGTAGGCCACGTTGTCCACCTGCAGGCTGCGCTCGTTGGCGATGTCAAAGCGGCTGTAGAGCCCAGCCGTGTCGCCGTTCAGGATGGCGGTGGACACCACCATGGAGCGCTGGGCCAGCGCTCCGGTGGTCGTGTTCACCTCCAGCCGCAAAGCGCCCTGGTAGCCCCGCACGGGTGGTGGCGTGCCTACGCCCGTGGGTGCCTGGTAGACGCGGGCGGGGAAGGCCAGGCGCACCTTGCCATCCATGGCTTGCAGGTTGAGCACCGGGCGGGCGCTGTCGAGTGTGGTGATGCTGCCCCGGCCGCCCGCCGCCTGCGTGGTCAACCGCTTGCCTTGCGCGGCATTGCGCACGTCAAACACCGCAAGCTGAATGCCGTCGGCCACACCGCCCAGGGCGCTGTCCTTGCCCACGCCCAGCAACAGGCCGTTCGGCAGCGGCACCAGGTGGTCGGCATGGCCGCCCGCCGGCAGCTCGCCTGCCACGGCGGGATTGGCGGGATTGGCGGGGTTGGCGGGGTTGGCGGGGTTGGCCAGGTCCAGCACCCACACGGGTTCGGTGGTGGCAAAGGGGGTGGCATAGGCCCGAGTGCCTGCAAAGAACAGGTTGTCAATCTGCTGGTCGCCCCGCGCTGTGCGCAGCCGGATGGGCAGCTTGGCCTGCGGGCCCAAATAGCTGTCGCGGCCGCTGTCGCGCAGCACGGTCAGCAGCGCGGGGGAGGCCTGCTGGGCCTGAATGGTCACCGGCGGCATGCCGCTCTGGCCCGTCTTGCCGGTGAAGGTCAGCACGCGCAGATCGTTCTGGTATTCGTTCAGGCGCGATGGCAGGCGGCGCAGGTCCCAGCCCAGGTGGCCGTCCACGCTGCCCGATGCGTCGTAGTCCACCTGCGCGCCACGGAAGGTGAACTTGTGGATGTCCGTGCGGCTGTCGGCCGGGAACACGGCGTTGGCCACATCGCCGCCATAGCGGTACTGCCGCGAGCTGGCCACATACACGCTGCGCGCGCCCAGGTGCACCGCCTCGCTGCCGCCCGCAAAGCAACGGCTGGTGCGCGCCAGGCTGGACGAGGTGAGGTCGATGGCCGTGATGGACGTGAGCTGCAGCGACAGCGACGCGTTGCCCGTCTGCACCAGGCAGTCGGCCTCGTTGACCAGCGGCTGCGGCTGGCCGCCATCCACGCGCAGGGTAGGGATCAGCGCGGCGGTGTTCAGGTCCTTGAGTGCTGCATCCACCGCCGATGCCGTGGCCCCTGCCTGTACGGTAAAACGTGTGAGGTCGGGCGACCAGGTGGTGACCAGGTACAGCGTGTTGCCAATCAAGCGGCTGCCCACCAGCAGGCCATCGATGCGCATCTGCTTGATCTGCGCGGGCGCCATGTCCTTGTGGATGGCGAACAGGTCCAGCGACAGCGTGCGGCTGTACTCTGGCAACACGGCGATGCTCGCGTCGGCCGCAGCCACCACGGGCTGGCGGTCGGCATACGGGTCTTGTTGCGACAGCACGGCGGCGCGCGTGCCGCCACCCGCCACATAAAAGCCCTGGGGGATGAACTTGGCGTCCAGCACGGCGCTGCCCACGCTGGACAGGCTGCCATCGGCCGCGCGGGCCAGGGCGGCCAGGCGCGGCGGCTCGCGGCCGGTGTCGGTGGCATAGGCGCGGTGCAGGCCGTAGACCATGTTGCCCTCGGCCTTGATGAGGTCATCTTCCTCCACTACCGTACCCGCCAGTGGCACGCCGGTGTGGGTGACCACGCTGCCCGCGCTGCTCAAGCCCCCCACGGTGGGCACTGTGATGGCCGTGCCCGGATAGCCCAGCGCCACCCGCTGCGCAATCTTGGCCTTGAAGTACGCCACCAGATCGCCGGATCGCGCCACCTGCAGCCGCGCCTCGTTGGGGGTCTGCGGGTTGCCGCCCTCCCCGCCACCGCAGCCCGCCACGAATGCGGCGGTGGCCACGGCCAGCCATGCGGGCGACGCATGGGACATGCCCGCCAATGTGTTCATCAACCCTCGGTTCTTCATGTGATTGTTCTCCCTGTGAATGCGGATACCCACGGCGCGGCGTCGGCTTGAGCTCCCACCGCATCGTAGTTAAGTGGGATAATATCCCACAAAATTTCCAACCGTCAACGAGATGACAATCACAGCCTGCACCTAACACTCTCCGCGCTTCGGCCCTTTTTTATGCCCTCCCGCTCCGCCATCGTTCTGGCCTCTGCCCTGCACGTGCTGCGCCCTCTGGCGCGCCTGCTGTTGCGCAATGGCGTGGCCTACCCCGCGTTTGCGGCGGCGATGAAGAAGGTGTTTCTGGACGCCGCGCACGACGAGCTACAGCGCACGGGCAAGAAGACCACCGACAGCGCGGTGAGCCTGATGTCGGGCGTGCACCGGCGCGATGTGCGCAACCTGGGCCGCCTGGCCGAGCCCGCCGCTGAAGAAGAAGCGGGCGAAACCCCGCTGAACATGGCCAGCCAGGTGGCCGCGCGCTGGCTGAGCCAGACAGATTGCCTGGATGACGAGGGCCAGCCCCGCCCCCTGCCCCGCAGTGGCGAGCCCCCGCACTTCGACGGCCTGGTGGCCAGCATCAGCAGCGATGTGCGGCCCCGCGCGGTGCTTGACGAGCTGGTGCGCCTGGGCATGGCCGAGGAAGGTGAGGACGGCCAGATCCGCCTGCTTGTCGCCGGTTTTGTACCGCGCCAGGGCTTTGCCGAGATGGCGCAGCTGATGCAGGACAACCTGCACGACCACCTGGCCGCCGCCAGCCTCAACCTGGAGGGCGAGCACAACTACCTGGAGCAGGCCGTGTTTGTGGACCAGCTCAGCGAAGAATCCGCCCGCCGCCTGCACGTGGTGGCCGCCAAGGCCTGGCGCCAGGCCTTCAAGACCGTGATGACCGAGGCGCAGGCCCGCTACGACCACGACCAGAAAAACACCCCGCCCAGCGAACGCAACCGGCGCGCCCGCTTTGGCAGCTACTTCTATGCCGCAGACCAAGATGAACGTCCTTCCTGAACTCTGGGCCCGGGCGGCCCGGCTGCTGGCCACCGCCACGGCCGTGCTGGTGCTGGCCGCCTGCGGTCCCGGCACCGGTGGCACGGGCACCGGCCCGATCAACGGCGCGGTCTATTTCTCGGGCGCGGGTTTCACGGTGGGTGCCCCCTGCGCGCTGCATTGCGGTGGCGCAGAGCTGCAGCTGGAAAACGAGCGGGTGGAACTCAACATTACCTGCCAGCGCTTTGTGTTCACCGGCCCGTGGCAGATCGATGCGCAGGGCGTGGCTCTGCTGCAGGGCACACTGGAAACCACGGAATTTGCCAACGGCGGCGAGCCCCAAACGCGCACCTCGGCCGCCGAGATGCAGCTGCACTTCAGCGACACCCGCGCCGACAGCAGCCGCGAGGTGGTCGTCACCGTGCGGGACGCACAGGGCAACCTGCTGGTCGCCCCCCGCATGCTGGAGCAGCGCCCTGCGTCTGCCGCAGCCGCCCCCGGCGCCTGCACGCCCGAGGCGCGCTGAAACGACACAGGGCCTGTGCAGACAGCTGCACAGGCCCTGAAAAAAACGAGAACCCAACCAGCCCATCACAGGCTGGGGTCAAAGGGAGCAGGTTACTGGACGCCCGCCACCATCATGCCGCGGTTGCTGCGGCACCAGATCGGTGCCAGGTGTCCAATCTGGATCGTCAATTCGTTGCCCTTGCCCAGCACCGTGGTGGGGCCGTTGCTGTAGGCGTAGCCGCTGTCAGCCGGCTGCTTGGGCAGCTCCACCGTCCAGCCGCTGCGGCGCATCACGCTGCGGCCTTGCTCGGGGTAGAACTGCATCTCGACCTTTTCGCCATTGCCGCAGGCATATTGCATGCTGCTGCCGTCGGCGGGGGCGCTGAACGCCTGCATGGCGGGGGGCTGGCTCGCGCAGCCCGACAACAACAGGGTAGCCAAAGCACCCGAACCCAGCAAAACCATCGTCTTCATCGGTCACTCCTGACATCGCGGCGCAGCCTCGCAGCGCGCCCGACAACTTCCATCCAACGGCTTGTGGCCACCGGCCCACAGGGTCTTTTCAGCGCCCCTGGCTGCCACTAAGCACAAACCTTGCCATTCACCACCACCTGGACCATCCTGATTGCGAGAGACCGAAATCTGCGATTCCAGAACCGTGGCACACGCCCGGTGCAGCGCTTGGGCACAAGAGTGCCCCACGCCCCCGGCACCGTCATTGGGGTCATCCCCACATCGAGAGCCTCCTCTAAAGTCTGCCAACGCCCTGTGGCGCCCTCATGACGGCGCCTGCGACCCGCAGACAAGGCCCGATTGGGTGCATTCAAAAGCCCAATCCACCGCGTAACCATCCGATTGCTGGCACAAGCACCCCAAAACGGGCAACATCCGATGCGTTTGGTGGGGTATGCAGCGGGCAGACTGGGACATACCCTAAGAGCCTGCGAACCAGCCCACCTGCGGGCACCGCCCCGTCCGTCGGCGACAGCGGCAGTTCTGCTCTGCGGGTAACCTCACCGGGCCTGATGGCCAACGGAGAGCTGCTCCCAAACGCCACCGCCATCTGCCCAGGAGACCGCCCCCGTGCCCCCTTCGCCGCCTTCCCCACCGCTTCTTGCCCCCCGCGCCGCATGGGCCATGCTGCTGGCGCTGGTGACAGGCTTTGCGCTGAGCCAGGCGTTTCGCACCATCACGGCCATCATGGCGACGGGCTTGCGGGCCGAGTTCGGGCTGTCGGCACAGGCGCTGGGGGTGTTTGCCGGGGCGTTTGCGTTTGCCTTCGGCACCATGCAGCTGTTCATGGGCATCGGCATCGACCTGTACGGCGTGCGGCGCACCCTGCTGGTGGCGTTTCCGCTCACCATTGCGGGCGCGGTGTTGTCGGCATTGGCGCCGGGCTATGGCACGGTGCTGCTGGGGCAGGTGCTGATCGGCGTGGGCTGCGCGCCCGCGTTTTTGGTGTGCACCGTGTTCATCGCGCGCTACTTCCCCGCGTCGCGGTTTGCCATGGTGTCGGGCGTGGCCATGGGGGTGGGTGGGCTGGGCATGCTGTTTACCGGCACGCCCCTGGCCTGGCTGGTGCAGCAGTCGTCCTGGCGCATGGGGTTTGGCGTGCTGGCGGGCCTGGCGGCGCTGGCCTGGCTGCTGATCTTCTGGAAGGTGCATGAGCCCGCACAACCCCTCGACGATGCCGCCCCGCGCGAATCGGTGCTGGAGGCAGTGCGCGGCTTCGGCGCGCTGTTCCTGCTGCCGCACACCGCCGGCATCATGCTGCTGGCACTGATGACGTACGCCTCTTTCCTCACGCTGCGCGGGCTGTGGCTGGGGCCGCTGCTGATCGAGCGGCACGGCTATTCGCTGGTAGCCAGCGGCAATGTGGCCATGCTGTCATCGCTGGTGTCGCTGTTCAGCCCGGCCTTTTTTGGTCGGCTGGACCCTGGCCCCACACGGCGCAGGCGCTGGCTGCTGGGCTTTACCGTCCTGCTGGCGGCCTTGTTTGCGGCCATGGGCTTTCTGCATGCCGAATGGCTGGACGTGGGCGGCTCCGTGGCCGTGGGCCTGCTGTCGGGCTACATGGTGCTGCAGTATTCGGACGTGCGCTCGGCCTACGCCCCTGCGGTCACGGGGCGGGCCATGGCGGTGTTCACCATGGCGCTGTTCCTGGGCGTGGCGCTGATGCAGTGGGTGACGGGCGTGGCGGCCTCCATCGCCGCCGCACAGGGTGCAGACGCGTATGTGGCGGTGATGCTGACCATTGCGGCCATGCTGGTGGTGGGTGCACTGGCCTTCAGGCTGCTGCCCGCGCCCGCCCATTGACCCGATCATTCCCCCGTGCGGGGCCGGGCGGGCACAGTGTCGTGCTGCTGCCCGCCACGCGCCACCACTGCAGCACGCCAAACAGCAACTCGAACGCGGTAAAACCCAGCACGATGGCATTGGCGCCGTGTGCCACCGCGTAGATCTGCCAGGCCGCAAACAGAAACCGCGCCACGCCGTCCAGCCGCCCGAGCAGCACCGTGGGCGCCACAATGCGCGCCAGCGACCACACCACCACCACCGAGCCCAGCAGGTTGGCCAGCAGCATGTGCGTGGTGTCCAAAGGGTGCAAGGTGCCGGGCAGAGCAAGCGCCTGGGCCAGCAGGTTCAGTTGGGCATAGAGCCAGGCAAAGGTCCAGGGCAAGGCAAACGGCCAGGTGACGAGCAGGTCGTACCAGCCGCTGGCGCGCACGATGCGCAGGTAACGGTCGGAAGCGAAGGCGGGGATGGGCATGACAGGAAGCCTCTGTGAATGAATAACGAGGCCCCGAGCTTCCACCTTGAAGTACGCTTCAGGGTCAAGCACTTTGTGAGGGGGAGCAGATCATGCTGATCGGTGAACTGGCCACGGCCTCGGGCCTGAGCCGCGAGGCTCTGCGTTTTTATGAACAGCAGGGCCTGATCCGCGCGCGGCGCCTGGACAACGGCTACCGCGACTACCCGCCCGAGGTGGTGACGCTGGTGCAGTACATCCGCACCGCACAGCAGCTGGGCTTTACCCTGGCGGAGATCGGAGACCGGCTGCCCGCCATCTGGGACACCGCCGAGCCCGGCCCCGCCTTGACGCAGGTGCTCGCCGCCAAGCTGCAGGAGATTGATGACCGCATTGCCGCACTGCAGGCCCTGCGCCAGACCCTGGCCGAGCGCGTCGCCACCGACTGCCCGCTGCAGGCCCGGTCGCCACGGGCCAGGGCCTCTTCGCCTGCTTTTTGAGCCCAATCGGGCGGTAGCGCTAGTGCATCATGCGCCAGCAGCTATCAAAAACAGAGCAACAATCCTTCACCCGCGGCGCAGGTACCAGCGCAGCCCCGTCAGGTGGCGGAGGCGGGCACCTGGTGCAGCAGCACCGGGTGGTTGCCGTCGGCGTCCGCACTCTCGATCTGCACCCCAAAGCCCCACAACCGCGCCACGTGCTTGAGCACCTCGTGCGTGTCGTCGGCCAGCGGGCGGCCCTGGTACTGGGTGTGGCGCAAGGTCAGGCTGCGGTCGCCGCGCAGGTTTACGTTCCACACCTGGATGTTGGGCTCACGCGTGCCCAGGTCGTACTGCTGTGACAGCAGCTGGCGCAGGCTGCGGTAGCCGTTCTCGTCATGGATCTCGCTGACCACCAGGTCGCGCTCGGCGGCGTCGTCATGCAGCGCGAACAGGCGCATCTCGCGCATCAGGTGCGGACTGAGGTACTGGCCGATAAAGCTCTCGTCCTTGAAGTTGCGCATGGCATGGTCCAGCGCGGGCAGCCAGGGGGTGCCTGCAATGTCGGGGAACCAGTGCCGGTCTTCCGCTGTGGGGTTCTGGCAGATGCGCTGGATGTCGCGGTACATGGCAAAGCCCAGCGCATAGGGGTTGATGCCGCTGTAGGCGCGGTGCCCCACGGGCGGCTGGTAGACCACGTTGGTGTGCGAGCCCAGCCATTCGATCATCACGCCATCACTCAGATACCCCTCGTCGTACAGCGTGTTGAGCAGCGTGTAGTGCCAGAAGGTGGCCCAGCCTTCGTTCATCACCTGGGTCTGGCGCTGCGGATAGAAATACTGTGCGATCTTGCGCACGATGCGCACGATCTCGCGCTGCCAGGGCTCCAGCAGGGGAGCGTTCTTTTCGATGAAGTACAGGATGTTCTCCTGCGGCTCCTGCGGAAAGCGGTTGTGCTCTTGCGCCGCATCCTCCTTGCCAGGGCGGGTGGGTAACGTGCGCCACAGCTCGTTCACCTGCTGCTGAGCGTAAGCCTCGCGCTGTGCACGCTCCAGGCGTTCGCGCGCCAGGTTTTTCTTGGAGGGGCGGCGGTAGCGGTCCACACCAAAGTTCGCCAAGGCATGGCACGAGTCCAGCAGCCGCTCCACTTCGCCCGTGCCGTAGCGCTCCTCGCACTGGGCCACGTAGTCCTTGGCATACACCAAGTAGTCGATGATGCTGGACGCATCGGTCCACATGCGAAACAGGTAGTTGCCCTTGAAGAAGCTGTTGTGGCCATAGGCGGCGTGGGCAATCACCAGCGCCTGCATGGCGGTGGTGTTCTCCTCCATCAGGTAGCTGATGCAGGGGTTGGAGTTGATGACGATCTCGTACGCCAGCCCCATGTGCCCGCGCCGGTAGCGCCGCTCGGTGGCCAAGAACTCCTTTCCGTAGCTCCAGTGCCGGTAATTCACCGGCATGCCCACGCTGGAGTAGGCGTCCATCATCTGCTCGGCGGTGATGATCTCCAGCTGATTGGGGTAGGTGTCCAGGCCAAATCGCTCGGCCGTGGCGGCAATGGCCGCGTGGTAGCGCTCGATCAGCTCGAACGTCCAGTCGCTCGGGTCGGGCAATGGCTCCGCAGGCCGCGCACCCGCAGGCAGAGGCTGGCCGGGCACGGCGCGGTGGCGGCGCTCGCCCACGGCAGCGGCCTTCCAGGGGTTGTCGCTCTGGCGGCGCTCCAGCACGGGGTACTGCACCACGTTGTTCATGCGGCCACCCCCTCTTTCTTGAACAGGTCGCGGAACACGGGGTAGATGTCACCGGGTGCGCCCACCTTGCGCATCGCAAAGTGCGAGTACAGCGGCGCCAGCTGGCTGTACTCGTCCCACAGGTTCTGTTCTTCCTCGGCCACCTGCACATAGGCAAAGTAGCGCACCAGCGGCAATATCTTGTCCACCAGCAGGTTGCGGCAGATGCCGCTGTCGTTGGTGAAGTTGTCGCCGTCGCTGGCCTGGGCCACGTAGATGTTCCAGTCGCCCTGCGGGTAGCGCGCGCGGATGATCTGGTCCAGCAGCACCAGCGCGCTGCTCACCACCGTGCCGCCGCTTTCGGTGGAGTGGAAAAACTGCTCCTCGCTCACCTCGGCCGCCTGGGTGTGGTGGCGGATGAACACGATGTCGATGGTCTCGTAATGCCGCGTGAGAAACAGGTACAGCAGGATGAAGAAGCGCTTGGCCAGGTCCTTGCGCGTCTCATCCATGGAGCCCGACACATCCATCACGCAGAACATCACCGCCTGGCTGCTGGGCACGGGCACCGGCGTGCGGGCACGAAAGCGCAGGTCGATGGGGTCGAGGTACGGAATCTTGCCGATGCGCGCCGTGAGCGCATCGATGCGGCGCTGCAACTCAGCCACCGCCTCGCTGGTGCCGTCGTCCTGCGCCAGCAGTGCGTCCAGTTCGGCTTGCAGCGCCAGCAGCTCGCGGTGGGCCGACTTTCCCAGTGCAATGCGCCGCCCCAAGGCACCACGCATGGTGCGCAGCACGGCCAGGTTGTTGGGGATGCCATCCTGGCTGTAGCCTGCACGGCGCGACTTCCATTGCGGGTTCTCGCCAATGTGGGTGCGCAGCAGGTGCGGCAGCGCCAGGTCTTCAAAAAAGAGCTGCATGAACTCTTCCTTGGTCAGCGTGAAGGTGAAGTCGTCCTCGCCCTCGCCGCTGTCGCTGGCCTGCGACCCACGCCCGCCCGCACCGCCCTGGGGCCGCTCGATGCGGTCGCCGCGCACATGCTCGGCATTGCCAGGGTGCACGGTGTCGCGGATGCCGCCCTGGCCGTGGTGAAAAATCGGCTCGCTGATGTCCTTGCGCGGGATGGTGATGTTCTCGGCCTGCTCCATGTCGCGGATGCCGCGTTGCGAGACGGCACGGCGCACCGCATCCGCGATCTGTTCCTTGTATCGGCGAACAAATCGCTCGCGGTTGCCCACCGACTTGTTCTTGCCAGCGAGCCTGCGGTCGATGATTTGCAATGCCATCCGTTGCTCCCGTTCCCCATGCAGGGTCTGTGGCCCAGGCACCGACCCTAGCTACTCTTGCGCACGCGCAGGTACCACTCGCACAGCAGCCGCACCTGCTTGGGCGTGTAGCCCTTGTTCACCATGCGGGTGACGAAGTCCTCGTGCTTGCGGGCCTCTTCGGCGCTGGCCTTGGCGTTGAAGCTGATCACCGGCAGCAGCTCTTCGGTGTTGGAGAACATCTTCTTCTCGATCACCAGCCGCAGTTTTTCGTAGCTGGTCCAGCTCGGGTTCTTGCCCTGGTTGTTGGCGCGCGCCCGCAGCACGAAGTTGACGATCTCGTTGCGGAAGTCCTTGGGGTTGGCGATGCCTGCGGGCTTCTCGATCTTCTCCAGCTCGGCGTTGAGCGCACTGCGGTCGAACACCTCGCCGGTGTCGGTGTCGCGGTACTCGTTGTCCTGAATCCAGTAGTCGGCATAGGTGACGTAGCGGTCGAAGATGTTCTGGCCGTACTCGCTGTAGCTTTCCAGGTACGCCGTCTGTATCTCCTTGCCGATGAACTCGGCGTAGCGCGGCGACAGGAACTCCTTGATGTAGCCGGTGTACTTGGTCTCCAGCTCGGCAGGGAACTGCTCGCGCTCGATCTGCTGCTCCAGCACATACATCAGGTGCACCGGGTTGGCGGCCACCTCGGCGCTGTCGAAGTTGAACACCTTCGAGAGGATCTTGAACGCAAAACGCGTGGAGATGCCCGTCATGCCCTCGTCCACGCCCGCGTAGTCGCGGTACTCCTGATAGCTCTTGGCGCGCGGGTCGGTGTCCTTCAGGCTCTCACCGTCGTACACCTGCATCTTGCTGAAGATGCTGGAGTTCTCGGGCTCCTTCAACCGCGTGAGGATGGCGAACTGCGCCATCATCTTGAGCGTGCCGGGCGCACACACGGCGTTGCCCAGCGACGATTCGCGAATGAGCTTTTCGTAGATGCGGATCTCCTCGCTCACGCGCAGGCAGTACGGCACCTTGACGATGTAGATGCGGTCGAGAAACGCCTCGTTGTTCTTGTTGTTGCGAAATGCCTTCCACTCGCTTTCGTTGCTATGGGCCAGCACCACGCCGTCAAACGGAATCGCCCCAAAACCTTCGGTGCCCTTGTAGTTGCCCTCCTGCGTGGCCGTAAGCAACGGGTGCAGCACCTTGATGGGCGCCTTGAACATTTCCACGAATTCGAGCAGCCCCTGGTTGGCCAGACACAAGCCGCCGCTGTAGCTGTAGGCGTCGGTGTCGTCCTGTGCAAAAGTTTCGAGCTTGCGGATGTCCACCTTGCCCACCAGGCTGGAGATGTCCTGGTTGTTCTCGTCGCCCGGCTCGGTCTTGGCAATGCCCACCTGCTTGAGCACGCTGGGGTAGCGCTTGACCACACGGAACTGGCGGATGTCGCCACCGTATTCTTCGAGCCGCTTCACCGCCCAGGGCGACAGCACACGCTGCAGGTAGCGGCGCGGAATGCCGAACTGCTCCTCCAGCACGGGGCCGTCTTCTGCGGCATCGAACAGGCCCAGTGGAGATTCGTTGACCGGCGAGCCCTTGAGGGCATAGAACGGCACCTTCTGCATCAGCGCCTTGAGGCGCTCGGCAATGGAGCTTTTGCCACCACCCACCGGGCCCAGCAGATAAAGGATCTGCTTGCGCTCTTCCAACCCCTGCGCGGCATGGCGGAAGAAGCTCACCACCTGTTCGATGGACTCCTCCATGCCGTAGAACTCGGTGAAGGCGGGGTAGCGTTTGATGACTTTGTTGGCAAAGAGCCGCGACAGGCGCGGGTCGTTGCGCGTGTCCACCATCTCGGGCTCGCCAATAGCGGCCAGCATGCGCTGGGCCGATGTGGCGTAGGCCATGGGATCACGTTTGCACTCGGCGAGGTACTCGTCGATCGACATTTCCTCTTCGCGGCTACGGGCGTAGCGCGCGGCGAAGTTGCTGATGGCATCCATACGACCTCCTGTGGCGGCACCCCTGGCGGGCTCAGGTGGTACCACGGTGTTGCATTGGCAATCGCTACCGGCTTGGTACTTTGTAGCACCACGAACTGCGCTTGAACAGCCAATTCGCGGGCATGTGGCTGGCCTTTTTGTGGCGTTGCACATACAGGGATAGAGCGTGGCACACTGCATGAAGTTCACCCTGCAAAACACTGGCAGGGGTTGCCCCGGATAGGGAATATCCTGACAACCGGGAGGTCCTTCCAAAGCCCCGTACGCGCCCCCTGCGCCTGAGGCTTATTCGCAGGGCCTGCCCACACTCCCCGTCACAAGGAGCTGGCGCTGGAGCCATCGCCCCGGTAAAGCCACGGCACATCCAGCACGCGTTCACCCAGCAGGCGCAACGACAGGTCGCGCCCCCAGCGCACGGGCCCCGTGGCGTGGAAGATGCGACCATTGCGCGTAGACCTGGCCTGCACCCGCGCGTTGCGCTGCCAGCGGTTCAGCGCATAGCGGCGCAGGCGCAGCGGTACATCGAGGTCGTGCATGGCCAGCGCCCGCTGCAGCTCGGCCGCGTCTTCAATGGCCATGCCAGCCCCCTGCGCCAGGTACGGCCGCATGGGGTGCGCGGCATCGCCCAGCAGGGCCACCAGGCCTTGTGCCATATCGTCGGCGCTGCGCACCGGCGGGCGGTCGCACAAGGGCCACAGGCGCCAGCCAGCACCACCCACGGCGCTCACGCTTCGCACCACGTCCTGCAGCGCAGTGCAGGTGCCTTGCAGCGCATGATCCAGGCCAGCGGCGTTGGCGGCGTGGTCCCAGTTCTCCAGATCTTGCGGCGCGGGCCCTTGCACGATGACCACCAGATTCTGCAGCTCGCCCCGGCGCACGGGGTACTGCACCGCATGCAGGCGCGGGCCCAGCCACGCGGTGACCTGCGCCGTGCGCAAGGCGTCGGGCAGCGCATGCTGCGGCACCAGCGCGCGATAGGCCAGGTGCCCCGTCACGCGCGGCGGCACAGCGCCCAGAAGCTGGGTGCGTGTGCGGCTCCAGAGGCCATCGGCACCGATCAGGGCATCGCCCTCGACCTGCTTGCCCCGGCTGGTACGCACGGTCACCACGCCGTCGGCATCGGCAAAGCTGTCGATCGCCTGATCCAGATGCCATTGCGTGTCGGTGTATTGGGTCACGGCAGAGAGCAGCAGGCCATGCAGGTCCGCACGATGGATGGTGGCGTAGGCCGCGCCGTAGCGCTCCACCGCCGTGGGCCCCAGGGACAACACGGCCAGTTCCTTGCCGCTGACGGCATTGCGCACCTGCAGCCGGCTGGGGAAGGCCGCTACCGCTTGCAGTGGCTGCTGCAGGCCCCAGGCCTGCAAGCGGCGCACCACGTTGGGCCCGATCTGCACACCCGCACCCACTTCGCTGAAGGCAGCAGCGCGCTCGTACAGCCGCACCTCCCATCCCGCCCGCGATGCGCCCAACGCAGCGGCCAAGCCGCCAATGCCGCCACCGGCGACCAACACCTGTTTTTTCATGGCGCGATTGTGAACTGCGCGCGCTGGCGGGCCTTTGCCTTAACGCAGGTCATAGCGCAGGCCGCAGCGCCCGCTCCAGCACCTCGGCGGGCATGGGCCGACCAAACAGATAACCCTGGAAGGCCTTGCAGCCGTAGCGCTGCAAAAATTCGAGCTGGCCTGTGGTCTCTACGCCCTCGGCCACCACCGCCAGGTCCAGGCTGTCGGCCAAGGCCAGGATGGTGCGCACGATGGCGGCGTCGTTGGGGTCGGTCTGCAGGTCACGCACAAAACCCTGGTCGATCTTGAGCTGGTCAAGCGGCAGCCGCTTGAGATAACTCAGGCTGGAATAGCCCGTGCCAAAGTCGTCCAACGAGAAGCCTACACCGTAGCGGCGCAGGTGCTCCATGCGCGCAATCACGTCCTCGACATCGGCCATCAACAGGCTCTCGGTGAGTTCGAGCTTCAGGCGTTCCGGGTTGGCGCCCGTGGCGTCCAGCACGCCCAGCACCTGCTCCACAAAGTCGGGCTGGCGGAACTGCCGCACGCTCACGTTCACCGACAGGAAGAACTGCCGGGTGAGCGAGCTGCGCGACCAGGCCACCAGCTGCGCGCACGCCGCTTCCAGCACCCACTGGCCCAGAGGCAGGATGAGTCCGGTCTGCTCGGCCAGCGGAATGAATTCGGCGGGGGACACCATGCCCCTGCGCGGGTGGCGCCAGCGCACCAGGGCCTCGGCCCCCTGCAAGCGGCCTTTGCCATCCACCACCGGCTGGTAGTACAGCACCAGCTCCTTTTCTTGCAGGCCCCGGCGCAGGTCGGCCTCCAGGGCCGAGCGGTTGCTCACGGCCGCTTGCATGTCGGGGTCGAAGAAGCGCTGGGTGTTACGCCCCGCCGCCTTGGCCTGGTACATGGCCAGGTCCGCATGTTTGAGCAGCTCGTCCACGCTCACGGTCTGCTGGCCGAACAGCGCAATGCCGATGCTGGGTGTGCTGTGGTGGCTGGCATCGCCCAGCGCGTAGGGCTTGCCCAGCGTGGTGGTGATGTGGCTGGCCACCAGCGCGGCCTCGGCGCTGGCATGGGCGGGGTCGGCGCTGAGGCCCTCCACCAGCACCACGAACTCGTCGCCCCCAAAGCGGGCCACGGTGTCGGACTCCCGCACGCAACCCTTGAGCCGCTGCGCCACCTGCAGCAGCAGCTGGTCGCCGGTGTCGTGGCCCAGCGTGTCGTTGAGGTCCTTGAAGTTGTCGAGGTCGATGAACAGCAGTGCACCCTGGGTGCCAGAGCGTGCCACCGCCGCCGTGGCATGTTGCAGCCGGTCCACCAGCAGGCGGCGGTTGGGCAGGCCCGTCAGCGAGTCATAAAACGCCAGGCGTTCAATCTGGCTCTCGACCTGCTTGCGCTCCGTGATATCGCGGCCCACGCCCCGGTAGCTACGCAGGGCGCCATTGGCATCGAACACGGGCACGCCGCTGACCGAGATCCAGTGCATGCTGCCATCCGCGCGCCGGCGTTGTAGCTCCAGGTCGCGGAACGGCTGGTGTGCCGCCAGCACCGCACGGTGCGCAGCCCAGTCGGCCTCGGTCATGTTCAGGGCGCCGATCTCCCAGCGTGTGCGCCCCATCACGTCCGACAGCGGGATGCCGTTCACGCTCAGGTCTCCGGCCAGCTGCACAAAGCGGCCCTCGGCGTCGTGCTCCCAATACCAGTCGGACGACAGATCGCTCAGGGACCGGAAGCGCGCCTCGCTCTCGCGCAGCTCGTTCTCCACACGCACGTAGTCGCTCACGTCGGCAAAGGTGCGCACCAGGCTGCCATCGGCCAGCGAGGTGGTGCGCACCTCGAACGTGCGGCCATCGCGCGTGGTGCGCCAGTACAAGGCCGGGGCCGGAGCCACTGCGCCTTGGGCCACGTAGTCGTGCCCGCGCCGGTCCACCAGGCTGTAGCCCTCGCCAAAGTCGCCACGCTCGGCCTGCACACGCGTCAGGTCGGCCAGCGTGGGGCGGGTGGCCATCAGTGATTCGGGCAAATTCAGCAGCTCCAGCACGCGCTCGTTGTAGACAGTGATGCGCCCATCGGGCCCGGTCTTGAAGATGCCCTGGCTCATGCTGGCCAGCGTGGCCTGCAGGGCCGAGCGCTGTTCCTGCAGCATGGTCAACGCCTCTTGCCAGATGCGGGCGTCCACCATGCGCACGGGCTGGCCCCGCCCCTGCGCGCCCTGCACCAGCGCCACCAGGCGGTTGAGCAGCTCGCTCAGGTGCGCAGCACCGTCGGCCTCGCGCAGCACATAGTCGCCCAGCCCGCAGCGGAACGCGCGCGCGGCCAGGGCCTCTTGCGCTGCATCGATGCACATCAGCACCGGGCGGCCGGCGCACAGCTCCAGCAGGCCGGGCAGTTCCTGGTCGCTGGGTTTGAGGCACAACACCACGGCGTCCCAGGCCTGGCTGGCGAGGGGGGCCTTGGCGGTTTCGGGCGTAGGGCTGTTGACCACCCGCCAATCCGGGTAACGCGCCGCGATCAACCGCCGCGCGGCCGCTGCGTGCTGGGTATCGATGTCCACCCACAGGATGCCCACGCCGTTCATGGCCGTTGCTCCTGCTGTGCGGGCTGCGAGGTAGCGAGCGAGGGCGCCGAATGGCCCGGCAAGTGCTCACGCTCGAACAACTCCACGGGCCCGGGCCTTCCAAACAGATACCCCTGGAACCCCTCGCACCCGTGCAGCCTCAGGAACGACAACTGCCCCGTCGTCTCCACCCCCTCCGCCACCACCTCCAAATCCAGGCTCTTGGCCAGCGCCAGGATCGTCCGCACGATCGCCGCGTCGTTCGGGTCCGTCAGCACGTCCCGCACGAAGCTCTGGTCGATCTTGACCTGGTCCAGCGGCAGGCGCTTGAGGTAGCTCAGGCTGGAGTACCCGGTGCCGAAGTCGTCCAGCGCAAAGCCCACGCCTTCGCTCTTGAGCTGGACCATGCGCGCGATGGTGTCTTCGATGTCGCCCAGCAGCAGGCTTTCGGTGAGTTCGAGCTTGAGTTGCCGGGGGTCTGCGTTGTGGTTCTTCAAGGTTTGCAGCACTTCGGCCACGAAGCCGGGTTGGCGGAATTGGCGGGCGCTGACGTTGACGGAGATGGACAGGTGGGCGGTGTCCGGGTGCTGGCTCCAGCGCTGCAGTTGTTCGCAGGCGGTCTGGAGCACGTATTGGCCCAGGGGGAGGATGAGGCCGGTCTGTTCTGCCAGGGGGATGAAGTCGGCCGGGCTGATCATGCCGCGCTGGGGGTGGCGCCAGCGCACCAGGGCTTCTGCGCCCAGCAGGCGGGCGTGGTGGTCGACCACGGGCTGGTAGTGCACGAGCAACTCGCCCCGGGCCAGTCCCTGGCGCAGGTCGGCTTCGAGGTTGGAGCGGGCGTTCACCGCTGCCTGCATGTCGGGGTCGAAGAAGCGCTGGGTGTTGCGGCCTGCGGCTTTGGCCTGGTACATGGCCAGGTCTGCGCGTTTGAGGAGTTCGTCCACGGTGAGGCGTTCGTCGCCAAAGAGGGTGATGCCGATGCTGGGGGTGCTGTAGTGCTGGGCGCCGTCCAGGTCAAAGGGCTGGTTCAGGCTGGCCAGGAGTTTCTCGGCGACGGTTTCTGCCTGGGTGGCGGCGTTTTGCAGGTCAGGGGCCAGGGCTTCGAGCATGACGACGAATTCGTCGCCGCCAAAGCGGGCGACGGTGTCGGCTTCGCGCACGCTGCCCACCAGGCGGGCGGCGACCTGGGCCAGGAGCTGGTCGCCCATGTCGTGGCCCAGGGTGTCGTTCAAATCCTTGAAGTTATCCAGGTCGATGAACAGCAGGGCCCCGAGGTTCCTGGTGCGCTGGCAGGCGGCGATGGAGCGTTGCAGGCGGTCCAGCAGCAGGCGGCGGTTGGGCAGACCGGTGAGGGCGTCGTAGAAGGCCAGGCGTTCGATTTCTTGCTCGGCACGTTTACGGTCGGTGATGTCGCGGCACACGCCCAGGATGCCCGTCACGCGGCCGTGCAAGTCACGGATGGGTGTCTTGATGGTTTCGAACTGGCCCTGGTAGCCGTCTTCCGCGAAGGTGAGCGTCTCCTCGTACACCAATGGTTGCCAGGCCTGCATGGCGCGCTGGTCGTACTTGCGAAAGCGCTCGGCGTCGGCGGGTGCCACCAGGTCAAAGTCGCTGCAGCCCACGACCTGGCTCTCTGGCCGGCCCGCAAAACGCTCGAACACGGGGTTGACCGACAGGTACACCCCGTTGGTGTCCTTCATGAACACCATGTCCGGCATGGCGTTGACCACGCTGGCCAGGTGCGCCTTCTGCTGGGCAAGTTCCTGTTCGATGCGCTTGAGCGCCGTCAAGTCGTAAGCAAACAGCACCACGGCTGCCACCCCTTGCGCCGTCACGCTCTCGGGGGCGATGGTGGTGTGGCGGAACTGGGTGCCGTCGGGGCCATCAATGTGGTTCTCAAACACCGCTGTCTCGCCCGCAAAGGCTTTTTCAAGGTGCGGGTGGATGCGTGCGAACACTTCGGGCGGAATCACATCCCGCAGCAGCTGTCCTTCCAGCTCCTGGGGCGTGGTGTAGAGCCAGCGGGCCTGCTGCTCATTGACGTACAGCACGCGCAAGTCCCGATCGATCCGCGACACACCGCCCGGTACATGGCGCAGCGTGTTGGCCATGAGCGCCTGCTGGGCG
Source organism: Acidovorax sp. M14 (assembly GCF_049331375.1). Classification (NCBI taxonomy): domain Bacteria; kingdom Pseudomonadati; phylum Pseudomonadota; class Betaproteobacteria; order Burkholderiales; family Comamonadaceae; genus Acidovorax; species Acidovorax sp. M14. The sequence goes on from NZ_CP186263.1 coordinate 3,832,763, forward strand.
TGCGCGGCCTCTTCAGCCTGATGGTGGGCGGTGATGTCGGTCTGCACGCCGTCCCACAGCACCCGGCCATCCTGCAACCGGCGCGGCGACGAGCTCAGGTGCATCCAGCGCAACTGGCCGTCGGTGCGGCGCACGCGAAACACCGCCTCCAGGCTGGTCATGGACAGGTAGGACTGGCGCTCGGCCTGGCGCAGGCGGTCGATGTCTTCAGGAAGGATCTGCCGGTACAGCACGCGCGGGTCCTGCAGCACGTCTTCGACCCGCACACCGTTCAGCCGCTCGATGGCGTCTCCCATGTGCACAAAATGCACCCGGCCATCGAGCTCGCGCACGATCTGGAACAACACGCTGTGCGGCAGGTTGCGCCCGAGCAGTGACAGACGCCCCTCGCTCTCGCGCAAACGGCTTTCGGCCTCCTGGATGCGTGCAAACGGGCGACGAATGCCTGCGTCAAACACCGCCTGGTACAGCAGCGCATACGCCACCACCCGAAAGCCATGGGACAAGACCCCACCCAGCGTCGAATGCCCGCCCAGCGAGCCCACGGTGACCTCACCGCACACGAAGGCACCGGCCGCCCAGGCAAACAGGCGCTCGCGCGGCGCCTCTTCGCTGTGGCTGCGGCGGTACAGCAACACCGCACTGGCGGCCAGTGCCAGGGCCAGCCCCACAGCCGCCACCTGGCGCAAGGCCCCGTCTGCAGCATGGGCAAACCAGTGGGGCAGCGGCCCCAGCGCCGACCCCGCAAGCACCAGCGCGACGCCCCCCGCTGCCGCCAGCCACGCACGGGCCGGGCCGGGGGCCGACAGGCGCGTGGCGGTAAGCCCCAGGGTCAGCGCCTCGGCCACACGCGCCCAACTGCTCAGCCACAGCGACATGTCGGCACTGCCCGGGGGCATGTGCACGGGGCCGGAATGCACCAGCACGCCGTGTAGAAAGTTGCAGGCCGCCGCCACGCCAAAGCCCACCACCAGCACATTGGCGCGCGCCTGCTCCTGCGCCTCCAGCGCATGCAGGGACACGGACACCACCAGCAACCCCAGCAGCACCGCCACCAGCTCCAGCAGCGGCTCCAGCCCGTGCTGCGCGCCTGCCCCATCGCCCAGCATCTGCGCCAGTGGCACCACGACCAGCGCCAGCAATGCCACCACCAACACCACAGTGATGGCGGGCGCATCCGACCAGGGCATGCGCGCGGTCGGAGAGCTGGTGGGAGGGGGCATGGGCAAAGGGGTGAAAGGCAGTGCCGGCGAAATGGCCGCACAACGTCACAAGTGTATCTACGCGTAAGGAAATAACCAGAGCGCTCGCCCCATGAAAAACGGGGCCGAAGCCCCGTTCCAGACAGCGCAGGACAGCACCACGCCCCGGCGTTGCGCGCACGCATCAGCGAGGGGCGCGGCGCCCCCCCTTTTCACCCCTCCAGCAACTGGCGCAGCACAAAGGGCAGGATGCCCCCGGCCTGGTAGTAGTCCACCTCGATGGGGGTGTCGATGCGCAGGGTCACCGTCACTTCCTGGCGCGTGCCGTCGGCACGGTGGATGACCAGGCGCGCATCGCTTTGCGGCGTGAGTGCGGCGTCGGGCACCACGTCGATCACCTCGTTACCCGTCAGGCCCAGCGTTTCCCACGAATCGCCCGCCTTGAACTGCAGCGGCAGCACCCCCATGCCCACCAGGTTGGAGCGGTGGATGCGCTCGAAGCTGCGCGCCACCACGGCCTTGATGCCGAGCAGCTGGGTGCCCTTGGCGGCCCAGTCGCGGCTGGAGCCGGTGCCGTACTCTTCCCCCGCAAAAATCACGGTGGGCGTGCCCTGGGCCATGTACTGCATGGCGGCGTCGAAGATGAACATCTTCTCGCCCTGCAGCGCGCCCTCGTTCTGGAACACCGTGACGCCACCCTCCTCGCGCGAGCCATCAGCGGTGGGTGGGATCATCAGGTTCTTGATGCGCACGTTGGCAAAGGTGCCACGCACCATCACATCATGGTTGCCACGGCGGGCACCGTAGCTGTTGAAGTCTGCCTTTTGCACGCCGTGCTGCAGCAGCCACTGTCCTGCGGGCGAACTCTCCTTGATGGAACCCGCAGGCGAGATGTGGTCGGTGGTGATGGAGTCGCCAAACAGCGCCATGATGCGCGCACCATGCACCGCCGACGCGGCCGCCGCGCCCTGGTCGAGCGCAAACTGGGCAAAAAACGGCGGCTCGGCAATGTAGGTGCTGGCGGGCCAGGTGTAGGCCGTGCCGCTCACGCCCTTGATCTTCTCCCACAGCGCACCGGGGTCGGTGGCCACCTTGGCATAGTTCTCGCGGAAGGCCTTGCCGTTCATGGCGAACTTCAGCAGCGCATGCACTTCGTCGCTGGTGGGCCAGATGTCACCCAGGTACACATCACGCCCGCCCTTGCCTTTGCCCACGGGCTCGGTCATCAGGTCCTTGAGCACCGTGCCCGCAATGGCGTAAGCCACCACCAGCGGTGGACTGGCCAGGAAGTTGGCCTTGAGGTTGGGATGGATGCGCGCCTCGAAGTTGCGGTTGCCCGAGAGCACGGCCGCGCACACCAGGTCGTTGCTGGTGATGACCTCGTTCAGCTCGGGCGTGAGGTCGCCCGCGTTGCCGATGCAGGTGGTGCAGCCATAACCGGCCAGCGCGAAGCCCAGCTTTTCCAGGTAGGGCAGCAAGCCGGTCTGCGTGAGGTATTCGGTCACGATGCGCGAGCCGGGGGCCAGCGAGGTCTTGATGTGCGGCTGCACCTTGAGCCCCGCCTCCACCGCCTTCTTGGCCAGCAGGCCTGCAGCCAGCAGCACGCTGGGGTTGCTGGTGTTGGTGCAGCTGGTGATAGCGGCAATCAGCACATCGCCGTTGCCCACCGTGGGATCGGCCCCCTTGCTGGGCAGCGTGGTGGCCTGGGCGTGGTCGCGGGCCGTGGCCAGCGCGGGTTTGTTGGCCTCCATCTCCACCACCGAACGCGGCGCACCGGCAGGTGTGGGCTTGCCGTCGGGGGTCACATCAGTCACCACCTCTGCAGCGCGGTGGATGTGGAACCGCGTGTGCAACAGCTCCGCCGGGCGGTTGAAGCCGTTTTGCGCATTGGGCTTGCTGAACAGGTCGGCAAACTGGCTGCTGACCTTGCCCAGTTCGATGCGGTCCTGGGGACGCTTGGGGCCCGCCAAACTGGGCGTCACGCTGCCCAGGTCCAGCGTCACGACCTGCGAGTAGTCCACCTCGCCGGCCAGGGGCACGCCAAACAGGCCCTGGGCCTTGAAGTAGGCCTCAAAGGCTTCGATTTCGCCCTTGGTGCGGCCCGTGCCCTTGAAGTAGTCGATGGTCTTTTCATCGACCGGGAAGAAGCCCATGGTGGCGCCGTATTCGGGCGCCATGTTGCCGATGGTGGCGCGGTCGGGCAACGCCAGGGTGCGCGTGCCTTCACCGAAAAACTCCACAAACTTGCCCACCACCTTGTGCTGGCGCAACAGCTCGGTCACCGTCAGCACCAGGTCGGTGGCGGTCACGCCCTCGCGCAGCTGGCCCGTCATCTCAAAGCCCACCACATCGGGGGTGAGGAAGTACACGGGCTGGCCCAGCATGGCGGCCTCGGCCTCGATGCCGCCCACGCCCCAGCCCACCACGCCAATGCCGTTGATCATGGTGGTGTGGCTGTCAGTGCCCACCAGGGTGTCGGGGTAGTAGACGCCGTCTTTGCGCTTGTGCACGCCGCGCGCCAGATACTCCAGGTTGACCTGGTGCACGATGCCAAAGCCTGGGGGCACCACACCAAAGGTGTCAAAGGCCTGCATGCCCCATTTCATGAACTCGTAGCGCTCGCGGTTGCGCTGGAATTCGAGCTTCATGTTCAGGTCGAGCGAATTCTTCTTGCCGTAGTGGTCCACCATGATGGAGTGGTCCACCACCAGGTCCACCGGCACCAGGGGTTCGATCTTCCTGGGGTTCTTGCCCAGCTTGGCGGCCACGCTGCGCATGGCGGCCAGGTCGGCGAGCAGCGGCACGCCGGTGAAATCCTGCAGGACTACGCGAGAGACAACGAAGGGGATCTCGTCCTTGCGCTCGGCATTGGGCGCCCAGCGGGCCAGTTGCTCCACATGCTCTGGCGTCACCTTGCGGCCATCGCAGTTGCGCAGCACCGATTCGAGCACGATGCGGATCGACACCGGCAAGCGCTGGATCTGCGGGAACTGCTGGGCCAGCGCGGGCAGGGAGTAGAACTTGCCCTCCTTGCCCGATGCGGTCTTGAAGCCCTTGAGCGTGTTGGCAAAGGCGTGGCGGGCGGGCCGGGACGATGGGGTGGCTGGCGGCTTGGGCGATGAGGCCATGGCGAACTCCTTGATGAAAAGGCGACAGCGCCTATTCTGGCAGTCCCCCATGACGGTGCAATCGCTGGGGGTATGTGCCCCCGTGCCCACAGACCCATCGGAAGGGCTTAGGCGACGCGTTACCCACCTTTTCAAGGAAAAAGTCGCCCAAGCGCTACATGAACATACCCTGATAGCTATTAAATTTATAGCAACCACCCACTAGGCTACCGCCCATGCGGGCAGGCGGCGCACCCCCATCCACTGCAGCTCGGCAATGACTGCCACCGAAACCACATGCACCACTAGGTAGGCCTGGCCCAGGAATGTGGGTGCGACGGCATTGCCCAGCAGCAGCGCCAGGCTGGCCAGCGCCCACCCGAAATTGGCAACGATCAGCACCCACAGGTTGCCACGCGGCATGGTGTGCGCACGGGCAATGCGGGTGGCCAGCGCGGCGTAGCCCAGCAGCAAGACGCCCGACACCACCAGCAGGCCGGACGGCAGCCCCAGCCATTCGGCCAATGACGCCGTCAGCAGCAAATGCAAAGCGCCCAGCAGCAGCCCGGTGGACGCATCGAACCAGACCAGGGCACGCAAGAAGGCGGGGGAAGACAGCAGGTTGAACATGACAAGCTCCTTGGAGGGGTGAAGAAGGCTGCATCGTTGCCGCCAAGGCGCATGGCGTCGATAACGTGCCAGGTAATGGCCTGTGCGCAGCTTGGGCCTAGGATGCTGGGCATGACGTCCACACCTTCCACGCCCTCCCGCCGCACCCCGCGCCATCCGCTGCCGCACCGCGCTGCAGCACCTGGGCCCGCCAGTTTTGGGGACCATTTGCGCACCTGGCGTCAGCAGCGGCACCTGAGCCAGCTGGAGCTGGCCGACGAGGCGGACATCTCCACGCGGCACGTGAGCTTCATGGAGACCGGCCGCACCAACCCCAGTCGCGACATGGTGCTACGCCTGTGCGAGCGCCTGGCCATCCCGCTGCGCGAGCGCAACGCACTGCTGGTGGCGGCTGGCTACGCCCCCATGTACCGCGAGCGCGCGCTGGACGACCCGGCACTGGCCGCCGCGCGCCAGGCGGTGGAATTGGTCCTCAGGGGCCACGAACCCTGCCCCGCCATCGCACTGGACCGCTGCTGGAACGTGGTGGCCGCCAACCGCGCTGCACAAGCCCTGCTGGCTGCACATGTCAGCCCCGAACTGCTCGCGCCCCCTGTCAACGTATTCCGCCTGAGCCTGCACCCCGACGGACTGGCCTCACGCATCGCCAATCTGGCGCAATGGCGCCACCACCTCTTCGAGCGCCTGCGACAGCAGATCCATGCCACGGCCGACCCCGCCTTGTTGGCCCTGCAGGCAGAGCTGCTCGAATACCCCGCACCCGAGGAATCGCCCCCGCTCGTCATGGCCGGAGAAATGTTGGGGGTCGTGATGCCGTTTTGTTTTGAAAGCGTGCATGGCATGTTGTCCCTCATCAGCACCACGACCATATTCGGCACCCCGGTGGATGTGACCTTGCAGGAACTGGCCGTGGAATCATTTTTCCCGGCCGATGCATTTACCGCGCAGGTACTGCGGGAGATGGCACAGCAATATGCTGCGGATTGACCACCGAGCGCCCGAGTGCCGACAACACGCCGACACTTGTTTGGCGCGATGGTCAGCTTGAGGCCTGCCCGGTCTGCATCGAGATAACCCTCCAATAGGAGCAGCATGCGGATTTTTGGCGGCTGTGGGATGTACCGGTACTCTAGATGCCGGAAGGGACGCGATAGCCATGCCCCAAAACCTCCAACCATGCCACGCCAAAAAAATAGCCCGCAGTAGCGGGCTATTTTTGGGCACAGGGGGTGCAGATTCTCAAATGGCGAATTTTTCGCGGTTTTCGTTCTGAATCCACTTGGGCGCCTTGCCACGGCCCGTCCATGTCTGGCCAGTGGCTGGGTCGCGGTACTTGGGAGCCACCTTGGTGCCCGCCGTGGAGCTACGGCCGGTCTTGCCAGCAGCTTTGCCGGCTGGAAACACGTCCTGGGCAGTCAAGCCATATTCGGCCACCAGAGAGCGCACTTGGGACACAGCATCCGCCAATTCCCGGCGACGGGCTTCGCTGATTTGTTGCTCAAGGGCTTCACGCTGCTTCAAAAGTTCTTTGTAGCTGGTCATGGTGTCTGAATAAGGAATTAGGGTTGGAGACTTGGCGATTATATGAATAACAGGAGGCATGTCACATGCCGCGGTAAAAATTCTGCATTAAGAAACCACAGAAATGTGGCCTGCATATTTATCAGAAAGCTATCTCCTGGCGCAAAGCCCCGTAAAAACTTCAAAGAGCACTTCGGATCTGCACCCATACAGGTCAATGCGCTGGCCTACACCCCCAGCGCTTGAAATATCCAGCCCATACACATCCTCTTTTCGTCTACGGCAGATAAACGCGCAGCTTCTGCCATCAAAATGCGGCTGCGATGTAATGTCGTGCGCTATCTCCCTCGGGCAAGGGTCTGAATATGCTGGCACACCCTGGGTTAGCAGACACGCCTGCGCCCATCCAGGCAACCCACGCTCCCCAACACCCACTGCGCAGTGAGGGGCAGTGCTCCACGTGAAAAGCCTCGCGCGAAGCCCATTGCGCCTCAGCAGAAAATCAAGGCTTCACTCCACACCCTTTACGACCCCAAACCATCATGGCTATTTACTGTATCGGCGACATCCAGGGCTGCGACAGCGCTCTGGGGCGCCTGCTGGACACCATCGGCTTTTCTGCCAGCCGGGACACGGTGTACCTGCTCGGGGACCTCGTCAACCGCGGCCCCGACTCCGCCGCCGTGTTGCGCCGCTGCATGCAGCAGGGGGATGCCATCCGCTGCCTGCTGGGCAACCACGACCTGCACTTGCTCGCTGCCGCACATGGCGCACGCAAGCCGTCGCGCCGCGATACCTTGGCCTCGGTACTCGACGCCCCGGACCGCAGCGCTTTGCTCGAATGGCTGCGTCATCAACCCTTGGCGCGGTCCCACGAGCATTCCGGTCAGACCCTGCTGATGGTGCATGCAGGCGTGGTCCCTGCCTGGAGCGCCGCAGACACGCTGGCGCGCGCGCAGGAGGTGCAGGATGTGCTGCGCAGCCCGGATTTGCCCGCCTTTCTGCACGCCATGTACGGCAACACGCCCGATCACTGGGATGACGCACTCACCGGCACGGACCGGCTGCGTGTGATCGTCAACGCATTGACACGCATGCGCTTTTGCTCATCGGGTGGGGTGATGGATTTTGAAAGCACCGAGAGCGCCAGCGCGGCCCCGGAGGGCCTGATGCCCTGGTTTGACGTGCCGGGCCGGCGCACTGCTGGCAATTTGATGGCCTTTGGCCACTGGTCCACGCTGGGCTGGCTCAACCGCAGCGACCTGCTGGGCCTGGACACCGGCTGTGTGTGGGGAGGCTGCCTAAGCGCCGTGCGTTTTGGCAAGACGCTGGCTGACCGCGAACTGCTGCAGGTGCACTGCGAACAGGCGCTGCAGCCGGGCTAGAGAGAGCAGGCGCCAGGGAGATGAGAGGCCCGGGCGGAAAACAAACCCGGGACAGTCAAGACCGCAGTCAGCGCAAAGAGAGCGCTTGCGCTTATTGCGTGGAGGTTTCTGGCTGCACAGCCTTGAACAAGGCGGCCACTTTGCGCTTGGGTTTGATATTGGCCGAAATGCTGCTGCGCGCGGGCGACTTGGCTGCGGCCTCCCAGGCGGGGGCGGTATCCGCATTGCTGGGTTCGTAAGGCTTTTCAAAGAAGGGGTCACGCGATGCGACCGCTGGGCGGAAGCCTCGGTGGTGTTCACGCGGCTCGCGGCGCTCGTTGCGTTCGCGCACGGCGGCGGGAATCACGTCGCGCGGGTCTCCGGCCTCGCCCGATTCGCGCCATGCGCGGCGGCCATCATTGATGCGACCACGGGGGCGGTCTTCTTCGTACTCAATGGCTTCGAGATCGATCTTTTTCTTGATCAGCTTCTCGATGTCGGCCACCAGGCGGGCATCGCTGCCCGACACCAGCGTAACCGCCAAACCCGACGCGCCCGCACGGCCCGTGCGGCCGATGCGGTGCACATAGTCTTCGGCGTTGAACGGCACGTCGAAGTTGAACACCGCAGGCACGTCCTTGATGTCCAGGCCGCGCGCAGCCACATCGGTACACACCAGCAGATCGACTTCGCCCTTTTTGAAGGCTTCCAGCGCCTTCAGACGCTCGTCCTGGCTCTTGTCGCCATGCAGCGCGGCTGTCTTGAGGCCCTCGCGCTCCAGGCTGCGCGCCAAACGGGCGCAACCGAGCTTGCTGTTCACGAAGATGAACGCCTGCTTGATGCCACGGGTCTTGAGCACTTGGTGGATGGCGCGGCGCTTGTCATCGTCGTTAGCGCTGTAGAAGCGCTGTTCCACGGTGGAGGCCGTTTCGTTCGGGCGGGCCACCTCGATGGTGATGGGGTTTTGCAGGTAGCTGCTGGCCAGGCGCTTGATCTCGGGCGAGAAAGTGGCGCTGAACAGTAGCGTGGTGCGCTGCTTGGGCAGGTAGCTCAGGATGCGCTGCAGGTCGGGCAAAAAGCCGATGTCCAGCATGCGGTCGGCCTCGTCGAGCACCACGTACTCGACCTGGTTGAGCACCGCATTCTTCGCCTCGATGTGGTCGAGCAGGCGGCCGGGGGTGGCCACCAGCACCTCGACGCCCTTTTTCAGTTCGATGGTCTGGGGCTTCATGTCCATGCCGCCAAACACCACGGTGCTGCGCAGCTTGGTGTGCTTGGCGTACAGGGCGATCTGCTGAGCCACCTGGTCCGCCAACTCGCGGGTGGGCAGCAGCACCAGGGCGCGCACAGGATGGCGCGCAGGGGATGTGGAGCTGTTCTCGTGCTTGAGCAGACGCTGCAGCAGGGGCAGCGAGAAGGCCGCCGTTTTGCCGGTGCCGGTCTGGGCGGCGCCCATCACGTCCTGGCCGGTGAGCACCACCGGGATGGCCTGCGCCTGGATGGGCGTCATGGACTCGTAGCCCATTTCGGCTACGGCGCGCGCCAGCGGCTCAGCCAGCGATAGATTGGAAAAGGAACTTGTCATTTAGCCCTCTATTGTCGCACCGGTGGCCCAAAAAGCGATTTTTCGGGCCCGGAGCCACAAAAATGCGGTATGCGCGATCAGTGGACTAACATGCAAATGCTACATATTCGATAGCTAAAAGTGCATATTCAACCAGCACCATCGCCCGTTTTACACAAATATCACCCCTGCGGGGCAACGTGCTGCAACCCCTTGCTCCGCGTGCGGGCGTTGCGTGGTCGGCAGGGCATTGTCAGGACGGCGGGCCGGACAAACACCCAAAGAACAGGTCTGCCACCGAGCGCGGAAGAAGCCACCCCATGACACCCACCGCCTGTCCAGGCAGTGAACTGGACCTGTGTGCCAGCGCGCTATTCAGCGGCGCGCCGTAGCGTATCCACCACAGGGCGCAGCAGCACCTCGCGCAAGCCCCACCAGCCCGCAGCCAACGCCAGCACCGCCCCTGCCAGCGCCCCCGCCAGCGGCACCCAGGGAGCGGCGGTCCAGGTGAAGTCAAAAACGTAGCGGGCCAGTGCCCAGCCCACGCCCACGGCCACGGCACTGGCCAGAAAGCCCGCCAGCAGACCCACGCCCACCAGTTCGGCCCGCTGCACCTGGCGCAGCAGGCTGGCCCGGGCACCCACGGCCCGCATGATGGCGTACTCCCGTGCGCGCTCCTCGCGGGTGGCGGTGACGGCGGCAAACAGCACCACCAGCCCGGCCGCGAGCGTGAAGGCAAACAGAAACTCCACCGCCCGGATCACCTGCTCCAGCACCCGCTGCACCTGGGCAATGGTGGCGCCCATGTCCACATTGGTGATGTTGGGAAACTGGCGTACCAGTGCGTTGTCGAAACCGTGGGTTTCGGGGGCGCGGTAGGCGGCCAGGTAGGTCACCGGAACGTCCTTGACCTCTGCCACCGGGTACATCACAAAGAAGTTGGCTCGCATGGAGCCCCAGTCCACCTTGCGGAGGCTGGTGATGCGGGCCTCGTCCTGTACACCGCCCATATCGAACTGCAAGCGGTCCCCCAACTGCAGGCCCAAAGTTTGGGCAATACCTTCTTCCACACTGATGGCGCCCTCCTCACCCGGCGTCCAGCGTCCGGCCACCACCTGGTTGTGCGGCGGCGCCTCCACGGCATTGGAGAGGTTGAATTCACGGTCCACCAGGCGCTTGGCGCGGTCGTCGGTGTAGTTGTCGGGGCCCACCGGCTTGCCGTTCACGGCCACCAGGCGCCCCCGGATCATGGGGTACCAGTCGTAGCGCGCCACGCCACTGTCCTTGAGCGTTTGCTGAAACGCCTCGGACTGGTCGGGCATCACGTTGATGACAAAGCGATTGGGCGCGTCGGGCGGCGTCGCCTTGCGCCAGCTGCTGATGAGGTCGGTGCGCAGCAGCACCAGCAGCACCAGGGCCAGCAAGCCCACGGCCAGGCTGCTGACCTGCACCACGGCATAGGCCGGGCGTGCAGAGATCTGCCGCGTGGCCAGCACCAGCCAGCGCGGGGCCGTGGCCTCGTTCACACTCTTGCGCAACAGCTTGACTGCCACCCAAGACAACCCCGCAAACAGCGCCACCGCGCCCGCGAAGCCACCCACGGCAATCAGCCCCAGCTTGATGTCGCTGCTGACCGCCAGCAACAGCGCCGCAAAGCCCGCTATGCCGACTCCCAGCACCGCCAGCGAGGCAGGCTTGAGTCCGCCCACATCGCGCCGGATCACCCTCAGCGGTGGCACCTGCGCCAGTTGCAGCACCGGCGGCAGGCCAAACGCGAACAGCAACGTGAGCCCCATGCCCAGACCAAACACCACCGGCCACAGGCTGGGCGGCGGCAACGCCGACTCCACGAGGCCCGCCAGCAGCAGCACAAAGGCGTAATGCACCACGTAGCCCAGCGCAACACCCAGCGAGCTGGCAAACAGGCCAATGAGCGCGAACTCGGTGGTGTAGGCCCCCGCAATGGTGCGCTGGCTCTGCCCCAGCACGCGCAACATGGCCGAGGCGTCGAGGTGCTCGGCCGCAAACCCGCGCGCGGCCAGCGCCACGGCCACGGCCGAGAGCAACGCAGCCAGCAGCGCCACCAGGCTCAGGAATTTCTGGGCGCGGTCCAGCGTCTGGCGCATTTCGGGGCGGCCGCTTTCCAGCGACTCCACGCGCACGCCATGCACTTCGGGTTTTTTGGCTTCGGCCACTGCCCACTCGTTGAACGCCTGGATGGCAGGCGCCGGGCCGATGACGGCAAAGCGATACGTCAGGCGGCTGGCTGGCTGCACCAGGCCCGTGGCGGGCAGGTCACGTTCGTTGACCATCACCCGCGGCGCAAAGCTCATGAAGCCCGCGCCCCGGTCCGGCTCGATGACGATGATGCGCGCAATGCGCAGCTGTGCATCGCCGAGCAACAGCTTGTCGCCCATGGCAAGGTTCAGCGATTCGAGCAGCGGCGCATCCACCCACACCTCGCCGGGCGCCGGGATGTCGCGCGTCGGCTGCTCCAGCGCGCCAGGAGCATCCGCCACCGTGAGGCTGCCGCGCAGCGGGTAGCCCGGCTGCACACTCTTGAGCGCCACCAGCTTGCTGGCGCCACCCTGCGCATCGCTCGCGCGGCCCATGGTCGGAAAGCCCAGCGTGGTCACAGACTGGAGCCCGAGCGCCTTGGCGCGCTCCACAAAAGCGGCTGGCGTCGGATTGTCGCTGGCCACCACCGCATCGCCCCCCAGTAGCTGCAGGGCATCGCGCTGCAGACCGCCTTGCAGGCGATCCGCAAAAAACCCCACCGATGTGAGCGCGGCTACGGCCAGGGTGACGGCCACGATCAGCAGGCGCAACTCGCCCGCACGCAGGTCCCGGGCCAGGGTGCGCCAGCCAAGGCGCAAAAAAGACAGGTTCATGGGCGGACCTTAGCGCAAAGCCAACGGGCTGGCGGTCTGTGGGGTGTTAGTGCCGGATCAAGGCCAACCTTCACGGCCGCGCGGTGGGGGTGGCAGCGGGCGCGGTCGCCGCAGCCGGCGACAGCGCCGGTTCTGCGCTGCCCCCTGCCACGGCGGGGATTTCGTTGGTGGCGTTGGTCTCCAGCGCCTGCAGCCGTTGCTCCAGGGCCTGCAACACCGGGGTGATCTTCGGGCCCACGCGGATCTGCGGGTTCGAGAAGCCATCGGCTTTTCCGGCCTCGACCTCGCGCTGCTGGATCAGCGGAACCGCTTTGGCAAATGCCTCGGTAAAAGAATGGGTCTGGCGCAGTTGTTCATGGAACACCGCGCGGCCAAAAAAGGTCAGCTCCGACAACCTGCCGCAGCCATACGAGGTGTGGGTGGCATCGGCCGCGGTCATGATCAGGGTGCTGTCCGTGGCCAGCGGTTCGATCCAGCCCCCGGAGAAGCATGCAGACACCGCGATCACCCGGTTGCGGATACCCGCCTCATCGAGCGCTGCACGCAGCATCTCGGGTGTCACCGGCGGCACCTCCAGCGGCCAGTGCGACGCCGCCAGCTCATGGTTGCGCGCGCCGTGCGAGGTCATGTAGATCACCAGCACATCGCGCTCCCGGTCCATGCGTGCGGCCAGGGCCGCAATGGCGCGCTGCAGGTTCTCGGACGTTGCCCACGGGTGGGTCTGCGCAGTGTCCGCATGGTTGAGCAGGTGCAGCACCCGCCCCTGGGCGTCAAACCGCTCCTGCAGCAGCGTGCTGACCATGCTGCTTTCGCGGCGGAACACGTTTTCATCCGCATACGGGGAAAACACCAGCCCGTAAACATCCGTCACCCCGGGGCGCTCGGGCGCCAGGGCCTCCACCTGTTGTTGCCACAGCAGCTGCTGGTCTTCAAACAGGCCCTGTGACAGTGCCAGGTGTGCAGGTTCGGGAAGCGGTGCACCGTCGGCAGACTGCGCAGAGGCATCCGCCAGCGCCTGGGCATCCTCCTCCCAGGGCTGGTCCTGAAACTGCCACATGCCCACGCCCACCACTGCGGCCATCGCCAGCCCAAACACCGCGGTTCGCACACGGGAGCGGATGAAGCGTGCACTCACAACCACCAGGGCGGCCAGCACCCACACAGTGAGCACACCATAGGCGACCCAGAAAACGATGCTGGCCACCGCGCCGCTCCACCACTCCGGCTGGTGAACCGCCATCCCCATCAACACATACAGCACCAGCAAGGGGCCCAGAGGGGCCCATGCCGAGAGCACATACCAGGCCGCCAATCCGCCGAAAGGGCCAAGGGACCCAGGCTCGCCCGCCAGGGCCGGCGCTCGCTGTGCGGGCGCCATGGCCCACCATGCCAGCCACAGCAGCACCAGGCCGCTCCACATGGGTGCAAGCCAACCCCGCAGGCTGAACTGCGCAGGGCCCACCACCTGCCACCGTGCGGCCCCCACCAGCAGCGCCGCGCTGATCAGCGACAGCACCAGCAATTGCCAGGGCGTAGGCGCTGCGGCCCCCGTGCGCGGCGCAAGGAACAAGGCCGCGCGCAATCCCTCGCGCATCCAGCCCCACAGCGAAAGGCGTTCCGGCGCAAGAGCCGCCCTGCCTACCAGCGATGGCGGCGGGTCTTGCGGCGATCGGCCCAAAGGAACTTCAATCTCTGTGTGGGCCAACTCGGGGCCCCACTGGCTGGGTAACGTGTCGGCCCAGGTGCTGCTGCTGGCGTTCAGGTCTTTCATGCGCGCATCATGCCATCGCAGGTTGACGTCTCGATGCGCATGATCGCAGCCGAAACTCGGAGGCTGCGCGCCACTCCGCGAGCCCCTGAGCTGAGCAATCCATAGCCTGCTCCATGGCGCCATTGCCCCGGCGCTCGTACCGCTGGCAAGCGGCCTTCCCAATGGCAAAATAAAACCAAAAATAATATTGATTTGATATTAAATAACTCATGGAGCATAATTCGGCTTGTTGCAGTTACCGCTCACGAAGCGAGCTGTCATCGCAACCCCTGCCTCCACGCGATTTCAACGTCCCAGGCGGGACGCCTTTGGCGACGCTTGTCGCCCAGTGGGTCTGAAGAGCTGCAGCCCACCGAGTCCATCGATGCTCACGCAAACCTGTGCAGGTCTGCGTTCCCGAATGCACCAGATTTCCAATAACGCCATCTCCATGGGCCAGTACGTCGTTTCGCCCGCGACACACCCTACCGACTGCGGCGGCTTTCGCGCCTCCTTCTCGGTCCAGCGCGCCGCAGGCAACGGCAGCTACTGCCGCGTATTCCGTTTTGACAAAGCCTTTGCCTCGCGCGAGGCGGCGCGGCTCTATGCAGTCACCCAGGGCTGGCTCCAGACCTGCATGGCGCACCCGCCCGTGTGCTGATGGATTGATCAGCCAACGCCAGATCGTTTTCACCAGTCACCCCCATCCACCCCTTCAGTTGCCAGGCCAGCCGGCGCGCGCAGCTGTCTCCCCACGGTTCGCTTTTCGTGCGCACCACCTCTCAGAAAGGCTCTTCTATGAGCAGCAAAATCTACGTGGGCAACCTGCCCTACTCCGTGACCGACGCCACCCTCGAAAGCAACTTCGCCGAGTTCGGCGGCGTGTCTTCCGCCAAGGTCATGATGGACCGCGAAACCGGCCGCTCCAAAGGCTTTGGATTCGTGGAAATGGCCAATGCCGAAGTGGCCCAGGCGGCCATCAGCGCGCTGCACGGCATGTCTGTGGATGGACGCTCGATCGTGGTCAACCTCGCCCGTCCCCGTGAAACCACCGGCGCCGCCGGTGGCTACAGCGCCTCAGGTTACAACACCAACAAGCGCTCGGACGTTGGCTATGGCAACGGCGGCTTTGGCGGCGGTCGCTACTGAGCCCCGACTACCCACCACGAAAAGCCGGCGCTCAGACGCCGGCTTTTTATCGTCCCGCCCCCACCAAGCGGTGCACGCCAAGCACCTCTGGGCCTCAGCGTGGGCCAGCGGTCTGCGCGGGTGGCACAACGGGTGCCTGCGCCAGCTCCGGCTGCAGAACCAGGCGGTGCGCACCGCTATAGCAGACAAAGCGGCGATTCGTGGCGCGCCCGATGGCGCACAGGCCCAACTGCTGGGCCACGGCGTGGCCCATCTGTGTCATGCCGCTGCGGGATACCACGATGGGCACCCCCATCTGCGCGGACTTGATGACCATCTCGCTGGTGAGGCGGCCCGTGGTGTAGAACACCTTGTCCGCCCCCGCCATGGGAACGGGCGCAGAGCCTTCAGCGGGGCTGCCTGACGCAGGCTTTTCAGGGTTCATCCACATCCAGCCGGCGATGGTGTCGATGGCGTTGTGGCGTCCGACATCCTCCACAAAGGTGAGCAACTCTTCGCCCTGGAACAACGCGCAGCCGTGGACCGAGCCGGACGACTTGTAGGTGGTCTCCTTGAGGCGAATCGCATTGACGATGCCGTAAAGCTGGCCCTGGGTCAGGCGGGCGTCGGGCAACTGAATGCGGTCCACTTCGTCCATCAGCCCGCCAAACACGCTGCCTTGCCCGCAGCCCGTGGTGACGACCTTGCTGGCCGTGCGCTCTTCAATGCGCGCAATACCGTGGCGCGTGCGCACGGCGGCCGCATGCACCTCCCAGTCGACCGTGATGGATTCGATGTCGTACACCGACTCGACCAGCCGCTGGTTGCGCAAGTAGCCCAGCACCAGCAACTCCGGTTGCGCACCCAATGTCATCAGCGTGACGAGCTCGCGCTTGTCCACATAAATCGTCAACGGACGCTCGGCCGGGATCTGCACCTGCTCGCGCTCGCCCAGCTCATTCACGATCTCCACCGCATGGGTGAGCGGGGCATGGGCCCGCGTCAAGCGCGGCAGCGCGGGCATGGACGAGCCGGAAGGGGCAGATGAAGAACTCATGGGGCAAATATACGCAGTGCGACACGCCAGCGGTGGGCGAAAGGGAATAGGTTGCGAAGTGGTTGCGCCACAGTGCCCCGGCATGTGGGCCCCGTCAGGCACCCTTCGCACCACCGCCCACAAAAAAGCCGCGCCCCACAAGGGAACGCGGCTCGTAGCCTGAAGCGACAGCGTGCGTCAGGACTTGGAGGCAGGCGCAGCCGCTGCTGCGGGCACCTGCGTGCTCGGAGGGCTGCTGGCCGTGCCTGGTGGCGAATGGGCGCCTGCAGCCTCGGCCGGTTTGGCGGCTGGCGGTGTGTAGGCGAAGGGGCCGGGATCGGCGCAAGCAGCTCCACCCGCAGCCGCTGGCTTAGCCGAGGGCGTGGTCTTGCGGTAGTGCGCGGCCACCTTGTCTTGCGACAGGCACAGCTTGTAGTTGTCCACCTTGCCGGCCCATGCGGCCTTGGCGGCAGCTTCAGCGGCCTTGGCAGCGGCCTCGGGGGACGGGGCGGGCAGCTTGGCGGACGCCACCGTGCATACGGCTGCCGCGCACAGCGCCAGCAAAGAGGTGCGGATGCTTGATCTCGTCATGGAGTGGATCCTCATACTTGGGCGGGCTGCTGGCCCGCAGATGCTGTTACGTCAGTCGCTGACTGGCTGGCGCTGCGCTGGCGCGGGATTTTGCCGGCCTGCACATCGTCGTACCACAGCTCATGGTGTTCCTTGGCCCAGCCCTCGCTCACATAGCCGGTGCGCATGGCCTTGTAGGCACCCTTCATGCCCACTGTGCCCATGTAGATATGACCACAGATCAGCGCCATCATCCAGATGGCCAAAGTGGCGTGGATCATGTGGGCGATCTGCATGTCGCCACGCACGTCGCCAAAGCCGGGGATGAGTTTGTCGAGCACCAGGCCAGTGGCCACCACGAAGATGCCGGGGATGGTGATGCCCCACCAGAACAGGCCCTTCTCGCCCGCATTGAAGCGGTGTGAGGGCACCTCGTGATTGCCCTTGCCCAGCATGCCGCCGCCCTTGGCCAGCCAGACAAAGTCGGCGCGGTTGGCGATGTTGTCTTTGATGAAGGTGAGGATGATCACCAACAGCGACACAGCAAACAGCGGGCCCACAAAGTTGTGCACGTTCTTGAGCGCATAGGTCAACCAGCCAAACAGCGTGGTCCCCAGAATAGGCAACAGGAAGAACTTGCCAAACGCCATCACGATGCCGGAGATGGCCAACGCGATGAATGCAAACGCATTGGCCCAGTGGGCCGCGCGCTCGAACGGGGTGAAACGCTCGATACGGCGGGGACCGGTGCCGTCGGGATGCTCATGCCCCAGCGGGCCTTTCACAAAGTAGAAGATGCCCAAAGCCAGCAACACGATGGCAAACAGCGCCGCACCATAGGGGATGATCCAGTGGTTACGCACTTGCCGCCAGGCTTCGCCCGCGTTGGTCACCCGCGAGCCGGGGTACTGCACAAAGCGCTGGATCAGGTTGCCCGCCTCGGGCGCTTGGGTCACCGGCAGGCTGCTGTAGCCCGTTACGCCCTGCCCCACCTGGCGCCACATGGGCGCGTTGTTACCGGGCTGCACCTTCATGCGTTCGCCGTTGCTCTGTTCCGCGTATTTGGGATCAGCGCTGGCGTCGGGTTTGACCTGAAAGATGTTCTGGCTTTGCACGCCGCCCACGGCAGCGGGCGCGGTGACGGCATCGGGCGCCGAGGGGGCCACTGCCGCTGCGTCTGGCGCAGCTGGCTGCGCCTGTGCTCCAGCCAGCCCACAGGCCAGACTGGCCACCAGGGCCATGGACCACACGATGTATTTCATGGTGGACCTCACTTCGCCTGGGTGCGGGTGTATTCGTTCTGGCCGTACTGCTGGCGCGCTTTCAATTGCGCTTCCCAGCTGGATTTGTCACCGGCTTTCCAGCCAGGCTGCGTGAAGTTGCTGCCAGTGCCCGCGTAAGGAGGAGCATCGCTGCGGATGCCCATGCCAGTCTGCGGTTTCTCGCCGCAGGCTGTGAGTGCCAGGGCGGCCACCGCAACGGCCAAGGTCAGGTGTACGGTGCGCTGCATCATGACTTGCCTCCTGCAGGCTGGCCTGCCTGTTGTGAGCCGTAGGCCGTGCCCCAGCCCCACACCTCGGCACCCTTGCCACGCTGCACCACGCGGTTGCGGAAGATGTCCGCCACCACATCGCCATCACCGGCCAGCAGGGCCTTGGTGGAGCACATTTCGGCGCAGGCGGGCAGTTTGCCCTCGGCCAGCCGGTTGCGGCCGTATTTTTCAAACTCGGCCTGGCTGCCATGGGTTTCAGGCCCGCCAGCGCAGAAGGTGCACTTGTCCATCTTGCCGCGCACACCAAACGTGCCGGACGCGGGGAACTGCGGTGCACCGAAGGGGCAGGCATAGCTGCAGTAGCCGCAGCCGATGCACACGTCCTTGTCGTGCAGCACCACACCCTCTTCGGTGCGGTAGAAGCAATTGACGGGGCAAACCGCCATGCATGGTGCATCGCTGCAATGCATGCAGGCCACCGAGATGGACTTTTCGCCCGGTACACCGTCGTTCAGTGTGACCACGCGGCGGCGGTTCACGCCCCAGGGTACTTCATGTTCGTTCTTGCAGGCGGTCACGCAGCCGTTGCACTCGATGCAGCGCTCTGCGTCGCAGATGAATTTCATTCGTGCCATGTGTGTCTCCTTGCGTGGCGCGATCAGGCGCGTTCCACGTTACAGATCGTGGTCTTGGTTTCTTGCATCATGGTCACGCTGTCGTAGCCATAGGTCGTCGCGGTGTTGACGGCCTCACCGCGCACCACAGGGGCTGCACCCTTGGGGTAGTACGCCAGCATGTCCGCCCCTTGCCAGCGGCCCGAGAAGTGGAACGGCATCCACACCGTGTCGGGTGCCACGCGCTCGGTGACCAGCGCCTGCACGTTGATACGCGCGCCCGTGGGCGAACTGAGCCACACGCGCTCGCCGTTGCGAATGCCCCGGTCGGCAGCAGTCTTGGGGTTGATCTCGACGAACGACTCCTGCTGCAGTTCGGCCAGCCAGGGGTTGGAGCGAGTTTCCTCGCCGCCGCCTTCGTACTCGACCAGACGGCCCGAACTCATGATGAGAGGGAACTTCTCGCTCACCTTGTCGGCAATGTTCTTTTCCTGCACGGACTTGTAGAGCGTGGGCAGGCGCCAGAAGGCCTTCTTGTCGTCGTGGGTGGGGTACTTGGCCATGAGGTCCGGCCGCGTGCCATACAAGGGCTCGCGGTGCTGCGGAATGGCATCGGGGAAGTTCCACACCACAGCGCGCGCCTTGGCGTTGCCAAAAGGATGGCAGCCATGCTTCATGGCCACGCGGATGATCGCGCCCGTGGGGTCGGTCTTCCAGTTCTTGCCTTCGGCCTTGGCCTTTTCGGCATCGCTCAGGTCGTCCCACCAGCCCAGCTTTTTCAGTAGCACGTGGTCGAACTCGGGGTAGCCCGTGGTGATCTCGCAGCCCAGCGAATGCGAGCCGTCTTCGGCCAGCAGGTTGATGCCGTCTTTTTCCACCCCAAAGTTGGCGCGGAAGTTACCGCCGCCGTCCATCACATGCTTGGAGGTGTCGTACAGGTTGGGCGAGCCGGGGTGCTTGAGCTCGGGCGTGCCATAGCAGGGCCAGGGCAAGCCGAAGTAGTCGCCGCCAAAGTCGTAGCCGGTTTCCTTGTCCTTGCCACCCTTGGCCTTGAGGGTCTTCACATCGAACAAGTGCATGTTCTTCATGTGGGCCTTCAGGCGTTCAGGGCTCTGGCCGGTGTAGCCAATGGTCCAGACCGACTTGTTGATTTCGCGCAGGATGTCCTCGGGCACGGGCTCGTCCATGCCCTTGACCTTCTGCATCTTGTAGTTCTTGCACAGCTCGTCGGCAAAGCCGAGCTTTTGCGCGAACTGGTACATGATCATGTGGTCGGAGCGGCTCTCCCACAGCGGCTCGATCACCTTCTCGCGCCACTGGATGGAACGGTTGGAGGCGGTGCACGATCCGCTGGTCTCGAACTGCGTGGCCGCTGGCAGCAGGTACACCGCGCGGTTGGGGTTCAAGTCCTCAGCCTTGCCAGGCATGGCGGCCATGGCGGCGGTGGCCGATGGATACGGGTCCACCACCACCAGCAGGTCGAGCTTGTCCATGGCGCGCTTCATTTCGAGGCCACGGGTCTGCGAGTTGGGTGCATGGCCCCAGAAGAACACGCCGCGCAGGTTGGAGTCCTGATCGATCAGCTCGTTGTTCTCCAGCACGCCGTCGATCCAGCGCGACACGGTGATGCCGTTCTTGGTCATCATCGCGGGCGATGCGTACTGCTTCTTGATCCACTCGAAGTCCACACCCCACACGTTGGCGAAGTGCTTCCAAGAGCCCTCGGCCAGGCCGTAGTAGCCAGGCAGCGAGTCGGGGTTGGGGCCGACGTCGGTCGCGCCCTGCACGTTGTCGTGGCCACGGAAGATGTTGGTGCCGCCGCCGCTCTTGCCGACGTTGCCCAGGGCCAATTGCAGGATGCACGACGCACGCACCATGGCGTTGCCAATGGTGTGCTGGGTCTGCCCCATGCACCAGACGATGGTGCCGGGGTTGTTGTCGTGCAGCATCTTGGCGACCTTGAACATCTGGTCTTCCTTGACGCCGCAGGCCTCTTCGACCTTGTCCGGGGTCCACTTGGCCAGCACTTCGTCGCGCACCTTGTCCATGCCATAGACACGGTCGTTGATGTACTTCTTATCTTCCCAGCCGTTCTTGAAGATGTGGTACAGCAGACCGAACAGGAACGGAATGTCGGTGCCCGAGCGGATGCGCACGTACTCGTCGGCCTTGGCCGCCGTGCGGGTGAAGCGCGGGTCCACCACGATCATCTTGCAGCCGGTTTCCTTGGCGTGCAGCATGTGCAGCATGGACACCGGATGGGCCTCGGCCGCGTTGGAGCCGATGTACAGAGCGACCTTGCTGTTCTGCATGTCGTTGTACGAATTGGTCATGGCGCCATAGCCCCAGGTGTTCGCCACACCTGCCACCGTGGTCGAGTGGCAAATGCGCGCCTGGTGGTCGCAGTTGTTGGTGCCCCAGAAGCTCACGAACTTGC
Source organism: Acidovorax sp. M14 (assembly GCF_049331375.1). Taxonomy (NCBI): domain Bacteria; kingdom Pseudomonadati; phylum Pseudomonadota; class Betaproteobacteria; order Burkholderiales; family Comamonadaceae; genus Acidovorax; species Acidovorax sp. M14. Next base: position 3,854,069 of record NZ_CP186263.1, read on the forward strand.
GCAGCAGGTAGGCCTGTTCGTTGTTGTGCTTGGACGAACCCACGAAGTACACGCTGTCAGGGCCGCTGGCCTTGCGCAGCTCCTGCATCTTGGCAGTGATCTCGTTCAGTGCCGTGTCCCAGCTGATGCGCTCGTACTTGCCGTTGACGAGCTTCATGGGGTAACGCAGGCGGTACTCGCCGTGGCCGTGCTCACGCAAGGCCGCGCCCTTTGCGCAGTGGGCGCCCAGGTTGATGGGCGAGTCGAACACCGCCTCCTGGCGCACCCACACACCGTTTTCAACCACCGCATCCACGGCGCAACCCACCGAGCAGTGGGTGCACACGGTGCGGCGCACTTCAATCTTGCTGTCGCCGATGCCAACCTTGGCACCTTCGGCGGCGTTGGATTTCTTGACCAGCGTGAGCTGGGACGCGGCGATGCCCACGCCCACCCCCAGACCGGAGCGACGCAGGAACGAGCGGCGGTCCATGGTGGGCAGGGCCTGCGACAGGCCACGGCGCAGGCTGTGCACAAAAGGCGACGCAGAGCTGTTGCCCTGCACGGAATGGGAAGACTTCTTGGTTAGCAACATGGCGTGCCCCGATGTCAGAGTTGGGTGGTCTTGTAGTACTGCTTCACGCGGGCAGACAGGTGGTAACCACCGCCCTTTTCGGGAGCGACGCGCGCGGGCTCGGACACCACGGCATCGGACGGAGCCACTTGGGGAAGGGCCACCACGGCGGCTGCGGCAGCACCTACGGTGGCAGCACCGGAGAAGAAGCTCCGGCGGGAGGAATTTGGCTGGCTGTTCTGCATGCTTGTCTCCAGAAAGGCTGGCAGCTATGAAACGGAATTCATACAGTCTATGTCAGTGTGTAAAAACCCGCCATCGGGCTTTACAACTCCCAGTAACACACTCATCTTTTGTAGCGGTCGAACTAGGGTTTACGAGCACTCCAAGGGATCAATCCAACATGTCGAAGCCCTGGGTCTCCACCGACACAAAGGCCCGCGTGAAGTGCGCCACACCCGCATAAAACCGTGCTTGTGGCTGTGCAGCCAAGGCATCGCAGAGTTGCAAAACCCAGGGCTGCAGATGCGTTGAAAAAAATTCACGCTGGGATGTCAGGTTGCAGACAGCTACATCGTCTCCCGCGATCAAGTAGCGCATCACCTCCAGCAGGTAGGCCACATGGTCTTCGGTCTCGGGCATGGCCTCATCCCGCGCCAGGCCCAGTTGCTGCAGATCGGTGCGCAGGCGCGCCAGCGGCTTTTCATTGAGAAACCCGCTGAGGTAGTGCGAGCCGTACAGAAACACTTCAGGCTTGCCCACGCCGCCAAACAGCCGATCAAACTCCTGCGCAATCTCGGCGTCGCTGAGCGCACGCGACGCTGCCACGAGTTGCTGCCAGGGCTCCTGCAAAAAGCCCCCGCTGGCGGGCGCCTCGGTCACGGCCACGCGCAAGGCGGACAACAGCTCCGGGCTGGGCGCCGCGTAATACAGCTGCGATAACAAACCGTACAGCTCGGCGCGGGCGGTTTCCTCATCGAGCGCAGAGCTGCCGCCCAGGGGAGTCAAGGTGGATGAGGCGCTCACAGGTCGGTCACTTTCGTCTCGTTTTCTGCGGAATACAGGTCGATCACACGGCAGTCGCTGCACATCTTCAAGCGCTCCAGCGCCTCGCCCTGGAACATGGGGTGGCCCGAGAGCTTGCCGAGCATGGCCTCGATGGCTTTCACCGTGCCAAAGGGTTTGCTGCAACGCACACAGGCCCAGGGCTTGGCCTCGTTGAGCACCCGCAGTTGCGCGCGCTCGGGCGTGAGCAGCAGGCGCGGTTGCAGGGTGATGGCGTCTTCCGGGCAGGTGGTGGCGCACAGGCCACACTGCACGCAGTTCTTTTCGATGAAGCGCAATTGCGGCAGCTGCGGGTTGTCCTGCAGCGCACTGGCGGGGCACGCGCTCACGCAGCTCAGGCACAGGGTACAGCGGTCTTTGTTGACCTCGATGGTGCCCAGAGGGGAGCCCACCGCGGGCAGCGCAATAGCCGCAGGCCGCTCCGCCACGGGCATGGGGGCTTGCTCCGTCAGGTGGTCGAGCGCCATCTCCAGCGTGCTGCGCTTCTCCTGGGCCACCGCAAAGCGGGCCGCCACGGCCGGGGTCTTCTGACGCGTCTGGCCCAAAGCCTGCAGTGCTGCGTCCAGCGCGGTGGGGTGGTTGGCGCGCAGCAATTGCACATGGGTGCCGGTGTAGCCCAGCCCACGCAGGATGACCTGCGCCACATCCATTTGCGCCTGCAGGCCATCGAGGTACTGCGGGGCTTCTTCGTCGGTGCTCAGCACCACCACTTGCGAAGCACCGTAGGAGATGGCACTCAGCCACAGGTCTACCCCCGTGCTGGCCGTGTGCCACAGAGCCACCGGGATCACGTTGGCCGGCACGCCGTGCGCCAGCTTCAGCTGGGCAGCGCGCCCCAGTTCTTCCACCAGCGACTGGCCGCGCTCCTGGCTGTGAAGCAGCACCACCGCATCCTTGCCACCGGCAGCCGCGTAGGTGGACAGCAGCGTCTTGAGCTTGGTGCCCTGATCCGTTGCGCTGGGGTAGGCATAGGTCAGCGCGCCCGTGGGGCACACGGTGGTGCAGGCGCCGCAGCCCACACACAGGTTGGGGTTCACCTTGATTTGCTGGCGGCTCTTGTCGCTGGCGATGGCCTCGGCCGAGCAGATGTCCACGCAGGCATTGCAGCCCACGGTTTCGTTGCGGCTGTGGGCGCAGAGCTTTTGTTTGTAGGCAAAAAACTTGGGCTTCTCAAACTCGCCCACCAACTCGCGCAGCTTGAACAGCGTGCCCAGGTCCCGCCCGTCCCAGCGCAGGTACCCCTGCGGCAGCGCATGCTGCAAGAAGGTGGGCGTGGCGGTGGGCGCACGCAGGTCCAGCACCAGGTCAAAACGCTCTATCTGCGCCGTGGCATCACGGGTGAAGTCGATGGCGCCCGCCACCTGGCACACCTTGACGCAGGCACGGTGCGACTGGCAGGCGGCCAGGTCGATCTGGTAGTCGAGGCCGATGGCATTTTCAGGACAAGCCGCCACGCAGGCGTTGCAGCGGGTGCACAGGTCCAGGTCGATGGGGTTGTCGGCCGACCAATGCAGCTCAAACGCGCCCAACCAGCCCGTGAGGCCCGTGATGCGACCACCCAGCACAGGATAGCGCCGCGCCTGGGCGCCGCCGGCATTGCCGGGGCCTTGGGTGAACAGCGTCACATCGAGCACATCCGACACCAGGGCAGCGGCCTGCTCGGCCTGGTCCAGCGGGCCGATGATGAGCAAGCGGCCCGTGCTCTTGTAGGTGACCGTAGGCACGGGTGGCGGGTCGGGCAGACGCGCGGCTGCCAGCAGGGCGGCGATCTTGGGGCTGGCCTTGGCGGCATCGCGGCTCCAGCCCCCGGTTTCGCGGATGTTCACAAACCGGATGGGCGACACCGCCCCTTCGGTCTGCTGGCCCAGGTCGCCAAACAGGCGCTGCTCCTGGGTGCAGGCCACCACCACGTCCTGCCCGGACTGGATGGCCTTTTGGAACGCCCCTGCGTCGCGCCGGCACAGGGTGGAGTGAAGGGTCAGGTCTTCATGCAGTGCCTCGCCCAACGCCTTGGCGTTGAGGGGCATCGTCTGGTTGCAGTCGCAAATGAGCGTCGTGGTCATTGTGGGTATGGCTGGCTGGCGTGACCACCGCATCCTGGGCAGGGCGCGGGGCCACCTCAGGCTCGCTGGAAGAAACGCTAGGAACAGCGTTGCATACCCGGGACTGTGCCACGTCTGCGGGGCCTTGCGCCTCCGCATCATCCCGAGGCTGACTGGCCGGCGGGGATATTGGGGCCACAGCAGCCGCATCCGGCGCCTGTTCGCCCGGCAGACCGGGTGCAGCGGCCGATGCCTTTTTCTCGTGGTCAAAGAAGCCGAGCGCATGTGCGCTGGCCATCTTGCGCAGCATGCCCGCGGGCAGCGGGTCGGGCTGGGTGTAGTCGCCGACGTAGATGTCCAGACCGTCCATCACATTGAAGTGCGGGTCGGCAAACAGCTTCTTCATGGCCAGGTTGCGCACCTCGGGCGACACCGCGCGGGACACGAATGGTTTGAAGTCCGATGCGGGGGTGAGCGCCTCGGCATCCGCCAGCGTGGGCGGTGATGGCGCATCGGGTGCCGGGGTGACGGGGGCAGCTGGTGCAACCGCAGACACTGGCGCTGGCGACGGGCTTGGAGGCGCTATCTGCGGTGCAGGGGTGCGTGCAGGCGACGGAGGGTCCTGAACAGCCTTGCCCGCCTGCACATCCTGCTTGCGGCGCGACCAGCGCCCAAGGAATCCATCAGCCATGGCCGCCCCCTCCGCCTCCACCACGGAGCTTCTCCGTGGACACCGAGGCCGGGTTGCCAAAGCGGTCCTGCAAGGTGCGGAAGCTGTCCGGACGCTTGCGGCGCTTGGGCTCGGGCTGGTAATGCTCGGCCACAAAGGCACGCAGCGCCTCCACCACCTCGGGGTCGGCAGGCACCTGCTCGACCGTTTCCTGCGCGTCCAGCCAGCGGCCAGCGTCGTGATAGCTCAGGCTCACCGCCACGGGGCGGGCCAGGGGGATAGCACCGGTGCCTGTGTCTTCATCGCAGCGCCACATCACAAACCAGCAGGGGGCCGGAGAAGTGAGGTTGAGGTGGTAACCCTCGGCGTCGTCGCGGAACAGCTCCACGCGAAAGCCGGGGAACAACCAGCGCTGCTCGCGCTCGTCCTGGATCAGCGGCCGGGGTTCGCTGCCGAAGGTGGGTTCGTGGACCACCACCTCGGCCAGCGACCACCGCCAGGGCTGCCAGCGGTTGTCGATGTGTTCGCACCGCATGATCACGGCAACGTCGGTGTAGGGGCGCTCTGTCATGGGCTGCGACTGTACCCCGGAGGAACCCAGCGCCCCCAGCGCGCCGCGCAAAGCCCCACAGCCAGCGTACAGATCGCGGTGTCAGCCCGGCACGCTAGTGGTCTGCAAGACCTCCACCGCCACGGCGCAATATTTGAACTCAGGGATCTTGCCAAACGGGTCCAGCGCCGCATTGGTCAGCAGATTGGCCGCTGCCTCCACGTACGCAAACGGCATGAACACCGTGCCGCGCGGCGTGCCGTCGTCGCGGCGCACACGCACCTGCACCATGCCACGCCGGGAACGAATACCCACCAGCGACCCGGGCTCCACGCCAAGCCGCGCCAGCTCGTCGCCGTGCAGCGACGCTGTGGCCATGGGCTCGATGGCGTCGAGCACGCTGCTGCGCCGCGTCATGCTGCCGGTGTGCCAATGCTCCAGCTGGCGGCCGGTGATGAGCACGAGCGGAAAGTCGGCGTCGGGCTTTTCGGCCGCCGGGATCACGCTGGCGGGCACCAGTTGCAGGCGACCCGTGGGCGTGGGGAATTTGTCGGTGAAGACAATGGGTTGGCCAGGGTCATCGGGCGTGAGGCACGGGTAGGTCACGCTGGAGTCGCGCTCCAGCCGGTCCCAGGTGATGCCCTCGATGCTCGCGTGCATGGCCTGGCGCATTTCGTCGTACACGGCGGCCACGCCGGATTCCTTGCCCTCGTAGTTCCAGCCCAGTCCCATGCGCTGCGCGATCTGCTGAATGATCCACAGGTCCGGGCGCGCGCCACCCGGCGGGCTCAGCGCGCGGCGGCCCATCTGCACCATGCGGTCGGTGTTGCTGGCGGTGCCGGTCTTCTCCGGCCAGGCACTGGCGGGCAGCACCACGTCGGCCAGCCAGGCGGTTTCGGTCAAAAAGATGTCCTGCACCACCAGGTGCGACAAGCTGGACAGAGCGTGGCGCGCGTGGTTCAGGTCAGGGTCGCTCATGGCCGGGTTCTCGCCCATGATGTACATGCCGCGCACCTTGTGCGGGTCGCTGTCGTCTGCCAATGCCTTGTGCATGATTTCCACCACCGTGTAGCCGGGCGCTTCATCCAGCGGGGTGCCCCAGAAGTCCTCAAACCACGCATGCGCCCCGGCGTTGTCCACGCGCTGGTAGTTGGGGAACATCATGGGGATGAGCCCCGCGTCGCTCGCGCCCTGCACATTGTTCTGGCCGCGCAGCGGGTGCAGACCCGAGCCGGGCTTGCCGATCTGGCCGGTGACAGCGCACAGCGCGATCAGGCAGCGCGCGTTGTCCGTGCCGTGCACGTGCTGGCTCACGCCCATGCCCCACAAAATCATCGATGCCTTCGCCGTGGCAAACGCCCGCGCCACCTCGCGCAGCGTCTCCGCCGGGATACCGCACACGGGCGCCATGGCTTCGGGGCTGCAGCCCATCACGTTGGCCTTGAGGGCTTCGAAGTTGTTCGCGCGATCTTTGATGAAGGCTTCATCCACCAGGCCTTCGTCGATCACCGTGTGGATCAGCGCATTGAGCATGGCCACATCGGTATCGGCCTTGAACTGCAGCGTGCGCCAGGCGTGGCGGCCGATGTCCGTGATGCGCGGGTCGGCCAGCACGATTCTGGCCCCGCGCTGAGCGGCGTTCTTCATCCAAGTCGCGGCCACCGGGTGGTTGGCCGTGGGGTTGGAGCCGATCACAAAGATCAGCTCGGCATGCTCGACATCGTTCACCGGGTTGCTGACTGCGCCCGAGCCCACGCCTTCGAGCAGCGCGGCCACGCTGGACGCATGGCACAGCCGCGTGCAGTGGTCCACGTTGTTGCTGCCAAAGCCCGTGCGCACGAGTTTCTGGAACAGGTAGGCCTCTTCGTTGCTGCCCTTGGCCGAGCCAAAACCCGCCAGCGCCTTGCGGCCATGCGTGTCGCGCAGGGTCTTGAGCTGGCCTGCGGCCAGGTCCAGCGCCTCGTCCCAGGTCGCTTCGCGGAAGGTGCCCTGCCAGTCGGCACCGTACGGCCGCACCTCCTTGGGCACACCGGGCTTGCGGATCAGCGGCACCGTGAGGCGGTCGGGGTGGTGGGCGTAGTCAAAACCAAACCGCCCCTTCACGCACAGGCGGCCGTGGTTGGCGGGGCCGTCGCGGCCTTCGACGCTGACGATCTTTTCATCGCGCACGTTGTAGGTGATGAGGCAGCCCACGCCGCAGAACGGGCAGACCGAATCGACCTTGCGGTCCACCTTTTGCGAGCCGATGTGCGTCTTGGGGCTGAGCGCGCCCGTGGGGCAGGCCTGCACGCATTCGCCGCAGGCCACGCAGGTGCTTTCGGCCATGGGGTCGTCGAGGTCGAAGACGATCTTGCTCTCCGCGCCGCGCAGCGCGTAGCCAATCACGTCGTTCACCTGCTCTTCGCGGCAGGCGCGCACGCAGCGGTTGCACTGGATGCAGGCGTCCAGGTTCACGGCCATGGCGGGGTGGCTCAGATCGGGCGCGGGTTGCTCGCGGCGCAGGGCTTTGAGGGCCGGGCGCACCGAAACGCCCAAGCGATCAGCCCAGGCGCTCAGTTCACCGTGCTGCCCTACCGCCGGGGCATTTTTTGAATTCAATTCGCCTGTAGCGCTAGATGCACATGCGCTAACAGCTATCAATTCAGGAGCATCTGGTTCGTTATCGTTCCATTGATAGCCCACGTCCGGCATGTCGGACAACAGCATCTCCACCACCATCTGCTGGCTCTTGCGGGCGCGCGGGCTTGCGGCCTGCACTTTCATGCCTTCGGTCGGTGCGCGGCAGCAGCTGGGCGCCAGCGTGCGCTCACCCGCAATCTCGACCACGCAGGCACGGCAGTTGCCGTCGGGGCGCAGGCCGTCGGTGTAGCAGAGGTGCGGGATCTCCACGCCGTGGCGCTGCGCGGCTTTCAAGATGGTTTCGCCAGGATGGGCGGTGACGGGCTGGCCGTCCAGCTCGAAGGCCACGCCTGGAGTGTGGGGCAGCGCGCTCATGGCTGGCCTCCTTGGGGCAGTTGCTCCGCCAGCGGGCTGTTGCGCGGCTTGGGCAGGTCGCCCGGCCAGGGGCCCTCGCCCACCTCGTGGGCAAAGTACTTGTGGATGCAGCGGATGGGGTTGGGCGCAGCCTGGCCCAGCCCGCAGATGGAGGCATCGCCCATCACCTGCGCCAGGTCGTCCAGCAGTTCTTCGTCCCACTGCGGTGCCTGCATCAGCGTGGCCGCCTTGGCCGTGCCCACGCGGCAGGGTGTGCACTGGCCGCAGCTCTCGTGTTCAAAAAAGCGCATCACGTTCAGCGCCGCTTCGCGCGCGCGATCGTGCTGGCTGAGCACGATGACGGCGGCCGAGCCGATGAAGCAGCCGTAAGGCTGCAGCGTATCGAAGTCCAGCGGAATCTGGTTCAGGCTGGCGGGCAGGATGCCGCCCGAGGCGCCGCCGGGCAGGTAGGCATAGAGCTGGTGGCCGTCCAGCATGCCGCCGCAGTATTCGTCGATGAGTTCCTGCAGGGTGATGCCCGCAGGCGCGAGCTTGACGCCGGGGTGCTTCACCCGGCCACTCACGCTGAAGCTGCGCAGCCCCTTGCGCCCGTGGCGGCCAAAGCTGGCAAACCACTGCGGGCCGCGCTCCACGATGTCACGCACCCAGTACAGGGTTTCAAAGTTGTGCTCCAGCGTGGGGCGGCCAAACAGCCCCACCTGCGCGATGTAGGGCGGGCGCATGCGGGGTTCGCCGCGTTTGCCCTCGATGCTCTCGATCATGGCTGACTCTTCGCCGCAGATGTAGGCACCCGCGCCGCGCCGCAGCTCGATGTGGGGCAGCGGGCATGGCGGCTCGGCCCGCAAGTCGTCCAGGGCCCTTTGCAGCAGCGCGCGGCAGCCGTGGTATTCGTCGCGCAGGTAGATATAGACGGCCTCGGTGCCCACCACCTGGGCGGCGATGAGCACGCCTTCCAGAAAACGGTGCGGGTCACGTTCGAGGTAAGTACGGTCCTTGAAGGTGCCGGGTTCGCCTTCATCAATATTGACGGCCATGAGGCGTGGCGCGGGCTGGTCCCGCACGATGCGCCACTTGCGCCCGGCCGGGAAGCCCGCGCCGCCCAGGCCACGCAGGCCGGAGTCTTCCATGGCGGACAGCACCGCCTCGACATCCATCTCGCCATTGACCAAGGCGGCAGCGGTCTGGTAGCCCCCGTGGGCGCGGTAAGTGGCGATGTCGGTGTACGCGGGGCTGACGCCCTCGGGCTGCGCAGGCACGCTCGCCTCCACACACTCAGCAATATCAAAATTGATAGCACCTTGGGCGTATGGATGTAGCGCTACCGACCGATTGGGCTTCAAATCGACGACTTCCAGCACACCATGAACCGTGGCGTGGGGCACCGGGCACTGGTGCACCACCGCCACGGGCGCCTGCTCGCACCGCCCCACGCAGGGCACGGCCAACACCTGCACATCACTCTGCCCGGCCGCACGCAGGCGCTCGGGCAGCGCAGCCAGCAGCTCGCGCGCGCCCGCCATGCTGCAGGTCAGGCTGTCGCACACCCGCACCACAAGGCGGGGCGCCTGAGCTTCCTCGCCGCGCACGATCTCGAAGTGGTGATAGAAGCTCGCCACCTCGTACACCTCGGCCATCGGCAGGTTCATCTGCTTGGCGAGCGCAACCAGGTGCCGGTCGTGCAGCACGCCAAAGTGGTCGTTCAGGCGGTGCAGGTATTCAATGAGCAGACTGCGCCGAAAGCCCGTGGCCGGGCGCGGGCCCAGCAGCTGCGCCACCTCGGCCATGGCTGCGTCTTCGGGCTGGCGGCCCTTGAGGCGGCTTTTGCGGCGGATGCGCTCGCGCATGTCGTTGACCGACACAGCGGCGACGGTGGGGGCTTCGGGGGCAAGATCCATGGACCGGGGGCGTTGATGTGGTTGTATGCAGGCACCTGCATAGGGCGCCTGGGCCGCCGCAGTGTCGGCCACGGGCGCCTGCGGCGTCAAATTGCCGATGCACATGGGTCGATCACAAAAACAAATGAAACAGCCGCGTTAACAACGGCCCATGAATCAAACACCGCAACCCGTGCGGTCAGCGCTCAATCGGCGACCAGAAGCCCACTGTGCGCTGCGGCGTGCTGCAGCCAGTCAGGGTCCTGCGCCAGCGCCAGTGCCGCATCGAGGGCGCGCGTGGGCTGCACCTGCCGGTGCGACATGAATCCGATGGGCGTGGTCAGCACCGGGCCCGTTAGCGGCAGCGCCTCCAGCCCATCGTGGCCGCGCACGGCATCGACCAGCGCACCTGGCAGGACGCTGCACACCTGGCCTGCCACCACGCTCAGCGCCAGGGTCAGCACCGAATCGGTTTCCATGGCGGGCATGACCGTGGCGCCTGCAGCGCGGAAGGCGCCATCAACCAGGCTGCGGTTGTGCATCTCGGGGGTGAGCAGGCACAGCGGCAGCGCCGCCGCATCCGCCCAGGCCATGGGCGGGCCGATCTGCAGCCCGCGCGGCGAACCCTTGGGGCGCGACGCGCGGCGCAGCAGAAAGTAATGCTCCACATACTGCGGCCAGGCCCGCAGCGGGCCGCCGCGTGCGGGCATGCGTTCGGTGTAGCCCAGCGCCAGGTCTAGCGAAATGTTTTCCAGCCCCGCCTCCAGCGCCTGCGAGCTCATCGACAGCGCCACCGGCACGATGCCCGGGTGCCGCGCCTGCAGCTGCGCCGCAAACCGCGCCAGGATGGGCATGGCGGTGGGCACCGCGCCCAGGCGCAGCGTGCCGCGCGGGTGGGCGGCGTCGCTGCTCAGGTCCTGCTGCAGCACCTGGTGCTCGTGCAGCATGCGCTGGGCCGTGGCCAGCACCCGCTCGCCCTCGGGCGTAAAGCCTTCAAAGCTGCGGCCCCGGCGCACCACCACCACGCCAAACTCTTTTTCCAGCGCGCGCAGCGCGTTGGACAGGGCCGGCTGCGTGATATGACAGGCCTGCGCCGCCCGGCCAAAGTGCCGGTGCTCGTGCAGCGCCACTAGGTAGCGCAGGGACGCGAGCAGGTTCATGGCGCAGCGCGGCGATTTGGGCGGCTCGGGAGGATCAGGTGTTCTTGCTGATCGAGATGGTGGGGAACTTGCTGGAGAAGTCCTTGGCCTGCTGGGCGATCTTCACCGCCACGTCGCGCGCCACCTTCTTGTAGATGGCGGCGACTTCACCGTCCGGGTCGGCCACCACGGTGGGCTTGCCGCTGTCGGCTTGCAGGCGGATGCTCATGTTCAGCGGCAGCGCGCCCAGGTAGTCCATGCCATAGTCAGCGGCCATCTTCTTGCCGCCATCGGCGCCAAAGATGTGCTCCACATGGCCGCAGTTGCTGCACACGTGGGCGGCCATGTTCTCGACGATGCCGAGGATGGGCACGCCCACCTTCTCGAACATCTTGATGCCCTTCTTCGCGTCGAGCAGCGCGATGTCCTGCGGGGTGGTGACGATGACGGCGCCGGTCATGGGCACGCGCTGGCTCAGGGTGAGCTGGATGTCGCCGGTGCCGGGCGGCATGTCGATGATGAGGTAGTCCAGGTCTTTCCAGTTGGTCTGGCGCAGCAGTTGCTCCAGCGCCTGGGTGGCCATGGGGCCGCGCCAGATCATGGCTTCGTCCTGGTCCACCAGAAAACCGATGGACATGACCTGCACGCCGTAGTTCTCCAACGGCTCCATGGTCTTGCCGTCGTCGCTTTCGGGGCGGCGGTTGATGCCCAGCATCATGGGCTGGCTGGGGCCGTAGATGTCGGCGTCCAGCACACCCACGCTGGCGCCCTCGGCGGCCAGGGCCAGGGCCAGGTTGGCGGCCGTGGTGCTCTTGCCCACGCCACCCTTGCCCGAGGCCACGGCGATGATGTTCTTGACCTGGGGCAAGAGCTGCACGCCGCGCTGCACGGCGTGGGCGATGACCTTGGTGGTGATGTTGACCGACACGTTGTCCACCCCGGCCACGCCCTTGGCGGCGGCCACCAGCTGGCGGCGCAGCTCGGGCACCAGGCTCTTGGCGGGGTAGCCCAGTTCCACGTCAAAAGCCACGTCGCCACCGGTGATCTGCAGGTTGCGCAGGGCGCGGGTGCTGACAAAATCCTTGCCCGTGTGGGGGTCCAGCACGCTGGAAAGTGCGGCCAAAAGGCCCTGTTCGGTGACTGACATTCAAATAACTCCTGTGGGGCCGGTAGTCTATTCCCAAGCTCCCGCCCCCTGCCGCTGAAGGACAATGCGCACCGCATTGCACCGTCGCACTCTTCCCCAAAAGGCCTCCCGTGAAATTCAAGATGTCCGAAAACTCCCTGTTTGCCGTCCTGCTGCGCTCGCCGTGGTGGATCAGCTTTGTGGTGGTGGGCCTCATCGCGCTGGCGGCCGGGGCGTTGCTGCCCAAGGAATACTTTGTGGTGGGCGCGCTGGCGGGCTTCCCCATCTTTGTGGTGGGCTGCATGGCCGCCTGGCGGCAACTGCGCGCGCCCAACCCAGCCAAGGTCGTGGAAATGCTGGAGGCCGTGGGCAGCATGCCCTGGCGCAGCTTTGCCAACACCCTGGCCACCGCCTGGGAGCGCGCGGGCTACAGTGTGGAACGCCTGACTGGCAACAACGCCAACGGGGCCGATATGCGCCTGAGCCAGGGCGGCAAGACCACGCTGGTCAGCGCCAAACGCTGGAAGGCCGCTACCCACGGGGTGGAGCCGCTGCGGGAGCTGCACACGGCCATGACCGCCGCTGATGCTTCAGCGGGCGTGTACGTGGCCGCCCTGGGCCAGGTCAGCGAGAACGCCCACGCGTTTGCCCGCGAGCACGGCATTGTGGTGCTGCAAGGTGACGCGGTGGCGCAGTTGCTGCTCAAGCAGCGTTAAGACCACCCCACCCCCTGTGGGGTGGCCCGCACATGCGGGTTTTCCCACATGAACGGCGCCGGGGGCCCCTCCACACTGGGGGCCTCACACCCTCCGACCGTCCATGCCGTCCACATCCTCCACCGCAGCCCCTGGCACCGCGCCCTCTGCACCCGCCACGGGCCTGCTACTGACCGGCGGCGGTGCCCGTGCCGCCTACCAGGTGGGGGTGCTGGAGGCGATTGCCGACCTGCGCCAGGCCTGTGGCGAAGCGCACGGGCCCAACCCCTTTCCCATCATCACCGGCACCTCGGCGGGGGCCATCAACGCGGCCGCGCTCGCCTGCGGGGCGGACCACTTTGACCGCGCCGTGCGCCGCATTGCCCGCGTGTGGCGCCAGTTCCATGCCAGCCAGGTGTATGGCGCCGACTCGCTGAGCGTGATGCGCAGCGGTGCGCGCTGGCTCACGCTGGTGTCGCTGGGCTGGGCCTTGGCACGCTGGCGGCGCATGCGGCCCAAATCGCTGCTGGACAACTCCCCGCTGGAGAAGCTGCTGGTCAAGATGGTGCCGCTGGTGCGCCTGCCCCGGCTGATCCGCAAGGGGCATCTCACCGCGCTGGCCGTGACGGCGTCGAGCTACAGCTCGGGCGAGCACGTCACCTTTTTTGAAGCGGCCACGCCCGTCAAGCCCTGGGTGCGTTCGCAGCGCAAGGCCGCCAGCGACCGCATCACGCACGAACATCTGCTCGCGTCCTCGGCCATTCCCTTCATCTTTCCGGCCAAGGGCATCGAGGTGGATGACCACATCGAATACTTTGGCGATGGCTCGATGCGCCAGTCGGCGCCCATCGCCCCGGCCATCCACCTGGGGGCCGAGCGAATCCTGGTGATCGGCGCAGGCCGCATGCACGAGCCCAAGGGCGACGCTGCCGCCAACCCCACACCCAACTACCCTACCCTGGCACAGATCGCGGGGCATGCGCTGTCCAACATCTTTCTGGACGCGCTGGCGGTGGACGTGGAGCGCGTGCAGCGCATCAACCAGACCCTGTCCCTCATCCCCGAAGAAAAGCGCCTGCACAGCGCGCTGCGCCCTATTGAGCTGCTGGTGATCGCCCCCTCCCAGCGCCTGGACGCAGTGGCGGCGCGCCATGTAGGCGACCTGCCCGGCCCTGTTCGCACCATGCTGGGCGCGCTTGGAGTCACCTCCAACATGGCCGATGTGCGTGGCGCGGCGCTGGCCAGCTACCTGCTGTTCGAGTCCGGCTACACGCAGGAACTGATGGCCCTGGGCCGGGCCGACACTCTGGCCATGCGGGCCGAGGTGTGCCGGTTTTTTGGGTGGACGGATACCGGTGCCGAGGTCAAGACCCGGCACCATGGGGAACCCGCCTGAGGCGCCCCTTAGCTTGAGCCCTAGGGCTTGGGCAACCAACCCAAACCATGCGCGTGCAGGCTCTGCACATATAGCCGGTCAGCCGTCTCGGTGATGGCCGTGGTCTCCGGGTAGGCGCCGCTCGGGTCCTGCAGGTCGGCCACCACCTTGCCGTCGTCGGTGAAAGCAATCACATGGCCGTAGGGCTGGGGGATGGGCCACAGCGCACGCGGCAGGCGCAGGGTGAGGCTGCGCAGCCAGGGCTTGCCCGCCATGTTGTCGATGGCCGCACCGCGTGGCTTGGCAAAACCCAGCCACACCTTGCCGCCCAGCCCACGCATCAGGTTGTCGGGGTAGCCGGGCAGGTTGTCCAGCAGCACGCGGGCCTGGGAGCTGGGCTGGCTGCCGGTGCGGCCATTGACCTGGCCGATGTCCAGATCATTCGCATCCACCGCAATCTTCCACACCCGGTATTTGCCGGTTTCGTTGACGAACAGGTGCTTTTCGTCCTGGCTTAGCGCCACGCCGTTGGCAAAGCTGATGCCGCGCGCCACCACGCGCGTGCTGCGCGTCGCGGGGTCGTATTCGATCACCCGGCCCGTGCTGGCCTGCTCCAGGATGTCGAGCACGCTGGCTTCAAACGTACCGCCCCAGTCCTTGGGGGCAAAGCGGGTGGAGGCATCGCTCAGGTACATCTTGCCGTTCTGGGCCACCACCACGGCGTCGGCGTAGCGGATGGGGTCGTTACCCACCTTGTCGGCCAGCACGGTGAGCTTGCCGTCCGGTGCGATGGACAGCAGGCCCTTGACCGCATCGGCCGCAATCAGATTGCCCACCGCATCAAAGTCAAAGCCCAGCACCCGCCCGCCGGTGTTGGCAAACACTTCCTGGCCCGAGCCGTCGGGGTTCATGCGCAGGATGTTGCCGCTGAGCACCGTGGTGTAGAGCTTGCCGTCCTTGCCCAAAGCGATGTGCTCCGGGCCCACCTCGCCCTTCAGGTCGATGATGTTCAGCCGCGCCAGGCGCTGGTTGGGCGCATGCACGCCCTGGTAGCCGGGGGCCACAGGCGCGGCCCACGCCACCGGCTGAATGGGGACCGGCCACGCCGCCAGATAGGCGGCCACCGCCACCACGACGCCACCCACGCCCCATCCCACCCGCTTTGCCCATGTGCTGGCCATGTGTTGTCCCCTGTTGTTGGTTGGAATGCGGGGCATTGTGGGGCCACCGGCGGGCTGAACGCACGCCCTGATTGGCACCTGCGCGACCCGGCCTTGGCAGATCAGAACCCACAGCCGCCCAAAGTGCTGTCGACCGCCTAAAATCGCGGGTTCCGCCTGAGAAAGCTGCTTTTCATGACGACCTCCGCCCGCAAACTCTTCGTTACCACCGCCCTGCCGTATGCCAACGGCAACTTCCACATCGGCCACATCATGGAATACATCCAGGCCGACATCTGGGTGCGGTTCCAGCGCATGCAGGGCAACGCGGTCAACTTCTGTGGTGCCGACGACACCCACGGCGCGCCCATCATGATTGCCGCCGAAAAGGCAGGCAAGACACCCCAGCAGTTCGTGGCCGACATCGCGGCGGGCCGCAAGCAGTATCTGGACGGTTTTCACATCAGCTTTGACAACTGGCACAGCACCGACGCGCCCGAAAACCACGACCTGGCCCGCCAGATCTACCGCGACTTGCGCGACCGCGCCGACGGCAGCCTGATCGAGGTGCGCACCATCGAACAGTTCTTCGACCCCGAGAAGAACATGTTCCTGCCCGACCGCTACATCAAGGGCGAATGCCCCAAGTGCCACGCCAAGGACCAGTACGGCGACAACTGCGAGGTGTGCGGCACGGTGTACGCGCCCACCGACCTGATCAACCCCTTCTCGGCCCTCTCCGGCGCCAAGCCCGAACTCAAGCACTCCGAGCATTTCTTCTTCAAGCTCTCGGACCCACGCTGCGTGGAGTTTCTGGAGAACTGGACACAAGACGGCAAACTGCAGCCCGAGGTGGCCAACAAGATCAGGGAATGGTTCACCGTCCGCACCAACCCCGACGGCACCACCAGCGAAGGCCTGGGCGACTGGGACATCAGCCGCGACGCGCCCTACTTCGGCATCGAGATCCCGGACGCACCGGGCAAATACTTCTACGTGTGGCTGGATGCGCCCGTGGGCTACCTCGCGTCGCTGAAGAACCTGCTGGAAAAGCGCGGCGAAAGCTACGACGCCTACATGGCCGACCCAGCCATGGAGCAGTACCACTTCATCGGCAAGGACATCGTCACCTTCCACACCCTGTTCTGGCCCGCCATGCTGCACTTCAGCGGCCGCAAGACGCCGAACAACGTGTTCGTGCACGGCTTTTTGACGGTGAACAACGGCGAGAAGATGAGCAAAAGCCGTGGCACCGGCCTGGACCCGCTCAAGTACCTGAGCCTGGGCATGAACGCCGAGTGGCTGCGCTACTACCTGGCCGCCAAGCTGTCGGCGCGCAACGAAGACATCGACTTCAATGCCGAAGACTTCATGCTGCGCGTGAACAGCGACCTGATCGGCAAGTACGTGAACATCGCCAGCCGCGCAGCGGGCTTCTTGACCAAGCGCTTTGACGGCAAGCTCACCAGCAACTTTGGCACCACAGGCGCTGCCCTGCTGGCCGAGGTGCGCGGTGCCAGCGACGCCATCGCGCAGATGTACGAAACGCGCGAGTACAGCAAGGCCACGCGCGAGATCATGCTGCTGGCCGACAAGGTCAACGCCTACGTGGACCAGAACAAGCCCTGGGACCTGGCCAAGGACGCCGCCAACAACGAGGCGCTGCACCAGGTGTGCTCGGTGCTGGTCAACGCCTTTGCCACCCTCACCCGCTACCTGGCCCCCGTGCTGCCGGGCTTGGCCCAGGCGGTGCAAGGCTTTGTGGGCGTGAACATGCAGCAGTGGACCGTGCAGGGCGACGTGCAGGCCATCCAGCCCTACCAGCACCTGATGCAGCGCGTGACGCCCGAGCAGCTTGAAGCACTGTTTGAGCCCCCAGCGCAAGCAGAGCAAGCGCCAGCAGCTACTGAAACCGTAGCAACCCCTGGTGGTGAAGAACTCGCCCCCACGATCACCATCGACGACTTCACCAAGATCGACCTGCGCATCGCGCTGATCGTGAACTGCGAGCCGGTGGAAGGTTCCACCAAGCTGCTGCGCCTGACGCTGGACGTGGGCGAAGGCCGCATGCGCAATGTCTTCTCCGGCATTGCCAGCGCCTACAAGCCCGAAGACCTGGTGGGCAAACACACCGTGATGGTGGCCAACCTGGCCCCACGCAAGATGAAGTTTGGCGTGAGCGAAGGCATGGTGCTGGCCGCCAGTCATGGCGATGAAAAGGCCAACCCTGGCATCTACGTGCTCAACCCCTGGCCGGGCGCCACGCCGGGCATGCGGGTGCGGTAAGGCACGCAGGGCTGGTAAATACAGCGACGGTCAAGGGTACCGGGGGGGCGCTGAGCCCCCCATGCGCCGAATGAGAACAGGGCAGCCCGGTGACGACTGCCCTTCAGCAAGCGCTCAGTACAGATAAACCGCGCCCGCGTTGGTGCTGCTTTCGTCCGCCTGGTTGCCACCAATGCCAGTCGATCCGCTGTCTTCGGTGGACGCACCCACGGCCAGCGTAGTGCCGTCCCCCGATATCGCCACACGGCCACCAAACCGGTCACCGGGGCCGGTGTTGGGCGCCTTCAGGTAGGCCTGTTGCGCCCAGGTGCCCGCACTGCGGCGGAACACCAGCACAGCGCCAGCATCTGCGGCCGTGGTGTTGGCCTGGTCACCATTGAATCCGCGCGCATTGCTGTCGTCGCGGTATGACGGCACCACCAGCGTGTTTCCGTCGCTGGACATGGCCAGGTTGTTGCCGAAACGATGGGGCGTACGGGTGTTGGAGGCTTTCAAATACGCCTGTGACTGCCAGACGCCACCTGCGCGAATAAACACAAACACCGCGCCAGAGCTGAGTGCCAGGGTGTTGCTGGGCGGCGGCACGACGAAGGTGCCGGTGTAGTTGCTGCTGTCTCCATCCATGCCAACCGCCAGCGTGTTGCCGTCGCCCGACAGGATGACCGACACACCGAAGCGGTCCTGTGCCTGGGGGTTGGGGGCCTTCAGGTAGGCCTGCTGCGACCACGCCCCTGCATTGCGCTGGAACACATAGGCCGCACCAGCGTTGGTCAGGGTGTCATCCGCCGGATCACTCGCCAGGGCGCTGCGCTCGAAGAACGCGCCTACCGCCAAAGTGTCTCCCGCGCCCGACAGGCTGAGGTAGATGCCGAAGAAATCTCCCGCACCCGCGTTGGACGCCTTGAGGTAGCTTTGCTGCGCCCAGCTGGTGCCCGTGCGGGTGAAGACGTAAGCCGCACCGGACGCAGCATAGGCGGCATTGCCGTGTGTTCCGGTCAGGTCGCCATCCTCGTTGTAGGCCCCGACTGCCAGGGTGTTGCCGTCGTTCGAGAGGGCGACGAACGAGCCGAAAAGATCGTCGGCATCCGCGTTGTTGGCCTTGATGAATGCCTGCTGCGACCAGACCGCACCAGCGCGCGAATACACATAGACAGCGCCTGAGCTGCTGGCCAGGTTGTTGGTGGCGGGCATGGTCGCAAACGTGCCCTTCTGGTCGCCGCTCTCGCCATCCGCGCCAATGGCCAAGGTGTTGCCGTCGGCCGACAGCGCCACGGCATTGCCAAAATAGTCGTTGGCCTCGCCGTTGGGGGCCGCAATGCGTGCCTGCTGCGACCACGTGGCGCCGCTCTTCGTGAAGACGTACACCGCGCCGGTGTTGCCCCCCTCTCCATACGCCCCCACAGCCAGGGTGGTGCCGTTGCTGGACAAGGCCACACGGTTGCCAAACCGGCCTTCCACCGTGGTCGCCGATGCCTTGAAGTACCCCACGGCGCGCACCATGTCGGCCGCCACAGAAGTTGACGGGGCACTGCAGCCCCCCGCATTGCAGGCCTGCACGGTATAGGTGGCATTCAGCCGCAGATGCAGCTGCACGGGTACGGCATAGGTCAGCCCCGTGGTGGTGGTGGATCCGATCTGCACGGGTGCCGACGGGCCTGCGCCATCCGGGTCCTCGTACACCGTGTAGCTGGTGGCACCCGGTGCCGAAGTCCACGAGAAGACCAGGGCCTTCGTTCCGTAGCCAATGCCCAGGCCACCCGGTGCCGGTGGGGCTGGCGGCGGTGGGGGCGGTGGCGGAGGCGGGGTATAGATCGTGCTGCAGAGCACCCTCACCTGGGTGACCGGCGCCACGGCGACTCCGGTGCCAGCTTCGACCGAGCAGGCCTGATCCCCAGGCTGCGCAACCACCGTGACCGCGTAGGCGCTACCGTGAGAGACCAGAGATTCAAACCGGAAAGCGCCGTTCTCTGTCAGCAGCAGATCAGCAGCGCCGTTCAGCCGCAGCCTCAATGCGCCCGCCAGGCCCGTGACGGTCCCACCCACGGCATAGGTGTTGGTGGTGCAGGTCACCCGGATGTTGGAGACAGGGCCCGTCACCACGCCCGTGCCGTTTTCCACCACGCAGGTCTGGCCCACTGGCTGGGTGCGCACAACGATGGTGTAAGTCTGCCCCTGCGCAACGTTGGTGACATAACTGCCGCTGGCCGTGATGGTCACTTCCGCACCTGCTCCGTTGGCGAGCACCAGCGTGCCCGTCAGCCCCGTCACCGTGCCCCCTACCGGATGCTGCACCACGGAAGGTGGTGGGGGTGGAGGCGGTGGCTCGGCAGATTCTCCGCCACCGCCACAAGCTGCCAGGGCGCCAGCCACGACCAGGGACAACGTCCGGGCCGCACCGGCAAGCCTCGCACTCAAGGCCTCGGCCGTGGCGGAAAAATTTCGATACATCAGGGGTTCTCCGGGTCTGTGAACGGGGGGGACGCTTCACCCCTCGGGAGGCACAGACGGGTCCGGCTCCCTCGTGCGGATGCAGGCGGGGTGCCTGGAACTCTATGGCGGGAGGACGCGCAAGCGCACCCCACTGAAGCAGGGTTGACGCAGGGAATGGAATGGCCCGAAGGCGTTGGGCGGGGCCCAGAACCCCAGGCTCTCGCTCATCGTACGAGGCGTTCAGCCACCACGCGGATGGCTCTCTTTCTCAATGGCCCACGTAGCGGCCCGGCCGGTGGCTGATCCACAGGAACCCGCTCATCACCAGCACTGCCAGCACCGAATACGCCACCCGCTCCACCGGCACCACGAACAACGCGAGCAGCACCACGGTGCCGTCAATCATCATCTGCACCTTGCCCGCACGCATGCCGTGGCGGCCTTGCAGGTACAGCGACACCACCGTGGCCCCGCCCAGGCTGGATCGGTGGCGTGCCAGAAACAGGCAGCCCGTGCCCAGCAGCAGCCCACCCAGCAGCGAGGCGAACAGCGGGTTGAGATAGTCCACATGCATCACGTGCGGGAACAATTCGGTCAGCAGCGACAGCAGGCCCACGCAGACAAAAGTCTTGATCGTGAACTCGCGCCCCATGCGCGTCCAGGCGAACCAATAGAACGGCAGGTTGACCACAAAGAACAGCTTGCCAAACGAAATGCCGGTGACGTAATGCAGCAAGAACGCCACGCCCGCCGTGCCGCCCACCAGCAGCCCCGCCTGGTTGAACAGCATGAGCGCCATGGCCACAAACAAGGTGCCTGCGAACAGGGCCTGGGCATCTTCAAAGGCGCCATGGCGCAGGGCGGACAGTGGCGGGGCAGTGTCGTTGGCGGTTGGCGGGGTATCGGGCATGGGCGTTCAGCGATGGGTGGCGTGGCAAAGGCGCGGAGGCTTTCCGCCGGTGGAGCACTAGGAACTTGGGGGCAGCCCGGCGCGCAGCCAGCGGTCAGTCTGCAAGATGAGAAGCAAGCAACGCGCCAGTGCGGGCCAGAGCGGGCCAGTGCGCGAAGATGCCGCTACTTCCCGCCCTTGAACTCAGGCGCCTCCGTGTCGGCGCCCGTCTGCGTGCGCAGCACGAACTGGCCGGGTCCATAGACCACCGTGAAGACCTTGGACTGGTTGGGTGCCTCCAGGTAGCGCCAGTCGGCCCAGGTCTCCTTCTTCAACTCGTAGGGCGTGACCTTGGCGGGCTTGCCCAGCAGGCGGCGCACCTCGTCCATGCGCATGCCGGGCGACACGCGGGCAAAGGTTTCGGGTGTGAGCACCTGACGCAGCGCGCTCATGCGGCCGTCGGGGCCGATGGTGATCATGTAGTTGACCTGGCCAGCAGGCTGGCGGTTGTATTCGAAGGTACGCGCGCCACCGGGCTCGTCCCACACATTCTCGGGGGCACCGAAGCGGTCGCGCACGTCGGCTTCGGTCGAGACGCCCTCTTTGAGCTCGCTGATGCGTTGCGGGTCGCAGGCGGCAAGCACCAGCAGGGAAAAGGTGGCCGCCGCCATGGCGGCCGAGCGATATATCAAGCGCATAAATTCGTCCCGGTAAAATCTTGGACCTTCGGTGCATCACTGTGCCTGACGCGTTCCAAGAAAGAGTTCACAGTCCATGTCTATTTTCCGCCGCCCCGACTACCAATCCGACGCCACCCAGTTCATCAACCAGCTCAAGGCAAGCCGTCCCGAGCTGGACCAGCAGCAGCAAGCCGGCCGTGCCCTGCTGTGGGACAAGCAAGTGGACCGCAAGATCTGGGGCGAGTACCGCGACGCCCAGGTGCCCCAGAAGCCCTACGTGTACCAGACCAACGCCGATTGAGCATGTTTTTAGCCACAAGCGCAGGTATTTATTGCGCTGGCAGCTACTGATTCAATAGCAGATCATGACCACCGCGAACGCAGCCGAAGCGGCAGACTCGCCCGGCGCGCCCTCGCTGGATGCGGCGGGCATGCCTGATGTGGTCGATCAGGTGGCCCTGGCGCGCCTGTATGGCGAGCCGCTGTTTGCGCTGCCGCAGGACCTGTACATCCCGCCCGACGCGCTCGAAGTCTTCCTCGAAGCCTTTGAAGGCCCGCTGGACTTGCTGCTGTACCTGATCCGCAAGCAGAACTTCAACATTCTCGACATCCCCATGGTGGGGGTGACCAAGCAGTACCTCGCGTATGTGGACGAGATCCGCAGCCGCAACCTGGAGCTGGCGGCCGAGTATTTGCTGATGGCGGCCATGCTCATCGAGATCAAGTCGCGCATGCTGCTGCCGCCCAAGAAGCAGGAAGGCGGCGAGGAACCCGAAGACCCGCGTGCCGAGCTGGTGCGCCGCCTGCTCGAATACGAGCAGATGAAGATGGCCGCCATGCGCCTGGCCAACCTGCCGCAGTACGGCCGCGACTTTTTGAAGGCGCAGGTCTACATCGAACAAAGCCTGCAGCCACGCTTTCCCGATGTGCATGTGGTGGAGCTGCAGGAGGCGTGGCGCGACATTTTGAAGCGCGCCAAGCTTGTACAGCACCACAAGATCACGCGCGAAGAACTGAGCGTGCGCGAGTACATGAGCATGGTGCTCAAGACCCTGCAGGGCCGCCGCTTTGTGGAGTTTGAAGAACTCTTCGAGCCCGAAAAAGGCAGCACCGTGCTGGTGGTGACCTTCATCGCGCTGCTGGAGCTGGCCAAAGAGACGCTGATCGAGATCACGCAGGCCGAAGCTTTTGCGCCCATCTACGTGCGCCTGGCCTACACGCCGGCCTAGCGCCGCTTCCCACTGTTCACCGCCCTGGCCGGTGGCCGTGGCATTACTCCATACCCGCAAGCCATGGCATCCCACGACTTCGACGTTCTCATCGTAGGCAGCGGCCTCGCAGGCCTCTCCGCCGCGCTGCACCTGGCGCCCACCCACCGCGTGGCCGTGATCACCAAGCGCACGCTGCAGGATGGCTCCAGCGGCTGGGCCCAGGGCGGCATTGCCGCCGTGCTGGCCGACGACGACAGCTTTGCCGCGCACATCGAAGACACGCTGGTCGCAGGCGCAGGCCTGTGCGACCTGGCCACCACCCGCTTTGTGGTGGAGAACGCGCCCGAGTCCATCGCCTGGCTGCGCGGCCTGGGCGTGCCCTTCACGCTCGAAGGCGACCAGCTGCACCTGACGCGCGAAGGCGGCCACAGCGCCCGCCGCATTGCGCATGTGACGGATGCCACGGGCGCCGCCGTGCAGCGCACGCTGATCGACGTGGTGCGCAGCACGCCCGGCATCACGCTGTTTGAGCAGCACACGCTGGTGGACCTGATCACTACGCGCAAGCTGGGATTGAGCGGCAACCGCTGCCTGGGCCTGTATGCGCTGGACAGCGACACCGATGAGGTCGTCACCTTCCGCGCCCCCCAAACCATTCTGGCCACCGGCGGCGCGGGCAAGGTGTACCTGTACACCACCAACCCCGACACCGCCACGGGCGACGGCATTGCCGCCGCCTGGCGCGCAGGCTGCCGCGTGGCGAACATGGAGTTCATCCAGTTCCACCCCACAGGGCTGTACCACCCGCACGAAAAATCCTTCCTCATCAGCGAGGCCGTGCGCGGCGAGGGTGGGCAACTCAAGCTCCCCCCCTCGGCAGGCGGCACGCGCTTCATGCTGGACCACGACCCGCGCGCCGAGCTGGCCCCGCGCGACGTGGTGGCCCGCGCCATCGACTTCGAGATGAAGAAGCACGGGCTGGACTGCGTGCACCTCGACATCTCGCACCAATGCCCGGCCTTCCTGCAGGAGCACTTCCCCAACATCCTCGCGCACTGCGCGTCGCTGGGCATCGACATCACGAAGGAACCCATCCCCGTGGTGCCCACAGCCCACTTCACCTGTGGCGGTGTGCTGACCGACCTGGCGGGCCGCACCGACCTGCCCGGCCTGTTTGCCGTGGGCGAGGTGGCCTGCACCGGCCTGCACGGCGCCAACCGCCTGGCCAGCAACTCGCTGCTCGAATGCATGGTGTTCGCCCGCGCCGCCGCGCAAGCCATTGCAGCCGCCCCGGCCACGGAACTGCCCACCGTGCCCGCCTGGGACGACAGCCGCGTGACCGATGCCGATGAGTCCGTCGTCATCTCCCACAACTGGGACGAGCTGCGCCGCTTCATGTGGGACTACGTGGGCATCGTGCGCACCAACAAGCGCCTGGAGCGCGCCGCCCACCGCATTGCGATGCTGCAGGGTGAGATTCAGGAGTTTTACGCGCACTTCCACGTCACACGCGATTTGCTGGAGCTGCGCAACCTGGTGCAGGTGGCCGACCTGATCGTGAAAAGCGCCCAGCTGCGCCGCGAGAGCCGGGGCCTGCATTTCAGCCGCGACTACCCCGAGGTGGCAGCGCCTGCCGCCCCCACCATCCTCGTTCCCCCGGTGCCCCGATGACCTACAGCGTCAAAGAAATTTTCTACACCCTGCAAGGCGAAGGCGGCCAAGCGGGCACGCCCGCGGTGTTCTGCCGCTTTGCAGGCTGCAACCTCTGGACAGGCCGCGAGCAAGACCGTGCGCAGGCCATCTGCCAGTTCTGCGACACCGACTTTGTGGGCACCGACGGCACGCTGGGCGGCAAGTTCGAGACGGCCACGGCACTGGCCGAATTGATCGCCGCCCAATGGCCTGCGGGCGCAGGCCACCGCCTGGTGGTGCTGACGGGTGGCGAGCCCCTGCTGCAGGTGGATGCGGCGCTGATCGACGCGCTGCACGCCCAGCAGTTCCGCATTGCCGTCGAAAGCAACGGCACCGTGGCCGCACCGGAGGGCATCGACTGGCTGTGCATCAGCCCCAAGGCCGGCGCGCCGTGGGTGCAGCGCAGCGGGCAGGAGCTGAAACTCGTCTGGCCCCAGCCCGGCTTTGACCTGCAGGCGCTGGAGCAGGACACGCAGTTCACCCACCGCTTTCTGCAGCCCATGGACGGCCTGCTGCAGCGCCAGAACACTGCCGCCTGCATTGACGCCTGCCTGGCCCACCCTGCATGGCGATTGAGCCTGCAAACCCACAAGCTCACCGGCATCAGGTGAGAGAGGCCAACAAAACTCCCCCGGCGTCGTTGTCCCGCCTTGTCGTACTACTCGTACTGCCTGCGGCGGAACGCCTAGCCAGGGCCGCTTCGCTGAGCTTTGTTAGCCTCTCCAAGTCCTTCTAAATCACCGTATGTTGTTCACCATATCCCAGCGCTTCTTCTTCGACGCCGCCCACACCCTGCGCCGCGAGATCGAGGCCGAAGGCAGCCGCCGTGTGCACGGCCACACCTACCATGCCGAAGTGTTCCTGACCGGCACGCGCGACCCCGCCACCGGCATGGTGCTGGACCTGGGCCTGCTGCGCCAGGGCCTGGCCGTGGTGCGCGAGCAGCTGGACCACCACATGCTGGACGAAGTGCCCGGCCTGGGCACGCCGACGCTGGAAAACCTGTGCCTGTTCATCGCCCAGGCACTGCCCGCCGACTTGCGCGCCAGCGTGAGCCGCGTGCGCGTGTGGCGCGAGGCACTGGGCGACAGCTGCACGCTGGACTTCTCCCAGCCCTGACCGGCCACGGCCCTGCCACCGGCAGGCCCTCCCCCATCCACAGACTTCATTCAAGGAAGCCGATGTTCCGCACCCTGCTCAAATCCAAGATCCACCGCGTGGCCGTGACCCAGTGCGAGCTGCACTACGAAGGCTCCTGCGCCATCGACGAAGACCTGCTAGACGCCGCCAACATCGCCGAGAACGAGCAGATCCACATCTGGAACATCAACAACGGCGAGCGCTTTGTCACCTACGCCATCAAGGGCCAGCGCGGCAGCGGCATGATCTCGGTGAACG
This sequence comes from Acidovorax sp. M14, assembly GCF_049331375.1. Taxonomy (NCBI): domain Bacteria; kingdom Pseudomonadati; phylum Pseudomonadota; class Betaproteobacteria; order Burkholderiales; family Comamonadaceae; genus Acidovorax; species Acidovorax sp. M14. The sequence continues at coordinate 3,879,898 of NZ_CP186263.1, forward strand.
GCTCGGCCGCACGCCGCGCGTCCGCAGGCGATCTCATCATCATTGCGGCCTTTGCCCAGGTGCATGAGGACCAGGTGGCCACACACCAGCCGCAGCTGGTGTTTGTGGACGAGCACAACCGCCAGACGGAACTGCGCCACGCCGTGCCCACGCAGGCCGTCTGAACATGCAGCAGCCGACACACGACGCTCTGGTGGCCCGCAGCCTGGCCAGCGTCTGGCACCCCTGCACGCAGATGAAGCGGCACGAGGCCCAGCCGCCCGTGGCCATTGCCCGCGCCCAGGGCCCGTGGCTCTATGGCACAAATGGCCAGCGTTACCTGGACGGCATCAGCTCCTGGTGGGTCAACCTGTTCGGCCACAGCCACCCGCACATCCAGGCCGCGCTGGTGGACCAGCTCGGCCGGCTCGACCATGTGATGCTCGCGGGCTTCACGCACGCACCGGTGGTGGAGCTGTCAGAACGCCTGGCCGCGCTCACCGGCCTGGGCCACGCGTTCTACGGCAGCGATGGCGCCGCCGCCACCGAGATTGCGCTCAAGATGAGCGCGCATTACTGGCGCAACACCGGCCGCCCCGCCAAGAGCCGCTTTGTGGGCCTGGCCGGCGGCTACCACGGCGAAACCGTGGGCGCGCTGGCCGTAACCGACATCGCCATCTTCCGCGAGGCCTATGCGCCCCTGGTGCGCCTGGCCGACACCGTGCCCAGCCCCGATGCACGCGGCGCAGCCCCGGGTGAGACGGCACAGGACGTGGCCCGGCGCGCCGCTGCGGCGCTGGAGGCGTGGTTGCAAGAGCACCACAGCACCACCGCTGCGCTCATCGTCGAGCCCCTGGTGCAGTGCGCAGCCGGCATGGCCCTGCACGACCCCGAATACCTGCGCCTGGCGCGCGCGCTGTGCGACCGCTACGAGGTGCATCTGGTGGTCGATGAAATCGCCGTGGGCTTTGGCCGCACAGGCACGATGTTCGCGCACCAGCAGGCAGGCATCAGGCCCGATTTCATCTGCCTGTCCAAGGGCCTCACGGGTGGCACGCTGCCCCTGTCGGCCGTGCTGACGACGGACGCGGTGTATGCCGCTTTCTACGACGACGATGTGGCGCGCGGCTTTCTGCATTCGCACTCGTACACCGGCAACCCGCTGGCCTGCCGCGCAGCGCTGGCCACGCTGGAACTGTTTGAGCAGCTGGATGCGCTGAACGCCAACAGGGCGCTGGCGCAGCGCATCGACGCTGCCTGCGCATCGCTCAACCAGCACCCACGCGTGCGGCATGCACGCCGCATCGGAATGATCTGGGCCTGGGATGTGGACACACCCCTGCCCGACTTTGCGCGCCGCTACCACCAGCACGCCATGGCGCGGGGACTGGTGCTGCGGCCGATTGGGAAAACGCTGTATGCCATGCCGCCCTATGCGCTCGACGACGAGGCGGTGCAATGCCTGGCCCATGGCGCGCTGGATGCACTGAACGCCACCCTGCAGGAGGAAAGTTGATGATGGGATGTTTTGTGACCGGCACCGATACCGGTGTCGGCAAGACGCTGGTGTCCGCCGGGCTGCTGCACGCGCTGGCGCGCCACCACCGCCGCGTGGTGGGCATGAAGCCTGTGGCGGCTGGCCTGGTGCCCTGGGGGGACGACTGGGCCAGTGAAGACGCGATCGCACTGCGCTCGGCCTCCACCCTGGCCGTGCCGCCAGCGCTGGACAACCCCGTGCTGCTGCCCGACCCGCTCTCGCCCCACATCGCTGCGGCGCGGGCGGGCGTGCAGATCGACATCGCCGCCATCGTGCGCAGCTACCAGGCACTTGCCGCGCAGGCCGACGCCGTGGTGGTGGAGGGTGCAGGGGGCTTTCATGTGCCGCTCACCGACACACTCACGGGCGCCGACCTCGCCCAGGCCCTGGCGCTGCCTGTGGTGCTGGTGGTGGGTTTGCGCCTGGGCTGCCTGAACCACGCCCTGCTCACGGCCGAGGCCATCCGCGCGCGCGGCCTCACGCTGGCGGGCTGGGTGGCCAACCGCGTGGACCCCGACATGGAGGCGGTGGAAGACAACATCGCCTACCTGCGTGCACGGCTGAATGCACCACTGCTGGCCGATGTGCCGTACCAGGAACTGCCGGAACCCGGCAGCCTGGTGTTTGACCTGCCGAAGGACTGGCGATGACGGCCCCCACCGCGCCACAAGCGTCCTGGCTCGACGAGATTCCTGCCCGGCTGGCCGACATCGAACGCGCCCACCTGCTGCGCCGCCGTCGTGTGGTGGAGCCCGCAGGCGGCGCCCGCCTGCGGGTGGACGGCCAGCCCATGCTGGCCTTTTGCAGCAATGACTACCTGGGCCTGGCCAGCCACCCAGCACTGGCCCAGGCCGCGTGCGAGGCCACCAAGCGCTTTGGCGTGGGTTCGGGTGGCTCGCCCCTGGTCAGCGGCCACAGCGCCGCCAACGATGCCCTGGAGCACGACCTGGCCGCCTACGTGCAGCTGCCCCGCGCGCTGTACTTTTATGCGGGCTATGCCACCAACACCGGCATCATCCCTGCGCTGGTGGGCGACGGCGATGCGCTGTTTTCCGATGCGCTCAACCACGCCTGCCTGATCGACGGCGCCCGCCTGTCACGCGCCACCATCCACCGCTACCCACACGCCGACCTGGCTGCGCTGGAGGCGCAACTCGCCGCCAGCCCTGCACGGCGCAAGCTGGTGATCAGCGATGCCGTGTTCAGCATGGATGGCGACCTGATCGACATCCCTGCCCTGCTGGCGCTGTGCGAGCGTCATGACGCCCTGCTGCTGCTGGACGATGCCCACGGCTTTGGCGTGCTGGGGCCGCAGGGGCGCGGCAGTCTGGCACAGGCCGGGCTGACGGGGCCCAACGCCTCACGCCGCGTGCTGTACATGGCCACGCTGGGCAAGGCAGCGGGCGTGGCCGGTGCGTTTGTGGCGGGAGATGCCGCGCTCATCGAATGGCTGCTGCAGAAAACGCGCACCTATATCTTTGCCACCGCCGCCCCGCCGCTGCTGGCGAGCGCGCTGCGCCAGAGCCTGCATCTCATGGAGGCGGCCGACGACCGGCGCGCGCACCTGGACGGACTCATCGCACAGCTGCGCCAAGGCCTGGCCACACTGCCTGCCCCCCTGGGCTGGCACCTGCTGCCCTCGCGCACGCCGGTGCAGGCGCTGATCATCGGCAGCAATGAGGCCGCGCTGGCGGTGATGGAAGGCCTGCGCGCCCAAGGCCTGTGGGTGCCTGCCATTCGCCCGCCCACCGTGCCGGCAGGCACGGCGCGGCTGCGCATTGCGCTGTCGGCCGCGCACACCACCGACGACGTGGCGCAGTTGATAGAGGCGCTGCATGCGCTGGCAACGCAGTCACTCAGCCATTGATGCACCGCAGTACCATGCACAGCCCAGGCCACCTGCCCACGCAGGCCCCTTCTTATCCCTTCAGCGAGACGATTCCATGCCCCACCTGACCATCGAATACTCGGCCAATCTGCCCCACTACCCCGAGGCCGAAACGCTGACCGCCCTCAACGCCGCCCTGTGCGCCCACCCCCAGGTGCAGGACGAGGCGGACCTGAAGACTCGCTTCATCGTGGCCGACAGCTTCGAGATCGGCATTGCGCCTGCCAACCGCGCGTTTGTGCATGCCCAGTTGCGCTTGCTCGCCGGGCGCACGCCCGAGGCCAAGAAGGAGCTGTCCGACCTCATTGCCGCCGTGCTGCGCGAGCGCACGCCCCGGCCGCAGGGTGTGATGGTGCAGCTCAGTGTGGAGATCGTCGATATGGACCGGGGTTCGTACGCCAAAGAACGGCTTTGACGCGGCCCCCGCTCACCGGACTCAGGCCCCGTCGCCTGCGTTGCCGGTGATGGGCAGCACGATGCCCGTGATGTAGCTGGAGCAACAAGGCGCCGCCAGGAACACGTAGGCGGGAGAGATTTCCTCGGGTTGCGCCGGGCGGCCCAGGTGCGTTGAAGCGCCAAACTTTTCTACCTCCTTGGCGGGGCGGTCCGCCGGGTTCAGCGGTGTCCACACCGGCCCCGGCGCCACCGCGTTCACGCGAATGCCCCGGTCGGCCAGGTTGTGCGCCAGCGCCTTGGTAAATGCGTGGATCGCGCCCTTGGTGGCCGAATAGTCCAGCAGTTCCTTGCTACCGCGCAGGCCCGTGACCGAGCCGGTGTTGATGATCGAATCGCCACGTTGCAGATGCGGCAGTGCCGCCTTGGCCATGTGGAAGTAGCCGTAAATGTTGGTGCGGAAAGTCTCGTCAAACCGTTCCTCGGTTAGGGCCTGTTCACCCAATTTTTGCCAGTGCGAAGGCCTCTTCCGCCACGCCAATCTAGGCGCGCGACGACGCCAAGGCCGGGGCCTTGGCTAGGAACGCAACGACGAGTGGCGCGGCGGGGGAGGCCTTCCCTTCGGGTTGCGATGCCCAAGGGCCATCCGCGGCGTTGCCAAGCCTCGCTGGGGCCACACCCCAGCTTCGTTTGTCGCCTTGCGCCTGGCCCTTGGGCATCACAACGCATCTGGCAAAAATTGGGTGAACAGGCCCTAATTCGTCAAGCGACGCAGCGTGCTCCTGAAGCGCCGCGTTGTTGATCAGCACATTGAGCTTGCCAAAGGCCTTCACGACCTTGCCCACTGCCTCGCTGCAGAAATCCGCATCCTTCACATCACCCGCCATCGCCAGACTGCGGCCGCGTTCGGCTTTGATGAGGGCGCAGGTCTCACGGGCATCTTCATGTTCGCTCAGGTAGGCGATCGCGACATCGGCTCCCTCGCGGGCGCAGAGTACGGCCACAGCGCGGCCAATGCCGGAGTCTCCGCCGGTGATCAACACCGACATGCCATCCAGCTTGCCACTGCCCCGGTAGTGCTGGGCCTGGTAGCACGGTTTCAGCTGCATATCGGCTTCCAGGCCGGGCTTGTCCAGATGCTCGCGCGGCAGTGGCGGCGTAGGCTCTTCATGGCCGGGGCCTGGTGCTGCACGTTGGGTGGTGGCTCCGTGTCGCGCGGTCTTCCCCTGGTGCTGCGCAGCCTGGTCGTGGTCGTGCAGGTCTTGCCGGGCCTGAATAGCGCGTTGCTTCTCTGCGGTCTGATGGCCGGATGCGCTGGAACCGGATTTCGTGGAGGGCCGAGAGCGAAGGGGAACGGAGGTGGTCATGGTGGTATGTCTTTCGGGCGCGAGGGGCTCAAAAACAACGCTGAACAAGTCCCCGCAGCGGCGGGGGCCCAGGTTTGTGAACGACCGGGCCGGGACAGCACATGCCGCCCCGGCCCGGCCACGTGAGTAACAGCAAACGTCAGCTGGCGTCCTTGGACTTGCCGGTATTGCCCTGACTGCCGCCCGATGCACTGCTGGACGCGCTCTGGGAACCTCCGCCTTTCTGGTTCTGCGGGCCGGACTGCGGCTGGCCCGAACTGCCGCCGGTGCGGCTGGAGCGCCACTGGCTGAAGTCATCCGAAAACTTCTGGTAGCGCTCCTTGCGCCAGCTGTCGTAGTCGTCATCCAGCATGCGCAGTTGCTCGTCGCGCCACTGCTGGTAGTCGGGATCGCGGTGGCCCCGGCTCTGCTGGGCGGGCGGTGCATTGCGGGTGAAGCCGTAGGCGTTGCCATAGCCACCCTGGCCGCGTTCATCATCGCGATAGGACGAGGCAAAGCGCCCGTCGTCATCGCGATAGCCTTGGCTGTCATACGGGGCGCCCCAGGCCTGGTATTGACGGCCTGGGCCGTTGGAGTAGCTCGAACGGTCTTGAGACCTATACGAGCCAAAGCCTTCGCGCCCCGAGCGTGGGTAGCCCTGCGATTCGCCACGGCTACGGTTCAGGCCGTATTGGCCATAACGTTCCTGGCCATAGCGTTCTTGCTCATAACGGTCGCTGCGGTCATTGCGGTTCTCGAACTCCTGGCGGTAACCGCCAGGGCTGCTGCCGCGATGGTCGTCGCTGCCGTAGCCCTGGTGGTCACCGCGCTCGTTAAAGCGCATGTCGTCGGCATCGCGGCCCATGCCATGGCGGGAAAAGTTGCTGTCGTCGCTGTCTCTGTAGCCCATGATGTTCTCCTTGCGGTCAATGGGAATATCAAAAATTGAAAGTGAATGGGGATGAGAAGGTGGGGCCGGCTACGTGATGCCGTGGCCTGCCCGGTTTCACGGCTGGCTCTTGTGCGAATCGCGGCTGCCTTGCTGCTTCTGTTCGCGGCCCTGCGCATGCGTGTCGGCGTCGTTGCGGGCTCCTTGCTGGCGGTTGCTGTGGTTGCCCGTGCTCTGCTCGGCCTGCTGCTGCCCGGAGGGCGACTGACGCTGAGACGAGGGGGTGTTGTGCTGATTCTGCGGGTTGTGCTGAGACATGGTGGCTCCTGTCGAAAGGGTTGAACAAACGTTGCACACAAAGCGTTGAAACGCGTCTTGTGTGGGTTCATGTTCGTGGGGCCCCGCAGCGCTTTTTGTAGGCCGTGTCCTATAGGTCTGTGGGCTGGGCGCCATGCGGTGTAAGCAAGCGCACAGGAGGTTGCGGGATGCAAGGAGGTATTTGCCGGGCTGCAGTAACAGGCCTCGCGCGGTGGACGCTGTCAAGCTGAGCGGGCGCCATGGCAAGCGCCTACAGAACGGATAGCAGCGTCACATCCTGATGCACCGGATGCGCGTTGGAACGGCCAAGGCCACGGCGGCCAGGCGCCGTGGGCACCTGCTTGCCAACAGGGAGATAGAGGGAAAAGGGCTCGCTACGCGTCCAGCGTGGCGTCCAGCCAGCCGCGCAGGCTGTTGATGAACGCCCAGCCTTGCACGCGGGGAATGTCGGCCACGCGCAGCACGGCCTCCACCACGTGGCCGTCCTGCAGTGCGACGGCGCGGCCCACGCCGGGCAGCAGGCCGCAGGACAAGGGCGGCGTCACCCAGCGCCCATCGATGAGCGCGGCGATGTTGCCAAAGGTGCCTTCGGTGATCTCGCCCGCCTCGTTCCACAGCACGGTGTCGAACACGCCGGGGGTCGTGGGCCCAAACGCCGCGTAGTGCGCGCGGCGCGTGGTCTTGTAGCGCACAAACTCGCTGTGTGCGGCCGCAAAGGGGCGTGGCGCCAGTTGCAGGCGCACTGGCACTGCCGTGGTCTGCAGCGCAAAGGCCTCGGCGCGCGAGCTGCCGTCCGCCGCCAGCAGCAGGCGCACCCGCCAGTCGCCATCGCGGTGTTGTAGGGCGGCAATCTGCAGCTCCTGGCGCACCGCATGGGCGTTGAATGCAAAGCCAAAATGCGCGGCCGCCTCGCCCATTCGGCGCACATGCTGGTCAGCGTGCACGAACTTGCCGTGGTGCAAGCCCAGGGTTTCGAGCACCTCGAACGGAGCGCTGGCCCGCTCGACAAAGGCGCGCTTGTGGTGCCACTCGGCCCATTCGGCGCCCGCCTCGGCACCGGAGGTGATGCCGCTGCCAATGCCGCAGGTGGCCTCGGCCACGACGGGGGAGGCATCCGCACCCGAGCCCGCACCAGTACCCACGCCGCGCAGCACCACGGTGCGGATGGGCACGTTAAAGGTAGCCGCCACCGGGTGCAGGCCGTCCGGCCCCGCTGCGCCGCCCGGCCGCACCACGCCCACCGCGCCGCAATAGACGCCGCGCGGCGCGGGCTCCAGCGCGCGGATCATCTGCATGGCGCGCACCTTGGGCGCCCCCGTGACGGAGCCACAAGGGAACAGCGCCGCAAACACATCCGTCAGCGTGGTGCCGGGCCGCGTGCGTGCGGTCACGTCCGAGGTCATCTGCCACACCGTGGGCAAGGCCTGCGTGGCAAACAGCGCAGGCACCTGCACACTGTGCGGCAGCGCAATGCGCGACATGTCGTTGCGCAGCAGGTCCACGATCATCACGTTCTCGGCACGCTCCTTGGGCGCCGTGCGCAGGTGCTCGGCCTGCTGCGCGTCCTGTTCTGGAGTGGCGCCGCGCGGGGCCGTTCCCTTCATGGGGCGGGCCAGCAGGGTGCCGCCTTCCGGCGCGTCCTGCCAGTCAAAAAACAGCTCGGGCGACACCGACAGCACCTGCTCGTCACACGCCTGCAGGTAGGCGGCATAGCCCCCAGGCTGAGCGCGCAGCAACGCAGCAAACAGCGCCTGCGGCGAGCCCTGCAGCGTGCCGCGAAAGGGCGCGGTGTAGTTGACCTGGTACAGCTCACCCGCTGCGATGGCCTGCTGGATTTGCGCCAGCGCGGCGTCAAACGCCTCGCGCTCGGGGCTGTCGTTCCACACCACCTGCGCAGGGGCAGCGGCCGCCGCATCGTCGGCCGCGTCGTCGGCCCCGGGTTGGGGCGCGTCGTACAACGCAAACCAGGCCAGCGGGCCGTCGGCCGCGTGGGTCTGCAATGCGGCATCAAAGGCCGGCGCGGCCTCGTAACGCACATGGCCCACGCACCAACGACCCTGCTGGGCGGCGGCGAACACGGCGTCGAGCACACTGCGTACCTCGTGCAGTGCGTGGGCCACCAGCACCTCGCGCGGTGCCTCAAACCGGTGGCGCAGGCGCGTGGCGCCCGCAGTCAGCGGCTGGGTGAAGTCAATGTGGCAACTGTGGGTCAAAGCAGGCGGAGGCGCTAGCGGATCATGCGCCTATAGCTATAAAAAAATGAGCAAGCATCAACACGCCGTGTGCTCTCAGGCAGCGCCCAGATGGGGCACCAATGCGCCGGTGGGCTGACCGTTCTTGAGCGCCGCCGTGAAGGCCAGCATGCGGTCAATCGGCCGGCGCGCACGCGGGATGAGCGCGGGGTCCACATGCACGGCATTCGCACCCGTCTCCAGCACGCGGGCCACATCGGCCAGACCGTTCATTGCCATCCAGGGGCAGTGCGCGCAGCTCTTGCAGGTGGCGCTGTTGCCCGCCGTGGGGGCTTCGTAAAACGTCTTGCCGGGGTTGAGCGTGCGCAGCTTGTGCATCATGCCGTTGTCGGTGGCCACGATGAACTCGGTGGCATCCATCTCGCGCGCGGCCTTGAGGATGGCGCTGGTGGAGCCCACGGCATCGGCCAGGGCCACCACGTCGGCGGGGCTTTCGGGGTGGACCAGCACTTTGGCCTGTGGGTGCTGCTTTTTCAGCAGCTCCAGCTCCAGCGCCTTGAACTCGTCATGCACGATGCAGGCACCGTTCCAGAACACCATGTCGGCGCCTGTCTCGCGCTGGATGTATGCGCCCAGGTGGCGGTCGGGCGCCCACAGAATTTTTTGGCCCGCAGCCTTGAGGGCACTCACGATGTCGAGCGCGCAGCTCGATGTGACCAGCCAGTCAGCCCGCGCCTTCACGGCCGCGCTGGTGTTGGCGTAGACCACCACAGTGCGGTCGGGGTGCTGGTCGCAGAACGCGCTGAATTCGTCGATGGGGCAGCCCAGGTCCAGCGAGCAGGTGGCGTCCAGGTCGGGCATGAGCACGGTCTTTTCCGGGCTCAGGATCTTGGCCGTCTCGCCCATGAAGCGCACGCCGCTCACCACCAGGGTCTGCGCCGCGTGGTCCCGGCCAAAGCGGGCCATCTCCAGCGAGTCGCTCACCAGGCCGCCGGTTTCCTCGGCCAGGTCCTGCAGGTCCGGGTGCACGTAGTAGTGCGACACCATGACCGCATTCTTTTCCTTGAGCAGGCGGCGAATCCTGTCTTTGAGCGCTGCACGCTCAGCCTGTGACGGCTCGGGCGGCACGCGCGCCCAGGCGTGTTTGGTGGAGCAGACGGCGCCCGATGTCGCCTCGTCGGGCTGCTCGTATTCGACGTCGATGCGGTTCAGGGTTGCGGTGCTCATGCCAGCTCCTGCAGGCGCATCGAAAAGTCGGTGGCCTTCACGTCTTTGGTCAGCGTGCCGATGGAGATGCGGTCCACGCCGGTCTCGGCCAGTTCGCGCAGGCCTTCGAGCGTGACACCGCCCGAGATTTCCAGAATCGCGCGGCCCGCATTGATGCGCACCGCCTCGCGCAGCATGGGCAGCGGCATGTTGTCCAGCAACACCATCTTGGCACCCGCATTCAGCGCCTCGGTCAGCTGCTCCAGGGTTTCGACTTCGATCTCGATGAAGGTCGCCTGCGCGGCCACGGCCTGTGCGGCGCGCAGCACCGCCGTCACGCCACCGGCGGCTGCAATGTGGTTCTCTTTGATCAACACCGCATCGTGCAGGCCAATGCGGTGGTTGGTGCCGCCGCCCACGCGCACGGCGTACTTTTGCGCTAGGCGCAGGCCGGGAAGGGTCTTGCGCGTGTCCACGATCTGCGCGCGCGTGCCCGCCACCACATCCACATAGGTGCGGGTTTTGGTGGCGACGGCCGAGAGCAGCTGCAGAAAGTTGAGTGCGGTGCGCTCGGCGCTCAGCAGTGCGCGGGCCTGGCCTTCCAGCTCCAGCACCACCTGGTCGGGGGCGCAGCGCTGGCCTTCGGCCACATGCCAGGTGATCTGCACCGTGGGGTCGAGGGCGCGCAGCGCGGCTTCGGCCCAAGGGGCGCCGCAGATCACGGCTTCTTCACGCGCCAGGATGCGCGCGCGGGCACGGCGGGCGGGGTCGATCAGGCCGGCGGTGAGGTCGCCAGTGCCCACGTCTTCGGCCAGAGCGCGGGCCACGTCGGCCTGGGCCAGGGCCTTTACATCGTTGTCTCTCATAGTGCTTTTCGCGGGGGGTGTCGCTGCTGTCATGGGCCGCGAGCATACCGGGAACGCAAAGGCCACTGTGCCAGCGCAGGCCCGCCCTGCCCGCGCAGGAAACCAATAAGTACACCCAGTATTGGTCGCATAGACTCGCGGCAATTTTTTGGCACCACCGCGCTCCATGACCGCCACCAGCCCTGTTTCTGCCACGCCCTACGGCACGCTGCCGCCCGCATCGCCCTTGCCCCAGCGCCGCCCTGTGAGCCTGCCGCGCCTGGCGCAGATGCGCGCAGCGGGCGAGAAGATCACCATGCTGACCGCCTACGACGCCACCTTTGCCGCCGTGGCCGATGCGGCGGGGGTGGAATGCATTCTGGTGGGTGATTCGCTCGGCATGGTGTGCCAGGGCCTGCCGAGCACGGTGGGAGTGACGCTGGACACCATGGCCTACCACACGGCCAGCGTGGCGCGCGGCCTGCACCGCGTGCAGGGCACGGCCTGGCTGGTGGCCGACCTGCCCTATGGCACCTATGCCGAAAGCCGCGAGCAGGCGCTGCGCAGCGCCTGCGTGCTGATGCAGGCGGGCGCACACATGGTCAAGCTCGAAGGTGGCGGCTGGACCGCGCCCACAGTGGAATTCCTGGTGCAGCGCGGCGTGCCGGTGTGCGCCCACCTGGGCCTCACGCCGCAGACGGTGCATGCCCTGGGCGGCTACCGCGTGCAGGGGAAGACCGACGATGCCGCCCGCACGCTGCGCAAAGAGGCGCACGAACTGCAGGACGCAGGCGCCGCCATGCTGGTGCTGGAGATGGTGCCCGCCACGCTGGCCGCCGACCTCACGGCCGAACTGCCGCACTGCCACACCATCGGCATCGGTGCGGGCAACGGCACGGCCGGGCAGGTGCTGGTGCTGCACGACATGCTGGGCATGAACCTCGGGAAGATGCCGAAGTTTGTGCACAACTTCATGCAGGACGCAGGCAGCGTGCGCGGCGCCATGGAGGCCTATGTGCAGGCCGTGAAACAAGGGCGTTTCCCGGACAACGCTGTACACGCCTGGTAAGCCCTTTTCCTTCCTTTCTCTGACCCTTCCCACCCATGCTGATTGCCCGCTCCATTGCCGACCTGCGCCAGGCCCTGGCCCCCTACCGCCGCCCGGCCTTTGTGCCCACCATGGGCAACCTGCACGATGGGCACATTGCCTTGGTGCGCCAGGCCCAACCCCTGGGCGATGTGACCGTGGCCAGCATCTTTGTGAACCGCCTGCAGTTTCTGCCCCACGAGGACTTTGACAGCTACCCGCGCACCTGGGAGGCCGACTGCGCACAGCTGCAGGCCGCCGGTTGTGATGTGCTGTTTGCCCCGCGCGAGGCGGACCTGTACCCCGAGCCCCAGACCTTCAAGGTGCACCCCGACCCGCAGCTCGCCGACATGCTCGAAGGCCACTTCCGCCCCGGCTTTTTTGTGGGTGTGAGCACGGTGGTGATGAAGCTGTTTGCCTGCGTGCTGGGCGCCACCGGTGGCGTGACCGTGTTTGGCAAGAAGGACTACCAGCAGCTCATGGTGATCCGCCACATGGTGCGGCAGTTTGCGCTGCCCATCGAGATCGTGGCGGGCGAGACCTGCCGCGCGGCCGACGGCCTGGCGCTAAGTTCGCGCAACGGCTACCTCAGCCTGGAAGAACGCCAGGAGGCCGTGGCCCTGTCGCAGGCCCTGAAGCGGCTGGCGCAGCAGTGGCTGGATGCCAGCGACCGCAGCGCGCTGGAGGCCCAGGCGCAGGACGCGCTGCGCGCGCGGGGCTGGGCGCCCGACTACCTCACGGTGCGCCGCCGGGCCGACCTGCTGCCCGCCACGGCCGACGATGTTGCAGGCACGCTGGTGGCGCTGGGTGCTGCGCGGCTGGGCAGCACGCGGTTGATTGACAACCTGGAGTTTTGATTAGCTACCATTTTCATAGCTGCTCAGGCAAATTCCACTAGCGCTTCCAGCCAAAAACGCTTCAACTCACTCACATCCACCCGCTGCGGGCCAGCCACTGCACCAGCAAGCCGGTCACCACCTCGGGCTGCTCCATGGTCAGCATGTGGCCGCTGCCCGGCAGCAGGTGCTGCTCGGCGCCGGGCACCAGCGCCGCAATCTCTGCAGAACATTCGGGCGGCGTGAGCTGGTCGGCTGCGCCACACACCACCAGCACCGGGCAACTCACCTGCGGCAGGTGCACCCGCGCATCGGGGCGGTGGATCACGGCACGGTTCTGGCGCACCAGGTGGTCGGGGCCCGCGTCCAGTACAAAGTCCAGATAGGTCTGCACCAGCTCCGCCTTGGCGGCGTTCACGGGGTGGAAGGCCAGGGCCACGTTGGGCTCGATGACCTCGCGCACCCGGCCCTGTTCAAACAGTTCGATGGCACCTTCGCGCAGGGCGCGCATGTCGGGTGTCTCGGGTCGCGCGGTGGTGCCCAGCAAGGCCAGCCCTGCAACCCGCTGCGGTGCCTGGCGCGCGGCCTCCATGGCGACCATGCCGCCCATCGATGCGCCCGCCAGCACCAGCGGCCCCGCGTGCTGCGCCAGCAGCCGTGCGGCAAAGTCCTCGATGCGATGCAGGTTCACATCCTGGTGGGCGGTGGCGACCTCGGGGCGCAGCGCGGCGGGCAGCAGCGGCAGCACGCCGCGCCACATGCGTTCATCGGCGGCCAGACCGGGCAGGAGCAGAAGTTGGGGGGAGTGGGACATGGATGAAAAGAGGCATCACCAAGTTGGTGCGCAATGAGAAGCATGCAGACAGCCCCGGCAGCGGGGCACGGACCGCACATTGTGAACAGCCGATGACCGCTTGTCACCGCCCCCGGAATAGTTGCCCGCGATGGCTCGGGACTTGCTAGCATGGCCTGCATATGCCCATCCACGCCGCGCTCCACCACGTCACGCATTACCAATACGACCGGCTGGTCGGCCTTGGGCCGCAGACCATCCGATTGCGGCCTGCGCCCCATTGCCGCAGCAATGTGATTTCGTACTCGCTCAAGGTTGAGCCCGCGCAGCACTTCATCAACTGGCAGCAGGATCCGTTTGCCAACTACCAGGCGCGACTCGTCTTCCCCGAGAAGACGCGCGAGTTCAAGGTCACGGTGGACCTGGTGGTGGAGATGGCGGTGTACAACCCCTTCGACTTCTTCCTGGAGCCCGAGGCCGAGCACATCCCCTTCAAGTACAGCAGCGATGTGCAGCAGGAGCTGGCGCCCTACCTGGCCACCGAGCCGATGACGCCGCTGGTGCAGGCGTACCTGGACAAGATCGACCGCAGCAAACGGCGCACAGTGGACTTTCTGGTCAAGCTGAACCAGCAGGTGTCGCAGGACATTCGCTACCTGATCCGCCTGGAGCCCGGCGTGCAAACGCCCGAGGAGACCTTGCAAAAAGCCAGCGGCTCGTGCCGCGACTCGGGCTGGCTGCTGGTGCAGCTGCTGCGCCACCTGGGGCTGGCGGCGCGGTTTGTGTCGGGCTACCTGATCCAGCTGACCCCCGACGTGAAGGCGCTGGACGGCCCCAGCGGCACCGACCACGACTTCACCGACCTGCACGCCTGGTGCGAGGTCTACCTGCCCGGCGCAGGCTGGATTGGCCTGGATGCCACCAGCGGCCTGATGGCGGGCGAGGGCCACATCCCGCTGGCCTGCACACCGCAACCCTCCGGGGCTGCGCCGATTGAAGGCGGTGTGGACAAGGCCGAGGTGGACTTCAGCCACGAGATGCGCGTGACGCGCATCTACGAATCGCCCCGCGTGACCAAGCCCTACACCGAAGACCAGTGGCAGGCCGTGCTGGCCCTGGGCGAGCAGGTGGACGCCGACCTGGTAGCGGGCGACGTGCGCCTGACCATGGGCGGCGAGCCCACCTTTGTGGCCGTGAGCGACCGCGACGCGCCCGAGTGGAACACCGATGCCCTGGGCCCCACCAAGCGCGGCTTTGCCACCGAACTCACGCACAAGCTGCGCGCCGAATACGGCCAGGGCGGCTTTTTGCACTTTGGCCAGGGCAAGTGGTACCCCGGCGAGCAGTTGCCGCGCTGGGCGCTGTCGATCTGCTGGCGCGCCGACGGCCAGCCCGCGTGGCAGAACCCCGCGCTGTTTGCCGACGAGCGTGATCCCTCGCACTACACCAGCGCCGACGCCGAACGTTTTGTGCGCCACCTCACGCGCAAGCTGGGCATCACCGACCGCTACATTCAGCCCGGTTACGAAGACACCTTCTATTACCTATGGCGCGAGCGGCGCCTGCCCATCAATGTGGACCCGTTCGACGCGCGCCTGGACGACGAGCTGGAGCGCGCCCGCCTGCGCCGCGTGTTCGAGCAAAAGCTCGACAGCGTGGTGGGCTATGTGCTGCCGCTGCAGGCGGGTGTGGGTGCGGGCACGCTGGCGGGCAGTGTGTGGAGCACCGGGCCCTGGTTCTTCCGCGACGACCGCATGCTGCTCATCCCCGGCGATTCGCCCATGGGCTACCGCCTGCCGCTGGACGCCCTGCCCTGGGTGAAGGCGTCGGACACCGAGCACCTGATCCCGCAAGACCCGACCGCACCCCAAGGCCCGCTGCCCGCTGCGACCACGCTGCGGGTGCGGTATTCCCTTCCAGCGGGCCCCGTCACCGGCGACCGCGACCTGCCCTACCTGGCGGGCGCCACCGCACCGGGCGAAGCACGCCGCGTGGTGCAAGGCACCGCAGGCGGCGACCACGCACGCCAGGCCGGGCAGCCCGACCCGCATGCGGGCATGCAGCCCCCGGGCAAGTTCCAGTCGGCCGCAGGCCTGTCGCGCACTGCCCTGTGTGTGGAAGTGCGCGACCCGCGCCGCGCCAGCGGCCCCAAGGCCGAGAAGGTGGGTGAGAAGTACGGCGTGCTCTACGTCTTCATGCCCCCGCTGGCGCGCCTGGAGGACTACCTGGACCTGCTGGCGGCCATCGAGGCCACGGCCGAAGAACTGGGCATGAAGATCGTGCTGGAAGGCTACCCGCCGCCGCGCGACGCACGCCTGAAGGTGCTGGCCGTGACGCCCGACCCCGGCGTGATCGAGGTGAACATCCACCCCGCCAGCCACTGGAAGGAGCTGGTGCAGCACACCGAGTTTCTGTACCAAGCCGCGTGGGAGACCCGCCTGTCGGCCGAGAAGTTCATGACCGATGGCCGCCACACCGGCACCGGCGGCGGCAACCACTTTGTGATGGGCGGCGCCACCCCGGCGGACTCGCCCTTCTTGCGCAAGCCCGAGCTGCTGGCCAGCCTGCTGCTGTACTGGCACAACCACCCGAGCCTGAGCTACCTGTTCAGCGGCCTGTTCATTGGCCCCACCAGCCAGTCGCCGCGTGTGGACGAGGCCCGCAACGACCAGCTCTACGAACTGGAAATCGCCCTGCGCGAGATCGAGGCCAACCGCGCGATCTATGGCCAGGACATGCCGCCCTGGCTGGTGGACCGCACGCTACGCAACATCCTGGTGGATGTGACCGGCAACACGCACCGCAGCGAGTTCAGCATCGACAAGATGTTCTCGCCCGACAGCAGCACCGGCCGCCTGGGCCTGCTGGAGCTGCGCGCCTTTGAGATGCCGCCCCACGCCCACATGAGCGTGGTGCAGCAGTTGCTGCTGCGCGCCTTGATTGCGCGATTCTGGAAGGCGCCCTACCGCGCCCCCGCCGCCCGCTGGGGCACCGAGCTGCACGACCGCTGGATGCTGCCCACCTTCATCCAGCAGGACATGCACGACGTGGTGGCCGAGATGAACGCCGCAGGCTATGCATTCGACCCCGCCTGGTTTGCGCCACAGTTCGAGTTCCGCTTCCCCATGGTCGGCACGGTGAAATCGATGGGCGTGGAGCTGACCCTGCGCAACGCGCTGGAGCCCTGGCATGTGATGGGCGAAGAAGGCTCCGCCGGTGGCACGGTGCGCTACGTGGACTCGTCGCTGGAGCGCATCGAGGTGCGCGTGACGGGCATGAACGAAAGCCGCCATGTGGTCACCGTCAACGGCCAGCCCCTGCCGCTGCAAAGCACGGGCACGACCGGTGAATTTGTGGCGGGCGTGCGCTACAAGGCCTGGAACCCGCCCTCGGCCCTGCACCCCACCATTGGCGCCCACGCACCGCTCACGTTCGACATCGTGGACACCTGGATGAACCGCTCGCTGGGCGGCTGCCAGTACCACGTGGCCCACCCGGGTGGGCGCAACTACGACACCTTCCCAGTCAACGCCTACGAGGCCGAAAGCCGCCGCCTGGCGCGCTTCTCGCGCATGGGGCACACGCCGGGGCGGCTGGCGGTGCCGCCTGCGACGATTGAGCTGCCGGGCAGCCGGGAGTTTCCGTTCACGCTGGATCTGCGGCGAAAAATGCGGCCGTAGGAAAGCCCCCCTAAGTCGCTGCGCGCCTTCCCCCCAGGGGGACGACGCCAGTGGCCTGGCAAAGCCAGTTCCACGGCGTCCACTGGTCGGGGCCGCGCTGGCTTTGCAGGCTGTGGGTAACCCGCAGAGTGCCGGAGACCAAATGCCCGAAAATCGAGCGCAGTGAACCATCTCAACGACAGCCTTCCATCCCCCGACCCTTCCGACAGCGCGGCCCAATGGGCGGCTGCGCTGGCGCCTGCTGCGGCGGCCGGGCATTTTGACGAGTTGCGGGGTGCCCGTGTGCCGGACGACTCCAGCACGGCCACCGCAGCATCAGCTCCTAAATCAATAGCAACCGACCCAAATATCACTAGCGCCTGGGCCCAATTTTTCGACCAACTGGGCCCCGAGGGCTTTCAGGACCTGGACCGGCGCATGCAGAGCCTGCAGCGCCAGGTGCGCGACAACGGCATCACCTACAACGTCTATGCCGACGCCGATGGCCCGCAGCGGCCTTGGTCGGTGGACCTGTTTCCGCTGATCCTTTCGCAGGGCGACTGGGCACACATCGAGCGCGGCGTGCTGCAACGCGCGCGCCTGCTCAACCGCGTGATGGCCGACGTGTATGGCCCCCAGGAGCTGCTGCGCAAAGGCCTGCTGCCCAGCGCGCTGGTGCAGGGCCACCCGGGCTACCTGCGCGCCATGCATGGCGTGCAGCCCGTGGGCGGCACCCATTTGCACATCGCGGCGTTTGACATGGCGCGCGACGCGCAGGGCGACTGGTGGGTGGTGACGCAGCGCACGCAGGCGCCCTCAGGCCTGGGGTATTTGCTGGAGAACCGGCTGCTCATCTCGCGCCTGTTCCCCGAGGCGTTCAGCCAGATGCATGTGCAGCGCCTGGCCGCCACCTACCGCGCGCTGCTCGACGGGCTGCGGCAGATGAGCCCGGCGGGAGCGGATGCGCGCATCGTGCTGCTCACGCCCGGCCCGTACAACGAGACCTACTTTGAGCATGCCTACCTGGCGCGCTATCTGGGCCTGACGCTGGTGGAGGGCAACGACCTCACGGTGCGCGACGCGCGCCTGTACCTCAAGACGCTGCATGGCCTGCAGCCGGTGCACGGCATCTTGAAGCGCCTGGACGACGAGTTTCTGGACCCGCTGGAGCTGCGCAGCGACTCGCGCCTGGGCGTGCCCGGCCTGCTGCAGGCCATCCGCGCGGGCAACGTGCTCGTGGCCAATGCGCCGGGCTCGGCGTTCCTCGAATCGTCGGCGCTGCTGGGCTTCATGCCCGCGCTGTCGCGCCACCTGCTGGGCGAGGAGCTGGCCCTGCCGTCGCTGCCCACCTGGTGGTGTGGCGAGCGCTCGGCCATGCAGGCGGTGCTGCCACAGCTCGCGCACAGCGTGATCCGCCCCACCTGGCCCATGGCGCAGCGCGTGCCCGTGCTGGGCGGTGCGCTGTCGGCGCAAGACCTGGTGCAGTGGTCCGCACGCATCGAGGCCCAGGGCGATGAATACACGGTGCAGGCCCACCTGCCGCTGTCGCAAATGCCCACCTGGCGCACCAAGGACACGGAGGGTGCAGCGCCGGAAAGCAGCCCCATCGCCCCCCGCTCGGTGATGCTGCGCGTGTTTGCGGTGTGTGATGGCCCGGGCTCTTGGCGCGTATTGCCGGGCGGACTGGCCCGCCTGGCCCAAGGCGACAGCGGCATTACATCGATGCAGCGCGGCGGCAGCAGTGCCGACGTGTGGGTGCAGACCGATGGCCCCGTGGACACCACCACGCTGCTGGCCCACAACCAGGCTGCGCCCGCCGTGGTGCACCGCAGCCGCCAGGTGACCAGCCGCGCGGCCGAAAACCTGTTCTGGCTGGGCCGCTACACCGAGCGCACCGAGAACGTCACGCGCCTGGCGCGCATCACGCTGCAATGCCTGAACGGCGAGGACCAGACCTCGCAACCGCTGCTGGCTTGGCTGAGCGCCATGGGCGTGAGCCAGGGGCTGGTGCTGCCCACGGTGCCTGCCGCGGGGCAGGCGCGGCGCGTGTTCGAGCGCTCGCTGATCGCCGGGCTGACGCAGCCCGCTCAGGTGACCAGCGTGGGCTTCAACCTGCGCGGCATTCTGGGCGCCGCATCGGCCGTGCGCGACCGCCTGTCGCAAGAGCACTGGAACCTCATCGTGCGCGCCGAAGCGGAGTTTTTTGCGCCCCGCACCGGGGCCGAAGACGACGGCGACTATTCGCCGCTGGATGCGCTGCGCCAGTTGGAAGTGCTGAGCGGCCACACCGCCGCCATGACCGGCCAGCAGACCGACCGCATGACCCGCGACGACGGCTGGCGCCTGCTGTCCATCGGGCGGCATCTGGAGCGCCTGGGCTTTCTGGCCTCGGCACTGGAAAGCGGCCTGCAGACCGGCGCCGTGCACGATGAAGGCGGCTTTGAGGCCATGGTGGCGCTGTTTGACAGCACCATCACGTTCCACGCGCAGTACCAGCAGCGGCGCGACATGCCCGCGCTGCTGGACCTGCTGGTGATCGACCGCGACAACCCCCGCTCGCTGGCCTGGGTGGCGCAGACGCTGCGCGGGCGCATTGCCAAGATCGAAGCGGCTGCGGGCACGCCCGGCGAATCCGCCGCCATGGGCATCCCCGAGGCCTCCGACCTGTCGCTGGTGGCCCTGTGCACACAGGATGCCGAGGGCCGCCATGCCGCGCTGGAGGAGTATCTGGGCCGCTGTGTGCGGGGCGTGTTGGGACTGTCGGATGTGCTAGCCACGCGCTACTTCACCCACTCCATCGATGCGTTGCGGCACAGCGTAGGAGCTTGACCATGAAGCTGCGCGTCATCCACGAAACGGTGTACCACTACACCCCCACGGTGCAGAACGCCCAGCACATGGCCCATCTGCGCCCGCGCACCGGCGTGGTGCAGCGCGTGCTGACCCACAGCCTGCAGGTGGACCCCGCCCCAACCCAGTGCAACATGGTGCAGGACGTGTTTGGCAACACCCGCACGTTCTTCAGCCTGCCCTTCACCCACGAGCAACTGCGGGTACGCGCCGAAAGCCTGCTGGAGACCCGACCCGTGCCCGCCGCACCGCCCGGCGAGCCATGGGAGGCCGTGCGCGAGCGCCTGAGCTACCGGCGCGGTCAGCCCTACCATGCGGCCACCGAGTTCAGCTTTGCCTCGCCCTACATTCCCAGGCACGCCGACTTTGTGGCCTATGCCGCCGAGAGCTTTGCGCCGGGCCGACCGCTGATGCAGGCCGCCAGCCACCTGATGTCGCGCATCCATGCCGACTTTGCCTACACCGCCAATGCCACCGACGCGGGTACGCCCGCGCTCGAATCGCTGCGGCTGCGCCGGGGCGTGTGCCAGGACTTTGCCCACGTGATGATCGGCTGCCTGCGCAGCCTGGGCCTGGCAGCCCGCTATGTCAGCGGTTACCTGCTGACCGAGCCCCCGCCCGGACAGCCCCGGCTGGTGGGCGCCGATGCCTCACACGCGTGGGTGTCGGTGTGGTCGCCTTCAGCGGATGACAGGGGCGGCGCGCTGGACGAGACCACCTGGTTTGACCTGGACCCCACCAACGACCGCCCGGCAGGCGAAGACTACGTGACCCTGGCCATCGGCCGCGATTTTTCGGATGTGTCGCCGCTGCGCGGCGTGATCCACGGCGGCGACCACCATGTGCTGCAGGTGGGGGTGACGGTCGAGCCGGTGCCCGAAGCCATAGCCGCTAGTGCTGCGGCCGCTGCACCGACTGCGTCATACACACCCCTCACACTGCCGCAGGCACCAGGAAGTCCCGGCTGATCCGCGCCCCCAGGTCGTTCACCCGCTCCAGGAACTGGGTGAGGTAGGCGTGCAGGCCATGGGTCAGGATTTCATCGATGCGCGCGAACTTGAGGTGCGCCAGCAGCCGCCCCGCGTGCCGCTGGGTCTCGGCCGACTGGCCGCTGGCCAGCATGTCGAGGTTGCCCAACACCTCCTTCATGCAGGCGTGCAGCGAGCGGGGCATGTCGGCCCGCAGGATCAGCAGCTCGGCCACACGCTCGGGGGTGATCACATCGCGGTACACCTTGCGGTAGGTCTCGAAGCCCGACACGCTGAGCAA
Source organism: Acidovorax sp. M14 (assembly GCF_049331375.1). Classification (NCBI taxonomy): domain Bacteria; kingdom Pseudomonadati; phylum Pseudomonadota; class Betaproteobacteria; order Burkholderiales; family Comamonadaceae; genus Acidovorax; species Acidovorax sp. M14. The sequence continues at coordinate 3,900,985 of NZ_CP186263.1, forward strand.
GATGGCGCTCCAGTGATAGAAGTCATAGTCTTGGTCCTGCGCCGCGGCCGCGCCCCTGAAGTCGCTTTGCACCGCGTGGAACTTCACGTCCAGCAGCCGCGCTGTGTTGTCGGCCCGCTCCAGAAACGTGCCCAGCCGCATGAAGTGCAGCGCCTCGTCCTGCAGCAGGGTGCCCACCGTCACCCCGCGCGACAGGTGCGAGCGGAACTTCACCCATTCGAAGAACCGTGCAGGGTCCTGCTCCAACGCACCGCTCGCAATCAGGCGGTTCACTTCAAGCCAGGTCTGGTTCTGGATCTCCCAGGCCTCGGTGTTGAGCGCCCCGCGCACCGCCCGCGCGTTCTCGCGCGCGGCCTGCAGGCAGGCCACGATGGACGAAGGGTTGCTCGGGTCCTTGACCATGAAGTCGAGCACCTTGACGGGCGTCACCTCGCCATGCTGGGCGGTGTAGGCGGGCAGCAGCTCGCTGATGGACAGCAAGCCCTGCCAGCCGAGGGTGGCCACCTCGGTCGATTGGGGCAGCAACGCGCTCTGGTAGTTGACGTCCAGCATCCGGGCGGTGTTCTCTGCCCTTTCGGTGTAACGGGCCATCCAGAACAAATGATCGGCGGTGCGGCTCAGCATGGTCATTCCCTCCCTTGGCGTTGTGTTTGCATGGGCAGGGACGAGCCCTGCGCTGCCGCAGGCTGGTCGCCCAGCACCCAGGTGTCCTTGGTGCCCCCGCCCTGCGACGAATTGACCACCAGCGATCCCTCCTTGAGGGCCACGCGCGTGAGGCCGCCCGCCACCATCTGCACCTTCTGGCCGCTGAGCACAAAGGGCCGCAGGTCGATATGGCGGGGTGCAATGCCGTTGTCCACATAGGTGGGGCAGCTGGAGAGACTGAGCGTGGGCTGGGCGATGTAGCCGTCGGGCTTGGCGATGATTGCGGCGCGAAAGGCCTCGATCTCGGCCCGGGTGGCTGCGGGGCCAATCAGCATGCCGTAGCCGCCCGCGCCGTGCACCTCCTTCACCACCAGTTCGTGCAGGTGGTCCAGCACGTACCGCAGGTCATCCGGCTTGCGGCACATCCACGTTGGCACGTTCTGCAGGATGGGCTCCTCCCCCAGGTAGAAGCGGATCATGTCCGGCACATAGGGGTAGATGGATTTGTCGTCGGCCACGCCCGTGCCCACGGCGTTGCAGATGGCGACATTGCCCGCCCGGTAGGCGGCCATGAGCCCCCCACAGCCCAGGGTGGAAGTGGGGCGGAAAACATCGGGGTCGAGGAAATCGTCATCCACGCGGCGGTAGATCACATCCACCCGCTGCAGCCCGCGCGTGGTGCGCATGTACACAAACTGGTCCTTGACCACGAGGTCCTGTCCCTCGACCAGCTCCACGCCCATCTGCTGCGCGAGGAAGGCGTGCTCAAAGTAGGCGCTGTTGTACATACCGGGCGTCAGCACTACCACGGTTGGATCGGCCGCGCCGGCCGGGGCGCTGGCGCGCAGGGTGTCCAGCAACAGGTCCGGGTAGTGCGCCACCGGTGACACCTGATGCTGTGCGAACAGTTCGGGGAACAGCCGCATCATCATCTTGCGGTCTTCGAGCATGTAGCTCACGCCGCTGGGCACGCGCAGGTTGTCTTCCAGCACGTAGTACACGCCCTCGCCCGACGCATCCGGCGCACGCACGATGTCGATGCCGCTGATGTGGGAGTAGATGTCGAGCGGCACATGAACGCCGACCATCTCGGGCCGGAACTGGGCGTTGCGCAGGATTTGCTCGGCGGGCACGATGCCGGCGCGCAGGATGTCCTGGCCGTGGTACACGTCGTGAATGAAGCGGTTGAGCGCCGTGACCCGCTGCACCAGGCCGCGCTGCATGTGCGCCCATTCCTGCTGCGGAATGATGCGCGGGATCAGGTCGAAGGGGATGAGCCGCTCGGTGCCCGCGCCGTCCTCGTCCTTGGCGCCATACACGGCAAAGGTAATGCCCACGCGCCGGAAGATGACCTCGGCCTCGGCGCGGCGCGCCTGCATGGACTCGGCGCTCTGGCGCGCCAGCCATTGCGCAAACCGCGCATAGTGGGGCCGGACATCGCTGCCCGCCCAGCCTGCCGCACCGTCCAGGCCGGCCAGGGGCAGCCAGGTAACCATCTCGTCGAACTTCTGCATGAGAGCCAATCTCCTGCAAGCCCTCAAGCAAGTTCCAGGCCGTTTTCAAGCCCAGCGGATGGCATGGCCGCCGAGTTTAAGCCAAACCGCCTGCTAGCGCCGGTCTTTATTGGCTGATTTGCTATTCTTTTTGATATTTTGATGGGCAGCAGGTGGGGCTGGCGGAACGGGGGCCGGAGAGGCCACAGGGGCCGGCCGTGCGGCCGCTTCGCGCACCATGTCGTGCACAAAGCGCAGCTTGGCCAACACCGCGCTTGCCAGCGCAAACGGGTAGGCGTCGGGCTGCCCCAGGCTGCGTGTGAGGCTGTTGAGCAGCAGCGTCAGCGGCACCAGGTGCTGCACCATGGACTGGAAGTCGGGCGCCGGACTGGCAAAGGGGTCGATGGCGCTGCTGCGCTGCGGGCCGTAAATCCCGGGCACGGTGACCTCGGTGGCATAGCTGGCCGAGGTTTCCAGCAGGTCGATCATGTGCAGGTAGTGCGCCCAGGTTTCGGCCCAGTCTTCCCAGGGGTGCGCGGCGGCGTAGGCGCTCACATGGTGGTCGGCCCAGTCGTTGCCGTCATTGCCCTTGGCGTAGTGCGCCTCCAGGGCCGCTGCATAGTCCTGGCGCTCGTCACCAAACATCTGGCGAAAGTCGTCCAGCCGCCCGCCATCGCGCACCAGCTGGTCCCAGTAGAAGTGCCCGGACTCATGGCGCAAATGGCCAATCAGCGTACGGTAGGGCTCACCCAGCGCGATGCGGCGGCGCGCACGTTCATCGTCATCGGCCTCCGCCACGTTGAGGGTGATGGTGCCGTTGTTGTGGCCCGTCAACACGGGTGGGCCGCCCGGCACCTCCGCCAAAAATTCAAACACCGGGCTTGTGCCGCCGGGCGCAGGCTCCAGGCCCAGACGGGCCAGGCTGTAGAACAGCCGCCGCTTGGCGGCTTCGATCTGCATCCAGCGTCCCATGTTCGCAGGCTCAGACAGGTCGGGCATCACACGGGTCTGGCGGCACGACACACACAGCTCTGTGAAATCGTGGACGGGTATCGCAAAGTTGCAGGCTTGGTGGTCCGTGTGGTTGCGGCACATGCGGTACAGGCGCCCGCTGGAATGAGCGTCGCCCTGCCTGCCCCGGCGGCGCCACAGGTCTGCACCATCCTGTGGCGCAGGGGTCAGTGCAGCCATGGTCAGCACATCGGGCACAAATGCCAGCGCACTGCCGCAATGCAGGCACTGCACGCTGTCAAAAAAAACCAGATGACCGCAATGGTCGCAATTGAATACCCGCATGGTGTGGAGCTTATACCCCGTGGCCCGGAGCAAGGTGAATGAACAGTGCAGGTTCCACCCGATACATCAACAGGGTGGGCCCATAAAAAAACAGGCCCCGGGACATGCCTGGAGCCTGCTTCAGGGGGTAACGCCATCAGGCGGGAGCGCTAGGCCCATGCGCGTGGCGCAAGCCCCGTCCGGTCAGGGACGCACAACGATGCTGTTGCGCACTTCGCGCACGTGCTTGGTGTTGCGGGCAATGTTTTCAGCCTGGTTCTTTTCGGTCTGTGACTTGGCAAAGCCCGACAGCTGGACCGTGCCGTTCAGCGTTTCCACGCTGATGGAGGTGGCGGACACGTTCTTGTCTTCGGCCATCTTGGCCTTCACGGCAGCGGTGATGCCGGCGTCATCCACATAAGAACCTACAGTCTGCTGTTCGCGAGCCACCGAGCAGCCCGTGGCCGTAACGATGGTGATGCCAGCGACTGCGGCGAAAGCGAGGGCACGTGCGTATTTCATGGTGTTTTCCTTGTTCAAGAATGGTTGGGAACGCGGGTGCTGGGACATATTCAATCCACCGGTCTGTTGCACCCTCCGCGACCGGCGGACTGTGGGAAAGGGGCCAAAAAATCAGCGCTGGCGGGGCACCGGCGGATGAACGCCAGCATCCCCCACCTTCAACGCTCAGTATGCATCGCGGCGGCGCGATATCCGCATCGCCACGGTGGCCAGCAGGGCACCCGATGCGGCGGCGATCACCAGCGACTTGCCGGGCTGCTCGGCCACGTACTTGCTGGTAGCCTCTGCGGCCTGCTGCATCTGGCGGCGTGCACGCGCGCTGGTCTCGGCGCAGTAGTCAATGCTGCGGGCAGCCAGGTCCTGGGCACGGGCCGCCAGGTCGTCAATGGCGGGGTCTGCCTGGCGGCGCAGGGCACGCACGCTGGCTTCGGCCTTATCGAGCGACTGGTCTGCGGCAGCACGCGTGGTCTGCACAGCCTCTTGGGCACTTTGCAGCACGTCATCGGTGAGGTTGCGAACGCCCGTCGTCACTTTGTCGGTTGCGGTCTGAAGGCTCATCAGAAAACTCCTTGGGATATGCAAAAGGGGAATGCGCGAGGGGGTGGGTCGAAGGCCGGGCCGTCAGGCCAGGCTTACCCCTTTTTGAGCAGACCCAGCACGAAGGTGACCACGGCCATGATCACGAACACAAAGAACAGAATCTTTGCGATGCCCACGGCGCCGGCAGCAATACCGCCAAAACCGAAGAGGGCTGCAATCAGCGCGATCACCAGAAAAACAACTGCGTAGTGCAACATTTCCATCTCCTTATGGGTGGCCGGCTTGCCGGCAGATCGGGTGGCGCCAAAACCTCAGCGCCTGGGGTCAACTGTAGGTATCGCCCGCAGCCCTGAATGCCGGTGTGCGGCGCGCCCCCGTGTCGGCGGCGCAGTGGGGGTGGTGTAGGACGGCACGCACGGGCAGATGCCGACGGCTACGCCGCGCAGGGCGGTGCTGCGGCCCAGGTGCAGCGCCCCGTGCCCGTGATAGCTGTCACCAGTTCGCCGTGCACTGCGGCGAGAGGGAAAGAAGAGGGAAGGGAAAAGCCGCCGGTCTGCGCTTTAGGCGTCGTGCGCAGCGGCGTTGTGGCGCAACTCCGGCGTATTTCGCGGCAGTGGCAAAACGGCCGACAGCAGCGTGCCATTGCCTGGGCGCGAGGTGAGCGTGAGGCGCCCACCAGCCGCCTCGACCCGGTGGCGCATGCCAGCCAGGCCATGCGAGGTGGGACGCACGCTGCCGGGGTCAAACCCTACACCGTCGTCGCGCACCTGCACCGCCACATGTGTGGGGTAGCCGTGCACCGACACCAGTACCTTGCTGGCCTTGGCGTACTTGCCGATGTTGGTCAGCGCCTCCTGCACCATGCGGTACACCGTGAGCTGCGCTGCATCGGGCAATTGCACCGGCTCCAGGCTGGTCTCGACGTCGATGCCCGCGCGCTCGGCGTATTCGCGCGTCAGGATCTCCAGCGCGGCCGTGAGCCCCAGGTTCGACAGGGACGAAGGCCGCAGGTCTTCGATGATGCGGCGCTTGAGCGCAATGCCGCTGTTGAGCGTCTCCGTCAGGTGCTTGAGCCGCTCCGACACATCGGGTGCGGTGGCGTCGATCTTGGACTTGAGGCGCGCCACATCGAGCTTGGCGGCCGTCAGCAGCGCACCCAGCTCGTCATGCAGCTCTCGCGCCAGATGGCCGCGCTCTTCTTCGCGCACCTGCTGCAGGTGGTTGGCCAGTTCAGACAACGTGGCGGTGCGGTCCCGCACAAGGCCCTCCAGACGGTCGCGCTCGCGCTCCAGCAACTCTTGCTCGCGCAGGTTCACCGTTTGCACGGCCTGCGTCTGGCGCAGGTACATGTAAAAGGCCAGCAGGCCGATGGCAGTGACCGTGGCAATGCCGATGCGCGACAGCATCAGCGACTGCTCGATCTGCTCGCGGCCCTGCTGCAGGCGCTTGTCGCTGCGGGCGATGAGCTCTTGCGCATGTTGGCGGATCGCCTCCATGTGTTCCTTGCCCACATCAGTGTTCAGGATGAACTTCCACGCGTCTTCGTTGCCCTGGCGGCGCAGGCGTAGGCTCAGTTCCATCTCGGCCAGCTTGCGCGATATCTGCCGCGACAACAGCGCAAACTCCTGCATGTCTTCCGGCGAGGCCATGAACTGCATACGCAGGCTGTCGAGATTGGTCTGCACGGTGGCTACGGCCTTGTCGTAGGGCTCCAGGTAGGTTTCGTTGCCCGTGAGCAGATAGCCGCGCTGACCAGTTTCTGCGTCCAGCATGCTCTGCAGCAGCTTGTTCACATCAGACCGTGTGGTGAGCCCCTGGGCCAGTTGTTCCACCGCATCTTGCGAACGCATGTGCCCCGTTTCATTGATGCCCACCAGCACCATGGCCGCCAGCAGCGCCATGGGCAGGCTCAAGGCCATCTGTCGGACTTTTGGTAACCAACGCCGGGTGTTTTCTTGGAGATTCATACGCTTATTCTGGATAATGACCGACTACCGTTTTGACGCCCCTGCCGTGCCATGACACGATGGGGCATCTGGACTTCAACACACACCGGCAGTCTGTGGCTGCCGCCTCGAAAGAAGCATCAATGATCAAGATCGGCATTGTGGATGACCATGCGATTGTTCGTTCCGGGCTCAAGCAGTTCCTGTCCGAGCATGTGGACCTTCGGGTCGAGGGCGAAGCCGCCAACGGCCGCGAGGCCATCGACCTGGTGCGCAACAAGGAAATCGATGTACTGCTGATGGACCTGTCGATGCCCGGGCAAAGCGGGCTGGATGCCTTGGCTATGCTGCGCGCCAAGGCGCCTGACATGGGCATCCTGATTCTGAGCGGGTACCCCGAAGAACACTATGCGATCAACCTGATCCGCCAGGGCGCGAGCGGCTACCTGAACAAGGAGTGCGAGCCGTCGGAAATTGTGGAAGCCATCCGCACCATCGCGCTGGGCCGCCGTTACCTGACGCCTGCCGTTGCCGAGCTGCTTGCGCAGCAACTCAACCGCAAGGACGACGCGCCGCCGCACGAGCAGCTGTCGGAGCGCGAGTTCCAGGTGTTCCTCAAGCTGGCCAAGGGAGAGACGGCGGGGGACATTGCCAAGTCGCTGTCGCTGAGCGTGAAGACGGTGAGCACCTACCGCACACGCCTGATGGAAAAAATGAGCCTGTCGTCCAACAGCGACCTGACCTACTACGCGCTCAAGAATCGCCTGATCGACTGACATCGCCTCGCCTGCCTGCGCCCTGCTGCCTCGCAGGGCTCGGGCAAGGTCACCTGCCGCACTCCAAAAAAGGGAAGAAAAGCAAACACCGCGACCACCGCATGCACCTACGCACGCGGCGGCGGGTGGTGTCACTGCGCCGCGCCTGATGAGGCAGCTGGCGCTCCGCCGCTGCTGGTTGCGCCCATGGTGTGCGACAGGCTGCTGTGTTGCACGCAATAGTCCACCAGGGCATCGATCTCGTTGGACTTGTCGAACACCGCATCCACGCCCAGTTGCGCACAGCGCATGCGCACATCGGGCGTGGCGTAGTTGCTGAGCACGACCATCTTTTGCCCCGGCCGACGCGTACGGCAAGCCGCCAACACACCCAGCCCGCTGCCTTGCCGCAAGAACAGATCGACGATGGCCAAGTCCCATTCCTCGGGGTGGGTGGACAACCAGTTCGTGCCCTCGTCTTCCGTTTCTGCCACGCCCACTGCTTCCACAGACGCCAACTCCTCCAGAGTCCCGATCAGGTTCTCTCGGATGGTGGCGTTGTCTTCAACAATGTAGGTGCGCAGTTTCACGGGCGGGTCCATCTGTACGGACAGCGCAGATCACCCTGTCCTAGCCTTGAATTTAAGGCTTCTGTCCGCCGGATTCTGCCAGCCACAGCACGCTGGCCATGTAGGAAGAGTCCTACCGCGCAACACATACCGGACAGTCGGCATGGCGCTGCACCCGCATGGTGTTCCACTCCATGGCCCGGCCATCCAGCATGAGCAGCCGACCCGCCAGCGACTGCCCCACCCCCGCGATAAGCTTGAGCGCTTCGGCCGCCTGCATCGCGCCCACCACACCCACCAGCGGTGCAAACACCCCCATCGTGGAGCAGCGGACTTCCTCAAACTCCGCGTCGGGCGGGAAGATGCAGGCATAACAAGGCGACTGCGCATCGCGCGGGTCCACCACCGTGATCTGCCCGTCAAACTGGATCACAGCCCCTGCCACCAAAGGCTTGTGATGGCGCACACACGCCGCATTGACCGACTGGCGGGTCGCGTAGTTATCGCTGCAGTCGAGCACCACCGTGGCATCGCGCACCAGGCTGTCCAAAGCCGCAGCATCCACCCGGGCCTGCAGGGCGGTGACGTGCACCTCGGGGTTGATGTCGGCCATGGCCTGCGCCGCCGACTGGACCTTGGGAGTGCCCACACGGGCTGTGGTGTGCGCGATCTGGCGCTGCAGGTTGGTCAGGTCCACCACATCGTCATCAACGAGGGTAATGCGCCCCACACCGGCAGATGCCAAATACAGCGCAGCGGGCGACCCCAATCCGCCAGCGCCGATGATGAGCGCATGGGCCGCCAGCACCCGCTCCTGCCCTTCGATGCCGACCTCGTCGAGCAGGATGTGGCGGGAATAGCGCAGGAGCTGGTCGTCGGTCATGGGAAGGCTGGCCTGCAGCGGCCAAAAAATCAACGGTGAAACAGGCGGACATGAAAAAGGCTGGATTCCTCGCGAAATCCAGCCCGGGTTCAGAGCGCGAAGGGCTCAATTCTCTTTCTTTTCTTCCTTGCGCTCTGTCAGCGTCTTGCTGACCAGCACGGGGCGGCCCTTGAGCTGATTGAGGGCCTGCACCAGCTGGAAGTCCTTGTCGGAGCCAAACTCGGGCACCTTGCGGTCGGCCGCAGGCTTCTTGGCCTCTTCTTCCATGCGCTTGCGGGCTTCCTCGCGGGCTTTCTCGCGGGCCTCGTCCTTCTTCTCTTCACCCTGGCCGCTATTCAAATGCTTGTCCAGGTCCGCTTCGCGCATGCGCAAGGCGGCGAAGATGTTGCCCTCTTCCGACTCGTCAATCATCACGTCGGGCACGATGCCCTTGGCCTGGATCGACTTGCCGCTGGGGGTGTAGTAGCGGGCAGTGGTCAGCTTGATGCCCGTGTCAGGGCCCAGCGGCCGCACGGTCTGCACCGAGCCCTTGCCAAAAGTCTGGCTGCCCATGATGGTGGCGCGCTTGTGGTCCTGCAATGCGCCCGCCACGATCTCACTGGCGGAGGCCGAGCCCTCGTTGACCAGCACCACCAGAGGCACCGACTTGAGGGACGCTGGCAGGCGCTTGAGCGGATCACCGCCGCCCCGGCGCTGGTAGTAGTCGGGCGCGGCCTTGTAGGTGGCCTTGCTGTCGGCCAGCTGGCCGTTGGTGGTCACCACCGTCACGTTCTCGGGCAGGAAGGCCGCAGAGATAGCCACGGCGGCATCCAGCAGGCCGCCCGGGTCGTTGCGCAGGTCCAGCACCAGGCCCTTGAGATTGGGCTCCTGCTTGTAAACCTCTTCCACCTTGCGCACAAAGTCATCCACCGTGCGTTCTTGGAATTGAGACAGGCGGATCCAGGCGTAGCCCGGCTCGATCACCTTGCCCTTGACGGACTGGGTTTTGATCTCTTCCCGGGTGATGGTGACAGGGAACGTGCGGTTCTCGTCCTTGCGGAAGATGGTGAGCGTGACCTTGGTGCTGGGCTCGCCACGCATGCGCTTGACGGCGTCATTCAGCGCCAGGCCCTTGACGGCGGTTTCGTCGATCTTGGTGATCAGATCGTTGGTCTTGAGGCCGGCGCGGAAGGCGGGAGAGCCCTCGATGGGAGACACGATCTTGATCAGGCCGTCTTCCTGCGTGATCTCGATGCCCACGCCCACAAAGCGGCCGGAGGTGCCCTCGCGGAATTCCTTGAAGGACTTCTTGTCGAAATACTGGGAGTGCGGGTCCAGGCTGGACACCATGCCGGAGATGGCGTCGGTGATGAGCTTCTTGTCATCCACCGGCTCGACGTAATCGGTCTTGACCAGACCAAACACGGCGGAGAGTTGCTGGATTTCCTCAAGTGGCAACGGTGTCATGGCGCCGCGCGCCACCGTTTGCAGTGACACCGTGGTGAGCGCACCCGCCACCACACCTACCGATACCCATCCTGCAATCTTGAGTTTGTGGCCCATACAACACCTTTTACCGCTTCGAAACCAATATACACCTTGGAAGGGCCAAACCCGCCGCAGTTCCGCATGCACGCTCACTTTGGCGGGGATAAGCGGGGTTTTCCCCGCTCTTTACCTGCGATTTACGCTTTGCCCTGCGATGCCACGGCAGCTGCAGCCTTGGCCGCCGCTTCGGCATCGCCCAAATAGTAGTGACGGATGGGCTTGAGGTCGGCGTCGAGCTCGTATACCAGTGGAATCCCGTTGGGAATGTTCAGGCCCACGATGTCGGTCTCGGAGATGTTGTCCAGGTACTTCACCAGCGCGCGGATAGAGTTGCCATGCGCAGCCACCACCACCCGCTTGCCCGAACGGATGGCGGGCGCCATGGCCTCGTTCCAGAACGGCAGCACGCGGGCCACGGTATCTTTCAGGCACTCGGTCAGGGGCACATTCTCGGCAGCCACCCCAGCGTAGCGGCGGTCACCACGCTCGCTGCGGGGGTCGGTGGCTTCCAGTGCGGGCGGCGGCGTGTCATAGCTGCGGCGCCACACCAGCACCTGTTCGTCGCCGTACTTCTTTGCCATGTCGGCCTTGTTGAGGCCCTGCAGCGCGCCATAGTGGCGCTCGTTCAGGCGCCAGTCCTTGACCACGGGCAGCCAGGTGCAGTCCATCTCGTCCAGGGCGTACCACAGGGTGTGGATGGCGCGCTTGAGCACGCTGGTGAACGCCAGGTCGAACTCGTAGCCCTCAGCCTTGAGCAGCTTGCCGGCCGACATGGCCTGGGAGACGCCGGTGGGCGTGAGATCCACATCGGTCCAGCCGGTGAAGCGGTTTTCAAGGTTCCAGGTGGATTCGCCGTGGCGGATCAAAACGAGCTTGTACATGGTTTCCCCAGGAAATACGGGCTAAAGAAAAAGCAGACCAAACCCGGCATTCTAGAATTACGCGGTTCGCCAACCCAAGGAAGCTTCGTGAAATTCATTATTGATAACTGGTATCTGTTCCTCGTTGCACTGGCTTCGGGCAGCATGCTGCTGTGGCCGGTCCTGCAGAACGCCAGTGGCGGCTCGCTGACACCCGCACGCGCCGTGCAGCTCATCAACCGCGAAAAAGCGGTGGTCATCGACGTGTGCGAAGCCGAGGAATTCGCGGCCGGCCACGTCACCGGCGCCAAGAACGTGCCCGTCTCCCAACTGGAAGAGCGCCTGCCCACTGTGGTCAAGAACAAGGCCCTGCCCGTGGTGCTGGTCTGTGCCAGCGGTGCCCGCGCCAATCGCGCTGTCGGCATTGCCAAAAAGCTGGGCTACGACAACGCCCAGGCCATGGCTGGCGGCATGAAGGCCTGGCGCGAAGCCAGCCTGCCTGTGGAAAAAGCCTGATCCGCCCCCAGTTATTCGGTCAGCGCTAGTCTTGCGACTGGTTTTTCAGTCCCACAGGAAGAAGAAAGAGGAAGGTTCGCCATGCAACCCGTGAAGATGTACACCACCGCCGTCTGCCCCTACTGCATCCGGGCCAAGCAGATCCTCAAGTCCAAGGGCGTGGAGCAGATCGAGGAGATCCGCATCGACACCGACCCCGCCGCGCGCAGCCACATGATGGAAATCACCGGCCGCCGCACGGTGCCGCAGATCTACATCGGCGACACCCACGTGGGCGGCCACGACGACCTGGTGGCACTGGACAGCCGTGGCGAGCTGATGCCCCTGCTCGGCGCCTGACCGCCTCTTCGGGCGCTGCATAATGCAGCCCCATGTGCCCGCTGCGGGAGCTGCTCCCCGGCGGGTTTTGTTTTGCTAGCAATTTCGTAAGAGCAAAGAGACTTCACCATGGCCGACCAAGAAAACCCCGTGTTCCAGATCCAGCGCGTCTACCTCAAGGACATGTCGCTGGAGCAGCCCAACTCCCCCGCCATCCTGCTCGAACAAGAGCAGCCCAGCGTGGACATCCAGCTCGGCGTGGAAGCCACCCCTGTGGCCGAAGGCATCTTTGAAGTGGCCGTGACGGCCACCGTGCAGACCAAGATCAAGGACAAGACCGTGTTCCTGGTCGAAGCCAAGCAAGCCGGCATCTTCGAAATCCGCAACGTGCCCGAAGACCAGATGGGCCCCATCATGGGCATCGCCTGCCCTCAGATCGTGTACCCCTACCTGCGCGGCAACGTGGCCGACCTGATCAACCGCGCTGGCTTCCCGCCCGTGCACCTGGCCGAAATCAACTTCCAGGCCATGTACGAGCAACAGCAAGCCCAGGCTGCCGGCCAAGCTTCGCCCATCATCACGCAGTAAGCACTCACAGGCGTTTATGCCTGTAGTGCTGGATGAATAAGCGCATACAGCTATGAAAATCATAGTATTGGGCGCTGGAGCCTGGGGGACGGCGGTGGCCATGAGTGCCGCCCTGCACCCCGCAGGCCATGCCGTCACCTTGTGGGCGCGCGATGCCGCCCAGGCGGCCCAGATGCAGACGCAGCGGCACAACGCGCGTTACCTGCCCGGCATCACCCTCCCCCCCTCCCTCACGCTGGCCCATGGCGACTTTGCTGCGCTATGGACCGGCGCCGACCTCGTCATCGTGGCCACACCCATGGCCGCCTTGCGCGGCATGCTGCAGGCCCTGCACGGCTGCGCCGCGCCCGTGGCCTGGCTGTGCAAGGGTTTTGAAGCCGTGCCTGCGGGGGCCGACCCGGCATCGTTTGGGCTGCTAGCGCACGAGATACAAGCGCAGATAGCTCCTGATTTAATAGCAGGCATATTCAGCGGCCCCAGCTTTGCGCAGGAGGTGGCACTGGGCCAGCCCACCGCCCTGGTGGCAGCCAGCCCCCATGCGCAGGTGCGGGATGCGCTGGTCAGCGCCTTCCACAGCCCCAGCGTGCGTGTATATGCCAACGAAGACATTGTGGGCGTGGAGGTGGGTGGCGCGGTGAAAAACGTGCTGGCCATTGCCACCGGCCTGTGCGACGGGCTGGCGCTGGGGCTGAACGCCCGCGCCGCACTCATCACGCGCGGCCTGGCCGAGATGACGCGGCTGGGCTTGGCGCTGGGCGCGCGCCCCGATACCTTCATGGGCCTGTCGGGCCTGGGCGACCTGGTGCTGACCTCCACGGGCGACCTGTCGCGCAACCGGCGCGTGGGCATGCTGCTGGCCGAGGGCAAGACCTTGCCGCAGGCCGTCGAGTCGCTGGGCCATGTGGCCGAGGGCGTTTACAGCGCCCGCACCGTGGCGCAGCGGGCAGCAGCGCTGGGGGTGGACATGCCCATCACCCGCGCGGTGGTGGCGCTGCTGGATGGCCAGCTCACCCCGGCCGATGCGGTTGTCACGCTGATGGGGCGCGGGCCGGCCTCTGAGTTGGTGTGACCCCCTACTGCTCCCCCAAGACAAAAGGCCCCTGCGGAATTCCTCAGGGGCCTTTTTTGCGGCGCTGTTTGCAATGCGCACCGGGGTCTGGATTCAGAACACCCCAAACAACATCAGCAGCAGCACAACCGACAGCGGTACGCCAAGTAGCCAGGCAATGAGAGGCATGGGAATCTCCTTGAAAGGGTGAGAAGTTCAGGTGGTTTCACTGTATTTCTCACCCCGTCTGGCGCTTGTCCGGCTTTGCACCCCAAAACCGTAGTCCCTCACCTACCCGCACCTTTTGCAGGTTCAGCCCACGGCGCCCCTGAGCAGCGCTGTGGCCTAGCTTACAGCCCCAGTTCCAGCGCCAGCAGTTCGTCCACTGTCTGACGGCGGCGGATCAGGCGGGCCTGGCCGCCGTCCACCAGCACCTCGGCAATCAGCGGACGGGTGTTGTAGTTGGAGGACATGCTGGCGCCGTACGCGCCCGTGTCGTGGATCACCAGCAGGTCACCCACCTGGGCGGCGGGCAGGTCGCGCGGCAGCACCACGCCGCCGTCGCCTTGGGTGAACACGTCGCCCGACTCGCACAGCGGGCCTGCCACCACCGTGGGCTGCTCGGCGGCCGTGGAGCCATCGCGGTGCAGCACGCTCATGGCGTGGTAGCTGCCGTACATGGACGGGCGCATGAGTTCATTGAAGCCGGTATCGACCAGCACGAAGTGGTTGCTGCCCGCGTTCTTGGTGGCGCGCACCTGGCCCAGCAGCACGCCAGATTCGGCCACCAGAAAGCGGCCGGGCTCGATCTCCAGGCCGAGCTTGTGGCCCACGATGGCCTCGGCCTGCTGGCGTGCGGCGTCCCACAAGCCGTGGTAGTGCTGCGTGTCCACCACCGGGTCACCGCTGCGGTAGGGGATGGACAGGCCGCCTCCCGCCGAGATGGCGTGCAGGTCATGCCCGGCCGCATGCGCAGTGCGCACAAGGTTGACCATGGCGCCGCACACTTCCTGCAGGTGGCTGTAATCGACGCCCGAGCCGATGTGCATGTGCAGACCCACCAGCTTCAGGCCGTGCTGCTTGATCGCGGCCAGCGCCGCAGGCAGGTCGGTGTGCCAGATGCCGTGCTTGCTGTGCTCGCCGCCCGTGTTGGTCTTGTTGCTGTGGCCGTGGCCAAAGCCGGGGTTGATGCGCAGCCACACCGCATGGCCCGGCGAGCGCGCGCCCAGCTGGTGCAGCATGTCGATGGAGCCTGCGTTGACGGGCACGCCATGCTCCACCACGCAGTCGAGCGTGGCGGCGTCGAACAGGTCGGCGGTGAAGACGATCTCCGACGGCTCTCCGCCCGCCACGTAGCCCGCTGCCAGCGCGCGCAGGATCTCGCCGCGCGAGACCGCATCCACCTTCACGCCCTGCTCACGCATGAGCTTCAGGATGTGGATGTTGGAACAAGCCTTTTGCGCAAAGCGGATGGTCTCGAAGTTGGACACCTGCGCAATGCGCTGGCGGATGGTCGCCGCGTCATACACCCACAGCGGGGTGCCAAACTGGTCGGCCAGGGCCCAGAGCTGGGCGGGGGAGAAAGGGTTGGACATGGGGAGGCTCCAGGGGTACTAAGAGCGGCTGACAAAACTCAGCGAAGCGGTTCTGGCTAGGCGCTGTGCTGCAGGCAGTACGAGCAGTAAGACAAGACACAGCAACGGCGCCAGAAGAGTTTTGTTAGCCGCTCTCAGCGTGAACGATGCGCGGATGATGCCGCCATCCATGCATTCAGTCGAATGCTTTGATTTACGCCATCCATTCAATATGGATATGCTCTGTGCATGACTGGCATGACCGAGCCCACCCTCACTCACCGCATCACCCACCGCCATATCGAGGTCTTCCGCGCCGTGATGACCGCTGGCAGCGCCACCGGCGCGGCCGACCTGCTGCACAGCTCGCAGCCCACGGTGAGCCGCGAGCTGGCGCGGCTGGAGTCGCTGCTGGGCTACGCGCTGTTCGAGCGCGTGCAGGGCCGCCTGCGCCCCAACGCGCGGGCGCTGGCGCTGTGGGACGAGGTGCAACGGTCGTGGCAGGGGCTGGAGCGCGTGGTGGACCGGGCCGTGGCGCTGGGCCGGTCGGGGGCCGTGCAGTTGTCGGTGCTGTGCCTGCCCGCGCTGGCCCATGCGCTGCTGCCGGGCGCGGCGGCACGGCTGATGCGGTCGCACTCCGAGGCACACTCCACAACGCGCTTATCTGTCACGCCACAGGAATCGCCCCTGCTGGAAGAATGGATGAGTGCCCAGCGGTTTGACCTGGGCCTGTGCGAGCAGACCACCGCCCCACCCGGCACGCGGGCGGAGGTGCTGCTGACGCTGGACGAGGTGGCCGTGCTGCCCGCAGGCCACGCACTCGCGCACCAGCCGGTGCTGGACCTGGCCGACTTTGCGGGCGAGTTTTTTGTGAGCCTCTCGGCCGAAGACCCCTACCGCCGCCTGATCGACGCCCGGTTTGCCGAGGCGGGCGTGGAGCGCACGCTTCGCGTGGAGACCCACAGCGCCGCCGCAGTGTGCGCCATGGTCGAGCAGGGCCTGGGCATCGCCATCGTCAACCCGGTCACCGCCCTGGCCGCCGCCAGCGAGCGACTGGTGCTGCGGCGGCTGGCGTTTTCCATCCCGTTCAGCGTGACGGCGCTGCTGCCGCTGTACCGCCCACCCCTGCCCGAGGTCGTGCCCATGCTGGACGCCCTGCGCGCGCAGGCACACGCCATTGCGGAGAGGCTACCGCCCGCCATGGACTGAGGCCACAGGATCTAGATACTATGATTTTGATAGCATCCAGGGCATATCGCACCGGCGCTATCAGCACAAAAGAGCCACAACCGAGGCTCTGGGTGCGTTTCGGACAGTGTCCTCAGCCGCCCGGCGCCGCGAGGCTACGCACCTTGACCGCCAGTCGCTCTTCCACCGAGGGCGATACGAACTTGGTCACCTCGCCGCCCAGCACCGCGATCTCGCGCACAAAGGTGCTGCTGATGAACTGGTACTTGTCGCTGGGGGTGAGGAACACGGTTTCGACCTGCGGCATCAGGCTGCGGTTCATGCCCGCGAGCTGGAACTCGTAGTCAAAGTCCGTCACGGCGCGCAGGCCGCGCACCATGGCCTTGCCGCCGCGCGACACCACAAAGTCGCGCAGCAGGCCCGAGAAGGGCTCGACCTGCACCTGGGGATACATCTTCACGGCCTCGCGCACCATGTCGATGCGCTCTTCCAGCGAGAACAGGGTCTTTTTGTGGTGCCCCGCCGCCACGGCCACGATCACACGTTCAAACAACTGGGTGGCTCTGCGCACCACATCTTCATGGCCCAGGGTGATGGGGTCGAAGGTTCCGGGGTACACGGCGAGCACGTTCTGGGCCATGGCTGGTTGTCTCCTGTCTGGCGATTGACGTTGGCCCCGGCCCCCGGGGCGCTCCCCGCAGGGCCCGCCGGGCCGCGTGCGCGCATTATGCAGTGCAGTGCAACATGAACCCGGACACCACATCCGCCCGACCGCCGCATCGTCCACCTGAACGATGCCAGGCGCAGGCTCGCGGCCTACCATGCCCAGCCCTTTCTGCCCCAAGGTAGGCCCCGCCTGTGACCTCCTCCCCCAACACCTCCCCCAACACCTCCCCCAGCACCCCCATCAACGACGCGCTGTTCGACACCACCGCCTGCCTCAACTGCGGCGCGGCGCTCACTGGCCCGTTCTGCGCACACTGTGGGCAGAAGAAAGCGGCGCGCATGGGCACCCGCATGGTGCGCAAGGAGGCCTGGGAGCGGTTCCGGTGGTTTGAGTGGAGCACCATCCGCAACGCGCTGCGGGTGCTGCCGCAGCCCGGCACCATGGCGCGCGAGTATGTGCTGGGCCAGCGCAAGGACCACCCGCACCCGCTCACGCTGCTGTTCCTGTCCATCGGCTTTTTGCTCATCGTGCTAGGACACACCGACTACCTGCGGCCCGAGCTGCCCAGCGAGGCGGCGCAGCGCATGTATGCGCTGGTCACTGGGTATTCGAAGTGGTCGTTTTCGCTGGGGGCGGTGGCGGCTTTGGCCAGCATGTGGCTGGTGTTCCGCCGGCGCGGCTACAACCTGGCCGAGCTGCTGGCGCTCGCGTTGTACTGCCAGGCGGTGTTCATCGCGCTGCAGATGGTAAACCAGCTGCCGCTGGTGCTGGCGCATTCGCCGGAACTGCTCAAGTGGCACAAGCAGTGGTCGCCCTGGTACATGACGGCGCTGCAGACGTTGATGTTCATGCTGGCGCTGCGGCAGTTCTTTCTGCTGGACCTGCGCCGCGACGCGGGCTGGCTGCTGCTGGCCGGGGCGCTGTTTGCCGGGCTCAAGTGGCAGGCCACCCAGCTCTATGCCCGGGGCGTGGTGGAGCTGGTGCTCTGGCAGATGGGCGGCTGAGCCACCCGGTGTCCGCTGAAAAATGTGAACCAGTTCACGATTGTGTGTCGGAGTGCCACCACATCCTTCACCTGAATGATGCCGCCCTGGCGGCAACGCACCTACGATCCGCCGCAGTTCAACCCATACAGCGAAAAGGAGGCCACCTTGGCCGGTCAGGAGTGGGATATGCAGCGCATGGGGCAGCACCCAGGCATCCCGGGTTTCGAGGCCTTGATGGCCGAAAGCCTGGAGGCCCTGGGCGAGCCCGGCATGGTGGAGCGCCTGCTGCGCCGCCTGGGCGAGGCGCTGGGCAGCCACAAGGTGGTGCTGTTCTGCCCCCTGCCCGGCTCGGACGACCCGCTGACCGCCTACCAGTGGGGCATGCCCGACGATTTTCTGGCGCGCTACGCCAACCTCATCCAGGGCTGCGATGCCTGGAGCGAGGCGCTGGAGCGCCAGCAGGGCGCCGCGCTGGCGCGCGGCGGCTCGCTGAGCCAGCAGCTGGTCAGCACCCCAGCGCTGCGGCGGGGTGCGTTTTATGCCGACTACCTGCGGCCCCTGGGCATCGATGCCATGGTCAACAGCATCGTCGAGGCCTCGCCCGAGGTGGGCATGCATGTGCTGGCGATGTACAACGATCTGGGCCAGAGCGAATTCACACCCGAACAATTCGCCCGCCTGCGCGCCGCCACGCCGTGGGTGCGCAGCCTCATGCGCGCCCAGCGGCGGCTGCAGCAGGCCCAGCGCCACACCAGCGCGCTGGAGCGCACGCTGGACCAGCTGCCCCTGGGCGTGATGCATGTGAACCGCCGGGGCGAACTGCGCTACCTGAACGAACACGCCCGCGCCTGGCTGGGCATTGAAGACGCCTGCCGCATCCTGCTGCGCGGCGCCACCGGCTGGCAGGCGCGCCAGCCACTGCAGCTGGCACAGATCCACCCCGCGCTGATCCCACTGTTGGGCTCCAGCCTGAGCACGCAGACACCGGTCTCCGCCCGCCTGCAGCCCCAGCACCCCGGTGCCCCTGCCACGCTGGTGGCCCTCGCCGCACCCCTGCGCGGCGGTACGGCCCCTGCCACTGGCGAGGCGCTGGCCCAGTTCATCCTGGTGCCCGAAACCCCGCCCCATGCAGGCGCCACCGTGTCGGTGTGCAGCGCGCTCTATGGCCTCACCCCTGCCGAAGCTGCCCTGCTGCCCCTGTTGCTGCAAGGCATGACACCGCGTGAAATGGCCGACACCCGCCAAGTGAAGATGCCCACCGTGCGATCGCAGCTGGCCAGCCTGTACGCCAAGACCGGCACCCGGGGCCAGGCCGAACTGGCCCAGCGTGTGCTGCGCGTGGCGGCCTTGGTGGCCTGACTTCTTTCTCTCTGTTTTTGTCTCTTTTATTCCTAGCGCGGCGCCGAGCGCCGCATGAAAGGCCCCTGCCCATGACCTTGTCTCGCCACTCCTTGCCCCACCTGCGCCAACTGCGACCCATCGCCCTGGCCTGCTGCGCCCTCGTCGGCCTGGCGGTCGGCGGCCTGGCCATGGCCCAAAAGAACGCCGCCGTGGCCAAGCCCAGCAAGGCGCAGCTGGTGGCCGACCTCGCCGCCACACTGCAGGCCTGCTCGTACGACGGCAGCCCACTGGCGTTTTCGCCGCCCGACCTGTCCAAGGGCGGCGGCACCGGCAAGCAGGTGGTGGCCGAGATCATGAAATACACCGGCCTGCCCGCCAACTTTGTGGTGGTGGAGGGCAAGGTGCCCAACGCGGCCGCCGTGATCATGCAGGGGCCCGACCAGGTGCCCCGCCGCGTGATTGCCTACAACCCGGCCTTCATGGGCCAGGTGATCGAGGCCACCAAGTCCAACAACTGGGCGCCCGTGAGCATCATGGCGCACGAGATCGGGCACCACCTCTCGGGCCACACCATCGTGCCCGGCGGCAGCCAGCCGCCCATCGAGCTGGAGTCCGACAAGTTCAGCGGCTTTGTGCTCTACAAGATGGGCGCGCCGCTGGCCGACGCCCAGCGCGCCATCGCCACGCTGATCCCCGAGAAGGACGGCGAAACCCACCCCGGCCGCAGAAAGCGCCTGGCTGCCATCGAGTCGGGCTGGAAGGAAGCCTGCGAGCTGCAGGGCGGCGGGCCACAATGCTCCGGCGGGCTGCCGGTGCGCACGGCAGCAGTGGCGCCTGCTGCACCATCGCCAGCGCAGGCACCCGCCACCCCGGTGGCCAAGGCCCCGGCACCCACGGCTGCGCCCACCCCCACGCCAGCCACCCCTGCGGCCAAGGCGCCGGCCCCGGCCCTGGCAGCTGCCGCCGCCGAAACCCTGCCCAAGGTCGACGTGGCCGCAATCCCGTCCAAGGGCACGCAGTTCATCTACGACGAGTTCGGCATCCTGGACCCGGTCATCCGCGCCCAATTTGAAAAGCAGATGTACGAGCATGCGCAAAAGACGGGCGTGGAGATCGTCACCCTGCTGGTGAAGGACCTGGACGGCAAGAGCGCCGAGGACTACGCGCACGCCATGATGCGCCAGCTGCGCGTGGGCAAGCTCGACGTGGGCAACGGCGCCGTGCTGGTGGTGGCGCCCGAGCAGAACCAGGCCGCCGCCGTGCTGGGCGCGGGCGTGGCGCTGGAGATGGGCAGCCATGACAAGACCGAGCAGCTCAAGCGCTGGATGAACACCGCATGGGCGCTGTGCAAGAAAAAGAACGCCTGCGGCAACTGGACCGAGAACCTGATGCTCGCGGCCGACCACATCCGCCGCGACACCAGCCGCGCCGACTGGACCATCGCCTACCAGTCGCTAGGCGACATCCAGAAGGCAGACGCTGCCGAGAACGGCAAGGTCACCAACCCCAACGACAGCAAGGTGTGGCGCAAGATCGTGCGCCTGTCAGGCACCGTGGAAAGCCTGAACCCTCCCTCTGGCAACAAGGCCGCCTGGGTCAACGACGCAAAGGTGCAAAGCGGCAAGCAGCCCGTGCTGCTGCGCAGCGCTGAAGGCCTGACCACCATGCTCTATGTGGACCCGCGCACCGCCGCACTGCAACCGGGCGGCAAGCTGGAACAGGGCAAAACCTACACGGTCATCGCGCGTGCGGCCGCCCTGTCGTGGAACCCCAAGGACACGCAGTCGCTGGACGTGCTGAGCTACGCCGTCACCGAATAAGCCGCTGTCCCGTCCATGTCATCCACCGCCGTCACCCTGCTCATTGCAGGCGCCGCCAACCTGCTGCCCGCGCTGTTCTTCATGTTCACGGCACTACTGGGCAGCAACGGCATGAACTCCGTCCAGGGCGGAAAGCTGCTGGGCACTCTGGCCGTGCTGCTGGTGCTGGGCTGGCTCGCCGCGCTGTGGCTAGCCCGCCACCTGGCGCGCTGGAGCCATGCGCGCGGCTGGTCCACTATGGCCAGCGTGGCAGCGGCCAGCGGCGGCGCGGTGGTCGCCTTCACCGTGCTGGCGCTGGTGTCCACCCTGGCGGCGCTGCTGTGGGTGGGGGCATGAGCGGACAACGCCGCAACGGATAGACCCAAGCGATCAAGCCAGCAAGACAGCAAACCCCGAGGGACACACCCACATGCACCACTACCATCACCACCGCCTCCGCAACCTCCATCGCACCGCACTTGCGCTGCTGACCACCTTCCTGCTGCTGGCCTCTGGCCCGCAGGCCGCTCAAGCCGCCGAACATTTCTGCGGCCAGCGCACCGCCCACCCCATCGACAAGGCCCTGGGCGCCGCCTCCGAGCGCAGCGGCGGCGTGACGGTGGACCTGATCGACGCCCAGAACGCGGCCTACGCCGCGTGGGACAAGGAGCTGAACCGCATCTACGCCCAGGTACTCAAGGCCGCTGGCCCCGGTCGGCGCGACACCCTGCGGGCCGCCCAGCGCGCCTGGCTCGCGTTTGACACCGCCCAGGGCCAGTGGGACAGCGCCATCTTTGCCGAACAGGGCAGCTCGGCCGCGCTGAACATTGGCGGTGCGGCGCTGGAGCGCCGACGCGCCCGCGTGTGCGCGCTCACCAACGACCTGGACAGCCTGAAGGATTCGCCATGATGCGCCGCGCACTGCTGCAGCGCCTGCCCCTGCTGGCAGCCGCCTTGGCGCCACTGCTGCGTCCCACCGCTAGCCGCGCGCAAGGCAGCGCCCAGGTGTGGCTGCGCGTGCGCAACCAGAGTCAGGAGGCCTTTACCCATGTCTGGCAGGGCCTGCCGCAGCAGGGCTCCGATGTGGACCTGGGCCCGCTGCTGCCGGGCGAGACCAGCCGCTGGCACGCGCTGCCCGCCACGCTGGCGCACTACCGCAAGACCCGCATCCAGATCGGCCAGCGCCAGCTCACGCATGTCACCGACCAGTCCTTCCCCGGTGGGCGGGCCACACTGGCGCCGGGCCACTACACCTTCAGCTACGCGCTCGAAAGTGGCGCGCTGCAGTTGGTGGTGATACCGGAGGCCGGCCCCGTCCGTAGCAGCCAGTCGCCTCAAAAACAATAGCAACCAGCGCATACAATACTAGCGCTTGGAGCGATTTTCCCCAAAAACAGCGCCCCAGCCGCCAGCGCAAACTCGGGGAACACCCGCCCTGGGTCTGCAGTGCCCAGGCGCTCAGCCGCGCTGCAGCAGGTGCGCATGCACCGCACCGGCCTTGAGGTGCCGGTACAGCACCAGGCCATGTTTTGCCAGTTCCTCGTCCGCCCACGCGCGGGGCGCTTCGAGGTAGATGAAGCCCCCGGCCGCTACGGCCTGGGCGGCGGCCTGCAGGGCGGGTTCAAAAAACGAGCCATCGAATGGCGGGTCCAGCAGCACCAGGTCCAGGCTGGCGGGTGTGGCCTGCTTCAGTGCAGACACGCCGTCGCCGCGCTGCACGCGCACGGCGCTGGCCTGCAGTTTGGCCTGCAGCACCTGCAACTGGGCGACCAGGGCCGCATCGTTTTCCACCAGCAGCACCGATGCGGCACCGCGCGAGGCGGCTTCAAGCCCCAGCGCGCCCGTGCCCGCAAACGCGTCCAGGCAGCGCCAGCCCGCCAGGTCCTGGCCCAGCCAGTTGAACAGGGTTTCGCGCACGCGGTCGGGCGTGGGGCGCAGGCCGGGGCGCTGGGCCACGGGCAGGCGGGTGCGCTTCCATTGCCCGCCGATGATGCGGATTTCGCCCGCGCCCTTGGGGGTGGCCGCCGCCGCAGCTGTGTCCTTGGCGTTTTTCTTGGCGGCCTTGGGGTCCACCGGGGCCGCAGCGGCTGCGGCCTGGGCCTTGCGGATTTCGGCGGTGATGGCGCTGCCGCGCAGGGTGGATCGGCTCATGGCTGCTTGCCTCCCACCACCACGGTCACCATGCGGTCGGGCTGCAGCTTTTGGGCCATGGCGGTGCGCACGTCGGCCACCGTGAGGGCCTCGACCTTTTTGGCCCACTGGTCCAGATAGTCCAGCGGCAGGTCGTTCCAGGCGATGTTGGCCACGTTGCCCAGCAGCTTCTTGTTGCTGTCGATGCGCAGCGCAAAGCCGCCGATGAGGTTGTCCTTGGCGGCGCGCAGTTCAGCCTCGGTGGGGCCTTCGGCCACAAAGCGGGCGATCACGTCGCGCGAGACCTGCACCGCCTGCGCGGCCTGGTCGGGGCGCGTCTGCAGGCCAACGGTGAAGGCCCCGGCGTGCAGGCCGGGGGCAAAGTAGCTGTAGACGCTGTAGCTCAGGCCGCGCTTTTCGCGCACCTCGTGGGTCAGGCGCGAGACAAAACCGCCGCCACCCAGGATGTGGTTGCCCACCAGCAGCGCGAGGAAGTCCGGGTCGCGGCGCTGGAAGCCCGGCTGGCCGATCAGCACATGGGCCTGGGCCGACGCGAACGGGATGGCCTTCTCGGCAGGTGCCGTCAGCGCCGCCACCTCGCCCACCGGCGGAAGCGGTGCGCAGCCTGCAGTGGCGGGCAGGCGCGACAGCAGCGTGGCCACCAGTGTCTGCGCCTGGGCGCGCGATACAGCGCCCACGATGCTGACCTTGGCGCGGCAGGCGGCCACGTACTGTGCGTGAAAGGCCTGCATGTCGGCCACGCTGATGCGGGCCAACGTTTCTTCGGTGGTGCGCACGCCGTAGGGGTGGTTGCCATACACCGCAGCGGCAAACGCGTGGTTGGCCACGGTGGCGGGGCGCGTGTTGGCTTCTTTCAGGCTGGCGCTCCAGCGGGCGCGGTCGCGTTGCCAGACGTCTTCGGTCGTCACGGGCTCCGCAATCTGGCGGGCCGCGAGGCGTGCGGCGCGCTCGAGCAGCGGCGGGTCGGTCAGCGAGCGCAGCACGTAGTGCAGCGTGTCGTTGTCGGCATTGGCTTCAAAGCTGGCGCCCAGGTCGGCCCAGGCCTCGCCCAGGCCGTTTTCGTCCAGCGCGGGCTCGGCGGTGGCGTCGCGCCCGGCTTTCACGCCCTTGCTCGCCATGGCCGCCACCGCATTGGCCAGGCCGGACTGGCCTGCCGGGTCGCGGCGCGTGCCGGCGTCAAAGTCAATCTGCACATCCACCATAGGGATGACCGGGCTTTCGACCAGGTAGACCTTGGCCCCATTGGGCTCCGTCCAGTGCTGGATGGGCAGCAGCGCCCAGGCCGAATTAGAAGAAAAAAGGGCGATAGCGCTAGTGCATAAAGCACGGAGAGCTATGTTTTTGATAGTAATCATGGGCAGTTTCCGCAGGGCGGGTTCAGCGGATGACAGCACCCGCAGGCAACTGGGGGCGGGCGCGGGGAGCGTCCAGCGGCTCGGGCAGCAGCGTGGCCACGGTGAGCTGGTCGTCGCCAAAATACTTGGCGGCCACGGCCTGCACCTGTGCCGGGGTCACGGTGCGCAGCAGGGCCAGCAGGCGCTCGTTGGCGTCCAGCGGAAAGCCCTGGATCCAGTTGCCGCCCAGCTCTTGCGCCTGGCTCATCACCGAGTCGCGCTCGTACACGGTGGAGGCGATCCATTGCGTCTTGACGCGGTTCAGCTCGGCCTCGCTCACCCCCTCCTTCGCCACCCGGGTCACCTCGGCGCGCAGCGCGTCTTCGACCTGCTGGGCGGTCTTGCCCGCAGCAGGCACGCCGCTGAGCATGAACAGGCTGGGGCCGCGCCCCGTGACCATGGCGGAGCTGCTGGCGCTGTCGGCCACACGATTGGGGCCCTGGGTCAGCGCGCGGTCCAGCCGGGCACCGTCGTAGCCGTTGAACACGGCCGACAGCACCATCAGCGCGAGGGCGTCGCGGTCTTCGTCGGTGAGGTTGTCCACGCGGTCCAGGCTGGGCGCGCGGAAGGCCAGGGCCACATAGGCCTGCTCGGCCGGGGCCTTGACGGCGATGCGGCGCAGGCCCTTTTGCTCGGGCTCGGTGCGCGGCTTGCGCGCGGGCAGCGCGTGCACGGGCAGGCTGCCGTAATACTTCTCGGCCAGCGCACGCACCTGGGCCACATCCACATCACCTGCCACCACAACGGCGGCGTTGGTGGGGGTGTACCACTGGCGGTGGAAGGCGCGCACGTCGTCGGGCGTCATCGCGTCCAGGTCGCTCATCCAGCCCACGATGGGGCGGCGGTAGGGCGATGCGTTGAAGGTGGCGGCAAACAGCTGCTCGGCCAGTACGGCGCGGGGCTGGTCTTCGGTGCGCAGACGCCGCTCTTCCTTGACGACCTCGATTTCTTTCTTGAACTCCTCGTCGGGCCAGTGGTTGTTGGCAAACCGGTCCGATTCGAGCTTCATCACGTCTTCCAGCCGGTTGGACGGGATTTGCTGGTAGTAGCCGGTGTAGTCGCGGCTGGTGAATGCGTTCTCCCGCCCGCCCAGCGCCGCCACGCGGCGCGAGAACTCTCCCGGCGGCAAGGTCTTGGTGCCCTTGAACATCATGTGCTCCAGCGCATGGGCCACGCCCGAGGTGCCGTCCACCTCGTCCATCGAGCCCACACGCACCCAGACCATGTGCACCGCCGTCGGGGCGCGGCGGTCAGGCTGCACGATGAGTTGCATACCGTTCTTGAGGGTGAACTGCTGCGCGCCAGAGGCCGTGGCAGACGGCGCGCTGGAGGGTTGAGACACCGGGGTGGTGGCCGCAAAGGCAGCCCCGGACGAGAGGCAGGCCAGCAGGCCCAGAAGGGTGAAAGCGCGTTTCATAGAATGGGGAGATTCTAAGAACCCGCCAATGTTCAGTTTTTTCAAGAAAAAGCCCGCTCCTTCGCCCGCCCCCACCGATGCGCCCGCCCCGGCCCAGCCGGTAGGCGCACCGGCGCCCGCCGTGGATGCGCCCGTAGCGCCGCCCCCACCCGCCACGCCGCCCGTGGCGACCCCTACCACCCCTGCGCCGGTCGCACCCGCGCCCGTAGCGGCGTCCGCCCCGGCCGGTTTTGGCTGGCTGCGCAACCCGTTTGGCAGCAAAGCCCCCGAGCCCGCGGCGCCGCCCCCCGCCGCACCCGCGCCCGCCATCGAGCCCGCTCCGGCGCCTGTGGCGATGCCACCGGTGGCGCCGATCGTCACACCGCCCCCTGCGGCGCCTGCAGTTACCGTACCGGCCGCTGCCGCAGTGGCCACAAGCCCAGCATTCCCCCCCGTCGCGCCCCCGGTTCCCGTTGCCGCGCCTGCGCCGGTGACTCCGCCCGCACCCATCACGCCACCGCCTGCGCCCGTGGCCGCACCCGCCATGTCGGCTGCATCCCCTGCCCCAGCGCCCGAGCGCAAAGGCTGGCTCGACCGCCTCAAGGCGGGCCTGCGCAAAACTGGCAGCAGCATTGCCACCGTCTTCACCGGCACCCAAATTGACGACGCGCTGTATGAGGAGCTGGAAGAGGCCCTGCTGATGGCCGACACCGGTGTGAAGGCCACCACGCACCTGCTGACAGACCTCAAGCGCCGCGTGAAGGACAGCAAAACCACCGACCCTGCGGCCGTCAAGGGCCTGCTGGCCGATGCACTGGCCGACCTGTTGCGCCCGCTCGAAAAAGCCCTGGTGATTGGCGAGCACACCCCCACCGTGATCATGGTGGCCGGCGTGAACGGTGCGGGCAAGACCACCTCCATCGGCAAGCTCACCAAACACCTGGCAGACGAAGGCGCCGCCGTGCTGCTGGCCGCCGCCGACACCTTCCGTGCCGCTGCGCGCGAGCAGCTCGGTGTGTGGGCTGACCGCAACACGGTCGAGATCGTGAGCCAGGAAGGCGGTGACCCCGCTGCCGTGAGCTTTGATGCCGTGACCGCTGGCAAGGCGCGCGGCAAAGATGTGGTGCTGGTGGACACCGCCGGGCGCCTGCCCACGCAGTTGCACCTGATGGAAGAGCTGAAGAAGATCCGCCGCGTGGTCACCAAAGCCGACGCCACCGCCCCGCACGAGGTGCTGCTGGTGATTGACGGCAACACCGGCCAGAACGCGCTGGCCCAGGTGCGTGCGTTTGACGATGCGCTGCAGCTCACCGGCCTGATCGTCACCAAACTGGACGGCACGGCCAAGGGCGGCGTGCTGGCCGCCATCGCGCAGGAGCGCCCGATCCCGGTGTACTTCATCGGTGTGGGCGAAAAACTCGAAGACCTGGAAACCTTCAATGCCCGCGAATTTGCCCAGGCCTTGCTGAGCTGAGCCTCACGATCTGCGCTCAACCGATGTGAGAAATGGCCCCATCCGGGGCCATTTACACGTTTACGGATCGCAACGTTTCCTCCATCATGGGCTTTCACCTTGGAAAGCACGGAGGCCCATGTTCATTGAGCTGGTCAAAGGCGTTGCGCTGCTGCTGGCGCTGTGCTTTCTGCACGGGTTCAACATCCGCGTCTGGCGCCAACACCCGTGGGTGGGCCAGGTCTTTTCGGGGCTGATCTTCGGTGGCATCTGCGTGGTGGGCATGCTCACCCCGGTGGTGCTGATGCCGGGTGTGATCTTTGACGCACGCTCGGTGGTGCTGAGCATGGCCGGCCTGTTTGGCGGCCCGCTGGTGGCTGGCATTGCGGCGTTGATGGCGGCCACGGGCCGCCTGTGGCTGGGAGGCGCCGGGGCCGAGGTGGGACTGATGGTGATCGTGCTGTGCACCGCCCTGGGGCTGGTGTACCGCGAGGGCCGGGCCCGGGGGCGGCTGGGGGTGGAGCCCGTCACCCTGGCAGTGTTCGGGCTGCTGCTGCACACGGCGGTGATCGCGCTGTTTCAGCTGCTGCCCGCCGAGGCCGTGCAGCGCATCAACCAGACGCTGGCCCTGCCCTATCTGCTGACCTTCACCCCCTCCACGGTGGTGCTGGGCCTGCTGCTGCACGATGTGGAGCAGCGCATGGCCACCGAGCGGGCGCTGACGGGCACGGCAGCGCGCCTGCATGCCATCACACAGGCCATTCCTGATGTGCTGCTGGTGCTGGATGCCCAGGGCCGGTACGTAGAAGTGCTGTCCCCCAACGACTCCGCCCTGGTGGCCAGCGCGCCCGTGCTGGTGGGCCAGCGGCTGCACGATGTGCTGCCCGCCGAGCAGGCCGAACGGTTCATGGCGCTCATCCGGGACACGCTGCAGTCTGGCCAGACCCACAGCGTGGAATATGAAATGCAGACCCTGTCAGGGCTGCGCCAGTTTGAGGGGCGCACCCAGCCCCTGGGCGTGCAGGTGGGCGGCCAGGCGGCCGTGGTGTTTCTGGCCCGCGACATCACCAAGCGCAAGCAGGCAGAAAGTGCGCTGCGCGAGTCCGAGCTGCGCTTTCGCTCGCTGCTGCGCAATATTCCGTCCATCTCGGTACAGGGCTACCTGCAGGACGGCACCACCAGCTACTGGAACCAGGCGTCCGAGCAGCTGTACGGCTACACCGCCGAAGAAGCCATCGGCAGTAACCTGCTCGACCTCATCATCCCCCCGCCCATGCGCAACGATGTGCGGGCGCACATGCAGCACATGTTCGCCACCGGCGAGGTGATTCCCGCGGGCGAGCTGCAGCTGCAGCGCAAGGACGGCACGCCGGTGCACGTGTTCTCCAGCCACGCCTACATCCAGGTGCCAGGCCACCCGCCGGAGATGTTCTGCATTGATATCGACATCTCGGGCCGCAAGGCCGCCGAGGACGAGGCCCGCTACCTGGCTTTCTACGACGCGCTCACCCAGTTGCCCAACCGCCGCCTGCTGGTGGACCGGCTGCAGCAGGTACTGGTCAACGGTGCCCGATCAGGCCTGACCACGGCCGTGCTGTTTGTGGACCTGGACAACTTCAAGACCCTGAACGACACCAGGGGCCATGAAGTCGGCGACCTGCTGCTCAAGGACGTGGCCCAACGCCTGCGCAGCTGCGTGCGCGAGCAGGACACCGTGGCCCGCCTGGGGGGAGACGAGTTTGTGGTGGTGCTGCAGAACCTGAGCAGCGACGCCCCCGAGGCCGCCGCGCAGGCGCGCACGCTGGGCGAGCTGATGCTGGCGCAGTTGCGACAGCCGTACGAGCTGGCGGGGCACGAGCACCACTTCACGGCCAGCATTGGCGTGACGCTGCTCACCCATCAGCGCGACTCGGTGGACGAGGTGCTCAAGCAGGCCGACATGGCCATGTACCGCGCCAAGGACGCCGGGCGCAACACGCTGCGCTTTTTTGACCCCGAAATGCAAGAGGCCGTGAACCGCCGCGCACTGCTGGAGACCGAACTGCACAACGGCCTGCGGCGCGCGCAGTTCCTGCTGCTGTACCAGCCGCAGGTGGACAGCCAGGGGCGCGTGACCGGCGCAGAGGCCCTGGTGCGCTGGCAACATCCGGTGCAGGGCATGGTGCCGCCGTCAGAGTTCATCCCGCTGGCCGAGGAGTCGGGCCTGATCCTGCCGCTGGGCCAATGGGTCATGGAAACCGCCCTGCACCAGCAGGCCCGCTGGCAGCAAGACCCGCTGTTTGCACACCTGAGCCTGGCCATCAACGTGAGCGCGCGCCAGTTCCTGCAGGACGACTTTGTGGCCCAGGTGCTGGCGCTGGTGCGGCAGACCGGCGCCAATCCCGCCCAGATCAAGCTGGAGCTGACCGAAAGCCTGCTGCTGGACAACGTGGACAGCGTGATCGCCACCATGCGCGCCCTCAAGGCCCATGGCCTGGGGTTTTCGCTGGACGACTTTGGCACGGGGTACTCGTCGCTCAGCTACCTCAAGCGCCTGCCACTGGACCAGATCAAGATCGACCAGGGCTTTGTGCGCGACGTGCTGCTGGACGCCAGCGACGCGGCCATCGCCCGCTCCATCATCGCGCTGGCCGGCAGCCTGGGTCTGTCTGTGATCGCCGAAGGGGTGGAAACCACCGCCCACCATCAGTTTCTGCTGGCGCACGGCTGCCAGGCCTTTCAGGGCTACTTGTTCGGCCGGCCGCTCACGCTGGAAGACTTTGAAAACCGGGTGCGGCAGGGCGTGTAGAGGGGACAGAGGCACTCCACAACAGCTGGAACCGACCGTTTGAGGGCGATACGTTGACAGTTATTCACTATGTTTTTGATAGCTTTTCAGGCATGTAGCACTAGCACTCGATGCTGATTTGACTCTGATAATGTCAAACGGTATCAATGAGCAACCTGACGGGAACTCCGGGCTTAGCACTCAATCAGAGAGAGTGCTAATATGATGGCTTAGAGGAAAGGATTCCCGGAATGAAAATTCAATCTGGAACCGCGACGATGTCTCTGGCACCCGCCAATCCCTGGGCGCTGGTGCCCCCCTTGGGCAACCTGGACGCCTATATTTCGGCTGTCAACCGCCTGCCCCTGCTTACGCACGAAGAAGAGCAGACCTACGCGCGCCAACTCAAGGACAACAACGATCTGGACGCCGCCGGCCGGCTGGTGATGTCGCACCTGCGTCTGGTGGTTTCGATTGCACGCCAGTACCTGGGGTACGGCCTGCCCCATGGCGACCTGATCCAGGAAGGTAATGTGGGCCTGATGAAGGCCGTCAAGCGCTTTGACCCCGACCAGGGTGTGCGCCTGGTGAGCTACGCCATGCACTGGATCAAGGCCGAGATCCACGAATACATTCTGAAGAACTGGCGCATGGTCAAGGTGGCGACCACCAAGGCCCAGCGCAAGCTGTTCTTCAATCTGCGGTCCATGAAGCAGGGTTTCAAGGCCGATGCCGCCGCCGATGCGGCCACGCACCGCGACACCCTGTCGGACAGCGAGATCGACTCGGTCGCGCAGCAGCTGAACGTCAAGCGCGAAGAAGTCATCGAGATGGAAACCCGCATGTCGGGTGGCGATGTGCTGCTGGACCCTGCCCCTTCCGATGACGGCGAGCAGGCGTTTGGCCCCATTGCCTACCTGGCAGACGCATCGCACGAACCCACGGCCATGATCGAGTCGCGCCAGCGCGACGCGCTGGCCACCGACGGCATTGCCAACGCCCTGGCCAGCCTGGACGACCGCAGCCGCCGCATCGTGGAAGAGCGCTGGCTCAAGGTCAACGACGATGGCTCCGGCGGCATGACGCTGCACGACCTGGCCGCCGTGTACGGCGTGAGCGCCGAGCGCATTCGCCAGATCGAAGTGGCCGCCATGAAGAAGATGAAAAAGGCCCTGGCCGAATACGCCTGACCGGGCCGGGCAGCGGGGTTAATATCTCCGGCTGCAGAAGTTGCCTCGCGGGGCCCCAGTTCTGGGGCCCCGCGTCGTTTGGGCCCCCGAATATTCTTCAAGGAGATTGCACCTCATGCCCTCACGTCCCGCCTTTACCGGCCGTGTTTCCCGCCGTGCTTCGCTGTTGATCGCGCTGGCTGCCGTGTCCCCGTGGGCGCTGGCGCAAAGCGCCGGCAAGGCTGCCGCTACGGCGCCCGCGCCACTGGCCTGGCCCAGCAAGCCGCTGAAGATCATTGTGGGTTTTCCAGCCGGTTCGTCGCCGGACCTGACGGCGCGTACGTTCGCTGAACCGCTGTCCAAGGCCTTGGGCCAGCCCGTGATCGTGGACAACAAGGTGGGCGCAGGCGGCAACATTGGCGCCGACGCTGTGGCCAAGGCCCGTGACGACCACACCATCGGGCTGATGATCAACGGCAACATGACGATTGCCAAGCTGCTGAACCCGGCGGTTCCGTATGACCCGATCAAGGATCTGGCACCGCTGAGCCTCATCGGCACTTCGCCGCTGATCCTGACCGCACCCGTCAACCAGCCTGGCGTGGCCGCCAACGGCACTGCGCGGGACTTCTTCGTGGCCGCACGCAACGGGGGCGACAAGTGGAGCTATGGCACGCCCGGCGTGGGCACGGTGGGCCACATCGGCACCGAACTGCTCAAGGCACGCAGCAACATCAACCCCGTGCATGTGCCCTACCCCGGCTATCCGCAGGTAGCCAACGCGATGCTGGGCGGCCAGTTGCAGATGGCGCTGCTGCCCCCGGCGCTGGCCCAGGCCCAGGTGCGTGCAGGCAAGCTGCGCGCGATCGGTGTGACCTCGTCCGGACGGAGCCCGCTGGCCCCCGATGTGCCGAGCCTGGCCGAGGCTGGCATCAGCAACTTCAACCTGGAGATCTGGAATGCCTTCGCAGCGCCCTCCACCATGCCCAAGCCCATCCAGGCCAAGCTGGCCGCGCTGCTCAGCGAGATCGCCCGCAGCGAGGACGTGCGCAGCAAGCTGTTCCAGCAAGGGTGGCAGACGGTGGGCTCGTCGCCCGAAGGCCTGGCCAACCGCATCAAAGCCGACACCAATCTGCTGGGCGGCGTGATTGCGATGCGCGGTATCAAGGCCGAATAAGGCCCCAAGGCGCCAACTCATGCGGGGCCGCACAGCGCCCCGCGCCACGGCGGCCTGGCACAGGCCCCGGGGCACTCAGAGGCTGGGGCTTTAGCCCCCGGCCTCGGCCAACAACACCTTCACATCGGCCGCCAGTGCTTGCGCGCCGCTGCCGTAGCGGTTGTAGACCCGCAGGCGTCCTGCGGTGTCGTACACGTAGCTGCCTGCCGAGTGGTCCATGGTGTAGCTGGTGGGCGTCTTGCCATCGACCTTTTTGTAGTAAATCTTGAAGTCCTTGGCCACGGCAGCCAGCTGCTCGGGCGTGCCATACAGCGCCAGGAAGCTTGGATCGAAATTGGCCATGTAGGCCTTGAGCACCTCGGGCGTGTCGCGCTCCGGGTCTACGGTCACAAAAATACCCTGCAGGCGGTCGCCGTCCTTGCCCAGCATCTGCTTAACCTCGGCCAGCTCCTGCATCGACGTGGGGCACACGTCGGGGCACTGGGTGTAGCCAAAGAACACCACCACCACCTTGCCGGCAAAGTCCTTGATGTGGCGGGGTTGGCCGTTGTGGTCGGTCAGGGGAATGTCGCGGGCGTATTCAGCGCCGGTGACGTCCACACCCCGGAATTCGGCCTTTTTCTCGGAACATGCGCCCAGGAGGCCTGTAGCGCAGAGAGACAGTGCGCTAGCAGCTATCAATTGAAGAGCATTTCGTTTCTGCATGGAGGTCATCACAGCACGTAGTGGTCCACCAGCAGTGCCGCAAACAGCACGCTCAGATGGATGAGTGAAAAGCGGAAGGTCTTACGGGCCAGAGCGTCCGAATAATTGCGCCACAGCGCGAACGCGTACCCGCAAAAACCGAGGCTGAGGAGCACGGCGGCAGCCAGATAGATCCAGGAACTCATGCCATAGATGAACGGCATCATGCACCCGGCCAGCAGGATCAGCGTGTACAGGAACACCTGCAACCGCGTGAACTCGTTGCCGTGCGTGACGGGCAGCATGGGCAGGCCGGACTTGCGGTAGTCCTCCACCCGGTACAGGGCTAGTGCCCAGAAGTGCGGCGGCGTCCACAAAAAGATGATGAGGAAGAGGATAAGCGCCTCGGGCCCCACATCGTTGGTCATGGCCGCCCAGCCCAGCACCGGTGGCATGGCCCCGGAGGCGCCGCCGATCACGATATTCTGGGGCGTGAGGGGTTTGAGAATCACGGTGTAGACCACCGCATAGCCCACAAAGGTGGCGAAGGTGAGCCACATGGTCAGCGGGTTGATCCAGACGTACAGCAGCGCGGAACCTACGGCACAGAGTACGGCTGAGAACAGCAGCGTCTGCGCATTGGACAGCTCGCCCTTGGCCGTCGGACGCCAAGCGGTGCGCTTCATCTTGGCGTCGATACCCTGCTCGACGATGCAATTGAACGCGGCCGCAGCACCGGCCACCAGCCACACGCCCAGGCACGCCAGCGCCATGTGGGCCAGTTGCGCAGCGTTGGGCAGGCCGGGCACGGCCAGCACCATGCCAATCAGCGCACAAAAGACGATGAGCTGCACCACGCGGGGCTTGGTCAGCGCATAAAACTGCTGGAACCGCGAGGGCGGCGCAGCAACGGCGGAGGGGGCAACACTCATGCAGATACTCTCGATGCGCCCGTGGGCGCGGAAAACTCTTGGGGCGCAGGTGCCGCGCGGCTGGACACCAGGGCCCAGGTCAGCACCACCACCAGGGCAGCGGCGCCGCCGGTATGCAACACCGCGGCCACCAGGGGCCAGTCCAGCACCACGTTGGACAAACCCGTCACCAGCTGCAGCAAGGCCAGACCGCCAATCCACCGGGCCTGCGTAGGCAACACGCCATTGCGATGGAAGCGCCAGGCCACCAGGCCCAGTGCCAGCAGCACCACATAGGCCATCAGGCGGTGCACGTAATGAATGGCGGTGAGCGCAGCAAAGCTTATGTGGCTACCGTCCTGCAACATGCCCAGCTTGCGCCAGATCTGGAAGCCCTGCGCAAAGTCCATGGCGGGCCACCAGCTGCCCTGGCAGGTGGGGAAGGTGGTGCATGCCAGCACCGCATAGTTGGTGCTGACCCAGCCGCCCAGCACGACTTGCAGGGCCAGCAGCAGGGCCGTTAGTACCAGCCCCCAGCGCAGCACGGGGGACAAGGCCACCGGTGAGCGCCCCTGGGCACTGTGGGTATGGCGCACGGCCTGCACACACAACAGTGCCAGCAGCACCAGACCACCGATCAGGTGCAGGGTGACGATGGCAGGAAAGAGCTTCATGGTCACCGTGAGCGCGCCAAACGCGCCCTGTAGGCACACCCACAACAAGGTCACCGTGGGCCACCAGGGGCTGAGCGGCGGCGCCTGCTGCCCGCCATCACGCCGGGCACGCCGTTGCTGCACCCAGGACGACACAGTGATCACAATGATCAGCACCCCCACACCTGTGGCCAAGTAACGGTGGATCATCTCGATCCAGGCCTTGCCGTGCGTCACGGGGCCGGTCGGCATGGCCTCCTGGGCGGCCGCAATCTCGGCGCGGGCACCCACCGGGCTGGCGCTGCCATAACAGCCGGGCCAGTCGGGACAACCCAGGCCCGAATCGGTCAAGCGTGTGAAGGCGCCGAACAGCACCAGATCAAACGTGAGGAACAGCGTGAGCACCGTGAGCGCCTGCAAGCGCCGCATGGGCGTGCTGCGGCGATTGCGCGCCCACACCCAGACCAGCGGCCCCAGCGCGATCACCAGGCCGAGCAGCATCAGCTCGAACACTGGGGCCAGGTCGTACAGCGGTTGGGTATCGGTCATGGCTTGACCGGCCGCCCCGGCTCGTCCCACGAAGAAGAAGCACGCAGCAGGCGCTCCAGGTCCCGCTTGGCCTTGGCGGCGCCACTCGTGTCCATGGCTGCCGGAAAACGCATCATCCAGTTGCCCATCGGGTCCACCACATAGAGGTGGTCTGCAAGTTGCTGGCCCGGAGCAGGCTCCAGCCAGGCCGTGAGGGCACTGGGCTCGACCCGCAAGACAGTGGCTTGCTGCAGGGCGGGCGTGAGAGCGGCGGGTGGCAGGGCGTTGTCGTTGATCAGCCATACCCAGTCCACCCGGTCTTTTTCCTTACCCAAGCTCTCGCGCAGCTGGCGCTGCAGGTACAGGTGCTTCTGGCAGGCCGGATCGCAATCGCCCCCGGCCACACTGACCAGCAACCATTGGCCTTTGAGGGACTCCAGCCGCTTGGCCCCGCCATCGAGCGTGGAGGCGGTGAGCGCAGGCACGGTGCGCTGGGGGTTGATCAGCTCGCCGTAAACGCGCCGCCCCTCCGGGCGGATCACGTAGTAGGTGAAGTACGAGGCGACCACTGGCGCGGCGCAGATCAGCAGCACGCCCAGCATCTTCCAGCGCCCATGGCGCGCACGCTGTGCGGTGGCGACCGCCTCCCCCGCCTCGGGCAAGGTGTGTACGGTCAACCCCAGCGGGTGCTCCGAACGCGCCTCAGGCGGCAGGCTGGCTGCGCGGGCGAATGAACCGTCGGACGATTTGGAACCAGACATAAAGGAGTGCTATCAGGCCGCAGAGCCCGAACCATTGAAATGCGTAACCGTAGTGTTTTTCGACACCCGCGCCGACCACAGGCCAGTCGCGCAGCAGGCCATCGCCCGCGTCGCCCACTGGGCCCGTCTGCAACACCGTGAGGGGGGCGAGCGCCAGACCGGTTTCGGTGCGGAACGCTGCCAAGTCCAGATTTTGCCGGATGCGGGAAGACCCCTGTGCACTATCGCCCCCCTGGAACTCATACAGCCGCGAGGGCGACAGGGCCACACGGCCTTGAACGCGTACCTCGGTATCCGTCGGCGTGGTCACGGAAGGCAGCTGGGTGCGGTCCTGGAAATTGCGCGCTGCCCATCCGCGCTGCACCAGCACCACCCCAGCGCCAGAAAGTTGCAGTGGTGTGAGCACAAAAAACCCAGGGCGCCCCTGCATCTGCCTGTTGTCCAGATACACCGTGTGCTCAGGCAGCCAGCGCCCCTGCAGCACCACAGCACGGTGTACAAGGGCTTGTTGGGCCTCGGGCGTCGCGCTAGCCTGGTCTGTCAGCGTACGCCCGTCTATGGCCGGCTGGCTGGCCCGCGCATCCAGCATCGCCTGCAGCGACTCTTTCTGGGCGGCTCGCGACAATTGCCAACGCCCCAAAGAGGCAGTGACCAGCATGCCCACCACGGCAGCCAGGGTAATGAGCCAAAAACGCAGGCCCGCAGGACGGCGAAGGGGGGTCACAGGATAATGCGCTCCATGAAATACCTCGTAGTGCTGGCGTTCATCGCCATTTTGGCCAGCCTGGCATCGGCCTTGTTCTTCATGATGCGCAACGGACGCGACGACAAGAGCAAGGGCAACCACATGGCCAAGGCGCTGGCGGTGCGTGTGGGGCTGTCCATCGTGCTGTTCTTGTGCATTCTGGTCGCTTGGCAGTTGGGATACATCCAGCCCACCGGGCTGCCCGCCACCCGTTGACGCAGGGGCTTGACACACCAACCGGAGAACCTGCGCCCATCACAGGCTACTGCTGACCCGCACCACCGAGCGGTATAACAAAAAAAGCGCCGCGAGGCGCTTTTTTTGACGGCGTCCGGGCCTGGCTTACATCCAGTAGACCAGCACGTACAGGCCTAGCCACACCACGTCCACAAAGTGCCAGTACCAGGCAGCACCTTCAAAGCCAAAGTGCTTGTCGGCCGTGAAGTGGCCCTTTTGCAGGCGCAGCGTGATCACCAGCAGCATCAGCATACCCAGGAACACGTGGAAGCCGTGGAACCCGGTGAGCATAAAGAACGTGGAACCAAACACACCCGAACTGAGCTTGAGGTTCAGGTCGGTGTAGAGGTGGTAGTACTCGTAACCCTGCACCAGCAGGAACACGAAGCCCAGCAGCACCGTGGCCCACATGAAGCCGATGGTCTTGCCACGTTGGTTTTCACGCAGGGCGTGGTGGGCAATGGTCAGCGTCACGCCCGAGGTCAACAGCAGCGCGGTGTTGATCGTGGGCAGCCAGAAGGGGCCTACGGTCTGGAAGGGTTCGATGATGCCGGCGGGCGATGCCGTGACACCTGCAGCCATGCTGGGCCAGACGGCCTTGAAGTCAGGCCACAGCAGCGCGTTGTCCAGGCTGCCCAGCGCAGGCACCGAGTGCGAGCGCGCCCACCACAGGGCGGTGAAGAACGCTCCAAAGAACATCACCTCGGAGAAGATAAACCAGCTCATGCTCCAGCGATACGACAGGTCGATCTTGTGACCGTACAGGCCGCCTTCGCTCTCGCGCACTGCGTCGCCAAACCACTGGTACAGCGTGAACAGCCACCACACCAGCCCCACGGCCAGCGAATATTTGCCCCAGTCATGACCATTGATCCACTGGCCTGCGCCGAGGATCACAAAGAACAGACCGGCCGCAGCCATCACCGGGTGGCGGGACTCGGCGGGCACATAGTAGTACGGGGTTCCGCCATGGGTTGATGCACTCATTTCAGCTCCTGATTCTCAAAATCTTTGTTTTCAGTATTTGTTCGCACAAACCAGCCAACGCACTCACACGACCCAGTTCACCAGCCCGATCAGGCCCATGACCAACAAAAAAACTGCCATCAATCCCACCACGATGATGTGGATCGGGTTGAGTTTTTCGACATCTTGCTGGTACTCGCTGCCTTTGCGCAAGCCAATCAGCGACCATGCCACCGCGCGCACCGTGCGCAGCAATGAGCCTTTGCGTTGCGACGGCTTCACGTCTGCGGATGGCCCGCGCGGCGCGCTCATGAGCCCGCTCCTTGCAAGGCCGCCGCATTGGCACCCGGCATCACGGCTGCAGCCGTTGATTCGGGGGCTGCGGGTGTCTTGCCACCCACTTCAAAGAAGGTGTACGACAGCGTGATCGTGGTGACGTCTTTGGACAATTTCGGATCAATCACGAACGCCACGGGCCAGGTTTTCTTTTCACCGGGCTCCAGGGTGTACTGATTGAAGCAAAAGCATTCCAGCTTGTTGAAGTGCGCAGCGGCCTGCCGGGGCGCGTAACTGGGAATGGCCTGGGCGGCCATGCGGCGGTTCTGCACGTTCTGGAACTCGTACATCACCGTCGTCAGCTCACCAGGGTGCACCTGCACGGAACGCTGCGCCGGCTTGAAGTCCCAAGGTCCGCGCGAGTTCGCGTCGAACTCCACCGTGATGGTGCGCGACTTGTCCACCTGGGTGTTGGCGGGTACGCGCACGTCCTTACCGGCCACACCGTTGCCCGGCACCTGCCGCTCCGACAGCGACAGGATATTGATGCCCGTCATCTCACAGATGTGCTTGTAGATGGGGATCAGCACGTAGCCGAAGGCGAACATGCCGGCCGCAATAACGACCAGCTTGCCGACCATCTTGGCGTTTTCGCGGTGCAGGCTCATAGAGTCGGCCGGTGGCTCAGCGGGACAGCAACACCACCTTGACCATGAACCCGACAAAGAACACCGCCGCCACGGACGCCAGGATCAGCGCCAACCGCAGGTTGTTCTTCTTTTGCTCTGGGGTCATGGACATGGTGTTCAGCCAATCACTCGGGTTGCCGTGGCGTCCAGCTTGGGAGGATTCTCAAACGTGTGGAAAGGCGCGGGGGAAGGAACTTCCCACTCCAGACCCTCGGCACCGTCCCATGGCTTGGCAGGGGCCTTGGCGCCATTGCCACGCATGGCTGGCAACACCACGGCCAGGAAGAAATACACCTGCATCAGACCGAAGCCAAACGCGCCCACCGAGGCAATCGCGTTGAAGTCAGCGAACTGCATGGGGTAGTCGGCATAACGACGGGGCATGCCAGCCAGACCCAGGAAGTGCATCGGGAAGAAGGTGATGTTGAACGTGATCAGCGAGCCCCAGAAGTGGATCTGACCACGAGTTTCGGAATACATCACGCCGGTCCACTTGGGCAGCCAGTAGTACACGCCAGCAAACATGGAGAACAGCGAACCGGCCACGAGCACGTAGTGGAAGTGGGCCACCACGTAGTAGGTGTCTTGCAGCTGGATGTCGATGGGGGCCATGGCCAGGATCAGGCCGGTGAAACCACCCATGGTGAACACGAAGATGAAGCCCACGGCAAACAGCATGGGGGTTTCAAACGTCATCGAACCGCGCCACATGGTGGCGATCCAGTTGAAGATCTTCACGGCCGTGGGCACGGAGATCAGCATCGTGGCGTACATGAAGAACAGCTGGCCAGTCACAGGCATGCCGGTCGTGAACATATGGTGGGCCCACACGATGAACGACAGAATGGCGATGGACGAAGTGGCGTACACCATGGAGGCATAGCCGAACAGCTTCTTGCGGCTGAACGCAGGCACGATCTGGCTGATGATGCCGAAAGCCGGCAAGATCATGATGTACACCTCGGGGTGACCGAAGAACCAGAAGATGTGCTGGTACATCACCGGGTCACCGCCGCCGGCGGGGTTGAAGAAGCTGGTGCCGAAGTGACGGTCCGTCAGCGTCATGGTGATCGCGCCAGCCAGCACGGGCATCACGGCAATCAGCAGATAGGCGGTGATGAGCCAGGTCCAGGCGAACATGGGCATCTTCATCAGCGTCATGCCAGGGGCGCGCATGTTCAGGATGGTCACGATGATGTTGATCGAGCCCATGATGGACGAAGCACCCAGGATGTGCATCGCGAAGATGCCGGCATCCATGGAAGGACCCATTTGCAACGTCAACGGTGCGTACAGCGTCCAGCCGGCAGCGGGAGCGCCGCCGGGCATGAAGAACGAGCTGACCAGCATCAGTGCGGCAGGAATCATCAGCCAGAAGCTGAAGTTGTTCATGCGCGCGAAGGCCATGTCGGAGGCGCCGATCTGCAGCGGAATCATCCAGTTCGCAAAGCCCACGAAGGCCGGCATGATCGCGCCGAACACCATGATCAGGCCGTGCATGGTGGTGAGCTGGTTGAACAGCTCCGGGTTCACCAGTTGCAGGCCGGGCTGGAACAGCTCGGCGCGGATCAGCAGCGCCAGGATGCCGCCGACCATCAGCATGGTGAACGAGAACAGCAGGTACAGCGTACCGATGTCTTTGTGGTTGGTGGCGAACACCCAGCGGCGCCAGCCGGTGGGGCCATGGTGGTCGTGGCCGTCGTGTGCGTGGTCGCCAGCGTGCCCGTGGTTGTCGAGTACTGCGCTCATGGTGAATTCCTCAATACGATGGGGCGATGATTACTTGCCACGCAGGGCCAGAACTTCAGCAGGCTGCACCAGCTGGCCGGTCTTGTTGGACCAGTTGTTCTTGGTGTAGGTGACCACGGCGGCGATGTCGGTGTCGCTCAGCTGCGCCCATGCAGGCATGGCGCCATTGTTCTGGCCCTTGAGCAAGACCTGGATCTGCTTGGCATGGTCGGCATCCAGCACCACGGCAGCACCGTCGAGTGGCTTGATGGGGCCAGCGCCCTTGCCGTTGGCTTGGTGGCAGGCAGCGCAGTTGGCCGCATACACCTTCTCGCCGCGCTTGAGGATGTCGTCCAGCGCCCACACCTTCGTGGGGTCGTCCAGCTTGGCTGCGGCCTTCTTCTTTTGTTCGGCCACCCAGGCGGTGTAGTCCTCGGCGGACACCACCTTCACGTGGATGGGCATGTAGGCGTGTTCCTTGCCGCACAGTTCTGCGCACTGCCCGTAGTAGTCGCCGATCTTCTCGGCACGGAACCAGGTGTCACGCACAAAGCCAGGGATCGCGTCCTGCTTGATGCCGAAGGCAGGCACCATGAAGGCGTGGATCACGTCGTTGGCCGTGGTGATGATGCGGATCTTCTTGTTGACCGGGACCACCATGGGGTTGTCCACCTTGAGCAGGTAGTTGGCGGGGGCGTCCTTGACGTTGCCGCTGTCAGACATCACACGGTGGCTGCTGTCCAGCGTGGAGATGAAGGCCAAGCCTTCGCCTTCGCCGGTGATGTAGTCATAGCCCCATTTCCACTGGTAGCCCGTGGTCTTGATCGTGAGGTCGGCGTTGGTGGTGTCCTTCTGGGCGACCAGCACCTTGGTGGCGGGCAAGGCCATGAGGATCACGATGATGAACGGAACAATGGTCCACACCACTTCGACCGTCACCGACTCATGGAAGTTGGCAGCCTTCGCGCCCTTGGAGCGGCGATGCTTCCAGATCGAGTAGAACATCACGGAGAACACTGCAACAAAGATCACCGTGCAGATGATCAGCATCATCCAATGCAGAAAATGCTGCTCTTCTGCGATCTTGGTGACGGGCGGCGCCAGGTTCAGCTGGTTGACTGCAGGGCCGCCAGGCAGGTCCTGAACGGCATGGGCTGCGGAGCCCACCCATGCACTGGCAATCAGCAGCAGAGAAGCCAGCTTGTTGGAAATGCTCTTCATAGTTCTCACTTACTTCTAAGCCTCAATTTAACCAATCCCTTTCGCGCGCCTGCGTGGGGTCAGGCAGCGCGCAAGGCCATGCGGATCTCCGATGCCAAGGCCGGCCGGAGCTCTGGGCGCACATAGCGCCCCACCTCCACCGAACGGCCCTGTGCAGACAGCGTGATCAGCGAATGGTCTCCCGTCTTGGGCTCTACGCGAACCCGGCTCCGGTCAAACTCCGCGCGCTCCAGCCTGCCTGCTGTCTCCAGCTCCACCACAAGGCGTGAGCCCTGCAATGAAATCCTCTCGCCATCCGCCGCATGGCGACCGTACATGGCGAATGCAATCCCTACTGCCACGATTTCGAGCCAGGCGAAGGGCATCACCAGGTGGGCGCCGAGCATCCAGAAGAATGTCGCGATCCCCAGGGACACCACACACAGCGACAGATACATCCAGCCCAATTGCGTCGGCGTGACCGAACAATTGCGAACCAGACGCCAGTCAATGCGCTGACCCGACACCGTGGCAAAACGAAAAACCAAGCCCGTCACCGTGAGTGCTCACAAGACTGCCGGCTGCAGCACACGTTGCGCCTTGGGCACAACAGGCACAGCCTGCCAAATTGCGCGGGAAGATGCCCGAAATCTCAATAACCAAGAATTGTAGCGTGCCTTGTTCCAAGTCATTGACACGCCGTTACAGGTTAGTTCTCAGTGCCGCCCTTGCGCAACATGGCGCGCATGTCCTGCAGCGACACCGCACTGCTGGAACTGACGCGCACCCGGGGTGCAGGCTTGAAGGCATGGCCATAGATGATTTCAAAAGTCAGTGCCAACTGACCTTCATGGCCCGGATCGGCCAGACGCTCGGACAGCACTTGGTAGAGCTTGTCGCGCCAGCGCCGTCCGCGCAATGAGGGAAAGCGATCAGGATGCAAATTCGCACCCAGCTCGCGCAGCTCTTGAACCAGCCGCTCGGGCGTGGCAAAGGTAAGCGTGATGCGCTCCATGTCCATCACCGGCTCTGCAAAACCGGCGTGCACCAGCATGTCTCCCCAGTCATGCATGTCGGTGAAGGCATGGCCCGCGGGCGGCCACCCCATGGCGGCGTACACGCCGTGCAGCTCACGGAGGGTGTCCGGTCCGAGACACGAGAACATCAGATAGCCATCCACCGCCAGGGCACGGTGCCAGCGGCCGATCAGGTCTTGCGGGTCGGCCGCCATGTGCAGCGCCATGTTGGACCACAACATCTGCACGCTGGCATCGGCCGGCGGCCCCATTTGCAAGGCCCCAGCACCCCAGCGTGCGGGGTTCCACCAAGGCTTGGCCAACGCCTGCCGTGCCACAGGTTCGCAATGTGCGCTGGTCTCGTACAACTGGCAACGCGCCGTCGGGTATCGAGCACTCACCAGGGCATGCGCCTGCAGACCCCCACGCACTGGGTCCCAATGGCACCAGGAGGCGGGTGCCTGGCGAATCCACTGCAACCGGTCCTCCATGCGGCGCGCCACCTCTTCGTGCAGCCAGGGGGACGCGGCCGGGGCCGCAGCATGCCAGCGGGCGGCGGCAACAGGATCAATGGTGGGGGGACGCTCGGAGGACATGGGCGGGGCAGAAGGACGCGCGAGTATATTGATTCATGCTCTTTTTGGGTTTGCCAGGGATTTCACGCCGCCTCCACGCCTGGGTGGACAAAGTGCCCAGCCAGTGCGCCGTGTGCCACGCCTGGCCGTCGCAGCGTGTCTGTAATGCGTGTGTGATGCGGTTTGCCCAGCCTGCCACGCGTTGCCAGCGCTGCGCGCTGCGGGTGCCCGCAGGGGTTGCCGTGTGCGGCGCCTGCCTGCAGAACCCGCCCAGCTTCGACGCCTGCATTGCCGCCGTAGACTACGCGTACCCCTGGGCCGACGCCCTGGCGCAGTTCAAGTTCAGGGGCGATCCGGGTTGGGCCAGCGCCCTGGCCACCCTGATGCGCAGCACGCCCTGGATGGAGCCGGCACTGGAGGCGGCCGACCGGGTACTGGCAGTCCCCCTGTCCACCGAGCGCCTGCGCGAGCGGGGCTTCAACCAGTCGGCCCTTCTGGCAAGGCAACTGGCTGGCACCAAGGCGGACTGCCACACCCTACTGCGACTGCATGCCACCGAAGTCCAAAGCGGCCTGCCCCGGGTGCAGCGGCTGCGCAATCTCCGCGGCGCCTTCGCCGTAGAGCCCGCCCGCGCAGCCAGCCTGCGTGGCCAGCGGGTGGTACTGATCGATGACGTGATGACCACGGGCGCCACCCTGCATGCAGCCACCTTGGCACTGCGCGAGGCAGGTGTCGCGCATGTCACGGCCACTGTGCTGGCGCGCACAGGGCTGGACTGAAAAGCGCCAGACAGGTACCGAACCGGCACCGAACGAACACCGAACAGGTACTAAAGGGATACTTTTGATTACGAGCGGTTGCTCAACTCACAGGTCCAACGATGACAATGGCGGTCATGTTCCATATCGTCCTCGTCGAACCCGAGATTCCGCCCAACACCGGCAATGTGATTCGCCTGGCGGCCAACACCGGGTGCTCGCTGCACCTGATCGAGCCCCTGGGGTTCTCGATGGAAGACCGCCAGATGCGTCGTGCAGGGCTGGATTACCACGAATATGCCAGCGTGCAGGTCCACGCAGGCTGGACGGCCTTTCTGCGGGACACCCAGCCGGACCCGACCCGGATGTTTGCGATGACCACCCACGGCTCGCAACCCGTGCACTCCACCTGCTTTCTGCCCGGCGACTGGCTGGTGTTTGGCGCGGAAACGCGGGGGCTGCCCCCCGAGCTGCGCGAGAGCTTCCCACCAGCGCAGCGCCTGCGCCT
Source organism: Acidovorax sp. M14 (assembly GCF_049331375.1). Taxonomy (NCBI): domain Bacteria; kingdom Pseudomonadati; phylum Pseudomonadota; class Betaproteobacteria; order Burkholderiales; family Comamonadaceae; genus Acidovorax; species Acidovorax sp. M14. The sequence continues at coordinate 3,945,767 of NZ_CP186263.1, forward strand.
GCCCATGGTGCCCGGTCAGCGCAGCCTCAATTTGTCCAACGCCGTAGCGGTGACCGTGTTCGAGGCCTGGCGCCAGAACAGCTTTGCCATGCCTGACGGGCAGGTGATGGTCGAGCCCGAGGGCACGATCATCAGCGGGTTCGCACAGCTCAACTGAGCTGACCGGATTTTTCCGCCATGGCGCGGGGCACGTGTTCGGTCAGGAAGTCCAGAAACACCCGCGTGCGCGCGGGCAGCATGCGGCCCGAGGGCAACGCTGCATAGATCGTGTAACGCGAAAAGATCCAGCCCGGCAGGATATGGACCAGCTCGCCCCGGGCCAGGTGCTCCTCGGCCAGCAGGCGCGACGTGACAGCCACGCCCGCCCCATCCACAGCGGCGCGCATCAGCAGCTCGGTGCTGACGGACTGCAGCACCGCTGGTGCGTCCACCTCTTCGTCTGGCACATCCGCCCGCAGCGACTGCAGGCGCAGCTTGCGGCCAGGCCCTGACTGCAGGCGCACGGGCGCGCTCGAGTCGCGCAGGTAGTCGTGGTGAATCAGGTCTTGCGGCTCGCGCGGAATGCCCCGGCGCTCCAGGTAATCGGGGGACGCCACCACAATCGCCTCACCCTGCACCAGAGGACGCGCGACGATGTTGGCATCAAAGTCCTCGCCCGCCACCATAATGGTCACGTCGAACTCATCCACACGGCTGGAGGCATAGGCGTCCATGCTGATGTCGAGCATGAGCTTGGGATAGTAGGCATGCCACACCGCCACCATGGGGGCCAGAAAGTTGGTGGCCAGCACCGGCGCCGCCACGATGCGGATGGTGCCGCGCAGATCGCGCGTGCTGGCGGCAGCGGCGGCCTCGGCGTCGTCGATCTCGTGCAGGATGGCGCGCACCCGCTGCAGGTACGACTCCCCCGCGTCGGTGAGCGCCAGCTTGCGGGTGGTGCGCTGCAGCAGGCGTGTGCCCAGGTGCTGCTCCAGCTCGGCCACCATGCGGGTGACCACGGGGGGCGACATGTCCATGGCGCGGGCGGCGGCGGCAAAGCCGCCCTCCTCCACCACGCGTTCGAAAATTTTCATGGCTTGCAGGCGGTCCATGGTTCAGACCTCCTGCCCGCTGGTGGCCCGGCTCAGGCCGGGGCGCCGAAGTTGCGCGCCAGCGACTCGGCCACGCACACCGGCTTGTCGCTGCCCTCGCGCTCCACAGTGACCAGCCAGGTCATCTGCATTCCATCGGGCGCCACGGGCTCGGCAGCCTGCAGCGTGAGGCGCGCGCGCAAGCGGCTGCCCACCGGCACCGGCGCCGTGAAGCGCACCTTGTTGAGCCCGTAGTTCACGCCCATGCGTGCCCCCTCGATCGTGAGGCCCACTTCGAAGAACTTGGGAATCAGCGACAGCGTGAGAAACCCGTGCGCAATGGGCGCGCCAAATGGCCCGGCCTTGGCACGCTCGGGGTCCACGTGGATCCACTGGTGGTCGCCCGTGGCCTCGGCGAACAGGTTGACCTGTTCCTGCGTGATGGTGATCCAGTCGGTCACAGCGACCTCCTGGCCCACGCAGGCGCTGACTTCGGAATAAGAGCGGAAGATTTTCATCTTTGCAATGTAGCCCCGCGCTCCGGCGCGCCTTGTCTGCCGGGTGACAGGTGTTTTCCCGGGGGAATGGATGTACGTCGTGCTTCACGCTGTCCTTTAAGAATTGAGCCACGTGCAGATCCCTTGCCACTGCTCCAGGTCGCGCGCCACACGGCCGGGGGCCACGTCAAACAGCGTGAGGCCGTGTGCTGCCAGGTGGATATAGTTTTGCGTGTCGCGCAGATAGCCCAGCACCGGAAACCCCAGACTGTCCACAAAGTGGTGCAGCTGCTCGGCCGCCTTGGTGCGCGCATCCACCCGCATGCCGACGATGCCCACGGGCACCCCGGCGGCGTGGCGGTGCTCGGCCAACTGGTCCAGAAAGGCCCGCGTGGCAAAGATGTCGAACACGCTGGGCTGCAGCGGCACGATGACCTTGTCGGCCAGCTTGAGCACATCGTTGAGGCGCCAGCCGTGCAGGCCGGCGGGCGTGTCGAGTACCGCGTGGGTGGTGCCCTTGGGCGGGCGGCTGATGACGTCCGAGCTGGTGTCCCAGCTCCCGATGGGGCGCGCAGCGGGCGGGCGCAGGCCCAGCCACAGCCGGGCGGACTCCTGCCGGTCGGTGTCGCCCAGAATCACGGGATGCCCCTGGCTGGCAAAGTAGCCCGCGATGTTGGTGGACAGCGTGGACTTGCCCACTCCGCCCTTCGGGTTGGCGACAACAACTACTGGCATGACAAGCTCCTTGGAATCTGCAGGTCCATGAAAATACAAGCCAAATCAGCCTCAAGCGCAATATTCATATGCGCTAGCAGCTATCAAATCAGAAGCACCCTCTGACACCCCAGCGGTGCCACAGCCGCCTCAGGCGTGCTGACCACCGCGCTTGACGAAGAACAGCCCCGCCCCCACCGCCATCAGCAAACCGCCAAACACGCGGTTCTGCGCCCGCACGGCCCGCGCACTGCGCATCAGGCGGCGCAGCGCGCTCGCCCCCGCAGCGTAGCCGTGCATGACCACCACGTCCACCGTCACCGTGGTGGCGGCCATCACCAGCAGCTGTGTCCACAGCGGACGCGTGTCGGTCATGAACTGGGGCAGCACGGCCACCATGAAGATGATGCCCTTGGGGTTGGTGGCGTTGGTCAAGAAGCCCGTAAGGCAGCGTTTTTGCCAGGTGCCAGCGGCCTCATGCTCATCGCCTTGCGCGATGGGCGCATCGCCCGCACGCCACTGGTTGAAACCCACATAGATCAGATAGCAGGCGCCCAGCACCTTGACGAGGCTGAACGCCGCCTCGGACGCCAGCAGCAGCGAGCCCACACCCGCCCCAGCAATCAGCAAAATCAGCAGCAGCCCCAGCTGCAGGCCCACGATGGTGGCGCTCGTCTTGCGCACGCCGAACGACAGACCATGGCTCATCGACAACACGGCCCCCGAGCCCGGCGACACCGCAATCAGGCAAGACGCCGCAAAAAAAGCCAGCCAAGTCTGCAAATCCATGGGTCACCGTGCCTGTGTGCGAAGAAGGGCCCGCATCTTAGCAACGCAGGACCCCCGGCACCATGATCTGCATAAAAACAGGCGCAGGCGCTGGATAATCATGCCCGAATAGCTATCAAATAAATAGCGCCACAGATCCAAACCACGGCAACCGCCCCGACGCCTTGCGGCGGTGCCAGAATCTGGCACACCCGCCCCGCACATCGGGGGCGCGGTGTTCTGCCTCCCCACGACGACCTCCAGCGCACTCTGCCCCATGGAACACGCCCCCACCTGGCTCACCTACGGTTTTCTGTACCTCACCGCCGCCGTGCTGGCCGTGCCCATTGCCAAGGCGCTGGGCCTGGGCGCCATCATTGGCTACCTGGCGGCAGGCATCGCCATCGGGCCCTGGGGCCTGGGGCTGGTCAGCAACGTGCAGGACATCCTGCACTTTGCCGAGTTCGGCGTGGTGCTGATGCTCTTTCTGGTCGGGCTGGAGCTGCAACCCAGCCGCCTGTGGGCTCTGCGTCGCCCCATCTTTGGCACCGGCACGTCCCAGGTGCTGGGTTGCGCAGCGGTGTTGTTTGCGCTGGGCGCGCTGGCCGGCCTGCCCTGGCGCGTGAGTCTGGTGGGTGCGCTGGGACTGGCGCTGTCGTCCACAGCCATTGCGCTGCAGTCGCTGGCCGAGCGCAACCTCATGCGCACGCAGAGCGGGCAGGCGGGCTTCTCCATCCTGCTGTTCCAGGATGTGGCGGCCATCCCCATCCTGGCCCTGATGCCCGTGCTGGGCGCCGCCGCGGGTGAAGGCGCGGGCCACACACCGGGCGAGATGGTGCTGGAGGTGCTCAAGATCGTCGGCGTGATCGCGGCCATCATCCTCGGCGGGCGCCTGCTGCTGCGCCCCGTGCTGCGCTGGATCGCCAAGAGCAAAACCCCCGAAATCTTCACCGCCGCCGCGCTGCTGCTGGTGGTGGGCATTGCCTACCTGATGGTGCTGGTGGGCCTGTCGATGGCGCTGGGCGCCTTCCTCGCCGGCGTGCTGCTGGCCGACAGCGAATACCGGCGCGAGCTGGAGGCCGACATCGAGCCCTTCAAGGGCCTGCTGCTGGGGCTGTTCTTCATCGCCGTGGGCATGAGCATTGACTTCGGCGTGATCCTGCGTTCCCCCGGGCTCATGGCTGCCATCCTGGTCGGCTTCCTCGCTGCCAAGGCGGTGGTCATCTACGCCCTGGCCAAGGTGGTCGAGATTCCCTACCAGGAGCGCCCCGTCTTCACCCTGCTGCTGGCCCAGGGCGGAGAGTTTGCATTTGTGGTGTTCCAGGCCGCTGCGGGCGCCAGCGTGTTCCCGGCAGAGACCGCCTCGCTGCTCATCGGTGCCGTGGCGCTGTCCATGCTGATCAGCCCGCTGCTGCTGGTGCTGCTGGACCGCGTGCTGCTGCGCCGCTATGCCCAACTCAAGTCCGCCAAGCCCCAGGCCGAGGAAATCTCCGAGCCGCAGGAGGCGCCCATCATCATCGCGGGCTTCGGCCGCTACGGGCAGATCGTCTCGCGCGTGCTGCTGGCCCAGGGCATCCCCACCACCGTGCTGGACCACAGCGTGGACATGCTGGAGGTGGCGCGCACCTTTGGCTACCGCGTGTTCTACGGCGACGCCACGCGGCTCGACCTGCTGCGCATTGCCGGGGCCGAACACGCACGCATCCTGGTGGTAGCCGTGGACGATGCCGAGCAGTCCCTGCAGATCGCCAAGCTGGCGCGCGAGCACTTCCCGCACCTGCAGATCGTGGCCCGCGCACGGGATGTGACCCACTGGAACAAGCTGCGCGACCTGGGCGTGACACTGGTGCAGCGCGAGCTGTTCGAGTCCAGCCTGCAAAGCGCCCACACCGTGCTGGAGCTGATGGGCCTGCCCCCCGCGCAGGCCACCGCCATCACCCAGCGATTTCGCACCCACAACATCGCGCTGGCCGACCGCATGTACCCGCACCACAAGGACCGCGCCAAGTTCATTGCCGTGGCGCGCGAAGGCCGCAACCAGTTTGCTGAGCAGATGGCGCGGGAGCGGCAGGAGAGTGCGGCGATGAATGCAGCGAGTTCCGCGTATCCCGGTTATGAGGAGCATCCCGTCGAGGCGCCGGAGACAGCCTTGCCTGACAGCGTGAAAGCAACGCCTCCGCACTAGACGCAAGCGCCTGCAATGCAGGCTCCCTATGCGCCAGCAACGATCGTGCTCAGGGGCTCATCGGTCGAGCGACGCACCTTTGCCGGATCAAGGAATGACCGGCTCCAACGTGAGAACGTGGAGCACGGATTGGCGATCCGGAACCGTCTCGACATCTGTCCACACCGCGTCCATGCCAAATGCTTGTTTGGCACTGCGCGTGCAAGCTGCCACTTGCACCACCCCCGGCTGCGGCACCACTGTCAGGCGCGCGCTGGGCGGGACTCTCCCCTCCCATCCCACAGCCATAGCGTAGTACCGGGTGACGAACTGGGCCTGACGACCAAACCGTTTTTGCAGCGCCTGCAGGTGCGATCCGGTCAGGCAGTAGCGCTGCCGCAGCGTTGCTCCGCCCAGCTCCTGCAGGGACAGCAGGGCGTAACCAGGCCGAAGCCGATAGCGCATGTCCAGCGTTTGGCCTGGGACCAACGCAACCCCCAACGTGCGTTGCGCGCGCCACTGGGCCAAATAGTCGCCGCCGGACGCACTCATGGCACCAGCCTGCGTCAACTTCGACCGGGTTTCGGCGGGCATATCTTCCGTGGCAACAAATGGCGGTGTGTCAGCAATCAGCCATGGACTCACTTTGGCGTCGCTGAGCAGCGCTGAGATATCCACCGTACCCACCGTAGCGCGGAAAGACTCTGAATAAGGCACAGGTTGGCCGTTGCTGAAAAACCGAAGTTCGGGGAAGTGGCGGTCGGGATAAGGCTCCGATTCTCCCAACCATCCGAACACCGGACCTTGCACCCTCAACAGGATCGGGCTGACGAGAAACGGCCCCGGAGTCAGCGAAACATCGGCCTCTTCTGCTTCGAGGTAAACCACAGCACGCGCGATCTCCGCCCCACGCGCCAGCGGAGCTTGCGGTGCCAACACGATGCGGGGTGTGACACCGTCGCTGCGCTCATCCGCCAGCGCGGCCCCTGCCAGGCCCGAAACTCCACAAACCAGCAACACCAGCCGAGCGGCAATCGCCATCGGGGCGGTAAATGGCAGGGGCTTCATCCGTTCAAACATCGCGTTCGTCATGGTGCGCTGGTCTGGTAACGGTAGATCTTCGGCGGATCAGGCCGCCAGTAGCGCAAGGACGCTGGCATATAGGCTGCGCCATTCGGATGGGTGGCCGTGTAGATGTCATTTTGTTGCGTCCAGCTCCTGCCGCTCGCGTTGGTGCGCTGGGTGGTGGCGTCTTCCTTCTGCAATGCAGAGCCCGCGTAAATTGCCATGTGATTGGGCCACGACAAGACGTCGCCCGCCTGTGCCGACTCCTCCGCAGTGAGCAGACGAAACAGGCCGGAACGCTGGGCATACAAAGGGAATGTGCCCGAAGGCTGGTAGTCGTACGGGAAACCCGCTGCGCGATAGATCAAGAAGGTCGTGCCGCTGCAGTCACCGGCAACCCCTTTGACCGAAGCCGCACCTCGCAACGCGTAGGCAGTTCCCTTCCAAGTGGCCGCCTCTTTGATGATGGTCTGGGCTTCATTGGCGGTGATATCGCGCCTTGTCGTCTGCGTCATGTAAGAGTTGCTTGTTTGCGAAGATGCCGCTGATCCATGCCAAAACTTGGCCGCTGCGTTCATGGAGGCCCTGCGTACTGCCCGCAGCCTGGATCAGCAAAGCGCGTGATCGTATCCGTGGCAACTGCGGTTGCTGGACTGCTTCGAATGCCAAGGTGTGCCAAGCCAGAAACATTTGCACCAAACTGCTTCATTGCACGCCCAGAGTGGGGAGGTGATCGAATTGGCACGGTCGGGGGCTGTGGATAAATTTGGCCATTGCTAGTACTGGCGCGGGTTTGCGGGCAATTTGGGGCTTTTGAGTATTGCCGGTGGTATTGGCACCGAATGGGCAGATCAAAGGGCCTAAATGGCCGAAATGGGCGTTTTCTGGACGCGGGTGGGCCTTGGATGCCTTAAAGTGGTTTCGGGGCCCTGTGGCCCCGTTTTCATTGGAGAACTGCGCTTTAGGCCCCCTCCAAATAGACACTTGGTTGAGGTTGGAGCGCCCTCGGAAAGTCGCACGCAAGGAAGTCGCACGGCAATCTAGGGTGCACCTTCGGATAAATGCTTTGAAATCAATGGGTTAGTGAACGCCGCATCGCATTTATCCACAACGTGCGACTTCGACCAAGTCGCACGCCTTAAAACCGCTTTAAAACAAAACGGCCTGGCGCCGGTCTTCAGGAGCTTCAGCCCCGGCCGCTGCCAATATGCGCTCCACCTGTCGCTCCGTCAGGTGGTATTCAACAGCCAACTCGCGGGCCGTTTTGTGGGTGGTGTAGGCCTGGGCGATGCGTGCATTGCGCACCTGGATCAGCGCTCGCTCGGCCTTGGGGAGCTGGAAGTGGGACTCGCCGCCATACACCTCCGCCAGCTTTAAAAGGTTCTCCAGACCGATGACGTGCGCGAATATATGGTCGGCTGTTACGCGCTCGGGCGTGGGGATGTAAATGCGCAGCCCGCCCGAGTGCCTGACCAGGGCCATAGTGGGCTCCAGGCCGATCAGGCGCTCGAAATCCTGCAGCAGCGGCGGCAGGAATTCGATAGAGATGGCTTCAGCCCGATGAGTCATTTAAACGGAACGATGGCTTGACGGAGCCGGGTATAGGCAGAGACGGCTGTGGGGTAGGCCTGAGACGGGGTGACGGAAGAAAGCTCCTCGACCGCCTGACGCACTGCGGCTAGAAGAGCATCCCGCTCGCTGACGACCTGTGCGAAAGCCGCCTTGCTTTGCACCGCGCGCTGCTGCCATGTGCCAATGACGGCTTGCGCGTCAGAGAGCTGCACCAGCGGAGCGCCTGGTCCGGGCTTTGTCGACGCGCGACGGTAGCCTGACTGGGTGTACAGGCGGGCCACAACTGGGACCAGCGGAGTGTCTGCGTCAGCCATTGCGCTGGCCCTCCTGAGCTGGGTTATGCCCGCGCTGGTGCATGAGGAAGCACAGGCGTGCATGGGTGTCCACGAACTTGCGAAATGCCTCGGGCGGGATGATGGCCGGGACGCCCTCGGTGGACTCGTCGGGGATGGCGGCCACGTGCAGTTCCGACATTGCACTCTTGGCGTCCTGCAGCAGCGCGCGCAGCTCATTGACCAGGGCGAAGAGGTTGCTGTTCGCCATCTCGTGGGCGTCGATCTCGGCCTGCAGGGCGATCAGCTTCTCGGCGCCTGCAGCGACCATCATGGCGATCTGGTCGGCTGTTTCGCGCGCTTCGATGGTCTCGCCGTTGGTGGTGCGTACGTATGCACGGATGCCATGCCACTGGCTGCTGGTGCCCGCCTCTATGATTTTGGCGATGGACTGCGGCGCTATGTAGTGGGTCAGGCCGTTGATGTCGATGAGGCGGATCATGGGCGATGGTCCTTTTGTGACTCGAACAGGTCGCGCAAATCGGCTCCGCTGTTGTCGGGTCGGCCGACCTTTTTGGCGCCGCATTCGCAGCGGTAGAGGCCTCGCAGCGTGAAGTGTGCATATGCGCCATGCCCACCGACTTGGCTGCTGGCGACGTTCTTCAGCCATTTCCACTTGTGGCGCGGGCCGTTCTTACAAGGCTTGGTCGGTGCGGTCATGACAACTCCTCTTCGGAAAACGCGGTGGTGTAGTGGGGGCTATAGCCGCCCTGCAGCCAGTACTGGGCATCGCACGAGGGACAGGTAACCGGAAGGCGCTGCTCATTGACTGCGGCCTCGAAAACGTCATCGGGTGCATTGACCATGTCGTCGTGGTCCATGGCGTAGCCGCAGTGCGGGCAGGTCGGGGTGCGTTGCTGGAAGGTGTCAGCCATTGCCGCCCTCTTCCTTGCGCGTGGGCTTTTCCGAGAACCGGCGGGGGAACCAGTCGCAATAGGTGTCGGACGGCGTGTGTCCAAAAATCGTGCAGCACCTACGCTCATGGACGCAGTGGCCGCAGGTCTTGCCGGTGGGCAGCTCCATGCAGGTCTTGTCGTTACATACCTTGTCGGCGCAGCAGCCGTGGGAATGCTTGTGAGCGCTCATGCTTCGCCACCTTCCTTGCCCTGCGCCCGCTTGGCGCGATCCAGCATCGCCTTGAGGGCTTCGATAACCTTGGATGCTTCCAAGGTAGGAACGAACTTCGCATCGGAGTAGCCACTACCCGTGGTGCGGCCAATGAAGGCGAGCAGCGCGGCCGGGCTGGAGTCACGCAGACCACCGTGCTCGCCGATCTTCTTCCACAGCCACTTGATCTTGGCGGCCTGGTCAAATGTCTTGAAGGTGCTGGCCTTGGGGGCATAACCGAGCGTCGCCATATGGTCTAGCACCTTGCGGCGGCCTGCGGCGTCCAGCTCGGCGGAGCTGTCCTTGCCGGTGAGATTGCGCAGGTGAAACCGGTAGTCGTCCTCGCTCCAGCGCAGCGCGGCGCGGCCCTGGTGGATGTGGCCCAGCTCGCGCTTGCGCTGGGCGTCTGCGTTGCCCGTGTTGCTGTGGGCAGTGAAACGGCGTGTAGTGGTTGCCATGCTTTAAACGAGGGAGGTGAACAGGCCGCGCTGTGGGTCGGTATCACGGTGGGACTGGAGACACGCGGGGCACAGGTGCCGGTTGGGGCCGATCTGGCGGGCATGGACATCGCACAGCGGGGCATCGCAGGTGCCGCTGCGGTTGGCTTCATTGGGGCCGTCGCACAGATAAGCGCTGGGGGCCATGCAGTCCTGCTCCTTACCTCTGGTCGGCCAGGAGAATCGGACACAGCAGGGCGCGGGCAGGCGCGTTCCCTTGACGTGAACGATGCCGGTCTTGAGGCGGTAGAACGGCATCAAGCAGTCCTAGAGCCAGCGCTCAGCGTGTTGCAGGTTCCGGCCGGGCCAACGCACAAGCGGAAGTCAATGAAGCCGAGCAGACCCAGCGCCCACAGCACGAGGACAGCGGCACCAACATAGAGACTGACGGTTTTCATCGCAGCAGCCTCTGACGCGTCGTGGGCACGGGCATGGTTTCGCCTTTGGGCATGCGTACCTGGTTCGGTCGCACCAAGGAGAACTCAACGTTGGGTTGATCCTTGGCGGTGTAGACGTAGCCTGTGCCTTCAAAGTTGGATTCGCACTCGATGGCGTGCTGCATCAGCTCTGCCACCTTCATCGCCTTATCCGAGGGCATGAGGTAGTCCAGATAGCCAATGGTCAGGCATGCCATCGGCGTTGGCTTGGCGGTGGAGCGGCTCATGTCAGCATCCCCTGCGCAGCCGTGCCGCCAACGCCACGATGAAGCTGGGCGTTCTCGCCAGAACGATGTCCGGCCGAGTAGTGCCCCCAATCCGTCTTCCGTGCCTTTGCAATGTTGCGGGCCTTGTCGCTTTTCAGCTCACCATGCTGCTGCTCGATGTAGGTGAGCAGCAGGGCTTTATCGGCCTCGGGCTGGGCAAAGCGCTCCACGAGCTGGGATGCTGCGGATACCCAGCCCATGGCAAAGGCATCCCCCCGTGCAGTCTTTGTGATGGGCTTGCAGTTGCGTGGCTGTTTGGCGATGTGGGCCAGCCTGGCTTTGGCGCATTGGCGTAGTAGCACCTCGCAGGCGTACCCTGCCACCGAGGGAGCTGCATTCATGCCGACAAATACCCAGTGGCGCGACCGTACGTAGTTGCCCGCGTGGTTGTATCGGCCTGCCAGCAATCCGAAGGTTTCGCAGCCGAAGGCGTCAGCGATGACGCTCACTAGGCGAAGCTCCCAGGCATTGGCGGCAGTGCTGCAAGCCTTGACCTTCACCTCGACCACGTCGGCCAGAGAGACATCCTTCTCGCGTAGGCCATGCTCACGCATCAGCGCCTGCGCCTGGCGCAACGCGGCGGCGGCTTCGTGTTCATTCGCACTGCGGCTGAGAGCCAGGCACTTCTTGATCTTCTTGAGGGCGTCATCGCGGTTCACGGCATTGCTCCCTCAACGGCATCTTCATCCAGCAAGTTGCTCGCGGTGGATTCCATGGCCTCGGCCAGGTCTTCCAGCACGTTAACGGCATATTGGTCCAGGTCTTCCCACTGCCGAGCCATATCCAGTACCTGCTCGCGCATCGTGCGCAGACGGCGCATGTGGCGGGACGCCAATTGTTTTTTGGTGGGGGCGCTCACGAACGCACCTCCTGCCCATCAGGGCACATGCAAAGCTCCGCCAGGCGGTCCACATTGAAATGGGGACCGAAGATCGCCAGACCCCGATAGCGGAATTGCTCGCGCGCCTCGTGCTCCACTGACGTCAGCGCGCATTTGAGCGCGGTCTGTACCAGCTCGCTGGGCGTCATATGCGCAGAGAGCTGCCACTTCCGCGTGGTCTGTCTGATCGGCTGGCCGCCTGAGACGCTGCACGGCGCATGGAACGTGGCCTGTAGGTACATGGGGCTGGAGTTGCCAATCACCTGGAAGTGATAGCCCGGGAGATCGATCAGCCGCACGATGGCTTTCGCACGCTCCAGAGTCATGATGGCTGGACCAGGCGGCACGGCACTTGTCTGGACTCGGTTGCGCAGCCGGGGCTTGATCAGCCACTCCCAGATGCCCAGGAGCGATGTCACCAAAAATACGCCCTGCTGCAGGAAGAATCCCCAATGCTGGTTGCCTGCACCGAACACCAACCAGCCCAGGTTGCTGAAGAGCCAGGCCACGAAAGCCCAACCGGCCCAGCGGCTGCGCGTTGCAAGCAGGGCCGCGCCGAGCATGCCCAGCAGCGTGGAGAGCAGTTCAACGACCAGCATGACGCCACTCCTTCCAACCGTCCTGCTTCGTCCAGGTCATCAGCGGTTCGTTGAGCGCGTCGTCGCGTACCACCCGAAACCGCACGTCATGCGTGGCATAGAAGCCGATGTCGCGGGCCGCGTTCATGACAGCAGCGCAGGCCGCTTCGTCGGCCACATCAAAGCGCGCCACGTCCTTCCAGGCGCCAGCGGTGTTCACCTGCAGCTTTGCGGGCTTCACCGGAACGGGCGCGCTCTTCGCGTTTTGAACCATAGGGTTCTCCTTTAAATGTCGGTGGGGCCGATCTGGATGCGCTGATCGGCCGGTTCGTTGTCGGTAGGTGCTGGGGCAAGCAGGCCTGCAGCTTCAAGCGCGGGGCGGCAGGCTTCGCACGTCAGCTCGTACCAAGCCACTTCGTTGACCTGGCAGCACACACATACGATGCGTGGGGATGCACTCATCGGGCGATGCCCTCCCAGCCAAATGCAGGTGGAGACTCGTCGTCAGCCAAGAGGCCTTGCATCCAGTCATGGGCGGTCAAGGCGCAGTCCAGCGTGTTCTGGCTGAAGTCGCCCGCATCGCTCAATTCGCCGAAGGCGTCGTGCACCTCCTCCAGCGACATGCGCTCTTGCAGCACTCTGATCTGCGCCGTGATGGCCGCGCGGTTGTCATCGCCAAAGTACGAGTGGGTGGGCACCAACGGTTGCACGGCCTTTAAGCGCTCGATCTCGACCTCGATGACCTCGGGGGTGGGCTTGGTACGTTGGTTCATACGGCCGCCATGTCCAGGTTGATGGCCTGATAGACACCGTTGGCATCGCGCTCGTAGAAGCGGATATAGGGCTTGCTGCCAGCCACCTGAATGCTGTCGCCGATGGCGGCCATGGCGCGCTGCCACTTCTCGTCGTCAATCTTGGCGCGGCGCAGGCCCAAGACACGGCCGGTGTTGATCTTCCCGGCCTGGTCCACCTGGAACGCATCGTTGACTAGCAGCTTGATGTGTGCGTTGCTGCCCTTGCTCCACACCTGGATGCACTCATCAATCAAGGCCTTGGCCGCCATGAGGCGTTCATCGAACACCAGGCTCTCCTGGATCTGGCGCACCACCTTGTAGCGGCCATCAAAGGAGATCAGCGTCACATTGCCCTTCTTGCCACCGTGCTGCACCTCGTACTGGGCCAGACTACGGTCAATGAAGTCGCTGACTTCGGCCATGGCGGCGGCTTTAAAGCGGGCCAGCTCGGCGTGCTGCTTGGCGGCGGCTTGGCACAGGTCGGACACTGTGCGGTGGCGGTCCTTGTCGATGTCCTTGATCTTGGACACGGGGATCAGGGCGCCGTTGGCGTCTTCCCAATAGCCGTTGGGGATGGTTTTCTCTGTCATGGTTTTTCTCTCCTTGGTCGGTGCTCAGTGGATGGGCGCGCCTTGGGGCGCAGTGGTCGTTGCAGAGTGCTGCGCCAGCAGGATTGCGGCCTTGGTGGTCTGGATCACGCAGGACTCGGTGCAGCAGGGGTGGCTCACAGCCATACGGATGTAGACGGCCAGCAGAGCAGTCAGCACGTCAGCGTGAGGCGCATCCTTGAGAGCAGGGATGCCCAAGATCACGTTCTCCAGCTCTTGCACCCGACGGATGCGCTCGGCGTGTCGTTCGGTGGAATCGGCTGCGACGTTCATGCGGCTGTGCTCCTGTAGCTACGCTTGCCCTGCAAAAGGCTGGGGTGACGGGTGTGATCCAGCGCACCGAGGCGAGCTGTCGGCATAGAGGGGGGCACGTAGGTGCCGGTCATGACCTCGCGCTTGGGCGTCGGAATTTGCTTGGCTGCCTCCTGGCAGTCAGAGGTAACCGCCACCAGCGTTTCGCCAGGGAGTTGGCGGCACTGCGGTGTGTAGGCGTAGACGGTGCCTTCGCGGACGTATTCCATCGAAGCCAAAAAGCCACCGCGCTTGAGGGTCGCGAGGTGCTCGGCGATCTCATCCATCGAGAAAACGCCCTCCCACTCACGGGATACGCGCAGCAGACTCCACCAGCCGCCCGCGCGGGCGATGTGCCGCCAGATGTGGGCACAGGAATGGGTAATGCCTCTAGCCATGGCTGCGCCCTCCCTGGACCACTGTGAGCCCACGCATGCCCTGGAACCATGCGTAGTCGATGACAGCGAAGCGCAGAGCCTCGCGACGCTCAATCCCAAAGCCGTTCTGCAGGCAGCGGGCGCGCCGTGTGATCCAGCGAAGCGGCGGGCGCTGGTAGTTGGGTGCGGTACTCATGACAGCCCTTTCCAGAAGCTGGCCGCGCGGGCGGTGCTGCTGATCTGCTTGGCCTGGAGCGCATCCAGCTCGGCGCGGAGCTGAGCCATGTGCTCGCGGTGCAATGCGCGCTCGCGGTCCATGTAGGTCGCGATGCGGCGGATGCGGCGAGCCACCCAGGCTTCGCGCACCGCGTGCGCCAAGCCCACGGGGCCGCCTATGGCGATGGTTTTAAAAACGTTCATGGGGCCTCCTGGGGGGTCGGGGTGCTGTGGATGGGAATGACCTTGTTGCGGGGCTGGACCGCACGCGCAACGGGTGGTGCGCTGGCGGCCTTGTGGGGGCACTGGTTGCAGGCCTGCCAATGCCGCATGTCCCTCGGCGTCGATGGGGCGCTGCGGTGTGCATGTGCACGGCATTGATCGGCGGTGACCTCTTGGGACACGCCTCCTGCCTCTTCGGTCAGGTGAGGACACACGTAGCGGCCGAAGGTGTGGATCACCTTGTCGGCGACACGCGACGTGCTGGCGGTGCCCTTGCCGTATTCCCCACTGCCGTTGAGGACCTGGCTCAAGGTGGCGGGGCTGATACCCAGCGTCTTTGCCACCTGGGTGCGTTGCTGTCCCTCGGTGCGCTTCTGCAGCAGTTCAAACCATGACTCGCTCATATACGGTGGCTTCATTGGTCGAGGCACCCTTCGGAGTCACTGGCGACGGCGGGCGAGGCTTTGCGATAGCGTGCGGGCACTGCGCTCGCGTTTGGCAACTGGCTGGGGTGTATCTGCCCAGGTTTGGTTGGTGGTGGCCAACGCCCCAGGTCTTTGACCAGGACGTAGCGCACGCGCCCACCTGCCTCGCGCTTTTGGCCGGTCACAACCGCAGAGGTCGGATGTTTTGTCCAGGTCAAGAGCAGCGCCCCGATCCGCTTGGTCTGCGCTTCAAAGTTGTCGTCTGCGTCGATCAGCGTCTCTGCCGCTTCGACGGCGGTCAGGCGGCGGCGGATGCGCAGCAGGTTCCACACACGGGTGGGCAAGGCCTGCAGGTCGGGCGTGGCGCCTGGCATTGCCTGCACCGCTGCCTGGGCGACCTGCAGACCCGTCGCCGTGGCGAACCAGAGCCGGGGGCTGCGCGACCGCTGCGGCTTCAAAGCCCGCGATTCGACATACCCATGCTTCTGGAGCGATGACAGAGCCAGGTCAGCGATGCCGACGGGATAGTCCAGCTGATCACTGGTGGCCCATCGACTCACCTCAGCGGCCGTGATCGCCTGGGTGGTGCGCTGGACGTTGGCGCCGATAGCCGCCAGCGCAGGGAGAAAGAACCATTGCAAGAAGGCCATCACACCCCCTTGTTGGCCGCGATGTGGCCGGTGAAGTCCGTGCAAAGGGGTTTGCCCTTTACATGGGTCACATCCACCTCGGTCCAGCTATTGGTTTCGGCCCACACCTCGATGTTGGCGATGGCGTTGAGAACGTGGCGCATGCGGCCCTTGCTGTCGCGATGGATTTGTTCTACTAAGGCGGGCGAAAGCGCCACCTCGGCTTTGGCCTTGCAGGTCGCCTGCACGTCTGCCAGGCTCAGTGGGTGAAGTTGCACGATGCGTGCTACGCGGCTGGCGATGTGCTCGTACCGCTGCACGATGGCGGGGAAGTCCTGCATGCCGACCAGGAACACCATGGTGCCGGTCACGTCCGAGATATCACGGATGGTCTCCAGCTTGGCTGCGCTCTTCATGTCGGCCAGATAGTCGGCTTCATCAACGATGAGCGCCTGCATGGTCTGCGCCAGGTGCTGGGTAATGCGGTTCTCGATGTCCTTGGCAGAACCGCGTACTGCCACTCCTAGCTCGGCAGCGATGTCTTCCAGCATGGAGCGAGGTGTCCACACCTTCTTGGCGCGGATGAACACATGGCCGTTCTCGCTGGCCCAGCGCTCAGTCATCTCAGACTTGCCGATACCGAATTTGCCCTGGATCAGCACCAGACTGGCCTCGCGGGCGCCCCGGCGCTCGACGATCTTCTCGGCCTCCTTGAGCAGCCGGAAGTTGGTGGTTTGCACGAATCCTTTTTTCACCTTACATTCCCCTTCGTTTGGGTCTCTCAAAATCACTCAGGCACGCTCTGTGACGGTTGCCGCCGTCACAGGGCACTCTTAAAACCGGACTGCTCGTCCGCGTCATCCCAGCCCAGGCCCCGCGCCGTGTAGTAGTCGGCCAGGCCCTCATACCCCTCGCTTTTCACGTACTGACGCAGCCATTGCTCGTCGCTTGCGTCCCATTGATCGCGGTGGACCATGAGCCACTCGTAGCGGTCGCTGGACGTGTCGAAGAAAGGCCTGCCCGAAGCCGCTTGCACGGCCTCGCCCTCGGAGGAAGAACAGGGAGGGAGGGAGGAGAAAACCTCCGGGGTGGAGGGCACGACCACGAATGGCGTGCTGGGCTCCGGCAGGGAAAACTGGGCGGATTGCACCGTGGTCTGCAGCTCGCGCAATGCGAGGTCGATCTGCTGCTCACGACGCTTGACGGCGGCCTTCACGCGCTTCTCCCGGGCCATGTCAATCACGGGCGTTGGGAAGAAGTCGCGGCGGCTGGCTTCGTACTTGGCCTCGCAGACGTAGTCACCGTCCAGCGTGTAGACCAGCACAAAGCTCGGGTCGTGGATGTCGTAGCGCACGCTAACCTCGCGGCCATCCACGTCTCGGCGCATCAGCTCGGGGGCTGCGTAGGTCTGGTTGAAGAAGGTCACTTGCCCGCGCTTGGCGGTGCGCAGCACAGCGGGCATGAACATCATGCGCAGCTCAAGCTGGGTGAGCAGCTCCTGCTCTTCGACCTTGTACTCAGCGGCCCATGCCTCGGCAGGGGTCATGTGCTTGCCGTCAGCGCGCTTGGGCAGCTTGCGGTGGCGGTGCTCGTGGTTGTACTCATGCACAGCCTTTTCGACTGCGTCGATGAACTGCTGCCAGGTCGGCACCTTGGAGCTGAGCACAACCACCTCACCGGTCTGCTGGGCTCGGCGCACGGCGCGCTGCTCTTTCTGCAGCTCGGCCGCTACCTTGCGGAAGGTGCCGCCATCAACGTCCTTGCCCTGGTAGGTGGCGAAGTTGCGGGCACAGTTGATGCCCACCGTTTGCCACAGGCGCTCAATGCCCCCGTGGCCTTGCGGCTTGCCAGCGATGCCGGTGCGGTGGTCAATCCCCAGCCGAGCGCAGAACCCGTCAATCGGGCAATCCATCTGCTTGGCGGTCTCGCCTGCACCGTTGTCGCCGTAGAGGATGGCTGGCACGCCCCACTGGCCTACTGCATGCCTCAAGGCATCTCCCACCGCACGCACGTTCTCCGACAGGTTGACTGACCAGCCCGTGACCATCCGGGTCTTTGCATCCAAGGTCACCGTCAGTTCGGGGGCGAACGGTGCCCCGTGATCCGGGTGGCGCACCTTGGCTTTAAACGTGTGGCCGTCAATCAGGGCGACATCGTTGGCCTTCAGGACCGAGGTGTCGCGCCATTTGAATGGCAGCTGGGCGTCGCGTTGCGCACCGGGTGCGAAGCGCGCCTTGATCAGTGCGGTGTTGGCCTGGTGGCTTTTGCCGAACTTGTCCAGGGCGCGGCGTGCCCGTGCATACAGGGCCTTCCAGGTATCGAAGTCCCGGCCGAGCTGACGGGTCACTTCCTTGGCTGCGCCTGTGAGCTTGCGAAACCGCGCGTCCCGGCTGTGGAACAGACCCAGCACTGCGGCCACGTCCTGCTCCACGTCTTGCAAAGCTGGCTCCGGTGCTGGCGCGGGCAGCAAGCCCCACCAGCCCTCGGCGCGGTAGATGCCGATGTAACGCTCTAAGGTGCGGGCGCTGACCTGGTCAGCGCGAGCGCGCTGGTTAGCCTTGCGGGCGGTGGCCTGCAACTCGGCGTTGGCCTGGCCGCTGGCAAGCTGCAGGGCCACCAAGTTGCATGCGCGCTTGATGCCGTGCAGGGGCTCCAGGTCCAGCACCATGTTCACCAGCAGCATGCGTGCGTCGGCCGTGGCCTTGTCGGTCAGGCTGGGCGGGCGCCGGGTGGGCTCTGGCATTGGGGCCAGGGGGGTGGGCAATGGCTTTTCAGGCGGGACGAAGGACACCACTGGAGCGGGGTCAACCTGTGCCAGAGCAGTGCGTGCAGCCTTGGCGACCGTGCGGGCTGCAATAGCCGCGCGGGTCTCAGCGGGCAGTGCAGTGGTGTCGTATTCGAGTCCGCCGCCGACCCGGCCTGCTCGAGGCTGGCGCGGTATACCTAACTTTTCGAGCTTCTCGCGAGTGCGGAACTCTGTGCTGGGCATGCCGGGTAGGCCTGAGATTTCGCGTGCGGTGAGCCAAGTCATTGTTGCCTCCGTTTTGCAGAGCGCGCAGCGATTTGGGCCATCTTGGTTGGACGCGAAGGAAGCCCTAGCACTTGGCGCACTTTTGCAACTGAGCCCGCCATTTCGTCTGCAACAGGTGAGCGGAGGGCTTTACAGACTGCGGCATACGGAAACCGGTAGCGGGAAGCAAATGCGGACAGTGATCCGTACTGTTCCTGGATGTATGTGCGGGCGCTGGCCTCGCCCCAGGGGTTCGTTCCCTTTTTGATCACGCTGAGGCTTCCGTCACGAAGGGGCTTCAAACGAGGCTTCACTTGCTGCTCCGTTTCAAGCTGCGACGCTGCTTAGGTCCGTATTGAACCGGCCACAGAGTGGCGAGTGGCTTTTTGAGAACACGAGAAATTTCAGATGCGACGCGGGCTGACTTAGTCCGTCCATGAATGACATTGCTAACCGTCATGCGGGATAGCCCGAGACCGTCTGCAATTGCCGCAGGAGTGGTCCCTTGCATGCGAATCTCCGCTTTGATTTGTTCGGGGTGCATTTCGGTGCTACGCTTGTGGTTCAAAAGGAAACGTTTCAACGTGAACCGTATTCTTGGGCCAATTTGAACCAAAGTCAACTAGTCGGTATGAAAAATTCATCTCAACAAGACACCGAACACCCCTCTGTTGACGCGGTGTTGCATCGTCTAGCACTGGCACTGGGCGAGAAATGGATGAGCACGTTGGAGGTTCAACCTGAAACGGTCCGAACCTGGCGAAAGAGAGGAGCGGTACCGATTCGGCAACTTCTGTTGGCTGCTCAACTCTCCGGCAAGCCTGTCGAGCACTTCAATGCACCGGTCCGTACCGAAGAGGCGGCCCAAGGTGAGGTGTCGCGTGACAACGACGACGATGACTTCGTATTGATTGACATGCTTGCCGCACGAGTCAGTGCGGGCAATGGGGCAGTCAACGGCCACGATGAAGTGATCGGGAAATTTGCTTTCCGAAGGTCTTGGCTCAAGAGCAAGGGCCTGCATAAAGGCAATGCCAAGATCGTTCGAGCAAGGGGGCGATCAATGGCTGACCGCATCAACGACGGAGATATCTTGCTCGTCAACACATCTGTCAATTCGTTGACACAGGATGGCATCTACGTCATTGAGATTGATGGCGAGGACTATGTGAAGTTGCTACAGAGGGACTTCCAAACCGGCGGGGTGAGAGTCGTCAGCTACAACCCCGACTTCCCAGTACAAATTCTTGAAGGTGCACAGGCGAACAACCTACGCATTTGTGGTCGTGTCGTTTGGCATGGGGGCGAACTTTGATGCTGCCAGTCGATGGCGTCGCAACAAACTTTTAGGAGGGAGAGGAATGAGCAATCGAAACAAGAATGTTGGAGTGACCGCAGCAGATCGCCAGCGCGGCTACGCTGTCTGGGTCATACTTTTGGTGCTGGTGGCCGCCGTTCTCGGCGCTTGGCGCTTCAGTGAATATCGGGCGGCACAAAAGCTTTTGGCAAAGGAAACTGCGGAGAAGCAAGCGCAGCAGACCCGCGCAGAGCAGGAGCGCCAAGCACTCGAAGAGCGACTAGCCAAAGAGAAAGCTCAACGCGATTCTTTGACTACGGCGCTGAAGGCATTTGACGACGTGGTCCTTCGCTGGAACGACGCTGTCAAGGTTGCAGGAACGACAAGTCGAATATCTCTTTCCGGGCCGGTGGCTACACTGCAGGCCATCAGACGAGACGCAGAGAAAATCACTGCTCCACCTTGCTTGGATGCTGGCAAGGTTGAGTTACTCAAGAGCATGAGCAGCACTGAGCAGGGGTTCCTTGTGTTCATGCGCAACGAACTTAAATTGGGCGATGTGTTGTCAAAGGGTGACTTCGAGGACGCGGAAAAAGCCATGGTGGCTTTCAAGCTTGCACGAGAGTCCTGTCCTACTGGCAGCCCTTGATCCAACGGATATGCATCGATACTTCTGAGGTATTTTTTACCCCCCGGGGCCGACATATGTCGGCCTTAGTTTTTTGTGCCCCGACCTCGACAGTCGCGGCATGGGAATCACCACCTCTTTCCTTCTGGGCATCGTCACGGTGCTGCTGCTCGCCTGCATCCTGAGCTGGGGGGCTGGGCCACGAGCACGATCAAAAGATGGGATGCGTGGCAGCGCCAGCCCGCGTCAGATCGTTGCAGTCATGTCGCTCTCAGCGGCTGGACTGGTGGGCCTGGTGGTCCACGAGAGCTACACCGAAAAAGCCATCGTTCCCACGCAGGGCGACCGTCCCACTGTGGGCTTCGGCTCCACCATCCACGAAGACGGCACCCCCGTGCAGATGGGCGACACCACCACCCCGGTGCGTGCGCTCATCAAAGCCCATGCCCATATCACCAAGGATGAGGCCGCTTTCCGCAACAGCCTGCCAGGCGTAGCGCTCCACCAGGGCGAATACGACCTGTATCTCGATTGGGTGTACCAGTACGGCATGGGCGCCTGGCGCACTTCCCCGATGCGGCGCGAGCTGCTCGCGGGAAACTACAAGCCCGCGTGCGATGGCCTGCTTGACTACCACAAGCTGACCAGCGCCCGCCAGGAGGGGCCGGGTTGGACCGTGAACAGGCGCGACGCCCAGGGCAAGCCGGTGCGCTGGGAGTTCGACTGCAGCACGCCCGGGAACAAGGTCTGTCGTGGTGTTTGGACCCGCCAGCTTGAGCGCCACAAGAAGTGCATGGAGCTGCAGTGATGAAGACGCTCAAACGCCTTCTTTGGGCTGTCGCATCTGCCGTCGTTATCGCCTTCGTTGTCCTGAGCCTGACCGCCATGTGGATGGTCGGCCAAATGCCCCATTGATGCCATGGCCGCACGTCTCCTATTCGCCCTGATTTTCTCCTTGGCCCTGGTGGGCGGGGGGTACTGGTGGGGCAGCAATGCCACTGACAACGCCTGGCAGGCCAAGCACGCGAAAGCTCTGGAGGCCGAGCGCGCAGAGACCGCCAAGGAAACCAAGCGCGCCGACCAGGCCGCCGCCAACTACCTAACCGAACACCTTGACCAGGAAGACCGCTATGCCGCCCTCAACGCCACTTATCAAGACCTTCGCCGCCGCGTGCCTCTTGTTGTTCCTGGGCCTGTGGTTGTTGTCACCCGCAGCGAATCGCCTGGGCCTGACTCGCCGGGCCCGGATGAGCGGAGTGCGCCTGCAACTGCTGTCGATAGCAGCCCTGTCCTCACTCTTGCTGCTGTCCGCATGTGGAACGGCGCCCTCATCGGCACCGACCAAGCGACAGGTGCCTGCGGCCCTGCTGGTGCCACCGAAGGCTCCGACGCTGCTTGTGCCCAAGGCTCCGGCCTCACCCTCAACGACGCCTGGGCCAACCACGCAGCCAATGCCAAAGCCTGTGCGGCCGACCGGCAGCGCTACCAACATCTGATCGACTATTTAAACGGAAAGTGACGCATCCATGCCAATGGAAAAAGACGAACTGATGCTGCTGGGCAAGATGGACGGCAAGCTCGACAGCATTACCGCCCACCTGGGGCGCCAGGATCAGCGCATCGACGCCCTCGACCGGCGGATGGAAGAGCGCCACAACGCCATCGACAAGCGCCTGCGTGTTGTGGAACAAAAGGCGGCCGTGGCCGGTGCCATCAGCGGCTCTGCCGTGTCCATCGGCATCGCCCTGGCAATCGAGGGCGTGAAGCAATGGCTGGGCCGTGGAGGCGCCGGACAGTAATGGCCCACGCATCCGAGAAGCGCACGCAGCTTCGTGGCCTGTATGTGTACCAGCGCCTGCCGATGGAGACCGCCTGCAAGAAGGTGGGCGTGCCACGCAGCACCGCCAACCGATGGAAGCAGGAAGCCGCCGACAAGGGCGACGACTGGGACAGCGTTCGCGCTGCCATGGCGTTGGGCGATGACAACTTCGCCAGCCTGAGCAAGAAGCTGCTGGAAGACTATCTGGTGCAGCACCAGGCCACCATGGACCTGCTGCGGGAAGCCAAGGACATGGGGCCGATGCAACGGGCGGAAACGCTCGCCAGCATGAGCGACAGCTTCAACAAGACCATGGCGAGCTTCAAGCGCCTGTCGCCCGAGTTGAACAAGCAGGCCATCCAGCTCGACGTGCTGCAGCGCCTGGTGTCGTTCGCCCAGGCCCGGTTTCCGCAGCACCTCACGGCCATGGTGGAGCTGCTGGAGCCCTTCGGCGAAGAACTGGCGAAGGTGAAGTAACGCCATGGCAAAGAGCAGTAAGGAGTTCCTCGAAGGCTTGGCCGCGTTGGCCGATGGCCTGCGCCGCCAGATCGACGCCAACCTCGACGGATGGGACGTATCGCCCGAGGCTATTGGCGAGCGCCGCCGCAAGGTGTTCGATCCGGTGACCGGGTATGAATACTGGGACCGGAATTACTTCCCGCACTACGGCACCGCCGAGCCCAGCGCGCTGCACCAGTACCTGTACAAGCGCCTGCCTGAAATGGTCAATGCATCCAGCGGCCAGCGGGACGCCCTGGCCGCCCCACGGGGCGAGGCCAAGTCCACCAAAGTCAGCATGTCATTCGTGCTCTGGTGCGTGGTGACCGGGATCAAGTGGTATCCCGTGATCATCATGGACGCCTTTGAGCAGGCCGCCGAGATGCTGGAAGCCATCAAGGCCGAGTTGGAAGCCAACCCGCGCCTGCAGGGGGACTTCCCCGAAGCCTGCGGCCAGGGCAAGGTCTGGCGCGCAGGCGTGATCGTCACGGCCAATGGCCGCAAGGTTGAAGCCTTCGGCTCCGCCAAGAAGATTCGGGGCCGCCGCCACGGTGCCCACCGTCCTGACCTGGCGGTGATGGACGACATCGAGAACGATGAGAACGTAACCACCCCGGCTCAGCGCGACAAGCTGCAGAAGTTTGTCACGGCCTCGGTGTTGAACCTGGGGCCTCCCGACGACAGCATGGATGCCATCCTGATCGGCACGGTGCTGCACTACGACTCGGTCCTCGCACGCTTCCTCAAAAACCCGCTGTGGAACCGCAAGGTCTTTAAAGCCATCATCCAGTGGCCTGACCGCATGGATCTGTGGGAGCAGTTCGAAGGGCTGCTCCTGGGCGCCGAAACGCCCCAGGAGGGTGAGGCCGCAGCCATGGCGATGTATCGCGAGCAGCAGGCCGAGATGGACAAAGGTGCGGTGGTGAGCTGGCCCGCCCTTCGCCCCATCCACAAGCTCATGATCCGCCGCGCCCGAGAAGGCCACAGCGCCTTCGACAGCGAGCAGCAGAACGACCCGGTTGCGGGCGAGGATGCCCCCTTTGCCCACAGCATCCAGTTCTGGGTGAACCGCCTGGCTGAGTGGGTGTTCTATGGCGCGGCCGATCCATCCTTGGGCAAGCATGGCAACAGCCGCGACCCCAGTGCCCTGGGCATCGGTGGCTATCAGCGCACCACCGGCATCCTGGATGTGGTCGAAGCCAAGATCAAGAAGCGCACACCCGACCGGATCATCAGCGACATCATCGATTTCCAGCGGGAGTACTGCTGCATCGTGTGGGGCGTGGAATCGGTGCAGTTCCAGGAGTTCCTGCGCACCGAGCTGGTCAAGCGCAGCGCTCAGCTCGGCGTGCCGGTTCCGGCGCGTGGGTTGCTCCCCATCGCTGACAAATTGCTGCGCATTGAAAGCCTGCAGCCGCACATGCACAACGGCCTGATCCGACTGCACCGCAGCCAGACCACGTTGGTCGACCAGTTCCGCCACTTCCCCAAGGCCGATCACGACGACGGCCCCGATATGGTCGTGATGCTGTGGATGCTGGCCGTGACCGGTGGGGTTGCTGCAGCCGCCCAAGGAGGCAACAACCCGGGCAGTCAACAGTCTGCCCGTGAGCGATATGGCCACACGGCCCAGCGTATGTTTCGGCGCGGGTGACCAGGGACCGCCATGACCGAAGACCAACAAAACCTTTTGATCATTCGGGGCCACATCGCTGGCCTGCCAGCCGCTGACCGCAAGGGGATCGAGCTGGCCGCGCAAAAGCTGCGCGAGGTGATCGCCCACCACAACGACCATGGCCGCCTGGCGCTCGCCCTTGTGGGCGCCGAGCTGGCTGCAGAGGAATGACACCATGTGGCTGATAGATCGACTGAAAGAGGCCGTGGGCATCACCGCTGCCCCTGCCCAACCATCCAACCCTGTCCGTGAGGCAGCATCTGCCCAAGGCGCAGATGAGCCCGGCTGGCGCCGCCTGAGCGGCGACGGCCTGAGCAACCAGAACGACCGCGACCTCTCGCCCATGGCGCAGGACCGCATGCAGAAGGTGGCCGAGTACCTGTGGCAAAGCAACTTGCTTGCCAACCGCCTGGTGGAGCTTCCGCTGGCCTACCTGCTGGCCGAAGGCGTCACCCTGCAGTGCAAGGACGAAGAGCACCAAAAGCTGCTCAATGCCTTCTGGTCGGACCCTATCAACAACTGGCCTTTAAAACTCACGCCCCGCGTGCGTGCCCTGGGCTTGCTGGGCGAGCAGTGCTACATCGCCAACGTGCGCGAAGGGGATGGCTTTGTGCGGCTGGGCTACCTGGACCCTCGCCAGATCGCTACCGTGGTGACCGACCCGGATAACCCCGAGCAGCCCATCGGCGTGGTGACCAAGCGCGACAACCGGGGCAAGCAGCACAAGTACCGGGTGATCGTGCTGGGCGAGGACAGCGACTTGTTCAGCACCAACACCGCCCGCATCCGCGCCGAGGACTTCACAGACGGCGAGTGCCTGCTGTACCAGCTCAACAAGTTCCCCAACGGCAGCCGTGGCCGCAGTGACCTGCTGGGGCAGATCGACTGGCTCGACGCCTACGACGAGTTTCTGTTCAACGAGCTGGACCGCATTGGTTACCTGCGCGCCTTTACCTGGGATGTGACGTTGGCCGGGGCCGACCCCCAGGCCGTGAAGGACTACGAGAAGGAATTCAAGGCTCCGGCACCCAACAGCACCTTTGTGCACAACGAGAGCGTGAAGCTGGAAGCCAAGAGCCCAAGCCTGCAGGCCGCCGACACCAGCGAAAGCGCCCGGCTGCTGCGCAACCATGTGCTGGGCGGCAGCACCACGCCCGAGCATTGGTTCGGCGGTGGCGGCGACGTGAACCGTGCTGCCGCCTCTGAGATGGGCGAGCCCACTTTCAAGATATACACGGGACGCCAGAATTTTCTGAAACTGATGCTGGAAGAGGTTGGACGGTTCGTGCTGTGGCGAGCTGCTGACGCCAAAGGCCTTAAGCCCGACTGGTCTGAGGACGAGTGGCAGGTGACGGCGGTCTTCCCCGAGCTGGTGAACCGTGACGTGACGAAGTTTGCCGCTGCCATGGCTTCGCTGGTCACAGCGGTGATCCAGATGATTGATGCGGGGCTGCTGACCGAAGAAACCGCCCTGAAACTGGTTGCTGACGTGGCCCAGCGGTTCGGCCAAGACTTCGACGCCAAGGCCGAGCTGGACGCGGCCCGCAAGGAACACCAGGAACGCAAGAAGGCCAAGGCAGCGGAGGACAGCTTCAATCTGCCCGCTGACCTGCGCGACGAGCTGCAGGCGGGCAAGGCACAGCCCAAAGCACCAGCACCTGCCCCGGTTCCTGCAACGGCTGACCAGGCGTGACGCCCGAGCAAAAGCGATTTGAGGCGGTGCTTAAAGAGCGCCTGGCGGAGCGCGCTCGGCTGCTGATTGGTGCCGACCAAAAGGTCGTGGGCTTGCTTCGGGATGCGTTGAGCCAGATCACGGCCCAGCTCGCAAGCCAGCCCGCCGAGTGGCAACAATGGCATCTGACAAGGCTGCGGGACCAGATCTCGACCGTGCTCGTCGCAACAGGCCAAAAGGCAGGGGCGGAGACCGACCTGGCCCTGCGTGATGCCTGGCAGCAAGGCGAGGACCTGGTGGACAAGCCGTTGGCGGCCGCAGGGCACGCGGTGGAGATGCGCCTCACGGCCCTGGATGCGCGGGTGTTGTCTGCCATGCGTACCTTTGGCCATGAGCGCTTGAACAACGTTGCGGCCGAGGCCTTGGGCAAGATCGGGCAGCAGCTCGGCCTGGTCACCATTGGCAGCGTGACGCCCTTCCAGGCCATCAAGGCAGTTCAGGCACTGCTGGAAAGCGACTCGACCAAGCGCGCCACCACCATCGTACGTACCGAGGTAAGCCGGGCGTTCGCCGTGGCATCCAAAGAGCGTCTGATGCAAGCAGCCCCTCTGGTGCCAGGCCTTGGTAAGCAGTGGCGGCGCAGCGGCAAGATTCACAGTCGGTGGGCCCATGACCTTATGGATGGCCAGGTCGTGGAGGCAGGTGCGTCCTTCAAGGTGCCCAATCCCGGCGGCGGCATCGACCTGATGCAGTGCCCCCATGACCCCAAAGCCCCGCCAGAACAGGTGATTAACTGCGGGTGCCTTGCCATTCCCTACTTGAAGAGCTGGAAGGTAGCCACCCCGGGGGCCAAGCCGTTCACGGAGCTGGAGCTGAAGCTGGATGCGCGCAAGGCGGCCCTGGACAAGGCAGCCAAGGAGGCGGGGCGGAGGCAGGAGTGAGGGGGTGGAGCTGTCGCGGGCTACGTCGCTTTAAACAGGCTTGGCGCGGCAACCCCTTGGAAATTTCTGCAGACCAGGCCTGCCGGGCGATTTAAAGGGGGTTTAAAGCAATGTTTGTATCGTGATGTAATGCCTTTCACCCACAAATGGAGCGGAGGCTGTACTGATGGAAGAGGTGAAGGTATCTTTGTACAAGGTCGCAGAATGCGGCTACTACCCTAGAGGGGATCGCAAGAATCCCAGATTTGCAGGGATCAACGATGTTCTTCGCGATTTGAAGAACTGGGGTATAGGTAAGCGCTTGGCCCATACAAAGACCTTTGATCCCGCAGACGGAGGTAATCATCTACCCGTTTACCTTGTGGACGCAACCCAAGCGGGTGATGCTTGGCTACTTACCTTGTGGAACGAGTCCCACAACACTGATGGGACCGTAACGTCCATCAATGGGCAAGCAGCAGTTGGAAATGCTGATGTCTCAGAGACTGAGGTTGAAGAGGGACACATCCCAGGTCATGCAACCTACTTCTGGTTTTTACCAGCACAAGGGTTGATGATGAGTGTTCGTTTCCAGCACCCCACGACTGGTGTGTCCTCGATGAACAAGTACATGCGTTGTTTTGTGGATCGCTTCACGACCTATGTGGTGTTAAGCGAGCCAGATGCCCAGGGGCAACACACTATCGTTGGCTACCGTCCTGATGAGAACACTGCGCCCATGAATCTGAGGGCCCGGTTTAAAACTGAGGTGTATCAGAAGCCGGGGCCTATTGATCAAATTATCGAGCGGGCGGCAAATATCCGAAAGCTTGAACGAAAGGCGAAGCTGAGTCTCGCCATCCAACCGGATAAGGTTCTTTTCCAGAAGCTGCTTACGGCCTTCCACCTAGCGGACCACCAAACGCATCAGCAGGAAGCAGTAATCAAGTACCAAGTTGAGGTCGATGGCCTTACGCAAGGCGAGGTTCAACAGATCGTTTCAGAATGGCAAGAGGAGGATGCTGATGAATCCGACTATGGCTTTGTCTTCAAAGGCGATCCTGCAACTCACTGGCTTGGCAAGGAGTTTGTGCGCGAGACCCTGCAACTGGAAGTAGAGCGAGACAATACAGAACTGGTGCGGCCAGAGGGCTTGCTACGTGAGTTGGCCCGACATCGCGACCACCTACTAGGACGAATGAATTGAAAGGATGAATGTGTTACGGGTTTTGGGTTGGATGTTTGCTCTTGTGGCGGTACTCGCCGGGGGGTGGTTCGGCCGAAACGTACCATTTGCCGAGCAATGGCCGATGTTTGAGGCACTGAGAACGACGGCCGCCATCATTTTTGGCGTCATTGGTGCATGGCTGGCAATCATCTATCCCGAGCGTCTTAAGCTATCTTTTAAGCAGAAGAAGGACGGGGCGCCGTCCGAGACTGGCATAGGGCAGCTCTTCAGCCCTGTCATGAACTCAACACTGATCCTTGGCGCGATATTGCTACTGGGGGTGATTGCGCCAATTGCGAAGAAATATCCACTTCCATTAGATGTGGAATGGTGTCGCGGAATTTCGTACGGAGTGCTCGTGGCTCTGACACTGTTCCAATTGTGGACTGTGCTTTTAACGTTGGTCCCGGCAAACACCATCAAATCCTTCGTGGATCGAGAGGACGAAGGGAAACGGGCAATTGAAGGGCTCTTTTCGCTCAACCAAAAACCCAAACAGTGACGCTATAGTCTTTTCGCAATTTCTCTTCTCACAGGCCGACATATGTCGGCCTTAGTTTTTTGTGCCCCCCTCGGCACAGTCACTCCATCGCAACCCGCCGCCCAGTGCGGCTCACATGGATGGAGTGATGCATGTCCGCAACCCCGACCCCGACGCCCGAGAACGACAAGGGCAAGTCCAAAGAACTGACCTCCGCCGAGGCCGCCAAGCGCGTACAGCGAACGGTGGTCGAACTCGTGGACGGCAAAGGCGAAGAAGGAAAGGCCGCCAAGGTGCCCCGCGAAAAGCGCGTGGCCGTCAAGGCTGAAGAAGTCCTGTCCTTCAAGGATTACGGCACCCATGTGGTCGTAGTCACCAAGGACGGCCAGAAGCTCACCAGCACGGGTGAGGAGTAAGCCCGCATGAACTGGGCTCAACTCATTGCAGCGCTGGCGGCCTGTGGCGGCTTGCGCACTGCGGCAGCGGTGGACACCGCCCTGCGCGAGGCCGCAGCGGCCCCGGAGCGCGACTTCCGTCAGCTCATCGACGTGGTGCGGGCAGCGATCTCCGAGCAGATCAACAACGGGCGCCTTCCCGAGCAGCGTCGGTACATCGGCCTATCGGCCATCTACAGCGACCGCGCCGTGATCGAGCTGGACGGCAAGCACTTTCAATACAGCTACTCCTTCAAGCACATCGCGGGGACTGACCAGGTAGTGCTGGGCTCTCCCATTGAGGTCGTGGAGCAGTACGTCCCCACCGCGCCCACCCCTGCACCCGCTCCAACTATTCCGGCCGCTGCGCCTGCAGCAGTGCGCGAGGCAGTGGGCAGTGAGGCCTTCCGCGAGGCCGCTGACGGGTCTATCGAGGTGACCCTCATCCGCTCCGGCCGCAGTGGCAACCGCAACTACTACCCCGACGCCACGCTGCGCGAGGCAGCGCCCATGTTTGAGGGTGTGCGCGTATTCACCAAGAGCGACGCAGAGCACATCGCGGGCAAGGGCAAGGACGTGCGCAACCTGATCGGTGGCATCTACGGCGTGCGCTTTGTGGAAGGCAAGGCGCCCGACACCGGGGCACTGGTGGGCACCTTTAAAGCCCTGGACCCCACGGATGCGGCGGTCACCAAGATGACCGAGTCCGTCAAGCGCGGCATGCAGAGCCTGCTGGGCCTCTCTATCGACGCAGATGCCCGCACCAAGCAGCGCAAGGCCGGGACCGAGACCCTGCGCGAGGCCGTGAAGTTCACCAAGGTGCACTCCGTTGACCTGATTGTCGAACCGGGCGCTGGCGGCGGCCTGGATCGCCTGACTGAAGCCGCTGCCGACCAACCTCTCAACAACCCTGAAGGAAACGCAATGCCTCTCTGGAAGCAACGCCTGCTGGAGGCCATCAAGGCCAAAGACCCCGCCAAGCACGCCACCATCAACGCCGAGACCATCGGTGACGATGAGCTGGTGACCCTGCACGAAGCCGTGTGTGGCTCCCTGGTGCCGAGCGCGCCTGGTGCGACCCGCATCACCGAAGGCCAGGGCGACAACACGCCTCTGACCCGTGCCGACCTGGAAGTGTTCACCCTGCGTGGCGCAGCCCGCGAACGCATCAACACGGCCAAGCTGCCCCAGGCCGCCAAGGACCGCCTGCAGGCGCAGGTATCCATCGCTGGCGCCGACCGCCTGACCGAGGCCGCCGTGGGCGACCTGATCAAGGCCGAGGGCGAGTACATCGCCCGCATGACGGAGAGCGGTACCGTGCGCGTGCCGATGTTCGGCGAAGGCTCCATGGTGGTGGGTGACCGTAGCCTGACCATGCGTGACATGCTCGACGCTTTCTGGGACCCGACCCACAAGGATCACGGCCGCGTGCAGTCCTTTAAGGAGTGCTACATCGAGATGACGGGCGACCGCCTGGTGACCGGCCGTCTCCGCGAGTGCGACCAGTCGCGCCTGGTGGAATCGCTGGGCAGCGCATCGCTGGGTGAAGTGCTGGGCGACAGCGTGACCCGCCGCATGCTGGCCGAATACCGCGCTGCGGTGGACTTCGACGGTTGGCGCCAGCTCGTGAGCGTGGTGCCGGTGAACGACTTCCGCATGCAACACCGCACGCGTTGGGGTGGCTATGGCGACCTGCCCACTGTGGCAGAAGGTGCCGACTACCAACCGCTGACCAGCCCTGGTGATGAAGAGGCCACCTACAAGGCGGGCAAGAAGGGTGGCACGGAAGACATCACCCTGGAGATGATCAAGAACGATGACGTGGGTGTGATCCGTCGCATCCCCACCAAGCTGTCGCGCGCTGCCAAGCGCACGCTCGCCAAGTTCGTGTTCGACTTCCTGCGCACCAACCCGGTGATCTATGACACGAAGGCGCTGTTCCATGTGGACCACGCCAACCTGTTCGCGGCGGCTCTGTCCAAGGCCGAGCTGGCGGTCCACCGTCTGGCGATGCTCAAGCAGACCGAACTGTCCAGCAACGACCGCATCGGCATCGCCCCTTCGCGGCTGGTTGTTCCCTCCGACCTGCAGGAGGCGGCGGTCGATCTCTTCAAGCTGTCCACCAACAACGAGAAGACGTTCATCCAGTCCCTGACGATGAACATCATCCCTGTGTGGTACTGGACCGATGCCAACGACTGGTGCACCGCAGCCGACCCCGCAGACATCCCCGGCATTGAGGTGGGCTTCCTGGACGGGCGCGAGGAGCCCGAGCTGTTTGTGCAGGACACGCCCAACGTGGGCTCCATGTTTGCGGCCGACAAGCTGACTTACAAGATTCGCCACATCTACGGCGGCGCGGTGACCGACTACCGCGCCTTCACCAAGGCCGTGGTGGCGTAACGCACTGGACACACCCAGCGGCGCGAAGCGCTTCGGCGCAACAGGCTGGTGGCCTGACAAAGCACCCGGCCCGCCCCGCAAGGGGTGGGTTGTCCAAGGCCCCGAGTCCTGCGACGTGGAGCCTTCGGCAACCCAGCCGACCAACACCCCTTCTTTAAACAGGACTCCGACCCACCATGGCTTTGGCCGATTTTCAGGCGCTGCTCAGCGATCTGGCCCGTGATCAAGCGTCTGTGCTGACTGTGGACACCCGCGCCCGCGCACTGGAAGCTGCCCGTCTGCAGTACAGCGCGGACCTTCCTCGCCGCCTGATGAGCGATGTGACCTGGCCCAGTGGTTCACTGGCTCCTGCGCCGGAAGGCTGGACGGACGGCGCATGGATTCAAAGCGCGGAGTACCCCATCGGTCGAGACCCGATTGCGATCATCGACGTGTCGGCCTACCTGTCTCCCACTGGCTGGCAGCTCATGGCAGCGGATCACGTGACAGTGGGTGGCGTAGTCCGCGTGAAGTTCATGGCCGAGCATGCGCTCTCGGCCACTGAGGACACCATTCCAGCTCGGCACCGCCTGCCTGTGGCGCAGTACGCGGCGCACCTGCTGTGCCACCAACTGGCTACCCACTACAGCGCGCAGCGCGAGAACAGCTTTGGTTCTGACGCCAGCATGACGGAGACGCGGGCGCGTGAGTTCGCCGCCAGAGCCAAAGAACTGCGGTCTGCCTACTACGCCGGTATTGGCGTCTCCGACCCGTTCACCCCGGCGACGGGCGGCAGCTCAGGCTCTACCGCCGCTGCAGGCGTCGTGAGCTGGCCGAGCCGCAATCCGCGTCACCGCCTGGTGCAGCGAGGTGGCCTGTGAATCTGTCGATCAGCCTCGGCGGCTTGCAGTCGTTCGCAAACGGACTGCGTGAGGCCCCTGCCTATACGGACCAGGTGCTGCAGGAGGCTATGACCGAAGCCACGTTGCTGGTGCAACGCGAATGGCAGGAGAACATGCCTCGCGTCTCCGGCCTCACGGCCAGGAGCATTACCAGCGATGTAGCCAGCACACCGGCTGGCGTGCTTGGCATCGTGAGTAGCAGCCAGCCCAATGCACTGTTCCTGGAGCTGGGCACCCGTCCCCACATGCCCCCAGTCGCTGCGATTGAGCCTTGGGTTCAGGCGGTCCTGGGTATCCGTGAGCCCAAGGAGGTCAAGAGGGTTGCCTTCCTGGTGGCCCGCAAGATTGCGCGTGAGGGAACACCTGCGCAGCACCCCATGGCGCGAGCCGTCCAGTCCACCGAGGGGCAAGTGGCTGCGATGTTTGACCGCGCTGCCGCCAAAGTGGCGGCCCACCTGGTGGGGGCACGCAAATGACGATGCCCAACACCCTCGCCGCTTCGCGTGCCGCATTGCTGGCCTTGTTGCGTTCCGTGTCTGCTGTTGGCGTGGTGCATGCGTGCGAACGGTATGCAGACGGTGAGCTGGGGTTTAAACAGGCCTACCTCTACAGCCATGCCGATCCTGCCACGGATGCCTTTGCCAATGAGCCGCATATCCGTGGCTGGTACGTGCGACGCACGGCGACCTCGGAGGTGAATGCCAACGGACGCATCCTGAACGAACACACCTGGCTGGTGCGCGGCTATCTGTCCTTCCAGACCGCCATTGACAGCGAGCTGATCTTTGATGACCTGGTCGAGCGCATGCGCGATGCCGTGCGCGTGGACGGCTCCTTGGGCCTGCCTGGCCTGTTGGGCTCGGGTCTGTCGGAAGAGCGAGGCGTGCAAGTCGCCAGTGCTGGTCCTGTGCTCTTCGCGGGTCTGCTGTGCCACAGCGCGGCACTCGAACTCAAAACCCGAAACTGGGCCGAATGGAGAAAGCCATGAAACCGACCCCCAACAAGCCGAGGAAAAAGGCCGCTCAACCTCCCGCGCCACCCGCGATGGAGCAAGTGATTCTGGCCCGGGAGCATGAGCACCTGGGCGAGAAAAGGCCACCTGGCACACCCCTCGTCGTACATCCAGAAACTGCCCGCTGGCTGCGCGCCGTGGGCGTTGTATCCCCCTTACCCACCACCACCAAGGACTGATCTATGACCTCTGCAGACATCATCAAACGCGTCTTCGCACCCGCAGGCTATATGGGCCAGGTGTACGCCCGCGAGCGCGGTACTACGGCCGCCCCCATGCCCATCGGCAACGTCCTGGAACTGGAGCTGTCCCACAAGGAGGATGTCCAGAAGCAACCAGACATGACGGCTCTCGGCGGCGGCACCCACGCAGAGATGCGCCGTGTGACCGATGTCGAGATCAAGATGAAGCTGGCCGACCTAAACGTGACCAACTTCGCGCGCGCATCGTTGGGCACCGTGCACGGCGTGGACGCTGGGACAGTTGCGAACGAAGCGCAAAAGGTCACTCGGGGTGGCCTGCTGCGCACCGCGCACATCGGCCCAAAGAACCTGACGCTGCGCAAAGGTAGCACTGCGGGTACAGCGACGGCAACGGATGAGCAACACTCCGGGGTGAACAAAGGAGCCCTCGTGCCGCTGTTGCATCTGACCGCAGCGCCTGCTACGAACGTCAGCATCCGAGTGGGAGCAGACGGGGCCACGGCGACACCACTGACGGCTGCGGGCAACTACACCGTGGTCGCAGGGGGTATCCAGGTGGCAGCAGATGCGCCCGGCGTGGCCGATGGCTCCGTCTTTTGGGTGAACTACACGTATGCCACGGTGGGTGATCTGATTGCCGAAGCTGGCAACTACGAAGTGCGTGCTTCCGGTGTCTACGTGCTGCCGGATGCCGTGGACCTGGCCGACGATGACGATGTAAAGCTGAGCTATGAGTACGGCAGCTACGCCATCATCGAAGCGCTGACGACCAAGGCCAAGGAGCTGGAGCTGATCTTTGAAGGGCTCAACGAGGCTGACGACGGCAAGCCATGCATTGTGGAAATCTGGCGTGCAAGCCAGGGGGTGGCGTCTGCCATCGGCCTGCTGGCCGACAAGGGCTTCGCAAGCCTGCCGGTCACCGGCGCCGTCCTGAAGGACGACACAAAGAGCGGGGTCGGCGTCAGCAAGTACTACCGCGTGCGCAAGGTCTGACAACGACCCACCCACTCCCCCAAACGAATAAGGCCGACATTTGTCGGCCTTATTTTTTTGTGCTTCGCGCGAGACAGTTACGTCATGGCAGCTACTGCGGGCGCTTGAAAAACGGGTTCAGAACCAGCCAGGTGATGAAGGCGCCCAGGCCAAAAAAGGCAACAAAGCCCACGGCCATGCCAATCGACACGAAGCCACCTGCAGCAAGCAGGAACGCAACACACAGCAAAAAGAGGATCGGGCGCATGCCTGCATTGTAAGAAAACATGGCCGACAAGCAAGTCAGTGCAGAACTCCGCGTTGGTGTCTCGGGCCGTGAGTCCATCACGGGCCTGGCGGATGACCTGGACGATGTCTCCAAGGTACTGACAGGCGAGCTGTCAAAGTCCGCACAATCAGCCGCTGCCCGGCTGCGCGAGCTGGCCGAGCAAGACGCTGCGATATCGGCCTTCTTGCAACTGCAGACCGAGGCACGCGATGCGGGTCGCGCGCTCAAGGCGGCAGAAACCGAGGCCGCCAACTATGGTCGGCAAATTGCTGCCATGGGGCCTCCGACTGCCCAGGAAGTTGCAGCGCAGCAGCGCCTGCAGGCGGGGGTCGATGCCGCACGTGTAGCCCTGAGCCAGCAGGAGCAAGCGCTATCGGGCGCTCAGACCGCACTACAGCGCTTTGGTGTGTCCGGGCAGAACGCCCGTGATGCACAGCAAAGACTGCGCCAAGAGGTGGCCGGAGTTCGTGAGGCTATTCAGGACCTGGTGCCCGCCTACCAGGGGGCCGCCACCGGAGCTTCCAATGCCGGTGAGACCATGGTGCGTACCCACCGCCAAATCGGTGACGGTGTGGAGTCCATCAGCCAGCAACTGGCCCGTCTCCAGAGCTTCTACGCAGCCCTCCAGGGCTTCCAGGGTTTAAAGACCATGGCATCGGACCTGGCGGAGACAGCAGACCAGGTCAACAACCTGCAGGCCCGTTTGAAGCTGGTGACCGGCGAAGGTGACAACTTCACTCGCTCCTGGAACGAAGTCACCCAAGTTGCATTGCGCACCCATAGTGCGCTGGAAGAGACGGGCGTTCTTTTCACGCGCCTGGCACAGGCAGGCAAGGACGCAGGCCTGTCCACTGTCGCGGCCAGCACCCAGGCCTTGGCGCTGACCGAGACGATCAATCAGACGATCCAGCTCAGCGGCGCCAGCGCTCAGGCGTCCAGTGCGGCGATTACCCAGCTGGTGCAAGGCTTGCAGGGCGGCGCCTTGCGCGGCGATGAATTCAATTCCGTCATGGAGCAGAGCCCACGGCTGGCACGCGCTTTGGCGGATGGCCTCGGCGTCACTACTGGCGAGCTTCGCAAGATGGCAGAGGCTGGCTTGCTCACCAGCGACACCGTTATCAAAGCGCTGCAGGGGCAGAGCCAAACGGTAGCTGCCGAGTTCTCAAAGTTGCCACCGACGGTGGGCCGGGCTCTGCAGGACTTGTCTACCCAATGGACCCTCTATGTGAGCGAGACCGACAAGGCAACCGGCGCTAGTGCGACGGCGGCCTCTGCGATCAGCGCACTCGCCAACAACCTCAAGACCGTTGCAGGGCTTCTCATTGATGTTGGACAGGCCACTGCTGCCTTCATGGCACTCCGGCTCGCTCAGCACTTCCTGGGAATCGGGGTAGCCGCACAGGCTTCGGCCGCAGCGGTAGCTGCCAACAATGTTCAGATGGTCGCGTCTGGCAACGCCGCCGCGACAGCCGCAGTGGGCGCGAGCCGATTCGCCACGATCCTTGCCAGCCTGCGCACCTTCACCCTGATTGGCCTGGTCGCCAACTTCAAGGACATCGGCACCTGGATCGGTGAGGCCGCCGCCAAGCTGGCGGGGTACAAGGACCGTACCGATGAGCTGGCACGCGCAGACAAGCTGGCGGCAGACCTTGCCAAGGAGGCGGCAGCAGACAAGGCAAGGTTGGCCGCTGCTATTCAAGCTGCTATTGATCGCACTTTCGACTTATCCAAGGCTGCGCGAGTAAGCCTCGGGGATTTTGAGAAGTTGACCAAGGAGGGCTTGAGCGTTGCCGAAGCGTTGAAGAAGGCAACGGACGCGTTCGATCTCACGAAGGTTCAAGGCATTCGTGACTTCTCAGCGGTCCTTGAAAAATTGGCCGCTGACGGAAAGATCACTGCTAGCGAGTTACAAGCCGCCTGGTCGAAAGCACTGGATGGCAAAGACCTGGCTGACTTTGAAGCTAAGGCCCGGGCTGCATTCTTTGCGGCGCGTAGCGAAGCTGAGAAAGCTGCTAAGGCATACCAGGATGCATTCTCGCAAGGAGTCGCCGAAGAACAGTTGAAGGCTCTTAAGGCAACAGCTGACGCGACCTTCGCAGTGCTGACACGAGAAGCGGATCGATCCGCTCAGTTGATGGATGCGCTCCTTCGGGAGGCAGTCAAGCGCACAGGGCTTGAGTTTGAACAACTGCAAGGTCGGATCGGCACCACCTCCCGCAGCGCCATCAACGACGTGGAAGCCATCATCGCGGGCCTAGACAAGCTAAAGGCAGAGGGCGTGGACACCGGTCGCGCGCTCACCGCGTCGTTGAGCAAGGCCATCCAGTCGGCGGATAGCGAGAAAGCACTGGAGACCGTGCGCTCTCAGATCGAGCAGGTTCGCAAGGTCCTGGGCGACAAGATCGCTGATGGCTTGCTCGACCAGGCAAAAGAAAAGGCACTCGCCCTGAAAGATGCCCTGGACCAAGCTACTCCAGGCATCAACAGCGTGCGCGAGGCTCTGAAGCAACTGGGTGTGACGTCCGACGAGACGCTCAAGAAGACGGCGACCGATGCCAAGGAAGCCTACGACACGCTTACCGCCAGCGGCACAGCGAGTGCCCGCGAATTGGGCGAGGGCTTTAAACGGGCTGCGGAGGCGGCTATCGCAGCAAACAAAGGGGTTGCTCCAGCCTGGGTTGAAGGGCAAGCGGCTGTGCGCGGCTACGAGGTCCAGCTCGACGCTGCGGGCAAGGCAACGCTGAAGCTGCGTGACTCCATTGAGCAGACCGGTGCATCCAGCGGTCGCGTGGCGCCAGGTATGCAGCGCGACTGGGGTGGCGTGACCTCGGCGATCCGTACCTCAACGCAGGCCCTGCAGGAATACCAGCGCCGCATGCAGCAGACCTACGGCCGTCCGGGAGAGGGCGACAAGGGCTTGTTTGAACGCGGTCGGTTCTCCAGCAACGGCCAGGAGCTGGGTGGTGGTGTGCAGGAAGTGGGCACGGGCGGCTCGCAGTTCCGCAACAAGGACGGCTGGTCGAGCGATGCGATGGGCCGTGCGCTGACCCAAGGCATATGGACGCGCACCGCAATCATCGACTACCTCAAACAGGCCGGGCTTGATGAGCTGCTCGCTCGGAAGCTCTCTGAGCAATTTGTCGATGCCAACGGCAAAGTGCCATACACAGCCAAGGATGTCCAAAAGCGGTGGGCTGGAAAGTTCGGCACGTTGTCTGAAGCGCTGGGCAACATGGCCGAGTACTACAAATACACCGACGAAGGCAACGCCGACGCGGACCAGATGCTCGACTTCGAAAGAAGAAGGCGAACCACTCCTCAAAGAGGTCCGGCAACGTCTGCAGGCGGAAGTGGCGGCTCTTCGGGCGCCACCTACGTCTCCAACATCACTATCGACGGCCAACCCACCACCGTGCGCTTTGCCGATGCAGAGAGCCAGGGCAAGGGTGAAGACCTGCTGCGCAGGCTGGCTCGGGCCAAGAGCACGGCTGTCCGGTAGACCCCATGAGCATCACACTGACTTACAGCGGCACCACCGCAACCCTGAGCGACCGCCTGCACTGGGCGGATGAGTTCGACTGGTCCCCGGTCGAGCAGGCCACGGGATACAGCACCACCGGCGCACTGCTGGTGGACGTGTCCGTCAAGCAGGCGGGCCAGCCCATCACGCTGGAAGGCACCGACACCAACGCCTGGATCAGCCGCGCCCTGTGCAGCTCCTTGCAGGCCTGGGCCAAGTTGCCAGGCATCCAGCTCGACCTGGTCCTGCGCGGCGAGACGCACCGGGTCATCTTTGATCACGCCAAGGGCGGCTTCTCGGCCCAGCCGATCTGGAAGCTCTTGGACGGCGAGATCACGCCCGAGCTGTTCTATCGCCCCACCTTCCGTTTTCTGAAAGTCTGACCCATGACCATCCTTGAAGGCGACATCAAGCTGCTCGCGTCCCGCGTGATGGACGATGTGCCCGAGGGCGGCGGCGGCCCCACCGGCAACGTCATCCCCTACGGCGGCAGCAACCACATCTTCTCTGACATCACCGAGGCAGACCGCGCCGGTGGCAACGTCAGCATTCGGCAGGTGCATGCAGCGGTGATGACCTCCACCGCCGAGCAGTACATGGGTGCCAACTTCATCCTGTCCATGCTGCCCACCGACCCCAATGTGTCGGTCACGCTCGCCAAGTGCAACCTGTTCGCGCGCCGCACCGAGATTGCGGCGGCCATTGCCAACTACCTGATTCAGGGCAGCGAGTGGTCGGGCTACCTGCTGGAGAACCACGTCGTGGGTCAGCGCAACATCCAGTTGTTCCACCGGCCAGGCACGCCGACCCCGCCCATCGGCCGCACGCTGGTGCTGATCTACAACGAGAACCTGCCGGGCCAGCTCATCCAGTACGTGCGCGTGACCAAGGTCACTACAGAGACGCGCACTTTCACCTACCAGGCCAGCGGCAGCTATATCGACTTCCAGGGTTCGGTCAGTCAGCTCGACCTCTCCGATGCGCTGCGCTACAACTTCCCCGGCAGTCCACCTGACCGTTCGTTTGGCCGCAACACCACCAAAACCCTCATCCGTGACACCACCGTGGCCGATGCCGCTGTGTATTACGGTGCATCGCCCCTGACGGTAGCAGGGGCTATCGGCGACAGCGCCGTCAAGGTGTCCAGCATCTACACGCAGCTGGTGCCCAACTCCCGCACCGAGACATCGGCGCTGGACCAGCGTCCCGCTGCCACCCGCAGCATCGTGCTGGCAACGTCGCCGCGCCAGGTGGAGGTGGCCGCAGCGCCGCACACCCAGCGTATCAAGGTCGGGCAGGAGAACCGGGGGTTCAACTACGTGTTCCTGCTCAAGCCGCTGCCAGAGCCTGCCACCATCACCATCAGCTGGATGGCGCTGGGCACCTGGTACTCGCTGCAAGATGATGGCTCTGGTGCCTTCACCGGCAGCGGCGCCGGGCAGATCATCTACGGTACCGGCAGCGGCTCTGTGACCTTGCCATCGCTGCCCGATGCGGGCAGCAGCATCATCATCCAGTGGGGCGAGCGGGTGGGCTTCACCAACCGCAGTGCACAGGGCGCCCAGGTGCGTCCCCCTGAGTATTGTTTTGTGCTGGAGCAGGACGGCTATGAGCCCGGCTCGGCTGTCATCACCTGGACCTCTGGCGGCGTGACGCGCACGGCCACAGCCAATGCAGCGGGCAAGATCACGGGCCACGCGGCTGGGGAGATCGACGCCCCCAGCGGCACCGTGTTCCTCCGCCCTGCGTACATGATCGACCCGGGCGGCCAGTTCAGCGTTGCCTACCAGGTCAGCACGCAGCAAACCGAGATCCTGCCCGCACCCACGGTGGACGGGGGCGGCTTTGCCACCCTCACGCTGGCCCAGCAGCCTGCGGCGGGTTCGCTGTCCATCAGCTGGGTCACCGCGCGCGAGGTGTCCAACACCAGCGGCGGCACGCTCGCCAGCGAGAGCAGCAACAAGACCGCCGACAGCAGCACCGTCGTGCAGCAGGTGCCCCGCCTGGCGGCTGAAGACAAGCTCAGCGCCACGGGGGCCACTGGCGCGGGTGGCACCGGGGTGGCACTGTGGTTCAACGGCAGCTCTGGCTACCCGGGCAGCGCTGGGGTCGAATACGTCTCGGCCCTCATCACCACGGTGCGCAGCAACAGCAGCAAGAGCACGCTCACGCGGCAAAGCGATCAGGGCGGCACGCTGCGACGGCTTGACCTCAACACCATCACCGACGACGGTGCGGGAGGCTTCATCGGCGGTATGGGTACGGTGGCCTACGCCAGCAAGACCGTGTCGCTGCGCATGGTGTCTTTTGACACCAGCACCACCAGCTACAAGGCCGACCACGAAAGCGCCACCGAGTTCGACAATGCGGCGGGCGGCAGTGGCACGTCTTCCAGTGGAGGCAGCTCGCAGCGTGGAGGCGAATATGGCACCACAGCCGTGGGCGCACAGATCCTCGCAGGCTCCAGCGTGGTGGCGCGCTACAAGGTGGGCACCACGTCGCCCACCAGCCAGACCATGTCGTTCACCCCGCCTGATGTGGTGATTGACCTGTGCCCATACACCACAGACCGCATCGTGCCTGGCAGCGTGCGCTTCACCTGGATGGGTGAGGTGTATGAGGATTTCGAGGGCGTGATCTACCGGGGCCGCAGCTCCACCACCACAGGGTTTGCCAGCGGCACCATCGACTATGGCGCGGGCCTGGCCCGCATGACCGACTGGGTAGTCAGCGGCTCGCCCAGCAACTTTGTGCTCAACAGCCTGTGGACCCAGAAGGGCGCCTGGCGCACCGCCAGCATCTTCATGCGCACCCAGGCAGCGCCGATCAAGCCCACAGGCTTCGTGATGACGCTGCTGGACGTGCAGGGCAACGCCCTCACGGCCACCGGAGACTTGAGCGGCAACCTGATCGGACCCCACATGCTGGGGTACTTCGACTACCAGTATGGGGTGGCCGAGCTGCAGTTCGGTGACTTCGTTCTCGACTCCAGCCTCACCGCCGCGCAAAAGGCAGAGTGGTGGTACAACGCCGCCGACGTCGGTGCCGTCGAGCCGGGCAAGATCTGGCGGCCTTGGCCTGTGGACCCCACCACCCTGCGCTACAACAGCGTGGCCTACTTCTACCTGCCGCTGGACGCCGATATCGTGGGCCTGGACCCGGTACGCCTGCCGCCCGATGGCCGCGTGCCGATCTACCGCGTGGGCAGCTATGTGGTCATCGGCCACACCGGTGTGGTGCCTGCCGCGACCTATGCCAACGGGCAGACCATCAACTGCGCCCGCGAGCGCCTCTCACGGGTGTACCTGGTCGGCGCCGATGGGCAGCTGATCCGCACGGGCTACACCCCCGATCTTGACGCTGGCACCGTGGCTGTCACCGATATCACTGGCTGGGTGCAGCCCGTGACGGTGAAGCACCGCATCGAGCAGATGGCCCGCGTGGCCGATGTGCAAATCGATGGCACCCTCAAGCTGACCAAGCAGCTCGCGCATGTGTTCCCCGTGGGCAGTGTGGTCAGCAGCGCCATCATGGCGGGCAACCTGCGCGCGCGGGCCTTGCCGGTGTTCGACCAACAGACGTGGGACGGCGTGACCTGGGCCGACGCCACGGTGGGCAACCCCGCGCCCGCCACCTACAACGACGGCGCGTTCCCTGTGGTGGTGACCAACGCAGGCGCCGTGACCGAGCGCTTTGCCCTGCGCGTGCTG
Source organism: Acidovorax sp. M14 (assembly GCF_049331375.1). Lineage (NCBI taxonomy): Bacteria > Pseudomonadati > Pseudomonadota > Betaproteobacteria > Burkholderiales > Comamonadaceae > Acidovorax > Acidovorax sp. M14. The sequence continues at coordinate 3,987,928 of NZ_CP186263.1, forward strand.
ACCGGGGGCACCGACGTAGAGGTGATCGGCGAGCACGTCGGCAACCTCGGCACCTTCAGCCGCAACACGGCCATCGCCCCCATCAACCCCATCAGCGGGGCGCCTTACTTCACGCTGGCTGCTGCAGGGTGGGGCGCGGGCTGGGTGCCGGGCAACACGCTGTTCCTGCCCACCGTGGGCACCTACTACCCCATGGCCGTCATCCGCGCCACGCAGCCCTCGGAGGCCATCGGCACCGACTACGCCTTTGAACTGACCGAGCGCGGCGATATCGACCGCGCGCCCACCACCCCAGTCATCTGATCCAGAACCACCATGATTTACACCTTCGATTCCGCGATGACGGGCGCGCCCGTCCTTTCTGGTTCCGCTGGCGCATTGCGTGCGCTGATCAAAGCCTGCCTGGTCGATGGCTTCGGGGCTGGCTCCGTGGCCACGCTCACCGTGGCCTCCGGCATTGCCACTGCGACTTTTGCCGGGGCGCACCCTTACCGCGTCGGCACCGTGTCGCAGTTTGCCGGGGCTACGCCTGCGGGCCTCAATGGGCAAAAGCGCATCCTCACCACCACCACCAACTCGGTCACTTTCGATGCCACAGGCATCGCAAACGGTACGGCGACCGGCACCATCACGCACAAGGTGGCCGCAGCGGGTTGGCAGGAGCTGTTTGCTGGCACGGTCACCAACGTGCTGTGCGTCAAGCCCACGGTGGTCGAGGCCACCGGCTGTGTGCTGCGCATTGATGACACGGGCACCACCAACGCCCGCGTGCGCGCCTATGAGGCCATGACCGATGCGAGCACCGGCACAGGCCCCACGCCGCTCGATAGCCAGCTCTCTGGCGGCCTGTACTGGCCCAAGAGCAGCACGGCCAACAGCACCGCCCGCACCTGGTATCTGGTGGCCGATGAGCGTGCGTTCTATCTGGCCGTCGCCTCTGCGGGCAGCGACCGATACACCTTGGTGTTCAGCGGTGACATCGCCAGTCTCAAAAGCGGCGATGCCTACGGATACCTGCTCAGCGGCAACCAGGCCGACCAGACCAATGCCTCTACGGCGCCCGATGGCTGTCTTGGCTACTCCGGGCGCACCACCCGCAATGGGGCCTACGTAGTGCGCTCGCACACCGCCATCGGCCAATCGACCTCTGTGCAGCGCCTGGGCGCCCACCACAACGGCGGCACGACGGATGTCTATGCCGGGGTGGCTGGGTACTCTCTCGGGTCGTATCCCAACGGCCCCAACAACGGCCTGATGACCGGCGCGCTGGAGTTGCACGCGCTCGGTATCCGGGGCACGCTGCCGGGCCTGCTGCACCCGGTGCAAGACTTGGGCAGCGCTTTCGCCTCGGGCGCCATCGTCGATGGCACTGACGACTTGGCAGGGCGCCGGCTGATGGCCATCCGCACCGGGCCGCCCGCAAGCGGCACCGTGGGCACGGTCTTTATGGACATGACCGGCCCCTGGAGCCGCTGATGTACCAGTCCTCAGAATCCGCCATTCTGCTGCGGGGCAACCGCGTCGATGAAAGCGCATTCGGTGCCCCCATCACATTGGTGGGCGCGGCATGGGTGGCTGGCGCTGACCCCTTTGGTGGCGATGCCCTCGACCCGAGCAGCGGGGTCGCCACGATCCCGGGCAATGTCAGGTCTGCGGTCAGCAACACGGAGTGGACCCTGGAGCAGTGGTGCAAACCGACATCCACCACTGCGAATGGCAACTACATCATTGATATCGGCGTTTCGCCATTTGCAGGTTATGCCAACGTGGGCGTTTCTCTGTTGTCCACCGGGGCACTCGCTGTGCTCGCTTCTTTGGATGGGCAAAGCTGGGTCAACGTGTCCAGCTATTCAGGTGGGTCGGTCCCCAACGGCTTTTGGTCATATCTGGAAGTCACGCGCAGGGGCAACACGCTGATCGCTGCCGTCAATTCGGTGGATGTGATCTCGTACACGGTTTCGGGCACCTTTACGCCGCTGTCGCCCGGCAACATCCGGCTGGGCGGCAACCCGCTCAGCGGCCTTGGGAGCAGAAGCTTTCTGGGCCTGTTGGGGCCCATGCGGTTCACGCAGGGCTTGGCTCTACGGGGCACGGGCGGCCCGCTGCCGGTGCCGACTGCAACGTTCCCGGCGCCTGCGACACCGCTCAAGGGCTACCGAGCCGCGCGCGCGGGCGTGGCTGCGTCGTTTCTGGTGCCAGGCCACAGCACCCGCAGCGCCGCGCGCCTGCAGCTGGCCCGGGACGTTGAGGTGGGCGGCGCCGGAGCCATCTACGGCACCACCAAGACCAAGGGCACTCCGAACGTGCCCGCCAAGGCCCGCGTGGTGCTGCTGCACCAGCGCAGCAAGCTGCCGGTGCGCGAGACCTGGAGCGACCAGACGACGGGCTATTTTGAGTTCAGGGGCATCGATACCAGCCAGCAGTTTTTGACGCTGGCTGAAGACGCTGCGGGTAACTTTCGCCCCGTGGCGGCCAACCGGCTCACGCCCGAGGTGCTGGCATGAGCGGCACCTGGCGCATCGGCCCTGCCACGGCGCTGGCCCAGCTGCAGGCCACCATCGAGTTGGCTGACGCAGGCCCGGGCCCCAGCAAGATCCAGCTGTACACCACCGCACGGCACTCGGCGCTGGATGGCGCTGCGGGCGACCTGCCGCAGGCCGAAGTGGTGCTGGCTGTGCCTTGCGCCTCCATCGTGGACGGTGCCCTGGTGCTGCACGTGGCAGACCCTGACGGCACGCTGGTGATGGCGACGGGCATGCCGCGCTGGGGCCTGTGGGTCAATGGCGCAGGCCAGATCGTGGCGGAGGGCAGCGTGACGGACGAGGCCAACGGTGGCGACTTCTGGGTGGCCGGGGGCGTCACGCCCATCGGCGAGACCAGCCCGCTGCTGCAGGCCGGTGGCCTGGTGCTGCTGGGCACCACCTCACTCACGTAGGGCTGGGCTGTGGCAAGCACCGATCTGCTCTTTGGTCAGCTGGCGAACGCGCCAGGCGGTCCCGTCGAGATCGTTTTTGGCGATGACAGTGGCCTGCCACCTGGCGCCGTCGAGCTGCTGGCCAGCGGCACGATCACCGGTCTGCGCGGCCGCATCGGCGTGCGCGTGGCGACCAGGCTGCGCGCGGCAGGCACTTTGACGGGCCTGCGAGGCAGGATCGAGGTGCGGTTTGATGTGAACGTGGAGCGGCCCGTGGCGGCCACAACCGTGAACGGCTGGCAGAACGCCCGGGGGCTGCAGGCAAGCAACCAGGTTCGGTATGAGCAGGGCCAGCCGATGCAGGCCGCAGTCTTGTCTGTGTGGCAAGACGCCAGCGTTGTTGGCGCCGTGCACCAGGTGCGCTGGCAGCAGGCGCAGCCCCGGGGCGCTGTCGTGCGCCAGGTCATGCAGCAAGCGCAACGCCTGGGCAGCGCCCCAGCACTGCAGCGGTTTGAGGAAGCGACGCGACTGCGCTCCGTGGCACTACAGGTCATGCAGCAGGCCCTGCAGCTCGCAGCGCCCCCAACGCTGCAACGCTTTGAAGACGCCACCCGCCTGCGCAATCTGGTGCGGTCGCGCTTTGAAGAGGCGCAGGGCCGCCACGCCGATGTCCTGGGCCGCTTCGACCATGCGCTGCCGCTGTCTCGCGTGTGGGCCTCGCGGTATGAGGAGGCCCGCAAGCCACCGCCAGGCATCAGCAGGCCCGTGCAGCCGCCTGCCGAAGACCCGTGCTACGTGCCCAGCCTGCCCGCGCATTTGGTGTTTGAAGAGCTGGCCGACAGCAGCCAGCCCGTGGGCTTGGTGTTCGTGTGTGAGCGGCATGGGCCGGGGCCGCAGCCAGGCGAGACCATCGTTGTTCCAGTTCGGAGGACTTACATCGTGATCAACAACATCACCCTGCACCGGGTGGACACGGGCGCCGAGCTGCGCGCCTACAGCTTCAGCATGTCGCTGGACCACCAGTCCTGGACCTGGTCCTGGACGGCAACGCTGCACAGCGATGCCGCAAACCACCTGGGCCGCGACAGTGCGGGCGATCCGGCCGAGCTGGCGGTGTTCGTCAATGGGGTGGAGTTCCGCCTGCGGCTGGAAGCGAAGTCGCGGGACCGGCGTTTCAGCCCCACGCGCTGGGCGGTGTCTGGCAAGGGCAAGGCCTCGGTGCTCGGCTCGGCCGACGCTCCCAAGCAGTCGTTTCGCAACCTGGTGGACCGCACTGCCCAGCAGCTCATGGCCGACGTGCTCACGGTCAATGGCGTACCCATGGGCTGGACGGTGGATTGGGGGCTGGACGACTGGCTGGTGCCTGCTGGGGCTTGGGCGATCCAGGGCACCTACATCGACGCCATCAACGACATCGCAGGGGCCGCAGGCGGCTATGTGCAACCCCACAACACGGCCGCCACGCTGCGGGTGTTGCCGCGCTATCCGCTGGCGCCCTGGTACTGGGACAGCATCACGCCCGACTTTGAGATTCCCGCCGATGCGGCCGAGGTCGAGGGCACCGAGTACATCGACAAGCCCGCCTACAACCGCGTGTTCCTGGGCGGCATAGGCGCCGGGGTGTTTGGTCCGTTCACGCGGACGGGCACAGCAGGCAACGTGATCGCCCCCCAGGTGAACCATGCCCTGATCACCCACCCGGACGCCCATCGCCAGCGCGGTATTGCCGAGCTGTCGGACACCGGCAAGCAAGAGCGCATCACGCTCAACATGCAGGTGCTGCCCGAGACCGGCGTCATCGTGCCAGGCCAATTCGTGCGCTACCTGGGTGACACCCCGGTGATGGGCATCGTGCGCAGCACGGCCATCGATTGGAACCTCCCCCGCCTGCGCCAAACGCTGGAGATCGAGACCCATGCCTAACGCTTATCGGGAGTTCATGGACCTGATGCCAGATCAGCCCCTGGAAGTCGGCGAGATCACTTCCATCGCAGGGGGCGTGGCAATCATCACGCTGCCAGGCGGCGGGGTGCTTCAGGCCCGGGGAGAGGGCACGGCAGGCCAGCGCGTGTTTGTGCGGGCTGGCCTGATTGAAGGAGGTGCACCGACGCTGACGTATGTGTCGGCCGAGGGATAGCAAAAAAGACAGGGCGAGTGCAAGGGGTGCGCTAACACCCCCTGCAAACGCCTCCGCCGTGAGTGAGCACGGCATCGACCAAAGACCCTGCCACCTAGCTAGGCGGGGCTGATCATAGGTGATGCCGACATGCAGGAAGTGAGATGCGGACGGTGCCAGAAGTTGCTGGCCCGAGCCGATGGAATCGTAGAGATCAAGTGCCCGCGCTGCGGGTGCCTGAACCACTGGAGAGCCAGCCCCGCTGATCGCAGCGGGCAGAGCCCCCCACCAGAGCGCCACGAGCGTCACAAAGCAATGTGCAATGACGACGCAAAAAAGCCCTTTGGCATGGCTGGGCGGCAAGAGCCGCTTGGCAGACCGGATCATCGAGAAGATGCCGGTTCACCAGACCTACTGCGAGGTGTTCGCAGGCGCGGCCTGGGTGCTCTTTAAAAAGCCGGAAAGCAAGGTCGAGATCATCAACGACATCAATTCGGACCTCACCAACCTGTACCGGTGCGTGAAGTTCCACCTGGCCGAGCTGGTCACTCAGTTCCGCTGGATGCTGGTGTCGCGTGACGAGTTCGACCGCTTCCTCAAAACGCCTGCCGACACGCTCACGGACATCCAGCGGGCGGCCCGGTTCTTCTACCTGGCGAAGTCCAGCTTTGGCGCCCGGATCGTGAAGCCGACCTACGGCATCTCGGCGACCGGCGCGCCTCGGTTGAATCTGCTGCGGATCGAGGAGGACCTGAGCGAAGCCCATCTGCGCTTGGCGCGGGTGTTCATCGAGAACAAGCCCTACGACCAGGTCATCCAGCGTTTTGACAAGCCGGGGACGTTTTTCTACGTTGACCCGCCGTACTGGGACTGTGAGAAGGACTACGGCGAGGGATTGTTCAGCAAGGATGACTTCGCGCGCCTGGCGTGCCTCCTGGGAGCTGTGAAAGGCAAGTTCATCCTGAGCCTGAATGACACCCCTGGGGTGCGGGAGACCTTCGCGGACTTCCGGATTGAGGCAGTGAAGACCCGGTACAGCATCAGCGGCAGCAGCAAGCAGGAGGCGGCCGAGGTGCTGATCAGCAACTTTAAACTGGCCTAGTGCCAGACAACGGCGGTCTGGCTTGGCTTGCTGGCGGGGCTTTAAAGAGCGGTACTGGGTTCATCGCAACACCACTTTAAAGAGCCCTCAATGATCACCTTCCAAAATGCCAGCGGCCTCGAATTGATTGATGCGGACCAGGAATCGACCGCCTTGGAAACCTATCAAGCCCGGCAGGCCAACATTTCCATCCTTCTGGCCGCGCTGAACGACCGGTTGGCTGTTCATAGCCACAAGGCGGCAAGCAAGCCCAGGCATTGGGGCTACGCAGGTGATTTGCGAAGCGTGCAGGAGGAGCTGGAAAGGATCGTGGCGATGCTGTCCAGCGAGTGAAAAGACCAGTAGCCGGGTTTAAAAGCCGCCTCCGGGCGGCTTTTGTTTGAGACATTCAGCGCCAAAGGCAGCGAAATTTAGCGCCAAAGACGGTGTAAATCAGTGCCAAAGCGCGCGGCGCGCCATTCCAGCACCGACGCCGGCACCATACCCTCACTCATTTTAGGCATTAAACAAGAATTATTCGCATTACAATTCTGAACATACTGCCAGCCAACGTCCCGATACGTCACGTGAGCCAGCGCCCCACTGCGTCTGTTGTCCGCTCACCTTCACCGGGACCTCCATGCTTTCTCAACCCCAGCGCTTGTCACCGCCTGCGCGCTCGCCCTTGCCGCGGCTCAGCCGCGCCCGCCTCTTCACCCTGACCCCGCTGGCCCTGTGCCTCGCCCAAGCCGCCTCGGCACAGCAGGCCAGCGCACCCACTGCAGACCCGGCAACGGCCGCCCCCCAGTTACAGGAAGTCCGCATCAACGCCAGCTCCGAAAAAGACATGGGCTTTGCCCCAGTTGAGGCCCAGACTGCCAGCAAGGCGCCCATGCGACGGCTGGAGACACCGCAGTCGGTCAGCGTCGTCACGCGCGAGCAGATGGAGTCGCGGCAGATCACCAATGTGCAGCAGGCGCTGCAGACCGTGGCGGGCGTGAGTCCCGTCAACTTTGGCCGCCGGGGGTTTGACGACCTCAACATCCGGGGCTTTCGCTCCACCGAATCCATCCTGGTCGATGGCCTGGTGCAAAGCCCGGGCATGTGGGCCAAGCTGCAGCCTTACGGCTACGAGCGCTTCGAAGTCCTCAAGGGCTCGGCGTCGGTGCTCTATGGCCAGGTGCAGCCGGGTGGCATCGTCAACGCGGTGAGCAAGCGGCCCAAGAAGGATGCGATCAACGAGGTGGGCGTGGAAGTGGGCAGCTTCGGCCAGCGCACGCTGCAGGCCGACATCAACCGACCGCTGTCCGAATCCGGCAAGACGGCGCTGCGCATCAACGCACAGGTGTCCAACGCCGACGACCCCACGCAGTTCGTCTACCGCAAGGACCGGTGGTTTGCACCCTCGCTCTCCATCGACCTGGGCGCGCAGACCGACCTGGTGCTGTTTGCCACCTACAGCCAGAGCGAGTGGATGCGCCAGCAGGGCATCACGCCCTACGGCACGCTGCTGCCCAACCGCAACGGCACGCTGTCCCGCACCATGTTCACGGGCGACCCGAGCTTTGGCGTGTACGACGTGGAGAGCACCACGGTGGGCTACGCGCTGGAGCATCGCCTGTCGGATGCCATGACTTTCCGCCAGAACGTGCGCTACGAGACCGAAAAGGGCACGGGCAACTTCGTTTCCAACCAGGCGCTGCAGGCCAACCAGCGGCTGCAGAACCGACAGGCCTCGCGCCAGTACATGGACTACGACCTGCTGGCCACCGACACCTCGCTGCTCTCGCGCTTTGAAGCGCTGGGCGTGAAGCACCAGTTGGTCACGGGCCTGGATGTGCGCAGCGGCACCAGCCTGCTGGCCAGCCGCACCTGCCGCATCGGCGCGCTGGACCTGTTCGCCCCCGTGTATGGCATGCAGGCCACCTGTCCCGAGGCGCTGACCAGCGACGCGCCTTCCAAGCTCGCCGTGGCCGGGCTGTATGCGCAGGACCAGATCAAGTTCGGCCAGGGCTGGACGGCCCTGGTGGGCCTGCGCCGCGACTGGTCCACCAACGACACCAACAACCGCGTGGCCCAAACACAGACGCGCCAGAAGGACAGCGCCACCACGCTGTCGGCCGGCCTGGTGTACGAGTTCAAGCCCGGCTGGGCCGCGTATGGCAGCTATGGCGAATCGTTCCTGCCCCAGTCGGGTCTGACGTTTGCAGGCTCGAACTTCGTGCCCGAAACCGGCAAGCAGTGGGAGGCGGGCGTGAAGTACGAGTCCCCCAACGGCCAGATCACCGGCGCGCTCGCGGTCTTCGACCTGGTGCGCCAGAACGTGACCACCGCCGATCCGGTGAACACGGGCTTCAGCGTGCAGACCGGCGAGCAGCGTGCACGCGGGCTGGAGCTGGAGCTGGGTGCGGACCTGAAGAACGGCTGGAAGATCACCAGCGCCTACACCTACACACAGACCAAGGTCACGCGCGACAACAACGCCGCCATCGTGGGCCTGCCGCTCAACCTCACGCCGCGCCACACACTCACGGCCTGGGCCACCTACAAGCTGCCGCAGTACCCGCGCGTGACGCTGGGCGTGGGCGGGCGCTATGTGAGCGAGCAGATCGGCTCCTACCCGTTCACGCTGCCGTCGTACTTTGTGGCCGATGCGTCCATCAGCTACGTGGGTGAGAACTACCGCATCACGGCGGGGGTGAAGAACCTGTTCGACAAGGCGTACTACGACGGCGCGATCAACGCCAACGTGGTCTCGCCCTCGCTGCCGCGCAACTTCAGCCTGGGCGTGACGTACTTCTTCTGACGCACGGCCCCACCCCCTGATGCCCGCACACCATGACCAGCCAGCGCACACTCAACCGCCTGTTCACCCTGCACTCCTGGGCGGGCATCGTCACGGGGCTGCTGATGTTCATCGTGTGCTTCTCGGGCGCGGTGGTGGTTTTCAAGAACGAAATCGACCTGTGGGCCAACCCGTCACTGGCGCAGCTGCCGCGCTCTGAAAAACCTGCGTCACTCGATGCGGTGCTGGCGCAGCTGCAAACCCGCTACCCCGGCGCCACGGTAGAGACCATTGGGCTGCCCGACGCGGTCAACCCCAACTACTTTGCGTTTGTGCGCGAGCGCGGAGCCCCGGCCAACACGCGCACCAAGGTGGCCTTGCGCTCTGACACGGGCGCGGTGGTGGGCCCGGTGGACAGCCAGCTCGGCCAGTACCTGCGCATGCTGCATGTGTTTTTGTTCTTCGGGCCGCGCTGGATCGTGGGCTTTTTGGGCGTGGCGATGCTGGTGCTGATTGCCACGGGCATCGTCATCCACCGCAAGATCCTGGCCGAGCTGTTCACCCAGCGCTGGGGCCGCAGCTTTCGCGTGGTGATGTCGGACCTGCACAAGTCTGCGGGCATCTGGGGGCTGGGCTTTCACATCCTGATCGCAGCCACGGGCGCCTGGATGGGGCTGGCGCCGCTGTTTGAACAGGGCTTCAAGTACGTGACCACTGGCAGCACAGAAGCGGCAGCCGCCAAACCCGCGCGCAAGGCCGAGGGCAGCGAGCCCGCGCCCATGCAGTCGCTGGATGCGCTCTACGCCACCGCGCAGCAGGCCGTGCCGGGGCTGGAGGCGCGTTATGTGTCGCTGCGCCGCTGGGGCACCAGCACGGCCGAGGCGGGCTTCACCGGCAACCTGCAGGGCCACTTGGCCAGCACCGCGCGGGTGGACATCCATGCCGCCACGGGCGTGCCGAAGAAGGTGCACGACCCGCGCACGGCGGGCTTCTGGTCGCTGGTCAATGGGCTCATGGAGCCCCTGCACTTTGGCGACTTTGGCGGGCTGGCGCTCAAGTGGCTGTACTTCTTGCTGGGCATGACGCCCGCGTTCTTGTCGATCTCGGGCACGCTGATCTGGCTGGATGCACGCCAGCAGCGCAGGCGCGAGGCCGACGCTGCACAGCCAGCCTCTGAAGAGGTTGCGGCAGCGGGCTGACCTGCTTTAACCCATCGCTCACGTCTCATTTTTTCAACCGCTCTGCCATGCACCGCTTCTATCTGGCCCTGCACGCCACCATGCCCGCCGCACTCGCCGTGGTGGTGCTGGTGCATCTGTGGGGGCCACCGGGCTTGGCCCCGCTGGCGCAGCGGCCCGTATGGACGGTGTGGGTGCTCATCGGCGTGTGGCTGTTGTTGTCGGCCCTGGCCGCGTGGGAGCTGCGCACGCTGGCGCTGTGGCGTGTGGCGCTGGGGGGCGCGGGCGCGCTGCTGGCCCTGGCGGGCCTTGCCGGGCTGGCGCTGGGCAGCGCACAAGGCCCGGCGATGTTGATCAGCCTGGGCGTTGTGGGCTTGGGCTGCGGCGCCATTGCGGCTTTTGTAGGGCCGGGGCGCGTGCAAGCGCCCCGACGCAAATCCGCGCGTCACGCCGCGGCCTCTGCAGGCGCAGCAACGCATGCACCCGCAGCGCGTCAGCATCGGCATTTGCGTGGCTGGGGCCGCTGGCTGGCACCCGCCCATGGCCCGTTTTGGTTGAGCGGCGTGCTGGCGGTGGAGTCGTTCCGGCTGGCGCACATCGTGGCCACCGAGCCCGCGCGCTCGTCAGGCATGCTGGGCCTGCTGATCGCCTTTTTTGTGGCCCTGCCCGCTGCCACGCTGCGCCATTGGGCGCCCCACACTTCCATGGGGCTGTGGGTATTGGCCGTGCTGGCCTACGGTGGTCTGGCGGCCAAGGCCGGGCTGTGGCAGTGGGCGGCAGCAGCGGGGCTGTGCGTGCTGGCCGCTGCGGTGCCCCTATTGCGAAAGCGGGGCCGGGTGGTACTCCCATCGCGCAGCCTGCCCAGCCACGCCACCGAACTCCACCGCACGTAGATCGCATGAACCCGGAACTCATGGCCGCCAGTGCCGCGCTGGCTTCGCTGATGGCGCTGACGCACTGGGCGCAGTGCGTAGCCACACGCGCCTGGGGCGATGGCCTGCAGGGGCTGGCGCGCAAGCGCGCCTGGGCCACAGCGCTGATAACACTGTTGCTGCAGACCGTGACCGCCGTGGCGGCAACAGGGCCCGCAGCAGGCACGGCACTGGTGGTGTCTGCATGGATGATTCTGGGCTGGCTGCTGGTGCTGGGCATGAACCAGTGGCCAACGGCGGCGCGGCGCTGGGCAATGCGGCTGGGGGCTTTGGGGTGTTCGGGGTGTTTGATGGCGCTGGGCGTCGTGGGGCTGCGTACCGTGGGTTGAGCCAGCCTTTTAGTCCCGAAAGGCCCCAAGCGCTCAACTATCATGCGCATTCAGCTATCTATTCAATAGCACATTCCGCACGGCACAATCGCGGGCATGGACCCATCCCTGCTCAACGCCCCCTGGGTGAACACCTTGCGTCTCGTTCTGGAGGTGGCCGCCACCGTGGCGTTCGCACTGTCGGGCGTGATGGCCGCCGCACGCAAGCGTCTGGATGCTGTGGGCGTATGTGTCGTGGCCTTTGTGGCTGCGTTTGGCGGGGGCACGCTGCGCGACCTGTTGCTGGACCAGCGGCCCTTCTTCTGGATCCGCCACACCGAATTTGTGTGGGGCATTCTGGCTCTGTGCATTGGCGCCATGCTGTTCATGCGCCAGCGGCACTTTGAGCCCACCGAACGCGCCATGCTGCTGCCCGATGCCATCGGCCTGGGCTTGTTCGCCGCCGTGGGTCTGGACATTGCCACCGCCATCGGCATGCCCCCCATCATCGGCGTGATGATGGGGGTGATCACCGGCGTGTTTGGCGGTGTGCTGCGCGACGTGCTGTGCAACGAGGTGCCCCAGGCCTTCAGCGACCACCGGCCCTACGCCCTGTGCGCATTTGCCGGTGGCTGGGCCGACGTGGCCCTGCGCCACCTGCAGGCGCCGGATTGGGCGCCGCTGGTGGCCTGCGTGGTGCTCACGGCCGGGCTGCGCGGGCTGGCGGTGTGGCGCAACTGGGATCTACCCGCCTGGCGGGTGTGACAGGCGCATATAGCCGTGCCGAGCAAGGCTGGCGCGCCTGTGACAGCATCAGGGGCCCGGGGCCCGCACACTGGCCCCCGTCCGACTGCAGGAGACACACCACAATGACCACAGCTCCCACGCCCGCCCACCTGCTTGCAACGGCCCTCATCGACAGCGACGCCCCTGCCGTCCAGGCCTTTGCTGCCCAGCACGCACGCGGCACCACCGACCGCGAGCGCGCCGTGGCCCTGTACCTCGCCGTGCGCGACGGCTTTCGCTACGACCCTTACCGCATCGACCTCTCGCCCCAGGGCATGACTGCCAGCACCGTGCTGGCCAACGGCTACGGCTGGTGCGTGCCCAAGGCCGCACTACTCACCGCTGTGTGCCGCGCAGCGGGCATCCCCGCGCGCATGGGCTTTGCCGACGTGCGCAACCACCTCAGCACTGAGCGCATGCGCGAGACCATGAAGACCGACCTCTTCATCTGGCACGGCTACACCGACATCTGGCTCGATGGCGCCTGGCGCAAGGCCACACCGGCCTTCAACATCGAGCTGTGCGAGCGCTTTGGCCTGCTGCCCCTGGAGTTCGATGGCGAGAACGATTCCATCTACCACCCGTTCGACAAGTCGGGCGCACGCCACATGGAATACGTGCACCAGCGCGGCGCGTTTGACGACATGCCGCTCGCGCAGATCGTGGCGGACTTTCGCACGGTGTACAGCGGCTGGCTGCAGGGCGACGCCACGCGCAGCAGTCTGCAGGACGCCAGTTTTGCCAACGACATTGAAAAGGAAGCCCGCTGATGACGCACGCCCCCGAGAACGCCACCACTGCCCCCATTCCCGAGGGCTTTGCCCCGCTGGTGGCGGGCGGCCCTTACATCCAGCACAACGGCCCGCTGTATGTGCTGCACCAGGGCAAAGTGGTGAAGTTCGGCTTTCGCGTGGAGCCGCGCCACACCAACCCCATGGGCAACCTGCACGGCGGCATGATGGCCACCTTTTGCGACATGCTGGTGCCCCTGTCGGTGCACCGCAAAAGCGACCAGGTGTCGAACCGCTTCCTGCCCACCATCAGCCTGCAGATTGACTACCTGGCCCCTGCCCCGCTGGGTGCCTGGGTGGAGGGCGAGGCCGAGCCGCTGCGCATCACGCGCTCGCTGGTGTTTGCACAGGGCCTGGTCACCGCCGACGGCGTGCCGTGTGCGCGGGTGAGCGGGGTGTTCAAGATCGGGCCTGAGGTGCCCAGCAACGCGGTGGAGTGAGCGGCCCTGGGCAGCAAGCCCAAGGCCCAAGCGCGCAAACTGATCCGCACCGCTCAGGCGGTGCCCAGCGCGCCCACCACAAACTCCACAAACCGCGCCAGCTTGGGCAACTGCCGCCGGTCGGGCGCATACACCAGATGCACCGGGCGCGGCGCAGGCAGGCAGTGCTGCATCACCGGCACCAGCGCACCGCTGGCCAGGTCGTCGGCCAATAGCACCTCGGGCTGCATGATGAGGCCCAGGCCGCGCAGTGCCGCCTGGCGCAGGCCATCGCCCTGGTTGCACACAAAGCGCGCGTTCTCAGGCCAGAAGAACTCCTCCTTGCCATCGCGCAGCGTCCATTCCACCCGGCGCTGCCACACCGAGTGGCTCAGGCACTGGTGCTGCGCCAGGTCGGCCGCGCGCATGGGCGTGCCGTAGCGCTGCAGGTAAGCGGGTGCGGCGGCAATCACCATGCGGTAGGGACGCAGCGGGCGCGCCACCAGGCCCTCGTTCACCACCTGGCCAATGCGCACGGCCACGTCAAAGCCCTCGCCTGCCAAATCCACCACGCTGTCGGTGAGCTGCAGGTCCACACGCACCTGGTCGTGGCGCTGCAGAAAGTCGGCCACCAGCGGTGCGATCACGTGGTTGCCCAGCGTGAACGGCGCACTCACCCGCAGCAGGCCCTGGGGCACGGCGCGGCTGCGCTCCACGGCCGACTCGGCCCAGCGCACCTGCTCCAGCACGCGTTTGCTGTCTTCGTAGAACGCAGCACCCACCTCGGTCAGGCTGTTCTGGCGCGTGCTGCGCTGGAACAGGCGCGCGCCCAGGTGGGCTTCGAGCTGCTGGATGTGTTTGCCCACCATCACGGCGGATATCTGCAGCTGGCGCGCGGCGGCGGCAAAGCTGCCCGCCTCCACCACCGCCACCATGACTTCCATGTTGCGCAGCTTGTCCATGACAACCCCCTCAATTACTAATCAATAGTTAGTTCAAGCATAACTTGCAGCCTCTTTATGAATTGATTGATTAGCAAAAGAATCGGACTGTCAGTTCCTCATCAACCCCTTTTGACACCCAAGGAAAACACCATGTCCAAGATTCTTCTCATCGGCGCCAGTGGCACCATCGGCCAAGCCGTGCTGGCCAACCTGGGCACACGCCACGACGTGATCACCGTGGGCCGCAGCAGCGGCACACACCGTGCAGACTTCTCGCAGCCAGGCTCGGTCGCCCAACTGTTCGAGGCCGTGGGCAAGGTGGATGCCATCGTGAGCACGGCGGGCAATCTGCACTTTGGCCCGCTGCCAGAGATGACGGCCGAGCAGTTCAACATCGGCCTGCAAGACAAGCTGCTGGGCCAGGTGCAACTGGCGCTGGTGGGCCAGAAATACCTGAACGATGGCGGCTCCATCACGCTCACGGCGGGCATCCTGTCGGTCGAGCCCATCCGCAACGGCGCCAATGCCACGGCGGTGAACGCGGCCATCGAGGGCTTTGTGGCCGCCGCCGCCATCGAGCTGCCGCGCGGCCTGCGCATCAACGCCATCAGCCCCACGGTACTGACCGAGTCGATGGGCAGCTACGGGCCGTTCTTCCCGGGGTTCGAGCCGGTGCCCGCTGCACGCGTGGCGCTGGCCTACCAGCGCAGCGTGGAAGGCGCGCAGACGGGGCGTGTGTACCGGGTGCAGTGATCCTGCCGACCCGAATGTGAAACAAAAATAGCTGCTACCGCCCGATGCATGAGCGGTAGCAGCTATCAATCTGGTAGCTACAAAAAATCTTGGTAGCGCTCAGTCCAGGCTCGCCCCAGATTCCTTCACGACCTTGCCCCACTTCACCGACTCGGCCTGGATGAAGGCTGCAAACTGCTCGGGCGTTTCGCTGTACGTCTCGGCGCCCTGTTCGTTGATTTTCTTCTTCACATCGGCCTGGTTCAGCACCTTGACCAGTGCGCCATTGAGCTTGGCCAGCACTGGCGCAGGCGTGCCCGCAGGTGCAAACATGCCGAACCACGACGTGGCTTCGTAGCCGGGCACGCCAGCTTCGGCGATGGTCGGCACATTGGGCAGCTCGGGCGAGCGCTTGGCGGTGGTCACTGCAATGGGCACCAGCTTGCCGCTGCGCACATGCTGGATGGCCGAGGGCATGTTGTCGAACATGATGCCGATCTGGTTGCCCAGCAGGTCGGTCACGGCGGGGGCGCTGCCCTTGTAGGGCACGTGCACCATGTCCACCTTGGCGAGGCTCTTGAACAGCTCGCCCGACAGGTGGATGGAGCTGCCGTTGCCCGACGAGCCAAAGTTGACCTTGCCGGGGTTGGCCTTGGCGTAGGCGATCAGTTCCTTCACCGTCTTGTAGGGCTGCGCGGGGTTGGCCACCAACAGATTGGGCACATTGGCCACGCGCGTCAGCGGCGCGAAGTCCTTGATGGGGTCAAACGGCATCTTCTTGTACAGGCTGGCGTTGATGGCATGGGTGCCCACCGTGCCCATGAACAGGGTGTAGCCATCCGCCGGGGCCTTGGCCGCCATGGCGCCGCCGATGTTGCCGCCCGCGCCCGCGCGGTTGTCCACGATGACCGACTGGCCGAGTTCCGTGGTCAGCGCCTGGCCGATGATGCGCGCCAGGATGTCGGTGGTGCCGCCTGCGGCAAAGGGCACGACGATGGTGACAGGCTTGCTCGGGTAGGCCTGGGCCAGTGCGGCGCTGCTGCCCAGCAGGCCCGCACCTGCGATCGCGGCAATGCCCGCGCAGGCAGCGGCCGACAGCGCGAAACGGCGGGTGGTTTGGATGGAACGGGTCATGGTTTGTCTCCTTCAAGAAGGTGGATGAAAGGGGTCTCACGGACGCGACATCCGGCCGCGCCGTGGCCTCAACCGGGCGCCGAGGCCTCCGGGCGAGAACAGGGGTGCGCCCCTTGCAGGGCGGCAGGGAAGATCAGTTCAGGTTGTCAAACAGGCGCCACTCCCAGCGTGGTGCCTCCGCACACGTACAACACCTGCCCGGTCACGAAACCGTTGTCGGGCGAGAGGAAAAACAGCGCTGCGCGCGCCACGTCGTCGGGCGTGCCCATGCGGCCCACGGCGATGCTGTTCAGGATGCGCTGCGTCTGCGGCGCTCCGTCGGGGTTGCTCTGGCGGAAGAGTTCGGTGGCGATGGGCCCGGGGCCGATGGCGTTGACCGTGATGCCGTCGCGGCCCAGCTCCATGGCCAGCGTGCGTGTCATGCCGATCATTCCGGCCTTGGTGGCCGAATACACGATGCGCTCGCCCTTACCCAGCGCGGCGCGCGAGGACATGTTGACGACGCGGCCCTGGCCGCTGGCGCGCAACGTGGGCAGAAAGGCCTGCACCAGCAGCATCGGTGCACGCAGGTGCAGGCCCACCACGTCATCGAGCTGCGCGGTGGTCGCGGTATCGATGGTGCCGGGGCGCGTGGCGCCCGCGTTGTTCACCAGCGCCGTGACGTTGTGCTTGGCCGCAATCTCGGCCGCACGTTCCCGGGTCGATGCCTCGTCGGTCAGGTCGCCCTGGTACGAGGTGAGTTGAGGGTGGCTCCAGCTGGGCCGCACGTAGTCCAGATTGACCACGGCGTGGCCTTGGGCCAGCACGGCTTCGGCAATCGCGCGGCCGATGCCGTTGCTGGCACCGGTGATGACGGTGACCGGCGTGGGGTTGCGCTCAATCACGGTCACACGCGCTCCAGGATCACGGCAATGCCCTGGCCCACGCCGATGCACATGGTGCACAGCGCGTACTGGCCGGCGTGCTCGTGCAGGCGGTTGACGGCGGTGGTGACCAGGCGCGCGCCGCTGGCGCCCAGCGGGTGGCCCAGCGCAATGGCGCCGCCCCAGGCGTTCACGCGGGCGTCGTCGTCCTTCAAGCCCAGCGCACGCAGCACGGCCAGGCCTTGCGCGGCAAAGGCTTCGTTCAACTCGATCACGTCCATGTGATCGATGGTCAGGCCCGTTTGCGCCAGCACCTTCAGCGTGGCGGGCGTGGGGCCAAAGCCCATGATGCGCGGCGCCACACCGGCCACGGCCATGCCCACCACGCGGGCGCGGGGCTTGAGGCCGTACTTGGCGGCGTTGGCTTCATCGGCCAGCAGCAGCGCGCAGGCGCCGTCGTTCACGCCGCTGGCGTTGCCCGCCGTCACCGTGCCGTCAGGCCGCACCACGCCCTTGAGCTTGGCCAGCGCTTCCAGGCTGGTCTCGCGGGGGTGTTCGTCCTGGCTAACGATGATGGCGTCGCCCTTTTTCTGCGGGATGTGCACGGGCACGATCTCGCGCGCCAGGTGGCCGGCCTTGATGGCGGCCACGGCGTTGAGCTGGCTGCGCAGGGCCATCTGGTCCTGGGCTTCGCGCTCGATCTTGAAGTCCGTCGCCACGTTCTCGGCGGTTTCGGGCATCGAATCCACGCCGTACTTTTCCTTCATCAGCTTGTTGATGAAGCGCCAGCCGATGGTGGTGTCATACACCGCGTTGTTGCGGCTGAAGGCCGACTCGGCCTTGGGCATGACGAAGGGCGCGCGGCTCATGCTTTCCACACCGCCCGCGATCATCAGGCCCGCCTCGCCCGCCTTGATGGCGCGCGCTGCGGTGCCCACAGCATCGAGCCCCGAGCCGCACAGGCGGTTGATGGTGGCGCCGGGCACGTCGATGGGCAGGCCCGCCAGCAGGCTGCTCATGTGGGCCACGTTGCGGTTGTCTTCGCCGGCCTGGTTGGCGCAGCCGTAGAGCACGTCGGTCACAGCGGCCCAGTCCACGCCGGGGTTGCGGTCCATCAGCGCCTTGATGGGGATGGCACCCAGGTCATCGGTGCGCACGCTGGAGAGCGCGCCGCCGTAGCGGCCGAAGGGTGTGCGGATGGCGTCGCAGATGAAGGCTTGGCGTTGTGGGCTCATGGTTTTGTCTCCTCGTTTCTAGGGGTTGAATTCAGGCGGCTGCACGGATGGGCAGGCCCACCAGTTGCTCCAGCTCAGCGTGCGACAGGCCGGGCACGGTGTCGATGAGCTGCAGCCCGGTGGGTGTGCAGGCCAGTGTGCACAGATCGGTGTAGATGCGCTTCACGCACGCGACACCGGTGAGCGGGTAGGTGCATTGCGTGACGATCTTGCTCGCGCCCTGCTTGGTCAGCAGGTCCATCATCACCCAGGTCTGCTTGGCGCCGATGGCCAGGTCCATGGCCCCGCCCACGGCGGGGATGGCGCCGGGCTCGCCGGTGCTCCAGTTGGCGAGGTCGCCCGTGGCCGACACCTGGAACGCGCCCAGCACGCAGATGTCGAGGTGGCCGCCGCGCATCATCGCGAAGCTGTCGGCGTGGTGGAAGTACGCACCGCCGGGCAGCAGCGTGACGGGCTGCTTGCCCGCGTTGATCAGGTCGTAGTCCTCCAGCCCCGCAGCGGGCGCCGGGCCCATGCCCAGAATGCCGTTTTCGCTTTGCAGGATGACCTCGCGGCCCTCGGGGATGTGGTTGGCAACCAGGGTCGGCTGGCCGATGCCCAGGTTGACGTAGGCACCGTCGTGGATGTCTTGCGCCACGCGTTTCGCCAGTTCGTCTTTACTACGCTTTTGATAGCTACTCACGCTTACTCCTCAGGCGGTAGGTGCCAATTTCATGCTGATTTTTTGAATCCACCCGCCTGCGTGGCCGTGCGCGCGATCTTCACGACATGGCTCACGTAGATGCCGGGCGTGACGATGGCTTCGGGGTCCAGCGCGCCCAGCTCCACCACCTCGTGCACGGTGGCAATCGTGGTCTTGGCGGCGGTGGCCATCACGGGGCCAAAGTTGCGCGCCGACATGCGGTAGGTCAGGTTGCCCCAGCGGTCGCCCTTCTCGGCCTTGATCAGGGCCACGTCGCCGTGGATGGGGTACTCCAGCACGTAGTGTTTGCCATTGATCTCGCGCGTCTCCTTGCCCGCCGCCAATTCGGTGCCATAGGCCGTGGGGCAGAAGAAAGCGCCGATGCCCGCGCCCGCAGCGCGCAGGCGCTCGGCCAGATTGCCCTGGGGCACCAGTTCCAGCTCCAGCTTGCCACTGCGATACAGGCCGTCGAACACGTAGCTATCGACCTGGCGCGGAAAACTGCAAATGATCTTGCGCACCTGCCCGGCCTTGAGCAGCGCGGCCAGGCCCTGATCGGCATTGCCTGCGTTGTTGTTGACCACCGTGAGGTCACGCGCCCCCTGGGCGATGAGGCCATCGATCAGCTCGCCCGGAATGCCGGCCGTGCCGAACCCGCCTATCAACACCGTGGCACCATCCTTCACCCCCGCAAGGGCTTGGGCCACCGAGTCCGCCAGTTTGTTGATCATTGCAACGCTTTCTTGGTTTCTCTGTTGTCTCTTTGAAATTTGTTCGCATATAGAACAAATGTTCGCTTAAAGAATTATAGTTGGCATACGTATGAATTCCCAAACCCCTGAGGCCAAAGACCCCAAACCGAGCGACAGCTATGTGCAGTCGTTCGCGCGCGGGCTGGAGGTGATCCGCTCGTTCAGCGCGGCCACGCCGCAGCAAACCTTGAGTGAAGTCGCCGCGCAGACGGGCCTGACCCGCGCAGGCGCGCGCCGGATCCTGCTCACGCTGCAGACGCTGGGCTATGTGGAGACGGACGGCAAGCTGTTTCGCCTGAGCCCGCGCATCCTGGACCTGGGGTTTGCATACCTGTCCTCGCTGCCCATCTGGAACCTGGCCGAGCCGGTGATGGAAGACCTCGTGGAAGAGGTGCGCGAGTCGTCATCGGCCGCCGTGCTCGACGGCCTGGACATCGTCTATGTGCTGCGCGTGCCCACGCACAAGATCATGCGCACCACGCTGGGCGTGGGCTCGCGCCTGCCCGCGTGCTGGACCTCCATGGGCCGCATGCTGCTGGCCGGGTTGCCGGATGATGAATTGCAAGCCCGGCTGGAGGACCACCCCCTGCAGCGCTTTACCGAGCACACCACCACGGATATGGAGGCGCTGCTGGCGCACATCCGTCAGGCGCGGCAGCAAGGCTGGTGCCTGGTGAACCAGGAGCTGGAAGAGGGATTGATTTCGATTGCTGCGCCGCTGACCAACCGCACGGGGCAGACAGTGGCCGCGCTCAACATCAGCGGTCAGGCCAATCGCACAAGTGCGGCCATGATGCGGGAGAGCCTGCTGCCCGCGCTGCTGAGTGCGGCGCGGACTATCTCGCGCATGATGGGGGCGCCAAGAGGATAGGCGCCTATGGATGAACCGAACATCCCGAACGGGAGTTGGGGTCACCCATCGCGACGAGCGCCTGAAACTGAAGCTCCAACGCTCGTCTTACGTGGATAGGGCAAGGGCCGGAGCCGCAACCCCAGCCGCTCGCCACGACGGGTGAACGGTGGGTGAAATCAGTTCTTGCGAAAGCCGAGCACCAACACCACGCCGCCCAGCACCATCGCGCCCAGGCTCATCCACTGCGGAATGTTGACGGACTCTTTTTCCTTCACGGTGAGTTCCAGCGGCCCCAGCTTGGCCTGGGTGGTGTCCTTGGTAAAGCTGAAGCCACCGGTCAAAAACCCGGCCAGGCCCAGCACCAACAGCAGCACACCCACAATTCGCATTGCCTTCATGACAGTTCTCCCAACGTGCCGGGTTTTGAGGACTGCGACAAAGGGGACCCGGCTCCCTGCTTTGCGCCAGCCCAATGTAGGTGCGCGAACCCGCCGCCCGCGTAGGACGCCGCCCCGGCACTCTGTAGCGCGCCGGCGCGACCCGCACGGCCCTGGCCTCGCCCTCACCACCCCTGCGCATGCCAGGCCCTTGCCCTGCGTGCTACCCTCACGCTCCATGTTCAGCCCCTCCCAAGCCGATGTGCGCCGCTTTCTGTGCGGCGTGCACGCCAAGACCCAGAGCGGCGCCCCCATGGAAGCCATCGAAACTTTGGCCAGCCTGTGGATCGCCGAGCACCCCGAATACCACGCCGACCTGTCGGATGTCGACGCCGCCGTGGCGCGCAACTACGACGAAACACCGGACCAGACCAATCCGTTTTTGCACCTGTCGATGCACCTGTCGATCAGCGAACAGTGCAGCATCGACCAGCCCCGCGGCATCCGCCAGGCGGTGGAGTTGCTGACAGCACGCCTCGACTCGCTGCACGACGCACACCACGCCGCCATGGACTGCCTGGGCGAGATGCTGTGGGAAAGCCAGCGCTCCGGCCGACCGCCGGATGGCAATGCCTACATTGCCGCCGTGCAACGCCGCGCCACGCGCGATTGATCCAGCAAGCCTCTGAGAAAGCGACAAAGGCCAGCGCCCCATGGGCACTGGCCTTTGTTTTGGGTGGTGAAAGCCCTTCGGGGACGATCAAGCCGTTTCGTAATGCGTCTGGCGCTCTTCCATCGCCTTCCAGCCAATCACTTCCTTGAAGTCGGCCATGCTGGTCTGTCCACAGGGCAAACCGTCCACATCGCCCGTGCGACGTGCCGACAGCGTCGCCAGATTCTTCTGCAAAGCATGCACCGTGCTCATCAGCGTCACCACCGGGTAGGTCGCAAAGGCTGCCACCTCTTCGATCTGCGACCGCGTCAGGCGCGACATCCACAGCCCCTGCATGAGCTGCAGCGACAGGCGGCGGCCCGAGGCATTGCGCAAGCGCACCAAATCCTCATAGCCCTTGAAGGTGCGCGAGATGGGCTGGATCAGGTCCGCACCGGCCTCGGCAAAACGCACGGCACGCTCGATAGCCTCCTCGGGGTCGGCCACATCGGTGCGGGCCACGATCAGGAAGTCCGGGTCATGGCGGGCATCCACCGCTGCCTTGATGCGCGCTACAGCGTCGGGGATGGAGACCACGGGCGTCACGGCCGCCGCCGCCGGGCAGCGCTTGGGACTGATCTGGTCTTCGATCGAGATCGCAGCCACACCCGCCTTCTCGAACTCACGCACTGTACGGGCAACGTTGATGACGTTGCCGTAGCCGGTGTCGGCATCTGCAAACACCGGTTTCTTCACCACATTGACGATGTTGTGCACCACGCCCACGTTTTCGGTCAACGTGTAGACCTCCATGTCTGGCTGGCCCAGCAAGGATGCCGAGATGCCAAAGCCGGTGGTGAAAATCCCGTCAAAGTCCGACTGGTCCACCAGCAGGGCCGACAGGGCGTCTTGCGCGCCCGCCATCCAGAAGGTCGGGCCTGACTGGATGCGCGCACGCAGCTGTTGTCGCAAGCTCTTGGTCATGGTCAGGTCCTCAGCGCTTCACAGGGTCGATATAGCTGCCCATGGACACGAACTTCTGGTCCTTGAGTTCCATCAGCGCCACGCCTGTTTGGCCGCGCCGCGCATAACCACCAGCACTGATAGGCTGGAAGGTGATCTTGGGGCCGATCTTCTGGTCAAAATCCTTCATGCCATCTAGCTCAGCAACCACCTTGGCACGGCTGGGCTCGGCACCGGCACGCTTCAGCGCCTCGACGGTCACAGCGGCCGACGAATAGCCCATCAGCGCCATCGACGTGGGTGCCGACTTGGGGTACAGCTTGGCGTAGCGCTGGAAGAACGACTGGATGGCCGGGTTGTTGCCGTCCACCGCGTCGTAGTACGAAGCCACGTACAGCTTGGACTGCGTCTTGCCCAGCAGCTCGATGAATTTGGGGTCGTTGAGCCCGCCCGCACCGAACACCGTAGGCTTCCAGCCCAGTTTTTCGGCACCGCGGAAGAACTGCACGGCCTCCTGACCCAGCGCGTAGACGATGACTACATCGGGCTCGGCCTGCTTGAGCTTGAACACCTGCGAGGTAAGGTCGGTCGCAAACCGCTCGAAGGTCTGCGCCTCAACCAGCTTCATGCCGTGCTTTTCCATGCGCTGCACGGCAATGTCGTAGGCTGGCTTGCCCCAGCCGTCGTTCTGGTAAAGCATCGCGATCTTCTTGGCCTTGAGCACCTCGACCGCATGGTCGATGTAGGCCGCCGTCTCGGTGGACTGGGGCGATGGCAGCACGTACAGCAGGTCGCGCGGCGGGTTGGAGGTCAGGTCCGAGATGCTCAGCGCGCCGATGGTGGGCACCTTCTTGGTGGAGCTGTATTCGTAGGCGCTGATGTTGGTGGCGTGGCCGATATTGCCCACCATGGCAAACACCTTGTCGCGCTCGACCAGCAGCTTCGCATTGGCCACTGACTTGGCGGGCTTGAGCTCGTCGTCATAGGTGATGAGCTTGATCTTGCGGCCGTTGACGCCGCCTTGCTCGTTGACCATGTCGAAGTAGGTGCGCATGCCTTCGTCCACGGCCTTGCCCATGTAGGCCAGCGTGCCCGACAGCGGCTGCGAGGAGCCCAGAACGATCTCCTGGGTCAGCACACCTTCGTCCTTGTTCTCGAAAGCCTGCGCGCCCAGCGTGGTCGCCATCAGGCAGCTTGCTGCAGCGGCAGCCAGCAGCGTACGGCGTGGAATGAAGTGACGCATGGTTTGTCTCCTGTGTTTATCGGTGGGAAGGGAACATGGGAAAAGGAACTTGGGGTCTGGGCCAGTGATCAGCCACCCAGGTAAGCGCGGCGGATGTCTTCATTGCCCGCCAGCTCGGCGGCCGGGCCTTGCATCACCACGCGGCCGGTTTCAATGACGTAGCCATCGTCAGAAATGTCGAGCGCAATGTCGGCGTCTTGTTCCACGATGAGCAGCGTGAGGTTTTCACGGTCGCGGATGTCGCGTAGCGTCTCAAAAATCGCGTCTTTTAGGATGGGCGCAACGCCCATGGAGGGCTCGTCCAGCATCAGCAGGCGTGGCTTGGCAAGCAGGCCCCGGGCAATGGCCAGCATCTGCTGCTCGCCGCCGGACAGGGTTCCGGCGCGGGACGTGATGCGTTCCTTGAGCCGGGGGAAATAACCCAGCACCCGGTCGATGTCGTCGCGCACCTCGGCGGCGGGACGCGTGTAGCCGCCCAGTACCAGGTTGTCGCGCACCGTAAGCTGCGCAAAAACCATGCGGCCTTGCGGCACATGGGCAATGCCGCGCCGCACCAGCGCTTCGGCAGGCACGTTGGCAATGGACTGGCCATCAAAAATGGCTTGGCCCTCACTGACCGGCAGCAGGCCCGATAGCGCACGCATCAACGTGGTCTTGCCGGCCCCATTGGCGCCCAGCACGCACACGATGCGGGCCTGCGGCACACGCAGGCTGACGCCGTGTAGCGCGCGGATCTTGCCGTAGCCCGCGCTCAGGTTGTCCACGCTCAGCAGTGCGGGTGTATTGGATGTCTCAACGCCGTTTGCCACTCTTGCCTCCTCCGAGATACGCCTCAACCACGGCGGGATGGTTTTCGATTTCTCTGGGTGTGCCCTGTGCCAGAAACGCGCCGTTGTGCATCACAGTGATCGTGTCCGAGATGGACATCACCAGCGGCATGCTGTGCTCGATGAGCAGCAGCGTCGCTTGCGTGCTGGCCTGCAGCCGCTTGAGCGTTTCACCCAGGGCGTCGATCTCGCGGTTGTTCATGCCCGCAGCGGGCTCGTCCAGCAACATCAGGCGCGGTTCCAATGCCATGGCACGGGCCAGCTCCACCAGCTTTTGCGTGCCATAGGGCAGGTCACGCACCACGGCGTGGGCATGGGCTTGCAGGTTGAGCTTCTCCAACACGATCTCCACACGCTCGCGTTCCGTGCGCTCCTCGCGGCGCTGGCGCGGCAGGCCCAGCAAAGCCTCCGCCAGCGTCGCACGCATGGCCATCGAGCGGGCAATCAGCACGTTGTCGAATACGGTCAGTTCAGCAAATAACTCCAGGTTCTGGAACGTGCGGGCGATGCCCAGCCGCGCCACCTGGTGGGCTTTGCAGCCCAGCAGCTCCACATCACCGGAAGCCGTGCGGTAGCGCATAGCGCCTTGCTGGGGCGTGTAGAAGCGGCTGATGCAATTGAGCATCGTCGTCTTGCCAGCGCCGTTGGGGCCAATGAGTGCGTGCACCGTGCCGGGCATCACGTCAAAGCTCACGTCCTGCACGGCTACGATGCCGCCGAACGCCATGCGCACACCCTGGATGCTGAGCAACGGCGTTGGTCGGCCGGATGCTGCCGATACCGGCGCCTGCGACGGCAAGGTCTTGTGGTCCATTACCCTCATCGCACCCCCCCGCTCTGCGCTGCATCCGCACCCGGCAGGCGCTTGCGCTTGAAGAGGCTGGCCAGCCCGTCGGGCAGGAACATCAACGCCAAGATCATGGCCACGCCATACAGCGCACGCTGGAACTGATCGAACCCGAGGTACGTGAGCAGCTGCGGCGCACCGATGACGAACACTGCACCCAGCACCGAGCCCAGGATGGATCCCAGCCCACCCACGATAACCATCGAGACGAAGCTGATCGACACCATGATGCTGAAGAGCGATGGGTCGATAAAGCGCACCAGCGGCGCGTACAAAGCGCCTGACAGCCCGGTGTAGAAAGCGCAAACGCCAAATGCCACCAGCTTGAGCGCTGTGGTGTTCAGGCCCAGAGCGCGAGCGGCCGTCTCACTGCCCTTGATGGCAAGAAAGCCCCGCCCGAAGCGGCTGCGTGCCAGATTGCGCGCAACCCACAGCGCCCCCGCCAGCACGACGGCTGTGAACACGTGGTACGCGCGCTCGTCCAACTCCCAGCCAAACAGGGTGGGGCCGGGTGCGCCCATGCCGTTCTCGCCGCCCGACATGTCACCGCTGGACTTGGCAATCTCTACCGAGATCATCACAAACCCCAGCGTGGCAATCGCCAGAAACACCTCTTCCAGACGCAGCACGGGGAGCGCAAGCAGTAAGCCCACCACCGTGGCCATGCTGGCTGCAATGAACATTGACAGCACCAGCGGAACACCAAAGTGCGTGGTCAGGATGGCCGAGCCATAGGCACCGATGCCGAAGAACACGGCACCCGCCATGGAGATCAGGTTGGTGTAGCCCGTGAGGATGTTGGTGCCGAACGAAGCCAGCGTGTAGATGATGACGAGCGTGAAGATGTACAGCACGTAGCCACCGGGCACCAGCGGCGCCAGCACGAAGGCCAGCACGAACAGCACCGGGCCGAGCCAGGGGTATGCGTCAAAGACTTTGGTCATGGCGGCTCCTTAGACCTTCTTGATCTGGGCGCGGGCCAGCAAACCGTGGGGACGCAGGATCAGGATGACCAGCATCACGATGAAGGGCACGGCGTCCTTCCAGGCCGAGGACACGTAGGCGCCAGTGAGGTTTGACGACACACCAATGATCACGCCACCCAAGAGCGCGCCTGGCATGCTGCCAATGCCACCCAGCACGGCAGCAGCGAACGCGAAGTGAAGTGCGTGCTGCATCATCGAAAAGTGCACGAAAGTCAGCGGCGCAATCAGCAAGCCCGCCGTAGCTGCGATCACGTGCGACAGCGCCCAAGCCAACGCATAGATGCGCTTGATCGGAATGCCCATGAGGCGCGCAGCCGTGGGGTTTTCCATCGTCGCCTGCATGGCGATACCCAGCCGCGTAAAGCGGAAGAACGCAAACAGCAGGGCGGCCAGCGTGGCGCACACGGCCACGATGCCCAGGTCGATGCCCGAAACGATCACGCCCCCGATGTCGATGGGCGCGGCCGGGAAGATGCTGGGCAGCTCCTGCGTATCCTTGCCCCACACCCAGATGGCCAGGTCACCAAACACCAGGAACAGGCCCAGCGTGCAAATGGCCGACGACAGCAGCGCCTTGCCAATGAAGCGGCGGATGATGAACCGCTCGATCGCCATGCCCAGCGCTGCGCCAAAGAGCAACGTGAGCGGCACCACCGCCCACAGCGGCAGACCCAGCTTGAACAGGGTGTAGGCCACAAAGGCCGAGAGCATGGCCGCCTCACCATGCGCGAAGTTGAGGATGCCCGTCGCCTTGAACACCATCACGATGCCCAGAGCGATGAGCCCATAGATGGCGCCCAGGGCGACGCCGCTCACGATCATTTGCAACATACTGAGCCCTTGCGCGTCACGCTGCGGCTGCGGCAGCACGCTCGCGTGCCAGCCGGGCCTTGAGATAGGGCGTGAACCCACCCGCCTCGATGGTGGCGCGTTCGGTGGACGACCAGGGCTCGAACGGCAGTGTCTGCCCCGTGCGCTGGTTGACCACCACGCCGCGCTCCCAATCCACCTGCAGGGTGTCCCACCGCTGCGTCGCCGCGCGGATGCCCGGGCAGGTGATCAGCGGGAACCCCATGCTGATCTCGCCCCGGAAGAAGCCGGGAGAGAACGACTCGGCAATCACGCCTGCCACGCCCAGGTGGCGCATGGCGCGCATGGCCGGGTAATGCGGGTGGCCATAGCCAAAGTTCTGCCCGCCTACCAGCAGATCGCCTTTGTTGACAGACTGGGCAAAGTCGGGGTCGTAGCTGGTCATGGTGACCGCTGCCAGCTCGTTGATGTCGGTGATCTTGATGTTCTTGATGCCGACGATCAGGTCGATGTCGTAGTCGTCTTCGGTGAAGACCCAGGCCGCGCGGCCGTGCAAGGTGGGCAGAGTCATGCTGCACTCCCTTCGGTGTTGGAGAGGTAAGGCCGGGGGTCGGTGATGCAGCCCTCCAGGGCCGATGCAGCCACCACGGCGGCGTTGCAGATGAAGATTTCAGAATCGGCACTGCCCATGCGGCCGGGCGTGTTGAGCGTGCCGGTAGAGACAGCGCGCTGGCCATCCGTCATGGTGGCAATGCGGCCATAGCAGTAGTCGCAGCTGGACGAGCTGATGAACGCGCCGGCATCCACCAGGGTCGAGATCAGGCCTTCACTGGCGGCCTGCGACATGATGGCCTGCGAGGTGGGCACCACATGCAGCTGGAAGCCCGGCTTGATCTTGCGACCCTTGAGCACCTGCGCTGCAACGCGCAGATCCTCCAGCCGGCCGCTGGCGCAACTGCCCAGATAGCCCATGTGCACCTCCAGGCCTGCGTACTCGGTCAGGTCCCGTGTGTTGGCAGGGCTGGGCGGCGCCACCACGATGGGGGCCAGATCGCTCACATCCACGGTCACGACACGGTCGTAGTGCGCGTCGGCATCAGGGTACACCGGGTCCAGAGCGATCTTGGCGCGGCCCTTGGCATATTCGAGCGTCTTGGCATCGGGCGCGATCAGCATCGTCGTCGCGCCCAGGAACATGGCCTGGCCGCAGATCGTCTGGCGGCCTTCGATGCTCATGGCATCGATCACGGGGCCGCACAGCTCCACCACCTTGAATCGGCAGGACGAAGGCCCCATCACCCGCACCAGGTGGTGGAAGATGTCCCGCGCCATCACGCCGGGCTGCACCGTACCGGTGACTTCGATCTTGACCGTGCCGGGCACCACGAGCGCCATGCGCTCGGAGACAAAGGTCTCCAGCACGCTCTTGCGGGCGCCCATCGCCAGGGTACCAAACGCGCCCAGCTGGCTCACATGCCCGTCAAAGTGCACTGCAAACGCCCCCGGCGTGGCATAGCCGAGCTCGGCTGACACCTGGTGGCCAATGCCTTCGCGCTCATGCACAGGCACACCCTGCTCCTTGCCCCAGGCACGGGTGATCTTGTGGAGTTCTTCCTCTTTGGGGGCAGCCGCCGGGACCATGTGGTCGATGAACAGCACAAAGCGCTCAGGACTCGGCACCTTGTCCACACCGAACTCCTCCTTGGCCTCTTTGAAGAACACATCGGTGTAGCCCGGAAAGTCGTAGGCAATCACGAAATCCGGCCGCGCCAGGATCTCGTCGCCCGCCCGGACCGCAGGCACTCCTGCAACCCGGGCGAGGATCTTTTCAGTCATCGTGTAAGACATGCGGCTTTACCCAGTTATCCACTATGTGGAAGTTGAACAAATCGTTTGATGACTTATTAAAAAATCAAACGGTTCAGCAATTGCCTTGGGTAAACCCTATATTGCCCACTATGTGGATACAAACTACAAAGACATCATGAATAAAAAAGCCATAGCAGTCTCCTTAGAGACAAAAGAACCGCCACATAGTGGAAACTCTAAAACAGGTACCCAAAGCATTGAACGGGTGGTCCAGATGCTCCGCATCGTGGCGTCTCGCGGAAGAGGTGGCATGCGTATCGGCGAAATAGCCGCCACAAGCGGGCTGCCGCAATCGACCTGCTTTCGCATGCTTCATCGCTTGGAGGCAGAAGGTTTGTTGAACCGGGACATGCACACGCGCAAGTACTACCTGGGACCGCTGCTGTATGAACTGGGCTTGCTCGCACGGCCCCGCTACCGACTGTCGGAACTGTGTGACGGCGCGCTGCAGAAGCTGGCCGAAGTGACGCAGGACACCATCTACCTGAGCGAACGCAGCGGATTGGAGGCGGTGTGCACCCACCGTGCACTGGGCGACTATCCGATCAAGTCGCTGGCGCTGGACGTGGGCATTCGCCGCCCTCTGGGCGTGGGAGCAGGCGGGTTGGCCATCCTGTGCGCACTTCCACCGGACGAGGCCGAATCCATCATCGATGCCAACGCTCCCAAGTATGAGAAGTACGGGTTCGTCACAGCCCCCTACCTGCGCGAAGCGATCAAGGTGGGCCGCGACAAGGGGTACGCGTTTCTGGACAGCGTGGTCACCCCTGGCACAGCCGCCATCGGCATTGCGTTTCCGCCGGACAATCCCATCGCCGCCATCAGCGTGGCCGCCATTTCAGGAAGACTCGAATCTCACCGACGTGACGAGGTGGCCCGGCTGATGCGACCTCAGATCCGCTCCATCTGCGAGGCCATGACCAACCAGGCGGTACTGGCAGATCGCTGACCGCCCCCGCAACTACAACACCCGAAACGCAATCACCGCCACCAGCGTAGGGGGCAAGGCCCCCAGCAGCAGACCGAGCGGATTAATGACGCCGTCCGAGAATTTCTCCTTCAGGATGGATGCCCCGGCCGGATTGGGCGCATTGGCAATCACCGTCAGGCCACCCCCCGTCACAGCACCCGCCACCAGGGCCACCTTGAACTCGTCACTGAGGCCTTCGACCAGCGAGCCAAGGTAGGTCAGCGCAGCGTTGTCGGTGAACGCGGTGAGCGCTGCGGCGCCGAAGAACACGGCGTTGGCGTCCATCTTCATGAGCACGGGCTGCAGCCACCATTGCTGCAGGCCGCCCAGCACCACCAGCCCAGCCAGGAAGAATGCCACTAGCAGCGCCTCGCGCAGGATCAGCGGACTTTGGTAGCGCTGGTACGCCGTGGTGAACCCCATGAAGAACAGGAAAAGGCCCAGGAACACGGCGGGATGGTGGGCAAACACCACCACCAGCACCAGGAAGGCAAGGTGCACGCCCGTCACGGTCCACGGCACGGGGGACTCGGAGGCAGGGATCTTGCGGCCCATGTGGCCCAGCTGGTTGCGGAAGATCAGCATCGCGATGGCCGCGTTGATGAGCACGGCCACCGCCGCCTTCCAGCCGAAGTTGGACAGCATGAACCCAATGTCCCAGTCCCACTTGGCAGCCACCATCAACACGGGCGGCGCCGCAAACGAAGTGAGCGTTCCACCAATGGAGATATTCACGAACAGCACGCCGATGGTCGAATACTTGAGCCGACTGGAAATAGGGTGTGAGAACAGCGTGTCCCGCAGCATCAGCGCGGCCAGCGTCATCGCCGCCGGTTCGGTGATGAACGACCCGAGCAGCGGCACGAACGCCAGCACCACAAAGTACATGGCCATGCCGCGCTGCACCGGCAGCAAGGCGGCGAGCGCCCGGACGAGCGCCCCGGCCATCTCCAGGATGGGCCGCGTGGCGGCGATCACCATGATCGCGAACACGAACAGCGGCTCGGTGAAATTGCGCGAGTCCAGGTAGGCCGTGGCCTCGTGCTTGCCGCTGATGGCAAACATGAACAGCATGAGCACCATCGCCCAGAAGCCGAAGACGACCTCTACCTCGCCCAGCAGATGCCAGATGCCCGCATGCCGGGGCTGTGTGTGCGCAAGGTGCTCGAAATACTTGGTAGAGAAGGTGTGAAGAATGGCCAGGCCGAACAGGACGGCACCAACCACCTGGATCAGGGCGGGGGAGGAGTTCATGGGTCGCAGAAAAACCGCGCGGCGGCCCGACCAGCGCATGAACCTGCCGGGCCACCATGGCGCCGACACCCAGCAAATATTTTAACTGGCGATACCGGGCTGCTTTGTAGGCATAGGGCTTGAGGCACCCGCGAAAAGACGGCTGGCTTGCACGCACAACCATGCATGGCACTCGGGAGTCTCACTTTCCAGACAATGCAGACACACATCTGGAGGCTTTCATGTCGACGCATATCCACACGCCCACACCACCTTTGCCTTCGCCCTCCTCGGCTCCCATCCCGCCGGCAGTGGCCTGGCTGGGCTACGGCGGCCTGCTGCCGTTCCTGGCGCTGGCAGCCGTGGGCCTGTGGTCACCCAGCGCACCGTGGTGGAGCGCAGCGCTGCTGGCCTACGGCGCAGTGATTCTGAGTTTTGTGGGGGCGCTGCACTGGGGCTTTGCCATGGCGCAAAGCGGGCTGAGCGCCCCAGAGCGCACGCGCTGCTTTATATGGAGCGTGGTGCCATCGCTGATGGCCTGGCCTGCCACGCTATTGCCCCATGTAGTAGGGTCGGTGCTACTGGTCGCGGGCTTTGCTGCGCACCTGGTGCAAGACCATCGGCTGGCTGCGCGTACCTCGCTTCCTGCGTGGTACTTGCCGCTGCGATGGCGCCTCACGGTCACGGCTTGCGTGTGTCTGGCGGTGGGGACATGGGCCGTCAGCCGTTGACGATTCAGACGCCCAGCAAAAAGCCCGCCGAAGCGGGCTTTTTTGTTGCGCTCAGCAAGACTGCTGATCAACGGAAGCGCGACTGGGGCACTGTGTGCAGGTCGCCGTCCAGGCTGCTCACGTAGTTGGCCAAAGCCTTCAGCTCGGCGTTGGTGAACTGCTTGGCCACACCGCCCATGATGGCGTTGCCACGGCCCACATTGGCGTTCTTCTCGACCTTGTAGGACTTGAGAGCGACAAACAGGTAGTCGGCGTGCTGGCCAGCGATCTTGGGGTAAGACGGGTCGATGGGCTTGGCGAAGTTGTCGCCGTGGCAAGACACGCAAGCGCCCTTCTTCAGCAGCTCGGCCACTTGCACGCTGGGCTCGCGCGATGGCTTGGCGGGCAGCTCGGCGCCGGTCTTGCCGTGTTGTTCGTAATAGGCCGACACATCAGCGATGTCTTTTTCAGACAGCGACTCGGCGATGCCGCGCATGGTGGGGTGCTTGCGCTCACCCTTTTGGTAGGCGACCAGCGCTGCCGAAATGTACTTGGCGCTTTGGCCCGAGATCATGGGCACCTTGTGCACCTCGGGGAAGCTGGCCTGATAGCCGACGATGCCGTGGCACCCAATGCACATGGCAATCTTTTGCTTGCCAGCTTCCACGTCGCCCTTGGCTTCCTGGGCGTGGGACAAGGCGGTCACGGAAGCGACAGCCAGGGCAAATAGCGTGGTCAACGTTTTGTTCATTTTGCGCGCACAATCTCGTGGAAGTTCAGCTCTGGGCTCTGATCAGCCGTTGATTATAGCCAGCGCCCTGTCAAGCCCATTCATCAACGATCCGGTGTTTTCCCCCATGAAATTCCAAGGCTCCCAGAACTACGTCGCCACCCAAGACCTGATGCTTGCCGTGAATGCAGCCATCACGCTGCAACGGCCGCTGCTGATCAAGGGCGAGCCCGGCACGGGCAAGACGATGCTGGCCGAGGAAGTGGCGCAGGCGCTGGACATGCCCCTCCTGCAGTGGCACATCAAGTCCACCACCAAGGCCCAGCAAGGCCTGTATGAATATGACGCGGTGAGTCGCTTGCGGGACAGCCAGCTCAACGATGGGGACAGCGCCGAGCGCGTGAAGAACATCCGCAACTACATCATCCAGGGCGTGCTGTGGCAGGCCTTCACGGCCGACCGCCCTGTGGCGCTGTTGATCGACGAGATCGACAAGGCCGACATCGAATTCCCGAACGACCTGCTGCGCGAAATCGACCGTATGGAGTTCTACTGCTACGAGACGCGCGAACTCATCAAGGCCAAGCACCGCCCGCTGGTGTTCATCACCTCGAACAACGAGAAGGAACTGCCCGACGCATTCTTGCGCCGCTGCTTCTTCCACTTCATCAAGTTCCCTGAAGCCGACACCATGCGGCAGATCATCAACGTGCACTTCCCCACGCTCAAGAGCGAGCTGCTCACCGTGGCAATGAAGACGTTCTATGACGTGCGCAACCTGCCCGGCCTGAAAAAGAAGCCCTCGACCAGCGAGCTGATCGACTGGCTCAAGTTGCTGGTGGCCGAAGACATTCCGCTCACCGCCCTGCAAAGCGCAGACAACAAGGTGGCCGTGCCCCCGCTGGTGGGCGCGCTGCTCAAGAACGAACAGGACGTGAGCCTGTTTGAAAAGCTGGTGTTCATGAACCAGAGGAACCGCTGAGTGAGCAACGACGACACCCGCCAGCTGCTAGTCAACGGCGTCGCAGATGCCGTGGGCTTCGTGGGCGGTGCGCTACTGGGCTTCTGGCTCGGCCAGCTGCTGGGGCTCGACATCTTCGCGCCCGGCTACGGCACCGGCAGCTTGGTGGGCATTGCCCTGGTGGGCCTCGGTGGTGGCCTGGGACTGCACGGGGCCCGGCGCTGGCAGAACAGCCGCCGCAGCCAGCCGTACAAGGATTGATGATCAAAGGGTAGAGACCCATGGCTTTTGTAGAACCTGTCACGCTGCGGGATCGCGGCGTCCGCCTGGAGCCGCTGGCGCTGGCCCACGAAGACGGCTTGCGGGCCGCTGCCGCCGATGGCCAGCTGTGGAAGCTGCGCATCACCTCGGTGCCCGAGCCGCAGGACACCCGCGCGTACATCGAAGCCGCGCTCAAGATGCGCGAAGACGGCAACCGCTTTGCCTTTGCCGTGGTGGAAGATGCCACCGACAAAGTGCTCGGTTCCACCAGCTACCACGACATCGTGCCCGCCGTGAAACGCGTGGAAATCGGCTGGACCTGGTACCGCCACAGCGTGCAGCGCACCCACGTCAACACCACCGCCAAGCTGCTGATGATGGGCCACGCGTTCGACACGCTGGGCTGCCATGTGGTGGGCTGGCGCACCGACAACTACAACTTTGCGTCGCAACGCGCCATCGAGCGCCTGGGCGCCAAGAAGGACGGCGTGCTGCGCGGCCACGCGCTGCGCCGCGACGGCACCATCCGCGACACGGTGATGTACAGCATGCGTGCTGGCGAATGGCCCGAGGCCAAGGCACAGCTGCTATATCTTTTAGAGCGTCACGCGCAATAAACACTAGCGCTAGAGGCCAAAATCATGCTCATCGACTTCTTCTACACCCTGCGCTCGGCCAAGTTGCCCGTGTCGGTCAAGGAATACCTCACCCTGCTCGAAGCGCTGCAAGCCGGTGTGGTGGGCCCCAAGTCAGATGACGCGTGGAGCCTGGACGACTTCTACAACCTCTCGCGCCTCACGCTGGTCAAGGACGAGAAGCACTACGACAAGTTCGACCGGGCCTTCGGCGCCTACTTCAAGGGCGTCGAAATGGTGGCCGACTTCACCAAGCAGATCCCGGCCGACTGGCTGCGCAAGATCCTGGAGAACGAACTCACGCCCGAGCAGAAAGCCGCCATCGAGAAGATGGGCTGGGACGAACTCATGGAGACGCTGAAGAAGCGCCTCGAAGAACAGAAAGAACGCCACGAAGGCGGCAACAAGTGGATCGGCACGGGCGGCACCAGCCCGTTTGGCCACGGCGGCTACAACCCGCAGGGCGTGCGCATTGGCGGCGCGGGCAAGAACAAGAGCGCGGTGAAGGTGTGGGAGCAGCGCGCCTACAAGGACTACGACGACCAGCAGGAGCTGGGCACACGCAACATCAAGGTGGCATTGCGCCGCCTGCGCAAGTTTGCGCGCGAAGGGCATGAGCTGGAGCTGGACCTGCCCGACACCATCCGCAGCACGGCGGCCAACGCAGGCTACCTGGACATCAAGATGGTGCCCGAGCGGCACAACAACGTGAAGGTGCTGCTGCTGATGGACGTGGGTGGCACGATGGACGAGCACATCCAGCGCGTGGAAGAGCTGTTCAGTGCGGTCAAGAGCGAGTTCAAGCACCTGGAGTTCTACTACTTCCACAACTGCGTGTACGACTTCATGTGGAAGAACAACCGCCGCCGCTTTGCCGAGAAGTTCCCGACCTGGGACATCATCCGCAAGTACAACAAGGACTACAAGCTGATCTTTGTGGGCGACGCGACGATGAGCCCGTACGAGATCCTGCAGCCCGGCGGCAGTGTGGAATACAACAACGAGGAGCCGGGTGCCGAGTGGATCCAGCGGCTCACCCACGCCTTCCCCAAGTTTGCGTGGATCAACCCCGAGCCCCAGGGCGTGTGGCAGTACCGCCAGAGCATCAGCATCATCCAGCAGCTGGTGGGCAACCGCATGTACCCGCTGTCGCTCAAGGGGCTGGAAGAAACCATGCGGCTGCTGTCCAAATAGGCGCGGTACCGGGGTCAGATGCCTTGTGAGCATCTGTCCGACAGGGAGCGCCGCCGTTTCAGGGCATAGTCGGGGATGCATCGGGCGGGCTGGCAGGCTTGCCTTCCCCACACGATCCCCTGACTCATCCTCTCGCACCGTGCCCTTCCGCGTTTTGCGCCCCGCCACTGTTAGTACCCCAACGCCGGCCCTGTGGTCGGCGTTGCTGCTTTCCGGCGCGCTGTGCCTGAGCGGCTGCAGCCTGCTGCCGCGTGCCGATGAGCCCACGACCGGCGACACCCACAGCGACCTGATCAGCCCCGAAGCCAGCAGTGGCGCCCCATCGTTTGACGTGGTGGTGCGCGCCCCCGACGCGGTGCGCGAGACGCTGGAGCGCCACCTGGAGCTGCAGCGCTTTCGCCAGCTGCCCGACCTGCAGGCCAACGAGCTGCAGCGCCTGCTGGGCGCCACTGATGCCAATGCGCGGGAACTGCTGGGCACCCTGGGCTACTTCGCGCCCACCATCACCGTGGAGCTGACGGAGGCCCAGGAAACTGCCGGTACCCGCAAGGGCGCGCCCCGCACCGTCACTGTCACCGTGGAGCCCGGCCCCCAAACCCGCATTGCCCGTGCCGACATCACGGTGGCAGGCACCGACGAAGCCGACAAGGACACCCTGGCGCGACGGCAGCAACGCCTGCAGCGCAACTGGTCCCTCGCCCCCGGCCAGCCCTTTACCCAGTCGGCCTGGGACAGCGCCAAGACCGACGGGCTGCGCCAGTTGCAGGCCCGGCGCTACCCCACGGCCCGCATCGCCAACAGTCGGGCCGAGATCGATGCCGACCGGCACGAAGCCCAGCTGAGCGTGAGCTACGACCCCGGCCCGGCATACCGCTTCGGCCCCTTGCGCGTGCAAGGCAGCCAGCGCTACGACAGCGATGGTGCGCGGCGTCTGGCACGCCTTCCCACGGGCGCCGTGTATGACGAAGCCGACATGCTGGACGCCCAGTTGCGCCTGGCCAGCAGCGGCTACTACGACGCCGTGTTCCTCACCCTCGACACCGAAGGCACCGACCCGCAGGCCGCCCCCGTGGTGGCCCAGGTGCGCGAGGCCCCGATGCAAAAGCTGGTCTTTGGTCCGGGCTTCTCGACCGACAGCGGCGCACGCCTGTCCCTGGAACACATCCACAACCAGATGCCCGTGCTGGGCTGGCGCGCGGTGACCAAACTCGCGCTCGACCGCGAAACCAAGCTCGCCAACACCGAATGGACGGACCTGCCCAATGACAACGGCTGGCGCTGGTTTGCGGGCGGCCAGTTGCTGCGCGAGGCCACGGGCGACTACGACGTGAACAGCGGTCGCTTGCGCGCGGGTCGCAGCAAAAGCACCAAATCCATCGACCGCAACTACTTCCTGCAGTACGACTACGCCAACAGCCAGGGCCTGACCGACAACACGCGGTCGCCCTCCGACACCAGCACCGCCCTGAGCATCAACTACGGGTGGACCGGCCGCTACTTCAACAGCATGACCGCCCCCATGCGGGGCCATGGCGTGGCGGTGGAGCTGGGCCTGGGCACCACGCTGCGACCCGAGCGCGACCCGTTTGTGCGCACCCTGGTGCGGTGGCAGTCCTTCCTCCCCGCAGGGCGCGTGCAGGACGACGCAGGCATCGGCCGCAATGCCCGTGTGGCCCTGCGGGCCGAGGCAGGCGCAGTGCTGGCGCGCGAGGGCGCGCAGATCCCCGTCACGCAGCTGTTTGTGACGGGCGGCGACACCACGGTGCGCGGCTACGGCTACCGCAGCATCGGCGCGCGCACCGACAACGGCCAGCTGTACGGGGGCCGCTACCTGGCCGTAGGCAGCGTGGAATGGCAACGCCCCATCGTCTACAAAGGGGCGATGACCGACTGGGAAAGCACGCTGTTTGTGGACGCCGGTGCCGTGGCCGACAAGGTGGGTGACCTGAGCCCGCGCGTGGGCGTGGGTGCCGGCGTGCGCTGGCGCAGCCCCGTGGGCCCGCTGCAGGCCGACCTGGCCTACGGCATCAAGACCAAAGAGGTGCGGCTGCACCTGCGCCTGGGGTTCAGCTTCTGATAGCGATGAGCGACGCCCCCCACACTCCCAAGCCCCGCGCCCGCGCGTCGGACTTCAGCGCCGGGTCGTCCTCGGCACCCCGCCCTCAACCCCCTCGCACGCCGCGCTGGCTGCGGGCCCTGGGCTGGCTGGTGGTAACGCTGCTGGCCTTGTTGCTGGGGGCCAGCGCGCTGCTGTGGTGGTGGGCGGGCAGCGGCACCTCACTGGCCACCACGCTGGCCCGTGCAGCGCAATACCTGCCCACCGACCAGACACTGGAGAGCCGCGATGTCAGTGGCTCGCTGCGTAGCGGCGGGCGCATTGGCTGGCTGCGCTGGAGCAGCCCCACCCTGGCGGTGGAAGTGACCGACATCCGCCTGGGCTGGCAGCTGGCCCCCTTGCTGCAGCGCCGCCTGGAGCTGGGCGAGGTGCATGCCGCCCGCGTGGCGATCACCCCCCAGCCCAAAACCACTGACACACCCGAGCCCCCCCCCACGCCCCCTACCAGCCTGGTGCTGCCGCTGCAGCTGGGCGTGCCGTTCCGGGTCGACCAGCTTGTGTGGGCCGGGTCACCCGCCGTGGAAGCCCAGGGCCTGGTGGGCGACTACCGGTTTGATGGCCGCCAGCACCGCCTGAACATCGGCGCGGTAGAACTGGCCCAGGGCCATTACAGCGCTCGCGCCACGCTGGACGCACAAGCCCCCATGGCGCTGGATGCCACCGTGGACGGCACCGTGCAAACCGTCGTGCCCGGGGGCGGTGCCGCGCTGCAGGTGGGCGCCCACGCCACGCTACAGGGCACGCTGGCCACCGCCGCCGCCCAATTGCAACTGCAGGCACGCCTGAAGCCCGAGCCGACCAGCGAAACCGCCACACCACCCGCAGCCGCGCCCGCCAGTAAACCGGGCGCATCAAAACCTACTTCCCCACGCACAACCCCTGCGCCCGCTGCCGACCCCATGCAGGCCGACCTGACCGCCAGGCTGGCACCGTGGGCACAGCAGCCCCTGCAGTCTGCCAACGCCACGCTGCGTGCCGTCAATCTGGCAGCCCTGTGGCCGCAGGCACCGGTCACGCAACTGCACGGCACGCTGCAAGCCGGGCCGACATCCGGTGGCACAGGCACGACAGGCTGGAGTCTGCAAGCCGCGCTGCGCAACGACCTGCCCGGCCCCTGGGACACCGCCCGCCTGCCGCTGACCGCGCTGGACGCCAGCGCAAGCTATGACGGCACCCGCTGGACCGTGCCCAGCGCCACCCTGCAGGCGGGTGCGGGCAGCATCACCGCACAGGGCCACTACACCCCCACCACCCACGCGCTGGAGGGCCAGGCCACCCTGCGCGCGCTGCGCCCCGACGCCCTGCACACGCTGCTGGCCGCCGCCCCGCTCTCCGGCCGCGTCACCGCACAAACCCAGGGCGACGCCGTGCGCTTCAGTGCCGACGTGCGGGCAGACACCGGCACGGCGGCGCGTGCAGCAACCGTAAAGACCCCTGGTGCAGCGGGCGCACCGCTGCGCATCAATACCTTCAACACACAAGGCACCTGGCAGGCCGCCGACGGCGGCACGGTGCGGCTGGACCGCTTGTTGCTGGACGCATTGCAGGCCCGCGTGGAAGCCAGCGGACTGCGGGTCACACTGGGCACACAGTCTGCGCAAGGCAAGGTCACCCTGGCAGTGCCCGGCGCCACTGCACAGGCACAAGGCACACTGGCCCCGCGCAGCGGCGCTGGCGACCTGCAGCTGCAGTGGGCCGATACAGCACTCGCGCAGCGTTGGCTGGCCGGCCTGCCCGTGGTGGGCACCTCCGTGCAGCGCACCCTGCAAGGGGCCAGCGTCCAGGGCGCCGCACAGATCACCGCGCGCTGGAAGGGTGGATGGCAGACGTTGACTGAGCAACTTCAGACTGCCACAGCCAACAGCGCACCCGCCCGCAACCCCGACCGCTTTGATCTGCAGGCCACGCTGAACACCCCCCAGCTGGACCTGACGCTCCCGGCCACCACCAACGCCAGCGGCGGCACATCCGCCGGGCAAGCCCTGCAACTGCGCGCCTTCAAGGCCGAACTGGGGGGCAACCTGGCGCAGGCCTCTCTGGCGTTGACCGGCGAGGTCCGCACGCCAGCGCCCCAGGCCCTGCAGACCACGGTGCAGACCCGCCTTGCCAGCACCCTGTTGGGTGCCGGGCAATGGCAGTTGCAGGTCAGCGAACTGCGCCTGCAAGCCCAGGTCGCCCAGCGCCCCGGGCCGTGGACGCTGCAACTGGCTGAGCCCCTGGGCCTGACCGTGCGCACCGGCACCCCTACCCCTGGAGCCCCCAGGTCACCGGCCAGCGGGCGTGCAGCACCATCGCCCACCACCAGCGCCCTCAGCCTGCAGGCATCGGCCGGTCAGGCCCGGGTCACAGGCCCCTTGCCGGGCACCGTGACGCTGCGCTGGTCGCCGGTGCAATGGTCTGCCGCCACGGCATCCAACACCCCCCTGCGGTTGCAAACGCAGGGCACGCTGCAGGGCCTGCCCATGGCCTGGGTGGATGCGCTGGGCCTGGGCGAGACGCCCGCCGCCGCAGGCCGTCCCGCGCAGCCGCTGCTTGCGCGCATGGGCCTTGCCAGCAGCATCGTGCTCGATGGGCAATGGAGTGTGGACACCACGGGCGACGCCCTGCGCGCCAGCGCCAGCCTGCGCCGTGCCAGTGGCGACCTGAGCGTCCTGGCGGGCGATGCCATGGCCATCACGGCGGTGCAAAGCAGCGGACAGGGCACCGGTGCAGGCGCCACCACTGTGGTGGCGACTGCGGCCACGCCGCCTGCAAGTGCATCCAGCGCAGCAAGCGCCCCAGGCACGCCCGCCGGTGTGCGCCAGGCAGAAATCACGGTCACCGCTGAAGGTGACACGCTGCGCGCGCGCCTGCTCTGGGCCAGCGACCGCGCGGGCGAGATCGACGCCACCGCCAGCACGCGTCTGTCCGCTGCCAACGCCGATGCCCCCATCACCTGGCCTGCCGACGCACCACTGGCCGGCACCTTGCGCGCCCGACTGCCTGACGTGGGCGTGTGGTCTGCGCTGGCGCCGCCCGGCTGGCGCGTGCGCGGCACGCTGGATGCCAGCGCCACCCTGTCGGGCACGCGCGATGCGCCTCGCTGGGCGGGCACCCTGGGGGCCGACGACATGGCAGTGAGATCGGTGGTAGACGGCGTGGACCTGCAAGGCGGCCGCCTGCGCGCCACGCTGCAGGGCAACCAGCTCAACATCACCGAGTTCCGCCTGCAAGGCGGGCGGGGCAGCAGCGCGCGCATCGCAGGCTTCAGCGGCAACCGCACAGCCGCCGCGCAAGACGGCGGCACGCTGACCGCCACCGGCCGCGTGGCCTGGGGCGACAGCGCCACGGCAGCCACCGGCCTGTCGGGCATCACCATGTCCCTGCAGGCCGAGGCCAAGGCCCTGCAGGTGCTAGTACGGGCCGACCGGCAGGTCAGCGTGTCGGGCCAGTTGCAGGCCCAGCTGCAGCAGGGCCAGATCAGCCTGCGCGGCAAGCTCACCACCGACCGCGCCACCATCATCCTGCCCGATGAATCCGCACCGCGACTGGGCTCGGACGTGGTCGTGCGCTCCGCCGCCAAGGACCGCGAAGACCAGGCCAAGGCCCAGGCCGCCGCCAAGGCCAACCAGGTGGCCGCGCAGGCGGAGACCGCCAAGCCGCCCGACATCGCCGTCACCCTCAACCTGGGGCGCGACTTTGCGCTGCAGGGCCAGGGCATCACCACCCGGCTGACGGGCGAGGTGGACATCCGCAGCAGCGCCGTGCCCGGCGCCCCGCCGCGTGTGACCGGCGAGGTGCGCACCGACCAGGGCCGCTACCGCGCCTGGGGCCAGATGTTGGACGTGGAGACGGGCCTCATCCGCTTCAACGGCCCGTACAACAACCCCTCGCTCGACATCCTAGCGCTGCGCCCCAACATCAGCGTGCGCGCGGGGGTGCAGGTCACGGGCAGCGCGAAGGCGCCGCGCGTCACGCTGTACTCCGACCCGGAACTGCCCGATGCCGAAAAGCTGTCGTGGGTGGTGCTGGGCCGCAATGCCTCGGCCGGAGGCGCCGAAGCGGCCGTGCTGCAACAGGCCGCGCTGGCGCTGCTGGGCCGCAACGGCGGCCAAAGCCCCACGGCCAACGCCGCCAGCCGCCTGGGCCTGGACGAAATCGGCTTTCGCGGCGCCACCACGGGCGAAGACGCCAGCGCCGCCGCCCTCACCTTCGGCAAGCGCCTGTCCAAAGACCTGTACGTGACGTATGAGCGCAGCCTGTCGGGCACGCTGGGCACGCTGTACATCTTTTACGACCTCTCCCGCCGCCTCACGCTGCGCGGGCAAACTGGCGAGAAAAGTGCGGTGGACATCATCTACACCGTGAAGTACGACTGAGGCCTCAGCGGCCAGGAAGCCCCCCGCGCGCCACTACAATGCGCGGCTGCCTTGCTCCTCGTAGTTCAATGGATAGAACGAGTGCCTCCTAAGCGCTAGATACAGGTTCGATTCCTGTCGAGGGGACCAGATTCATGGCCAAAATGGCCGCTAGCGCCAGTGCAATATGCGCTGGCAGCTATCAAATCTGAAGCATCCGCACACAATACGCGCACTGCCCCAGTCAGCGCGTGGCCGCCTTGGCGGCCTTACTTCGAGTCCCTCTTGCCTGCAGGCCCTCGCGCAGACTGCGCAAGGTGATCGTCTTCCACAGCATTGGCCAAAGGCTCGTCCGGGCTGACCATGGTGCCCGCTGCAGCACCACCCAACGCACCGGCGATGCCGCCCAAAGTGCCCCCAACCACCACCCCCACCGGGCCCGCGACGGCCACGCCCACAGCGGCGCCGGCTGCTGCACCAGCCATCATGCCGCCGCCCATTAAGGCGGAGTGGGCTTCGCGCTCTGCGTCTTCAGGCTCCAGCGCGGTCTGGGCGCCAGTTCGGGGGTCTTGCGATGGGATGCCGTAGCCGGGGCGTGCTTGCTCGGCCAGGTCTTGGTCCACGGGTGCGGTGGCCGCAGTGAAAGGGGTGGTAGAGGGAATCATGATGGGCTCCTTGGACAGGGAACGACGGCGCCAAGGGGGTGCCGTCACAGTCCTTTTTTAGCCCTGCAACCCAACCGATCAAGCCAGCCTGCAGACCGCACGCCTGTCAGGCAATGCGCCGTGCCATGGCACCGCCCGCTTGGCAGCCCCGCTCCGCCAGCCCGCGCCTTCAGGCCGCTTGCGGCGCCGTGCGGTCGGCAGCAGCGGGCCGCGCAGCCGTCATGGCACTGCCCATCGACGCAGCCATGATGCAACCAATGGCCAGCCACTGCACCGCGCTCAGGTGCTCGCCCAGCAGCGCCATGGCCACCAGTGCGGCCACGGCGGGCTCCATGCTGATCATGATGCCAAAGGCCTCCTTGGGCAGGCGTTTCAAAGCCATCATCTCCAGCGAGATCGGGATGGCGCTGGACACCGCCGCCACCGCCGCGCCAATGAGCAGCACGGTGGGCGACAGCAGCGCAGCGCCCGCATGCAC
The DNA here is from genome assembly GCF_049331375.1 of Acidovorax sp. M14. Lineage (NCBI taxonomy): Bacteria > Pseudomonadati > Pseudomonadota > Betaproteobacteria > Burkholderiales > Comamonadaceae > Acidovorax > Acidovorax sp. M14. Next base: position 4,031,297 of record NZ_CP186263.1, read on the forward strand.
CACGCCCACGGGCACCACCACCAGCGCGGCCACCAGCAGGCCCAGCGATACCGAATGCCCCGCGTGCAGGTGCCCGGCGCGCTTGCCGAAGACGATGTACAGCCCCCAGAACACGGCCGCACCCAGGGCGTAGAAGACGCCCACCGGGTCCAGCGTGCTGCCGTTGAGCCCCAGCGGCAGCAGCATGCCCAGGCCCGTGATCGCCAGCGCTACCCACACAAAATCCACCGCGCGGCGCGATGACCAGATCGCCACCGCCAGTGGTCCCGCAAACTCGATGGCCACCGCCAGGCCAAACGGCAAAGTGCGCAGCGACATGTAAAACATGAGGTTCATGCCGCCCAGCGCCGCGCCGTAGAGCATGACGGCCCGCGCGTCCGCGCGCGACAGGTGCCAGCGCCAGGGCCGCCACAGCAGCAACACCAGCAGTGCAGAAAAGCCCACGCGCACGGCGGTGGTGCCCTGCGCTCCCACCACCGGGAACAGCCAGTGCTTGGCCCATGAGGTGCCGATGCCCAGTGCGGTGACGGAGCCCAGCACGGCCAGGAAGGGAAAGAAACGGTGCAAAAGAGAACGGAGAGGGAAAGCGCTCATGGGCTGAAAATATAGTGCGACCCCTGCGTGCTTTTGGCTCGAATTTAGGGGCTTGCGCGCAACTTTCGCTCACCCTCAGAGCATGCTCCAAGGAAATCTCATGGCCACTCCGTCTGCACTTGACCGCTTTGACCTCGCGATCCTCGACATCCTGCAGGCCGACAACACCACGCCCCAGCGCGCGATTGCGCAGGCGGTGAATCTGTCGGCGCCTGCGGTGCAGCGGCGCATCCAGCGGCTCAAGGACAGCGGCGTGATCCGCGCCAACGTGGCCGTGCTGGACCCGGTGAAGGTGGGCAAGCCGCTGACCATCGTGCTGGAGGTGCACCTGGACAACGAACGCCCCGACCGCACCGCCCCGCTGCGTGCGCGCATTGCGGCCGAAGACGCGGTGCAGCAGTGCTACAGCGTGACGGGCGAAGCAGACTACCTGCTGGTGGTGAACGTGGCGTCGATGGCGGACTACGAGGCGCTGACGCGGCGGCTGTTTGAGGGGGACGACAACATCAAGCGGTTTCGGACCTCGGTGGCGCTGGCCAGCCTGAAGACGGGGCTGCGCGTGCCGCTGGACAGCGCAGCAACCGTGGCCTGATCACGAAGCCACAACCGCAATCACAGCCCCAGCATCTGGCGCATCTGCTTGCCAGTGAGGCGCTGGCGCGGCCCGCCCAGCAGCTCGCACATGCGCGCATTGAGCGGCGCTGCCATGCCCTGCTGCGCGGCCAGCCGCACCACAGCGCCGCACAGCGCGTCGATCTCGGTCACGCGCCCGGCCTCCAGGTCGTCCCACATCGACGAGCGAGCCGTGGCGTCAATCTGCAGCATGCGCTTGGCCAGCCGCGTGAACAGCCAGTTGGGCAGGCGCAGCACACGGGGCAGCAGCGTGGGCGACACGGCGGTGACCTGGGCGGGGGTGATGTCCGCGCGCGCCATCACGCGCAGCGCCTCGGTCTGCAGCGCGGCAAAGACGCGGCGGCAGTCGCGGTCCAGCAGCTCTTGCCGCAGGGGCAGGTCGGACAGCGCGTTGACCGGGTTGTTGAGGTTGAGCAGCAGCTTGCCCCACTGCACGGCGCGGATGTCTGGCGGCAGCGTGGTGGCCAGACCGGCGGCGTTGAAGAGGGGCGCGATGCGCTCGGTGACCGCGTCACGCTGCAGCTGCAAATGGCCTGCGGTGGCGCGGTGCGCCTGCGCGCCACGCAGCACCACGTTGTAGGGCACCATGCCCGCCAGCACGTTCAGGCCGGGCGCCAAGGCTGCGATGCGGGCCACGTTGTCCACGCCGTTTTGCAGCGAGATCACCGGCGTGCCGGGCGCACAGGCCGCCGCCAGCTCGCGCGCCGCCGACTCGGTGGCGCCGCTTTTGACGCACAGCAGGATGACGCTGTCGGCACCGGGCGCGGCGTCGGCCAGCGTGGGGGCCAGTTGCAGCGCGGACGCGGGCACGGTGCGGTCAAAGCCGTCCAGGTCGGTGACCTTCAGGCCGTGCTGCGCGATGGGCTCCAGCGCATGCGGGCGGCCCACCAGGCACACGGGCTGGCCGTGCGCGGCCAGGCGCCCACCCACATAACAACCAATGGCGCCTGCGCCCAAAACGATGAAGTTCATGCCGATGCGTGTGTGCTGAGGTGGAAGTGGACGCAGGCAGACCGGGAACCGGCACAGCCTGCGCGCTACCCCGCATTGTGCGGGGCAGGCCCCTGGCGGCGTGGCGCACACGTGACGAGGCGCATTGAAGCGCTCTGCGGGTGCTTTTGAAGGCTTTTTGGCCGGTAGCGCTAGTGCAACTTGCCTGAACAGCTATGTAATTAATAGCAAACAGTTCATCACACAGCTCAAGGCTTGGCGGCTGCAAACCGCACGGTCACCCGCAAGCCGCACAGGCGCGGCGAGCTGTCCAGCACCACGGTGGCGCCATGGCCTTGGGCAATGGCCTGCACGATGGCAAGGCCCAGGCCGCTGCCCGGGGCACCGTCAGCGGTGACGCGCACAAACCGCTGCATGGCCCGCTCGCGGTGCTCGGGGGCGATGCCGGGGCCGCTGTCTTCCACAGTGAGCACGGCGCGGTCTCCCTCGCGGCGCACCTGCAAGTCCACCTGGCCGCCGGGCGGGCTGTATTTGATGGCGTTGTCCAGCAGGTTGCGGGCCAGCATGCGCAGGGCCTCGGCGTTGCCGGTGACGGTGGCCGCGTCCGATTCCAGCAGGCCCACATCCATGCTGCGCGCCTGGGCAGCGGGGGCCACGTCGGACAGCGCCAGCTGCGCAGTGGCGCGCAGGTCCACAGGGTCATTCACGGCCGTGCTGGCCTCCTGCCGCGCCAGGGTGAGCAGCTGCTCGACCAGGCGCGTGGCGCGCTCAATGCCGGCCGACAGGCGTTCGACGGCGGCCGCCCGCGCGGCATCGTCACCCGCACGCTGCAGGCCCTGCAGTTGCAGGCGCAGTGCGGCCAGTGGGGAGCGCAGCTCGTGCGCGGCGTCGGCCACAAAGTGCTGCTGGGCCTCAAACGCGTGCTGCACACGCTCGAACAGCAGGTTGAGTTCGCTCACCAGCGGCTGCACCTCGTCGGGCAGTTGTGCGTCGCTGACCGGCGAGAGGTCGTCGGCCTGGCGCTTTGCCAGTTGGCGGCGCACCCGCTCCACCGGGGCGAGTGACCGGCTCACGCCCCACCACACGGCCAGCACCAGCAGCGGCGCCATGATCGCCAGCGGCGCCAGCGTGCGCAGTGCAAGGCTGCGGGCCATGTCGCGCCGCGCGGCCATGTTCTGCGCCACCTGGATGACCTGCGAGCGCGTCTGCATGGAGAACACCCGGTAGGTGCCGCCACGCGCCTGCACGTTGGTAAAGCCCAGCACGGCGATCTGCGGCAGTGCGGCGCCCACGGCGGATTCAAAAATGCGCAGGCCCTCGTTGGTCCACACCTGCACGATGAATTCGTGGTTTTCGTCCTCGGGGTCCAGCCCGGGGCCCAGACCCTGCGCATCCACCGGCAGGCCCGAACGCAAGGCCAGCGCGGTTTGCTGCATGTGGTAGTCGAACAGCGCATCGGCCTCTTCCAGCGCGCCCCGGTAGGCCAGCGCGCCCTGCACCGCCCCGGCCAGCACGATGGCGGCGAGCAAGAACATCAGCAGCCGCATGCGCAAGGAGCGCGGAAGCAGGCCCTGGAAGGTGCGCAAGATTTTTTCCATCACATCTTCGGTACCAGATACCCGACACCGCGCACGTTCAGCACCAGCTCGGGCCCCAGCTTCTTGCGCAGGCCGTGGATGTAGACCTCCACCGCGTTGCTGCTCACCTCGTCGCCCCAGCCGTAGAGCTTGTCCTCCAGCTGCTGGCGCGACAGCACCATGCCAGGCCGCGCGATGAGCGGCTCCAGCACCGCCCATTCACGCCCCGACAGCACCACCGGTGTGCCGCGCACGGTGACCTCGCGCGTGGCGGGGTTGATGCTGACGCCCTGGTGCTCGTACACCGGTTCGGCCCGGCCCGCTGCGCGGCGCAGCAGGGCGCGGATGCGGGCCAGCAGCTCGTCCAGGTCATAGGGCTTGAGCACGTAGTCATCGGCCCCGGCATCCAGCCCCTCGATGCGCTGCGCCACGGCATCGCGCGCGGTGGCCACCAGCACGGGGGTGCGGTTTTTGCGGGCGCGCAGGTCGCGCAGCACGGCCAGGCCGTCGCGTTTGGGCAGGCCCAGGTCCAGCAGCACCAGGTCGTATGCCTGGGTGCGCAGTGCCGTATCGGCCGCATCGCCATCGCGCGCCCAGTCCACCGCGTACTGCTCGGCGCGCAGCAGGTCCAACACGGCTTCGCCGATCATGGAATCGTCTTCAACAAGCAGCAGGCGCATGGCAAAGGGGCAGAAAGATCGGTCGGTCAGGAGTTCAGTAAAAGGGCTGGCTGCCAAGGATAGCGGCGGCATGGGCGCTGGCGCAGCACCGGGCTGCCAGAACGACTTGAATTTGACACATCACTGTCACAATGAAAGCGCCACGCGCACACCGCCCGCCCCAGGGGCCGGGCCATTACGACAACACACAAGGAGCAAGACCGATGGCCATTCCAATCACATTCCCCCCTCTCCACCACGTTGCTGCAGCCGTTGCGCTGGCCGCGCTGTCTGCCACGGGCGCCCAGGCACAGGGCGTGGTCAACGCGCTGTGCAGCACCGACGCCCCCTGGTGCGAAGCAGCCGCCAAGGAGTTCACCCGCAAGACCGGCATCAAGGTGAACCAGGCTCACAAAGGCACGGGCGAGATTGCCGCGCAGCTGCGCGCCGAGGCCAACAACCCCAAGACCGACATCTGGTGGGGAGGCACGGGCGACCCCTTCTTGCAGGCGGCCGACCAGGGCCTGCTGGCCGAATACCGCCCTGCCTACCTGCATGACCTGCATAGCTGGAGCGTGCGCCAGTACGCCATGTCGGGCCACCAGGTCGGAGGCTTTTACAGCTCGGCCATCGGCTTTGGCTACAACACCGAAACGCTCAAGAAGAAAAAGCTGCCCGAGCCCCAGTGCTGGTCCGACGTGATCAAGCCCGCCTACAAGGGCGAGGTAGAAATCTCGCACCCCGCCTCCAGCGGCACGGCCTACACCGTGATTGCGGGGCTGGTGCAGCTGATGGGCGAAGACAAGGCGTTCGACTACCTCAAGGCCCTGCACAAGAACACCACCACCTACACCCGCAGCGGCCAGGCGCAGGCGCCCAACGTGGCCAAGGGCGAGGTGGGTGTGGGCATCACCTTCATGTTCAACTTTGAAAAATGGAAGGCCGACAAGTACCCGGTAAAAACCCAGGCGCCTTGTGAAGGCACCAGCTACGAGGTGGGCGGCATTGCGCTGGTCAAGGGCGCGCGCAACATGGACAACGCCAAAAAGTACTACGACTGGCTGATGAGCCCCGAAGGCCAGGCCGTGGGCGCCCAGGTGGGCAGCTACCAGGTGCCTGCCAACAAGACCTTCAAGATGGACCCGCGCATCCCTACACTGGACAACGTGAAGCTCATCAAATACGACTTCGAGAAATACGGTAAGGCCGCCGAGCGCCGGCGCCTGATCGACCGCTGGACGAAGGAAGTGGAGCCCCTGCCGCGCTGACGCGCAGCGCCCGCCGCAGGGCCTCAACCGACGGCGGGCGCAGGCCATGGATCAGCCCAGGCGCACGGGCACAAAGATCTTGTCGCCGTCGCGCTCAATCAGCAGCGCCACCGACTTGCCCGCCTTGGCCATGGCCGCACGCACCTGCGTGATGTCCTTGATGGGGGCGCCATTGATGGCCAGCAGCACGTCGCCCGGCTGCACGCCGGCCGCAGCGGCGGGGCCGCGTGCCTGCTCGATGACCAGGCCTTCATTGAGGCCCGCCGCACGCCGCTCCTGCGGATCCAGCGGGCGCAGCGACAGGCCCAGTTGGCCCTTGCCCACGGCGTCATCGTTGCGCGCCTGCTTGACTGCCTTGTCGCTGGCGTCGCCCAGGGTGGCGGTCAGCTCCAGCGGCTTGCCCTGGCGCCACACCGACAACTTGGCCTGCTGGCCCGGCTGCGCCTGGCCCACCCAGGCGGGCAGGTCGCCCGAAGCGACGATGGGCTGGCCGTCCACCTGGCGGATCACGTCGCCCGCCTGCAGGCCGGCCTTCTCAGCCGGGCTGCCCTTGCTGACGCTGGCCACCAGCGCGCCTTCGGGCTTGTCGAGGTTGAACGACTCGGCAAACGCCTGGTTCACCTCCTGCACCGCCACGCCCAGTTGCGCGTGACGCACCTTCCCGGTGGCAACGATCTGGTCCTTGATCTTGGCGGCCAGCTCGATGGGGATGGAGAACGACACCCCCTGGTAGCCGCCCGAGCGGCTGTAGATCTGCGAGTTGATACCCACCACCTCGCCACGGGCGTTGAACAGCGGACCACCGGAGTTGCCAGGGTTCACCGCCACGTCGGTCTGGATGAAGGGCACCAGGCTGTCGTCGGGCAGCGACCGGCCCTTGGCACTGACCACGCCGGCCGTCACGCTGTTTTCAAACCCAAAGGGCGAGCCAATGGCCAGCACCCATTCACCCACCTGCAGGTCGCGGGTGCTGCCCAGGCGCACGGTGGGCAGGTTCTTGGCGTCGATCTTGAGCACGGCCACGTCGGTCTTGGGGTCAGAGCCCAGCACCTTGGCGCGGAACTCCCGCCGGTCGGTGAGCTTGACGATGACTTCGCTGGCACCCTTGACCACATGGGCGTTGGTCAGCACCAGGCCATCGGGGCTGACGATAAAGCCCGAGCCCTGGCCGTGCGTGGGCACGTTGGGCTGTGCCTGCGGGCCCATGCCGCCCGGAAAGCCGAACTGGCGGAAGAACTGGTAGAACGGATCGTTGGGGTCCATTTGCGGTGCCCGGCCCTGGCGCGCGGCGGGCTGGCCGTCGTCTTCACCGTCGTCATCGGCCATGGCGGCCTTGGTGCTGCCCGTCACGCTGATGTTGACCACTGCCGGGCCGTTTTGCGCAGTGATCTGAGCGAAGCTGGGCAAGGCCCCGCCGGGGGCGGCGGGCGTCTGGGCCACGATGGCGGGGGGCGGGGTCAGGGCGCGGGCCTGGTGCCCGGTGATGAGGCCTACGCCCGTGGCACCCACCGCACCGGCGGCCACCAGGGCCAGGATGAGGCGGCGGGGGGTGGAGGTCAGCGTTGTCGTGTTCATGGTGTGGTGCCTTTCCAATCGGAGTTGCGATGGAGGGCAGTGTGGGCACCAACACTTAGACGAAACTTAGAAGCTGTTCAAAGTCCCTGTTTGCTTTTCTGAGTCATGTGAGAGCCTCCTCACGAAGCGCCCCGGTCGCAGCACCCCGCAGGTCACGCGGCGCCACGGCCCTTCTGGCTCTCGAAATAGACCACCTTGCGGGCCCGCATCACGTCGCCCAGGGGCCGGTGTGCAGCCAGCGCCTGCCAGGGGTCAAACACAGCGGCCTCCACCTCGGCGGCCAGGGCGGCATCGGCGGCGGGGTCCTGCCGTGGCAGGGTGAGCCGGGCCACGGTGGTGTAGGGCGTTGGCCAGTCCACGCTGGCATCTTCAATCGGGGTGGTGGCCTCGTCCACAAACGGCTGCAGCTGCAGGTCCCACTGCAGGTCTTGCTGGCGCAGGCGGCCGGAGAACTCGGCATCCCAGTCGTGCTGCACCTGCCTGACGGGCGCGCCGTTGGACGCATGGGGCACCAGCCGCACCCGCACGGCATAGGGCCCACACGCAATGGGCGCAGCGCTGAACATGGCATGCGATGCAAAGCCCCCAAAGGGCCGCCCAAAGGTCTTGACCGTCTTGGCGATCTGCCGGGCCGCACCCAGCAAGCCGTGGCGCTGCACCAGAAACTTGATCAACGCACCGCCGCCGTGCGACGCAGCGACCACAAAATCCACAAACTCGGCGCTTTGGGGGAAGGCAAACTTTTCCTGGTTGATGAGCAGAAAGTCCTGGCTTTTGGCGGGCCCGTTTCCCAACGCGGAGTCGCCCTGCACGCCCCGCACACTGATCGCAAAGCCCCGGATGTCGGGCTTGTGGTCCGCCGCCTTGTCCATGCCGCCGTTGCTCAGCCGCACCCGCACGTCGTACTGCGCTGGCCGCGCGAACAAGCCCTGGGCCGCAAACGCGGGCAGATCGCCCAGCACCTCCAGGCGGCCATACGCGGCCGTGAGCTGCTTGCGGTGCAAGCCCCGTCCGTTGCCATATTTTTGCGACTTGCGTGCCTGCAGCTCGGCAAACTGGCGCGCGTAGCCCGCAAAGCGCTGCGCTTCATCGGGTGCCACCACTTCTTTCCACTGGGTGCTGGGGGCGTTGGACATGTGCATGAGCCACCTTGGTTAAAAGCCAGGCGGCATGGTAGCGCGGCACGGGCCTCCCATGCCACCCCACTACGGGCCTTCAACCACTGACGAAGCGGTACACGATAGCGCCCCGCACCACCTCGCCCGGCTGCCACCAGCGCACCGGAAAGCCTGCGTGGTTGGGCGCATCGGGGTACTCCATGGGCTCCAGGCAGATACCGTCGCCCGGCTGCCACAGCCAGCCGCCCTGCCCCGCTCCACGCCCCAGGTCCCGGGCGGGGTCGGCCTTGAGGCCGTGGCCTGCATACACCTGCACGCCAGGGGCGGTGCTCCACACCTCCATCGCACGGCGGCTCACCGGCTCGCTCAGCAGCGCGGCCAGGCGCAAGCCCGTTGGAGTGATGGATGACGACGGAGGGGCAAGGGGCGGAGCCTGTTCGTCCAGCACTAGGTAGTGGTCCAGCCCGCCCGCCACAGCCAGCTGCTCATGGGGTGTTGCGATGGCATCCGCCACACGGCGGGGCTGGCGGAAGTCGAACGGCGTGCCCTGCACTCCCGACAGCCCGCCCGTGGGGCACACGTCAGCGGCCAATGGCACGTAGCGGCTGGCGGGCACCTGCAGGGTGTGGCCGTGGGTGCTGCCCTGGCCTGCCAGGTTAAAGAACGCATGCCCGGTGAGATTAAGCACCGTGGGCGCATCCAGCACCTCGGCCGTCCAGGCCATGTGCAGCGCGTTGTCGGCCGTGACCTGCAGGTGGAGCCGCACGCACACCGTGCCGGGCACGCCGTCGTCTTCGGTGCGGAAGGTGTGGCTCAGGGTGAGTGCATCGGCCTGTACCTGCTCCACCGCAAACACCTGAAAGCGGCTGCCGCGCGGGCCCCCATGGTGGTGGTGTGGCCCGCTGTTAGTGGGCAGTTGCCGGTGCGATCCGTCCGGCAGGGTCAGCGTGCCCGCACGCAGCCGCCCCGCCCAGCGGCCAATGAGTGCGCCCATGGAGAGCTGGCCGTCCAGGTAGCCTTGCAGGCTGTCGTAGCCCAGCGCCACATCGGCCAGAGCACCCTGACCGTCGGGCACCGCCACCTGCACCAAGCGCGCGCCATAGTTGCTCACGGCCACCTGAAGGCCGCCGGGGCTGCGCAGGGTGAAGAGGTCCGTGCGCTGGCCGTGCAGCTCTTGTTGAAACGCTTCGCGGGAAAGTGTGTAAGCCATGGGCCGAGTCTATTTGGTGGCACTGGCCGTATCGCGCGTGACCAGCCAGATGCCCACACACACCAGCACCAGGGCCAGCAGGTTTTTCCACTCCCACAGTGCCTCGCCCAAAAACAGCGCCGACAACGCCGCGCCGAAGATCGGCACCGTGAAGTTGAACACCGTGACCTGGCTCACGCGGTTGTGCTTGAGCAAAATGCTCCACAGCGAAAAAGCGGCCGACGACAGCAGCGCCAGATACACCAGCAGCACGGTCGAGCCCGCGGTGAAACCCGTGAGCGAGCCCCCCAGCGCCCAGCCGATGGCCAGCAGCGCCACACCGCCCAGGCCCAGTTGCCAGCCCGTCATCACCACCGAGTCCATGCGCTGCGACACCTGCTTGCCGTAGATGCTGGCGGCCGCCAGCACGAACGCGGCGATCACCACAAAGCCCTCGCCCAGCAGCGTGAAGTCCAGGTCCAGCGTGCCGCGCCCCAGGTTCACCACCATCACGCCCGCAAAACCCACCACGCAGCCCCAGAGCTTGGCGTGGCTCAGCCGGTCGTTGTGATACACCCAGTGCGCCAGCAGCACGCTGAAGAAGGTGCCCGTGGCATTCATGATGGAGCCCTTGACGCCCGTGGTATGCGCCAGGCCCACGTAGAAGAACACGTACTGCAGCGTGGTCTGCGCCAGACCCAGCACCACCAGCTGGCGCCCTGCCCCGGGCCCCAGGCCCCAGATGGCCTTGCGCGTGGCCACCGCCCAGGCCAGCAGGATCAGCCCTGCGCCCAGAAACCGCCAGCCTGCGAATACGAGCTGCGTGGGGATGTCATTGCGGGCGATGCCAAACCAGGCGTAGCCGGTCTTGATGGCCGGGTACGAGCTGCCCCAGAGCAGGCAGCACAGCAGCGCCAACGCCACCACGACCTTGCGGTCGGAAAAACGGGTGTGACCCATGAGAAACGGTCTTTCAAGGACAACAGCCCTTGCAGGCAAGGGCTGTTGAAGAGGGAACACAAAGGGCCGGGGCCCGACGGGGTTCAGGTCACCGGCGCCGGGTTGAAAAGCACCAACGCGTTGTGCAGCTGCCATTGCTCGGCCCAGGTCTTCTTGCGGCCGCTGGCCACGTCGAGCAGCAGGTGGAACATCTCCCAGCCTAGCTGTTCGATGGTGGCCTCGCCATCAGCGATCTTGCCGGCATTGATGTCCATCAGGTCGTGCCAGCGGCGCGCCAGGTCAGTGCGCGTGGCCACCTTGACCACCGGGCATTCAGCCAGGCCGTAGGGCGTGCCCCGGCCCGTGGTGAACACGTGCAAGTTCATGCCCGCAGCCAGTTGCAGCGTGCCGCAGATGAAGTCGCTCGCGGGCGTGGCGGCGTACACCAGGCCGCGCTGGTCGCGGCGCAACTTCTCGCCCGGCGCCAGCACATGCGCAATGGGCGCAGTGCCGCTCTTGATGATGGAGCCCATGGCCTTCTCGGCGATGTTGGACAGCCCGCCCGCCTTGTTGCCCGGCGTGGTGTTGGCCGCGCGGTCCACACGGCCCCGGTCCAGATAGCGGTCGTACCAGCCCAGCTCGCGCACGATAGCGTCAGCCACCTCGGGCGTGGCGGCGCGGCTGGTGAGCTGCTCCACGGCGTCGCGCACCTCGGTGTTCTCGCTGAACATCACCGTGGCGCCAGCGCGCACCAGCAGGTCGGCGCAGAAGCCCACAGCAGGGTTGGCAGTGACACCCGAGAACGCATCACTGCCACCGCACTGCACACCCAGCACCAGCTCGCTGGCGGGGATGGTCTCGCGGCGGCGGGCGTTCAGGCGCTCCAGGTGGGGCCGGGCGCTTTGCACGATGTGGTCGAGCATGGACATGAAGCCCACATGCTCGTCGGCCTGCAGGCACACCGTCTCGGGGCCCAGAGCCGCATCGCGCTCGTCAGTGATGGGGAAGCTGCCCGGGGGCAGCAGGCGGTCGGGCTGCAGCTTTTCGCAGCCCAGGCTCACCACCATGACCTCGCCCCCAAAGTTGGGGTTGAGGCTGATGTTGCGCAGCGTGCGGATGGGGATGATGGCGTCGGGTGCATCAATGGCCACGCCGCAGCCATAGGTGTGCTCCAGGCCGATCACGTCATCCACATGGGGGTACAGAGGCAGCAGCTCGGCCTTGATGCGGCGCGCGGCCTGCGCCACCACGCCGGCCACGCACTGCACGGTGGTCGTGATGGCCAAAATGTTGCGCGTGCCCACCGAGCCATCGGCATTGCGATAACCCTCGAAGGTGTAGCCCGTGAGGGGTTCGAGCACCGGTGGCTTCACGGTGGCCATGGGCAGGCCTTCGAGCGCTCGGGCCGAGGGCATCTGCAGCAGGCGCTCGTGCACCCAGCTGCCGGCCGCGATGTCTTTGAGCGCATAGCCGATGGGCACGTTGTAGCGGCGCACCACGCCGCCTTCAGGGATGTCTGCCAGCGCCACCTTGTGGCCCTGCGGCACCTTGTCGCGCAGCGTGATGCCTGCGCCCGGCACACTGGCTGGCAGCAGGGTGCCTGCAGGCAGGCCACCGTCGTTGGCGACGATGGCGACGTTGTCATCCGCGTGCATGCGGATGGTGAGAGCTTGTCGCATAAGTCCGTTCAATTCACAAGGTATGCCGGTTTCGCTCCACGCAGTGGCAGAGCCATCACTCCCGCCGGGTCAGCCGCCACCCTTGAGCACCAGGTCTGGCAGCCACATCGAAAACTGGGGCACATAGGTCACCAGCATCAGCGCCACGATGAGCGCACTGTAGAACGGCCAGATGGTCTTCATCACCTCACCCACCGACACGCCCCCGATGGTGCAGCCGATGAACTGGGTGGTGCCCACGGGTGGCGTGTTCAGGCCCAGGGCGCAGTTGATGAGCATGACGATGCCGAACTGCTCGGTACTCATGCCGAACTGCTGGCAGATGGGCAAAAAGATGGGCGTGCAGATGAGGATGGTGGCCGCCATGTCGAGAAAGGTGCCCAGCACGAACAGGATGATGTTCACCGACAGGAAGATCACCCAGGGCGAGGTGCTCATGGACTTGAGCGCATCACCGGTGAGCTCAGCCACGCCGTACAGGCCGATGAGGTAGCCGAACATGGACGAGATGCCGATGAGCAGCAGCACCGTGCCCGTGGTCTTGACGGCCTTGGACGCGGCCTTGAGGAACTGCTCGCGCGTGAGCTTTTTGTAGACGAACACCGAAAGGATCAACGCCCACAGCACAGCTACCGACGCCGACTCGGTGGCGGTGAACGCCCCCGACAAAATGCCCGCGATGATGATGACCACCACCGCCAGGCCGGGCACCGAGGCGCGGAACGAGATCCACACAATCTCCCAGCCCGGGAAGGTGCCGGCGGGGTAGCCGCGCTTGACGGCTACGAAATAGGCGGCTGCGAGATTGCAGATGGTCAGCAGCAGGGCCGGCACGATGCCCGCGAGGATCAGCGCCGCAATGCTCACCTTGCCCCCAGCAGCCAGCGTGAAGATGATCAGGTTGTGCGACGTGGGCATGAGCGCGCCCACCAGCGAGGCGTGGGTGGTCACGTTCACCGCATAGTCAGCGTGGTAGCCCTCTTTTTTCATCTGCGGAATGAGCACGGCGCCCATGGCGGACACGTCGGCCACCGGCGAGCCCGAGACACCGCCAAACAGCGTGCAAGCCAGCACATTGCTCATGCCCAGGCCGCCACGCACATGGCCCGCCACGCTCTTGGCAAAGTTGACGATGCGGTCGGCAATGCCGCCATACATCATGATCTCGCCCGCGAAGATGAAGAACGGGATCGCCAGGAACGAGAACGGGTTCATGCCCGAAATCATCTGCTGGAAGCCCACGGCCAGCGGCAGGCCTTCGTACAGGATGGTGGCCAGCGAGGACAGGCCGATCGAGAAGGCCACGGGCACGCCCAGCAGCAGCAGCAGCGTGAAGCTCACGCACAGGATGGTCAACGCCATGATGGTGATGGAATTTTTATGAAGACGTTTAAGGAGCGGGCTTAGAGGCTGGGAATTCCTTGGTCGTGTCCGAAAGGCGCGCCACAACGCTCCGGATCTAGGCGCAAAGCGCAGCCATAGCCAGCGCTATGGCGAGCATTTGCAACGACGAGCCGGGGCGTTTTGGCGTGCAAGGCGGGCATGGACAAGGGATTCCCAGTCTCTTTAGTGCCAGGCAGGCTCGACTTCAACGCCACGCAGGATGGCGATGATGTGCTCCAGCGAGAACATGGCCACCAGCACGCCGGCCATGGCGGGCGGCACGTACTTGAAGGCTTCGGAGATGCCCAGCGTGGGAATCTTGTAAGGCGCCACGGATTCAGCCAGCACGCCACAGTTCCAGGCCATGACGATGCCGAACAGCAGCACCAGGGCGTGGATCAACAACTCGAGCTTGGTGCGCAGCCAGTCGGGCGCCAGCACCAGGAAGGATTCCAGGCCGATATGGCCCGCGTCACGCACGCCCACGGCCATGCCCAGCATGGTCACGTACAGCACCAGCAGCACGGCGCCGCTCTCGGCCCAGGTGGGTGTGTCGTTGAAGATGTAGCGGCCGATGACCTGGTAGAGCACGGCGCACACCAGGAGGACAAGCCCCCCCACGCCAAGCTTCAGGCAGGTGCGCGCGATGAAGGCACAGAGTCGCGTGTACATAGAAGGAACATTCAGAAGACAAACAAAGAAACCTGCCGCCGGGCGTCGGGCCCTGCGGCAGGGATGGCCAGGTTCACTGGACCGCGTCGATGCGCTTGACCATGTCCTGGAGCTTGGGGTCCTTCAGGAACTTGTCGTACACCGGCTTCATGGCCGCCTTGAAGGGCGCCTTGTCCACTTCCACGATGTCAGCGCCACCGGCCTTGACGACGGCCAGCGACTTCTCCTCCCGCTCGTCCCAGAGCTTGCGCATGTACACCACCGACTCCTTCGCGGCTGCGCGGATCGCCTTTTGCTCGTCGGCGCTCAGCTTGTCCCAGACGCGCTTGCTGAACAACAGGATCTCGGGCGCCATCGAGTGCTCGGTCTTGTTGAAGTACTTGGCCACTTCGAAATGGCGCGAGCTTTCGTAGCTGGGGTAGTTGTTCTCGGCCGCGTCCACCAGGCCCGTCTTGAGCGCGGTGTACACCTCACCAAAGGGCATGGGGGTGGCGTTGGCGCCCATGGCTTCCAGCAGTGAGACCCACAGGTCGCTCTGCTGCACGCGCACCTTCAGGCCCTTCACGTCGGCCAGGGTCCTAATGGGCTTCTTGACGGTGTAGATCGAGCGTGCGCCGGAGTCATAGAACGCCAGGCCCACAAAGCCCTGCGATTCGCAGTCCTTCAGGATCTCGTCGCCGATGGCGCCGTCCAGCACCTTGCGCATGTGCTCCTTGTCGCGGAACAGAAACGGCATGGTGGGCACCATGGTGGCAGGGCAGATGTTGTTCATGGGCGCGACGTTCACGCGCGTCATGGCGATGGCGCCCAGTTTGGTCTGCTCGATGGTGTCCTTCTCGATGCCGAGCGAGCCCTTGGCGTACACCTTGATGCTGTGCTTGCCGCCGGTGGCCTTGGACAGCGTCTCGCCCATGTGGCGCACGGCCAGCACGGTGGGGTAGTCCTCGGGGTGGATGTCGGACGAGCGGAACTCGGTAGCCTGCGCGGCCAGGCTGCCGAGCAGGATGCCGGCGGCGATGGCCACGCGGCCAAAGAGGTGTGGAACGTTCATGGTGCTTTGTCTCCTGGGTTGAATGGGGGGTGGCGTGCTGCGCTCACGCGCTCTGGTACGGGGCTTCTGCGAGCCCTTGGGCGCCCGGGCGGGTCACGAAGACCGCGCCGCCGTGGGCTGCATCGTTGCCCTGCGGCTGGCCGGGGCGGATGGAGGTGATGAACAGCAGGTCCATGTCGGGCCCGCCAAAGCTGCACATCGAGGGCTTGCTGACCGGCACGGCCAGCGAGCGGTCCAGCACGCCCGATGGCGTGAAGCGATGCACCAAGCCTGCATCGTTGGCGCAGATCCAGTAGCAACCGTCGGTGTCGATGGCAGCGCCGTCGGGCCGGCCCGGCAGTTCGCGCATGTCCACGAACTCGCGGCGCGGCCCCAGGCTGCCGTCGTCGTGCAGGTCCAGCGACCAGATTTTCTGCACACTGGGGTGGCTGTCGCTGAGGTACATGGTGGCGCCATCGGGGCTGAAGGCAAGGCCGTTCTGGGTGACAAGGCCCTGCACCTGCGGCGCCGAGAGGCCACGTGCATCCTGCCGGTACAGGCCGCCCGCAGGCAGGGCGAGCGACATGTCGCGCACCATGGTGCCGGCCCAGAAGCGCCCCTGGCGGTCACAGCGGCCGTCGTTGAAGCGCATGCCAGCTTGCGGGTGCTGCACGGCAGAGATGAGAGTGCAGACCAAAGTGCCGTCGTCGGCAGGCTGCAGGTGGAAGACGCCGGTGTCCATGCCAGCGATGAGCCCACCGCTCGCATGCAGCGCAATACAGGCCAGCCGCTCAGGGGTCGTCCAGCTCCTCAGTTGCCGTTCGGCCCAGCGCAGGCGGCGTAGCGCGCGGCCTTCAATGTCCACCCAGTACAGCGCCTGCTCGGCAGGGCTCCACAGCGGGCTTTCGCCCACCTGGTCCTGGTGGTGAGGCAGCAAGAGTTCCATGGGCACGCTCACTCGAACGGACCGGTGCGCACAAACGGCCCGCCCTGATAGATCACGGCCGGGTCGGTCAGGTCGGGCTGAGGGTCTGCGGCCTCCACCTTGGCGCGGAAGGGCTCGGAGCTGTCCTGCGGGCGGTAGCCGATGTGGCGGGCGAGTGTGTTGTCCCACCAAGTGGTGGTGTTGTCGCCCATGCCATAGATGATGCTGTGGCCCACCACTGGCGCCGTGAGGCTGGCCACCACGAGGCGCTCCAGGTCGTCGTAGCTCATCCACGTGGCCAGCATGCGGCGGTTGCGCGGCTCGGGGAAGGAGGAGCCGATGCGCAGGCACACGGTTTCGATGCCGTAGCGGTCGAAGTAAAAGCGTGAGAGGTCCTCGCCAAACGCCTTGGACAGGCCATACAGGCCATCGGGCCGTGCCGGGTCGCGCAGGCCCACCACTTCGTCCTGGCGGTAAAAGCCGGTCACATGGTTGGAGCTGGCAAACACCACGCGCTTGACGCCTTGCTTGCGAACGGCCTCATAGAGGTTGTATGCCCCCACGATGTTGGCCTGCAGGATGGGGTCCCAGGGCTGCTCGGTGGACACGCCCCCCAGGTGCACCACGGCGTCCACCCCTTCGAGCAGCGGCAACATGGCACTGGCATCTTCCAGCCGCGCGGGGCGCAGTTCTTCGCCCGGCGCCTCGCTGCCCAGGTCGGCGATGTCGGACAGGCGCAAGGTGGTGCAGTACGCCTTCAGGCGCGTGCGCAATTCACGCCCCAGTCCGCCAGCGGCCCCGGTCAATAACAAGCGTTGAAAACGGATCGGTGTCGGGTGACAGGGCATGGCTTTTGCGGAGGTTCTTGGTACAGTGGCGTTACACGTGGTTGAACGTCATCAGTTGTCATACAACGAGGAGGCAATGTACTCCTTTCAACCCGTCCAACACATAGGGATAACACCGAGACATGAGCACCGACATTGCCCCACGCCGCAAGCCCCGCACCCTGGCCCTGGAGCTGGTGGACTCCCTGGGTGACCGCATCCGCGACGGGCGCCTGGCACTGGGCGACAAGCTGCCCACCGAGGCCGCGATCATGGCCGAGTTCAACGTCAGCCGCACGGTGGTGCGCGAGGCCATTTCCAAGCTGCAGGCGTCCGGCCTGGTAGAGACACGGCATGGCATCGGCACGTTTGTGCTGGGTCTCGGGCAGGCCCCGGGCTTCAAGATCACCCCCGACCAGTTCAGCACCCTGCGCGATGTGATTGCCGTGCTGGAGCTGCGCATCGGCGTAGAAACCGAAGCCGCCGCGCTGGCGGCGCAGCGCCGCACCCCCGCCAACCTCAAGACGATGCGCGAGGCGCTGGACGCCGTGGCAGCAGCCGTGGACGCCGGGCGCGACGCGGTGGCGGCGGACTTTCAGTTTCACCTGGAGATCGCACGCGCCACGCAGAACAGCCACTTTGCCGAGCTGATGGGCACGCTGGGCAGCATGATCATTCCGCGCGCGCGGCTGGATTCGGTGGAGGCCCCTAATGACGAGCGCAGGCAGTACCTGCGCCGCGTGAATGGAGAGCACGAAAGCATCTACGACGCCATCGTCGGCCAGGACCCCGACGCCGCCCGCGCTGCCATGCGCACCCACCTGGCCAACAGCCGCGAACGCCGCCGGCGCGCGCAGGCCGAGGCCGGCTGAAGTCCGGGGGACCCGGCAATGCCGCCCACCCGGCGCGCTGACCTGTCGCCCTGCGGGTCCGATGAGCCAGATACGACAGCAGGGCCCAGGCGGCAAGGAGTGATCTCATGAGTAGTTACCCGAAGTACCCATAGATGCGCTTATGTTGTACGATGACATACAACAAATCCACCATTGCCCCGCATTGGTACCCCAAGTGGCCTGGATGGACGCCGCCCGCAGCGGACAGCGCTCTCGGCCACGCCGTCCTGGCCCCTGGGCTTTGATCCGACTTTCTTCAACCACCCACCCTTTCACACCACCACCGCCATGCACGCAAACCTGATCGCCGGCAACTGGACCGAAGGCGTCCGCACGTACCAGAACACCAACCCCTCCGACACGCGCGACGTGATCGGCGACTACGCCGTGGCCAGCCGCGAGCAGGCACTCGACGCCGTCGCCGCAGCACACGCGGCCTTCCCGGCCTGGAGCCTGTCCACGCCCCAGCAGCGCTTTGACATCCTCGACGCGGTGGGCAACGAGATCATTGCCCGCAAGGCAGAGTTGGGCGACCTGCTGGCCCGCGAAGAAGGCAAGACCCTGCCCGAAGCCATCGGCGAAGTGGGCCGCGCGGCGGCCATCTTCAAGTTCTTTGCGGGCGAGGCGCTGCGCCCTGGCGGCGAGATGATCCCCTCCGTGCGTCCCGGCGTGGGCATCGAGATCACACGCGAGCCGCTGGGCACCATCGGCATCATCACGCCGTGGAACTTCCCCATCGCCATCCCGGCCTGGAAGATCGCCCCGGCCCTGGCCTACGGCAACACGGTGGTCTTCAAGCCCGCCGAGGTGGTGCCGGGCTCTGCCTGGGCGCTGGCCGACATCCTGCACCGCGCGGGCCTGCCCGCCGGTGTATTCAACCTGGTGATGGGTCGCGGTTCAGACGTGGGCGCCGTGCTGCTCGAAGACGAGCGCATTGCGGGCGTGAGCTTTACCGGCTCCGTTGGCACGGGCCAGCGCGTGGCGGCGGCCTGCGTGCCACGCGGCGCCAAGGTGCAGCTGGAGATGGGCGGCAAGAACCCGTTTGTGGTGCTGGACGACGCCGACCTGAACGTGGCCGTGGGCGCTGCGATTAACAGCGGCTTCTTCTCCACCGGCCAGCGCTGCACGGCCAGCAGCCGCGTGATCGTGACCGAAGGCATCCACGACCGCTTCGTGGCCGCCATGGTCGAGAAGATGAAGACCCTGAAGGTGGATGACGCCCGCAAGGCCGGCACCGACATCGGCCCCGTGGTGGACGACCGCCAGCTGGCGCAAGACCTGGAGTACATCGCCATCGGCCAGCAGGAAGGCGCCAAGCTCGCCTACGGCGGCGAGGCACTGGAGAAGAACGCCGACGGCGCGCCCGGCTTCTACCTGCGCCCCGCGCTGTTCACCGAGACCACGCCCGGCATGCGCATCAACCGCGAAGAGATCTTTGGCCCCGTGGTGAGCGTGTTGCGCGCCAAGAACTACGAAGAGGCGCTGGCCCTGGCCAACGACACGCCGTTTGGCCTGGCCAGCGGCATCGCCACCACCAGCCTCAAACACGCCACGCACTTCAAGCGCCACGCGCAAGCCGGCATGGTGATGGTGAACCTGCCCACGGCGGGCGTGGACTACCACGTGCCCTTCGGTGGCCGCAAGGGCAGCAGCTACGGCCCGCGTGAGCAGGGGCGCTACGCGGCGGAGTTCTACACCACGGTGAAGACCGCTTACACGCAGGCCTGAGGCGGGCGCGACACAAGCCTGCGCCCGCGACGCCACTCCAGCCCCGGAGTGGCGAGGCCAGGCGCCTGCACCGCGTTGGCGCGCACGGGCATCGCACAGGTCATTCGCCAACGGTTTTCAGCCAAATCGACCGCAAGCGCTAGTGAATCATGCGCTGGCAGCTATTATTTATATAGCAACAACAATCCGTCTGCTCTGTGCCGCTGATTCCGGCCACAACGGCAGCCGCTATCATCGCGCCCCATGACCGCCCTCCGAACCTTCTCTGCGCTGCGCCTGTGGGTGCTCGCATGGTTCGTGGCGTCGATGGGGGTAGCCATCGCATCGCCACTGGTGCACCCCCAGGCCTTTGAAGTGATCTGCTCGGGCGCGGGCACCATCAAGCTGCTGGTGCAGACCGACGATGGCACCGTTGAAATGGGCGCAATGGGCATGGACTGCCCGCTGTGCTCCACCCCCAGCGCCCCGCCCCCCACACCGGTCGCCGCCGTGCTGCCGCCCCACCCCCTGGCCCATGCGCTGCAGCCCGTCGAGGCCGCCCGCATTGCGGCCGCTACGGCAGCCCCCCTGCCCGCACGCGGGCCCCCATCGCGCTCTTGATCTGAAGCTTGTTGGCAGTGCCCGGTACCTGGTGGTCAGGTGCTGCCCTGTTCCCGCTGGTTTCCAGATGGCGCAGGCCTGCGTGCAACCCACGCGGGCCTGGCTGCGCTGTCGCTTCAAGACAAGAGCGTTTTCATGTCCCGTATTTCCTTTGCTTCGCGCAGCGCTGCGGCCTTGCCGCGCCTGCCCCTTTCCCCTCTGTGCCTGGGCGTACTTGCCACCTGCGCACTGTCGTCTGTCGCAGCCCATGCACAGACCAACACCCCACCCACCATGCAGGCCGTGGATGTGGTCGATGCCGCCGCCTCCCCCAACGGCAAACTCAACCTGGACACCCCCGTGGACACCGGCAGCCGCCTGGGCCTGACGGTGCGCGAGAACCCCGCCTCCGTCACCGTGGTGGACCGCGCCACCATCGACGCACGCGGCGCGCAAGACACGCAGGAGATCCTGCGCGCCGTGCCGGGCGTAGTGGCGCACAACGCGCCGGGCTCCATGGCCGCGCACTACCGGGGCTTTACCAGCAACTCGGTCGCGCAGCTCTACAACGGCATCAATCCGCAATACGGCAGCGCCACACGCGCGGTCGATAGCTGGATCTACGACCGGGTCGAGGCCATCGGCGGCGCGTCGAGTTTTCTGTACGGATCGGGCGGCGTGGGCGGCTCCATCAACTACATCACCAAGACGGCCGAGCGCAGCGACTTCACCGAGGGCCAGCTGCGCCTGGGCTCCTACGACCTGAAGGAAGTGTCGGTGGGCCTGAACCGCCGCATCGCAGGCAGCGATGGCACTGCAGGCCCTGCGCACTACGCGCGCATCGACCTCAACCACCGCAACGCAGGCAGTTGGATCGAGGGCACCAAAACGCAGTCCACCCAGCTGGCGACCTCGCTGCTGTCGGACCTGAGCGGCGGCTTCACGCACACACTGGCCTACGAATACCAGAGGGACCACGTGGACCGCCCGTACTGGGGCACGCCGGTGCTCAACCCCGCCGTGGGTGCACTGACCATCGACCCCGCCACGCGCTTCAAGAACTACAACAGCGCCGATGGCATGTACGAGCATCGCGTGCAGTGGCTGCGCTCGGTGGCGCAGTGGCGCGTGTCGGATGTGCTGCAGCTCAAGAACACGTTCTACGTGTACGACGCGCTGCGCGACTACCGCAACGTGGAGACCTACACCTTTAATGCGAACAACACCGCTGTCACCCGCACAGCGCCCTATCTGCAACGCCACGACCAACAGCTGGTGGGCGACCGGCTGGAGGGCACCTACCAGGGCCAGCTCGCAGGCCGAAAGAGCGACTGGGCCTTTGGCCTGGACGTGAGCGTGAACAAGCAGACGCGCTTCCCGTTCGGTCCCTCGGTCACCGTGAGCACGGTCAATCCCTACAACTTCACCACTGAAAACTTCTTCGACATCCCCGGCATGTCGCCCGTCCTGAACCCCGACAAGGACAACAAGATCACCAACACCGCGCTGTACCTGGAAAACCGCACCCTGGTGGCCTCCGGGGTGAACCTCATCACCGCACTGCGGCACGAGCGCATCGACCTCGACTTGGTGAACCGCCGAGCGGTGACGGCCACATCGCCCGCCACCTTCAGCCGCAGCTACAGCCCCACCACGGGCCGCCTGGGCGTGGTGTGGGACATTGCGCCCGGCGCCAACCTGTACGCGCAGGCCTCCAATGCGGCCGATCCGCCCTCGGGTTCGCTGGCCTCGGCCTCGTTTGCCGATGTGCGCAACAACAGTGAGCTGACCACGGGGCGCCAGTTCGAGGTGGGCAGCAAGTTCGACTTCTGGGACGGCAAGGGCAGCGCCACGGTGGCGGTGTTTGACATCCGCCGCAAGAACATCGCCTCGCAAGATCCGTCCAACCCCAATCTCACCGTGCTGGTGGGCGAACAGTCGTCCAAGGGCATCGAGCTGTCGGCCGGTATCCGCCCCACGCCGCAATGGCAGCTGCAGGGCAACCTGTCGCTGATCCGTGCGCGGTATGAGAACTTTGTGCAGGGCGGCGTCTCGCGCGCGGGCAATCTGCCGCAACTGGTGCCGCAGCAGGTCGCCAACCTGTGGGCCTCGTACGCGATCACGCCCACCGTCACCGCCAGCGCGGGGGCGCGCCATGTGGGCAAGGTGTATGGCAACGCGGCCAACACCAAGTTCTGGCCGTCGTACACGCTGCTGGACCTGGGCCTGGCCTGGAAGGTCAACAAGACCACCACTCTCACGGGCCGCGTGCGCAACGCCACCGACCGCATCTACGCAGCCGAGACGCGCGACCAGGTCTACCTGGGTGCGCCGCGCACGCTGGACGTGACGCTGCACACCGCGTTCTGACGCAGGCGGAGCACCGGACATGCCACACGCCAAACGCTGGCTGTACCTCGTCCACCGCTGGCTGGGCGTGCTGCTGTGCGCCTTCTTCGCCATGTGGTTCGTCTCAGGCGTGGTGATGATGTATGTGGGCTACCCCAAGCTGACGCAGGCCGAGCGCCTGGCCCATTTGCCGCCCTTGCGTAGCGCCATGCTGGGCGCGGAGCCTCTGCTGGAGCCCGCCGACGCCTTGGCCCGCGCAGGCCTGGCAGGCCCGCTGCAGGACCTGCGGCTGGCGCTGGCCAGCGGCGGGCGCGCCGTGTACCTGGTGGTGCCCGCAGCCTCCACCAGCGACGCCGCGCCACGCCCGCGCAGGGCCCCCGCGCCTGCGGTAATCGACGCCATCACCGGCGAGCGGTTGCAGGGTGTGGACGCCACGCGCGCCATCGCCTCGGCCCGCGCCTTTGCGCAGGAAGCCAACCCGTCCATCGACTACCAGGGCACGATCGACGAAGACGCCTTCACCCACTCGCGCGCGTTGGACGCGCACCGCCCGCTGCACCGCCTGCACCTGGGCGACAGCGCGGGCACCGTGGTCTACGTCTCCGGCACCACGGGCGAGGTGGTGCGCGATGCGCCGCTGCAAGAGCGCGCCTGGAACTACGCAGGCGCCTGGATCCACTGGCTCTACCCCTTCCGGGGCAATGTCTTCAACGACTACTGGACGGACATCGTCAACTGGCTGTCCATCGCGGGCATCACGCTCACGGTGACGGGCACGGTGGTGGGCGTGCTGCGCTGGCGCTTCCGGGGCCGGTACAAGACGGGCGCGCGCACGCCGTACCGGGGCTTCATGATGCGCTGGCACCATGTGTTCGGGCTCGTTTTTGCGGTCATCACGTTCACCTGGATCTTCAGCGGCCTCATGTCCATGAACCCATGGAAGATTTTCGACAGCGGTGCAGTGCCACTGCGCCAGCAGGCCATGCATGGCGGCCCCCTGCAAGTGCCCGCGCAGGCAGCAGCGGTACACGCCTTGCTCTCTGCGGCATCGCCCAACACCCGTGAGCTGCGGTGGGTGCGCCATGCCGGACACACGCTGGTGCTAGCCTACAGCCCCACCGGCGCCCCGACGGTGCTGGACGCCATCAACGCCGCCGCACATGTGTGGGCCCCGGGTGCTGTGGCAGAAGCCGCCGAGCACCTGCTGCCCCACGCGGTGGTGCGCACCGAAACGCTGACGGCCTACGACCTGCACTACTACGACCGCGCTGCCCACACCATGACTGGCGGCATCGACAAACCCCTGCCCGCACTGCGCGTGGTGTTCGACGACCCGCACGCCACCTGGGTGCACATCGACCCGCACACCGGTGCGGTGCTAAGCCGCACCGACAGCCACCGCCGTACCAGCCGCTGGCTGTTTGCCATGCTGCACAGCTGGGACTGGCTGCCCCTGCTGGAGCGCAGACCGCTGTGGGATGTGCTGCTCATCGCGCTGAGCTTGGGCGGGGCGGTGATGAGCGTGACAGGCATCGTAATGGGGTGGCGCAGGTTGGGTGTGAAACTGCGGCCGATACCGGGTCGGGGTGCAAGGCCGTGACCGTGACAGGTCGCAGCCCTATGATGGTTGCAGTTGCCTTTTGAAACACCTGCCCATGACGGCCCCAGCATCCCCGCCTGCAAACAACCCCGCCTTGCACCCACCGGCCGCGCACCTTGCGCCGTCCAAGCCACCACACTCCAGCCTGCCCCTGCGGACGATGGTGGTGCTGGGCACCGCACTGGTGCTGTTGCTGGCGTGGGCCACCGTGGCGATCTTGCTCAATGTGTCGTGGCGCGATGCGATGAACGCGCAGATACGCCAGAACAGCAACCTGGCACTGAGCCTGGGCGAGCAGACCGTGCGGGTCATGGCGGCGGTAGACCAGGCCACGATCCGCATGCGCGACGCAGTGCTGGCAGGTGACTTTGACAAGGCCGACTTCACGCGCTTTGCCAACGAAACGGGCCTCGCCCCCGACATCCTCACCCAGCTGTCGCTGGTAGGTCCTGATGGCCGGTTTGTCGGCAGCAACATCGATCCCACCGGCGAAAAAACAGGCCATGTGGACTTGTCGGAGCGTGAGCATGTGCAGGTGCACCTGACCCGCACCACAACGGAAGCCGCGCGCCTGCAGATGACGCCCAGCGGCCTGTTCGTCGGCAAACCGGTGGTGGGCAAGGTCTCAGGCAAGGCGACCATCCAGCTGTCGCGCAGCATCTCGTATGGCACCAGCAGCATTGCCGGGCTGGTGGTGGCCTCGGTGAACCCCGGCTACTTCGAGGACGTGTACCGGGACGTGCAGCTGGGCAAGACGGGCATCGTGACCCTGGTCGGTAACGACCGTGCCGTGCGCGCCCGCGTCATGGGCGGCCAGAGCATCGGCATGGGCGAGGTGGTGGCCCGTGCCGCCAACAACAACGCCGAAGAACTGGGGGCCAACGGTCACTACATACGCGCCAGCGGGCTGGATGGCATCGAGCGCATCTACGCCTACAGCCGGGTGGGCAACTACCCGCTGCTGCTGGTGGTGGCCACCAGTACCGACGAGGCCCTGAGCGGGTGGCGCGGCAACCGCAACGTGGCGCTGTTCACCATGGCACTGTTCAGCGTGGCACTCGTGGGGGCGGCCGTCATCTTTCTGCGCAGCGTGCACAAGCTCGAAAGCACCAACGCCGCCCTGCGCATCAGCGAGGCCGAGGCCCGCTCGGCCAGCCAGGCCAAAAGCGAGTTTCTGGCCGCCGTTTCGCACGAGTTGCGCACGCCGCTCACCAGCATCCGGGGCTTTGCCGAGCTGATGGAAATGCGGCTGGACCAGCCCCGCTTCAAGGAACAAGCCAGCCTGATCCGCAAAGCCGCCGAGCACCTGAACGCCCTGCTCACCGAGATTCTGGACCTGGCCAAGGTGGAAGCCGGCGCCATGCCCCATCTCCCCACCGAGCAAAACGTGGCGGAGATTGTTCAGTCCACCGCCGATTTTTTTGCCGTCACGGCCGCCAACAAGAACCTGGTGCTCCATGTGCGCATCGCCCCGGACGCCCCGCACACCCTGATGTGCGACGGACTGCGGCTCAAGCAGGTGCTCAACAACCTGCTGTCCAACGCCATGAAGTTCACCGACACGGGCTCGGTCGCCATCGAGGTGGACGCCAGCCCAGACGCCGTGAGCTTCCACGTGGTGGACACCGGCCCGGGCATCCCGGCGCACCTGCACGAAACCATCTTCGAGAAATTTCGCCAAGGCAACGACCAGGTGAGCTACCAGCACGGCGGCACGGGCCTCGGGCTGGCGTTATCGCGGGCGTTGGCGGTGCTGATGGGGGGCACGCTCACGCTGTCCTCTTCGGAGGGCCAGGGGTCGCGCTTCACGCTGACTTTGCCCCGCGAGCCGGGCAAGGAGTCTCATTAAGCAGTTCCCCGCAAGCAGGCGCGCTAAGGCGTCCTGGGGTCAGTGCCGGCTGCGCAACGTACGGCTGAGCAAAATCACCGGCACCAGCCCCACGGCCACCAGTGCCAGTGACGGCAAGGCCGCTTCGCCCAGGCGCTCGTCGCGGGCCAGCTGGTAGGCCACCACGGCCAGGGTGTCGCTGTTGAAGGGGCGCAGCACCATGGTGGCGGGCAGCTCCTTCATCACATCCACAAACACCAGCAGCGCGGCTGCGGCGGTGGACCGTTTGAGCAGGGGCCAGTGCACGCGCGCCAGCAGGCCTGCACTGCCCATGCCCAGCATGCGGGCGGAATCGTCCAGACTGGGCGGAATCCGCGCGTAGCCGCTTTGCATGGATTGCAGGGCCACGGCACAGAACCGCACGAGGTAGGCCCACAAAATGCCAAACGCCGTGGCGGTGACCAGCGCGCCCACACCCCACTGCGGCATGGCCGCCTGCACCCAGCCCACGGGCAACAGCAGCCCCACGACGATGACGGCGCCAGGCACGGCATACCCCACGCTGGCCAGTTGCACCACGCCACGCGTGATGGCGTCGGGCTGGCGGCGCACCGCAAAAGCCAGGGCGAGCGCGATGGCGACGGCCAGTGCGGCGGTGATACCGCCGAGGCGCACGCTGTGCCAGGCCCATTCCATGAAGCGCTCCCACGGCAGCACCGACCAGTCGGCCGCCAGTGGCCGCAACATGAAGGCCACGGGCGCCACAAACCCCATGAGCACAGGCACGGTACAGACGGCCCAGGCCGCCCAGCGGCGCCCGCCCTGCAGCCGCAGCGGCTGCGCCTCGGCCGAGCCTGCGCGCCCGCCACCGGTAGCAAAACGCATGCGCTTTTGCGCGCGGTGCTCCAGGTGCAGCAGCGCCATCACGACCACCAACAGCATGGTGGCCAGCTGCGCGGCAGCCAAGCGGTTGTCCATCGACAGCCAGGCCTTGTAGATGCCGGTGGTGAAGGTCTGGATGCCGAAGTAGCTGGCCACGCCGAAGTCGGCCAGGGTTTCCATCAGCACCAGCGCCACGCCCGCCGCCACAGCCGGGCGCGCCAGCGGCAGGGCCACGGCACGGATGCGGCGGGGCAGCGGTGCGCCCAGCAGGCGAGCGGCCTCCATGAGGTGGGCGGCGCGCTCGCCCAGGGCCGTGCGCGCCAGCAGGTACACATAGGGGTACAGCGAGAAGATGAACACCCATACGGCGCCGCCCAGGCTGCGCACCTCGGGCAGCAAGCGGCCTTCCAGGCCGAAGGTGTTGCGCAGGCCCACCTGCAGCGGGCCGCTGAACTGCAGAAAGTCGGTGTACGCATAGGCCGTGACGTAGGCGGGCATGGCCAGGGGCAACAGCAGCAGCCATTCAAAGGTGCGGCGGCCCGGAAAGTCGAACAGCGTCACAGCCGCAGCCGCCAGCGTGCCCACCACGGCGGCGCCCAATGCCACCAGCACGCTAAGCCACAGCGTGGTCCACACGTAGCCGGGCAGCACGGTGGATGCCATCTCGCGCAGGATGGCACCCGCCTGCGCATCGCCCTGCCCCGTGGCCGAGAACGGCAACCACGACGCCAGCACCGCCAGCACTGGCAAGGCCAGAAAGCCTGCAAACAGGATCAGCGGAATGCTGCGAAAAACAGAGAACGGGGTACGGCGCAAGGCGGTGGGCTCGGCAGAAGGAAGAAAGCGCACACCTGCCAAAGGGCATGGGCACCCTGGTGCAGTGTTGCACGCTATCTGGCACTCAAAAACCGCGTCTTTTCGGCCAGGGCTGCGTTGCAAATCCTCGCGACACCTTCGGGTATCGCTGTGATTTGCGCCTTGCCCTGACCAAAAATCCATCGGTCTTCAATGTGCCATCCAGCGCGCAACACTACACCAGCACCCAGGAATGCAAATGCGAATTTTAAGCATTCACTCCACGCCGCCTAAAATGCGCGGATATGTTTCTTGAGGTCTCCCAACTCGAAGTGCGCTACGCAGGCCGCGCACAGGCCGCTGTGCAAGGCGTCACGCTCAGCCTGAAAGCGGGTGATATCGGCGTGCTGATCGGCCCCTCCGGCTGCGGCAAGACCACCCTGCTGCGGGCCGTGGCCGGGCTGGAGCCCGTGACGGGCGGCGAGATTCGCCTGACCAAAAGCGTGGTCAGCAGCGCCACCCTGAGCGTGCCCCCCGAGCTGCGGCGCATCGGCATGGTGTTCCAGGACTACGCGCTGTTCCCGCACCTGTCGGTGGGCCGCAATGTGGCGTTTGGCATCCACCAGCTGCCCCGGGCTGAGCAGGCCGCGCGGGTGGCCGAGGTGCTGAAGCTTGTGGGGCTGGAAGGCAGCGAGCACCGCTACCCGCACGAACTCTCTGGCGGCCAGCAACAGCGTGTGGCACTGGCCCGCGCGCTGGCGCCGCGCCCGCAACTCATGCTGCTGGACGAGCCGTTCTCCAACCTCGATGTGGACCTGCGCGAGCGCCTGGCGCACGAGGTGCGCGGCATCCTGAAAGCTGCAGGCGCCACGGCCCTGTTCGTCACCCACGACCAGTTCGAGGCGTTTGCAATTGGCGATGTGATTGGCGTGATGAACGAGGGCCACTTGCACCAATGGGACGACGCGTACACCCTGTACCACCGCCCCGCCACGCGGTTTGTGGCGGACTTCATCGGCCACGGCGTGTTTGCGCCGGCGACGCTGGTGCAGCGCGGCAACAACGTGGTGGCCCAAACCCCTTTGGGCGACCTGACCGACCTGGACGAGTGCCCCCTGCCCAGCAGCTACCCCGCTGGGGAATGTGATGTGCTGCTGCGCGCCGACGACATCGTGCACGACGACCATGCGCCCGTGCAGGCGCAGATCGTGCGCAAGTCGTTCCGGGGCTCGGAGTTTCTGTACACCCTGCGCCTGGCCAGCGGCCACACGGTGCTGGCCCATGTGCCCAGCCACCACGACCACGCGCTGGGCGAGTGGATCGGCATCCGTGCCCAGGTGGACCACGTGGTGACGTTTCCGCGCGGCTAAACGGGTGTTGGGATCAAAATCGGCCGGATGCGCTAGTCGAACATGCCTGAATAGCTATTGAATCAATAGCAACTACCCTTCCGCTCAGGACTTGCCCTTGCGCTGCAGGCCCTCCAGGCCGTTCAGGTCCACCTGCGACATCAGGCCGCGCAGCTCTTTCACACCGATCTTGTCCCCTTCGATGCTGACCACCAGGCCGTTCTTCAGGATGGTCTTGAACTCGGCGTGGCTGCCGTCCTTGTCGTAGCGCTGGTGCAGCGTGCGACCACCTTCCTGCCAGGTCTTTTCGGCGCTGGTCTGGTCTTCCTTCTCGCCCTGCACCATGCCCATGGCCATCACCGCCATCTGCCCGAGGCCGCCCACATCCACGATCTCCAGGCGCAGCTGCTTGTCATCGTTGCCATATTGCGCGCTGGCCTGGCTGGTGGGCAAGCCCAGGGCGGCGCCGTCCTGCACATCAAAACCCGTGCGGGGTAGGCCTGCCAGCTTCTCCGGCAGTGCCGCCTTGAGCGACTGGGCCGCGATGGCCTGCCCCCCACCCAGCACACCGGCCGCAGCCTTGGCGGCATCGCCCGTGGCGGCGGCGATGGCGGCCGGGTCCTGGCTCTTCTGGGCCTCTTCCATCTTGCGGGCGGCTTCTTCCATCTTCTTGCCTGCTGCTTCGAGACCTGCGGTGTCGATGGAGACCTTGCCGCCGGGCGTGTTCATGGTGATGGCAGGGGCGTCGGCGCCGCCAAACAGTGCACCGCTGCGCGGCATGAACAGCGCGCTGACGGCACCGATGACCACACCCATCACGATGGCCGCAATGATGACCACCACTGTGTAGCCCACCGACTTTTCAGGCGCACTGCGCATGAGCACCGGCAGGCCGGTGTAGAGCAGGTAGATGGAATACGCCGCCGCCAACAGGCCCAGCATGGCCAGCGAGGGCAGCAGGCTGAAGATGCCGCCCAGCAGGGCAGCCGTGCTGGCGTACACCGCCACCTTCTGTGCCTGGATGGCGTTCTTTTGCCCGCCGAAGGTGGGCGCCAGCGCATCGATGATGAAACCGAGCACCAGCAGGCCCACCAGGCTCAGCCCATACGACACGACCATGTTCACCAACCCGGACACAAACGGCACGCGGATGGTGACGCCAAAGCCGCCAAAACCGATCAGCGACATGCCGATGAAACCGCAGACCGCCGGGATGGCGGCCAGGATCATGGCGTAGCTGGTGAACAGGGTGGCGGTGTCGGTAGCCTCCGTGTCGATGGTGGCCCAGGCCTCCTTGGGTTGCAGAAGAATGCTTTTGGCGCGTTCAATCAGGTTCATGGTGCCCTCCCGGCAGTGTGCAAAGGCCTGCGATGACCCGCAGGCAAACGGAAAGCGCGGACGATACGGGACATTGCACCGGGCAGACCACCCGCGCCATCGCCTGCACGACCCAAAGCGTGGAATATGCACGCTTTTGCCGCACAAAGACGGCTTTTGGGGAACCTAGCGCAGGACCCGAAGCCTGCGAGCGTTCTCAGGCTTTGCGCAGCTTGTCGACGGTGTCGTGCAGGTGCTGCGTCCAGGTGCGGCGGTCGCGCTCGCCCGCCAGCTCGGGCGTGCCGTAGTGCACCACGGCTTCGATGGGCGGGGCGCTGAGCGTGCGCCAGATCGAGCCCACCAGGGTTTCATCGCCGATGTAGCTGGGTGCGAAGCTGGTGGCGCCGGTGGCCTTGTCGGCAAAGCGTAGCCCCACGGGCTGCACCGGTGCCTGCGCGGCTACGGCAGCCTGCAACAGGTTGGCGTGGAAGGGCAGCATCTCGCGCCCGTCACCCGTGGTGCCCTCGGGGAACACGGCCAGCACTTCGCCACGCTCCAGCGCCTCTTGCATGGACCGAACCATGCGCAGCGCATCGCGGCGCGAGCTGCGCTCGATGTAGAGCGTGCCAGCGGCCGTGGCCAGGGTGCCGATCAGCGGCCAGGCCTGCACGTCGGATTTGGAGACAAAACGGCAGTGCCGTGCGGCGTGCATCACCGGGATGTCGAGCCACGAGATGTGGTTGGCCACCAGCATCACCGGGCCGGTGACCGGGGGCCGCCCGAGGATGCGCAGGCTGATGCCCGCATGGGCCAGCAGCTCCATCGACCACACCTGCACGCGGGCGTGTTGCTGTTCCGGCGACAGCGACGGAAACCGCAGCGCCACGATCCACAGGCCCTTGGCAATATGGCCCAGCAGCCGCAAGAGGCGCCAGCTGGCGCGCAGGAACTTCACGGCTGGGCCTTATCGCGTTGAGTCGTCTCAGCTGCGGTCGAAAGCGACCTGTCCGCCCACCAGGGTCATGCGCACGCGGCCGGGCAGCTCGTAGCCCGAGAACGGCGTGTGTTTGCCCTGGCTGGCGAGCGCGTCGTCCTGCACCGTCCAGGCGGCCTGCGGGTCGAAGATGCAGAGGTCACCCACGCCGCCTTCCACGATCTGGCCCACGCTGGCCTGCAAGGTGCCCAGCGCGTTGCCCAGCACGCGTGCGGGCTCGGCGGTGACCACGGCCAGCGCGCGCTGCAAGGGCACGCCGCTGTCCTGCGACCACTTGAGTGCCAGCGACAGCAGCAGCTCCAGGCCCGTGGCGCCGGGTTCGGCCTCGGCGAACGGCAGGGTCTTGGCGTCTTCATCCACCGGGGTGTGGTCGGACACCAGCGCATCGATGGTGCCATCGAGCAGCGCCGCGCTCAGGGCGTCGCGGTCGCGCTGCTGGCGCAACGGCGGCGTCAGGCGCGCGCGGCTGTCAAAGAAGCCGATGTCGTTCTCGGTGAGGTGCAGCGAGTTCATGCTGACGTCGGCCGTGACTTTCAGGCCATCGGCCTTGGCGCGGCGCACCAACTCAACACCCGCAGCGCTGCTGAGGCGGCACAGGTGCACGCGCGCGCCGGTGGTCTTGAGCAGTTCAAAAATGGTGTGCAGCGCAATCGTCTCGGCCGCCACGGGCACGCCCGACAGGCCCAGCCGCGTGGCCAGCGCACCACTGGCGGCCACACCCTTGCCCAGGTGCATCTCCTGCGGGCGCAACCACACCGTGTAGCCAAAGGTGGCGGCGTATTGCAGCGCGCGCTGCAGCACCTGGGTGCTGGCCAGCGGCACCTCGGCCTGGCCAAAGCCCACGCAGCCGGATTCGGTCAACTCGGCCATCTCGGTCAGCACCTCGCCGGCCAAACCGCGCGTGAGCGCGCCCAGGGGGAACAGGCGCGACTGGTGCAGCTTCTCGGCGCGGAACTTGAGCATCTCCACCAGGCCGGGCTCGTCGAGCACGGGGTCGGTGTCGGGCGGGCAGACCAGGCTGGTCACGCCACCGGCCACGGCGGCAGCCATTTCGGATTCGAGCATGCCTTCGTGCTCGTGGCCCGGCTCACGCAGGCGCGCAGCCAGGTCCACCAGGCCGGGCAGCACGATGCAGCCGGCAGCGTTGATGGTGCGGTTGGGCGCAAAGTCAGGAGGCACACGGTTGACCCCCACGATGCGGCCTGCCGCCAGCGCGATGTCGCAGGTTTGGTCAAGGCCCGAGGCGGGGTCGATCACACGGCCGTTCTGGATCAGTATCTTCATGATTTCAAGCCAAATAGGCCGATAGCGCCGGTGATATATGCGCTAACAGCTACTAAAACAGGAGCATTCACCCGACGGATCACGCTTCATTCCCCGCGACGATGGACATCACCGCCATGCGCACCGCGATGCCGAAGGTCACCTGCGGCAGGATCACGCTCTGCTTGCCATCGACCACGGCGGAGTCGATTTCCACGCCGCGGTTGATGGGGCCGGGGTGCATCACGATGGCATCGGGCTTGGCCAGTTGCAGCTTTTCCTGCGTGAGACCGAAGCTCTTGAAATACTCCTGGCTGGACGGCAGCAGCGCGCCGCTCATGCGCTCGTTCTGCAGGCGCAGCATGATGACCACGTCGGCATCCTTGATGCCCTCTTCGAGCGTGTGGCACACGCGCACGCCCATCTGCGCCATGTCGCTGGGCACCAGGGTGCGCGGGCCCACCACGCGCACTTCGGCACAGCCCAAGGTGGTGAGGCCGTGGATGTCGGAGCGCGCCACACGCGAATGCAGCACGTCACCCACGATGGCCACGGTGAGGTTGCTGAAGTCCTTTTTGTAGTGGCGGATGGTGTACATGTCCAGCAGCCCCTGCGTGGGGTGGGCATGGCGGCCGTCGCCGGCGTTGATCACGTGCACATGGGGCGCCACGTGCTGGGCGATCAGGTAGGGCGCACCCGACTCGCTGTGCCGCACCACGAACAGGTCGGCCGCCATCGCGCTCAGGTTGGCGATGGTGTCGAGCAGCGATTCGCCCTTGCTGGCCGAGCTGCGCGCGATGTCCAGGTTGATCACGTCCGCCGACAGGCGCTTGGCCGCGATCTCGAAGGTGGTGCGGGTGCGCGTGCTGTTCTCGAAGAACAGGTTGAACACGCTCTTGCCGCGCAGCAGAGGCACCTTCTTCACTTCGCGGTCGTTCACGCTCACGAAGTTGGCGGCCGTGTCGAGGATGTGCGTGACGATGTCGCGCGGCAGGCCCTCGATGGACAGCAGGTGGATCAGCTCGCCGTTCTTGTTGAGTTGGGGGTTGCGCTTGTGCAGCACGGTCGGGCCTCTTTAGTCTTTGTCCTGGACTTGGAATTGGAAGGTGCCGCTGTCGCCCCGCGCCAGGGCCAGCGACTGGGCGGCGGGCAGCGCCACGCGCGCGGCGGCAAAGTCGGCCTGCACGGGCAGCTCGCGCCCACCCCGGTCCACCAGCACGGCCAGGCGCACGCTGGCGGGGCGGCCGTAGTCGAACAGCTCGTTGAGCACGGCGCGGATGGTGCGGCCGGTGTAAAGCACGTCGTCGAGCACCAGCACGTCGGCTCCGTTCACATCAAACGGCAGCGCGGTCTGTGCGCTGGCCGACAGGCCGCGCTGCGCGAAGTCGTCGCGGTGCATCACCGACGAGAGCACACCGGCGGGCCCTTCCAGGCCCAGGTCTTTTTGCAGGCGCTCGGCCAGCCAGGCACCGCCCGAGGCAATGCCCGCCAGGCGCGTGGTGGGGGTGAGCATGCTGCGCACGCCGCGCAGCAGTTCGCGGTACAGCGCCTCGGCGTCTAGCACCAGGCTGCCGGACATTCCGGGGGATGGGGTGGTCATGGAAGATTCCTCAAAAACTGTTCCAGGATGATGCAGGCCGAGGCCGCGTCGGCATCCTTGGCGCCACCAGCGATGGCTTCGGTGGTGCTGTAGCGCTCGTCCACCTCAAACACCTGCAGACCAAAGCGGCCACGCAACTGGCGCCCGAACTTGAGCGCACGTGCGGTGTTTTCGTGGGCTGCGCCGTCCGGGTGGTAAGGCACGCCGATCACCAAAGCGTCAGGCTGCCATTCCTTGATGCGCTCGGCCACCTGGGCAAAACGGGCGTCGCCCTCGGCCTGGATGGTGCGCTGGGGCGTGGCGCTCTTGAGCATGCGGTTGCCCGAGGCCACGCCCGTGCGCTTGAGGCCAAAGTCAAAAGCAAGAAAGGTCTGGAAATGCGCAGGAACGGCTGGCGGCTGGATCGACTGAACGGGCACGCCGGTCATGCGTGCCCCGCCTCGGGCGACAGCATCCAGGCCTGCAGGCCCAGCAGCGACAGGGCCCGGTCGTAACGCTCGGGCACGGGGGTATCGAAGATCACCGACAGATCGGCCGCCACGGTGAGCCAGGCGTTCTCGGCCAGCTCCGATTCGAGCTGCCCCTCGCCCCAGGACGAGTACCCCAGCGTGATGAGCACGCGGCGGGGGCCTGCGCCTGTAGACAGCGCTTCGAGCACGTCCTTGGAGGTGGTCATCTCCAGGCCGCCGGGGATGGTCATGGTGGAGGCATAGGCCGACTCGTCGGTTTCCCCCTTGTCCATGAGCATGGGTTCGTGCAGTACAAAACCGCGCTCGGTCTGCACCGGGCCGCCCTGGAAAACGGGCTCTTTGGTGAGGTCCTCGCGGCGCAGGGACAGGTCCACCTTGTCGAACAGGCCCTTGAGGGTGATATCGGTGGGCTTGTTGATGATGAGGCCGAGCGCACCGCGCTCGCTGTGCTCGCACAGATAGACGACGCTGCGCGCAAAAGACTCATCTTCCAGGCCGGGCATCGCGATCAGGAAATGATGCGTCAGGTTGATGGGCGCAGAATCGAAAGACATCCCGCAATTTTAACGGTGAACATGCCCCCCTCCCCCGAGCCCCGCTACCCCCGCGGCCTGGTCTGGTTCCGCCGCGACCTGCGCGCCCACGACCAGGCCGCCCTGTACCACGCGCTGACGCGCTGCGAGCAGGTGTTCTGCGCCTTTGTGTTCGACAAGGACATCCTCGACGCCCTGCCCCGCGCCGACCGGCGGGTGGAGTTCATCCGCGAGTCGCTGGTGGAGCTGGATGACACGCTGCGCGCGCTTTCGGGGCAGGAAAGGGGCGGCCTCATCGTGTGGCACGCGGTGGCCAGCGACGCCATTCCGGCCCTGGCCAGCGCCCTGGACGTGCAGGCTGTCTTTGCCAACCACGACGATGAACCCCAGGCGCTGGACCGCGACGGCCTGGTACGCACGCGCCTGGCGGCGGCCGGCAAGGCCTTTCACACCTTCAAGGACCACACCCTGCTGGAGCGCAGCGAGGTGCTGACGCAGACCGGCAAACCGTACAGCGTGTTCACGCCGTACAAGAATGCGTGGCTCAAGAAGATCGATGCGTTCCAGCTCAAGAGCTATCCGGTGGAGCGCCACGCCCACCATCTGGCAGCGCGCCCTGAGGCCCAATGCCAGCCTGTGCCCACCTTGCAGGACCTCGGGTTTGAGCCCACGGCCCTGTCCCAGCTGCGCCTGCCCACGGGAGCCCGGGGCGCACAGCAGCTGTTCGACGATTTTCTGGGCCGCATCGAGCGGTATGAGGACACGCGCAACTTTCCGGCAGTGAAAGGGCCCAGCTACCTGAGCGTGCACCTGCGGTTTGGCACCATCTCGCCGCGCTTGCTCGCGCGCACGGCGCACCGCCTGATGCTGGAAGGCAACCCCGGAGCCACGACCTGGCTCAGTGAGCTGATCTGGCGGGACTTCTATTTCCAGATCCTGCACCACCACCCGCATGTGGTGGGCCAGAGCTTCAAGCCGGCCTACGACGCCATCGCCTGGGAGACCGGCCCCGAAGCCGATGCCCTGTTTGCCGCTTGGTGCGAGGGCCGCACCGGCTACCCGCTGGTGGACGCCGCCATGGCGCAGATCAACCAGACGGGCTACATGCACAACCGCCTACGCATGGTAGTGGCCAGCTTTCTGGTGAAAGACCTGGGCATCGACTGGCGGCGCGGCGAGGCCTACTTTGCCACGCACCTCAATGACTTCGACCTGGCCGCCAACAACGGCGGCTGGCAGTGGGCCAGCTCCAGCGGGTGCGACGCCCAGCCCTATTTCCGCATCTTCAACCCGGTGAGCCAGAGCGAGAAGTTCGACCCGGAGGGCAAGTTCATCCGCCGCTACCTGCCCCTGCTCGCAGCGCTTCCCACCAAGGCGCTGCACGCCCCGTGGCTGGCGCGGCCGCTGGAGTTGCAGGAGGCGGGGGTACGCTTGGGTGACACCTACCCCCTGCCCGTGGTGGAGCATGACGCAGCGCGGCAGCGCACGCTGGAGCGCTACGCCGTCGTCAAGACGGCCGGGGGGTAACACCCGCCCTGTTGAGCAGGGCACACGGGGGGTCAGCGATGTGTCGTGGGCGGTAGTTCGTCCGGCGGGGGTTCCTCCGGCGCCATCTGCATGCCCTCGCCGCCCAGCGAGGCCCCCGCGGCCAGCCGCAGCCGCAAGCGGACATCGGTGCGGTTGTCCGCGTTGGCGATGGCTTCTTCGGGCGATATCGCGCCCGCCTCCACCATGCCCAGCAGCGACTGGTCAAAGCTCCACATGCCCTGCTCGCCGCTGCGGGTGATGGCGGTCTTGAGTTCGTCGATCTGCCCCTTCTGGATCAGCTCGGCCACATAGGGCGTCAGCAGCATGATCTCAGTAGCGGGTACCAGATGGCCCGCAAGCCCCTGGACCAGCCGCTGCGCAATCACGGCGCGCAGGTTGAGCGACAGGTCCATGAGCAGTTGGCGGTGCGCATCCTCGGGGAAGAAGTTGACGATGCGCTGCACGGCTTGGTTGGCGTTGTTGGCGTGCAGGGTGGACACACACAGGTGGCCGGATTCGGCGTAGTGCAGCGCGTGCTGCATGGTGGCCCGGTCGCGGATCTCGCCAATCATGATCACGTTAGGCGCCTCACGCATGGCGCGGCGCAGCGCTTCGTCATACGACAGGGTATCGAGCCCTACCTCGCGTTGCGTCACCAGGGATTTTTTGTGGCTGTGCAGGTATTCGATGGGGTCTTCCACCGTGAGGATGTGCCCGCCGGTGTGCGTGTTGCGATGGTCCAGCAGTGCAGCCAGCGTGGTGGTCTTGCCTGAGCCTGCCGAGCCCACCGTCAACACCAATCCCCCTTTGAGAAACGCCAGCCGCTGAAGCACGGGCGGCAACCCCAGTTCTTCCAGCGTGGGAATCCGCGCAATCACATGGCGAATCACCATGCCGACCTGCCCCCGCTGCATGTGCACATTCACCCGAAAGCGCTCGCCATCGGCGGTCTGCAGCGAGAGGTCACATTCCATCGTGGCCTCAAACTCCTTGCGCTGGGCCTCCCGCAGGATGGAATAGGCCATTTGCCGCACATCGTCGGCTGAGAGCACTTGCTGCGCAATGGGGATGAAGGCGCCCTGCCGCTTGATGGTGGGCGCTGCACCTGCCATCAGAAACAGGTCCGAAGCCCGCTCGCGCGCCACCAGGGCCAGGCAAGCCAGCAGCCGGGGATCGGGGGGCGGGGATGGTGTCAGCGGGTCCATCACGGAGACTCGGTCCGCCGTATCCATGCACGGGACACAAGCGATGGTGATGAATGAGCACTCCCGACCCAGGCTGACTCGCAGGGTCGGGAGTGGGCCTGCATGGTGTCAGGCCTCGGCCGCTGCGGCGATGCGGGCGTAGTGCTGGATCAGGCTCAGCAGCTCTTCGTCCGAATACGGCTTGCCCAGGTAGTGGTTCACGCCCAGTTCCATCGCATGCTCGCGGTGCTTTTCAGCAATGCGCGAGGTGATCATGATGATGGGCAGATCACGCAAGGCACCGTCCGCACGGATGTTGCGCGCCAGATCGAAGCCGTCCATGCGCGGCATTTCAATGTCGGACAGAACCACCGTCGGGCGCTCTTCCTGCAGACGCTCCAGCGCCTGCAGACCATCTGCCGCCAGGGCCACACGGTAGCCTTCGCGCTGCAGCAGGCGCTGCGTCACGCGGCGCACCGTGATGGAGTCGTCCACCACCAGCACCAAAGGCACCTGGCTCGGACCCGACAACTGCTGGGACACCACGGCTTTGCCCGTACCGCTGGCAGCGGGGGTGTCGGGTGCTGGCGCCATATCGGCACTGGCCGCACGCACCTGGTCGCCATACACCGTGGCCAAGGCCACCGGGTTGTAGATCAGTACCACGGCACCCGAGGCCAGCACAGACATGCCCGCCAGACCTGGCAGACGGGACAACTGCGGCCCCAGGTTCTTCACCACGACTTCCTGGTTGCCCAGCACTTCGTCCACGTGCATGGCCACGCGCTGGGCAGCGCTTCGGAAGATCACCACCGGGCGGGTCTTGCCCGCTGGCTCGGTGCTGCGGGCGGATGACTGCAGCAGGGCTCCCGACCAGAAGAACGGGATCTTCTCCATGCCGTCGTCAAATACACCGGTGCGATACGCCTCTGCGAGGTCGGGGGCCGACGTGCGGCGAACGATCTCGACCACGTTGGCCGGAACCCCGATCGCCAGATCGCCCGAGCGCAGCATCACCACCTGCGTCACCGCCGTGGTCAGCGGCAGCACCATGCGGAACGCAGCGCCCTTACCGGCCTCGGTCGTGGTTTCAATGCGGCCGCCGAGTGCGTTGATTTCGGCACGCACCACGTCCATGCCGATGCCACGACCTGCCAGGCCCGTGACCTCCGAGGCCGTCGAGAAGCCCGGCATGAAGATCAGGTTGGCGGCGTCAGCATCGCTCAGCTCCACGCCGGGTTCCACGATGCCCTGGGACAGGGCCTTTTCGCGGATGCGCGGCAGGTTCAGGCCCGCACCGTCATCACGGAACTCGACCGACACGTCATTGCCTTCGTGGTGCAGGTCCACCGTGATGGTGCCCGACGCCGGCTTGCCGGCCGCCATGCGGACCTCGGGCTCTTCGATGCCGTGGGCCACGCAATTGCGCAGTAAGTGCTCGAAGGCGGGTGTCATGCGGTCCAGCACGCCACGGTCCATTTCAATGGAGCCGCCGGTGATGTCCAGCTTGATCTGTTTGCCGGTTTCCTTGGAGGCCTGGCGCACTACGGCGTACAGGCGTTCGGCAATGCCTTCGAACTCCACCATGCGGGTGCGCAGCAGATCGCGCTGCAGCTCACGCGCCTGGCGGCCCTGGGCGATCAGGTCGTCTTCGGCGCCTTCCATGGCGCGTTGCAGATTGCGCTGCACCGTGGCCACGTCGTTGACCGACTCGGCCATCATGCGGGTCAACTCCTGCACCCGGGTGAAGCGGTCGAACTCCAGCGGATCGAAGCCTGCCGCAGAGTCCTTGGACAGCGCAAGGCGCGACTGCATCTGCGACTCGGCTTGCACCTCGATGTCGCGCAATTGCTGGCGCAAGCGGTCCAGGTTGCCCGACAGATCGGTGAGCGAGCTGCGGAACTGGCCCAGGCGCGCGTCGAGGCGCGAACGGCTGATCATCACCTCGCCCGCCTGGTTGACCAGGCGGTCCAGCAGCTGTGCACGCACGCGCACCGACTGGTTGGCCGCCACGCGCAGGGGCGCCAGTTGCGAGGGTCCTGGCAGGCGCACGGCCGGGGCCGTCATCGCCACCGGCTTGGCAGACGGTGCGGCCACCGACGGGACGGAAGCCTCCGACACATCCGCCACGCTGGCGCGGGCGGCAGGCACGGCTTCCACCGGCAAGGCCACCACACCGTCCGAGGGAGCCTGACCAATGGCACGCAGTGCCTCGAAGTTGGCTTGCAGGCCGTCGAAACTACCTTGCAGCGGCTCGATCTGGTCGGCCGTGACGGTCTCTGCGTCCAGTTGTTCGATCGCAGATTCCAGCCGATGGGCCATTTCGCCCAGGCGCATCGCACCGGCCAGTCGTGAACTGCCCTTGAGCGTATGCAGGGCCCGCAACACTTCGCTGCGGGCGCTGAGGTTGTCGGGGCGCGAGGCCCACTGGCGCAGCGCACCACCCAGTTGGGGCAGCAACTCGGCCGCCTCTTCTTCGAAGATGGGGAACAGGTCAGGGTCGATGACGTCGATCGCATCGATGTCGTCGTCCGCGTCCGGGATCGAGGCAATGGCGTGCGCGATGGCATCGTCAATGTGCTGATCATGGTCGTGGATGACCGCAGACAGCGCGGGGGCCACATGGCCCACGGCAGGTGCGGACACGGGCTCGGGCACGGCAGGTGCAGCTGGCTCTGGCTCGGCATCCGCGACGGGCGCCTTCGCCACCGGCTCTGGTGCCAATTCGGCAGCGGCAGCTTCGGACGCTTCCTGCTCGGCGGCGTCGAGGTAGGCCTGCGCATCCTCTTCGGGCGGAGACTGGGTGCTGACCACCTCGGTTTCCAGAATCTGGCGCAGCTGGGCCAGCACTTCCGGGCTGGGCTCTTTGAGGAACCCGGCAGCAAACTGGTGCAGCAGGCGACGGATGTCTTCCGCCGCTGCCATGAAGGCGGCCGCCTGTTCCTCGGTGCCCCCCGACTGCAATTGCACATGCTGCAGCGTGTGCTCCAGCACGCGGGCCATTTCGGACAACGCGGTGAAGCCTACCGTGGCCGAACTGCCGGCCAGCGAGTGCGACAAGGCCACGGCCGTGTCAGGCAGCGGCTCGTGCAGCTCCAGCGCCCATTCCTGCAAGCAGGTCACCAGGCGACGAGACCATTCATCAGCCTCATTCAGGTACACGTTGTAGAGCGGGATGCCAATGCGCAGCGTGTCGATGACCTTGACGGCATCGTC
Source organism: Acidovorax sp. M14 (assembly GCF_049331375.1). Classification (NCBI taxonomy): domain Bacteria; kingdom Pseudomonadati; phylum Pseudomonadota; class Betaproteobacteria; order Burkholderiales; family Comamonadaceae; genus Acidovorax; species Acidovorax sp. M14. The sequence continues at coordinate 4,072,423 of NZ_CP186263.1, forward strand.
GCTGCCGCCTTCTTCCTGCGGCAGGGCATCGAGCAGATTCGCCACGTCTTGCGCGGACTCTGCTTCAGCGAGGTCGTCTGGCAAGGCTTCGGGACTTGCCTCGGCAACGTCCTCGGGGGCAGGTGCCTGCAGTGCAGCAGCCTCGGCCGACTCGGCCTCCAGCAGCTTCTCCAGCTCGGCCACATCCAGCGCTTCCAACCCGTCCGAAGGAACGCTGGCCTCCGTGACCACCCCGGTTTCCGGTTCGGGCGCGTCGAGCACCAGGTCTTCCGGTAGCAGGAATTCGTCGCCCAGAGCGTCTGCGGGGACTTCCAGCGGCGCGTCGACGGGCTCTGCGTGAGCCATTGCTGGCGCAGGCGTCTCGGCCGACACGGGTTCCAGATCGGGCAGCTCCAGGTCGAGTACGAAGTCTGCGCTGGACGGATCCACCGCCGGTGCGGGCTCGGGAGCGGACTCGTTGAGTGCTGCGGTGAACACGGAGAAGTCGATCTCCTCGGCCACCTCTGGCGCAGCGCTGGCAGCTTCGGCAGGCTGTTCGGGCACATGGTCCGAGATCTCGGTGGCCTGGAAGTCCGGCACCATCAGTTCGTCTTCGAGCGTATCAGCAGGGAGGGCCGTCGCCGCCATGGTCGGCTCCGGTGCGGGCTCCTCTGCGACGTCTGCCACTGCCGAGTCCAGGACGGGCTCCAGCGCGGCAGTGCCGCCAGAGGCCATGGCCAGCGGCACCAATGTGCCGTCCAGACGCATGGCGTCGGCAGATCGACGGAAGGACTCGGGGTCCCAGCCCGTCGCCCGGCCTGCAGCGATGTCATCGGCCCAGCTGCTGAAGGCATGCAGGGCATCGGTCGACAACTGCAGCAAGCTGGGCTGCATGGGCTTTTGTTCGGCAAGCCAGACGTTGAGCACCTGCTCCATCGACCACGCGGCTTCGCCAAAGTCGTTCAGCCCCACCATGCGCGAACTGCCCTTGAGCGTATGGAACGCACGACGCAGTGTGGTCTGCTCGCTCAGGTCACCGGGCTCGCCCCGCAGCTGCTCGATGGCAGCCAGGCCGTTCACCACCACTTCGCGCGCCTCTTCGAGGAACACGTCGAGCAGTTCGTCTTCCACATCGGGCACTGCGGCGGGCGCAGCGGCGGGCACCGGGGACGCCGCCTCGGCTGGCGCAGGGGCCACCACGGCAGGGGCCGGAACGTCAAAAGAAATGTCCGGGGCCAGGCCGGCGGGCTCAGCCGCCACGCCAGCATCGGCCGCAGGGGCCGAATCAAAATCAGGGAACGGCGCAAAGTCCGTGGGCTCGCTGGCAGGCTCCTGCACAGGGAACCGGGGAATCACGTCGGGCACCACGGTGGCTGAACGCTCTTCCAGCTTGGCGGGCGCTTCTTCCACCGCATCGGAGGCGCGCGCACGGGTCTTGCCCATGAGGATGCGCAACTCGCCCAGATCTTCGTCGTAGACGAAAAGCTTGCGCGCCATGGTGCGCTGGTAGCTCAGCATGTCGATCAGGAAGCCCAAGGCTCCCAGGCTGTTGCCCAGCTTTTCAAATGCGCCCTGGCGTTCTTCTTCGGGCACTTCATTGATCAGCAGACGCTCCACCGTGTCGCGCATGCGAACCACGGCCAGCGACGCCTGGTCCAACCCCAGCACCGACAGCACGCCACGCATTTGCGCTAGATGCCCTGGCACGGTCGCCAACACGCCGGTGTCCTTGGGATTCCGGAAAAACTGGTCCATGGCCTTTTCGGCCTCGCCCAGGGTCACCCTGAGTTCATCGACCACGCTGCCCATGGTCTGGTTGTCGCTGACCCGGCGGTACAGCTCTTCCATCCATTGTTCGAGCGGTTCGGGCTCGGCACCTGCCGTGACCGCGTCCAGACGCTCTGCGAGACGGCTGGCGCGGGCTTCCATCTGCTCGTCCGCCGTGTCCAGCTCTTCAAAAGCCGCTTGCAGATACAGCACCGAGGTGGCCACTTCCATGGCCAACGCGGGCGATGGAGGCTCACCCGATCGGGTGGTGGAATCAAGGGCACGCGTCAGCGCTTGCGCCAGGTTCTCGCTACCGGGATGGAGTTTGCGCAGCGAATCGCACACCAGACTGAACTGGTCTGCGGCTGGCTTGAGTTTGTTGCGGTCACCGCCCGCCAGGGCGGACCAGGTTTCCGTGGCGGAGGCAATGCGCTTGCGCGCCTGGGCCAGCACCGCCGGGTCAAAACGGCCAAAGCGGGCGGTCTCGTAGTCCACCGGCTTGAACCGGTCCAACGCAAAAGCTTGGCGAACCGCCCGCAGCGATGGCGCAGCGTCATCCGGGAGATCTGCCACCCGCGCCTGCGAGCAGAAGAACAGCAGATCCTGCACCAGCCGGTCGGCAATCGTCGGATCACCCTTGGCCAGGGTGGCGTACTGCATGAGCACACGGGACGCCACGCGCTTCACGTACACATCCGGCGGCAAGAGCCCTGAGCCAAAGGCATCGAAGAAGCCCGCGCAGATTTTCCAGAACGCGCGAGCCTGCCGGTCCGTCTGGGCAGCCACAAAGCCCAGGCAGGTGTCGCGCAAGCTGAGGGCGGCCTTCAGATCACCCGACTTGACGATGCGCAGCACTGCAGCATCCAGCCGCGCACGCGCCTCGGGACCATAAGGCAACGGAGGCAGCGACACCGCGCCTTCAGGCTCGCGGAAACGGCGTTCCACCGGCCACAGGTCTGCGGGGTGAACACGATCAGCACCCGCCAGGGCCTGCGCATCACGGTATTGCGGAAACAGCGCCACGGGCGACACGGCTTTGCCGGCCAGCACGGTTTCCAGGTATTCGATCAGCGCAAAACTGGCACGCTCGATAACGGCGGCAGCGTCATCGCTGCAGGTCTCGGGGCGCTGAACAAACTTCTGCACCGCCGATTCCATAGACCGCAGCACCAGCGCGGGCGGGCCCATGCCCACCATTTCCAGCGCGCCGCAGGCCTGGTGCAACTGCTGGCGTGCAATGCGCAAGGGGCCAGCGTCCAGCGCCGCCAGATCGGACTCGCGTGCTACCTCGGCATCACGCACAAAGCGACGCATCGCCTTGACGGCACCGTCCAGGGATTTGCGCAGCTCGTCAAGCACCCAAGCCAAAGGACCCAGGTCCTGATCTCCCTGGGTCCCGTCGGCGGCCGGTGCATTGTTGACATCAATAGATGACATGGATTCGTCCCCGGCTGCAATGAGCCAGCTGGTTGATGACTAACTGCTGCGTCAGGCGATCTTGAACCGTGCCACCGATTGGCGCAGTTCTTCGGCCATGTGCGAGAGCTCGCGCACCTGTTGCGCAGTCGTGCGGGTACCTTCACCCGTCTGTTCGGTCACCGCAAAAATGTGCTGGATGTTGTCGGCCACTTCGTTGGCCAGAACAGCTTCCCGGGAAGTCGAAGACGAAATCTGCTCAATCAGTTCAGCCAGACGGCGCGACACGCGGTCGATTTCGGTCAGTGCGGTACCGGCGCTGTCGGACAGCCGAGCCCCTTCCACCACACCCTGCGTGGAGCGCTCCATAGCGGCCACGGCGTCCTGGGTGTCGGTCTGAATGGCTTTCACCAGCGCCGAGATCTGGCGCGTAGCGTCTGCGGAGCGTTCAGCAAGGCGCTGCACTTCTTCCGCCACCACCGAGAAGCCGCGACCGGCTTCACCGGCAGACGCGGCCTGAATGGCGGCGTTCAGAGCCAGCACGTTCGTCTGCTCGGTAATGTCAGAAATCAGCTCGGTGATTTCACCGATCTCCTGCGACGATTCGCCCAGGCGTTTGATCCGCTTGGAGGTGTCCTGGATCTGGTCGCGGATGGAGTTCATACCGCCGATGGCGTTCTGCACGGCCTGCAGACCCGAGTCCGCAGCTTGCAGCGACTGACGGGCCACCGTGGCGGACTCTTGCGCCTGTGTGGACACCTCGTTGATTCGGGTCGCCATGTCCAGAACGGAGCGGCCGGTTTCGCGAATTTCGCGCAGCTGCTCGGTCGATGCTGCCAGCAGCTCGGTCGAGGTGTTGTCCACCTGAGCGGTCGTCTGCGCCACGCGGGTCGCCGTGTTCTGCACGCTGCCCACCAGCTGGCGCAACTCTTCCACCGTGTAGTTCACCGAGTCGGCAATAGCGCCGGTGATGTCTTCCGTCACCGTGGCTTCTTGCGTCAAGTCACCTTCAGCAACCGACTGCAATTCGTTCATCAAACGCAAAATGGCGGCCTGGTTGGCGTCGTTGACGCGCTTGGCTTCCTGCTCCTGGCGCTTGGCGTCGCGTTGCTGGTTTTCAGCAGCTGCCTGACGGCCACGGCTGTCCAGCAGCTGAACGCGCGAAATACCGATACCGCAAAGCAGCACGAACAAGCCAGCAAGCGCCAGAGCGGCGAACTGGCCGGCGCCCAGACCGGTCTGGGCGGACAGCTTGCTCTGCAGGCCTTCCAGTTGGCGGCGCAGGGGCTCGCTGTCGGCAATGATGGCGGACTGCGCTTCACGGGCAGACACCAGACCTTGCAGGTTGCCCAGAATGGCGCTGGCCTGGGTACGGGTCTGTTCGTACAGCTTGATCAGAGCCTCCAGCTGCTCGCGGGTCTGCGCGTCCTTGGTGGCCGACAGGCGCAACTCGGGGCTGCCTTCCAGCAGGCCTTGTGCAATTTCCTTGAAGGAGTTCAAGTCCTTGCCCAGCAGGAACACGGCCTCGGGGCTCACGCCTTCCATGGTCTGGAACTCGTTGGCAGACTTACCGATACGCTGGGTCAACATCACCAGCTGGCCTGCGGCAGAGATTTCTGCCGCAGGAGCGTTTTGCTGCAGCTTGAGCGACGACACCGTTTCAGCGATTTCCAGCAGGTCGGACGACTGGCGGTTGATGGTGCGCAGAGCATCACCGACCTGCGTCAGGATCTTTTGCTGGCCCATCACCACGCTGGCATTGCGCTCCGCGCGCTCCATCAGGGGGTTGACGGCATCCAGATCGGGCTTGAAGGGTTCGCCCAGCGACTGCACACCCAGCTCGTTGTCACCCGAATTCAGGGCGCGCACGTTGCGGGCCAACACGCCCGAGCTTTCCACCACGTCCGGGAACGCCTGTGGACTACCCACCAGCGCCTGCGACACCGACTTGGCGAGACGTTGCGACTGCATCAGCGACTGGCCGGTAGCCGCCAGTTGTTGCGCGGAACGATCGGCCTGCTGCAGCACCCAACCGGCGATCAGTGCCAGCACCACCACCCCCACGGCCAGCAAGGCCAGCAGCCGGCGCTGATGGCCGGCAGCGGTCGAGCGGCCCAGCAAGGGCAGGCTGATGAGGTCTTCTTCCGCTTCGGGCGCGGTCAGTTCCGGCGTGTAGCCGTCGGGATCGCCCTGGACGCTGTTCATGGCTTCGGCCTGGTAGGAGTCGCGCAGTTGCGAGCCATCCAGGGCTCCCGTGGCCAGGAGGTCCTGCCCATCGTCGGTCGCGCCGGTGGCTGCGCCGGTATCAGGCGTGGCGGGTTTCCGGTTGAACAGTTTTCCAAATTGATTGACGACGGACATGGTGCAGCCTTACAGAAAAACTCAAGCACTGATGCTCAGGAAAGCGGGATGTTGGGACAGGATCTGCAAGTTCAGCTCCTGCCAGCGTGTGCCACTGGAATCGATATAGGTGGTGCCGAAGAAGCTGGGCGAATCCTCGGCCGGCGGTTCGGACGACACAAACGCGTCCGTGCCGCGCAGCCCGGCCAGGCGGTCCACCAGCAGGGCGGCATTGACGTCGAGCGCGGCGTTGAACGCGAGCAGGCTGGCCTCGGACAAGGCTTGCTCGGTGCGCGGTACGGTGGAACCGAGCAAACCCGCCAGGTCCACCACCCCCACCAGGCCACCGCGCAGGTTGGCCACGCCCAGAAACCAGCTCTGGGTGTAAGGCACGGCCTGCACCGACACCCAGGGGAAGATCTCCCCGGACTGCCCCAGGGGCAGCAAATAGGAATTCCCGGCGGACTCTACAGCCAGCCAGGAGGACACGGACGTACCTTCGGACCTTGCAGCCTGCAAGCGGCTGGCAAGTCGGGTCTGGAGCTCCCGTAGGGCTTCGCGGTTTGCCATGAGCGCGCCGCTGCCTCAGTTCAGAGCGTCGATTTTGGCCTGCAGCTCTGCGGGGTCCACCGGCTTGGTGATGTAGCCGCGCGCACCTTGGCGCATGCCCCAGACACGGTCGGTTTCCTGGTTCTTGCTGGTGCACATGATGATGGGCACATCAGCGTAAAGGGGGTCGCGGGTAATGGCACGCGTGAGCTGGAAGCCATTTTGGCCGGGCATCACTACATCCATCAGGATGAGATCGGGCTTGTCTTCGGCCAGACGGCGAAATGCCTCTTCGGCATTTTCTGCAGTACGGACTTGCATGCCTTTTTTCTGAAGCAGGTCCGTCAAAAACATCAACTCGGTCTTCGAGTCGTCGACGACCAATACTTTCTGAATGGGCATTAGAGGGCTCCTTGTTGGGAATTGCCAAACTGCTGCACGGCCTGCAACAGCTGGTCTTTGGTAAACGGCTTGGTGAGATATTCCTGGCAGCCGACCATGCGCCCGCGCGCCTTGTCGAACACACCATCCTTGGAGGACAGCATGACCACCGGGGTATCCGCAAAACGGGCGTTGCGCTTGATGATGGCGCAGGTCTGGTACCCGTCGAGCTTGGGCATGAGGATGTCGCAGAAAATCAGCTGAGGCTGGTAATCGTTGACCTTGGCCAAAGCATCAAAGCCGTCGTCGGCCAACAAGACTTCGTGCCCCCCCTGCTTGAGAAAAATCTCGGCGCTTCGACGGATGGTGTTGCTGTCATCCACCACGAGCACTTTGAAAGATGCGCCTGTTGTAGTCAATTGTCACTGCTCCCGATGGAGAAAATAAACAACGCAGCAGCGAATGGTGCTGAAGCGCCTCAGATCTGGACCATCTCGAAATCTTCCTTGCGGGCGCCACATTCTGGGCAAGTCCAGTTCATCGGTACCTGATCCCAGGGCGTGCCGGGTGCAATGCCGTGCTCGGGAGACCCCGCCGCTTCGTCATAAATCCAGCCGCAAATCAAACACATCCAAGTTTTAAAGTCGGTCACAGCTTAAAGGGCCTTCACATAGAATGCAACGATTGTATCTAGCGATTTCCGCGGCCTGCAGCTTCCGTGCCACCCCTCCAGCAGGATCTGGTCCATGACCACCAAAGCCTCCCTTCCCCCCTCCGAAATCCCAGATATTGACGACGATGACGCGGAGGAAGCGAGCCCGGCCTGTGTGCTGGTCTTCAACGCCAGCGACCCCAGTGGAGCGGGCGGACTGACCGCCGACATCACCACCATCGCCTCCGTCGGCGGACACCCGATTGCCGTGGTCACCGGGGCCTATGCCCGCGACACGGCTCAGATTTTTGACCACTTCAGCTTCGACGACGAGGCGGTGTCCGAGCAGGCGCGCGCGGTGCTGGAAGACCTTCCCGTGCAGGCGATCAAGGTCGGCTTTGTGGGCAGCACCGAGAACATCAGCACCATTGCCGAGATCACGACCGACTACGACGAAGTCCCCGTGATCGCCTACATGCCCAACCTGTCCTGGTGGCGCGACGAGCTGATAGACGAGTACCTCGACGCCTTCCGCGAGCTGTTGCTGCCCCAGACCTCGGTGTTGGTTGGAAACCACAGCACCCTGTGGCGCTGGCTGCTGCCGGACTGGACGGGCGAGCGCAGCCCCACCGCCCGTGACATTGCCCGTGCCGCCTCCGAGATGGGCGTGCCTTACACCTTGGTCACCGGCATCCCGCTGCCCGAGCAGTTTGTCGAGAACGTGCTGGCCTCGCCGCAGACCGTGCTGGGCAGTGGCAAGTTCGAGCTGTTCGATGCCACCTTCTCCGGTGCAGGCGACACCCTGTCAGCAGCCCTCACGGCCCTGGTGGCCGCCGGCAACGATCTGGGCGAAGCCACCAGCGAAGCACTGGGCTATCTGGACCGCTGCCTGGATGCAGGCTTTCGCCCCGGCATGGGGCACATCGTGCCCGACCGCATGTTCTGGGCACAGCCCGAGGACGACGAGACCGGCGGCGACGAAGAAGAACCCACGATTGACGAAACACAGGCCCTGGAGGGTTTTGTGATGCCACCCCATGACACCAAGCACTGATCTCAATATCCCCCTGTTCGAACGCGCCAAGGCGCTGATCCCCGGAGGCGTGAATTCGCCCGTGCGGGCCTTCAAGGCGGTCGGAGGCACACCCCGCTTTGTCAAGCGTGCGCAAGGCGCCTACTTCTGGGATGCGAACGACCAGCGCTTCATCGACTACATCGGCTCCTGGGGCCCGATGATCCTCGGCCACGGCCACCCGGCGGTGCTGGAGGCCGTGCAGAAGGCCGCGCTCGAAGGCTTCAGTTTTGGCGCACCCACCGAGCGCGAAGTGGAGCTGGCCGAAGAGATCCTGAGCCTGGTCCCTTCGATGGAGATGATCCGCCTGGTCAGCTCGGGCACTGAAGCGGGCATGAGCGCCATTCGCCTCGCGCGCGGCGCCACGGGCCGCAGCAAGTTCATCAAGTTCGAAGGCTGCTACCACGGCCATGCCGACTCGCTGCTGGTCAAGGCCGGCTCGGGCCTGGCCACGTTTGGCAATGCCACCAGCGCCGGTGTGCCGCCCGAAGTGGTGCAGCACACCATCGTGCTCGAATACAACAACATCCCGCAGCTCGAAGAAGCCTTTGCCCTGCACGGCAAGGAGCTGGCCTGCGTGATGATCGAACCCATTGCGGGCAACATGAACCTGGTGCGCGCCAGCGTGCCGTTCATGAAACGCTGCCGCGAGCTGTGCACCGAGTACGGTGCGCTGCTGGTGCTGGATGAAGTGATGACGGGCTTCCGCGTGGCCCTGGGCAGCGCCCAAAGCGTGTACGCCAAGAGCATCCCCGGCTTCCAACCCGACCTCACCGTGCTGGGCAAGGTGATTGGCGGTGGCATGCCGCTGGCGGCCTTTGGCGGCCCGCGCGCCATCATGGAACACCTCGCGCCACTGGGCGGCGTGTACCAGGCGGGCACGCTGTCGGGCAACCCGGTGGCCACGGCATGCGGGCTGGCCACGCTGCGCGAGATCCAAAAGCCCGGCTTTTTCGATGCGCTGTCGGCCCGCACCCGCTCGCTGGTCGATGGGCTGCAAGCCGCCGCCACGGCAGAGGGGGTGCCGTTCTGCGGCGACTGCGAGGGCGGCATGTTCGGCTTTTTCCTGCTGCCCGAACTGCCGCAAAACTACGCCCAGGTGCTCAAGACCGACAGCGCACGCTTCAACCAGCTGTTCCACGGCCTGCTGGACCGGGGCATCTACATTGCACCGGCCCTGTACGAAGCCGGTTTTGTGAGCGCCGCCCACACCGCCGACGATGTGGCAGCCACCGTGACTGCTGCGCGCGAAGTGTTCAAGACGCTCTCAAAATAATAGCTACCTGCGCATATTGCACTAGCGCTTACTGCCAATTTGGCACTGAATGGCCCTCACGAGGGCCATTTTTCATGGCGGCAAGGCTTGCAACGGAGGAGACTCACAGCAGTCCGCGCAACTCGCGGGCAGCGTCTTGCAGCAACGGCAGCATGTCGCGCTGCAGACTGCCCTCGTCCATCTGCTTGGGCGATGCCACCACGTTGAGCGCCGCCACCGTGTGGCCCTGCAGGTTGCGCAGCGGCACGGCCAGCGCATGCACGCCCAGCTCGTGCTCCTCCACCGCCAGGCAATAGTCGTCGCGCCGCACCTTGGCGATCGCCTGCCGCAGCGGGCCCACCTGCGTGATCGTCTGCGGCGTGAGGCGGTGCAGGGGCCGGTTCTTGAGCCAGGCGGTCAGCTCCGCCGGGGGCAGCGCCGCCAGCAACACCCGCCCGGTGGACGTGGGGTGGGCCGGCAGCCGCGCGCCCAGGTGCAAACCATAGGCCAGCACCCGCGCCGGCGCGCCATACACGCCGCTGCGCGCCACGATCACCACCTCGTCCCCGTCCAGCACCACCGCCGAGAACGACTGCTGGGTTTGCGCGGCCAGCCGGTTCAGCGTGGGCTGCAGCACGCGGGGCAACCGTGCAGACGCAAGGTAGCTGCCCGAAAACCGCAGCACCTTGGGCGCCAGCCAGAAGTAGCTGCCATCCGTCTCCAGGTACCCCAGGTGTGCCAACGTCAACAGGTGCCGCCGCGCTGCCGCGCGTGTGAGGCCGGTGCGTTGTGCCGCCAGGGTAGCGTTCAGGCGCTGGCGCTCGGTATCAAAACTCTCCAGCACGGCCATGCCCTTGGCCATGCCTTCAATGAAATCTGCCTTGGCGATGGGGGTGGAGGCCATGAGAGGTGATGAGTGAATTGCAGGTGGATGGACTCGGGGGGACACAAGCGCTGGCGGAGACCCTGCAGCGGCTCAGAGCCATGGCGGCCCAGGTTACAGACGTCGGCCCCCTTGAGACTGCGCGATCATCGCACAAAGCATCGACTGATCGCACGCAATCGGCGTTGTCGGATATCGCTTTGATCTGGATCAACCTACGCTCAAGGCCATTGGTTTTCGGTATCTCCCCAGCTTCCACATCCCTTTCCCAGAGGTTTCCCATGCGCACCCAGGTTGCCATCATTGGTGCCGGCCCCGCCGGCCTGCTGCTCGGTCAGTTGCTCCACAAGTCTGGCGTTGACGCCGTCATCATCGAGCAGCGCAGCCCCGACTACGTGCTCGGCCGCATCCGCGCCGGGGTGCTGGAGAAGGTCTGCATGGACCTGCTGGACCAGGCGGGCGTGAGCGTCCGTGCCCATGCCGAGGGTCTGCCCCACGATGGGATCGAGCTGCTGTTCAAGGGCCAGCGCCACCGCATCGACCTGCACGAGTTGACCGGCGGCAGCCGCGTGACGGTGTACGGCCAGACCGAAGTCACGCGCGACCTGATGGACGCCCGCACCGCAGCAGGCCTGACCACCGTGTACGACGCGCAGAACGTGCAAGTGCACGACTTTGACGGCCAAAACCCGCGCGTGACCTACCAGAAGGACGGCCAGACCCATGAGCTGGCCTGTGACTTCATCGCGGGCTGCGACGGCTACCACGGCGTGTGCCGCGCCAGTGCGCCAGCTAATCTGCTCAAAACCTATGAGCGCGTGTACCCCTTTGGCTGGCTGGGCGTGCTGGCAGACGTGCCGCCCGTGTCGCACGAACTCATCTACGCCAACACCGAACGCGGCTTTGCGCTGTGCAGCATGCGCAGCGCCACGCGCAGCCGCTACTACGTGCAGGTGCCTACGACTGACAAGGTCGAGAACTGGACCATCGACCAGTTCTGGACCGAGCTGGGCAACCGCCTGGACCCCGAGGCCCGCGCCAACCTGGTGACCGGCCCGGCGCTGGAGATGAGCATCGCCCCACTGCGCAGCTTTGTGGCCGAGCCCATGCGCTTTGGCCGCATGTTCCTGGCCGGAGATGCCGCCCACATCGTGCCCCCCACCGGTGCCAAGGGCCTGAACCTGGCCGCCAGCGACGTGGGTTATCTATGGACCGCACTGTCCGAGTTCTACAACGAGAAATCCTCCGTGGGCATCGACACCTACTCCGACCGCTGCCTGCGCCGCGTGTGGCGTGCCGAGCGCTTTTCATGGTGGTTCACCTCGCTGATGCACCGCTTTCCAGAGACGGGCGAATTCGGCCAGAAGATTCAGGAGGCGGAGCTGGACTACCTGGTGCACTCCCGTGCGGCCTCGGTGTCGCTGGCGGAAAACTATGTGGGCCTGCCGATGAACTTTGGGGCCTGAGCCCCGGCCGCCATCGCTTTCAGCGTGGCGCCGATGCGGCCTCTGAGGCCGACGCGCCGGGTGCCGCCACGGACGGCACCGGCAGCGACACCAGCCACTGCACCATCTCACGCGCCTGGGCTTCTGTGACTTGCGGGTGGCGGGGCATCACGGTGCGCCCCCACGCGCCCACACTGCCGTTGCGGATCTTGCCGGCCAGGTAATCGACGGCGTCGGCGCGGTCGCGGTATCGCGCTGCAATCTGCTGGAACGAGGGGCCTATGTAGTGGCGCTCCATACCGTGGCAGCGCAGGCAATCGGATGCTTCCACCAGGCGAAGTCCGGCCGATGCGGCGGGCGTTGAGGCGGCGCTGTCTTGCCCGCCAGCGCCCGACACCGGCTGCAACATGCGCCAGCCCAGGTTGAGCATGCCCAGCACCACCAGCGCCATGAACCCCATCAGGGCCCACCCCAGCCAGCGGGGCCGGGGTGGCAGGGTCTCATCGTCGCGGTGCATCATGCACGCGCACCGCTGCAGGCCCCGTCGCTATCCCCATCATCTCAGTGGCGGAAGTGGCGCACGCCGCTGAAGACCATGGCCACGCCGCGCTCGTTGGCAGCGTCGATCACTTCGTTGTCGCGCATCGAGCCACCAGGCTGGATCACGCAGGTCGCACCCGCATCCACCACCACGTCCAGGCCGTCGCGGAAGGGGAAGAACGCATCGCTCGCCACCACCGTGCCTTGCAAGGTCAGGCCTGCGTGGCCCGCCTTGATGCTGGCGATGCGGGCCGAGTCCAGGCGGCTCATCTGGCCTGCGCCCACGCCCATGGTCATGCCGCCCTTGCAGAAGACGATGGCGTTGCTCTTGACGTACTTGGCGACCTTCCAGGCGAACAGCAGGTCTTCCATTTCTTCCAGCGTGGGCTGCTTCTTCGTAACGACCTTGAGGTCGATGAGCGACAGCTCGTGGTTGTCGGCCGTCTGCAGCAGCAGGCCCGAGCCGATGCGCTTGGCGTCCATGGCATTGCGGCCGCGCTCCCAGTCGGTCTTGCCACCGTGGGCGGGCAGCGCGATCTTGAGCAGGCGCACATTGGCCTTGGCCTTGAAGATTTCCAGCGCCTCGGAGGTGAAGTCGGGGGCCATCAGCACTTCGACAAACTGCTTGCTGACCTGCGCTGCAGCCGGGCCGTCCACCACGCGGTTGAAGGCGATGATGCCGCCGAAAGCGCTGGTCGGGTCGGTCTGGAAGGCCTTGCTGTAGGCGCTCAGCGCGTCCAGGCCCACGGCCACGCCGCAGGGGTTGGCGTGCTTGACGATCACGCAGGCCGCGGCTTCAAAGCTCTTCACGCATTCCCACGCGGCATCAGCGTCGGCGATGTTGTTGTAGCTCAGCTCCTTGCCCTGCAGCTGCACGCCGGTGACCAGCGAGCCGGGCGCAGGGTGCAGGTCGCGGTACAGCGCGGCCTGCTGGTGGCTGTTTTCGCCGTAGCGCAGGTCCTGCACCTTGGTGAAGATGCCGTTGCTCTGGCCGGGGAACTGGGTGCGGGTGGGCACGTAGGTTTCCGACAGCTTGTCTTCTTCGAACGTGACGGACGAGAGGTAGTCGCTGATCGCACCGTCGTACTGGGCGATGCGGTTGAACGCGGCCACCGACAGTGCAAAGCGCAGCTTGTCGCTGAGCTTGCCACCGGCCTTCAGTTCGGCCAACACGGCGTCGTACTGGTCGGCCGAGGTGATCACGCCCACGTCCTTCCAGTTCTTGGCAGCGCTGCGCACCATGGCGGGGCCACCGATGTCGATGTTCTCGATGGCGTCGGCCAGCGTGCAGCCAGCCTTGGCCACGGTGGCTTCAAAGGGATACAGGTTGACCACCAGCAGGTCGATGGTGTCGATGCCGTGCTCCTTCAGCGCGGCCATGTGCTCGGGCAGCTCGCGACGGGCCAGCAGGCCGCCGTGCACCTTGGGGTGCAACGTCTTCACGCGGCCGTCCAGCATTTCGGGGAATTGCGTGACCTCAGCCACTTCGGTCACGGGCAGGCCCTTGTCGGCCAGCAGCTTGGCGGTGCCGCCGGTGGACAGCAGCTTGATGCCCAGCGCATGCAGCGCTTGCGCGAATTCGACGATGCCGGTCTTGTCAGAGACGGAGAGGAGTGCGTTCATGGTGGTGGTGCGGAGGTTTTGAATAAAAACGGGCTGTAGCGCTACTGCATCATGCGCTGGCAGCTATTAATTTAGTAGTTGTATGTCTTGTAGAGCAGTCAGAGGCTGAGAGTTTTTTGGCCGAGCCCGAAAGGCGCGCGAAAACGCTTCGGATTTAGGCGCAAAGCACAGCCATAGCTCGGGCTATGGCGAGCATTTGGAACGACGAGCCGGAGTGTTTTGGCGTGCATGGCGGGTTCGGACAAGAGACTCTCAGTCTCTTAGAGCAGCTTGTGCTCGACCAGCTTCTTGCGCAGGGTGTTGCGGTTCAGGCCCAGCCATTCGGCGGCGCGCGACTGGTTGTTGTCGGCCTGCTGCATCACGACTTCCAGCAGCGGCCTTTCGACCACACGCACCAGCATGTCGTACATGCCATCGGGCGTCTCGCCGCCCAGGTCGCGAAAGTAGCCCTGCAGGCTCTCGCGCACGCATTCTTCTATGTGTTTCTTGCTCATGCAGCCAATCCCTCTTGTTCTTCTGTGTCGGCATCCACGTCGGTGGCGGCAGGCAACCGGTCCATCTGCTGGCCCAGGGCGTCCAGGTAGTCAGCCACGGCCTGCCACTGCGTGGTGCAGTCTTCGATCGTATTGATGTGTGCCCGCAGGGCCTCGCCGCCGGGCAGCGCGCGCAGGTACCAGGCAATGTGCTTGCGCGCACTGCGCACCCCGGTCAGCTCGCCGTACAGGCTGTAGTGGTCGTGCAGGTGGTCCAGCAGCAGGCGGCGCACCTCGGCCACCAGCGGTGGCGCCAGGTGTTCGCCCGTGGCCAGAAAGTGGCCGATCTCGCGGAAGATCCACGGCCGGCCCTGGGCGGCGCGGCCGATCATGATCGCGTCGGCGCCGGTGGCGGCCAGCACGTCCCGCGCCTTCTCGGGCGAGGTGATGTCGCCGTTGGCGACCACGGGCACTTTCACCGCCGCCTTGACGGCCGCGATGGTGTCGTACTCGGCTTGACCTTTGTAGCCCTGCTCGCGTGTGCGGCCGTGCACGGTGAGCATCTGGATGCCCACGGCCTCGAACTGGCGCGCGAGTTGAACGGCGTTCTTGTGCTCCTGGCACCAGCCCGTGCGCATCTTCAGCGTGACGGGCACGTTGAAAGGCGCGCATGCCTCGACCACCGCAGCGGCAATCTCCACCGCCAGGGCTTCGTTCTGCATCAACGCAGAGCCCGCCCATTTGTTGCAGACCTTCTTGGCCGGGCAGCCCATGTTGATATCGATGATCTGCGCGCCGCGTTCCACGTTGTAGACCGCAGCCTCGGCCATCATCGGCGCATCGGTGCCGGCGATCTGCACGGCGATGGGCCCCGGCTCGCCCTCATGGTTGGCCCGGCGCGAGGTCTTGAGGCTGTTCCACAGGTCCTTGCGCGAGGTCACCATCTCGCTCACCGCATAGCCCGCGCCCAGCGCCTTGCACAACTGGCGAAACGGCCGGTCGGTGACGCCCGCCATCGGGGCGACGAACAACCGGTTCGCCAAAGGAATGTGGCCGATCTGCATGGGCGGGGTAGGAAGCGGGGAGGCAGCAGAAGATGCTGAAAAAGGAGGCGGGATTGTACCTGCTCAAAATTTCAGCAACTGAAATGGGGTGCACGCGCTTTCTATCTGCCGCCAAGGCTCCATTGATGGACCGTTATGGGCCAGCACCCCTAGTCTCCTCCTGAGGTCAGGTGCCCCGGGGACGGAGCCTCACTTCACCGTGCGGCGAGATCAGTGTCTGCAGCCTGCGCCGGCGGCAGACTCCGCTGCGCGAAATGCCACCAGGCATCCGGCAGGTTGTCGAACTGGTGGCGCGCCATGAGCGCACGCAGCCACTGGCGGTTGTGCAGCACGTCGGGGGAAAAGCCCTTGGCTCCCGCTGCCGCCTCGGACCGCGCAGCGCCCGCCGGGGTGCCCATGTCCACGGCCTGCCCGTCGGCCAGCGGCCCGCGCACCACCTTGTGGGCCTTGGTGCCATCCACCACCTGCACCTGCACCACCCAGCCCCCGCTGGCAGCGTTGCAGGCGGCCTGCAATGCCATCCCTTGGGACTGCAGCTCACGGCCAATACGCTCCAGCGCGGGCCTTGCGGTGGGCTCCTTGTCGCAGGGCGAGATGGCCGTTTGCTCCCACGGCATGACCCCGCTTTGCAGCCCCGGGGTGGGCACCGCGGCCTGGGGGCTGTGCACGCACGCGGACAGCAGCAAGGCCACGGCCACGGACGACCAGCGGGTCGCTGGCGGCATGGCAGCGACGGGATTCAAGCGGCGGGGAGTGGGCGTGGTGGGCAATGCCAGCATGGACGACCTCCTGGGTGTGTCATTCAGGGCCAATGTGTTTTCACGATACAAAAGCCCCTCCGGCCCGGCCATGCGCCGATGGCGCGCGCCGCTGTAGGACAGAGCCCCCAGGGGCGAACGGAGCCCCGGCAGCCCCCTACACTCAGCCGCTATGGAAATCTGGATGCACCAGCTGCTCGAATGGCTGGCCCTGCCGCAGTTCGGGCTGAGCACGGTCTTTGTGGTGTCGTTTGTTTCGGCCACGCTGCTGCCACTGGGCTCCGAGCCCGCCGTGTTTGGCCTGATCAAGCTCAACCCGGACCTGTTCTGGCCTGCCATCCTGGTCGCCACCGTGGGCAACACCCTGGGCGGCAGCGTGAGCTGGTGGATGGGTCTGGGGGCGCACAAGGCCGTGGACAAGGCGCGCGGCAGTGCCACCGAGGTACAGGCACTGAACTGGCTCAAGCGCTTTGGCGCGCGCGCCTGCCTGCTGAGCTGGCTGCCGGTGGTGGGCGACCCGCTGTGCGCGGTGGCCGGCTGGCTCAAGCTGCCGTTCTGGCAATGCCTGGCCTATATGGCAGTGGGCAAGTTTCTGCGCTATCTGGCGATGACCAGCGTGCTGCTGTATTTCATGCCTGGTCATCTGGCGATTTAGGTTGCCGGTCAGAGCCCTGCTGCAATGGGCTTTGGCAATGGACTCATGGTGGGTCGATGCCTCCGATGCGCAGGGCGCCCGGGGGCTTGTGCACCCATGCGGGCGAGTCCCTACAAGAACGCGTGGCTGCTGGGAATCGACAAATCCGACATCTGCGAATCGCCCTTGGCAATCGGCTCCTCGACCACCACCTGGTTGCGCCCACCCTCCTTGGCCATGTACATGGCGGTGTCTGCCCGCGAGAAGAACTCCAGCACCGATTCGCCCAGCACATACTGCGTCACGCCGATGGAGACCGTCACGCGGCCCTTGAGCAGGCCCGTCCAGGCGTGCGACTCCACCTGGGCCCGGATGCGCTCGCAGGTGTTGAGCGAGGGCAGGAGCGAGGTGGCCGGGAAGATCAGCAAGAACTCTTCCCCGCCATACCGCCCAAACACGTCGCCACCGCGCACACCCTGCTGCGCAATGCGGGCAAAGGTGCGCAACACCTCGTCGCCCCCGAGGTGGCCCAGCTCGTCGTTGATGCGTTTGAAGTGGTCGATGTCCAGCACGGCCAGGCACAGAGGAATCCCGCTTTCATCGGCCAGCTGCTTTTGTTCTTCGAGCGCCGCCAGGATGTAGCGGCGGTTGAAGCAGCCCAGCAAGGTGTCGCGCTGCGCGTCTTCCTGGATGTTCTTGATCTTGCGGCTGGCCTGGTACAGGCTGCGGTACAGCCGCTGCACGCGGCCCATGAGGACGATGAACGCCGGCACCGATACGGCCAGCGCCAGCAGGTGCATCAGCTCCAGCCGCAACAGGGCGTCGTTGCCCTGCTCTGCATAGTGCGCAGCAATCACCGCCGCATAGGCGCACAACACAGCGGCCGTCAGCACCAGCAGCGTGCGCCGGGGCACGGTGAAAATGCCGTAGGCCACTGCCACGAACATGAACGGTGCCAACAGAATCTGCGTGACCGGCTCCAGATAAAACACCACCAGCATGCCGCCGATGGCCGTGGTCACAATGCCCAGCTTGAGATGCCGCAGCCTGAGCTTACGCTGCAAGCCCGACCGGAACACGGCACCGAACACGGCAAAGCCCGCAGCCGTGAGGCCAGCCAGTACCCACAGCACTTGGGCACGCACCACGCCCAGGGCGTAAAACCCTGCCAGGGCCACCGCATACAGGCCAATCAGCCCCGCCACGGTCCACCACTTGGACGAAGCGCTGCGTTCGCCCCGGGGACCGAAGCCGTCCAGCGCGCGCCGTCCAGGTCGGACGGCCACCGACGAAGAATCGTCGAACTCCAGCACGGCATCGGTCAACGGGAAGGCATCCGTCACCGAAAACAGGTTTTTGCGTCCAAAAAGCATGTGGTGGCGGGCTCAGGCCTGGAAGAGGAAGGAAAGGTGGCGCAGCAACACTCGCGCAGCACCCGTCAGACAAATCGCAGGATCTTACGCGTGGCTGACAAAATCGATCTGCGCGTTTTCCAGTAGCCCAGGCGACAACCGCCCACCCGCAGGCGTGCTATGCGAGCACCGCCCGCTGGCGCGCCCACCAGCCTTCCACGCTGTACACCACCAGCGCCGCCCAGATCAGCACAAAGCCCACCAGACGCGCAGGCTGAAAGGCCTCGTTGTACACCCAGACGCCCAGTGCAAACTGCAGGCTGGGGGAGATGTATTGCAGGATGCCCAGCGTGGACATGGGAATGCGCCGCGCGCCAGCGGCAAACAGCAGCAGAGGCACGGCCGTCATGGGCCCGGCCAGGAGCAGCCAACCCACCGTGGACAGGTCACCTTGCACCAGAGCGCCCTGCCCTTGCCAGCTCCACCAGGCCAGCACCACGGCCGCCACCGGCGCCAGCATCAAGGTCTCCAGCGTGAGCCCCTCCAGCGCGCCCAGCGCCGCCACCTTGCGCAACAGGCCATAGAACCCGAAAGTCAGGGCCAGCACCAGCGCGATCCATGGCGGGCGCCCTGCCTGCACTGCCAGCCACAGCACACCAGCCGCAGCAACCGCCACGGCCAGCCATTGCCCAGGCCGGGGGCGCTCGCGCAGGAACACGAAGCCCAGCGCCACATTCACCAGCGGCAAGATGAAATACCCCAGGCTCGCATCGACCACGTGGTGGTTCTGTACGGCCCATACGTAGGTCAGCCAGTTGCCCGACAGCAGCACTGCCGACAGCGCAAAGGCCCCCAGCACACGCGGCTGGCGCACCACCGACGCCATCCACGCCCATTGCCTGCGCACCGCCAGCAGCCCCAGCACCACGGCCAGCGACCACAGCGTGCGGTGCATCACCACCTCCAGCGAGGGCACATCGGCCACCTGCTTGAAGTACAGCGGGAACAATCCCCAGGCGACATAGGCCAGGGCGGCGTAGAGGATTCCGGTATTCATACGCAAAAAACCCAGAACGGGTAAATGGGTGGACAGCCGCGGGATCGAACGCGGCATCGCCAGAAAAAATCCCTGCCAGCCCAAGGGCAGACAGGGATGGCGGGGAGCACGGCAGACCCACACGGGTCTGGGGGTGGTCAGACGTTGAACAGGAAGTTCAGCACATCACCGTCCTTGACCACGTACTCCTTGCCTTCGGCGCGCATCTTGCCGGCATCCTTGGCCCCCTGCTCGCCCTTGTATGCGATGAAGTCCTCAAAGGCGATGGTCTGCGCGCGGATGAAGCCGCGCTCGAAGTCGCCGTGGATCACGCCCGCCGCCTGGGGGGCGGTGTCGCCGATGTGGATGGTCCAGGCGCGCACTTCCTTCACGCCCGCCGTGAAGTAGGTCTGCAGGCCCAGCAGCTTGAAAGCGCCACGGATCAGGCGCGCGAGGCCTGGCTCGGTCTGGCCCATCTCGGCCAGGAACATGTCGCGGTCTTCGTCGCTCATCTCGGCCATCTCGGCTTCCATCTTGGCGCAGATGGCCACCACGGGGGCGTTCTGGCTGGCCGCGTAGTCCTTGAGGCGGTCTAGGAACGGGTTGTTCTCGAAGCCGTCTTCGCTCACGTTGCCCACGAACATCGCGGGCTTGGCCGTGATCAGGCACAGGGACTTGAGCAGGGGCTGCTCTTCCTTGGTGATCTCGACCGAGCGGGCGGGCTTGCCTTCGTTGAGGGCAGCCTGAATGCGCGTGAGCAGCGCCACCAGCTTGGCTGCATCCTTGTCATTGCCCGACTTGGCGGCCTTGGTGTAGCGGTTCAGGGCTTTCTCGACTGTGCCCAGGTCGGCCAGGCACAGCTCGGTCTGGATCACTTCAATGTCGGAGATCGGGTCCACACGGCCTGCCACGTGGATCACGTTGTCGTCTTCAAAGCAGCGCACCACGTTGACGATGGCATCGGTTTCACGGATGTGGGCCAGGAACTGGTTGCCCAGGCCTTCCCCCTGGCTGGCGCCCGCCACCAAACCGGCAATGTCTACAAACTCGACGATGGCAGGGACGATGCGCTCTGGGTGGATGATCTCGGCCAGTTGCTGGAGGCGGGGGTCCGGCACTTCCACCACGCCCACATTGGGCTCGATGGTGCAGAAGGGATAGTTTTCGGCGGCAATACCAGCCTTGGTCAGCGCGTTGAAAAGGGTGGACTTGCCGACGTTGGGCAGGCCCACGATGCCGCATTGGAGGCTCATGGCAGGGCTTTCTGGTGTTCTGGAGACAAACCGCCGATTTTACGGGCCCGCCCAGCACCCGCTGCCGAGGGCCTGCATCAGGCCTTCATTCAAACCGCAAATCGGCGGCCATGCGTTGCCCCACGCGCAGCCACTGCCCCGCACCGCTGCGCACGATGGCGTTCATGCCAAAGGTGATGGCGCCGTCCAGCCGCTTGTCCTGGCGGTAGGTGCGCAGGGTGTCACCAACCGACGGATGGCTCTCAGCTGTGGCCGGGTCGATGTCAGGAATAGGGCATCGCGCGCAGGGCTTTACCGGCTGCAGGTGGACGTCGGCGGTGCCATCGCCCTCCACGTGAATCATGTCCACACGGTCTTCGTCGTGGGCATCCACTCCGGCCAAGACCACATTGGGCCGGAACCGCTCCATGCCGACGGAGGGATGCCCCTCGGCGGCAAGCCGCACATTAAGGTCCTGCAAGGAGGCCTCACTGGTCACCAGCAGCGGAAACCCGTCGGCAAACTGGTTGGGGACCTCCACGCCCCCCGTCCACTCCAGGCTGGACAGGCGCCGATGCTCTGGGTCAAACCGCACCAGGCGGCAAGGCTGCCCCAGAAAATCGCTGAACCACTGCGCCGCCACAGGGCCCATGTCCCACGCTGGGACCGTGTCGCGCCAGACGGTCACCGTGGCCGGCGCTTCCACCGCGTCGATCGCCACATGCAATGCCAGCATGCCCGGAGCCCGCAGCACCAATTCGTCGCTCTTGAGCTGGGGCCGGATCAGCGCCATGCGGGGCAAGCTGCGCTGGGTGAGGAACATGCCCTGCGCATCCACCACCATCCAGGCGCGGTCCAGATCCAACCCGGTCTCGGTGAGCAGCGCCTGCTGCACCTCGATGCCCGCACAGGATTTGACGGGGTACACAAACAGCCGCGCAATGGTGCCGGACAGATCAGACTCGGAAGGGAAACTCACGCCGGGTACTCCTGAAGAAGGGTGCCAGAAAGGCCAGACCGCAATTCTGCCCTCTCATCGCAGGGGGTAAGACCCCTCCTACAATGCCTCTCATGGCCCCAACCTTTGATATCTGTATTCGTGGCACCGGCATCGTGGGCCGAACGCTGGCCTTGTTGCTGGCACGGGAACGACTGAAGGTGGCACTGGTGCCCGCCCCGGGCCCACACAGCGCGGCGACCGCCGACGTAAGGGCCTATGCCTTGAATGCAGCGTCCCGCAGCCTGCTCGAATCGCTGCGCAGCTGGCCCGATGCTGAACACGCCACCGCCGTCAAGCACATGCAGGTACAGGGTGATCAGGACGGCTGCGTGCATTTCGATGCCGCCCCCCAGGGGGTGGAAGCACTCGCCTGGATCGTGGACGTGCCGGCCCTCGAAGAGCGCCTGGCCCAGGCTGTGCGGTTTCAGCCCCTGGTGGAGGTGGTGGACAGCCCGGTGGCCGCGCCCCTGACCGTGGTGTGCGAAGGCCGCGCCAGCACCACCCGGGCCGAGTTTGGCGTGCGCTTTGACGTGACGCCCTATGCCCAGCACGCGATTGCCACGCGGGTGCGCTGCGAACACCCGCATGGACAGGTGGCACGCCAGTGGCTTTCGCCACAAGGCATTCTGGCTTTTTTGCCGCTGGAGGGCGCCCAGGGGAACTCTGTGGCCGTGGTGTGGTCCGTTCCTGAGGACCGGGTGTCCGGGCTGATGGCATTGTCTGCCGACGTTTTTGCGCAAGAGTTGCAGACGGCGAGCCAGCAAACCCTGGGCAACGTTCAACTCATTGCAGAGCGTGCCACGTGGCCGCTGCAACTGGCCAAGGCAGACCGCTGGTGCGGCGCGACCTCTACCGGAAATGCTGCACGAAGCTGGGTGCTCGCGGGCGATGCCGCCCACAACGTGCACCCGCTGGCAGGGCAAGGGCTGAATCTGGGGCTGGCTGATGTGGCAGCCCTGGCCGAGGTGCTGCGCACCCGCGACTACTGGCGCAGCGTGGCCGACTTGCGACTGCTGCGCCGCTATGAGCGGCAGCAAAAAGCAGCCCTGGCAGCGATGGGCTTGGCCACCGATGGATTGCAGCAACTGTTTGCGCGCCAGGAAGCACCCTGGCAAGCCCTGCGCAATTGGGGCATGAAGGGTTTTGAACGCAGCGGCCTGCTGAAAGATTTTGTGGCCCGCCAAGCCATGGGAATGCGCTGAACGCGCGAGTTTGATAGACAGGAATACGATGAAACTGACCACTGCTTTGCTGACCGTTGCGGCAGCCACCCTGAGCCTGAGCGCCACGGCGCAAGAGGACGCCATCCGCAAGGCATTGGCCCAGCGTATTCCTCAGATGGACAAGATCGACGAAGTGCGCCCAACTCCCATGAAGGGTCTGTACGAAGTGCGCATCGGCACCGACCTGTTCTACACCGACGCCAAGGGCGACTATGTGATCCAGGGCGAACTCATCGACTCCAAAGCGCGCCGCAACCTGACCGAAGACCGCATCAATAAGCTGACAGCGGTCAACTTCTCAGCCCTGCCCCTGAAAGATGCCGTGACCATTGTGCGCGGCGATGGGAAGCGCAAGGTGGCCGTGTTCGAGGACCCCAACTGTGGTTACTGCAAGCGCTTTGAGCGCGACCTTCAGCAGATCAACAACGTGACGGTGTACCTGTTCCTGTACCCCATCCTGAGCCCGGATTCCGCCGAAAAGTCGCGCAACATCTGGTGTTCGAAGGACCAGGCCACGGCGTGGCAAGACCAGATGGTGCGTGATAAGCCCGCACCGGCCGCCAGCTGCGATACCAGTGCTCTGCAGCGTAACCTGGCCTTTGGCAAGAAGTACAAGATCACCGGCACCCCCACCCTGATTTTTGCCAACGGCACACGCGTGCCCGGCGCCATCGGTGCCCAGGAGGTGGAAAAGCGCCTGGCCGAAGCCGCCAGCGACACACCCTCCGCCAATTGAACCACCACTGAAAGCCCCCGACCGACGACTCCGCGCGGCCCTTGCGCGGCACATGCCATGCCCCTCTCCCGCCCAGCCTCTGCCGCAGACATTCACTACCGCGTCGAACCCACAGACCTGAATGCGCATCTGTTCACCGTGACACTGACGGTGCAGCGGCCGACGGCATCGCAAGAGCTGTCTCTGCCGGTCTGGATCCCGGGCAGCTACCTGGTGCGGGAGTTCTCCAAGAATCTGCAAGCGCTGGCGGCTCGGCAAGGCCAACGCGCTTTGCAAACGACCCAACTGGACAAGCACCGCTGGCAAGTGCAATGCGCAGAGGGCAAGCCCTTGGTGCTGATCTATCAGGTGTGCGCCTACGACAGCTCCGTACGCACCGCCTGGCTGGACGCCTCACGCGGCTTTTTCAACGGCACCAGCCTGTGCCTGCGCGTGCATGGGCAGGAGACGCGGCCTCACACTCTGGAGCTAGCACGCACGGCTGCCACGGCGACCTGGGCTGCCGCCACTGGCCTACGGCCCCTGGATGCAGACAAACAAGGCTTTGGCCTGTATCTGGCGGCCGACTACGACGAGCTGGTGGATTGCCCGGTGGAGTTGGGCAACTTCTGGGTGGGGCGCTTCAAGGCCTGCGGCATTGCCCACCAGTTTGTGGTGGCGGGTTCGGCTCTATCGTTCGACGCCAAGCGGCTGCTGGCCGACACGCAGAAAATTTGTGAAACCGCCATCCGCTTCTGGCACCGCGAAGGCAAGGCGCCTTTCAAAAGCTACGTCTTCATGCTCAACGCCGTGGGAGACGGCTATGGCGGACTGGAACACCGCAACTCCACAGCGCTGATTTGCGGACGGCGTGACCTGCCGCGCCAGGGCGAGGCGCGGGCCAGTGAGGGCTACACCACGCTGCTGGGCCTCATCAGCCACGAATACTTTCACACCTGGAACGTCAAGCGCTTGCGGCCCGCCGAGTTCGCCCGCTACGACTATGCGCAGGAGAACTACACCGAACTGCTGTGGTTCTTCGAGGGTTTCACCAGCTATTACGACGACCTGCTGCTGCGCCGCGCCGGGCTGCTGGACGACGCAACCTATCTCAAGCTCATCACCAAAACCATCAACCAGGTGCTGCAAACACCCGGCCGGTCGGTACAAACCGTGGCCCAGGCCAGTTTTGACGCCTGGGTGAAGTATTACCGGCAGGACGAGAACACGCCCAACACCACCGTCAGCTACTACACCAAGGGCTCGCTGGTGGCCCTGTGTCTGGACCTGGCCCTGCGGCGCGAGGGCCAAGCCACGCTGGACGATGTGATGCGCGCACTGTGGGAGCGCTGCGCGGGCGGGCCGATGACCGAAGCAGATCTGCGCGCCGTGCTCCACGACCTGGCCGGGCGGCCATTCGACAAAGAGCTGGCGCACTGGGTGCACAGCACTGCCGATCTGCCCCTGGAAGAGCTGCTGGCAGCCCACGGCGTGGCGCTCAAGGCCGACCGGCCGCAACTGGCGCAGCGCCTGGGCCTGCGTGTGGCCGAGAACCACAGCGTGCAGATCAAGACCGTGCTGCGTGGCGGAGCCGCAGAGAAGGCTGGAATGTCTGCCGGCGACGAGTGGCTGGGCATAGAAGTGCAGGGCCAGGGCTGGCGCGTCAGCAAGCTCGACGACGTCACTTTCTACGCGGGGACCCACACCACCCTGCAGGCCCTGGTGGCACGCGACGGGCGGCTCCTGCGCCTGCCCTTGGAAATGCCGCCGGTCCAGTCGACTGGAGTCCCTGCCAAGGGCCGACGCAACGCTGCAGCTCCATCCATGGCGCCAGACACCATCAGCCTGACGGTGACAGACGCCGCCGCGCTGGGACGCTGGCTGACCTGACGACAGCAAAGCCCCACTGCCTTGGGTATATTGCTGCAGCTTTCATAACCAACCATAACCCCCAGGAGATTTCATGGCTTACGAAACCATCGAGGTGCGCGTTGAAGCGGACAAGGTCGGCATCATCACCCTCAACAGGCCCAAGCAACTCAATGCGCTGAACGACCAACTCATGAATGAACTGGGCGCTGCCCTCAAGGCCTTCGATGCGGACGAAAAGATCGGCTGCATGATCGTCACCGGCAGCGAAAAGGCTTTTGCGGCGGGCGCGGACATTGGTGCCATGGCCAAGTACAGCTTTGCTGACACCTACAAGGGCGACTACATCACCCGCAACTGGGAGACCATCCGCTCCATCCGCAAGCCCGTCATTGCAGCCGTCAGCGGCTTTGCACTGGGCGGCGGCTGCGAGCTGGCCATGATGTGCGACTTCATCATCGCTGCGGACAATGCCAAGTTCGGCCAGCCCGAGATCAAGCTGGGCGTGATCCCTGGTGCCGGTGGCACGCAGCGCCTGCCCCGCGCTGTGGGCAAGTCCAAGGCCATGGACATGGCACTGACAGGCCGCATGATGGACGCGACCGAAGCTGAGCGCGCTGGGCTGGTCAGCCGCGTAGTGGCTTACGACAAGCTCATGGACGAAGCGCTGGGCGCTGCCATCATCATTGCCGGCTTCTCGCAGATTGCCGTCATGGCGGCCAAGGAATCGGTCAACCGTGCCTTCGAGGGCACGCTTGCCGACGGCGTGATGTTCGAGCGCCGCCTGTTCCACGCGCTGTTTGCCACCCAAGACCAGAAGGAAGGCATGGACGCGTTCATGAACAAACGCACGGCAAACTTCACACACCAATAATTTTTGTTCTATAATCTTGGTTTGCGGTCGTATAGCTCAGTTGGTTAGAGCGCAGCATTCATAATGCTGATGTCGGTGGTTCAAGTCCACCTACGACCACCAAATACAAAAACCCACAGTGAGGCAACCCACTGTGGGTTTTTTCTTTCAGGCAAGCCCAAGAACCCGCTCCAGTGACCATTGATGCACGGGCCGCTTGACTTGTCCGAGGGATGTGCCACGCTGGCAACCCCCTTCTAAAATTGTGCCTTCAGCCCCTGGATGTAAACCATGAACCGCTGCACCACACGCTCTTCCGGCCCAGCCCCCTCCCGCCGGGCACCTCGATTTTTCCAAGCTGCATTGCTGGCAGTGATGGCCAGCACAGCCCTCTGCGCCGTGGCACCCGCCTCGGCCCAGACCCAGCCCGGCCTGGGCCTCTCACGCCCGTTCCCCGAAGCCGCGCTGCGTGGCACGTTGAGCATCAACACCGCGTCCGAAGCCACACTCAATGGCAAGACCATCCGCATGGCCCCGGGCATGCGGTTGTTCAGCCCCCAGAACACCCTGGTCATGGCGCACACCGTGATGGGCCAGACCTTCAAGGTCAACTATGTGCTGGAGAACAGCACCGGCATGCTGCACGCTGCCTGGATCCTGACCGAAGGCGAGGCCGCGCAGCCCCGCAAGGGCAGCGATGCTGTCATCACCAACATCACGACCAGCTCGGGCGCCACACTGAAGTAACCCATCCGCCGCGCTACTGCCAGGCCGCTGCGCCACTGCCCCTTCACAGTCTCCGCGCCACGCAGGGCGCGGTGTTTGCTTGCCTTTTTGCGAAATTGCCATGGCCAAAAAAGTCTTCATCAAAACCTTCGGCTGCCAGATGAACGAGTACGACTCGGACAAGATGGCCGACGTGCTCAACGCTGCCCAAGGCTACGAGCCCACCCAGAACGTGGACGAGGCCGACCTCATCCTCTTCAACACCTGCTCCGTGCGCGAGAAAGCGCAAGAGAAGGTCTTCAGCGACCTGGGTCGCATCAAGCACCTGAAGGCGCGCGGCGTGAAGATTGGCGTGGGCGGCTGCGTGGCCAGCCAGGAAGGCGCCGAGATCATCAAGCGCGCCCCGTATGTGGACGTGGTGTTTGGCCCGCAAACCCTGCACCGCCTGCCCGAGATGCTCAACCAGCGCGAGCAGCTCGATAAGCCACAGGTGGACATCAGCTTCCCCGAGATTGAAAAGTTCGACCACCTGCCGCCCGCGCGCGTCGAAGGTGCCTCGGCCTTTGTGTCAATCATGGAAGGCTGCAGCAAATACTGCAGCTACTGCGTGGTGCCCTACACCCGTGGCGAAGAAGTGAGCCGCCCGTTTGACGATGTGCTGGTCGAAGTGGCGGGCCTGGCCGACCAGGGTGTGAAGGAAATCACCCTGCTGGGCCAGAACGTGAACGCCTACCTGGGCAAGATGGGCGGCACGGCCGAAATTGCCGACTTTGCGCTGCTGCTCGAATACGTGTCGGACATTCCCGGCATCGAGCGCATCCGCTACACCACCAGCCACCCCAACGAGTTCACGCCCCGGCTGATCGAGGCCTATGCCAAGCTGCCCAAGCTGGCCAGCCACCTGCACCTGCCCGTGCAGCACGGCAGCGACCGCATTCTGATGGCGATGAAGCGCGGCTACACCGCCATGGAATACAAGAGCACGGTGCGCAAGCTGCGCGCCATCCGCCCCGACCTGGCCATGAGCAGCGACTTCATCGTGGGCTTCCCCGGCGAGACGGAAGACGACTTCAACAAGATGATGAAGCTGATCGACGACATCCACTTTGACAACAGCTTCAGTTTCATCTTCAGCCCACGCCCTGGCACGCCTGCTGCGGGCCTGCACGACGACACGCCGCACGATGTGAAGCTGCGCCGCTTGCAGCACCTGCAGGGCGTGATCAACGCCAACATCAAGTCCATCAGCGAAAGCCGCGTGGGCACGGTGCAGCGCATTCTGGTGGAGGGCGCCTCCAAGCGCGATGCGGGCGAGCTGATGGGCCGCACCGAATGCAACCGCGTGGTCAACTTTGCCGGGCAGCCCCGCCTGGTGGGGCAGATGGTGGATGTGACCATCACCGAAGCCAAGGCCTACACCCTGCGGGGCGAGGTGCTGACGCACGAAACCGCCGCACTGGCCGGCTGACGCGCGGGTACCGACACCCCGCACGCCCCGCGCCCTTTTGGCTGCAATGCCCACCCCCAGCACACCGCCCAAGGCACCGCCACCCGCCGAAGGCCTGTTGCATGGCCTCTCCTTCCAGCAACTGTTGCTGCTGGCGTTCGTGCTGATTGCCGGCTTGCTGGGGGTCAGCTCGCTGCGGGCTTTGCACACGCTGGAGCAGCTCATGGTGCTCAGCCGCCACGGCACAGCCGAGGCCACTGCGCTGACTGCAGCCGCACAGGGCCTGAACCAGCGCGGCCAGGCCCTGGAGCGCGCAGCGCGGCAGTCCCTGGTGCTGCGGGATGCGCCCCTGCGCCGCAGCTTCGACGACATGGCGGTCGAGGCCCTCACGGTGCTCGACCATTTGCAGGCCGCAGGCCTGCCCGCTGCGCAGACCGGGGCATGGCGCACCCACCTCGATGCCGTCAAAGCCCTGCTGGACGCACCGCCGGACCGCGCACTGGACAACGAACGCCTGGTTGCCGAAGAGTTTGTGGCCCTGGAGACCTTGCACGGCACCATGGTGCAGACGGTGCAGGACCTCAACACCCAACGCAACAACGCGCTGCAGGACGAGGTGGAGCAAAGCCGCCGCAGCGTGACGCACCAGGTGGTGGGCGCGATTGTGCTGGCGCTGGTGCTGGCGTTGTCGCTGGGCATCTGGCTCGCGCGGCCGTTCAAGCGACTGGAGGGTGCGATCCGTCAGCTGGGCGAAAACCAGCTGGACGAGCCGGTGCTGATCTCCGGCCCGGACGACGTTCGCCGGCTGGGCCAGCAACTGGAGTGGCTGCGGCTGCGGCTGCTGGAGCTGGACGCCGACAAGGCGCGTTTCCTGCGCCATGTGTCCCACGAACTCAAGACGCCGCTGGCCGCGCTGCGCGAGGGCGTAGCACTGCTGCAGGACGGCGTGACGGGCGAACTCACCGCTGGCCAGCGCGAGATCGCGCAAATCCTGCACCACAACACGCTGCAGCTGCAGGGTGAGATCGAGGCCCTGCTGCGCTTCAATGCCGCCGCTTTTGAGGCTCGCCAGCTGCAGCGCCGCGACACCGATCTGCTGGCTCTGCTGGAGGCCCAGGTCGAGGCCCAGCGGCTGCAGTGGCAGGCCAAGGGCCTGACTGTGCGGATAGAGGGGCCGCCCGTGCGCATGCCCGTTGACGCCGACAAGATCACCTCCGCCGTCAGCAATCTGCTGTCCAACGCCATCCGCTTTTCACCGCCCCAAGGCACGGTGCGGCTGGTGCTCTCGCAACCTCCCGGTCATGTGCGTCTGGACGTCTTTGACCAAGGCCCCGGCGTGGACCGGGTGGACCGTGACCGCGTGTTTGAACCCTTTTACCGGGGTGTTCGCCAACCGGACGATGCCGTGCGCGGCACCGGCATCGGTCTGTCCATCGTGCAGGAATATGTGCAGGCCCATGGCGGCAGCGTGCGCCTGGTGGACGAAGGCGCACACTCCTTCTTTCGCATCGAACTTCCCCATGCCGCCTAGCAGCCCCACCCTTTCTTCCCACGCCCTGCGATGGCCGCTGCTTGCGCTGGGTGCCGTGCTGGCAGGCTGTGCCACCACCACGCCCCCACCCGCCCCCGCCCAGGCGCCACCGGTCGCGATGATCATTACCGTGCCCGTGGCCCCGACGGTGGAAGTGGACCCTGCCGAAGCAAGGAGCACCGACGCGGACACCCACCACACCCCCGTCGCGCTGCTGCTGACCCAGACGGACCGTGTGCTCAAGCTGCCCCCTGCCGAACTCGCCAAGGAGATCGCCCGGCTGGGCGAAGCGGAAGACGCCACCCCCGACACGCCGCTGCTTCTGGCCACGGCCCTGGCGCAAACCCGCCAGGCCGTGGATACCGCCCGCGCGCTGGGCCTGGTGCAGCGCGTGCTGGGCAACACCAGCCCCGCAGCGCAGCCGCTGCATCCCCTGGCCCGGCTGCTGGAGGCCCGACTGCTGCAACAACGCCGGCTGGAGGACCAGCTCGACCGTCAGGCGCAGCAACTGCGCGACACCCAACGCCGCAACGATCAGCTCAGCGAACGCCTGGAAGCCGTGCGCGCCATCGAACGCAGCCTGAGCACCCGCCCAGCGCCCGCCGCATCTCCGTCCGCCCCAGCGATGGGCAACGGCTCCGCGCCACGGCCCGCCCCCTGACCATCTCCCCCTGCCATGGACTCCTCTGCCCCCCACCGTGCCGCCCCTCCCGCCCGCATCCTGGTGGTGGACGACGACGCCGACATGCTGCGGCTGCTGTCGCTGCGCCTGAAAGCCGCCGGGCACGACGTGGTGGCCGTGGGCTCTGCCGAAGCGGCACTGGCGCAGCTGGACATTGCGCGCCCGCAGTTGGTGCTCAGCGATGTGCGCCTGCCCGGGCGCGACGGCCTGGCCCTGTTTGACGAAGTGCGCGCCCGCCACCCCTCACTGCCCGTGATCCTGCTGACCGCACACGGCACCATTCCTGACGCCGTCGAGGCCACGTCGCGCGGGGTGTTCACCTACCTGACCAAGCCCTACGACGGCAAGGAGCTGCTGGAGAAGATCGCGCAGGCGCTGGCGCTCAGCGCCCCTGCCGTGGCGCAGCCGCATGCCAACGAGGACTGGCGGGCCGAGATCGTGAGCCGGTCGCACCGCATGACAGACCTGTTGTCCGAGGCGTACATGGTCGCCCAGTCCGACGCCAGCGTGCTGCTGCGCGGCGACAGCGGCTCGGGCAAGGAGCTGCTGGCACGCGCCATCCACCGCGCCAGTCCGCGTGCTGCCCGTCCGTTCGTGGCCGTCAACTGCGGCGCCATCCCCGAGGCACTGCTGGAGTCCGAGCTGTTCGGCCACGTCAAGGGCGCCTTCACCGATGCGGTGAGCAACCACAAGGGGCTGTTCCAGGCGGCGGACGGCGGCACCCTGCTGCTGGACGAGATTGGCGACATGCCCCCGGCCCTGCAGGTCAAGCTGCTGCGGGTGCTGCAGGAGCGCGCCGTGCGCCCCGTGGGTGCCAGCCAGGCCACGCCCATCGACGTGCGCATCATCTCGGCCACGCACCGGGACCTGGAGGCCGCCATGGCCAGCGCGCAGTTCCGCGAGGACCTGTATTACCGGCTGAACGTGGTGTCGCTGGTGCTGCCCACCCTGGCCGAGCGGCGCGAGGACATTGCGCTGCTGGCCAACCACTTTCTGGACCGGCTGTCCCGCAAATACGACAAGCGCCTGTCCGGCTTTGCGCCCGAGGCGCTCAAGGCACTGACCACCGCCGCCTGGCCGGGCAACGTGCGCCAGCTCTACAACGTGGTCGAGCAGGTGTGCGCCCTGTCCACCACCCCCCTGGTCCCGCTGACCCTGGTGCAGCGCGCGCTGCGCACCCCGTCCACCCAGGTGCTGAGCTTTGCGGAGGCCCGCCAGCGTTTCGAGCGCGAGTACCTCGTGGGCCTGCTCAAGATGACCGACGGCAATGTGGCCGATGCGGCGCGACTGGCGCAACGCAATCGCACCGAGTTCTACCGCCTGCTGCAAAAGCACGCGCTGACGCCGGGGCAGTTCAAGCAGGATGCAGGCGATGCGGACGATGTCGTGGATGAGCGACACGAATAAGTCATTGATTTACTGGGTGTTTTGATCCAAGCACCCACCCCTTGTCGCCATCTGGCGACAAAAAGCGGGGGCTGATAGGCGCCCACAGGCGATTGCACAACTGCTTACACGCAGAGGCCACTCCAACCCATTGATTTCAAAGCATTTTTTGCAGCTGGCACAGGGTTTGCCCTATGTCTGGCATGCACGCAGTTCTTCCCTCCTTTTTTCGACAGATCGGCAGGCGCGCAGGGCCCGCAATGGCCCTGGCCACCGCCCTGCTGGCTGGGGGTGCACACGCACAGGGCTTTGACTTCGAGAGCGTGACCCGCCTCGCCCGCGACCGCGCCAGCCAACCCTACCGGCCCGTGAGCGACAAGCTCCCGGCCGACCTCGCAAAGCTCAACTACGACCAGGTGCGCGACATCCGCTGGCGCCCTGATCGCGCTTTGTGGCGGGCCGAGAAGCTGCCTTACGAGGCCATGTTCTTCCATCTGGGGCTCTACCAGAAAGAGCCGGTGCTGATCAACGAGGTGACGCCCCAGGGCGTGCGTCACATCCCCTACAGCCGCGCGGACTTTGACTACGGCAAGAACCAGCTGCGGCCCGAGGCCTGGGGCGATCTGGGCTTTGCAGGCTTTCGTCTGCACAACCACCTGAACTCCAGCGCCTACAAGGACGAACTGGTGGTCTTCCAGGGTGCGAGCTACTTCCGCGCGCTGGGCCAAGGCCAGCAGTACGGCCTGTCGGCGCGCGGGCTGGCCATCGACACCGTGGGCGGCCGGGGCGAGGAATTCCCCCGCTTCACCGAGTTCTGGCTGGTGCGGCCCGACCCGCTGTCCACCCAGGTCACGGTGTACGCACTGCTCGACTCGCCACGCGCCACGGGCGCCTACCGCTTCGACATCCAGCCCGGCGCGCAGACCACCACCACGGTGCGCAGCCGCATTTTTGTGCGCGCCGCCTCGGGCACCCCACCCATCGCCACGCTGGGCGTTGCGCCGCTGACCAGCATGTTCTTCTTCGGCGAGAACCAGCCACGCAAGGAGGACTTCCGCCCCGAAGTGCATGACTCCGACGGCCTCATGGTGGCCACGGGCGAAGGCGAATGGCTGTGGCGCCCGCTGCAGAACCCCCGGCAAACACTGGTCACCTCGTTCGCCACAAAGAACCCCAAGGGCTTTGGCCTGATGCAGCGCGACCGCCAGTGGGCGAGCTACGAGGACGTGGAAGCCCGCTACGAGCGCCGCCCCAGCGCCTGGGTCCGTCCCCTGAACGACTGGGGCGCGGGCCGTGTGGAGCTGGTGCAGCTGAATACGCCCGACGAGACGCACGACAACATCGTGGCGTACTGGGTGCCCGCACAGATGCCCGCCCCCGGCCAGCCGCTGGAATTTGCCTATGAGCTGAGCTGGCAAGGCGACGAACAGCAGCGCCCGCCCGGCGCCTGGGCCACCCAGTCGCGCCGTGGCATGGGCTACACCAAGCTGTCGGCCCAGGCTCTGCGCCAGCAGGTTCAGTACGTGGTCGATTTCGAGGGCCCGGCTCTCAAGGCCCTGCCTGCGGAGGCCTCCCTCAAGGCCGTTGTGACCAGCGATGCCAACGGCAAGGTGCTGGAAAACATTGCCTACCGCAACCCCGCCACCGGCGGTTGGCGCATGACCGTTCGCATCCAGCGCCTGCAGGCTGACCGGCCCATCGAGCTGCGCGCTTTTCTCCAACACGACAACCACGCTGTGAGTGAAACATGGACGCACATCAGTCTTCCCGAGTAAGCCCTCATGACCCCCACGGCACCCACGCATCCACCGGCCCTGCCGTGGTCGCGCGGCGGGGTGTTGCCTACCCTCGGCCAACCCCCAGCCGACGCAGCACCCTGCGCGAAGAGCGCCACCCCAATGCGGTGACGGCACCGCCCCTGCACCGCGGCTCCATGGTGCCCCTGCCCTGGCGCGGCTTCTGGAACAGCGTGGGCACTGCCGTGCTGCTGCGCCTCACGGGCCGTACATCCCCACAACCTGCACCAGCCACGGCGGCACAAGCCCCCGCTGAATCCACCGCCGCCTGGCAAGGTGCAGCGCAGCGCCGCCGCTGGACGTTTGCGCTGCTCACCCTGCTGACGACGGCCCTGGCCAGCACCCTGTTTGCCAGCGTGCAGCCCGACTACGAAAACGCGTGGCTGAGCTACGGCCAGATCGCGCTGTTTGCCCTGCTGTCCGCCTGGGTGGTGACCGGCTTTTTGACCGGGCTGATGGGCTTTTGGGTGATGCTGCGCGGCGACCGGCATGCACTGTCGGCGCGCAGCGTGGCTAGGCACACGCTGGCGCCCGACGCCCGCACCGCCATCATCATGCCGATCTGCAACGAAGACGTGGCCACCGTGTTTGCCGGGCTGCGGGCCACCTGCGAGTCGGTGGCCGCCACCGGCCATGGCACCACGTTCGACGTGTTTGTGCTCTCCGACAGCAACGACCCCGCCATTGCCCGCGCCGAGCGCGCTGCCTGGGAAGAGCTGCGCAACGCCCTGGCGCAGCACAGCCAGCATCCCCAGGTGCAGGTGTACTACCGCCTGCGCACGCGCCGCACGCACCGCAAGGCAGGCAACGTGGCCGACTTCTGCCGCCGCTGGGGCAAGGACTACCGCTATATGGTGGTGCTGGACGCCGACAGCGTGATGAGCGGCGACTGCATCGTTTCCATGGCCAAGCTGATGGAAGCCCACCCCACGGCCGGCATCATCCAGACCGCCACGCAGGCCATCGGCCATGTCACGCTGCATGCCCGCGCGCAGCAGTTTGCCTCACGCGTCACGGGCCGCCTGTTCACGCTGGGCATGCAGTACTGGCAACTGGGCGAATCGCACTACTGGGGCCACAACGCCATCATCCGCGTGGCGCCCTTCATGCAGCACTGCGCACTGGCGCCCATCCAGGGCACGGGGGGTCTGTCTGGCGGCATCATGTCGCACGACTTTGTGGAGGCCGCACTGATGCGCCGCGCGGGCTACCACGTGTGGCTGGTGGCCGACCTGATCGGCAGCTACGAGCAGCAGCCGCCCGACCTGCTGGCCGAACTGCAGCGCGACCGCCGCTGGTGCCAGGGCAACCTGCAGAACGCACGCCTGATGGCCGAGCCCGGCATCCACCCCGTGCACCGCTCCATGTTCATCACCGGCGCCATGGCTTATCTGTCGGCGCCGCTGTGGCTGGCCTTCCTCACGCTGGGCACGGCCCTGTGGCTGTCGGGCGCCAAGCTGGTGGCGGACTGGCACATCCTGCCCGCCGAGCTGCTGGCGCTGTGGGCCTGGACCCTGTGCCTGCTGTTCCTGCCCCGCATCCTGGGCGTCACAGCCGTGTTCATGCGCCGCGAGCAAAAGCAGTACGGCGGCGCTTTCAGCTTGCTCAAGAGCGCTTTGCTGGAGAGCGTCATGGCCATCCTGCAGGCGCCCGTTCGCATGCTGGCGCACTCGCTGTTTGTGCTGATCGCATTGACTGGACTGAAGCTGGAATGGAAGTCGCCCCCGCGCGAGGCCCATGCCGTGCCCTGGCGCCACGCCGTGCGCCAGCTGGCCCCCATGAGCACCGTGATCGCCCTGCTGGCGGCGGGCGTGGCGCTGATCGACAGCAGCGCGCTGTTGTGGCTGATGCCCGTGGGCTTGCCGCTGGCACTGGCAATTCCGCTGGCCGTGTGGACCAGCCAGATCGCGCTGGGCCGGGCGCTGCGTGCCCAGCGGCTGCTGCTGATTCCTGAGGAGTCGTGGTCGCCCCCGGTGCTGCGCCGCGCCTGGCTGCATGCGGGGCGCATGGGGCGGCCCATGGCCTTGCAAACCGCCTGAGGTGCCAGACCGCACCACCGCTCCCAGCCGGGCGGGCCATAAAAAAGCCGACACATGTCGGCTTTTTTGTTCACTCATATTTTCATAGCATCTCAGGCATATGGTTGTAGCGCCTGGTGCCAAAAAGGCTTGAAAACCTTTCAGAAAGGCATCTTGGGCATGCCTCCGCCGCCCATGCCCTTCATGCCGCCCATGCGCTTCATCATCTTCATCAGGCCGCCGCCCTTCATCTTCTTCATCATGCCCTGCATCTGCTCAAACTCCTTGAGCAGGCGGTTGACCTCCTGCACATGCACGCCCGCCCCGTTGGCGATGCGCTTCTTGCGCGTGGCCTTGATGAGTTCGGGCTTGCGGCGCTCCAGGGGGGTCATGCTCTGGATGATGCCTTCCTTGCGCTTGATGTCCTTTTCGGCCTTGTCCATGTCCAGCGAACCGGCCTTGGCGGTGAGCTGAGAGGGCAGCTTGTCCATCAGGCTCGAAAGCCCGCCCATCTGCTTCATCTGCTGGATCTGCGAGAGAAAGTCGTTCAGGTCGAACCCGTCACCGCTCTTGACCTTGGCCGCCAGCTTTTGTGCGGCCTCCATGTCCACCCCGGCCGTCACCTGCTCCACCAGCGCCACGATGTCGCCCATGCCCAGGATGCGGCCCGCATGGCGCTCGGCGTCGAACACTTCCAGCCCGTCGATCTTCTCGGAGACACCCGCAAACTTGATGGGCGCCCCCGTGATCTGGCGCACGGATAGCGCGGCACCACCACGCGAGTCGCCGTCCAGCTTGGTGAGCACGATGCCGGTGAGGGGCAGCGCCTCCTTGAAGGCCTTGGCCGTGTTGATGGCGTCCTGGCCCTGCATGGCATCCACCACGAACAGGGTCTCGACAGGGTTGATCGCAGCATGCAGGTCCTTGATTTCATTCATCAAGGCTTCGTCAATCGCCAGACGGCCGGCCGTATCGACCAGCAGCACGTCAAAGTAGTGCTTCTTGGCGTAGTCCAGGGCGGCGCGGGCGATGTCGAGCGGCTTCTGGTCGGGCGTGCTGGGGAACCATTCGGCCCCGGCCTGCTTGGTCACGGTCTTGAGCTGCTCGATGGCGGCCGGGCGGTACACGTCGCCCGACACGGTCAGCACCTTCTTCTTGCGCTTTTCGATCAGGTGCTTGGCCAGCTTGGCCGTGGTGGTGGTCTTGCCCGCACCTTGCAGGCCGGCCATCAGGATCACGGCGGGCGGCTGGGCGGCCAGATTGATGTCGGCCACGCCCTCGCCCATGGTGGCGGCCAGTTCGCGGTTGACGATGCTGACCAGCGTCTGCCCGGGCTTGAGCGAGCCCAGCACCTCCTGGCCCAGGGCCTTTTCCTTGACGCGAGCGATGAAGTCGCGCACCACGGGCAGGGCCACGTCGGCTTCGAGCAGCGCCATGCGCACTTCGCGCAGCATGTCCTGCACGTTGGATTCGGTGATGCGGGCCTGGCCACGCATCTCCTTGACGAGGCGCGTGAGTTTGTCGGTAAGGGCGGAGGCCATAGGGGTGTTTCCGGTATTGGCTGCGCGCCGTCAACAAGGGCGTTGCGTGCGCAGCCCCGCCAGGGCGCTGGCGGTGGGCGAAAGGCTAAACTGTGCCCATGATTTTAACGAGTAGCTCCCCCGTCAGTTGGGTGCTGGCCCTGGCCGCTGCCGTGGCCTATGCCGTGCCGGCTGCCGCGGCCTCCCGCCTGGGGGCTGCAGCAGCGCGCAATGCACTGCTGGTCGCGTGGTTGCTGCACGGCGCCGTGCTGGTCTGGGGCCTGTGGGGCGATGCGCCACGGTTTGGTTTTGCGCCCGCGCTGTCGATGACGGCCTGGCTGGTGCTCACGGTCTATGCCGTGGAGCGGCAGTTGTTTCCACAAATGCAGTCACGCTGGGTGCTGGCAGGGCTGGGCGCGGCCGCCATCGTGCTGGCCATGCTGTTCCCGGGGCAGCCCCTGCACGTGACCGCATCCGCCTGGCTGCCTTTGCACCTGGCGCTGGGCATTGCGTGTTATGGCCTGTTTGCAGCGGCGGTGGTGCATGCCTGGCTCATGACACGCGCCGAACGCCACATCCGGCAGGCTGAAGACCCGCACAGCGGCATCCCACTGCTGACGCTGGAGCGGTTGACCTTCCGGTTCGTGACGGCGGGGTTTGTGCTGCTCACCGCCACTTTGTTGGCCGGGTGGCTGTTTGGCGAGACGCTGTATGGCCGGGCCTGGCGGTGGGACCACAAGGCCGTGTTCTCGATGCTCTCGTGGCTGACCTTTGCCACGTTGCTGCTGGGCCGTGCCCGCTTTGGCTGGCGGGGCCGCAATGCGGTGCGTGTGTTGTATGCGGGCTCGGCCCTGTTGCTGCTGGCCTATGTGGGCTCGCGTTTTGTATTGGAAGTTGTTCTGGGCCGCAGCGCATGAAGTACCTGGTCTTGTTGGTCGTCATCGCGGTGGCCGTAGGTATCTGGCGCAGCCGCCGCGCCCCTGATGCGGCGGCGCCCAAAGCGCCCCCCACACCGCCTGCCCTGCCGCAGGACATGCTGGCCTGCGCGCACTGCGGCGTGCACATCCCGCAGGCCGAAGCCTTGATGCTGGGCAGTCAGGCCTATTGCAGCGCCGAGCACCGGCGCATGGGCCCGGCCTGAACGACGCCTTGCCGTTGTGACCATGCAAGCAGCGCCCGCAGGCCCACTGCCGCCTTCCGCAGACGCCCCCTTCGCACGGCTGTGGCTCGGTTTTCTGACGGGCCGCGTCATGGTGGCCCTGGCACTTTTGGTGCTGCAGGGGGCCGGGCAGCTGATCAATCAAGCGGCGGCACCTTCCGTGCTCGCAGTCTGCGTGGTCTACCTCGTGGCCACCGTGGTGCTGCGGGTGCTGTCGCGCAAAGCCCCGCCGTCGCCCGGCGCCGGCCCGCAGTGGCTGCCCTCCATTGGTGTGGACCTGGCGGCGATCACTGCGCTGCAGTTGCTGCATGCGGGCACCATGAACTACACGCCCCTGTTCGGCCTGCCCATCCTGATCGCAGCGGTCATGGGCACGCTGACCCTGGCCCTGGGCACCACTGCCGCAGTCACGCTGCTGCTGCTGGGCTGGGCCTGGTGGGTGGGCCAGTACAGCACGGGCGACGAGGGCCAGCGCTACCTGCAAAGTGCGCTGACCGGCACAGGCTACTTCATCGTGAGCTATCTGGTGCACCAGCTGGCCACCCGCCTGGCGCGCGAACAGGAAGTGGCGCAACAAAGCCAGATCGCGGCGCGCGTGCAAACGCAGGTCAGTGCACTGGTCATCCAGAACCTGACCGACGGGGTGCTGGTGGTGGACGAGACCGATGTGGTGCGCATTGCCAACCCCGCAGGGCTGCAACTGTTGGGTGGCGTGGCACTGACCGAGTTGCCGTTTGCCCTGACCTCCACCGCGCCGTGGCACCCCCTGGTGATTTTGGCGCGGCGCACCTTCCGTCACGAACAGCCCCAGACGGCCGATGTTGATCTGCTGCACGAAGGCCAGAGCCCCACCGGCCTGCATGTGCGCACCTGGCTCACGTCCACACGCAATGCAGCCTTGCAGACGCACTCCGAGCGGCTGTGCGTGATGTTCCTGCACGACTTGCGGGAAATGGAAGCGCGGCTGCGCACCGAAAAACTCGCGGCCATGGGCCGCATGTCTGCCGCCGTGGCCCACGAGATCCGCAACCCGTTGGCCGCCATCGTGCAAGCCAATGCCCTGCTGGAAGAAGACCTGCACGAGCCGGCACAAAAGCGCCTGGCGCACATGGTGCAGCAGAACGCCGACCGCCTGGCACGCATTGCCGAAGAGGTGCTGGACATTGCCCGCGTGCAGCACCAGATCAGCCACGCCCCCGCCTCCACCGTGGTGCTGGACGAAACCGTCGCCCAGATCTGGAACGACTGGCAGGCCCAGGACCCCGCGCGGCGGCGCGCCGTGGTGTCGCTGGATACCGGTGCCACCCAGGTGGAGTTTGACGCCGAGCACCTGCGCCGCGTTCTGGTCAACCTGCTGGACAACGCCCTGCGCTACATGGGCCCGGAGCCCGACTCGCTATCGGTGACCACGCGCAATACGCCTGCCGGCCAGGTCAGCCTGCAGGTGTGGAGCGACGGAGCGCCCATGGACAAATCCGTGGAGCGGCATCTGTTCGAGCCCTTCTTCTCGTCCGAGAGCCGCTCCAGCGGCCTGGGCCTCTATATTTGCCGGGAGCTGTGCCAGCGCCATGGCGCCTCCATCAGCTACCAGCGCCTGAACCGCCCCACCGCACGCGGAGACATCGGAGGCAACGCCTTCACCGTGGGCTTCCGCCGCACGACCCGCCCCGCCGACAATGCCACCTTGTTTGACACTATCGTGGTCTGACTGCAGCCTCCATGAACGCCCCTGCCGCCTCCATCCTTGTCGTTGACGACGAACCCGATCTGCGCACCCTGTACGAGCTCACCTTGCTGCGTGAGGGCTACCGGGTTGAGACTGCGTCCAACGTGCAGGAGGCCCGCGAGCAGCTCAAGGCCCAGCGTTTTGACGCGGTGATCACTGACATGCGACTGCCTGACGGGTTCGGTATGGAACTGCTGCAGGACCTGCGCGACCAGCAGCGCCGGGAGCGCTGCGTGGTCATGACCGCCTACGGATCGGCAGAAAACGCGGTCGAGGCGCTGCGCGCCGGGGCATTCGATTACCTCACCAAGCCCGTGGACCTCAAGCAGTTCCGCTCGGTGGTGGCCTCGGCCATCCAGGGCACCGGCGGAGTCCCCCCTCCGCGTGCGGCACGCAGCAACGGCTCCAGCCGGTCTGCCAATGCGGCGGCGGCCAGCGAATTCGGCAGTGCCAACGCCGCCCTGGATCGCCTGGTGGGCGAGTCCGACGCCATCCGCAACGTCAAACAGCGCGTGGCCAAGGTGTCGCGTGGCATGGCGCCCGTGCTGATCCATGGCGAGTCGGGCACCGGCAAGGAGTTGGTGGCCCAGGCCTTGCACGCCAGCAGCCAGCGCGCGGATGGCCCCCTGGTCGCCGTGAACTGCGGAGCCATCCCTGAAAACCTGCTGGAAGCCGAATTCTTTGGCGCCCGCAAGGGCTCCTACACCGGGGCTTCGCAAGACCGTGATGGGTACTTTCAGGCCGCACGCGGGGGCACCCTGTTCCTCGACGAAATCGGTGACCTGCCGCTGGCGATGCAATCCAAGTTGCTGCGCGCCATCCAGGAGCGCAGCGTGCGGCCGTTGGGCTCCACCCAGGAAGAAACCGTGGACGTGCGCATCGTCAGCGCCACCCACCGCGACCTGGCGGCCGATGTCCAGGCCGGCCGGTTCCGCCAGGATCTGTACTACCGGCTCAATGTGATCGAGATCGTCATCCCGCCACTGCGCGAGCGTCGGGAGGATCTGCCCGCACTGTGTGCAGCACTGCTCACCCGCATTGCCAACGAGTCCGGCATGCCGGTGCCCCAGCTCACTGACCGTGCACTGAACGCCATCGCCGTCCACCCGCTGACCGGAAACGTCCGCGAGCTGGAAAACCTGCTGCACCGTGCAGTGGCGTTGAGCGATGGGGACGAGTTGCAGGTGGATGCGCCCAGCGGTGCGGCAGAGGTGCAGATGGCGCGGCCCGCGACACCCGCGTTGGCCACTGCGGCAGAGGGTTCGGCCGGCGGCACCTCCTCCCCGTCCGATACCGCCCCAACCCAGCAGCCCCTGGCCAGCGGATGCACCGTGCCCCTCCCCAGCGACCTACAGGCCTGGCTGGATCAGCAGGAGCGCGAGATACTGATCCGCGCGCTCAAAGAATCCGGATTCAATCGCACGGCCACGGCGGCACGCCTGGGTATCAGCCTGCGCCAGATTCGCTACCGCATTGCCCGGCTGAACATCGCGGTACCCAACGACCAGGACCCGCATGACGACCAGGGCTGACAGCGCCCCGGCAGCAGCCCCCACGCGCTGGGACGGCGGATGGCACCTGGCAGCCCAGCGGCTGGCATCGCCGAACTTCGGACCACGCCCCGTACAGGCCTCGGGGGTGGACCTGATCGTGGTGCACTCCATCAGCCTGCCCCCGGGTGAATACGGCGGCGGCGCTGTGCAACAGCTGTTCACCAACACTTTGGACTGGGACGCGCACCCTTACTACCAGGGCATTCGCGGACTGCAGGTGTCCGCCCATTTTTTCATCGAGCGCACCGGTGCACTGTGGCAGTTTGTGGATTGCGACCAGCGAGCCTGGCATGCGGGGCAATCGTTCTACCGTGGCAGGAGCCAGTGCAACGACGATTCCATCGGCATTGAACTGGAAGGCCTGGAGGGCCTCACCTTCGAGTCCGCCCAATACGAGACACTGGCCTGGGTCTGCCAGGACATTACGCTGCGTTACCCCATCGAGCACATCGCGGGGCATGAACACA
Organism: Acidovorax sp. M14; assembly: GCF_049331375.1. NCBI lineage: Bacteria > Pseudomonadati > Pseudomonadota > Betaproteobacteria > Burkholderiales > Comamonadaceae > Acidovorax > Acidovorax sp. M14. The sequence goes on from NZ_CP186263.1 coordinate 4,114,545, forward strand.
TCGCCCCGGGGCGTAAGCTTGACCCGGGCCCGGGGTTTGACTGGTCCAGGCTGCAACAGGCCCTGGGCTGGCCAGCGCAGCGATTTCCGCAAGGCACACAGACGGGCCCGCAGCAGCTTCGCTGACGCCGCGCTTTCACTGTCGCACGGGCGCATCAAGGCAATTTTTTCTTTGTGCGTTCGCACATATTTTTGCAGCCAAGCACTGCGCGGCCTGGCGCAGGAAATCCGCCGCCAAGGTACGCCACTGCAAGGTTTTGCATCGCCCACATCGCGTTTACAAGGGTTCGCCGCAGGTGCCGATTGCCAAGGCAACGGGGTTGGGAACATGCTGTTTCGGTTTTGGGGACTCATTCCGGCGGTACACTACCGGTAGTGTCTTGAACCGCCTCGACACACCATATATAGTGTGCGCCAGACTGAAGTCCGGTGCAGCACCCACACACTGCGGCGGCGCTCCAGGCCGCACGCCACCCCAGACAGCCCACAGAAGAGGACACCCATGCAAGCTGCTTTGAACACGCCTTCCCCATCGCCCACCGCCTCTGCAGATACCGCCACACACGCTGCAGCGGCCGCAGCTTCCGGGCACCCGCTCACGCATTACCAGATCATTCGCCGCAACGGCGCGGTGGTGCCGTTCGAGCCCCAGAAAATTGCAGTGGCGATGATGAAGGCGTTTCTGGCAGTGCACGGCACGCAGGGCGCCGCCTCTGCCAGCGTGCGTGAGGTGGTAGATACGCTCACCCAGAACGTGGTCCGCGCCCTGATGCGCTCGCGCCCGGGCGGCGGCACCTTCCATATTGAAGATGTGCAGGATCAGGTCGAGCTGGGCCTGATGCGCGGCGAGCACCACGAAGTCGCCCGCGCCTACGTGCTGTACCGCGAGCGCCGCACGCAGGAGCGCGCCCACCACCAGGAACAGCTCGCTCCCGCCACCCCGGTGATGCACGTGATCGACAACGGCCAACGTGTGCAGCTGGACATCCTGCGCCTGCACGCATTGATCGAGTCGGCCTGCGCCAACCTGGGCGCTGACATCAAGGCCGCTCCCATCGTCGCCGAGACCATGCGCAACCTGTATGACGGCGTTCCCATGGACGAGGTCTACAAGGCATCCATTCTGGCCGCCCGCACCCTGATCGAAAAAGATCCCGACTACACCTACGCCACGGCCCGCTTGCTGCTGCATACCATCGTGCGTGAGGTGCTAGGGCGTGACGTGACCCAAAGCGACATGGGCCAGGCCTACAAGGACTATTTCCCCTCCTTCATCCAGAAGGGGGTGGACAACGAGCTGCTGGATGAGCGCCTGCTCAAGCAATACGATCTGAACCGCCTGGGCGCTGCGCTCAAGGCCGAGCGCGACCTGCAGTTCGATTACCTCGGCCTGCAGACGCTGTACGACCGCTACTTCCTGCACGTCAAGAAGACCCGCATCGAGCTGCCCCAGGCCTTCTTCATGCGCGTGGCCATGGGCCTGGCACTGAACGAAACCGACCGCGAGGCACGGGCCATCGAGTTCTACGAAGTGCTGTCCAGCTTCGACTTCATGTCCAGCACGCCCACGCTGTTCAACAGCGGTACGCTGCGCTCACAGCTGTCGAGTTGCTACCTGACCACGGTGCCGGACGACCTGGACGGCATCTACGAGTCCATCAAGGAAAACGCCCTGCTGTCCAAGTTCGCGGGCGGCTTGGGCAACGACTGGACGCGCGTGCGCGCACTGGGCAGCCACATCAAAGGCACCAACGGCGAATCGCAAGGCGTGGTGCCGTTCCTGAAGGTGGTGAACGACACGGCCGTGGCGGTGAATCAGGGCGGCAAGCGCAAGGGCGCCGTCTGTACGTACCTGGAAACCTGGCACCTGGACATCGAAGAGTTCCTGGAACTGCGCAAGAACACCGGCGACGACCGCCGCCGCACGCACGACATGAACACGGCGAACTGGATTCCCGACCTGTTCATGCGCCGCGTGATGGAAAAGGGCACTTGGACCCTGTTCTCGCCCTCCAACGTGCCGGATCTGCACGATCTGTTCGGCGCCGACTTTGAAAAGGCCTATGTGGCCTACGAAGAAAAAGCCGCACGCGGCGAGATCAAGCCCGCCAAGACCGTGCAGGCCACCGACCTCTGGCGCAAGATTCTGACCATGCTGTTTGAAACCGGCCATCCCTGGATCACGTTCAAGGATGCCTGCAACGTGCGCTCGCCCCAGCAGCACGCTGGCGTGGTGCACTCGTCCAACCTGTGCACCGAGATCACGCTGAACACCAGCGATACCGAAACTGCCGTTTGCAACCTTGGCTCGGTCAACCTGCTGCAGCACATCAAAGACGGCCAGATCGATCACGAGAAGCTCAAGAAGACCATCACCGTGGCCATGCGCATGCTGGACAACGTGATCGACATCAACTACTACGCCGTGAACAAGGCCCGCGACTCCAACCTGCGCCACCGCCCCGTGGGCCTGGGCGTGATGGCCTTCCAGGACAGCCTGTATGCGCTGCGCATTCCTTATGCCTCGCAAGAAGCAGTGGAATTCGCCGACAAGTCGATGGAAGCCATCTGCTACTACGCTTATTGGGCTTCCACCGAGCTCGCCAAGGAACGCGGCCAGTACTCCAGCTACAAGGGTTCGCTGTGGGATCGCGGCATCCTGCCGTTTGATACGCTGGACATGCTTGCCAAGGCCCGCGGCGGTTATGTGGAAGTGGACCGCTCGTCCACGATGGACTGGGACGCGCTGCGCAAGAAGATTGCGCAGGACGGCATGCGCAACTCCAACTGCGTGGCCATTGCGCCCACCGCCACCATCTCCAACATCATCGGCGTGGATGCCTCGATCGAACCTTCGTTTGGCAACCTGTCGGTCAAGTCCAACCTGTCGGGCGAGTTCACCGTGATCAACAGCGGGCTGGTGCGCGATCTCAAACGCCTGGGCCTGTGGGACGACGTGATGATCATGGACCTCAAGCACTTCAAGGGTTCGCTGCATCCCATTGACCGCGTGCCGCAGGACATCAAGGCGCTGTACTCCACAGCTTTTGAAGTCGAGCCTCAGTGGCTGGTGGAGGCCGCATCGCGCCGCCAGAAGTGGATCGATCAGGCACAGAGCCTGAACATCTACATGGCTGGCGCATCGGGCAAGAAGCTCGACGACACCTACAAGCTGGCATGGGTCCGTGGCCTCAAGACCACCTACTACCTGCGTACGCAGAGCGCCACACACGTCGAGATGAGCACCGTGAACACACGCCAGCTCAATGCCGTGTCGTCGGGTGGAGACAGCGGCGCATCGGCAGCTTCTGCCACGGCGCAAGCGCAGCCCAGCCCGCTGGAAGCTGCTGCAACAGCTGCTGCTCAACAGGCCGCGGCGGTGCCAGCGACGGACGTGAAGTTCTGCGCCATCGACGATCCTGGCTGCGAGGCCTGCCAGTAAGCACTTTGCGAGCAACGCTTCGGAATCGCCCGGGGCGTTGCTTCGGTGCTGTGAAGCAACAAAACCTTGCTGCACAACGCTTCAGTGCTTTTCTTTTCGCAGCACTGCTTTCATAATCCGAACACTGGAAAATCTATGTTGACCTGGGACGAAGAAGTCAAGCCCTCATCGCAAAATCAACTGGACGGCGGTCTGCCCAACAACCGCCAGGTGGGACAACCGCCTCTCGCTTTCCAGACACCTTCGCTGCAACCCGTGGGCGCCACATCCCCCGCAGCACACACCTCCACGACCCCCGTCACCGCTGCAGCGCATCGCCGCGTCAATGCAGCCGACAAACGCATCATCAACGGCCAGACCGACGTCAACCAGTTGGTGCCCTTCAAGTACAAGTGGGCGTGGGAAAAATACTTGGCCACCTGCGCCAACCACTGGATGCCCCAAGAGGTGAACATGACGCGCGACATCGCGTTGTGGAAGGACCCCAACGGCCTGACCGACGACGAGCGCCGCATCATCAAGCGCAACCTCGGCTTCTTCGTCACCGCAGACTCGCTGGCCGCCAACAACATCGTGCTGGGCACGTACCGCCACATCACGGCCCCTGAGTGCCGCCAGTTCCTGCTGCGCCAGGCCTTCGAAGAAGCGATCCACACCCACGCCTACCAGTACATCGTCGAGTCGCTGGGCCTGGATGAGAGCGAGATCTTCAACGCCTACAACGAAGTCCAGTCGATCCGCGACAAGGACGAGTTCCTGATCCCCTTCATCGAAGCGATCATGGACCCATCCTTCAAAACCGGCACCCCCGAAACCGACCAGACCCTGCTCAAGTCGCTGATCGTTTTTGCCTGCCTGATGGAAGGCCTGTTCTTCTACGTGGGCTTCACGCAAATTCTGGCGCTGGGTCGGCAGAACAAGATGACGGGCGCTGCGGAGCAGTACCAGTACATCCTGCGCGACGAGTCGATGCACTGCAACTTCGGCATCGATCTGATCAACCAGCTCAAGCTGGAAAACCCGCACCTGTGGACGGCGGAATTCAAGGCCGAGATCAAGGCGCTGTTCCTCAAGGCCGTCGAGTTGGAGTACCGCTACGCCGAAGACACCATGCCCCGTGGCGTGCTGGGCATGAACGCCTCCATGTTCAAGGGCTACCTGCGCTACATCGCCAACCGCCGCGCCACGCAGATCGGGCTGGAGACACTGTTCCCCAACGAAGAAAACCCGTTCCCGTGGATGAGCGAGATGATCGACCTCAAGAAGGAACGCAACTTCTTCGAGACCCGGGTTATTGAATACCAGTCCGGTGGTGCGCTGTCCTGGGACTAGCGCTTTTTTTTGCAGGCCACACCACATGGATTTTTACACCACGCCCAGCACCGACAGCGCCGCAGAGTGCTGCCCTGCGAGGCGTTCCCGTGTTCATGGAGATGGAGTTTTGATCCATCCCCATGGATCGCTTTCTGTCCACTGCAGACAGGAAGTGCTCTTTGCAAATTGACCCAAGGAGAACATGATGGCAACTGCGAAAAAACCGGCCGCTAAAAAGGCTGCTCCCGCGAAGAAGGCTGCAACGGCCAAACCCGTAGCCGCAAAGAAGGCTGCACCTGCCAAGAAGGCAGCAGCACCAGCAAAGAAAGCCGCTCCTGCCAAGAAGGCCGTAGCTGCGAAGAAGGCTGCACCCGCCAAGAAGGCAGCAGCACCGGCAAAGAAAGCCGCTCCCGCCAAGAAGGCCGTAGCTGCGAAGAAGGCTGCACCCGCCAAGAAGGCAGCAGCACCGGCAAAGAAAGCCGCTCCCGCCAAGAAGGCCGTAACTGCGAAGAAGGCGGCACCTGCCAAGAAGGCAGCAGCACCGGCAAAGAAAGCCGCTCCCGCCAAGAAGGCCGTAGCTGCGAAGAAGGCTGCACCTGCCAAGAAGGCAGCAGCACCAGCAAAGAAAGCCGCTCCCGCCAAGAAGGCCGTAGCTGCAAAGAAGGCTGCTGCACCTGCCAAGGCTGCCCCCGCAAAGAAAGCTGCACCGGCCAAGAAGGCCCCCAAGGCGCCTGCCCCTGCGGCCGCTGCCCCCGCAGCACAAACCACGCTGAACCCTCAGGCAGCTTGGCCTTTCCCTACGGGCAACAAGCCCTGATCCTGGCGCGCCACGCGCTCAACCCGGTGCACACGCACCGGGTTTTTTTCGTCTGCATCTTGGTAGGGACTCTCCCGGGAGTTGCCCCGTGAGCAAGTTGCGCTGTAGCGCCCGGCGTAACGCAACGCGGGCGACATTGGCTGAGTGGCTTATGCCAGCGGATCGAAATCCAGCGTGTAGTTCTGTGGGCCACGCTGCGCGATCTTGAGAGCGCCCACCCGGTTGCCCAATTCGGCACAACGTACGAGTGGCCAGCCCTTTTCCAGACCAAACAGCAGCGCGCCGCGCCAGGCGTCGCCACAGCCCGTAGGGTCCACCACGGCGGCAGGTTTCACGGGGGGGACACGGGTCTTGTCACCATTCACCCAGACCTCACAGCCCTCTGCGCCCAATGTCACCACCAGCCCCTGCACCTTGCGGGAGATATCGGCCAGCGACCAGCCGGTGCGGTCGCACAGCATCTTCCCCTCGTAGTCATTGACGGTGACCCAGGTGGCTTGTTCAATGAACTGGATCAATTCCTGCCCGTTGAACATGGGCAGGCCCTGGCCCGGATCGAACACAAACGGGATGCCCGCCGCGACGAACTGGGCTGCATGCTCCAGCATGGCATCGCGCCCATCCGGCGCGATGATTCCTACGCCGACACGGCTGTCGGCACCAATGCGGTTGGCATGGGCTTGCATCATGGCACCGGGGTGAAAGGCCGTGATCTGGTTGTTGTCACGGTCCGTCATGATCATCGCCTGTGCGGTGTAGGTGTCCTGCACCTGCCCAACGTGGCGAGCACTGATACCCAGCGACTCCAGCCGCTGCAAGTAATCAGCACCATCGCTGCCCAGCATGGCCATGGGCAGTGGCTCACCACCCAGCAGCTTTAGGCTGTAAGCGATATTGCCCGCACACCCCCCGAAGTCGCGGCGCAGCGAAGGGACCAGGAAGGACACGTTCAGGATGTGCAGTTGATCCGGCAGGATCTGCTCAGCAAAACGCCCCTCGAAAGTCATGATGGTGTCGAACGCCAGGGAACCACAAATGAGGGCAGCCATAGATAGTGAAACTCGGTAAGTTGTTGGGAGAAATCAGGGATAGAACGCCAGCAGCCGGTAGCCCGCCACACGTGCACCGCCCGTGGTCACGAGCACCGACACCGAGGTGCCCCACTCCCCCTTCGCGGGCAACTCCGCCGGCGCGGCCATGTCGGTGGGCAACAAAACCCGCCGCAACACGGGCTGGTCCTGCGCATCGGTCAAGGTCAATTCCACCGCAGGCATGGCCAAGGGGATGGTGGCGGTGCTCTTCATCGTCAGCGCCAGCTGGTAGCTGTCGCCGCGCGCCTTGTTGAAGGAAGAGCTGTCGATGACCACATCGGCAATCTGGCGCACGGGAGCAAGCTCGCAGCGCAAGGGCTCGCACAGTTTCACCAGCCAGGGGCGGGTGCGAGCGTCCAGCGCGGCAATGCGGTCGCGTTCCTGCACGGCAATCTGCAAGGCCAAGCCCAGCAGGGAAATAAAGAACACCAGCCCCAACGCCATCCGCACGACAGGTTTGCGCCAGAACGCCTTACGGCGCGCAGCAAGCACAAAACTGACCTCGAGGTCGGACTCCTGGTCCTCGGCCTCATCGTCGTCGTCCGCAGCCCGCCGAGGTCGTGCCCGCAGGATGGCCGCGTGCGACTCGTCCTTCACCAGCTCCATGGCCGGCGTCTCCGGAGCATCCGCCTTGGGCACAAAGTCGACGGAAGGCAGCGGAGGTGCCAGAGCAACGGACTCCGCGACCGGCACTGGCGCGAGCTTCCGCACTTCGTCCAGAAGCGCGGCACTGGGGTCGGACGGCTGCGGCGCCAAAGCCTCCGATGCCCCCGTTGAATGGATAGGATCGCCCGACAGGTCGACGAGGCCAGCGGCATCCGCATCCAAGGACGCATCCAGTGTCACTTCGGAATCGCGAAGTTCTGCAAAAGGCAGTTCGTAGCCAGCAGGGCTGGGGGGCTCGGTCACCGGCGGCAAAGCCCCACCGACCAAGCTGCTGGCATCCTCGCTGACAACGGGTGTCACCGAGCCCGAGGGCGCCGCCGCAGCATCCCCGCGTCCATGTACAGACCCGTTCGCATCCAATACGGAATCACCGGCGCGTGGAGCCGTGGTGGGTTCCACTATCGGCCCCGGAATCTCCGCAGGCACTGGGGCCGATAGCGTTGCCCCGGCATCCACCGCAGTCGGAGCCCGTGGCGCGCTGTGGGCCCTCCATGCAAAGGGGGCGAGGAGGTCATCCCCCAGAACTTCAGGAGAGGTTTCCTTGCGAGCGCCTGCCGTGAGAAACGCGGGCACCGCCGGGCTGGGGATATCCAGCACAGGGGCTGCAGGTACATCATCCACCACGCAGAACAGCGGGGCGTCAACCGTGTTGGTCGCCGCTGCCCGGGTAACGGACTCCGAAACGCTTCCCGTGACAGGCGTGGTCGCCTTGGCTGCATTCGCAGCAGCGGGCAGAGCGGCGCCAGTTGATTTGCCGCCGCCCCACGCACCCAGCGCATCGGGCTTTCGGACGACCGGGGCTGTGGGCGCCCGCAGGTCCGTGAGCGACACATCGGGCAGCAGCGCTTCAGGCGCCACCGGCAGCAAATGGGCAGAGGCATCGAATACCTCCTTGCATTGGCCGCAGCGCACCCATCCCTCCGAGATGCGCAATTGGTCCGCCACGACCTTGAAGGTGGTGGCGCAGGACGGGCAGCGGGTGATCTGGCTCATCAGCGAAGGATTGTAGAGGCCATGCCACGGCCGCCAGAGCAGCGCTCGCGCACGTTCAACGGCGTGCGGTCATCAGAATCCAGCCATCCTCGGTGTCCGCCACTTCCAGCGGCAGCCAGGGCGCGTAAGCCTCCTTGAGCTCATCCGCCTGGCGCTCCAGAATGCCCGCCAACACCAGATGGCCGCCCGCAGCCACATAGCTGCACAGCAGCGGGGCCAACACCCGCAACGGCGTCGCCAGGATGTTGGCCAGCACCGTCTGGTATTCGCCTTGTGCCTTGTCCGGCAGACCTGCTTTGAGTGTGACCTGATTGGCCTCGGCGTTTTGTACGGTGGACTCCACAGCCGCAGGGTCGATATCGACTGCGTCAATGTCCGTGGCGCCGAACTTGGCCGCACCAATGGCCAGAATGCCCGACCCGCATCCATAGTCCAGCACCCGCCCCAGGGGGTTGCCCTGACCGGGCTGCGAAGCGCCGTTGCGCGCAATCCAGCGCAGGCACATGCGTGTGGTGGGGTGTGTGCCCGTGCCAAACGCCAGACCGGGGTCGAGCCGGATGCTGCGTACCGCCTGGGCGGGCAGTTCATGCCAGGTAGGCACGATCCAGAAATCGGGTGTGATGTCCACCGGTGCGAACTGCGACTGGGTCAGCCGCACCCAGTCCTGCTCAGGCACCTGGGCTACGCCCAGCACCTGGCAGCCCACAAAAAAGTCCTGCACCACCAGCAACTGCTGCGCTTCGCGGGCCGCCACCTCGGAGGGGAACAAGGCGACCACACGGCTGCGCTGCCAGCCATCCTTGGGCGGCGGCATGCCAGGCTCGCCAAACAGCGCCTGTTCGGCGTCGGTCTGCGCATCGGCGTCTTCCACCGATACGGAAAGCGCATCCAGCGCGTCCAGCGCATCGCTGACCGCTTCAATCCGGTCCTCGGGGCACATCAGACTCAGCTCAAACATAGGCGTCTCTCGAAAAAAGTGAAATGCTGGCACCCGTTGCCAGGAGCCAGCATGTGAACGACCTGCAAGTCTGCCTGCTCAGCGCTTGTGCTGCGACAGCCACTCTTCCAGGTAGTGAATGTTGGTGCCACCCGCCATGAACTTGGCGTCCACCATCAGTTCGCGGTGCAGCGGCACGTTGGTGTTGATGCCCTCGATCACCGTTTCGGACAGCGCCGTGCGCATGCGGGCCAGGGCCTGCTCACGCGTGTCGCCGTGCACGATGATCTTGCCGATCATCGAGTCATAGTTCGGCGGCACAAAGTAGTTGCTGTAGGCATGCGAGTCCACACGCACGCCAGGCCCCCCCGGTGGATGCCACGTGGTGATGCGCCCCGGCGACGGGATGAATTTGTACGGATCTTCCGCGTTCACCCGGCACTCGATGGCGTGGCCGCGGATTTCGATCTGGCGCTGGGTGAAGGGCAACTTTTCGCCAGCCGCCACCATGATCTGCGTCTTCACAATGTCCACGCCAGTGATCCACTCGGTCACGGGGTGTTCCACCTGTACACGGGTGTTCATCTCGATGAAATAGAACTCGCCGTTCTCGTACAGAAACTCGAACGTGCCCGCACCGCGGTAGCCGATCTTCTTGCAGGCTGCCACGCAGCGCTCACCAATCTTCTCGATCAGCTTGCGGGGGATGCCAGGGGCCGGCGCCTCTTCGATCACCTTCTGGTGGCGGCGCTGCATGGAGCAGTCACGCTCGCCCAGGTACACCGCGTTGCGGTGCTTGTCGGCCAGGATCTGGATTTCGATGTGGCGCGGGTTCTGGAGGAACTTCTCCATGTACACCGCCGGATTGCCGAATGCTGCGCCCGCCTCGGCCTTGGTCATCTGCACGGCATTGACCAGCGCCGCCTCGGTGTGCACCACGCGCATGCCGCGACCACCGCCGCCGCCAGCAGCCTTGATGATGACCGGGTAGCCGATGGCCTTGGCGATGCGGCGGATCTGCACTGGGTCATCGGGCAACTCGCCCTCGGAACCCGGCACGCAGGGCACGCCAGCGCGGATCATGGCCTGCTTGGCCGACACCTTGTCACCCATGATGCGGATCGACTCGGGCGTAGGGCCGATGAACTGAAAGCCGCTCTTTTCGACGCGCTCGGCGAAGTCGGCGTTCTCGGACAGGAAACCGTAGCCTGGGTGGATGGCTTCGGCGTCAGTCACCTCGGCCGCCGAGATGATGGCCGGCATGTTGAGGTACGACAGTGGCGAGGGCGCGGGGCCAATGCAGACGGCCTCTTCAGCCAGCTTGACATATTTGGCGTCGCGGTCGGCCTCGGAGTAGACCATCACGGCCTTGATCCCGAGTTCACTGCAGGCGCGCTGAATGCGAAGGGCAATCTCCCCTCGGTTTGCGACCAGGATTTTCTTGAACATGCGCGCCTTATTCGATGACGAACAAAGGTTGTCCGTATTCCACGGCCTGGCCGTTTTCGCCCAGGATGCGGGTCACAGTGCCCGACTTGTCGGCCTCGATCTCGTTGAGGATCTTCATGGCCTCGATGATGCAGATGGTCTCGCCTTCCTTGACTTGGCTGCCCACTTCGACAAAAGGCTTGGCGCCGGGGCTGGACGAGCGGTAGAAAGTGCCCACCATGGGGGACTTCACGATGTGGCCGGTAGGGGCTGCTGCGGCCGGTGGGGCAGGCAGTTCAGCCACAGGCGCGGCTGCTGGCGCTGCGGCAGGGGCTGCCACCGGGGCCGCCACATACTGCTGGACCACAGCACCACCGCTCTTGACGATGCGGACTTTGCCCTCGGCTTCCGTGATTTCGAGTTCAGAGACATTCGACTCGGACACGAGATCGATGAGGGTTTTGAGTTTTCGCAGATCCATGGAAGCTCCAACGGCTATAAAACTGAATAGGGCGCGAATTTACTCCAATTTCACCCTATCGCAGTCTTCCACCCGCATTTTTCATGAACTTCGGCATGGGAAAGTGCCGTTTCATCGAGAGAAGACACGTCGAGAACCCCTATACAGCCCGTGTATATGGGCGCGCATCCTCAACGCAGCCCCGCCCAAAGCTGCAAGTCCTGGGCGGTCACTTGCCCCATTCTACGATGCAGCACTTTCCCCTCCCCGCCCAGGACCACCGTGAAGGGCAGGCCTCCTGTCAGGTTGCCCAGCGACCGCCCCAGGTCTGTGCCGCCCAAGCCAGCCAGCCCCACCGGAAAATCGAGCGGAATGCGCGTCAGAAACTTGCGCACCGCCGAGGGCTGGTCAATCGCCAACCCCAGCACTTGCCAGCCTTTGGCAGATTGTTCGCGATAGAAGGCGTTGAGCATGGGCAGCTCTTCCACGCAAGGTGGGCACCACGTGGCCCAGAAATTAAGCAGCAGCGGCTTGCCAGCCAGGGACTTCATGGCCACGGTGCTACCGGCTGGCGTTTCAAACTCCAGCCCCCAGAGCGCCTGCTCGGCCCCCGGCTCCACGGCATGGGGCTGAAATTTCCACCATGCGAAGCCCGCGCCACCCAGAGCCGCAGCCCCAGCCACCCCCGCATACAACAGGCGCCTGCGCGCTGCCGAGGGAGCAGAGACATCGGGAGTCACCGGGGCGAGAGATTCAGCAGGCTGTGTCATGGGGTCGTGGTTTCCTGAAGCAAGCGGCGCACGGCCGTGATGTCACCGCGCGGTGTCCGGCCCTTCGAGTCGGGTTTGAGCGCACCCCGCAGGTCGTCCAGGTCATAGATCAGCAGGTGCACACCGATCATTTCATTGAGCTCGGGCGATTTGCTACCCAGGCTCAGCGCCTCCACCGATTCGCCATGGAAACCGGTGACCGTGCGCGGTTCGTAGTCCACATGATGATCGATCAGCGCGATCTCTGCCGATTTGGGGTCATCACAGAACAATTGCAGGTAAATGTCCGACAGGCGCGTGGCCGTTCCGTGCCACACCGCACCCGCCAGATGCGGTCGAAAGGCCGCCATGCGGTCCATCCACACCAGGGCTAGCTGGCGCAAAGCCCGAAGTTCGCGCGGCTGGGTATCGGCACAGAAGAGCTGGATGTACTCCCGCACCGCCTCTTCCACCAGATCATTGTCCGGCAGCGGGGTGCGGGCCGGCAGGCCCATCTGCCGCAGCGCCCGGCGCTTGGCGGGGCCCCATTCCAGCCCCTCTTCCACCACCAGGCGGGCGGTCGTTTGGGCGATTTCTTCGCTCAGGGGTGTGTGCATGGCAGCGGTGGAGAACTAAAGACCCTGCATTGTGGCGCGAAGCCGTGACACGGCGGCCGATGACCCCAGGCGGCACTGGCGCCCCAGACAACCGGCGTGCAGCGGAACTACTATTTTGAGAGCACCTCAGGCAGCCAGAGTCGGCACCTGCAGTCCTTTTTGCCTTGAAGGAGGCACCCACCCCCCGGCCTTAGAATCTGCGCCCATGCATATACACATACTGGGCATCTGCGGCACGTTCATGGGAGGCCTCGCGGCCTTGGCGCGCGAGGCAGGGCACAAGGTGACGGGCTGCGACGCCGGGGTCTACCCACCCATGAGCGACCAGCTCCGCGCGCTGGGCATCGACCTGATCGAAGGCTTCAGCGCCGACCAGCTCGCGCTCCAGCCCGACATGTTTGTGGTGGGCAATGTGGTCAGCCGCGCCCGGTTGGCTGACGGCTCCCCCAAGTTTCCGTTGATGGAAGCCATTCTGGACGCAGGCCTGCCTTACACCAGCGGCCCCCAATGGCTGGCAGAGCATGTGCTGCAGGGTCGCCATGTGCTGGCCGTGGCTGGCACGCACGGCAAGACCACCACCACCTCGATGCTGGCGTGGATTCTGGAATCGGCCGGGCAGCAACCGGGCTTTCTGATCGGCGGGGTGCCGCTGAACTTTGGCGTGTCCGCGCGCCTGGGCGCTGCGCAGCGCCCCGCGCCAGCCGCCACGCCGATCGGCGCCGCACCGCTGTTCGTGATCGAGGCCGACGAATACGACACCGCCTTTTTCGACAAGCGCAGCAAGTTCGTGCACTACCGGCCCCGCACCGCCGTGCTGAACAATCTGGAGTTCGACCACGCAGACATCTTTGACGACCTGGCGGCCATCGAGCGCCAGTTCCACCACCTGGTGCGCACGGTTCCGCCGTCGGGACGCGTGGTGGTCAATGGACTGGAAGAAAGCCTGGCCCGCGTGCTGCACACCGGCTGCTGGAGCGAGGTGGCCAGCTTTGGCGCCGCCGTCAGCGACTTTCACGCCGTGGGTGACCCGCAGGCTTTTGATGTGGTGCACCAGGGGCAAACCGTAGCGCGCGTGGAATGGTCGCTGACCGGCGTGCACAACCAGCTCAATGCGCTGGCGGCCATCGCAGCGGCCCACCATGTGGGCGTGGCGCCCGCACAGGCCGCAGCCGCTCTGGGCAGTTTTCAGAACGTCAAGCGGCGCATGGAGCTGCGCGGCACCGTGGGCGGTGTGGCCGTCTACGACGACTTTGCCCACCACCCTACCGCCTTGCGCACCACGCTGGACGGCCTGCACCGTACTTTAGGCGCTGGCGCACGCATCTTGGCGGTGTTCGAGCCCCGCAGCAACACCATGAAACTGGGCGCGATGAAAAGCCAGCTGCCCTGGGCGCTGGAGCCCGCCGATCTGGCCTTTTGCCACACGGCAGGGCTGGACTGGGATGCTGCGCAGGCGCTGGCACCGCTGGGCGTCGGACCCGGCCAGCGCGCGCAGACGGCCCCGGACATCGATACGCTGGTGGCCCAGGTCACCCAGGCCGCACGCCCGGGCGACCATGTGGTGTGTATGAGCAATGGCGGCTTTGGCGGCATCCACACCAAGCTGCTGCAGGCACTACAAAAATAATAGCTGCTGGCGCATATTCCACTAGCGCTAGCAGCCAATTTTTATCAAATGGCGTTCAAAAGGTGACCGCCATGCCCGGCACGTCCACCCGCACGATGGGCTTGGCCAGTGCGGCGCTGGCGGCACGCGCAAAGTCGCGGGACCAGGTGGGGTCTTGCATCAGCGCCACACCGGCGGCGCGGGCCACGGTCAGCACCTTGTCGGCCAGCAGCACCTTGCCGCTGGCGCGCAGAGGCTCGCAGTCCAGCGCGATGAACTGATCGTCGAGCCAGCGCCGCCCCGCCTCGTGGGCCATGGGCTCGGCGCCCTCCAGATCAAAACGGTATTCCTGGTTTGCGGCCAGCTTGACCGACACTTCGCTGTGCATGATGGATCGCCTTTCTGTGTTGTTGCGGTGACTGGTGACCGCTGCTGCACTTAGAGTGCGTGCAGCAAGAGGCCCCAGTTTAGACCTTGCAATGAAGCCAGCGATCAGCGGGCGCGGCGTGCCGTGACGGCGTCCGACAGCTCGGCCAGCGCCTGCAGCGAGGCGTCCCAGCCCAGGCAGGCGTCGGTGATGCTCTTGCCGTATTCGAGTGCCGAAGGATCGTCCTTGCCAGGCGTGAACTTCTGGGCGCCTGCGGTCAGGTGGCTTTCGATCATCAGGCCGAACACGCTGCGCGAACCGCCCGCCACCTGGGCCGCTACGTCGCGGGCCACATCCAGCTGCTTTTCGTGCTGCTTGCTACTGTTGGCATGGCTGCAGTCCACCATCAGGGTGGCTGGCAGCTTGGCGGCTTCGAGGTCCTTGCAGGCGGCGGCCACACTCGCAGCGTCGTAGTTGGGCGTCTTGCCACCGCGCAAAATCACGTGGCAATCCTTGTTGCCCTTGGTGTTCACGATGGCCACCTGGCCGTTCTTGTGCACCGACAGGAAGTGGTGGCCCCGGCTCGCCGACTGGATGGCGTCGGTGGCGATGCGTATGTTGCCGTCCGTGCCGTTCTTGAAGCCGATGGGGGCCGAGATGCCCGAGGCCAGCTCGCGGTGCACCTGGCTTTCGGTGGTACGCGCGCCAATCGCGCCCCAGCTGATGAGGTCGCCGATGTACTGGGGCGAAATCACGTCCAGGAACTCGCTGCCCGCGGGCATGCCCAGGCGGTTGATCTCGATGAGCAGCTGGCGCGCAATGCGCAGGCCTTCATCGATGCGGTAGCTTTCGTCAAGGTAGGGGTCGTTGATGAGTCCCTTCCAGCCCACGGTGGTGCGTGGCTTTTCGAAGTACACGCGCATCACGATTTCGAGTGTGTCGGCGTACTGGGTGCGTACGGCCATCAGGCGGCGGGCGTACTCGACGGCGGCGGCAGGGTCGTGGATGGAGCAAGGGCCAATCACAACCAGCAGGCGGTCATCTTTGCCAGCCATGATGTTGTGGATGTTCTTGCGGGTCTGGGTGATCAGCGACTCGACCGGCGTGCCGCCGATCGGGAAGAAGCGGATCAGATGCTCGGGAGGAGGCAACACGGTGATGTCCTTGATACGTTCGTCGTCGGTCTGGCTGGTTTTCTCGACGCTGCGGTACCAGGCATCGCTGGTGGGGTTGGTAGTGGCCGTCATGGTTGCTTCCTCGTGGAGTCGGTTGGAGTGGATGGAAAAACGGGAGGGCTGAAAAACAAAAACCGCCGGGCTTTGCAGCGTCGGCGGTTGGTATGGGGAGGTTGTGTGTGCTTGCGCGTTTTCCTCTCATCCGCCGGGGACCGAGATAAAAAACCAAAAATAAAACGCGCTGCGAACTTGCATGGCAGCCAATGTAGCACAGGAGTGCGCCGGTTCGGCACCCTCCGTCTGTTGCGAATGCACGACACGCGCCCGCTTACAACACGTGGCGCCCCGGCCATTCACCGCAGGCCGCCCCGAAACCATGCCCGCAAGCGCTGCAGTGCCGAGGGCTTGCGCGGCGGCGGCATGTCCTGCAAATCACTTGCCGGATTGCTCTGGTGCTCGTACATGTCAATGAGCAGCAACGCCTCGCCCAGCGTGCGCCAGGCCAGCAGCTCGAACTGGTCGAAACTGGCGCTTTCTTTGGTGCTGCGCTGCTCAAGCATCGACTGCCAGTCAGCAATGGCGTTGCGCAGCTCTCGCAGTGCGCGCTGGTAGGCGCCAAACTCGTACAGCGCGTGCCACGCAGAACCCAGGCCGGTCAAAAACAGCTGGTGCTCACGCGCACTGTGGGACAAGGCCACCACGCGGCGGGTGATTTCGGTGGTGTCGGTGCTGGTGCGGCGGGTGCGCACCGCCTCGTCGATCTGCGTGGACAGCACGCCCAGGCTGTCACGCAGCTGGCGCGAATCCTCGTCCGCCACGCCCTCGCGCAAGAAGCGGCTGATATCTCCAAACGACTGGAGCGTCAGCAGTTGACTGGGGCGCGTGGCGGGCATGGTGTCACCCATTGTGCGCTGGCCAATGCGCAGTACAAGCCCCGAAAAGCAGGTGAAAACGCGAAGTCACGCACCACCCAACGTCTGCCGACAGACTGCCAACGCAACCCTCAGGCCGTGCCACCCACCGTGAGACCTTCGATGCGCAGCGTGGGTTGCCCCACGCCCACGGGCACGCTCTGGCCTTCCTTGCCGCAGGTGCCCACGCCGCTGTCCAGGCGCATGTCGTTGCCGATCATGGTCACTTTTTTGAGCGATTCGGGGCCACTGCCGATGATGGTGGCGCCCTTGACGGGGTACTGGATCTTGCCGTTTTCCACCCAGTACGCCTCGCTGGCCGAGAACACGAACTTGCCCGAGGTAATGTCCACCTGCCCGCCCCCGAAGTTGCTGGCGTACAGGCCCTTCTTGATGCTGGCGATGATTTCTTGCGGGTCCTTGTCACCGCCCAGCATGTAAGTGTTGGTCATGCGCGGCATGGGGATGTGGGCATAGCTTTCGCGCCGGCCATTTCCCGTGGGCGCCACGCCCATCAGGCGGGCGTTCAGCGAGTCCTGGATGTAGCCCTTCAAGATGCCGTCCTCAATCAGCACGTTGCGCTGGCTGGCGTGACCTTCGTCGTCCACGTTCAGCGAACCTCGGCGGTCGGCAATCGTGCCGTCGTCCAGCACCGTGACGCCCTTGGCCGCCACACGCTGGCCGATGCGGCCGCTGAACGCGCTGGAGCCCTTGCGGTTGAAGTCGCCTTCCAAGCCGTGGCCAATGGCCTCGTGCAGCAGGATGCCGGGCCAGCCCGAGCCCAGCACCACGGTCATCTCGCCCGCCGGGGCGGGGCGGGACTCCAGGTTGACCAAGGCCGCATTCACGGCCTCGTCCACGTATTTACCCATCTGCTCGTCGTCGAAATAGGCCAGGCCGAAACGGCCACCGCCGCCCGCAGAGCCCATTTCGCGGCGACCGTTCTGCTCGGCAATCACGGTGACGGACAGCCGCACCAGCGGGCGCACGTCCGCTGCCAGCGTGCCGTCGGCGCGCGCTACCAGCACCACGTCGTATTCGCTGGCCAGCCCGGCCATTACCTGCGCCACGCGCGGGTCCTTGGCGCGGGCGCGCTGCTCCAGCCGCTCCAGCAACGCCACCTTGGCCGTGCTGTCCAGCGAGGCGATGGGGTCCACGCCCGGGTACAGGTTGCGGCTAGCCGCTACTTTTTTGGGAGCTACTCGCGCTTTACCTGCCTGCGCTGCAGACGAAATAGACCGCACGGTGCGGGCCGCATCCAGCAAAGACGCCTCGGAGATGTCGTCCGAATACGCAAAGGCTGTCTTCTCGCCACTGACGGCACGCACCCCCACGCCCTGATCGATGCTGAAGGAGCCGGTCTTGACGATGCCTTCCTCCAGGCTCCACCCTTCGCTGCGGGTGTACTGGAAGTACAGGTCCGCATCGTCCACCTGGTGGGCGCGGATTTCGGCCAAAGCGCGGGCAAGGTGGCCTTCGTCCAGGCCAAAAGGGGTCAGCAGCAGTTCACGGGCAACATCGATGCGCTGGCTGGTGGCCGCACGCTGGGGGGCGGCAATGGTGGAGCGGAAAGTCATCAAAGCATTTTAGGCGCCCGACCAGCCCTTGCCCGGGTGGGGTCCACATGCCCCTATGTGCACCCGGCGCACCTTCAGCGCCGCCCACCACGTCAGGTGGCCGTCTGGTCGTCAAGCCCGGCCTCGGCCGCATGGGCCTGCACCGACTCGATGCCTGCGTCCCGGGCCTTGGCACCCGAATACATCTGGCTTTGGCCAATCACCTGGCCGTTGGCGGCTTTCAAGGTGAAATACGGCGCACCGTTCTTGGCGCTGAGCCGACCAAAACGACCATCGTTCGGGGCGTTCTTGCGCACCGCTTCGATGCCGTTCAGCGCGCTGGCGCGGGACTCGTACATCTCGCTGGTCAGGATGACCTGGCCGTTGGCGGCCAGCAGGTTGAAAACAAACTTGTCGTTTTTCGACTTTTTAAGCTCAAACTTCGCCGCCATAGGAAACCCTCCGGATGCTGAGCGACCAAAACACGGTTGGCCAGCCGGTTTGTACCCCGAGGGCGTGCTGCGGGCAACCGCTTGCACAAGGCCCTACAGCGCAGCAGGGAGAGGGTCCTTGGTTTCCTGCTTCTGGGACCGCGCCACCGACATCAGGATGCCCAGTGCCAGCCCCAGGGTGACCATGGCCGTGCCGCCATAGCTGATGAAGGGCAAGGGCACGCCCACCACCGGCAGGATGCCGCTGACCATGCCCATGTTCACAAACGCGTAGGTGAAGAAAATCATCGACACCGCCCCCCCCATGAGGCGACCGAACAAGGTGCTGGCCCCTGCAGCAATGGCCAGCCCGCGCCAGACCAGCAGCAGAAAGCACACCAGCAGGAACAGGTTGCCTGCCAGGCCAAACTCTTCGGAATAGGCAGCAAAGATGAAGTCGGTGGTGCGTTCGGGGATGAACTCCAGGTGGGTCTGCGTGCCCGCCATGAAGCCCTTGCCCCACAGCCCTCCAGAGCCAATCGCGATCATTCCCTGGATGATGTGAAAGCCCTTGCCCAACGGGTCGCGGGTGGGGTCCAGCAAGGTGCAGATACGCTGCTGCTGGTAGTCGTGCAGCACCACCCAGCGCACGCCGTCTGCGCACAGCTGGTCGCCCAGCAGCACCAGGGTAGCGATGCCCACACCGCCAATCAGCACCGGCGGCAGGATCAGCTTCCAGGACAGGCCCGCAAAGAAGATCACCGACAGCCCCGCCGCCAGCACCAGCAGCGAGGTGCCCAGGTCAGGCTGCTTCATGACCAGGCCCACCGGAACGGCGAGCAGCAGGCCTGCCGCGGCAAAGTCCAGCGGGCGCAGCGTGCCCTCGCGCTTCTGGAACCACCAGGCCAGCATCAGCGGCATGGCGATCTTGAGGATCTCACTGGGCTGGATGACGATGCCCACGTTGATCCAGCGCGTCGCCCCTTTTTTGGTGATGCCAAACAGCGCCACCGCCACCAGCAGGGCCACGCCGGTGAGGTACAGCGGCACGGCACAGGCCATGATTTTCTGGGGGGGTACCTGGGCCACCATGAACAGGATGGCCCCGGCGATGAGCATGTTGCGCCCATGGTCCACAAACCGCGTGCCGTGGTCATAGCCCGACGAATACATGGCCAGCAACCCGGCGCTGGCCAGCATCAGAACCAGCAACAGGAGGGGGAGGTCAAAGCCCCGGAACAGGGGCGCCAGACGCTGGACGAGCGTGGGCTTTTCAAAAACGACGGCCATCCCCCGATTATCGGGCGGATGCCGCACACCAGAGCAGCCCACGCCCCTGCAGGGACATCGCGAGCCGCAGCCCTACCCCGCCTGCCGGAAGGCCATCACCGCCTGGTTGCGCAGGGTGCGCAGCAGGCCCAAGGCCTTGTCGTCCACCACAATGCCGCCCGGCGTGGCCTGGTCGGCATAAATGAGGGCAAAGGGCTGCCCCTTGATCTGCAGCGGCAGCAACAGAAACGACGGCGCATTGACGCCCTTGCGGTACCACTCGGGCAGCCGCGCCTGCATGCGGGGCTCGGTAGCGTCGTTGATCAGGGTGTCGGCGCCGCGCAGGCACACGGCGGCAAACAGGTCGCCCTGGGCCTTGAGCGGCACTTTGAGGGCCCGGACCGCCCCCTCGCTGCCCTCCCCCAGGCCAAAGCGGCCGGTCAGCATGTCGGTGCGGGCCTCGCGCAGGCAAAACACCATGCGCCGAAAACCCAGGGCGCGAAACATGGTCTCCAGGATCATTCGCAGCACATCGTTGAGCTGAAAACTCTCGACCATCGCGTTGGTGATGTCCTGGATGCCTGCCGCCAGCACTTCATTGACCTGCGCTACCGACACTGCGCCACCTGCCTGGGATTCGAGCACGGCGGGCAGGGGCTGGGTTTCCGTCACCCGCAACTCGTGGGCGCCCAAGGCGTCGTCGGGTGCGGCTTGCGCCCCAGCGGCCGAGGGCAACTTGAGCAGGCGGGCCGCCGGCGTGTCGGGGTCCACGCGCAGGTCCAGCGCCTCGGCCAGCGCCACCAGCTTGTGCCGCGCGCGCAGCGTGGCGTCGGCAATGGCCTCGGCCGACAGCGCCAGCGTGCGGGCGTAGCGTGTGCCCACCTGTCCCAGTTGTCCCTCCAGCTGGGCGGGCTCGCTGAACAACAGGGCACTGGCGACCTCGTTGGCCGCCATGGCGGCCCAGCGCAAACGCTCCACGCCCTGCTCGGGCGCACGCTGCATGGGCGAGCCCAGGGGCTTGCGCATGCAGCGCTGCAGGCTGTCGGGCAAGCCCCAGACGCGCGCCACGCCCACACCCAGGTCTTCAAACCCCAGGCCCAGCACCTGGACGGACGCGGCCTCCTCGCCCCCTTCCAGCCGCCCGGACGCCACCAGGCTGCGCACCTGCCGCGCCTCTTCGGGAAAGTAGAACTCGCACAGCATGCGCCCCAGGTTCTGGAACATCGCGCCGATGAAGGCCTCTTCGGCCGCCTGGCTGGTGCTGCACAGTTCGGCCGCAACCGAGCCCGCCATCATGGCGCGCAAAAATTCCTCGCGCATCTGGCTGGCATGGGCCTTGTCCTGCATGTGGTCCAGCAACACCAGGCTCAGCGCCATGTTGCGCACCGCATTGAAGCCCACCAGACTCACCGCGCGAGACACGGTGCTGATGGTGCCCCGGCTGGCGTGGGCGTAATGCACGCTGTTGACCAGACGCAGCAGCTTGTTGGTGAGCGCCACGTCTTTCAGGATTTCGTGGGTCAGGTCGCTGATGCTGTCGTCTTCCGAATTGGCCACCCGCTGGATGCGCGCCACCGAATCCGACAAGGCCGGGAAGTCGCTCTTGTGGCGCATGCGCCGCAGCAAAAAGTCCAGCGTGGCGTTGCTGGCAGCCGATGGCGCACTGGCCGGTGCCGCCCAGGCGCGCAACGCATCCCGAAAGTCCGCCGCCGTGGCGTAGCGCTGCGCCGGGTCACGCGCCATGGCCCGTTGAAGAATGGCGCGCAGGCCATCGTCCACGCCGGGGCCCAGGTCGGCGGGCAGGGCCAGGTTTTCGTTGGCAATGCGGTACAGCGCCTGCCAGGTGTCCTTTTGGTGGATAAGGGGGCGCCCGGTCAGCATCTCGATGAGCACCAAGCCAGCGGAATACACGTCCATCGCGGGGGTGGGCGCGGCGCCCGCCGCAGCCTCCGGCGCCATGTAGGCAGGCGTGCCGCTCGCCAGTTGCGCATCCGGTGCGGCCTGGACAGGGGCCGCCATGCCAAAGTCCATCACCCGGGCGTGCCGGTGCGCGTCGATCATGATGTTGGACGGCTTGAGATCGCGGTGCACGATGCCCGCCTGGTGGGCGGCGTGCAAGCCATCAAGCACATCCACCATGAGCGCCACGGCATCGTGGGGCGTGCAGCGCCCCTGCTGGGCCAGGTGCTCGGCCAGCGTGCTTCCGGGCACGTACTCGAACACGATGTAGGGCTGCGCGCCCTGCACATCGGCCTCGAACACCGGCACGATGTAGGGGTGGGCCAGACGCCCCACGTGGCGGGCCTCGCGCAGCCACTGCTCCAGCACGGAGGGGTCCTGGTCCTGCATGGGGCGCATCAGCTTGATGGCCACCTCGCGCTGCAGGCGCGGGTCCAGCGCCAGCCACACGGTGGCCTGGGCGCCCCTGCCCAGTTGCTTCTTGAGTTCAAACCGCCCCAGCGACGCAGGCGGCTTGTCGCCTGATCCGAGCGCCCATCGTCTGGCAGTGGAAAGCGGGGCAAAATCGGTCATGGTGCGAGTAGCAAAACCAGGCGCCGCACGGTGTGGCGCCCTGGTGCGCACATCTTATGCCTGCGCCAGCCCGGTAAAAGCAGTGATTCCCCTGCCCCGATCACTTTCTGCGTCATGACCACCACCCACCTGCTGTACCTGCACGGTTTTCGCTCGTCCCCCTCGTCGGCCAAGGCGCGCCAGACTGCGGCCCACGTGGCGGCCCACCACCCTTCCGTGACCTTCTGGTGCCCGCAGCTGCCACCATCGCCCCGGGCCGCCATGGCGCTGGTAGCGCAGGGCATTGCCAGCTGGCCCCGGGATTCGATGGCCGTGATTGGCTCGTCGCTGGGCGGCTTCTATGCCAGCTGGGTGGCGCAGTACGCGGGTTGCCCCAGCGTGATGCTCAACCCCGCTGTGGACCCGGCACGCGACCTCGCCCGCTACATCGGCGAGCAGACCAGCTGGCACGACCCGAGCGAGCGCTTTTATTTTTTGCCGGAGTACATCGAAGAGTTGCAGGCCCTGGACATGCGGGCCCGCCCCGCTGCCGCCCGCGAACTGGCCCTGATTGCCAAGGGCGACGAAGTGCTGGACTGGCGTGAGATGGTGGGGCGCTACCCGCAAGCTGAGCAGGTGGTGCTGGAGGGGGGCGACCACGCGCTGGGCAACTATGGGGACTACCTGCAACTTGTGGCAGAGTTCTTGGACCTTGGTTAGACCAATACCCCTAATTGATACGCAGCGGGAGACGGAATCACTGAGGCCGAGGCACCTTCTCCGCTGTACTTCTCCAACGTGCATATTCTGCTGGATATGCAATCCGGTAGCGCTTCATGTGGAACGCAGCCTCGTCTTCTTTTTCCATCAACAGCGAGCTTTCAATAACTGCCTCGATGACACGAGGTTCAGGGGAGAAATGCAGCAGCGCATTAGCGATGACATAAATCTGAGGTGCTGTATCTCTAGTCAAAGGGGTAGTGGACAGCAGAGAAAAATCCACTTGATCGGGGAAAAAAGCGGTGTCAGACACTTTCGCTATCGTGTCCTCACGATAAGCCGCTGGTCTCAACATCACCGGGCGATAGAGCATGCTAACCCGGTAATAGTCCGATGCAACTATCCAACCGACAGCCGCGACTCCGACCAACGCAACGCCCCCCGCAACCTTTGCTAGCGGCGAAAAAACCCATCGCGGCAAAGCGCCTCTCCACAACAAGGCCACAGCAAGAACGGACACCAGCTGGAATGGTCCGTACCAGAGTGGAAATTCCAGCATGCTGTGCAAGCCCACAATTGCAAGCACCCCCCAAGCCAGCTGGCGTACTGGATCCCTTTCGTTCCAAGGCCTTGCCTGCACCAACCAAAGGATCAGAGCCAAGCAAACCAACACCGCCACAGGTAAGCCCAACTCCACAGCTAGGTGCAAAGGCAAATTGTGAGCGTTATCGAGCAGCACGCAGAATCGGCTTCCCGGGAATAAGGTGACATAGTGCGCGTAATCCAGCTCCCCCCAACCCCAGCCCACCCAGGGTCTTTGTGCTATCAAATAAAGCACGTTCTCCCAGAGAACCCTTCGGCTGGTGCAATCTTGCTCATGTCCCAATATGCGCGAGAACAAGCCATCAGTGGTAAACCCGGTCCAATCAAATAGCAAGCGCGGTAGCAGCCAAGCGGCCACAGCGTAAAGTAGGATGCCCACCATCGCCAAGCCCAAGGCCACGCGACCATAACTAGCGCGCCAAAACAGCATCAGCGTTACTATCAGAACCCACTCCGCCGCGCCTGTGCGCGATGCAGTAGCCGCGCCCCCGATCGCAAGTAGCGCTATTCCCCAAGCTAACAAGATTCCCACCAGCCAGGAGGGCCAGGGCCGCCCTCCTCCTTGCAGTACCTGCTGCACCGTCACTCCCTTTTCTATTGTCTCCAGTCGCACTTGGATCTGCGCCAGTATCCACAATAGAGCCCAAGTCCCAAGACTTATCAGCGTCGCTTGCTGGTTGCGTTGGCGCAGATTGCCTATGGCTTGACCAGGCGTTGAGGCCTGAAGCCATGGCGCCAACCCTACATCCCCTCCAAAGTATTGAACCAAGCCTATAACGCTGCTCAGCAATGCGGCAAGCAATAAACCTTCAGCAAGGTGTGTGGCAATAAATACTCGTCCGCCACCAGCCTTGACCATAGGCGGCATGTGCCCCAAGCGATCACGAGCATGTACGCAGCGCGCCCACCAAAGTAGCAGCACCAGAAGCCCGCATGTCCAAGAAGCCACTAGGGGCCAGAAGTTAGCTATGGGTGGCTGGGTGTACCCAAAGACAAAGGGCAGTGTCAGGGCCAGCAAAAAAAAAGGCGCAGCAACGGCGTCAAAAAGCATGGAGATCACTCGAAATAGATTCAACGCTAGTACGGCGTCGGCGAAGTGATGGACATCATAGGGGCTGGCTACGGCAGCTTGTCCCGCCAGGTCGGTGTGAGCCCATGGGACAATCGCCGCTATGCACGCATTGTTTGAAGAAGCCGGCAAATTTCTCGCCGGCCGTATCCTGTCCGAAGCCGATACCTCCGCCCAAGTGGAGCTGGACTCGGGCAAACGGGTCAAGGTCAAGGCCGCCCACATCCTTCTGAAGTTCGAAAAACCCGCCCCGGCAGAACTCATTGCCCAGGCCCAGGCCGTGGCGGAGACCATCGAGCTGGATCTGGCGTGGGAATTTGCGCCTGAAGACGAGTTCGGCTTTGCCGACTTGGCGCGCGACTATTTCTCCGAGAACGCCACCCTGGCCCAGCAGGCCGGTGCGCTGTTCCGCCTGTACGACGCACCGCACTACTTCCGCCGTGCGGGCAAGGGCCGCTTCAAGAAGGCCTCGGCCGAGATCCTGCAGCAAGCCCTGGCCGCCATCGAGAAGAAGAAGGCCATCCTCGCGCAAATCGACGAATGGGCCGCCCAACTGGGCCGGGGCGAATGCCCGCAGCCCATCCGCGACCAGCTTTACAAGATCCTGTTCAAGCCCGACAAGAACGCGCCCGAGTACAAGGCCGTGGTCGAGGCCAGCCGCGCCACGCACACCGCGCCGCTCGATCTGCTGCAAAAAGCGGGCGCCATCGACTCGGCCTACCAGTTCCACTGGAAGCGCTTTTTGTTCGAGAACTTCCCCAAGGGCACGGGCTTTCCGGCCGTCACGGCGCCCGTCATTGCCGACGAGCTGCCCCTGTCCACCGCGCAGGCGTATTCCATCGACGATTCGCAAACCACCGAAATCGACGATGCGCTGTCCGTGCAGGGCCTGGGCACCGGCACCGTGGTGCTGGGCATCCACATCGCCGCGCCCGGCCTGGCCATCCAGCCAGGCAGCGCCATCGACCAGCTCGGCCGTGCGCGCCTGTCCACGGTCTACATGCCGGGCTACAAGATCACCATGCTGCCCGACGACGTGGTGCAGACCTACACGCTGGACGAAGGCCGCGCCAACCCGGCCGTGTCGCTGTACGTGACCATCGACGAAGCGACGCTGGAGTTCAAAGGCTCCGAGACCAAGCTGGAGCGCGTGCATGTGGCCGCCAACCTGCGCCACGACCAGCTCGACAGCGTGGTGACGGAAGAATGGCTCACCAACCCGGCGTTTGAGCACCAAAGTGACCCGCAGCGCTTGTCCGAATTGCGCCCGCAGCTATCGTTTTTGCACCGCCTCGCCAAGGACCTCAAGGCCCGCCGCGAAGTCGTGCGCGGCAAGCCCGAAAACTTCAACCGGCCGGACTACAACTTCCGTCTGGTCGGCAACAACGGTGCCGAGCCCACCGGCGACGAGCAAGTGCAGATCAGCGTGCGCCAGCGCGGCGCGCCTCTGGACCTGATCGTGGCCGAGGCCATGATCGTGGCCAACAGCACCTGGGGCAGCTGGATGGCGGAGCTGGGCGTTCCCGGCATTTACCGCAGCCAGGCCAGCATGGCGCCGGGCGTGAAGGTGCGCATGGGCACCAAGGCGCTGCCGCACGCGGGCATCGGCGTCAAAGCGTATTCGTGGGCCACGTCGCCCCTGCGCCGCTACACCGACCTGGTGAACCAGTGGCAGATCATTGCCTGCGCGCGCCACGGCAAGACGGCCGCGCTGGCCGCGCCCTTCAAGCCCAAGGACGCCGACCTGTTCTCCATCATCAGCAGTTTTGACGCGGCCTACAGCGCCTACAACGGCTACCAGGCGGGCATGGAACGCTTCTGGACGCTGAAGTACGTGGAGCAGAACGGCATCACCGAGCTGAACGCTACTGTCTTCAAGGAAGGCCCGGGCGGCAGCTTCCTCGTCCGCGCGGACGACATTCCGCTGGTCTTCCCCGTGCTGGGCGCGCAGAACCTGCCGCGCGGCGCGCGCCTCAAGGTCAAGCTGGGCGAGGTGGATGAGATCACCCTGGACATCCACGGCACCGTGATCGAGCGCCTGGACGACCCCGCAGACACCAGCGACGATGGCCCCGTGGATGATGCCGAGGACGACGACACCGTGGCCGGCCCGATTGCGATTGCGGTGGATGTGAACGAGGCCCCTGCCGATGCTGCTGCAGCGGCCCCCACCGCTTGAAGCCCCGGACAGCCCCCTGATAATTGCCGGCGATGAAACTCCCTGCCTTCCTCCGCACCTTCAGCACGCTGCAGCTGGCGCTGGGCGTCTCCATCGCCGTGCATGCTGCGCTCATCTCGGTGCGCTTCATCGACCCCGAGGGCTTCAACCGCGTGTTCCAGGACACGCCACTCGAAGTCATCCTGGTCAACGCCAAGTCCAACGAGCGCCCCGACAAGGCCCAGGCGATTGCCCAGGCCAATCTGGCGGGCGGTGGCGATGCAGAGAAGGGCCGGGCCACCAGCCCCCTGCCGTACACCGCGCTGACCACGGTGGGTGACGACTACGAAGAAGCCCAGCGCAAGATGGACGCGATGCAGGAGCAGCAGGCGCAACTGCTGGCCCAGTTGCGCAAGCAACTCGCCACCATGCCCGAGCCCGACCCACGCAAGCCCAGCCAGAGCGCCGACCAGGCGAACGAACAGGAAAAGCGCCGCCAGCTCGTCAAGCTGCTGGCCGAGATCGAAAAGCGCATCAACGAAGAAAACTCGCGCCCCAAGAAGCGCTACATCAGCCCTGCCACGCGCGAAGAGGCCTACGCCATCTACTACGACGCGTTGCGCCGCAAGGTCGAGGACAAAGGCACCGAGAACTTCCCCGAACAGGCCGGGCGCAAGCTGTATGGCGAGCTGACCATGATCGTCACCGTCAACCACGACGGCCGCGTGCTGGGCACCGAGATCGTGCAAGGCTCGGGCAACAGCACCCTGGACCGCCGTGCCGAAGCCATCGCCCGTGCCGCCGGTCCCTTTGGAGCCTTCGGCGCCGATATGCGCAAAAAGGCCGACCAGATCGCCATGGTGGCGCGCTTCAAGTTCACCCGCGACCAGACCCTCGAAACCACCGTCCGGTAGTTCCCGGCGCGGCCCCCGCGGAGCCACCCGCACAAGCTTTTGTCATGAGCCAAACCCCCGACCTGTACTGCGTGATGGGCAACCCGGTGGCGCACAGCCGCTCGCCCGCCATCCACGCCCGTTTTGCCGAACTCACGGACGAGTCCATCGCCTACGAACGCCGCCTGGTGCCCATGGACGGTTTTGCCCAAGGCGTGCGCGCGTTCGCTGCCGAAGGCGGGCGCGGCTGCAACGTCACCGTGCCCTTCAAGACCGAAGCGCCAGGCCTGGCGACCGAATGCAGCGAGCGCGTGCAACTGGCGGGTGCGGCGAACACCTTCACCTTCCGCGCCGACGGCAGCATCTACGCTGACAACACCGACGGCCTGGGCCTGGTGGCCGACATCACGCGCAACGCGGGCGTGTCGCTGGCCGGGCGCGATGTGCTGCTGGTGGGCGCCGGGGGCGCCGCCGCAGGCGTGTTGGGCCCGCTGTTGCTGGCGGGGGCCCGCCACATCACCGTGGCCAACCGCACCCTGGCCAAGGCGCAGGCGCTGGTGCAGTCGCACAGTGCCCTGGCCGCGCTACAAAAAGCAGAGCTATCAGCACAAGATCCACTAGCGCTATCGGCCCATTTCGATGTAATCATCAACGCCACGGCCAGCAGCCTTTCTGGCGGCGGCATCCCGGTGCCCGCCAGCGTGCTGCGCCCCGGCGCCCTGGCCTACGACATGATGTACGGCCCTGCAGCGCAGGGCTTCCTCGACTGGGCCCGGCAGCACGGCGCGGTGCCCCGCGACGGCCTGGGCATGCTGGTGGAGCAAGCCGCCGAGGCTTTCTTGCTGTGGCGCGGCGTACGCCCGCCGTCGGCCCAGGTGCTGCGCGAAATGCAGCAGTCTGCCACCGCCTGAGCCCCGGGGACGCCACGATGAAAGCCGTGCTGCGCTGGCTGGGACTGCTGGTGATTGCCTTCGTGGCGCTGCAGCTGTTCTTTGTGCTGCGCATCGCCGCCATGGCGGCCATCAACCCCGAGTCCACCACCTTTCAGCGCTCCGAAGCCTGGACGCTGCTGGCCAGCAAAGGCCATGTGCCCTGGCGCCAGCAATGGGTGCGGTATGCGGACATCTCCGACCACCTCAAGCGCGCGGTGATCGCATCGGAGGATGATGGTTTTGTGAACCACGACGGCGTGGACTGGAACGCCATCGAAAAAGCCTGGGAGCGCAACGCCAAGGCCGAAGCCCAGGCCAGCAAGGCGCAGGCCCGCGCCCCCGAGCGCCCGGTGCGTGCCCCCAAGATCCGGGGCGGCTCCACCATCACCCAGCAGCTGGCCAAGAACCTGCTGCTGTCGGGCGAACGCACGCTGCTGCGCAAGGGGCAGGAGTTCGTGCTCACGCTGGCGCTGGAGCAGTTGCTCTCCAAGCAGCGCATCCTGGAGATCTACCTCAACAACGTGGAATGGGGCGAGGGCGTGTTCGGCGCCGAGGCCGCTGCGCAGCACTACTTCCGCAAAAGCGCCAGCCGCCTGAACACCGCCGAGGCCGCACGCCTGGCCGTGATGCTGCCTGCGCCCAAGCGCTTTGAGAAAACGCCCGGATCGGCCTACCTGGCCGGGCGCACGCGCACGATCCTGGGGCGCATGGGCGGCGCGGAGTTGCCCTGAACGTCACCCACCGCTAAACAGCGCGCCTTATCGCCCCTGCGGCGCATCGCGCCGCTGCAGCCACAGCGCAGACGTCCCCTCCGGCCGCAGTGTCACTTGAAACCGGGGCGCTCCCACGGCGCCCCCCACCGGCAGCCGCACCGTGTAGCGCTGCAGCAGCATCGCCGCCAGCAGCGTCATCTCCAGCATCGCAAAGTGCTGGCCAATGCACACGCGCGGCCCCAGGCCAAACGGAATCCACGCGCCCCGGGGGATGGGTGGCGCGCCGTCCAGAAATCGCTCGGGCACAAAACGGTCCGGCTCGGCAAACCAGCGCGCATCGCGGTGCAACACCCAGGGGGTGATGCGCAGCATGGCGCCCTGGGGCACCGGCACGCCGCCCAGCGTGATGGGCGCGGTGGTGCGGCGGCTCATCAGCGCGGCGATCGGGGGGTACAGGCGCAGCGCCTCTTTGAGCGTGGCACCCAGCCAGGGCAGTTGGGCCAGATGCTCGGGGCCGGGGGTGCCGCCCTGCAACACGGCATCGACCTCGGCCTGGGCGCGCAGTGCGGCCTCGGGGTGCTGGGCCATGAGCAGGGTCCACCACAGCAGCGTGGTGGCGCTGGTTTCGTGCCCGGCCTGGAAGCTGACGATGCACTGGTCAAACACCTCTTGCGCCGACAAGGCCTCGCCGGTTTGCTCGTCGCGCAGCGCCAGCAGCATGTGCAGCAGGTCTGAGCGCTCCGGGGCACCGGGTGCGGCCACCTCGGCCTGGCGGGCGTGGATGTGGCGCCAGACCAGCCCCTTCAGCGACCGGATGGCGCGCCGCTTGGCAGCCTTGCCCGGCAGGGGCAGCCAGTCGGGTAGCGTGAAGGGCATGAACATTTCGTGGAAGGCGGCTTCTGACAGCGTCTGCGTGGCCCAGGCGGCTTCGCGCGCATCGGCCTGCGCCGAGGTGCTGAACAGCGTGCGCAGGATCACGTCCATGGCCACGTCCGTCCACAGCGCATCCACCGCCACCAGCGCACCGGGCTGGCCTCGCGGCACGGCCGCGTCGAGCGCGCTGCGGGCGGCATCGGTCATCAACTGCGCGTAGCCTGCCACCCGCTTAGGGGTGAAGGCGGGCATCAGCATGCGGCGCTGGCGCTGCCAGGTGTCGCCTTCGGTCACCAGCACGCTCTGGCCAAACACTTCCTCGAACACCTCCATGCCACGCTCCCAGCGGATGAGCTGGTCGGCATGGGTGACCAGTGCTTCGCGCACCAGATCGGGGTGCATCAGGTCCCACGCATCTTCGTACCCTAAACGCATGCGGGTGAGGTCGCCATGCTCGCGCTGCAGTTGGGTGACAAAGCCCAGGTAGTCGGACCGCATGGCGCGCAGCAGCGGCAGGCCCCACCAGCGGGTTCGCGGGCCGCGTGGCGTTGCAGGCGTGGTGGGAGGAGTGGGAGAAGCAACAGAAGAAACAGACGAGGTGGTGACTGTGGTCGTGTTCATGCCCCACATGCTGCAGCGCAGCGACGACTTGGTATTGAACGATTGCGACAGCCCCCGTCGCCTACACTCGCGCCCCATGGCAAGCTTGGCCCCCCTCTCCCCTCGGCACCCTGCCGGGCTGATCCCCTCGGGCGAGCTGTGGCTGCCGCGCCCCAGTCTCACGGCCTGCCTGCGTGCTGCCATCGCGCGCAACACGGTGGGCCGCACGCTCAGCGATGCACAGCGCATCAACCGCTTTCCGGCCTCGCCGCTGTGCAGCCTGAGCTGGTGGTTTGAAGGCCGCAGCGAGGCCCTGGTGGCCGAGCGTCCCGACTCCATGCCCACGGAGCACAGCCCGCGCGAGGCCTACCCCGGCCCCTGGGTGCTGGCCGGCCCGCAGACCCGCCCCACCTCCAGCTACTGCGCAGGCCCCACACACGCCATGATGGTGATGTTCATGCCCGACGCGCTGCACCAGCTCACCGGCGTGGACCCTGGGGCCCTGACCGATCGCATGGTGGACGCGCAATCGCTGTTGCGACCCGATTGGCTGGCGCTGTGCGAGGCAGTGCAGAACCTGCCCGACAACGCGACCCGCCTGCAGCACCTGGAAGACTTTCTGGAGCCCCGCTGGCAGGCCTGCCGCCCCGCACAATCCTTGCCCACACAGCGCTACGGCGACTGGGCTGCACACCTCGCACAGCGCGCCGCCCTGTCCGCCCCAGGCCGCAGCCTGCGCCAGTTGGAGCGGCGCATCAAGCGCTGGGCCGGACTGCCCCTGCGCGAGCTGCGCGGCTTTGGCAAGGCCGAGCAGGCGTTCTTCGACACCATCGCCGCCGAGGCTGCGCAGGGCTCGGTCAAATGGGCCGATGTGGCAGCGGGCGCCGGGTTCTCCGACCAATCACACCTGTGCCGCGTCACGCGCCGCATCACCGGCTACGCACCGCAGGCGCTGTATGACGGCATCTATGGCGACGAGGCGTTCTGGGTGTACCGGATCTGGGTATAGGGCAACAACGCGGAACAAGGCCCGGGGGCGATTCCAATCACGGAATGTGCGTTTCCTGGAAGGTCACCCGGCGCCGCTGCGGGTCGAAGAGGCCGCCCTCGGGCAGCACATGCATGCGGATATCCGCAGCCTTGGCCATGGGGCCGTCGTCGTCCACGATCTGCGCCCGGCGGGCGTCAAAGAGCTTGACGTAGTAGTTGCCCAGCACCTCCCATATGCCGTCCGGGCGCACCAGCAGGGCGGTTTCCTCGTCAATGCCCACACCGATCAGCTGGGGGTGGTCCAGCACCGCGCTGATGAGGCGGTTGTAGCGGGCACGGTGCATGAAATGCTGGTCCACGATCGCACCCCGGAAGAGGCCAAAACCGGGTGCCAGCTCCTTCATGCCCCGGGCGATGTTGACCTGCTCTTCTTCATCGGAGTTGCGCGGCGCCCGCCATTTGCCGGTGAGCATCAACCGGCTCATGACCGAGGCCCCGGCCGACGTTCCGCCCACCACCGCCCCGGCCACGTAGCGCGACTCGATGGTCTGCAATGCGCGGGTGCCCACCAGCAGCGTGGACAGGCGCGACTGGTCGCCGCCGGAGAACCAGAATCCCGTGAAGCCCTCCAGCATCTGCACCACGGCAGCGCTGTTGGCCTCACCGGGGCGGATGTCCACCACCTGCGCAAACGCGCCCAGGCGGCTGAAGTCGCGAGCCACTTCCAGGGCCTCCTCGTCCGACTTGGAACTGGCCATGGGAAACACGGCAATGCGGGCGTTCTCTGCCCCGGCCAGCGCCACAAACCGCTGCTGCACGCTGACAGGCGTTTCTCCTCCCCCCACGATCAGCAAGTGGCCCTGCGGCCGGACAAAGAGCCGCAAGACGGCCGCCAGCCTCGCCGCATTGGCAGAGCCCGCCTGCGCAGACGGGGGCAGTGCTGCCAATGGCGCTGCGGGCGGGGTGGTAGCTCCAGGCAAGGCGGGGGATGCGACCGGAGAGGCGGGCGCGGCCACCCAGGGCGCCCCCGCCGTGGCGGGCTGCGCCTGGGCGAAATGCATCCCCCACAGGCACGGCAGCAAAGCCGCCGCCCACGCCATAACGGAGCGTCGCCCCAAGGGGCGCAGGCACCTGCGCAGCAACAACACAATGTCTAGAACCATGGACCCACAGAAGGAAAAAGGGAGGCAAAAATGCAAGGCGCTCCGCCCAACATGGCGGGGTAGAGCGAGCAGGAACCATGCAATCACGGCCGCGCAGCCACCAGCAGCGGCCCGCACATCAGCACATCAGGCACCGGGCCAGATAGGCGCTGCGGCGCACAAAACAAGGTGCGCGGGGGAAAGGAAGCGGTGGATTCTAGGCAAACGCTGCGAGGCACCCTCTGCACGAGTCAGCGCGCCGTGTACATCTGCGGGCTCGGGCGGTCTGCGGCGTTGCAAATACTCGCAATAGCGGCGGCTATTGCTGCGTTTTGCGCCTTGCAGCCCATCCCGATCCGCAGTGCCCACTTGCCGCTCGATTCGTGCAGAGGATGCCTAGCGCTCCTGCGCACACCGTTTGGCAAAGCGCATCGAAGCCTGCCCGTATCATCCCCGCCATGCTTGCCAAGTTGATGAGTTTCCTTCTGCTGGGGATCGTACGGTTTCTCACCGGCTCCCAGGCCCGCTGGTATGGCTGTCCGCCCAAGGCCGAGCAGCGTATCTACTTTGCCAACCACCAGAGCCATGCCGACATGGTGCTGATCTGGGCGGCGTTGCCCGAGGAGCTGCGCAGCATCACGCGGCCCATTGCCGCTAAAGACTACTGGACCAAGACGCCGTTCCGGCAGTGGATCACCACCGCCGTGTTCAACGCCGTGTATGTGGACCGCCAGGCCACGCCCGCGCGGCCCGCAGCGCCCGTGGCCGCCGATCCCACCGTGGCCCAGGCCGCCGCAGCCGATGCCGACACGGCAGCTGCCGGGGGCCCAGACCCATCGCCCGAAGCGCTGCCCCGCGCACCCACGCCTGAAGAACGGCGCGCCGCGCTGCCCGAATCGGACCCGCTGGCCCCGCTGGTGCGCGCCCTCGAGAGCGGCGACTCCATCGTGATCTTTCCGGAAGGCACGCGCGGCCATGGCGACGAGCCCCAGGCCTTCAAATCCGGTCTGTTCAAGCTGGCGCAGATGTTTCCGCAGGTGGTGCTGGTGCCCGCCTGGATCAACAACGTGCAGCGCGTGATGCCCAAGGGCGAAGTGGTGCCAGTGCCCATCCTGTGTTCGGTGACCTTTGGCGCGCCCATCCAGCTCGAAGCGGGTGAAGAACGCCGCCCGTTCCTCGACCGCGCGCGCCGCGCCGTCATTGCACTGCGGGAAGTCTGAC
This sequence comes from Acidovorax sp. M14, assembly GCF_049331375.1. Classification (NCBI taxonomy): domain Bacteria; kingdom Pseudomonadati; phylum Pseudomonadota; class Betaproteobacteria; order Burkholderiales; family Comamonadaceae; genus Acidovorax; species Acidovorax sp. M14. Next base: position 4,148,798 of record NZ_CP186263.1, read on the forward strand.
CATGACCCGCGCGAAGCCCCTGAACTTGCCGAACGCTGCGCACTGGAGCGCGCGCTGACATGAACCAATTCCTGCGCAACCTCACCGCCACCCAGCAGATCGGGGCCTTGTTCCTGGTCGTGTTCGGCATCCTGTCCATCGTCACCGTGTGGGCCTTTGTGCGCAATCTGCGCGAGCACCCGAGCGACGACCCCGAAGCCGAAGCCCAGGCCCTGGAGGCCCGGCGGTTCTGGGGGCTGCTCAAGACCTCCTGGGTCATGGCTACGGTGTTCTGGGTGGGCTGGGTACTGGGCGAGACAGTGGCCACCGTGCTGTTCGCCATCGTGGGTTTTTTTGCGCTGCGCGAGTTCATCACCCTGTCGCCCACCCGCCGGGGCGACCACCGCAGCCTGGTGCTGGCGTTCTTTGTGGTGCTGCCCCTGCAGTTTTGGCTGGTGGGCAGCAAGCACTTTGACCTGTTCACGGTGTTCATCCCCGTGTACGTGTTCCTGGCGCTGCCGGTGGTGAGCGCACTGGCCAATGACCCCCAGCGTTTTCTGGAGCGCAATGCCAAGCTGCAGTGGGGCATCATGGTCTGCGTGTACGGCATGAGCCACGTGCCGGCGCTGCTGCTGCTGGACTTTCCGGGCTACCGCGACAAGGGCGCGTTTCTGGTGTTCTTCCTGGTGTTTGTGGTGCAGACGTGCATGCTGGTGCAGCACCTGCTGGGGCGGCGCTTTCCGCACAAGCCGGTGGCACCGCAGGTGAGCCAGAGCTTTCAGTGGACGAGCTGGCTGGCTGGCGTGGCTGCCGGGGGCCTCGCGGGCGGGCTGCTCACCTTCATCACCCCCTTCAAGCCCGGCCAGGCGCTCGGCATGGCGCTGCTGGCCTGCGTGGCGGGCAGCATGGGGCACCTGGTGATGAAGGCGTTGAAGCGCGACCGCGGCATCACCAGTTGGGGCATGCAGGGTATGTCCGTCACCGGTGCTGGCGGCCTGCTTGACCGGGTGGATGCGCTGTGTTTTGCGGCGCCCGTTTTCTTCCATTCGGCACGCTGGTACTTCGGTTTATAGAAAAATCGACCGGTAGCGCTAGTCCCCATTGCCCCAATAGCTATAAAAACGAGAGCAAATGCGCATCCTTGGTATTGACCCCGGCCTGCAGACCACCGGCTTCGGCGTGGTGGATATGGACGGCCACCACCTCAGCTACGTGGCCAGCGGCACCATCCGCACCACCACCCTCGCACTGGGCGACCTGCCCGGTCGCCTGAAGATCCTGTTCGACGGCATCACCGAGGTCGCAGCCCGCTACCAACCCGATGTGGCCTCGGTCGAGATCGTGTTCGTCAACGTCAACCCCCAGTCCACCCTGCTGCTGGGCCAGGCACGCGGCGCCGCCATCACCGCCCTGGTGGCCAGCAACCTGCCCGTGGCCGAATACACCGCGCTGCAGATGAAAAAAGCCGTGGTCGGCCACGGCCGCGCCGCCAAAAGCCAGGTACAGGAAATGGTGCGGCGCCTGCTGCAACTACCAGGCCTGCCAGGCACCGACGCCGCCGATGGCCTGGGCATGGCCATCACCCATGCCCATGCCGGGTCCGCCATGGGCCGCCTGGGCGAAGCCGCCACGCTGAACCGGCGGCAGCATGCGATGTACAAGGATGGGCGGAGTTATTGAACAAAGAAATCGGCCCTGGGCCAAGCTCATGCATGGACCTCGAAGGGCTTTTTGGCACCCGCCGCGTCCACACATCAATCGCAATAGCCAAACTTGTCTGTGAGCTTTTTAGCCAAGTCTTTTGCCAAAGTCCGCGCAAGCACTACCGAATCACGGGAGGCCCTGAACGACGTACCCACGCCGGCCCCATAGAAACCGCGCGCCCCTCGACACAACATCACAATTTCTGGCCTTGAGGACAAAGCCGCGCTATCGCCGCTGTCCACAATTACTTCGTAGCGGATACGCCGCATAGTGCGGCCGCGCAGCGTCTCTAGCACCCGAGCCTCATAGATGTGACGCTCCTCTGTTATTGAGGGCATTTCTCCATGCAGCAAACTAGCCCCTGTGCGCTCGTCGATGACAGGCTCGATGGCAACACGGGTGTGCACGACCACAAACGCATGGGGCGTCATCCGCAAGGCACGTGCCATGCCGTCCTTCATCTCTTCACTCCAAGGTTCCAGCTCTACCGGCACCCGATCGATGTCAGGAATATTTGCAGCAACTGCGATAGGCGCAGCAATAGCAGTAAATACCAAGCATAAAGCACCAAAACTAGCGTTACGCCATGGCGTTTTCCGGCCCCAGCAGTCTGCCTCACACATAACTATGTTTCCTCCGAATAACGGTGGCAGCCATGGCAACTAATCAGAATTTTATAAAACAAATAACGCTACCAATCCCATGGATGATGACCAAAAATTCATCCAGAATAGGGACAGACAAAGGGCGCGTTGAGTATTTCAAAATTCTCAACATCATTTAGCCTCACTGCCACCCAAAAACGGAAATTACACCCCACCACAGACCTTACCGCAATCCCTCAAATTCCAATTCCAAGATTAATTAATTTTCTTAAAAAATCTATCATCCATAATCCAACCAACACCCTTTTCACACACGACTTTTTTATACGCAGCGGCCTTATTTATCTCCCACCGCGGCGATATGCTACAGACCTCACCAGGGGAAATATAAAACACAACCTTGAAACTATCATCATTCCTATAAACCTCCACGCGCTCAACCGCTTCCCAACGGCCCTCTGGAGAACTCCAACAACCTGACAATAACATGCAAACAAAAAACACCAACAATATTTTCATTGACTTTTTACTTTGCTGTAATTTATTCGCTCAATTAATCGATTAGACCTAGATACCACAATCAGTAATTCTTTCGGCGTCACACCATTAAACGATATCGGATTGACCTGAAATCTAGGGTCGTGCGCAAGAACCCCAATCGACTCCAAAACTTCAGCCACATTTGTAGAGCAGCTATTTGAAATAATGTCGTACGGCTTCTGTTCAGCGATTCTTCGTTCGAACTCTTGCTTCATGATTTTTTTCTCGCGCGAGGAAACCTTAAGCACCAACCCAGTAAAATCACGAATAAAGCTATTATTCTGCAAATACTTGCCCCTCGCAATGGATGAATATTGTGAATGCGCTCGCGTATAAATCACATCATCAATATCTACCGCAGCGTGACCCCACTGAGATCCTGGACTAAGCATCATGGCATCAAAAATGAACACCTCTACAGCCTGATCCTGTACATCAGACACCATCACTTCGTTTATTTTGATTTTCTGCTGATAGCCAAATACTTCAGGCCTCATATTTAAACTGCGTAATGTGAGACTCCGAGGTTCTACTCGACCATGGGTAACATAAGGAATCGATCCAGCGGTTTGAAATGCCTTAATCGCATCAACGAGACTTGATGTAAAAACACCGTTAATACCGAATGACCGAGAACCCGAAAACTCAACTGCGTGGCTCTTCAATAGGCTCTGAATCAGTTTGACGTCACTTGGTTTGTTAGCAGCCAACGCTCCAACAGGAGCAGAAATCTCGACGTTGCCTTTATTCATAGATCAAGCCAACTGCGTCTTCATCCGCTCCGCCCGCTCTTTTGGCGAGGGGTGGGTGGACAGAAAGCTGCTCGAATCACCGCCCGACATCGCGGCAAGCTTTTGCAGAGCGCTCACGCAGGCGCTGGGCTGGTAGCGCTTGGCTTTCATAAAGCCCATGGCGTAGTCGTCGGCCTCGCGCTCGTTGCTTTGCGAGTGCTGGGCGCGCACCACTTTTTCAAACAGATCGCCCAGTTGCGAGTTGGCGATGGCGCCGGCGCGGCTGTTGCTGGACGACACGGCGTTGCGCAGGGCGCTGGTGCGCAGCGCGGCCTGGATACGGGCCTTGCTGTGGCCCTTTTTGACGTGGCCGATTTCGTGGCCGATCACGTAGCGCACTTCGTCATCGGTGAACTTGTCCATCAGGCCCGAGTACACACGGATGGTGCCGTTGGCCATGGCAAAGGCGTTGATGTCGGGGGTGAGGTAGACCTTGAAGTTCATCTTCAGGCCGTCATAGGTGCCCAAACCCGCCGTGAGCTTGTTCAGGCGCGTGGCATACGGGTTGCCTGAGGGGGCGATACGGTTCTGGCGGTCGCTTTCGGCGGCCATCTGGTCGAAGGCGGCCTTGACTTCGTCATCGGTCAGCGACTCGGATTTGGCCAGGTCCTTGCCCGCGTCGAGCATCTTGCCCAGGTCAAACTGCGCCCAGACGGGCGATACGGCACTCACGCCGGATGCCAGGGTCACAAGCGTCAGTAATTGGCGGCGGTCCATCGAATTCCCTCTCTTTTTGTGGTCGTTGCTTTAGGTATGGATGTTTTATTGAGCAACCTTGTGCAAGCAATGGTTCTCAAATGCGCCGGAATATAGCGACGCCACCTCCTGTTTCCGGGGGTGGGTCCTGTCTGCAGATGTAAGAGCTGTGTGCCGATGCTGTGTGCGGGCCGCCATCCCACAACAGGGTTGACGACACCTCGCCACCACAAGGCCTGACGCCCCGCGATAGAAAGTGAAGGCCTCAAACGGCCGACTGGCTTGGCAGAAGAATCCGCCCTTCGGAGCGACGCGTCTCAGCGCCCCAGACCGCGCTTGAGTTCCTTGAGCAGCAGCAGCACCTGGTTGGACGCGTGGCGGCAGCTGCCGTTGAGCAGCTGTGCCGCCTTGGGCTGGTCGCCCGACTGGAAGGCCGTCACTACATCGGCCGCCTGCTGGTGAAAGTACTTGTGCCGCGCCACCAGCATGTCGAACGCGGGGTAGTGCCCCAGACGCACCCGGCCTGTGCCGTAGAGCCAGCGACCCAGGTCGCAGCGGTCGTCCTGACAGATGCGCTCGGGCCGCATGACTTCGTCGGAGCGGCCGTTGACCATGTCCTGCAGCTGCAGGCGCCAGCGCTCGTGGCTGGCGATGGCGGCATCGATATCGATCTCGGTCATCAGCGTGGCCGCGTATTCAGCGTCCAGCACCAGTTCGCTGCCGTTGTCTTCCATGGCCCAGGTGGTCTCGGGGCTGGTGGGGTCCTGCTCCCGGATCTTGAACAAGCGGCTGAAAAAACCCATGCGTCATCCCTTTTGCACGACTGGTCCGCGCAGCGCAGGATGGCAGCCAGCGCGGAAATGTCTTGAAACATTCTGTGGTGCCTCCGCCGTTTTGGCTACCAAAAAATGACCCTCTGGTAAAAATCGGCGCAGGCAACCCTGCTGACACTGCCAGCTCTACGCCCACCGCCTGCGCAAAAGCCGCGCGCGCTGGACAATCCGGGGATGACCTCTACTCCCCGCCGCCCTGCCCTGTCCATGCTTGATCTGGTGGCCGTCCGCGAAGGCGGCACCGTGGCCGATGCGCTGCAGATTGCGCTGCGCACCGCCCAGCATGCCGAAAAACTGGGCTTTGCCCGCTACTGGCTGGCCGAGCACCACAACATGGCGGGCATTGCCAGCTCCGCCACTGCTGTGCTGGTGGGCCACATTGCCGGTGGCACCTCGCGCATCCGCGTGGGGTCCGGCGGCGTGATGCTGCCCAACCATGCCCCGCTGGTGGTGGCCGAGGCCTTCGGCACGCTGGCCGAGCTGTACCCCGGCCGCATCGACCTGGGCCTGGGCCGCGCGCCCGGCACCGACCCCACCACCATGCGTGCGCTGCGCCGCAACCGGGTGGAGACCGAAGAAGACTTTCCGCGCGACGTGGCCGAACTGCAGCGCCTGCTGGCCCCTGCCGAACCCGGCCAGCGCCTGATTGCCATGCCCGGCGCGGGCACCAATGTGCCGATCTGGCTGCTGGGCTCCAGCCTGTTTTCGGCCCAGCTGGCGGCCGAGCGGGGTCTGCCGTATGCCTTTGCCTCGCACTTTGCGCCGCGCATGCTGCACCAGGCGATTGACCTGTACCGCAATCTGTACCGCCCCTCCGCTGTCTGGCCCAAGCCCCACGTGGCCATTGGCGTGCCACTGATCGCGGCCCCGACCGACGAAGAGGCCGACTACCTGGCCAGTAGCACCTACCAGCGGGTTCTGGGCATCTTGACGGGCGACCGCCGACGCCTGCTGCCGCCCATCGAGGGCTACGCTGCGCGCCTGCAACCGCAGGAGCGGGCAGCAATTGGCGACTTTCTGGCTGCAGCCGTGATCGGTGGGCCGGACACAGTGCGTGCGGGGCTGGCGCGCCTGATAGAGGCCACCGGCGCCGACGAGCTGATGCTGGTGAGCGACGTGTACGACCCGGCACTGCGTTTGCGCTCGCTGGACATCGCCGCCCAGGCGCACGCCACGCTGGGCCAGGCCGCCGTGGCGGCCTGAGCGCCCGTCGTTTGTTCGCGCTTCAGCGCGCCAGATAGCCCCCATCGACGGGGTAATACGCCCCGGTCACGAACGACGCCTTGCTGGACGCCAGCCAGGTCACCAATTCAGCCACCTCTTCGGGCTGGCCCAGGCGGCCGATGGGGTGGGCTCCGACCAGCATGGCGTTGATGCCGGCGTCCTGCTCCAGCCCGCTGATCATGGGCGTGTGGATAAACGCTGGGCCCACCGCATTGATGCGCACGCCGTGCGCGCTGTATTCGATGGCCGCCGCCTTGGTCAACCCCACCACGCCGTGCTTGGCCGCCGTGTAGGCGGGCGCCGTGGCAAAGCCCACCGAGCCCAGAATGGACGCCATGTTGATGACGGAGCCGCCACCGTTCTTCAGCATCGCGGCGATCTGGTACTTCATGCCGTAGAACACGCCCGACAGGTTGATGTTGATGACCTGCGCCCAGCCGTCCAGCGGGTAATCGGCTGTCGGTGCCTGTGGGCCACCGATGCCCGCGTTGTTGCAGGCCACGTCCAGGCGGCCATAGTGGGCGACGGTGCGCTGTACCAGCGCTTCACAATCCTCAGGCTTGCCCACATCGGCCGCTACAAAGATCGCGTCACCCCCGGCCGCGCGCACCAGCGCGGCGGTTTCCTCGCCCGCCTGCACATTCACGTCCGACACCACCACCTTGGCACCTTCGCGCGCCCACACCAGCGCAATGGAGCGACCGATGCCCGACGATGCGCCCGTTACCAATGCCACCTTGTTCTTCAGCATGAAAGACCCCTTGTTCGTTCAAAACGCCTGCAACCCGATGCCACAGATCACTTTTCATTCTGCGCGCGCAATGCGTCAGCGCCTTGACCTGTGTCATGCCCCGGGCATGGAAGCTGGGTGGAGGCACTGGGCCTTGGGTAGCGGCTACCATCAGGGGCTGCCGGTCCTGCAACGGATGTTTGCCCGTTGCAGGACTGCGTGATTGCCACGCCAACGCCCCACCACCCACGCCCGCATTTGCATGCCTGCTTTTTCCTTTGAAGCCCTGGACGCCCAGGGCCAGACCCGCAAAGGCCTCCTGGAGGCCGACACCGCCAAGGCCGCGCGCAGCCTGCTGCGGGCCCAGGCGCTGGTGCCGCTGGCAGTGGAAATGGTGCAGACAGGCCAGTCGCTGGACGGCCGGTCCGCCAGCCTGGGCCAGCGCCTCTTCACCCGGCCGGTGTTCAGCGCGACCGGGCTGGCCATCTGGACGCGTCAGATCGCCGGGCTGGTGTCGTCCGGCCTGCCGCTGGAGCGCGCGCTGACCGCGCTGTCCGAAGAAGCCGACGACGAACGCCAGCGCCACTTGGTCGCCGCGCTGCGCGCCGAGGTCAACGCGGGCGCCACCTTTGCCCGCGCGCTGTCACAGCACCCGCGCGAGTTCTCTGACATCTATTGCGCCGTGATCGACGCGGGCGAACACAGCGGCAACCTGGGCCTGGTGCTGGAGCGCCTGGCCGACGACCTGGAAGAGCGCCAGGCGCTCAAGGCCAAGCTGGTGGGCGCCGCGCTGTACCCGGCCATCGTGACCCTGGTGGCCATCGTGATCGTGCTGTTCCTGGTGGGCTATGTGGTGCCGCAGGTGGCCAGCGTGTTTGCAGGCACCAAGCGCGCGCTGCCGTTCCTGACGGTGGCCATGCTGGGCCTGAGCGCCTTTGTGCGCAGCTATGGCTGGGTGATGCTGATTGCTTCTATTTTGATAGCAATTGGGGCAAGATGGGCGCTCACCATCGGCCATATTCGCGAGAAATTCGATGCCGCCTGGCTCAATCTGCCCCTGGTGGGCAAGCTGGCGCGCGGCTATAACGCAGCGCGGTTCGCCGGCACGCTGGCCATGCTGGCGGGCGCCGGTGTGCCCATCCTGAAGGCCTTGCAGGCCGCCGCAGAAACACTGAACAACCGCGCGCTGCGTGCCGACGCGCTCGACGCGCTGGTGCTGGTGCGCGAAGGCGCTCCGCTGGCATCGGCCCTGGCGCAGAAAAAACGCTTTCCGGGCCTGCTGTCGATGTTTGCGCGCCTGGGCGAGCAGACCGGGCAACTGCCGGTGATGCTGCAGCGCGCAGCCCGCCAGCTCTCGGCCGAAGTGCAGCGCCGCGCCATGGCGCTGGCCACCATCCTGGAGCCTCTGCTCATCGTGGGCATGGGCCTGATCGTGATGCTGATCGTGCTGGCCGTGCTGCTGCCGATCATCCAGCTCAACCAGTTTGTGAAGTGACCTTATGGCTGTAACGCTCGACGACAAGCTGGTGGTCGCTATCTCCTCGCGCGCGCTGTTCAATTTTGAGGAAGAGAACCGCGTCTTCGAGAAGGACAATGACCGCGCCTACGTGGACCTGCAGCGCCAGCGGCTCGACGTGCCTGCTGCGCCGGGCGTGGCGTTTTCGCTGGTGCGCAAGCTGCTCGCGTTCAACACCTCCGAGCACCAGCGCGTGGAGGTGGTGCTGCTGTCGCGCAATGACCCGGTAAGCGGCATGCGCGTGTTCCGCTCCTGCCACGCCCACGGGCTCCCCTCCATCCAGCGCGGTGTGTTCACGCAAGGGCGCGACCCGTTTCGCTACCTGCGGCCACTGGGCGCGCACCTGTTCCTGTCCGCCAACGAGGCCGATGTGCGCGAGGCCCTGCACCTGGGCTACCCCGCAGCGCGGGTGGTGACGGAGTCGGTGCAGGCCGGCGACTCCAACCCCAACGAAGTGCGGATTGCCTTTGACGGCGACGCGGTGCTGTTCTCCGATGAGGCCGAGCGCGTGTACCAGGCGGAGGGGCTGGCCGCCTTCCAGCAACACGAAACCGACAAGGCCGCGCAGCCCCTGCCCGACGGCCCGTTCAAACCCCTGCTGGCCGCCTTGCACCGCCTGCAGTCGGCGGGCGAAGCGGGTGGCACCGGCATGCGCATCCGCACCGCGCTCGTCACCGCCCGCAGCGCCCCCGCGCACGAGCGCGCCATCCGCACCCTGATGGACTGGAACATTGCGGTGGACGAGGCCATGTTTCTGGGCGGCCTGCCCAAAGGCGAGTTTCTGCGTGAATTCGAACCCGACTTCTTCTTTGACGACCAGACCGGTCACGTCACGTCGGCAGCGCGACATGTGCCTGCGGGTCATGTGAACAGTGGCATCTCGAATCCGGTGCGGGTTGTGGGGAACTGACCGCTGAAGCCGCCCCTGCAAGCTTGCGGACTCTGCCGCTCCGTGCCCGGCCCTTGCGAAAAGATCTGCAAAGACTTGCAACGCCCGGTGAAAGCCTGCAAAGCCCCGGTTGCAAACCACCGCCCTCGCCCCTCATGTGCCACCATGGCCATTGAGACTTTGAAGGAGAAAACTTTGCGCATTCGCACATCCTGGGCGCCCCTGTGGCTGCAGAAGCCTGTCCTGGCGACGGTGGCCCTGTTTGCAGCCTGTGCAGCCCTGGCACAAACACCCCCACCACCTGCCCATCCAGTGGAGACACACGCGGCCACAGAACCCGCAGCGGCGGTGAGCCCGGGCGAACTGAAGGCCCAGCGCGAATTCAAGATGCTGGACTTCAACGGAGACGGCAAGCTCAGCCGCTCCGAGGTGAAACTGTTCCCGCGTTTGGCGGCGGCCTTCGACGAGGCCGATACGGATGGTGATGGCTTTGTGTCGTATGCCGAAGTGCGCGCCTTTGCCGCAAAGTACCGCGCCGAGCGCGATCGTCAGCGGGCAGCCGCACAAGCGGCAGCCACGCCATCAGCCCCGACTGCGTCGCTCCCAGCACCGGAGGCCCGTCCCTGAGGAACGCAGGTTGCACTTTGCTGAGCGGCAAACCCAAAAAATGAATCCAATTGACTAGGAGCGCTAGTGCAATATGCGCCATCAGCTATCTATTTGATAGCAAAAATACTGAATGCATCGTGGCAGTCCCCACAGCCTATGTGCACGGTAAGTGGCGCCCACCGGATACGGCTCCTGTACGCCACAGATTGCCGCTGCACAGGGGCTTCGCCAAACTGCACCGGGCGCCATGACACGCAATGGGGCGCCTTCGCGGCGGCAGCCCGGCAACGCCGGTGGCTCAAACGCCGCCGGTGCGCTTGACCTTGGGGTCGGTGTAGGTCAGCGGCTCGTTCTTGGCCTGCTGGGCGAGGCGCTCCTGCAAGGTCATCTTGTTGACGTCCTGAGCTACCTCTACCGCGCTGCCGCTGGCGCGCCACATTGACTGGATGAACTCCAGCAGCTGCTTGTAGATCGGCTCTTTGGGAGGCTCCGGCGGCTCCTCGACGGTTTCCTTCTTTTTTACCGCCGTCCAGTCCCGGTTCGGCGCCTCGGGCGCCGAGGGTTTGTCCGGCTCGCGCACGATCGCCCCCTCACCCAGCCGGTCCATGGACTCGACCGGATTGGGAGCGTTGATGGGACGCACCGGAGGCGCACCCGAGGCGCCAGTGGAATACAAATCAGCGCCCTGAGGACGCCAGGACGGCGATCGATCGACAGGTGGCATTTGCATGACATTGGCCCGTAGTTGAACAAAAGTGTGGAGAGGGTCTTTCGGCCTCTTCGTACATCCATTACGGCAAAAAGAAGGGTGAATTTAGGTCTTTTTCGCCGATTGGCCGAAATTTAGGGTTTTCCCTAGTGAAAATCCAGCCTTTGGGGACGGTTTAGCGCCTTCCCGGGGTCGGATTGTCGAGCAGGAGCCCTCCGAGTGGGCTCCAAAGTACGCCGCGCACGTGTGCGGACGTCGCGGCAGCACCACGCAGTTCGGAGAGGGAGAGAGCGCTATCCGGGCGCGTCACCCAGCGCAAGGGAGCGAGTAGGGAGACGCACCGCTCGAGTCGTCCCGTGGAAATCCCTGGAAATGCGCAGGGGGCGCAGCCCCTTCTTCTAGCCTCTATTTACTCTTCAGCGCCTGCTCACGGTCGCGCAGTAGCGCACAGACAACTCACGGCGGCAGGACAGCTGCCTGGGCCTGGGCCATGGGCAGAGCCGGACTGACTCCGCCGCAAAAGGTCACAGAAAACGTTCGAGCAGGCGGCGCGAATGCTTGTCCAGCGCCGTGGTGTCCTTCACACGGAACTGCAAACCGTCGCCACCGGCGATCAGCAGCCGGGTGCGCCCGCCCAGGCGGCGGATGTCCTCTTCCGCCTTGAGCACCAGGCGGGCGGGCCCCCGGTCGGTCTCTACATCCCAGGTGCTGGGCGTTGAAAAGCTAGAAACGGCGAAGATTTTCTGGATAGTGGGCACAAACTCGCGCACTTCCAGCTCTTCTTCAATGAGCTGCCGGGCGGCGCCCGTCACGGCCTCCAGCCGGGGAACCCAGAGCAGTTCATGGCCGTCGGCACCCACCAGCGAGAGCCCCTCGCCCGGTGCAGCGATGGGAAAGGCGCGCACGGGGGTCACGCCCTCATGGGCCGTGCCGTCGGCCAGGGTCAGGACCAGGCGGCCGTGCGGGTTGCGCGTGAGCTGGAAGGCGGGGATAGTCGACGATGGGGTCAGGGAAGCATTCATGGCAGGGTTGCTCACAGCGTCTCAGGGGTTGCCGGCGGGGTGGGCCGGGTGCAGCAGGCTGCTGTCGATGATCACGCCTGCGGCCTGCGCGTCTTCCTCGGCGCGGCGGGCCTGGGCTTCGTACAGCCGCCAGTAGGCGCCCTGTTTTTCCATCAGCTCGTCGTGCGGGCCCACTTCGACCACCTCGCCACGGTCCATCACCACCAGGCGGTCGGCCTTGCGCAGGGTGGACAGGCGGTGGGCAATGGCAATCGTGGTACGGCCTTGCACCAGGTTGTCGAGCGCCTTCTGGATTTCCTTTTCGGTCTCGGTGTCCACCGCCGAGGTGGCCTCGTCCAGGATCAGGATGCGCGGGTCGATCAGCAGCGCGCGCGCAATGCTGATGCGCTGGCGCTCGCCGCCCGACAGGCCCTGGCCGCGCTCGCCCACCAGCGAGTCGTAGCCGTGCGGCAGTCGCAGGATGAATTCATGCGCGTGCGCAGCGCGGGCGGCGGCCACGATTTCCTCGCGCGTGGCTTCGGGCTTGCCGTAGGCGATGTTCTCGGCAATGGTGCCGAAGAACAGGAAGGGCTCCTGCAGCACCAGCCCGATGTGGCGGCGGTAGTCAGCCACGGCAAAGCGGCGGATGTCGATGCCATCGACCTGGATGGAGCCATCGCTCACGTCATAAAAGCGGCTGATCAGGTTGACCAGCGTGCTCTTGCCCGAGCCACTGTGGCCCACCAAGCCGATCATCTCGCCGGGGCGGATGTCCAGATCCAGCCCCTTGATGACCGCACGGCTGCCGTAGCGGAAGCCCACGCCCTGCATGCTGATAGCGCCCTGCACCTTGTCCACCTGGACGGGCTGGGCAGGGTCGGGCACGTTGCTCACGTGGTCCAGGATGTCAAATATGCGCTTGGCGCCGGCGGCCGCCTTTTGCGTGACCGAGACGATGCGGCTCATCGAATCCAGACGCCCATAGAACCGTCCGATGTAGGCGATGAAGGCGGTAAGCACACCCACCGTGATCTGGTTGCGTGACACCAGCCAGATGCCGAACGCCCAGACCACCAGCAGACCGATCTCAGTCAGCAGCGACACCGTGGGCGTGAACAGGCTCCAGGTCTTGTTGAGCTTGTCGTTCACTTCCAGGTTGTGCTGGTTCGCGTCGCGGAAACGCTGGGCCTCCCGCTTTTCCTGCGCAAAGGCCTTCACCACGCGAATGCCGGGGATGGTGTCGGCCAGCACATTGGTCACCTCAGACCACACCCGGTCGATCTTTTCAAACCCGGTGCGCAGGCGGTCGCGCACGGTGTGGATCATCCAGCCGATGAAGGGCAGCGGTACCAGCGTAACGAGCGCCAGCCAGGGATTGATGGAGAACAGAATCGCCGCCGTCATCACGATCATCAGCACGTCGGTGATGAAATCGAGCGCATGCAACGACAGGAACACGTTGATGCGGTCGGTCTCCGACCCGATGCGCGCCATGAGATCGCCCGTACGTTTGCCACCAAAGTAGTCCAGCGATAGGCGCAGCAGATGCTCGTACGTGGTCGTGCGCAGGTCGGCGCCAATGCGCTCGGACACCAGTGCCAATATGTAAGTACGCGCCCAGGAGAGGCCCCAGGCCAGCAGGGCCGACAGCAGCAACCCACCCAGGTACATCAGCACCAGCAGGGGGTCAATCTGCTTGCCGTTCTGGAACGGGATCAGGATGTCGTCCATCAGCGGGATGGTGAGGTACGGCGGCACCAGCGTGGCGGCGGTGGACGCCAGCGTCAGGGCAAACCCTGCGGCCAGCTGCTTGCGGTAGGGCCGGGCAAAACGCCACAGGCGCAGCAGCACCCAGGTAGAGGTTTGCGGCGGCTGGGCGCGGGCACAGGCCGGGCATTCTTCAGTGTCGGGCGGCAGGGGGGCATGGCACGTGGGGCAGGCGGGCTCGTCGTCCTCGGCGGAGACGTTGCCGGCGCCCAGGGTCAATTGCTGCTCGAAACGCTGCACCAGGCGCAGCGCCTGTGGATGGTTCGCCAGCGTAAAACGCCACTGCGCCAGGCGCTCGGCCGGGTTGTGCAACTCCAGCGAGCCCACCCCACCGTGGTCATGCAGCTTGAGCGCCAGGCCCTCACCCAGAGGCCAGCTGCGCCATGTGGTGGTGCCTGGGTCGCAAGCCAGCAGCCGTTCGGACGTCACCACCACCCACCCTGCCGCAAAGCGCAGCGTGGCGCTCAGGTCAACCGGCAAAGCTGCCAACACGTTCTCTTTGGAAGCGAGCATGGCCCGCAAATCGGCCCCCACAGGGCCAGAAAAGACACCCGAGGCGTCCACAGAATGGTGATGTTGCATTTTTGGTTGGGTTTTCCGCCACCGGCTGCCTGCGGTGGCCGCTCTCGCGAAAGCAAGAATTCTCACCGATACTGCACGCCACGGTGCGACGGCATCCTCCTGTAACGTCTGTGGCCGCCTTTTGGCTGACACTGCGCACAGGCGCTGGACTGGCGCACAATCATCGTCCACAAAATTCCCTCTCGTCCCCCTACCGCACAGCCCTTACCAAGGCCGGAACCACAACCGCTGCAATCCATGGCGAAACTCAACGACATCCAACTGCTTCGCATCAACTACCTGCGGGGCCCCAATATCTGGACCTACCGGCCGGTCCTGGAAGTCTGGCTGGACCTGGGCGAGCTGGAGGACTACCCCTCCAACACCATCCCCGGCTTCAATGACCGCCTGACGGCGTGGCTGCCCGCGCTGGTCGAACACCACTGCGGCGTGGGCGAACGCGGCGGCTTCCTGCAACGCCTGCAGGAGGGCACCTGGTGCGGCCACGTGCTGGAGCACATCGTGATCGAGCTGCTCAACCTAGCGGGCATGCCCACCGGCTTTGGCCAGACGCGCAGTACCAGCCAGCGCGGCGTGTACCGCATGGTGTTCCGCGCCCGCGACGAGAGCGTGGCCCGCGTGGCACTGGCCCAGGGCCATGCGCTGATCATGGCGGCCATCAACGACCAGCCTTTTGATGTGCAAGCCGCCGTGGCCCGCGTGCGCACCGAGGTGGACGACCAGTACCTCGGCCCCAGCACCGCCTGCATCGTCACCGCCGCCACCGACCGGGGCATCCCCCACATCCGCCTGAACGACGGCAACCTGGTGCAGCTGGGCTACGGCGCCCGCCAGCGCCGCATCTGGACGGCCGAGACCGAATACACCAGCGCGATTGCCGAAGGCATTGCCAGCGACAAGGACCTGACCAAGAGCCTGCTCAAGTCCTGCGGCGTGCCCATTCCCGAAGGCCAGGTGGTCAATAGCCCCGAAGAAGCCTGGGAAGCCGCGCAAGACATTGGCCTGCCCGTGGTGGTCAAGCCCTCCGACGGCAACCACGGCCGGGGCGTGACGCTGGACCTGCGCAAGAAGGAAGACATCGAAGCGGCCTACCACGTGGCCTACCCCGAAGGCAGTGACGTGATGGTGGAGCGCTTCATCCCCGGCGACGAACACCGCATCCTGGTGGTCGGCGGCAAGGTGGTTGCCGCCGCACGCGGCGAGGTGGTCAGCATCACCGGCAACGGCCGCAACACGGTCAAGGAACTTATCGACAGCCAGCTCAACTCCGACCCTCGCCGTGGCTACGAGGAAGAGTACCCGCTCGAAATCATCGACCTGGCCACCGACACCAAGGTGCAGCTCGAACTCAAGCGCCAGGACCTCGAAGCCGACTCAGTGCCCGCTGCCGGCCGCCAGGTGGTGGTGCAGCGCAACGGCAACGTGGCCGTGGACTGCACGGACGACGTGCACCCCGAGGTGGCCTACATCGCACAGCTCGCCGCCAAGGTGGTGGGCCTGGACATCGCCGGCATCGACCTGGTGGCCCGTGACATCTCCAAGCCCCTGCACACGCAAGGCGGCGCGATTGTCGAAGTGAACGCAGGCCCCGGCTTGCTCATGCACTTGAAGCCTGCGGTGGGCGCACCCCGCCCCGTGGGCCAGGCGATTGCCGAGCATCTGTTCCCCTCTGACGCCGATGACGAAGGCCCCGCAGGCCGCATCCCCCTGGTGGGCGTGGCAGGCACGCGCAACACCGCCACCATCTCGCGCGTGGTGGCCTGGCTGCTGCACCTGAGCGGCCACCACACCGGCCTGGCCTGCCGTGATGGACTCTTTCTGGACCGCCGCCTTGTGGAAGCCACCGACTGCGCCCACTGGGAAGCCGCACACCGCCTGCTGATGAACAAGATGGTGCAGGCCGCCGTGATCGAAAGCGACGCCCGCACCATCCTGCGCGACGGCCTCGCCTACGACCGCTGCCAGGTGGGCGTGGTGACCGACATGGATGGCGTGGAAACGCTGGCCGAGTTTGACGTGCACGAACAGGACCAGATGACCAAGGTGATGCGCACCCAGGTGGACGTGGTGCTGGCCGAAGGCGCTGCGGTGCTCAATGCGGCCATCCCCCAGGTGGCCGACCTGGCCCCGCTGTCGGACGGCGACGTGGTGCTGTATGCGCAGGACGGCACGCTGCCCGTGATTGCCGAGCACCGCGCCAAGGACAACGGCCGCGCGGTCTTCGTGAAGAACGGCCGCGTGGTCCTGGCGACGGGCAGTGCCGAGCATGTGCTGGGCGCCCTGTCCGACCTGACCTTTGGCCGCAACGCCGTGGTGCCCGATACCGACGCCCTGCTGGCCGCCATTGGCGCGGCCTGGGCGCTGGACATTGCCCCCGACCTGATCGGCGCAGGCATCAAGACCTTCGAGCCCGAGCTGGTCCCCACTGCCGCCCTGCGGTCTTGATGGCCCGCCGCGCATTTGCCGCTTTTTGTTGTTTGACCTCACATCCCACGACCTGAACAGGGCCCCAGTGCCCTGATGGACCACTGAAAGAGACTTCCATGGATGTAACCCGCACCCGGGCCCTGCGCGGCCCCAACCTCTGGAGCCGCCACATGGCCATCGAGGCCGTGGTGACCTGCGCCGAGAACGAGCGCGCTGTGGGCCAGATGGCCGGATTCGAAGCCCGCCTGCGGGCCCTGTTCCCCGCCATCGGCGCGCTGCACCCGGAAACCGGTGGCGGCGACGTATCGCTGGCCCACGTGCTGCAGACCGCCGCACTGGCCCTGCAGGCCCAGGCCGGCTGCCCCGTGACCTTTGCGCGCACCACCGCCACCACCGATGCGGGCGTGTACCAGGTGGTCGTCGAATACAGCGAAGAAGCTGTGGGCCGCAAGGCGTTTGAATACGCACAACAGCTCGTCGAGGCCGCACTGGGCAGCGGCAGCTTTGACGCGGACGCCGTGATCGCGGACCTGCGCGAACTGGACGAGGACGAACGCCTGGGCCCCAGCACCGGCTCCATAGTCGAAGCCGCCGTGGCCCGGGGCATTCCGTACCGCCGCCTCACACGCGGCAGCCTGGTGCAGTTTGGCTGGGGTTCCAAGCAGCGCCGCATCCAGGCGGCCGAGGTCGACTCGACCAGCGCCGTGGCCGAATCCATCGGCCAGGACAAGGACCTGACCAAGCGCCTGCTGCATGCAGCCGGTGTGCCCGTGCCCCTGGGCAAGCCCGTGGACAGCGTGGACGAAGCCTGGGAAGTGGCCCTGAAGGTCGGCCTGCCCGTGGTGGTCAAACCGCAAGACGGCAACCAGGGCAAGGGCGTCACCGTCAACATCACCGACCGCGCCCAGCTCGAAGAGGCCTACAAGAACGCCGCCGACTATGGCACCGTGATGGTCGAGCGCTTTTTGCCCGGCCACGACTTCCGCCTGTTGGTGGTGGGCGACCAGCTGGTGGCCGCCGCACGCCGCGAGCCGCCCCAGGTGCTGGGCGATGGCGAACACACCGTGCGCCAGCTGGTAGACGTGGTCAACCAGGACCCGCGCCGTGGCGAAGGCCACGCCACCTCGTTGACCAAGATCCGCCTCGATGACATCGCCGTGGCCCGCCTGGCCATGCAAGGCCTGACGCCCGAATCGGTGCCCGAAAAAGGCCAGCGCGTCATCCTGCGCAACAACGCCAACCTGTCCACCGGCGGCACTGCCACCGACGTGACCGACGACGTGCACCCCGAGGTCGCAGCCCGCGCCGTGGCCGCCGCCCAGATGGTGGGCCTGCACATCTGCGGCGTGGACATGGTGGCC
Organism: Acidovorax sp. M14; assembly: GCF_049331375.1. NCBI lineage: Bacteria > Pseudomonadati > Pseudomonadota > Betaproteobacteria > Burkholderiales > Comamonadaceae > Acidovorax > Acidovorax sp. M14. The sequence continues at coordinate 4,166,761 of NZ_CP186263.1, forward strand.
GAGACCGTGCTGCGCCCGCTCGAAGAACAAGGCGGTGGCTTTGTGGAAGTGAACGCCGCCCCCGGCCTGCGCATGCACCTGGCGCCCAGCTATGGCAAGCCCCGCAACGTGGGGGCTGCCATGGTGGACAAGCTGTTTGCCCATGGCGACGACGGCCGCATACCCACCGTGGCTGTGACCGGCACCAACGGCAAAACCACCACCGCGCGCCTGATTGCGCACCTGTTCACCGCGCAGGGCCTGCGCGTGGGCATGACCAACACCGACGGCGTGTACGTGAACGGCCGCCAGATTGACAGCGGCGACTGCAGCGGCCCCAAGAGCGCCCGCAATGTACTGCTGCATCCCGAGGTGGACGCCGCCGTGTTCGAAACCGCACGGGGCGGCATCCTGCGCGAAGGCCTGGGCTTTGACCGCTGCCAGGTGGCCGTGGTCACCAACATCGGCGCGGGCGACCACCTGGGGCTGAACTACATCACCACGGTGGAAGACCTGGCCGTGCTCAAGCGCGTGATCGTGCAGAACGTGGCCCCCACGGGCTACGCCGTGCTCAACGCCGCCGACCCCATCGTGGCGGCCATGGCGTCTTCGTGCCCCGGCAAGGTCATCTACTTTGCGAGCGACCGCCACCACCCCGTGATGGTCACGCACCGCGCCCAAGGCCACCGCACCGTGTATGTGGATGGCGACTCCATCGTGGCCTCCGAAGGCTCGTGGCGCGAGACCATCCACCTGCGCGACGTGCCCATCACGCGCAACGGCAAGATCGGCTTCCAGGTGGAGAACGTCATGGCCTCTGTGGCCGCCGCCTGGGGCGTTGGCATGCCCTGGCAGACCATCCGCCGGGGCCTGTCGGGCTTTGTGAACGATAGCGATAACGCCCCTGGCCGTTTCAACATCATGGACTACCGGGGTGCCACCGTGATCGCCGACTACGGCCACAACCCCGACGCCATGCGCGCCCTGGTGCAGGCCGTGGACGCCCTGCCCGGCAAGCGCCGCAGCGTGGTCATCAGCGGCGCGGGCGACCGGCGCGACGAAGACATCCGCGAGCAGACCGTGATTTTGGGTGCCGCGTTTGACGACGTGATCCTGTATCAGGACGCCGCCCAGCGCGGCCGCGCCGACGGCGAAGTGATGGCCCTGCTGCGCGAAGGCCTGGCGGGCGCCCCCCGCACCACGCATGTGGAAGAAATCCGTGGCGAGTTCATCGCCATCGACGCCGCGCTGGCGCGCCTACAACCCGGCGACCTGTGCCTGGTGCTTGTGGACCAGGTGGAAGAAGCGCTGGCCCACCTGGCCCAGCGCTGCACCGAAGGCGAGACCACGGAATGACCGCCGCGCGCACGCTGGCAGCTGCAGCCGCAGCCGCCGTGGCCGTTGCTGCACTCACCGCCCTTGCAGGCGGCGCAGCGCAGGCTGCAACTGCCGAAAAGATCGGCACCGTGGACACGGCCTTCCAATGGATCGGCCGTGACCACGACATCATCGTCGAGGCCTATGACGACCCCGGCGTGCAGGGCGTGACCTGCTACGTATCGCGCGCCCGCATTGGCGGCATCAAGGGTACGCTGGGCCTGGCCGAAGACCGCGCCGAGGCCTCCATCGCCTGCCGCCAGGTGGGGCCCATCAGCTTTCCCGAGCCGTTGAAAAAGCAGGAAGAAGTGTTCAGCGAGCGCATGTCCATCCTGTTCAAGCGGCTGCGCATCGTGCGCATGGTGGACCCGGCCCGCAACACGCTGGTGTACCTCACCTACTCCGACAAGCTCATCGACGGCTCGCCGCAGAACAGCGTGACCGCAGTGCCGGTGGACCGCGCCACCGCCATCCCGCTGCGCAAGTGACGGGCCCACGCGGCCGCCCAGGCACCGCTTACACATAAAAAAAGGGGCCCAAGGCCCCTTTTTTGATCAAAACCGCCGGTAGCGCTAGTGCAATATATCCCAAAAGCTATCAAATAAATAGCAATCAACCCTGCGTGGCAATCTGCCGCAGTGCCTGCTCAAACACCTCCACCGGCTGCCCACCCTGGATCAGGTGGCGCTCGTTGATGATGATGGCAGGCACCGAATGGATGCCGTTTTGCAGATAGAACTGCTCGCGTTCGCGCACCTCGTCGGCGTAGCGGTCTGAGGCCAGCAGCGCACGCGCCTCGGCCGCATCCAGCCCCACTTCGCTTGCCACGCGCACCAGCACCTCGTGGTTGCTCGGGTCCTGCCCGTCGGTGAAATAGGCCTTGAACAGCGCCTTCTTCAGCGCAGCCTGCACGCCCTTCTCTTCGGCCCAGTGCAGCAGGCGGTGTGCATCAAAGGTGTTGTAGATGCGGCTGCGCTTGTCCATGCTGAAGGTGAACCCGAGGGCCGCACCGCGCGCCGCGATGGCCTCGCGGTTCTTCTGGCTCTGCTCGGGCGTGGCGCCGTACTTTTCTTGCAGATGCTCGCCAATGTCCTGGCCCTCTGGCCCCATCTGCGGATTCAGCTCGAACGGCTGAAAGTGCAAGTCCAGCGCGACCTCGCCCTGAAGCCGGTCCGCCGCCTGCTCCAGCGCCTTGAGGCCGATGATGCACCAGGGGCAGGAGACATCGGAGACGAAATCGATTTTGAGGGTGGTGGTCATGGGTCAAGTCTGTGGATGGCAAGCCAGGATGGTAGGACGGGCTTCAAAACCGCGGAGGCCGCAGGCTTAATGAGCGCCTCCGGTAGCGATTGAAGCGCTGTCCAACCAGAGTGTGCCGCCAGTATCACACCACCATGGGCGTTGCTGCGCCGTCCATCGTCAGAACCACGCCCGTGACATAGCTGGCACGCTCGGACGCCAAAAAGAGCACCACGTTGGCAACCTCCTCCGGCTGCGCCAGGCGACCCAGCGGCACCTTGCTCGTGGCCTGCGCAAGCGCTTCCTGCTCCGAGATGTTGTGCATGCGTGCCGTGGCGATCATCCCTGCCTGCAATCGCTCGGTGTGGGTGGCGCCCGGGTTGACGGCATTCACGCGCACGCCCCTCGGCCCATAGGCGGCCGCCATGCCCGCGCTCATGAGCATCAGCGCCGCATTGGCGGCTCCGCCGGGCATGTGGATGGGGCTGGCGACCTTTCCTCCGGCACCAACCACATTGACGATGGCTCCCCGGCCCCGCGCGCCCATTTTCTTGACCACCAGATCCACCATGTGGACGTACGTGAAGAATTTGGCGTTCATCGCGTCGTGCCAGGCCTGCGCGCTCAGCTCCTCGGGCGGGGTGCGCCGGGCAGCCCCTGCAGAGTTGACCAGCACATCGACGTCCCCGAAGGCGGCTTCAGCGTCGACCAGCGCTTGTGCGGCCGACTCGGGCTGCTGCAGGTCCGCAGCATGAACGCTGATGCGCCCAGCGCTGCCATGGACATCCGCCGATAACCGACCACGTGCGGCCTCCAGGTGTTCGGTGCTGCGGGATACCAGGCTGACGCGCGCCCCTTCGGCCAGAAACGCCGCGGCACAGGCATAACCAATGCCTTTGCTGCCCCCCGTGATGAGGACATGCTTTTCCTTCAGATTCAGATCCATGGACTTGCTCCGAGAAAGGTGAAGTGTGCAGGACCAGCCGCCTCATTCGATCGATATGCCAGCCGCCTTCACCACGGCACCATACCGGTCCAGGTCCCGCTTGATTTCATCGCGGTATTGCTCGGCAGTGCCAGGGGTCGGCTCGATGCCCATCACACGCAATTTCTCGCGCACGGCGGCATCGTTCAGCACCGCGTTCAGTTCAGTGTTGAGTCGCGTGATGACCGCCGCAGGCGTACCCACCGGCGCCAGCAGCCCCACCCAGGAGTTGACGACAAAGTCTGGCACACCGCTCTCGGCAAACGTGGGCACATCGGGCAAGGCGCTGGTGCGCTGCGCACTCGACACCGCAATGGCCTTGAGCTTGCCGGACTTGATGTGCCCATGCGCGCCCGCCACCGCCGTGTACACCAGCGGGATCGTGCCTCCCAGCACATCGGTCATGGCCTGGCCGCCACCTTTGTAGGGCACGTGGGTCAGGTTGGCGCCGGTCCGGATCTTCAGTAGTTCACCAGCAATGTGGGGGGTGCCTCCCGTCCCCGAGGTACCGAATGAAAGGCCTCCTTGCTGGGTCTTCGACAGAGCAATCACATCGGCCAGACCCTTGACCGGCACGCCGGGGTTTGCCACCAGCACCAGGGTCGCATCCCCAATCTTGCCGACCGGCGCGAAGTCTTTGGCCGTATCAAAAGGCAGTTTGGAGAACACATGCGGATTGATCACCATGGTGCCGTCAAAACCCAGCACCAGCGTGTAGCCGTCCGCCGGCGCCGATTTGGCCAGCGCGGTGCCAATGTTTCCGGAGGCCCCCGGCTTGTTGTCCACCACAATCTGTTGGCCGAGGCGCTTGCCAAGACTTTCGGCAATCAGACGCCCGCTGGTGTCGGTGACGCCCCCGGGCGTGAAAGGAACAATCAGCCGAAGGGGTTTGCTGGGCCACACGTCCTGCGCGTGCGTGGCCTTGGGCATACCGGCCACCACGCCCAGGCACAGCAGCGCTGACAGGGCCAGCAGCATGCGCCGACGCGGCAGGGAGGACGCAGACCGCACATGGCTGTGTTGGATGAGAAATGGATGGGGCTTCATGTTTGTCTCCTTCGTGTTGTGCTTTGGTGTCGTCTTGTCGAGGGGTGAAAGGCTTCAGCTGGCGCGTGCTTCGCCAATCAGGGGGTCTCGGCGTACTGGCGTTCAAACGCCCAGACGTCCTCGAAACCCATGAGCTGCGTCAATTCCGCAAAGGGCATCAAGCCAGCGTCGCTGTTCACCGACGAGCCCGTGCGCTGAAACTGCGCATACACCGTCTTCATGGCCTGGGTGGCGGCCAGCAAGGCCGTCACCGGAAAAATGGCGAGCTTGTAGCCAATGGACTCCAGCTCGCTGTGCGACAGCACAGGCGTCCGCCCGCCCTCCACCATGTTGGCTAGCAGGGGCTTGTCCACGGTTTGGCCGATCTTTCGCATCTCTTCCTCGCTCTCGGGCGACTCGACAAAAAGGATGTCCGCCCCAGCGCGGGCGTACGCCTCTGCCCGGCGCAGGGCTTCATCGAGGCCGAGGCTGGTGCGGGCGTCCGTGCGCGCGATGACCAGGAAATCGGACGAACTGCGGCTGTCCACAGCAACGCGGATCTTGCGCACCATGTCTTCCATCGGGATCACCCGCCGGCCGGGGGTGTGGCCACATTTCTTGGGGTATTCCTGGTCCTCCAACTGGATGGCTTGCGCGCCAGCAGCCTCGTAGCCCTGCACCGTGTGGCGCACGTTGAGCAGACCGCCATAGCCCGTATCGCCGTCCGCAATCAGCGGGGAGCGGGCCATGCCGGCCATGGCCTTCACCCGCCCCACCATGTCCGAATACGTGGCCAGCCCGGCATCTGGCAAGCCCAGGTGCGAGGCCACCGTGCCAAAGCCCGTCATGTACAAGGCATCAAAGCCGAAGGTGTCGGCCAGCCGCAGCGACACCATGTCGTACACCCCGGGGGCGATCACCAGCCCGGGCTGGGTCAGGCGCTGGCGCAAAGAGATGGGAGCGGGCATGGAGGGCTTGGAAGAAGGAGCAGATTCAGACATAGCCATGGAGTAATGTTGCAAACAGGGTTGTGTGTAGGCAGCTACTGCACAGTACGTGCCAGCCCGCCCACCTGCTGTAAGGCATTGATTTGATTGGCTGTGCCCGCAGTAACGTCGTACAGCAGCGGCATGCATGTTTCACTACTCGCTCCAATGTTTCATATTTGTGTTTCAATCAAGAAAGAATGAAACACAACGATCGGTCGTTGAAACGCTTGCACAGCCAACGCATCGTCCGCGCAACCGTCCGCCCTATGCCAACCCCCGTCACACCACTTGCCAGCCGCCCTCGCCTTTGCTTCATGAGCTATCGCCAGATCCGGCTGATGGCCATGCCCATCGTGGCGGAGTACCGGGACAGAGCGGAGATCGAGGTGATCGATGGCAGCTTTGAGGTGGCGCTGGACCTGGCCCGCAAGCGGCTGGACAGCGGACTGGTCGATGTCTTTGTCAGCGCAGGGTCCAACGCCAGCCTGCTGCGCCGTGGGATCAGCGCCCCGGTGGCCACCATCCAGTTGAGCGGGTTTGACATCCTGCAGGCGCTCATCAAGGCCCGGGCAACGGCCGACCGCGTGGGCATCGTGATGTACGGCCACACCCTTCCGGAGCTGGAATCCGTCAAAGGTCTGTTGAACATCGATATCCACCAGTACGCCTACCAGACGCCCGACTCAGCCCGCGATTGCATCCGCCAGCTGCACAGCGATGGCATCCGCGTGGTCGTGGGCTCCAGCCTCGTGGTGGAACTGGCAGAAAACGCAGGCCTGGTTGGCCTGCTGGCGTATTCGCATGCCAGCATCCGCCAGGGCTTTGAAGACGCTCTGGAGCTGGCGCGGGTGGCGCAGCTGGAGGCCGGGCGATACGAACAACTCAACACGGTGCTGCACACGCTGCAAGAGGCAGTCCTGGCGGTGAATCAGTCCGAGCAGATCATTGCCATCAACCCGGCGATGCAACGCATTTTGGGCCTGGTGCGTGCGCCGCGCCTGGGTGAACCCCTCGCGTCCGTCACCTCCGATCTGTCGTTGCGCGAGACACTGGAAGGCGGCCAGCCCGAACATGGCGCGGTGCTGCGCCTGCAAGGCCGCGACTGGATTGCCAATCGCACGCCCATTTACGAAGGCGGCCACACCACGGGTGCGGCGCTGACCTTGTACGACGCGCGCACCATCCACGAGGCCGACAACAGCCTGCGTATTCAGCACCGCCGCAGCGACCACGCCGCGCGCCACCGCTTTGAAAGCTTGGCGGGGCAAGCCCCGGCGTTTTTGCAAGCCATCGCCAGAGCCTGCCGTTATGCCGCCACCGACTTCAGCGTACTGATCACCGGCGAGAGCGGTACCGGCAAAGAACTCTTTGCGCAGGCCATGCACAACGCCAGCCAGAGGGCGCGCCGCCCGTTTGTTGCCATCAACTGCGCCGCGTTCCCTGAGTCGCTGCTCGAAAGCGAACTGTTCGGCCATGAGGAAGGTGCGTTCACCGGTGCGCGCCGCGGCGGCAAGCGCGGGCTGTTTGAAGCAGCCCACACGGGAACCTTGTTTCTGGACGAAATCGGCGACATGCCACTCACGCTGCAAACCCGCTTGCTGCGCGTACTGCAGGAGCGGCGCATCACCCGCTTGGGGTCCGTCACGTCCATCCCGGTCGATGTGCGCGTGATAGCGGCAACCCACCAGCCACTGCTGCAGATGGTGAACGCGCGCCAATTCCGCCAGGACCTGTACTACCGGATCAACACCCTCACGCTGGCATTGCCCCCGCTGCGGGATCGCAAGGGCGACGTCCAAGTCTTGGCCGTGCGTTTGCTGGCCGACAGTCTGAGCCGGGTCGGCGTAACCGGCATCACAGCCGCTGAGGTATTGACCCAATTCGGAGATGCCATGGAACAGCATCCATGGCCCGGCAACGTGCGTGAGCTGGAAAACCTGTGCGACCGCATCGCCGTATGGCTGTCTCAGTACCGCCGCAGCGACAGCGTGGAGTGGAGCAGTCTGCGAGACGAATGCCCGGAACTCTTTGCGGGCACGCCACGCATCGAAGAAGCCCCAGACGCTTCAACCGCCACAGAGCACCCGCCAGAAAAACCTGACCGGCACACACGGGCCCTGGCGGCGCTGGAGCGCCATGGAGGACGCACCGGCGCAGCCGCTGCAGAGCTGGGGGTCAGCAGGTCCACGTTCTGGCGCTGGTGTCGAAAGCCGGTTTGAAAAGCGTCCGAACTTGCGCAGGCAACTGTCCACAAACAACCCGCCGACGAAGACCCGCCGTGAGAGCGGGCTGTCTCGACGCGCTACTGCCCATCGTGCCGCACCGCCGCAGCACTAGCTATTGGCACGCAACTCCGTCTTCAACACCTTCCCATAGGCATTCTTCGGCAGCGCCTCCACCCACCGGTATTCCTTGGGACGCTTGAACCGCGCAATGTGCTCCAGGCACAGTGCATCCAGCTCTGCCCCGGGCACTGCACCGCCCTCGCCAGCGACCAGGAAGGCCACCACCACCTCGCCCCATTCCGCATCGCGCTGGCCCACCACGGCCACCTCGCGCACCCGGGGATGGAGCAGCAGCACCTCTTCCACCTCGCGCGGGTAGATGTTGCTGCCGCCGGAGATGATCACGTCCTTGGACCGGTCCTTGAGGGTGAGAAAGCCATCGGCATCCAGCGCGCCCATGTCGCCGGTGTAGAGCCAGCCGTCGCGCAGCGTCTGCGCCGTGGCGGTGGGGTTGTTCCAGTAGCCGGGCATCACGGTGTCGCCGCGCACCACGACCTCGCCGGTCTCGCCAGCAGGCACAGGCTGGCCTGCAGTATCGACCACGCGCACCTCCACCAGCGACTGCGCCACGCCCACCGACACCATGCGCTCGGCCCAGCGCGGGTGGTCGCGGTCGGCCAACTGGGCGCGCGACAGGGCGGTGATGGTCATGGGGCTTTCGCCCTGGCCGTAGATCTGTGCAAAGCGGTTGCCCATCACGGCCAGGGCGTTGCGCAGGTCGTCGGCATACATGGGGCCGCCGCCGTAGACGATGGTCTTGAAGCCCGACACGTCGGCACCCGTGGCGCGCACATGGTCCACCAAGCGGTGCACCATGGTGGGTGCGGCAAACAGGGTGAGCTGGCCCACGCTGGCCGCCAACTGCACCAGCTCGGCCGGCTCGAACCCGCCCGACCGCGGCACCACATGCCGTTCGCCGCGCAGCACCTGGGCGTAGTTGTAGAGCCCTGCGCCGTGCGACATGGGTGCGGCGTAGACCATGGCGTCGCCGGGCAGGATGTCGTCCACATCGGTGAAGTAACAGGCCGTCATGGCCAGCAGGTTGCGGTGGGTCTGCATCACCCCCTTGGGGCGGCCGGTGGTGCCCGAGGTGTAGAACAGCGAGGCCACGTCGTGCGGCGCGCGGTCGCACACATCCATGGGCGTGTGGGCGACTGCGGCACGGTATGCGTCGGAGCCAAAGACCAGCACCGCGTCCTGCGGCGCCCCGGCCTCGTGCACGGCGGGGGCCAGCGCTTCAGAGGTCAACACCATGCGCGCGCCCGAGTCGGCCAGCACGTAGGCGAGTTCTTTGGCATGCAGCTTGTAGTTGACCGGCACCGACACGGCCCCCGCCCACAGGATGGCGTGCAGGGCCTCCAGGTATTCGGGGGCATTGGCTGCATAGATGGCCACGCGGTCGCCGGGGGCCACGCCGCAGTGTGTGCGCAGATGGGCGGCCAGCGCAGCGGTGCGGGCGGCCAGCGTGCCGTAGCTCCACAGCACCTGGTCGCCATGCAGCAGCGCGGGCCGGTGGGCGTGCAGCAGGGCGCTGCGGCGCAGCAGGTGGGCGATGTTCATCGGGCGCGCTCCAGAATGCTCACGTAGTTGGCCACGGCCGATCCGCCCATGTTGAACACGCCCGCCAGCGTGGCGCCGGGCACCTGCAGGTCGCCCGCCTCGCCCATGAGCTGCATGGCCGACACCACATGCATTGACACGCCCGTGGCGCCAATCGGGTGGCCCTTGGCCTTGAGCCCGCCAGAGGCGTTGACGGGCAAGCGGCCAGTGCGCAGCACGGTGCCGTCCTCCAGCAGACGGTGGCCCTGGCCTGCAGGCGCCAGGCCCATGGCCTCGTACGTGAGCAGCTCGGCGATGGTGAAGCAGTCATGCACCTCGGCCAGCGACAGGTCGTGCACCGCGCGGCCGGCCTGCTGCAGCGCCTGCTGCCAGGCGCGCCGGGGCCCTTCAAAGTCCACCACACGGCGGCGCGCCATGGGCAGGTAGTCGTTCACCTGCACCCGCGCCCGCAGGCGCACGGCGCGGGGGAAGTCGTCCACTGCATCATCGGCCGCCAGGATGACCGCTGCGGCGCCGTCAGACACCAGCGAGCAGTCCGTCTTGCGCAGGGGCGCGGCAATCATCGGGTTGCGGTCGGACACGGTGTTGCAGAACTCAAAGCCCAGGTCCTTGCGCATGTGCGCCCAGGGGTTGAGCGCGCCGTTGGCGTGGTTCTTGGCGGCGATGCGCGCCAGGGTGGCCGAATGGTCGCCATGCGCGGCAAAGTAGTCCTGCGCGATGGACGCAAAAATGCCCGGAAAGCCACCGGGCGGATGGCCCGCCTCGCCGGAGTAGCCGCAGTCGCCCAGGATGCGCGTGGTCTCGGCGCCGGAGACAGCGGTCATCTTTTCGGCGCCGATGACGAGGGCGACCCGGGCGCGGCCGGCTTCGATCGCATCACACGCGGCATAGAGGGCGGCCGAGCCCGACGCGCAAGCATTCTCCAGCCGCGTGGCGGGCTTCCAGCGCAGGGCGTCGTCGCACTGCAGGGCCAGCGACGAGGCAAACACATCGGGCGTGAAGCCGCCATTGAGGTTGCCCAGCCACACGCCATCCACCACCGTGCCGTCAATGCCCGCGTGCTGCAGGGCCTCGCGGCCCGCGCGGGTGATGAGGTCTTCCAGGCCCATGCCGTCCAGCCGGCCAAACGGCAAATGTGCCCAACCCACGATCGCTGCACCCATGTCCATCCTCCATTGATGTGCGCCACGACGGCGCGATGGCAGCACTGTAGGCAAGCCACGGCTGTCCGCACAGTCGCCGAACTACCCAAGGGAAAACCCGAAGCGCTGGCGCCATGCGGTGCCCGCGTCATCAATCCCCCACACGCTGTGGCGTTGAAACCGCATTGCCTAGACTGCACCTAAGAACCTGCCCACAAGCCACCGCACGACGCACTGCAAGCGGTGCGCAGCCCCTCCCACCTCTTTTTCCCGCACGACGACCATGACCTTGGACCAGCAAAAATCCATCCTCACCATCGCCCTTCTGGCCGCGTTTGCCGATGGCAACAAGGACGATGCCGAACGCGAAGAGATACGCCGCATTGCCCAGTCGCTCGCGGGCGACGGGGGCGTGGCCGACCTGCCGCGTATCTACCAGGACGTGCTGCTGCAGCGCACCAGCGTGCAGGCCGCCGTGCAAGGCCTGAGCGAGCCCATGCACCGCCAGCTGGCCTACGAAATGGCCGTGTGCGTGTGCGACGTGGATGGCCGCCAGACCGCAGCGGAGCGCGAGTTTCTGACCCGCCTCAAGGCGGCGCTGCAGCTGGGCGAGCCGCAGACGGCGGCATTTGACCAGCAAGCCGATGCGCTGGTGGACGTGGCCGAAAAGGCCGTGCCGATGGCGGTGCCCGTGGTCAGCGCTGCGGCAGCGCCCCTGGCGGCAGCCGCCACTATCCATTCCAATGCCTCGGATGCGGAGCTGGACAAATCCATCCTCAACTACGCGCTGCTCAACGGCGCTATGGAGCTGCTGCCGCAGTCGTGGGCATCGATGGCCATCATCCCGCTGCAGGTGAAGATGGTCTACGGCATCGGTAAGGCGCACGGGGTGGAGCTGGACCAGGGCCATATCAAGGAGTTCATCGCCGCCGCCGGCGTAGGCATGACATCACAGTACCTGGAGCAGTTTGGCCGCAAGCTGATGGGCGGCCTGCTGGGCAAGGTGGCGGGCCGCACCCTCGGCGGGCTGGGCGGCGCCGCCACCGGCATGGCGTTTTCGTTTGCCACCACCTACGCGCTGGGGCATGTGGCCAAGCGCTACTACGCAGGGGGCCGGGTCATGAGCACGGCCATGCTGCGCGAGACCTTTCAGGGCCTGCTCACGCCCGCCAAGCAGTTGCAGACGCAGTACCTGCCGCAAATTCAGCAGAAGGCGGCCACGCTGGACGCGGGCCAGATCATGGCCCTGGTGCGGGGCAAATAGTGAACGCTATTTAATTGATAGCTGCTTGCGCATATTCGACTAGCGCTTGCGGCCGATTTGACTTAAAAACCGCCCCGCAGGCATGCAGGGGCCTGCCCAGACGCCCCGCAGCGCACCGCCACGCTGCGCGCACCCGTTGCCGCCGCGCAGCACCTTGCGATTCGGCAGGTAACACACCGCCCGGTGCATGACAGAATCCGACCATGCTCGACCACACGGATCCTGTCGCCTCCATCATCCCGGCCATGTCGCTCGATTCGCCGTCCGACAACGCCATGGCCGCCATGTCGCGCCTGGCCCTGGGGCCCGTGAATACGGACTACTACCTGAAGGTGTTCGAGCGCTTTGACGACACGGGCCGCACGACCACCACCTGGAACTGGGCCGCTTGCCTGTGCACCCTGAACTGGATGCTGTTTCGCCAACTGTGGGGAGCTGCGCTGGTCTACGTAGCGGCGGCCGAGGGTTTGGCACTGATCGTGTTTGGCGTGGGCCGCTCGTTCTTGCACTGGCCCGTGGGCATCGAACTGGGCGTGCTGGGCGCCTTTGCGGTGCTGGCCTTTGCCGTGCCGGGGCTGTACGGCAACGCCATCCTGTACGCCGACATCCGCAAGCGCATTGCGCGCGCGCTGGCCGCATCGCGCACCGTGCCCGAAGCCTGTGCGCTGCTCGAAAAACAGGCCAGCTCGCGCAAACGGCTGCAGGTGCTGGTGCTGGCGAACGTGGTGCTGGGCCTGGCCGCACTGATTGCCTACCTGGCACTGTCCCCGTCGGACGTGAAGCCGCTGGCATTGGAGCCCGCCGTCACGGTGGCACAAGCCACGGCAGCCGCCCAGGCCGCTTCTGCAACCCACCCCGTGGGGGCGTTGCCGACGCCCGAGACCGAACAGACGCCCCCCACGTCTCCAACGCCTGCCGCCGAGGCCACCGCAACGCCTGTAGCGCCCCCGGCCTCTGCTGCGGCTTCAGCCCCCGCACCTGTGGCACCCGCGCCTGCAGCAGTCGCACCACCCGCCGCCACCACTGCTGCCCCCAAAGCGACCGAGCCCCCGGCCTCTGCACCGCCCGCCGCAGCCAAGGCCTCCACGCCGGTCACCAAAGCTTCCGCCCCCAAGCCCGCCACACCCGCAGCATCAACCCGCGCCCCCACGCCTGCGGCCAGCACCCCAGCGCCAACGCGCCGTGAGGCCGCCAGCCGCCCCGCTGCATCCGCCAAGCCCAAGGCCCCAGCGGCTGCAGCGTCCAGCGCCGACACCGCGCTGCCCACGGTGGGCACAGCCCCGGGCTACTACATCAACGTGGGCCTGTTTGCCGAGGAAGCCAACGCCCGCAAGACACAGGCGCGCCTGCTCAACGAAGGCCTGCCCGCGTTCCGCCAGGAGCTGAACAATTCCAAGGGCCGCCGCATCCGCGTGCGGGTGGGGCCTTACGCCACCCGCGCCCAGGCCGATACCGCGGCCGAGGCGATCCGCGCAATGGCGCTGGACGCCGTCGTGTTCAAGCAATAGCAATGTCTGGACGCGGCGCGTAGCACTGTCCTACGCACGCGAATGCCCGACGCCGACGCAGGGTCGCCGGGTCTGCCAGTACGCTGGGCGCACCACCACTTTGAGCGCCCGCACCATGCCGCGAAAGACCGCCCCGCACCACAACGCCACCCGCCGATGGGCCACCTTGGCAGCGCTGGCTGCAGGGGCCCTGCTGCTGACGGGCTGTGCCCCCTGGCGCATGTGGACGGCCGCCGACCTGGCCCGCGACGCCCGCCCCTATACCGCGCAGCCCCCGCAACCCACGCGGCGCGTGCTGGTGGTGGGCGACAGCACCGCTGTGGGCACCGGGGCCAGCACGGCAGCAGACAGCCTGCCGGGGCGCATGGGCCAGGACCATCCCCAATGGCGCATCGACAACCTGGCGGCCAACGGCGCCAAGTTTGGCGACGTGGTGCAGCAGTTGGAGCGCGCAGACGGCGGCTATGACCTGGTGCTGGTGCTGGCGGGTGGCAATGACGTTATCCGCTTCACCCCCGAGGACACGCTGCGCGATGAGGTACAGCAGGCCGTGGCGCTGGCACGCCGGAAGGGGCAGCAGGTGGTGCTGATGCCTTGTGGCAACGTGGGCCACGCGCCCTTTTTTGTGCCGCCCCTGTCGTGGGCCATGTCGCGCCGGTCCGAGGCGCTGCATGCCCTGGCGCGCGAGGTGGCCAGCGCGCAGCAGGTGCACTATGTGCGCTTGCTCAAGCCGCGCGACCAGGACCCGTTCGTGACCCGCAGCCAGGAGCTGAATGCCGCTGACGGCCTGCACCCCAGCAGCGCGGGCTATGCCGAGTGGTACCGCGAGCTGGTGGCACAAGGCGGGTTGAATGGCCTCACGCAGTAGCCCTTGTTAATCGTCCGTTGACTCGCTCTTGGACAGCCACTGCAGCACGGCATCGATGACCCACTGCGGGTCGTCCAGCGGCAGGTCGTGCCCCGCCCACGGATGCAACTGCAGCGGCAGCCCCCAGGCCTGCGCAATGGCCTGCGAGCATTGGCTGGACACCAGCCGATCCTTCTGGCTGCCCAGCAGCAGCACACGGTCCACGGGTGCCGCTGCAGGCGCGTGGTACCGCGCGGCCGCCACCAGCTGGCGCACTGCATTGCGGGCCGACACGGGCCGTTGCCTGCGCACAGCGGCCCACTGCGCCACCACACCCGCGGCGGCGGAGGGTGCGCTACGGCTGGAGATCTGCCACACCACCTGCTCCGCGGCCTCGGCAGATCGCCACCACCACGCCAGCCGCAGTAGCGGCGCGATGTTGTGCAGCTGCAGGCGATGCCAGAACGGGCTGAACGGCCGCAAGCTGGTGTTGATGAGCGCGCAGCCCGCCACCTCGTGCGGCGCCACGCGTGCCCATTCGGTGGCCACCATCGCACCCAGCGACATGGCCAGCAGGTGGTAGGGGGGGGCCACGGCGCGCCGCGCCAACTCTGCGCGGCAGGCCTGCACCATGCCTTGTACCGACCAGGGCGACGCCAGATGGTGGAACTCGCCGTTGCCCGGCAGGTCCAGCGCCAGCACGTCATCGCCAGGTACCGCTTGTAAAAAGCCCTCGGCAAATGCGCCCCAATGCGCGGCCTCGCGCGTCAGCCCGCGCAGCAGGATCCATTGGCGGGGTGGGCGCGCGGGCATCTCAGTACCACGCCGCCAGGGCATCGGCCCGGCGCTGTGCACGCTGCTCGGGCGCTGGCACCCATCGCGCATGGCTGCAGGCGGCGCGCGACAGAAAGTCGAGCAGCGACAGGTGCCGCCGTAGCACCCGCTGCTGGCGGTGGTTGATGAGCGGGTTGAAGATGCCGTTGCGCGAGAATAGCTGGCGCGGGTTCTTCTTGATCCACAGCCACGACCCCATCTCCAACGTGAGCGGCAAGAAGGTGTGCGCGGGCACATCGCGGCAGGCCTGCAGGTACAGGTGGTCCCACAGGTCGCCATGGGCGAGGTACTGCGCGCTCTGCGGCTCGATGATGTACTGGTGGTTGCTGTGCGCCTGCAGAAAGATGTCCTGCAGCGCATGCAGCTCGGCCAGGTGCGGAATGGGCCGGCGGGTGTGGGCAAACGGGAACCACAGCCGGTCCTTCACCCCAAAGCCCGAGTGGCAGTCCAGCGCAATGCTGAACGGCCGCGCCAGCAGCTGCTGCGCTACCACGTCGCACAGCGCCTGACTCTCGGCCTCCATGGGCTCACCCAGCCTGCCCCGGTACCAAGGAAGGCCCGCGCTCACGCGCTGCCCACCAACACCCCAGGGCACCGGGTCCACCGCATCGACGGGCGCGTTGCGCATCAGGTCCACCCCGCGCGGGTTGGCACGCGTGGCAGACCACATACCGCCGGGGTTGACGATGGGCATGAAGACCAGGCGCACCCGCTCCAGCTGCTGGTGCAAGGTGGTGTCCCACTGCAGGCGCATGACCACGTTCTGCAGGTAGGCAATGACCACCTCGGCACCAATGCGCTCCAGCCCATGCACGCCGCCAAAGAACCCCACCGCAGGCACGTCCAGCGCCGGGTTGCCCAACCCGATGGCGTAGATGGGCAAATGCGGCCCCGATGCCACAGCCACCTGCTGGACGACCTGCACCTCCAGATGAGGCGCCCCCAGGTCGAGGATTTTTTCCAGCGCCGCAAGCTCGGGCAGCATGTTCAATGGTTGGGGGTAAGTCGGTGTGTAAAGCACGCCAGAGCGCGTGCCAAGCAGCGAGGATAGCGCCCGGGGCACGGCACGAACAGCGTTGCGGCGGGCCTGTGGGGTTTGCGCGAACCGACGCGAAACCGTCACACAACGGCGCTACCTTGCCAGCAGTTACCACCCTTTGGAAGAGGCGCACCATGCTCTGGAAACTGTTCGGACTGCAGCGGCTGCTCGATGAGCTGTTCGATGAACGCGGATGGCTGAGCCTGGACCTGCCCCGCACCACCGGCTGGGACCACGACGATGTACCCGCCATCGCGCAAGACTGAGGCCTACCGCTGGGCCATGGGCTGGGCGATGCTGGCCTGCGCACTGGCCTGGGGCGTGGTGGAGTTTCTGGCCCTGCAGCGCGCGCGCTGGCAGCTGTGGCGCGAGCGGCTGCACACGCCTGCCCACCATTAGCGAGACCGCCGTGAGCGACCGGCCGCAGGACCTGCACGAAGAGGTGGCGAACAGTGCGCTGCACGGTGCTGCGCTGGTGGGCGCCTGCCTGGCCGTGCCGCAGCTGCTGCAATCAGCCCCCGCCGTGCATCCTGCTGCCATCTGGGGCGTGCTGGTGTTTGGGGCCACCATGGCGCTGCTGTATGGCGCCTCCACCCTGTACCACGCACTGCCGCCGGGGCGGGCCAAGCAATGGGCGCAGCAGCTGGACCATGCGGCGATCCACCTGTTCATTGCGGGCAGCTTCACCCCGTTTGCGCTGAGTGCGCCAGGCCACAGACACCACATCGCGGCCCTGGTGCTGGTGTGGGTTGCGGCGCTGGCGGGCTGCTGGCTGCAGTTGCGCACGCGGCGCGCAGCACCTTGGCTCTCCACCGTCTTGTATGTGGCGATGGGTTGGGTAGCGCTGCTGGCGGCCCTGCCCCTGATGGCCCATGTGCCCGCCGTGAGTGCGGCTTGGCTGGTCATCGGCGGGGCTGCGTACACAGCTGGCGTGGTGTTTTTCGTAATGGATGCTGTGGTGCGCTATGCCCACGCTGTGTGGCATGGCTGCGTCATTGCAGGCACGGGCTGCCACGTGATCGCGGTGCTGGGCCTGCAGACGGTGACCTAGGGCCTGTTGACACTCATTTCGGGGATCGCGTTGTCCGGCCTGGGGGCTGGATGCAAGGCGCCGGTGCGCAGCAAGGTAGGAACCTTGCAAGCACGGGCAACGCCGCAGACGGCCCCCAGGCAGGGGCAACCCGAAGGGAAGGTCCTTGCCGGCGCGCCACTCGTCGTTGCGCTCCTGGCGTGTGCACATGCACAAGCGGCGTCGCGCGCCTAGATTGGCAAGCCGGCAAGGGCCTTCGCGACCCCGAAATGAGGGTCAACAGGCCCTGGCCAAGCCACCCAAAACGGTCGCAGCGCACGCGCCTGCAACCGCCTCGCGGGCCCTGCACCAGCAGGCAATGCCGCATCGATGCAACGGCTGCAAACACCTGCAGCATGCAGGCCCTATCGCGCCTGGCGTTATCGCACCTAAAATCACGCAGGTCCTCGCCCGCAGAGGCAGGGCCCATCGTCATTCCAATCAACGAAAAAACATCATGGCAACTGCAAAGAAAACTCCCGCTCCCGCAAAGAAGGTGGCCGTCAAGGCCGCAGCACCCGCCGCCAAGAAGGCAGCCCCTGCAGCCAAAAAGGCTGCGCCAGCCGCCAAGAAGGCTGCTGCGCCCGCCGCCAAGCCCGTGGCCGCTGCAGCTGCGCTGAAGCCCATCAAGACTGCGTTCAACAAGACCACGCTGGTCGCCCACCTGGCTGAACAGTCGGGCGTGGAACCCAAGGCCACCAAGGCCGTGCTGGCCGCGCTGGAAGCCGCCATCCTGGGCTCGGTGCACAAGAAGGGCTCTGGCGAATTCACGCTGCCTGGCGTGCTCAAGATCGGCCTGCAGCAAGTGCCCGCCAAGAAGAAGCGCTTTGGCAAGGACCCGTTCACGGGTGAAGAGCGCTGGTTCCCCGCCAAGCCTGCTTCGGTCAAGATCAAGACCCGCGCCCTGAAGAAGCTGAAGGACGCAACCGTCTGATGCACCCGGCGCCGCAAGGCGCTTGCGTCAGCAACAGGGGCCGCAAGGCCCCTTTTTCTTTGGTGGAGCTTGCAACGGCCGCGCGACGATGCCCCATGCACGCCCTGGGCCTTGCGCAATCAGGCCCTGATGACCCCTGGCGCCGCAGGATGGGCATACAACGCCTGCACCGCCGCAGCGCGGCGTGAGAGCACCGCCCCCTGGTTGATGTAGCCCTTGTCGGTGATCTCCCCGGCATCTGCATCGGGCGCGGAATCCATCACCATGGCCCGCGTGGGGCACTGCGAAGACCCCGCACCAGCATCGCGGCGCGCGCGCATCACGGCCTGCAGCGCTTGCTCCAGCCGCGCAGCGTCGGCGGCGCCGGCCGCAGACGGGAACACCAGCATGCCCACCTCGTCGCGGTCATGCCCGGTGAGCACGATGTCCTGCACCAATGGCGCCAGTTGCGACACCAAGTCCACCCGCAAGGTGCCCACCGACACCCAGCTGCCGCTGGACAGCTTGAAATCCTCCGCCACACGTCCGTTGAAGACCACGCCTTTGTCTGGCTGCTCCGCGTCCACCAGATAGCCCGCATCGCCAATGCGGTAGAACCCTTCGTGATCGAACGCGGCGGCCGTCTCGCGCGGCGCATTGCGGTAGCCCGCAAACACCGACACGCCCCGCACGCGCATCTCCAGCTTGCTGCCGTTGGGCACCAGCTTCAGCTCCAACCCCGGCAAGGGTGCACCAATGCAGCCTGCGCCCTCCAGGTGCCAGTGCGCGGTGGTGACAGCGGGCGCTGTCTCTGTGGACCCCCACGAGGTGGTGAGCCACAGCGGCTGCGCAGGGCGCACGCGCCGGGCAACGGCCTGCAGGCGCTGCCAGGTCGATGGAGCCAGCGCCGCTGCCGCATAAAAGGCGAGCCGCATGCGCGCCAGCACGTCGGCGGCCAGGCGGTCGTCGGCCTCCAGGAACGGCACCAGCATGTCAAAGCCCCGGGGCACGTTGAACAGCATGGTGGGCTGCACCTCGCGCAGGTTGCGCACCGTCTTGTCGATGAGCCCCGGCATCGGCCGCCCCTCGTCGATGTAGAGCGTGCCCCCGTGGCACAGCACCATGTTGAGGTTGTGGTTGCCGCCAAAGGTATGGCTCCACGGCAGCCAGTCCACCAGCACCGGCTTTTCATGCGCTAAAAAGCGCCATGCCTGGACCATCATCTGCTGGTTGGCGCAGAGCATGCGGTGGGTGTTGATGACCACCTTGGGCCGGCCGGTGGAGCCAGAGGTGAGAAGGTATTTGGCATGGTCATCGGGCAGCAGCGCCTGCATGGCCTGCTGCACCTGGGGTGTCTCCTGCCCGGCAAGCAGATGCTCCCAAGGCAGCGCCCCCGGACACGCAGCGGCGTTGCGGCTGAACACGCGCACGGCGCCACTATCCCAGCCTTGCAGGGCTGGCGCATAGACGCTGGCATCGGACGCATAGACCAGACTGGGCTCCAGCACCGACAGCATGCCGTGCAGGCGGCTGTGGTCCTGAGATCGTGCGTATGCGCTCGACAGCGAGCAGGGGGTGATACCCACATGCATGGCCGCCAGCATGAGCACCGCGTGGTCCACCGCGTTGTCGGACAGGATGGCAATCGGCCGCCCGGCGGGCAAGCGCAGGTCCAGCAGCGACTGCGCCACGGCGCCCACCTGGCGGCGCAACTGGGCATAGGTCAGGCTGCGCCAGCCCTCTGCGCTGTCGCTCCGTTCGGCCAGTGCCAGGGCATCAGGCGTCTCTTTGGCCCAGCGCTCCAGCCATTCCCCCACACAGCGGGCATAGGGTTGCAGCGCCATGGGAGAGCGCAGCGTGAAAGAACCATCGTCAAACTGGGTGCGCACGGCGCGCGCCGGGGCAATCTGGCGCTCGTCATCAAGAAAGGCTGGGTACATGGTGGGTTCTCGGGAGCGATGGAGGTTCAAACACTGAGGCGCTATGCCTCAGGCATCGAGATCGGGATCAGGTTGACCGAGCAGCCCAGACGCCTGCTTGGCGCGCAACAGCTCGATGAGCAAGGCATCCCGCCCACGGGCCAGATCGCTGGCCTGCCTGTCACCCAGCGCCTGCGCCACACCTTCGGTCACCTGGCGCTGCAAGGCTTCGGTCATGGACGGGGCGCCCAGGTCCTTCCACCAGCTTTCGATGGGGCCACCCAGGTGGGCCAGCAGGTGGGCGATGCCACCGTCGCCCCCAGACAGGTGCAGGTTCA
Source organism: Acidovorax sp. M14 (assembly GCF_049331375.1). Lineage (NCBI taxonomy): Bacteria > Pseudomonadati > Pseudomonadota > Betaproteobacteria > Burkholderiales > Comamonadaceae > Acidovorax > Acidovorax sp. M14. The sequence goes on from NZ_CP186263.1 coordinate 4,187,074, forward strand.
TGAACGGTCCCATCAGCGCCCACCGCAAGCCAGGGCCCTGCGAGATGGCGGTGTCGATGTCTTCCACGGTGGCCACGCCCTGGTCCACCAGGTGGAAGGCCTCGCGCCACAGAGCGGCCTGCAAGCGGTTGCCAATGTGCCCCTTGATCTCGCGCCGCACCTGGATGGGACGCTTGCCGATGTGGGCATAGAACGCCATGGCATTAGCCACCGCCTGGGGCGTGGTGCGCTCGCCGCCGCCCACTTCGACCAGCGGGATCATGTGCGGCGGATTGAACGGGTGGCCCAGCACCACGCGCCCGGGGTGCGCGCAATCCTTCTGCATGTCCGTCACCGCCAGCCCCGAGGAACTGGACGCCAGCACCACATGCGCCGGGGTCGCTGCATCCATGCGGCGGAACAGGTCCACCTTGAAGTCGAGCCGCTCGGGTCCGTTCTCTTGCACAAAGTCGGCCTGTGCCAGAGCGTCTTCCAGCCGCGCGTGAAAGCGCAAGCGCTGCGGGCTGGCGCCGGGCGCCAGCCCCTGCTGCGCCAGTGCCACCCAATGCGCAGCGACGGCTTCCCGCAGTCGCTGCTCGGCCCCGGGCGATGGGTCGGTGGCCTCCACGTCCAGGCCCCGCGCCAGAAAGTAGGCGGCCCAGCTTGCGCCAATGGTGCCGGTGGCCACTACGGCCACGCGCTTCACGGTGTGTGCCATGCGAGGCCTTTCAGGACTCGGCCGTGAAGCCAACCTTTTTCACCAGCGGCCCCCAGCGCTCGTACTCAGCCTGTTGCGAGGCCAACATCTCTGCGGGCGTAGAGCCTTTGGCGATGAGCCCCACCACGGCCAGGCTGTCCGTGACGGCCTTGTCCTTGATCGCGGTGTTGATGGCAGCGTTGGCGGCGGCCACCACGGCCGCTGGCGTGCGCGCCGGTGCGTAAAAGCCGAACCATTCCTCGGTCGTGAGTTCTGGAAAGCCCTGCTCTGCAAACGTGGCGACCTCGGGCGAAAACGGTGACCGTGCCTGGCCCGAGGTGGCGATCAGCCGCAGCTTGCCCGCCTTGTGGTTGGGGATGAAGTCTCCGCTGGGCGTGACCATCGACGCGATCTGCCCGCCCACCACATCGGTCACCCCCGGGATGGAACCGCGGTACGGCACATGCTTGAGGTCCACGCCGTTGTTCAAGCCCAGCAGCGCACCGATGAAGTGCGGCGTGGAGCCCGCTGCGGGTGAGCCGTAGTTCGCCTGCCCGGGGTTGGCCTTGGCCCAGGCCAGAAAGTCCTTCACCGTCTTGACGGAGGCGGGCACCAGCGGCCCCACGGCCAGACCGTGGTGCATGACGGCACCGATGGACACCGGCACAAAGTCCTTGGCCGGGTCGTAGCTCAGGCGGCTGTAAATATGCGGGTAGATGGAGGTGCACGAAAACGGCGACAGCGTGAGCACGCTGCCATCGGCAGGCGCGCCCTTGAGCGACTCCAGCGCAATGCGGCCGCCCGCGCCGGGCTTGTTTTCCACCACCGCAGGGTTGCGGGTGTAGGGCGATGCGGCCAGCTTCTCGCCCACCCTGCGCGCCACGCTGTCGCCCGCGCTGCCAGCAGGAAAGCCGTAGAAGATCTTGACCTGGTCGATGGTCTGCGCCCAGGCGGCCAGTGGCGACAAAGCCCCCAGCGCAGAGGCGCAACCGACGTGGTGCATGAACTGGCGGCGCGTGTGCATCATCATGTGTCTCCTGTGGATGGAGCGGTCATTATTTTTTGTAGCCCCGCGCCACTCAGTCATCGCGATGACATTTGGACTCAGGGAATACGCGCACGCGCCTGTACAGCACCCAGGGGCGCAGGAGACACTCTCACCATGTTGGTCAAACTGGCGCCCCCTACCCTCACCGATCTGCTGCTGCACTCCGCCTGGTTCCCGGCCCTGGACAGCGCCGCCCAGCAGCGGGTGATGGACGATGTGCGCGAGGTCGAAGTGCCCCAGGGCGGCGCGCTATGCCGGCGCGGCCACACCCCCGTGCACTGGTATGGCGCCATCGAGGGGCTGCTGAAGTGGACGGTGACCTCCGGCGATGGCCGCTCGGTCACGCTGGGCGGGCTGTCGGCGGGGAGCTGGTTTGGCGAGGGCACCTTGCTGCGCGGCACGCCGCGCACGGCCGACGTGATCGCACTGCGCCCCAGCCGCGTGGCGCTAGTGCCGATGGAGACCTTTGAATGGCTGCACGCCACGCAGCGCAGCTTTGACCACTTTCTGCTGCGCCAGATCAACGAGCGCATGCACTGGTTTCTGGGCAACTTCACGGCCTACCATTTGCTCGATACCGACAGCCAGGTGGCCCGTGCGCTCGCCGGCCTGTTCCACCCCTGGCTGCACCCGGGCAGCGACACGCACCTGCAGGTGTCGCAGGAGGAAATTGCCAACCTCTCGGGCGTGTCGCGCCAGCGCTGCAACGCGGCGCTGAAGCGGCTGCAGGCTGCGGGCCTGCTGGAGATTGAATACGGCGGCATCACCGTCACCGACCTGGAAGGGCTGCGGCGCCAGGTGGAATAGCGCTTTCTCTTGGACTCGCTGGGGCACGGGCTATTGCCCTGCCACCGCCCCGTCCGCAGCTATGCAGGAGTGTGGTGCGCTTGGATGAAGGCAACCGCAGCGGCCACCACCGCGTCAGGCTGGTCGCGGTGCGGAGAATGCGCGCAGTCCGGCAGCTCCAGCAGCCTGGTGCCCGGCACGCGTTGGGCAATGCCCCGGATTTGCGCCAGGGTGCCGTACTCGTCGTCACAGCCCTGGATGGCCAGCACGGGTGCGCCGATCTGGGCAACCTCGGGCTCGATGTTCCACGCACGGAAAGCAGGGTCCAGCCAGATACGGTTCCAGCCCCAGAAGGCGGAATCCACATCGTCGTGATAGCGCCCCAGCTTGTGGCGCAGATCGGTCTGTTCGTAGGCCTCCCGCGCGCGTTCGATGTTCCGCACCGTCACGTCTTCCACAAAGAGATGTGGCGCCATCACCACCAGCCCTTGCACGCGCTGCGGCCAGCGCGCAGCCATCAACAGCGCAATCGATGCGCCATCGCTGTGGCCAAAGAGCCAGGCGGCCTCCTGCACTCCCAGTGCATCGAGGAATGCAGGCACCACCTCATGTGCCTGCTGGTGCATGAAGTCCGGGCCCCACACCTCGTCCGGGCCCCGGGGGGTGGAGCGGCCATAGGCGGGACGGGAGAACACCAGCCCCCGCAACCCGACCGCATCGCACAGCTGGCGCGGGAAGTCCTTCCACATCGCTACCGAGCCCAGGCCTTCGTGCAAGAACACCACCAAGGGGGCGTCGCTGCGCTCGGGGGCTATCCACTGGTACTCGATGTGGACCGTGCGGTTGCGCCAGACCACGGGCACGCGCTCTGTGGCCCCCACAGGGCCAGATGCGGCGACGTTGGCATTCACGCCCGCTGCTCCAGTTCGCGCAGCCGAAAGCGCTGGATTTTGCCGGTGGCCGTCTTGGGCAGCTCGGGCAGGAACTCGATCAGACGCGGGTACTTGTAGGGCGCCAGGCGTTCCTTCACAAAGGCCTTGAGTTCATCTGGTGTGACCGCCTGCCCATCTTTGAGCACCACAAACGCCTTGGTCTTGGTCAGGCCGTCGGCATCCTGCGTGCCGATCACGGCGGCCTCCAGCACGGAGGTGTGCTGCATCAGCGTGGCCTCCACCTCGAAAGGGGACACATAAATGCCGCTGACCTTGAGCATGTCGTCGCTGCGCCCGGCGTAGGTGTAGTAGCCCTCAGCATCGCGCACATACTTGTCGCCACTTTTGGTCCACGCGCCCTGGAAGGTCTCGCGGGTCTTGGCGCGGTTGTTCCAGTACATCAGCGCAGCGCTGGGGCCCTGGATGTAGAGGTCTCCAATCTCGCCCTGCAGCACCTCGCTGCCGTCTTCGCCGCGCAGGGATATCTCGTAGCCCGGCACCGGTTTGCCAGTAGTGCCGTAGCGCACATCGCCTGGGCGGTTGGACAGGAAGATGTGCAGCATCTCGGTCGAACCAATGCCATCAATGATGTCGCAACCGAAATGGTCCTTGAATCGCTGTGCAATCTCGGCCGGCAGCGCCTCGCCCGCCGACGAGCACATGCGCAGCGCCACCGCGCTGCGGGAAGGCAGGCGAGGCGAGGCGAGCATGCCGGCGAACCCGGTGGGCGCCCCAAAGAACACCGTGGGCTGGTGGCGCGTCCAGCGCTCGAACGTGGCCTCTGGCGTGGGGCGTTCGGCCATCAGCACCACCGTGGCGCCTACCGACAACGGGAAGGTCAGGCTGTTGCCCAGTCCATACGCAAAGTAGAGCTTGGCGGCCGAAAAGCACACGTCCTTGTCGGTCAGGCCCAGCACCGCCTTGCCATACAACTCCGCCGTCCACCACAGACTGCCCTGGGTGTGCACCGTACCCTTGGGCTTGCCCGTGGAGCCGGAAGAATAGAGCCAGAACCCTGGCTCGTCAGGCCCCGTGCGCGCGGGTGCAGTCAGTGCGGGGGTGCTGGCAATGGCGGCCTGCATGTCCACAGTCCCTGCAGCCAACGTGCCCTGCGGCTGCGACACCACACAAGCGCGCACTTCGTGGTGGGGCGCCAGGGCCAGCGCCTCGTTCAGCACCGGCAGCAATGCTCCAGAGACCAGCGCCGCCTGCGCGCGGCAGTGCGTCAGCATGTAGGCATAGTCGTCGGGCTTGAGCAGGGTGTTGACCGCCACCGGCACCACACCGGCATAGAGGCAACCCAGAAACGCCACCGGCCAATCGCTGGTGTCCAGCATCAGCAGCAGCACGCGTTCCTCGCGCCGCACACCGGCGTTGGCCAGCACAGCCGCCAGCCGCCGCGCACGGTCTTCCAGCGCGCTGTAGCTCAGGGTCCCCTGGTCGTCGATGTAGGCAATGCGGTCACCCCGCGCGCGGTTCAGGGCGAACAGATGCTCTGCAAAATTGAACTGTTCTGGAAGGCTGTTCATGGCGTGTCTCCGTCGCGATGGCGTTGTTTTTGTGGGTGGGTTCGGGGTCAGCAGCCCAGCGCCGCGAGCACTTCGGGGCTGGCCTGCACCGCGCTGCGCTGGTGGTAGAAGTCCAGCGCCCGCAAGCCACCCAGCTCGGCACCACCACCGGCCCGGCCGGGCCCGCCATGCAGTGACATGGGCATGACATTGCCGTGGCCCGTGTGCGCAGTGGCCACGCCCGGCGTCACCACATGCACCCGGCCGTTGCTCGCCGCCAGCGCAATGGCGGCCTGGGCCAGGGCCTTGTCATCGGCGCCGTAGAGCGAGGTCACGAGCGAGCCCTGGCCTCGCTGCGCCAGGGCCAGCGCATGGGGCAGATCGTTGTAGGGCAGCAAGGTGGCCACCGGGCCAAACACCTCTACGTCATGGACGATGGTGGCCCGGTCGGCATCGCGCGCGCCCAGCAGCACCGGGCCGACGCAGGCGGCCACGGCGGGGTCGGCATCCACCAGAGGGCGGGTTCGGCCGTCGAGCAGGACGTCGGTATGGGCGGCCAGGGCGGCAATGCCAGCCTGCACGCCATCGAACTGCGCGCGACTGACCAGCGAGCCCATGCGCACTTCCGGGTTGCGGGGGTTGCCGACCACCACGCTGGCCAGTTGGGCGCTGACCGTCTCGGCCACCGCGGCGTACAGCGCGGAGGGAACCAGGATGCGGCGGATCGCGGTGCACTTCTGGCCGGACTTGACGGTCATCTCGCGGACGACTTCGCGCACCAGCAAGTCAAAGGCCGCGCTGCCGGGCGCCGCATCAGGCATCAGCAGCGCGGCATTGAGGCTGTCGGCCTCGATATTGGCGCGCACCGAACGCTGCGCCACAGCCGGATGCGCCCGCACAACGCCCGCCGTCTCGGCAGAGCCGGTGAACGACACCACATCAAACGGTTGCAGCGCGTCCATCAAGCCCGCCGAGCTTCCCGCGATGACCGACAGCGCGCCGGCGGGCAACACCCCGGCGTTCACCACGTCCTGCACCATGCGCTGGGTCAGCCACGCCGTGGATGTGCCGGGCTTGACGATGACCGGCATGCCCGACAGCAAGGCGGGCGCAGCTTTTTCCCACAGCCCCCAGGCGGGAAAATTGAAGGCGTTGATGCACAGCGCCACCCCTGGCCGAGGCACCTGCAGGTGTTGCGACTGAAAGACCGGGTCCTTACCCAGCCTGACGGCGTCCCCGTCGCGCAGCACGCGCACATCGCCCAGCGCATCACCCCATCTGGCGTATTGGCCGAGCGTGAAGATCCCGCCGTCGATGTCCACCGCTGAGTCTGTCTTGACGGTGCCGGAGTTGGCAGTGGCAATGTCGTAGTAGCTGTCGCGGTGCGCCTGCAGCACCTTGGCGACCGCGCCCAGCATGGCAGCCCGCTCACGATAGGTGGCGGCGCGCAGCGCAGCACCTCCCTGTTCGCGGGCAAATGCAAAGGCCTCGGGCAGGTTCAACCCCGTGGCGTCCACCCGCACCAAGGCGGTGCCCAGCACAGGGTCCCGCAGTTCGGTGCCGGGCCCTGTTCCGTGTTGCCAGCGGCCGGCAACGTGGTTGGCGAGCAATTCAGTCATGCAGTCGGTCTTTCAGAGCGAGAAGGTCCATGGGTGAGCAGCGCAGGCGCCAGCACTAGCGGGTGAACTGGATCTGCCCCTCGGGCAGCAGGTACAGCACCAGCGCCCTGCCGTGCGCCACCGTGGGGTGGTGGGCACTGCCGGGTGGGTAAACGCACCATCCGGCAGGGTGGCCGTCAAACACCGCCTCGCCCTCCAGCGGCATGATCAAATCGATTTCGCCCTGCGGATGGGTGTGGTGGGGGCCTGCAATGTTTTGCATGTCCACCACGTCCACAGAAAACCGGTGCAAGGCATCTTCGGGCTTGAACACACGGCCGTAGCGAATGTCACCGCCCTCGCGTTCACACAACCACCCCTCGCACACGCCCTGAAGACACGCCTCCCGCAAGCGCTGGTAGGTCGCACTGGCGGGGCCGTGCGCAGTGTTAAGCCATTGCGCGAGCGCGGCATCCAGGGGTTTGCCAGCGAGCTGGGCGGTCAGATCAGCCAGGGCTTGGTGAAATGCAGTTTTGTCGGACATGGGCAGTGGGTGCAGCTAGAGTCGGGGCCCAATCTGCACCGTTTTTGATCCACCGCCTTGCGCGCATCCAAAACATGCAGTATTTTGCCAATTAACGAACCATAGTTACCTCAAAGATCCATGTCAAGCACTATAGTGCATGCATGGCGTTTTCCCTGAGAAGCCAGGGTGCTCCATGAAAAGGATGGGTATGAACGAAACAGAAACGGCGGGGCTGCTGGCACCCGCCTCCGCGCAGGAGGGTGCGCCGCCATCGGCCGAGGAGCCCAAGAACCCCCTGCTGGTGGCGCTGGGCGAGCGCGTTCGCAACCTGCGTGCGCAGCGGGGCCTGACCCGCAAGGCAGTGGCCGTGGCTGCCGATGTGTCGGAGCGCCACCTGGCCAACCTGGAGTACGGCACCGGCAATGCCTCCATCCTGGTGCTGCAGCAGGTGGCCCATGCCCTGCACTGCTCGCTGGCGGAGCTGGTGGGCGACTTCACGACGCAATCGCCCGAATGGTTGCTGATCCGCGAACTGCTGGAACACCGCAGCGAGCCCGAACTGCGCCGCGCCCGCCTGGCGCTGCACGAACTGCTGAGCGGCGGGCACAACGACGCCGCAAGGCACCGCCGCATTGCGCTGGTGGGTCTGCGGGGGGCTGGCAAATCCACACTGGGGCCGTTGCTGGCGCGCGAGCTGGACGTGCCGTTCATTGAACTGAGCCGCGCCATCGAGGCCCTTGCCGGGTGCAGCGTGCGCGAAATCCATGACCTGTACGGCACCACCGCCTACCGCCGCTACGAGCGCAGAGCGCTGGAAGAAACGATACAGATCCACAGCGAGGTGGTCATTGCCACGCCGGGCGGCATTGTGTCGGACCCTGCCACTTTCAACGAACTGCTGGCCCACTGCACCACCGTGTGGTTAAGGGCCGCGCCCGAGGAACACATGGGGCGCGTGGTGGCCCAGGGCGACATGCGCCCGATGGCCGCCAGCAAAGAGGCCATGGACGACCTCAAGCGCATCCTGGACGGGCGCGCTGCTTTTTATTCCAAGGCCGAAATCACGGTGGACACCTCCGGCCAGACGCCCGAGCAAAGCCTGCAAGCCCTGAGTGCCAGTGTGCGCAAGGCCATGGCCCGGGCGGCGTAAAACCCCGCACTCCCCCTGAGCGGCTGCAGCCCGGACACGGACGCCGCAGCGCCCACGCCCATCACGGCACCGCACAGCGCCACCGCCACGGTGGCCTGTGCAGTTCGCCCCCTCACACCCCTGCGCAGCCCTCAGTAGCGCTGCACATCTGCCCGACTGCCATCGGCAAAAAAATGCATTGACATACCGCATAACATGCACGATGATGCACATCAACAGCAAGAAATAAGCACTATATTGCATTAATTCTCCACGGAGACCTCATGGCAGACCTCACCCACGCTCCCGAACGCGTTGACTACCGCACTGACCCCACACAGTACCGCCACTGGACCTTGTCGGTCGAGGGCGCTATTGCGCGGCTGTCCCTCGACATTGCGGAGGACGGCGGAATCCGTCCTGGCTACAAGCTCAAGCTCAACAGCTACGACCTGGGGGTGGACATTGAGCTGCATGACGCGCTCAACCGCATCCGCTTTGAGCACCCCAACGTGCGCAGCGTCATCGTCACCAGCGGCAAGGACCGCATCTTTTGCTCGGGTGCCAACATCTTCATGCTGGGGGTATCCAGCCACGCCTGGAAGGTCAACTTCTGCAAGTTCACCAACGAAACGCGCAACGGCATTGAAGACTCCTCCAAACACTCGGGCCTCAAGTTCATTGCGGCCGTGAATGGCGCCTGCGCAGGCGGCGGCTACGAGCTGGCACTGGCGTGCGATGAAATCATCCTGGTCGATGACCGGTCGTCTGCCGTATCGCTGCCCGAAGTGCCTCTGCTGGGCGTACTGCCCGGCACCGGTGGGCTGACACGCGTCACGGACAAGCGCCGCGTGCGGCACGACTTGGCCGATATCTTCTGCACCAGCGTGGAGGGTGTGCGTGGCCAGCGCGCGGTGGACTGGCGCCTGGTGGACCGTATCGCCAAGCCCGCGCAATTTGCCGCCACGGTACAAGAGCGCGCCGCCACCCATGCACAGACCAGCACCCGCCCCAGCGACGCACAAGGCATTGCCCTGCCCCGCGTGGAGCGGCAGGACCATGCCGACGGCATGCGCTACCAGCACGTGACGGTGGACATCGACCGCGCACGGCGCACAGCCACGTTGTGCATCCGGGCACCTCAAGGGGCGCAACCCGCAGAGACGGCCGCCATTGAAGCAGCGGGCGCCGCCTGGTGGCCGCTGGCAATGGCCCGCGAGCTGGACGACGCCATTCTGAACCTGCGCACCAACGAGCTGGACATTGGCACCTGGCTGCTGAAGACCGAAGGGGACGCACAAGCCGTGCTGGCCAGCGATGCTGTCCTGCTTGCCCACCAGGACCACTGGCTGGTGCGCGAGACCATCGGCGCACTGCGGCGCACCTTTGCCCGTCTGGATGTGTCTTCGCGCACCCTCTTCGCGCTGATAGAGACGGGCTCAGCTTTTGCCGGCACCCTGGCAGAGCTGGCGCTGGCGGCGGACCGCACATACATGCTGGCCCTGCCCGACGCTCCCGAGCAGGCACCAACGCTCACCCTGAACGCATTCAACTTTGGCTTGTTGCCCATGGTGAACGACCAAAGCCGCCTGCAACGCCGCTTCTATGAAGAGGCGGGCCCGCTGGAAGCGGTCCGCGCCGCCGCCGGCCGGCCGCTGGACGCAGACAGTGCACTGGCGCTGGGCCTGGTCACGGCTGCCCCCGACGACATCGACTGGGCCGACGAAATCCGCATCGCCATCGAAGAACGCGCCGCCATGTCGCCCGACGCGCTGACCGGCCTGGAGGCCAACCTGCGTTTTGCCAGCAAGGAAAACATGAACACCCGCATCTTCGGGCGCCTGACCGCGTGGCAGAACTGGATCTTCAACCGCCCCAACGCCGTGGGCGAGAAGGGCGCGCTCAAGGTCTACGGCACCGGCCAGAAGGCCGGGTTTGACCAGACGCGCGTCTGACCCCCTGCCCTGCATTCGATTTACATCCAGAGGAGCACCCCATGAGCAGCATCAACTACAGCGAAAAGATCCCCAACAACGTCAACCTCGGCGAAGACCGCACGCTGCAGCGCGCGCTCGAAGGCTGGCAGCCCAACTTCATCAACTGGTGGGACGACGTGGGCCCAGAGGGATCGACCAATCATGAGGTTTATCTGCGCACCGCCGTCAGCGTAGACCCGAATGGCTGGGCACAGTTTGGCCACGTGAAGATGCGCGACTACCGCTGGGGCATCTTTCTGAACCCCGGCGATACGAACCGCGAAATCCACTTTGGCGACCACAAAGGCGAAAAAACCTGGCAGGACGTGCCCGGCGAACACCGCGCCAACCTGCGCCGCATCATCGTGACCCAGGGCGACACAGAGCCTGCCTCGGTAGAGCAGCAGCGCCACCTGGGCCTGACGGCGCCCAGCATGTACGACCTGCGCAACCTGTTCCAGATCAACGTGGAAGAGGGCCGCCACCTGTGGGCCATGGTGTACCTGCTGCACAAGCACTTCGGCCGCGACGGTCGCGAAGAGGCCGAAGCGCTGCTACAACGCCAGTCCGGCGACGAGAACAACCCGCGCATCCTGGGCGCTTTCAATGAAAAAACGCCGGATTGGCTGGCGTTTTTCATGTTCACCTATTTCACTGATCGCGACGGCAAGTTCCAGCTCTCGGCGCTGGCAGAGAGCGCCTTTGACCCACTGGCGCGCACCACCAAGTTCATGCTGACCGAAGAGGCCCACCACATGTTTGTGGGCGAAAGCGGCATCTCGCGCGTGCTGTCGCGCACTGCGCAGGTGATGAACGACCTCAAGACCGATGACCCTACGCAGGTGCGTGCAGCGGGCGCCATCGACCTGCCCACCATCCAGCGCTACCTCAACTTCCACTACAGCGTGACCATCGACCTGTTCGGCGCAGACCAGTCGAGCAACGCCGCCACGTTCTACAGCTCGGGCCTCAAGGGTCGCTACGAAGAAGGCAAACGCACCGACGACCACGTGCTCAAGGGTCATACGTACAAGGTGCTGGAGGTCAAGGACGGCCAGTTGCTGGAAAAAGAAGTGCCCATGCTCAACGCGCTGAACGAAGTGCTACGCGACGACTTCATCAAGGACTCCATGGCGGGCGTGGGCCGGTGGAACAAGGTGCTGGAGAAAGCGGGCGTTCCCACCCGCCTGGTGGTCCCACACAAGGCCTTCAATCGCCAGATCGGCGCGCTGGCCGGCATCAAGATGTCGCCTGACGGCCGCGTGGTGAGCGAGGCGGAATGGACCGCACGCAAGGCCGAATGGCTGCCCACGCCCGAAGACTTCGCGTTTGTGGCGTCGTTGATGGGCCGCGTGGTCGAGCCGGGCAAGTTCGCCGGCTGGATCGCGCCCCCGGTCATGGGCATCAACCGCCAGCCGGTGGATTTCGAGTACGTGCGTTTCAATTGACCCCTGCTGAGCCTGAGCCGCCAGTGCCCGCCTCTCCCAGGGGTAGCTCGGCGCGTGCGGCCAGGCACAGCGGTTTTGCTCTGCATCGACTGAAGCCAGCCAACGCATGCAAGGTCACAGTACCCGTCGACAGACATTGCACGAAGAACGACTATGGAAACCCACACGCTGATCGACAACGGCATCCTGAAGCAGCACCTGATCGACCCGGAGATCTGCATCCGCTGCAACACCTGCGAAGCCACCTGCCCGGTCAATGCGATCACGCACGACGACAACAACTACGTGGTGCGGGCAGATGTGTGCAATGGCTGCATGGCCTGCATATCGCCCTGCCCCACGGGTTCCATCGACAACTGGCGCGCGGTGCCGGTGGGCAGGGCCTACAGCATTGAAGAGCAGCTCAGCTGGGAAGAGCTGCCCGGCGAGCTTGCGCCCCACGAACTGGTTGCAGCAGGCGCAGAACCTGCCACAGCGGCGGCAGCACCACAACAAGCCGTTGAGGCCCCTGCAGAGCCGGGCATGCAGGTGTTTCGGTCTGCCCAGTACGGAGCCACGGTGCCGCCTTGGTCCGCCGCCCATCCGTACACCAATCTGTTTCCACCCAAAAGCCCGACCACAGCCACCGTGGTCGGCAACTTCAACTGCACCGAGGCGGGTTTTGAGAGCGAAACCCACCATGTGGTGCTCGACTTCGGCAGCATGCCGTTCCCTGTGCTGGAAGGGCAATCGATTGGCATCATCCCGCCGGGTGTCGATGCTCTGGGCAAACCGCACCATGCGCGCCAATACTCGGTGGCCAGCCCACGCAACGGTGAACGCCCCGGCTACAACAATCTGGCGCTGACCGTGAAGCGCGTGACCGTGGACCACGATGGCAACCCTGTGCGTGGCGTGGCCTCCAACTATGTGTGCGACCTGAAGGTGGGCGACAAGGTGCAAGTGGTGGGGCCGTTCGGCAGCAGCTTCCTCATGCCCAACCACCCGCGATCGCACATCGTGATGATCTGCACCGGCACCGGCAGCGCTCCCATGCGCGCCATGACCGAGTGGCGGCGCAGGCTGCGCAACAGCGGCAAGTTCGAAGGTGGCAAGCTCCTGCTGTTCTTTGGTGCACGCACGCAGCAGGAACTGCCCTACTTCGGCCCCCTGCAAAGCCTGCCCAAAGACTTCATCGACATCAACCTGGCTTTCTCCCGCACGCCCGGGCAGCCCAAGCGCTACGTGCAAGACCTGATGCGCGAGCGCGCCGCCGATCTGCTGGCCCTGCTGCGCGACGACAACAGCCACTTCTACGTCTGCGGCCTCAAGGGCATGGAAGAAGGCGTGGTGATGGCACTGCGTGAAATCGCGCAAGAGGCAGGGCTGAGCTGGGAGACCCTGGGCGCGACGCTGCAGCGCGAAGGCCGACTGCACCTGGAAACCTATTAAGGCCGCAAAGGCCTTGGCCTGAGGTCTCTCTCTAATTCAAGCCCTGGAGCCTCCAAAAGGCCCAGCGGCCGGGCCTCTGGGCGCTGCATGGCGCTCTTTCCGTCGTGTAACAGCTGCAACGCCGGACGCTGACCGGCCGACCGTCCTTTCGTTCCTGCGAAAATAGCGGGCTTTGCCTACGGGGACCCGTTCCCTCCTGCACGCGCCGCCGGCCCCTCCCGCTCGGCCGTGCCCACCCAGTGCACAGCCTTCGCGGGATGACCCAACACCACCGACTCAACAGCTCAGCCCTCGTGGTCCTGCTCCAGCAATGGACGCGGGACGCCATTGAGCGGGCCGCGCGTCCGGTGCCAGCCGTCAAGCCCCCCGACGTGGCAGAGCAGCTGAGCCAATGGCTCGGAACCGTGGACGCCGTCCAGCTCAGCCGAGCGCTGCACGCGATCGAGACCCTGCCATCGCAGGCAGCCAGTGCACAACGCCCACCCGTGGTGCTAAACATGACGGCACTCACCGGCCTGGTAGCGAAGGTTAAGGCCGATCTCGAAGTGCAGCTGACCACCAGGCCCGCTGCCCCCAAACCGCTGCGGGCCCGGGCGGACAACACGCCCGTGGAACTGCCCGACCCGACGGTGGAGACGGAATTCGCCACCCATGCGCCACGCTATCTGGACCTGCAAAAGCAGATGGAGCTGCGGCTGCAGCCCCTGAGGGCGCAAGTGCGCCAGGCGATCGCACAGGGTACCCCCAGGTTGCGCCAGGTAGCGGCGCTGGACGCTGTCATGGAGCACATGCTGGCACCGCGTGAGCAACGGCTGTGGGCCTTGCTACCCGCGCACCTGGAGCGCCGCCTGGCGCACCGCCATCGGCAACACCAGCACCGGCTGACCGCCCAGGGGCTGACCGATGAGCCTGCGCGCTGGCGGCAGGCAGGAGGCTGGCTGTGGGCCTTCGAACGCGACATGCAGGCCCTGCTCACCGCAGAGCTGCAAACGCGCATGGAACCGATCACGGGACTGCTGGAAGCGGCCCAGAACGACACGACAGGACAACAGGAATGAACAAGAGTGTGATGACAACCATCTTTGCCACAGGCCTCGCGGCCGCTGGCTGGGTGGGCTGGGGTTTTATAGGCCACAGCCCGCTGGCACTGGCAATGACGGTGATGATCGCCGCCACCTACCTGCTGGGAGCCTGGGAGCTGATGCGCTATCGCGCGGCCACCGTATCGCTGACGCGCGCGCTCGACGCCCATCAAGAGCCTCCTGCGCTGGAGGCCTGGCTGGAAAGCCTGGACCCGGCACTACGCCACCCGGTTCGGCAACGCATCGAAGGCGAGAGAGTGGCCTTGCCAGGCCCCGCGCTCACACCCTACCTGGTAGGACTGCTGGTGATGCTGGGCATGCTGGGCACCTTTGTGGGCATGGTGGTGACGTTCCACGGTGCGGTGTTCGCCCTGGAGGCCTCTGGCAACCTGGAATCCATCCGCAACGCACTGGCTGCGCCCATCAAGGGACTGGGCCTGTCGTTTGGGACGTCCGTCGCGGGGGTGGCTACGTCGGCCGCGCTGGGCCTGTTGTCCGCCCTGAGCCGCCGTGAACGGCTGCAGGCGGTCCGCCAGCTGGATGCACGCATCCCCACGCTGTTCCGTGCCTTCTCTTCCGCTCAACGGCGGGAGGACACACTGCAGGCCCTGCAAGCGCAGGCCCAGGCCCTGCCGCTGATTGCCGACCGCCTGCAAGCCATGATGGAGGGGCTGGAGCGCCGCCACAGCCAGCTCAACGACCAGCTGCTGGCGCAACAGCAGGGGTTTCACAAAGAGGCCTCTGCCGCCTACACCCAATTGGCGCAGGCCGTGGGCGCATCGCTGCAAGACAGCCTGAGCACCAGTGCCCAGCAGGCCACTGCCGCCATGTGCCCGGTGGTGGAACAGGCCATGGCGACGCTGGCACAAGAGTCCCAGCGCACCCACGAGCGGCTGCGAGAACACACCAGTCAGCAGCTGCAAAATCTCAGCGCGCAATGGGAGGGCACCGCACGCAAGGTGGCCGACACCTGGGCCCGGGCGCTCGACCAGCAGACGAACACGCAGGGCGCACTGGCAACCCAGTTCGAGGGCGCATTGCAAACACTCACGCAGGCTTTTGACGACCGCTCGAAATCCCTGGTGGACTCCCTGCACGCATCAGCCGCACAGCAACAGGCCGCCCAGGCGGAGGTGGACCAACGGCGACTGCAAGGCTGGGAGCACACCATGGAGGACATGGCCCGCAACCTCGCCGCTGAATGGCAGCGTGCAGGCACCCACACCCTGACCCAACAGCAGGAGGTGGGCCAGGCCTTGGAGCGCACAGCACAGCAGATGGACCGGCAATTGCAGGCCACCACCCAGGCCTTTGCACAGCAGGCCGAAGCACTGGTCACCACGCTTCAAGCCACCGTGGCCGAAGCCCACGCTGCACAACGGTCTGCGGACGCGCAGCGGCTTGCCGACTGGACCCAGTCCATGCGCCAGATGGCCCAGACAATCAGCGGCGAATGGCAGAGCGCCGGGGCACAGACTGCCGAACAGCACCAGGCCACCAGCGCGGCACTCGCCCAAGCCGCCCAGCAGATCGAACACCGCCTGCAGACCGCCAATAGCGCCTTCGAACAACGCTCAGAGGCCCTGCTGGCTGCGTTGCAAGCCACAGCCGCCGATGCCCAGCAGGCACAGCGCGACGCCGACACGCAACGGTTGGCAGACTGGAGCCAGTCCCTGGAGAACCTGGCGCACACGCTCAGCGCCGAATGGCAGCGCGCCGCCACCCAGACCGTGGAACAACAACGCGTCCTGGTGCAGACGCTGGAGGAGACTGCCACACAGGTGAGCCAGCAACTGAACGCCCAGGTGGAACGCACCTTGGGCAGCACCACTGCGCTGATGGACCAATCCGACGCGCTGCTGCGCACACGCATCGACACCGAAGCCCAGTGGGTGCAAGCCCAGGGCCAGCGCATGGAGGCACTGACCCAGGTGTGGCGCGATGAGCTGGTCGCCCTGCGCGATGCCGAAGCGACGCGCGGGCAGGCGGCCGTGGACCGCCTGGAGACCCTGCAAGCCGCCGTGGCAGAGCACCTGGCCACCCTCGGCGCTTCGCTGGAAGCCCCACTCACGCGCCTGCTGCAGACCGCCTCCGATGTGCCACAGGCGGCAGCCGAAGTCATTACCCAGTTACGGCAGGAAATGACACGCTTGGGCGAACGCGACAACCTGGCACTGGCCGAGCGCACGGCCATGACGCAGCAGCTGGGCACTCTGCTGCAATCCGTGAACGAAGCTGCTGTGCGGCAACGCGCGGCCATTGACGCCCTGGTGGGCTCAGCCGCCCAGGTGCTGGAGCAGGCGGGCCAGCAGTTTGCGCAGGCCCTGGGCGCGCAAGCGGGCAAGGTGGACGAGGTCGCTGCGCAAGTGGCAGCCAGCGCCATCGAGTTGTCCAGCCTCGGTGAATCCTTCCAGCACGGCGTGGGCCTGTTCAGCGCCAGCAACGACAAGCTGGTGGAGAGCCTGCAAGGCATGGAGGGCGCGCTTCGCGAGTCCATGGGCCGCAGCGACGAGCAACTGGCCTACTACGTGGCACAGGCCCGCGAGGTGATCGACCTGAGCATCAGCGCACAACAAGGCATCGTGGAAGACCTGCGCCGACTGCATGGCCGTGCCACGGCAGAACAAGGGGTGCCTGCGTGATCGGCGTGGACGACACTCTGGACGATGCCACCGACCAGACAGCCCCGGTGTGGGCCGTCTTCGGCGATCTGATGGCGGGGCTGCTGGGTGCTTTTGTGTTGATCCTCGTCGGCGTGCTGGTGGTGCAGATTGACCTGGTGGCCAGCCTGCAGCAAGAAGTGCAAAAGCGCCAGATGGAAGAGCAGCGGCGCATGGCGCTTGAAAAGGCGTTGGCCGTTCCGCTGGCTGCTGGGCGCGTGACGGTGAACAACGGACGCATTGGCATCAGCGGCAGTGTGCTGTTTGCCACTGGCTCTGACGAACTGCGTGCCGAGGGACGGCAGTTGCTCAAAAGCCTGGTCCAGCCGCTGGGGGTGTATTTGCGCGAGCGCGATGAAATGCTCATGGTCAGTGGCTTCACCGACAACACCGCGTTGCTGCGCGGCAGCCAGAAACGTTTTGCGGACAACCTGGAGCTGTCGGCCCAGCGCGCACTCACCGTGACCCGGGCGCTGATTGACGAAGGCATGCCGTCGTCCCAGGTGTTCGCTGCCGCCTTTGGTGCCGAACAACCCGTAGCCGACAACAGTGACGAAAAAGGCCGTGCACAAAACCGCCGCGTGGAGATGGCGCCCGTCCCCAAGGCCGCGCCTCAACGGCCGGCCGAGTCCCCCCGAGCCCCATGACCGATCCCCGCCTGGAGGCCTTGCGCGCAGCAGGCGCGCACCATCACGACCCCGTGCGTTTCCACTATCTGGAGACGCTGGCAAGTCGCCTGCCCAGCCAGCCGCCCGCTGTGCAGCGCCTGTTGGCGCACAAGCTGGAAGCCGCGCTGGCGAGCTACCCCCAGAAGGCGCCCCACACCACGCCATCAACCCGCCACGAACGCCATGCCAACGCGGACTCCGCGCTGGCACAACTGAATCAGTCCTTGGGAATGCCCCGGCACAGCGCCGCCGGGGGCGACCCGTTTGCGGTGGACAGCGCTCCATTGCCCGAGCTCAAAAGCGTGCACCAGTTCAGCAAGGCCTGGTCCCACATCGCGGCAGAGCAGCAGGTGGTACAGGCCCTGCACCGAGGGCCGGAGAATGCGGGCCCCCTCAACGCGCACAAGCTGATGCTGCGCTCCCTCAGCCTCATGCGCACCCTGTCTCCGGACTATCTGCGCCACTTCATGGCGCACATGGACACGTTGCTGTGGCTGGATCAGGCGAGCCACAAGCCTCCCACCCCCGCCCCCCGTCCAGCACGCAAGGCGCGCAGCAAGCCCTGACCCGCTGCGGCTGCCGCAAGGCATGCAGAGATCGCCGCTCAGTGCATTCAGATCTCAGCCCAATTATTTCTAATACCAGAATAGTCAATTAAAAACTCAGTAGTTTTTAATTGAACACCATCGGCGTACAGTTCATCCCATCGATGAGCCGAACCCTTCTGGCGACTCACCGAACCCGGAGTGAAGTGATTTTTCGTCATCACTTTGTGCACCTCACGCCGGCTTTTTTCGAGACGCTTTTTTATTCAAGGATTTGCATCATGAACAAGACCGTACGCTTCCTCTCCATCGCTGCTGTTGCCGCTTTCGCCTCGTTGGGCGCCCACGCTGATGAAGCCGATGCTTCGCAATTTGCGACCCAATTCGAAACCCAACGCACCCGCGCCGAAGTCCGCGCAGAGGCCGTGGTAGAAGCCAAAACACACAGCATGGAACCCGCTGGCTCGCGCGTTGCCACCTACCAATCCACCGCCGACCGCGCTGCCGTGCGTGCCCAGGCCGCAGAAGCCGTTCGCACGGGCCAGATCTCCCACGGCGAAATCGGCAACGCCATGTGATGCAAGCCGATGCGGGCGTTTCGGACGCCACCGCTTGGCGCATCCACTGCGGCTGAGCGAAGGCGTCATCGGTGCACCGCGTCACATTGCATCGCCCATGAACGAGCCCCCATTGCGGGGCTTTTTTCATGGGGCAATCTTTTGACGAATCCCAGCTGGGTCTGTCAGGACGGCCCCATGCGGCCCGACGAACGTTCCAGCAGGGTTTCCAGCACCTCGATACGGTGCCGATGCCGGGTGGTGATGGCGTAGAAATGCTCCTGCAGCCCGGCGGAGTAGCCCACCTTGACCAGGATGCCCGTGCGCAACTCGTCCTGAACCACCACCTCGGGCAGCACGGTCAGCCAGCCGCTGTCACGGGCGATCAGGCGCAGCATGGCCATGTCATCCACCTCGGCGCGCAATCGGGGCGTCACCCCGGCCGATGCACACAGGGCCTCAAACTGCGCGCGCAGCGCATGGCGGGGGCCAGGCAGTGCCACCTCCATGCCCTCTAGGTCTTCAGGTATGCGCAACGAGCGCGATTGCCACACGCTGGCAGGGCCGACCAGCGAGATGGACTGGCTGCCGAGAAATTGGCAGTGCAAGGGGCGCTCGGAGTCGGAAGGCACTGACTCATTGGCCAGCACCACGTCCAGCTGGTGCTGCACCAGGCGGGTAATCAACCCCTCCAGCAGTCCTGACTCCAGCGTCAGAACCACGGACGGGTCGGCCAGCAAGGGGCGGATCCAGTTCTCCTGGTAGTTGCGGGACAACGTTGCCACACTGCCCACACGCAGCCGGGTCACACCCGACGCGCTGCCCTGCAGGCGCCCCAGCATTTCCTGACCCAGCCCGAAGATGTTCTCGGCATATGCCAGCACCAATTGCCCGGTGTCGGTCAGCAGCAGGCGGCGGCCTTCTCGCAAAAAAAGCTCTTCGCCCAGGCGCTCTTCCAGCTGCCGGATCTGGGTGGACACCGCAGACTGGGACGTGTGGAGCTCTTGCGCTGCCTGGGTGAGGTGCCCCAGCTTGGCCACACGCCAAAAGTAGAACAGGTGGTTGAAGTTGAGTTGATCGAGTCTCATTGTTCTATTTTTAGTATTTCCTTGTTCTTTTCAATGTATTTTACAGAACAATAACCCCGCAGCATCATCGCCCCCAGTCTTGTTTCTGGAGGTTGAGTGATGCCATTTCTTCACGTTTTGTCCCACGCCAGCGCATGGGCACCGGGCATGCTCATGCTGGCCGCCATGGCGCTGGCGCTGTGCCACAAAGGCTCGGTTGCCACGTTGTGGCGCTGGATGCTGATCCTGTCCGGTACCGCGCTGGCGGGTTCTGTATTGGCGGCGATTGCGGCCATGGCTGGCATCGGCAGTCTGGACCTCGCAGGCTGGCTCAAGGCATCGCCGATGGGCTTGTGCATGGGTGTTCTGGTGCAACTGCTGGGCACCGTCATCGCAGCGTTTTCTGCGCGGTACCTGGAGGGAGAGCCCGGCCAGCCGCGCTACATGGCGGCGCTGGCGGGCGTGCTGGCTGCCGTGCATATGCTGCTGCTGGCAGACCACTGGATCGTCCTGGCCATTGCCTGGGCTCTGGTGGGCATTGCGCTGCAGCACCTGTTGTGCTTCTACCCCGACCGGGCTTTTGCCAGCCTGGCTGCCCACAAAAAACAGATGGCTGACCGGGTGGCCGACGTATTGCTGGTCGGTGCGGCGGCACTGGCATGGCTGGAAGCCGGCAGCGGTTCTTTGTCGGCATTGTGGGCGTACATCGCACGCGACGGCATGTCCCCGTTGTTGCACGCCAGCGCGGTGTTGCTGACCCTGGCCGTGATCTTGCGGACGGCCTTGTTGCCCGTACATGGCTGGCTGATCCAGGTGATGGAGGCGCCCACGCCGGTGTCTGCACTGCTGCACGCAGGCGTGGTCAACCTGGGCGGGTTCGTGCTGATACGGTTCGCCCCCTTGCTGGAAAACGCCGCCGCTGCCCGCGTCGTGCTGGTCGTTTTTGGCCTCGGTACAGCCGTGCTCGCTGGCATGGTCATGCTGACGCGCATCAGCATCAAGGTGCGACTGGCCTGGTCTACCGTGGCGCAGATGGGGTTCATGCTGCTCGAATGCGGGCTGGGCCTGTACACACTGGCTGCGCTGCACCTCGTGGGCCACTCGTTGTACAAGGCCCACGTGTTTCTGTCGGCGTCTAACGCGGTTCGGCAAACCCGGCTGCAGGCCATGCACAGCGCAACCCCTCCGACTGCCATCAGCCTGGCGCTGGCACCCGTCGCCGCCACGGCCACCGTGCTGGTGGTGCTGAACTTGGCGGCGGATGCGCCCTGGCCGGCATGGTGGTCTGCCGTGCTGGGGCTGGCCTGGGCACCGCTGCTCTGGTCGCCTCAGGGCCAGGCCAGCGCCAAGACTGCGGCCTGGCACAGCCTGGCGGGGTTGGTGATGGTGGCAGGCCTCACCGCAGCGGCGGTCGCCATCCACCATCTGCCACTGGGCTTGCGCGATGCTCCGGCGCACGTTCTGGGGTGGCTGGCACTGATCGGACTTTTAGGCCTTTACCTCTTTCTGGCGCTGCTGCAAAGGCAGCCCCACATGCTGCGGACGTGGCGCCGGTGGAGCTATGCGGGGTTCTACATCGACGAGGCGTACACCCGGCTGGCCCTCTACATCTGGCCCACCGCCTGGACACCCCCTGCCCCGCGTGACGCTGTGCACCGTGTAGCAGGCCCCACGTTGCAAAGAGTCGCCCCCTGAACCGCACTGCACCCGGAGAACCCGATGATGGAATCACTGACCGACTGCCCCACCGAGGAGCTCGCGGCGCCAACGCCCACGCACGCCGCGCAGCACCCGGCCTCGCACAACGACATCGACACCGCCTGCGCACAAGCGTGCCAGGCCATCGCACCGGCCTGGCCCCTGGACCGTGCCATTGCAGTCAACCCGCACTGGGCGCGCATCGGCATGCCGGTGCGCCGGGTGGCTGCGCGCATGGCAGCGCTGGGCGGCATTCAGGTCTTTCCCGGGCGCGACCGGCAACTGCAAGCGTGGACGGAAGGACGCATCAGCGCCCAGGACCTTGATCAGGCGATCCGCCAGGTGCCTCAGGCGCAAGCCAGCGGGTTGACGGCCGAAGACTGCGTACAGGCCCTGCACAACACCCAGCCTGTGGAGCAATTGCCGCTACTGATCGATGTGCTGGACAACGACCCCCACCGCCACACCCGCTTGTCCTGGCGCCAAGCCATCACCCACCAGGTGAGCCAGACTTGTGCCGCGTATTTCGACCAGACACAGGCAGACTGGCAGCCCCAGCGGTCCGAGGGCCTTTATGAGTTCTGGCGCGAGACTCTGCAGCACGACCACTCCATCGGCCTGCTGATGGGCTTGCCACACCTCGCCGAGGCCTTGAAGGCTCTGCCCGCCACCCGGGAAGACGCCGAACGCTGGGTGCTGCACAGGCTGCGCCTTCCCAAGGCGGTGTGGCCAGACTATCTGGAGTCGGTGCTGCTGACGGTGAATGGCTGGGCTTCGTGGTGCGCCTATCTAGGCTGGCAGGCCCACCTGAACCAGACGACCGACCCGCACCTGCGGGAGTTGCTGGCGATCCGGCTGGCATGGGGTGCGGTTCTGCTGCATTGCAAGGACGATGCCGCAGGCACCCATGCCTTCCAGGCGCTGCAACAGGCCTGGGGCCAGGCCCCAGCTTTGTTGCAACGGGCAGAGCAGGCTCTGCTGGTCGACGAAGTGTGGCAAGTAGCTCTGGAAGTCGGCTACCAGCGCCAACTGGCTCAGCGGCTCCTCGGTGCCGGCAGTGCCCCGCCCAACCAGCACGAGATTGAGGTGCAAGCCGCTTTTTGTATCGATGTGCGCAGCGAGCCACTGCGGAGGTCCCTGGAGGCCATTTGGCCCGCCGTACAGACCATCGGGTTCGCGGGATTTTTCGGCCTGCCCCTCGCCTACACACCGCTGGGCACCACCGCTCGCACGCCCCACCTGCCGGGCTTGTTGGCACCCGCAGTAGAAGCCACTGACTGCATCGTGCCATCCACTGCGGGCGCGTTGAAGACCGATGCGACGCTACAAGAAGCAGCGACCAACGCACGCTCCAGGCGCTTTGCGCTGGCCGACCAATGGCTGTCTGCCAGCCGCTGGCCAGGTGCGGCGTTCTCGTTTGTCGAGGCGGCGGGCGTGGGCTATGCGGGCAAGTTGGGCCAGTGGCTGCGGCCCTCCCGGCAAGCCAGGGCCAACGATGCACTGGAAGGTTTGCCAGCGCGCTATCGCCCCCTGTGCCGGCCCCAGCTCATGGGGCTGGACATCGGCACCAAGGTGTCGCTGGCAGCGCGGGTGCTGCGCTCCATGGGGCTGGACGGATATCTGGCGCCCCTGGTACTGCTGGTAGGGCATGGCAGCCAGTCGGCCAACAACGCCCATGCGGCAGCGCTGGATTGCGGCGCATGCTGCGGCCAGACCGGCGAAGTCAGCGCCCGCAGCCTGGCACAACTGCTGAACGAACCTGCCGTGCGTACGGGCCTGGCGGAACAAGGCATCGCCATTCCGGAGTCCACAGCCTTCGTGGCGGCCCTGCACAACACCACAACCGATGAGATCGAGGGCTTTGATCTGGACCTGCTGCCCCCAGCTGCTCGCCAACGGTGGGACAGCCTGCAACCGGTGCTGCGCCATGCCAGTGACCAGGTCCGCAGAGAACGGGCGCCGCACCTGCACCTCGACCCACGGGCGCCGCACAACGATTTGCTGAAGCAATTGCGCAGGCGCGCCAACGACGGCGCCCAGACACGGCCGGAATGGGGTCTGGCGGGCAACGCAGCCTTCGTCATCGCACCCCGGCACAGGACGCTGGGCGCAGCACTGCTAGGACGCAGCTTTCTGCACGACTATGACGCCCAAAGAGACCCCGACGGCAGCCTGCTGGAGGCGCTCATGACCGCGCCCATGCTGGTCACCCACTGGATCAACTGGCAGTACCACGCATCCACCTGCGACCCCACACGGCTGGGGAGTGGCAACAAGGTGCTGCACAACGTGGTGGGCGGAAACATCGGCGTCTTTGAAGGCAACGGCGGCGATCTGCGCATCGGCCTGTCGCAGCAGTCGGTGCACGACGGGAAGCGCTGGGCCCACGAACCGCTGAGGTTGACCGTGGTGATTGATGCGCCTCGCCGGTCCATCAACGCGGTGATAAATCAACATGCCGTCGTCAAGCAACTGGTGGACCACGGGTGGCTGCACCTCTGGCGGTGGGAAGGCGCCGACCTGATGCGCTATGACCAGGGTGTCTGGGAGCCGCTGCACACGGAGAACGGGTGATGCACCCCAGTGCACGCCCCTATGCAGACCGCCGCATCGCCTTGCTGACCCAGCATGGCAAGGAGCGGGTCATCGCGCCCGCGCTGGAGCCGGGTCTGGGTTGCACGATTGAACACGTCAGCGGGTTCGATACCGACCTGCTGGGCACCTTCACCCGCGAAACGGCACGTGCGGGCTCGCAACTGGATGCAGCACGGAGCAAAGCCCGCAAGGGCATGGAGCTTTCCGGCCTCGATGCCGGCCTGGCCAGCGAGGGCAGCTTTGGTCCCGATCCGTTCACAGGCATGGTGCCCTGGAACGTGGAGCTGATCGCCTGGCTGGACGACCGCCTGGGCATTGAGGTCGTCGGCATGGCACAAGGGCCTGCGCGCAGCGGGCACCTGCTGAGCGATGACTGGAGTGCCGTGGAGGCATTTGCGCAGCGCGAGGGCTTCCCACAGCACCAACTGGTGCTGCGCCCGGAGAGCCAGGACGACACCCGCATGCACAAAGGCATCGCGGACTGGGACCGGTTGCGGCACTGCTTCGACGCCTGCCAAGCCCAGGCCAGCAACCGCCAGGTCTTTGTGGAGACGGACCTGAGGGCCTTTGCCAACCCCACCCGCATGCGCCTCATCGAGCAAGCTGCGCAGGACTTGCTGCAGCGATTGCAGTCCAGCTGCCCGACCTGCAACACCCCAGGTTACTGGGTCACCAAACGCATACCGGGGCTTGCCTGCTCTGCGTGTGGACGGCCTACCGCATCCTGCCGCGCTGAGGTGTGGTCGTGCCCACGCTGCGAATACCAGTCCAGAGTGAGCAAAGCCACGCGGGCATTGGCAGATCCTCGCCACTGCGCGTATTGCAATCCCTGAATTGCAATCACAGCAGTCCCGCGTTCAGCACAGTGGTTTGAACACTGACCGGCGAGGCATCACAAAGCAAACAACAACTGGCCAATCGATCAGTCAGTTGTTGGCAAAAAAACGGGTTTTCAACAACTCACTCCACAGTAACGCTCTTGGCCAAATTTCGGGGCTTATCGACATCCGTCCCCCGCGCGCAGGCCGTGTGGTACGCCAGCAGCTGCAGCGGCACAACGTGCAGCAATGGGCTCAATGCGCCATAGTGTTCGGGCATACGGATCACGTGGATGCCTTCGCTGCTTTCGATGTGGGTGTCGCCATCGGCCAACACGTACAGCACACCCGCGCGGGCGCGGACTTCCTGCATGTTGCTCTTGAGCTTTTCCAACAGGGCGTCGTTGGGCGCTACCGTCACCACCGGCATGGCGCTGGTCACCAGGGCCAGGGGGCCGTGCTTGAGTTCACCGGCCGGGTAGGCCTCGGCGTGGATGTAGCTGATTTCCTTGAGCTTGAGCGCGCCTTCCAGCGCAATGGGGTAGTGCAGGCCCCGACCCAGGAATAGGGCGTTCTCCATGCGCGCAAAGTCTTCCGCCCAGCTGATGAGCTGGGGTTCGAGCGCCAGCACCGCCTGCAGGGCCACGGGCAGGTGGCGCATGGCCTTGAGGTGGGCTGCCTCCTGCTCTTCACTCAGGCGGCCCTTGCTTTGCGCCAGGGCCAGCGTCAGCAAGAAGAGGCCTGCCAGCTGCGTGGTGAAGGCCTTGGTGCTGGCCACGCCAATCTCGACCCCAGCGCGGGTGATGTAGGCCAACTTGCATTCGCGCACCATGGCGCTGGTGGCGACGTTGCAGATGGTGAGCGTGTGCTGCATGCCCAGGGACTGCGCGTGGCGCAGCGCGGCCAGGGTATCGGCCGTCTCGCCCGACTGGCTGATGGTGACGACCAGTGTGCGCGGGTTGGGCACGCTGGTGCGGTAGCGGTATTCGCTGGCCACTTCCACCTGGGTGGGGATGCCCGCGATTTCTTCGAGCCAGTATTTGGCGGTGCAGCCGCTGTAGTAGCTGGTGCCGCAGGCCAGGATGAGCACGTTGTCGATTTCCTTGAACACGCGCCAGGCAGCAGCGCCGGGCTCGCCATGCTGGCCTGCGCCATCAAACAGCTCGGGCACGATGCCGGCCAGGCCTTCCAGCGTGTCGGCAATCGCGCGGGGCTGCTCGAAGATTTCCTTTTGCATGTAGTGGCGATACGGCCCCAGCTCGGCCGCGCCGCTGTGGGCCTGCACGGTGCGCACGGGGCGCTGCCCGGTGGTCAGCGCATTACCGTCCTTGCCCACGATCCAGTAGCGGCCCAGCTGCAGGTCCACCAGGTCGCCCTCTTCCAGGTAGACGATCTGGTCGGTGACGCCCGCCAGGGCCATGGCGTCGCTGGCCAAAAAGTGCTCGCGCGATGACGGGGCGCCGGTGGCGTCCTTGCCCACGCCCAGGATCAACGGAGACCCGGCGCGTGCACCCACCACGCGGTGGGGTTCGTCCTTATGCATGACAGCGATGGCGTAGGCGCCATGCAGTTCGGCCACGGTGGCCCGCACGGCGTCGAACAGGTCGCCGCTGTAGTGGCTGTCCACCAGGTGGGCGATGACCTCGGTGTCGGTCTGGCTCGCAAACACATAGCCACGTGCCTGCAGGCGGGCACGCAGCTCTTCGTGGTTCTCGATGATGCCGTTGTGCACCAGCGCCACCCGGCCTGCGGCCTGCGCATGGGCGTCTGCGCCCGTGCCGTGGCTGAAATGCGGGTGGGCGTTGTGCACGGCTGGCGCGCCGTGGGTGGCCCAGCGGGTGTGGGCGATGCCGGTGGCGCCGTCGATGTGTTCGGTGCTCACCTGCTCCAGCAGCTCGGCCACGCGGGCGGTGCTGCGGGCGCGCTGCAGGCCGGCAGGGCGCGTGGCGTCCAGGCTGGACGCATGCACGGCCACGCCGCACGAGTCATAGCCCCGGTATTCAAGCCGCTGCAGGCCCTGCACGAGGAGGGGAACGATGTTGCGCGTAGAGACTGCGCCGACGATGCCGCACATGGTGGTTGCCTTTGGATGGAATGTGATGGGATGCGGCGATAGTAGGCAGCGCGCAAAAAAATTATTGATTGATATTTATAGAAATATGAACTTTAATTTCACCAATCATTAGTGGTGAAATTTCTGTTCATTTTTTGATTTTTAATGGAATCCATATCACTCGATGCCATTGACTTGCAACTGCTCAACCTGTTGCAGACCGATGCCGCGCAAAGCAACCAGGCCCTGGCCGAACAGGTGCACGTGTCGCCCCCCACCTGCCTGCGCCGCGTCAAGCGCCTGCACGATGCGGGGCTGATCGAGCGGCAGGTGGCCATCCTGCAGCCCGACCGGCTGGCTGCCCTGCAAGGCCACGGGCTGGCGTGCATCGTGGAGGTTTCGCTAGACCGCCAGGGGGCCGAACAGCTCGACGCCTTCGAAGCCCGCGCCGTGCAGGAGGCCGCCGTGCAGCAGTGCTGGCGCGTCTCGCCCGGGCCGGACTTTGTGCTGGTGGTGCACACGCGGGACATGCCGGGCTACCTGGCGCTGTCGCAGCGGCTGTTCACCGGCGATGCCAACGTGCGCAATGTGAAGGCGTTCTTTGCAACCCGGCGGGCCAAATTTGAGACCAAAGTGCCGGTAGCGCTAGATTGATATGCGCTATCCGCTATCAATTTGTTAGCAAACCCATCTGAATCCTCAAGGGTGCCTTCTCACCACCTCGCCCCTCAGCCCCACCCCTGACAGGCCCCGCAGCACGCCTCACCACCAGCAACGTCCTCCATGCGACTGATGGGAATGGACCACGGTCATTTCTTGCTGGTATCGCCTGAACGGGCGTTGTAAGCTCCCCCGCACTTTCAACCTACCTGGCCGGTGGATGCCCGCGTGGCAGCACCGCCCTTCTCCTGCACCCCCATGCCGACGCCCCGCCGCCAGATGCCACGCCGCATCTACCCCTTGCGCATCCTGGGCATGGGGCTGGGCGGCATGGTGGTGGCGACGGTGCTGTGGGAGCGCCAGGCATCCCCCCTGGCCTGGACGGCGCTGTTGCTGGCCACGCTGGTGTGGCCGCACGTGGCCTACCTGCTCACCCGCCGCGCGGCCGACCCGTACGCCGCCGAGGTGCGCAACCTGCTCATCGACTCGGCGCTGGTCGCTGCGCTGGTGCCGCTGATGCACTTCAACCTGCTGCCCAGCGTGATGTTGCTGACCCTGACCATGGTGGACAAGATCACCACCGGCATCCGGGGGCTGTGGGTGCGCGCCCTGTGGGTGATGCTGGCGGCCGGTGTGGCCAGCACTGCGGTCATGGGGCTGCACTGGGCGCCCGAGACTTCCATGCGCGTGATGGTGGCCTGCCTGCCGGTGATGTCGCTGCACACGCTGTCGGTCAGCGCCGTCAGCTACCAGCTCATCCGGCAGTCCGCGCGCCAGAACCAGATGCTGGACGAACTGCGCCGCGTGGACGCACTGACCGGCCTGTTCGGGCGCGGCCACTGGCAAGAGCAGGCAGAGGCCGCACTGCGCCGCCACCACACCACCGACGAACCCGCCTGCATGCTGATGCTGGACATCGACCATTTCAAGGAGATCAACGACGCCTACGGCCACACCGTGGGTGATGAGGTCATCCGCGCGCTGGCGCATGTGGTGCGGGGCAATGTGCGCGCCGGTGACTGCGCGGGGCGTTATGGCGGGGACGAGTTCGCCATCGTGCTGCCCGGCATGCATGCGCGCGACGCCCTGGCCATTGCCCAGCGCATCCGCGAGCAGACAGAAGGCGTGCGCCTGCGCAGCCTGCCCGAACTGCGCATCACCAGCAGCATCGGCGTGGCCCCGGCCGACCACCGCCACAGCAGCCTGCGTGCGTGGATCGACGCAGCGGATGCGGCGCTGTACGTCGCCAAAAACGGCGGACGCAATCAAGTGGCGGGGTGCATGGAGCCAGCGCTGGTGCCGGCGGTGTAGCAGCCAGCACTGCGGCCGGCTTCAGGACTCCTTGGCGACTGCTGGATTCACCGGCCAACTCACCCGCACCGTGCAACCAGCGCCCGGCACCGCCGTCGCGCTGATCTGTGCGCCGTGGCGCTGCGCAATGGCGCGGCACAGTGCGAGCCCCGTGCCCACCCCCTCGAACTCCATCTCGCGGTGCAGGCGCTGGAACACGCCGAACAAGCTGCCCGCGCGCGCCGGGTCAAAGCCCACGCCGTTGTCCTGCACCGTGAAGGCAACCTGGCCCACCGGTGCGGCATCCGCCAACACCGTGATGCACGGCTGAGCCACGGGGCGGGTGAACTTGAGGGCGTTGCCCAGCAGCTGCACCAGCAGATCCTGCAGTAGCGCGGGGTCGGCTTGCAGCGTGGGCAGGTCGGCAGCCACACGCCACTCCACAGCGCGCCCCGCTTCGGCTGGGGCCAGTGTGGCGCGCGCTTGGGCCACGGCATCGGCCAGCGGCACGGGCTGCAGGCGCTGCGGTGCCCGGCTGGTGCGCACCAGGGCTTGCAGCCCATCGATCATGAGCCCCATGCGGCGGGCGGACTGGTCCATGGTGGCGAGGAAGCCCAGGGCCTCTTGCACCTCGGCGCCCTGCACCACCTCGGGCGGCAGGTCGCACAGTACCTCGCGCACCAGCGTGCCGTACGACGTCACATGCCGCAGCGGCGCACGCAGGTCGTGCGAGACGGCGCGCAAGAACTCCTCCTGTGCCGCCGCCATGTCGGCCACCTGCTGCTGGCTGCGGGCCAAGTCGGCGCGCAGTTGCTGCAGTTCGTGATCGACGCCGGTGCCTGACTCGTTCATGGCTTGGGTTGTTTGGCGGGGCGGGACCAGTTGGCAATGCTCACCTGCTTGCCGCGTGCCACGCTCAGCGCGCCGGGCGCCGTGCTCTTGGTGATGGTGCTGCCGCCGCCCACCGTGCCGCCTGCGCCGATGGTGACGGGGGCCACCAGTACACAGTTGCTACCGATGTGCACATCGGCCTCGATCACCGTGCGGTGCTTGTTGGCGCCGTCGTAGTTGGCGGTGATGCTGCCTGCCCCGTAGTTCACACGCTCGCCCACAGTGGCGTCGCCCAGGTAAGCCAGGTGGTTGGCCTTGGCGCCGTCGGCCAGCGTGCTGTTCTTCACTTCCACAAAGTTGCCGATGTGCACTTCGCGGCCCAGCTGCGCGCCGGGGCGCAGGCGGGCAAAGGGGCCGATCAAGGCGCCCTCGCCCACGGCGGCGCCGGCCTTTTCGCCGTCGATGTGGGTGTAGGGGTGGATAACTGCGCCTGCCGCAATGCGTGCGTTGGCAATGCAGCAGTTGGCGCCAATGCTCACCCCCTCGCCCAGTTCCACGCGGCCGGTGAAGACGCAATTCACGTCAATCTCCACGTCCTGGCCGCAGACCAGTTCGCCGCGCACGCCGGTGCGGGTGTCGTCGCGCAGGTCAAAGCGGGCCGGGTCGGCCAGGCGCACACCTTGCTCCATCAGCGCGCGGGCTTGGCGCAATTGGTGGGCGCGCTCCAACTCGGCCAGTTGCAGCGGGCTGTTGACGCCCGCCACCTGCAGCGCGTCGGTGATGCGGTGGGCCACCACGGGCACGCCGTCGGCCACGGCCATGGCAACGATGTCGGTGAGGTAGTACTCGCCCTGCGCGTTGTGGTTGGTCAGCCTTGCCAGCCAGGGCGTGAGCCGCCGCGCCGGCACGGCCATGATGCCGCTGTAGACCTCGGTGATGGCGCGCTGGGCGTCGGTGGCGTCCTTGTGCTCGACGATGCCTTGCACGGCGCCGTCGGCGTTGCGCACGATGCGGCCATAGCCCGTGGGGTCGGGCAGGGTCACCGTCAGCAGGGCCAGCTTGTCGCCTTCGCTGGCCGCCACCAGCGCGCGCAGGGTGTCGGCCTGCGTCAGCGGCACATCCCCCGACAGCACCACGGCCGTGCCGTCGTCCCGCAGGTGGGGCACGGCTTGCTGCACGGCATGGCCGGTGCCCAGTTGGGGCTCCTGGCGTACGAATTTCAAGTCAAAAGTGCCGGTAGCGCTAGTCGCGCTTGCGGTAGCTGCTTCTACTTCTGTAGCACCATGGCCGGTGATGACGATGGCGCTGCGTGCCTGCAGGTGCGCGGCCTGATCCAGCACGTGGTGCAGCAGCGGGCGCCCGGCCAGGCGCTGCAGCACTTTGGGGATGCGGCTTTTCATGCGCGTGCCTTTGCCGGCCGCCATGATGAGGATGTCGATTGGGGTCATGAAAATGGAAGGGGGTTGCGCAGCACACGCCCGGCGCGGGGGCATTGACTGGATTATCGGCTGCGGCCCACGGGGCGCAAGATGCTACATAAACAATAGCTGCCTGCACATGATTGACTATCGCTTGCGGCCTATTTGAACCAAAACCTGGCGCTACAACAGCGGCATCAGCCGGGGCGGCGTGTCGTAGTACTCGGCAATGCGCGCCAGCGCGCGGGTGTTGAGCAGGCGCAGCCGCCCGTTTTTCAGCTCGTGCAGGCCGAGCTGGGCCAGGCGCCGCAGCGTCTTGTTGGTGTGCACCAGCGACAGCCCGAGCGCGTCGGCAATGTGCTGCTGGTTGAGCGGGAACGCCACCGAGCCCTCCTCCACCAGCCCGATGCGGTCGAGCCGCCGGTACAGGTGCATCAGCAGCATGGCCACGCGCTCGGTGGCGTTGCGGCGGCCAGCGGTGAGCAGGTTGTCGTCCACATGGCCCTCCTCGTGCGCCGACAGCCAGGTGATGTCGTAGCCCAGACGCGGGTGTTCACGGAACAGCGCCCACAGGCTGTCGTTCTGGAACACGCACAGCGAGCAGTCGGTCAGCGCCTCGATGCCGTGCGCCGATACATCGCCAAACTCCTGCTGCAGCCCGACCAGATCGCCGGGCAGCAAGAAGTTGAGGATCTGGCGGCGCCCGTCACTCAGCGTCTTGTAGCGAAATGCCCAGCCGGAATACAGCGTGAACAGCTTGGCGTTGGTCTGGTTCTCGCGCACCAGCGCACCGCCGGCTTCCACCGCCATGGTCTCGCTGCGAAAGCCCTGGATGAAGTCCAGCACCTCCGGCTTCACGGCGGTGAATGCACCGGTCTTGCGCAGCCGGCAATTGGTGCAGGCCGGAGGACAGACATGGGCGGGCAAGGTGGCGTTCATGAAGGAGCGATTCTAGGGACGGGAATCATGCCGAAACAGCTCGTTGCAACAAAGCTGCACGCGATGCGCCATCGCTGTCGCCTCTATGTCTTTTGACATTGCGCGGGCACCCTGCGCCCCCTACATTGGGCTGCATCTATGAATCTATCCCCCGCCCTGTATGAGGTGCTCTACGTGAGCACCATCGCCCCCGATCAACCGCTGAGCGTGGTGGCCGAAATTGCGGGGCGCGCGCGCTTTGTGAATGCTGAGCTGGACATCACGGGCCTGCTGATCTTTGACGGACAGCGCTTTTGCCAGCAGCTGGAGGGCCCGCAAAAAGCCGTGCTCAAGCTCATCGAGCGCATCCGCAACGACCCCCGCCACATCAACGTCGAGGTGTTACACCACGGCCCCCTGGCGGGACGGCGATTCCAGCACTTCAGCCTGGCGTTCAGCACCGTGGAAGACGTGGACGCACTGGCCCGCATGGAGCTGCTGGATGGCGACGCGGCGCTCGCCGCGTTCGAGGCCGTGCGGGGCGAGCTGGTGCTCTGACCCGCCGCCTCGCACCGCTCTCAACTAAGAGCGGCTAACAAAACTCAGCGAAGCGGTTCTGGCCAGGCGCTGTGTCGCAGGCAGTACGAGCAGTACGACAAGACACAGCAACGACGCCAGAAGAGTTTTGTTAGTCGCTCTAAACCATTCCTAGGTCCAGCGCCGCAGGATCAGCGTAGCGTTGACGCCGCCAAATCCAAACCCGTTGAGCATGGCATGCGTGAGGGCCATGGGTCGGGGCCGCAGCGCGACCAGGTCCAGCCCCTCGGCCAGCGCATCGGGCTGGTGCAGGTTCAGCGTGCCGGGCACCACCTGGTCGCGCAGCGCCAGCGTCGTGAAGATGGCAGCCACCGCGCCCGCTGCGCCCAGCAGATGGCCCGTGGCCGACTTGGTGGAGCTGATGGCCACCGGCGCGTTCGCACCAAATACCCGCCGGATGGCGGCAAGCTCGCCCCGGTCGCCCACGCCGGTGGAGGTGGCGTGCGCGTTCAGGTGCTGCACGTCTTGCGCCGTGAGGCCCGCCTGCGCCAGCGCGGCCTGCATGCTGCGCGCGGCGCCGTCACCGTCTTCGGGGCCGGAGGTGATGTGGTACGCGTCGGCCGACGTGCCGTAGCCCACCAGCTCGGCCAGCGGCTGCGCGCCGCGCGCCAGCGCGTGGTCCAGCGCCTCGATCACCAGCATGCCCGCGCCCTCGCCCATCACAAAGCCATCGCGCTGTGCATCGAACGGGCGTGAGGCCTGCTCGGGCGTGTCGTTGAATGCCGTGCCCAGTGCCTTGGCCGCTGCAAAGCCGCCCAGGCTCACCCGGTCGATGGCGGCCTCGCTGCCGCCGCACACGGCCACATCGGCCTCGCCGCTGCGGATCAGGCGCGCTGCGTCGCCAATCGCCTGCACGCTGGCGGCGCACGCAGTGACCGGTGCGCCCAGCGGCCCTTTCAGCCCGTGGCGGATCGACACCTGCCCCGCCGCCAGGTTGACCAAAAACGACGGCACCGTGAACGGCGACAGGCGCTGCGGCCCGCGCGTGTCGGTGTTGCGCACGGCCTCGGCAATTGCGCCAAAGCCGCCGATGCCCGAGGCGATGACCGTGGCGGTGCGCTCACGCGCCCGCTCGTCGGCTGGCGGCCAGCCTGCCTGGGCCAGCGCCTGCTGCGCGGCGCCCAGTGCAAAGGGGATGAAGCGGTCCATCTTGCGCTGGTCTTTGGACGAAACGATGGCGTCCACATCCCAGCCGCCCTCGGGGTCTTGTGCCACGTCGGGCACCTGCCCGGCGACCTTGGCGGCAATGCCCTCGGTCACCGCGTCCGGCAGGCGCGACAGGCCGGAGCGCCCGGCCAGCAGGCGCTGCCAGGCCAGCTCCACGCTACAGCCCAACGGCGACACCAGGCCCATGCCCGTGACCACCACGCGGCGCATCAGGCCACTCCCTTGTTGCTACACACACCACTTGCTTTTTGCATGGATTCACCTCGTCAGACAGTTGGGTGCAGCGGTTCTGCACCTTTATGATTGCAATCGTCATCATAAACCGCAAACCCATTTTGCGTACGACCGCAATCAATAAGAGGCTTCCATGAAGGTTTCCAAAGCACAGGCCGCAGAGAACCGGCAGGGCATCCTGGACGCAGCCGCCCGCCTGTACCGCGAGCGGGGGCTGACCGGTGTGGGCGTCGCCGACATCACGCGCGATGCCGGGCTGACGCATGGCGGGCTGTACCGGCATTTCGCCTCCAAAGAAGCACTGGCGCAGGAGGCGTGCACCCAGGCGTTCGACTGGTCCATCCCCGTGCTGGACGGCGAGCGGCCCCACGCCACGGTGAGCGACCGCGTCCGGCGCTACCTCTCACCCGAACACCGCGACGCGCCGGGCTCGGGCTGCCCCGTGGCCGCGCTGGCGGTGGACGCCGCGCGGGCGGGCGGCGGGGTGTCTGAAGTGTTTGCCCAGGGCATCGAGCGCAACATCCAGCGGTTTGCCCAGTTGCTGGCCGACAGCACTGCCGATGCGAGCGGTAGCGCCGCCCCATCGCCGCAAGACCGCGCCCGCGCCATCCATGTGCTGGCCACCATGGTGGGCGGGATGGTGCTGGCGCGCGCCACCGCAGCGGCCCAGCCCGCGTTGTCGAACGAGCTGATGCAGACGCTGCAGACGCAGCTGACAGACTGGCTGGAAGACGGTACCCCCAGCCCTTCGGACCGATAAAAAAAGGGCTGCCAGCGCTTGTTCAACAAGCACCGGCAGCCCTTCGAGAGTCACATCACCGGGGGCAAGGCGCCCCAGGGATCAAATCAGGCGCAGCAGGCGTCGCCCCAGGCAGGCGCCCCATTGCCCACCGACGCGCGGCGCCACCAGGCGGCAGGGCGTGCATCGGCGGCATCGCCGCGCACCCAGCGGTACTGCAGGCGGCGGCCGTTCAGGGGTTCAACCACCACCGCCTGGCCAGCCGCCACGGGCAGCGACTGACCTGCGCACAGGAACATGTCGCTGCCGTCGCCAAGACCCTGGCCCAGCGTGACCCAGGCCTGGCCTTCGGCAATGCGCAGGGTCATCGCGGCCTTGGGGGCCAGGGTGACGGCGGCGCCTGCGGCCACCTGCCCCGCCTCACCGGCGGCAGCGCCCGTGGCGCGGGAAGATGCAAACAGATGCAAAGCGTGAGAGGTTGTCATGACTTTCTCCGGGTTAACCCTAATATGACCGTATGGTGCGCCGGTTGCAGAACAACGTCCAATGAAAAGCACGGCACCGATTGATGCTTTTCCTGCATGAGCCGCTCAAACGGTCCTGCGCTGTAGCGGTGCTGCTATCCGAAGCAGAGCAAACCGGGCCAGGCCAGCGGCAAACCGGCCCCCAGCGCCCGCCACACCGGCCAGCGCCGTGCCCAGCGCACGGCCGCCCTGTCCCAGCGCCTGTCCCAAGTCGCGCAGCGGCTGCACCACGCCACATTCCCAGTCCCGGGCGGCCTGGCTGGCGGGCCTTGTCAGCGCAGAGGCTGGCAGCGCATCCCAGCGGAAGGCCACGGCCTCCGCGCTGCCCTGGTGGTTCCACGCCTCCATCACCACATGCTGCCCCGGTGCAACCGCCAGCTGTTCGCCCGGCTGCAGCACATGGTCCACCGCGGCGCCCGGCAGGTCCGCCAATGTGCCGCGCAAGGTGACCCACGCCTGCCCCTGGGCGATCTGCAGCACGCCATGGGAGTGGGGCCGCAAGGACAAGGCTTGGCCTGTAGCCAGTTTCCAGCAACCGGCCGCGCGACGGCCAGCCGTGGCGGCGTGGACGGATTGTTGCGATTCCAGAACGTTGCGGGCGGACATGACAGGCTCCTTGGCTTCAGCAAAACGTGTTGAGGAGCCTGAATGGTGCGCCTTGCACCGTACACAGTCCAATGAAAACGCGGTACGCTATTCATTCCATCGACGCATGAATCATCCTTTGCAGGAATGCCGCCATGACCTCTGCCGAATACTCCCCCGCCGTCTTGCGCACCCGGCCCGTGGCCACAGGGCACTGGCGCGCCTTCCTGGCCGTGGCCAAGCACCTCAACTTCCGCGCGGCGGCCGACGAGCTGGCCCTTACCCAGTCGGCCGTGAGCCGCCAGATCCAGGCGCTGGAAGAAGAAGTGGGCGTGCCCCTGTTCCTGCGCCACACACGCGCGGTGGAGCTGACCAGCGCGGGCGCGCAACTGCAGCGCGCCGTGGGCCCGGCACTGGAGCGCATGGACGCCGCCGTGCGCCTGGTGCGCCAGACGGCCGGGCGACGCAGCGTGGCCATCACCACCTGGGCCAGTTTTGCATCGATGTGGCTGATCCCGCGCATGGAGGAGTTCCAACGTGACAACCCGGGCATCGACATCCGCATTGATGCGAGCGACGTGCAGGTGGACCTCGAAACGTCGGACGTGGACCTGGCCTTGCGCTATGCCATGCCTGCCGGTGCCACGCAGGGCGGCATCCGCCTGTTTGGCGAGCAACTGGCCGTGGTGGCTAGCCCCTGGCTGCTCAAAAGCGGCAAGCCGCTGCGCACCCCCGCCGATGTGGCGCAGTTCACCCTGATCGAGGCGGGCGACGCCCACCGCACGCACTACCTGGAATACCTGAGCTGGCGCCGCTGGTTCGACACCCGCGACCTGACCAAGCTCCAGCCCCAGCGCTGGCTGTACTTCAACTACGCCCACCAGATCGTGCAGGCCGCGCTGGCCGGCCAGGGCCTGGCGCTGGCCCGGATGCCGCTGATTGCCGATGCGCTGGCTGCGGGCGACCTGGTGGAGGTGCTGCCCGGCCACCGCATCGACTCGCCCCTGGCCTACTGGCTCATGGTGGGGCCGCGCAGCGTCAACCGGCCGGAGATCAAGGCCTTCTGCGCCTGGCTGCAGGTGCAGGCCGAGGCCACCCGTCAGGCGATTGGCGATGTGCCCGACCCGGACCTGAACGACAACCTGGATGGATCATGAAAAAAGCGCTGGGCCTTGCGGTCCCAGCGCTTTCATTTTGATAGCTGCCAGCGCATATTTTTCTAGCGCTTGCGGCTGTTTTGACCCCAAATCAGGCCAACGTTACCCGTGCAAACTTGCGCTTGCCCACCTGCACCACGTAAGTGCCGGCGGCCAGCTTCAAGCCCTTGTCGCTGACCACGCTGCCTTCCACGCGCACGCCGCCGCCATCGATCAGGCGGTTGGCCTCGCTGGTCGAGGGGGCCAGGTTGGCCTGCTTGAGCAGCGCACCAATGCCCAGCGGCGCGCCCGACAGGCTCACCTCAGGGATCTCATCGGGCACGCCGCCCTTGCTGCGGTTGATGAAGTCCTGCTCCGCCGCGTCGGCGGCGGCAGCGCTGTGGAAGCGCGTGGTGATCTCCTTGGCCAGCATCACCTTGGCGTCCTTGGGGTTGCGCCCGCCTTCCACCTCGGCCTTGAGCGCGGCGATCTCGGCCAGGCTCTTGAACGACAGCAGGGTGAACCAGTCCCACATCAGGGTGTCGCTGATCGACAGCACCTTGGCAAACATGGTGTTGGCGTCTTCGGCGATGCCGATGTAGTTGTTCTTGGACTTGGACATCTTGTCCACGCCGTCCAGGCCCACCAGCAGCGGCATGGTGAGCACACACTGCGGCTCCTGGCCGTATTCCTGCTGCAGGTGGCGGCCCATGAGCAGGTTGAACTTCTGGTCCGTGCCGCCCAGTTCCAGGTCGCTCTTCAAAGCCACCGAGTCGTAGCCCTGCATCAGCGGGTACAAGAACTCATGCACCGCGATGGACTGGCCGGTGGTGAAGCGCTTGTGGAAGTCGTCGCGCTCCATCATCCGGGCCACGGTGTAGCGGGAGGCCAGCTGGATCATGCCGCTCGCACCCAGGGGCTCGCTCCACTCGCTGTTGTAGCGGATCTCGGTCTTGGCCGGGTCCAGCACCATGCTGGCCTGCTTGTAATAAGTCTCGGCATTCACCTTGATCTGCTCGGGCGTGAGCGGAGGGCGCGTGCTGTTGCGGCCCGAGGGGTCACCGATCAGGCTGGTGAAGTCGCCGATCAAAAAGATGACCTGGTGGCCCAGATCTTGCAATTGCCGCATCTTGTTCAGCACCACCGTGTGGCCGATGTGGATGTCGGGGGCCGTGGGGTCCAGGCCCAGCTTGATGCGCAGCGGCTGGCCGGTGGCCTCCGAGCGCGCCAGCTTCTTGACCCATTCGTCCTGTGGCAGCAGCTCTTGCACACCGCGCAGCGAGATTTCGAGGGCTTGTCTTACACCATCAGAGACCGGGGTTGTTGTAACAGCAGATTGATTCATAAGGGTTTTTTGGGATGTCTAGACAGCATGCACCGCTATACTTCAGCCCACATTGCAGAGGCGGATTCTAGTGGGCCCGCCGTTTCGACCTGTTTTTCATCAACCTGTCGAATGGCTGCAGCCTGACAGTCTGTGCTCCTGGCCCCGCCCCGCATACGCACCGGGGGTGTGCCACGGAACCGCAATCACCCTGGGGATAGACCTTTGATTCACGGCCTCACTACGGTCCGCACCGCCAGCATCGCTTTGCTTGACCGGCTGTCCCGCACAATCCAGCAACATCCCAAACGCATCACCGCCGCCGTCGCAGCCATCCTGCTGACGGGTGGCGGCGGCGCATTCGCCGTGGCCTCCTTTGCACCCGATCCGGCCGAGCTGCCGGTGCGCATGGTGAACTACCCGGTCGAGTCGCTGGCCGAGAACATGGTGCTGGGCCAAATGGATGCTCCCAGCTTTTCGCTGTTCCGCTCCGAACAGGTGCGCAGCAGTGACACGCCCGAGTCGCTGCTGCAGCGCATGGGCGTGGCCGACCCGGCCGCCGCCGCCTTCATGCGCAGCGACACGCCGGTGCGCCAGAACGTGCTGGGCCGCACGGGCCGCATCGTGTCAGCCGAAACCACCGACGACCACCGCCTGATCCGCCTGACAGTGCGCTGGGTGCCGGACGACAGCGGCAACTTCCGCCGCCTGATCGTCGAGCGCACGGGCGACAACAAGTTTGCGACCCGCATCGAAACCGCCAAGATGACGACCAACAGCCGTCTGGCGGGCGGCATCATCCACAGTTCGCTGTTTGCCGCCACCGACGCGTCGAACATACCCGACGCCGTGGCCGTGCAGGTGGCCGAACTGTTCTCGGGCAACATCGACTTCCGCCGCTCGCTGCGCAAGGGCGACCGCTTCTCGGTGGTGTACGAAACCCTGGAAGCCGACGGCGAGCCTCTGTCCAGCGGCCGCGTGCTGAGCGCCGAGTTCGTCAACAACGGCAAGACCCACCAGGCCATCTGGTTCCAGGAGCCCAACGCCGCCAAGGGCGCCTACTACACGCTGGACGGTGAAAGCATGCGCCGCGCCTACCTGACCTCGCCCGTCGAGTTCTCGCGCGTGACCAGCGGCTTCAAGATGCGCCTGCACCCCATCCTGCAAACCTGGCGCGCCCACCTGGGCACCGACTTTGCAGCCCCCACAGGCACCGCCGTGCGCACCGTGGGTGATGGCGTGGTGGAGTTTGCGGGTGTGCAGAACGGCTACGGCAACGTGGTGTTCGTCAAGCACCGCAACCAGCACGTCACCGTGTATGCCCACCTGAGCCGCATCGACGTGCGCCAGGGTCAGTCGGTCGAGCAAGGCCAGACGCTGGGCGCCGTGGGCGCCACCGGCTGGGCCACCGGCCCGCACCTGCACTTCGAGTTCCGCGTCAATGGCGTGCACCAGGACCCGATGACCATCGTCGCCCAGAGCGAAGCCGCCGCACCGGTGTCTGCAGCCGCGCGCCCTGCGTTTGACCGCCTAGCTGCCAACATGCGCGTTCAACTGAACGCGGCCGCGCTCATTGAGCAGGCCAGCGCAGACTGATCCCGGCGTACCAACGACGCACCCCACCCGTCAAGGCCATGTCCGATCTGTACATCGGCCTGATGTCGGGCACCTCGCTCGACGGGATCGACGGGGTGCTGGCCGATTTCTCAGGCCCGCGCCTGCGGGTCACGCACCACGCCAGCGCCGCCTTTGCCCCCGCACTGCGCGCCGAGCTGCTGGCCCTCAACACCCCCGGCGACAACGAGCTGCACCGCGCAGCCCTCGCAGGCAATGCGCTATCCCGAGCCTACGCCGAGGTGGTGCACACCCTGCTGCAGCGCAGTGGCCACCCGGCAAGCGCCATCCGAGCGATAGGCGCCCACGGGCAGACGGTGCGACACCGCCCCCAGGAATTTGACGGCACAGGCTACACCCTGCAGCTGGGCAGCCCCGCCCTGCTAGCCGAGCTGACAGGCATCACCGTAGTAGCCGAC
Source organism: Acidovorax sp. M14 (assembly GCF_049331375.1). Lineage (NCBI taxonomy): Bacteria > Pseudomonadati > Pseudomonadota > Betaproteobacteria > Burkholderiales > Comamonadaceae > Acidovorax > Acidovorax sp. M14. Next base: position 4,227,331 of record NZ_CP186263.1, read on the forward strand.
CTGCGCAGCCGCGACGTGGCCGCAGGCGGCCAAGGTGCGCCGCTGGTGCCCGCCTTCCACCAGGGCGTGTTCGGCCGGCCGGACGAGACGGTGCTGGTGCTGAACATTGGCGGCATCTCCAACCTCAGCGTGCTGGAGGCAGATGGCAGTGTGCTGGGCTTCGACTGCGGCCCGGGCAACGCCCTGATGGACCACTGGTGCCAGCAGCACACGGGCCAGCCGTTTGACAAGGACGGCGCCTGGGCTGCCACCGGACAGGTGCTGCCGGGCCTGCTGGCCGCGTTGCTGCAGGAGCCCTATTTGCACAAGGCGCCCCCCAAGAGCACAGGGCGCGACCTGTTCAACCCCGCCTGGCTGGCCGCACACCTGCAGCCCTTTGTGCAGGCTGCTGCGGCCGATGTGCAGGCTACATTGACCGAATTCACCGCAAGCGCTAGTGCAATATGCGCCAACAGCTATCTAAACAATAGCAAAACCCTGGCTGTATGCGGCGGTGGCGCGCTCAATGGCCAGCTCATGCAGCGGCTGCAGGCTGCCTGCCCGTCCTTGCAGGTGGTGGCCACCGATGCGCTGGGCCTGCCCGCCCTACAGGTGGAGGCCGCCGCGTTTGCCTGGCTGGCGCGCCAGGCGCTGAACGGAGCACCGGGCAACCTCCCCAGCGTGACGGGCGCCGTGGGCCCTCGCGTGCTGGGCGCGGTGTACCCGGCCTGAAACCCCCGGTCTACGCAGCCTTGGGCAGGGCGACTAGCCGTGGTCCCCGGCATCGACCGAGGCCCCCACTTGGGTGCCGGACCGGTCTTGCGGCGACAGTTGCCAGAAGATGCCCGCTGAAGCCACCGTGATCAACCCCATGCAGGCAAACGTGGCCTGAAAGGCTTGCAGGGTCTGCGCTGTGCCCGGAGGCTGGAAGAAATCGGTGAACGCCGCCAACACGGCCCCTGCCGCAGCCACCCCCATGCCCATGGCCACCATCTGCACCATCGACAGCAGGCTGTTGCCGCTGCTGGCCATGTCGTGCCCCAGGTCCTTCAGGGTCACGGTGTTCATGGCCGTGAACTGCAGCGAGTTCACCGCCCCGAACACCGCCAGCTGCACCACATGTACCCACAGCGGTTGCGAGGGCGCCGCCAGCCCGAAGCTGGCCATGGTCACCCCCACCAGCAGCGTATTGCCCACCAGCACCTGGCGGTAGCCAAAGCGGGTGATCAGCGTGGTGGTGAAACGCTTCATGGACATGCCCGCCACCGCCACGGGCAGCATCATCATGCCCGCCTGCAGCGGCGAATAGCCCATGGTGACCTGCAGCAGCAACGGAATCAGGAACGGCATGCACGAGCTGCCCAGCCGCGCAAACAGATTGCCCAGCAGCCCGATGCGCAAGGTGTCGACGGAGAACAGCCGGGGCGGAAACAGAGGGTCAGGCCGCCGCGCCGCGTGCAGCCAGTAGGCCACCAGGCTCGCCAGACCGAAGATCATGAGCACCAGCACACTCGCCTGCCGCAGCCCCAGGCTGGCCAGACCGTCCAGCGCCAGCGACAGCGCCACCATGCCAAAGGCGAGCATCAGATAGCCCGCCAGGTCAAACCGTGCCACCGTCGGCGCAACCACCCCGGGCATGTAGCGCATGGTGGCGGCACAGCCCACCAGCCCCACCGGTACGTTGATCAGAAAGATCCAGTGCCACGACGCCACCTCCACTAACCAGCCGCCCAGGGTCGGTCCGATCAGCGGGCCGATCAGCCCTGGGATCGCCACAAAACTCATGGCCTGCAAGAACTTCTCGCGCGGGAAAGTGCGCAGCACCACCAGGCGCCCCACGGGCAGCAGCAGCGCGCCCCCCAGCCCCTGGAGCACCCGGGCGGCCACCAGCTGGGTCAGGCTGTGCGACAGCGCACAGAACACCGAGCCCGCCACAAAAAACACGATGGCCAGAAAGTACACCCGGCGCGCACCAAACCGGTCGGCCACCCAGCCGGACGCCGGGATCAGCATCGCCATGGCCAGCGAGTACGCCACAACCACCGACTGCATGCGCAGCGGGCTCTCGCCCAGGCTCTGCGCCATGGCGGGCAGCGCGGTGTTGACGATGGTGGCGTCCAGCGTCTGCATGAAAAAGCCGACGGCCACCAGCCACAGCAGCACTTTCTGGGAGGGTTCCTGATGCATGGGTTGCAGAGCTTTCCAAACGAAACAAGCGGCCCCATGAAAAAACCGCCCGAAGGCGGTTCATTCAGTCAGCGGCGGGGGTGCAGGTCTTTGCCTGGCACGACGATCCTCACGCCGAGAAGCTGGAGCCGCAGCCGCAGGTGGTCGTGGCGTTGGGGTTCTTGATCACGAACTGCGCGCCTTGCAGGTCTTCCTTGTAGTCGATCTCGGCGCCCACCAGGTACTGGTAGCTCATGGCGTCGATGAGCAGCGACACACCGTTCTTGGTCATGGTGGTGTCGTCTTCGTTCGTGATTTCATCAAAAGTGAACCCGTACTGGAAGCCGGAGCAGCCGCCGCCCTGCACAAACACCCGCAGCTTCAGGTCGGGGTTGCCTTCTTCGGCAATCAGGTCCGCCACCTTGGCCGCCGCGCTGTCGGTGAACAGAATGGGGGCGGGCATTTCGGTCTGGATGTTTTCGGCAACTGCGCTCATGGGGTACTCCGGGTTCAGGGTTTGTACGGAATACTACTGCAAACCTCTCGGGAATTCAGATCACTGGCTGTTTGACGCTAACTTCAGTGGGGGCTTTTCTTCCACCAGCACCGCCGTGGGAATCAACTGCCCCGCGATCACGGCCCCTTGGTGCATCTCCAGCGCCTTGTAATGCACATTGCCGGTGATCTGCGCCTTGGGCTGCAGCTCCAGCAGTTCGCCCGCATGCACGGGGCCCAGCACCTGGCCGTTGATGATCACGTGGTCGGCATGCACCGCGCCCTCGACCCGCGCGGTTTCGGAGATCACCAGGATGCTGGGCTGGTCCGCGGCCGCCCGGATATCGCCGACCACATCGCCATCAATGCGCATGCCCTCGGCAAAATGCACATTGCCTTCGATCTTGGTGCCCTGTGCCACCAGGCTTTTGATGGGTGGCTGCTTTTTGCGCGAGAACATGGTCGGAAGACTCCTGAAGGAGCAGGCGGTACAGAAGCCCGCTTGCGAATGGAAAACGTGCCAGCAAATCGGCAGGTTGTGGGCAGCGGCTGCTGCGTAGGTTGCCTGGGCGAGGGCATCGAAACCAGATCAGCGCATCCACCGTCCACCCGCACTATTCGATGGCCATGGTCTGGCTGGTGCGTACGGTGGCGCCCTCCAGCACGCGCGCGGTCACGGTTTTTACCACGGCCTGGGGGGGCAGATCGAGCACCCCCTCGATGCGGCGGTACTGCTTGACCTGCAGCGGCTGGCCCTGGGGGGGCTGGGTCTGAGTCCACGGTTTGCCGTCCAGCGTGCCCGCCAGCACCAGTTCCAGGCGCCCATTGAACTCGGGTGCATTGCGGGCCGCCTGGATGACCAGCACCTGCCAGCGCAGTTGCATCCCGCCCAGCACCTCCGCCTGCAGCGCGCGAATGGCCAGCCCATCGGTCTTGGCGGCAGGGATCAGCTTTTCGAAGAAGCCCAGATCCTCGCGCAGCGTGCGGTTGTCGGCTTCAAGCTGGCGCACCTGGGCCATCAGGCTTTCCTTGGCGGCGCGCTCGGTGGCCAGCAAACTTTCGGCAGTCAACGCCACCGTCTGGCGCTCCTGGCCCTCTTCGCGAAGGCGGCTGATCTCTGCCCTCATCTGAACCACTTCATCGCGGGACACGGTATCGATCCCGGCAATGGACTTGCCGAACTCGAAGGCCCACAACGCCACGGCGGCACAAAAACCCATGACCACGGCCAGGGCCAGCCAGCGAAAGGGCCAGGGCAAGGCGCTGCGGATGGCCACCCGGGGGGCGCTGATGGTCAACCGACGGCGAAGCAGGCGAAAGCGCATGGGCTCGACGGGCAGGCCCGGGAAGGCGCTCCCCAAAAAAGAAAAGAGCGCACCATAAACGAAAAAACCGCCCGAAGGCGGTTTTTCTCTGTAAAGCACTCGCAGGGAGCACTTTGCAGTGGATGCTGCCCAGGGCAGCATCCGGCAGGGCCCAAAACTTAACGCTTGGAGAACTGCTTGGCGCGGCGTGCGGAGTGCAGACCGACCTTCTTACGTTCGACTTCACGTGCATCACGGGTCACGAAGCCGGCTTGGCTCAGGACGGACTTGAGGGATGCGTCGTAATCGATCAGGGCGCGGGTGATGCCGTGGCGGGCAGCGCCAGCCTGGCCGGATTCACCGCCGCCGTGCACGTTGATCTGGATGTCGAAGGTTTCGACATGGTTGGTCAACGCCAGCGGTTGCTTGGCAATCATGATCGAGGTCTCACGGCCGAAGTACTGCTGAATGTCTTTGCCATTCACAGTGATCTTGCCGGAGCCTTTTTTCAGAAACACGCGGGCGACGCTGGACTTGCGACGGCCGGTGCCATTGTTCCATTCACCAATCATCTCAAGGCTCCTTAGATTTCCAGCACTTTGGGCTGCTGGGCGGTGTGTGGATGCTCAGCACCACCGTACACCTTGAGTTTCTTGATCATCGCGTAGCCAAGGGGACCCTTGGGCAGCATGCCCTTGACAGCCTTCTCCAGCGCGCGGCCGGGGTGCTTGGCTTGCATGTCGCGGAAGTTCGTGGCCGTGATACCGCCGGGGTAACCCGAGTGACGGTAGTACACCTTGTCCAGGGACTTGGTGCCGGTGACCTTGAGTTGGGCTGCGTTGATAACGACGATGAAGTCACCGGTATCGACGTGAGGCGTGTAAATGGCCTTGTGTTTGCCGCGCAAACGGAGAGCAACTTCGCTGGCTACTCGTCCGAGGACCTTGTTGGTCGCGTCAATCACAAACCACTCGTGCACGACCTCAGCGGGCTTTGCGCTGAAAGTAGTTGTCATGAGTTTTCTCTTGAAAGAGGGGTTTGGCGGGTCCTTTTCCACGGTCGGTGCTTCTCTGAAGGAAGCCTCTTAGGTGGCAAACAGTCTTCGCCGCGGGACCACAAAAGCGCTGCGAAGCCTTCCATTATACGAAAGAGCGCGGCCGCCGCGCAAGTGGCCCCCAGTCCAAGCCCCAAAGCGGTCAGTTGGGCGTCTGGCGGCGGCGCTGCTCTTCGGCTTCGTACCGACGGCGGTTCTCCACGCAAATGGCTTGATTGGCCTGGGACGGTTTCTGGCACTCCTGGTGGATACACATGGGGCGGGCCAGGAAATTGGCGTCAGCGCACACCTCCTGCGGCGAAGGCAGGCGGGGTGGCGGCGCAGGACGGGGCTTGGGTTCGGCCACCACAGGGGGCGGCGCAGGCACAGGCTCTTCGTGCACCACGATGGGGGTGGGGGCCGGCTCGGCAGTCACACGCTTGGTGACACGGGCGGAGGGCTTGGGCGCCGAGGCGACCACAAAGGCGGGTGCAGCTACGGCGGCGGAAGCCGTGTCGGCCGGCGTGTCAGCACCTTCCGAGGCCACGGCCGCTGCGTCTGCGCCTGCCGTCCCAGGCGCACTGACGTCCACCAGTGTAGCCGCTGACGAAGCCCCTGCCGCTGGCGGCTCGGCCATCTCGGTGATGATGTCATCGCGCGGCGGTTTGCTGCTTTGGCTCCAGCGCCAAGCGCCTCCGGCGACCACGGCCACCAGCGCCGCCACCACAATGCCCGCCACCAAGGGCGAACGCCGCGATGAGGATGTGGGCTTGCCGTTGCCACGCACCAGATCCCGCTCCAAGGGTGCGGACCGCCGGTCCGCCGCGCGCGACCCGCTGGCGCCCGGCGAGCGGTGGTGCGGCAGGTCCTCAAAGCGGGAATCGTCCTCAGCGACCACGGTGTCGCCAGCGTCGATGAACACCGTGTCGCCCGCATCGGCCGCCACCGTGTCAGGACCGGCCAGCATGACCGTGTCCGCGCCAAAGTCATCGCCAGGGCGGCCCGCCTGCACCGGGGACGGTGCCGCTGCGACTGATTCCGCGCGCTGGGCTTGCGCCTGGATCTCGGCCACGATGCCGGGGGCAGAGGTCACATCCACGGTGGGCGTGGGCAGCCCCGGGCCAGGCTGGTCGGCGGGCTCCACCCAGATGTCGCCCAGTTCCGCCCGAAAGTCGAAGTGCTGCACATCGTCCGGCGCCGAGGTCATCTCCATGGCCTGGAGAAAGGCATCGATGCTCTGCGGCCGGTCCTCGGGCCGCAGAGCCAGGGACTGCGATATCGCAGCGACAAACGGCGCCGAATACTCCACACCGAACTGCCGCTTGACGGTCTTGGCGATGCGGGAGAAGGACACCATGCGGTCGCGGATAGAGCGCAGCGTGGCAGGCAGGGGCGTGTCGTTGGCCAGACAGCCGTGCATGACCGCTGCCAGAGAGTACAGATCGCTCCAAGGCCCCTGGCGCAGTTCCTCGTCACCGTCGGAATACTGCTCGATGGGCGCGTAATTCACCTTGAGCACGGCCGTGTGCTTGCGGTCCTGGTCATTGATGGCGTGCCGGGCGGCACCAAGGTCCAGCAGCACCGGCGGGCCGTTGTCTTGAAGGAAGATGTTGTCTGGCGAGATGTCGCGGTGCAGCGTGTTGCCGTCGTGCAGCACACGCAGCGCATCCAGCACCGACCACAGCAGCTTGCGCAGCCAGGCCTCGGGCGGCGGCGTGCGCATCTGGGCACGGGCCTGCTTGAACGTCATGCCCGAATACAGCGGCATGACCATATAGGCCGTGTTGTTGGCCTCCCAGAAGCGGAACACCTTGACCAGCGAGGGGTGGTCAAACTGCGCCAGCAGCCGCGCCTCGCCCACAAAAGACACCAGGCCGGCCTGGAAGGTTTGCTGATCGGACGAAGACCGCACCCAGAGCGATTGCCCCTGCGAGCGACCAGCCAGCGCCGACGGCATGTATTCCTTGATGGCCACCGCCCGGTGCAGGGAATGGTCAAACGCCTTGTAGACCATGCCAAAACCGCCCACCCCCAGCAAACCCAGGATCTCGAACTCCGCCAAGCGTGTGCCAGGGGGCAGCGCATCGATATGGCTGACACCACTGGCGGGGGCTGTGCTGGAGCTTTCGGTCATGGTCGGAAGACGGGGCGGGCTGGCAATTTCACAGGCAAATCAATGGGACAACAAGCGCAACGGCGGAAAGCGGACCCCACCGCAGGCGCGATCATGAGGCATGGCCGCACCGGATTTGGCAACAAATGGCTAACAAAGGACGGCCTGTCTGCCAAAAACATCACGTCCCCCGCCACCACAAGACCCCCGATTGTGCCGCGCCCGGACGAGGGCGCTGCCCCGACGCACAACACACTCGTTACCATTGGGTCATGTTCAGTTATCGCCACGCCTTCCACGCAGGCAACCATGCCGATGTGCTCAAGCACACCGTTTTGATTGCTGCCTTGCAACACCTTACCGAGAAAGACGCGGCGCTGACCGTGCTGGACACCCATGCAGGCGCAGGCCTGTACCGGCTGGACGGGGACTATGCCAGCACCAGCGGCGAAGCCGCCGACGGCGTGGCCCGGCTGTTTGCACCAACCACGCCTGCCCTCACCCCAGCCCTGCAGGCCTATGTGGACATGGTGGGCGACTTCAACCAGGGCAAGGCGCTGCGCGTGTACCCCGGCTCACCCTTCATCACCCAGCGCCTGCTGCGTAGCCACGACAAGCTCAAGCTGTTTGAGCTGCACCCCACCGACCTGCGCGCGCTGGCCGGCAACGTGGCCCAGCTGGAGGCAGGCCGCCAGGTGGCGGTGCTGCACGAAGACGGCTTTGAGGGCATCAAGAAGTTTTTGCCTCCACCGGCCCGTCGCGCACTGGTGCTGTGCGATCCCAGCTATGAAATCAAGAGCGACTACGCCAAGGTGCTCGACATGGCGGCCGATTCGCTCAAGCGTTTTGCCACGGGCACCTATGCGTTCTGGTACCCCATCATCCCGCGCCCCGAAGCCCACGACCTGCCCCGCCGCCTGAAGACACTGGCCACCAAGGCGGGCAAGAGCTGGCTGCACGCCACGCTCACCGTCAAGTCGAGCAAGATCACGGAAACCGTCACGGGCGACACCAAACGCCCCGGCCTGCCGGCCAGCGGCATGTTCCTGATCAACCCGCCCTACACCCTCAAGGCCGCGCTTAAAGACGCCCTGCCCCAGATGGCCGAGCTGCTAGCACAGGACAAACACGCCACCCACACGCTGGAATCGGGCGGCTGACCGCCCCTTCCGGTACTCTGCCTGGCGTCAAGGTGCCGCCGGACAATCCTTGTCGTCGTCCTGCAGGGCGAACAGCTCCACCGGCTTGAGCCCCAGGCCCACCATGCCCAACGCCTCGGCGGCGCCCCGGCTCAGGTCGATCACCCGGTTGCGGGTGTGGGGCCCGCGGTCGTTGATGCGCACGATCACCGTACGCCCCGTAGCCTGACTGCGCACACACACGCGGGAGCCAAAGGGCAGCGTGGGGTGTGCCGCCGTGAGCGCACGCATGTCGAACAGCTCCCCACTGGCGGTACGCCGCCGGTGGAACTGCGCCCCGTACCACGAGGCCAGCCCCACCTCGTCCGCCTCCAGGCTGAGCGGCGACCCGCCGGGAGTGGTGGGTTCCGGTTTGGCCGGGGGATCGATCAGCATCGCCTCCCCCGGTACGGACAGCAGGTTGGGGGCCAGCGCGTCCGGCTCTGCTTGCAGCCCTTGGGCGTGCGCAGCAGTGAAGGCGCTGCACAGCAGCCACAGACCCATAGTCCGCCGCAGCAGCACCAGCAGGGCAGCGCCGCGACGGCCCCCGGGAGGCTTGGCGCCCCCTGCCATCAAATCCCCAGCCGGCGACAGATTTCCAGCGTCGCGGCGCTTTGGTTCATGGTGTAGAAGTGCAGCGCGGGCACCCCGGCCGTGCGCAGCTGGTCGCACAGGTCGGTCACCACATCCAGGCCAAACGCCTTGATGCTGGCGGTGTCGTCCCCAAACGACTGCAGGCGCAGACGGATCCAGCGCGGAATCTCGGCACCGCAGGCGTCCGAGAACCGCATCAGCTGCGTGGAGCTGGAAATGGGCATGATGCCCGGCACCACCGGCACGTCAGCGCCCAGGCGGTGCGCGTCTTCCACAAAGCGGAAATACGCATCACTGTTGTAGAAATACTGGGTGATGGCAGAGTCCGCCCCCGCACGCACCTTGGTCACGTAGGCCTGCAGGTCCGCATCGGGAGACTTGGCCTGGGGATGCACCTCGGGGTAGGCCGCCACCTCGATGTGGAAGTCCCGACCCGTTTCGGCGCGGATGAAGGCCACCAGGTCGCTGGCGTACTGGAACTCGCCGCCCGCCCCGTAGCCGCTGGGCAGGTCGCCGCGCAGTGCCACCAGGCGCTTGACGCCCATGGCCTTGAGCGTGGCCAGCTGCTCGCGCACCGACTGACGCGTGGCCCCGATGCACGAAAAGTGCGAAGCAGCGACCACGCCTTCGGACAGGATCTCGCGCACCGTGCCAAACGTACCTTCTTGCGTGGAGCCCCCCGCGCCATAGGTCACCGAGCAGAAGTCCGGATGCAGTGCATACAGCTGCTGGCGCGCCACGCGCAGCTTGTCGGCGCCTTCAGGCGTCTTGGGCGGGAAAAACTCGAAACTCACCGGAAACCCGGTGCCTTGCGCGTGGGCTGCATTCATGTGGCTCTCCTTGCGTGTACAAAAAATTCTCGATTGCCATCACCGCCCTGGATCGGGCTGTCGATCCACGCCCGCACTTCCAGGCCCAGCGCTACGCAGCAGTCGCGGATGCGCTGTTCCACCACCGCATACAAGGACTCGTCGCGCACGATGCCGCCCTTGCCCACCTGCCCCGGCTGCAATTCAAACTGGGGCTTGACCAGCATGACCAAGTCACCCTGCGGCGCGAGCAACGGCACCAGTGCAGGCAGCACCAGGGTGAGCGAGATGAATGACAGGTCGCCCGTCACCAGGTCAAACACGGGCGTGACCCGCACATCCTCTCGCCCCTCTCGGCGCTGGCGCACCACCGGCAAAGTGCCCTCGGCCCGCGCGCGGGCCTTGGCTGCGCGCTCGGCTTTGAAGGCTTCTACGTCTTGCTCTTTGGCATCGTCGCTGTCGTCGTATTCTTCATCGACCAGACCGCCGTTGCGCATCCAGCTGTAAGGAGCGACCGGCTGGGTGTCGTTGTCTTCATGGTCTTGCACCAGCTCTTCAGACAAGGCCGCTTCACAGCCTTCGAGCAGCGACTCGGCCGTCATGGCGCGGGCGTTGAGCCCTTCCACGCCGACCACGCGCACATCATCGCGCAGGCGCTCATGCAACTGGCCATGCCCTACGTCCACACCCACCACCTGGGTCGCACCATGTTGCAACAGGCAGTCCGTGAAGCCGCCGGTGCTCTGCCCCACATCCAGGCAGCGCAGGCCCTTCACGTCCAGGCCCGTGGCCTGCAAGGCGCCTTCGAGCTTGAGCCCGCCACGCGAGATGTATTTGGCCTCGGCATCGTCCAGCAGCCTCACCTCGGCCACGGACGGGATGTCATCCCCGTTCTTGGCCACCTTGTTCCAGGGCGACAAGGGCGTCAAGCGCCACTCCACCCCCGAAGCGATCAGGCGCTGCGCCTGCGAGCGCGTGGCGGCATGGCCACGTTCCACCAAAAACACATCTGCGCGCATCGCGCCCATCCTTTTTGAGTCAAATCGGCTGGTAGCGCTAGTGAATCATGCGCCAGCAGCTATCAATTTATGAGCAATCAGGCATTGCTCAGCATCACGGCGCCAGACCACCGTGCGCGCGCCCCGTCGCCGGGGCGCACAGCACCGGGATCAGTAGCGGTAGGTGTCAGGCTTGTAGGGGCCTTGCTTGGGCACGCCGATGTAGGCGGCCTGTTCGTCGGTCAGCTCGGTCAGCATGGCGCCCACCTTCTTGAGGTGCAGGCGCGCCACCTTTTCGTCCAGGTGCTTGGGCAGCACGTAGACCTTGCCGTTTTCGTAGTAGTCGCTGTGGGTGAACAACTCGATCTGGGCGATGGTCTGGTTGGCAAAGCTGGACGACATCACAAAGCTGGGGTGGCCCGTGCCGCAGCCCAGGTTCACCAGACGGCCCTTGGCCAGCAGGATGATGCGCTTGCCGTCCGGGAAGATCACATGGTCCACCTGGGGCTTGATCTCTTCCCACTGGTACTGCTCGAGCGTGGCGACCTGGATTTCGTTGTCAAAGTGGCCGATGTTGCAGACGATAGCTTGGTCCTTCATGGCCAGCATGTGCTCGTGGCGGATCACGTCCTTGTTGCCGGTGGTGGTCACGAAGATGTCGGCCTTGTCGGCAGCGTATTCCATGGTCACGACCTTGTAGCCTTCCATTGCGGCCTGCAGGGCGTTGATGGGGTCGATCTCGGTCACCCACACCTGGGCGCTCAGGGCGCGCAGGGCCTGGGCGCTGCCCTTGCCCACGTCGCCGTAGCCCGCCACCACGGCCACCTTGCCGGCGATCATCACGTCGGTGGCGCGCTTGATGCCGTCCACCAGCGACTCACGGCAGCCATACAGGTTGTCAAACTTGGACTTGGTCACCGAGTCGTTCACGTTGATGGCGCGGAACATCAGCGAGCCCTTGGCCGACATTTCCTTCAGGCGGTGCACGCCCGTGGTGGTTTCTTCGGTCACGCCGATGATCTGGGCGCTCTTGCGGCTGTACCAGGTCGGGTCTTGCGCCAGCTTGGCCTTGATGGAGGCGAACAGGCAGGTTTCTTCTTCGCTGGTGGGGTTGGCGATGAGGGACGCGTCCTTTTCGGCGCGCTTGCCCAGGTGCATCAGCAGCGTGGCATCGCCACCGTCGTCCAGGATCAGGTTGGGGCCTTCGCCGTCGGTGCCGGCCGCGCCGAAGTCAAAGATGCGGTGGGTGTAGTCCCAGTATTCGGCCAGGGTTTCGCCCTTGATGGCGAACACAGGCGTGCCAGCGGCAGCAATCGCGGCGGCGGCGTGGTCTTGCGTGGAGAAGATGTTGCACGAGGCCCAGCGCACTTGGGCTCCCAGCGCCTGCAGGGTCTCGATCAGCACCGCCGTCTGGATGGTCATGTGCAGCGAGCCGGTAATGCGTGCGCCCTTGAGCGGCTGCTTGGCCGCGAATTCTTCGCGGATGGCCATGAGGCCGGGCATCTCAGTTTCGGCGATGCGGATCTCTTTGCGGCCCCATTCGGCCAGGCCGATGTCGGCAATGATGCAGTCGGTGTTGACCGGGGCGTTGACGCGTGCGTTCATGATGGTGTGCTCCAAAGCATGTTTGAAAAGCCACTGCGCGGGGGGATGGTCGATACGCCTCACCGCACGCGAAGTGGATGAGCGTCGTTGCTAGATGACTCCGAGCCTCACGCCCCGCATGTGCTGGGGACGCTGCAACGCTCCTCGGATCGGCGGATTATAAAAGCAAGTGCATTTCCGGCGCCACGCCCGCGGGGTGAATCCGTCCCGGGCCTTGCACGGAACAGTAAAATCCCGCGACTGCCGCACCTGCGCCCCCTGCAGGTCCCGGCCCGAAGATTTCTTGCGCAGGGCACTCTGCCCCGCACCCATCCCATTCAGGAACCCCTGTGTCCTACGCCCCAGAAACCCGGCGCCGCCGCACCTTTGCCATCATTTCCCACCCCGACGCCGGTAAAACGACGCTGACGGAAAAGCTGCTGCTGTTCTCGGGCGCGATCCAGATCGCGGGTGCCGTCAAGGGCCGCAAGGCCAGCCGCCACGCCACGTCCGACTGGATGGAAATCGAAAAGCAGCGCGGTATCTCGGTGGCCAGCTCGGTCATGCAGATGCTGTACCGCGAGCATGTGATCAACCTGCTCGACACGCCCGGCCACAAGGACTTCTCGGAAGACACTTACCGCGTGCTCACCGCCGTGGACTCGGCGCTGATGGTGATCGACGCCGCCAACGGTGTGGAAGCACAAACCCGCCGCCTGATCGAGGTCTGCCGCCAGCGCGACACCCCCATCATCACCTTCGTCAACAAGATGGACCGCGAAGTGCGCGACCCGCTGGACATCATGGACGAGGTGGAGCGCGAACTGGGCATGCCCTGCTGCCCCATGACCTGGCCCGTGGGCCAGGGCAAGAGCTTCGGCGGCATCATCAACCTGCGCACGAAGACCATGACGGTGTTCGAGTCCGGCAGCGAGCGCCGCCCGCAGGACTTCGAATCCATTCCGCTCACCGATGTGGACACACTGCGCGCCCGCTTCGGCGCAGAGTTCGACGCCGCCATGGACAGCATGGAGCTGGCTACCGGTGCATCGCCCGCCTGGGACCATGAAGCCTTCCTGGCCGGCAAACTGACCCCCGTGTTCTTCGGCTCCGGCGTGAACAACTTCGGGGTGATGGAAGTGCTGGACGCCCTGGTGGACATGGCCCCGCCGCCCGGCCCGCGCGTGAGCACGCTGGAGGTGAACAAACAGCCCGTCGTCAAGACCATCCAGCCCGAGGACGAAGGTTTCTCCGGCGTGGTGTTCAAGGTGCAGGCCAACATGGACGCCAACCACCGCGACCGCATCGCCTTCGTACGCGTGGCCAGCGGCAAGTACACGCCGGGCATGAAGCTCAAGGTACAGCGCACCGGCAAGGAGCTGCGCCCCACATCGGTGGTGACCTTCATGTCCCAGCGCCGCGAGGCCGTCGAAGAAGCCTACGCGGGCGACATCATTGGCTTCACCACCCACGGCGGCGTGCAGCTGGGCGACACCATCACCGACGGCGCCAACCTGCAGTTCACCGGCCTGCCCTTCTTCGCGCCCGAAATGTTCATGACCGTGGTCCTCAAGAACCCGCTGCGCACCAAGCAGCTCCAGCAAGGCCTGGCCCAGCTGGGCGAAGAAGGCGCGATCCAGGTCTTCAAGCCCGACGCCGGTGGCAACATGCTGCTGGGCGCCGTGGGCCAGCTGCAGTTTGAAGTGGTGCAGCACCGCCTGAAGGCCGAGTACGACGCCGACGTGCGTCTGGAAGGCTGCCAGTACACGGGCGCGCGCTGGATCACGGCCGACAACGCGGCCGACCTGCGCGCCTTTACCGATGCCTACCCGCTGCGCCTGGCGCACGACGCGGCGGACACGCTGGCCTACCTGTGCACTTCACCCTATGACGTGCGGCTGGCGCAGGAGCGGTTTCCCAAGATCCACTTCCATCCGCTGCGTGAGCATGCGGGGTTGGCATTGCAGGCCAATGCTTGATGCGCTGACACTGAAATGAGTGCAGCACATATACCCGCAGGGGGATCTTCATTCGCCGGCAACAACTTTGACGCGATCCGTATCGTGGCGGCCTCTATGGTGCTTATCAGTCACCATTACGCCTTGACGGGTCAGATGGAGCCCAGCTTTTTTGGAATCCATAGCTACGGGGGCTTGGCCGTCGCAATATTTTTTATTATTAGCGGCTATTTGGTCGCTGCTAGTTGGCAGCGTGACCCAAATTTCTTTCGATTTGCGCTGCGGCGCTTTTTGCGCATCTGGCCAGCACTGACCGCCGCGCTAGTTCTGACGGCATATGGCCTGGGTGCTTTGGTCACAGAGCTGCCACTCAAAGACTACATCACTCATCGAGCGACTGCAAATTACCTTCAGGGACTGTGGATGAAAATCCACTTTGTTTTACCAGGTGTCTTTGAGGAAAATCCCTACCCTAAGGGGGTTAACGGCTCACTGTGGACCATTCCTATCGAGGTTCGTTGCTACATCATTTTGGCCTTAGGAGGCTTAATCGGCCTACTAAAATATCGACCAATACTATTAATTTGTATCTTCATTTATTTCGCTTGGTTTTTTCAAAAATACAATGCCGATCTAACAAAAATTGTTAGTTATAACTGGGAATTAAGTGCCTTTTTTGCGGCAGGTGTTGCACTGCAGACATTGGAAAAAAATTGGACCCGTCATCCAGCTCTATGGGCTGGGGCAATAGCTACCGCTACTGCAATCTCATGGACGGCAAATTTACACCATACCGCGCTCCTGATAGGCCTACCATTTTTTATCATATATCTTGGCACCCGATCAACTCCTTTTATCAGGAAAGCTGGCCACTGGGGCGATCCGTCTTATGGAATATATCTTTTCGCCTTCCCGATTCAACAAACAATAATATTTTATCTTTTCCCCTCACAAGGATTCTTGGTAACTCTGTTCTTTGCCTTTTTAGCAACCACCTTTCTTGCATATCTTAGTTGGCACGGGCTTGAGAAGCAATTTCTAAAATTCAAGCCATCCACAAAAAAGACAGCCTTATCATGCTCCTCCCCACTCAATTTCTTCAAAAATAAAAATCGACAACTGACCGAACTTCAGCGGTTTGGATTTTTACTAGTAGCCTTGAGCTTGGCATATGCAGTTTGGATGATTGCATGCTGGCCAGGCGTTCTTGGACAAGACAGTCTCGCAATTATGTTAGAAGTAGATACAGATCGAGGTTTTTCATCCGGAAAACCATCTTTCTGGTATGCCTACAATCTCTTACTATATGGCACCTGGGGACTGACGGAAATTCCAATCATCTTTCAAATGACACTATGTGCCATTGTATGCGCGCGCATTTTAGGCTGGATGCTGAGCCACGAAATGTACAAGAGTTTTATTTACTGCTTGTTTTTTGTCGCCCTGGCTCCTAGTGTTATTTATTATTCAAGCAGTCTATACGGAGACGGGGTGTACGCAATGGCATCAATTGGAATGCTATTCGAGGTCTGGCGCTGCTACAAGGCAAGAAAAATTGATCACGCCGCTGTTTGGATGCTATTTTTAACAATTCCGTTCGCACTTTTTGCACGTCCAAACGGAATAATTAGTATAGTAGCTATAGTGGCTTTGGCAACCATTTCCTCAACACGAGATCGCTGGAAATTAGCCGCAATCCTCCTACCATGGTGTGCATCAGCCATTCTTGCGAGCACCTACTTTCAAAGAGAATCTCATGGCGCCATCTTTCCTTTGGCACTCTACGAAACAGTGGGCTTTCTGGAACATCGCCCGATGGGTCTGTGGGAGCGCAACGAGCCCCGAGTAACCCCTCAAACGCTCGATGCCCTGACCTCGAATGGCGAAAGCATAGATCGTATCAACCAATACTACGATCACTACTATTGGGACCCACTCGTATACTTTAACGATGGACCCAATTTAATGAGTCTGTCATCAAAGGCAAAGAAGACAATCATTCGCGAATTCTTCACCTACAACCTCTGGCACAATCTTCCAGCGTTTACAGCGAGCCGCATTAATATCTTCTTGTACTCGGCTTTTGCCAACGGCGGAATTCCAGGACTTGCGAGCGCCGAGATAATTTTAAACAAAACAAAATCACTATCCCAACCACGCTTTCGAAACGGGGCTATCCATCGCGCAATATCTTCTTGGTTCGATTTCTCGCTCGCCTATCGATTTATACTATGGACCCCATGGCTGGGATTATTTTTAGTAGCTACTGGCAGCGTACGTACTTGGAGACATAAGGACCACGGCAGCTTCATTATATGCAGCACACTAACATTACACCTAATAGCCGTTTTTATTTTCTCAATAGCCGGAGAATATAGATACTTGCTCACATTTTTTGCAGCTCCTATGATCCTCCTCCCAGTTTTGTACTCTCAAACCTCCTCAACTGGATATTTAAATAGCACGGCGTCTTCTACCTTGGGCAAGAACTCATGAATGGATACAAGGAAAAGATCCGTGGAACTGAACCTGATGTCGCGGTCATAATTCCGTGCTTTAACGAAGCGCTTGCGATCGGAATTGTTTTAGACAACTTCAAGGCAGCTTTGCCGCAAGCCAAGCTGTATGTGTTTGATAACAACTCCACCGATCAAACTGCCAAAGTCGCTGTAGAGCATGGCGCTACCGTTGTTCACGTTGCGCTCCGTGGCAAAGGTAATGTAGTGCGACGCATGTTTGCAGATGTTGATGCCGATATCTACGTCATGGCGGATGGTGATGCCACATACCATGCACCATCCGCTTGCTTGCTCATCAAGACACTAATTGACGGACGGCTAGATATGGTCGTCGGAGCCCGAGTAGAGTCAGACCAAGGAGTTGGTGGGGCTACGTATCGCCCGGGTCACAGGCTGGGAAACAAGCTTCTGACTGGATGCGTGCAGCAAATATTTGGAGGCAGTTTCCGGGACATGTTGTCGGGGTATCGTGTTTTCTCGCGCCGCTATGTAAAATCGTTCCCAGCTCAATCACACGGCTTTGAGATCGAGACCGAATTGAACGTACACGCACTAGAGTTGCGTATGCCGTGTGCGGAAATCGATACACCCTATGGGGCTCGTCCCGAAGGATCAACCAGCAAACTCTCAACCTATCGGGATGGTTGGCGCATTCTAAAAACAATAGGACGTCTCGTTCTGAGCGAGAAACCACTTCAGTTCTTTGGTTGGTTGGGTGCGTTTCTTATGGCAGCTTCTGTTGCACTCGCAGTCCCTATCATTCTAGAGTTTGAGCAAACAGGCCTTGTGCGACGTTTTCCCACGCTGGGTCTGGTGACTGCATTGATGCTCTGCGGCGTGGTGTCGGGCGTTAGTGGATTGATCCTTCACGGCATCACCCAGATGCGACGCGAACTCAAGCGCTTAGTTTATTTGAGTATCACGGACAGCAATAAGGCGAGCCACTCCTCATGACGCTAACCCGCGAACTATTGCGGTTTGGATTGGTGGGCATCATTGGACTCGCGGTGGATGTAACATTGCTCGCCTTATTGCGAGAGCCTATTGGCATCTATGCTGCTCGCTTAGCGTCCTTTCTGGGAGCAGCTACGGCTACATGGATATTAAACCGACGGTTTACATTTGCGAATCGCTCTGCGGGCATGCATATTTTTGGCGAGTATATGCGCTACTTAGGTCTTATGCTAGGTGGTGGCCTTGTGAATCTAGCGGCTTATTCTTTCTTAGCTTCACGCTTCAGTCAATCGCCTCTATGGCTCAGTACCTACGTATGCATTGGCAGTTTACTGGGCATGGTCGTCAATTTTACCGGGGCAACTAAATGGCTCTTTCGCCACAAAGGCTGAATTCTCGTACGCCATACCTGGAGCATCGTGGAACGCACATCAAGCTCTCGCAATAGCGCAGCCTGTGCGACTGCCGCTGCACAGACTGATTTACTGTGGATTCAGGCGCTGCGCGGCGTGGCAGCGCTCATGGTGCTCTTTTTCCACATGCACCCCCACTGGAACTTGGTTCCACTGTTGTCGACCACTAGTGCGTTCACCCGCTGGGGTTTCTCCGGGGTCGACATATTTTTCACACTCAGCGGCTTCGTGGTGTACCGCTCGGCCCTGCGCACCATTCCTGCAAGCGGCATCAAACGTTTCGTGGTGAACCGTTTGCGACGCATCTATATGGGTTATTGGCCCGTCCTGCTACTCATCGCATTGACGACAGTTTGGGTATACCAGGAGAGTCTGCCGCCTCTGCAGAAGATGATTTTCAGCACTCTTCTGCTTTACCCCAACATTTGGGACAACTGGCTGCCTCCAGCTTGGTCGCTGACAATGGAGATCTACTTCTATCTATGGATCATTCCCATCGCAATCCTTCCGCGGCAACACCAGATCAAAGTCATTGTTTCGGTAATGCTGGTACTTGCGGCTTGGGGCATCGCATGGGTCACCATAGATCCGCAAGGTGTTTTTGAAGGCGACCAGCCACTACGGTATGGACTTACTGGGCTGGGGCTAGAGTTCCTCGCAGGGGCACTAGTGGCACACGCTTATGACCGACGCGCTTCAATCTTTCGAACACACAAAATTACCATCCCGCTGTGCCTTCTGCTGATGGCCTTAGGATTCAGTCTGGGTTCCTTGTCGCCTTTTTTTGATCGGGTCGAAGTCATGCGCGCGGCGAGCTTCGGGGTGGTAGGCCTTGCCACTCTAATCATTGCCCTGAGCCTTGAGCAAACCAGGTTTTCACCACCCGCCTGGCTGGTCGCAGTGGGCGATGCTTCCTACAGTTTGTATTTACTTCACACATTCCTGCTCGACGCCAGCGGTCGAATGCGCATGTCCCTTGGTATTTCGGAACCCCAGTTATTGCTCCTCTTCCTGCTCTGTCTTCCCGTTGCAATTGTTGTCATCAGCATGCTGTGGTTCCGCTGCATCGAGAGGCCCCTCCTGCAAGCTGCGCGCTGATCATCGGGCCAGAATACCTCCTGCATCTGCCACATGCTGCCCCTGACTCACTGGAATTCGGTCGTCCGCTCCACCATCACTGGAATATTCACCGACATCGACGACACGCTCACCACCGAAGGCGCCATCACGCCCGACGCACTGCAGGCATTGGCTGATCTGAAGGCAGCGGGCCTGTTGGTCATCCCCATCACCGGGCGGCCGATTGGATGGTGCGAGCTGTTCATGGCAGGGCCCGCAGGCGCGACCTGGCCGGTGGATGCCATGGTGGCGGAGAACGGTGCTGTGGCGTTTACCCGGGGCTCTGGCGCTCAACCACCGCTGGTCAAGCGCTACCAGCAAGACGCCGCCACGCGCAGTGCCAACCAGGCACGCATGCGTGAGATCGCCGCGCTGGTGGCTTCGGAAGTGCCAGGTGTGGCCCTGAGCCGCGACAGCGCCGGGCGCGAGACCGACCTGGCCTTTGACTACGCCGAGTTCGACCGGCACCCGCCGGAGACCGTGCAGCAGGTGCTGGCTCTGCTGCAGCGCGAAGGCATGCAGACCACGGTGAGCAGCATCCACATCCACGGCTGCTTTGGCGACTTCAACAAATGGCAGGGTGCCAACTGGATCGTGCGCGAGCTGCTGGGCCGCGACCTTGCGCAGGAGCTGGACCGCTGGGTGTTTGTGGGCGACTCGGGCAATGACCAGGCGATGTTCCAGCACTTCACCCACAGCGTGGGCGTGGCCAACATCGCGCGGTTTGTGCCGCAGCTCTCACATCTGCCACGGTATGTGACGCAGGGAGAACGGGGCGCGGGGTTTGCGGAAGTGGCTAGGGCGATTCTGGCGGGCCGCTAACGACGAGCAAATCAAGCGGCAGGGTGGGATCGCCACCGCCCCTGGCTGATTGACGCGATGAAGCCAGCCACCCCACGACGGGACACTGTGCGCGCGCGGCTGCCAGGAAGTCGTTTTGATTGAAAACGCTCGTCTGCGCTAGTGAAACATGCCACAACAGCTATTATTTCAATAGCAAACCATCAAGCCTTGAGGAAGATGTCCGTATCCGGCGCAAAACACGCATGCAGCGGCAGCAGCGCTCCGCCCAGCGCCCGCGCGTCGGAGCCCATGGTGCCCAGCTCCAGCCGGGGCGGCTGGTGCAGGCCTTCCCAGTTGTAGTCGGCCAGTGCGTGGCGCGCACCTTCGCACAGGGCCTGCAGCAGTTCGGGGGCTGCGGCGCCATCGACCACCACGGCATCCAGGTCCAAAAACGCCGTGGCCGAGACGATGCAGTGCGCCAGGCCCGCCGCAGCGCGCGCAATCCAGCCCCGGCTGTGTTCCAGCCACGGGGCCTGCAGCACACGCTTGTCGTAGGCCGCCATGGGGTCGAGGCCGTGTTCGCGAAAGCGCTGCTCCAGCTCCCACAGGGATGCCTGGCTGATGAGCTGCGCGGGCGCCTGGCCCGGCTGCGCGGGTGACAGGGGCAGCGAGGCCACGGCGCCTGCGTTGCCGTGCAGGCCCCGATGCAGGTGCGAGTTGATGACCAGCCCCCCGCCTACAAAGGTGTCCATGAACAGGTACAAAAAGCTCGGGATGTCGCGCCCGCGCCCCTGCAGCAGCTCGGCCACGCAGGCGGCGGAAGTGTCTTTGGCAAAGCTCACGGGCAGCTCGGTCATCTGCTGCACCTGCTCGGCCAGGTCGATGTTGTTCCAGGCTTCGGACTGCGCTTCGGTGAGCCCCAGCATACGGTGCCAGCCACCCAGCTGGAACGGCGCGGCTACGCCCACGCCCACCACGCGCGAGCGCAGCGGGCCCAGGCCGTCGAGCAACTGGTTCAGGTGTGTGCGGATGGCGGGCAGCAGCACGTCGATGTCGGGGAAGGCGTAGTCGAGCACGATGCGCTCGCGCACATGGCCGGTGAAGTCCACCAGCAGCCAGTCGGCGCTGCGGCGGCCGATCTTGATGCCGATGGCAAACGCGCCGTCAGGGTTCAGGCCAATCGGCACGGAGGGCTGGCCCACACGACCACGCACAGGCGCTTCGCGGCGCAGCAGCTGGTCTTCGTCGAGCCGCGCAGTGATGAGGCCGATGGTCTGCGCCGTGAGGCCCGTGACCCGCGCCATCTCGGCCTTGGCCAGGCTGCCGTGGGTGCGCAGCGCCTGCAGCACCACGCGCTCGTTGAACTGGCGCAGCCCCACGTGGTTGGATCCGCGCTGGCGCAGCAGCGCGGGGCTGGCGGCAGCGTTGTCAACGGCAGGTGGAGATGCTTCGGTGTCCAGCATGGTGATGAATCGGTCAGGCGTTCAGAGTGTCGCCGATGACGCCCTTGCGCAGCAGGAAGTTGCCCCAGGGCTGGCGCTCGCCCGTGACGACGATGGCATAGGCTTTTTTGACGCGCTCGTAGAACGCAAAACGCTCCACGCCCTCGGCCTGTTCGCTGGCCACGCCCTCGCGCGCCAGCACGTCCAAGGTTTCGCGCTGCAGGGCCGAGCGGTAAGGCACCTCGGTGCCGCCCACCTGCATGTAGGCCACGGGGTGGGCCACGTCCTGCGCCAGAGGCAACACGCTGGCCACCGCTTGCACGGCGCGCGCCATGCCAATGCCGGGCAGGCGCAGCACGGGCTTGCCCGCGCCCAGACTCATGGCGGTGAAGTTGGCATCAGCCAGCACGATGGCATCGTCGTGGCCCATCTCGGCCAGCACCTTGAGCAGGTCGGGGGTCAGCAGCGGATCAATGTTCTTCAGCATGAGAGGCGTTTCAGGCAAGGCATTCAGCAGGCAAATCAGACGCGGCCATCGCTCCCGTCATCACGGCCACGGTATCGCTCATGCTGATCTTTTTGGGGTTGACCACGGCCGCACGCTTGCCCAGGCGGGCGATGTGGATGCGGTCGGCAATCTCGAACACATGGGGCATGTTGTGGCTGATGAGG
The DNA here is from genome assembly GCF_049331375.1 of Acidovorax sp. M14. Lineage (NCBI taxonomy): Bacteria > Pseudomonadati > Pseudomonadota > Betaproteobacteria > Burkholderiales > Comamonadaceae > Acidovorax > Acidovorax sp. M14. Next base: position 4,249,444 of record NZ_CP186263.1, read on the forward strand.
ATGACGGGCAGGCCCTTGTCGCGCACACGGCGGATCAGCTCCAGCACCATGTTGCCCTCCTTCACGCCCAGGGCGGCGGTGGGCTCGTCCATGATGACCACGTGGCGTGCAAATGCTGCCGCACGCGCCACGGCCACGCACTGGCGCTGGCCGCCCGAAAGCGTCTCGACCGCCTGCGTCATGGAGCGGATGCCGACCTTCAGCTCGGCCATGCGGGCCACGCTCTCTTCAAGCATCTTCTTTTTGTCGAGCATGCGCAGCGCGCTGCCCAAGAGGCCCGGGCGGCGCAGCTCGCGTCCGAGGAACAGGTTTTCGGCAATCGTCATGGCCGGGGCCACGGCCAGGTCTTGGTATACGGTTTCGATGCCCGCACGGCGCGCGTCGATGGGGCTTTTGAATTGGATGCGCTGGCCGTCGAGCAGGATTTCGCCTTCGTCCGGCACGGTGGCGCCGGACAGCGCCTTGATCAGGCTCGACTTGCCCGCACCGTTGTCACCGATCACAGCCAGGATCTCCCCGGCGCGCAGTTCAAAGTCAGCGCCGTCGAGCGCGGTGACTTGGCCGTAGCGCTTGACCAGGCCCTTGGCCTGCATCACCAGTGGAGCTTTCGTTGTGTGGGTGGAGTTGGTCATGATCAATGCACTCCTTTGCGCGAGAGTTGGTCGGTGGCCACGGCCAGGATCACGAGGATGCCGGTGACCAGGATCTGGTAGACCGACGACACGCCCATCAGCGTGAGCCCGTTGCGGAACACACCCACAATCAGCGCCCCCACCAGCGTGCCCAGGATGACGCCGCGTCCGCCAAACAGGCTGGTGCCGCCCAGAACTACGGCGCTGATGGCGTCGAGGTTTTCGGTCTGCCCCGCGTTGGGGTCGCCCGCGCCGGTGCGGGCCACCGACAGCACCGACGCAATGCCGTAGAACAGGCCGGCCAGCACATACACGCCCAGCAGCACCTTGTCGGTGGCAATACCGGTGAGGCGCGTGGCCTCGGGGCTGTTGCCCACGGCGTATACATGGCGGCCGGGCGCGGTCTCGCGCAGCGCAAACCAGGTGACGAGGTACAGCACCAGCATCAGCACCGCGCCCCAAACAATGGCGGTCTGCCCCAGCTGAAAGGTGTTGCCCAGCGCTGTCATGCCCGCAGGGATGTCGGTGATGGTCTGCGCACCCGAGTACAGCTGCGTGGCGGCAAACGCGATGTTGAGCGTGCCCAGCGTGACGATGAAGGGCGGCAGCTTGATCTTGGTGACCAAGAGGCCGTTGACCAAACCAAACAGCATGGTCACCGCCATGCCGCAGGCAATTGCCACGGGGGCCGAGAGGCCGTAGTCCGCCGCCATCTTGGTCATCACGATGCCGCCCAGCGCCATCACCATACCACACGACAGATCAATGCCCGCCGTGAGGATGACCAGCGTCTGGCCGATGGCAATGACTGCCACCACCATGACCTGCTGCAGGATGAGCGCGAAGTTCTGCGCTGACAGAAAACGCTCGCTCTGCGTGGCAAAAAAGGCGCACGCCAGGATCAGCGCGATGAACGGCCCCAGCGTGGCCAGCGGCGGTAGTTTGGAAGCGGTCGAGGACATGGCGGCTCCGTGCGGGTGGACAAAGGTGGCGCTCAGAAAAAGCAGTTGTCGGTTGGGAGCCGATCGCAAAACTCAGCGAAGCGGTTCTGGCTAGGCGCTGCGTCGCAGGCAGTACGGTAGTACGACAAGACGCAGCAACGACGCCAGAAGAGTTTTGAGAACGGCTCTTACTTGGCGCCCCAGCACAGGTCGGTGCCAGTTTTCACATCCTTGCTGTCCACGCCCGCCATGGGCTTGGCAGCGATCAGCGTCACGCCCGTGTCGGTGTAGCCGCTGACCTTCTTGCCGGTCTTGGCGTACTCCACGCCGGCTGCCACGCCCATGGCCGCCATGCGCAGTGGGTATTGCTGGCTGGTGGCGGCGATCACGCCCTTGCCCACGTCGGCCACGCCGGCGCAGCCACCGTCCACTGAGACGATGAGCACGTTCTTCTCTTTGCCCGCCGCCTTGAGCGCGTTGTAGGCACCGGCCGCAGCGGGTTCATTGATGGTGTAGACGATGTTGATGTCGGGGTTCTTCTGCAGGCAGTTTTCCATGCCGGTCTGGCCCTTGGCGCGGTCGCCAAAGCTGTCGGCCATGCACACCACCTCGGCGGGGCGCGAGAGCTCGTTGCTCTTGGCATCGTTGGCCTGCAGGCCGAAGCCCTTCAGAAAGCCGTTGTGCCGCTGCGCGCCCACCGGGTGGCCGGGGAACAGGTCCAGCGTGGCGATCACGGGCTTTTTGCCTGCGGTGGCGGCCTTGGCGTACTGGCCGATCAGCTCGCCCGCCTTGTAGTTGTCGGTGGCGAACAGCGCGTCCGTCGCATCCATGGGCTCGGTGGGGCTGTCGAGTGCGATCACCATCACGCCGCGTGCCTGCGCCTTCTTGATGGCGGGCACGATGGCCTTGGCGTCGCTGGGGGTGATGAGGATGGTCTTGGCACCGGCGGCGATCAGGTTCTCCATGGCCGTGACCTGGCCCGCGTTGTCGCCGTCGGTCTTGCCTGCGGCCGACACCAGCTTGGCGCCCAGCTTCTTGGCCTCGGCCGTAGCGCCCTCTTTCATCTTCACGAAGAAGGGGTTGGTCTCGGTCTTGGTGATGAGGCCGATGACGGGCTCGGACGTTTGCGCCTGGGCCAGGCCACAGGCCAGGGCGCCGGTGAGGGCAAGGGCAGAAAGCGCGAAGGCGGGGATGCGTTGCATGGCGTTGTCTCCAGGTGTTGGGATGGCAGATTCCTGTCGGCCCCGTGCTGCGCGGCTGGCAGGTGAACCACTCTTGTCGGGTGGATGGGATCGAACTATAGTGGTCGACAAGTTAATAAATCAAGTGGATTTACTTATGGTTTTCCCTATCCAGTCCGCCAGCTCTGCCCCCGCCCACACCCCACGGCCGCTGCGCGTGGCCACGGCGGGTGAGGCCCTGTTTGACCTGATCGAAGAGCCGGACGGCCGCCTGAAACCCTGCGCGGGCGGCGCGGTCTACAACCTCACGCGCGCGCTGGGCCTGCAGGGCGTGGGCACGCTGTACCTCAACCCGCTGTCGGGCGACATGCAGGGGCGGCAACTGGCGCGTGGCCTGCACGATGCGGGCGTGGCCCTGGCCTCCCCCACGCCGGTGCGCGCGCCCAGCGCGCTGGCGCTGGCCGCGCTGGATGCCGAGGGCAAGGCCAGCTACAGCTTCTACCGCGACGGCGTGGCCGACCGCCAGGTGACGGCAGCGGCACTGACGGCCGCCTGCGCCGCGTTGCCTGAGCTGCAGGTGGTGGCCACGGGCTGCCTGGCGCTGGTGGCACAGGACGCTGCCGTTTACCAACCCTGGCTGGCAGCGCAGCGCGCAGCAGGCCGCATGGTGGTGGTGGATGCCAACCTGCGCCTGTCGGCCGTGGACGACGCCGACGCCTACCGCGCCAATGTGATGGCCGCCCTGCAGCACGCCCACCTCATCAAGGTGAGCGACGACGACCTGGAAGCGCTGGCGGTGCCGGGCGCCAACGCATTGGAACGTGCCCACTATTTGCAGCAGCAAACACAGGCGCAATGGCTTGCCCTGACCCTGGGGCCAGAAGGTGCCTGGCTGCTGCAGCGTGATGGGCTGGCCGTGCATGCGCGCGAAGAAGTACCGATCACGGTGGTGGACACCGTGGGTGCGGGTGACTGTTTTCTGGCGGGGCTGATCACCGCCTTGTTGGCCGGACCCGAACGTGGCCAAGAAGCACTGGCCCTGCGCGCGAGGGGCCTTGCTGCGCCTATCACGGAGGCCCGCTTGCGCACCGTGCTGCACCACGCGCTGGCGAGTGCCAGCCATTGCGTAGAGCGGGCGGGCTGCACGCCCCCCCGTTACGAAGAAGTGCGCGAAAGGCTGGCACTGCGGCGCTCTGCGACTGCCGCAGGCCGGTAGCCTTTACTCGGCGGGCTTGGCGGCCGGTTTGCGGGCCCGGCTGCGGGGACGGGCAGCAGGGGCCTTGGCGGAGGTGGTGCCTTCTGCCTCTGCAGGAGAGTCCTCGGGCGCAGCGGCCGTGGCATCGGCGGCTTCACCCTCAGCACGCGCACCGCGTGCACGGGGCGTGGCGGCCTTGCGTGGGCTGGCGGCAGGCTTTGCGCTGTCTCCACTGCGCGCACGGCTGCGGCGAGGGGTAGCCGCTTCGGAGCGGTCGGCCTCGGTCGACGCACTGACCTCCGGGGTTTCCGCGCTCTCTTCTGCTTCGGAGCGCAGCGCTTGTGGCGCGGTGGTATCGATCACCGGCTCCGGCGGCACCGCCTCAAGAGCCACGGGCTGGCTGAAATAGCGGCTGGCTGGGCGCTCAGCGGGAGCATCGGCCTGCTCGGCCTCAAAGTGTTCGTTGCGCTGCGCGGGGCGATTGTCTCCACGGTCTGCGCGGTCTGCACCCTCACCACGACGCCCCCGGCTGCGGCCCTGTGCGCCCTGCCCTTCGCTGTTGTCAGAACGCAAATCGGGTGCCGTCGCCACCGCATGGAAATCGTGCCGTGTCGCTCCGCCTTGGCTGGTGCGCTCATTGCCACGCTCTCCGGTGCCTTCAGGCCGCGCAGATGCGGCTGGGGCGCTCGGCCCACCATGGCTGCGGTACACATACGCGCCTGATTTTTCATCGCGCCCAAACTCCAGCAGCCCACGCGCCTGGGCGTCTTCCAGCAGGTTGCCAAAGGTGCGGAAGCCATAGCGCCCTTCGCTGAAATCCGGCTTGCGGCGCTTGATCGCCTCCTTGAGTACCGAGGCCCAGATCTTGCCCGTGTCGCCCCGCTCCAGCAGCAGGGCCTCAAAAGTTTCTGCGGCCAGCTCCACGCCCTGGGTGCGGCGCGCGTCCTGGCTTTCCTTGCGGCTGCGCTCTTCTTCGGGGCTGCGGCGGGGCGCAGGTGGCGGGTTGCTGCCAGGGCTCTGGCGGCGGGCCTGGGCACGCTGGTTTTCGCGCACCAGGTCGTCGTAGAAGATGAACTCGTCGCAGTTGGCAATCAGCAGGTCGGACGTGGACTGCTTCACGCCCACGCCGATCACCTGCTTGTTGTTCTCACGCAGCTTGGACACGAGCGGCGAAAAGTCCGAGTCACCGCTGATGATGACGAAGGTGTTGACGTGCGACTTGGTGTAGCAAAGGTCCAGCGCGTCCACCACCAGGCGGATGTCGGCCGAGTTTTTGCCCGATTGGCGCACGTGCGGGATTTCGATCAGCTCGAAATTCGCCTCGTGCATGGTGGCCTTGAAGCCCTTGTAGCGCTCCCAGTCGCAATAGGCCTTCTTGACCACGATGGAGCCCTTGAGCAGCAGGCGCTCCAGGATGGGCTTGATGTCGAACTTTTCGTACTGCGCATCGCGCACGCCCAGGGCGACGTTTTCAAAGTCGCAGAACAGGGCCATGCTGATGCTGTCGGAGGGGGATGCCATATCGTGTGTGAGTTCCGTTCAATGCTGCGGATCATCACACGGAACGCATTGCCCCCTCCGAAGGGCGTGGCCTCAGGTGGGTTTGGCCAAGCCCAGTTTCTCGACCAGCGCCTTCTCGCGGGTGAAGGTGTCCTGCGCAAACTTCTTGTACGCCGACGTGCTCATGTACATCGGCACCATGTCGTAGCGGGCGAGGGCCGTCTTGTAGCTGTCCTGCTCCATGGCCTGCTTGAAGGCGTCGTGCAGGCGCTTAACCACTGTATCAGGCGTGCCCTTGGGCGCGCCGATGCCAAAGGGCGAGTTCTGCACCAGGTTCAGGCCCAGCTCCTTGAGTGTGGGCGCATCGGGGAACTTGGCCAGGCGCTCGGCGCCCCAGGTATTGAGCACGCGCAGCTTGCCGGCCTCGACCTGCGGCGCAAAGCCGGTGGAGTCGGCTGCTGCCATGATCTGCCCGCCGAGGATGGACTGCATGAGATCCGCGCTGCCCTTGTAGGGCACGTGCAGCAGCTCGATGCCCAGCTGCTGCGCGATGAGTTCCATGGTCAGGTGCGGGCTGGTCATGGTGCCGGTGGAGCCGTAGCTCAGCTTGCCCGGGTTGGCCTTGGCCCAGGCCACGAAGTGGGTCCAGGTCTTGAGTGGCGAGTCGGCGGGCACCACCAGGCCAAACGCGTAGCCGGTGACGTTGAGCACATAGCTGATGTCCTTGACCGGGTCCCAGTTGATCTTGGTGGTGTAGGGCAGGCGGAACACGCCCAGCGGAATCTGCGCCACCGTGTAGCCGTCGGCTGGAGACGTTTGCAACTGCTGCGCAGGCAGGGTGCCGCCCGCGCCGGGCTTGTTCTCCACGATCACGGGCTGGCCCAGGATCTTGCTGGCGTTGTCGGCCAGCGACCGCATGGTGATGTCGGTGGGGCCACCGGCAGGGAAGGCGATGATCAGCTTGATGGGCTTGTTGGGAAAGCTCTGGGCCTGTGCCAGGAATGCGGGGGCGGCCAGGCTGGCGGCTCCCCATTGGATGATCTGGCGACGTTGCATGGCGGGCTCCTGAAAAGCAAAAACAAGGACGTCGCCATTGGACTGCCGGCCGCGCGACGAGGGTATGCGGAAACCCCCTAGCCGATGTCGCCAAGGCGCCAGCGCACAGCCCTTGCGCTGGTACACCGCTGGGGCTGCATCACGCCTTGTAGGTGGACAGCAGGATGCTGGTTTCAGTGTTGGCAATGCCGGGCGTGAGGCGGATGCGGCCAAGCGCGGCGTCAAACGCCTCCAGGCTCTCGGCGCGCACCTCGGCCACGATGTCCCAGCGGCCGTTGGTGGTGTGCAGTGTGCCCACGGTGGGCTCGCCACGCAGCGCGCGGATCACGGCGGGGGCGGCGTTGCCCTCCACCGCAATGCTCATCCAGGCGCGGATGCGCTGGGGTTCCGAATCGGGCCGCAGGCGCACGGTGTAGCCGGTGATGACGCCGCTCTCTTCCATTTTGTGCAGGCGGTTTTGCACCGTACCGCGCGACACGCGCAGCTTTTGCGCCAGCGTGGCGACCGGGGTGCGGGCGTCGGCGCGCAGGATGCTGATGATTTCGCGGTCGGTGTCGTCGAGCTTGGTCATGGTGGGCGGGGCAACTGGCAGATCGGCAATTTTCTGCGCATTCTGGTGGCTTGGGTGCCAGGTCCCCCATGCCCGTGAAGCACGCCGTCGTGCCCTGCCAAGCTTTGCACCCAGCGGCGTGCGACCGGTCTGCGCCAGCGCATCACAGGCCCATTGGGCATAAAAATGGCTCTCTTCCATTTCGGGTGGAACACTACAGTTCAAATAAATCCATTGACACCCCCTGAACAGGAGCCCTCCCGATGCAAGAAGCGTTGTTCTGCCAAGCGTTGGGGCTGGCCGCGCCCTGGGCTGTGGAGCGTGTTGCACTGGACGTCGAGCGCAGCCGCATCGACCTGTACGTGGTCTGGCAATCCGGCAGTGCAGCCTGTCCCGTTTGCGCCGCAGCTGACCAGAGACTGCATGACCACCGCCAGCGTAGCTGGCGGCATCTGGATTTCTTTCAGTTTGAAGCCTACGTGCACTGCGCTCTGCCTCGGGTGTCGTGCAGCGCCTGCGGCTCTACGAGCCAGCTGAGTGTTCCCTGGGCGCGAGAGGGCAGCCGCTTCACGCTCATGTTCGAGGCGCTGGCTCTGACGCTGGCCCGTGAGATGCCGGTGGCCGCGTGTGCGCGCATCCTGCGCTGCGCGGACAACGCCTTGTGGCGCCAGATCGATGCCCATGTTGGCTTGGCGCGCGCCAAGGAGAGCTACGCGGGTGTGGCGGTCATTGGTATCGATGAGACCAGTTGCGCCAAAGGCCATAGCTATATCACCCTGGTGCACGATCTAGAGCGAGCGCGACTGATCTACGCCACATCCGGCAAGGATGCCAGCACGGTTCAGAGATTTACCGAGGACTTCAAGAGCCACCAAGGCAAGGCCGAAGCCATCCAAGTGGTGTGCATGGACATGTCCAAGGCCTTCATCGCAGGAGCTGGCCAGCACTTGCCCCAAGCGGCCATTGCCTTTGATGGATTCCATGTGGTGCAACTGGCCAACCGGGCCGTGGACGCAGTGCGGCGGGATGAGGCCCGGGGCGAGCGCTGGCTCAAGAAGACGCGTTGGTGCTGGCTCAAGGACAAAGCCAAGTGGACGGACAAAGAGCAGGCAAAGATGGATTGGCTGCCCCGCACCCGATTGAAGACCGCCAGGGCGTGGCGGATGAAGGAGGCGCTGCGGGACATCTACCGCAGTGCGCTCGCTCAGACTCAGGCTGCACAAAGCGAGCTGGCAATCAAAAAGTGGCTGCGATGGGCACAGCGCAGCCGCTTGCGGCCCTTCACTGATCTGGCCAAGACCATCCAGCAGCACTGGGCGGGAATACTCCAGGCGTTTGATGCCTCTCACCTGCACACCGGCTATGTGGAGGCGGTGAACTCACTGCTGCAAGCAGCCAAGGCCAAGGCGCGTGGTTATGGCACCACCGATCACTTCATCGCCATGGCGTTCCTGATCGCGGGAAAGCTCACTCACCTGCCGGGCTGTCCTTTGCAAAAAGCAAGGGCCTGACCATGGCTCTGGTGGGGAATGTGGCTTTCCACCCGAAATGGAAGAGAGCCATAAAAATGTCTGGTAGCGCTAGTACATAGCGCCCTAACAGCTATCAAATCAGGAGTGCATCCTGTCATTGCCCCGGCGGCAACACCTGCGCGTCCAGCCGCGCATCGCAGCCAATGCCCGACGCAATCCAACGCCGGGCCAGCGCCGACATCGCACGCACCGCCCACGGGTGCGTCATGCCCGTCACCGCCGCCGGGTCGGCCACCATGCCGCACCAGTAGCGCTGGTCGGCATTGCTCCAGCGCAGGGCCGCACAGGCGCCCCGGCGACGGCGCGACACCAACACGCCCAGAGGGCAGGGCTCGGCCAGGCAGCACAGACCGCAGCCGTTGCAGGGCGCGCCTTCGGCCGGCTTGGGCGGTGCTTCAGGGTGCAGCCACACCACGGTGGGTGAGCCAGGGGGTTGTGTGGACATCAGTTGCGAATGGCGTAGAGCGCAACGGCAACACCGCACACGCTTTGGCCCATTGTGCCGCCAGCTTCAATGTCCCGGCCCCGCGATGACGCCCGTCCAGCTCGGCGGGCCCCTCACCCCATGCCCCAAAAAAAGGCCCCCGCTGCGAGGGCAGCAGGGGCTGAACCGGCCGAAGGACCGGGGAGGGAGACAAGCAATGAGATCGAATGAGATCGGTAGAACGCGCGGTGCGCGCTGGGCTTAGCAGCCCGCAGGGCGGTTGGGGCGCATCGGCACGATGCCGCTCACGCGCAGCGTGGCGCCCGAGCCGTCGGAAGCCGTCAGCGTCTTGCCGGTGAAGCGCACCTGGTCGCTCTCGCGCACCACAGCGGTGTCGGTGGGTTCGCCGCTGCCGTATTCCTTGCCGTCAAAGGTCAGGAACACTTGGTGCAGGCTGGTGGCATCCGGGCGGTAACGGATGTCGCCGAACGCGGTGGCGGACGAGCCCACCTTGTTGGCACCGTCAAAGCGGAAGGTGCACAGCTCGGGCACCGAGCCGATGGGGTTCTTCTTGTCCACATCGGTGAGGTTGAGCGCGCCGTTGCCGTAGACGCCGTTCAGGCCATCAACGGTGGCGTTGCTCACCGTGAGCACGCCGGGTTCGTTGCTGGGGGATGGATCGTCGTCATTGCCGCCACCGCAGGCCACCAGCAGCACAGAGGTGGCCGCAAGCGCGGTACAGGTCTTGAGGAAATGGAGCGTTTTCATGGCGGTGTGTCCTGGGATGTGGATGGAAGGTGGGGAACCGATCCCCTGCAGCCCATCGTAGGAAAACCAACCCAGGCGCCACGTGCGCCATGTTCCGCGCTGTACGTAGGACAGAGGCCGACAGGGATGTGCGCCCCTGGTCCTCTGCCCTCCGCCCTCGGCGCCTCAGCGCGCCAGCACCGGCGCCAGCGCCTTGCCCGTGTGCGTGCCTGCCGCCACCACCTCTTCGGGCGTAGCGGCCGCCACGATGCGGCCACCGGCGTTGCCGCCCTCCGGTCCCAGGTCCAGGATCCAGTCGGCCTCGGCGATCACATCCAGGTCGTGCTCGATCACGATCACGCTGTGACCGCCATCGACCAGGCGGTGCAGCACGCGGATGAGCTTGTCCACATCAGCCATGTGCAGGCCCACGGTGGGTTCGTCCAGCACATACAGCGTGTGCGGCGCCTTCTGGCCCCGGCGGCCGACCTCGTCGCGCACCTTGGTCAGCTCGGTCACCAGCTTGATGCGCTGCGCCTCGCCACCGGACAGCGTGGGCGACGGCTGGCCCAGCGTGAGGTAGCCCAGGCCCACGTCCTTCAAGAGCTGCAGCGGGTGCGCAATGCTGGGCATGGTGGCGAAGAAATCCACCGCCTCGTCCACCTCCATCTGCAGCACGTCGCCAATGCTCTTGCCGCGCCAGGTCACGGCCAGCGTTTCGGGGTTGAAGCGCGCGCCGTGGCAGGTTTCGCAAGGCACCTTCACGTCGGGCAAAAAGCTCATCTCGATGGTGCGCACGCCCGCGCCTTCGCAGCTGGGGCAGCGGCCTTCGCCGGTGTTGAAGCTGAAGCGCCCGGCCGCGTAGCCACGGGCCTTGGCCTCCAGCGTTTCGGCAAACAGCTTGCGGATGGTGTCCCAGAAGCCGATATAGGTGGCGGGGCAGCTGCGCGGTGTTTTGCCGATGGGCGTCTGGTCCACTTCGAGCACACGGTCGATGCTCTCAAAGCCGGACAGACCCGTGCAACCGACCAGTGGCGGCGCCTTGCCAGCGTCCATGGCATCACGCCCGGCCTTGGTACTGCGCTGCTGCACCCAGGCCTGCACGTTGGCCAGCAGCACATCGCGCGCCAACGTGGACTTGCCCGAGCCGCTCACGCCCGTCACCGCCACCAGGCGGTGCAGCGGCACGGTGGCGGTCACGTTCTGCAGGTTGTGCAGCTGCGCGCCGTGCACCGTGAGCCAGCGCATGGCAGCGCGTTCCTTGGCCTCGGTGAGTGCGTCGGCCGCCAGGGCTGCGGCCTGGGCGGCGCGCTTCTTCACGGCGGCGCTTTGGCGGCCGGTGGGCGCTGCGGCTTCAGCCTGCGCAAACGCGGCCGTGGCCTCGGCGCTCACTTCGCCTGCCACCATGCTGCGGCGCAGTTGCAGCGGGTGCTTCATCGCGTGCAGCAGGTAGCGGCCGGTTTGTGAATCTTCTGCGGCCGTGAGATCGCTCACCGAACCCTGTGCCACCAGGCGCCCGCCGCGCTTGCCGGCGCTCGGGCCAATGTCGATGATGTGGTCGGCGCGGCGGATGGTGTCTTCGTCGTGTTCCACCACCACCAGCGTGTTGCCCTTGTCGCCCAGCTTGTGCAGGGCATTGAGCAGAATCTGGTTGTCGCGCGCGTGCAGGCCGATGGTGGGTTCGTCCAGCACGTAGCACACGCCCTGCAGGTTGCTGCCCAGTTGCGCAGCCAGGCGGATGCGCTGGGCCTCGCCACCGCTCAATGTGGGCGCGCCCCGGTCGAGCGTGAGGTAGCCCAGGCCGACTTCTTCGAGGAATTCAAGGCGGCTCTGGATCTCGGGCACCAGGTCGCGGGCGATGTCGGCCTCGCGGGCTGTCATGCCGCCCTCCACGCGCAGGGTCTCCACCCAGCGGCGGACGTCCGTGACGGACAGCGCGGCAATGTCGGTGATGCCCACGCCTGCAAACTGCACCGCTCGGGCCGTGGCGTTCAGACGGGTGCCGCTGCAGGTGGGGCAGGCCGTTTCAGCCAGATCTTCCACCTCGGGCTCGGCAAAGGTCTGCTCGCGGCCTTTCTCTTTGTCGTCCTGCACCGAGTCGTCAAACACCTTGCGCTGGTCTTTGGTGAGCTTGACGCCCGTGCCCACGCAGTCGGGGCACCAGCCGTGTTTGCTGTTGTAGGAGAAAAGGCGCGGGTCCAGCTCGGCATAGCTGGTGGCGCACACGGGGCAGGCGCGCTTGGTGGAAAAAGCCTGCAGCGTACCAATGCCCGCCGTGGGCTGACCGCCCTCCATAGCTTCGCGCAGGCCTGCAATGCCTGAGAGAACGTGCACCACGCCCTTGCCGTGCGTGAGTGCGTCGGCCAGCGCGGTGCGCAACTGCGCTTCGTTCTCGGGCGACACATCGAGGCTGGCCACAGGCAGCTCGATGGTGTGCTCCTTGAAGCGGTCGATGCGCGGGAATTTGGTGGTGGGCAAAAAGTTGCCGTCCACCCGCAGGTGCGTGTAGCCGCGCGGGCGGGCCCAGTCGGCGAGCTCGGTGTAGACGCCCTTGCGGTTCATCACCAGCGGCGCAAGCAGGCCGATGTGTTGGCCCCGGAACTGGGTGAGTAGCTGGGCGGCAATGCTCTCGGGCGTTTGCGGCTGCACGGCGGCGCCGTCTTTGGTGCAATGCTGCGTGCCGAGCTTGACGTACAGCAGGCGCAAGAAGTGCCACACCTCGGTGGTGGTGCCCACGGTGGACTTGCGCCCTCCGCGCGACAGGCGCTGCTCAATCGCCACAGTGGGCGGGATGCCGTAGACCGCATCCACCTCGGGCCGGCCAGCCGGTTGCACGATGCTGCGCGCATACGCGTTGAGCGATTCGAGGTAGCGCCGCTGGCCTTCATTGAACAGGATGTCGAACGCGAGCGTGGACTTGCCCGAGCCGCTCACGCCCGTGACCACATTGAACTTGCCGCGCGGGATGTCCACGCTCAGGTTCTTGAGGTTGTGTTCCTTGGCATTGACGATTTCTATGGCATTTTTGGCCTCCTGCGCTCGTCCCTCTTGCCCAAGAAGCTCCTTTTTTCGTAGCACCGCAGCTTTTTCGTGCACCGAGTGGCCGCCCACGCCCAGCGCCAGTTCGTAGTCGCGCAGCGCCTGCCCGGTGTGGGATGTGGCATGGGCCCGCACGTCTTCGGGCGTGCCTTCGGCCACGATGAGGCCGCCTGCATCGCCGCCTTCCGGGCCCAGGTCGATGAGCCAGTCGCTTGCGCGGATCACGTCCAGGTTGTGCTCGATGACGATGAGCGAGTGCCCCGCATCAATGAGCTTGCGCAGTGCGCGCATCAGCTTGGCAATGTCATCAAAGTGCAGGCCGGTGGTGGGCTCGTCGAACAGGAACAGCGTGCCTTTGCGCGCCACAGCCTGGCGGGATTTGGCAGCTGTCTTTGCCGCCTCGGCCAGGAAGCCTGCCAGCTTGAGGCGCTGCGCCTCACCGCCCGACAAGGTGGGCACGGGCTGGCCCAGCGCCACGTATTCGAGCCCCACGTCCACGATGGGCTGCAGCGCGCGGATCACGTCGCGGTCGTTGGCAAACACGGCGGCCGCCTCGGCCACGGTGAGCGCCAGCACATCAGCCACGTTCAGCGTCTTCCCGCCGCGCTCGATGGTGATCTCCAGAATCTCGGGGCGGTAGCGCTTGCCGTCGCAGTCCGGGCAGCGCAGATACACGTCCGACAGGAACTGCATCTCCACATGTTCGAAGCCCGAGCCGCCGCAGGTCGGGCAGCGCCCGTCGCCGCTGTTGAAGCTGAACTTGGCAGCGGTGTAGCTGCGTTGTTTGGACAGCGGCGCCACGGCGAAGAGCTCGCGGATGCTGTCCCACGCGCCCACATAGCTCACGGGGTTGGATCGGGCAGTTTTACCGATGGGAGACTGGTCCACGAACACCACGTCCGACAGATGGTCCGCACCCAGCATGCGGTCGTGCGCGCCGGGGCTGTCGGTGGCCTTGCCAAAGTGCCGCAGCAGCGCGGGGGCCAGTACATCCTGGATCAGGCTCGACTTGCCCGAGCCGCTCACGCCGGTCACGGTGACCAGGCGCTGCAGCGGAAATTCGACCGTCACATCCTTCAGGTTGTGCTCGCGTGCACCTTCAAGGATGAGGCGCGGGGTTGACTCCGTCACCATGCGCTTGAAGCCAAAGCCCACATGCTTGCGGCCGCCCAGGTAGGCGCCCGTCAGGGTGTCGGCCTTGCGCAAGTCGGCGGTGGTGCCGTCGAACACGATCTGCCCGCCCAGACGACCCGGGCCGGGGCCCATGTCGATCATGCGGTCGGCCGCGAGCATGACGGCAGGGTCGTGCTCGACCACCACCAGCGTGTTGCCCGCATCGCGCAGGCGGAGCATGGCCTCGGTGATGCGGTGCATGTCGCGCGGGTGCAGGCCGATGCTGGGCTCGTCCAGCACGAACAGCGTGTTGACCAGCGACGTGCCCAGCGCCGTGGTGAGGTTGATGCGCTGCACTTCGCCACCGCTCAGCGTGCGGCTTTGCCGGTCGAGTGTGAGGTAGCCAATGCCCACGTCGCACAGGTACTGCAGGCGGGTGGTGATCTCTTCGTGCAGCAGTTTCAGCGCTGGCGCGTCGCCGCCCTTGGCGTCGTCCCCCACCGGCAACTGCATGCGCGCAAAGAACTGGCGCAGGCGGTCAATGGGCAGCAGCATCAGGTCGTGCAGGCACAAGCCAGGCAAGGCCTCCAGTTGCTCACGGCTCCATTGCACGCCCTCGGGCAAGAAGCGTTTGGCGGGCTCCAGCACCGCGTCGGCGTCTTCCTTGCGGCCGATGCGCCAGAGCAGGCTTTCGGTCTTGAGGCGCGCCCCCGCGCAGGTGGGGCACGGCGTGTAGCTGCGGTACTTGGACAAGAGCACGCGGATGTGCATCTTGTAGGCTTTGCTCTCCAGGTATTCAAAGAAGCGCTTGATGCCGTACCACTGCTTGCTCCACTGGCCGTCCTTGTAGCCGGGGGCGCCGTTGATGACCCATTTCTTCTGGTCGTCGGTGAGCTTGTACCAGGGCGTGTCGCGCGGGATGCCTGCGGCTTCGGCATGGCGCATGAGGTCGTCTTGTGCCTCTTGCCACGCGGGGGTCTGGATCGTCTTGATGGCGCCCGCGCGCAGCGTGAGCTTGTCGTTGGGGATGACGAGGCCGTAGTCCACGCCGATCACGCGGCCAAAGCCCCGGCAGCTCTCGCACGCGCCCACGGCCGAGTTGAACGAGAACATCGAGGGGATGGGGTCGCTGTAGCGCAAGTCGCTGTCGGGGCAATGCAGGCCTGTCGAGAACCTCCACAGTTCCGGCTCTCCCTCATCCACCAGGCGGTACACATTCAGCCGCCCCGTGCCACGCTTGAGCGCCACCTCGATGGCCTCGATCACGCGCGCCTTCTCGGCATTGCCCAGGCGGAAGCGGTCGGCCACCACGTCCAGCACCTTGCGCGGGCCGGTGGGCGTGGCCACCTCGCGCTCAGCCTGCACCTTGGTGAAGCCGCTGGCGGACAGCCATTGCTCGACCTGTTCGGCGGAGGTGCCCCCCGGCAGTTCCACGGGGAAGGTCAGCACGATGCGCGGGTCGCCTGCCTCGGCACTGCGACGCTGCAGCTCCGCGTAAATGGTCTCTGGCGAGTCGTGCCGCACCGGCTGCGCGGTCTGCTTGTCAAAGAGCTGGCCCGCACGCGCGAACAACAGCTTGAGGTGGTCGTTCAGCTCCGTCATGGTGCCCACGGTGGAGCGGCTGGAGCGCACGGGGTTGGTCTGGTCGATGGCAATCGCGGGGGGCACGCCCTCGACCTTGTCCACGGCGGGCTTGTCCATGCGGTCCAGGAACTGGCGCGCGTAGGCACTGAAGGTCTCCACGTACCGGCGCTGGCCTTCGGCATACAGCGTGTCGAACACCAGGCTGGATTTGCCCGAACCGCTGGGGCCCGTCACCACCGTCAGTTCGCCGGTGCGGATGTCCAGGTCCAGGTTCTTGAGGTTGTGCTGGCGTGCGCCACGGATACGGATCTGTCCCTGGGTCATGGAGGCGGTCTTTCTGGGGTGAGGCGGGACATTCTAGGGACGCACTCCGGGTTTGCGCCTGCGCCCGCCGATTACCCCCGAGGCGCACTGCGGTGCTTTTGACCATGGACAAAGCACGCGCAATGGAGCAGCGGCTAGGGAAAAGCGGGTGTTCTGGCCGGGAACATCCGGCTAGACTGCGGCCTCCACACAAAACAAGAGGAGACCGCCATGACAAAACAATGGCAACTGCGGGCGGCGGGCTTGGTCCTGGCGCTGGCGGCCAGTGCAGCCAGCCACGCCCAGATCCTGATCGGCCAGACAGCAGGGTTCAGCGGCCAGGTCGCCGCCGGGGTGAAGGAGACCACCGATGGTGCACTGCTGTACATCGATGCCATCAATGCCAAGGGCGGCGTCAACGGCCAGAAGATCGAGCTGATCTCCCTGGACGACAAGTTCGACCCCAAGCTGGCAGCGGAAAACGCCCGTACGTTGATCGAGGACAAGAACGTCTTGGCCCTGTTCCTCAACCGGGGCACCCCGCACACTGAAGCCATCCTGCCCCTGCTGGACAAGCACGGCGTGGTGCTGGTGGCGCCGTCCACGGGTGCCATGGTGCTGCACCAGCCGGTGCGCAAATACATCTTCAACGTGCGGGCCACCTACCAGCGCGAGGCCGAAAAGGCGATCACCCACCTCGCTTCCATGGGCATCAGCCGCGTGGCGCTGGTGTATGCGGACGACAGCTTTGGGGCGGACGGCATCCAGGGCGCACAAAAGGGCTTGGCAGCCGCCAAGCTGACCGCCGTGGTGTCCGAAAAGTTCGACCGCGCCAAACCCGACTTCGCCCCCATTGCCGCCAAGGTAGCCAAGGCCGACGCGCAGGCGGTGTTGATGGTGGCTTCGGGCTCTGCGGTGGTGGACGCCACCACCGCGCTGCGCACGGCGGGCTCGGCCGCGCAGATCGTGACGCTGTCGAACAACGCCTCCAGCGGCTTCATCAAGAGTCTGGGCGCCAACGCACGGGGTGTCATCGTGACCCAGGTGTTCCCCAATGAGCGGGCCGTGACCTACCCGATGGTGAAGGAAGCCCAGGAGCTGGCCAAGACCAAGGGGCTCACCGAGATCAGCCCCGCTATGCTGGAGGGCTTTGCCGCCGCCAAGGTGCTGGTCGAAGGCCTCAAGCGCGCGGGCCCCAAGCCCACCCGCGACAAGATCCAGACCGCGCTGGAAAGCATCAAGAAACTGGACCTGGGCGGGCTGGAGGTGAACTTCAGCCCCGAAGACCACACCGGACTGGACTTTGCCGACCTGTCCATCATCGGCACGGACGGGCGCTTCCGCCGCTGAGCGCCTGGGCGCTAGGTCTACGCGTTTTTACAGTTGTCCCGCGCGGGAGCCTGCCTACACTCGGGCGCTCCACACGCAGGAGACAACCCCATGAAAAAAACTGGCCTGGCCGGTGCGCTCTGCGCCCTGGCTGCCGCCCTGGGCATCGGTTCCGCCCACGCACAGATCCTGATCGGCCAGACGGTGGGCATCACCGGCTCGGCCGCCGCCACGGTGGCCGAATCCATGCAGGGCGCCGCCCTCTACATCGACCACATCAACGCCAAGGGCGGCGTGGGCGGGCAGAAGGTGGAGGTGCTGTCGCTGGACGACAAGTTCGACCCCAAGCTGACCCTGGACAACACCCGCACGCTGATTGAACAAAAGGGCGTGATCGGCATGTTTATGACCCGGGGCACGCCCCACACGCAGGGCATCATCCCGGTGCTGGAGCAGCATGGCGTGCCGCTGGTGGGCCCGTCCACCGGAGCGATTGCGCTGCACCAGCCGGTGAGCAAATACGTGTTCAACGTGCGTGCGCCCTACCAGCGCGAGGTGACCAAGGCCATTTCGCACCTGCACACGCTGGGCATCCAGCGCATTGGCGTGGTGCATGTGGACGACACGTTTGGCGCGGACGGCCTGGCGGGCGCCCAGGCCGGCTTCAAGGCCAACAACATCGAGGCGCTGTTCATCGAGAAGTTTGACCGCGCCAAGCCCGACTACAGTGCCATCGCACCCCGCGTGGCCGGCAAGCAGCCCCAGGCGGTGATCTTCATCGGCACGGGCGCGGCGGTGGTCGATGGCATCAAGGCCCTGCGCGCTGCGGGCGTTGCCGGCCAGATCGTCACGCTGTCGAACAACGCGTCGGGCGGGTTTGTGAAGGCCCTGGGCGATCAGGCCCGGGGCGTGGTGGTGACGCAGGTGTTCCCGTCGGAGCGCTCGCTCAACTACCCCGTGGTCAAGGAGGCCATGGACCTGGCCAAGGCCAAGAACATCGGCGACCTGACACCCGCCATGCTGGAGGGTTTTGTGAGCGCCAAGGTACTCGTGGAAGGCCTCAAACGTGCAGGCGCCAAGCCCGACAGCGCCAAACTCCACATGGGGTTGGAAAGTATCAAGAAGTGGGATCTGGGCGGCATGGAGCTGAGCTACAGCCCTACCGACCACAGCGGGCTGGACTTCTCGGACCTGTCCATCATCGGCACGGACGGCCGCTTCAAGCGCTGACACGGCACACGCTCCCGAGCCTCAGGTCACCGCAAAAAAGGCCCTGCCAGCGGTTGCTGGCAGGGCCTTTGTCATGCCGGGCAACGTGCTTATTGCGCGCTGGCAGCCGAGGCAGGAGCCGCAGCGGGTGCAGGTGCGGCAGCAGGTGCCGCAGCGCTCGCAGGGGCCTCGGGCGCGTGCACCGCATCGGCACCGTGCTTTTCACCGCCCATGTCGGCCTTGTCGCCCGCCGTGATGATCACGTACATCGACAAAGCAGCAAACAAGACGAAGCCAACAACAATCTTCCACATATCAATATCTCCTGGGATGGGTTTGTTCAATCAAGGGGCCTGGCTCGGGATGCCGTGCACGATTCGTCGCGCCGTGTGCATCTGCGGGCTCGGGTGGCCTGCCGCGTTGCAAATACTCGCAATAGCTACGGCTATTGCTGCGTTTTGCGCCTTGCAGCCCATCCCGATCCGCAGCGCACACTTACCGCTCGAATCATGCACAGCATCCCCAGGGTTGTGGTTTGTACTGGTGCGCGGTACAAGCCCCTTGATGGAACACAGGGCCCGACCCTTGCGGGACGGGCCCTGTACACCGGTCAGTAACGATCAGTCGTTGGCGTAGATGTCAACGTCCTTGGTTTCCTTGATGAACAGGCCACCGATCACCACCGTAGCACCGGCAATGATGATGGGGTACCACAGGCCGTTGTACATGTTGCCGGTCTGGGCCACGATGGCAAACGCCGTGGTGGGCAGCAGGCCGCCGAACCAGCCGTTACCGATGTGGTACGGCAGGGACATGGACGTGTAACGGATGCGGGTGGGGAACATTTCGACCAGCATGGCGGCGATGGGGCCGTACACCATGGTCACCAGCAGCACCAGGTAGGTCAGGATGATGGTGACCATCACCTTGTCGATGCGGGCTGGGTCAGCCTTGGTGGGATAGCCAGCGGCCTTCAGGTCGTCGGCCACGAGCTTCTTGAACTCGGCGTCCTTCTTCTTGGCTTCGTCAGCGCTCAGGCCCTTGCTGGAGTACGAGGGGATCGCGGTTTCGCCAATCTTGATGGTCGCCACCGTGCCGGCGGGTGCCACAGCGTTTTCATAGCTCACCGAAGCACCAGCCAGCACCTGCTTGGCGATGTCGCACGAGCTGGTGAACTTGGTGGTCCCTGTGGGGTTGAACTGGAACGAGCACTCGGCAGGGTCGGCGGTGATCACCACCTTGTTCTTGGCCTGGGCTTCAGCCAGAGCGGGGTTGGCCGCCTTGGTGAGGGCACCGAACACGGGGAAGTACGTCAGCGCGGCCAGCAGGCAGCCTGCCAGGATGATGGGCTTGCGGCCGATCTTGTCGGACAGGGCACCGAACACGATGAAGAACGGCGTACCGATCAGCAGCGACACGGCCACAAAGATGTTGGCGGTGGCGCCATCGACCTTCAGTGCTTGCGTCAGGAAGAACAGCGCATAGAACTGGCCCGAGTACCACACCACGGCCTGACCGGCGGTCAGACCCACCAGTGCCAGGATCACGATCTTGAGGTTCTTCCACTCACCGAAGGATTCCTTCAGCGGAGCCTTGGAGGTCTTGCCTTCGGCCTTCATCTTCTGGAAGGCCGGCGATTCGTTCATCGACAAACGGATCCAGACGGAGATGGCCAGCAGCAGGATCGACACGATGAACGGAACACGCCAGCCCCAGTCGGCAAAGGCTTCTTCACCCAGCACGGTACGGGTGCCCAGGATCACCATCAGCGACAGGAACAGACCCAGCGTGGCAGTGGTCTGGATCCAGGCCGTGTAGGCGCCGCGCTTGCCGTGCGGAGCGTGCTCGGCCACATAGGTGGCAGCACCGCCGTATTCACCGCCCAGTGCCAGGCCTTGCAGCAGGCGCAAGGCAATCAGGATGACTGGAGCGGCCACACCGATGGACGCATAAGTCGGCAAGATGCCCACGATGAAGGTGGACAGGCCCATGATTAGGATGGTGACCAGGAACGTGTACTTGCGGCCAATCATGTCGCCCAGGCGGCCGAAGAAGATGGCGCCGAAGGGGCGAACAATGAAGCCCGCCGCAAACGCCAGCAGCGCGAAGATGAACGCCGAACCGGCATCCAGACCGCTGAAGAACTGCTTGGCGATGATGGCTGCGAGCGAGCCGTACAGGTAAAAGTCGTACCACTCGAAAACGGTGCCGAGCGACGAGGCGAAGATGACCTTCCTCTCTTCGGGCGACATCGGCCGCGGTGCGGGATGAACAGTTGCCATGGTGTGTGTCTCCTATTGGTGTTACAGACCGCACTGCGGCGGGCTGAGGCCATTGTTTTGTATGGCACTGACCACCCTCTGACACGAAACCAACACGAGCTTTCATCAAACTGACCGCTCTCTGACAACTTAGGGTGAAACCCGCAGCACCCCTTTCAGCATCCGGAAATTGCTCAGCGCTTGCCGGGTAAACCCGATGGGAGCTGGCTGACAGCATCCCAGGCCGGTCCGCCGAACCAGGCGTCGCCGTCGAGGTAGGCACGCAGCATGGGCAGGCCGTCGAGCCCCCAGAACAACTTGCCGTCCACCCCGAACGCGGGCACGCCAAACACACCGGCGGCCTGCGCGGCCTCGGTGTTGGCGCGCAGCAAGGCCTTGGGGCCGTCGCTGTTCACATCCTGCCCGGGGCGCACTTGCTCCGCCAGCGCCTCGGCCAGCGCGGCCAGCCGCGCGGGGTCGAGCGCGTCCCCACCGCCCTGCCACACGTGGCGCAGCACCGTGCCCGCCACGTAGCGGTTGATGCTGCCGTCGTCGCTGCAGGCCAGGGCCTGGCGCAGCAAGGGCAGCGGGTTGAACGGGTGGCGCGCCGGCATCTGCAGTGGCGTGCCCTGCGCATGGCCCAGCCAGGTCACGTGGCGGTAGGTCCAGTCGCGCTTGGGGGCAATGCCCGCAGGGCCGGGGTTGCCGTGCTGCTGCAGCAGGGCACCCAGCAGCACGGGCTGGTAGGTCACGCTGTAGGTCAGCCCTTCCAGCACTTCAGGCAAGCGCTCAAACGCGAGCCAGGCATAGGGCGAAATGAAGTCCAGGTAGAACGTGATGCGCTTCATGCTTCGGTCTCCGGCACGGGCCAGGCAATACCCGCACGTTGCAACAGCTGCGCCCAGATGGCGCGCCGTTGCGGGGCGTCGGCGCGCGACCAGGCACGGATTTCATCCAGCGTGCGAAAGCAGCCTTCACAGTGGCTGCGGTCGGGCGTCATGCGGCACACCGAGATGCAGGGCGAGGGCACCGGCTCGGTGCTTTGGGGGTCAAAATGGCCGGTAGCGCTAGCGTCTTTTGCCTTGGCAGCTAGCAAATCAATAGCATTCATGCGGCCACCTGGGGCGCGGGGGTGTCCGCCACAGGCGCTTGCACCACGTCCACCACGGGAGCGCCCGTCAGGCGCTGCAGGTCGCTGGGGTGCAGGGGGAACACGCCATGCGGGTGGCCCGCTGCGGCCCACACCACGTCAAAGCGCAGCAGGTCCTGGTCGATGAGTGTGACCGGCGGCGTGGCATGTGCCACGGGCGACACGCCGCCAATCGAAAAGCCGGTGCGCGACTTGACGAACTCGGCATCGGCGCGGCCGATCTTGCCGCCCACATGGGCTTCCACCTTTTTCTCGTCCACGCGACGGTCGCCCGATGTGACCACCAGCACCGCTGCATCGTCGCTCTTGCGCCGGAAGATGATGCTCTTGGCCACCTGCCCCACCAGGATGCCCAGCGCATCAGCGGCCTGCTGCGCAGTGCGCGCGGCATCGTCCAGCATCTGCGGCAGGTGCGGGTGGCCGAGCCGCTGCAGCTCGGCAGCCACACGCTGTACGCCCTCGGGTAGGTTTTTCAGTTCGGCTCCACACATGCGCATCGGTCTCCAGCGGGCCCCCATGGGGGCGTGATTCGGTCGGGTCTCCCTCCATTTTGCCGCGCGCCAGGGCCTGCCCGGCGCCCTGCCCCGCATGTCCCTGCACGGCGCTCCGGCACCCGGGCCAAATCAGGCCACTTTACAAACAGGAAATGTGCGCCCCCCACAATGCGCCGAACTTTCCACCCCCACGCCCCAAGCCCTACGCCCATGAACGATGCCGCGTTGTCCCTGCTGTGCCCGAGCCTGTCTGCGCCGTCCCCTGCCGATCCCGTGTCAGGCCGCGCCGCCCGCCCCGCCCTGGGGGCCTTGCCGTCCCGGGGAGCGTTGCTGGGGTTGCTGCTGATCGCAGGCATCCTGGCCGGCTGCAGCAAACCCAACGAGGCCCCTGCACCGGCCAAGGCCGCCCCCGAAGTGGGCGTGGTCACGCTCAAGCAGCAAAGCCAGCAGCTCGAAGCCGCGCTGCCGGGCCGTACCCGCGCCTCGCTCACGGCCGAGGTCCGGCCCCAGGTGTCGGGCATCCTGCAAAAGCGTCTGTTCACCGAAGGCGCGCTGGTGCGCCAGGGCCAGCCGCTGTACCAGATCGACGACGCCTCGCTGCGCGCCACCGAGGCCAGCGCGCAGGCCGCCCTGGCCAAGGCCGAGGCCACCGCGCGCACCCAGGAAGCCACGGCCAAGCGCAATGCGGAGCTGGTGAAGATCGACGCCATCAGCGAGCAGGCGTTTGAAGAAAGCCAGGCCGCCGCCGCCCAGTCGCGCTCCGACGTGGCCGTGGCCAAGGCCAACCTGGCCACGGCGCGCATCAACCTCAAGTACAGCCGCATCGAGGCACCGATCAGCGGCCGCATCAGCCTGTCCAACGTCACGCCGGGGGCGCTGGTCACGGCCAACCAGGCCGACGCACTCACCTCCATCGTCCAGCTCGACCCGATGTATGTGGACTTCACCCAGTCCACCACCGAGCTGATGCAGTTGCAGCGGGACTGGGACGCAGGCCGCTTCCAGAAGGTCGAGGGCGACAAGATCCCGGTGCGCATTCGCCTGGACGACGGCACCGAGTACGCACAGCGCGGCCAGCTGCAGTTTGCGGGCGTGATCGTGAACGCCACCACCGGCACTGTCACGCTGCGTGCCGTGGTGCCCAACCCCAAGGGCACGCTGATGCCCGGTATGTACGTACAGGCGCTGCTGCCCACCGGGCTCGCGCCAGAAGCCCTGCTGGTGCCCCAGCAGGCCGTGACCCGCGACCTCACCGGCAAGCCCAGCGTGCTGGTGGTCAAGGACGGTGATGTAGTGGAAAAGCGCCCGATCAGCATCGACCGTGCCGTGGGCAACCAGTGGCTACTTCAAGGCGGGCTGGCTGCAGGCGAGCGCGTGGTGGTCGAGGGTTTCCAACGCGTCAAACCCGGCGACAAGGTGCGCGCGGTAGAGGTGGACCCGAAGGCCCCCGCCAAGGGCCGCAAGGGCGCCCCTGGCGCTGACGCACCCGCCGCCGCAGGTGCCGCGCCCGCGTCGGCACCCGCGTCCAATCCCGCTCCGGCAGCCTCCCGCTGAGCACGAAGGACGCAGCACATGGCTCAGTTCTTCATCAACCGGCCCATCTTTGCGTGGGTCATCGCCATCATCATCATGCTGGGCGGCGCGCTGTCCATCGTCACGCTGCCGCTGGAGCAGTACCCCGACATCGCTCCGCCGCGCGTGACCATCGGCTCGCAATACACCGGCGCCTCGGCCGAGACGGTCGAGAACTCGGTTACGCAGATCATCGAGCAGCAGCTCAAGGGCATCGACAACATGCTCTACATGAGCTCGACCTCGGATGCCTCGGGCCGCTCGCGCACCACGCTCACCTTTGCGCCCGGCACCAACATCGACGTGGCGCAGGTGCAGGTGCAGAACAAGCTGCAGGCCGCCACCAACCGCCTGCCCGACGCCGTCAAGAGCCGGGGCGTGTTCGTGAACAAGGGCGGGCAGGACTTCCTGGTCACCTACAGCTTCTTCTCCAAAGACCCGTCGATGAGCGCCGTGGACATCGGCGACTTTCTGACCAGCAGCCTGGTGGATGTGATCGGCCGCATCGACGGTGTGGGTGACGTGACCGTGTTCGGCACCAACTACGCCATGCGCATCTGGATGGACCCGGCCAAGATGGAGAAGTACGCGCTGATGCCGTCGGACCTGGTCAACGCGCTCAACGCCCAGAACGCCCAGGTGTCCGCCGGCCAGCTGGGCGCCCTGCCAGCGGTGTCCGACCAGCAGCTCAACGCCACCATCACGGCCCGCACAAAGCTCAAGACCGTGGAGCAGTTCGAAGCCATCGTGCTCAAGTCGGCACTCGACGGCTCGGTGGTCACCATCAAGGACGTGGCCCGTGTGGAGCTGGGCGCCGAGAACCTGACCGTGAAGGCCAAACTCAACGGCATGCCCGGCGCGGGCATGGGCATCGTGCTGGCCGACGGCGCCAACGCCATGCAGGTGGCCGACGCCATCGCCGCCAAGCTTGCCGAGCTGAAGCCCTACTTCCCCAACCAGATCGACTACTTCGTCAGCTCGGACTCCACGCCCTTCGTGCGCGCCTCCATCAAGGAAGTGGTCAGCGCGCTGGGCGAGGCCATGATCCTGGTGGTGATCGTGATGTTCGTGTTTTTGCAGAACTTCCGCGCCACGCTGATCCCCGCCATCGCCGTGCCGGTGGTGCTGCTGGGCACCTTTGGGGTGCTGTCGCTCGCGGGCTATTCGATCAACACGCTGACCATGTTTGCCATGGTGCTGGCGATTGGTCTGCTGGTGGACGACGCCATCGTGGTGGTCGAAAACGTCGAGCGGGTGATGCACGAGACCGGCCAATCGGCCAAAGAGGCCACCCGCCAGTCCATGCGCGAGATCACGCCCGCCCTGGTGGGCATCGGCGTCACGCTGTCGGCGGTGTTTGTGCCCATGGCGTTCTTTGGCGGCTCCACCGGCGTGATCTACCGGCAGTTCTCGATCACCATCGTGGCGGCCATGGCGCTGTCGGTGTTTGTGGCGCTGACCCTCACCCCGGCGCTGTGCGCCACGCTGCTCAAGCCCGCAGCCGCATCGGCTGGGCATGACCGGCCCATTCGGCGCGGCCTGCTGGGCCTGAACGACCGGTTCTTCCGCTGGTTCAACCACCACTTCGATGCCACTGCGGCGCGCTACCAGGGCACTGTGGCCTACACCCTGCGCCGCACCAAGCGCATGGCGCTGATCTTTCTGGCCGTGTGTGGCGTGGTCTGGCTGCTCATGGCGCGCCTGCCCACCTCCTTCCTGCCTGACGAAGACCAGGGCTTTCTGTACGTGAACGTGAACCTGCCATCGGGCGCCGCCGATGCGCGGCTGCAGAGCGTGCTGGACCAGGTGCGCGACTACTTTGCGCAGCAGCCCGATGTGCTGAGCTTCTACCAGGTCTCGGGCATCAACGGCGACCAGGCCTCGGCACGCGGCTTTGTGCGCCTCAAGCCCTGGGAAGACCGCACGCTGCCCAACCAGGCCGCCGCACAGATCGCCTACAAGGCCACGCGCGACCTGGCCTCCATCCGTGATGCGCGGGTGCTGGTCGTCATGCCGCCGGCCGTGCGGGGCCTGGGCTCCAGCTCGGGCTTCAACTTCGTGATCAAGGACATGAACGGGCTGGGCCACCAGGCGCTGCTGGCGGCCACCAACACCTTCCTGACCGAAGCGCGCAAGCGACCCGAGCTGACCAACCTGCGCATGACCAATCTGGAGGACGCCAGCGAGCTGCGCCTGGAGATCGATGACCGCAAGGCCGCTGCGCTGGGGCTGTCGTACAACGACATCAACAGCGTGCTCTCCAGCGCCATTGGCGGCACCTACGTGAACGACTTTTTGAACAACGAGCGGGTCAAGCGCGTGTACATCCAGGGCGACGCGCCAGCACGCATGCTGCCGCAAGACGTGGCGCGCTGGAGCGTGCGCAACAGCAAGGGCGAGATGGTGCCGTTTGGCGCGTTCTCGACCAGCTACTGGGCCTACGGCTCGCCGCAGCTGCTGCGCTACAACGGCAACCCTGCCTACGAGCTGGAAGGCCGCGCGGCACCGGGCGTGAGCTCGGGCGCCGCCATGAAGATCGTGGAAGACATCCTGCGCACGCTGCCGCCCGGCATCGGCTACGAGTGGACGGGCGCCTCGCTGCAAGAGCGCCAGTCTGGCGCCCAGGCGCCCATGCTGTACGCAATCTCGATCCTGTTCGTGTTCCTGTGCCTGGCCGCCCTGTACGAGAGCTGGACCGTGCCGCTGTCGGTGATCCTGGCCGTGCCGCTGGGCGTGGTGGGCGCGCTTGCGGCCACTTACACCCGGGGCCTGACCAACGACGTGTACTTTCAGGTGGGGCTGCTGACCACCGTGGGGCTGGCGTCCAAAAACGCGATCCTGATCGTCGAGTTTGCGGTGCAGCTGCAGGAGCAGGGCAAGAACCTGTTCGATGCCATCGTGGCCGCCGTGCGCCTGCGCCTGCGGCCCATCCTGATGACGTCGCTGGCCTTTGGCTTCGGGGTGATCCCGCTGGCCATCGGTACCGGCGCGGGTGCAGGCGGGCGGGTGGCCATCGGCACCGCCGTGCTGGGCGGCATGCTGGCGTCCACCGTGCTGGGCATCTTCCTGGTGCCGGTGTTCTTCCTGCTGATTCGCCGCTGGTTCAAGAGCCGGTCGCGCAGCGAGGACAACGCCCCGCCGCCCCCAGCCACCACCCCACCGCACCCCACACAGGAGAGCGCAGCATGACGCGCCCACCCTTGTCGCCAG
The DNA here is from genome assembly GCF_049331375.1 of Acidovorax sp. M14. Lineage (NCBI taxonomy): Bacteria > Pseudomonadati > Pseudomonadota > Betaproteobacteria > Burkholderiales > Comamonadaceae > Acidovorax > Acidovorax sp. M14. Next base: position 4,276,466 of record NZ_CP186263.1, read on the forward strand.
GCCGCGAGCGTCGGCCCACTACCCTTGCCGCCATGACGGCCGCCCTGGCCGCTGCTGCACTGCTCGCGGGCTGCAACCTGGCTCCCATCCACCAGACCCCTGCCCTGCCTGTGCCCGACACCGTGGGCACAACCGGCGGACAACACGCCGTAGCCAGCGACGCCAGCGTGGAAGCGGCCGCTGCGCTGGGCTGGGTGCAGGCCCAGCCGTTGCGTGATGTCATTGCCCTGGCGCTGTCCAACAACCGAGACCTGCGCGTAGCCATCGAGGCCATCGAGCGGGCCCGTGCCCAGTACGGCATCACCCGGGCCGACCTGTTGCCCAGCGTCACCGCGCAGGCGCAAGCCAGCCGCGCACGCACCGCCGCCGGCATGAGCAGCGCCACCGCGCCCGCACAAGTGGCTACGCAGTACACAGCCCAACTGGGCTTTGCCAGCTACGAAATCGACTTCTGGGGCCGCGTGCGCAACCTGAACGAGGCGGCGCTGCAGCAGTTTCTGCAGAGCCAGCAGAACCAGCGCAACATCCAGACGGGCCTGATTGCCGATGTGGCCAACGCCTGGCTCACCCTGGCCGCCGACGAAGCACGGCTGCAACTGGCACGCGACACCCTGGCCAGCCGCGAGAAGGCCTATGCGCTGACCGAACGCATCCACGCCATCGGCTCCACATCGGGGCTGGTGCTGGCCCAGGCACAGACCACGGTAGACGCTGCACGCGGCGATGTCGCGACCTATCTGGCCCAGGTGGAGCGCGACCGCAACGCCCTGCAACTGCTGGTGGGCGGCCCAGTGCCTGCGGCCCTCTGGCCCACCGCCAGCACGCTGCGTGCCGACGCGCAGGCCCCGGCGGCCTTGCAGCCCGTGCCGGTGCCACTGGCCTCCAGCGTGCTGCTCGCCCGGCCCGACATACAGGCTGCCGAAGCCGCCCTGCGCGCCGCCGAGGCGAACATCGGCGCTGCGCGGGCGGCCCTGTTCCCCACCATCAGCCTCACGGCCAACGTAGGCACCGGCAGCCGTGAGCTGGACGGCCTGTTTGGCGCAGGCAGCGGCACCTGGAGCTTTGTGCCGCTGGTCCGTCTGCCCATCTTCGACGCTGGCCGCAACCGCGCCAACGTGCAGGTGGCCGAGGCCAACCAGCGTATCGCAGTGGCCCAGTACGAGAAGGCCGTGCAGACCGCGTTCCGCGAGACCGCCGATGTGCTGGCCGACCGCGCGCAATGGGACGAGCGCATCGCGGCACAGACGCGCCTGGTAGCCTCCACCCAGAAGGCGTTCGATCTGTCGGAGGCCCGGTTCAAGGCCGGGGTGGACAACTACCTCACGGTGCTGGATGCACAACGCAGCCTGTATGCGGCGCAGCAGACTCTGATCGGCCTGCGCCAGGCCGAGCAGGTCAACCGCGTGACGCTCTGGAAGGTGCTGGGCGGCACCCCGGACGCCGGTTGACGGCGACCGGGTGGCGTTGGACCAGCGGGGTCAGCCCGCGCGCTTGGTCAGCAAGGCGTTGGCCGCGCGTGAGTTGGGCTTGCGATCCAGAAAACCGCTGATGTAGGCGCCTGCGTCGATGAGCAGGTCTAGGTCGATGCCGGTCTCAATGTCCATGCCCTGCAGCATGTAGACCACATCTTCGGTGGCCACATTGCCGGTGGCTCCCTTGGCGTAGGGGCAGCCGCCCAGCCCAGCCACGGACGACTGGAAGTTCCACACACCCAGCTCCAGCGCGGCCAGCGTGTTCGACAGCGCCTGGCCGTAGGTGTCGTGGAAGTGTCCCGAGACTTCATCGATGCCAAAGTGCTGCAGCGTCGCCTCCAGCGCCTTTTGCACCTTGCGCGGCGTGCCCACGCCGATGGTGTCGGCCACATCCACGCGCTGCACGCCAATGCCTTTGAGCAGCCCCGCCAGGTACGCCACGCGTTCGGGCGCAATATCGCCTTCGTACGGGCAGCCCACGGTGCAGCTCATGGCGCCTCGCACGCGGATGCCTGCGGCCAACGCGGCCTCTACCACTGGGGCAAAGCGCTCAATGCTCTCGGCAATGCTGCAGTTGATGTTGCGCTGGCTGAAGGCCTCGCTGGCGGAGCCGAAGACGACGATCTCGTCGGGCTTGTCGAGCACGGCCGCCTCAAAGCCCTTGAGGTTGGGCGTGAGCACCGAATACGCGACGCCGCTCTGGCGCGTGATGCCCGCCATCACCTCGTGGTTGTCGGCCATCTGCGGCACCCACTTGGGGCTGACGTAGCTGGTGACTTCGATCTCTTTCAGGCCCGCCTGCTGCAGGCGGTGCACCAGCTCGATCTTGACGGCGGCAGGCACCGGGGTCTTTTCGTTCTGCAGGCCGTCGCGGGGGCCAACGTCGATGAGGCGGACGCGGGAGGGAATGCTCATGGGGCTACCAAGGGTGGATCAAGGAATGCCGCCATTGTCTCGCCACCGCCTTCACAGGGCCACCCCATATCGTGCCAGACCACTCGCCGGACGCGCCATCAGCCGCTCTGCGCCTCGGCGTCTTCCACCTCCTGCCGCAGCAAGGCCACCATGGCCTGCGCCGCCAGCGACAGGGACCGCCCGCGCAGCGTGATCAGCCCGATGGGCCGGTGCAGCACAGGCGCCTTGAGCGGACGCGTAACCACCTCGGGCCGACGCACCACCTGGGCGGCCAGCTCGGGCAGCGCGCTCACCCCCAGCCCCGCCGCCACCATGGCCGCAATGGTGGCCAGGTGCTCCACCTCGTAGTGGGGTTCAAAGCGAATGCGGTGCGTCAGCAGGGCCTCTTGTGCGTACTGCCGCACGCTGGTGCCCGCGGGCATGGAGATGTGGGGCAGCTCGGCCACATCGGCCCAGGCAACAGCGCCCCGCCCACGGGCCAGCGGGTGCGTGCGCGGCATCAGCAGCACAAACCGGTCGGACACCAGCGGGGTGTAGTCCAGGTCCGCGTAGGCGGGGTTGGCGGCCGTGAGGGCAAAGTCCACCCGCCCGGCGCGCACCATGTCAAACGCCGGGCCTGCCAGGCTATCGATCAGCTCCATCTGCACGCCCGGGTGCTGCGCGGCAAACCGGGCAAAGGCCCGTGGCACGGCCCCGGCGGCCAGCGACGGCAGCGCCGCCAGCGCCACGCGGCCCACCTGCAGCTGCGCCACCTCCTGTACGCGGCGCACGGTTTCTTCCATCTGGTGGCGCAGGAACCGCGCCTGCTCGGCAAACACCTCGCCCGCCAGCGTGAGCTGCACGGTGCGCGTGGTGCGTTCGAACAGGCGCACATCCAGCATCTCCTCCAGCCGCGCCACCGTGCCGGACACCGCCGACTGCGACAGGTGCATCTGCAAGGCCGTGCGCCGAAAGCTCAGCGTCTCGGCCAGCGACAGGAACACATCCACCTCGCGGGCGGACCAATTGATCTTCATGGCCGATCAGTCTATCGAAAAAGACGTCTGGACCGCGCAATTCAGGATACCTAGACTGCATTGCACGTCAGCACGACAAGCAAAAACTGGAGACAAGATGGAAACAAGTTCGCCTCGCAACGCACGCACCGTGGTGGTGGGCGGAGGCACCATGGGGGCCGATGTGGCGGTGGTCCTGGCGCGCGGGGGCGCCCAAGTGACGGTGATAGACCCGCACACCGACCGCCGCAACCGGCTGCTGCCCCACATCGCCCAGGAGCTGGCCGCAGCAGGCCAGGCCACCCACGCAGGCCCGGTGCAGGTGTGCGCTGCGCTGCAGGAGGTGGACTGGACCGGCGTGGTGCTGGTGGTCGAATGCATCACCGAGCAGCTGGCCGCCAAGCAGCAACTGTTTGCCGAGCTGGAAGCCGTAGCGCCCGCAAACGCTGTGCTGGCCAGCAACAGCTCGGGCTTTCCCATCAGCGCCATTGCCCAGGGGCTGGCCACCGCGCAGCGCATGCTGGGGCTGCACTTCTTCATGCCCGCCCACCTGGTGCCATTGGTGGAGGTGGTGCTGGGCGAGCGCAGCGACGCGGCCCTGGGCACCTGGCTGCACGCCTTCATGCGCGGCTGCGGCAGCGTGCCGGTGCTGGTCAAGAAAGACAAGCCGGGCTTTCTGGCCAACCGCATGCAGCATGCGCTGTCGCGCGAGGCGTTTGCCCTCATCGACGAAGGCATTGCCTCGCCCGAAGACGTGGACGCCGCCGTGCGCTTTGGCTTCGGCTTCCGCTTTCTGGCGGCGGGGCCGGTGCTGCAGCGCGACCATGCAGGCATTGAGGTGCACACCGCCGCCGCGGCCACCATGTACCCCACGCTGTCCAACACCGACGTGCCCGCCCAGGCCCTGCGCGACAAGGTGGCCCAGGGCCAGCTGGGCATGAAAACGGGCAAGGGATTTTTCGATTGGCCCGAAGACCGCAAGCAAGCCGAGCGCGCGCGCTATGACACGCTACTGCGCCAGGGCCTGGCGCTGCTGGCGAGCGAGCTACCCACCATCGAGCCCCCTGCCAACGCTGCCCCCCATACCGGAGATCGTTCATGACCGCATCGCCTGCATCACCCACGACTCCCAGCCAGTGGGCCGACCCGCTGATCGTGACCGTCGCCCCCAACGGCGCATACAAACAGCCCGCTGACCACCCCGCCGTGCCCATCACCCACGCCACGCTGGCGACCACGGCCAAGGCCTGCCTGGATGCGGGCGCGGCCATGCTGCACATGCACATCCGCGACGCACAAGGCCGCCACAGCCTGGATGTGGAGGGCTACCGTGAGGCCCAGCGCGTGGTGCGCCAGGCCGTGGGTGATGCCATGGTCATCCAGATCACCACCGAAGCCGCCGGCGTGTACCAGGCTCCGGCACAGATCGCCATGGTCGACGCACTACAGCCCGAGGCCGTCTCCATCGGTCTGCGCGAGGTGGACAAGCCCGAGATTGGCGAAGCCGGTCTGCAGCGCTTCTTCACCGGCCTGGCCCAGCGCCGCACCATGGTGCAGGTCATCCTGTACGACGTGACCGACCTGCGCCGCTGGCAGGCCTTGCGCGCCAGTGGTGTGGTGCCCGATGCGCCGTGGTTCCTGCTGTTCGTGCTGGGCCGCTACAGCGCGGGCCAGACCTCCAGCCCGCGCGACCTGCTGCCGTTTCTGAACGCCCATGAGGGGAACGAGCCTTGGGCCGTGTGTGCGTTCGGGGCGGCAGAGAACGCCTGCGTGGCCGCAGCCGCCGTGTTTGGCGGCCACGCCCGCGTGGGGTTTGAAAACAACCTGCTGTGCAAGGACGGCAGCGTTGCGCCCGACAACGCCGCACTGGTGCGCCAGGCGGTAGAAGCCGCCAATGCGCTGGGCCGCCCGCTGGCCACCGCCGCCGACATCCGGCAGCGCTTTGGTGCTTCTTGAAAGTCCTCTTTCCCTTGTTCCATCGACATCAACCCGCAGCAGACGGGCCTTATCCATCCCCACAGGAGACAGACATGCACCACCGCCCCATTTCCTCATCCACGCCCCGCCCCGACCGCCGCGCCGTGCTTCACGCAGCCCTGGCCGTACCCCTTGCCTTGGGCCTCGCTGGGCAGGCCGCCGCACAGACGGCCGCTACCGCGTTCCCCAGCAAGACCATCCGCTTTGTGGTGCCCTACCCGCCCGGCGGCCCCACCGACCTGATGGCCCGCATGCTGCAACCCGAGCTGCAAAGCCGCCTGGGCGTGCCTGTGGTGGTGGACAACAAGGGCGGCGCGGGTGGCAACACGGGCAGCGCCGAAGTCGCCAAGCAGGCTCCCGCTGACGGCCACACGCTACTGCTGGCGGCCAGTGGCCCGATGGCGGTGAACCCCTCGCTCTACGCCAGCATGCCGTTCAACCCGCTGACCGATCTGGCGCCAGTAATCCAGCTGTCGGCCTTTCCGCTGGTGCTGGAAGTGCACCCCTCGCTGGGCGTCAAGACCCTGGCCGAATTTCTGGCCCTGGCCAAGGCGGGCAAGCCGGTGCTCAGCTTTGCGTCGGCCGGCAACGGCACACCGCAGCACCTGGCGGGCGAGCTGTTCAACACCATGGCAGGCGTGAAGATGGGCCACATCCCCTACCGGGGCGCAGGCCCGGCGCTCAACGACCTGATCGGTGGGCAGGTGAACGTGATGTTCGACATCGTCGGCAGCTCGCTGCCCCACATCCAGGCGGGCAAGCTGATCCCGCTGGCGGTCACGTCCAGCGAGCGCGCCAAGGTCCTGCCCAACGTGCCCACGATGGCCGAGGCCGGTATTGCGGGCTACCAGATCACGGGCTGGCACGGCATTGCCGTGCGCGCGGGTACCCCGCAAGCCACCATCGACAAGCTCAACGCCACCGTGAACGCGATCTTCAAGGACCCCGCCTTCCGCACCAAATGGGAAGCCATCGGCACGCCGGTGGTGGCGGGCAACGCCGCCGACTTTGGCGCGCTGATCAAAGCCGACGCGCAGCGGCTGGGCAAGCTGGTGCGCGATGCGGGCGTGACGGTGGATTGAGCACCGGGCGGCGGGGACATTGACTCAGTAGCCGCGCCCCGGGTTCACCACCCCGGCCACCGCCTCGCCCCGCTCCAGCGCCACCATCTTGCGCGCGATCTGGGCGATGCTTTCATCGCGCAACGTGCGCGCAGAGGTGTGCGGCGTGACGGTGATGCGGGGGTGCTTCCAGAACGGGTGGCCCGCAGGCAGCGGCTCGGTACGGAACACATCCAGCGTGGCACCCGCCACATGGCCGCTGTCAATGGCGGCAAGCAAATCCTCGTCCACCAGATGCGCTCCGCGCGCCACGTTGATGACATAGGCGCCGGGCTGCAGCCGGGCCAGCGTGTCCTTGTTGATCACGTCGGTGGTGTCGGGTGTGAGGGGCAGCAGATTGACCAGCACACGGCTTGCGGCCAGAAAATCGTTGAACTGATCCGCCCCCGCAAACGCGCGCACACCCTCGATGGCCTTGGGGCTGCGGCTCCAGCCGTTGATCGGAAAGTCAAACTGCGCCAGCGCCTTGGCCACACGCTCGCCCAGAACACCCAGGCCCATCACGCCGATGGGGTAGTCGCTGCGCAGGCGCGGCTTGCGGTAGCCCCAGCGCCCAGCGGCCGTGTCGGCCTCGTAGCCGTCAAACTCGCGGAAGTGACGGATGACGGCGTGGCACACATATTCGGCCATCTGCACGGCCATGCCCGCATCGTCCAGCCGCACCACCAGGGCCTGGGGCGGCAGGCGCAGCTTGAGCAGGGCATCCACCCCCGCACCGATGTTGAACAGTGCCTTGAGCGCGGGCTGCTCGTCCATGAACTGCTGGGGCGGGGCCCAGACGACGGCGTAGTCGGCCTGGGGAGCGCCGGGCTGCCACACAGAAATCTCAGCGCCGGGCAGCGCGGCGGAAAAGCCCTGGAGCCAGGGCTCGGGCTTGGCGTCAGTACAGCAAAAGGTGATTTTCATGGGCCCCGAGCGTAGCCGCATTGCGCACCCCGCGCTGTCACGCACGGGGTGCCCCGATGGTGCTTACGCCTTCTCGGCCACCACGAGCTTGAGCAGCTCGGCCCCTTCAGTTACCTGGTCGCCAGGTGCGTACAGCAGCTCCTGCACCACGCCGTCAGCGGGCGCTGCAATCGTGTGCTCCATCTTCATGGCTTCCATCACTGCCAGCGGCTGGCCCTTGGTCACGGCATCGCCCGCCTTCACGGCAAATGACACGACCTTGCCAGGCATGGGCGCCGTCAGGCGCCCGCCTTCGGCAGCCGACTCGCCCGAATGGGCCAGCAGGTCGATGGACGTGATCTGGGTGGCGCCCAGCGGGGTGAAGACATGGTCCACCTCACCCTGTGCATACACAGCGGCGCGCGTGCGCTGGCCGGCAAACTGCAGCTCGATGCCCCCGGGAATGGCCGCAAACACCAGCGGACCGGCCACGGCAGCGTCGCCCTCACCGACGGCAAGATGCAGGCTGCCGCCGCGTTCGTACGTTAGCCAGGCCTTGGCATGTGCACCACCAAAATCGAACTCGAACCGGCGCTGCACCACACCATGGGTGTGGAAGCCGTCGCGGCGGCTGAACGGGTCGGCGGCTTCGCTGGCACGCTCTTGCAGCAGGGTCTGGGCAATGGCGGCAGCTGCAGCCAGCGGCAGGCCGACCGGCTCCTGGTGGAACAGCACGGCCTGCTCGCGTTGGATCAGCGCGGTGTCGAGCTTGGCCTGCGCGAATGCTGCCGTCTTCGCCACGCGGCGCAAGAACTGCACGTTGGTGGCCAGGCCCACGATGTGGGTCTGCGCCAGCGCTTCATCCAGCCGCGCCAGCGCCTGCTCGCGCGTGTCGCCGTGCACGATGAGCTTGGCCACCATGGAGTCGTAGAACGGGCTGATCGCATCGCCCTGGCGCACGCCGGAATCGACGCGGACCGCGACGCCTGTGTCGCTCACATTCGCGCGTTCGAAAGTCACGCACTCGGGCAGCGCATACACATTGAGCGCTCCGGTGGCAGGCAGGAAGTTGTTGTCGGGGTTCTCGGCACAGATGCGCGCCTCGATGGCGTGGCCGGTGATGCGCAGGTCTTCCTGCTTCAGCGGCAGCGGTTCGCCCGACGCCACGCGCAGCTGCCACTCCACCAGGTCCAGGCCGGTGATGGCTTCTGTCACGGGGTGTTCCACCTGCAGGCGGGTGTTCATCTCCATGAAGTAGAACTTCATCTGCTCGGGCGCGTCGTAGCCGCCGGGCTGCTCGACGATGAACTCCACCGTGCCCGCGCCCACGTAGTTCACGGCGCGTGCGGCCGCCACGGCGGCCTCGCCCATGCGGGCGCGCAGCTCGGGTGTCATGCCGGGGGCGGGGGCCTCCTCCAGCACCTTCTGGTGGCGGCGCTGCACCGAGCAGTCGCGCTCGAACAGGTACACGCAGTTGCCGTGCGTGTCGCCGAACACCTGGATCTCGATGTGGCGCGGGCGCTGCACGTACTTTTCGACCAGCACTGCGTCATCACCAAAGCTGTTGATGGCCTCGCGCTTGCAGGAGTCGAGCGCAGCGGCGAAGTCCTCGGCCTTGTCCACCGCGCGCATGCCCTTGCCACCGCCACCAGCGCTGGCCTTGATGAGCACGGGGTAGCCAATGCGGTCGGCCTCGCGTTGCAACATGGCGGGGTCTTGATCAGCGCCGTGGTAGCCCGGCACCAGGGGCACCTGGGCCTGCTCCATCAGGCGCTTGGACTCGGCCTTGAGCCCCATGGCGTTGATCGCGCTGGCGGGCGGGCCGATGAAGACCAGGCCCGCATCGGCACAGGCCTTGGCGAAGTCTTCGTTCTCGCTCAGAAAGCCGTAGCCCGGGTGGATGGCCTGCGCGCCCGTGGCCTTGGCGGCGTCAATGATGCGCTCCCAGCGCAGATAGCTGTCCTTGGGCGCGCTGCCGCCAATGTGCACGGCCTCATCGCACACGGCCACGTGTTTGGCGTTGGCGTCGGCGTCGGAATACACGGCGACAGTCTTCACGCCCAGACGCTTGGCCGTGGCGGCCACTCGGCAAGCGATCTCACCGCGATTGGCAATCAAAATTTTCGTAAACATCTAAGCCACCTTGGCAGAACCAGAAAAGAAAGAAGACAAGCGCCGCACCACGGCGCGCAGAAACTTGAACAGCACCACCAGCAGCAGCACCGACACCGCCACCATCACCACCAACGCGATGCCAAAGGCCACCGGGTGCTGCGTGGCCAGCCACACCACGGCCACCACCAGGCCATCCTCAAAGAACGACAGCCCCCAGTTGGAAAAGGGCTCGGGCGAGGTGTTCACCGCCGCCCGTGTGGTCATCTTGGTCGCCAGCGCCGTGGCAGACAGCGAGCCCCCCAGCAGCCCCGCCACAACCGCCATCGTGGCGTTGTCGGCCCCAAACACGCCGTAGGCCAGCGCAGCCCCTGCGGGCACGCGGATGAAGGCGTGCACCGCATCCCAGGCGCTGTCCACCCAGGGCACCTTGTCGGCAAAAAACTCCACCATCAACATGCAGCCGCTGACCATCAGCACCAGAGGGTGCTGCAGCATGGCCAGGCCGGGAGGCAGCGGCATCCAGCCCAGCACACCCATCATGCCGACGATGAACACCACGGCATACAAGCGAAAGCCGCTGGCCCAGCCCAGCGCGGCGGCCAAAGCCAGCAGGCTGGGCATGTCGAGCTTCGCGGTTGCCGTGGCCGCCGCGTCGCCCACGGCGCGCGCAGTGCCGCCATCGACATGCAGCCCCACGGTGTGGAGCCACTGCACGATGTGAAGCCAGAGGGTGTCCATGACCGTTATGTAGCGATCAACCCAACCAGTTGGGCTTGCGCTTGTTCAGGAAGGACTGCACGCCCTCCTTGCCTTCGTCGCTGGCGCGGATGTCGGCAATGCCCTGCACGGTAGCGGCAATCAGCCCCGCGTTGATTTCGCGCTCGGCCACATCCATCACCAGTTTCTTGCACACACGCACGGCGTTGGGGCTGGCGGTGGTCAGAGCCTTGAGCAGTTCGTCCACCTTGGCGTCGAGCTGGTCGGCAGCCACCACCTCGTGCACAAAGCCGATGCGCAGCGCCTCGGCCGCGCCAAATCGCTCGGCCGTCAGAAAATAACGGTGCGCAGCGCGCGCACCCATGGCACGGATCACATAAGGGCTGATGGTGGCGGGGATGAGCCCCAACTTCACTTCGCTGAGGCAGAAGCCCGCCGTGTCCACTGCCACGGCCATGTCGCACGCGGCCACCAGGCCCATGCCGCCTGCGTACACGTCGCCCTGCACGCGGGCAATCGTAGGCTTGGGGCATTCGTAGATCACGCGCAGCATCTCGGCCAGCTTGCCCGCGTCGGCGATGTTTTCATGGCGCGTGTAGTCAGCCATGCGGCGCATCCAGTTGAGGTTGGCACCGGCGCAGAACGCGGGCCCCTCGGCCGCCAGCACCACGGCGCGCACATCGGCGCGCCCCCCCACATCGATGAAGGCGGCGGTGATCTCGGCAATGACTTCGTCGCTGAACGCGTTGCGAATCTCCGGCTGCGTGAGCGTGATGCGCGCCACGGCGCCGGTCTGGGTGATGGAAAGGTTCTGACTGCTCATGGCTTGGTCGGGTTTTGCAGAAAGTAGACGAGATCCAGCTCGGGGCAAGGCTGGCCCAGTGCGGTCAATGCCGCAGTGATCTGGCCCCGGTGGTGTGTGCCGTGGTTGAACACATGCGCCAGCGTGGCCGCAAACGGCAGCGATGCCGCCGTGCCGCGCATGGTGGTGTAGTCGAGCTTGCCGGTCCAGCGCTCGGGCTTGAACGAGGCGATCAGCGGCGCCCAACGGGCCGCGCCTTCGCGCAGCCGGGCATCGAGCTGCGCGCGGTCACTCTCCAGCTCGGCGTCCAGGGCCACCTTGGGCGAGATGCCTTCGGCAAAGCGCACAAACCATAGATGATGCTCGCCCACCAGCAGGTGGTTGAGCGTGCCGTGGACGCTTTTGAAGAACAGGCCTACGTCGCGCCGGTAGGCCTCCTCCGGCAGCGCCCGCACGGCATCGAGCACGCGCGCCGTGGCCCACACGTTGTAGCGTGCCAGCTGGGTGAAGTGGGCAACAGCGTCCATCGCAGCTCTCGGTTCCGGCTTTGGTGGGGTTACATCCGGAACAGGCCGAACTTGGTGTCTTCAATGGGCGCGTTGCGCGTTGCGGCCAGGCCCAGCGCCAGCACGCGGCGGGTGTCGGCGGGGTCGATCACGCCGTCGTCCCACAGGCGGGCCGTGGCGTAGTAAGGGTGGCCCTGGTCTTCGTACTGGCGGCGGATGGGGGCCTTGAAGGCTTCTTCTTCCTCCATGCTCCACTGCCCGCCCTTGGCCTCGATACCGTCACGCTTCACAGTGGCCAGCACGCCAGCAGCCTGCTCGCCGCCCATCACGCTGATGCGCGCGTTGGGCCACATCCACAAGAAGCGGGGGCTGTACGCGCGGCCGCACATGCCGTAGTTGCCTGCGCCAAAGCTGCCGCCGATGATGATGGTGAACTTCGGCACGCTCGCCGTGGCCACGGCCGTGACCATCTTCGCGCCGTTGCGGGCGATGCCTTCGTTTTCGTACTTGCGGCCCACCATGAAGCCGGTGATGTTCTGCAGGAACACCAGCGGGATCTTGCGCTGGCAGCACAGCTCGATGAAGTGCGCGCCCTTGAGGGCCGACTCGCTGAACAGAATGCCGTTGTTGGCGATGATGCCCACAGCCATCCCTTCAATGCGCGCAAAACCCGTGACCAGCGTGGTGCCGTAGCGCGCCTTGAACTCGTCGAACTCGCTGCCATCGACGATGCGGGCAATGATCTCGCGCACATCAAAGGGCTTGCGCGTGTCCACGGGGATCACGCCATAGAGTTCTTCTGCTGCAAATTTAGGAGCTACCGACGCATGATCCACTAGCGCCTGCGGCTTGTTTTTATTCAAATTGCGCACCGCATTGCGTGCCAGCTGCAGCGCGTGCAGATCGTTTTGCGCCAGGTGGTCGGCAACGCCCGAAAGGCGCGTGTGCACATCACCACCGCCCAGGTCTTCGGCGCTCACCACCTCCCCCGTGGCGGCTTTGACCAGCGGTGGGCCACCCAAAAAGATGGTGCCCTGGTTCTTGACGATGATGGACTCGTCGCTCATCGCAGGCACATAGGCGCCGCCCGCCGTGCACGAGCCCATCACCACGGCGATCTGGCTGATGCCCATGGCGCTCATGTTGGCCTGGTTGAAGAAGATGCGACCGAAGTGGTCGCGGTCTGGGAAAACCTCGTCCTGGTTGGGCAGATTGGCGCCGCCCGAGTCCACCAGGTAGATGCAGGGCAGGTGGTTCTGATGCGCCACCTCTTGCGCACGCAGGTGCTTCTTGACGGTGAGCGGGTAGTAGGTGCCGCCCTTCACCGTGGCGTCGTTGCACACGATCATGCAGTCCACGCCGCTCACGCGGCCAATGCCCGCGATGAGCCCCGCACAGGGCGCGTCGTTGCTGTACATGTTCAGCGCAGCCAGCGGCGCCAGTTCGAGGAACGGCGTGCCGGGGTCCAGCAGCATCTGCACGCGCTCGCGCGGCAGCAGCTTGCCGCGTGCGGTGTGCTTGGCGCGGGCCGCTTCGCCGCCGCCCTGGGCGACCTTGTCGAGCTGGGCGCGCAGGTCATCCACCAGCGTGCGCATGGCGGCGGCATTGGCCAGAAAGTCCGCCGAGCGGGCGTTGAGTTGGGTGTCGAGAATGGTCATACGGTCTTGCTCTTTCAAGCGGTTTTCTGTTCTTCCAGGCCCAGTTGGTCCTTCATCTCGTCGCGGATCTTGAACTTCTGGATCTTGCCCGTCACCGTCATCGGAAAACTGGTGACAAAGCGGATGTAGCGCGGCACCTTGTAGTGCGCAATCTGGCCCTTGCAGAAGGCGCGGATGTCGTCTTCCGTCGGCTTGGAGCCGGGCTTCGCGATGATCCAAGCGCAGAGTTCTTCGCCGTATTTCTGGTCGGGCACGCCCACCACCTGCACGTCCTGCACCTGCGGGTGACGGTACAAGAATTCTTCAATCTCGCGCGGGTAGATGTTCTCGCCGCCACGGATCACCATGTCCTTGATGCGGCCGACGATGTTCACGTAGCCCTCGGCGTCCATGGTGGCCAGGTCGCCGGTGTGCATCCAGCCGCCTTCGTCAATCGCCTCGCGGGTCTTGGCCTCATCGCCCCAGTAGCCGTGCATGACGGAATAGCCCTTGGTGCAGAACTCGCCGCGCTGGCCGACGGGAACGATGGCGCCGGTGTCTGGGTCCACGATCTTCACTTCCAGGTGCGGCTGCACCTGGCCCACGGTCGATACGCGCTTGTCCAGCGGCGTGTCGGTGCTGCTCTGGCAGCTCACGGGGCTGGTCTCGGTCATGCCGTAGGCAATGGTGATCTCGCGCAGGTTCATCTGCTCCACCACGCGCTTCATCACCTCGGTGGGGCACGGCGATCCGGCCATGATGCCGGTGCGCAGCGTGCTCAGGTTGAACTCGGCAAAGCGCGGGTGATCCAGCTCAGCGATGAACATGGTGGGCACGCCATGCAGGCCGGTGCAGCGCTCGTCCTGCACCGTCTGCAGCACGGTGAGCGGGTCGAACCCGTCGTTGGGGTAGACGATGGTGGCACCGTGGGTAAAGCAGGCCAGGTTGCCCAGCACCATGCCAAAGCAGTGGTACAGCGGCACGGGGATGCACAGGCGGTCTTCGGGCGTGAGCTTCATGCACTCGCCAATGAAGAAGCCGTTGTTCAGGATGTTGCGGTGCGTGAGCGTGGCGCCCTTGGGAAAGCCGGTGGTGCCGCTGGTGAACTGGATATTGATGGGGTCGGTGGCCTTGAGCGTCGCAGCGATGGCTGCAAGGCGCGGGTCGGCCGCGTTGCCGCGTGCCAGCAGGTCGGTAAAGCGCATCAGGCCCGGCTCGTCGGCGCCCTGCCCCGCCTCATCAATCCACACCACCGTGTTCAGGTGGGGCAGCTTTACGGAGCCCAGTTGCCCCGGCTGCTGGTGGTGCCACTCGGGCGCCAGCTCGCGCAGCATGCCCAGGTAGTCGCTGGTCTTGAAGCGCGCCATGCTCACCAGCAGCTTGCAGCCCACCTTGTTCAGCGCGTATTCCACCTCAGACGTGCGGTAGGCCGGGTTGATGTTGACCAGCACCAGGCCCACCTGCGCGGTAGCCAGCTGCATCAGCACCCATTCGGCGTTGTTGTGCGACCAGATGCCCACGCGGTCGCCGGGGGTGAGCCCCATGCCCAGCAGCGCGCTGGCCAGGCGGTGGGCTTCAGCCTGCAACTGGGCGTAGGTGTAGCGGCGGCCCTGGTGCACACTGACCAGCGCCTCGCGCTCGGGCTGGCGGGCCACCATGTCGGCAAAGAATGCGCCGATGGTCTGATCGATCAGAGGAACATCGGTGGTGCCCCGGGCGTAGCTTTCGGTCAGCCCGCGGGGCATTGCGGCGATTGCGCTGGTCGTCATGGTTTTTTGTCTCCTGGTCTGCCACAGCACCCGGTGCGATACGAGGGAGGGGCGTCGGGTGCAGCGGCGGCAAACGACCCTCAAGCATAGAAGCCTTGTACCAGGGCAGGTTGCCACAATGGTTGCAAATCGTGCCACAGAAGCAGTGCTCCCAGCGAACTCAGGCACACTGGCGGCCGTGAACTCCCCGCCCTCGCCTCTCGAGCCCACGGCAGCGCCAGCCACCACGGTCGGCACAGCGCCCGCCGCCACGCCCATTGCCTTTGTGCGCGCCATTGTTCTGGCGTACGAGCGTCGCGGCCTAGGCCCCCAGAATGCCCTGGCCCATGCACAGATTGCGCCACAGCTGCTGCACGATGACAGCGCCCGCATCACCGCCTGGCAAATGGAACAAATCTCCGACGCCGCCATGCAGGAACTGGACGATGAAGCCCTGGGCTGGTTCAGCCGCCGCCTGCCCTGGGGCAGCTACGGCATGCTGGCCCGCGCCAGCATCAGCTCGCCCACGCTGCAGGTGGCCCTGGCCCGCTGGTGCCGCCACCACGGGCTGCTGACGGACGACATTGCCCTGCACCTCACCACGCAAGGCGACACCGCCTCCCTGGCCATCACCGAGGCCCGCGACCTGGGCGCGCTGCGCGAGTTCTGTTTAGTGTCCGTGCTGCGCAATGCCCACGGCCTGGCCTGCTGGATGGTGGACTCGCGCATCCCGCTCATCGCCGCAGAGTTCGCGTTTGACGCGCCGCCGCACGCCGATGCCTATGCCGTGTTATTCCGGGGCCCCGTCACCTTCCACGCGCCGCGCACCGCCATCCACTTCGACGCCCGCTACCTGAACCTGCCCCTGCGCCGCGACGAGGCAGCCCTGCGCCAGATGCTGCAGCATGCACTGCCCCTGACAGTGCTGCACTACCGCCGCGACCGCCTGCTGGTGCAGCGCGTGCGCCAGTTGCTGGCCGCCTCCCTGCCTGGCCAGCCCGCCCACGCCCTGCCTCAGCACAGCGCCGAATCACTGGCCGCGCTGCTGCACGTGTCGCCGCGCACGCTGCACCGGCAGTTGAAGGAAGAAGGCGCCACGCTGCAAGGCCTGAAAGACGAGGTGCGCCGCACCCGTGCGGTGGAGCTGCTGCACCGCACGCAGCGGCCCATCAAGCAGGTGGCGGAGGCGGCAGGGTTTGAGAACGAGAAGAGTTTTATCCGGGCGTTTAGAGGGTGGACGGGGCTGTCGCCTGCCGAATTTCGCCGCCAGACCCACACGGCATGATTTGCACCCAACGTGACAGGTGGCGTCACGCCACGGCATTGCAGCCTCACTACACTGGCCCTTGACTTCGACCTGCTTGCCATGCTCCACCTCCACCACTGCGTCAGCGCCCGCTCCTTCCGCCCCCTGTGGATGCTCGAAGAGCTGCAACTGCCCTACCAGCTCCACATGCTGCCCTTTCCACCGCGTGCCAAGGCGCGGTGGTTTCTGGACGAGAACCCGCTGGGCACGGTGCCGCTGCTGGTGCAGGGCGCCGCGCCGAACGAGGTGCGTATGACCGAATCGGCCGCGATGTGCCAGTACCTCGCTGCCACGCACCCCGACGCGGGGCTGGATGTGGCGCCCACACACCCGGCGTATGGCGCGTACCTGAACTGGCTGCACATGAGCGATGCCACGCTGACCTTTCCGCAGACGCTGGTGCTGCGCTATGGGCGGTTTGAACCGACAGAGCGCAAGCAACCGCAGGTGGTGGAGGACTACAGCCGCTGGTTTCTGGCACGGCTGCGCGCCGTGGAGACGGCGCTGACCCACGGCGCCAACGACTACCTGTGTGCAGGCCGCTTCACGGCGGCGGATGTGGCGGTGGGTTATGCGCTGCTGCTGGCGCAGCACCTGGGGCTGAGTGCGCAATTTGGCCCGGCCACGCAGGCCTACTGGCAGCGGCTGCAGCAGCGGCCCGGTTACCAGCGGGCAATGGCAGCGCAGGTGCGCGCCGCTGAAGAGCAAGGCGTGCCGACCACGCCCGCGCCCGATACGCAGCCCTGAACACTTGCTTGCGATCGCGCGTGGGGCCGCAAACAGGCTCTGCGGTCAGCAGCCCAGCAGCTCTGGCAACTCCGCCATGCTGCGAAACACGTGCTGCGCCCCTGCAGCCCGCAGCGCGGCCCCATCGTCCAGCGGGGCGTAGGCAAACACGGTGGCCCCGGCTGCCACACCGGCGGTGACGCCGGTCACGGTGTCTTCGACCACCGCACAGCGCGTGGGCACGGCCTGCAGCGCTGCGGCAGCGGCCAGGTACACGTCGGGTGCGGGTTTGGTGGCGGGCATCTCGTGGCCGCTGAAAATGCGACCCGCAAAGTACGGTGCCAGGCCCACCTTGGCCAGCTGCATCTCGACCTTGAAGCGGTCGGCCCCTGAGGCACAGGCGATGCGCCCGTCGTGGTGAGCGTGCACGCGCTCGACGGCGCCATGGATGTGCTCGATGGCGGTGAGCTGCGCCTCCAGCGCGGCGTTGCGGCGGGCGTAGAAGGCCGACATCCATTCGTCGGTCAGCGGGCGACCGGTGTGGTGCTCAATGCGCGCCGCCTCGCTGCGCACCATCTTGCCGATGAAGAGGCGCATGCACTCTTCGGGCGTCAGCACCCAACCGGCCTCAGCCAGCATGTCGCGCAGCACGCCATTGGTGATGGGCTCGCTGTCTACCAGCACACCGTCGCAGTCAAACAGGATTGCTTCAAATTTCATAGCTATCAAGGCATGTTGCACTAGCGCCTGGGGTGGTTTTGGCTTGAAATTCAGCCATGCAGGTCTCCATCGACATAAAACCAGCGCCCGCCCTCGCGCACAAAACGGCTGGTCTCGTGCAGGCGCACGGCGCGCCCGGCGACACGGTAGCGGGCCACAAACTCGACCACGGCGTGGTCGGCATCGGTGGTGGCGTATCGGCGCACGTCCAGCCCGAGCCATTTGGCGCCCGCATCAAAGTCGAGCGTGCCCGGGCGGGTGCTGGCGTGCCAGGTGGCCTGCAGGTAGTCGGCCCGCTCACACACAAAGGCGGTGTAGCGCGACCGCATGAGGCTTTCGGCATCAGGGGCTGCCAAGGCCTCCAACCCAGGCGCGACCAGGTAGCGGCCGCAACAGCTGGCAAAGGGCAAAGGGGTAGCGCTTTTGCCCTTGTTGCCACCCGGGCCCGCAGGCGCCAGGCGCCCGCAAGGGCAGGGGTCGTTAGGCTGCGGCAAAGACATCGTGACGCCCCTCAGCGCAAGGCACCAAACACTTTGCGGGCGATGGCGCTGCCGGCGGCGGCCGGGTCCTGGCGGATCCTGCGCTCTTCCTCGCCGATCATGAGGTACAGGCCGTCCAGCGTCTTGCCGGTGACGTACTGCGCCAGGTTGGCGTCTTCGGCCTTCAGCAGGCCAAAACTCGCGGCCTTGCCGGCGAAGGCGTTGTACTTCTGCGTGAGGCCGACCTTCTCGGTGGCCTGGTTCACCACGGGCAGAAAACGCTGGCCCAGGGGCGTGCGCGTCTTCTCGGCAAAGAAGGTGGTCACCGAGTTGTCGCCACCGGTGAGGATGTTCTTGGCGTCGGTCACCGTCATGTTTTGCACCGCGCCCACCAGCAGGTCCTTGCCCATGGGCACGGCCGCTTCGGCGGCGCGGTTGATGGACACCACCAGCTCATCAATGCGCTTGCCCTGGCCCAGGGACTTCATGACCTTGGCCGCGTCGTCCAGGTAGCCCGGCAGGCCGATACGCACCTTGGGGTTGCCCAGAAAACCGTCATTGCGGCCCAGCAGCGACACCGCTGCCTGCGCGCCCTGGGTCAGTGCGGCCTTGAGTCCGCTGGCGGCATCGGCATTGGTCAGATTGCCCAGCGACAGGGCCCAGGCATGTTGCGCGGTGGCGCACAGCAGAGCCCCGGCGAGGCTGTCCTGGGTGAATTGGCGGCGTTGCATGGATCGGTTCTTTCAGAAGGAGCGCGGGCGGCACACGATGGGGAGCCAGGGGAGCGCGCAGGGACGGTGAGTGCGGGATTTTCGCTCACCGCATCGAAGGGGCGCAGCAGGCCGTAGACTGCCAGCACCCAAGCATCCAACAAGGAACCTTGCAATGTGGGAAATGAGCGTGCCGTGGTGGGAATTTGTCGTGCGCGGCGTGGTGGTGTATCTGTTCTTGCTGGTGTTCATGCGCCTGTCGGGCAAGCGGCAGACCGGCCAGTACGAGCCGTTTGACCTGATCCTGCTGCTGATCCTGTCGAACGCGGTGCAAAACTCGATGAACGCGGGCGACAACTCGCTGGTGGGCGGGCTCATCTCAGCCAGCACGCTGATGCTGTGCCACGTGGCCCTGGCCCGGCTGGCGTTTCACTTTCCGCGCATCGGGCGCTGGGTGGACGGCCAGGCGCAGGTGCTGATCGACAAAGGCCAGTTGAACCAGTCCCTGATGCGCAAAGAGCTGCTGACCCGCGACGACGTGGAGGCCGCGCTGCGTGCTGGCGGCTGCCTGCACGCGCACGAGGTGGAGCGTGCGACCATCGAAACCAACGGCCAGATCACCGTGGTGCTGCGCCGCCGTGGCGACGAGGGCTGACCCGTCGCGTCCAGCCTCTGCTACCGCCCCAACCACACCATCCGATATGACTGCACTGAATGTTCTGGGCACCATGCTGATGCCCTGCTCCTACGACCCGCTGACCGGCTTTTACCGCGACGGCTGCTGCAACACCGACGAGCACGACCACGGCACCCACGTGATCTGCGCACGCATGACGCAGGCGTTTCTGGACTTCTCGCTGTCGCGGGGCAACGACCTCATCACCCCCCGGCCCGAGTACCGGTTTGCAGGCCTCAAGCCCAACAACCGCTGGTGCCTGTGCGCCCTGCGCTGGAAGGAGGCTTACGAGGCGGGTGTGGCACCGCCGGTGATCCTGGAGTGCACCCATGCGCGTGCGCTGGAGTTCGTGACGCTGGCGCAGTTGCAGAGCGCGGCGCTGTCCAGCCGCTGACACCGTAGCCACGGGCTGTGACGCACCCCGGGCCGGGTGTGACGCTGCTGCCACCCTACTTCTGTCGGGTTGTCGGTGGTTGGCCGCACGGCGAAAGATCAGGACTTTGTGTTCCTCCCTTTCGCTGCACATGCGGCCACATCCGTCACCATGACCATCACCTTTTCTGCCCCGCTGCGGCGCGCGCGTGCCGCTGCCAACCTGTCCCGTTCCTCCACCCCGCTGCGCCTGTGCGCGGTCAGCGCCGCCGTGGCCGCTGCTGCCCTGCTGAGCGGCTGCGAAACCACCAACATGCGCATGGGCAGCGCCGATGCCAAGACCGTGGCCACCGGCAGCGCTGCGGGCGGAGCGTCCACCGGCGCCAGCGACTCGCTGGAGCGCTGCGAAAGCCCGCTGGGTACCGTCTCGCTGATCGAAAACCAGCAGGCCGGCTGGTACACCATCCTGCGCGACCAGTACCGCCTGCCCCCCACGGCCAACCTGCTGCGCCTGCTGGTGCAGCAGTCCAACTGCTTTGTGGTGGTGGAGCGGGGTGCGGCCGGCATGAACGCGATGACGCGCGAGCGCGCGCTGATGCAGTCGGGCGAAATGCGGCAGGGCAGCCAGTTTGGCCAGGGCCAGATGGTGGCCTCGGACTATGGCCTGTCGCCCGAAATCGTGTTCCAGAACAACAACGCGGGTGGGGCCTCCGCATCGCTGGGCGGCCTGGTCGGCGGCCGCGCAGGCGGCTTGCTGGCAGCCCTTGGCGGCAGCATGAATACCAAGGAGGCCAGTGCGCTGCTCACGCTCATCGACAACCGCTCGGGCGTGCAGGTGGCGGCCTCGGAAGGCAGCGCCGCCAAGACCGACTTTGGCGCCATGGGGCAGCTGCTGGGCGGCTCGGGCGGCGCGCGCATGGGTGGCTACTCCAACACGGCCGAAGGCAAGGTGATTGCGGCAGCCTTCATGGATGCGTTCAACCAGATGGTGCAGTCGCTGCGCAACTACCGCGCCCAGACGGTGAAGGGCCAGGGCCTGGGTGGCGGCGGGCGGCTGAGTGTGGACGGCGCCGCACCGCCCTCGCAGACATCGGCCGCACGTGCTGGCGCGCAAAGCAATGGAGCCACCGCCGGGCTTTCGCTGCGCGACGCGCAGGCTCGCCTGAATGAGCTGGGCTACAACGCGGGCACGCCCGATGGCGCCATGGGCGGCAAGACCGCATCCGCACTGCGCGCGTTCCAGAAAGACCGGGGCATCGCGCAGTCGGGCAGACTGGACGCGGCCACGATGGTGGAGCTGTCAAAGTAACCGTCCGGTTCAGTATTGAAAAAGGCCGCCATGGCAATCCATGGCGGCCTCTCTTTTCCACACGCGGCGGAGACATCGAACGCGATGGGCGATAGGGCAGCCCCCCTTGCCAGGAAGCGCCCAAGCACCATCAGTTCTGCGTGTAGCAGGCCTTGTTGGCAATGATGAGGTCTGCGTAAGCCTCTGCACTGGCTGCCGTAGGAAATACCGTGGGGGTACTGTCACCGAAAACGCACAGATAGGCACCCTTGCGAGTCCACACAGAGCGCGACGTGATGCCCGACGGCGTCACCCAGGTGCTCCAGAAAGCTGTGGCGCTTGCCGTGCTTCCGCTGCGGTCGAAGTTGAACACGCCCAGATCGGTAAGCGGCCCCGCGATCGTGCCCTGGCCCGAGCAGTCGGCCGTCGCATAGGTCATGACGCCTTGTGCGGCCGTTGCCCGGGTATCGCTTTGTCGGGCAATGCGCCAAAGCACGCGCCCCCACACACCAGGCCGCACCACGGAACACTGGCCCTGCTTCCAGTCACCCTCCGGCAGCCCCTGCGCAGCGGTCGCGCAGCTCACGTCCACCGTACTCACGTTGGCCGATCCCACCGTGCCCGTACCGTTGCGCACCGTGCAGCTCTGGCCCGAAGGCTGTGTGCGCACCGTGATGGCGTAGGCCGTGCCACCCGCCAGCGCTGTGCCGAAGGTGAAGCCGCCGTTGCTGGCAACCGACAGGTCGTCGCGCCCGTTGTTCTGCAGCACCACGGTGCCGCCCGCCAGGCCGCTGACCGAGCCGCCCACGGTATAGGTGGCCGCCGCCAGGTTCTCGCAGCGCACCTGCACGGTGCTCACATTGGCGGTGGCCGTGCCAGTGCCTTCCGTCACGGTGCAGCGCTGACCGCTGGGCTGGGTCTTGACGGTGACGGCATAGGCAATGCCGTTGTCCAGGCGCGTGGCGAACACGAAGTTGCCATTGGCGTTCACCGTCAGGTCGTCCTTGCCGGCGTTCTGCAACGTCACTGTCTTGCCAGCACCCAGACCACTGACCGCGCCGCCGATGCTGAATGCACCCGCACTGGGCGGCGGCGTGCCGTTGTTGTCATCACCGCCGCCGCAGCCCGCCAGCAAGGCGGCAGCCAGGCCCAGGGGGGCCCAGCGGAAGATAGGACGTGCGGGGTGCCAGGTGCGCCCGGCACCCGTTGCGCTGGCTTGTCGTGTCATGAACAGAAACCTCGTGATGGTGAATGGAGCGCGGATTCTGTGCAGCACCCCCTCCCATGCGAAACCCTACGCTGGTAGGGTTTGCGCGCCGTCCATCCTGCTGAACACTTGGCAGAATTTGCCCGCAGGCATACCTTTCGGTATGGGCCGCCCGCCGGGCTGCCTCCCTCCCCCACCCCGCATGTCTCCTTCCTCTCCTTACGCGCTCATCCTCGACGACCATCCGCTGGTGGCACACGGCATGGCCGAATTTCTGCGTGCCCGCATGCCGCAGATGGACGTGGTGGTGGCCTCCGGCGCGGACGACCTGCTTCGCTGGGTGGGCACGCGGGGCACACCGGCCATCGTGCTGGTTGATTTCTGGCTGGCCGAGGGCTCGGCGCTGGGCCTGATCGCGCAGGTGCGCGCGCACTGCCCGGGCACCCCCATTGCGGTGATCAGCGGCGACGATGACCCTGCGGTGATGGCGCAGGCCCGGCAGGCGGGCGCCCAGGGCTTCATCCACAAGCAGGCCGCACCCGACACCTTTGGCCTGGCGGTGGAAGCCTTGCTGGGCGGCCTGGTGTGGTTTGAGCCCGGCCAGATCGGCAGCCAGCCGCCGCGCAGCCGCGACCTGCCGGTGACACCGGCAGAGCTGGGCCTGTCTGCACGCCAGGGACAGATCCTTGCGCTGGTGCTGCAAGGCCTGCCCAACAAGCGCATTGCGTCGCAGCTCGACATTGCAGAGAGCACCGTGAAGGAGCACGTGACGGGCATCCTGGAGCGGCTGCGCGTGCGCACACGGGTGGAGGCCATCACCCTGCTGCGTGGGCGGCGGCTGGAGCTGTCCTGATGCGCCTTTTGCGGCCCTGGGTGCTGGCCACTGCGCTGGGCCTGTTCGGAGCTCTGTCCGCAAGCGCGCAGACACCGTCCCAGGACCTGGCCGAGCTGGACCGCCTGCAGACCCTGTCGCAGCGCAACAGCGCGGAGACCGTGCAGGCACTGCAGGCGGCAGCCCCACGCTTTGCCCGCGCGGCGCATGTCGATACCCGGCGCACCTACTACGCCGCGCTGGCAGACGCGGCCTTCGAGACCGGGCAGGCCCCCGTGGTGACGGAGGCCATCGCGCAACTGAAGGCGCTGGCATCCACGTCGAACGACATGTCCTCGCAGGTGCTGGCCGCAGCCTTTGAGGCCCGGCAACTGGCCGTGGCGGGCAAGACACGTGCGGGGCTGGCGGCGCTGGCGCAAGTCGCGGCCGGGGCCGAGACCGTAGGCGACCCCTGGGTGCGCTGGCTGTACCACCTGACGCTGGGCGCGCTGCACAGCGGCAACGGGCAGTTTGAAGAGGCACTGGCCCAGCTGCTGCGCAGCCTGGAGCTGTCGCGCACGCTGCCTCGCCAGGCGGCCACGGCAGAGCTGCGGTCGCGCACGCATCTGGAGCTGCTGCATTTCGACATGAAGAACCCGGAGCGGGCGCTGCAAACCATCCGCGAGGCGCTGCCCCTGGCCGAGAAGCTGGATGCCCGGCAAGCGCTGGGCTGGCTGCACCTGCACCGGGGTAACGTCGAAAACGTGCAGGGCGACCTCGACACGGCCATAGCGGCATACCGCCAAGCGCTGCAGATTGCGCGCGCAGGAGGGCTGGCCGGGCTCCAGGCCACGGCGCTGAACAACCTGGGCGACGTCCTGCTGCAGCGCAAGGCGTATGCGGAGGCGGAGCCTGTGATGCGCGAGGCGCTGGCAGCCTACCGCGACGCACACGAATTGAATGGTGCCGCACTGGCCCAGGCCAACCTGGGCTTTGCGCTCATGGGGCAGGGCCGCATTGCGGCCGGTGTGCACGAGGTGGAGGCGGGCATCCGGTTTGTGCACGAAGCGGGCTCCCTGCCCATGGAAGAACAGCTGCTGGGCGAGCTGTCGCGCATGTATGAACAAGCGGGCCTGTACCGCGAAGCCATGGCCACCACCCGCAAGCAGCAGGCGCTGGCCAAGGAGCTGTTCCATACCGAGCGCGACCAGGCCGTGGCGACCTTGCAGGAGCGCTTTGACAGCGCTGAGCGCCAGCGCCAGATCGATCAGCTGGCGCAGGCCAACCGGGTGCAGGATGCCGAGCTGCGCGTGCGCCGCATGCAGCAGATAGGACTGGCGGCGGCTGTGGCCCTGGCACTGCTCGCGGCGGGCGCCAGCTTCTGGCTGTACCGCCGCACGCGCACGGCCAACGAGGC
Organism: Acidovorax sp. M14; assembly: GCF_049331375.1. Classification (NCBI taxonomy): domain Bacteria; kingdom Pseudomonadati; phylum Pseudomonadota; class Betaproteobacteria; order Burkholderiales; family Comamonadaceae; genus Acidovorax; species Acidovorax sp. M14. Next base: position 4,301,068 of record NZ_CP186263.1, read on the forward strand.
CCTGGCCGCCGCCCGGGGACAGGCAGAAAGCGCCCTGACTGAGAAAAACATGTTCCTCGCCACCGCCAGCCATGACCTGCGCCAGCCCGTGCACGCCATGTCCCTCATGGTGGAGGCGATCAGCCTGCGCAATACCGACCCGGTCCTGCGTCCGCTGGTGGCCGATCTGCGCGCCAGCATGCAGGCCATGAGCCAGCTGTTCAATGCGCTGCTGGACCTGTCGCGCCTGGAGTCGGGGCAGCCACTGGGCCACAAAACCGCCGTGGACCTCGGCGCGCTGCTGGCAGATGTGGTGCGGCTGTTCCGCGAGCAGGCCAGCCTGGGCGGCCTGACCCTGCGGCTGCGGCTGCCGCGCCGTGGCGCCACCGTCTGGGCCGAGCCGGTGCTGCTGCGCCAGGCGTTGGCGAACCTGGTGCAGAACGCCATCCGCTACACGCCGCAGGGCAAGGTGCTGGTGAGTGCCCGCGCACGCGGCGGCGGCTGGCTGGTGGAGGTGCGGGACACGGGCATTGGCATTGCCCCGGCCGATCAGGCCCGGGTGTTCAGCCCCTACTACCGGGGATCGCGGGCCGACCAGATGGACGACGCGGGGCACGGCCTGGGTTTGGCCGTGGTGGCGCGCTGTGCCGAGCAGTTGGGGGCGGCCTACGGTGTGCACTCGCTGGCGGGGCGGGGTTCGCGCTTCTGGCTGCGGCTGCCAGCCCATGTGGCCACCGATGCAGGCGCGCCCACCACCTCTGCCGCAACGCACCACCAGGCTGTGGCGAGCCGACCGCTGCAGGGCCAATGCCTGGTGCTGGACGATGACCCCCAGGTGCTCAAGGCCTGGCGCGCCATGCTCGAAGCCTGGGGCGTGGCGGCAGCCTATGCCACCACCGGGGTCGAAGCCCATGGCCTTCTCGACGAAGGGCTGGTGCCAGATGCCATCTTCTGCGACCAGCGGCTGCGCTCGGGCGAGAGCGGCTTTGACATCCTGCGCACGCTGCTGGCACGCTGCCCTTCCGCCCGGGGCGCGATGGTCAGCGGCGAGTTCGACGCGCCCGCCTTGCGGGACGCCGAGGACGAGGGCTACCTGGTGCTGCGCAAGCCGGTGAACCCTGCAGAGCTGCATGCGGTGCTGGTGCAGTGGCTGGCTCATGGCAAAAGCCAGCGGGAACAGCACCCCGTGCCTTTCCAATAAGCCCTTCCACAGCACCGGCCGTCCGCCAGCGGTGCACCGCCCGTCTGCCCGCTGCACGCAGCCATCCCCTGCCCCCCTACCATCCGCAGCCATCGACCGGCGACACCGACACGCTGGCAAGTCACATGAGGAGGGAGCCACACCATGACCACCACCGGGACCACCCCACCGCCCGGCCAGCCCCGCTGGCTGTACCAGGCGCAGGACGCGCAAGGCCGCCCCACCGAGGGCTTCGTGCATGCCCAGACGGCCGAAGAAGCCATGCAGGCTATTGCGGCGCTGCAGCAGCCCCCGCTGACCCAGGTGCAGCTGCACACCTCCGGGCTGTATGCCCGTGCGATGACCGAGATGGCGGACGACGCACTGGGCACCCTGGACGTGAAGGCACTGCGCCAGCTGGCGCGCGACCAGATCGAAGCCCAGGAGAACCCCGGCCTGTGGACCACGCTGCGGCAGCTGCTGCGCAACAACCGCACCTGGCTGCTGGTGTGCGCGGCCCTGGTGGCGCTGGCCGTGTGGCGCCAGTGGAGCCCGTGGGTGCAAGGCATTTTGGTACTGGCCATGCTGGCGCCGCTGGGGGTGTTTGCCTACATGCACCAGTTTCAGCGTATGTACCAGCAGATGCTGCACGCACACGCCACGGGCGACCTGCCCCGCCTGGACGTGCTGGCCCAGCGGCTGGACCGCGCAGCCGAACGGCATGCGTTCTTGCGAAAGCCCGCCTGGGACGCCGCCGTGCGCATGGCCTGGTTCGAGGCGCGCGCCGAAGGGGTGGACGCCGCCATCCTGCGCTTGCGCATCCACCCCATGCGCCCAGCGGACGAAGGCGAATTCTTGTCACGCATCTACACCCTGCCCCTGGCCACGGGCGACCATGCGGGCTTTACCGCGCGCCTGCGCGACCTGATAGCGCAGCGGCCGGGAGAGCCCACTTTGCAGCTGGACCTGGCCCTGGGCGAGGCCCGCGCGGGCCATCCCGACGAAGCGCAGCGCTTCGTGGACACCCTGCAGCCCGCCATGCTGCCTCCCCACGGGCAAGCATTCATCGACTGGGTGCGGGGCATGATTGCGCTGCGCGACCCGGCCCGGGCAAGCGAGGCTGCCAGCCACCTGGGCAAGGCGTGTGAGCAATTTCTGGGGCTGGTGCGCAAGGCCCCGGGCGCCTGGCCCTCACTGGCCGTGTGCACCTGCGACTACGCGCTGGCCTTGGCCTGGAGCGGGCGCGCGGAAATGGGGCGCACCGTGTTTGCCAGCGTGCAGCCGGTGGCCCGGCACCACGCCGAGCCCGAGCGGCTCGCGCTGCTGGAGCGCGAGTTACGCCTCAGGGGCTGAGCGTTGTGGACCGCGCCCGAAAGGCCTCCTGCACACCGCAGGCCGGGCACCGTGGCGCGCAGGCTCAGAGGCTGAGAGTTTTTGAGCCAACCCCGAAAGGCGCGCCAAAACGCCTCGGATCGAGGCGCAAAGCACAGCCATAGCTCGCGCTGTGGCGAGCATTTGCAACGAAGAGCCGGGGCGTTTTGGCGTGCAAGGCGGACATGGTTCAAAGACTCTCAGCCTCTCAGGCCAGCGCGCGCTGGATGATGATCTTCTGTACGTCGCTCGTGCCTTCGTAGATCTGGCACACGCGCACGTCGCGGTAGATGCGCTCCACCGGGAAGTCGTTGACCACGCCATAGCCACCCAGCGTCTGGATGGCGGCGCTGCACACACGCTCGGCCATCTCGCTCGCAAACAGCTTGGCCATGGCGGCTTCCTTCAGGCAGGGCTTGCCTGCATCGCGCAGCGCGGCGGCGTGCCAGATGAGCTGGCGCGCAGCCTCGATCTGCGTGGCGCAGTCGGCCAGGCGAAAGCCCACGGCCTGGTGGTTGAAGATGGCGGTGCCGAAGCTCTCGCGCTCTTTGGAATATGCCAGCGCCGCGTCGAACGCGCTGCGCGCCATACCCACGCTTTGGGCGGCGATGCCGATGCGGCCGCCTTCGAGTGCGCCCAGGGCGATCTTGTAGCCCTCGCCCTCGGCGCCGATCAGGTTCTCGGCCGGGATGCGGCAGTTGTCAAAGTTGATCTGCGCCGTGTCGCTGCTGTGCTGGCCCAGTTTGTCTTCCAGCCGAGCGACCACATAGCCGGGGTTGCTGGTCGGCACCAGAAAGGCACTCATGCCCTTCTTGCCCGCGCCCTTGTCGGTCACGGCGATCACGATGGCCACATGGCCGTTCTTGCCGCTGGTGATGAACTGCTTGACGCCGTTGATCACGTATTCATCGCCTTGCTTCACCGCCGTGGTGCGCAGCGCTGAGGCGTCGGAGCCCACATGCGGCTCGGTCAGGCAGAACGCGCCCAGCATCTCGCCACGCGCCAGCGGCGTGAGCCAGTCGCGCTTTTGCTGCGCGTTGCCATAGCGCATGAGGATGGCGTTGACCGGACAGTTGGTCACGCTGATGGCTGTGCTGGTGCCGCCGTCACCGGCCGCGATTTCTTCCAGCACCAGGGCCAACGTCACGTAGTCCAAGTTGGCGCCGCCAAACTCTTCGGGCACGCAGATGCCGTAGGCACCCAGCGCGGCGAGGCCCTGGTGGGCCTCCTTGGGGAAGTGGTGTTCCTTGTCCCAGCGCGCGGCGTGCGGCCACAGCTCGGTCTGTGCAAAGTCGCGCACTGCGTCGCGGATCATTTCCTGGTCTTGGGTCAGCAGCATGGGTTGTCTCCAAAGTCGTTGTTCAGAAGTTCAAAAAGCTCACCAATGGGCAGCGCGGCGGCCATCGTGGTGCAGCAGGCGGCCCTTGTCGGCAGCGGTCACGCTGGCCAGCGTGCTGCGAAGGCCACGCACGCTGTCTTCCACCGTTAGCGGCGCACCGCCGCCGCCCATGTCGGTCTGCACCCAGCCGGGGTCGATGGTGACCAGCGTGGCGCCGGGGTAGTCGTGCTGCGCGGCGGCCACGGCCATGTTCAGCGCGGCCTTGCTGGTGCGGTACAGCCAGGAGCCGCTGTCAGGCACGCTGCCGATCTGCGACATGGAGGACGACAGAAACGCAAACACGCCGCCCGCGTCCGCCACCAGGGGCGCCACCTGCGGAATGGCCTGCATGGCGCCCAGCACGTTGGTGTGCATGACGGCGTCAAAGTCTTGCTGCGTGGGTGGGGTGAGCGCGTTGGGGCGGCGGATGACGCCGGCCACATAGAGCGCCAGGTCCAGCTTTTCGCCGTCGAGCTGCCAGGCCAGGCCGCTCACGCTGGCGGGGTTGGCCACATCGACGGTGAGCGCCTCGGCGCCCAGCGCCAGCACGCGTTCGCGGCCCGCGTCGTCGCGCACGGTGGCAATCACCCGGCGCCCGGCATCGGTGTACTGGCGCACCAGCTCCAGGCCAATGCCCCGGGACGCGCCGATCACGAGTATGGAGTTCATTTTCAAGCCCAATGTGCCGCAAGCGCTAGTACATCATGCGCTAGTAGCTATCAATTCAGGAGTATTCAAAGAAACGTCGCACGCTCAGGCAGACAGGTAGCCGGCGTACTCGAAATAGCCCGACCACGCGGGGTCGTACGCCACCTTCAGCTCCAGCGATGCTGCCTCGTCGCGCAGCAGCAAGGGCGCCAGCGCCTGCTTGGCCAACTGTTCGTCGCTCACGTAGTACAGCGCCTGTCGGCGCCCCGCGCGCATCAGCGTCAGCACCAGAATGCCCAGTTGCGGCACTTGCAGCACGGTGGCGGCCTGGTCCTGCAGGTCTTGCACGGCGGTCAGGGTGTCGGTGTCGGGCACGGCCAGATCCACGGTCAGGGCGTAGGCCAGGTCGGCGCGCATGGCCACCGCGTTGGCGCTGGTGTTGACCATGACCACGCCGGTCTCGGGCGCATCGTCGCTGTCGATGTCGTCGGGTGGCAGCTCGTTGCCGTCTTCGTCGATGGGGCAGTCAAACTGCAGCTCCAGCCCGTCCCACTCGGCCTCGCCCGTGGGGAAGTGGCCGGTGTGGCCCAGGGTCTCGGTCCAGTAGCGGTCGAACACCGGGGGCAGCTGGCTCAGCGGCACCCAGGGGGTGTGGGCATCGTCCGGCTCGCCCACAAAGTCCACCGCGCCCACCTTCACGGCAAAGTCGTATTCGCCCAGCACGTGGTCGAGCATGATGAACGCCATGTTGCGCGCGTGGTCCTGGTAGTCGCTGGGAATCTCGCGGCCAAAGCGGATCTCCAGCGCCGCCTGCCCGCCGTCCTGTTCCAGCGCCACCAGCACTTCGGCGGTGGACAGCTCGAAGCCTTCCATGCCGATGGGAAAGTCCGGCTGCGTGGTGCGCTCGCGGAACGCACGCACGCGGTAGTGCGGCAGCGCGGGTGCGGCCGCCACCACCTGCGCCACCAGCGGAAACCGTTCGATGCTGCCGTGGGCCGTGACAATGAGGTCCACCACCGCATCAGCATCGTCACCGGACATCTCCAGCGCCAGGCCTTCCAGGTGCTGATCGATCAGCGCATTGGCCGCCCCCACGCGCTCGCGCAGCGGCAGGGCCTGGAGCGATGCCTGGGCATCAGAAAACGCGCGCCAGAAGGCGCCGATGGCGGGAGAGGGAGTGGTCATCGCGGTCCTTGTACAAAGTCGGGGATCATCCCATCTCCAGCCAGCGGCCTCAGACGAGTTCCAGCGCCACGGCCGTGGCCTCGCCACCGCCGATGCACAGCGTGGCCAGGCCCTTGGTCAGGCCGCGGGCCTTGAGCGCGTGGATCAGCGTGACCATGATGCGCGCGCCGCTGGCGCCAATGGGGTGGCCCAGCGCGCAGGCGCCGCCGTTTACGTTGACCTTGTCGTGGGGCAGATCCAGCTCCTTCATCAGCGCCATGGGCACCACGGCAAAGGCTTCGTTGATCTCCCACAGCTGCACGTCGCCCACCTGCCAGCCGGCCTTGGCGAGTGCCTTCTGCGTGGCGCCGAGCGGTGCGGTGGCAAACCATTCGGGCTCTTGGGCGTGGGTGGCGTGGCTCACGATGCGGGCCAGGGGCTTGGCGCCCAGCTTCTTGGCAGTGGACTCGCGCATCATCACCAGCGCAGCGGCGCCGTCGTTGATGCTGGAGCTGGAGGCGGCGGTGATGGTGCCATCCTTCTTGAACGCCGGCTTGAGCGCAGCGATCTTTTCGAGCTTGACCTTGCCGGGGCCTTCGTCCACCGACACCACACGCTCGCCGCTGCGGTCCTTCACCGTCACGGGCACGATCTCGGCCGCGAACGCGCCCGACTCAGTGGCCGCCTTGGCGCGCTGCACGCTGGCGGTGGCAAACGCGTCTTGCTGCTCGCGGGTGAACTGGTACTTTGCAGCGCAGTCTTCGCCAAAGGTGCCCATGGAGCGGCCAGCCTCGTAGGCGTCTTCCAGGCCGTCGAGCATCATGTGGTCGAAGATGCGGTCGTGGCCCAGGCGGTAGCCCCCTCGGCCCTTTTGCAGCAGGTAGGGGGCGTTGGTCATGCTCTCCATGCCGCCCGCCACCATCACGTCGTGCGTGCCGGCCAGCAGCATGTCGTGCGCCATCATCGCGGCCTTCATGCCGGAGCCGCACATCTTGCTGAGCGTGACCGCGCCCGCGCCCTTGGGCAGGCCGCCCTTGAAGGCTGCCTGACGCGCAGGCGCCTGGCCCTGGCCGGCCATCAGGCAGTTGCCAAACAGCACTTCGCCCACGGAATCGGGCGAGACACCGGCACGCTCGATGGCGGCCTTGATGGCGGCGCCACCCAGGTCGTGCGCGGCCAGGCTGGAGAAGTCGCCCTGCAGCGAGCCCATGGGGGTGCGTGCAGCGCCGACGATGACGATGGGGTCTTGGATGGACATGGTGAAGGTCTCCGGGGTAAGGGTCAGAGGAAAAGGGGTGGGTGAAAATTGGGGCTAGGCAGGCGCTCAGCCCGCCTCAGCGCGCTGCGCAAAGCGCCGCTCCGGGTCGTAAGGGAACACATCGAGCATCTGGCCGGCCTGGATGCGCTCCTTGTGCGACTGCCAGAACGCGGCATCGAGCAAATCGGCGTGGTGCAACATGAAGACCTCGCGCACCGCGTCGTTGCCCAGCAGGAAGGGGCCGAAGGTTTCGGGAAACACATCGCGTGGGCCCACGCTGTACCAGACCTCGCCGCTCATTTCTTCTTCCTCGTTGCGCGGCGTCGGCACGCGGCGGAAGTTGCAGTCGGTGAGGTACTCGATCTCGTCGTAGTCGTAAAACACGACCTTGCCGTTGCGCGTGACGCCGAAGTTCTTCCAGAGCATGTCGCCGGGGAAGATGTTGGCGGCCACGAGGTCCTTGATGGCATTGCCGTATTCGATGACGCTGTGCTCCATCTGCTGGCGCGCGCGCGGGTCCGAAAGTCCGGTATCGAACGCTTCCTGCAGGTAGATGTTGAGCGGGATCATGCGCCGCTCGATGTACAGGTGCTTGATGATCACCTCGGTCTGGCCGTCGCCATCGCGGTCGCTGATTTCGAGCTGGCTGGGGGCAAACTTCTCGATCTCGGCAATCAGCGCGTCGTCAAAACGGTCGCGCGGAAAGGCGACCTCGCTGTACTCCAGCGTGTCGGCCATGCGGCCCACGCGGTCGTGTTGCTTGACGAGCAGGTACTTGGCCTTGATCTGCTCGCGTGTGGTTTCCTTCTGGTGCGGAAAGTAGTCCTTGATGAGCTTGAAGACGAACGGAAAGCTCGGCAGATCGAACACGAGCATCACCATGCCCTTGATGCCGGGCGCAATGCGGAACTGGTCGCTGGAATGCTTGAGGTGGTACAGAAAGTCGCGGTAGAACAGCGTCTTGCCCTGCTTGGCCAGGCCCAGGGCGTTGTAGATCTCAGCGCGCGGCTTGCGCGGCATGAGGCTGCGCAAGAACTGCACATAGGCGCTGGGCACCTCCATGTCCACCATGAAGTAGGCACGTGCAAAGCTGAACAGCATCTGCATGTCGTCTTCGCCAAACAGGGCCGCGTCGATATAGAGCCTGCCGCTGTCGTCGTGCAGGATGGGCAGCGCAAACGGCACCTCGTTGAAGCCGTTGATGATCTTGCCCACTACATAGGCGCCCTTGTTGCGAAAGAACAGGCTGGTGAGCACCTGGATCTGGAAGTTGGTGCGCAGCCGCACCTTGTCGAGTCGGCTGCGCATGGCGGCCACCACGCAGCCGGTGTCGCGCTGCAGGTCGGCAAACTCGCGCTGGAGCTGGAAGTTCTCCACGATAGCCTGGAAGGTGTCGCCCAGCGTCTCGCGTGTGGGGTAGTAGGCGCGGTAGGTGGGCCGCGCGGCGGGCTCGTCGTTCTCGATGTATTCGGTGCTGACCGCAGGCCGCACAAAGATGAAGTCGTTGTGGAAATGCGTGCGGTGCAGGATCTTGGTGGTGACCGAGTTGAAGAAGGTCTCGGCCAGCTCGGGCTGGTGGTGGTTCACCAGCAAGCCAATGTAATGCAGCTTGACCTGATGCCACACATCCATGGGCTGCGCGCCGGCCTCGAACTCTTTCTCCAGGCGGCGCACGCATTCCTTCACCCGCAGGTCGTAGAACTCGATGCGCTCGCGCTGCGCCCGCTGCTGGCCATGCCAGTCGGCAGTTTCAAAGCGGTGCTTGGCTCGCGCGGACTCGGTGCGAAACAGCCGGTAGTGCCGGTTGAAGCCGTCCATCATGGCCTTGGCAATGCCATAGGCCTGGGGAGCATCCAGGCGTTGCGGGAACATGATGGCAGGCATCCTTGTCAGCGCAACCGTCGCATGCGTAAGCGGGGGCGCCCTGCTTACTGACGCCGGGTAGCAGCCACACCAGCAATCGCGGCCTTGTACAGCGACTCCAGGCCTTCGGTGCTGTCTACCGACATGTGCAAGTTGTTGATGAGCCCGTCCTTGAGCCCATAGCACCACCCATGCAGGGTCACCTTCTGGCCGCGGCCCCAGGCGTCCAGCATGACGGTGGTCTGCGCGATGTTCACCACCTGCTCGATGGCGTTCAGCTCGCACAGCACGTCGTGGCGCCATTCGGGTGCGGTGGCGGCGATCAGGTCGCGGTGGCGGTCGCGCACATCGGTCACATGGCGGATCCAGTTGTCTGCCAGGCCCACGCGCGTGCCCTGCAGCGCGGCGAGCACGCCGCCGCAGCCGTAGTGCCCCACCACCATCAGGTGCTCCACCTGCAACTGGTCTACCGCGTACTGGATGGTGGACAGGCAGTTGAGGTCCGTAGGCACCACCACGTTGGCCACATTGCGGTGCACGAACACTTCGCCCGGCTCCAACCCAGTGATCTGGTTGGCAGGCACCCGGCTGTCAGAGCAGCCGATCCACATGTACTTGGGCTTCTGCTGCGCCAGCAGGCTGGTGAAGAAGCCTGGCCGCTCCCGCTCCATCTGGGCCGCCCAGGCGCGGTTGTGAACAAACAGGTCGTCGATGGAGGAGGGCATGGGGTCCTTGCGGTGAAAGGTTGGCGTTACGGAGAGGTCAGCAGGTTTCGGCAAACAGCTCGCGGCCGATCAGCATGCGACGGATCTCGCTGGTGCCCGCGCCAATCTCGTACAGCTTGGCATCGCGCCAGAGGCGGCCCAGCGGGTACTCGTTGATGTAGCCATTGCCACCGTAGATCTGCACGCCTTCGCCCGCCATCCAGGTGGCCTTTTCGGCACACCACAGAATCACACTGGCGCAGTCCTTGCGGACCTGGCGCACGTGGTCAGTGCCGAGCATGTCGAGGTTTTTGGCCACAGTGTAGGCAAACGAACGCCCTGCCTGCAGCACGGTGTACATATCGGCCACCTTGCCCTGGATGAGCTGGAATTCGCCAATGCTCTGACCGAACTGCTTGCGGTCGTGAATGTAAGGGATCACGTTGTCCATGACCGACTGCATGATGCCCAGGGGGCCGCCGGTCAGCACCGCGCGTTCGTAGTCCAGGCCACTCATGAGCACCTTGGCGCCGTTGTTCACGCCGCCCAGCACGTTCTCTGCGGGCACTTCTACGTCCTGGAACACCAGCTCGCCGGTGTGGCTGCCGCGCATGCCCAGCTTGTCGAGCTTTTGTGCGATGGAGAAGCCCTTCATGCCCTTCTCGATGAGGAATGCCGTGACGCCGCGTGCGCCCATTTCAGGCTCGGTCTTGGCGTATACCACCAGCGTGTCGGCATCCGGGCCGTTGGTGATCCACATCTTGCTGCCATTGAGCAGGTAGTAGCCGCCCTTGTCTTCGGCCTTGAGTTTCATGCTGATCACGTCAGAGCCTGCGCCGGGTTCGCTCATGGCCAGCGCGCCTACATGCTCGCCGCTGATGAGCTTGGGCAGGTACTTGGCCTTTTGGGCCTCGTTGCCGTTGCGGTTGATCTGGTTCACGCACAGGTTGCTGTGCGCGCCGTAGGACAGGCCCACCGAAGCGCTGGCGCGCGAGATTTCTTCCATGGCCACCATGTGGGCCAGGTAGCCCATGGCGGCGCCACCGTACTGCTCGGGCACCGTGATACCCAGCACGCCCAGGTCGCCCATCTTGCGCCACAGGTCCATGGGGAACTGGTCGTTGCGGTCGATCTCGGCCGCGCGGGGCGCGATTTCGGCCTGTGCAAAGTCGCGCACGGCGTCGCGCAGGGCGTCAATGTCATCGCCCAACTGGAAGTTGAGGCCGGGAAGGTTGGCAGGAATGCTCATGGGGGTTGTCTCCTCGTAGAAGGTGGGGAATGGGCAGGGCTCAGCCCTGGATGTTGTCGCGTCCGGTCACCGCCATCAGGGTGCAGCCCATGGTGGCGATCAGCTTTTCTTGGTTGCCGTCGATGGCGAAGGCGCGGCCCTCACAGACGGTGATGGTGCGGCCGGGCTTCAGCACCCGCCCTTCCATGCGGAACCGCTCGCCTTTGGCAGGGGCCAGCAGATTGATCTTGAATTCGATGGTGAGCACGGCGGCATCGGCCGCCATGAGAGTGAAACCGGCATATCCGCAGGCCGAATCCAGCGCGGTGGACACCATGCCCGCATGTAGAAAACCATGCTGCTGGGTTAGCGCGGGAGCCCAGGGAAATTCAATGTCTACCGCGCCCGGTGCCACCAACCCCAGCGACGCGCCAAGCGTGTGCATAGCCCCCTGCCGCGCGAAGCTGTCGCGCACGCGGTCGGCAAAGTCGATGCAACGCGGCTCAAAGGGGGGCGTGCTCACTGTAGTTTCCTGATTTACGTTTACGTAAACGTCAATTATGAATCAATTTTGCTTTTCTACCTTGGCCAATAGCGACCGCGCCTCTTCTTCGTGCTCCCGCACCTCTTCCAGATTGGCCTGCAAATCGGCCATTTGCTCTTCGAGCTGTTTGCGATGAACCACCAGCACGTCCAGGAACTTGCGGAGCTGTACGCCGGTGTCACGGGGGCTGTCATAGAGATCGATGATCTCCTTGGCCTCGGTGAGAGACAGACCCAGGCGCTTGGCCCGCAGCGTCAAGCGCAGCCGCGTGCGGTCGCGTGCGCTGTAAACCCGGTTGCGGCCTGCGGCGCCGGTGCGCTCCGGCTGCAACAAGCCCATGTCTTCATAAAAACGGATCGCCCGGGTGGTGAGATCGAACTCTTTGGCGAGGTCACTGATGGTGTAAGTATTGGCCATGGTGGGTGCTGCACGCAGCGCTATTGGGTTCGCACAGGAGACAGTCGTATGGCGACTGCTCTCTACAATGCATTGAGTGCATGACGTTTACGTTAACGTCAATGCTAACCCATCGCACTGTCTCCATGAATCCACTCGAACACCAGATCCACTACCCGTTCGGCGACGCGCTTCCCGCCGAGGGCGCCACCCTGGAAGTCGCACCCGGAGTGCGCTGGGTCCGCATGGGCCTACCCTTTGCACTGGATCACATCAATCTGTGGCTGTTGCGCGATCGACAGCCAGATGCAGGCGGGGCGCTGGTAGACGGGTGGACCATCGTGGATTGCTGCATCGACAGTGCTGCAACCCGCGCCCAGTGGGAGCAGATCTTTGCGAACTGCCTGGAGGGGCTACCCATCCTGCGCGTCATCGTGACCCACATGCATCCAGACCATATCGGGCTGGCGCACTGGCTGTGCGAGCGCTGGAATGTGCGCTTGTGGATCAGTGCCACCGACTACAACGTGGCACGCGTTGCTGTCTATGACCCACAGGGGTTTGGCGGGGCAGCGGGGGCGGATTTTTATGCGTTGCACGGTGCGCAAGACCCGTCTTTTCTGGCCCATGTACGCGGTCGTGCATCGTATTTTCCAACCTTGGTCCCCGCCTTGCCGACCCGTTTTCACCGACTCATGGATGGAGACATCCTCAATATCGGTGGTCGCGCCTGGCGCTGCATCAGCGGCTATGGCCACGCACCGGAGCACATGGCATTGTTTTGCGCTGAGCTCACTACACTGATCAGCGGAGACATGGTGCTGCCGCGCATATCGACCAATGTAAGCGTCCATGCCAGTGAGCCCGAGGCCAACCCATTGCAGTTGTTTTTAGACTCCCTGCTGCGCTACCTGGACCTTCCGGAGAGCACATTGGTACTGCCATCACATGGCAAGCCATTCACAGGCCTGGCTACGCGCATCGCACAACTCCAAGACCATCACCGGGAGAGGCTTGAAGAAATCCTGCAGGCGGCACATGACCATGCCTTGAGTGCTGCGGACACTTTGTCGATTCTCTTTAAGCGCAAGCTAGACACCCATCAAATGACTTTTGCTATGGGAGAGGCTTTGGCGCATCTGCACTATCTGTGGATAGAGGGAAAGCTCGAGCGTTTTCTCGACCCGGGTAGTGTTCAAAGATTTCGGGCGGCCAGTCTTGAATAAGTATGGCTGCAAGCGCCTCGCATACGCTCATTGAGTGGCGGATAGAGACAAGGGCAGGGCATTCAATTCGAATCAGCGCGGTTTAAAAGACTCACCCCAGTCCAGCGGACAGCGCGACGTTGCCCAAGGCAAATGATCCAGAGCTCAGGGTCCGAGCGGCTTTATAGGTTCGCGCCAGCGATACAGGTCTGGTATGGAAGACAGACCAAGTGAACCCCATGTCATACGCAACCGTTGAGTAGCGCCTGTTGCTGTTGGCGCGTTTTCGTGTTCTACAAAGCAAAAAACCCCGGTCTTTATGAGACTGGGGTTTTCTGGGCTGTAAGAGCCTGACGATGACCTACTTTCACACGGGAACCCGCACTATCATCGGCGCAAAGTCGTTTCACTGTCCTGTTCGGGATGGGAAGGAGTGGGACCAACTTGCTATGGTCATCAGGCATAACTTGTTGTCGTGCTGCTTTTGTGGCAACACAACGAATTCATAGAGTCTGGAATCAGATTTTGTGTCTTTTGACTGCGTCTAACTTGGCATAACAGACTTTGAGCTTTTCACACAACCATTGTGGTGTGCGTGTTGGCTATCAAAGTTATAGGGTCAAGCCGCACGAGCAATTAGTACTGGTTAGCTTAACGCATTACTGCGCTTCCACACCCAGCCTATCAACGTCCTGGTCTTGAACGACTCTTTAGGGGGCTCAAGGCCCCGGCAGATCTCATCTTGAAACGAGTTTCCCGCTTAGATGCTTTCAGCGGTTATCTCTTCCACACTTAGCTACTCGGCAATGCCACTGGCGTGACAACCGATACACCAGAGGTGTGTCCACTCCGGTCCTCTCGTACTAGGAGCAGGCTTCCTCAAATCTGCAGCGCCCACGGAAGATAGGGACCAAACTGTCTCACGACGTTTTAAACCCAGCTCACGTACCTCTTTAAATGGCGAACAGCCATACCCTTGGGACCGGCTACAGCCCCAGGATGAGATGAGCCGACATCGAGGTGCCAAACACCGCCGTCGATATGAACTCTTGGGCGGTATCAGCCTGTTATCCCCAGAGTACCTTTTATCCGTTGAGCGATGGCCCTTCCATACAGAACCACCGGATCACTATGTCCTGCTTTCGCATCTGCTCGACTTGTCAGTCTCGCAGTTAAGCACGCTTATGCCATTGCACTATCGTCACGATGTCCGACCGTAACTAGCGTACCTTCGAACTCCTCCGTTACGCTTTGGGAGGAGACCGCCCCAGTCAAACTGCCTACCATGCACTGTCCCCGATCCAGATAATGGACCTAGGTTAGAACCTCAAACACACCAGGGTGGTATTTCAACGTTGGCTCCATGAGAACTAGCGTCCTCACTTCAAAGCCTCCCACCTATCCTACACAGATCTGTTCAAAGTCCAATACAAAGCTACAGTAAAGGTTCATGGGGTCTTTCCGTCTTTCCGCGGGGAGATTGCATCATCACAAACATTTCAACTTCGCTGAGTCTCAGGAGGAGACAGTGTGGCCATCGTTACGCCATTCGTGCAGGTCGGAACTTACCCGACAAGGAATTTCGCTACCTTAGGACCGTTATAGTTACGGCCGCCGTTTACTGGGACTTCAATCAAGAGCTTGCACCCCATCATTTAATCTTCCAGCACCGGGCAGGCGTCACACCCTATACGTCCACTTTCGTGTTTGCAGAGTGCTGTGTTTTTATTAAACAGTCGCAGCCACCGATTTTTTGCAACCCCGTTGGGCTCCCTCTGTACGAGTTCACCTACTTGGGGCATACCTTCTCCCGAAGTTACGGTATCAATTTGCCGAGTTCCTTCTCCTGAGTTCTCTCAAGCGCCTTAGAATACTCATCTCGCGCACCAGTGTCGGTTTGCGGTACGGTCGTCAATAGCTGAAGCTTAGTGGCTTTTCCTGGAAGCAGGGTATCACTCACTTCGTCTGCAAGCAGACTCGTTATCACCCCTCATCTAAGCCCGGCGGATTTGCCTACCAGGCACGACTACAGGCTTGAACCAACATATCCAACAGTTGGCTGAGCTAACCTTCTCCGTCCCCACATCGCACTATTGATCGGTACAGGAATATTGACCTGTTTCCCATCAGCTACGCATCTCTGCCTCGCCTTAGGGGCCGACTCACTCTACGCCGATGAACGTTGCGTAGAAAACCTTGCGCTTACGGCGAGGGGGCTTTTCACCCCCTTTAACGCTACTCATGTCAGCATTCGCACTTCTGATACCTCCAGCATCCGTTACCAGACACCTTCACAGGCCTACAGAACGCTCTCCTACCACTTGCAATAAATTGCAAATCCGCAGCTTCGGTAACTGGCTTAGCCCCGTTACATCTTCCGCGCAGGACGACTCGATCAGTGAGCTATTACGCTTTCTTTAAATGATGGCTGCTTCTAAGCCAACATCCTGACTGTTTTAGCCTTCCCACTTCGTTTCCCACTTAGCCAATTTTAGGGACCTTAGCTGGCGGTCTGGGTTGTTTCCCTCTTGAGTCCGGACGTTAGCACCCGGTGCTCTGTCTCCCAAGCTGTACTCTGCGGTATTCGGAGTTTGCATAGGTTTGGTAAGTCGCCATGACCCCCTAGCCTAAACAGTGCTCTACCCCCGCAGGTAATACTTGAGGCACTACCTAAATAGTTTTCGGAGAGAACCAGCTATTTCCAAGTTTGTTTAGCCTTTCACCCCTATCCACAGCTCATCCCCTAGTTTTGCAACACTAGTGGGTTCGGACCTCCAGTACCTGTTACGGCACCTTCATCCTGGCCATGGATAGATCACTTGGTTTCGGGTCTACACCCAGCGACTGATTCGCCCTATTCGGACTCGATTTCTCTACGGCTTCCCTATTCGGTTAACCTTGCCACTGAATGTAAGTCGCTGACCCATTATACAAAAGGTACGCAGTCACCCTTGCGGGCTCCTACTTTTTGTAAGCATGCGGTTTCAGGATCTATTTCACTCCCCTCCCGGGGTTCTTTTCGCCTTTCCCTCACGGTACTGGTTCACTATCGGTCGATTACGAGTATTTAGCCTTGGAGGATGGTCCCCCCATATTCAGACAGGATTTCTCGTGTCCCGCCCTACTTTTCTCTAACTTAGTACCACACGTCTGTTTTCGCATACAGGGCTATCACCTGCTATGGCCGGGCTTTCCATCCCGTTTTGCTAACAGTCGTGCTATCACTAGAAGGCTCTTCCGATTTCGCTCGCCACTACTTTCGGAATCTCGGTTGATGTCTTTTCCTCGAGCTACTGAGATGTTTCAGTTCACCCGGTTCGCCTCGCATGACTATGTATTTATCATGCGATACCTCTTGCGAGGTGGGTTTCCCCATTCAGAAATCTCCGGATCAAAGCTTATTTGCCAGCTCCCCGAAGCTTATCGCAGGCTATCACGTCTTTCGTCGCCTGTAATCGCCAAGGCATCCACCACATGCTCTTAGTCACTTGACCCTATAACTTTGACATCTCTTT
>NZ_CP186263.1:4320000-4600000 GCF_049331375.1 Acidovorax sp. M14
ATTCTATACCGGTTTTTAACCCACTCAGAACACAAAACCAAACTTTCTTCACCAACCTCCCGAGCCATCTGCAGCAGCACCGAAGCGCCATCACAAACCACCCCAAGAACCTGAACACTTTTGCACTCAGGTCTCAGTAGCGAAGCCCTCGACTATAGCACGCCCCGCACCACTCAGCAGGGAAAACCCGGAGTTTGGGCCAAAAATCAGCACAGCCTACAGACTCATCAACAAACAACAGGCTCAACAGCGTCTGTTTAGCAAGGCAACGTTCGTTCGGGAGGCGACCCCGAGGATCGCATCAAGCGCGGTCTACCGAACGTCGCGTAAGCTGCTTCGGCTACAACCCATGCGAGCCGCTATTTCATCGACACCCACCATGACGGATTACACAAAGGCGGCACTAGAGCTCGCCCATGAAGCTCTCTATAGGACATCCCCCAACCCGCGCGTGGGTTGCGTACTCGTCGGCGAGGACGGCGCCATCATCGGCCAAGGGTACACCCAACGCGCCGGGGGGCCTCATGCCGAGGTGATGGCGCTGCGGGACGCAGAGCAACGAGGCCACTCCCCTCAAGGCGCCACAGCTTACGTCACGCTAGAACCTTGCTCACACCACGGGCGCACAGGTCCTTGCTGCGATGCTCTCATTCAGGCGGATGTCGCCAAGGTCGTCGCATCGATTGCCGACCCTAACCCCGCAGTGGCAGGCAACGGGTTCGCCCGCCTGCGTGCTGCGGGGGTAGCTGTAGAGGTGGGTCCAGGAGCGGAAGCATCCCGAGAGCTGAACCTGGGTTTTTTCAGCCGGATGATTCGAAAGACGCCTTGGGTACGCATGAAGGCGGCCGCCTCGCTCGACGGTGTGACCGCCTTGCACAATGGAGCGAGCCAATGGATCACCGGCCCCGCTGCCCGAGCCGATGGACATGCCTGGCGCGCAAGGGCCTGCGCGGTACTGACGGGCATCGGCACCGTACTCGCCGACAACCCGCGACTGGATGTTCGGGATGTTCCTACCGAGCGACAACCTGCCCTTGTGCTGGTCGACAGCGCATTGGCGGTCCCCCTGGACGCCTTGCTTTTTGGGGCAAGCCGGCGGACCTATATCTATACAGCGGTTGCCAACGAAGAGAAGCGCAGCGCGCTAGAAGCCTTGGGCGCAATAGTGATCACCATGCCGAACAAGGCCGGCAAGGTGGATTTGCCCGCGATGCTGCAAGACCTGGGTCGCCGGGAGATCAATGAACTGCATGTGGAAGCGGGATACAAGCTCAACGGCTCATTGCTACGCGAAGGATTGATCGATGAGTTGCTGGTCTATCTGGCACCCAAGCTGATGGGTGACGGCATGGGATTGGCTCAGATGTCTCCTCTAACGTCACTGGCCGAGGCACATGCCCTCAGCTTCCATTCGGTGGACCGGATCGGGGACGACTTGCGCATCCTTGCTCGCCTGCAGGGGCGCGACCGCTTCTGACGAAAGCTCCACCCAGTTTTTGATTTCAGAACTGGCCTGGTATTGCAGTCCAAACCGTCCAATGATTAAGCCGTCACAGGCTGGTGCGCCTCCCCGCTGAGGCGCGGCACGGATAATCCGGCCCTATGGCACTTATCACCTTACTGGACGCCCAACTCGCATTTGGGCATGTTGCACTGCTGGATCACGCCGGCTTTTCCCTGGAGACTGCTGAGCGGGTAGGCCTGATTGGCCGCAATGGCGCAGGGAAGTCTTCCCTTCTCAAAATCCTGGGAGGGCTTGCCAAACCGGACGATGGCTCGCTGCAAGTTCAACAGGGGGTACGCATTGCCTTCGTCGCACAAGAGCCAACGCTGGACCCGAGTGCCACCATTTTCAAAGCAGCCTCTGAAGGGCTGCAGCGCGTGATTGCCATACGCGATCAATATCTGTCTGGAGCGGATGGCCTGGATCTGGACGCTTTGCAATCAGAGATCGAGGCCTACGATGCCTGGAACTGGGAGCAGCGCGTAGAAGAGACCCTGCAGAGACTGCACCTGGACCCTGAAGCGGTGGTGGGCACACTCTCTGGCGGCACCAAAAAGCGCGTGGCCCTGGCACAGGCATTGGTGGCACGCCCTGACGTGTTGCTGCTGGACGAACCCACCAACCACCTGGATCTGGATTCCATCGAGTGGCTGGAGGACCTGTTGCTGGATTTCCCGGGCAGCGTCGTGACCATCACCCACGACCGGTCGTTCCTTGACCGTGTAGCCACCCGCATCGTGGAGCTGGACCGCGGTCAGCTGCGCTCCTACCCGGGTAACTTTGCCCAGTACCAGATCCAGAAAGAGGAGCAACTGGCGCAGGAGGCGGTGATCGCCGCCAAGGCCGACAAGCTGCTGGCACAAGAAGAAGTGTGGATTCGGCGCGGTGTGGAAGCGCGCCGTACCCGCAGCCAGAGCCGCATCAGCCGCCTGGAGCAGTTGCGCGCCCGACGGGAGGCCCGCCGCGAAGTCGTGGGCAGTGTCCGCATGGATGTCGCGACCGGTAGTTCCAACGGGTACCAGGGCAAGATCGTGGCGGAACTGCAAGGGGTAAGCAAAGCCTTTGGCGACAAAACCATCGTCCACAACTTCTCCGGGACGATCCTGCGCGGGGACAAGGTAGGCCTGATCGGCCCGAATGGCGCGGGCAAAACCACACTGCTCAAGATGATCCTGGGCGAGCTGCAGGCCGACAAAGGCACTATCCGGCAAGGAGCCAACCTGCAGGTCGCCTACTTTGACCAGATGCGCCATGCCGTGAACCTCGACGCCACGCTGGAGGACTTCATCAGCCCGGGCAGCGAATGGATCGAGATCGGCAACCAGCGCAAGCACGTCAAGAGCTATCTGAGCGACTTTCTGTTCTCCCCCGCGCGCGCGCACTCGCCGGTGCGATCACTGTCCGGCGGGGAACGCAACCGTCTGCTGCTCGCCCGGCTGTTCGCCCGGCCTGCCAATGTGCTGGTGCTGGATGAACCCACGAACGACTTGGACATCGACACCCTGGACCTGCTGGAAGAATTGCTTGCCAACTATGAAGGCACGGTGTTCTTGGTCAGCCATGACCGCACCTTCCTGGACAACGTGGTGACCAGCACCCTCGCCTTTGAAGGCAATGGCCTGTGGCGCGAGTACGAAGGCGGCGTGCAAGACTGGCTGCTGCAATCCAAGCGAAGCCGCTCGCTTCAAACCGGTGCCGCGGTGCCTGCCAAACCGTCCACCCCGGAAATTTCAGACAAAAACCCACCGGAGCGCACATCGAATAAGCCTTTACAGCTATCAAAAAGGAAGCTTAGCTACAAAGAGCAGCGCGAACTGGAGCAGCTACCCGACTTGATCAGTGCGCTGGAGGCTGAGCAGAAAACCCTCCATGACACACTGGCCGACGGGTCACTCTTTGGCACGGATCCGGCGCGCGCAGCCGCCATGACCAGCCGCGCTGCCGCCATCGACGAAGAGCTGATGACGGCGTTGGAGCGCTGGACAGCACTCTCTGAATAGTGAGTCTCTGCCCCCAACGTCAAGTAAAGGGGGCGGGGATTACCCAGCCCCGTCAGGAGCGGGCGATGGTCCTCAGATGCGGTGGTGCAAACGGTCCGTCGTTCCGCGCAACCGGGCGATCAAGGCCGGAGCAATCTGCCCCAACGGCAATACCTCATCGGCGGCGCCATGGGCAATGGCCTCGCGCGGCATGCCAAACACGATGCAGGTTGCCTCGTCTTGCACGTAGTTGTAGCTGCCCGCATCTTTCATCTCCCGCATGGCCACCGCACCGTCATTGCCCATGCCTGTGAGCATGATGCCAAACGCGTTGCGCCCCACTACCGCCGCAGCGGACTTGAAGAGCACCTCGACCGAGGGCTTGTGGCGATTGACCGGCGGGCCGTCGTCCACCACCGCCACATAGTTGGCACCACTGCGGGCCACATGGAACTGGGTGCCTCCCGGCGCGATGTAGGCGTGGCCCGGCAGAATGCGCTCGCCATTCACCGCCTCCTTGACGGTGATCTGACACAACCCGTTCAAACGGGCCGCAAAACTGGTGGTGAACCCGGGGGGCATGTGCTGGGTGATAACGATCGCGGGTGAATCCGCAGGCATCTGGACGAGCACCTCCTTGATGGCCTCCGTGCCACCGGTGGATGCGCCGATGCAGATGAGCTTTTCGGTGGAGAGACGCCCCAGCAGGCCCGCAGCCGGTGCGGCGTGAGCGACTGCTGCGCTTCCCGCCGAACCTGCGGCTGGGGCTGCATCACGCACCGGAGCGCGGCGCACCTGCGCCACGGCAGCAACGCGGATCTTGTCCACAATCTGCGCCGCCAAATCATTGAGCCCGCTGGCGAGCCCCACGCGCGGCTTGGCCACAAAGTCCACAGCGCCCAACTCCAGCGCTTTCATGGTGACCTCCGCGCCACGCTCGGTGAGTGTGGAGATCATCACCACCGGCGTGGGCCGCAGGCGCATGAGTCGCCCCAGAAAATCGATGCCGTCCATGCGCGGCATCTCGACATCCAGGGTGATGACATCCGGATTCAGTTCGCGAATCATCTCGCGCGCCACCAGGGGGTCATTGGCGGTGCCAATGCACTCCATGTCCCGCTGACGATTGATGATCTCTGACAGCAGACTACGGACCAGCGCCGAATCGTCCACCACGATCACCCGGATTTTCCTGCTCATTCACTCCAACCTTTATCAAAACAGATCCACAGAACCACCCGATGTGGTCTTGGCCACGGTGGCCGCGTTGCCCCGGACCTCCTGGGCCACCAGTGCTTCGGGATGGGCATGTGCCAGCCGCTTCACCATCGCCTTGCCGGTCACCGGAAAGAAAACCACCTTGCGCGGGTAGATGTCCAGCACGTCCTCGGAAACGATGGGAATGCGCTCGGTGTGCAGATAGTTCAACACAAAATTCGTATTGCGCTCACCCACGTTCATGGTGGTGAAGTTGTGCATCACCTGGGCACCGCCAAAGATCTTGGCCTGCATGGTTTCGCGGCGGGCCCCCAGCTTGAGCATTTCGTTGATCAACAACTCCATCGCATAGGAGCCATAACGCCCCGATGCATCCGCCAGGTCGCCGTCTGGCAGCATGAAATGGTTCATCCCTCCCACGCGTGCGCGACTGTCCCAGAGGCAGGCGGCGATGCAGGAACCGAGCACGGTCATGATGACCATGTTCTCTTCCGACACAAAGTACTCGCCCGGAAGCACTTTCACAGCGTTGTGCTGGAAGTGGTGATCGAGATAGAAAAACGAGGCCTCTCCCGGCTTGCGGCTGCGGGCCTTGAGTTCCTGTAGCGACGACTCCCTTGCGGGCCCATTGCCTGATGCGTAGATATCCGCGCTCAACGGTGCGATGCGCGGAGCACGGCGTCTTTCGGCCGTGCCGGGCACCGCTGGAGCACTGGAAAGGGATGAACCTGTGGGAATGTTGGTCATGGGTGCAATGTGCAGGACAACATGGACAGGTCAGCGGCGCTCGTACACCGTCTTGCCACGCAGGGTGAACAGATCTTTGGACTCGCTAAAGTTCTCCGCGTGCCCCACAAACAGCATGCCACCCGGCTTGAGCACGCGGTGGATTCTTTCGAGCACGCGCCGCTGCGTGGGTGCATCAAAGTAAATCATCACGTTGCGGCAGAAAACCACGTCAAAGGGCTCCTTGAACGGCCAATCGTCGCGGATAAGGTTCACGCTCATGAAGTCGATGGCACGCCGCAACTCCGGCTTGGCGCGGACCATGCCCGCGTTCCCGCCTTTGCCTTTGAGAAAGAATTTCTGCAGACGCTCCGGACTCAAACCCTTGACGCTGTCGAGCCGGTACACCCCCTGCGCCGCGGTGGCCAGCACACGCGAATCAATATCACTGGCTGTCAACTTGAAAGAGGCGTTGGCACCCAGCGCCTCCAGGGCGGTGATCACGATGGAATACGGCTCTTCGCCCGTGGAGGCCGCGTTGCACCAGACCCGCCAGTTGGCGGATGGCTTGGAGCGCAGATGCGACGCAAAAATCTCGAAATGATGTTGCTCACGAAAGAATGCCGTGAGGTTCGTGGTCAGCGCATTCACGAACTCCTGCCACTCTGGCCCGTCGTGGGTCTCCAGCCAGCTCAGGTAGTCGTGAAAGCTGGTGTGCCCCGTATCGCGCAGCCGCCGCGACAGGCGGCTGTAGACCATGGCGTGCTTGCCATCGTGCAAGCTGATGCCAGCGCGCTGATAGATCAGCGCCTGCACACGGGCAAAGTCTGCATTGGTCCAGACAAATTCACGCCCCTGAGCCAAAGGGCCAGAGGGCGCCGCCGCTGCGGCATATGCAGGATCTACCCTGGCTGGGCCTGACCGGACTGACGCCGAAGCACTGGTGGTTTGGGCCATATTGATCGTCCGAGGGGAAGTCCTGTTCGCTCCAAAAGGTCTGCAAGCCTCGCTCACAGCCTGAGGTGCGCCTGCGCCACCACGGGCTGCTGACTGCGGCGCCTTACTCGTTGGCTGTAACCAGACCCATGTCCACGCTGGACATGAGCTTTTCAATATCCAGCAAGATCAGCATGCGCTCGCCTACGGACCCCAGGCCCAGGATGCAGCTGTTATCGATCGCGCTCTCGATATCGGGAGCCGACCGGATGCTCTCTGGCGTCAACTCCATCACATCGCTCACCGAGTCCACCACGATACCTACCACCCGGTTGCGCAGGTTGAGGATGATGACCACCGTGAAACTGTTGTAGTCCGCCTGCGCACAGTTGAACTTGATGCGCATGTCCACGATAGGAACAATCGTGCCGCGCAAATTGACCACGCCCTTGATGAAGTCCGGAGCGTTCGCAATGCGGGTCGGAGGTTCGTAGCCGCGGATTTCCTGCACCTTCAGGATGTCAATGCCGTACTCTTCCTGGTCGAGGCGGAACGTCAGATATTCACGCGCCCCCGTGGGTGCAGCGTCTGCAGTTTTACCGATCACACTCATGGTGCATTCTCCTTTCATGGCGGCGCAGCGCCTTTGAGGCGCTCACACCTGTATCTAGTGGCGCGCCCGGCGCACCAAACCACCCGTGTCCAAAATCAAGGCTACGGTGCCGTCACCCAAAATGGTGGCGCCCGACACATTGGGCACCTTGCGATAGTTCGACTCCAGGTTCTTGACGACCACCTGGTGCTGGCCCAGCAACTCATCCACAAGCAAGGCCACACGGCTTCCGTCCGCCTCAACCACCACCATGATGTTGCTGGATTTGTTGAGGTCAAAACGCGGAACCTGGAAGATCTTCTCCAGCGCGATGACAGGCATGTATTCGTCGCGCACCTTGACCAGCTGCGAGCCTTGCGCCACGGTGCTGACATCGTCCGCATTGACCTGGAACGATTCCACCACCGACGACAGGGGAAGGATGTACACCTCTTCGCCCACGCCCACCGACATGCCATCCATGATGGCGAGCGTCAGCGGGAGGCGCACGGACACCTTCATGCCGTAGCCCTCTGCCGAATCGATCTCCACCGAGCCATTGAGCGCTGCAATATTGCGTTTGACCACGTCCATGCCGACACCACGGCCGGACACATCCGTCACCTCGTCGGCCGTGGAAAAGCCTGGAGCAAAAATCAGCTGCCAGACGTCGGCGTCGCTCATCTGATCGGACACCTCGATGCCGCGCTCCTGGGCCTTGCTGAGAATTTTTTCGCGCGACAGGCCACGGCCATCGTCACGCACCTCGATCACGATCGACCCCCCTTGGTGCGACGCAGACAAGGTGATGGTGCCGTGCTCGGATTTGCCCTTGGCCAGACGATCGGCCGGCATTTCGATGCCGTGATCACAGCTGTTGCGCACCAGGTGGGTCAGCGGGTCGGTGATCTTTTCGACCAAGCCCTTGTCCAATTCGGTCGCTTCACCCAGGGTCACCAGTTCCACCTTCTTGCCCAGCTTGTTCGCCAGATCGCGCAGCATGCGTGGGAAGCGGCTGAAAACGATGGACATTGGAATCATGCGGATCGACATCACCGACTCTTGCAAGTCGCGCGTGTTGCGATCCAGATCGGCCAGCCCGGCCAGCAATTGCTGGTAAGCCCCAGCATCGAGACCCCGGCTGTTCTGCGCCAGCATGGCCTGCGTGATCACCAGTTCACCCACCAGGTTGATCAGTTGATCGACCTTCTTCACATCCACGCGGATGGTGGTGGACTCCATCTGCGCCTGCATCGCCACCTTGGGCTCGGCGCTCGCCTTGGGAGCAGCTTTGGGAGCTTGTGCGACAGGCGCGTGAGCAGCCGCTGCAGCCTCACCATGGGGTGCGCCAGGCGCGCCATTGAAGAATCCGTAAGGCGCTTCGCCCCCGGAGGTATCTACGGCAACCACCGGCTCGTCGTCTACCTCTGCGGCGGCAGCCTCGCCAGGGGCGGCTGCATCACGAATCAGCACCTGCTCTTTGGCAACATGGAACGCAAAAAGGTCCAGCAAATCGTCGTTGGTGGATGTGGTTTCTACCGCAAAGACCCGCGTATTGGCTTGGCCGCCCGGAACATCGCGGATCGCACCCAGACCGGGGATATCTCTGAACAATTCTTTGATCGCATCGGCCTGCTCAGGGCGGTCCAATGGGCCAATCTGGATTTCCAGCTGCCGCGCCTGCCCTGGCACAGCAGGCGCAGAAGCCTTGGGTGCCGGAGCCGGGGCGACCGCGACAGACGCGGGCGCAGGGGGAGGCGGAGGGGCAGCCACAGGCGCGGCGTCGTCGGGGACCAAACCCGCAGCCAGATCACTGATGCGACGCACCAAGGAGGTGGTGGAAACCGCCTCACCCTGCCCACCCGCCTGATGCCGTGCCAGCAGGCTGCGCGAAGCATCCGCAGATTCCAGCAAAACATCCACCATCTGAGGGATGGGTTGCAATTCATGACGGCGCAGACGATCGAGCAGAGACTCCATCTGATGG
This sequence comes from Acidovorax sp. M14, assembly GCF_049331375.1. Lineage (NCBI taxonomy): Bacteria > Pseudomonadati > Pseudomonadota > Betaproteobacteria > Burkholderiales > Comamonadaceae > Acidovorax > Acidovorax sp. M14. The sequence goes on from NZ_CP186263.1 coordinate 4,328,943, forward strand.
GTCAGTTCGGCCACATCCGAAAACCCGAAAGTGGCGGAGCCGCCTTTGATCGAGTGAGCGCAGCGGAAAATGCCGTTGAGCTCTTCGTCGTTGGCACTGCTCAGGTCCAGATTCAGGAGCATCTGCTCCATTTGGTCGAGGTTCTCACCCGCTTCCTCGAAAAAGATCTGATAGAACTGGCTGAGGTCGAAGTCAGCGCCTGCACCTGATCCTTCTTGGTAGGTTTCCGCCATGGTGGGCTCCTGTGTACTAAATGATCTCAGTCAACCCGGCTCAGCGGATCACTTTCTGGATGACTTCGATCAGGCGATTCGGATCAAAAGGTTTCACCAGCCATCCTGTGGCGCCCGCCGTGCGGCCCGCCTGCTTCATCTGATCGCTCGACTCTGTCGTCAGGATCAGGATGGGGATGGTCTTGAATTTGGGGTGCTCGCGCAATTTGCGGGTCAACCCAATGCCATCCAGACGCGGCATGTTCTGGTCGGCAAGCACCAAGTCGATGTTGTGCGTCTCAGCCTTTTCGAGGGCATCTTGCCCATCCACTGCCTCCACGACGTGATAGCCGGCACCAGTCAGGGTGAACGACACCATTTTGCGCATGGAAGGTGAATCATCAACGGCAAGGATCGATTGCATGTATGGCTCCAACTGACTTGAATATATAAGGTAACCAGTGATGTGAACGTCAGAACAGGTCCACCGAACCTGCATCCATCTCGCTTTGGGTGACAGGGTTCGGCCTGTCAGGCGCCATCTCTGCAAAGGGCGCGGCATCTTCACCCTCTTCGTGCCCCATGGCTTCCGAGGCCAGGCGGAAGGCACAGCCCTGCAGCACCTTGGTGGTGTGCCATATCAGCTGGGAGGCCATGTCCTGAAACTGCAGCTCGGTCACAGCGCTGCGCAGCGCTGTCCGCGCGGCCACCAGCTCTGGTGAATCGGCCACCACGGCGTCTGTCAACATGGCGTTGGCCTCACCAAACCGCTCCAGCAGATTGTCGGTGGCATGGTTCAGCAAGCCTTCCAGGCGGTGCAAGTCATGCATCACGACCAGCAAGGAGTCCTGCAGCTCTGCCGCCACCATGACGGGAACCTGGACAGCAGGTCCTCCAGGCGTTGTTAGCGTAGATTGCATCGTTTCTCCATCGCAGCACGTAGCAGCAAAACACGCAAATACACAGGACTACGATAAATGCATCAGTAACCTGCCAAGGCCTCCGTGCAAACCGGAGCATCCGCGACCATTGGACGCTGACGCCCCACCCCTCCCAACCGGACAAACACCCTTGTTTGTTCCAATTTGTATCCTATGATAGCGCTCCTATGGGCCTTGCAGCATCAGACCAGACCCTTGAAATCCTGCATCTTGAAGATTCACCGGCCGATCACGAATTGGCAGCGCGTGCTTTGCGTCGATCCGGGCTTCAATGCCACCTCCAGCGGGTGGACACTCTCGCAGAATTCCAAAAACTGACAGATAGCGGCCACTTTGACATCATCCTGGCAGATTACCGCCTGCCCGGCTTCACTGCATTGGATGCATGGGCCCATGTGGCACAAAAGCCGCATCACCCACCGTTTGTGCTGCTGTCGGGCGCCATCGGCGAAGCTGCAGCCGTGGATGCGATGCGGTTGGGGGTGGCGGACTACCTGCTCAAAGACGATATCCAGCGACTACCCCACGTCATTGCCCGGGCTTTGGAAGTGCACGAGGCGCGCAATGCGCGCGAACAGGCCATTGCCGAGCTGGCGATATCACAGCGTCACCTGGCCGAACTGGCCGAGCATCTGCAAACATCCATCGAACAAGAGCGCGCCGCCATTGCCCGCGAGATCCACGACGACATTGGCGGAGCCCTCACCGCAGTGCGTTTTGACGTGGCATGGATCGGGCGTCACAGCACCGACCCGGTCATGCAAGAACATGCCACATCGGCGGCAGACATGCTGCAACACGCGATTGGAGCCAGCCAGCGGATCATGATGAACCTGCGCCCGCCCATCCTGGAACAAGGGCTGGTGGCGGCTGTCCAGTGGCTGGCGTCCAGCTTTGAGCGCAGGACCGGCATTCCCACAAAACTGCAGAGCAGCAGCGACACCATAGACTGCCCTCCCGAGATTCAGCTGGTGGCCTATCGCACCGCCCAGGAGGCATTGACCAATATCTCCAAGCACGCACAGCCTGGCAAAGTGGACATTGAGCTGTCTGACAAGGAAGGCGTTCTGACCCTGGAAGTCGCAGACAACGGCCGTGGCATGGATGCCACAGTTCGCGACAAACCCAAGGCCTTCGGCCTGAAGGGCCTTCAAGAGCGTGCACGTACCGTCGGGGGTTGGCTGGATATCAGCAGTCGCCCGGGTCAGGGCACGTCGGTCATCCTCTCCGTCCCGCTACCATCTCCAGATACATCCGCATCAGGAGACGCTCAGTGATTCATGTCGTCTTGTGCGACGACCATGCCGTTTTGCGGCGTGGCATTCGCGACACGCTTGCCGAAGCACCGGACATTCAGGTGACCGGCGAAGCAGGCGGGTACTCCGAGCTGCGGGAAGTTCTGCGCACAGCCGCCTGCGATGTTCTGCTGCTGGACCTGAACATGCCTGGCCGCAGTGGGCTGGAAGTATTGGCCAGCCTGCGCGAAACCCATTCCACCATCAAAGTGCTGGTGGTGTCGATGTACCCCGAGGATCAATACGCATTGCGCTGCCTCAAGGCAGGCGCCCAAGGCTACGCCAACAAGGCTGGCGACCCGGTGGAGCTGATTGCGGCTGTACGCACGGTGATGCAAGGGCGCAAGTACCTCACCGCCGAAGTGGCCCAGATGCTGGCCGACAGCCTGGCCCAGCCCATGCCCGAGGCCCCCCACGCGGCGCTGTCAGAACGCGAATTGCAGACCCTGGTCAAGATCGCCTCCGGTCGGCGCTTGTCGGACATTGCCGAAGAATTGATGCTGAGCCCCAAAACGGTGAGCGTGTACCGATCACGGGTTCTCGAAAAATTGAAGCTTTCGAACAACGCGGAACTGACGGTCTACGCGATCCGTAACCAGCTGGTGTAGCTGGATTGACTACCTGCCGGCAGAGAACAGATCCACAGCCTGCTGCATCAACGCCAACACCGGTTGCTCGAGCATCGGCAGTGTTGCTGCAATCCCCAGCATCCCCACCGTGAGCGTGACGGGGAAGCCCACTGCGTAGATATTCATTTGCGGCGCTACGCGCGAAATGATGCCCATGGTCAGGTTGACGAACAGCAGCAGCGCGATCATAGGCATGGCAATCCACAGAGCGCTGGAAAACAGAGAAGCTCCCAGTTCATGCAAGCGCATATGCCCGAGCGCCTGCAAAAAATTGCCATCCACAGGAAAGCGGTCAAAACTCTTGACCACAGCCATCAAGATCAACAGGTGACCATTGATGACAATGAACAGCAGCATGGACATATGGCCAAAAAAACGCGCCACAGCACTGATCTGTCCGTTGGAGGTAGGGTCAAAGAATGAAGCAAAGTTGAGCCCCATCTGCAGCCCAATGATTTCGCCAGCCAGTTCGACCGCCGTGAACACAAGGCGGACCGAAAAGCCAATCGCCAGCCCCACGGCCACCTGCTGCGCCACCGTGCCCAGCGCCTCACGACCGTTCACGCTGATGACAGGCTGCTCACCCAGAACACCTTGCGCGCAGAGCGCCACCAAGAACGCCAAGCCAATCTTCACCCGCATGGGGACGACGCGCATGGAGAACACCGGCGCCACTGAGAACAACGCGAGCACGCGCAAAAAGGGCCACAGGATGGGAGACAGCCACGCCATGATCTGCGCTTCGGAGAAGGTAATCACGCTCCTCCTCCCATGATTTGGCTATGGTGCTTTGCAGGCCCAGTTTCCTGCGCCCTGCACGCCGAACCAAGACCCAAGCCGTCCGCCGTCATCCACAGACAAGCTGGTGCCCCAGTTGCCATGGCGCTATCCGATCATGGACGGGATCGATTCGATCGTCCTGCGAATGAAGTCCACCAGGGTACTGAGCATCCAGGGCCCCGCAATGGCAAACACCACCATCGCCGCAATCAGCTTGGGCACAAAGGCCAGCGTTGCCTCATGAATCTGCGTGACCGCCTGAAAAATACTCACCAGCAAGCCCACCGCCATGACCACGCCCAGCACAGGCATGGAAATCATCAGCAGCAAGGTGAGGGCATCGCGCCCAATCGTCAGCACCATTTGTGAAGTCATGGCGGAATCCCTCAGGTGACGAAGCTGGCGGCCAACGAGCCAATCAGCAGGTTCCAGCCATCCGCCAACACGAACAACATGAGCTTGAACGGCAATGCCACCAGCACCGGCGACAACATCATCATGCCCAATGACATGAGGATGCTGGACACCACCATGTCGATGACGAGAAACGGGATGAAGATCATGAAACCGATCTGAAACGCCGACTTGAGCTCACTGGTCACAAAGGCCGGCACCAACACACGAATAGGTGCAGTCTCGGCCGTCACCTTTGGGTCCAGGCGCGCGAGCCGGGAAAACAGCGCGAAGTCCGATTGTCGCGTCTGCTTGAGCATGAAGCTGCGCATGGGTGCCTCCGCCCTGTCCAGCGCCTGCTCAAAGCTGATCGTGTTGTTGGTGTAGGGAACGTAGGCGTCCTGGTACACACGATCAAGCGTCGGCCCCATCACAAAAAAGGTGAGGAACAGTGACAAGCCAATGATGACCTGATTGGGCGGTGCCGACTGCGTTCCCAAGGCCTGGCGCAGCAGGGACAACACAATCACGATCCGGGTAAAACCCGTCATCATCAGCAACACGGCCGGCAAAAAAGACAGTGCCGTAAAAAACAGCAGGGTCTGAATGGGCACCGAGTAGCTGGTCCCGGAAGGCCCGCTGCCCACCACCAGCGGCAGCGCGCCGGCATTTTGAGCCCACACTGCGCCTTGCGCCATCAAGCCCACCGCGGCGACTGCCCATGGACCTAGCCGCCGAGCTCCGCGCCTTATCCGTAGAGAGACCTGCTTAGACATGGGCGGACTTCCCCGCATCAGCCGACGCAACTCGCATCTCCTGGGCAAATGATGGGCTTGCCGGTAGTGACGCGCCCCTCGCGTCCTCGGCCGCCTTGCCGGCCACGGGCAGCACATGAAGGCAGCTGACCTGCTGTGCAGTCACCCCCAGGACCAGCCAGGTCCGCGCGTTTTCAGGCCCCACCTCCACCGTCACGACCCGCTGCTGGGGTCCGACGGCCACCGCAGACACCACGCGTGATGCCCCTCCGGCCGCCAGCGCTCCCGAGGAATGTCGTTGCTGAAGCCGGCGCACAGCCCAGGGAAGCAAAGCCATGGCCCCCACAAACAGCACCACGACCAACAGCGTCTGGGTCATGCTCCCACTATCCACGGCTCACCCGACGCAAACGTTCCGAAGGTGTGACCACATCAGTCAGGCGGATACCGAACTTGTCGTTGACCACCACCACTTCGCCTTGGGCGATGAGGTAGCCATTGACCAGCACGTCCATGGGCTCCCCCGCCAGCGCATCCAGTTCCACCACCGAGCCTTGCGCCAGTTGGAGGATGTACTTGATTGGTACCTTGGTGCGCCCCAGTTCCACGGACAGCTGCACCGGGATGTCCAACACCATGTTGATGTCGTTGACCGTGTCGCCACCCGTGGCGCCGGAAAACGGCCGTACAGGCTCACCAGACAGCGGACCACCTTGCTCTGCATCGGCAGGCTTTTCATCCGTGCGCTTCTGCTCTTCCAGCGCCTCCGCCCAACCCGCAAACGGGTCGTCCGCACCAGCATCCTTGTTGTCTTCTTCAGTTGCCATTTTTCTCTCCCAGCCAGCTCATGTCCGACGTACGCAGGCACTCTTCAATGCGGATGGCGTACTTGGAATTGTGGGTTCCATACTGGCATTCAAAAATTGGAACCCCTCCGATCGACGCACGGATGCGGGGCTCACGGTCCAGCTCAATGAAGTCACCAGGCTTCATCGCAAGCAATTGCTCCACAGTGGCATCGGCCTTGGCCAGCTCCGCCACCAACGTGACCTCTGCAGACTGGATTTCGCGCTTGAGCACATTCACCCAGCGGCGATCCACCTCGATGGAATCGCCCTGCGTGGACGAATACAGCACATCGCGGATCGGCTCCAGCGTGGCATACGGCATGCAGACATGGATCGCACCGGAGAGATCTCCGATTTCCAGCTGGAACGCCGTAGACACCACAATTTCGCTTGGCGTAGCAATGTTGGCAAACTGGGGCTGCATTTCCGAGCGCTGGTACTCCAGCTCCAGCGGATAGATGCCCTGCCATGCCTTCTTGTACTCAGCGCAGATAACATCAACCAGCCGGTTAATGACCCGTTGTTCTGTGGGTGAAAAATCGCGCCCCTCGATCCGGGTCTGGAACTTGCCGACACCCCCATACAGCGTGTCGATGATGCCGAACACCAGCGAGGGCTCACACACGATGAGCCCGCTGCCACGCAAGGGGCGGATGGCCACAATGTTGAAATTGGTAGGGACCGCCAGCTCGCGCAGAAACGCGCTGTAGCGCTGAACGGACACGGTGCCCACCGATATTTCCGGGCTGCGCCGGATGAAGTTGAACAGGCCGATGCGGAAGTTGCGCGCAAACCGCTCGTTGACGATTTCCATCGTCGGCATGCGGCCACGGACGATGCGCTCCTGGCTGGAAATATCGTAGTTGCGGACGGCCCCTGCCTCCGCCACTTCCTCCACGGACTTCTGGCTCTCGCCCGTGACCCCTTCCAGAAGGGCGTCGACCTCTTCCTGCGAAAGAAATGAATCACTCATGGCTGGTCCTTAACCCGTGGGCTCATTGGATGATGAAACTCGAAAAGAGCACCCTGCGCACAGGATTGCGCTCGGCACGCTTGCGCGCTGCGGGGCGCTCCTCGGCATCTCCGTCCTGTTCGGCAGCCGCTGCCGCCTTGGCACGCTCGCGCTCCGACGGAACGGAGTAGCCCAAGGGTCGCGAGACCTCACGCAATATGTCGTTTGCCAGCTTCTCTTTGCCCTCGCGCTGTAGCAGCTCCGAGGAAGTGCGCTGGGACACCAGCATCAAAATGCCGCTGCGAATCGAAGGCAGGTACTGCTTGACCTGCTCTGCAGTTTTGGCGTCATCCACCTCCAAGGTGATGCCAATCTGCGCAAAACGATCCCCCCCGGGGTCCGCCAGATTGACCACCATGTTTTCCATGGGCAGGAAGGTGGGTGCGACTTTGGGCGACTCCTTGTGCGCTGCAGGTGCTCCACCGCCCTCTTCGTCCTCAGCGGCGTGGGACCGGCTGGAGATGAACCATGCGGCTGCCCCCCCTCCAATCACCAGCACAGCCACCACCACACCGATGATGATCAACAGCATCTTCTTGCTCTTGGCGGGTGCTGCTGCGGGAGTATTGGCTGACACGATGGAATTCCTTGCGGTATGGAGCAGGTGATACGGGCACTATCAATGTGCGAGCATGACCGGGTAGCCCATTATTGGTCGGGGGTGTAACCAATAATAGCCAGAATAAAAGCCCAAAACCATGGCATTCACCGAGCTCCCTGCCCGCGCGGATGGCGGAAGGAACTGCGGACTGACCACACTACCCCGCAAATCAAACGAAGACGTCCACCGCGCGGTCCAAAGTCCCGCCACCGCGCGCCAGAGAGGTAGCCCCGGCCGGAACAGCGGACACCACTTGCGCTTGACGCGCTCCTTCGCGGGAACGCTGCTGTCCAGCCTCTCTACCACCGGCACTGTCACGCGCCGAAGTACCCACCGACATGCCAGACAGCACCAAACCCTCGCTGCGCAACAAGTCGCTCAACTGCGCCATGCTCTGGTCCAGCAGTTCCCGCGTCTGTTGCTGATCGCTGCGGAACGACACATGCGCTTCGTTGCCCGACAGGGACACCGACACCTCCACGGGGTGGCCATCTCGCTGCAGCGTCAACTCGGCGTTCTGCGTCTTCTGGTTCACCCAGTAGGCTACCTGCTCGGCCACTCGGTCCTCCGCACCCATTGCATTCGGGTCCGCGAAGACGGTTGCATCGGCAAAGTTGCCAGCCTCCACCGGTGATGACGGGGATGCACCTTCTGCCCACGAGCCGCTATGGCCCGAACTCTCACCACTGGACCGCCCTCCAGCCGAGAATTCGGGTGCTCTCACCGAAGCGGCGGCGGCCAACATGCCGTCAGTCAAAGGCGTGGTTCCATCGATACTGGCAGCCGCTGAGGACGGCCCCCCCGAGCGCTCCGGAGTTTGTGCCCCCGTCGATGAGGCCAGCGCGGCGCGCTCCGATACGACCTGTGAAAGCGCAGTCGACGCCGACGGGTGTCCAGAGGGTTGAGGCTTCAGTTCACCCAGTGTGCCTGGCCCCGAGCTGGCGTCACCCCCACCTAAAACACCAGGCCGAAGAGCCGCCCCACTCTGCACCCGAGAGAACGCACGCCCAGCGACAGACAATGCGCTCGACGGCTGCCCATCCTTCAGGTCTGCGGCCGAATCCAGCATTGCGGTCTCAGCCACCAAGCCTTGAGGGCGTCCAAAGGGTGTCCACTCCCCACCCCAATTTGCGGACGACGCGCCCCCCACCCCTTGGGCTGTACTTAGAGTTGAACCTGCATCCTTCCCGGCAACCAAGGGAGTCATGCCATCGCCAGGCACCTTGCCCAGCAACCCTTGCCATGCGGCCACAGCCGAAGCGTCTACAGCCGTTGAGGTTGCGCCAGAGAAGCCATCAGCGCCAAGGGTATCCGCTCCCGCCGTGCCCATCCCTTCCCCGTCTTGCGCCGCGTCGCCCAACGCCGCCAGCAGTGCCAAAAAGCCGCCTCCCGCTGCGGGATCGCCTGCCTCCGCAGTTGCGGGATGAGACGACGATTTCGCGCGGGCAGCGTGGGCGGGCTGGGTGCTCTGCGAGGAAGCTACTTTGGTCGGTTCCATGTTCAATTCTCCTGGCTCGCATTGCGATACTGCAACGCGGCGTGCTCATCGGTCTGTTTTTGATCCCTGCGCTGCTGCTGCAGAGCAAGGTCGTTGCGCCTCTTCTCCACCACCTTGCGCAGGCTGGCCAAGCGGAGCTCGGCATCCAGCAGCGCGCGCTGCGCAGCTTGTACTCGGGCGGATTGATCACCCACCACACCGTTCTGAATGCTGGCCGCATGGCCCAGTCTGTCCATGAACTGGTAGTGGTGGTACATCACTTCGGGCTGCATGGCTGTATCAGCTTTCATGCCCCAGCGTGACTCAGTCTCGCGGGCGTAATCTTCCAGCTGATCGAGCTGGGCACGCGCCGCCTGCTCGGCAGCCAGCGTGTCCTGCAAAACCTTGCGGGCATCGTCCCGTTTGCGGGAAGCCACTTCGACCGCGACGGAGAGGGCGTTGAGACTGGACATGGCGGGTTACCCAGTTCGTCGTCAATGCTCCAGCACCGCGGCCATGGCGCCTAAGCTCTGGTCCATGGACGCTGCCTCAAACATGTCCTGCTGCAGAAAGCCCGCCATCTGTGGCTGCAGGCGAATGGCCTCGTCCAACGCGGGATCGGAGCCGCTCATGTAAGCGCCCACCTGCACCAGATCCCGGCTTTTCTGGTAGCGCGAATACACCGCACGGAACCGCCGCGCCAGGTCAAAATGCCCGCGAGACACCACGTTGTGCATCACCCGCGACGCCGATTGCTCGATGTCGATCGCCGGGAAATGTCCGGTCTCCGCCAAGGCCCGCGACAGCACAATGTGCCCGTCCAGAATGGCACGCGCCGCATCCGCGATGGGGTCCTGCTGGTCATCACCTTCCGACAGCACCGTATAGAACGCCGTGATGGAGCCGACGCCATGCAGGCCGTTGCCACTGCGCTCGACCAGCTGGGGCAGCTTGGCAAAGCAGGACGGGGGATATCCCTTGGTGGCAGGCGGTTCGCCAATCGCCAGGGCAATTTCTCGCTGCGCCATTGCGTAGCGGGTGAGTGAATCCATCAGCAGCAGCACGTGCTGGCCCTTGTCGCGAAAATGTTCTGCCACTGCCGTGGCGTAAGCGGCGCCCTGCATGCGCAACAAAGGCGGCGCATCGGCGGGAGCCGCCACCACCACCGACCGCGCACGGCCTTCCTCGCCCAAGATGTCCTCCACAAACTCCTTGACCTCACGGCCCCGCTCACCGATGAGCCCGACCACAATCACATCGGCCCGGGTGTAGCGGGCCATCATGCCGAGCAACACACTCTTGCCCACCCCAGAGCCCGCAAACAGCCCCAGGCGCTGACCTCGCCCAACCGTCAGCAAAGCATTGATGGCGCGCACGCCGGTATCCAGAGGCTCACGCACCGGGTCCCGGTCCATGGCATTGATCTGCCGCCGCCCCATGGGCTCCGACACGACATCCTGCACCGGCCCGCCATGATCAAGAGGCAGGCCCTGGGCATCCACCACGCGCCCCAGCAATCCATCACCCATAGGCAGACGCAGCACCCCGGCGCGCTGCACAGGCCGGGGAGGCTCGCCCAAACGGGGCATGGGGATGTACGGTGCAGCCGGCACCACACTGGCGCCACTGGACAGCCCATGGATGTCGCCCGCAGGCATCAGAAATGCGCGGTCGGCAGAAAACCCGACCACTTCCGCCAACACCGGCGCATGCCCTGGCATTTGCACCATGCACTGCGAGCCCACGGGCACACGGATGCCCACGGCCTCCAGCACCAGCCCCGTCAACCGCGTGAGTGTGCCGCGCGTCTCCAGCGGCGCACCTTCGGCCACGCGCGCTCGCGCGTCGTCCATGAACCGAGTCCAGGCCAAGGGCGTGTCAATGGTCATCGCCATCCCCACGCGCTTCGTCATCCCAAGGCGACTGCAGCCCCAAGGACGCAATGGCACGCTGCCAACGCTTGTCAATGCTGCCATCGACGACGGTGCCCGCAGACTCCACCAGGCAGCCCCCTGCGGGTACGGCGGCATCCGCCATCCATTGCACACCCGGTGCGTTGACCTCTTCGCGCAAGGGCTCGGCCATGGCCTCCATGTCCTCAGGATTGAGCCGCACCGTGGCAGGGCGCCCCTCGGTCACGAGCATGCCAACAGCCTCTCGCACCACGGGCAACAAGGCATTGGGGTTAACCGACAGTTCCTGGCGTACCACCTGGCGCGCGATGTCGCATGCGAGCTCCAGTACCTGCTGCGCCATCTGTTGCTGCATGTCAATCAGGCTCGCATCGAGTGTTTGCAGCACGCTCTGCAAACGCTGCGCCGCCTCCTGCCCCTGCTGGGCAATGTATTCATCCATACGGCGCTGCCATTCGAGCGCCGTCTGCGCTTGTCCCTGGGCGAAGCCCTCTGCATATGCATCGTCACAGGCTTGCTGGACAAGGGCCTGCTGCGCCGCTTCATCCAGTTCGACGGGCAGCTCCGCCACCGGCTCCGGTTCGGGCTCAGGCTCCACCAGGTCGGAACCATCGACGGCAGAAAACTTCCATTGCTTGAAGTCGCCGACCTCCTCGCTGGGAATGAATCGCGAATACGACCGTTGGTTAGACGAAGGCATCATCACCACCGCCTCCAATCACGATCTGGCCTTCATCGGACAGGCGACGCACCGTCTTGAGGATTTCCTTCTGCTGCGCTTCGACCTCGGACAGCCGCATGGGACCCCGCGATTCGAGGTCTTCGCGCAATGCGTCTGCCGCACGCGAAGACATGTTGGACAGGAATTTCTCGCGCAGTTCGGGCACAGCGCCCTTGAGGGCCACGATGAGGGTTTCGGACGCCACTTCCTTGAGCACCGTCTGGATGGCCTTGTCGTCGAGCTTGAGAACGTCCTCGAACACGAACATCTTGTCCATGATCTTCTGGGCCAGGTCGGGGTCGTAGCCTCGAATGGACTCGAGCACCACAGCATCCATGTTGCCGCCCAGCAGGTTGATGATTTCGGCAGCCGCCTTGACGCCGCCCAGCGAGCTCTTGCGGATCTTGTCACCACCGGCCAGCACCTTGAACAACACCTCGTTCAGGTCCTTGAGGGCTGTGGGCTGAATGCCCTCCAACGTGGCCACGCGCAGCAGAATTTCGCTGCGCTGGCGGTCTGTGAGGTGCATCAGGATGCCCGAGGCCTGGTCGCTGTCCAGATGGACCAAGATGGCAGCAACGATCTGTGGATGCTCGTTGCGCAACAGCTCAGCCACCGACAGCGGGTCCATCCACTTGAGGCTCTCAATGCCGGAGACATCGCCGCCCTGCAAGATGCGGTCGATGAGCAATCCGGCCTTGTCTTCGCCCAGCGCGCGCTTGAGCACGGCGCGCACATAATTGCCTGTATCCGACACCAGCAGGCTCTGTGCCGCCGCCGCGTTGGAGAACTTGTTGATGACCTCGTCCACCTTCTCGCGCGACACCGTGCGCATGCGCGCGATGGTCTCGCCGAGTTTCTGCACTTCCTTGGGCGAGAAGTGCTTGAAGACTTCTGCCGCCTCCTCTTCGCCAAGCGACATCAGCATGATGGCGGCGTCGTTGAGTCCTTGCTCGTCCATGGTTGTCGTCCTGAATGGGGGTCAGGCGGGATCGCCGTTCAGCCAGGTCTTGAGAATGTTCGCCACGGCGACCGGGTTCTCCTTGGCCAGCACGCGGGCGTCTTCCAGGCGCAGCTGTTCCGGGGTCGCAGGCAACACTTCGTCCTTGCGGCTGGGCGCAGCCAAGGCCGGGCGCTCGGGCGTCTCGGCCTCCAGGGCGTCGAGCTGGCCACCCGCTACCGGCTTGGCGGCCGTGGCCTTGGCAGGCGCGGAGCCCTTGAGCGCGGGACGCACCAGCCCCATCAAAACCAGCGCAGCAAACAGAACAGCACCCACCGGCCAGGCAAAGGTCTTGGCCAAGTCCACCACCTCAGGCTGCTTCCACAGCGGGGTGTCCGTCGTTGGCACCGCAGTCACTTGGAACGGTGTATTCATCAGATTCACCGAGTCTCCACGCTCCCGATTGAAGCCAATGGTTTCACGCACCAGTGCGGTCATCTGCTCGATCTGCTCGGGCGTGAGCGCCTTGGTCACGGTCTTACCCTTGTCCTCGGCCGACTGGTAATTGACCACCACGGCAGCGCTGAGGCGCTTGACGGCGCCAGTGCTGCCACGGACCACCTTGACGGTCTTGTCCACTTCGTAATTGGTGGTGGACTCGCGCTTATTGGTCTGCTCCTCAGCCCCCTGTTGGCCACCTGCGTTGGGCGCGGGGTTGGCACCGTTGATAGGAGCGGCAGAGGGTGCGGGAGGCTGGTTGGCGACAGCGCCGGGTACGCCCGTGGCTGTCTTTGTCGAGCTACCGCGACTCTCCAGCACCTGCTGGCTGCGCACGGCGCTCGAATCCGGTGTCTGGTTGGGGCGGAACTGCTCGGAGGTGGATTCGGTCTGCGAGAAATCCACCTCGGCCGTGACCTGCGCCTTGACGTTGTCGCGGCCGACCACGGGTTCCAGGATGTCCATAATGCGGCGGGAATACTGCTGCTCCAGTTGCTGCACGTACAGCAACTGCTGGGCATTGATTTCAGCGCCGGCCGTGCTGTCGGGCGACTGGGAGAGCAGTTTGCCAGTGTCGTCCAGCACGCTCACGGCGGACGGTGCCAGCTCAGGAACGCTGGATGCCACCAGATGCACGATGCCCGCGAGCTGCGCGCGATCCAGAATGCGCCCGGGATGCAGACTCACCAACACCGAGGCCGAAGGCTTTTGCTGCTCACGGAAAAAGCCGTTCTGGTTGGGCAAGGCCAGGTGCACACGAGCGCTTTGCACCGACGACAGTGCCTGGATGGACCGGGTGAGTTCCCCCTCCAACCCGCGCTGGAAGTTCAGACGCTCCTGAAACTGCGTCATCCCGAATTTGTTGGACTCCATCAGTTCGAAACCCGCGACGGAGCCCTTGGGCAAACCCTGCGTGGCCAGCCGCAGACGTACATCGTGCACGCGCTCTGCAGGAATCAGGATGGCGCCGCCACCCTCGGAATACTTGTAGGGGACGTTCATCTGAGACAACTGGGCCACCACGGCCCCGCCATCCTTGTCGCCCAGGTTGGAAAACAGCACCCGGTAGTCGGGCTGGCGCCCCATCACGACGGCCGCAACGGCAGCAGCCACCAGCAGCGCCACGCCCGCACCCAGCCGCATGCGCTGTGCCCGGTCGAGGGCGGACAGCCGCTGCAGCCAGTTGGGGCTGGCCGGCGTCGGGAGCGGATTGAGAGGGACTTCAGCAACAGCAGACATCTTGCTTTCCATTAAAGCAGGCCCTGCAACAGACCTAGCGTGGGGTCGATTATTCGGTCACGCCCCCACAATGTTCGCTGGATAAGCCGTCCGTTTGGCCATCTATTCAGCGCGATGCATCCTGGGCCGGTAGCTAGGATACGCAGCATACCGCCATTCCCCTACGGATACCGCCATGGACCTTCGCATCTCCAGCTCAACCGCCCCGCTGACGGGCGCTGGCGTCGCGCGCCGTGCCGCAGCGCCGCAAACCACGGGCAATGAAGTCGGCTTCTCTGGCGCGCTCAAGGGCGCGTTGCAGTCGGTGAGTGCCGCTCAGAACAAGTCTTCAGAGATGCAAAGGGAGGTGCAAATGGAAAACCCCTCCGTGAGCCTGGAAGAAACCATGGTGGCCATCCAGAAGGCGCAAATCGGCTTTCAGGCCACCTTGCACGTGCGCAACCGCATGGTGCAGGCGTATACCGACATCATGAACATGCAGGTGTAACAGCGGACAGATGTTGCCGCGCCTCCCGACTAAAAAGCGTGGCACTGCGCTAGTCCCACGCGATCGCTATCTTTTCAATAGCTTGAAAGGCACATCGCGCTAGCGCTTGATGCCAATTGGATCCAAATTCCTGAAATTTGGGCTCATTCAGGTTGCCACACCCCACCTGCTGTGTGCAGAACCCCTCGGCAAAGCACCGATCAGCTCCCGAGAGGGCCGGAGCCCCCTTACCCGACTGCCCCCTCTACCAAGCCATGCCTCGTATCAGGTCATCGCCATCGAAAAACTCGGGCACGCCGGCAACTGCACTCAATGCATCATCTGAGGTTGCCCCTCGAACAGATGTTCGAATTGGGCAAGCCAAGGCTCAGCCAAGCAACGGATTTGCGCATCGTTGCGCAAGATGCGCTGCATGATGCGGGTCTTTTCACGGCGGTGCTCAGGCAGCAGTTCGTGCTCCTGGGACTTGAAGCGCAGTTGCTCGATGAGCACAGCGCAGGCGCCTTCATAGCGCACCACGCCATCCCAGTCCTTCAGCTTGGCAGCCTCCAGCATCTTGGCGCTGCTGTCTTCAATCGCCTTGTAATAGTCAATCAGCATGTGGGACATGGTCAGGCCTCCACCAGCACTGGCAGGCCCGACGTAGGCGTTTCGGCTGCACTCGCACCCGATTTCTTGATTTCGTTCCACCCGGTTGCCACGGGCTCAATCAGTCGCATGACCTCCTGCATCAAGGCGTCATCGTTGCGCGCATTGGCCAGGATCAGGCGGTGGATGCAGTAGTCGTACAAAGCCCCGAGGTTCTGAGCCAACTCCCCACCATCGACCTTGTCGAGTGAAGTGCTCAGTCCCTCTTCAAGGATGCGTACCGCCTTGGAAATTGCGTTCACCTTGCCCAGCACGTCACCACGCGCCATCGCTCCACGCGCCGTGGCAATGGAGTTGAGAACGCCTTCATACAACAGGCTGACCAACTGATGTTGGTCCATCGTGTGCATGCTGGTCTCTACGTTGATGCGCTGGTATGCGTTGGCTGCACGGGGGCTGTAGGCGCTGAACATGCTGTCAATCCTTCCGAGGTATTGCTTAAGTTATCGGCTTGCGCTCAGAAAACTGAAGCCCCGGTTTAACCGTTTGATTTGTTCCAGGCGGTCACTTGCTGCGCGATGTAGGCGTTCAGGCCATTGAGGCTTGCCATCTGCTTGTCCAGCGCGTTGTAGCGCTGGGTAATGCGCTTCTCGAACGCATCGACCTTGTCGTTCACGCGGTTCTGGTCCTGTGCGTTGCGCTTGAGATTGAGCTGCAGGGTGTCGTCCTTGGACTTGAAGAAGCCGTCGCTGGATAGCAGGTTGGTGGTCAGCGCCTTGAGCTGCACGGCAATGCCGTCCGCCTTGCCGCCACCCGTGTTACGGAACAGGTTTTTGACGTCTTCAGGGCTTTCGGTCAACGCCTTGCTCAGCTTGGCAGAGTCAACCGCCAGATTGCCGCCCAACTGCTGGGTGATGCCGACGTCGGCCAGCCGACTGAAGACCCCGCCGCCGGTAGTGATGGACTGGACGGCGTTGCGCAGCGAGTTCTGCAGCGCCACCGCGGTCGAGTCGCCCTGCAGCAGGCCCGCCGACTGGGTCTTGGCATCGTACTTGGTGGCGTCCTGCAGGATTTCGTTGATGGCGTTGTAGGCCTTCACGAAGCCGTCGATGTTGGCGCGAATGGCCGCCTCGTCCTTGGCGACCGTGATCTCGATCGGGGCCGTGGTGATCTGCTCGGCCTTGAAGGTCACGCCGGACACCGTGGAGGCAAAGGTGTTGGTGGCGGACGTGACGGCTATGCCGTTCACCGTCGCCTTGGCATTGGCGGCCGCCTGCGAAACCGTCGTGCCCGCCACCAGCCGAGACAGACCCGTGGCGTCGGTGTTGCCAGCGCTCTGGGGGTCGGTGTCGCCGCCCTCCATCACGCTCAACCGGAAGCCAGCTTCTTCACCGGTGTTCTTGCCGCGCAGCAGAAGGCGCTCGCCTGAAGCGTCGGTCAGGATGGAGGCGGTCACGCCCGCGTTGGCGCCATTGATCTTGCTGGCCACGTCGGAAAGTTTGTCGCTAGCGAGGATGGTGATATCCACGGGCTGGCCGCTCGATGGTGTGAAGGATGCCGGCGCAACGCTCCACTTGCCCAGTTCCAGCCGCAACGTCCCCGCCCCCAGCGCGCCACCCACAGGCAGCAGAGCCGCTGACGCCGTGGCTTGTGCCTTGGCCAAGCCCTGCACCTCGACACTGAAGGATGTCGGCAAAGTGCCACCAATCGCCGAGGTCGATACAAATTTGGAATCCGACGAAGTGGTGGTGACGCCGTTCCAGCCCGTCACGCTGGTCAGCTTACTGGCAGCATCCTGCAAGGTGGACACCAGCGACTTGATTTGTCCGTAGGCGGAAATCTTGGTGCTGACGGTGGCCGCCTGCAGCTTCAGTGCGTCCAGAGGCTTTTTTTCCAAGGCCACCAACTGAGAAATGATGTTCTTGACATCGAGTCCGTTGGTACCAACGCCTGGTGATGAAATCGTGGCCATAGCAACCTCCTGAACTGGATCAGCGGAAATTATGGCGCGCAATGGCTGCCAGGATCGTCCGTATTCGCACCAGGAAACCCGTCTTATCCAGCGGTCCTGGCACCCGCCGGCTCTGAGAACGTACTTGCGATTTCTTTTTCGCGCGCCGAAAGGAAAATCGTAAATACACTCTGAAAGTCAAAAGGGCGGCGACAGAAAGCTTCTGCCGCCGCCGAGGTCCGACCGGGACGCTGCAACGCCCCGGCCGCCCGCACCTGCTGCAATTAACGCAGCAGGGCCAACACACCTTGCGGCAGCTGGTTGGCCTGGGCCACCATGGCCGTGCCGGCTTGCTGCAGGATCTGCGAGCGTGACAGGTTGGCGGTTTCAGCCGCGAAGTCAGCGTCCAGAATACGGCTGCGCGATGCAGACAGGTTCTCGGACGTCACTTGCAGGTTGCTGATCGACGTTTCGAAGCGCGATTGCAGAGCGCCGAGCTTAGCGCGTTCACCGTTGATATATGACAAAGCAGAGTCTACGGTCTTCAGCGCTTCGGTAGCCTTCTTGAACGTGGTCACGTCTAGTTTTGCCACTTCCTGCAAATCGGAGGCCGAATCGGCCGCTGCAGTCGTGTTAAACGCGTTGGTCGTTGTGGCCACGGTCGAGAAAGCCTTTTCGGAATCCAGGACCACGTAGCCGCTGATGGTCGATGCATCGGCACCTGATGCCGCGGCCAACGTGTCTTGTGCGCCGATGGCAGTTCCGTCCGCCTGCAGCTTCTGAATGTTGACCGCGCCGGAGTTTGCACCCGAGGTGGCACCCTTGGCCAAGGTGATGTCTTGGCCGGAAGCGTTCGTCAAAATCACGCCGGTATTGGTGTCATTCACTCGTGCAGTCACGCCCGTCTTCGAAGATTGCTCGTTGATGGCGGACACCGCGCCAGATAGGCCGTCGGCTGTATTGAGGGCGGTCACGTTGAACGACACAGACTGACCCAGCGCACTACCGGTAGGCGTGTTGTCCGAGCGCAATTCGAACGTGTAAGACCCCACAGAACCGAACGTCAGCTCCACTTCCGTGCGCGCCGAGGCCGTCACGCCTGTGTTGGCCGTCTGCAAGTTGATGTTGTCAGCCATGGCCTTGGCCGTGTCGTTGGCCGCAATGGTAATGTTCTTGGAGCCCAGGGAGCCATTGACGGCCAGCGTACCCGCCGTGACACCATTGGTACCCCAGCTAGTGGCGCTTGCGCCGCTGCCAGCGCCATTGGCAGACGTATTCTGGTTGTTGCCGTACACGCTGGTGCGCAGATTGGCCGTGGCCGCCACGATGGTCTGATTAGCGTTGGCGCCCACTTGGAACTGCTGGGTGCCAAAGGTGCCATTGAGCAGCTTGGCGCCGTTGAATTCGGTAGTTTGCGAGATGCGGTCCAGTTCTGACACCAACTGCCCCACTTCCTGTTGCAGGGCTTGGCGATCACCAGCGCTGTTGGAGGCATTGGCCGATTGCACCGCCAGCTCACGAACGCGCTGCAGGATGTCGCCCGACGCCTTCAGCGCGCCTTCAGCGGTTTGCGCCAGCGAGATGCCGTCATTAGCATTGCGCACCGCCTGGTTCAGGCCGCGGATCTGGCTGGTGAAACGCTCGGAAATCGCCAGACCGGCAGCGTCGTCCTTGGCGCTGTTGATGCGCAGGCCCGACGACAGGCGCTGAATGGAGGTGTTGAGCGAAGTCTGGCTTGCACCCAGATTGCGCTGGGCCGTCAGCGAGGCGACGTTGGTGTTGATGGTGGATGCCATGGCAAATCTCCTGAAAAGAACTCACTGAATATGGCGTTTCCGCCAACCTGGGTGCCAGGCAAGGCACCCGGCTATACGGTCCACAGCGCCGACAGGCTCTCTGGTGACGGCGGAGGCATTTACCTTCCGTTGCACATGTTTTCGGCCAGGCATTTGGAAACTTTAGGGCTGCTCTGCACGAAATCCGCAACCATGTGGTCCCCTCCCCGCGCTCAGCCCGCGAAACGGCTGCCGCCCCCCGGCTCGACTCGGGTGTTTAGGGTGTTTCGGCACGCGAACCAGCAAGTTGACCGGCTTTTCCACGCTTTATCCCGGCAACGCGGCAGTGCGGTCCTCCACACAATTACCCATCGTTCCCGCATTGCCTGGCGGACGGTAGTCCCTGAACAGGCACCCATGTCCATCCAGAGCCCCCAAGGAGCAACTCCATGGCCACCATCAATACCAATGTCGCTTCGCTGACGGCCCAGCGCAATCTGGGCACCAGCCAGACTTCGCTCAACACCTCCATTCAGCGCCTGTCGTCGGGCCTGCGCATCAACAGCGCCAAGGACGACGCTGCCGGTCTGGCGATTTCCGAGCGTTTCACCAGCCAGATCCGCGGCCTGAACCAGGCGGCACGCAACGCCAATGACGGTATCTCCCTGGCGCAGGTGACAGAAGGCGCCATGAAGGCGGCCGGCGACATCCTGCAGCGCGTTCGTGAGCTGGCCGTGCAATCGGCCAATGCCTCCAACAGCCCCAGCGACCGTCAGGCGCTCAACCAGGAAGTAGGTCAGCTGGTGGCGGAACTGGACCGCATCTCGCAAACCACCGAGTTCAACGGTGCCAAGCTGCTCAATGGGACGTTTGGCACCCAGCAGTTCCAGGTGGGCGCGAATGCCAACCAGACCATCGTGGCGGCCACTGCCAACCTGCGCACCAGCGTGTACGGCAACAACCAGAACACGTCGGCCAACGGCGCTGGTGCCGCCGCCAGCGCGACCAGCTGGGGCACCAACGGCGTGACCGGCGGCACGCTGGCCGTCAATGGCGCACTGGGCTCGCAGAACATCACGCTCGTGGCCAACGACACCGCCAAGGCCATGGCAGATAAGATCAATCTGCAGACGGCCAACACGGGTGTGACCGCCTCGGCCCGGACCGAACTGGACCTCTCGTTCACCTCCGTCGGCTCCTACACCTTCGAGCTGCGCTCGGAAAACACGCCCACCGCGCCAGCTCTGGGCCAGTCGATTTCGTTCAACGTGTCGGCACTGAACACGTCGGACGGCCTCTCCAATGCCATCTCTGCCATCAACGAACAATCGGCCAAGACCGGCGTGACGGCTTCGCTGAACGCCACCAGCACGGGCATCGTGCTGTCCAACGCCACGGGGCAGGACATCGGACTGTACAAAAGCGCAGCCTCGGGTGCCAACGCGGGCGCCATCACCATCCAGAAGCTGCAGGCCGACGGCACCGCCACCGGCGCTGCCGACACCCTGGCTGCCGCGTCGGGCGCCGATGCCTCGACCACGAGCGGCTATGTGGTGCTCGACTCCGAGAAGTCATTCTCGACCGTGGCCACCACGACCAACGCGTTCAGCACTGCTGCGCCCGCCGATTCCGCCTCGGACTTGCAGGAAGTGGCCAACCTGGATGTGACCACCTTCAAGAAGGCGACCGAAGCCCTCAAGACGGTAGACTCGGCGCTGGCGTTCATCAACGGCGAACGCGCCAAGCTGGGTGCGCTGCAGGCGCGCTTCGAGACGGCGATCTCCGCGCTAAACATCACGTCCGAGAATCTCTCTGCCTCGCGCAGCCGCATCCTGGACGCCGACTTCGCGGCCGAAACCGCCAACCTGTCGCGCGCGCAGATCCTGCAGCAAGCGGGCACCGCAATGGTGGCCCAGGCCAACCAGATCCCGCAAGGCGTGCTCAAGCTGCTGCAGTAAGGCATGATATCCGCGGGGCATCGGCCGGCGCAGCGCGCCCCGCGTGTAAACATGCGCAAACGATGCAAGGACCGATGTGAGCGTTAGACAACAGCAAGGACACGGGCACGTACGCGCAGACCCAAGGCTTCGGGAGGCGCTTGAGTCGGGCCAGTGGGAACTTCTCGCACGGTTGTGCAAACAGGCCTTGCGCAAGAATTCCCGCCATCTGCAGGCTCAACGTTTCCTGGGTCATGCGCTGGACTGCCTGGGCCACAAGGATGAGGCAGTCGATGTCTACCAGCGTGCAGCCGCACAATCGCCGGGCGATGCTGAGTTGCTGATCAACTACGGTAACCTGCTGCTGAGTCTGGCGCGCAACGCAGAAGCCCTGCCCATCCTGGAGCGAGTGTGCGAGCTGCGCGCCGACCAGTCTGTGTGCTGGCTGATCCTTTCGCAATGCTGTTATCTCATTGCCCGGCATGAACAGGGCTTCAAGGCTGCAGAGCGCGCCGCCGCCCTGGCATCCACCATCCCCGAGAAATCGGCAGCGTTGACGCAAAAGGCCATCCACCGTCGCGAACTTGGCCAGGTGAAGGAGGCCGTTCAGGACTGCCTAGCCGCCATCGCCCTCACGCCAGCCGAACCCTCCAATCACACCAATCGGCTGCTCTTCATGTTAGCCGACCCGGACGCTGATGCTTCAAGCTTGGCGGCTGCGGCACGGGACTACGCCGCCGTTTTCGAGCCACCGTTGAAACCCTCCTGGCCCACTTTCTCCGATCACGACCAAGGACCGTGGAAAAAGCTGCGCATTGGCTTCCTCTCCCCTGACTTCCGGGTGCATTCGGTCATGTATTTCATGGAAGGGGTGCTCGCACAGCTCGACCGTCGTCAGTTCGAGGTGTACGCATTTTACCTGTTCCCCAGGAGCGACTACATCACAGAACGTGTTCAGCGGCACGCAGACCATTTCGTCCATCTGGCTGGGCTGCCCCCCAAAAGCCAGGCGGAAACTATCCGCAGCCACCAGATCGACATCCTGATCGACTTGGCGGGCCACACCGGCCACAACGGCCTGATGGCGATGGCACACAAAGCGGCGCCTGTGCAGGCGACCTGGATCGGCTTCCCGGGCACGACTGGCCTGTCTGCCATCGACTACCTGATTACCGACGAGATCACCGACCCACCGGGCGTGGAGCCTCAATACACCGAACATCTGTTTCGCCTGCCCACTCGTCTTTGCGTTTACCGACCAATGAGCCGCAACCCGTTGTGGCGCTATCAACCGATCTACCTCGTGCGTCCCACGCCCGCGCTGGAAAACGGGCACATCACGTTCGGATCCTGTAACAACCTCGGAAAAATCACCGACACGGTTCTTGCTACCTGGGCGGAGATACTCCGCAGGGTTCCTGGCTCCCGGATCCTTATCGAAGGTAAAAACCTAGGCAACCCGGACTTTGCCCATGAGTACATGCAGCGCTGCAATCGACTCGGACTCCCGGCGGACCGGGTCGAACTGGTAGGACTCAGCACCAGCAATCAATACCTCACCTACCACCGAATCGACATCGCACTGGACCCATTCCCGTTGAATGGAGGCACCACCTCCATGGACGTTCTCTGGATGGGTGTTCCGCTAGTCGGATTGGAAGGCACTAGTTTCAAGAGCCGGCTCACCTCCGGCATTCTGCTGCACCTGGGCAGGCCGCAGTGGCTTGCAAAAACACAAAACGTCTACGTGGACATCGCAGTCGATCTTGCCAGCAATGTCCATCGGCTCAACGAGACGCGGATGAAATTGCGTCAGCAGTTGGAAGCCTCCGTGCTGATGAGGGAAGACGTGTTTTGCCACTACTTTGGCGAAGGCTTGCGCACCATGTGGCTGCAGTGGCTCGCCCAACAGCAGCATCCAGGCAATACCCAGGAGCATTTCGATGCACAGCTGGGCGTCATGCAAGGTTACCTCTCCAGCATGCCTCGCGAATGGGAGAGCCCGCCCATCCGGGGAGTCGGCATAGCCCCGGGGCAGCGCGTGACGATCCACGAAGCACACCAGCGTCTTGAGACCTTGTTGGCCCGCGCCAGGGAAGTGCCCGCCAGCCAAGTGACGGAGAGCGGGCAGATCGAAAACCGGCTCTGGTACAACGTGACGGAATTGGCCGAGATGGTGCTTTGCGCCGTTCCGCACGACCCGGTAGCCCTCGCCTGCCTAGCGGAGGTGGAACTCGCCCACGGGCACACGGATTTTGCTGTAACTTACATGCGATACGCGGCCCAGGCATTGAGCCAAGGCCCTTCAGCCTGAAGCGCAAGCCCGGACGCTGCGGATGTCGCGGACACGCCCCCGCAACGCCCAGTGGCTAGATTGCGGCTTTGCCAGCCCCTCACATTCAGCCGATTTATCCGATTCAGTGGACTAGTCCCTCGCGGAGCGACGCAGGAATCCTTCCGGCGCAACGGTCACCATTAGCTTGCCGGGCCAGTGCGGATCGGTCTCGAACGCCGGATGCCCCTGGAGCCACTCCCGCACGGCGGTCTTGGGGTTGTTACCCACATCCCAGGGGCGATCTGAAAAGAACTTGGCAGGCATGTCCTCCACAAAGGTGTCGAACACCACGCAGTAACTACCTACGGACACCAGAGGCGCGTAAGCCTCTAATTCGGCAACTACGTGGGCGTGCGTGTGCATGGAATCCAGGCACACCAGCACACGCTCATACCCCTTGGCGAACTCACGGACCTGCGCGACGACCTCCGGTGCGATGGAAGAGCCCTGAATCATCTCGATGCGACTGGCCATGGGATGACCCTCGATGGCAGACCGATTATGAGGACGGATATCGATGTCGACCCCGAGCACCTTGCGCTTCGATTGCCGAGGATCCAGCGCGACCCCCCCCTCAATGGCGTCGCACATATCGAGCATGGCCAGCAGCGATGCACTGAGCACCAGTGATCCGCCGTGGGCGATTCCCGTCTCGATGATGAGGTCGGGTCGCACGCGCCACACCAGCTCCTGCATAGCCACGATGTCCTGCGGATACTGGATGATGGGTCTGCCCAACCAATCGAAGTTGTAGACGTACTGGCGCTGCATGGATGCTTGGAGCCATTCGGCCGAGAGGGCCTGGAAGGACACATCTTCCGCATAGCGCTGAAGCCTATCCTCTCTTTCTTGAAGAAACAACTCGACAGGGCCTTTTGCGTTGGAGATTGACATGGGTTGCTCCTGCTGGAAGATGGAAAATATGGATTAGCGACGCACTGAGGGCGCGCGTCAGGCCTAGGAAATCAGTTAGACCACGCGCGCGGGGTTGCCAACCACTACAGCCCCGACGGGGACATCGCGCGTGACCACAGCACCCGCCCCCACCATGGCGCCCGCGCCGATAGTGATGCGCGGCAGTATGGTGGCGCCAGCACCGATAAATACGTCCTGGCCTACCTGGACGTTGCCACACAGGGTAGCGCCGGGTGCCACCGTCACGCTGTCGGCCAGGTGGCATTCATGGTCTACCGATGCCTTATGGTTGACGATACAGGCATCCCCCAGCCTAGCGCCAGCGGCAACCACGGCATGGGCAAGAACCTGAGAGCCCCGCCCCAGCACGGCCGAGGGGCTGACGCTGGCGGCGGGATGCAAGAGCACCGGCACCCGTAGTCCACGACCAATAAACTCTCGAAGGACGCGGAGACGGTCTGGGCCTTGGCGGCCGATAGCGACGGCTCCGCACAAATCTTCAGCCAAGGATGGCGGGATGCTTGCCATCCAGGCGACAAAACCATCTTCGCCCGGCAACACTGGCCGTCCGCCTACCAGCGGCGGCAGGGGGCGCGCATCCACGAAGGCGACAACGTTCCCCGCATGCGCTGCGATCACGTCCAGCAGTACGCGACCGTGCCCCGAGCAGCCCCAGAGTACCCAGGAGCCGCGTGCCTCTATCCGACTACCTTGGTCACACCGCATGCAGCGCCTCGCGAACGACACCAGCCACGCGAGCGATGTCGCCTTCGGTCATGTCGTGGTAACTTGGCAGGTTGACGGCACGCTCTGCGATACGCAGTGCATTGCGGCCGCAAGGATGCCCCTGCATCCAGGGCAGCATCGAAAGCGGGTAGAAGAAGGGACGGGCGTCGATGTTGTTTTCCTTGAACGAGCGCAGCAGCGATGTTGCAGTCAGGCGGTGCGAGTCCGGTAGAACCACCGTGGGCATCCAAGCTCCGATTACCGTACCGGGCAGCTCGGGGTTCATGCGCAGGGCCGGCTCGCTAGCCAGCGCCTGTCGATAGGTTTCCAGAATGGCGCGTTTGCGGGCAATGAGCTCGCCCACGCGCTGCAGCTGTGCATATCCGAGCGCCGCCTGCAGGTTGGACATCTTGTATTTGAAGCCCAGCTCATCGGGCCAGAACTGCCGGGTCTGCCGACGCGAACGGCCGTGATTGGACAACGTCAGCACCTTTTCGTAGAGGTCTGAGTCGTCGGTCACGAACATGCCCCCTTCGCCAGTGGTCATGGTCTTTGATCCGTGAAACGAAAAACCTCCAAACAGGCCCATCGAGCCGGCTGTTCGCCCACGGTGACTGGACCCGATAGCTTCCGCAGCATCCTCGATCACCGGAATTCCGTGCTCCCGGCCGATGGCGAGTAATGCATCCATGTCGCACAGATTGCCGTACAGGTGGACCGCCACGATGGCGCGCGTGCGGGGCGTAATGGCCGCGCGCACGGCTTGCGGGTCTATGCACCATGTGTCCTCAAGGATATCAACCAGCACCGGCGTGGCGCCCAAGTGCAAGACGGGCGCCAGCGTCGCGACCCAGTTGGTATCGGCAAGGATGACTTCGTCGCCTTCACCAATCTCCAGGGCTGCCAGCCCCATGTGCAAGGCGCCCGTGCAGCTTGACGTCGCAATGGCATGCCGGACCCCGACATGAGCGGCAAACGCCTTCTCGAACCGGAGGATGTAGTCATAGCAGTGTTCGCCCCAGCCATTGCGGGCAGCATCTTCTGCCAACGACACTTCCAACTCCGTGATGGAAGGCCGGGACAAGATAATTCGAGAGAGTGCAGTCATTCAAGTACCTCTAGGCGCGGCACGGCCACCACCAACTGCGCGCCCCAGCTGCGCGTATAGTCCAGCTGCTCGGCCACCTCGCTGCGCAGGTTCCAAGGCAAGATCAGTATGCGCTGGGGCCGGTGGGCGCGCAAATGAGCTTCGCTGACGACCGGAATGTGGCTGCCGGGCAGGTACTGGCCCTGCTTGGCGGGGTTCTTGTCCACCACATACGGCAGCAAATCGGGCCTCACGCCGGCAAAGTTGAGCAGAGTGTTGCCCTTGGCTGCAGCACCATACGCGCCCACTGTGATGCCGTGAGCTTGGCATTGCAATAAAAAAGTGAGTAGCTCGCGCTTGACCCGTATGGCCTGGGCATGAAAACCGCTGTAGAAACCAGCATCCAGCAAGCCAGCTGACGCCTCCGTGGCCAACAGCTGCCGCACGCGGGCAGCCCCCTCCGTGCTGACCTGAGGGTGACCCACCGCATCAGCGCGGGCGGTGAACACGCGTAGACTACCGCCGTGGGTGGGCAGCTCCTGCACATCCACCACCACCAAGCCGTTGGCCGCAAAGATGCGCTGCACGGCGGTGAGCGACAAATACGAGTAATGCTCGTGGTAAGCCGTATCGAACTGGCAGCCCTGCACCATGCGCAGCAGGTGCGGAAACTCGAACGTCGCCACGCCGTGGGGCTTGAGCAGGCGGGTGAACCCGGCCACAAAGTCGTTGATGTCTGGCACATGCGCCAGCACGTTGTTGGCGGCGATCAGGTCGGCCTGGCGGCCAGCGCTGGCAAGCTCATCGGCCAGGGCCACACCAAAAAAGCGCTCCACCACCTCCAAGCCCAGCGCCCACGCCGCCTTGGCCGTGCTGGCTGTGGGCTCGATGCCGTAGCAAGGAATGCCCGCCTGCTGCACGTACTGCAGCAGGTAGCCGTCGTTCGATGCGACCTCGACCACACAACTGCCTGCGCCCAAACCCAGGCGCTGCTGCATGGTCTGCACATATGCCTTGGCGTGGGCGAGCCACGACGAGGAGAACGAACTGAAGTAGGCGTAGTCGTGCGTGAACAGCGCCTCGCGCCCGGCGTGGTCTTCGGTCTGCACCAGCCAGCATTGTGTGCACACCAGCACG
Source organism: Acidovorax sp. M14 (assembly GCF_049331375.1). Taxonomy (NCBI): domain Bacteria; kingdom Pseudomonadati; phylum Pseudomonadota; class Betaproteobacteria; order Burkholderiales; family Comamonadaceae; genus Acidovorax; species Acidovorax sp. M14. The sequence goes on from NZ_CP186263.1 coordinate 4,356,135, forward strand.
CGCAGGGGGAACCAGACTTCGGGCGCACGCAGGGCGGCCTCGCTCAGGTAGGCATTGGAGGGTGGCGCGCTGCCCAGGTCTAAAAACGGCAGGTGCAGCGGCTGGCCGCAGTGTCGGCACTTCACAAAGGCACTCCTTCAAACGATGCTGTCAGCAGCGCATGGCTGCGGTCGCGCTCAGACATTTCGCCCACAGGCAACGGCCAGGGCAACGCCAAGCGCGGGTCCAGCGGGTTCAGGCCCGCCTCTGCGCCCGGCGCGTAGGCGGCAGAGTGCAGGTACAGCAGCTCGGCGTCGTCGGTCAGCGCCTGAAAGCCATGCGCAAAGCCGGGCGGGATGAGCAGCGCGCAGGCGTTGTCAGGAGACAAACGCTCAGCGTGCCATTGCAAAAAGGTGGGCGAGCCTGCGCGCAGGTCCACAGCCACGTCCCACACCTCGCCGCGCAGGCAACTCACCAGCTTCATCTCGGCATGGGGCGGGCGCTGGTAGTGCAAGCCGCGCACGCTGCCGCGCTGGCGGGTGAGGCTGTGGTTGATCTGGGCGATGGGCTGCGTCCAGCCTACGGTGGCCAGCTCATCGGCGCAGAACATGCGCTCAAACAAGCCACGCGCATCCTGCAAGGGCTGGCGCTGCACGCGCACCAGGCCGTGCAGGGGCAAAGGGGTGCTGGTAAAACGCGAACTCACTGCGCGGCCTCCCAGGCATCCAGGTCGGCCAAGCACAGGGCGCGGGCATCGGCCCCGCCCTGCTGGGCGCGGTACCAGGCCATGGTGCGGGCCACGGCGGTGTCGAGCCCCCAGCGGGGGGCCACGCCCACCGTTTGGCGGGCGTGGGCGGTTTCCAGCGCCAGCCAGCCAGCCTCGTGCGGGCCTTTACTATGATTTTCATAGCTTGTTGCGCTTTCTGGATAAGCGCTAGAGGCCATTTTGACCAAATACCCCACGGTGGCCGCCTCGTGCGGCAGCGGGCCAAAGTTGTAGGCCCCGGCGCGGGTGGGGTCGGCCCACAGCCGCTCGGCCAGGCACAGGTAGGCGGCCAGCGGCTCGATCACATGCTGCCAGGGGCGCGTGGCCTCGGGGTGGCGAATGTGCAAAGTCTGCCCGGCGCTCCAGGCGCGCACGGCGTCGGGCAGCAGGCGGTCGGCCGCCCAGTCGCCCCCGCCAATCACATTGCCTGCCCGCGCCGTGGCTACAGCTACGCCCTGCACGGCCAAAAAGGCATCGCGGTAGCTGGCGGTGACGATCTCAGCTGCTGCCTTGCTGGCACTGTAGGGGTCGTGGCCGCCCAGCGGGTCGTCCTCGCGGTAGGGGTAGGCCCACTCGCGGTTGCGGTAGACCTTATCGGTGGTTACCACCACCACGGCGCGCACATCGGCCTGGCCCCGTAGCGCATCCAGCACATGGGCCGTGCCCATGACGTTGGTGGCGTGGGTGCCCAGTGGGTCGGCATAGCCTGCGCGCACCAGCGCCTGCGCGGCCAAGTGCAGCACGATCTGCGGGCGAGCGGCCTGCACGTGGGCGGCCACGGCCTGGGCGTCGCGCACATCGCACTCGTGGCTGGGGTGCAGCCCATCGGCCACGCGAGCCAAAGTGAACAGATTGGGTTCGGTGGCGGGGGCCAAGGCCAGGCCCGTCACCTCCGCCCCCATGCGCGCCAGCCACAGGGCCAGCCAGCTGCCTTTGAAGCCGGTGTGCCCGGTCAGCAGCACGCGCTTGCCGTGCCAAAAAGAGGGGGCGGGCTTGGCTGCAGCTGTCATTACCAGCACTTCCACGGGGCTTGCCCGCTTTGCCACAGCTCTTCGAGGAAATTCTTTTCGCGCAAAGTGTCCATGGGCTGCCAAAAGCCTGCGTGCTCAAACGCTTGCAGTTGGCCGCTTTGGGCCAGGCGCTGCATGGGCTCTGCCTCCCAGGGCGTCGCATCCCCGTCGATCAGGTCAATCACCTCGGGCTGCAGCACAAAGAAACCACCGTTGATCCAGCCGCCATCGCCCCGGGGCTTTTCTTCAAAGCCCGCCACCGTATCGCCGTTGCGCACCAGCGCGCCGTAGCGGCCCGGGGGCTGCACGGCCGTCACGGTGGCCTGGCGGCCATGGGCGCGGTGGAAGGCAAATTGCGCCGCCATGTCCAGGTCGGCCACGCCGTCGCCGTAGGTGAAGCAAAACGGCTGTCCGGGCTCCAGGTATTCCTGCACGCGGCGCAGGCGCCCGCCGGTCATGGTGCTCTCGCCCGTGTCCACCAGCGTCACGCGCCAGGGCTCGGCATGGCGGTGGTGCACTTCCATGCGGTTGTTGGCCATGTCAAAGGTCACGTCGGACATGTGCAAGAAGTAGTTGGCGAAATACTCCTTGATCACATAGCCCTTGTAGCCCAGGCAGATGATGAATTCATTGACGCCGTGCGCAGCGTAGATTTTCATGATGTGCCAAAGAATGGGACGCCCGCCGATCTCGATCATCGGCTTGGGCTTGAGATGCGACTCTTCGGAAATGCGGGTTCCGAGTCCGCCGGCGAGCAATACAGCTTTCATAGCCACAGCATAGACCAGCCGTTGCGCGAAAAAAGGTGTTACGGCGACAGAAAAGCGTGCCAAATGTGGAGATTGGCCTAAAGACACTCGTTCGAAGCGCAAAGCTGCAGAGCAGCGCAGAAGTCAAAACGCTGCGCGTTCAACAGCAGATATTTAATATTTTTCAAACCCAAACACCCTCAACGATATCAAGTCTTAAGACTGGCTCCTTGACTGTCTGACTTCCGACCATGCATCACGCTCGAGGCATTCCGTCAAGAAGCCCCCTGTTGACCGTTCTCATGGGGCATTTCGCGTTCTGCAATCCGATACATTTGCAGTAACCTTCGGTTCATCCGTGGATTGCAGCCCTGGCCTGCAGTCGCCCCCTGCCGCCGCTCTACACGTCTAAAGCATGTTTGTCATCATCGGTTACGTCGTCTGCCTGGGCTGCATCTTTGGTGTGTACATCATGCACGGGGGCAACATCAGCGTGATCCTCAAGGCCCTGCCGTTTGAGATCATCACGATCCTGGGGGGCGCGCTGGGTGCTTTTGTAGTGAACAACCAGCCCAAGGTGATCAAGGCCACCATGGCCGCGCTACCGATGGCGCTCAAGGGCTCCAAGTACACCAAGGAGCGTTACATGGAGCTGATGGCGATGCTCTATGACATCCTGCAGAAGGCCCGCAAGGAAGGCCTGATGGCCATTGAGAAGGATGTGGAAGCGCCCCACGAATCCGATATCTTCAAGAAATACCCCACGGTGGGCAGCGACCACCATGTGATCGAATTCACCACCGATTACCTGCGCATGATGGTGTCGGGCAACCTCAACTCCCACGAAATTGAGGCGCTGATGGACAGCGAGATCGACACCCACCACCAGGAGGCCCATGCTCCCGTGGCTGCGCTGGCACGGCTGGCGGGCGCCCTGCCCGCCTTCGGGATCGTGGCCGCCGTGCTGGGTGTGGTGAACACCATGGGCTCGGTGGGCCAGCCGCCCTCCGTGCTGGGCGGCATGATCGGCTCGGCGCTGGTGGGCACGTTCCTGGGCATTTTGCTGGCCTACGGGGTGGTCGAGCCCTTGGGCGGACTCGTCGAGCAAAAGACCGAGGACGCCGCCAAGGAACTGCAGTGCATCAAGTCCACCCTGCTGGCCAGCATGCAGGGCTACAACCCGGCCACGGCCATTGAGTTTGGCCGCAAGGTGCTGTTCTCCAACGTCCGCCCCAGCTTCTCAGAGCTGGAAGGGCATGTGAAGGGCAAGAAGTAGACGCCGCGAATGCAGTAGCTGCGCCACAACGTCCCCATCGCCATGGCAGAAAAGAAGCTCCAGCCCATCATCATCAAGCGCGTCAAGAAAGGCGGGCACGCGGTGCATGGGGGCGCCTGGAAGATCGCTTATGCCGACTTTGTGACGGCGATGATGGCGTTCTTCCTGTTGATGTGGCTGCTCGGCTCCACGGCCAAAGGGGAGCTGCAGGGCATTGCGGCGTATTTCGCGTCGCCGCTCAAAGTGGCGATGACCGGCGGCGACGGCGCGGGCAACAGCTCCAGCGTCATCCCCGGCGGCGGCAACGATCTGGCCAAGGTGCACGGCCAGGTGCGCCGCTCCGATGTGGAAGAGGCCAAGCAGCGCCGCATGAGCATCGATGCCGCGCGGGCGGAACGCGCCAAGCAGGACCAGGAACGCATCAAGGCCCTGGAGGCCAAGATCGATGCGCTGATCACCGAAAACCCGCGCCTGAACGAGTACAAATCGCAGATCCGCATCGACATCACGCCCGACGGGCTGCAGATCCAGATCATTGACGACCAAAACCGCCCCATGTTCGACAGCGGCAGCGCGTTGGTAAAACCCTACATGCGCGATATCCTGCGCGAAATTGGCGCGGCCCTCGGCGGCGTTGAAAACCGAATCAGTCTGGCAGGCCACACCGACGCCGTGCCCTATGGCAACAGCGAAAAGGGGTACAGCAACTGGGAGCTGTCAGCAGACCGGGCCAACGCCTCGCGCCGAGAGCTGGTCTCTGCCGGCATGCCAGACGCTAAACTGGGCCGCGTGGTGGGCTTGGCCGCCAGCGATCTGCTGGACCCCAAGAACCCACGCTCCCCCTCCAACCGGCGCATCACCATCACGGTGTTGACCCGGGAGGCCGAAGAACGGCTCATGGGCAAAGGGATTCCCGAAATCACGTCCACAGAACTGTTGACTGAAAAGCGGGAAAATCCCCCCCCAAGCAGGTAACAGTTACGACTTGTCACCAAACCTGCCGCCCATGACAATGCTTACAGTAAATCTCGACTGAAAGGGTCCCAAGTGACCACAGCCCTTCGTTTTTTGATCGTTGACGACTTCTCCACCATGCGACGCATCGTTCGCAACCTGCTCAAGGAGAGCGGGTTCTCAGACGCTGACGAGGCCGAGGATGGTGTCGCCGCACTCAACAAGCTGCGCAACAGCAAGTTTGATTTTGTGGTGACCGACATCAATATGCCCAACATGAACGGCTTCCAGCTGCTGGCCGAGATCAAGAAGGACGACAAGCTCAAGCACCTGCCCGTCCTGATGGTGACCGCCGAAGCGCGCAAGGAAGACATCGTTGCTGCCGCCCAGGGCGGCGCGGCGGGTTACATCGTCAAACCCTTCACCAAGGCAACTCTGGAAGAGAAGGTGACCTTGATTCTGAAGAAGATGGGGCTATGACACCATGGACGACACACCGGACAACAGCCAGCCGGCCGCCGAAGCCGATGTTCACCACAAGATTGGCCTGCTGACCCGCCAGCTTCACGATTCACTGAATGAATTGGGGTACGCCGACAAGCTGCGCGGCTCCATGGGCGAACTGCCCGACGCCCAGAGCCGACTGTCGTACATCGCCCGGCTGACGGGCGAGGCCGCCGAGAAGGTACTCAACCGAGTCGAGCAAGCCAAGGCGCAGCACGACTACATTGCGGCGGAAACACGCAGGGTCGTCAATTCGCTGGTCGCCGACCCGGTGGCTGCCGTGGCCAAGGGCGAGATCTTCAACTTCCTGACCGACGTGGAGCGTGTGACCAAAGAGGCCGACACGCACCTCACGGAAATCATGATGGCCCAGGACTTTCACGACCTCACCGGCCAGGTGATTGCGCGCGTGGTGAATCTGGCAGCCACTATTGAAGAGCAATTGGTGCAACTGCTCATCCAGACGGCCCCGCCCAACGCCCAGGTACCCGCCGAGCCCGCCCGCCCGGCCCACCTGCAAGGCCCGGTGGTGGACCCGGACAACACGCCCGACGTGGTCACCGACCAGTCCCAGGTGGACGATCTGCTGGCCAGTCTCGGCTTCTGACACGCTGTTTTCAGCCCAATGTGCTTCAAGCGCTAGTGCAATATGCCCTAGCCGCTATCATTTTTGATAATACTGATGACCATCGGCCGTAGCGGGCAGACGCCCGCCCGCGACTGAAAACACCCCGGGCCTCACCGAAAAGAGGGGGCGGCAGCCCCCTTATCCACCTTTAGATTTCCAGGTCGCTCACGACAATGGCATGACCCCAGCCGTCATGCCATCATGGAATCCAGCCAAGAAAAAAGCCTCCCCGCGTCAGAGCGCAAGCTGCAAAAAGCGCGCGAAGACGGCCAAGGGGCACGCTCGCGCGACCTGTCGCACCTGGCCATTCTGGGCGCGGGCGCCGTATGCATGCTGCTGCTGGCCCCGCAGCTGATGGACCGCATGCAGTGGGCCATGAGCCAGCAGCTGGCGTTCAATGCGGCCACGGTGATGGCGCCGGGCACCATGCTGTCGCGGCTGCAGGACATGGTCATCGTGGGCGTGATCGCGAGCACAGTGTTCGCCACGCTGACCAGCGCGGCGGCCCTGATCAGCGCCATCGGAGCGGGCGGCTGGATCCTCAGCGCCAAGCCCATCACCCCCCAGTTCAGCCGCCTCAACCCGATCTCGGGGCTGGCCAACCTGTTTTCCAAGCAGCAGATGGCCAACGTGGCCAAGATGGTGCTGATGACGGCCATCCTGACCTATGTGGCCTGGAAGTTCCTGGGCAACAGCATCGAAACCGTTGCCATGCTGGTGCTGCAACCCTCACCCATGGCCCTTCGCCAGATTGCCGACTGGCTGACTTCGGGCATGAGCCTGTTGTTGCTGGTCGTGTTTCTGGCCGCTTTGGTGGACGTGCCTTTGCAGGCGTTCTTCTTCAAAGAGCGGCTGAAGATGTCGCACGAGGAAGTCAAGCAGGAGCACAAGGAGTCGGACGGCAACCCCCACATCAAGGGCCGCATCCGCCAGAAGCAGCGCGAAATCGCCGACCGCGCCAGCGTGAGCGCCGTGCCCAAGGCCGATTTTGTGGTGATGAACCCGACCCACTATGCGGTGGCCCTCAAGTACGACGAGAAGACCATGAGTGCGCCCCAGGTGATCTCGCGCGGCACCGACCTCATCGCCATGAAGATCCGCGATGTGGCCCGGGAGCACAACGTGCCCGTGCTGCAGTCGCCCATGCTGGCCCGCGCGCTGTATGCCCATGCAGAGCTGGACCAGGCCATCCCCGCCACGCTCTACACCGCCGTGGCCCAGGTGCTGGCGTATGTGTACCGCCTCAAGGCCGCGCTGCGTGGCGAAGGCCGCATGCCCGACAGCCTGGTGGAGCCTTTTGTGCCGCCTGAACTCGATCCGCTGAACCGCACCACGGTGCAAGGTGCTGCCGTATGAACACCTCCGTAAAGTCTTTGCAGCAATGGGCGGGCACCAACGCCAGCGCCCTGCAGGGCCTGTCGGCCCCCCTGCTGGTGGTGGCGATTCTGGCGTTGATGGTGCTGCCCATCCCGCCGTGGCTGCTGGATGCCTTCTTCACGCTCAACATCGCCGTTGCGCTGATGGTGATGATGGTCGCGGCCTACATGCTGCGCCCCCTGGACTTCGCAGCCTTCCCTTCGGTGCTGCTGCTGACCACCCTGATGCGCCTGTCGCTGAACGTGGCCTCCACGCGCGTGGTGCTGCTCGAAGGCCACCAGGGCCCGGGTGCTGCCGGTGCGGTGATCGAGGCCTTCGGCCACTTCCTGATCGGCGGCAACTTCGCGGTTGGTCTGATCGTGTTTGCGATCCTCGTGGTGATCAACTTCGTGGTGATCACCAAGGGTGCGGAGCGCATTGCCGAAGTGTCGGCCCGCTTCACGCTGGACGCCATGCCGGGCAAACAGATGGCGGTGGATGCCGACCTGAACGCCGGCCTGATCGACGAGAAGGAAGCCAAGCGCCGCCGCGCCGAAGTGGCGGAAGAAGCCAACTTCTTCGGTTCCATGGACGGTGCCTCCAAGTTCGTGCGCGGAGACGCCGTGGCGGGCATTCTGATTCTGCTCATCAACATCATTGGCGGCTTCACGATTGGCGTGTTGCAGCACGACCTGTCGGCCAAGCAGGCGGCCGACAGCTACATCCTGCTGGCCATTGGCGATGCGCTGGTGGCGCAGATTCCGGGCCTGCTGATCTCGGTGGCCGCCGCCATGGTGATCTCCCGCGTGGGCAAGGACCACGACATGGGCCGCCAGATCGTGCAGCAGCTGTTCATGTCGCCGCGCGTGCTGGGTGTCACGGCCGGCATCTTGATCCTGCTGGGCCTGATTCCTGGCATGCCGCATGTGGTGTTCCTGACCATGGGCGGCCTGCTGGGGTATGGCGCCTGGATGATGTACGAGCGCCAGAAGGTACCGCCCGTCGTCGAGGCCCCTCCGCCACCGGTCACCGACGGCGAAGCCACCTGGGACGACCTGCAACCCGTGGACCTGCTGGGCCTGGAGCTGGGCTACCGCCTGATCAGCCTGGTGGACAAGAGCCGCCAGGGCGACCTGCTCACCCGCATCAAGGGCGTGCGCCGCAAGTTTGCGCAGGAAGTGGGCTTCCTCCCCCCGGCAGTGCACGTGCGCGACAACCTCGAACTGAAACCCAGCGGCTACCGCATCACGCTGCGTGGTGTGGTGGTGGGCGAAGGCGAAGCCTTCCCCGGCATGTTCCTGGCGATCAACCCCGGCGGCATCACCACGCCCTTGATCGGCACGGCCACCACCGACCCCGCCTTTGGCCTGCCAGCACACTGGATCGACGATCGGCAGAAGGAAGCCGCACAAATGGCGGGTTTTACCGTCGTTGATTCCGAAACCGTGATGGCCACCCATTTGTCACACTTGATGCAAGTGCAAGCCGCCAAGCTCCTCAGCCGCACCGAAACGCAGCAGCTGGTGGAGCACGTGGCCAAGCTGGCTCCCAAGCTCATCGAAGAAGTGGTCCCGAAAATGGTCTCCATCGCAACGTTCCAGAAGGTCCTCCAGCTGCTGCTGGAAGAGTCTGTGCACATCCGCGACATCCGCACCATCATCGAGACGCTGGCCGAGCATGCCGGTGCGGTCTCCGACCCCGTCGAGCTGGCCCGCCGCGTGCGCATTGCGCTCTCGCCCGCCATCGTTCAGCAGATTTACGGTCCCACCCGCGAGCTCAACGTCATCGCCATCGAACCCGGCCTGGAGCGCCTTCTGGTGCAGGCCCTGGGCAACACGGCGGGCCCTGCGCTCGACCCCGGTGTGGCCGACATCCTCACACAGAAGGCCGCCGAAGTGGCCCTCAAGCAGGAAGAGATGGGCCTGCCCGCCTGCCTGCTGGTTCCCGACCAGATCCGCAATGCCATCTCCCGTCTGGTGCGCCGCGTGGCGCCCCGCCTGCAGGTGCTGGCACACAGTGAAATTCCAGAGACCCACACCATCCGTATTGGGCCGATCCTTAAAGGTGCATCAGCATGAACATCAAACGCTTTACCGCCCCCACCTCCCGGGAGGCTCTGGCCAAGGCGCGCATGGCCTTTGGCGACGGCACGCTGATCCTGTCCAACCGCCCCACGGCCAACGGCGTGGAAGTGGTGGCCACGGCCGAAGACACGCTGTCGGCCTTGGATGGTGGTGCCCCCGCCTCTTCGTCCAATGCGCCCCTGCTGGCACCCGGCACCCCGCGCAGCACCGCACAGCGCGCCAGCCAGCCGGCAGCAGCGTCGGGCCTGGGCCGCAACCCGGTCGAGGAAGACACCGAACAGCTGGCCATGAGCACGCTGTCGTTCCAGGACTATGTGCGCGAACGCATGCTGCGCCGCCGCCACGAGGCACTGAATGGTCCCTCGGAACCCCAGACACTGTCTGAACGCAGCCGCGACCAGGAACCAGAACGTGAACGCATGCCCGCGCCCTCGGTGGCGCGCCACAACCCGCTGCGCACCATCCCGATGGACATGCCGCCCGAGCCACCGCGCCGTCGACAGGAAGCTCCCAGCGCCCACCTGATCCAGTCGAACAACCAGCAGAGCGTGATGAACGAGCTGCACGCGATGAAAGAGCTGATCGAAGACCGCTTCAACACGCTGGCCTGGCTGGGGCAGGCGCGCCAGAACCCGATCCAGTCCAACCTGATGCTGAAGATGATCCGTGCCGGATACTCCCCGTCGCTGGCCCGCGCCGTGCTCGAACGCATGCCCGAAGACCTGTCGGCGGGCGAATCGGTCCGCTGGCTGATGGAGGTGCTGGAACGCAACCTCAAGACCGACCAGACCGATCCCCCGCTGTATGAACAGGGCGGCATATTCGCCATGGTGGGCTCGACCGGCGTGGGCAAAACCACCACCACGGCCAAGCTGGCAGCGATGTGTGCACGCATCCACGGCCCGGGCAGCGTGGGCCTGATCACACTCGACACCTACCGTGTGGGTGCCCACGAGCAGCTGCGCACGTATGGCCGCATGCTGGGCATCGTGGCGCATCTGGCGCACGACCGTGCCGCGCTGCAAGACCTGCTGGGCCTGCTGTCTGGCAAGAAGATGGTGCTCATCGACACCACCGGCGTGGCCCCGCGCGACCCGCGCAAGCGCGATATGCTGGACGTGCTGGACCTGCCCCATGTCAACCGCCTGCTGGTGCTCAACGCCGGCTGCCATGGCGACACGCTGGATGATGTGCTCACCGCTTTCAAGACCGACGGCTCGCAGCAAGCCATCCTGTCCAAAGTGGACGAAGCCGTGAAGCTGGGCCCCGCCATCGACGCGCTGATCCGCCACCAGATGGTGCTGCGCGGCGTGACCAACGGCCAGCGCGTGCCCGAGGACTGGGAGCGTGCCAACGCCCACCAGCTCATCAGCGCCTCCATGCGGTCGCCCGCCAAGTCGGCCTTCGACCCCAAGGCCACCGACCTGAACTTCTTTTTCTCGCACTCTCCCGACACCGTGACGGAGGGAGGGCTGGTCGATGCTTGATCTCGGTTTTCACCAGGCCGCCAGCCTGCACAGCCTCACCCCGCAGGCGGAGCTGCGGCTGCTGGCGGTCGCCAGCCAGGGCAACACGGCGAATGGTCTCGAAACGCTGTGGCAGATCTGCGCCAGCCTGCAGCGGCTGGGCTACCCGGTGGTAGTGCTCGACGGTACAGCACAAGAGTCCGACGACAGCCCCGGGCTGCTGCACCTGCTGCAACACGCCACATGGAATGACGGTGCCAGCCTGAACCTGGGCGCCACTGCGTCTTCGCTCGCCGTGATTCCGGCGGCCAAGGGGCTGCAACACCTGAGCCGCAAGGCCGGTGACACCGCCCGATCCCCCATGGAAAGCCTGTTGCCCTACTTCAGGACCTACGGCCTGATGGTGATTCACGCACCGGCGTCCACCCTGGGGCCCTTGCTCACCCACACGGCCACGGTGCCGCTGGTGGTCATGGGCAGTGGCGCAGCGGGCGTGATGACCAGCTACAAGAGCCTCAAGCAGATTGCACTGCACACGGGCTTGCCTTGCATGGTGGCCGCCTTGCTGCACAGCAACACGGCCGCCGAACGCCGCAAGGCCCAGTCCCAATTGATGACACTGCAGGCCTGCGCCGAACGCCATCTGGGCGGCCCCATCCGCACCACCACCATTGCCACGCAGAACCCCCAGGAGCTTCAGCGTCTGGCCTTGCAACTGCTGGAAAATGCGGGCACCATGAACGGAGCGCTGGCTGCGCTGACACCCAGCAACTTGACAGGCATGCCTGCGCATTTTGTCCGGAGCCACTGACCAGAGCCTGTGATGCACCTCTACGTACGCACGTTGACCCGAAAAGCTTCCCACGGTCTGGCAAGTTGCTGGCCCATGGAGGCGGAAAAAAATCGGGCGACGGCACCCCCAAGCGGCTCCAGAACAAGATCGCATACCCGCCCTACCAGTGCATAACACCCTCTCTATGTACACCGCCAAAGGCCAGCTTGATCGCGATGCCATGATCCGCCAGCATGTACCGCTGGTGCGGAGAATTGCGCACCACATGATCGCCAAGCTGCCTCCCAATGTCGAGCTGGATGACTTGATCCAGGTCGGCATGATGGGGCTGGCCGAAGCCCTGTCGCGCTACGAAGTGGCACAGGGCGTGCAGTTTGAAACCTTTGCCACCCAGCGCATCCGGGGCGCCATGCTCGACGAGCTGCGTGAGGGTGACTGGATGAGCCGCAGCTCGCGCAAGAGCCAGAAAGACATCGAGCACGCCGTGCACCGGCTGGAACAAAAGCTGGGCCGCAGCCCGCTGGAGTCTGAAATAGCCGGCGAAATGGGCATGAGCCTGGCGGACTACCAGAACCTGCTGGGCAAGGTACGGGGCACCCAGCTGGTGTACCTGGAAGACATGACACATGGCAACGACGACGAGGACGGGTTTCTGGACCGCCACGTCGCCGACAGCGCAGCCGACCCGGTGGAGTTGCTGCGTGATCAGCGGCTCAAGACGTCACTGGTCAACGCCATCAAGACCCTGCCGGAGCGCGAGCAGCACATCATGGGCATGTACTACGAACATGACATGAACCTCAAGGAAATTGCCGCCGTGCTGGGTGTGACCGAGTCTCGGGTGTGCCAGTTGCACAGCCAGTCTATTGCCCGCCTGCGCGCCAAGATGCGCGCACACTGAGCCCGCGCGTCGGGCCACAAGCCGGGCAACAAAAGGCACTGCGGCGCCAACAGATCGGACGGGTGCTGGGCACTCTTGCGCCCCGGCCCGCCCCTCCCTCAGAAAAGTCTTGGGTGCTCAGCCCGCAGAGCGGTAGATGCGCGCCACGCCTGGCGCAGCTCCGCGCGCGCCCAGGCCATCCCCGTAGGTAGAAGCTGCGTTGGACGGAGGCAACAAGCCCGCGGCCTGGCGGTCGGTGACGGCGGCCAACCGGGCCAGGCTGTCACGGTGCAAAGTCAGCATGGTGCGGATGGCATCCACACGCTTCTGTAGCGAAGCCGGTAGCGGCATGCCACGCGCAGCGGCTTGTTCGAGCGCACGCGAGAAATCGGCCGCTGCATCGCGCAAGGCCGTACTGTGTTTTTCCAGAGAGAGGGGATCTGCCGCGAGAAGTGCGGCGGAGACTTGTTCGATCCGCTGTTCAACAGCTGAGAGAGATTCTTCCAGAGTCATGGCGCATTGTGCGATGGATTGCGCCCTCTAACAAAACGCAGATCAGCCCCGGGAGCGGGACAGGATCTCCTGGGCATTGGACAGCAGTTTGTCGGCAATGGCTTCCGCGTCGACCGAAAATTCACCCTTCTCGATGGCAGCGCGCACGGCCTTGACCTTGCCCGCATCAAAATCGGCCGTGCTGCGGGTGGCGGGGCTGAGCGCACGGGCTGCGGTGGACACCGTGACGGGCACACCGGCGGATGACGCAACCAATGCGTCCTTCGTGGCTCCTTCCGCAGGGCTGGCGGGAGCCTTGGCTTGCTTGGCAAGCCCCGTTGGCGGCAACCCGCCCGGCAGTTCCGGTGTTTGACCTATCTTCATCGCTCTCTCCACCACCCCGTTGGATGTAGGGCATCAGTAGCAATGTTTTCGACCCATTTGGCCCGGACTTTAGCCATTTATTACCGGGGCGTCATCACAGAGTGACGTCCACCGTCCCAGAATCGTTCACAGTTCCGCTCACGATACGTCCATTCTCCATGCGTACGCGCACAGTCTGTCCAGCCGAGCCCGCCGTCAACGCCTGTCCCGCCGAGCTGACTGCATAGCCGGGCCCCTGGGCCACCACCTTGACCTGCGCACCCGCCTTGAACAGCAGCGGGGCCCGCACCATGGCCTGGCGCACCGCCTGGCCCGCCACCAGTTGCCGGGCGGCGGTCTGACCCACCCACAGGTCGGGGTTGGCCAGGACGGGGGAGGCATCGGCCGCCCAATCCACCTCGGCCTCGGTGGCGTCGTTGGCAGTCAATACTGCGCCCGGCGCCACATTGTTCGTCAGCACCCAGGCGGGCCCAAACGCTTTGATGGTGACGGGTAAAAACACATTCCATGCGGTCGCGCCTTCCACACAGCGCAGCCCCAGGCGTGTACGGCCCCACAGGCGAGCACCCACAGGGAGATAAGGTTCAACGCGCGCGCAGGGCGCCAGCCGCAGGCGCGAATCCAGTGAGCCAACACTCACTTCCATGCGCAGCGGCAGTGCGGAGGACTGGTTGCGAGCCAAAGCATCGTCCAGCCAGCGCTGGGTGAGCGGGCCAAGGTCTGCCGCAGGGTCCGCCGCCGACTGGGCGTGAGCGACACCGGCAGTACCCAGCAGAGCCCCAGCCACGCCACCAACCAAGCACAGCATGCGCAGTACAGCGCGGGCACGGGCCACCAGGGGCGATCGGGTCGCGCCGTGCAGTACAGCGCCGTGGCGGGCATGCATCAAAAGGGAAGGGGTGGACATGTGGGCCTCCTTGGGCATCGACGGGCCAGACTGCCCGCGCACAGTGCGCAGAGGAAGGCAGAGGCCATTTCACCCCTGGAACTATAGGCACGCGCCTTGAACGCAAAACCCGGAACTGCGCATCCATTTGCCACTTCTTCGCGCTTTAGAAAAAAGGCGCGGTTTCCATAATCGAACCACGCCAAAAAGGCCCCTTGGGCTGGCGACTTTGCAACCGACGGTGTGAGGCACACATGCTTGACAAGATGACCAACCAGCTGAATTTTCACGGCAACGCCCTGGTGCTGCGCGGTGAACGCCAGCGCGCCATCGCCAGCAACATTGCCAACGCCGACACGCCGGGCTATGTGGCTCGGGACTTCAAGTTTGGCGATGCGCTGCGCGAGGCCACAGGCGTGACCTCTTCGGCCACCGGCACGCCCGGCGCAGCTGTCACGCGGCTGGCCACCAGCGGCTCGTACGGAACCGCAGGCACCACCGATCCGCACCACATTCCGCTCCCCACCGTGAATTCCAGCACCAGCATCGACCGGCAAGGCGCTCTCGGCTACGCCGTGCAGACGCAGCCCAGCCTGGACAACAACTCGGTGGACCTGGACCGCGAGCGTGCCAACTTCGTGGACAACGCCGTGCGCTACGAAGCCACGCTCCGGTTCATCAACGGCAACGCCAAAACCATGCTCAGCGCCATTCAGGGCCAATAACCACGCAGCCCAGCAGCGCAGAAAGCGAGCCACCCCATGTCCATGTTCTCGATCTTCAATGTGTCCGGCAGCGCCATCAGTGCGCAGTCGCAGCGGCTCAACGTGGTGGCCAGCAACCTAGCCAACGTGGATGCTGTGGCCGGTCCCGACGGTCAGGCCTATAAGGCACGCCAGGTGGTGTTCCAGACAGCGCCGATGGGCGCCGACAGCTCTGCGGGCGTCAAGGTCAGCGGCATCAGCGAAAGCAATGTGCCAGGCCGCCGCGTGCACGATCCCAGCCACCCCTCAGCAGACGCCGAGGGCTACGTGACCCACTCCAACGTCAATGCCGTGGAAGAGATGGTCAACATGATCTCCGCCTCGCGCTCGTACCAGAACAACGTCGAGGTCATGAACACGGCCAAGTCGCTGCTCCTCAAGACCCTGCAGATGGGCCAGTAATTCCCGGGAGACCCCACCATGATTCTCAGTGCCACCAACGCCGTCACGACCACCACAGACGCGTCCACCAAAGCCAACGCGGCCAGCGACCCTTCGGCCGCGCAGGACCGCTTCCTGAAGCTGCTGGTGGCGCAGTTGAACAATCAAGACCCGATGAACCCCCTGGACAACGCCCAGATGACTTCGCAGATCGCGCAGATCAACACGGTGACCGGCATCCAGCAACTGAACCAGACCATGCAGAGCATGGCGTCGCAGTTCAACTCGCTGCAAGTCATGCAGGGCACGGCCCTGGTGGGCCGCAGTGTGCTGACCGAAGGCTCCAGCCTCGCGGTGGCGGACAAGACGGGCAAGGGTGGCTTCGAGCTGGGCTCGGCGGCTACCAACGTGAAGATCGAGGTCACGACTGCAGGCGGCCAGGTGGTGGACACCATCGACCTGGGCGCCAAGGCCGCAGGCCGCCATGCCTTTGACTGGGATGCCAGCAAGTACACCGGCTCCACCGATGCACTGCAGTTCCGCGTGACGGCCGTCAACGGCTCCACCAAGCTGGACTCCACCCCGTTGAGCCTGTCCAAGGTCACCGCCGCAGGTGCCGAAGACGGACAACTGGTGCTGAGCCTGTCCAACGGCAAAACCATCAACTACAGCCAGATCAAGGCCTTGGTGTAACACCAGCCCGCTTCGTATCGCGTCAACAGGAGAACACCATGAGTTTTCAGCAGGGCCTGTCCGGCCTGAACGCCGCCAGCAAGAACCTCGATGTCATCGGGCACAACATTGCCAACTCCAACACCGTCGGATTCAAGGCCTCGCGGGCGGAGTTTGCAGAGATGGTGGCTTCGGCCATTGGCTCTGCGGGCGGCTCCAACGCAGGTATTGGCGTGGAAGTGGCGGCCGTGGCGCAGCAATTCACGCAGGGCAACCTGACCATCACCGGCAACAGCCTGGACGTGGCCATCAACGGCAACGGGTTCTTCACCCTCACGCTACCCGATGGCACCGCCGCCTACACCCGCTCCGGCAACTTCAAGCTGGACAAGGAAGGCAACATGATCACCAACGACAACGCCAAGGTGATGGGCTTCCCGGTGGACCCGGTCACGGGCCTGCGCACGGGCACCGACCCCATTCCCATGGTGTTCCCGACAGCCGAGCCGATCCCCGCCAAGCAGACCACCAAGATCACAGCCGCCTTCAACCTGGACGCCCGCGCCACCGATGCAGCTGGCGACCCCACGGCCACGCCCCCCATCCCGGCCACGCCACGCGCCACCTATGGCACATCGATCAACGTGTTCGACAGCCAAGGTGTGGCCAAGCCAGTGAGCCTGTACTTCCAGAAGACCGCCACCGACAACACCTGGGACGTGTACGACGCGCTGGACGACCCCACGGCCGTTCCGCCCGTGGTGGCCACGCCCATCGGCCAGATCACGTTTGACAACAACGGCGCCATCACCGGCCCGGTGGCCACACCACCCGCCACCGGTTTTTCGCTGCCACTCACCGTCAACCCCACGCCGCCCAACCCCAACAACCTGCCTGCGTACACCGTGGAAGTGAGCCTGGACAAGGTGACCCAGTTCGGCACCAAGTTCGCGGTGTCCAACCTGAGCCAGGACGGCTACACCTCGGGCGAGCTGACCGGCATCAACATCGAGAACAACGGGATGATCATGACCCGTTACTCGAACGGCGTGACGCGTGCCGAGGGCCAGCTCGCACTGTCGAGCTTCCGCAACACGCAGGGCCTGGCATCGGTGGGCAGCAACAACTGGGTGGCCACGTTCGAGTCGGGCCAGCCCGTGGTCGGTACGGCCACCGACGGCAGCTTTGGTTCGCTGCGCTCGGGCGCCCTGGAAGACTCCAACGTGGACCTCACCGCCGAGCTGGTGAACATGATGACCGCCCAGCGCGCTTACCAGGCCAACGCACAGACCATCAAGACGCAAGACCAGGTGATGTCCACCCTGGTGAACCTGCGCTGATCGGCTGACCGCCCCATACTGAACCCGCACAGGACCCCGGAGAGCCCCCATGGACCGCATCATCTACACCTCGATGACAGGCGCCAACGCCGCTGCCCACCGGCAGGCGGTGCTGTCCAACAACCTCGCCAATGTGTCCACCGGCGGGTTCCGCGCCGAGATGTCCACCTTCCGCTCGGTGCCGCTGCAGGGCGACGGCGCCAAGACGCGCGTGTTTGCGCTGGAGGCCACCTCGGGCTACGTCAACACCCCCGGCCCCGTGCAGCGCACCGGCCGCAACCTCGACGCGATGGCCGCAGGCAATGCCTGGTTTGCGGTGCAGGGACTGGATGGCACCGAGGCCTACACCCGCGCCGGCAGCTTTGAAGTGTCGGCCACGGGCCAGCTGCTCACACCGACCGGACTGCCCGTGCTGTCGGACGGCGGCGCGCCCATCGACGTGCCACCCGGAGCCGATGTATCGCTCGGGTCAGACGGCACCGTGACTTCCAAGATTCCGGGCCAGCCCGCCCAGGCCATTGGCCGCCTCAAGCTGGCCACGCCCACGCCCGAAGACCCGCTCAAACGCGGCGACGACGGGCTGTTTCGCACCACCTCGGGCGACCCCATGCCCAACGACGCCAACGCCCGCATGCTGTCGGGCGCGCTGGAGGGCTCGAACGTGAACCCGGTCGAATGCATGGTCGGGATGATCGCTGCATCGCGCCAGTTCGAGCAGCAGATGAAGCTGCTGCAGACCGCCGAAACCAACGACAAGACCGCCAGCCAGTTGCTGAGCATGAACGGCTGATGCCGCTGCCCCACCCTGCACGCACCCGCCAAAAGGAAGCACCATGATCAACTCCCTCTGGATCGCCAAGACCGGCATGTCTGCCCAGCAGACCCAGCTCGACGTCATCTCGCACAACCTGGCCAACGTCTCCACCACCGGCTACAAGCGCAACAACGCGGTGTTCGAAGACCTGATCTACCAAAACCTGCGCCAGGTGGGCGCCAACACCACCGAGCAGAACCAGCTGCCCACCGGCCTGCACCTGGGCCTGGGCGTGCGCACCGTAGCCACCAGCCGTAACTTCATGCAGGGCAGCCTGCAGGAGTCCAAGAACAACCTGGATGTCGCCATCAACGGCAACGGCTTCTTTGAAGTGACCATGCCCGATGGCACCGTTGGCTACACCCGCGACGGCTCGTTCCAGGTCGATGCCCAGGGCCGCATGGTCACATCCAGCGGGCTGCCTGTGGTCAACGGCATCACCATTCCGGCCAACGCCACCAGCCTCACCATCAGCGCCGAAGGTGCCGTGGCGGTCACGGTGCCGGGCAACACACAGCCGCAGACCGTGGGCAACCTGGCCATGGCCAGCTTCATCAACCCGGCCGGCCTGGAGCCGATCGGACAGAACCTCTTCAAGGAATCCGCCGCGTCCGGCCAGCCCCAGCAAGGCACCCCCGGCACGAACGGCCTGGGCATCATCAAGCAAGGGTTTCTGGAAGCCTCCAACGTCAACGTGGTGGAAGAGCTGGTCACCATGATCCAGACCCAGCGCGCCTACGAGATGAATTCCAAGGCCATCCAGACCTCGGACCAGATGCTGGCCAAGCTCGCCCAGCTGTGACCGGAACACGCCCCGCGCTTTTGCCCAGGATCTTCGCCATGCGCACTTTCACACGCTCCCTTCGCCTGCTGCAGGCACTTGGCTCGCTGCGCGCGGGCGTTCCCGCCCTGGGCGCAGCACTGCTGTGCGCTGGTTGTGCCACCCTGTCGCCCCCCCCTCCGGTGGACATCCTGCCCACCACCCCGCCCCCGCTGGCCGCTGCACCGCGCACCCCGCCCCCGGTGACGGGTGGACTGTTCCACAACGCCAGCTACCGCCCCGCGTTTGAGGACCGTCGCGCGCGCCTGGTGGGCGACAACGTGACCATCCAGATCGTGGAAAACGTGACGGCCAGCCAGAAGTCGTCGTCCACCGTGGACCGCACCTCCGAAGTCTCTGCTGGCGTGACGGCCCTGCCCTTCACCAGCAAGACCTTCACCGACAAGCTGGGCGTAGGCGCGAATTCGGGCAATGCGTTCTCCGGCAAGGGCGGCACCGAAAGCGCCAACACCTTCACCGGCTCCATCACCGCCACGGTGGTGGATGTGCTGCCCAACGGGCACCTGGTCATCACTGGCGAGAAGCAGATCGGCGTGAACCAGAACGTGGATGTGCTGCGTTTTTCGGGCACGGTGGACCCGCGCGCGCTGCAGCCCGGCAGCATCGTGAACTCGACCCAGGTGGCCAACGTGCGCGTCGAATCGCGCGGACGCGGCGCACAGAACGAAGCCCAGGCCATGGGCTGGCTGGGCCGGTTCTTCAACACCGTCACGCCGTTCTGACCCGCCCGGGCGCCCTGAGTGCGCCCAGTGCGCCCATACCTCCAGTCCTTCCGGTATCTGACGGAAGGATGGGGGCTGCTCGATTCACTACGAATTTGATAGCTATTGGCGCATATTGCACTAGCGCCTCAAGCCGTTTTTTGGCTCTCTTCCATTTCGGGTGGAAAGCCACATTCCCCACCAGAGCCATGGTCAGGCCCTTGCTTTTTGCAAAGGACAGCCCGGCAGGTGAGTGAGCTTTCCCGCGATCAGGAACGCCATGGCGATGAAGTGATCGGTGGTGCCATAACCACGCGCCTTGGCCTTGGCTGCTTGCAGCAGTGAGTTCACCGCCTCCACATAGCCGGTGTGCAGGTGAGAGGCATCAAACGCCTGGAGTATTCCCGCCCAGTGCTGCTGGATGGTCTTGGCCAGATCAGTGAAGGGCCGCAAGCGGCTGCGCTGTGCCCATCGCAGCCACTTTTTGATTGCCAGCTCGCTTTGTGCAGCCTGAGTCTGAGCGAGCGCACTGCGGTAGATGTCCCGCAGCGCCTCCTTCATCCGCCACGCCCTGGCGGTCTTCAATCGGGTGCGGGGCAGCCAATCCATCTTTGCCTGCTCTTTGTCCGTCCACTTGGCTTTGTCCTTGAGCCAGCACCAACGCGTCTTCTTGAGCCAGCGCTCGCCCCGGGCCTCATCCCGCCGCACTGCGTCCACGGCCCGGTTGGCCAGTTGCACCACATGGAATCCATCAAAGGCAATGGCCGCTTGGGGCAAGTGCTGGCCAGCTCCTGCGATGAAGGCCTTGGACATGTCCATGCACACCACTTGGATGGCTTCGGCCTTGCCTTGGTGGCTCTTGAAGTCCTCGGTAAATCTCTGAACCGTGCTGGCATCCTTGCCGGATGTGGCGTAGATCAGTCGCGCTCGCTCTAGATCGTGCACCAGGGTGATATAGCTATGGCCTTTGGCGCAACTGGTCTCATCGATACCAATGACCGCCACACCCGCGTAGCTCTCCTTGGCGCGCGCCAAGCCAACATGGGCATCGATCTGGCGCCACAAGGCGTTGTCCGCGCAGCGCAGGATGCGCGCACACGCGGCCACCGGCATCTCACGGGCCAGCGTCAGAGCCAGCGCCTCGAACATGAGCGTGAAGCGGCTGCCCTCTCGCGCCCAGGGAACACTCAGCTGGCTCGTAGAGCCGCAGGCGCTGCACGACACCCGAGGCAGAGCGCAGTGCACGTAGGCTTCAAACTGAAAGAAATCCAGATGCCGCCAGCTACGCTGGCGGTGGTCATGCAGTCTCTGGTCAGCTGCGGCGCAAACGGGACAGGCTGCACTGCCGGATTGCCAGACCACGTACAGGTCGATGCGGCTGCGCTCGACGTCCAGTGCAACACGCTCCACAGCCCAGGGCGCGGCCAGCCCCAACGCTTGGCAGAACAACGCTTCTTGCATCGGGAGGGCTCCTGTTCAGGGGGTGTCAATGGATTTATTTGAACTGTAGTGTTCCACCCGAAACGGAAGAGAGCCCGTTTTTTTCAAAAACTGCTCGCCAGACCGCTCACAGGCCGTGCCTGCGCCCCCTTACCAACGCGGCTAAGGACCCAGCCAATAAGCCGGTGAACCCGCTTCTTTTTGGGTTTTAGTTCTGGCCATGGCCCACCACAATGGATGCCATGAAAGCCTCGTCCCACTCCCCCCTGACCCGCACGGTGCGCGCGCTGTGGCTGCTGCTGGCCCTGGCGGCCGCAGGTCTGGCAACGCCTGCACAGGCCTTGCGCATCAAGGAAGTGGCGGCGGTGCAGGGCGTACGCAGCAACCAGCTGACGGGCTACGGCCTGGTCGTGGGGCTGGACGGCACGGGCGACCAGACCACGCAGATGCCCTACACCACGCAGGCCATGTCCAACTACCTGCAGCAGATGGGCATCAGCCTGCCCCCCGGCACGGCGTCGCAGCTGCAGCTCAAGAACGTGGCGGCGGTGATCGTCACGGCGCAGTTGCCCGCCTTTGCCCAGCCCGGCCAGCAAATCGACGTGAACGTTTCGTCCATGGGCAACGCCAAGTCGCTCAAGGGCGGCACACTCATCGTCACACCGCTGCGTGGAGCGGACGGCGAGATCTATGCGCTGGCCCAGGGCAACATGGTGGTGGGCGGTGCAGGCGCATCGTCCGGTGGCAGTAAGGTGCAGATCAACCACCTGAGCGCCGGCCGCATCCCGCTGGGTGCGCAGGTGGAGCGGGCCGTGCCCACCCCCCTGAACGAAGGCGACACCATCAACCTGGGCCTGAACGCCTCGGACTTCCAGACTGCCCGCCGCGTGGCGCAGGTGATCAACGCCAAGCTGGGCAACGGCCTGGCCACCGCGCTGGACGGCCGCACGGTGCAGGTGCGCGCGCCCATCGACCCCGGCGCCCGCGTGGGCTTCATTGCCGACTTGGAGGAGCTGCCGCTCGAAACCTCCACCCCCTCGGCCAAGGTCGTCATCAACGCCCGCACGGGCTCGGTGGTGCTCAACCAGGCGGTCACGCTGGGGCCATGCGCCATCGCCCACGGCAACCTGTCGATCACCATCAGCAGCACACCCGTCATCAGCCAGCCCAACCCGCTCTCGCAAGGGCAGACGGTGGTCACGCAAAAGAGCGACATCACCATCAACCAGGAACCGGGCAACGTGATCCAGATGCCCGCGTCGCCGCAGCTGGCCGACGTGGTCAAGGCCCTCAACACGCTGGGCGCCACGCCCGGAGACCTGCTGGCCATCCTGCAGGCCATCAAGGCCGCCGGCGCGCTCAACGCCGAGCTGGAGGTGATCTGACATGGCCCGCCCTGCTGCCGCTGCGCGCGCCATCCACCGGGAGCGACCATGGCCCTGACCCTGCCCTCGTCCAGCACCACCAGCCCGTCGAACGCGCTGGCGGTCGATATCCGCTCGCTCAACTCCCTCAAGTACGAAGCGGGCACCGCCAACAGCGCACAGGTCACGCGCGAGGCGGCCAAGCAGTTTGAATCGCTGTTCATGCGCGAACTCATCAAGAGCATGCGCGACGCCACGATGAAGTCCGGCCTCATGGAAGGCGAGCAGGCCAACCTGGGCCAGGACATGCTGGACCAGCAGTTGTCGGTCAACATGTCGGGCCTGCAGGGCGGTCTATCAGAAGCCATCGCCCGCCAGCTTTCGCGCCAGATGGGCGGTGCAGACACCAACTTCTCGGTACCGTCCACGCTCAGCCTGCCGCAGGCACAGAACCGGTCGGCGGCTTCCGCCAACACCTCGTCCGTCGATACCACCCTGCCGGTGCCCAAGGGCCGGGAAGGCTTTGTGCAGCACCTCAGCGGCACCGCCGAGCGCGTGGCGCAGGAAAGCGGCATTCCCGCCAGCTTCATGCTGGGTCAGGCAGGGCATGAAACCGGCTGGGGCAAGAGCGAGATCAAGACTGCCAACGGCGGCAACTCGTTCAACCTGTTCGGCATCAAGGCCGGCAAGGGCTGGACCGGCAAGGTGGCCGAGATCACGACCACCGAATACATCAACGGCACTCCGCGCAAGGTGGTAGCCAAGTTCCGCGCGTACGACTCGTACGAGGACTCGTTCCGCGACTACGCCAAGCTCATCACCGACAACCCGCGCTACGAAAAAGCCCAGGCCACCGCCAAGACGGGCTCTGCCGTGGCCTACGCGGCCGAGCTGCAAAAGGCCGGTTACGCCACCGACCCGGAGTACGCCAAGAAGCTCAGCGGCGCTATCAACAGCGCGCTGCGTGTACAGCGCGCCCAGGCGTGATGGACGAGAAGAACCGAGGTAAGTCATGAGTCTGCTCAACGTCGGCGCCCGCGCCCTGCTGGCCAACCAGGTGGCCTTGCAGACGGCAGGCCACAACATTGCCAACGTCAATACACCCGGCTATTCGCGCCAGACAGTGGTGCTGCAGACTGTCCAGGGCCAGTTCACGGGTGGTGGCTACATCGGCCAGGGCGTGGATGTGCAGACCATCTTGCGCAACCAGAGCGAGCTGCTCACGCGCCAGTCGGCCGCGGCTGGATCGACCCAGGCGGCCGACGCCATCCGCGCCCAGCGCCTGAGCCAGTTGCAGGAAGTGTTCAGCGGCGGCACCCAGGGCCTGGGTGCCGCCATCAACGACATGATGAACGCGTTCTCTGACGTGGTCAGCAGCCCCACCGACATCACGGCACGCACGGTGGTTCTCACGCGGCTGGACGAAACGGCCGCACGCATGCGCACCGCCAGCGACCGGATCAACGAGATCGAATACACCGTCAAGGAACAGCTGCAGAGCAGCGTGACCGCCATCAACAGCCTGGCCACGCAGATGGCGGCGATCAATGAGCAAATCGCCCGTGCCACCGGCAATGGCCAGAGCCCCAACGACCTGCTGGACCAACGCGACCAGATCATCCGCGACATTAACCAGTACGTGCAGACCACCCAGATCCCGGCAGATGACGGCACCGTAGGTTTGTTCGTTGCGGGGAGCCAGCCCTTGGTGCTGGGCAGCACGGCCACCAGCCTGTCGCTGGGAGATGCAACCGCGTTCCCTGGCAGCGGCCAGTCCAAGCTGTTTTTCAACCGCCCTGGCGCCACCCCCGTTGAACTCGACGAGAACGTGCTGGGTGGTGGCACCGTCTCGGGACTGCTGCGCTTTCAGAACACGGACCTGAGCGAAGGGCGCAATCTGCTGGGCCGCATGGCGCTGGCCATCGGCATGACGATGAACGACCAGCAGAACCTGGGCCTGACGCTGGACGGCGTGCCAGGCAAGGACCTGTTCGCCTTGCCCACCAGCATGCCGGGCTATACCAACGGCGCAGGCGTGGGCACGGTGTCGTTCACGGGTCCCACGCAGTTTGAAGCCTCGGACTACGAGATCCGCTTTACCACCGGCACGGCCGGCCAGGTGGTGCGTCTGTCCGACGGCAAATCGACCCCGTTCACCGACGCCGCCAACCTGGCCACGCTGCAGATCGACGGGCTCAACTTCAACCTCACCACGCCCGGCAACCCCGGCGAGCGCATGCTGTTCAAGCCGTTCAGCACGGCTGCCAACAATATCCAGGCGCTGGTGTATTCGCCACGCGACCTGGCCGCCGCCAACCCCATCAACGCGGCCATGGGCACGGCCAACGGCGGCACCATGCAGCTGGGCAACCTCAAGGCCACAGGCCTGCCCAACCCACCGGGGCTGGTACTGCCGACAAACGCCAACCCGACAGCTGTCCCGCCCATCCTGGGGGGCATCCAGCTGCAGTTCAATGCCGGCCCACCCACCACCTACGACGTGCTCGACCGCGGGACCGCGCCCCCTACGTCGCTGGCCACCGCGCAGGCCTACACCTCGGGGCAACCCATCTCCATCAACGGATGGGAGATCACGCTGCAAGGCACCCCCAAGACCGGCGACACCGTCGTGATCGGCAATGCCCTGGACCCGCAGTACGGCGACGCCTACACGCGCAATGCAGGCAACGCCAATGCCCTGATGGGGCTGCGCGACGTCAAGATGTTCGACGAATCGACCCTGAGCGACGGCTACGCCAGTGCCATCGCCCAGGTGGGCACGCGCACCCAGAGCGCCAAGTTTGCAGAACAGCTGTCCTCCACCATCGCCGCCAACCTGGAGCGCGACCGTACGGCGGTGTCGGGGGTGAACCTGGACGAAGAGGCCGCCAAGCTGATCCAATACCAGCAGGCCTACCAGGCCTCGGCCAAGATGATCCAGATTGCGCAGAACATTTTTGATTCGCTGATCCAGGGCCTGGGCCGATGAACGGAGCCCCTAGCGTGAGGAGTTCGACATGAGCACAAACATCTACCGCGTCGGCACGGCCAACATGTATGACAACGCGCTGCGCAACCTGGGCGCGCGCCAGACGAGCCTGACCACGCTGCAGGAAAACCTGACCTCGGGCAAACGCGTGGTGCGCGCCAGTGACGACCCGGTGTCGGCAGCCCAGGCTGAGCGAGCCCTCAACCGCCTGTCGCGCATCCAGACCGAGCAGCGTGCATTGGAAACCCAGCGCAATGCCATTGCGCAAGGCGAATCCTCCTTGGGCGACGCAGTGAATCTGATCCAGAACTTTCGGGAGCTGGTGGTCAGTGCGGGCGACGCCAGCATGACCCCCAACGACCGGGCCACAGTGGCCAACCAGCTCCAGGGTTTGCGGGAACAACTGGTCGAAGTGGCCAACCGAAAAGACACCAACGGCATTCCCTTGCTGAGTGCCTTGGGCAGCGCGCTGGCGCCGTTCCTGGGGCCTCTGAGCAGCTCGCCCGACTACATCTTCCAGGGCTTGCCGGGTCAGACGGCGAGCAACGGCGTGACGGTTCCCGGAGCACTCGACGGCGATTCTGCCTTCATGTTCGACCCCAACCGTGACGGTGTTTACACCGCCGGGGTCAGCAGCATTCCGGTAGGCCGACAACTCACCACGACCGCCATCACGCCCACCAACAAAGCGTTGGTGACGGGTGACAACTACACCATCACCTTCAGCGCCGTCGGTCCCGGCGCCACCACGGGCACCAGCACCGCGACGTACACCATCACCAACACCACCACAGGTGCTGTCTCCGCCCCGGTGGTGGTGCCAGACTACCCGACCGACAAGCCGGTCACCATTTCAGTTCCCGGTATTCCGGGGCTTTCCTTCGACATCAAGGGCAACCCGGCCAACGGGGATACCGTCACCCTGCAACCCAGCGCGAGCATGTTCAGCACGCTGGACAGCGCCATCAATGGCATTCGCAACGCTCCCAACAACAACGGTGCGATCCAGGCCGTGGGACAGGCCCTGGCCAACATCGACATCGGACTGGAACGCGTACACAACATGCGCAGCTACGCTGGCGAGCTGCTCAACCGCGCAGACCGCATCACCGGCGACCAGGACAAGCGTTCCATCCAGCTGGAAGGCGACCGTTCGCGGGCAGAGGATCTCGATATGATCAAGGGCATTTCCGACTTCCAGAACCAGCAGGTGGGGTATGAGGCTGCACTCAAGTCCTACGCGCAGGTTCAGAAGTTGTCGCTGTTCAACTTTATTGGCTAGCAGCCTGCGCGGCAGGGGTGTTCGGGCGTGGCGTCCGGCGTACCCGGTGCCTCCAGGCGGCAGCACCGGCTGGTGTACGCGGCGACTCCCATCCCGCGCGTGCTGGCCGGCCCCGTTTTTTGCCTGAGAGCACATGGTCCAATCCGTCCTAGGTAGCCTGATCCTGGGCTACCGCCCTCTGTGGAACCGAGCCCGCAAACTCGCAGGCATCCAGCTGTACGCCCACAACGAGGCCTCGGCCACCGTCGATGGCGGCCACCTGCTGCGCACGCTACAGGAGCTGTGGTCGGCCAGCTCGCCGCCGCTGCTGATCTCGGCGCGGACCCGCCAGCTGCTGTGCGACCTGCTCGAAAACGCTCCGCGTGCCGCGCCATGGATCGAGGTGCGCGGCGAGTGGCTGTCGGACTCGGCCATTTATGACCGCGTGAAGGCCGCGCACCAGCGCGGGCTGCGCCTGGTGTGGCGTGGCGACATGGACAAGTTGCCCGAACCCGAAATAGCCCGCTGCTTTGACAACAGCCTGCTGACACTGCGCCCCGAAGACGCCGTGGCCGCATTGCAGACCACACCACCCCGCCCGGGCAGCGCCGCAGCCGCTGCGCCCCCACCGGCGGCCAAGCGGGCTCCCAGCCCGGTGCTGGCTGGCCAGATGTACGAAAACATTGCCAGCCGGGCCCTCATGGAACACTGCCTGGACCAGGGCAACGCGATGGCCCTGGCCGGCTGGCCGACCGAGGACGTGCTCTACAGCCTGCGCCACCACCCGCAGCAGCCGTCACACGCGGTGATCTTCAAGCTCATGAAGGCCATCGACGACGAGCAGTCGCTGGAGACGTTTGAAGACATCATGGGCGAGGACCCGCTGCTCGCCTACCGCTTCATGGTGTACACCAACTCAGCCGCCCTCGGCCTGCGCACGGGCATCGATTCGCTGCGCCGGGGTCTGGTGATGATGGGCTACAGCTCCATCAAGCGCTGGCTTTCCGACCAGCTGCCCCATGCCAGCACCGACGCCAACATGCAGCCCGTGCGCGAAGCCATGGTGATGCGCGCCCAGCTCACGGCACGGCTGCTGGATGCAGGCATCGAGAACGACCTGCGCCGCGAGATCTACCTGTGCGGCCTGCTCTCCCAGCTCGATGAGCTGCTGGGCGAGCCCCTCGGCACCATCCTCAAGCGCCTGCCCCTGTCCGAACGCATCTACGACGCCACCGTGCTGCGCACCGGCCCCTACACCGGCGGCCTGCAGATGGCCTGCGCGCTGGAAACGGACGACGCCAGCGCCATCCGCCAGCTGTGCGAGACCTTCGAGATGGACCTCGAAGAGGTCAATCGCGCGCTGCTACGGGTGTTGTCTGATCTGGAAGTGGAAAGAAAATAAGCCCTGCCGAGCAACTGTGCGCCTGCGAGACTGCGCCAAGGAGGGTGCCTCCCGTTGACCCAATGAGACGCCCGCTTCACACGACGGGGCCGCTCTCGGCGACTCACCGGGCCTGCTCGTCGCGCACCCGTGCAAAGGTCTTCCAGAACGCCGCCTCCTGCGTCGTCGCGAAGTTGATACGCATGAGGGTGCTGGGTTTGCGCTCCGCATGGAACAGCGCACCGGGCGCCAGCAGGTAGCCCTCGTCCAGCATGCGCTGGGACAGCGCATCGGTGTCCACCCCGGTCTCCACCCAGCCAAACAAGCCCACCGGCTCGGCCGCAAAGGTGCAGCCCGCCCCCAGCGCCAGCTTCACGCTGCGCGCGCGCGCCGCATCCAGCCGGGTGCGAATGCGTTCGGCGTGGCGGCGCAGCTGGCCCTGCTCGATGCACAAGGCCAGGGCTTTTTCCAGCAGCGCGGGTGTGGTCAAAGTGGCCAGCAGCTTGGTGTCGAGCAACTGCTCCACCAGCGCGGGCGGTGCGGCCATGAAGCCGATGCGCCAGTTGGGCGCGAGGATCTTGGCGAAGCCGCTCACGTAGATGGTGCGCTGCAGGCCATCCAGCGCAGTGAGGCGCGTGGCGTGCTCGGGCGCAATATGGCTGTAGGTGTCGTCCTCCACCACATGGAAGTTGTGCTGGTTGGCCAGCTGCAGCACGCGGTGGGCGCTGCCCGGCGTGAGGCAATAGCCTGTGGGGTTATGGAACACGCTCACGCTCACGTAGAGCTTGGGCTTGTGCACCTCGCAGTAGCGCGCCATCACCTCCAGATCCGGGCCATCGGCGCGGCGCGGCACGGGCAAGATGTGCATGCCCAGGGCGGCCAGGCGCGCAAACTCCACCGCCCAGCCGGGCTCCTCCACCATCACCGGATCGCCCGGGCGCAGCAAGGTGCGGCTCACGATGTCGAGCGCATGGGTGGCCCCCACGGTGGTGATGATGTTCTCGGGCACCGTGTGCACATTGAGCGTAGACAGCTTCTTGGCCAACACGCGCCTCAAGCCTGCATCGCCCAGCGGCTCACCGTATTGCAGCGAGAAGTCTTGCAGGGCGCGTGAGTTGGTGACCTTGCGCACGGCAGCCGGCATGAAGGTGGACTCCAGCCAGTCGGGCGGAAAGACCCCCATGCCGGGCTGGGGCTTGTCGCTGATCTTGTGGAACATGCCCCGGATCAGCGCCGTGGCGTTGACGGGCGACACGCCCGGGCCCGCGCGCCCCGCCGCACGCGCCGCAAACCAGTGCGCCGTGCTCCAGTTAGCGGCCGCACTCTCCAGCCCGGGGTCCACGGGGTGGGCGTCCTGGTCGTCGGCAGCATGGGCCGCGCGGCCACTTTCGCGCACAAAAAATCCCCGGTTCTTGCGCGCCTCCACCAGCCCCTGCGCCAGCAGCTGGTCATAGGCCGCCACCACGGTAGACGGGCTCACCCCGTTTTGCTGCGCGCACTGGCGCACCGACGGCAGGCGCGCGCCGGGCGCCAGCAGGCGGTTGCGGATGCGCTCCGAGATCCGGGCCGACAACTGCTCGGTGAGCGACTGGGTGGAGGATTTCATCAGCATGGCAAGGCCCCGGGTGGTGTACTGTCTTCGCAACCAATACAGATTCAATACTGCGCTGAATGACTGTACTGGTCATGTATTGGTTTGCAAGATTACATTGAACCCACACATCCGACAAGAACCCCCTGCCATTCCCCATGAGCGTCGCCGAACTCACCGCCCTGCTGCTGTTTTGCACCGCCATGAGCTTTTCGCCGGGGCCCAACACCACCCTGTCCACCGCGCTCGCGGCCAACCTGGGCCTCAAACGCGCGCTGCGCTTCTGCCTCGCCGTCCCAGCGGGCTGGACGCTGCTCATGCTGGGCAGCGGCCTGGGCCTGGGAGCCCTCATCACCGGCGTGCCCGCCTTGCGCTGGGCGGTCACGCTGCTGGGCGTGGCCTACATGCTGTGGCTGGCGTTCAAGCTCAGCCGCGCCGGCCAGATGACGGCCATCGACACTTCACGCCTAACCGTGACCTTCTGGCAGGGCGTGGGCCTGCAGTTCGTCAACATCAAGGCCTGGATGCTGGCCCTCACGCTCAGCGCGGGCTGGGTGGTCAACGCCGCCGGGCAGCCTGCCTCCAACCCCGGGGAGCGCCTGGCCATCATCTGCGGCGTGATGATGGTGTTTGCCTTCACCAGCAACTTTGTCTATGCGCTGGTGGGTTCGCTGCTGCGCCAGTGGCTGGCGCAGGGCACCCGGCTGCTGTGGTTCAACCGCGCGCTGGCACTCGTGCTGGTGCTTACGGCGTACTGGATGCTCACTCTATGAACCGCACACAGGAAAAAGAAGCCCTGCTCTGGGGCCTGGTCGGCATCACGCTGTTTGCGGCCACCTTGCCCATGACGCGGCTGGCCGTGGGCTCCACCGATGCGCCCCAGTTGTCCCCCTGGTTCGTCACGTTCGGGCGTGCCGCCGTGGCGGGGCTGCTGTCCATCGGCTACCTGCTGTGGCAACGCGGTCAGGGGCGCCTGAACCTGCCGGTGCGCGCCGAGTGGCCGCTGCTGGGCATCACAGCGTTCGGCGTGATCGTCGGCTTCCCGCTGTTCCTGGCGCTGGCATTGCGCCATGTGCCCAGCACCCACGGCGCCGTGGTCACGGCCCTGCTGCCGCTGTCCACCGCCCTGCTGGGTGCACTGTGGTACCGGCAGCGGCCCTCGGCAGGCTTCTGGGCCTGTGCAGTGCTGGGCAGCGGGCTGGTGCTGGGCTTCATGGTGTGGCGTGCGGGCGGGCTGTACCTGGGGGCGGCCAACGTCTACCTGCTGATTGCCATGACCACGGGCGCTTTGGGCTACATCGGCGGCGCCCGCCTCACGCCCCGGCTGGGGGCCGAGCAGGTCATCTGCTGGGTGCTGGTGTGCAGCCTGCCACTCACGCTGCCCGTGGCCTGGTGGTTTGCGCCCGCCATGCCCTCGAGCATTGGCGCGATGAGCTGGGCGGGCTTCCTGTACGTGGCGCTGTTCTCGATGTGGATCGGCTTCTTTGCGTGGTACCGCGCACTGGCGCTGGGGGCCGTGCGGGTCAGCCAGATCCAGCTCATCCAGCCCTTTTTGAGCCTGCTGTTTGCCGTGCCGCTGCTGGGTGAACACCTTGATACCGTCACCCTGGTGTTTGCCGTGGCCGTGATCGCCACCGTCTTCGTGGGCAAACGGATGCCCATTCAACAACAAGGAGCCCCCGCATGAGTGCCATCACCCCGGAGCAGCGACTGCAACAGCTGGGCCTGGTGCTGCCCACCGTGTCCACCCCACGCGGCAACTTCGATGCCTATGTGCTGGACGGCCACACGCTGTACCTGTCGGGCAAGGGATCGCCCCTGCGCAACGACATGGCAGTGGTACCCAAGGTGGGCCGCGAGATCAGCACGGACGAGGCTCGCCAGCACGCCCGCGACGTAGGCCTGCACCTGATTGCCACGATGCAGGCAGCCCTCGGAGACTTGTCGCGCGTGCGCCGCGTGGTCAAGCTGCTGGGCATGGTGAATGCGGTGCCCGACTTCATGCAGCACACCGAGGTCATCAACGGCTGCTCCGACCTGCTGGTGGAGGTGTTTGGTGATGTGGGGCGGCACGCGCGCTCGGCCGTGGGTGTCGGCTCTCTGCCGCGCGGCTTCGCGGTCGAGATCGAGGCCGTGGTGTCGATCAAGGACTGAAACCATGCATTTGCAGAACATTCCCTTTGCCACCACCGACTGGGCCAGCATTCCGCGCGAGGAAAAAAGCGCCGAAGCGGGCCAGGCCTTCTGGCGCACCCAGACATTCGGCGAGGTGCGCGTGCGCATGGTGGAGTACACACCCGGCTACGTATCGGACCACTGGTGCACCAAGGGCCATGTACTCTTGTGCCTGAGCGGCGAGCTGCACACCGAACTTGCCGACGGCCGCCAGTACACCCTGACACCCGGCATGACTTACCAGGTGGCGGACAATGCAGAACCGCACCGGTCCACTTCGCCCCAGGGTGCCACCCTGTTCATCGTGGACTGAAACAGCATCTGCAGAGGCTGCTGCACCCCCATTTTTTGACGACAACTTTGCAACCGTAGCGGCCCTGGAAGCCGCCTGCTGGAGACGAGAGTGAAACTGAACGACCTTCCCACCCAGAGTACCTGGACCCTGGCACGCCGTGCCGAGCGCATGAACCCCTCGGTCATCCGCGAAATCCTGAAGGTTACCGAGAAGCCCGGCATCATCAGCCTGGCGGGCGGCCTGCCGTCGCCCAAGACCTTTCCGGTGTCCGCGTTTGCCGCCGCTTCTGCCGCCGTGCTGGTCAATGACGGCCCCGGCGCCCTGCAGTACGCCGCCAGCGAAGGCTATGGCCCGCTGCGCCAGGCGATTGCCGACTTCCTGCCCTGGGACGTGGATGCCGACCAGATCCTCATCACCACCGGCTCGCAGCAGGCGCTGGACCTCATCGCCAAGATCCTCATCGACGAAAACAGCCGCGTTCTGGTGGAA
This sequence comes from Acidovorax sp. M14, assembly GCF_049331375.1. Taxonomy (NCBI): domain Bacteria; kingdom Pseudomonadati; phylum Pseudomonadota; class Betaproteobacteria; order Burkholderiales; family Comamonadaceae; genus Acidovorax; species Acidovorax sp. M14. The sequence continues at coordinate 4,388,840 of NZ_CP186263.1, forward strand.
ACGCCCACCTACCTGGGCGCCCTGCAGGCCTTCGCACCCATGGAGCCCAACGTGGTGTCCGTGGCCAGCGATGATGAAGGCGTGCTGATCGACGACCTGCGTGCCAAGGTGGGTACGGGCGCGGACAAGGCGCGATTCCTGTACGTGCTGCCCAACTTCCAGAACCCCACAGGCCGCACCATGAGCGATGCGCGCCGCGCAGAGTTGGTGGCCGCCGCCGCCGAGCTGAACCTGCCCCTGGTGGAAGACAACCCCTATGGCGACCTGTGGTTCGACGCACCGCCACCGGCCCCGCTCACAGCCCGCAACCCCGAGGGCTGCATCTACATGGGCTCATTCTCCAAGGTGCTGGCCCCCGGACTCCGCCTGGGCTACATCGTGGCGCCCAAGGCCGTGTACCCCAAGCTGCTGCAGGCCAAGCAGGCGGCCGACCTGCACACACCCGGCTACAACCAGCGACTGGTGGCCGAAGTGATGAAGGACGAATTCCTGGACCGCCACGTGCCCATCATCCGCGCGCTGTACAAGCAGCAGTGCGAGGCCATGCTGGCCGCACTCGACAAGGAAATGCATGGCCTGGACGTGCACTGGAACCGCCCCGACGGCGGCATGTTCCTGTGGGTGCGCCTGCCCGAAGGCATGAGCGCCATTGAACTGCTGCCCAAGGCCGTGGAACGCAATGTGGCCTTTGTGCCCGGCGCTGCCTTCTATGCCGACAACGCCGACCACCGCACCCTGCGCCTGTCGTTCGTGACCTCCACCGTCGAGCAGATCGCCACCGGCATCGCGGCGCTGGCGGCTGCCATCCGCGAGAGCAAGGGCTGATTCACCATGCTGAGGCTCTGGGGTCGCCTGTCGTCGATCAACGTGCGCAAGGTCGTGTGGGCCGTCCAGGAGCTGGGCCTCCCGTCGGTGCAACGCACCGATGCGGGCGGCCAGTACGGCATCGTGCGCGAGGCACGCTACCTGGGCCTCAACCCCAATGGCCTGGTGCCGCTGATCGAGGACGAGGACACGGGCGTGACCCTGTGGGAGTCCAACGCCATCGTGCGCTACCTGTGCGCAAGGCACTCGCTGGGTAATCTGTACCCCGAAGACCTGCCCACGCGCTTTGTGGCCGAGCAGTGGATGGACTGGCAGCAGACCACGCTGAACCCGGCCGGGCGCGACGCCTTCCTCCAGTGGATCCGTACCCCCGCCGCACAGCGCAACGAAGCGCTCATCGCCGCATCGGTCGCACTGACCGAGCCGCTGATGGCGATGCTCGATGCCCACCTGGCGCGCCAGCCCTTCATGGCGGGGGAGCGTTTCACCATGGCCGACATCCCGGTGGGCTGCGAGATCCACCGCTGGTGGGGCCTGCCGCAAGATCGCCCCGCACACCCCCATCTGGAGCGGTGGTACAACACGGTCAGCACCCGCCCCGGCGCCCGGGGCGTGTTGGATCAGCCCCTTGCGTGAGCCTCACCATGCACCAGCGCCCCTTCAAGCAGATCGACGTGTTCAGCGACCGCCCCGGCTACGGCAACCCCGTGGCCGTGGTGCTGGATGCCGACGGCCTGAGCGACAGCGACATGCGCCGCTTTGCGGCCTGGACCAACCTGTCGGAAACCACCTTTCTGATGCCGCCCACCGACGCCGGGCGCGCGGCCGGGGCCGACTACCGCCTGCGCATCTTCAGCCCCAATGGCGAGCTGCCGTTTGCGGGCCACCCCACGCTGGGCACCTGCCAGGCCTGGCTGCAGGCGGGCCACCGCCCCCAGCAGGACGGCATGGTGATCCAGGAATGCGCGCTGGGCTTGGTGCGCATTGCCCTGAGCGGCGACACCTTGGCGTTTGCAGCGCCCCCGCTCAAGCGCAGCGCCCCCAGCCCGGCGCTGGTGCCGCTGATCGCCAGTGCCCTGGGCCTGCGCCCGCAGCAGATTCTGGGCGCGCAGATGCTGGACAACGGCCCCGTGTGGCTGGGCCTGCTGCTCGACAGCGCCGACACGGTGCTGGGCCTGCACCCCGACCACGCCCGCCTGAAGGACCTGGGCCAGGACGTGGGCGTGATCCATGTGGGCCCTGCCGCCAGCAACACCACCCAGCCCGGCGTGGTGGTGCGCGCGTTTGCCGCCCCCATGGGCAACCCTGAAGACCCGGTGACGGGCACCCTCAACGCGAGCCTGGCCGAATGGCTGATTGCCGATGGCCTGGCCCCCCGCAGCTACCTGGTGGCCCAGGGCGAATGCCTGGGCCGCGCGGGCCGCGTGCACATCCGCCAGGACGATGACCACCAGCTGTGGGTGGGCGGCCGTGCCGTCACCTGCATCGAAGGCACGGTGCTGCTATGACCCCGCACCGCACTGCACCACGCCCCAGCGGCTGATTGCCCCCTCGGCCCCGCCAGGGCACCGAGCCACTACCACCTGTTTGTACACCGGGCCACACCCCGGTGAGCCCCCGGCGTGCCCGGCCCACCCTGCTTCACTGCTTTTTTTGCTCTCAAGGACCTGCCCCATGCACCAACGCCCCTTCCAGCAAGTCGATGTGTTCACCGCCACGCCCTACCGTGGCAACCCCCTGGCCGTGGTGCTGGACGGTTCCGGCCTCAGCACCGAAGCCATGCAGGACTTCACCAACTGGACCAACCTGTCCGAAGCCACCTTCCTGCTGCCCCCCACCCCGGAAGGCCGCGCCGCCGGAGCCGACTACCGCGTGCGCATCTTCTGCCCCGGGCGCGAACTGCCTTTTGCAGGCCACCCCACACTGGGCAGCTGCCATGCCTGGCTGAAGGCTGGTGGGCAGCCCCAGGTCGCGGGCCAGGTGGTGCAGGAATGTGGCGTGGGCCTGGTCACGCTGCGCCAGGATGGCGAGCGCCTGGCCTTCGCTGCGCCGCCCCTCATCAAGAGCGGCCCGCTGGCCGAAGAGGACGTGGCGCTGATTGCCCGGGGCCTGGGCGTGGCACGCAGCGACATCCTGCACCACGCCTGGTGCGACAACGGCCCCAACTGGCGCGGGGTGATGCTGCGCAGCAGCGAGCAGGTGCTGGCGCTGAAGCCCGACGCCAGCATCCTGGGCCAGCTGGACGTGGGCGTCGTGGGCCCGCGTGGAAAAGTCGGCGTCATCGGCAGCACCGACGCCGAAGGCATCGCCTTTGAAGTGCGCGCCTTCTTCCCCGGCAACAACGGCCTGGCCGAAGACCCCGTGACTGGCAGCCTCAACGCCGCGCTGGCCCAGTGGCTCATCGGCGCCGGGCTGGCCCCCACGCAGTATGTGGCCGCCCAGGGCACCTGCCTGGGCCGAGCCGGGCGGGTGTACGTGCAGCAGGACGGCGACACGATCTGGGTGGGCGGCAGCTCGGTCACCTGCATGGCTGGCGAGGTACTGCTGTGACCGCGTCCACCACCCAACACGCCCCCTGCGTGGACCACCTTGTCGTGCTGGCAGCCGACCTGGCCAGTGGTGTGGCCTGGTGCGAACGCACGCTGGGCATCACCCCCACGGCGGGCGGCGAACACCCGCTGATGGGCACCCACAACCGCATCTTCAACGTCTCCAGCCCGGCGCATCCACGCGCCTACCTGGAGATCATTGCTATCAACCCAGGAGCACCCAAGGCAATACCCACTAGCGCAAGACGTTGGTTTGACATGGATGACGCCAATTTGCAGGCCCAGGTGGCACAACACGGCCCCCAACTCATCCACTGGGTGGCGAGCGTGCCCGACGTGGCGGCCGCGTGCACCGCGTTGTCGGCGCTGGACATGGATCGCGGCGCCGTCATCACCGCCAGCCGCCCCACGCCCCATGGCCTGCTGCAGTGGCAGATTACCGTGCGCGATGACGGATTGCGCCTGATGGACGGCTGCCTGCCCACGCTCATCCAGTGGGGCGCGGCGCACCCCTGCGACAGCCTGCCCGCCAGCGGCGTGCAGCTGGAGCAGCTTGCACTGCAGCACCCGCAAGCCGCCACATTGCAGGCCGCGTGCACCGCCGTGGGTGTCGCCGCCTCCGTCCTCGTCACGCCGGGCACCGCGCCGAGCCTCTCTGCCCAGCTCCGCACGCCACGGGGCCCCGTCACCCTCACTTCAGTCACCTCTCAGGAGTAAACCGCCATGCTGTTTTCGTTGCAGGAATTGCTGCTCTTCGCGCTCGCCGCGCTCGTGCTGGTGCTCACGCCGGGCCCCAACATGGTGTATTGCGTCTCGCGCAGCCTCACCCAGGGGCCGAGCGCCGGGCTCATCTCGCTGACCGGCGTGGTGCTGGGTTTTGTCGTGCACCTGCTGGCGGCGGCGCTGGGCCTCACCGCGCTGCTGGCGGCCGTGCCGCTGGCGTTTGACGCCATCCGCTACGCCGGCGCCGCCTACTTGCTGTGGATGGCCTGGCAGGCCGTCAAACCCGGTGGCGCCGCGCCTTTTGAAGCGCGCAACCTGCCGCACGACAGCCCGCGCACCCTGTTCCTCATGGGGTTCATGACCAACCTGTTGAACCCCAAGGTGGCCATGTTCTACCTGTCGTTCTTCCCCCAGTTTCTGCACCCCGAGCGCGGCCAGTTGCTGCAACAAAGCTTGACGCTGGGCGCGGTACAGATCAGCACCAGCGCCGCCGTCAACGCCTTGCTTGTGCTGGGCGCCGCGCGCGTGGCGCTATTCCTCAACCGCAACGCTGCCTGGATGCGCGCCCAGCGCTATTTCATGGGCACCGTGCTCGGTCTGCTGGCCCTCAAACTGTTGACTGAAAAGAAAGCCGCCGCATGAACACCCGCCTCGACCCCACCGCCCTGCTGCCCACCCTGGCCGACATCGAAGCCGCTGCCGAGGTGGTGTACCGCGACTTCGCCGCCACGCCCCAGTACCGCTGGGGCCTGCTCAGCCAGCGCCTGGGCACCGACTGCTGGCTCAAGCACGAGAACCACACGCCCGTGGGCGCGTTCAAGATCCGGGGCGGCCTGACCTACTTCGACCAGCTCGCCCAGCGCGGCGCGCTGCCCTCTGAGGTCATCAGCGCCACACGCGGCAACCACGGCCAGAGCATGGGCTGGGCCGCACGCCGCCACGGCGTGGCCTGCACCATCGTCGTGCCGCGCGGCAACTCGGTGGAGAAGAACGCTGCCATGCGCGCGCTGGGCGTCACGCTCATCGAACACGGCGACGACTTTCAGGAAGCGCGTGAACACGCCATTCAATTGGCGGCCCAGCGCGGCGCCCACATGGTGCCCAGCTTCCACCCCGACCTGCTGCGCGGCGTGAGCACCTACTGGTGGGAGTTTTTGCGCGCCGTGCCCCAGCTCGACGTGGTGTACGTGCCCATCGGCCAGGGTTCGGGCGCGTGCTCGGCCATCGCAGCCAAGCTTGCGCTGCAGCACCCCGTGCGCGTGGTCGGCGTGGTCAGCAGCCATGCCACCACCTATGCCGATTCGCTGGCCGCCGGCCATGTGGTCGAAGCACCGGTCACCACCCAGCTCGCCGACGGCATGGCCTGCCGCGTGGCCGATGCCGAGGCCCTGGCCGTGATGGCGCCCCACATCGACCACATCGTGCAGGTGAGCGACGCCGAGGTGGCCGCCGCCATGCGTGCCCTGTTCACCGACACCCACAACGTGGCCGAAGGCGCAGGTGCGGCGGCGCTGGCGGCGGCGCTGCAGGAACGCGACCAGCTACAGGGTTTGCACGTGGGCCTGGCGTTGACGGGCGGCAACGTGGATGCGCCCATGTTCGGCAGCGTTCTGGCGGGCTGAAGCCCTTGCAGCTTCAACCGAAAAAGCTACACATTTAATAGCATTGGTCGCTTTTGCGACAAACGCCTGCGGCGGGTTCTGATCACAATCCGCCGCATGGGAACCCTCTACCTCGTGCGCCACGGCCAGGCCTCGTTTGGCGCGGAAGATTACGACCAGCTCAGCGCTCTGGGCCGCCAGCAGGCAGTGCGCCTGGGCGAACACTGGCGCGCACGCGGCTTGGGGTTTGATGCCGTCATCACCGGCACGCTGCGCCGCCACACGCAAACGCTGGAAGGCATCGCCGAGGGCCTGCAGACCACCCCCGAGGTGCTGCAGTTGCCAGGCCTCAACGAATACGACAGCCACGCACTGATCGCCGCCATCCACCCCCAGCCCCTGGGCCCGGCCGACACGCCCGAGCGCTACCGCGCGCACTTCCGCATCCTGTGCGACGCGCTGGCGCAGTGGATGGCGGGTGTCATCAGCCCCCAGGGCATGCCCAGCTGGAACGAGTTTTCGGCCGGTGTGCGCAGCGCACTGGACCATGTGCGCCACCACCATGCGGGCCAGAACGTGCTGCTGGTGAGCAGCGGCGGCCCCATCTCGACCGCCGTGGGCGAGGTGCTGGGCACGGCGCCCGAGGTGACCATTGCGCTGAACATGCGCATCCGCAACAGCGCGGTGACGGAGTTCTCCATCTCGCCCAAGCGGTTGATGCTGCAGACCTTCAACACGCTACCGCACCTGAACGAGCTGGAGCACGCGCAGTGGGTGACGCACGCCTGAGCACCGATATTTCGGTTTTCTGAGCCTTTCAGGCCGCTTGCGCTAGTGGATCATGCGCCGGAAGCTATCAAAAATATAGCAAACCGATTCAGCGCAAGTGGGGGCCATCCGCCAGGGTAGACAGCGGCAGCGCATGCAGCTCCTGCAGCAGCGCCACCAGTTGCTGCGCTGCAGCGTCCACCACCGCCCGCCCCTTGTCGGCCGTGGCTGCGGCCGCGTCACCCACGGCACCCGCCGGGTGGTAGTCCTGCATCTGCCAGCCCAGCTTGGCGCTTTTGCCGTTGCCCAGGATGGCATAGCGCTCCGACCGGTCCTGCGAGGTGGAGCGGAAGTTTTGCGCGTGTGCCATCTGCACGGTGGCGGGCGCCAGGTGCAGCATCATCGATGTCTCGATGTCGCCCGCATGGATGCCAAAGCGGTGCTCCTGGGCGCTGAACTGGCCCGCCACCGCATCGGGCAGCGGCAGGCTGAACCAGCTGGCGCTGTAGACGATGAGGTCGCAGCGCGTGCGCAGCTCGCGCGCCACGATGTCCATCACGCTCACCTGTCCGCCGTGGCCGTTGAACAGCAGCAGCTTCTGGATGCCCGCGCGGGCCACGCACTCGCCGATCTCGGTCCACAGCGCAATCACCGTGGCGGGCGACAGCGTGAGCGTGCCGGGAAAGCGGATGTGCTCCGGGCTCAGGCCCACGTTCTGCGGCGGCAAAAACAGCACGGGCAACTCGGCGGGCAGCTGCGGCAGCGCGGCATCGATCACACCCTGCAGCAGCGTCGCATCCACCGACAGCGGCAGGTGAGGCCCATGCTGCTCGACAGCCGCCACAGGCAGCACGGCCACCACCTCTTCAACCCGCCCGCTGGCCTTTAGCGCCGCGAAATCACGGGTGGACAAGTCGGCCCAGAAGCGGGAGGGCAAGGGAGTCAATGCGGCAGAAGTCATGTGTGCATGGTAGCGGCGCTGTTGATGCCTGGGAAACGGCCAGCGCCGCCGCTAACATGCCACCATGACCCAAGACCTCTTCCGCCAAGACGCCTACCTGCGCGAATGCAGCGCCCACATCACCGCCGTCACCGATGCTGGCATCGTGCTGGACCAGACCGTGTTCTACCCCCTGGGCGGCGGCCAGGCCGGTGACAGCGGCGCGCTGGTGCTGGCAGACGGCACGCAGATCACCATTGCCGACACCCGCAAGGGCAAAGATGCCGATGGCAACCCCACCAGCGACATCGTCCACGTCCCTGCCCCCGGGCAAGAAGACCGCGTGGCGCAGCTCACGCCCGGTACGACTGTCACCGCCCGCATCGACTGGGAGCGCCGCCACCGCATGATGCGCCTGCACACCACCAGCCACCTGCTGTGCCATGTGGTGCCGCAGCTGGTCAACGGCTGCTCGATCACGCCCGACTACGCGCGGCTGGACTTTGCAATGACCGACCCGCTGGACAAGGAGCAGCTCACCGCCGCCATCGCCACCCTGGTGGCCGCTGCCCACCCGCTCACCGTGGCCTCGATCAGCGACGAAGAACTGGACGCCAACCCCGCCCTGGTCAAGAGCATGAGCGTGCAGCCGCCCCGGGGCACGGGGCGCATCCGCACCATCCGCATCGGGGGCGAAGGCGGCGCGCCGCTGATCGACCTGCAGCCCTGTGGAGGCACGCATGTGGCCAACACCTCGGAGATCGGCGGGATCGTGGTGACCAAAATCGAGAAAAAGAGCGCAACGACCCGGCGGGTGGTACTAGGCTTTGCCCAGTGACAAGCGCCCGGCCCTACTGTCAACAATCTTGAGCCACCGCAGCCGCCCGTTGCATTGGCTTACGCAGGCAGGCGGACAACGGGGACAATAGCGCCCGCGCGCAGCAGCCGCCCGGCATCCGGGTAGCGATGACCGGGCCTCCCCCGGGGGCTGCGGCGCCTACCCTTGCCTGCCGCCATGCCGATCTCCCTGCGCTCCGTCTCGTTTGCCACCCTGCGCCAGCACCGCTGGTTCCGCCCCGCCGTCCGCGCGCTGGCGGGCTTGATCGCTCTTTGGCTGGTCACTTGGCTCGCCATCCCGCCGCTGGTCAAGGGCCCGCTGGAGCGCATTGCGTCCGAGCAACTGGGCCGCGCCGTGACCATTGGCGGCATCGACTTCCAGCCCTGGAGCCTCGAATTTGCGCTGCGTGACGTGGCGGTGGCAGGCGCCAATGGTGCGCCCCCGCAGCTGACCATTGGCCGCATCTATGCCGATGGCGAGCTTCAATCGCTGTTTCGCCTGGCGCCCGTGGTGGACGCCTTCACCATCGACAACCCGGTGCTGCGCATCACCCACCTGGGCGACGGCCGCTACGACGTGGACGACATCATCGCCAAGGTCACCGCACCCAAGAACGACCCCGAGCCCGACCAAGGCCCCGCGCGCCTGGCGCTGTACAACCTGGCACTCACGGGCGGCAGCATCGACTTCATCGACAACACCATCAGCGAGACCCACGAGGTGCGCGCGCTGACGCTGAAAGTACCCTTCATCAGCACCCTGCCCTCGCAGCGCGAAGTGAAGGTGGAGCCCCACCTAGCGTTCACGCTGGACGGCAGCCGGTTTGACTCGTCCGCCGAGGGCACGCCGTTTGCGCAGACCGGCAAAGCCGACGCGCAGATCCGGTTGGATGGGCTGAACCTGGCGCCCTACCTGGGCTACCTGCCCGCCAACCTGCCCGTGAAGGTGCAAAGCGCCACGCTGGATGCGGATGTGAAGGTGGCCTTCGAGCAGCACCCGCGCATGGCCGTGAAGCTGAGCGGCACCGTGCAAGCCAGCGGCGTGCGCATGGCCGACCGCCAAGGGGCCGACCTGCTGAGCTACGAGCGCCTGAAGATCGACATGGCCGATGTACGCCCGCTGGAGCAGATCGTGCGCCTGCAGCATGTGGAGCTGACGGCGCCGGTGGTCACGGCCACACGCGATGCAGCGGGCCAGATCAACCTGGCGCAACTGGCGGCGCCTGCGCAGCCCGCAACGCCCGCCAAAGACAAGACCACCGCACCTGCAGTGCCCGCATCTGCCGATGCGGCATCTTCGCCGCTGGCCAGCGCCAGAACAGCCTCCGCCCCAGCGTCCCCCGCTTCCACAGGCAAAGCCAAGGCCAAAACAGCCGCCCCCGCCTGGGCGGTCGAAGTCGCCACGGCCGCCGTGCGCGGCGGCACCCTGCGCTGGGCCGACGCCACCACTCGCCCCGCCGCCGCCCTGCAGGCCACCGAATTTGCGCTGGAGGCCGCAGACATCGCCCTGCCGTTTGCCAAAGAGAATGCCAAGCCGTTCACCTTCAAGGGCGGGCTCAACCTGCAGGGCAGCACGCTCAGCTTCACCGGCGAAGCCACGGACCAGAAGGCCCAGGTCAACACCACCCTGAACGCCCTAGCCCTGCAACTGGCCGCGCCCTACTTGGCCCAGGCGCTGGAGCCCACGGTGACCGGCCAGCTCAGCGGTGATGTGGGTGTGACCTGGCAAGCCCCCACGGGCGCAGCCGCACAGGCAGGTGCCACGGGTGTCGCCCTCAAGGCGGGCCCCCTGGCGCTGGAGCAACTGGCCGTCAAGCAAGGCAAGACCACCTTGGCCAGCCTGGGCAAGCTGGAGATTGCGGGCGCCGAAGTGCCCCTGGACGCACGCACCGCCACGCTGGAGCGCCTGGCCATCACCCAGCCGCAACTGGCGGTGGAGCGCGGTGCAGATGGCCGCTGGATGTTTGAACGCTGGCTGAAATCGGAGAAGGCCGCCCCCGCCGCGCAAGGCAGCGCCACCGCAACTGCAGACCCCGCCCCCGCCAGCAACACCGCGCCCTGGAAGCTGCGCGTAGCCGACTTCTCGGTGCAGGGCGGCACGGTTTCCCTGGCCGACAACGCCCAGCCGCGCCCCGTGGCGCTGGACGTGACGGCCCTGGGCATCACCGCACGCAACCTGGCCAGCGACGGCAGCAAGCCCGAGGCCTTCACGCTCACCGCCCGCGCCGCCGCGCCGGGCAAGGGCGGCAACAAGGCCGTGCCCGGCACGATCGACTACCAGGGCACGCTGGCCCTGCAACCGCTGGCCACCCAGGGCAAGCTCGACGCCACGCGCCTGCCGGTGCACGCACTGGACGGCTACCTCGCCAGCCAGCTGTCGGTGGAGCTGCTGCGCGCCGATGTGGGCTACCGGGGCCAGGTGGCGCTGGCGCAGACGGACAAGGGAGTCAGCCTGCGCCTGAGCGGCGATGCGGTGGTGGAAGACCTGCGGGCCAACAGCACGGCCGCCTTCACCCCCAAGACCGAGGCCCAGGTGGGCGAGGAACTGCTGGCCTGGAAGAGCCTGAACCTGCGCGGACTGGCCGTGGCCACCGCCCCCGGCACCGCGCCGCGCGTGGAGGTCAAGGAAACCAGCCTGGTCGACTTCTTTGCACGCATCACGATCAACGAGGCCGGCCGCATCAACCTGAGCGACATTGCCAAGACCCCGGCCGAGGCCCAGGCGGCCAACGCAGCCAGCGCTGCGGCCAGCACAGCGGCACCCACCGCACCGGCTCCCGCCACAGCCGCATCGGCTGCGCCAGCGGCCACCCCCACGGCCGCAGTGGCCCAGGCCGACCCGCTGGCCCCCGTGGTGGTCTTTGGGCCCGTGAGCCTGGTCAACGGCAAGGTGCTGTTCTCGGACTTTTTCATCAAGCCCAACTACTCGGCCGACCTCTCGGAGCTGACCGGCAAGCTCAGCGCGTTCTCGTCCGAAGCCTCGGGTGGAGAGCCTGCGCTGGCGGACCTGGAGCTGCGCGGCCGCGCCGAAGGCTCGGCGTCGCTGGAAGTCACCGGCAAGCTCAACCCGCTGGCCAAACCCCTGGCGCTCGACATCACCGGCAAGGTGCGCGATCTGGAGCTGCCCCCGCTCACGCCCTATTCCGTCAAGTACGCGGGCCACGGCATCGAGCGCGGCAAGCTCAGCATGGACGTGAACTACAAGGTGCTGCCCAATGGCCAGCTCACCGCCAGCAACCGGCTGGTGCTGAACCAGCTGACCTTTGGCGAACCTGTGGAGGGCGCGCCCAACAGCCTGCCCGTGAAGCTGGCCGTGGCCCTGCTGGCCGACCGTCAGGGCGTGATTGACCTGGACCTGCCCATCAGCGGCTCGCTCAACGACCCGCAGTTCCGCATCGGCCCGGTGATCTTCAAGATCATCATCAACCTCATCGGCAAGGCGCTGACCTCGCCCTTCAGCCTGCTGGCCAGCGCCTTTGGCGGGGGCGAGGAGATGAACCATGTGCCCTTTGCCCCCGGCAGCGCCACCCTGACGCCCGAGGCGCAGCAGAGCCTGGACAAGGTGGCCAAGGCCCTGGCCGATCGGCCCGCGCTCAAGATCACCGTGACCGGCACGGCTAGCCTGCCGGACGAACGCGAAGGCCTGCAGCGCGAGCACCTGCAGCAGCTGGTGCTGGCCGAAAAACGCCGCGCCAACCCGGCGGATACCGCCCCCGTTTCGGCCGCCGAGTACCCCGCCCTGCTCAAGGAGGTGTACCGCCGCGCCGACATCCCCAAGCCGCGCAACCTGGTCGGCCTGGCCAAGGACCTCACGGTGCCCGAGATGGAAGCCCTGCTGCTGGCCCACCAACCCGCCACCGAGGCCATGGCCGCCGAGCTGGCCACGCAGCGCGGCCAGGCGATCCGCGCGTACCTGGTGGCGCAAAAGCTGCCGGTGGAACGGCTGTTCGTGGCCGCGCCCAAATCGGGCAAGCAGCCCGAAAAGTGGACCCCGCGTGCGGATTTGAGCCTGGCGACACAATAAGCGGCTGGCTGGCGGGAGGTTCTGGGCGAATCTCCCACCAGCCAGTCCCATCGCCCCGCAGGCAGAGCGCAGGGCGCCGGAACCAATCCCGCCCCGCCCGCTCCCACACTGCACCATGCCTTCACGCCTGTTCCACCGCCTTGCAGCCACTCTCTTTTTTATAGCTGCCAGCGCTTTATGGACTAGCGCTATCGCCCAATTGGGCACCAAAACAACCGGCCAGGGCACCAGCGTGGTCACCACGCCCTATGTGCGGGCCGAGCTGCTGGCCCATGCGCCCCAGGGCGTGGCACCCGGCCAGCCGCTGTGGCTGGGCCTGCAGATCACCCACCAGCCCGAGTGGCACACCTACTGGAAGAACCCCGGCGACTCCGGCCTGCCCACCGACCTGGCCTGGACGCTGCCCGCCGGGCTGGACGCGGGCGAGATCGCCTGGCCCCTGCCCAAGAAGATCCCCATCGGCACGCTGGCCAACTATGGCTACGAAGGCACGGTGCTGCTGCCCGTGCCCGTGACGGTGGCCAGCACGTTTGCGCCCGGTCCGCTGGCCAAGGACGCGACGATCAAGCTGCGCGCCTCGTGGCTGGTGTGCCGCAAGGAGTGCATCCCTGAGGAAGGCGAGTTCACGCTGCAGTTGCCCATCCAGAGCACCACCGCGCTCAACGGCGCGGCTTTCGAGGCCGCCGCCAAGGCCCTGCCCCAGCCCGTGCTGGCGGGCACCAACGGCGTCGTTCCCGACAGCCAGGCGCAGATCGCGGACGGCAATCTGCTCAACGTCAGCGTGCAGGGCCTGCCCGTGGCGCTGCGCGGCAAGACGCTGGACCTGTTCCCCGAAACCGCCGAAGTCATCGACAACGCCGCGCAGTGGAAGCAGGCCTGGAACGGCAGCGTGTGGACCGCGCAGATTCCCCTGTCGGCCCAGCGCAGCGCCAGCCCCAGCCTGATGCCCGTGGTGCTGGCCGAGCAGGCGGCCCCGGGCCATGGCACCGGCCCCGACGCCCGCACCGGCTACCGCGCCGAGCTGAAGGTGCTGGGCACCTGGCCGCAGGGTGCGTCGGTGGCTGCGGTGTCGCCCGCGCTGGAGGCCGCACTCAAGGCCAATGCGGCACAGGCAGGCGGCGCGGCAACGCCGACCACAGGCTCTGGCGCCTCGTCCCTCACCCTCACCGCCGCGCTGCTGGGCGCATTGCTCGGCGGGCTCATCCTCAACCTCATGCCCTGCGTGTTCCCGGTGCTCGCGATCAAAGTGGTCGGCTTTACCCAGCACGCGCAGGACCGGCGCGCGCACCGCATCAGCGGCATCGCGTACACGGCGGGTGTGGTGCTGTCGTTCATCGCCCTCGGCGCGCTCATGCTGGGCCTGCGCGCGGCGGGTGAGGCGGTGGGCTGGGGCTTCCAATTGCAGTCGCCCGCCGTGGTGGCGTCGCTGGCGGCGCTGTTCACGCTGATCGCGCTCAACCTGGCGGGCGTGTTCGAGTTCGGGCATTTCCTGCCGTCCTCCGTGGCCAGCCTGCAGGCGCGCCACCCGGTGGCCGACAGCTTCCTCACCGGCGTGCTGGCCGTGGCCGTGGCGTCGCCGTGCACGGCGCCATTCATGGGCGCGTCCATGGGGCTAACGGCCACGCTGCCAGCGCCCCAGGCGCTGGCCGTGTTTGCGGCGCTGGGGCTGGGGCTGGCTCTGCCGTATCTGGCGGCCAGCTTTGTGCCCGCCGTGGCGCGCGCCCTGCCACGCCCCGGCGCGTGGATGGACACCTTCCGCAAGCTGATGGCCTTCCCCATGCTGGCCACCGTGGTCTGGCTGGTGTGGGTGCTGGGCCAGCAAAGCGGCATCGACGGCGCGGGTGCGCTGCTGATCCTGCTGGTGGGCCTGTCGCTGGTGGTGTGGGCCCTGTCGCTGGCCGGGCGGGCGCGGGTGTGGATGGCCACGGTGTCCATCGCGGCCATGGCCTTGCTGGTCTGGGCCTTTGCGCCGCACGTCACCAACATGCCTGCCGCGCAGGCGGCCACGTCGTCCTCGCAGGTCTCCGCCACCGGCTGGCAGCCCTGGGCACCCGGCGCGGCCGAGCAGATCGTGGCCGGTGGCCGCCCCGTGTTTGTGGACTTCACCGCCGCCTGGTGCGTGACCTGCCAGTACAACAAGAAGACCACGCTGGCGGATGCCAACGTGGTCGCCGACCTGCAAACCAAGAACGTGGCCCTGTTGCGCGCCGACTGGACGCGACGCGACCCCGCCATCACCGCCGCCCTGGCGTCGCTGGGCCGCAGCGGCGTGCCGGTGTACGTGTTCTACCGCCCTGGCAAACCACCGGTGGTGCTGACCGAGGTGCTCAGCGTGGACGAGGTGCGCGCCACCATCGCCCAGCTGTAGATCGCTGCCAGCCCACCTTTCCGCTTTCGACCACCCGCCAACCCTTCAGGAGACCCCGCCATGAAGCTGCTTCGCCGTACGTTGATCGCCACCGCCGCCCTCGTCGCCCTGGGCGCCCAGGCCGCCGCCACCGTGGGCCAGCCCGCGCCCGACTTCACGCTCAAGGACACGTCGGGCAAAACCGTGCGCCTGTCGGACTTCAAGGGCAAACACGTGGTGCTGGAATGGACCAACCCCGGCTGCCCCCTAGAGCCTGTTTCAAGTCTTTTTGGAGTCGCACAAGCGCCTTGCCGGGATGGGGTGCAAGGCGCGGTGCGCGGCCAATAGCTCGGCTATTGGCAAGCGCCGCAACGCCGCAGACCGCCCGGCAAGGCACTTGCCCGAAGGGTTGGAGTGAAATCGGGCGATTGGACGCCCCGGCTGCTTGCATGGGCATGAGCCCATGCGGCGCACCCGGAGCATCCACTCATCCCGATTGCACTCCAATGCGATCTCCCAAAAGACTTGAAACAGGCTCTTGGTCCGCAAACACTACGACAGCGGCAACATGCCCGCCACACAGAAAGATGCCACCAGCAAAGGCGTGGTGTGGCTGTCCATCAACTCCACCGAAAAAGCCGCGAGCGACTACCTGGAGCCCGCCAAGCTGATGGCCTGGAAGCAGGAGCGCAAGGCCGCCCCCACTGCTGTGCTGATGGACGAGGAAGGCACCGTGGGCAAGAGCTACGGCGCGCGCACCACGCCCCACCTGTACATCGTCAACCCGCAGGGCCAACTGATCTACGCGGGGGGTATCGACAGCATTCCCTCGGCCCGCCCGGCAGACATCGAGAAGGCCACCAACTATGTGAAGGTGGGGTTGGCCGAGGCGTTGGCAGGCAAGCCCATCTCGGCAGCGACGACGGCGCCGTACGGGTGCAGCATCAAGTACAAGTCGCCAGCCTGACCCTCCGCCGCGAACCCGGGGCATGCGTACACTGTTTGCATGCTCCACACCCCCGACACCATCAGCACCCTGCGCCACCTGCTCACCGCCTGCCGCACCATTGCGGTGGTGGGCCTTTCGCCGCAATGGCACCGCCCCAGCTACTTTGCCGCCAAGTACATGCAGGCGCATGGCTACCGCATCGTGCCGGTCAACCCGCTGGTGGCGCGGGAGGGCGGGCAGATTTTGGGCGAGACGGCCTACGCCAGCGTGACCGATGCGGCCGCAGCGCTGGCAGCGCAAGGCCAGAAGATCGACATGGTGGACTGCTTTCGCAAGAGTGAGGACATCCCGCCACTGGCCGACGAAGCCGTCGCCATCGGCGCACAGTGCCTGTGGCTGCAGCTGGGCGTGTTCAACGAGGCCGCCGGCCTGCGCGCCGAGGCGGCGGGCCTGCAAGTCATTCAAAACCGCTGCGTGAAGATCGAACACGCGCGGCTGTTTGGTGGCCTGGGCTGGATGGGCGTGAACACGCGCGTGATCAGCGCCAAGCGGCTGCGGCAGTTGCCTTACTAGCAAATTGATAGCTGCCAGCGCATATTGCACTAGCGCTTGCGGCCTATTTCATTCAAATTCCTTCACCCAACCCCCTGCGCAGCACTGCGGGCTGCGCCACCGCCATGACAGAGCCCACATCCAACGGCGCCGACCGCCACTTCGGCTTTGGCACCCGCGCCATCCACGCCGGCGCCCAGCCCGACCCCGTGACCGGCGCGCGCGCCACGCCCATCCACCAGACGACCAGCTTTGTGTTCGACAACGCCGAGCACGCGAGCAGCCTGTTCAACCTGCAGACCTTCGGCAACGTCTACAGCCGCATCAGCAACCCCACGGTGGCTGTTTTTGAAGAGCGCATCGCGAGCCTTGAAAACGGCCGCGCCGCGCTCGCGTGCGCCAGCGGCATGGCCGCGCAGATGGCAGCGCTGCTGGCTATTTTGAAGGCCGGTGACCACATCGTGGCGGCCAGCACGCTCTACGGCGGTACGGTGGGGCAGCTGGGCGTGGGCTTTGGCCGCCTGGGCATCGAGACCACCTTTGTCGACCCGGCCGACCCCCAGAACTTTGCGCGCGCCATGCGCCCCAACACCCGCGCCGTGTATGGCGAGACCATCGGCAACCCGCTGGTCAACGTGCTCGACATCGCAGCGATTGCCGACATGGCGCATGCATACGATGTGCCGCTCATCATCGACAACACCGTGGCCAGCCCCTACCTGTGCAACCCGCTGGCACTGGGCGCCGACATCGTGGTGCACAGCGCCACCAAGTACATCGGCGGCCACGGTACGACCATGGGTGGTGTGGTGGTGGAAGGCGGCAAGTTCCCGTGGGACAACGGCAAATTCCCCGAGATGGTGGAGCCCAGCCGCGCCTACCACGGCGTGAAGTTCTACGAGACCTTTGGCGACTTCGGCTACACCATGAAGGCGCGCATGGAGGTCAACCGCACCTTCGGCGGCGTGCTGTCGCCCATGAACGCGTGGCAGCTGCTGCAGGGCGCCGAGACGCTGCACCTGCGCATGCGCGAGCACTGCCGCAATGCGCTGGCCGTAGCGAAGTTTTTGCAAAGCCACCCGCAGGTGGCGTGGGTCCACTATCCGGGTCTGACGGATTCGCCGTATTTCGACCTGGCGCAAAAACAGTTCCGCGCGGTGGACGGCACGCCGGGCGCCTCGGGCATCCTCACGTTTGGCGTGAAGGGAGGCGCAGCAGCGGGCGAGAAGTTCATCGACGCCTGCGAGTTTTTGAGCCACCTCGCCAACATCGGCGACGCGAAGACGCTGGTGATCCACCCTGCATCGACCACGCACCGGCAGCTCAATGAAGAAGAGCTGGCCCGCGCGGGGGTGAGCGCGGACATGGTGCGGCTGTCGGTGGGGATTGAAGACCTGGATGACATCCTGTGGGACATCGACCAGGCGCTGGGGCGCGCAGCGGGCTGATCGCCCAACGGCCTACACAGGGCCGACCGGCGCGCCCAGGCGCTGCGACAAGCTCCGCGCCGCCTCCCGCAGGTGCTGCGCTGCCGGGCTAGCGGGCCCAGTCTGCAACGTGGCGCTGGGGCCAATCACAGCGATGCACAGCACCAGCTGCCCAAACCCATCGAACACCGGCGTGGCCAGCGCGCTGATGCCGGGCAGGAGCTGGTCCGTTACCTCGCTGATCTGGTGCTGGCGCACAGCCTCCAGTTCGGCCGCAAAGGCGGGCTCATCCAGCGCACCCGCAAACCCTTCGGCCGCCAGCGCGGCGGCAGCGCGCTCGCGCGGGCCGAAGGCTGCAAACACCTTGCCCGTGGCCGTGTGCCGCACCGAGGCCGTGGTGCCGTGGCGCATGGCCACATACACGGCGGTGGGGCCTTCTTCCACACGAATGATGGTGGGGCCGTTGTCGCCCCAGACCGAGGCCGACACGGTGTAGCCGATGCGCTGGGCCAGCGCGGGCAGCTCGGCAATGGCCAGGCGCACTGGGTCCACCTGCTGCAGGCTGATCAGGCCCAGCTGCATGGCCAAGGGGCCCAGGCCGTAGTGGCCGCTCACGGCGTCCTGCTCGATCAGGCCCAGCTTGCCAAAGCTCACCAGGTAGGGGTGGGCCTTGGCGGCCGTCATGTCCGCTGCGCGGGCCAGGTCCTTGAGCGCCATGCGCCGACCGGTGCGGGCCAGCACCTTCAGCAGCTGGCCGCCCACCTCCACGCTCTGGATGCCGCGCGGGCTGCGGGGCGTGTCTTCGTCGTCGGCGGGGGGCAGATCGGGGGTCGTGGTGGGCATGGGGCGATTGTCCATGCAGCGCAGCATTCACTCACCCCTCGGGTTTACACCTAAACAAATGCGTTAGACATAAACAAATTTCTTGCCTAACATCAACGCATTCCGTTTAGATAAACGCATTCACCATTAACAAATCACCACCATGAGCACCGTCAAAACCTTTGCCTCCGCCGCTGACCTCGAAGTGAAGAAGGTGAGCTTCGACAAGCTCTCCGACCACGCCTATGCCTACACGGCCGAGGGCGACCCCAACACCGGCATCATCATTGGCGACGACGCGGTGATGGTGATCGACACCCAGGCCACGCCCGTGATGGCGCAGGACGTGATCCGCCGCATCCGCGAGGTGACGGACAAGCCCATCCAATACGTGCTGCTTTCCCACTACCACGCAGTGCGCGTGCTGGGTGCCAGCGCTTACGGTGCCGAGCACATCATTGCCAGCGAGGACACGCGCGACCTGATCGTGGAGCGCGGCCAGTTCGACAAGGACAGCGAGATCGGCCGCTTTCCGCGCCTGTTCCAGAACGTGGAGAGCGTGCCCGACGGCCTGACCTGGCCCACGATGACCTTCAACCAAAAGATGACCCTGTGGCTGGGCAAGCTGGAGGTGCAGATCCTGCAGCTGGGCCGGGGCCACACCAAGGGCGACACGGTGGCCTGGCTCCCGCAAGAAAAGATCCTGTTCAGCGGCGACCTGGTGGAGTTCGACGCCACGCCGTATGCGGGCGATGCGTACTTCCAGGACTGGCCCCAGACGCTGGACAACATTGCGGCCCTGAAGCCCGAAAAGCTGGTGCCCGGCCGGGGCGCCGCGCTGCAGACGCCCGAGCAGGTGCAGGCAGGCCTGGCGGGCACACGCGCCTTCATCAGCGACCTGTACGAGAGCGTGAAGGCAAGTGCGTCAAAGGGTGAAGACCTGCGCAAGGTGTACGAGGCCACGTTTGCCAAGCTGCAGCCCAAGTACGGCCACTGGGTGATCTTCAACCACTGCATGCCGTTTGACGTGACCCGTGCCTACGACGAGGCCACGCAGTACCCCGACCCACGCATCTGGACCGCCGAGCGCGACATCCAGATGTGGAAGGCGTTAGAAGGCTGAGCTGCCGAGGTTGGAGGAGACAAAAACATGAACCCCAGAGACATTCCCGCCGAAGCCTTCCACGCCAGCGGCGCCGAGGTGCAGGCTCTCGATTTTGGATATGTGCGCTCGCCTGACCAGGACCGCACGACGCCTGCGCAGCACCCCGTCGTGGTCATCGGCGCAGGTCCCGTGGGCCTGTCACTCGCCATCGACCTGGCCCAGCGCGGGCAACGTGTGGTGGTGCTGGACAATGACCACAAGCTCTCCATTGGCTCACGCGCCATCTGCTTTGCCAAGCGCACTCTCGAAATCTGGGACCGCCTGGGCGTGGGCCAGCGCATGGTGGACAAGGGGGTGTCGTGGAACCTGGGCAAGGTGTTCCTCAAAGACGAGCAGCTCTATGAATTCAACCTGCTGCCCGAAGAAGGCCACGAGCGCCCCGCCTTCATCAACCTGCAGCAGTACTACGCCGAGGCCTACCTGGTGGAGCGTGCGCTGCAGCTGCCGGGCATCGACATCCGCTGGCACAACAAGGTGACGGCCGTGCAAAGCCGCGCAGACGGCGCACTGCTGAGCATCGACACGCCCGAGGGCGCTTACCAGATCGACGCGCAATGGCTGGTGGCCTGCGATGGCGCGCGCTCGCCCACGCGGCAGATGCTGGGGCTGGAGAGCAAGGGGCGCATTTTTCAGGACCGCTTCCTGATCGCCGACGTGAAGCTGGCGGATGAGGCGGACTTCCCCACCGAGCGCTGGTTCTGGTTCGACCCGCCCTTCCATCCCAACCAGAGCGTGCTGCTGCACCGACAGCCCGACAACGTGTGGCGCATCGACTTCCAGCTGGGCTGGGACGCCGACCCCGAAGAAGAAAAGAAGCCTGAGAACATCATCCCGCGCGTGCAGGCGCTGCTGGGTGCCGATGCGCACTTTGAGCTGGACTGGGCCAGCGTCTATACCTTTGCCTGCCTGCGCATGGACCAGTTCGTGCACGGCCGCGTCATCTTCGCGGGCGACAGCGCGCACGGTGTGTCGCCCTTCGGCGCACGGGGCGCCAACAGCGGCGTGCAGGACTCCGAGAACCTGGCCTGGAAGCTGGACTGGGTGCTCCAAGGCCGCGCCAGTCCCGCGCTGGTAGCCACCTATGGGCCAGAGCGCGAATACGCCGCCGACGAGAACCTGTGCAACTCCACCCGCGCCACCGACTTCATCACGCCCAAGAGCGAGGTGAGCCGCCTGTTCCGCGACGCGGCACTGCATCTGGCGCGCGAACATGCGTTTGCAAGGCGCATCGTCAACAGCGGGCGCCTGTCGGTGCCCGCCACGCTGAACCAGTCGCCCCTGAACACGCCGGATACCGATCACTTCGCAGGCACCCAGGTGCCCGGTGCCGTGCTGCTGGACGCACCGTTGACGAAACAGGGCCAGCCCACCTGGCTGCTGCGCGAGCTGGGGCCTGACTTCACGCTGCTGGTGTTTGGCCCGGCCCCGGCATGGGCCCATGAACTGCCCGGTGTGAAGGTGCTGCAGATCGGCATCGACGTGATCGACCACCAGGCGCTGGCCGCCCAGCGGCTGGATGCGCTGCCGCGCACCGTGTACCTGGTGCGGCCCGACCAGCATGTGTGCGCACGCTGGCGCACACCCACCGAAGTGGCGGTGCGCAGCGCACTGGCCCGTGCCACGGCCGCAGCCGTCTGACCAGGAAGACGACAAGGAACATGCCCATGCTGAACACCCAACCGAACCTGCAGGCCTGCGACGACTTCTATGAAGCGCTGATTGCGGCGCACCAGGGCCTGTCCACGCCCGAAAGCCACGCCATGAACGCACGCCTGGTGCTGCTGCTAGCCAACCACATCGGCGACCAAGCCACGCTGCAGCACGCGCTGCAACTGGCGCGCGGTAGCGCCGTGCCCACGGCCGACCGGCGCACCACCCCGGCCATCACGCCAGTGGTGCCCACCCACGCGGTGGCAGCCTAGCCGCAACCCCTTTTCATCCCCACGGCTTCAGCACCGCGCAGACGGTGCAGGGCCCGACTCGCCTTGAACCTTGACCAAAACGGAGACAACACCACCATGCAGCGCAAACATTTCCTCGCCACCCTCGCGGGCCTGGCCCTGGCCACCACCTTGCCCCTGGCCCACGCCCAGGACTCCAAGCCGCTCGAATGGGTGGTGGGCTACGCCGCAGGCGGCGGCTCGGACATCGTGGCGCGCACCATTGCCGAGTCGATGTCGGCCACGCTGGGCCGCACCATCATCATCAACAACAAGCCCGGCGCGGGCACCAACATTGCCGCCGAGTACAGCGCGCGCAACAAGGACTACGGCAACCTGATGTTCTCGGCCGACTTCGCCACGCTGGCGGCCAACCCGTTTTTGTTCAGCAAGCTGAGCTACAACGCCGAGAAGGACTTCCAGCCCGTGGGCCTGCTGGTGCGCTTTCCGATGTTCCTGGTGGTGTCCAACAGCGTGCCGGCCAAGAACCTCAAGGAGTTCATGGCCTGGGCCAAGGGCATGCCCGATGGGGTGAACTGGGCGTCCGCCGGCCCCGGCAGCCCGCACCACCTGGTGGGCGAGCTGTTCCGCGAGCAGAGCGGTCTCAAGCTCACTCACGTGCCGTACCGCGGTGCGGCCCCGGCCATCCAGGATGTGATCGGCGGCCAGGTGTCCGCGATGTGGATCGACAGCGCCACGGTGTACCCGTTCCTCGCGGGCAACAAGGTGCGCGCCATTGGCGTCGCCAGCCCCCAGCGCGTGGCGACCATGCCCGATGTGCCCACGATTTCCGAGCAGGGCCTGCAAGGGTTTGAAGGTTTTGCGTGGCAAGGCCTGGTGGTGCCCACCGGCGCGCCGGCCGATGTGGTGGCGAACTTCAGCAAGGCACTGCAGACCGCCCTGGCCGACACGCGCACCAAGGCGCGCCTGCAGGCCCTGGGTGTGGAGCCCATGCCCGGCACCGCTGCCCAGATGGGCAGCTTTGCACGCACCGAGCGGGAGAAGTGGGGGCGCGTCATCACCAAGGTGGGCGTAAAACTCGACTGACCCCCCTCAGCGGCTGCGCGCCAGCCTTCGCTTGCGGTGCAAGGCGGGTGCGAGCCACAGCAGCTGCACCGTCACATAACCCAGCACCGCCAGCAGCAGGCCCAGCGTGGGCAGGCCGATCAAAAGCGGCGTGCCCAGTGCCTGCATCCAGGTGCCCAGGGCTTGCACCGTGAACTCTCCGCCCGGCTCCACGCTGCTCCAGGCGGGCAGGGTCTGCGCGCCGGGCATCACCAGCGCCCCGAGGTAGAAGGCCATCACATACAGCGGCACGGTGGTGAGCGGGTTGGTATAGAAGGTGGCCACGCCCCCGGCCACCACGTTGCCGCGCAGCCAGGCGCACACCAGCAGCGTGCCCGGGATCTGCAGCGGCCCGGGGATCAGGCCGCAGAACATGCCCGCCGCCACCCCGCGCGCCAGCGGCTGGCGCTGAAAGCGGAACAGCGCGCGCTGCTCCAGCCAGGGCTGGAACTGCGCCAGCCAGCTGCGGTCCAGCAGCTGCCGGGCCCGGGGCTCCAGGGCCCGCAGCCAGCGGCGCAGGCGACACAGCGGCTGCATCATGCGACGAACGCTACCGCGGTGCCAGCGCCCCACAAGGTGGTGAGGCCCACCAGCAGGCGCACGTCGCGCGGCTCGTTCTCCGCGCGGTAGGCCATTGCGGTGGCACCCACCAGGCCCAGCAACATGCACAGCATCACCGATTCGATCAGATCCATGGCTCGGGTCTCCCGGTTCGGCAGCGATCAGGCCTTGGGGGGCAGTGCGGGTGGGGCGCCCTTGGCCGCCTCGCCCGAATTGCGCAGCGACAGGAAGATCGACCCGGCGATCAGCGTGGCCGTGACCAGCAAGGCATAGCCAATCGGAATCTTCACAAAGTCGATGAGCAACATCTTGCCGCCGATGAAGACCAGGACCAGCGCCAGGCCGTAGGCCAGCAGGTGGAAGCGGTCGGCCAGGTCTGCCAGTAGGAAGTACAGCGCACGCAGGCCCAGGATGGCAAAGATGTTGGCCGTGAGCACGATGAACGGGTCACTGGTGATCGCGAAGATGGCCGGGATGCTGTCCACCGCAAAGATGATGTCGGTCGTGCCGATCAGGATCAGCACCACGAACAGCGGCGTGTAGTGCTTGACGCCATTGATCATGGTGGAGAGCTTTTCACCGTCGAACTGGTCGGTGATGCGGATGCGCTTTTTCAGGAACTTGAGCACCGGGTTGGTGGCGATGTCAGGTTCCTGCCCGGCGGCAAACCACATCTTCACGCCCGTGACGACCAGGAACGCACCGAACACATACAGCAGCCAGTGGAAGGTGGCCAGCAGCCACGCGCCTGCCAGTATGAGCAGCGTGCGCAGCACGATGGCGCCGATGATGCCGATGATGAGCGCGCGCTTCTGGTACTGCGGTGGCACGGCAAAGTAGCTGAACAGCATCAGGAAGACGAAGATGTTGTCCACCGACAGGCTCTTCTCCACCAGATAGCCGGTGATGAACTGCATGGACACCGTGTTGGCGACCTCGCGCCCCTGGCTGCTGTCCAGGTACCACCACAGAATGGCCACGAACACAAAGGCCAGTGAGAACCACAACAGGCTCCAGCGCGCGGCCTCGCCCATGGTGACCTTGTGCGCGCCCTGGCGCTCCATGACCAGCAGGTCCACGCCAATGGCGATGACCACGAAGACGGCAAATCCCGCCCACATCCACCACGTTCCGATTGTTTCCATCGAGTTTCTCCAGAGATGCCCTCATACGCCCAGACCAGCCGGGTGCCCAAGCCCCGCACTGTAGGGGCCGGGATACTTCTTTAAAACCTGTGATCACAGTAGTATTGGTTCGGTTTTTACGAACCAAACACCTTCCCTCGACTTCTCCCCTCGGAAAACCCCATGAGCCAGAGCTTCAACTACCGCCATCTTTTCTACTTCTGGGTGGTGGCCAAGGAGGGCGGCATTGCCCGCGCCGCCGAGCGGCTGGACATGGCCGTGCAGACCATTAGCGCCCAGGTGCGCGAGCTGGAAAAGTCGCTGGGCGTGAGCCTGCTGCGCACCGAGGGCCGCAACCTGGTGCTGACCGACGCGGGCGTGGCCGCGCTGCACGAGGCCGACCACATCTTTGCGCTGGGCGAGCTGCTGCCCGTGCGCGTGCGCGAGGCCGCCACAGGCCAGACGCTGCGGCTGAACCTGGGCATCTCCGACGGCATTGCCAAGCTGGCCGTGCACCGGCTGCTGACCCCCGTGCTGGACGAGCCCCATCTGCGCCTGCTGTGCCACGAGGGCGAGTTCCAGCCCCTCTTGGGCGAGCTGGCGCTGCACAAGCTGGACGCCGTGCTGGCCGACCGCGCCGCGCCGCCCAACCCCGCTTTGCGCACCACCAGCCAGCTGCTGGGCACGAGTGCGATTGCCTGGTACGCGCCGCCGCTGTGGGCCGAGGCGGCGGCCAACCACTTTCCGCACAGCCTGGCCGTGGTGCCCGTGCTGCTGCCCACCGACCACGCCGCCATGCGCGCGCGCATTGACCATTGGCTGGAGCGCGAGCGCATCCGCCCGCACATTGCCGGGGAGTTTGAAGACAGCGCCCTCTTGAGCACCTTTGCCGCCACCGGCATGGGCGTGATGCCCGCGCCGGTCTCGCTGGGCGAGCACCTGGCCCAGACCCACGGGCTGGTGCAGGTGGGCACCGCGCCCGATGTGCAGGAGCAGTTTCACTTGATCTACAGCGCGCGCAAGGTGATGCACCCGCTGCTCACGCGGCTGCTGGAGGCGGGCCAGGGCGGAACGCTATTGAATTGATAGCTGCCGACGCATATTCATCTAGCGCTTGGTGCCAAAAACACTCAAAAACCGATGAATACTCCCTGCGCAGGGTCCGTCAGTCGCGCCCGGCCCGCTCGATGTGCAGCGCCGCCGATGCCGGGTCGGAAAAGCACAGCTCGTGGCTGCCCGCGCACTCCACCAGGCGGAACAGGCCCAGCCGCTCCGACAGGCGCGGGTGCCAGGGCAGGCTGTGGGGCAGCGCGGTGTCTTGCTGCGCGTTCAGGTAGCTCTTGCCCACCTCCAGCGTGGCCAGCGGCACGGGCAGCTGCGCGGGTTCGGTGAAAGTGCGGTAGGGGTGGGGGTTGAGCAGCGCATAGGTGCTTTGCGCCAGGGCCTCGTCGGCGTCGTTGATGAAGGCCTCGCGCCAGATGGGGTACGGCAGCATCACGGCGTTGCCGTTGCTGGCCGCGACCTGGTCGAACAGCGCGCGGTAGTGCGGCGGCACCAGATCGTTCAGGCACTCGCCCGGCTGCGGCACAAAGGCGTTCCAGTACACCAGGCGGCGGATGCGCCCGGGCAGGCGCGCAGGCATGTGGCTGATGACCATGCCGCCGTAGCTGTGGCCCACCAGGCGCACATCGCTCAGGCCCTGGCCCTCAATGAAGGCCGCCAGCGAATCCACCGCATCGGCCAGGCCCGTGGCCGCGCGATCGTCGCCAGGGTTGTTGCCCGCGAGCGTGGGGCAGTGCACCGTGTGGCCGCGCGCCCGCAGGTGCGTGGCGGTGGCTTCCATCTCGGCACCGGTGTGCCAGGCGCCATGGACCAGGACATAGGTATCCGGCATGTGTGTGTCTCCTTGGGGTTGTGTTGCAGGACCGGGCTATCCGCCCAGCCGTTACCTTAGAAACACCGTGCGGCGCGGAATGGCCCGTGCGCGCCAGCGGGCTGTGCTGGGTGTGCCAAAAGCTCCACCGCCGTGCAGCACGGCAAGGCGAAGCCACGACGACACGGAGGATGGGGAGACGGATTGGAATCAGCCGCCGCGCCGCCACTGCGCGGGCGACACGCCCATGGCGCGCTGAAAGGCGCGTGCGAAATGCGAGGGGTCGGCAAAGCCGCAGCGCCGCCCGATCTCGCCCACGGCCACATGGGCAAGCTGGTGGCGGCGCAGCAGATCGGCCGCACGCGCCAGGCGCAGTTCGCGCAGGGTGCCCGCAAAGGTGTGGCCCTGCGCCGCAAACGCCCGGTGCAGGGTGCGCAGCGACACACCCGCCTCCTGCGCCAGCGCCGGGGCCGAGAGGCTGGGCTGGTCGATACGTGCCCGCAGCAGCGCGCACAGGTGGGCATGCAGGCTGCCTGCTGCCGTGGGGGTGGGTGGCTGGGGCGGCTCCAGCGCCGCGCACAGCAGCGCGCCCAGGTGGTCGGACAGCAACGCGGGGGGAAGGGCCCGCGCCGAGGCCGGATCACGCGCCAGCTGCACGGCGAGCGCCCCCAGGCTCTGGCCCCAGCCCTGGTCGCGCCAGGCCACACGCGGCCCGGGTGCCTCGGCCTGCTGCAGCCACTGCCCCACCCAGGCGCGCGGCAGCTGCAGCGACACACAGTGCACGCCTTCTGGGAAGTGCAGTTCGTACGGCCGGGCCGAATCCAGCAGCACCACATCGCCCGGCCGCAGGTGGGCCACATGGCCGTCCTGGCGCACATGCCACGCGGTCTCGGCCTGGCCGATCAGGTAGAAGGGCAGCTGGCGGCTGCGCGCAATGCCGGCGGGCGTGCGAAACACGTCCTGGGTAGAGGCCCGCACGCGGTTGATAGAGAGCGTCTCCACCGGCAGGCTTTGCAGCTCGCCGCCAAACAGCGGTGCCTCGCGGGAGCTGCAGTCCATCTCCAGAAACGCCTCGCAGATCGCACCCACCCAGTAGTCCAGGCGCGCGGGGGGCGCCACCACGTCGGTGGTCCACTGGCGCAGAGCAGCGGGGGACGAAGGCGCGGGGGCGACGGCGGGCATGGTGCCCAATCTACCGGCAAGCGGGCTGGGCAGGCAACAGGGCAAGCCCGCCCAAACACTCCCTACGGATGCCTGCCCGCCAGGCTCAACGCTGCGGCATGTCCTTGACCGAATACCCCAGGCTCACCGTGGCGTCGTCAGGGATGGCGGGCATGGATGCGTTCCACGCCTCCCACGCGGCGCGCATGGCCTGCAGGCGTTCGGGCTCCACGGGCGCACGGTTGGCGCGCTCGCGTTCGTCGTCGGCCAGGTTGAACAGGTAGTCGTTGCCGTCCACCCGCAGGTACTTCCAGTCGCCCTGGCGCATGGCGCGCTGGCCGCGGTGGTTCATGCGCCAGAACAGCGGGGGCTCGTCGTGCAGGCTGGCATCGCGCAGCAGCGGCATCAGCGAGCGGCCGTCCAGCGGGTAGTCCGCATGTGCGGCGGCGCCTGCGGCGTCGAGCATGGTGGCCGACCAGTCCATGGTCATGCAGGTCTGCGCGCTCACGCCGCCCGGCGCAATCACCGCAGGCCAGTGGGCGATCCAGGGCACGCGGATGCCGCCTTCGGTCAGGTCCATCTTGCCGCCCACCAGCGGCCAGTTGTCCGAGAAGCGCTCGCCGCCGTTGTCGCTGGTGAACACCACCAGCGTGTCGCGCGCCAGGCCCTTTGCCTCCAGCAGCGCCATGATGCGGCCAATGCCCTCGTCCATGTGGTGGATCATGCGGCGGTAAGTCTCGATGTTGCCGCCGTGCAGGTGGAACAGGTTCGTCTTCACCTCCTGCGCCAGCGCCTCGTCGTCGCGCGTCTCCCAGGGCCAGTGGGGCGCGGTGTAGTGCAGGCTCAAGAAGAACGGCGTGCCGGCCTGCGCGCCCGGCGCCATGCGCTGCACATAGTCGAGCGCGTGGTCGGTGATGAGGTCGGTGAGGTAGCCGTCCTGCTGCTTTTCTTCCTCGCCCAGGTACAGGTCGTGGGCGCCATTGGAACTGCAGTGGGTGAAGTAGTCCACCCCGCCCGACATGGGTCCAAAGAACTCTTCGTAACCCGAGCGCAGCGGCCCGAACGCGGGCGGGTAGCCCAGGTGCCACTTGCCCATCAGCGCCGTGCGGTAGCCCGCTGCGCGCAGCAGCGACGGCAGCGTGGGGTGCTCGGGCGGCAGGCCCAGGGTGGTGCTGCCCCGGCTTTTGCTGTTGATGGGCTCCTCGGCCGCGCCGCGCAGGCGGTACTGGTAACGCGCCGTCATCAGCGCAAAACGTGTGGGCGAGCAGACGGGCGAATTGGAATAGCCCTGCGTGAGCTTGAGTCCGTTGGCGGCCAATTGGTCGAGCACCGGCGACACGGGGCCAAAGGCCGCTTCGCGGCCGCCATAGCAGCCCAGGTCGGCATAGCCGAGGTCGTCGGCGACGATGAAGATGATGTTGGGGCGGGAGTGCGTTTTCATCTCTGAGATCCAATGTCACTGAACGTGGGCTGCGACCTGCGCAACTGGCACGGCCCATGCGAGGGGCGGCTAGCAAGGGCCGCCCCGCAGCGAGGCCGCCGTCCCCCTTGAGGGGGAAGCGGCGCAGCCGCTCAGGGGGTGCTTCCTATCAAGGTTTGAAGCCCGAACGCTGCACGACCGGCGCCCATTGCGCGCGATAGGCCTTGAGCATGACTTCGGTCTGCGCCATGGTCGCCACCACGGGCTCCATCTTGGCGGTCGCAAACTTGCGCTGGGTGTCGGGGTCCTTCATCACCTCATGGATCAGGCTGGCCAAGCGCTCGGCCTGCGCCTTGGGCATGCTCATGGGCGCAAAGAAGGTGTTCCAGCCGGTGGCGGCCAGGTCCATGCCGGCTTCCTTGAACGTAGGAATCTGGGGCGCCAGCGCGCTGCGCTTGGCGCTAGACACAGCCAGGATGCGGATCTTGCCGGCTTCGTGCTGGGGCAGCAGGGTGTCAAACGTATCGAACGCCACGGGCACCTGGCCGCCCAGCAGGTCGTTGAGCAGGGGGGCCGAGCCCCGGTAGCCCACCACCTCGGCGCGCACCTTGGCGGCGTCGCCCACCATCAGGCCAAAAAAGTGCGGCAGGCTGCCCGTGGCGGGCACGCCAAAGTTGGCCTTGTCCGGGTTGGCCTTGAGCCAGGCCATCAGGTGCGGCAGCTCCTTGACCGGCACGGCGCTGCCCACGGCCACGCCAAATTCGTAGCTGTTGACGTGGCTCACGGGGCGGAAATCGCGCTCGGGGTCGTAACCCGCATCGGGGAACACCAGCGGCGCCACCAGCATCACGGCGGGGTTGGCCAGCAGCAGCGTGGGCTGGTTGGCGGGCGCGGCTTTGACAGCCTGGGCCGACAGGCGGCCGCCCGCGCCGGTCTTGTTCTCCACGATGACGGGCGTGCCAAGCTTGGTGCCCAGCTTGTCGGCCACGATGCGGGCCACGCGGTCGGTCGCACCGCCAGGGGCGTAGCCCACCACGATGCGCAGCGGGGTGTCCTGCGCCTGGGCCGGGGTGGCGCACAGGGCGAGTGCGGCGGTCAGCACAAAAGCAAAGGGTTTGCGCATGGTCGAAATCTCCAGGGGCGATGGCGGGGCCTGCGCAGCCGCGCAGGGGGGTGGATGGCCGGACTGTATTGGCCACACAATCAATTGATCTAATCAATCATTGCCCGGAAATACCCTGATGCCTGCCCCGGCCCCCAAACCACCCGCCGCGCCCGGCCACCGGCTGGCCCACCCGCAGGCCGCCAACGACCTGCTGATGTACCGCCTCAACCGCCTGATCGCGGTGGCAGGCAGTTTGGTGGTGCGGCTGTGCGAAGGCGGCTACGGCATCACCCGCCGCGAGTGGGGGCTGCTGATGATGCTGGCGCAGCACCCCGGCATGCCCCCGGCCGAGTTGGCCCAGCGCCTGGGGCTGGACCGGGCCCGCACCTCGCGCGCCATCACCTCGCTGCTGACCAAGAAACTCATCACCCGCGACGCCATGCCTGGCGACCGGCGCCAGGCCCGGCTGTCGCTCACTACGGCGGGCCAGGCCGTGCACGACGAGCTGTTTCCCCAGGTCAAGGCGCTCAACCAGGAGCTGCTGGCCGGGCTGGGTGCCGAGGCGGTAGCTGGGCTAGACCAGGCCCTGGCCGACATGCAGCGGCGTGCCGAAGCGCTGGTCGCCACCCGCACCGATGTACCGCGCACCTACCGACTGCGCGGTGGACGGCATGTGGATTGAGGGGGTTTGCAGCATGGCGTTGCCCCAAAACGGGGAACCGGCGATATCCTCAAACCCGCCCTGAGCCACCCGCCCACGGCACGCACGCGCTCCCCTTGTCCCACAACGACCCACGCACACCCAACGCCACCCTCCATGTCCCAGCACTCGACCTCTTTGTGGAGCCCCCTGCGCCAACCCGCGTTCCGGGGCCTGTGGATTTGTGGCGGCATCTTTTTTGTGGGCAGTGGCATGCAGACCATGGCGGCGGCCTGGCTCATGGTGGAGCTGACGGGCTCGTCCTTTCTGGCCGCGCTGGTGCAGACCGCCGTGTTCATGCCCATGTTCCTGCTGGCCCTGCCCGCCGGTGTGCTGGCCGACACCACCGACCGGCGGCGCCTGATCTCAGGCGCTTTGCTGGCGCAGGCGGGGGCCAGTGCACTGCTCACGCTGCTGGTGCTGGGCGGCTGGGGCGGGTCGGCCTCGGTGCTGTTCCTGGTGTTTGTGTGCGGCTGCTGCACGGCGGTGCTCACGCCCGCGTGGAACTCGTCGGTCATCGACCCCGTGCCGCGTGACGAATGGCCCCAGGCCATCACCGCCGTGAGCATTGCCTACAACGCGGCGCGCGCGGTGGGGCCCACGCTGGCGGGCCTGGTGTTTGCGCAGCTGGGCGCAGGCTGGGTGTTTGCCATCACCGTCACCACCACGCTGGTGATGTGGGAGTCCATCCGCCGCTGGCCGCCCAAGGCGCACCCGCCTTCCAAGCTGCCCGCCGAGCGCCTTTGGGGCGGCACCCTGAGCGGGCTGCGCTTTGCCTGGCACTCGCGCATGATCCTGGCGCAACTGGTGCGCGTGATGGCCTTCAGCGCCGCGGGCTCGGCCCTGTGGGCGCTGCTGCCGGTGATTGCGCAGCGCCTGGGCACGGGGGCGCCGGGTTTCGGTTTGCTGATGGGCTGCCTGGGCACGGGCGCCGTGGGCGTGGGCCTGGTGCTGGGGCGGCTGCGCGCACGCTTTGGCATGGAGGTCATCGTGGGCACGGGCGGCGTCGTGTTTGGCATCGCCATGCTGGTGGCGGCACTCACCCACATTACCTGGGTGGTCTACATCGCCATGCTGTTTGCGGGCGCGGCGTGGATGTCGGCCATGTCCACCTTCAACACCGCCACCCAGGCCAGCGCGCCGCAGTGGGTGCGCTCGCGCGCCGTGGCCATGCACATGGTGGCGGCGCTGGGTGCGTTTGCGATGGGCTCGGCCTTCTGGGGCGCGGCGTCGGACATCCTGGGCCTCACGCCCACGCTCTGCGTCGCCGCCGCGTTGATGGGCGTGGGCCTGCTGCTGGCCCGCCCCATGCCGCTGCGCATGGGTGCGCTGCACGAGGTGACCCAGGCCACGCCCTGGGATGAACTGTTCATCGAAGCCGAGCCCCTGCCCGAAGCAGGCCCCGTGGCCGTGGAGGTGGGCTACCGCATCGCCCCCGGCACCGACGCCGCCTTCCTCGACACCATCAGCCGCATGAAGGCCCCACGCCGCCGTGACGGCGCCACCTTCTGGCGCGTGTACAAGGACCTGGGCGAACCCTCGCGCTATGTGGAGCGCTTCATCGTCGAGTCCTGGGCCGACTACCTGCACCAGCGCGCCCGCGCGACCATGGCCGACCAGGCGCTGGAGACGGAAGTACGGGCGTTCTTGGCGCCGGGCGAGGTGGTGCGGATGTCGCACTACATCGCGGAGCGGTAGGCACCCTTGAGCCGACCCACCGTGGTTCCGGCTTGATGCGCGTCAATTTCCGCAGCCGCATCGGATAGCGACACCGGCGGTCGGCCTGCGACAATCGCAGGATGACCTTCGCCCCCCTTGCCAACGACACCTTCCTGCGTGCCTGCCGCCGCCAGGCCACCGACTACACGCCCCTGTGGCTCATGCGCCAGGCGGGGCGCTATCTGCCGGAGTACAAGGCCACGCGTGCCCAGGCGGGCAGCTTCATGGGCCTGGCCACCAATGTCCAGTACGCCACCGAAGTGACCTTGCAGCCGCTGGAGCGTTTTCCGCTCGACGCGGCCATCCTGTTCAGCGACATCCTCACCGTGCCCGACGCCATGGGCCTGGGCCTGTCGTTTGCCGAGGGGGAAGGCCCGCGCTTTGCCAAGGTGGTGCGCGACGAAGCCGCCGTGGCCGGGCTGGCCGTGCCCGACATGGACAAGCTGCGCTACGTGTTCGATGCGGTCACCAGCATCCGCAAGGCCTTGAACGGCCGCGTGCCACTGATCGGTTTCTCGGGCAGCCCCTGGACCCTGGCCTGCTACATGGTCGAAGGCAAGGGATCGGACGACTACCGCCTCGTCAAGACACTGATGTACAGCCGCCCCGACCTGATGCACCGCATCCTGGCCGTGAATGCCGACAGCGTGGCCGCCTACCTCAACGCCCAGATCGACGCGGGTGCCCAGGCCGTGATGATTTTTGACAGCTGGGGCGGCGTGCTGGCCGATGGTGCCTTCCAGGAATTCAGCCTGGCCTACACCAAGCGTGTGCTGGCCCAGCTCAAACGCACCGGCGTGGATGGCACCGACGTGCCGCGCATCGTCTTCACCAAGGGCGGCGGCATCTGGCTCGAAGACATGAAGGACATCGACTGCGAGGTGCTGGGCCTGGACTGGACGGCCAACCTGGGCAAGGCGCGCGCCATCGTCGGCGGGCAGGTGGGCGGCCCCGGCAAGGCACTGCAGGGCAACATCGACCCCAACGTGCTGTTTGCGCCGCCTGCGCAGATCGTCACCCAAGTGCATGCCGTGCTCGACAGCTTTGGCAAGCCCCACACCGACCGCAGCACCACCGGCCCCACGCACATCTTCAACCTGGGCCACGGCATCAGCCAGTTCACCCCGCCCGAGCATGTGGCGGCGCTGGTGGAGGCGGTGCATAGCCACTCGCGCGCGCAGCGCCAGGGCTGATCGCCCGGGCGAGTGCTCCAGACCGCGCGGCGCACCCGGCAGGGACCAGGTGATGGCAATGGAACATCCCGCACCGCCGCCAGCGGAGCCACCCACCGGCCCGCAGGCGCTGCCCGCCTCGGCCCTGCAAGCCCCACCCGGCGCGCTCGCGGACTGCGTGCGCGCCTTTTTCTGGCGCGACCTGGGCCGCCAGCCGCCCCACACCCCGGCGGACACACGCGTGCCGCCCAGCCCCTATCCCGGCATCATTTGGCTCACGCGGGGCACGGCCCGGCTCGTGGAATGTGCGGGCGCGACCACGGCAGCGGCCCTACCGGCCATCACACTCTCGGGCGCCCACCGCCATCCGTACCACTCGGTCTCGTCCCGCGATGGCGATTCGTTCTGCCTGGCGTTCCAGCCCGGCGCGCTGGGGCTGCTGACCGGTCAGGACCTGGCGCCGCTGACCGACCGCATCACGGACGCGGTGACCTGGCTGCCCGAGGAGTGGCACCCCTTCCTGGCGGCCGTCCACGCGGCGCCAGACCATGGGGCGCGCCAGGCGCTGTGCGTGGACTTTCTGGCCCCGCGCTGGGCGGCCGTGGCCGACCGGCACGCCGCCTGGCTGCAGGTGCTGCACCAGGCATGGCAGCGCGGCGCACGCCAGGCCCTGGCCTCCACGCTGGACTGGACGCTCCGGCACCTGCAGCGCCGCACCCGGCAGCTAACGGGCCTGCGGCCGGGAGAGATCGAACGCATGCTGCGCGCCGAACATGCGCTGCTGGCCATGCGCGACGGCAACGCCGGGGCCCTTGATGCCGCACTGCGCCACGGCTACGCCGATCAGGCGCATTTCAGCCGCGAGGCGCGTGCCCTGTTCGAGAGGCCCCCTGCCGCACTCAAGGCCCACACCCAGCGGCCGGGCGACGATGCGGACTGGCTGCTGCGGCGCAGTTAATCCAGCTGCTTTTTAACGCTGGATCACCCGGGGCCGCTTGATCTTGGCCTGCAACTGCAGGATGCCGTAGAGCAGCGCCTCGGCTGTGGGCGGGCAGCCGGGCACATACACATCCACCGGCACGATGCGGTCGCAACCCCGCACCACCGAGTAGCTGTAGTGGTAGTAGCCACCGCCGTTGGCGCACGAGCCCATGGAGATCACATAGCGCGGCTCGGGCATCTGGTCGTAGACCTTGCGGATAGCGGGCGCCATCTTGTTGGTGAGGGTGCCGGCAACGATCATCAGGTCGCTGTGGCGCGGGCTGGAGCGCGGGATGATGCCGAAGCGGTCCAGGTCGTAGCGCGCCATGGCGGCGTGCATCATCTCGACCGCGCAGCACGCCAGGCCGAAGGTCATGAACCACAGGCTGTCCGTGCGCGCCGCTTGCACCACCTCGTCCAGCCGGGCCAGCACAAAACCGTCGCGCTCCGTGGTGGGCGCCTCTGTCATGGGGGAAGAAGAGTAAGTAGCCATGGCGGCATCGTCGCCACAAGCCGCTGCGCCGTCTTGAAGCAAAGCGACATGGAGCGCTGTGACACCCAGGACGCCAGAGACTCCGGGCCCTGCGACAATCCCCGGGCATTTCGTCGCAGATCCAGGGGCTCGGCCAGCGCACTTATGCACAAATATGGAGCATCCTCACGCCCGGCACGACGGCAGACTGCAACTTGCCAAAAAACCTTGCCAACGCACTAAGTCGTTGATTCATAAGGATTTAAATCCCCTGCTCTTTTGACAGGCAATCCAACCAAAGCACGATTTGACAAGGACTTGCGGGGCAAACCCAAGGGATATCAACAAAGTTATCCACAGGAATTCTGAATTTCTTACAAATACCCTGTCAAATCAACCACTTGCAGCCCAAACCGAAGAAATGCATGAACATCTGATGACGGCACTAGCACAAAAAGGGGGCTGCCTGTCCTCTTGACGAACCCATGCTGTCCGACTTATGCACACAAAACGTGATGCAGCGCAACATCGAGACGCCGAATGGGCTTAGCACAAAAATCGAGGCCAAATTTCTTCAGATGATTGATTCATAAGGATTTTTTTGGAGTGCCGCATTTCCGGGCAATCTGTTCGCAGCCAGTATTCATGCGGCTTGGGCGGGGGTTCAGGCGGGATGTCAACAAAGTTATCCACAGAAATCCGGGATTACTCACACACCCTCGGTAAATCAAGCACTTAGCCGCCAAAGCTCCAGATCACATCCACAACGCGCACTAAGCTCGCCAGCCACCCCATAGCCCGTGTCTATGCCCACCCACATCGTCCACGTTGCCCTGCAAACGCCCTCGCACAGCGGGGTCGGCGACCTGCTGAGCTACGCCAGTGAGCGCCCGCTCTCACCCGGAACGCTGGTGCGTGTGCCCCTGGGCACGCGCGAGGTGCTGGGCGTGGTGTGGGATGCCGACGAGGCCCCTGGCGAGCTGCCCGATGGCGCCACCCTGCGCCCCATCGCCGGCGTGCTGGAGGGTGTGGCGCCCCTGGATGCGCCGTGGCGCCGACTGGTGGGGTTTGCGGCGCGCTACTACCAGCGCGCCTTGGGCGAGGTGGCGCTGGCCGCCCTGCCCCCCCAGTTGCGCGACCTGCGCCCCGAGCAGTTGGCGCGGCGGCTGCGGCGCCCGGCCAAGGGCGCTGGAGACGCCTCAGGCACTATTGAAAACATAGCACTCACCGCAGAGCAGGAAAGCGCCAGGGCCCGAATTTCTGCAGAAAAAGGACCCTTCCTGCTGTTTGGCAGCACGGGCAGCGGCAAGACCGAGGTGTACCTGCGCTGCGTGCAGGAGATGCTGGAGGCCGACCCCACCGCCCAGGCGCTGGTGATGGTGCCCGAGATCAACCTCACGCCCCAGCTGGAGGAGCGGTTTGCAGGCCGCTTTGCGCCGCGCTTCGGCCCCGGCGCCGTGGTGTCGCTGCACAGCGGCATGACGAACCCGCAACGCCTGGCCAGCTGGCTGGCCGCCCATGGCGGCAGCGCACGCATCGTGCTGGGCACGCGCATGGCGGTGTTCGCCAGCCTGCCGGGGCTGAGGCTCATCGTGGTCGATGAGGAGCACGACCCCAGCTACAAGCAGCAAGAAGGCGCGCGCTACTCCGCCCGCGACCTGGCCATCTGGCGCGGACGCGAGCAGGGCGCGAAGGTGATCCTGGGCTCGGCCACCCCGTCGCTGGAGAGCTGGCACGCCAGCCGCCCGCCCACGGCCGAGGACCCCGAGGGCGGCCGCTACGTGCGCCTGCACATGCCCAGCCGCATCGGCGCCGGAGCCCTGGCCCGCGTGCGCCGGGTGGACATGAACCAGCAGCCCCGCCGCACCGTGTTCAGCGCGCCGCTGCTGCAGGCCATCACCGAACGCGTGGCGCGCGGCGAGCAGAGCATGATCCTGCTGAACCGCCGGGGCTACGCGCCCGTGCTGCACTGCGTGGACTGCGGCTGGAAGAGCGACTGCCCGCACTGCAGCGCGCACCAGGTGTTCCACAAGACCGACCGCACCCTGCGCTGCCACCACTGCGGCTACACGGTGCGCGTGCCGTTTCACTGCCCGACCTGCGGCAGCCCCGACATCCACCCCATGGGCAAGGGCACCGAGCAGCTGGAGGAGCAGCTGGGCACGCTGCTGCGGGAGGTGCTGCGGCCCGACCGCACGCCCGCCCGCATCGCCCGCATCGACGCTGACACCACCAAGGCCAAGGGCGCGCTGGAGGCGCAGCTGGCACAGGTGCATTCGGGCGAGGTGGATGTGCTGGTGGGCACGCAGATGATCGCTAAGGGGCACGATTTCCGGCGCATCACGCTGGTGGCTGCGGTGCAGCCCGATGGCGCACTCTTCAGCAGCGACTTCCGCGCCGCCGAGCGGCTGTTTGCCCTGCTGATGCAGGCTGCAGGCCGCGCCGGGCGCGACGCTGTCTACATGGCCGCCCAAGCGGTGCACGGCACGCAGCCCGAAATGTGGGTGCAGAGCTTTCACCCCCAGCACGCCGTGTTCGAGGCGCTGCGCAAGCACGACTACGAGGCCTTCGCCGCCCAGCAGCTCAAGGAGCGCGAAGAGGCGGCCATGCCCCCGTTCTCGTACCAGGCGCTGGTGCGGGCCGATGCGCGCACGCAGGAGGTGGCGCAGGGCTTTCTGACCGCGGCCACCGCCGCCGCCCACGCCGCGCAGTTGCCCGGTTTGCCCGACGGCACGGTGATCCTGTTCCCGCCAGTGCCGCTCACGATCCAGCGCGTTGCCAATGTGGAGCGCGCCCAGATGCTGATGGAGAGCAGCAGCCGCGCCACCCTGCAGCGCTTTCTGGCCGCATGGCAGCCGATATTGCAAGCCACGCGCAGCCAGCCGGAGCACAAGGGGTTGATCCGCTGGCTGGTGGACGTGGACCCACTAGCCATCTAAGTCCGCCCGGCAGGCCCACACAGCGGCCTCAATACAAAGCAACGGGGGCTGCGCTTTTCAACGCAGCCCCCGTCTCGTCAGAGCGTGGTTCGCCGGTTACAGCGCGCCGTCACCCAGCACGATGCCTTCACGGCGGGGGTCCACCCCGCCTTCCAGTCGGGTCTGGCCGTTGCGGTTGACCCGCATGATGGTGGACACGCCGCTCGACTGCGCGGCGTTGTTCACCGTGTGGCCCTTGGCCTTGAGGCCGTCGATCAGCCCGGTGAGGTCCAGCGCCGTGTTGGCGCCGTCCACGTTGGTGGTGGGGCTGTTGGTGGCGCCAAAGTTCACCAGCGACGTGGCTTGCTGGGCATCGAGGTTCCAGTCCACCGCGCCGACCACGGTCTTGAGCACGTACTGGATGATGGTGCCGCCGCCGGGCGAGCCCGTGGCCATCACGAAATCACCCGGCTCCGTGCCCTTGAACACCAGCGTGGGCGCCATGGTGCTGCGGGGGCGCTTGCCGGGCGCCACGCGGTTGGCAATGGGCACACCGGCGCCGTCAGCCGGCTGGGCCGAGAAGTCGGTGAGCTGGTTGGTCAGCAGGAAGCCGCCCACCATGTGGAACGAGCCCATGCTGGACTCGACCGTGGAGGTCATCGACACCACGTTGCCGTAGGCGTCCACGATGGAGAAGTGCGTCGTGCCGCGCTCCACCGTCTTGTCCACGCCCAGAGGCACATCGCCCAGCGCCCCTGCCGACGCCGTTCCCAGCGACTTGCCGTCCGGCTGGATCAGTGCCGCGCGCTGCTTGAGGTAGGCCTTGTCCAGCATGGTGGACACGCCCTTGCCGGGCAGCGGGATGAAGTCGGTGTCGGCCACGTACTTGTCGCGGTCGGCATAAGCCAGGCGCTCTGCCTCGGACACCAGGTGCACGCCCATCACGCTCGGTACGCCGCCTTCGTTGGTCGGGTTGGTGGGGCCGTATTTGGAAAGGTCGAAGTTCTCCAGAATGCCCAGCGCCTGCGCAATGGCAATACCGCCCGACGACGGTGGCGACATGGTGCAGACGTAGTAGCTTGCGCGGTAGGTGGTGCACACCGGTTCGCGCTTCTTGGCCTGGTAGTTCTTGAGGTCGTTCACCGTCATCAGGCTGGGGGTGATGGGCGTCTTGGCCGCATCGTCACCCACCGACTGGGCCGCCTTGGCCACGATCGCTTCGGCCAGAGGGCCGGAGTACAGGGCGTTGGCGCCGCCGCTGGCCAGCGTGCGCAGCGTCTGTGCATACGGCAGGTTGGTCGTCACGGTGCCGGTGGCCTTGGGTGTGCCGTCGGCATTGAAGAAGGCGGCGACCGCATTCGCGTCCAGCGCCAGGCTGGCGGCGTTGCCCTTGATGGCGTCGCCCATGCGGCCCGGAATGCGGTAGCCGTTGGTGGCCAGCTGGATGCCTTCGTCGAACAGCTTGTCCCAACCCAGCTTGCCGTGTTCCTTGTGGGCCATGTCCAGCATGCGCATCACGCCGGGCACGCCAATGGAGCGGCCGCTGCGCCGGGCGCTGGGCACGGGCGCGGGGGACGAGGCATCGCCCTGGTCCTGGCGCACCAGGTAGTAGCCGTTGGCGGCAGCAGGGGCGGTCTCGCGGCCGTCGTACGCCACGACCTTTTTGGTGTTGGCGTCGTAATACATCATGAAGGCGCTGCCCGCCAGAGTGCTGGACTGCGGCTCCACCAGGCCCAGCACGGCCTGCACGGCCACGGCAGCGTCCACCGCCGTGCCGCCGGCCTTGAGCACGTCACAGCCGGCCTTGGTGGCCAGCGGGGTGTTGGCCACCACCATGTATTTGCTCGATTGCTTGGCCTTGTAGCCCAGGCGGTAGCCCGATGCCGCCTCGGGCGCGGCCGGGTCGCCCGCCACGCCAGAGCCCACCACCACAGCCGATCCGGAGCTGGACACCACCGAGCAGCTCTGGGCATTGTTGTCCACGGCCAGGTCGTTGTCCGAGCCGCTGCCGCAACCCGACAGCACCAGCGCAACGGCCACGGGCGTGAGTGCCCACAGCGCAATATTCCTCTTCCTCATAGTGAATCTCCTGTTGTTGTCCGTTCGTGGGCATGGATTGACCACGTGGCATCGTCGGCGCAAAAAGCATGCCGTGTCGAATGTTTTTTCGTATCGTTTTCTCAAGGCAGCCATCTCAGGAAGGCAACGACAGGCAGGCCAAGGCGGCGGCATGGCAGCGGCACGGCCACATTGCCTGGGCGACGCCCACGCGCGATCCCCGCATGAAAATGAAAGCAAATCCGGCGGTATCGCTAGTGCATCATGCGCTGGCAGCTATCATTTTTGAGAGTCCGAGCCCCCACCCTGGCTTTGAGCCCGCACCTACACTGCCCCCGTACCGCAGCAGGAGACCCCATGACCCCCGAACAATTTGCAGACGAACTGGCCCGCGAGGGCTTCGAGCCCGCCGTCACCGTGACCCGCGAGGCCGGCGGCATGCTGGGCGACCACACGCACCCGTTCGAGGCCAAGGCGCTGATCCTGTCGGGCGATATCCGCATCGCCACGGCTACGTCAGAACGCGTGTACCAGGCGGGCGATGTCTTTCACCTGGCGGCCGAAGAGCCGCACTCGGAGTTCTACGGCATGCTGGGAGTGCAGTATCTGGTAGGGCGCAAGACACCCCCGGCGGCCTGACACCGCCGCACCGCAGCGGCCTGGCGGCTCAGGTCAGCAGCGCGACGGCGGCAGAGAAGCTCAAGAACGCCAGCGCGGTGGACACCAGGATGATGCGCGCCACCCGCCCGTTGTTGGCGCCAAACTTCTCGGCCAGCAGCGACACGTTGCTGGCGCTGGGCAAGGCCGCCAGCAGCACCATCACCGTGAGCGCAAACGGCGTGAGCGGCACCCCCAGTGCCATGGCCGCGGTACCTGCGCCCCACACCAGCAGCGGGTGCACCAGCAGCTTGGCCAGCGCCACCGGCACGTAGTCGCGCGCGGGCACCTGTTCGTGCTGGTTCATCTGCGAACGGGCCAGCACCGCGCCAATGGTGAACAGCGCGACGGGCGAGGCCGCGTCGGCCAGCATGGCGATGGTCTTGTCCACCGGGCCGGGCAGCTTGAACTGCAGCGCCGACGCCAGCGCTCCCAGGGCAATCGACCAGGGCATGGGGTTGGTGGCCATGCCCCTGAAGGCGTTCTTCAGCGCCACGCCCACGCCGTGGGTGCCTGCACCGTCCAGGCGCGACAGCGCAATGCACAGCGAGCTGGTAATGACCATGTCCACCACGATGGTGACGATGGCCGGGCCCGCACTCTGCGCGCCCAGGAGAGCCACCAGCAGCGGCACGCCCATGAAGCCGGTGTTGGGGAAGGCCGCAACGAGCGCCCCAAAGGCGGCATCGTTCCAGCCGATGCGCGCGTTGCGCGTGAGCGCCACCGTGGCCCCCACCATCACGAGCGCACACAGCACATAGACGCCCGCCACGGCCGGGTCCAGCAGTTGCCCTATGGGCGTGCTGGCGCCAAAGCGGTACAGCATGCAGGGCAGCGCAAAGTACAGCACGAAGGCGTTGAGCCCCGGGATGGCCGGCTGCGGCAGCACGCCGCGCCGTGCGGCAAGGTAGCCGCAGAGCACAAGCGCAAAGAAGGGAAAGGTGATGAGCAGGACGGACAGCACGGCCCGATTGTCCTTGTTGCGCCTGCGGCCAGGGCCTGCAGCCCACTAGGTGGTCAGCGCAAAGTCAGGTGGGTGGGCTCGCGGGTGGCGAGCGCAGGCACCCGCTTTTTGTTATTGCTTGCGCTGGATGATGAGGTTGCGCTTGGCATCCTCGGGGTAGGCAAAGGTGATGGCACCGTTCTTGACCATGCCCATGACCAGCATGTTGCGCGTGATCGCGTCCTTGTCCTGCGCGCTGAAGGGCTTGTCGTAGGTGGTGACCACGCCGTAGTAGGTCTTCATCTTGCCCTCCAGCGACTCCTTGATGGCCTTGCCGTTCAGGTTGCCGTCGCGGATGCCGAGGAACGAATACATCAGCAGATAGGTGGCGTCGTAGGCGTTGGCTGCTGCCATGGGCACGGCCACCTTGCCTTGGTACTTGCGGGTGTAGCTCGACAGGAACGATGCCCGGCGCTCGTTGCTGGGCTCGGCGATGAAGGTCTGCACCATGAGCGCGCCCTCGGCCGCGTCCTTGGCGCCTTCGAGGAAAAACGGGAAGGACAGCGGCCATGGCCCCACCTGCGGCACCTTCCAGCCAAGCGCCTTCTTGCCGTTGGCAATGGTGGCGTTCTCCGGCCCCACGGTGTAGCTGTAGACCACGTTGGCGCCCGCGTTGCGCGCCGCCGTCAGCTCGGCCGTCAGGTCCTTCACCCCCAGGTCAAAGCGCGCCACATGCACGGGTTTGAGGTTCTTGGCCGCCAGTGCGGCCACCACGTCGTTGTAGCCGCCTTCGCCATAGCCGGTCTTGTCGGCAAAGATGGCGACCTTGTCCCAGCCGCGTTTGACGATGTCGTCCACCAGGAAGGGCGCCTGGATCGCGTCGCGGGCCTGCACGCGGAAGATGTAGCTGTCGGGCGCGGGGTATTTGGCCGTGACGGCCGTGCCCGTGGAGCAGGGCACGATGAGCGGGCTCTTGGCGTCCTGGAACAGGTCGATGGCCTTGAGCGCCACGCCGGTGTTGCAAAAGCCAATGGTGGCGACCACTTTCTCATTAAGCAGCTCCTGCGACACCTTGCGGCCCTGGTCGGGGTCGGCCCTGTCGTCCTTGACGACCAGCTCCAGCGGGCGGCCCAGGTAACCGCCCACGGCATTGATCTCGTCCACCGCCAGCTTGATGCCATTGAGCATGGGCACGCCAAAGTCGGCCGACGGCCCGGTGAAAGGCCCCACCACACCGATGCGCACGGGGGCGTTGCCCCCCACCTGCGCGTGCGCCACCCGTGGCAGCAGCGCCGCGCCCGCCAGCACACCGGCAGCCGCCAGTGCGGCACAGGCGGTCCATGCAGGCAGGGCCAACCTAAGGCGGCCCGCTGGGGGCGTGGCGGCGGTCAGAGCGATGGAAGGCGGGATCACAGGGTTCATGGCGGTGCTCGGTTCACAACACTCCCCTCCCGGTGGGGGAGGGACTCGCCAACCAGTATCAAATTGTGAAAACAAAGCCCCTAGCGGGGTTTCCCGGAGCACAGGGCCTGCCCCATGGGCTGCGGGGCGCCCCTGTCAGCCGACCGTCAGGCACCGGTCGCGCGTGGGCGACCAGGGCATGCCGGGGGGTACGCCGGTATCATTGCGCCCTTGCGCTGCACTGTCCCTCGGCGTGCACCCCACGCCCGTGGCGCCCACCGCCACGCGCCTGTCCCGTTCCCCCTTCGCCTCTTTCTGCACGTTTCCTCTTCTCCATGTCTGCCGGTCTCAATCTCGCCCAGCTCCAGGCTGTTCACTACACCGACGGGGCCTGCCTCGTCCTGGCAGGGGCTGGCTCGGGCAAGACGCGGGTGATCACCATGAAGATCGCCCACATGATCGAAAAAGGGATGGACCCCAAGCGCATCGCGGCCATCACCTTCACGAACAAGGCGGCGTCTGAAATGCGCGAACGCGCCGGGCACCTGATTGGCAAGCGGGCCAAGGATGTGCTGATCTGCACCTTCCACGCGCTGGGCGTGCGCATGGTGCGTGAGGACGGGCATGTGCTGGGCCTCAAGCCCCAGTTCAGCATCCTGGACGCCGACGATGTGACGGGCATCCTGAAGGAAGCCTCGGGCGGCACCACCGACATGGCCACGGCGCGCCAATGGCAGTGGGTGATCAGCAAGTGGAAGAACATGGGCCTGACCTCGGAGCAGGCGCTGGCTCAGGCGGCGGACGACAACGAACGCATCATCGCCACGCTGATGGCGCGCTATGAAGAGCGCCTGGCGGCCTACCAGAGCGTGGACTTTGACGACCTGATCGGCATGCCGCTGCGCTTGCTGCGCGACTTCCCCGAAGTGCGTGCCAAGTGGCAGGCAGCCCTGGGCCATGTGCTGGTGGACGAGTACCAGGACACCAATGCCACGCAGTACGAACTGCTCAAGCTGCTGGTGGGCGAAAAGGGGCACTTCACCGCCGTGGGCGACGATGACCAGTCCATCTACGGCTGGCGTGGCGCCACGCTGGACAACCTCAAGAAGTTGCCGGTGGACTACCCCCACCTCAAGGTCATCAAGCTGGAGCAGAACTACCGCTCCACCAGCGCCATCCTGCGCGCCGCCAACAACGTGATCGGCCCCAACCCCAAGCTGTTTCCCAAGACGCTGTTCAGCGAATTGGGCGAGGGCGAACCGGTGCGCGTGGTCGATGCCGACAACGAGGAGCACGAAGCCGAGCGCGCCGTAGCCCGCATCCAGAGCCTGCGCGCCGCCAGCAACCCGCCGCCGGACTGGAAGAGCTTCGCCATCCTGTACCGCGCCAACCACCAGGCCAAGCCGTTTGAAAAGGCGCTGCGCAAGGCCAACATCCCCTACAAGGTCTCGGGCGGCACCAGCTTTTTTGACCGGGCGGAAATCAAGGACCTGTGCGCCTGGTTCCGCCTCTGGATCAACAACGACGACGACCCGGCGTTTTTGCGCGCCATCACCACGCCCAAGCGTGGCATCGGCCACACCACGCTGGCATCACTGGGGGCCTTTGCCACCCAGCACAAGCAAAGCATGTTCGGCGCGCTGTTCAACGGCATGCTGCCTGCCGCTGTGCCCAAGCGCGCCATGGACGGCCTGCACGAGTTTGGCCGCTACATCAATTACCTGGAGTACAGCGCCCGCCGCACCCATGGCGCCGAAGAGGCACGCGCCTTTTTGAACGAATGGCTCAAGGAAATTGGCTACGAGCAGCACCTGTACGACAACGAAGACAGCGAAAAAGTGGCGGCCGCCCGCTGGAGCAACGTGATGGAGTTCTGCGACTGGATGGCCCAGCGCGCTGGCGGGCAGATCGACGACACCGCTGGCGCCGTGGTGGCCAAGGAGACCAAGAGCCTGCTGGAGGTGTCGCAGACCATTGCACTGCTGTCCACCATCAGCGAGCGCGAGCAGGAGCAGGACATGGTCACGCTCTCCACCCTGCACGCCAGCAAGGGGCTGGAGTGGCCCCACGTGGTGCTGGTGGGCGTGACCGAAGGCATGCTGCCCTTCAAGCTCGATGACGACGAAGGCCGCCAGCAGAAGGTGACCGACGACGTGCTGCA
The DNA here is from genome assembly GCF_049331375.1 of Acidovorax sp. M14. Lineage (NCBI taxonomy): Bacteria > Pseudomonadati > Pseudomonadota > Betaproteobacteria > Burkholderiales > Comamonadaceae > Acidovorax > Acidovorax sp. M14. Next base: position 4,433,800 of record NZ_CP186263.1, read on the forward strand.
GCGCCTGCAGGAAGAGCGCCGCCTGATGTACGTGGGCATCACCCGCGCCCAGCGCACATTGGCCGTGAGCTGGACCAAGCGCCGCAAAAAAGGGCGCGAAATGGTAGCCGCACAACCGAGCCGCTTCATTGCCGAAATGGGCCTGGACAAAACCACCGCCCGCGAAGACCCGCGCGAAAAGCTCAAGGCCCTGCGTGCCGAGTTTGCGGCCAAAGCCCAGGCTACCACGGCGGCCAACGCCGCTGCGGCCGCCAACCCGGCGCCCACCGCCTGAGAGCGCACACGCACCATGGCAAAACACCCCAGCACGTATCCCCATCCATGCTCGGCCCTGCCTCGTGGCCGCAGCGCCTGGACCATTGCTGCGCTTTTGATAGCTATCAGCGCTTGTCCTACAAGCGCCATCGGCCAAAGAGGCCCACAATCCACCGCGGCATGCCCAACGGCGGCAGACATGGACCACCAACACCTGCAGGGCCAATGGCGCGCCGAGCTGCAGGCCCCTGCGCCGGGAGACCAGCCCACCACGGCCACGCTGCAACTGGGCCCGCACCCCGAGCTGGCACAGAGCGTGCGTGGCACCGTGGTGCGCGGCGGCACCACGGCCCAGGTCAGTGGTGACGTCGATGGCGGCGATCTGACCCTGGAAGAATCGATCAACGGCACCAACATCAGCGCCACCTGGACAGGCCAGGTGGTCGATGGAAGTTGCGGCAAGGAAATACGCGGAACATGGAACAACGCCCACCCCACCCCCACCACGCCGTCGGCACCGTTTGTGCTGCGCAAACAGGCGGCCTGGCAATGAGTGCCATAACGCACGTGCCCGCTGCGCCCCATCGGCACCGCTCTCTGGCCCTGCTGCTGGCGGCCGCCCTGGCCCCGGCCGGCGCGGCGCTGGCGCAATCAACCCCAGCCACTAGCGCTGCGGCGGGGACCGACGCCGCCCTGCGCCGCTGCACCGCCCTGTCCAGCGACAACCAGGCGCGCCTGGCCTGCTTTGATGCCTGGGCGGCCGAGCAGGCGCAGGCGGCTCCTGCGGGTGGGCAGGCGTGGCAAGCCCCCGCGGCATCAGCCAACGCCAGCGGCGCAACGTCTTCGTCGGCCGTGCCGCCCCCGGTGGACGCCACGCTGCCCGCCACGCGCATCATCGACGTGGCGCGCACCGAAGGCTGCCGCGACCCACAGTACAGCGACCTCTCCCGCTTCTGGGAGCTGGAGACGGGCACGGACTGCGGCACGTTCAGCTTCCGCGGCTACCGCCCGATCACGGTGTCGGTGGTGGCATCTAGCAGCGTGAACCGCCAGCCCACATCGGATGCCGACGGCAACTCGGCCACCGACTCCACGCCGTACCGCCGCACTGAAAACCGCATCCAGCTGTCCGTGCGCACCAAGATTGCCCAGGGCATGCTGACCCAGGGCCACCCCACGCTCAAGGACTCGCTGTGGTTTGGCTACACGCAGCAGTCGTACTGGCAGCTGTTCACGCCCGAGATCTCGCGCCCCTTCCGCGCTACCGACCACGAGCCCGAGCTGATGTACGTGTACCCCACCACGGCGCAACTGCCGTTTGGCTGGAAGTGGCGCTACAGCGGCATCGGCTTGGTGCACCAGTCCAACGGCCAGAGCAAACCCCTGTCGCGCAGCTGGAACCGCGCGTACCTCATGACCGGCATCGAGCTGGACAACCGCTTCAGCGTGAACGCCCGCATTTGGAAGCGCATCCCCGAAAGCGCGGGCAGCGACGACAACCCGGGCATCAGCGACTACATCGGCCGGGGCGAGCTGTCGCTGCTGTGGAACGTGAACAAGGACAACACCCTGGGCGCCACCGTGCGCCACACGCTGGCCAGCAGCGACCGGGGCTCGGTGCGCGTGGAGTGGCTGCAGGCCCTGGGTACCGGCCTGTTTGGCAGCAAGAGCAACCTGCGCCTGCACACCTCGCTGTTCAGCGGCTATGGCGACAGCATGATCGACTACAACCGCAAGCGCACGGTGTTCAGCGTGGGGTTGAGTCTGGTGGATTTTTAGCAGAGACATCCCCCTGAGGCGCTGCGCGCCTTCCCCCTTCTCTCGAATGGCTGCGCCATTCGGGAAGGGGGACGCAGCCCTCGCTGCGGGGCGGCCCTTGCTTGGCTGCACTAGCCTAGGCAGTGCCAGTTGCGTACGCCTCTCCCAATAGAACGGCCGGGCGCAGCCTTGGGCCAGACACGCCAAACTTCCCCGCACACAACTCGTTACGACATCGTCCTCAAGTTTCTCCGGATGACGCCGACGCGCGGCCACAATGGCACGCGCACAGAAACCGGCGTGGCCCCCAGTGAGAGGCGTTCAAAAAGAGCCCCTTTCCCACCGTTTTACCTGCCATTGCCTGCAGCGTGCCCCTCGACAATGCCGACAAAGAGGAACACACCCATGGACATGCAATACCAGCTCAAGGCAGGCAGCTACTACCTGTATGACATGCGCGAGGCGCCCAGCGCCGTCACGGGTGAACGCCGCTTCAAGCTCAAGACCGACACCGTGGCCATTGCGTTCGACAAGCACACGGGCGAGGTGCACCAGCATGGCAGCCCCACGCGCATCCAGTCGTGGGCCAACAACACGCGCCGCCGCCTGCGCGCGGCCGGGGCGCAGGACGTGGCCAACGACATCGTGGTGGTGTCGGGTCCGCTGCCCGTGGATGAACTCAACAAATGCCTGTGGGTGCGCGGGTATGTGCGCCGCATGTTCTCGCGCCTGGCCACCCTGCCCCATGGCAAGCTGCAGCGCCCGGCGGCCGAGCCGTTCCGCAAGGCGGTCTGAGCCCGACGCCTTTTCATCCCGTTCCCCCTCAGGGCCGCGCACAGCGGCCCTGGTCGTTTTGGGGGGCCGAAACGCTTCGGGGCCTCAGACCTCGGCGTCTTCGGCAATGTCGCTGTCCGCGCCCTCCAGCACCTCAGCATGTTTGACGATGGTCACCGGCACGGGGCTGGCGTGCGCCACCTCGTGCGACACGGAACCCAGCAGCGCACTGGTGATGGCGCCCTGGCCTTTGGCGCCGATGATGACCATGTCGCAGCCCGAGCGCTCGATCATGTCCACCAGCGTGTGCGCCACATCGCCCACGCCCACATCGGTCTCGTAGGCCACCCCGGCGGCATCGAGCAGCGCGCGCGCCGGGGCCATCAGGTGCTCGCCCGCCTCCAGGCTGGCGGCGGCGATCAGGTCGGGGTCGCGCGTGGTGACCAGCTCGTACAGCGTGGCGGGCTCCTGCACATTGGCCAGCACCATGGTGGCCTGCAGGCCCTGGCGCACCAGGGTCAGCGCGTGGTGCACGCCGTCCAGGGAGAGTTCAGAGCCATCCACTGCGATGAGGATCTTGAGCATGGTGTTCTCCTTGAGTGAGTCAGTGCAGACCAGTGTAGCCACGCCATCGTCCAGCGCCAGCCTATGCCCTTGCGCCATGTCAGGCAGGGCGCTTTCAGCCTGTCTGGGACAATGCGGCCCATCATGCTGCAGTTCGAACTCCTCAAAACCGACCCATCCAGCCACGCACGCCGTGGCCAGCTCACGCTCAACCATGGCGTGGTGCAGACCCCCATCTTCATGCCTGTGGGCACCTATGGCACCGTCAAGGGCGTGATGCCGCGCAGCCTGCACGACATGGGCGCGCAAATCATCCTGGGCAACACCTTCCACCTGTGGATGCGCCCAGGGCTCGACGTGATGCAGAGCTTTGGCGGCTTGCACGGCTTTGAAAAGTGGGACAAGCCCATCCTCACCGACTCGGGCGGCTTCCAGGTCTGGAGCCTAGGCGCCATGCGCAAGATCACCGAAGAAGGCGTGACCTTTGCCAGCCCCGTCAACGGCGACAAGCTCTTCATGTCGCCCGAGGTGAGCATGCAGATCCAGACCACGCTCAACTCCGACATCGTGATGCAGCTCGACGAGTGCACACCGTACGAGACCAAGGGCCACAAGACCACCGAGGCCGAGGCGCGCAAGAGCATGGAAATGAGCTTGCGCTGGGCCAAACGCAGCCAGGACGAGTTCCACCGGCTAAACAACCCCAACGCGCTCTTCGGCATCGTGCAGGGCGGCATGTACAAGAACCTGCGCCAGGAGTCGCTGGAGCGCCTGGTCGAGATGGACTTCCCCGGCTATGCCGTGGGCGGCGTGAGCGTGGGCGAGCCCAAGGACGAGATGCTGGACATCATGGCCCACACGCCGCACCGCCTGCCCGCGCACAAGCCGCGCTATCTGATGGGCGTGGGCACGCCCGAGGACCTGGTGCAGGGCGTGGCCAACGGCGTAGACATGTTCGACTGCGTGATGCCCACCCGCAACGCGCGCAACGGCACCATGTTCACACGCTTTGGCGACCTGAAGATCCGCAACGCCCGCCACAAGGCCGACCACCAACCCATGGACACCAGCTGCACCTGCTACGCCTGCGCCGGCAGCTCCGGCGTGTCGTGGGACGACGGCGGGCGCGAAGGCTTCTCACGTGCCTACCTGCACCACCTGGACCGCTGCGGCGAGATGCTGGGCCCCATGCTCACCACCGTGCACAACCTGCACTACTACCTGAACCTGATGCGCGAGGTGCGCGAGTCGCTGGAGGCCGGCACCTTCGCCCAGTTCCGCGCACAGTTCAAGGCCGACCGGGCGCGCGGCGTGTGAGCGGCAGATTCGCCCTCCACCAGATTGCTATTTTTTACATAGCACGCCAGGCATGATCCACTAGCGCATCGGGCCAAAATCATTCCAAAACCCCTGCGCCATCTGCTGCACTGGCCTCTGCGGGCCCTCACGGGCCTGGGCAGCGGCCTGCTGGCGCTGCTGATCCTGTTCGAGGAATGGGGCTGGGAGCCTCTGCAGCGCCTGCTGGCGCGCATCGGCCGCTGGCCCGGCCTGCGCTGGATCGAAGGCTGGGTGCGCTCCCTGCCGCCCTGGGCTGCGGTGGCCTTGTTTGCGTTGCCTACGGCCTTGCTGCTGCCGATCAAGCTGCTGGCGCTCTGGGCCATCGGGCGCGGGCATGTGGTGCTGGGCATGCTCGTCATCGTGCTGGCCAAGGTGGTGGGCACGGCGGTGGTGGCGCGGCTGTTCACCCTCACGCAGCCTGCGCTCATGCAATTGCGCTGGTTTGCCTGGACCCACGCGCACTGGATGCAGCTCAAGCATGCCGTGCTGGAACGTGCCCGCGCCTCGTGGGCCTGGCGCGTGGCGCGGGTGATCCAGCTGCAGTGGAAGAAGCGGTGGCGCCAGCGCTGACGACCGCCCTTGGATTCCCCCCTGCGCCGCGCCGGCATCTAGCATCCGTCACCTGTCACTGCTTTCGGTCACCATACAGGGACTGGGCACTCCCGATCTGATCCGCCCCACTGCCACCACACCACCGCCACGCAGCGCCATGGGTTTACAGCTTGACCTCCCCACCGTCCTCTTGCTCTACAAGACCGCCCTGGTGGCCGGCGCGCTGAGCATCTTTCATGTCAGCCGGCATTCATGCCGTCCGCAGGGCCTGCGACCGCTGGCGGCGGCCTACCTGCTTTTGGCCGTCGGCGCCGAGCTGGCGGGCCAGGGCGAGTACCAAGTGCTGCCCCAGTGGCTGTGGACGCACACCAGCCTGCTGCTGGGCACGCTGGGCTATGCGCTGTTCTGGGCCAGTGTGCGGACCCTGAGCGGGCGCCGGCGGGTGCCCCTGCCGCTGCTGGTGGCAGTGCCGGGCGGCTGGCTGGCGCTGGGCATTGCCACGCAGTTTCCGCTCGACAACCTGCTGCGCGCGGGCGCCTTCCACCTGACGGCCGCGCTGGCGCTGGCGGCGGCCGCCTCTGAGATCTGGCGCGACCGCCACACCGAGCCCCTGCCCTCGCGCGGGTTGCTGGCCGGGCTGTTGCTGACCAGCGCCGGGCTGTTTGCACTGCAGCTGTTTCTCATCGCCACGCACGCCACCAGCCCTGTCGGTTTTGCCCGGGCGTTCTACGCACAGATGTTCTGCCACTTCGGCGTTGCACTCATGGTGTCGTCCTTGTCCAACGAGCGGGCCGAGGTGCGGCTGCAAAAGGTGGCCCAGACCGACACGCTCACCGGCATCGGCAACCGCCGCTGGCTCATGTCCATGCTGCCGGCGCAGCTGCCGGTGGGCAGCGCCATTGCACAGCTGGACCTCGACCATTTCAAGCACATCAACGACCGCTTTGGCCATGCAGCGGGCGACCGCGTGCTGCGCGCGGCGGCCGAGGCCCTGGGCGGCGAGTTGCGGGGGTCGGATCTGCTGGCCCGCTGGGGCGGTGAAGAGTTTCTGGTGTACCTGCCCGACGCCACGGCCGAGCACGCAGCGGCCGTGGCCCAGCGCCTGTGCCGCGCGGTGCAGAACATCCGACTCACCGAGGCCGGGGAGGGCATCTCTGTGACCATGAGCATCGGCATGGTCTGCGTGACCTCTGGCGACGGCAGCTGGGCCGAATGGCTGGCCGGGGCCGACCAGGCGCTGTACGACGCCAAACATGCAGGCCGCAACCGCGTGGTGGTGGCCGCAGGGCGCCGGGCCTGAGCCCGCCTGCCGCACAATCACGCCCCATGCCTGCCGCCCACCAAGCCCCTTTGAATGAAGCGCTGGAACTGGCCTTCAACCTCGCCCCCGTGGGCATGTGCGTCACGCGCGAGCGCCACATCGAGATCTGCAACGAAGCCTTTGCCCGCATGTTTGGCTATGAACAGGCCGAGCTGCTGGACCAGCCGCTGGCGCCGCTGTATCCGTCGCTGGACGAATTCACCCACACCGGCAACCTGGGCCTGCCCGCCATGATGGACACCGGCAGCTACAGCGACGAGCGCGTCATGCGCCGCCGCGACGGCACCCTGTTCTGGTGCCATGTGGTGGGCCGCGCGCTGGACCGCGCCCAACCCTTTGCGCGGGCAGTGTGGATGTTTGAAGACATCTCGCACCGCCGTGTGGTCAGTACGCCGCTCACGGTGCGCGAGCGCGAGGTGGCGCAGCACATCGTGACCGGCGCCACCAGCAAACAGATTGCACGCCACCTGAACATCAGCCACCGCACGGTGGAAGCCCACCGGGGGCGGATCATGCGCAAGCTGGGCGCCACCAGCACCGGCGAATTGGTGGCCCTGCTGCTGGGCATGCCCTGACACCGGGGACAATCGGGGCCCACACGCCCCTGCACTCCCCCACACGCCCCCTCGCACGCATCCGCTGCCCACATGCCGCCCACCCTGCCCCGCCTTTTTGCCCCTGCCCGGACCGTCCCCCCGCCTGTGGCCTGGGCAGGCCTGGCGCTGCTGATCTTTGCCGCCTGCCTGGTGGGCATCTTTGCGCGGCCCATCGGCTTTTTGTCGGCGTTCTGGCCGGCCAATGCACTGCTGCTGGGGCTGCTGGTGCGCTACCCGCATCTGGCGCGGCCGCCCGCCTGGGTGGCGGCCGCCGTGGGGTATGTGGCGGCCGACCTGGTCACCGGCAGTGCCTGGAGCATGGCCCTGTGGCTCAATGCCGCCAACCTGCTGGGCGCCACCGCCGGTTGGCTGGTGCTGCGGGGGCTGGACGAGCGCATCCTGCGGCTGCAGCGCACCGTGGCGGCGCTGTACCTGCTGCTGGCAGCACTGGCGGCCAGCGCGGTGGGTGCGCTGGCAGGCTGCGGCGCGGCACCGGTGTATTTCGACTCCCCGTGGACGGATCTGCTGTCGCTGTGGTTCAGCACCGAGCTGATGAACTACATGCTCATCGTGCCCGTGGTGCTGGCTGCGCCGCGCGCGGCAGATCCCCCATCGCACACCCAGGACACCCCCCTGTTCTGGCGCGTCGCACCTGTGAGTTCGCTGGTACTGGCCGAGGGCATCCGCACGCTCATCGGCGGGCCCGGCATGCTGGCTTTTGTCGTGCCCGGGTTGCTGTGGTGTGCGCTGAGCTATAGCGCCTTCACCTCCAGCCTGCTGTCGCTGGTGGTGTGCCTGTGGACCATGGCGGGCGTGGCCACGGGTGTGCTCAATTTCACGCCGGCCCACGCGGGCGATGTGTTCTCGCTGCGCGTGGGCGTCACGCTGCTGGCCCTGGGGCCCCTGGCCGTGGCCTGTGCCAGCGCGGCACGCGCCGAGGCCCTGCGCCGCCTGCACCATGCCGTGCGCCACGACGACCTGACGGGCGTGCTGGCCCGCCGCGCACTGCTCAAACAGGGCGATCGCCTGCTGGAGCGCTACCAGCGTGAATCCACCGGGCTGGCGGTGATGATGGTGGACGTGGACCACTTCAAGCAGGTGAACGACCAGCACGGACACGGCGCGGGCGACCGACTGCTGGTCAGCATTGCGCAGACCATGGCGCGCGCACTGCGCGCCGACGACGTGCTGGGCCGCATGGGGGGCGAAGAGTTTGCCGCCGTGCTGCCCGGCGTGTCCCCCACCGAGGCCCAGGCCATTGCCGAACGGGTGCGCAGCGCCGTGGAACGGCAGGCGCTGGACGCGACGCTGGGCGGCCCCCAGCGGGCCACCGTCAGCATCGGCCTGGTGCACAGCGCCACACTGGGCGCAGAGGCCGACATGGACACCCTGCTGCTGGCCGCCGACACGGCCCTGTACCGCGCAAAGGCCGAGGGGCGCAACCGGGTGATGGTGGGCTAGGTCAAGCCCCGCCCAGACCGCTACACGGTCTGTCCTACTCCTGCGCCAGCTTCACACCCGCCCCGGTGCCGCAGGCGTGGCAAAACCGTGCAAACGCGCTCTTGCGGGTGTTGCAGTGGCCGCAGTGGTCGAACAGGCCGATGCCGCAGTGCGGGCAAAAGTCGATCTTCTCGTTCTTCAGGTCCACGGGCCGCTCGCAGCCGGGGCACACGCTCTTGGCCAGGCGGGCCAGGGCCACGTCATAGCTCAGCTCCTTGCGGCGCTCCTGGTCGGGCAGGGCCTCGGCCAGCTTCTGGCGCTCCAGGTAGCGGTTGAGCGCCTGGATGGCGTAGCGCCCCACCACGGCCGTCACGGCAATGCCCACCACGTAGCGCACGTAGCCGCCGTAGCTGGGCAGGTAGGGCACCAGCTCCACAAAGAAGGCAAACAGCGCAAAGAAGATGAAGCCCCACACAAACGGCCAGTAGGTGCTCTTGCGCTTCTTGACGAACAGCCAGCCGGCGGCGGCCAGCAGCGGCAGCGTGAGGGCCAGGCGGTACAGGAACACGCGCAGCTCGACCTTGCGGCGCTCGGCCGCGAGCTTCACATAGCCGTCAGACTCCATCTGGTTGAGCTGCTCCTGCCGGGCGGCTGCCGCCTGCCGGGCATCGAGTGCGGCCTGCTGCTGCGTCTCCACCGCCTGCTGGGCCTTGCGCTCCACCAGCTTGAGGGCATCGAGCGCCTGGGTGCGCGCGATCACCTCGGGGTCCTGGTCGGCGCGCTGCGTGGCGCTGCGCGTGGACAGCCAGTTGTTGAAGCTCTCCCGCTCAGCCTGCACCTCGCTGCGCACCTTGCTGCGCTGCAGCTGGGCCTGCTCCAGCGCGGTCTGCGCGTCCTGCTCGGCCTGGCGCGCCGTTTTGACCTCGGCACGCAGCTTGTCGGCTGCGACTTTGTCCAGAAAGTCGTCCACCCGCAGCGGGGTCTCGACCTTGGGCAGATCGCCCACGATGGTGCCGCCCAGCCCGATGAGGAAGCTGGCAAACACCAGCGCCACCAGCCACAGGCCACGGCGGAACCATTTTTCGGACAGTCTCAAGGACTTGCTCATGTTCTTCTCCTCGGTGGCGCTGTGCGCCGGGTTGGGTGCGCGCGGTAGCGCACCGGCGAATGCTCTTCTTTTTATAGCTGCCAGCGCATGTATTGATTGCGCCTGTTGGCATTTTGATTCAATTTTTGATCGCCAGCACCACCGGTGCGGCTGCCAGCTGGGTGCGCTGCATCCAGGCCAGCACCGAGTCAACGGTCACGGTCTCGATGCGGTCCGAGAACCGCTTTTCGTTCGGATGGTCGTCAAACGCAATGTTGGCCGACCCGACCCGCCCGCCCATGCGCGTGAGCGGCCCCAGCCTGAGAGTCGTGGGCTCATACCCCTTGAACTGCAGCCAGGCCTGCGCCTGGTCGCGCGAGCGCACGGTGGCGGGCTCCATGGCCATCGCCAGGGTCTCCAGCGCCCACTGGTTGGACTGCTGGTATTTGCGGCCCCACGCGTAGCTGACCATGCTGTAGGGCAGGTGCTGCAGCGTCTTGGTGCGGCCCTTGTCCTGCAGCACGGCCAGCAGGCGCTGCTGCACCTCGGGCGTGGGCACGGCATACACGGCCTCGTAGCGCCACAGGTCGTCCAGAAAGAACTCGCCCAGGCCCTGGCGGTACAGGTGGCCCACGGCCGTGCCACATTCGTTGAGCTTGTGCGCCACGCGCCACGGGCCTTCGGTCGTCTTGTAGGCCCAGCCAAAGTGTGAGTAGCGCAGGCCGTATTTGGAGAGGTCCTGTCCCGCACGGGCCAGGGCCACCACCTGCACGCCCGACTTGGCGTGCTCGGCATCGAGCGCGGCCGAGGTCTGCTCGGCCAGCTTCATGCCGCGCTCGATCACCTGCGGCGGCACAGGCTTGCGCGATTCGCACGAGCGGCCCGCATGGGCCGGGGTGGCTGCCAGCAGCGCGGCCCCAGCGAAGAACACCATGCCCACCACGGCAGGGATGCGCTGCGTGGGGTCGCGACCAAGGTTCAGGGTTTTCACCATCGTGCCGCTCCTCAAAGACGTTCGTTGTACAACAAGGCGCGACCGATGGCATTGGGCACAAAGGCAATGGCCTCGCCCGCCGCCGACAGGATCACGCCCGTGCCGATCACGCTGCAGGTGACCACGGTGCCCACGGCATAGGCCGAGCCCGCCACACCGCGGCCGACCACCTCCACACTGACCTGGGCGCCGTCCGAGGCGCGCTCCAGCAAATACACCGTGCCCACGGCCGAGGCCTCCACCGCCCGCACCGTCAGCACCGCGCCGCCCACCGACAGCGCCGCCGGCACCGTCACCACCGCACCGGCGGCCGCCGAGGCCACCGACGCTGTGCCCACCACCGAGGCCACCGGCAACATCGACAGCGCGGCAGAAGCCTCGCTCTGCGCCCGGGCTGGGTTGGCAACCACCAGGGCCGCACACACCACACCGGCCGCCAGCAGGGCGCGGGGCAGGCGTGCCGCAGAGCCCCACGAAGAAAACACGGTATTCATCATCATTCACTCCTCAGGGTACGGCCCGCCCACACCCCCAAAGTGCGGAACAGACCGGGTCGAAAGACCAGAAAGAACCAGAAAGAAATTCATCCAGAAGGGCGGCGGTTTGCCGCCCGCGCACACCGGGTGCGATCAGTTCATGCTGCCGCTCTGGGCGGCAGCCTGGGCCGCTTCGCGGCGGCCTTGCAGGCGGGCTTCGAGCAGGTCGGCCTCATGGCGGTCGCGCAGCATCTTGGCCAACGTGAAGGCGGTGGTGATGAGGTACAGCCAGCTCACGCCCAGAAACGCCTTGTAGGTCACGTTGATGTCCATGCTCAGCAGGCCCCAGCCTGTGAGGCCCATGGCCACCGCAAAGCCACCCCACACCACCAGCTTCCACATGGGGGTGTCGCCACCGCCACGGCGCGAGGCGCTTGCGTTGTCCCGCACAAACTTGGCCAGCACAAACGCGGCAGAGAGGCAGAACACATAGCCCATCACCATGAACGCCTGCTCCAGTTGCTCGCCCGGCAGCCATGCCAGGCCCACGGCGCACAGAAAAACCGCGATGCCGAACGAGACCCACACCTGCAGCTGCCAGGCCTTGGTGTCACGCTGAACAACGATGGGAGAAGAAGACATTGCTGTGGTGCCCGAAGGGCGTTGGTTGAACACGGAACGAATGGTGCCCAGACGTAACTTGCGTGTCTGCATTGAACCGTAACAGTGGCCACCGGCAGGCCAATTGGTATCGTTTAGCGATACTTTTTCTCAGAAAATTGGGGACAAGCCGTTGTTCAGGCCCTACGCGGCCCTCGCCATGCACCTGCGCGACAGAGGCAGCAGGCACGGCCACAGAGAATGGCTGCCTCTTCGGGCAAGGCAGCTTCTGCCTGCCCCCGGACCTTGCACTTTTGACGGACGGAGCCCCCACCATGACCAAACCTTTTGACCTCGTCGTCCACGGCGCCACCGGCTTCACTGGCCGCCTGGTGGTCGAGTACCTGCTGCAACGCTACCCCGCAGGCAGCGGCCTGCGCTGGGCCATGGGAGGCCGCAATGCCGACAAACTCGCCGCCGTGCGCGACGAAGTGGGCGCCCCGGCCGACACCCCGCTGGTCGTGACCGACACCAGCGACCCCGCCAGCCTGCAGGCGCTGATGGACACCACGCGCCTGGTGCTTACCACCGTGGGCCCCTACCAGTTGTATGGCAACGAACTGGTGGCCGCCTGCGCCAAGGCCGGGGTGGACTATGTGGACCTGTGCGGCGAGCCCGCCTGGATGCGCCAGATGATCGACGCGCATGAAGCCGCCGCCAAAGCCAGCGGCGCGCGCATCGTGTTCTCGTGCGGGTTCGACTCGATCCCGTTCGACCTGGGCGTGTTCCTGCTGCAAAAGGAATTCCGCCACCGCTTCGGCCACCCGGCCCCGCGCGTGCGCGGCCGGGTGCGCAAGATGAAGGGCACCTTCTCGGGCGGCACGGCCGCGAGCCTCAAGGCCACCATGGCCGCAGCCGCCAGCCAGCCCGGCGTGCTGGACCTGCTGAAAAACCCCTTCTCGCTGACCCCCGGTTTTGAAGGCCCACGCCAGCCCTCGGGCAACAAGCCCATGGTGGACGAAGCATTGGGCGATGGGGTGTGGGTCGCACCTTTCGTGATGGCCGCCATCAACACGCGCAACGTACACCGCTCCAACTTCCTACTGCAGCACGCCTACGGCACCGACTTTGTCTACGACGAAATGCTCATCACCGGCCCCGGCGAAAAGGGCGAGGCCATCGCCAACGCGGTGGCGGGCGACAAGTCGCTGGGCTCGGACAAAGGCCCCAAGCCGGGCGAAGGCCCTTCGCGCGAGGAGCGCGAGAACGGCTTCTACGACGTGCTGTTTTTGGGCACCGATGACGCAGGCCATACCCTGCGCGTGGGTGTGAAGGGCGACCGCGACCCTGGCTACGGCTCCACCTCCAAGATGATCACCGAGGCGGCGGTGTGCCTGCTGCAGGAAGCCACGGAAACGCCTGGCGGCATCTGGACCACCGCCCCGGCGATGGGCGACCGGCTCATCGCGCGCCTGCAAGCGAATGCGGGGCTGAGCTTCGCGGTCGAGTCTACATAACGCCCTCTGAACTTCTTCACGGTCTGGTCCGTTTTTGCACCTTGCCAGTCCTGAAACGATCGGCTAGCGGCCTCCCCGATCCCAGAGAATGCAGGGCATGAACAATTCCCTGCGCCCCCGCGACCTCGCCCTGGCCCTGCTTGTCATCGTGGTCTGGGGCCTCAACTTCGCTGTCATCAAAGTGGGGGTGGCCGGGGTGCCGCCCCTGCTGCTGGGGGCGCTGCGCTATCTGCTCGCGGCCTTCCCGGCGCTCCTGTTTGTCAAGCCGCCCAAGGTGCCGCTGCGGCTGTACCTGCTGTACGGCATGACCATGGCCGTGGGCCAGTTTGCGCTGCTGTTCACTGCCATCCACATCGGCATGCCCTCGGGGCTGGCGTCGCTGGTGCTGCAGTCGCAGTCGTTCTTCACCCTGCTGCTGGCCGCGTGGTGGCTGCGCGAAAAATGGCAGGGCAACCAGGTGGCAGGCCTGGCGCTGGCGGGCTGCGGGCTGGTGCTGATCGGCAGCGCGCATGGCGCCTCCATGCCCCTGGCAGGGTTTGCGCTCACGGTGGCGGCAGCCGCCATGTGGGGCTGCGGCAATATCGTCACCCGCGCTGTGGGGCGGTATGGGCCGATGAACCAGTTTGCCTTCATCGTCTGGTCCAGCGTGGTGGCGCCACTGCCGTTTGTGGCGCTTTCGCTGTGGCTGGACGGGCCTGCCACGGTGTGGGCGGCCGTGCAGCACCTGTCCTTCCAATCCATGACCGCCGTCGCTTACATCGCATGGATATCGACGCTGCTGGGCTTCGGGCTGTGGACCTACCTCATGTCGCGTTACCCCGTGAACCGTGTGGCGCCCTTCACGCTGCTGGTGCCTGTGGTGGGCCTGACCACCGGCTGGGTGGTGTTTGGCGAGCAGTTGCTGCCCGTGCACTTTGCGGGCGCCGGGCTCTTGATGGCGGGGCTGGTGGTCAATGTGTTTGGCGGCCCGGCCTGGGCGGCCATGATGGGGCGGCTGCGCGGCGCGCAGTGACCAGTGACCGAATAGAGGCAGACGGCTACACCGCCAGTGGCAGCTCGGTGGTCGAGAGCACGTTGCGCAGCACCATGAACGAGCGCACCTGCCGCACGCCCGGCAGATAGAGCAACTGCTCTGCGTGCAGGCGGTTGAAGCTGTCGTTGTCGCGCGTGCGCACCAGCATGAAGTAGTCGAATTCGCCGGTGACTACGTGGCATTCCATGCAGCCGGACACCTTGGCGGCCGCCTTTTCAAACTCGGCGAACGACTCGGGCGTGGAGCGGTCCAGCACCACGCCAATCATCACCAGCATGCCCGCCCCCACGGCCTGGGGGTTGAGCAGCGCCACCACCTTGTCGATGAGCCCCAGGCGCCGCAGGCGCTCCACGCGGCGCAGGCAGGCGGGCGGGCTCAGATGCACCTTTTCGGCCAGCGCGACGTTGGACAGCGACGCATCTCGTTGCAGCTGCCGCAGGATGGCTTTGTCGGTGCGGTCCAGCTCGGCAGAGACATCGGCCTGTGGTGCATTCTTGGCACGAACTTTTGTTGCGCACATAAACAATCTGAAGAAATACTTTCAGCTCTCATTCTCTTTCAGAAAACTTAAACGCCGAAATTTTGACAATTTTTGCAACCACTTGATGCGCGTGTTTTTCTACGATGAAGGCACTGCAAGCCCCGTGCTTGCGACTCCTCTTCACCGACCGGAACACCGCCATGAACCTGCAGAAATTTGCCCGCCACCCGCTCACCTTCGGCCCCTCTCCCATCACGCCCCTCAACCGCCTGTCGGCGCATCTGGGCGGCAAGGTGCACTTGTATGCCAAACGCGAGGACTGCAACTCGGGCCTGGCCTTTGGCGGCAACAAGACGCGCAAGCTCGAATACCTGATTCCCGAGGCGATTGCAGGCGGCTACGACACGCTGGTGTCGATTGGCGGTATCCAGTCCAACCAGACGCGCCAGGTGGCCGCCGTGGCCGCGCACCTGGGCATGAAGTGCGTGCTGGTGCAGGAGAACTGGGTGAACTACTCCGACGCGGTGTACGACCGCGTGGGCAACATCGAGATGAGCCGCATCATGGGCGCCGACGTGCGCCTGGACGCAGCGGGCTTCGACATCGGCATCCGTCCCAGCTGGGAGCAGGCCATGGACGATGTGAAGAAGGCGGGCGGCAAGCCCTTCCCCATTCCCGCCGGTTGCTCCGAGCACCCGTACGGCGGCCTGGGCTTTGTGGGCTTTGCCGAAGAAGTGCGCCAGCAGGAAAAGGAGCTGGGCTTTCAGTTCGACTACATCGTCGTGTGCTCGGTCACGGGCAGCACGCAGGCGGGCATGGTGGTGGGCTTTGCGGCCGACGGCCGCGCGCGCAAGGTGATCGGCATCGACGCCTCGGCCAAGCCCGAGAAGACGCACGCGCAGATCCTGCGCATTGCCCAGAACACCGCCAAGCTCGTCGAGCTGGGACAGGAGATCACGGCCGAAGACGTGGTGCTGGACACCCGCTACGGCGGCCCCGAGTACGGCCTGCCCAACGAGGGCACGCTCGAAGCCATCCGCCTGTGCGCACGCCAGGAAGGCATGCTGACCGACCCGGTGTATGAAGGCAAGTCCATGCACGGGATGATCGACATGGTGCGCAAGGGCGAATTCCCCGAAGGCTCCCGCGTGCTGTATGCGCACCTGGGAGGGGTGCCGGCGTTGAACGCTTACAGCTTTCTTTTTCGCAACGGCTGATGCGTCCAGCGAGCAGCGACGGCTGGCACAGCTGGCCGGGCTGTCGTTGATCTGAGCACCTGTTCAAAGGGCCCCTGACCGCCAAGGCAAGGGGCCCGCCCGTTCCCTCGATCCAAGGAGCCCCCATGAAATGCTTGCAGCTTGTCAGTCGGCGTAGCGTGATCCTCTTGGGGGTGGCCCTTGCAGGGCTGGGAATGGGCCCCTTGTGGCTGGCGCACGCCGACGGGTACCCCGCCAAGCCCGTGCAACTTGTTGTGCCCTTCCCGCCTGGGGGCGCCGTGGACATCGTGGGCCGCACCATCAGCAAGAAGCTGGGCGACCGGCTCGGCCAGCCCATCGTGGTGGAGAACAAGGCGGGCGCGGGTACGGTAGTGGGTGCAGCCTATGTAGCCAATGCGCCTGCCGATGGCTACACGCTGCTGATCAGCTCCGGCTCCACCTTCACCGTGAACCCCGCGCTGAACGCCAAGCTGCCTTACGACCCCGTCAAAAGCTACGAGCCCGTTGGCCTGGTCGCGCGAGTGCCCCTAATTCTGCTGGCCCACCGCGATGTGCCAGTCAACAACCTCCGGCAGCTGATCGCCGCCGTGCAGCGCACGCCCGACAAGTTCTCCTACGGCTCGTTCGGCAACGGCACCACGGGGCACTTTGCCGCCGAGCTGACTTGGTCGGCCGCCGGCATCAAGCTGATGCATGTGCCCTACCGGGGCAGCGCCCCTGCCATGGCCGACCTGATGGGCGGGCAGATTCCCTTCACCATCGACACCGTGGCGGCAGCGCTGCCACAGCTCAAGGCAGGCAAGATCAAGGCCATTGCGGTGACGGGCGCCACGCGGGCCACGCAGCTGCCCGACGTGCCCACCGTGGCAGAAAGTGGCTTTACCGGCTTCTCGGCCGATTCCTGGCTGGCCGTGGTCGCGCCGCGTGGCCTGCCCGCCGAGGCCAAGGCCAAGCTGCACAAGGCACTGGCCGAGACGATGGCGGACGCCGAGATCCGCAGCAAGCTCATCGCCGCAGGGCTGGAGCCGTCTTACGCCACGGGCGATGCCGCGCTGGCGCAGATCGAAGACGAGTTGCCACGCATGCGTGCCATTGCCCAGCGCGCACAGATCCGGGCGGACTGAGCCCGCCCAGCCAGGGGCGGCTTGCACGCCCCTCGGTCAGGCCGTCAGCAGCTTTTGCACCCGCTCGCGCAGCAGGTTGGGCTGCACCTCGGTCGGCGCGACGGCGGAGCCCACATTCAGCCCCACGCGGCTGTAGAAGCCCCGGCGGAACGGCCGCACCATGGCGCCGCCCTTTTCGATGCGGCTGAAGTACGAGCCCCACAGGTTGGTCAGCGCCATGGGGATCACCGGGGCCTCGACACCCTCGGCCTTCGCCCGTTCGATGATCTTCATGATGCCGCCCTTGAACTCCTGCAGCTGTCCGTCCTTGGTGATGCCGCCCTCGGGGAAGATGGCGAGCAAATCACCCTCACGCAACACCTGGGCAGCGCGGTCAAAGGCGGCTTCGTAGGTCTTCGGGTCTTCCTTGTACGGCGCAATCGGGATCGCCTTGGCCAGGCGGAACAGCCAGCCCAGCACGGGCACGCGGAAGATGCGGTGGTCCATCACAAAGTAGATGGGGCGCGGGCTGGCGGCCATGAGCAGCACGGCGTCCACAAAGCTCACGTGGTTGCAGGCCAGGATGGCGGCGCCGGTGGACGGCAGGTTTTCATCGCCCTGCACCTTGAAGCGGTACACGAACCGCGACGACACCCACGCGATGAAGCGCAGCAGGTACTCGGGCACCAGCATGAAGATGTAGAACGCCACCACGGCGTTGGCCAGGCCGGTGAACAGGAAGATCTGCGGCACCGTGAAGCCCGCGCCCAGCAAGGCACCGGCAATGAGCGAGCTGCCGATCATGAACAGCGCGTTGAGGATGTTGTTGGCCGCGATGATGCGGGCTCGGTGCGTGGGCTGGCTGCGCATCTGGATCAGCGCGTACATGGGCACGCTGTACAGGCCCGCAAACAGGCTGAGCAGCGCCAGGTCCAGCATGACGCGCCAGTGGGCGCCCTGGGCCATGAAGGCGGCCAGGCCCATGATCTCGGACGGTGGCAGGCTGCGCGACGCGAAATACAGGTCGATGGAGAACACGCTCATGCCGATGGCGCCCAGCGGCACCAGGCCGATCTCGACATGGCGGCGCGACAGCACCTCGCACAGCAGCGAGCCCACACCAATGCCGATGGAGAACACCACCAGCAGCAGCGACGCCACCTGCTCGTTGCCATGCAGCACGTTCTTGGCCAGGCTGGGGAACTGGCTCAGAAACACCGCGCCAAAGAACCACATCCAGCTGATGCCCAGGAGCGAGCGGAACACCACGATGTTCTCGTGCGCCAGCTTGAGGTTGCGCCAGGTTTCGGTGAAGGGGTTCCAGTTGATGGTGAGGCCCGGGTCGGTGGCAGGCACCGAGGGAATGAACTGCGCCACCGCGCGTCCCGCCAGGGCCGCCACCACACAGGCCACGGCCACGGTGGTGTGACCGATGCCGGGCAACGCCACCAGCAACCCACCGGCCACATTCCCCAGCAAGATGGCCACAAACGTGCCCATCTCGACCATGCCGTTGCCGCCCGTCAGCTCACGCTCGTTGAGCACCTGGGGCATGTACGCAAACTTGACCGGGCCAAACAGCGTGGAGTGCACGCCCATCAAGAAGGTGCACAGCAGCAGGATGGGGATGTTGCCCGCGATGAAGCCCACGGCCGCCACCAGCATGATGGCGATCTCCAGGTTCTTCACGAAGCGGATCATCTTCGTCTTGTCGTACTTGTCGGTCAGCTGGCCCGATGTGGCCGAGAACAGCAGGAACGGCAGGATGAACAACGCGCCAATCACCAGCCCCGCCATCGCGGGCGGCAGCCAGTCCACACTGAGCTGATAGGTCACCATCACCGTGAAGGCGAACTTGAAGAGGTTGTCGTTGGCCGCGCCGGAGAACTGCGTCCAGAAAAAGGGGGCAAACCGCCGCTGGCGCAGCAGGGCAAACTGGTTCGGGTCCTCGTGCGTGGGTGCGGGGGCCACGCTGGTGGAGGCGGTGTCGGGGCTCATGCGTTTCTCCTCGTTTCCGATGGGTTGGCTTGTTGGAATTTTCCGGACCTGCGCTTCATGCGCCGGATCTGCGGGCGACACCCACGGCGTGGGCGCCATTCTGCCCGGACGGCATGACCCGCGGCATCACCGCCGCGTCACTGTGGCGCAAAGCCACCAGCGATCCCAATGCCGTCATCACGGGCCAGGCGGCGCCCGCCGCCAGCACATGCTTGAGGCTGTGGCCCGACACCCATCCGCCTGTGGCCTCGAACACCGAATGGTCTGCCGCCTCCAGCAGCTTGGCCAGGGCGTACAGCACCACCACCATGCCTAGGTGCAGCGCCAGTCCGCCGACGCGGCGTGGCAGGCATGCCAGCGCCAGCACCACTAGCAGACCGCCCAGTTGCACCACGGCCCACGGCAGCAGGTTGCCGGTGCGCACCCAGGCCCACACGGCCAGTGGCCCCGCCAGCAGCACGGCACTTGCAGCGGCCACGCCCGCCCGCGCGCTCACCCGGCTGGCCGCCGCCAGCCCAAGCAGCCCCGCAAAAGGCAGCACCATGCCCAGGCGGTCCCACAGCAGGCCCGCGTCCTGCGGCTGCCAGTGGTACAGCGCCGAGCCTGCGGCGGTGCACAGCAGCCCGCCAAAGAACAGGGCAGCCAGCGCACGGGAGATGGCGTCCAGCGCGGCCGGCGGCACACGGCGCAGCCCCCACCAGCCCCATGCACCCGCCAAGGCAAAGGCCAGGTTGCTCAACACATCCAGCGCGCAGGGAATACCCCACAGCGTGCGCTGGTCGGCAAAGTCATGCTGGTGCGCACTGGCAGGCAGCACCGGGCCGAACAGCGCCAGGGCGAGCAGCGCGGCCGCGCCCAGCAGCAGGCCGGTTTCGGCACCCGACAGTCGCGACAGCGTTGCCAGGCCGCGCGCACGCAGGGGAGTCACAGAGGAAGAAGACATCACACACACCGTAGAAAGTGAACGATGCCGCGCAGTGTGGGCAGCGGCGCCATCGGTGGCCTCAAAAAGTCGCGCAAGGGGCTACCCACGCACCTTCGGGTATTGATAATTGATACCCAGGAGCCCCCTCACCATGAGCACGACCGCCGACCTCGTCACCGCCCTCAAAAAAGAACTCAAGACCGCGCAGATGACCTATGCCGATCTGGCGCAGGCGCTCGGCATGGCCGAGTCCAGCGTCAAGCGCATGCTGGCCAAAGGTGACATGCCGCTGTCGCGCATCGACGCCATTTGCCGCGCGCTGGCGCTGGACTTTGCCGATCTGGCAAGGCGCGTGGCCGATGAGCAGCCCTTGCTGAAAGAGCTGACCCACGAGCAGGAAAAGGCCGTGGTGGCCGACAAGAAGCTGCTGCTGATGGCGATCTGTGTGCTGAGCCAGTGGACGCTGGAGCAGGTGACGGGCTACTACCGTCTGACGGAGGCCGAGGGCATCAAGTACCTGGCGCAGCTGGACCGCATCGGCATCATCGAGCTGCGGCCGCTCAACCGCTACCGCCTCAAGCTGGCCAAGACCTTCCGCTGGCGCCCACATGGGCCCGTAATGAACTACTTCCGCGACCACGCGCTGCTGGACTACTTTGCAGGCGGCTTTGATGGCCCGGGCGAAGGCGTGCTGCTGGTGCACGGCAACATCAGCCGCGGCCTGGCGCCCGCCTTCATGGAGCGCATGCAGCGCGTGGCGCAGGACTTTGCCCAGCAGCACCTGGCCGACCAGAAGCTGCCCGACCGCGAGCGCGAGGGCTACACCCTGCTGCTGGCGATGCGCAGCTGGGAGTTCGAGGCGTTTGCAAGCATGCGGCGGTAAGCCTCACGCCGATTTCGCAGTTACCCGCAATCGACGGCCGTCGCTGCCAGCCAACTCCTGCCCTTGGTTGAGCGCAGCGGCCGCCTCACAGGTGCAGGGACTGGCCGCAGCGCCATGAACCAGCCTCCATTTACTATCTTTTTGATAGCTATCAGCGCATGAAATACATGCACTTGAGGTTAAAAACGCTTCAAAACCCCTGCTTGCGCCTGCCAAGAGGTGGCTTGACGCCATAAACAGAAATAACTATTCTTTAAATTGAAAAATCAATCAATTTAAGAATAGTCAAATGAAAACCACCCGCCAGCAGCAAGACGCCACGCGCCGCCAGATCGTGGCCAGCGCGGTGGACCTCATGACCCGCCAGGGCTTTGACGGCACGACGATGAAAGACATCGCCCGCGCCGCCGGCATTGGCGACGCCACGATCTACAAATACTTCCCCACCAAGGACCGCATCGTGCTGGGCTACCTGGACGATGTGGCCCACCAGGCGCTGGCCGACACGCTGCAGACACCGGGCTTTGCGGGCTACGCTCTGCAAGAAAAGCTGCAGCGCCTGACCGATGCCGTGCTGGAGCGCCTGCTGGCCGACCGCGAGTTCGTGGCCCAGGTGCGCGGTCTGGCGCGGCGCTCGCCGCTGTCGATGCTGGCCGAGCCGCTGGCTGCGCGCCAGAGCCTGCGCGAGGCGGTGGCAAGCTTTCTGGAGGCGGCCGAGGCCAGCGACGAGATCGAGCCCTGCGACTTCAAGGGCCTGGCAGGCAGCCTTTACACCGACTACCTCGCAGGCGTGGTGAGCTACTGGCTGGCCGACACCTCCGACGAATTTGCCGACACCACACAACTGGTGGACCTGTCGCTGGGCGTGCTGGTGCAGGCGCTGCGCGGCGGGCTGGTCAACCGTGTGCTGCAACTGGGCGGCTTTGTGCTGCGCAGCCAGATGGCCCGCATGGTGCAACACGGCAGCGGCCTGATGGGCATGCTGCACATGGCCCAGCAGGCCATGGCCAGCGCGCCCGCAGCACGGACATCGCAGCCCCCTGCCGGTAAGGCAGCGGCCGAAGGCCTCGCCCCCAAAACTGCGCAGCCTGCGCGTGCACCCCGCAAACCCCGGGCGGCCACCGGCCTCACGGAGGCCCCCACCGCCCCGCGCCCCGCCACGCCCCGCAAAAGAAAGAGCGCCCCATGAATGCGTCCTCTGCCCTCGCCGCCCCCACCACCGCGCGCGCAACCCAGGTGCCGCCCGGCACGGCCATCCACGCCACGCTGCCCGGGGCCGATTTTTTTGATGCCTACGAAGTGGCCGACCGGCACCCCGCGCGCTCAGCCCTGCAGTCGTGGCTGGACGTGGCGGCCCGCACCCCGGCGTGGACACGCGCCCTCATGTTCGTGCGCAACAAGGCCGTGCGCCTGGTGGGCCTGAAGGACCTGGGCCAGCTGGATGACGGCCACCCGCCCGCCAGTGGCCGATCCCTGCACGACGCGCGCAGCTACCGCGTGGGCGACCGCGTGGGCATCTTCCGCATTCGACACCTGAGCGACACCGAGGTGGTGATGGGCCAGGACGACAAGCACCTGGACGTGCAGGTGTCCATCTGCAAACAGCCCGCCGCCCCCGGCACCGCGCCCCGCGTGGTGCTGAGCACGGTGGTGCACATCCACAACACGCTGGGCCATGCGTACATGGCGGTGATCACGCCGATCCACCGCGTGATTGCACGCGGCACGGCGCAGCGCCTGGCAGACCATGGCCCAAACTGACGCAAACGCACCCCGCACCGGCAAGCTGGCGCGCAGCGCCATCACGGGGCTCGCGGCTGCGCGCATCGGCATGGCCGAGCTGGGACACCGCACGCGCAAGCGCTCGGCCCAGGCGCAGGCCGAGCACGAGGCCGCGCTGGGCCGCATCCTGTTTGGCGCGCTGGGGCAGCTGCGGGGCTCGGCGCTCAAGGTGTCGCAGCTACTCAGCATGCACCCGGGCCTGCTGCCCGACGGCGTGCGCAGCGAACTGGCACGCGCCCACCACCAGGCCCCGCCGCTCAACCGCGCGCTGGTGGGACGCGTGTTCCGCCAGGCCTTCGGACAAGAGCCCGAGGCGCTGTTCGAGCAGTTCGAGCCCACCGCGTTTGCCGCCGCCAGCCTGGGCCAGGTGCACCGCGCGCAGCTCGCAGGCCACGGCATGGTGGCCGTGAAGGTGCAGTACCCCGGCATTGCCGCCACCATCGCCAGCGACATGCAGCTGATGCGCGCCGCGCTGCGCGCCCTGGCCCACACCGACATGCCGCTGCCCACCGATGCCGTGCTGGACAGCGTGATGACCGAGATCGAGGCCACCCTGCTGCGCGAAGTGGACTACCTGCAGGAGGCCGAACAGCTGCAATGGTTTGCCCAGCATGCCGCGCAGCCGGGCGTGGTGATGGCGCAGCCCATCCTCTCGCACACGCGCGCCCAGGTGCTCACGCAGCAGTTTGTGCCCGGGCTGCCGTTGCAAGCTTGGCTGGCCACACAGCCACCGCAGGCACTGCGCGACCAGGCCGGGCAGCACCTGTGGGACTGGTTCATGCACTGCATCTTTGTGCTGGGGCGGGTACATGCCGACCCGCACCCGGGCAACTTTCTGTTCGCGCCCGATGGCACGGTGGGTGTGCTGGACTTTGGCTGCACGCGCGCCCTGCCCAGCGCATTCCGTGCGCAGGTGGTGCAGGCATGGTCTGCCCTGCTGCGCGCCCCTACCGACCCCACGCGCAATGCACAGGTGCTGCAGGCCTACCAGGCGCTGGGGCTCTTGCACAAGGACCTGACCGTGCAGGCCTACACCACTGAACTCGCCCCCGCGCTGGCCGAGATGCAGGCCTGGCAGATCGAGCCCTTCACCCAGCCGGTGTTTGACTTTGGCACCAAGACACCGCCGCCCATCACCCCCAGCCAGCACCAGCGCGTGTTGGGGCAGCACCTCGCCCAGATCCCCGGCGAGATGCCCGCGTTCGAGCGCATGTGGATGGGGCTGATGCACCTGCTGACGCAGCTGGGTGCCCGGGTGCACACCCGCGCCCACAAGGCACTGGCCGTTCACCCATGACAAACACCGCGAACACCGCGCTGACCCTGGCAGCCGCCGGGCTGACCCTGGTGGGGGTGGCAAATTCGGTGCTGGGAGAACTTCTGCTGTTCCGCAGGCTGCGCACGCAGGGCCGCCAGACGGCGGGGCGCGCGGAGGTTGGCACGGCGCAGCAGTTGCTGCACACCCCGCACCTGCGCATTCTGTGGGGCACCTGGCATGTGGCCTCGGTACTGTGCTGGGCACTGAGCGCCCTGCTCTGGCGCCTGGGCACCGCACCTTGGGACGCGGCCCTGGGCGCCTGGGCCGCCGACGCCGTGGGCATTGCCACCCTGGCCAGTGGCATGCTGGTGTTCTTTGCCACGCATGGCAGACACCCGGCGTGGTGCGCGTTGCTGGTGATTGCGACGCTGGTGTGGTGGCGCTGAAGCAAGCCATCGCGGGCGGATAGATGGGAGACGCCGACGCCGGATGCCTGAGCAGGCGTGACAAAAATCACACGGCAACCGTTTGCCTCCGAAGTCGGCAACACAACTTCACAAAGCTTCGCAATTGACCTACACCGGCTTGACGCAGCGTGCGCACCATGAAGTCTCCGGTTCCGCAAGGAATCACATCTGAGGAGAACCTTATGGCCCGCAAAGCACTTGCCGCTGTGTCCATCGCCCTGCTGTCGCTGGGCGCCGCGAGCGCGGCGCAGGCGCAGACCAGCGCCACCGTTGTCATCCAGGCAGGTACGCCCGTCTACCAGCAACCCGCCCCGGTGCGCGTGCAGTACCAGGCGCCGCCCCCACCCCGCTACGAGGTGGCGCCGCACCCGCGCCGCGGCATGGTGTGGGTGCCCGGCCACTGGGAATGGCGTGGCCACCGCCATGTGTGGATGCAGGGCTACTGGGTGAAGGCCCGCCCCGGCTACCACTACCGCGAGCCCCGCTGGGTGGAACACGGCGGCCGCTGGAACATGCAGCCCGGCGGCTGGGACCGTGATGGCGATGGCATCCCCAACCGCCGCGACCGGGACCGTGACGGAGACGGCGTGCCCAACCGCTACGACCAGCGCCCGGACAACCCCTACCGCCGCTGATCCACCCCGGTGGGACCGCTGCGCGCGCCGACAGGCAATGGGCAGTCCGACTGACAGACGCGCCACCACCCACCGGCCACGATGAGGCCACAGACGCAACACCCGGCCCGACGCAGGCAGTGCCTGCGGTCGGCCAGACACGACAAGGAGTTCACCATGACCCACGCCACTTTCTTGCGCAACACCTTCACTGCAGCGGCCCTGTCCGTGACAGCGCTGACGGCGCTGACAGGGGCCATCACACCGGCCCAGGCCGCCACGCAAGCCACTGTCATCGTGCAGTCGGGCCCACAGCAGGGCATCGTCATCCCGGCACCCCCGCCACCCCGCCGCGAAGCCGTTCCGCACGCCCGCAAGGGACAGGTGTGGGTGCCTGGCTACTGGGACTGGCGGGGCCACCGCCATGTGTGGGTGGCAGGCCACTTTGAAAAGGTGCGGCCAGGCTACCGCTATCGCACACCCCAGTGGGAGCAGCGCGACGGGCGCTGGGAACTGCACCGGGGCGGCTGGGACCGCGATGGCGACGGCATTGCCAACCGCAATGACCGCGACCGTGACGGCGACGGCGTGCCCAACCGCCGCGACCACCAGCCGGACAACCCGCGCCGCAACTGATCGTTGATCGACGCTCCGCTGGCTAGCCAGGGCGCCAGGCCCTGTGCCTTTATGGCAGGTGCAACACCGCCTGCCCCAGCCCTGGAAAGTCGGCCACCACCTCGGCCCCCGGCGCCACCAGCACGGTGCCGGTGCATGACCCGGTGGTGACCCAGTGCCCCGCGCGCAGTCCGCCCAGGCTGCGCGCGCCTTCGTTGGCGAGCCACACCAGCAGGCGCAGCGGGTCGCCCGCCGGGTTGCCCCAGGTGGCATGTTGCACGGCCACGGCCCCGTTCACCGACAAGGTCACCGCTTGCGCCAGGGGCTGCACGGCAGCGACATCGGTCACCCCAGCCCCCACGATCAACGCCCCGTGGCAGGCCTGGTCGGCCAGGCGGCTCCACTCGCCCTGTTGCGCCCAGGCAGCAAAGCGCGTGTCGCACACCTCAATGGCGGCGCGCACCGACACCACCGCCGCCAACACCTCGGCGGCGCTGTAGGGGGTGGCGCGGGCGGGCAGGTCAGCCCCCAGTTCGTACACCAGCTCCGCCTCCACGCCCATCACGGCAAAACCCGCGGCAGACAGAGCAACCGCCTCACCCGCTGCGGCCACCCACACCGAATCGCGCGCGAGAGCGGCCCGCGCGGGTTGCGCCTGGGGCGACGCGGCGCCGACCTTCCAGCCTGCGATCTCCCCGCGCGCACGCACCACGGCGTCCTGCACCGCGTAGGCCTCGGCGGCATCGCGTGGGCGAAGCCCTGCGGGAAAGTCCAGCGGGCGGGGGGTGCGCCCCTCCCGGGCCCGGGTGATGATGGCGGCGCTGGCGACAGGGTCCAAAGTGGCGGGGGGCATGGCAAAACTCTCAGTGGGACAAGGGGTCGGCGGATTATCGGCACCTTCACCAGCGGCCCCGCGCCGCTGCATCAGCAACGATTGCGCCCCATTAGCAGCCGGAGTCGATCTCGCGCGCAGGCTTGGCCCCTAGAATCGGCCTCGCAGGAGAGCACGGCAGCCACAGGCCGCCGCTGCACCGAAGGCGCAAACTCCCATACACGCTCAGGTCCCGTACTGCACCATTCATCAAAGCCGTCTGGAGAGCCGCCTCGCGCAACGCGAAGCGCACCGAAGGAGCAAGCCGCAGCCCGGGTGGGTGGCGGTGAATCTCTCAGGTACCAAGGACAGGGGGAGCGGCAGCTAGGGCATTCATGCGCCAGCTGCACGCTATTGAATTCATAGCTGCCAGCGCATGTTGTTCTAGCGCCAGAGCCCAGAAAGGCTTTGAAAATCATGCGCGTGATCGTTTTGGGCGCCGGCTTGCTCGGCGTGACTTCGGCTTATTTCCTTTCGCAACTCGGCCACGAGGTGACCGTCATCGACCGCCAGGGTGCGCCCGGTGCAGAGACCAGCTTTGCCAACGGCGGTCAGATCTCGGTGAGCCACGCCGAACCCTGGGCCAACCCCAGCGCGCCGCTCAAGGTGCTGCAGTGGCTGGGCAAAGAGGATGCACCCCTGCTGTTCCGCCTGCGCGCCGACATGCGGCAATGGCTGTGGGGCCTGTCCTTCCTGCGCAACTGCACGCCCGCACGCACGCGCCACAACATCGAACAGATCGTGCGCCTGGGCACCTACAGCCGCGACACGCTGCAGCAGCTGCGCGCGGCCACCGGCATCCAGTACGACCAGCGCACACAAGGCATCCTGCACTTCTATACCAACCCAAAAGAATTCGACGGCGCGCTGGCCCCGGCCGAGCAGATGCGCGCGCTGGGCTGCGAGCGCCAGGTCATCAGCGCCGACGAGGCCGTGCGCATCGAGCCTGCCCTGGCCCACATACGCCCACAACTCGCGGGCGCCACCTACACGGCCGAGGACGAATCCGGCGACGCCAACCAGTTCACGCGCGAGCTGGCCAAGCTGTGCGAGGCGGCGGGCGTGCAGTTCCGCATGGGCCACCACATCACCGCGCTGCGCGAGGCAGGCGGCCGCATCGACCACGTGGAAGTGACCAATGCCGAAGGCCGCTTCGAGCGCGTGCGCGGCGATGCGTTTGTGCTGGCCATGGGCTCGTTCAGCCCGCTGCTGGCGCAGCCGCTGGGCATCCAGCTGCCCATCTACCCGGCCAAGGGCTACTCGGTGACCATGCCGGTCAAGGACGCCAGCAAGGCACACCAGGTGAGCCTGACGGACGACGAGTTCAAGCTCGTGTTCTCGCGCTACACCAGCGAACGCGGCGGCGACCGTCTGCGCATTGCAGGCACGGCCGAGCTGAACGGCTATGACCGCCACCTGAACCAGGTGCGCTGCGAGGCCATCGTGCGGCGTGTGGAGCAGCTCTTCCCCGGCGCGGGCGACGCGACCCAGGCGCAGTTCTGGAGCGGCCTGCGCCCCGCCACGCCCAGCAACGTACCGCTGATCGGCAAGACGAAGGTGGGCAACCTGTTCCTCAACACCGGCCACGGCACACTGGGCTGGACGCATGCCTGCGGCTCGGGCAAGGCGTTGGCCGACATCGTGAGCGGCCGCGTGCCCGAGGTGGACTTTGCGTTCCAGGGCTTGCAGGGGCGCGCAGCCGGGGCGGCGCTGGTGCCGTCGCGCACGGCAGCCTGAAGCAGCGCGCGGTTGCAGCGAGGCAAGGCTGCTGCAACCGCCGCGAGAGGCTGCGCCTACTTGGCCGCGCCCGTGGCGTGCGCCACAAACTGCGCCACGGCCAACATGTCCTTCTCGCTCATGCGCTCGGCATACGAGGGCATTACACCGATGCCCGCCTTGAGCGCGCGCAACACGCGGCCCGCGTCGGGCTTCAACTCATCCAGCACCGGTCCGACCTGACCTTCAGCACCCGCAGCCTGCAGCGTGTGGCACACGGCGCAGGCGGGCTGGATCTTGGTGAACAGCTCCTTGCCGCGCGCCAGTTCGGCCGGGTCGGCGGCCGCAGCCGACGCACAGGCGCCAGCGGCCCACAGCGCCGCTGCAAGGCGGCGCGCTCGGTTGTTCCCACCCATCTCAGGCCACGGTCACGGTGACAGCGTGGTCGCGCCAGCTGGCGTTGTTGTAACCGCCCAGGTTTTCCTCGCGCTGCTCAGCCTGCACATTGCCTGCCGTGTCGGTGGCGCGGCTGGCCAGCACATGGGTGCCCGCCTCCAGGCGCAGGGGTAGCGCAAACTGCCGCCAGGCAAAGGGGCCCAGGTCGGGGCCGATGAGCTTGGCCGCCTGCCAGGTCTTGCCGCCATCGGCCGACACCTCCACGCCTTTGATGCCGCGCGCGCCGCCAAAGGCCACGCCATGCACCTGCACCTGGCCGGGCTTGATGGCGCCCTTGTCGGGCAGCGGGCCGTTGATCCAGGATTTCACGCCCATCTCCCACACCGAGGGCTGCTCGGGGCTGGCCTTGGAGCCGGGCGGCGACATGCGGTAGCCGTGCGACATGATGCGCGCCTGCGATTGTTCGGTGGTGAACGCCACGCGCTTGACGTACTTGATGTTGTTCACGCCCTGGTAGCCGGGCACCACCAGCCGCAGCGGGCCGCCGTGTGCGAGCGACAGCGGCTCGCCATTCATTTCCCAGGCCAGCAGGGCGTCGTCCAGCGCCTTCACGGGCACCGAGCGCTCCACCAGCACCGACAGCGGGTCCACCCCCTCGGGCAGCTTCTCGCCGCCTGTGCCGGTCAGGTAGGCCGCGCCATCGGCCAGGCCGCCGAGGGCCGCCACCACGTTGCGCAGCGGCACACCGCTCCAGACCACACAGCCTGCAGCACCCACCGACCAGGGGGTGCCACTGGGCTTGCTGGGGAAAAAGCCCCGGCCGTTGCCCGAGCACTGCAACACGGTGGCCACGGTTTCCACGCCCAGCGTCCTGAGCTCGGCCAGGGTCAGGCTGCGCGGGCTTTTGACCCCTTCGATGGACACCGTCCACGCGTCGCGGTTGTCCAGGATGGCGGCATCGGGCGCGGGCAGGTTGTTGCGCACGTACAGCTGGTTGGACGGCGTGATGACGCTGGTGCCGAACGCGGAGCGCCGCGTTTCCAGGGTGCTGCTGCTGTGCACGATCAGCGCATCCGGCGACTTCCACCCCGCATAGGCGGGCAGCGGCTTGGCCGCAGACGCTGCGGCCTGCTGGGCCCGCGCACTGCCCGTCCATCCGGCCAGGCCCAGCGCGCTCAAGGCGGCAGCACTTCCGGCCAGCATGTGGCGGCGCGGCAGGGTCATCGAATCTTTCATGCGAACGTCTCCAAAGAGTGGGGTGAACAAAACCTTTCGCCCCCGATTCCCCTCGCAAGCGCAGGGCATCGGGCCAGCCCGCATTCTGTGCGGCAGCCCCTCACACCGCACGTGCGGCTTCGTTAGCAGAAGTAACAAGAACAAAACATCGGAAACATTCGTACGCAGGTGCGGAGGCCGTGGGCATATTCGCGCTTTGTTGTGGGGAGAGGAAAAGCGCTATGAACATCATCAGAAAACGATCCTGGCGACCACTCGGGCTGCTCCTGCTCTGGGGGCTGGGTTGCAGCACCGCGCTGGCCCAGCTGACGGCCATCGTGGTCGTGGAGCCCACGGCCCGCAAGGCGGCACATTCCATCCTGCGCACCTCGGCCGAGTCGGGCCTGTCGAAGGCGGCGGGCCAGCCTGTGGCGCTGACCACCAGCGACGACCTCGCCGACGTGATGCGAGCCACCCGCAGCGCGGGCTATGACATCTTCATTGCGCCGGCGCAAGTGGCGGCATCTGCACTGCAACGTGGCTACGAACTGGTGGGCGCCACGCACAAATCGGACAAGTACCTGCTGGTCGGGCTGCAGCCCATCGCAGCCGTGCCCGCCATGAAAGGCCGGCGGCTGTACCTGCCCCAGCAGGACTCGGTCTACACCTACATGGCGCGCGGTATGCTGAACGAAGCGGGGCTGTCGTTCCAGGACCTGCGGGCCGTGCAGTACGAAAAATTCCCCCAGGCGGGCCTCACGGCCCTGACCCTGGGCACGGCCGATGCCACCGTGGTGCGCGAGGACGACTGGGCGGAATGGTCGGCTGCGCACCCCGGCATCGCGCGGGTGCTGGCCACGTCGCAGCCCGTTCCGGGCGGGTTCTCCATCGTGGTCAAGAAAGACCTGCCAGCGGATGCACGCAGCAAGCTGGCCCAGTGGTTCAGCACATCGTCCTCGGCCAGCGGCCTGCCGCTGGTCTCGGTGCGCCCGGAGGCGGTGGAATACCGCCGCGTGGCCGAGCTGGGGCTGTTCACCCCCACCAGCCTGCCTGGGGTGAACCGCATCACCGCGCGCGAAGCGCAGACCCTGCTGGCACAAGGCGCCACGCTTGTGGACACGCGCACCGAAAAGGAATTCAAGACCAAGCGCATCCGGGGCGCCGTGTTTGCGGCCTACGTGGAAAAGAGCCTGAAGGACGTGGCCTTCAATGCGGCGCAGGACGACTTCCAGGCGCTGGACAAGCTGCCAGGGCTGGACAAGGCCAAGCCGGTGATTTTTGCGTGCAATGGCGCCGAGTGCTGGAAGTCCTACAAGGCCGCCAAGGTGGCCATCACCAGGGGCTTCCAGTCGGTGTACTGGCTGCGCGGGGGGCTGCCTGAATGGGACGAGACCGGCTTGCCCACAGAGGGTGGTTAGGAACCTGCGCGGGGCCACTGGGCCCCTGTCCTTACAATGGGTCGCTTCTCAACTCCCAAGGGCGCGCAAGGCGCCCTTTGTATGGAAATAGCAATACTGTTCGCCCTCATCTTCCTCAACGGCCTGTTTGCCATGTCAGAGATCGCTCTGGTCACGGCCCGCAAGGTGCGGTTGCAAAAGCTGATTGATGAGGGCGATAGCGGTGCCGCCGCTGCCGTGAAGCTGGGCGAAGACCCCACGCGTTTCCTCTCCACCATCCAGATTGGCATCACGTCCATTGGCGTGCTGAACGGTATCGTGGGCGAAGCCGCCCTGGCAGCGCCGCTGGCATCGTGGCTGGAGCGCCTGGGCGTGCCGCTGCCCTACGGTGGCTACGCGGCCACCGGGCTGGTGGTGGTGCTGATCACCTACTTCTCCATCGTGGTGGGCGAGCTGGTGCCCAAGCGCATCGGCCAGTCGTACCCCGAGACCTTTGCGCGCCTAGTGGCGCGGCCCATCAACTTTCTGGCACTGGCCACCAAGCCGTTTGTGCTGCTGCTGTCCACGTCCACGCGCACCCTGCTGCGCCTGCTGGGCGTGAAGGAAACCAGCGGCAGCCCGGTGACCGAAGAAGAGATCCACGCCATGCTGGTCGAAGGCACCACAGCCGGTGTGATCGAGTCGCACGAGCACACCATGGTGCGCAACGTGTTCCGCCTGGACGACCGCCAGATCGGCTCGCTGATGGTGCCGCGTGGTGATGTGGTGTGCCTGGACATCGATGCTCCGTTTGAAGACAACCTCAAATGCATCGAAGAGTCCGACCACGCACGCTTCCCGGTGGTGCGCGGTGGCATGGACAACATCCTGGGCGTGATCAACGCGCGCCAGTGGCTGTCCCGCACGCTGCGCGACAAGGCGCGCGGCGGCCTGGCCGACCAGCCGCTGCAGACGGCGCTGTATGTGCCCGAGACCATCACGGGCATGGAGCTGCTGGACAACTTCCGCCTGTCGGACGTGCACATGGCGTTTGTGATCGACGAATACGGCGAGGTGCAGGGCATCGTCACGCTGCAGGACCTGATCGAGGCCATCACCGGCGAGTTTCAGCCGCGCGACCCCGAGACCTCGTGGGCGCTGCAACGTGAGGATGGCAGCTGGCTGCTGGACGGCCACATCCCCGTGCCCGAGCTGAAAGACCGCCTGAACCTGGATGCCGTGCCCGAAGAAGAACGCGGCCGCTACCACACGCTCAGCGGCATGATCATGCTGCTGACCGGCCGCCTGCCCAAGGTGACCGACACCGTGCAGTGGGAGGACTGGAAGCTGGAAGTGGTGGACATGGATGGCAAGACCATCGACAAGATCCTGGCCACGCGGCTGACGCCAGAAGAAAAAGCGGAGTCCGACGAGAACGGCGCGGGCTGACCGGCGTTGACGATGGCGGGGGCTGCTGCGCCAGCCAGCCCCCTCCCCTCGTCTACCTCAGGACGGCAAGGGCTCGCCGTCCACAAACACGGTCAACACACCGGTGTAGCCGTACAGATGGTGGTGGGCGATCTCGCCGCCCGCAAAAAAGCCGGCCAGTGGCACATCGCCCAGCGCATGGCGCACGATCTGCAGCTCGGCGCTGGGCCCGCCAAAATGCGGCCCGCCCCGGCCCGAGCAGCTCACATAGATCGCGCCGCAAATGCGCCGCCCCGTCTGGGGTTGCGCTCCAGCATGTCCGGCAACGCCCGGCGCAGCGGCCAGTTCCCCTGGCGCGCCGGACGCCACCATGGGCGCGGGCTCCAGCTCCTCCGGCGATAGTTCCTCGCGGATCTCGGCGCAGATGCGCATGAGGTCTGCCCGTGCGGCCGCCACGTTGCGCTGGCAGAACGCCAGGTGCATGCCGGGCTCCACATGGTCTGCCAGCGCCACGCCCCGGCGAGAACCATCCAGCCCCAGGATATGGCGCACGCGCGTGTCGGCGCCAAAGTGGCCCGTGCGGCGCTGCCCCTGCGGTTGTTCGCCGGCGTTGACCAGGCCTGCCAGCGTGGCGCGCACCTTGCGCAGCGCGGGCTGCGGGTCGCCCCCGTCGAGCGAGACCTGCAGCGTGTCGAGCAGCACATCGAGCGCGGGCTCGCCGTCGAGCGCGAGCACCACGTTGTCCTGCGCGGCCGTGATGGTGTGCAGCGCGCCCACGGGCTGGCAGCCCTGCGTAACCCGCGACACCAGCGACACGCCCGCGCCAAACGCCACCCCCGAGAGGCCGCCGTCAAACACCCCGCTGGCACCGCCTTGCCCGGCCATGTTGCCGTCGCCCCCAACCGCAAACTGCACGCTGGCCGTGCGGCTGGCACTGAGGCCGCCAAACAGATAGCCCGTGTCAGTCCGCGCAGCCATCTCGGCCAGCAGTTCGGTCAGGTCCGGCGTGTGGCCGTCGGCATGCACCAGCGCGGTGTGGGCCACAAAGCCCGTGCTGGCGTGCGGCGCATGGGCAGGCAGCGGCGCCACGCCCGAGAACACGCGGTACTGGTCGGCCGGCACATCCAGCAGCATGACCGACAGCGCGGGCTCATCAAAGTATTCGGCATTGTTGGCCGACACGCCCACACCCACGGTGCCGCTCCAGTCAGTCACTTCCGGCAGCTCGGCGCTCAGGTAGTCGAGCAGCGCCTGGGCTTCGTTGGCGTAGTGGTCGGTGATGTAGAGCAGGCCCAGGGTGGGAGCCGATGCGTAGTCGGGCAGCGCCATCTGGGCGCGCAGCTGCGCCAGCACCAGCGCAGCGGCCATGCGCCACTGGGGGTGGGTGGCGTGGCCGGTGGGAAAGAGTTTCATGGTGAGGGTCTCCGTGCCAGGGCGGGAGGTAGGCCAACGTGGCGCCGCCTGCGTGCTGCCGCGCCCGCCCGCGTGGGCGTCAGCCCGCTCGCTTGCGGGCAGCCGGGCTGCGGGTGCTGCCGGCCTTCTTGGCGGCGGGCTTCGTGGTGGTCTTGCGGGCTGCGGGTTTCTTGGCCGCAGCAGTCTTTTTTGCGGCGCCTGCGGATGATGCCGCCGCGCGCTTGGCGCCGCCCTGCATGGTCTGCATGCCCTTGGCCGCAAACTGGCTGGCCATGCCGGTGGCTGTCTTGAGGGCTTCCTTGGCCAGGCCGGTAGCCATGTTCTTGGTGGTGTCGATGGCGGTTTGCTTGGCCGCGTCCTTCATGGCGTTGGCCGCGATCTGCTGGAACTGGCTGGTGAGCGCCCCCCACCACTGCATCGGGTCCACCACGGCGGGCTCGGCCGCAGCCGCAGTCTTGCCCTTGGCTTTGGGCTTGGCCTTGGCAGCCGTTGCAGGCTCGGCGTCGGCCTCGTCCGGGGTGTCTTCTTCAGCGGCGGCGCGGCCCGTGACGCGGGCCGCCGCGCCAGCCACGGCCTCGGCGGCGCCGGTCACGGTGTCGGCGGCCTTTTGCACGCCACTCATCACCGTGTCGGCGGTCTTGAGCTTGAAGGCGTTGGCCACATCGCCCATGCTGAAGTTCATGCCCTTGAGCGTGGCCAGGGTCATCTTCTGCACCTCCAGCGCCTGGATGGTGGCGGCCAGCGCGCGGGAGTTCTGCTCCAACCAGAACTGCACGGCCTTCAGCTCTTCAATGCGCTTTTCCAGCTCTTCCACGCTGATGGTGGGGGCCACCCAGTTGGAGAGGTTGGGCAACTGCGGAATGCTGCTGGACGCCCCCTTGGCCAGGCTTTGCAGAAAGTCAAAACCGGGGACGAATTTGCCGAAACCGAAGTTGTTGGATGTGTCGCTCATGGCCGCTCCGCGAGAGGTGGGTCGTTGGAACCTGCTCCAGGTTCTTGAGGAGGCACAGCTTACTCCAATGCGTTGCGCCCGCGAAGGCGCTGCGGCCGCGCGGATCTCAGTGTTTGTGCCCATCCATCATGCTGCCCGCCGTGGCGCCGCCGGGTGCGGAGGTGCCCACGGGCACCGTCAGGTTCAGCGTGCTTTCCACGCCCTTGGCGTCCTGGAACACCAGGGTGAGCGGCACCGTGCTGTCCTTGGCCAGCGGCGCCTTCAGGTCCAGCAGCATGACGTGGTAGCCGCCGGGCTTGAGCTCCACCGTCTTGCCCGCCGGCAGGTCCAGCGCGGGCACGGCGCGCATCTTCATGATGTCGCCTTCCATCTTCATCTCGTGCACTTCGGCCAGGCCGGCCGCGGGCGACTCGGCGCGCACCAGGCGTGCGCCGTCCTTGGCCGTGAGGCGCATGAACGCGCCCGTGGCCTTCTGGCCCTGCACGCTGGCGCGGGCCCAGGCGCCTTCGACCTTGACGGCGGCGGTCTGCGCCCATGCAGGGGCGCTGAGCAGTGCAGCAACGATAGCGGCGGTGTGAAGCAGTGTTTTCATGGTGAATGTCTTTCGGTTGGCTCAAATAAAAGAGGGATAGAGGGGGATGAGGGGCTGGGCCCGACTGTCAATGATTGTGGGCAGCCGCGCCACCGCTGGGCAGAATCTCCAGCGCTGCCGCAGGGGACTTGAGGTCTGACAGCTTCTGGCCCGCCTGGGGCACATCCACCCAGTCGTTGCGGCCTTCGGCGCAGACCTGGCGCACAGGCCAGTACACGGTGCCTGCTTGCTCGGGGGCGGTGGCGACCAGCACGAACTCGTCGTAGTGGGCGCTCTGCAGCATGTCGTCTGCGGTCTTGGCCGTCCAGGTCACGCGCACCACGTCTTCGGTGATGCTGCGGCCATGGCTGGTGTACGGCTGGGCCACCTTGTCGCGCTGCACGTCGAGCGTCCAGCCCGGCTTGGGCATGGGGCGCGCGCCGCGCATGCCTGCGGGGATGTCCACCACCACCTGCCGCGTGGGCGATGCGCCGCAGCCGTGGCCCACCTTGAACGCGGCCTTGTAGCTGGCGCCGGCCGGAGCGACCTGGTATTCGAGCACCACATGGGCCGATGCAGTGCCAAACAGGGCGGTAGCGCTAGTCAAACATGCGGCAGCAGCTATCTTTTTCATAGTATTCAACAACATGGGAAGTATTCCTTTCAGAGGGAGACCTTCAACTCAGCCATGTAGCTGCGCTGTGGGTAGGGGTGGAAGTTCCAGAACTGGTAGTTGTTCAGGTTGTCGATGCCCACGGCGGCGCTGACCGCTTTGGTGATCTGGTAGCGCACGCGCACATCGGTGGTGAAGTAGCGGCTCGCGCCCTGGTAGGCAAAACCGTTGGGGTCGCTGTTGTCGAGCGTGCTGTATTGCTTGCCGCTGTAGCGCGCGCCCAGGGTGTACGACCATTTGTCGTCCGGCCGGTAGGTGGCCACGGCGGTGGCGCGCCATTCGGGGATGCGTGGCTGCCACTTCCCTACGCTGGTGGGGAACTTGTCGTTGCGCGTGATCTTGGAATCCGTCCAGGTCAGGCTGCTGCCCAGCTCCAGCCCGCGCGCAAAGACGTTGGCAGCCTGGTACGACAGCTCCAGGCCCTTGGTACGAATCGCGTCCACGTTCTGCACATTGGTCACGTTGGGCGTGACGAGCACGTTGGTCTGCGAGTACAGCGCGTCCTTGGTGCGCTCAAAAAACGCGGTCAGGCGCAGCAAACCGTTGCCCAAGTCCCGCTCGGCCGTCAGCTCGGTGGTCCAGCTCTTTTCGGGGCGCAGGTTGGGGTCGTTGTTGATGAGCGTGCCGCTGCCGCTGATGCCGCCCTGGTACAGCTCAGACACCGTGGGCATGCGTACGGCGCGGCCTGTCGATGCCTTGAGCACCCAAAGGTCGCTGGCCTGGTAGGCCACGGCCGCCTTGGGCGAGACGTAGGTCTCGTTGCGCTCGGGGTGGCTCACCGTGGTGGTGGCGTTACCGGTCTGGCCGTTGCTGGCACTCCAGCGCTCGGCGCGGGCACCCAGCACGGCCTTCCACTTTGGCGCGATCTTCCAGGTATCTTGCGCCCACAGGCCCAGCAGTTGCGTGTCGCCATTGAAGGCCTGGTTGCGGGCACCTGCGGCACCGTTGATCCAGTTGGTCGTGGTGTTCTCCACGGTGCGCAGCTGGTAGCTGTCGCGCTGCAGGCCAAAGTCCACGATGTGTGCGCCCAACACCCCATCAGGCCGCCAGGTGCCCTTGGCGGCCAGGGTGTTCCAGCCCGTGCCCTTGCTGTTGACAATGCGCCCTGCCCCGCCGTTCAGCGCCGCGGGCAGTGCCACGGTGGCGGCGCGCAGGGTGTCGGTCTGGTAGTCGTACAGGCTGGCGGCCACCTCCCAGTCGAACGTGCCTTGAGTGCGGCTCTTGACCGACAGGCCGTGCATGAAATGCGTGAGGTCTTCGTTGGAAACGTTGAAGTCGGTGGGCGTGAGGGCAAACGAGCGGCCGTTGATGTTGACCGTGCCGCTGTAGACCGCATTGCCATTGGCGTCGCGCAGGTAGCTGGTGGGGCGGCCTTCAGATTCGTTGTGCCACCAGCCAAAAGTGTAGGCGGCCCGCACCGTGGGCGAGAAGTCGTAGGCGATCTTGGCCTTGATGTGGTCTTGCTGCGTGTGGTACTGCGTGGCGGTGCCCAGCAGATACCAGGGCTGGTTGCTGCGGTTGTTGTCCAGTACGGCGCCCGTCACGGGTGTGCCCGCACTGCCCACGGTGCCGGCGGACACGAGACGCGTGGGGAAGGTGAGCGGCTGGCCTTCGCTGTCGGTCTTGTTGAAGTTCAGGAACCAGGACCAGTCGCCGTTTTTGTTGCCCACCGAGGCGCTGACCAGCTTGCCCCCGTAGGTGCCGCTGGTGTTGTACAGGTCAAACGGCTGGTGCTGGGTGCTGACCTGCCCGTGCGCCTCAAACTTCGTCGGCATGCGCGTGACGTAGTCCACCACCGCGCCCACCGAGTTGCCCGCGTACGCTGCGGAGAACGGACCGTAGAGCACGTCCACGCGCTCGACTTCTTCGGGCGTGACCAGCATCCAGCGCGGCGCGTTGGTGGGGCCGTTGCCCAGGTAGTTGCTCAGCAAGATGCCATCGGCAAACACCATGGACCGCGCCGGGTTGCCCGTGCCCGATGCGCGGGTGGACAGCACGGCGTGGTTGTAGTCGCCGATGTAGCGCTTGCGCACCAGCAGGCTGGGCAGGTACTTGAGGGCGTCTTCGCTGTCGGTGGCGTTGATCGAATGCTCAATCTGCTCGCGCGTCACGCCCTCGATGGTGGTGGGGATCTGCGTGGGCAGCGAGGTGGGCTGGCCACCGCTGATGGTGACCACGCCCAGCTCCTTGACCGGGGCATGGCTGGTAGTGCTGGTGCCATTGCTGTCAGCGGTCTGGGCGAATGCGGAAGAAGCCCCGGCACATGTGATGCCCAGGACGATGGGAAAGGCACTGGCCGCGGCCAGCGCCATGCGGCTTTTG
This sequence comes from Acidovorax sp. M14, assembly GCF_049331375.1. Lineage (NCBI taxonomy): Bacteria > Pseudomonadati > Pseudomonadota > Betaproteobacteria > Burkholderiales > Comamonadaceae > Acidovorax > Acidovorax sp. M14. Next base: position 4,472,381 of record NZ_CP186263.1, read on the forward strand.
CGCATGGAAACTCCTGAAAATCAAGCCAAATAGGCCGCAAGCGCAGGTGAATCATGCGCAAGCAGCTATCGAATCAATAGCGATTTCAGGAGAGCGATGGGGGCCCGCGCGGCGGCAGCGGCGCGGCAGTGCGCGCTGCAATGTGCGCGGCAGGGATGGGGCGCAGGGCATGCGCCAGGGGGTGAACCACAGGCAGCTGGGCCTGGGATGCGGGAGGGGGAGCGCCCACATGCGCGCACAACGGGCAGTCCAGGGTGTGGCTGGACAGTTCCTTGGCGCCGTCGTCGGTCTTGACCAGCACCTTGATGGCGCCCGAGCCCGAGCAAATCAGCTCCATGGCCTGCGGATGCACCAGCGGCGACGCCACAGCCACGCCGATCGACAACACAAACCACGCCAGCACCAGGCGGGCGAGCCAGCGAAGGCTGCGAAGGGTTTGCAGGGACGGCAAGGACATGGAGGCGCCATTGTAGGTGCGCAGCTCACACCGACCGGCGCGCGGGTCATCTGCGTGACCGCTTCGCGCCAAACGCCCACCTAGGATGTGCGCCTGCCCACACCACAAACAAGGAGACACGTCATGCTCACACTCTGCGGCTTTTCGGCCAGCAACTACTACAACAAGGTCAAGCTGGCCCTGCTCGAAAAGGGCCTGCCGTTCACCGAAGAACTGGCCTGGGTGGGCGAGACCGACCGCAGCGCCAGCCCGCTGGGCAAGGTGCCCTACCTGCGCACGCCGCAGGGACCGCTGTGTGAGTCCGCGGTGATGGCCGACTACATTGAAGCCGCCCACCCCGAGCACCCGCTGATCCCTGCCGACCCGTACCAGGCCGCCAAGGTGCGCGAGCTGATCACCTTTCTGGAGTTGCACCTGGAGCTGGTGGCACGCAACCTGTATCCGCAAGCGTTCTTTGGCGGCACCGTGAGCGACACCGCCAAGGAAAAGGTGGGAGTACAGCTGCAGAAGAACATTGCCGCCTTCGGCCAGCTGGCCAAGTTCAGCCCCTACGTGGGCGGCGACACCTTCACCATGGCCGACTGCGCGGCCATCGTGCACTTGCCGCTGGTCAGCTCCGCCACCAAGATCATCTACGGCAAGGACTATCTGGCCGACCTGCCCGTGCGCGACTACCTGGCCCGCATGGCCGAGCGCCCCCATGTGCAGCGCGTGAACACGGACCGCAAGACCAACACCGCCGAAATGCTGGCGCGCCCGCCCAAGCGCTGAGCCCTCCCCGCAGCGGTGTCACCGGGCAGTGACACCGCGCGCCATCCCTTGACCTTGGTCAACCCACCGCGCCGCGCACAGGCGCACCATGCAGGTATCCGATCACCCCGAGGAGACCCCGCATGGACAAGACCCAAGCCGCCCCATTTCGCCAGCAGTTGCTGAACCAGCAGTCCGAGTTGCTGGCCCAGTTGGCCGCACAGCGCGGCGGCGTCATCGGTCGCGCCGAAGTGGCCGCTGAACACTTTGGGCAACCGGAAGACCCACGCGCCCAGGTGGCCACCGAGCGCGAACTGGAATTTGCCCTGGGCGAACGCGAAACCGCGCACTTGGCCGCTGTCGAAGCCGCCCTCGCCCGCATCGAAGCGGGCACATATGGCGAGTGCACAGACTGCGGCGCCCACATCACCGCCGCCCGCCTGCATGCCCAACCCGAGGCAGCGCGCTGCGTGCATTGCCAGGAAAAGGCCGAGCAACACCCGCATGCTGCGTGAGCAGGTTCGCCCGCTCCGCCCCTCTTCCTTCCCGTTTTTGTCATCACTTCAAGAAAGCCGATTCATGAGCACTTTTCACGCCGTTGTCTGGATGGACCAATCCGAAGCCCATGTGGTGATGTTCGACCGCGAGCACGCCGAAGCCCAGCGCATCAAGTCCCGCAGCCACCACAAGCACCAAGGCAAGGCCGAGGACCTCGCGCCGTTTTTTGCCGAAGTGGCCCAGGCCCTGAGCCACACCCGCGAGGTGCTGCTGGCCGGCCCGGGCCTGGTGCGCAATCAGTTCCGCGACTGGGCCGCCAAGCACCATGCGGCCGTGGCCGGTGTGGTGGTGGACTCGGTGGCCGCCGACCATCCGACAGACGCCCAGTTGGTGGCCATGGCGCGCCAGTACTTCAAGAAGTTTGACAACATGGCCGCCGATCCGTCGGTCGCCTGAGCGACCTCCCGGCCACGCCACGGCGTGGCCCCTGGCTGCTATCCTCCGCGGGATGCGCAGCCTCTTTCACCTCGCCTTTCACGTCACCGACCTGGACGCCGCCCGCCGCTTTTACGGCGGCGTGCTGGGCTGCCAGGAAGGCCGAAGCACCGACACCTGGGTGGACTTCGATTTTTTTGGCCATCAGATCTCGTTGCACCTGGGCACACCGTTTGCCAGCGCCCGCACCGGGCATGTGGGGGACCACCTGGTCCCCATGCCGCACTTCGGCGCCATTTTGGAACTGCCCGACTGGCATGCACTGGCCGCGCGGTTGAAGGCCGCCGGCACCGCCTTCGTGCTGGAGCCGCAGGTGCGCTTTGAAGGCCAGCCCGGCGAGCAGTGGACGATGTTCTTCCACGACCCCAGCGGCAATCCGATCGAGATCAAGGGCTTTCGCTCGCTGGACGCGGTGTACGCAACGTGAGCTACACCTTCGCCTCGGCCACCATCCTGCTCCTGCTGATCACCGATCCGCTGGGCAACATCCCCATCTTTGCCAATGCCCTGCGGGGCGTGGCGCCCGAGCGCCGGGCGCGGGTGATCCTGCGGGAGGTGCTGATTGCGTTTGCCTTGCTGCTGGTGTTCCTGTTCTTCGGGGCGGAGTTTCTGCGGGTGATGAACCTGAGCGACCTGTCGCTGCAGATTGCCGGCGCCGTGGTGCTGTTTTTGATCGCACTGCGCATGATCTTTCCGTCGGCAGACGGTCCGCAGGCGGAGCTGCCGGGCGAGCCGCTGATTGTGCCGCTGGCCATCCCAGCGCTGGCAGGCCCTTCGGCACTGGCCACCGTCATGCTGCTGGTGGCACAGGCTCCGGAGCGCCGCTGGGAATGGGTGGGCGCGCTGTGCGTCACCATGGCGGTGTGCGCCGTGGTGCTCTTGCTGGCCGAACGCATCCAGCGCCTGGTGGGCGAACGCGTGGTGATGGCGTTTGAACGCCTGATGGGCCTGATCCTGGTCGCGATCTCGGTCGAGATGCTGATCCGAGGGATCAAGCAGCTCGCACACCAGTTGTAGCGTAGCCATCGACAGCCAGGCAGCCTGCCGCTGCGCCAGCCTCGGTGAGCTTGGCGCCGCACCCGACGCCTTGCACCACCGCAGGGTCCGTTCGCCTCAGCGGCGCTGCAGGATCGGCATGCTCCCCAAGGCAAACACCGAGTTGGGCACATTGACCCGCGCCATCAGTGGACGGGGCTTGGGCGCCAGGGGCAGCTTGGTCCGGGCAGCTGGGGCCTTTTCCTCCACCACCGTGCCCTGCTTCAGGGCCTGGTCCACCAAGTCCTGCAGCGTCACCGACTGCAGGTATTCCATCACGCGGGAGTTGAAGCTGGTCCACAGCTCGCCCGTCATGGATTTGACCTGCGCAGCCTGGCCGGCGCCGAGGTTCTGCAGCTCGTCGTTCTTGAGGTTCTCCACCGCCAGGATGATTTCGGCCACCGACACCTGCTCGGACCGCCGCGCCAGCGTGTAGCCGCCGCCTGGCCCACGGGTGCTGTCCACGAGACCGGCACGGCGCAGCGCGCTGAACAGCTGCTCCAGGTACGAAAGGGAAATGCCCTGCCGCGCGCTGATGGTGGACAAGGGCACGGGCCGCATCTTCTGGCGCAGGGCCAGGTCGGTCATGGCGGATACCGCCAGCTGTCCTCGGGTCGTGATACGCATCGTTGCTACTCCTTGTGAACACAGGCAGCTCCAGGCCGCAGCGCAGATCGCCACGGAAGCTGCCAAACGTCAATGTAGGGAGTTTCATACTTCGCGTATATTCGTTTTATCGTGTTTTGTTCTTCGATTTTTTCGAAGCTTTGAGGTCTTCATGAATTTCAAGCACTTGCGTTACTTCTGGACGGTGGCCAAGGCAGGCGGCGTGATGCGGGCGGGTGAGCAGCTGAACACCACCCCGCAAACGCTGTCTGGCCAGATCAAGCAGCTGGAAGAATGGCTGGGCCACGACCTGTTCCGCAAGCGGGGGCGCGGCCTGGAGCTGACCAGCGAGGGCCGCGTGGCACTGGGCTATGCTGAGCAGATCTTTGCGCTGGGGGACGAGCTGGAAAAATCCATCAGGCTGGCGCGGGGGCAGGAGAAGCCCCTGGAGTTCCGGGTGGGCGTGGCCGACTCGATTGCCAAATCCGTCGCCTACCACCTGCTGGAGCCTGCGCTGGGCATGCCGCAGCGCGTGCACATGACCTGCCATGAGGGCAAGTTTCCCGAACTGATTGCGCAGTTGAGCCTGCACCGGCTGGACCTGGTGCTGGCCGATGAGCCGGTGTCCAACAAGATCGGCGTCAAGGCCTTCAACCACCCGCTGGGCACCAGCAGCATGAGTTTTCTGTGCGCCCCCGCCTTGAGGGCCCAGCTGGAGGGACCCTTCCCACAGTGCCTGCATGGCGCGCCCATGCTCATTCAAGGCCCCATGTCGTCCGTGCGCCAGCAGCTCGACCATTGGCTGAACAAGCACCAACTGCAGCCCCGCCTGGTCGGTGAGTTCGACGACAGTGCGTTAATGAATGCGTTTGGACGTGAAGGCCGGGGCATCTTCACCTCCCCCTCCGTACTGGACGAGGAGACCACGGCCCAGTTTGGCGTGGAAGTCATCGGGCGCTCCTCCGAACTGGTGGAGGAGTTCTTTGCCATCTCCGTCGAAAGGCGCATCACCCACCCTTGTGTGGTGGCCATCACCAAAGCCGCGAAGGCGGATCTTTTTGCCCATTGAGCCCGTCGGAAACGTCGCGGTAGTCGGGCACCTCCACAGCAGTCTGAACAGGAGACCGCGAAGGCAATCCACCCTCGGCAGCGCCTAGCGCGTCAACCATCGGGCGCACAAACAAAAACGCCCACTGGGTAGTGGGCGGTTTGCTTTAGCAAGGATTGCTATGTTTTGGTTGCGCGAGAAGGATTTGAACCTCCGACCTTTGGGTTATGAGCCCAACGAGCTACCAGACTGCTCCATCGCGCGGTAAGAAGTAAATTATACCCTATTATTCAGCTGCTGCCGAATTATTTTCGGTTTCTGCAGCACGGTCGACCAGTTCGACCAGGGCCATAGGCGCATTGTCGCCCACGCGGAAGCCCATCTTCAGGATGCGGGTGTAGCCACCAGGACGCACCTTGAAACGGGGGCCCAGGTCGTTGAACAGCTTGGTCACGCTGTCACGGTCGCGCAGACGGTTGAAAGCCAGGCGGCGGTTGGCCACGGAGTCTTCCTTGGCCAGAGTGATCATGGGCTCGATCACGCGGCGCAGTTCCTTGGCCTTGGGAACGGTGGTCTTGATGACTTCGTGCTCGATGAGCGAGTTCATCATGTTCTGCAGCATCGCGAGGCGGTGCGAGCTGGTGCGGTTGAGTTTGCGAAGGCCGTGTCCGTGGCGCATGGTGCTTTCTTTCTACTGTCTATGTAATTAAATCGGGCAGCCGGATCAGGTACTGTCCGAGGCACTGTTCCCCGTGGGGAACGAAAAGTCCCCCTTGCGGGGGACATCAAACCGGGCGCCCAAACTTTGGGCAGCCTTCGATTATAGCTTTGGCTTAACGCTTGTCCAGACCTGCTGGAGGCCAGTTCTCAAGCTTCATGCCCAAGGTGAGGCCGCGCGATGCCAGCACTTCCTTGATTTCGTTGAGCGACTTGCGGCCCAGGTTAGGCGTCTTGAGCAGCTCGTTCTCGGTGCGCTGGATCAGGTCACCGATGTAATAGATGTTCTCCGCCTTCAAGCAGTTGGCAGAACGCACGGTCAGTTCCAGCTCGTCCACGGGACGCAGCAGGATCGGATCGAACGTCGCGTTGCCACGTGGGCCTGCAGGTGCATCGAACGCAGCCAGTTCGCCGCCTTCGAGCTGTGCGAATACCGCCAGCTGCTCCACCAGAATCTTGGCCGATGCGCGCACAGCATCTTCGGCAGTGATCGCGCCGTTGGTTTCGATCTCGACCACCAGCTTGTCCAGGTCGGTACGCTGCTCCACACGGGCGCTTTCCACGGTGTAGCTCACGCGCTTCACGGGGGAGAACGAAGCGTCCAGCACAATGCGGCCAATCGACTTGGTCGATTCGTCGGCGTAGCGGCGCAGGTTACCGGGCACGTAGCCGCGACCCTTCTCCACCTTGATCTGCATGTCCAGCTTACCGCCGGCAGACAGGTTGGCGATCACGTGATCCGGGTTGACGATTTCCACGTCGTGAGGGGTCTGGATATCACGGGCAGTGACCACCCCTTCGCCGTCTTTGCGCAGGCTCAGTGTCACTTCGTCACGGTTGTGGAGCTTGAACACCACGCCCTTGAGGTTCAACAGAATGTTGACCACGTCCTCTTGAACGCCGTCGATGGACGAATACTCGTGCAGAACGCCTGCAATCGTGACTTCCGTCGCTGCGTAACCCACCATGGACGAGAGCAGGACGCGCCGGATGGCATTGCCCAGCGTGTGGCCGTACCCACGCTCGAACGGCTCCAGTGCGACCTTGGCACGGTTATGGCCAAGCTGCTCGACATTGATCGCCTTGGGTTTCAGCAAATTGGTTTGCATTCAGACTTCCTCTCAATACCCCCAGCTCGTTACACCGGTAAGGCTGGTGAAGCACCTAAACCGCGATGCCTCGCGGTTCAGGGACGGTTTGCTTGAAATACTTCCGTACTCTACGGATTAACGCGAGTACAACTCAACGATCAGCGATTCGTTGATGTCAGCGCCGAACTCGTCGCGGTCGGGCACCTTCTTGAACACGCCTTCGGCCTTGTCGGCGTTCACTTCCACCCAGGCAGGCATGCCCACTTGGGCTGCCAGTTGCAGAGCCTCGACCACGCGGGCTTGCTTCTTGGACTTTTCGCGGACAGCCACCACGTCGCCGACCTTCACCAGGTACGAAGCGATGTTCACCGACTTGCCGTTCACCGTGATGGCCTTGTGGGACACCAGCTGGCGCGCTTCAGCGCGGGTGGAGCCGAAACCCATGCGGTACACGACGTTGTCCAGACGCGATTCCAGCAGGAACAGCAGGTTGGCGCCGGTGTTGCCCTTCTTGCCGTCAGCAGCTTCAAAGTAGCGGCGGAACTGCTTTTCCAGCACGCCGTACATACGCTTGACCTTCTGCTTTTCACGCAGTTGCAGACCGTAGTCAGAGGTGCGGGCGCCCGAAGTGCGGCCATGTTGGCCGGGCTTGGAGTCGAACTTGGATTTGTCCGCGATGGAGCGACGTGCGCTCTTCAGGAACAGGTCGGTGCCTTCACGGCGGGAGAGTTTGGCCTTGGGGCCGAGGTAACGTGCCACTTGAGCTTCCTTTGTGTCATCTGCCGCAAACCATTGCGGGAGCCGCCTGAGGCGCTTGCGCGTTCACAGGCGGCGGTGGGCTTAGAGAGAAATTAGATACGACGGCGCTTTTGAGGGCGGCAGCCGTTGTGAGGCACCGGGGTCACATCGGAGATCGATGTGATGCGGATGCCCAGTGCGCCCAGTGCGCGCACCGACGACTCACGACCAGGACCTGGGCCCTTGATTTCCACATCAAGGTTCTTGATACCTTGATCGATGGCAGCGCGGCCGGCCACTTCGGAAGCCACCTGGGCTGCGAAGGGGGTGGACTTGCGCGAGCCCTTGAAACCTTGGCCACCGGACGAAGCCCACGACAGAGCGTTGCCCTGGCGATCGGTGATCGTGATGATGGTGTTGTTGAACGAGGCGTGCACGTGGGCAATGCCGTCCGAAACGTTCTTCCGGACCTTCTTGCGGACGCGCTGAGCTGCGTTATTGGCAGGAGACTTAGCCATGATGATCTTTCAATCTTTATTTCTTCAGTGCAGCAGCACCCTTGCGCGGACCCTTGCGAGTGCGTGCATTGGTACGAGTGCGCTGACCACGCATTGGCAGACCGCGGCGATGGCGGAAGCCACGATAGCAGCCGATGTCCATCAAACGCTTGATGTTCATCGTGGTTTCGCGGCGCAGGTCACCTTCAATGGTGAACTGCTCGATTTGCTCGCGAATTTTTTCCAGATCGCTGTCCGTCAGATCCTTGATCTTCTTGGAGTAAGCGATACCAGTTGCTTCGCAGATCTTGCGAGCGCGGGTGCGACCGATGCCAAAAATGGCGGTCAAACCGATTTCCGCGTGCTTATGCGGCGGAATGTTAATGCCAGCGATACGTGCCATATGCGTCCTCTAATACTTTCCAATCAACCTTGGCGCTGCTTGTGACGCAGATCCGTGCAGATCACACGCACCACACCCTTGCGGCGGATGATCTTGCAGTTGCGGCAGATTTTTTTGACCGAAGCCGAAACTCTCATTGCATTCTCCTAAAACTTTTCCATCCGTCCCGGCTGCTTCGCACGGAACACAATTTGTGCCCGCGAAAATCGTGGGGCGCCAATTCAACCGATATCCAACTCTTTGCAGACAGCGCCGCGCGCCGCCTTGGTGCCATCAACCGCCTGCACCGCCCTTGAAGTTCGCCTTCTTGAGCAGCGATTCGTACTGTTGCGACATCATGTAGTTCTGAACCTGGGCCATGAAGTCCATGGTCACCACCACGATGATCAGCAGCGAGGTTCCGCCAAAGTAAAACGGAACGTTGTACTTCAGGATCAGGAACTCGGGCAGCAGACACACAAAAGTGATGTACACCGCGCCCGCCAACGTCAGGCGAACCAGGATCTTGTCGATGTAGCGTGCAGTTTGCTCACCTGGACGAATGCCCGGAATGAACGCGCCGCTCTTTTTCAGGTTATCTGCTGTCTCGCGGCTGTTGAACACCAAAGCCGTGTAGAAGAAGCAGAAGAAGACGATCGCCGCAGCGTAGAACATCACATAGATCGGCTGACCTGGCGTCAGTGCACCCGAGATGTCCTTGAGCCAACGCATCGATTCGCCAGCGCTGAACCAGTTCACCACGGTTGCAGGCAGCAGGATGATCGACGATGCGAAGATCGGAGGAATCACACCCGCCATGTTCAGCTTCAAAGGCAAGTGCGACGACTGGCCGCCATACACCTTGTTGCCGACTTGTCGTCGTGCGTAATTCACCAGGATCTTGCGCTGTCCACGCTCCACAAACACCACGAAGTAAGTCACGAGACCCACCACGATGACGATGAAGATCGCTGCGAGGATGCTCATTGCACCGGTGCGCACCAATTCCAGAAGACCACCGATCGAGCTGGGCAGACCGGCAGCGATGCCGCCGAAGATCAGGATCGAGATCCCGTTGCCCAGACCACGCTCCGTGATCTGCTCACCCAGCCACATCAGGAACATCGTTCCTGCTGTGAGGCTGACCACTGCCGTCAGGCGGAAGCCAAAACCGGGGCTCAGTACCAGACCTGCAGAGCTTTCAAGGGCTACTGCAATACCCAGCGATTGGAACAGGGCCAAGCCCAGGGTCCCATAGCGGGTGTACTGCGTGATCTTCCGGCGGCCGGCTTCGCCTTCCTTCTTCAACTGCTCGAAGGCGGGCAGCACGTACGTCATCAGCTGCATGATGATCGATGCCGAGATGTACGGCATGATCCCCAGAGCAAACACCGTGAAACGCGACAGCGCACCACCCGAGAACATGTTGAACAGGTTCAGGATGCCGCCCTGCTGGCCACTGAACAGCTGCTGAAGTTGGGCTGGATCGATGCCCGGCACGGGGATATGCGCCCCGATGCGGTACACGACCAGCGCCAGCAACAGAAAAACCAGACGCCGACGCAGGTCGCCGAATTTTCCGGTCTTTGCAATTTGAGCCGCGCTAGTAGCCACAGATACCTTCCTTCAGTGCCACACTCAGGCGACGCTGCCGCCAGCAGCTTCGATGGCTGCCTTGGCACCTGCCGTAGCGCCCACGCCAGACAGCTTGACTGCCTTGGTCAGGGAACCGCTCTTGATGACCTTGACCACCTTGGCCAGCTCGCCAACCAGACCAGCTTGCTTCAGTGCCAGAACGTCCACTTCAGCCAGACCCAGCTGGTCCAGGGCTGTCAGCGTGACTTCCGCATTGAACTTGAGCAGGTGCGACTTGAAGCCACGCTTGGGCAAGCGACGTTGCAGAGGCATTTGACCGCCTTCGAAGCCCACCTTGTGGTAGCCACCGGAGCGGGACTTTTGGCCCTTGTGACCACGGCCAGCGGTCTTGCCCAGGCCGGAGCCGATACCACGGCCTACGCGGCGCTTGGCATGCTTGGCGCCGTCTGCGGGCTTGATGCTATTGAGTTCCATGATCTATCTCTCAGACGATTTTGACCAGGTAGCTGATCTTGTTAATCATGCCGCGAACTTCGGGCGAATCCTTCAATTCGCTGACGCTGTTCAGCTTGCGCAGGCCCAGGCCACGAACGGTGGCGCGGTGCGATTCCTTGGTGCCAATCGGGCTGCGCACCAGTTGAATCTTGACGGTTTGTTGCGTTGTCATATTCAGGCTCCGGTTCAGGCGAAGATGTCTTCGACTGTCTTGCCGCGCTTGGCTGCAACGTTCGACGGAGTCGTCGAATTGACGAGCGCATCAAAGGTAGCACGGACCATGTTGTAGGGATTGGACGAACCATGGCTCTTGGCCACGATGTCGGTCACACCCAGCACTTCAAAGACTGCGCGCATCGGGCCGCCGGCGATGATACCGGTACCCTTGGGAGCGGGAGCCATCATCACGACAGCCGCGCCGTGGTGGCCGGTCACGTTGTGATAGATGGTGCCGTTCTTCAGGGACACCTTGACCATGTTGCGGCGAGCTTCTTCCATCGCCTTTTGCACAGCAGCAGGCACTTCCTTGGACTTGCCCTTGCCCATGCCCACGCGGCCATCACCGTCGCCAACCACCGTCAGTGCAGCGAAACCGAGGATACGGCCACCCTTCACGACTTTGGTCACGCGGTTGACCGCGATCATTTTTTCGCGCAGACCGTCGTCACGACCTTCGTCTTGCACTTTGGGTTGAAATTTAGCCATTTTGTATTCCGCTCCGCTTAGAACTGCAGGCCGGCTTCACGGGCTGCGTCGGCCAGAGCCTTGACGCGACCGTGGTAGGCAAAGCCTGCGCGATCAAATGCAACCTTCTCGACACCTGCAGCCTTCGCCTTTTCAGCGATACGCTTGCCGATGACCTGGGCTGCAGCGGCGTTGCCACCCTTGCCCGAACCGCCGAGCGACTTGCGCACGTCGGCTTCTGCCGTCGAAGCGCTTGCCAGCACCTTGCTGCCGTCGCCGGAAATCACACTGGCGTAGATATGGAGGTTCGTACGGTTCACGGTGAGACGCGCCACGCCTTGCTGTGCAATGCGGATGCGGGTCTGACGCGAACGACGAAGACGCTGCTCTTTCTTGGTCAACATGTTGCAGCTCCTTATTTCTTCTTGGTCTCTTTGATCGTGATCTTTTCGTCCGCATAGCGGATGCCCTTGCCCTTGTAGGGCTCGGGTGGACGAACAGCACGGATCTCAGCAGCGATCTGACCGACGCGTTGACGATCAGCACCCTTGATCACCACTTCCGTGGGCGTAGGGGTGGCAACCGTGATACCAGCGGGCATCTCGATGTTGACCGGGTGCGAATAACCGACGGCCAGATTGAGCTTGGAACCGGCTGCAGCAGCCTTGTAACCCACACCCACCAGGCTCAGCTTCTTTTCAAAGCCCTTGCTGACACCAACCACCATGTTGTTGACCAACTGGCGAATCGTGCCGCTCATGGCGTTGGCTTCGCGGGAATCATTGGCAGGCTCAAAGCTGAGCTTGCCATCATTGCTGGACACCTTCACCAGCGCGTTTTGCGCCAGCGACAGGGTGCCGCCAGAACCCTTGACGGAGATCTGGTCGCTTTTCACGGACACATCCACACCTGCGGGGATGGTCACGGGCATTTTTCCTACTCGGGACATTTCAGTTTCTCCTCAATGCCGCGGGTTAGGCCACGTAGCAGAGCACTTCGCCACCGACACCGGTAGCGCGCGCCTTGCGATCGGTCATCACGCCCTTGGGCGTCGTGACAATTGCCACACCCAGACCGTTCATGACTTGTGGAATGGAATCACGGCCTTTGTAGACACGCAGACCAGGGCGGCTGACGCGCTCGATGCGCTCAATCACGGGACGGCCTGCGTAGTACTTCAGGGCAATTTCGAGTTCGGACTTGCCAGCTTCGGTCTTGACCTGGAAGCCGTCGATATAACCTTCGTCCTTCAGCACTTGGGCGATGGCGATCTTCACTTTGGAAGAAGGCACCAGAACCGTGGCCTTGGAGACCATCTGTGCATTACGGATGCGGGTCAGCAAGTCAGCGATGGGATCACTCATGCTCATGTTTAATCTCTCCTGCCTGCTTACCAGCTGGCCTTGGTGACACCGGGGATGTCGCCATTGAAAGCCAGTTCGCGGATCTTGGCGCGAGCCAGACCGAATTGACGGAAGGTGCCGCGTGGACGACCGGTGATTTCGCAACGGTTGCGCTGACGCGTGGGGTTGGCATTGCGGGGGAGCTTTTGCAGGCCCAGACGGGCTGCATCACGCTCTTCGTCGCTGCGCTTGGCATCGCCAGCGATTGCCTTCAGTTCCGCATACTTGGTTGCGTACTTGGCTGCCAGTTTTTCGCGCTTCAGTTCGCGCTGGATCAAAGCTACTTTAGCCATGCTTCGCCTCAGTTCTTGAACGGGAAACGGAAACCAGCGAGAAGCGCCTTGGCTTCTTCGTCAGACTTGGCCGTCGTGGTGATGCTGATATTGAGACCGCGCAAAGCGTCAACCTTGTCGTACTCAATTTCAGGGAAGATGATCTGTTCTTTGACGCCGATGTTGTAGTTGCCACGGCCGTCGAAAGCGCGACCGGAGATACCACGGAAGTCACGAACGCGGGGCAGAGCCACGGTCACGAAACGGTCCAGGAACTCATACATCTGCACGCCACGCAGCGTGACCATGCAACCGATGGCCTGGCCTTCGCGGATCTTGAAACCGGCGATAGCCTTCTTGGCCTTGGTCACCACAGGCTTCTGACCGGCAATCTTGGTCAGGTCGGCCACGGCGTTGTCCATCACCTTCTTGTCCGAGACTGCTTCGCTCACGCCCATGTTCAGGGTGATCTTGGTCAGACGGGGAACCTGCATCGGCGAGGTGTAACCGAACTGCTTGGTCAGTTCGGGAGCGATCTTGTCGCGGTAAATGTCTTGGAGTCGTGCCATGTTTACCCCTTAGGCCGCCTTGATTTCAGCGCCGCTGGACTTGAACACGCGAACGCGTGTGCCGTCAGCCTGCACCTTGATGCCCACGCGATCAGCCTTGCCAGTAGCGGCATTGAAGATGGCCACGTTGGACTGGTGAATCGGCATGGCCTTTTCGATGATGCCGCCGGTCGTACCCTTCATGGGGTTCGGCTTGGCGTGCTTCTTGACCAGGTTGATGCCGTCGATGACGAGGTGGGAGTCATCCTTGCGCAGCGTGACGGTGCCACGCTTGCCCTTGTCACGGCCGGTCAGCACGATGACTTCGTCGCCCTTGCGAATCTTGTTCATGGCGCGTCCTTAGAGAACTTCAGGAGCCAGGGACACGATCTTCATGAACTTCTCGGTACGCAGTTCACGCGTCACGGGTCCAAAGATGCGGGTGCCGATAGGCTCCAACTTTGCATTCAGCAACACTGCAGCATTGCCGTCGAATTTGACGAGCGAACCGTCGCCGCGACGAATACCCTTCGCCGTGCGAACCACCACTGCGCTGTAAACCTCGCCTTTTTTGACGCGGCCACGTGGAGCGGCTTCTTTGATGCTCACCTTGATGATGTCGCCAACGCTTGCATAGCGACGCTTCGAGCCACCCAGCACCTTGATGCAAAGGACGGACTTGGCGCCGGTATTGTCGGCAACCTCTAACCGAGATTCTGTCTGGATCATTTCAATATTCCCAACTTGCACCAGAAGACAACAGCCCCAGAGAACTTCTCAAGGGCTGCAAATCAGCCAGTCAGTCTTGGGCCCGTCGTCCGCACCGCAAACCATTTGCAGCACTTCCCGCTGGGCAGAAACTTCACGTAAGAAACGCGAAGCCCTCGATTATTGCAAAACACTTTCGGGAAGTCAAGCCCGTGTTATGCAGGCACATGCAGATACTGTGGCGCCAGCGCCAGGAAGGCGTCCAGTTGCGGGTCGGAGCCCAGCTCCTCGCTCAGGATGCGGGCGACGACGGGCGCCAACTCCATGGCCTTGCGGGCATCCAGGAACAGCAGGCGCGAGCGGCGCGCCAGCACATCCTCCACCGTGCAGGCATATTCAAACCGGGCCGCAAAGCGCACCATGGCCTCGGTCAGGCCGCCGCCCAAATCTGTTTGTGCGCCTGGCATCGCCCGCACCTCGGCCGCTTCGCTGCCGTAGGAGTGCAACCCCTGGGCGTCGCTGATCCGGTGCTGGACCGGCTCCCGTGGCGTGCCCACCAGCGGCAACTGGTTCGTCACACCGGCAGGCTTTTCGGGCAGCAGACCCGTGGTGAAGCATTTTTGCAACACATCTTCGGCCATGGCCCGGTAGGTGGTCCACTTTCCGCCGGTCACGGTGATCAGGCCGCTGCGGCTCGCCAGCACCGTGTGCTCCCGGCTGATCTTCTTGGTGTTGTCGCCGTCGTCGTCTTGCGGCTTGACCAGCGGGCGCAAGCCCACCCAGATGCTGCGGATGTCCTCGACGCGGGGCGCGCGGGTCAGGTAGCGGGCAGATTCCTCCAGGATGAACCGCACCTCCTCCCGGAAGGGCTCGGGCTCCCGCACCACGTCCTGGCGCGGGCTGTCGGTGGTGCCCAGAATGAGTTTGCCCAGCCAGGGCACGGCAAACAGCACGCGGCCATCGGCCGTCTTGGGCACCATCAAGGCGTGGTCGGACGGCAAGAACTCCCGGTCCACCACAATGTGCACGCCCTGGCTGGGCGCCACCATGGGCTTGACGGGCCGCCCCATGGCTTCGCCGTCCATCTGACGCAGGGTGTCCACCCACACGCCCGTGGCGTTGACCACCGACCGGGCGCGTACGGTGAACTGCTGACCGCTGTCCGCATCCTCGCAGACAAAGCCCACGACCTTGCCGGCCTCGTGGACCAGCGACTTGGCCGGACAGTAATTGACCACCAAGGCGCCCAGGCTGGCCGCCGTGCGCGCCAGCGCCAGAGCCAGGCGCGCATCGTCAAACTGGCCGTCCCAGTATTTGACCCCGCCTTTCAGGCCCTCGGTCCGGGCAGTGGGCAGGCAACGCAGGGTGCTCTCGCGCCCCAGGAACTGGGTGGAGCCCAGGCCTGCCTTGCCCGCCAGCGCGTCGTACATCATCAGTCCGACGCCGTAAAAGGGGGTTTCCCAGAAACGGTACGACGGCATCACGAAAGGCAGCGGCTGCGCCAGATGGGGGGCGTTGTGCAGCAGCGTGGTGCGCTCGTGCAGCGCCTCGCGCACCAGGGCGATATTGCCCTGCGCCAGGTAACGGACTCCGCCATGCACCAGCTTCGTGGCGCGGGACGACGTCCCTTTGGCGAAATCGTGGGAATCCACCAGCACCACGCTGAAGCCGCGTGCCGCAGCATCCAGCGCCACCCCCAGGCCCGTCGCGCCCCCGCCGATCACGGCGAGGTCGTATTGGTGCGGCTGGGCCAGGCGGGCCAGGAGGTCGGCGCGCCGTGTGGGGAGGGGAGCGGTGGCAATGGTCATGGGGTGATTGTCCATGGGCGGAGTAAAAACCAAGGGTTTACCCTTGAATTCCTGACACTCCCGGGGTGAGAACCCGCCCCAAACCTCATGGAGGCCGGGGCGGTATGGAGCAAAAAAGGCAGCCAGAGACCTTGTGAGCCCTGGCTGCCGATCAATGGTGGTTACAAGAACCCCTTGATCTGCGGATCAGCGCGTCTTGCCGTCCTTCCACGCCTGCAGCAGTGTGTTGTAGGCAATCGTCTGGCCCTTGGGCTTCTCATTGGCGAGCTTGGCCCAAGGTGCCTGCTTGTCGCTCAGCCACTTGGAAGGATCGCTCTTGGGGTTCAGCTTGGGCGCGCAGTGGGCCATGCCGGCGCGCTCCAGACGGGCCATCACCTGGTCCATTTCGTCAGCCAGCGTGTCCATGGCGCCCTGGGGCGTCTTTTCACCCGTCACAGCCTGGGCCACGTTCTTCCACCAGAGCTGGGCCAGCTTGGGGTAGTCAGGCACGTTGGTGCCGGTGGGCGACCATGCCACGCGGGCGGGGCTGCGGTAGAACTCCACCAGGCCACCCAGCTTGGGTGCCATGTCGGTCATGGCCTTGGACTGGATGTCCGACTCGCGGATCGGGGTCAGGCCCACCATGGTCTTCTTCAGCGACGTGGTCTTCGCGGTCACGAACTGGGCGTAGAGCCAGGCGGCAGCCGTCTTGTTGGCATCGTGGTCCTTGAAGAAGGTCCAGCTGCCCACGTCCTGGTAGCCGTTCTGCATGCCCTGCTTCCAGTACGGGCCGTTGGGGCCGGGGGCCATGCGCCACTTGGGCGTGCCGTCAGCGTTCACCACGGGCAGGCCGGGCTTGGTCATGTCGGCCGTGAAGGCGGTGTACCAGAAGATCTGCTGGGCGATCTGGCCCTGGGCGGGCACAGGGCCGGCTTCGCCGAAGGTCATGCCCGTGGCTTCCTTGGGCGCGTACTTCTTCATCCAGTCCACGTACTTGGTGAGGGCGTAGACGGCGGCGGGCGAGTTGGTCGCACCGCCACGGGCCACGCTGGCGCCCACGGGGGTGCACTTGTCGTCGGCCACGCGGATGCCCCACTCGTCGATCGGCAAGCCGTTGGGCGTGCCGATGTCGGCAGAACCTGCCATGGAAAGCCAGGCATCGGTAAAGCGCCAGCCCAGGGATGGGTCCTTCTTGCCGTAGTCCATGTGACCATAGATCGGCTTGCCGTCGATGTTCTTCACATCGTTGGTGAAGAACTCGGCGATGTCTTCATAGGCCGACCAGTTCAGCGGCACGCCCAGGTCGTAGCCGTACTTGGCCTTGAACTTGTCCTTCAGGTCCTTGCGGTCGAACAGGTCGGCGCGGAACCAGTACAGGTTGGCGAACTGCTGGTCGGGCAGCTGGTACAGCTTGCCATCGGGCGCCGTGGTGAACTTGGTGCCGATGTAGTCCTTGATGTCGATGCCGGGGTTGGTCCACTCCTTGCCTGCGCCGCCCATGTAGTCGGTCAGGTTCATGATCTTGCCGTAGCGGTAGTGCGTGCCGATCAGGTCCGAGTCCGAGATCCAGCCGTCATAGATGGACTTGCCCGACTGCATGGAGGTCTGCAGCTTCTCGACCACGTCCCCTTCCTGGATCAGGTCGTGCTTGACCTTGATGCCGGTAATTTCCTCAAACGCCTTGGCGAGCGTCTTGGATTCGTACTCGTGCGTGGTGATGGTTTCGGAAACGACCGAAATTTCCTTCACGCCCTTGGCCTGGAGTTTTTTGGCTGCGTCGATGAACCACTTCATCTCGGCCATCTGCTGGTCTTTGCTCAGCGTAGATGGCTGGAATTCGCTGTCGATCCACTTCTTGGCCTCGGCCTCGCCGGCCCAGGCAGCCTGCCCCATCGCCAGAGCCGCGGCGGCGAAAGCGATCGCCTTGAACTGCATCTTCATTGCTGTCTCCTCTCAGATTGAGACCCCCATTGGTAGACCGGCACCAACCCGGGGGGGAACCAGGCCAGGCCTTCGACACTATAAAATCAATAGCTAGCAGCGCACATTCCTCTAGCGCTACCGGCTGTTTTTGCTTCAACCCTTGCGCAGGATCAGCACCAAGAGCGCCATCGACGCCACAAAGCTGATCCACACCGAAGGCTCAGCCGACAGGCTGAACCACTGGACCAGCTTGCCGCTGATGCCCACAAAAATCAGGTTCACGTAGGCCGCCGACAGCAGGCCGATAAAGAGGCGGTCACCGCGCGTGGTTTCCAGCGGCAAGAAGCCCTTGCGCATCGTCGTGGGCGACTTGACCTCCCACACCGTCATGCCAATCAGCATCAGCACGATGCACGTGAAGAACACCGCCACGGGCAACGTCCAGGCCATCCAGTCAAACATGGGCACCCCCCTGAGCGCCTGCGGCGCTTCCCCCCAGGGGGACGCAGCCCGCGGCCGGGCAAAGCCCGCTCCGCGGCTGCCGCTGGCTTGGGAAGCAGAGCGCGCTCTGCTGCGGGTTGTTGTAGTTCATAGGTCGGCTTCCCCTCATATCAAACCCGGCCCATCGCGAAACCCTTCGCGATGTAGTGCCGCACAAACCAGATCACGATGGCGCCGGGCACGATGGTCAGTACCCCGGCGGCAGCCAGCGTCGCCCAGTCCATGCCGCTCGCGCTCACCGTGCGCGTCATGGTGGCCACGATGGGCTTGGCGTTCACGCTGGTCAGCGTGCGGGCCAGCAGCAGCTCCACCCAGCTGAACATGAAGCAGAAGAACGCCGCCACACCCACGCCCGCCTTGATCAATGGCAGGAAGATGGTCACGAAAAAGCGCGGAAAGCTGTAGCCGTCGATGTAGGCCGTCTCGTCGATCTCGCGCGGGATGCCGCTCATGAAGCCTTCGAGAATCCACACCGCCAGCGGCACGTTGAACAACAGGTGCGCCAGCGCCACCGCGATGTGCGTGTCCATGAGCCCCACGGTCGTGTACAGCTGGAAGAACGGCAGCAAAAACACGGCCGGTGGCGTCATGCGGTTGGTCAGCAGCCAGAAGAACACATGCTTGTCGCCCAGAAACTGGTAGCGGCTGAACGCATAGGCCGCAGGCAGCGCCACCGTGAGCGAGATCACCGTGTTGATGCCCACATAGATCAGGCTGTTGATGTAGCCCGAATACCAGGACTCGTCCGTGAAGATGGTCTTGTAGTTGGCCCAGGTGAAGTGCTGGGGGAAGAACGTGAAGGTCGACAGGATCTCCTCGTTCGTCTTGAAGCTCATGTTGACCATCCAGTAGATGGGCAACAGTGCGAACAGCAGGTAGACCACCAGAAAGATCGACCGCTTCTGGAAGCGCTTTTCATTCATGGCCGGCTCCTTCGTTGCTGGCGGTGCCCACGCGCTGCATCCAGTTGTAGAGGATGAAGCACAGCAGCAGGATGATGAAGAAATAGATCAGCGAGAACGCTGCGGCAGGGCCCAGGTCGAACTGGCCCACGGCCTTGGTCGTGAGGTACTGGCTCAGGAAGGTGGTGGCATTGCCAGGCCCGCCACCGGTGAGCACGAAGGGCTCGGTGTAGATCATGAAGCTGTCCATGAAGCGCAGCAGCACGGCAATCATCAGCACACCACGCATCTTGGGCAGCTGGATGTAGCGGAACACTGCGAACTTGCTCGCGCCGTCGATGCGGGCCGCCTGGTAGTACGCATCCGGAATGGACCGCAGCCCCGCGAACGCCAGCAGCGCGACCAGCGGCGTCCAGTGCCACACATCCATCAGCAGCACCGTGAGCCAGGCCTGCGTGGCATTGCCGGTGTAGCTGTACTCGATGCCCATCTCCTGCAGCAGCCGGCCCATGAGGCCGATGTCGGCACGGCCATAGATCTGCCAGATGGTGCCGACCACGTTCCACGGAATCAGCAGCGACAGCGCCACCACCACCAGCACGGCGGACGACTTCCAGCCCTGCGCGGGCATGGACAGCGCCAGCAGGATGCCCAGCGGAATCTCCACCGCCAGCACGGCCAGCGAGAAGGTGAGCTGGCGCAGCAGCGCGGCGTGCAGCTCCTCGTCGCGCATCACCTGCACGAACCACTCGGTACCCACAAACACGCGGCGCTCGGGGCTGATGATGTCCTGCACCGAGTAGTTCACCACCGTCATCAGCGGCAGGATGGCCGAGAAGGCCACGCACAGGATCACGGGCAGGATCAGGAACCAGGCTTTCTGGTTGACGGGCTTGGTCGTTGTGCTCATCCCAGGAGCTCCTCATTTTGGTAGAAGCAGGTGTGCTCGCCCAGCACCTGCAGCCAGGCCGTGTCACCGGCCGATGGCAGGCGCGTTTCGGGCGTGAAACGCGCCTTGACGGTGTGCTCGCCCACCTTGGCGGTCAGCATCTGGTAGGTGCCGATGTCCTGCACCTGCACCACCGTGCCGGGCAGTGCTCCGGCCTGTTGCGGCTGGGCCAGCGCCAGGTATTCGGGCCGGATGCCGACCTGCAGGGCGCCAGCGGGCAGTGTGCGGTCCACGGGGCTGGCCAGGCGGTTGCCTGCCACGGTGAGGCTGTCGCCCTCGCTGTGCGCTGGCAGGAAGTTCATGCCCGGCGAACCAATGAAGTGCCCCACGAAGGTGTGCGCAGGCCGCTCGAACAAGGCGTCCGCCGAGCCGACCTGCACGGCCTTGCCGCGCGTCATCACCACCACCTGGTCGGCAAAGGTCAGCGCCTCCACCTGGTCGTGGGTCACATAGATCAGCGTGAGCTTGAGTTCGTGGTGGATCTGCTTGAGCTTGCGCCGCAGCTGCCACTTGAGGTGCGGGTCGATCACCGTGAGCGGCTCGTCGAACAGCACCGCCGCCACGTCAGCGCGCACAAGGCCCCGTCCGAGCGAGATCTTTTGCTTGGCGTCGGCCGCGAGGCCTGCTGCGCGCTGGTTGAGCTGGCCGCTCATCTCCAGCATCTCGGCGATCACGCCCACACGCTGCTTGATCTGGTCCTCGGGCACCTTGCGGTTGCGCAGCGGAAAAGCCAGGTTCTCGGCCACCGTCATGGTGTCGTAGATCACGGGGAACTGGAACACCTGCGCAATGTTGCGCTCCTGCGGGCTGGCGCGCGTCACGTCGCGGCCGTCGAACAGCACCTTGCCATGCGAGGGCACAAGCAGGCCCGACATGATGTTGAGCATGGTGGTCTTGCCGCAGCCCGAGGGGCCGAGCAGCGCATAGGCGCCGCCGTCCTCGAACTCCATCTTGAGCGGCAGCAGCGCGTAGTCGCTGTCCTGCTGCGGGTTGGGCTTGTACGAATGCGCCAAGTCCAGGCTGATGCGGGCCATGTCAGCGCCCTCCTTGTGCGGTAGCAGGCCGGGCGGGCGCCCAGGCCAGTCGGCCGTCGGCACCAAACACGTAGGCCTGGGCGGGGTCCAGGTGCAGCGTGATGGGCGTGCCCAGTTCAAAGT
Source organism: Acidovorax sp. M14 (assembly GCF_049331375.1). Taxonomy (NCBI): domain Bacteria; kingdom Pseudomonadati; phylum Pseudomonadota; class Betaproteobacteria; order Burkholderiales; family Comamonadaceae; genus Acidovorax; species Acidovorax sp. M14. The sequence goes on from NZ_CP186263.1 coordinate 4,493,620, forward strand.
AATGCACGCCGGTCAGCTGCGCCACCAGGTCACCCCAGGGTGTGGCCGCGTGCACAAAGGTATCGGAGCCCGAAATTTCGGCCAGCTCCACCACCCCCGCCACGCTGACGTCGCCCGGGCGGGCCGCAACCCGCAGCGCACTGGCGCGCACGCCCACGGTGAGGCCGGCGGCTGCCGCCACGCCTTGTGGCAGCGGCACGCTCAGCTCCAGGCCGCCCTGCAAGCGCACCCCGGCAGGGGTTGCCGAGGCGGCAATCAGATTCATCGGCGGGTCGCTGAAAGCGCGCGCCACGCGCAGCGAATTGGGCGCATGGAACACCTCAGCCGTGGGGCCGTACTGCAGCAGCTGGCCTTCGTCCAGCACCGCCGTGTAGCCGCCCAGCAGCAGGGCCTCGCCCGGCTCGGTGGTGGCGTAGACCACGGTGGACTGACCGGCAGCAAACAGCTGGGTCAGCTCCTCGCGCAGTTCTTCACGCAGCTTGTAGTCCAAGTTCACCAGGGGTTCGTCCAGCAGCATCAGCGGCGCACCTTTGGCCAGGGCGCGGGCCAGGGCCACGCGCTGCTGCTGCCCGCCCGACAGCTCGGCCGGGTAGCGGTCCAGAAACATATCGATGTGCAGGCGGCTGGCGATTTCACGCACGCGGGCGTCGATGTTCTTTTCGCCGCGCAGCTTCAGGGGCGATGCGATGTTGGCCGCCACCTTCATCGAGGGGTAATTGATGAACTGCTGGTAGACCATGGCCACATTGCGGTCGCGCACGGGGGTGCCCGTCACGTCCTTGCCATCCACCAACACGCGCCCATGGGTGGGCACATCCAGCCCCGCCATGATGCGCATCAGGCTGGTCTTGCCCGCCTGGGTCGCCCCCAGCAACACCGTCACGGCATTGGGCTGCAGCGACAGGTTCATGTCGTACAGCCAGGTCTGCGCCCCGACTTTTTTGCTGATGCTGTCCAACGCCAGCTGCATGAAGCATCCTCTTCCGGCCCTGAGGCCTGTGTGAAAGGGCTGCACACACGCACGGCAGCCCTCAAATTTCGATCTTTTTCATTTTTGTTCCTTTTTGTTCGAATCGAATCAAGGTTTACCCTTAATCAATTCGTTTTTGTTCGATTTAAAGTCTTTAGCGTGCCACCGGGCACCAAAGCAAATGTTTCAGATTCGTTACGATTCGGTGACAAACCACTGCGCACAACACCCCACCGTGAACACCAATCCCCGCCAACTCCAGCTCCTCGAAGAAGTGCGCGCGCGCAAGTCCGCCACGGTGGAACAACTCGCCGACACCCTGGGGGTCACGCTGCAGACGGTGCGCCGCGATGTGCAGCGCCTGGCGGAGTCCGGACTGCTCACGCGCTTTCATGGCGGCGTGCGCGTGCCCAGCTCCACGGTGGAGAATCTGGCCCACACCCAGCGCGAAAACCTGCATGCCGAAGGCAAAGCGCGCATTGCGCGCGCCGTGGCCGAACAGGTGCCCAACGACTGCTCGCTGATCCTGAACATCGGCACCACCACCGAGGCCATTGCCAAGGCGCTGCTGCACCACCGGGGCCTGCGCGTGATCACCAACAACCTCAACGTGGCCGCGATCCTGAGCGGCAACCCCGAGTGCGAGGTCATCGTGGCCGGCGGCGTGGTGCGCGCCCGTGACCGGGGCATCGTGGGCGAAGCGGCGGTGGACTTCATCCGCCAGTTCAAGGTGGACATTGCGCTCATCGGCATTTCGGGCATTGAGCCGGACGGGTCGCTGCGCGACTTCGACTACCGCGAGGTGAAGGTGGCGCAAACCATCATCGAGCACGCGCGCGAGGTCTGGCTGGCGGCCGACTTCAGCAAGTTCAACCGCCCGGCCATGGTGCAGCTGGCCACGCTGGCGCAGATCGACCGCCTGTTCACCGACGCACCGCCGCCCGAGCCCTTCCCGGCCCTTCTGCAAGATGCTGAAGTCATCTGCACGGTAGCTGCATAGCTTCACCTATCCTTTGCCCTTATGACCTACCTGCTCGCCCTCGACCAAGGCACCTCCAGCTCCCGCAGCATCGTGTTTGACGAACGCGGCCACATCGTGGCCCAGGCGCAGCTGGAGCTGCCGCAGATCTACCCCCAGCCCGGCTGGGTGGAGCACGACCCGCAGGAGATCTGGCGCACCCAGCTCGCCACCGCACGCGATGCGCTGGCCAAAGCGGGCATTACCGCCAGCGCCGTGCGGGCCGTGGGCATAACCAACCAGCGCGAAACCACGGTGCTGTGGAACCGCAAGACGGGCCAGCCTGTGCACCACGCCATCGTCTGGCAAGACCGGCGCGCCGAACCCGCCTGCGCCCAGCTGCGCGAACAAGGCCACGCCGCCACCATCCAGGCCAAGACGGGCCTGCTGGTGGACGCCTACTTCTCGGGCACCAAGCTGCAGTGGCTGCTGGACCATGTGCCCGGCGCACGCGAAGCGGCCGAGCGCGGCGAGCTGGCCTTTGGTACGGTGGACAGCTGGCTGATGTGGAAGCTCACCCACGGCCAGGTGCATGTGACGGACGTGAGCAACGCATCGCGCACCATGCTGTTCAATGTGCACACCAACCAGTGGGACGACGAACTGCTGGCGCTGCTGCGCATCCCCAAGGCCTTGATGCCCGAGGTGCTGCCATCGAGCGCCCACTTTGGCGACACGGCGGCCGACCTGCTGGGCCACCCCATCCGCATCGGCGGCGTGGCGGGCGACCAGCAAAGCGCGCTGTTCGGCCAGGCCTGCTTCACGGCCGGTATGGCCAAGAACACCTATGGCACCGGCTGCTTCATGCTCATGCACACGGGCGGCACGTTTCAGACCTCGCAGAACGGGCTGCTCACCACCAGTGCGGCACAGGCATCGACCCAGCCTGAATTCGCCATGGAAGGCAGCGTCTTTGTGGGCGGCGCCGTGGTGCAGTGGCTGCGCGACGGTCTGCGCGCCATCTCCACCAGCGGCGAGGTCGAGTCGCTGGCCCAAAGCGTGCCCGATTCGGGCGGCGTGATGATGGTGCCCGCCTTCACCGGCCTGGGCGCCCCCTACTGGAAGCCCGACGCACGCGGCACCATCACCGGCCTGACGCGCGGCACCACACTGGGCCACATTGCGCGCGCGGCGCTCGAAAGCATTGCCTACCAAAGCGCCGCCCTGCTGCTGGCCATGAGCCGCGACGCCGTGGCTGCGGGCGGTGCCCCAGTGAGCGAGCTGCGCGTGGACGGCGGTGCCTGCATCAACGACCTGCTGATGCAGTTCCAGGCCGACCTGCTCGGCATCCCGGTGGTGCGGCCTGCGGTCATCGAGACCACGGCGCTGGGCGCGGCCTACCTGGCCGGGCTGTCGAGCGGCGTGTACCGCAGCACGGATGAACTCTCGCAGCTGTGGCGCGCCGACCGCCGCTTTGTGCCCACGCTCAGCAGCGCGCGTGCACAGGAGCTGATGGCGAACTGGGAACACGCCGTTCGCCAAACTATTGCAGAGTAGCCCCCCTGAGTCGCCTTCGGCGCCTTCCCCCCGCTCTCGCATCGCTGCGCGTTGCGGGCGGGGGGACGCTCCCAGCGCGGCGGGGCGGCCCTTGCGCGGGAGCACTGGCATGGGCCGCGCCAGTTGCGCAGGCCATTCGGACAATCACAGGTCTCCGGCGCTACCATGGCGCCTCCCTTTCTCGCCTGACCGTAGCATGACCTCCTCCGCTTCCGCCGCAGCAAATTCCCAACTCCCCACCATCGCCTTCATCGGCGGCGGCAACATGGCCAGCGCCATCATTGGCGGGCTGATCCGCCAGGGCCACCCGGCCAGCCAGATCGAGGTGGTCGAGCCCTACGCCCCCACGCGCGAGGCGCTGCTCAAGAACTTCGGCCTCATCGCGCAACCCGAGGCTGGCCCCGCACTGCAGCGCGCCAGCATCGTGGTCTGGGCGGTCAAGCCCCAGACCTTCAAGGACGCTGCGGCACAGGCCAAGGCCCACACGCAGCAGGCCCTGCACCTGAGCGTGGCGGCGGGCATTCGCTCTGACAGCATCGCCCAGTGGCTCTCCACCGAGCGCATCGTGCGCACCATGCCCAACACGCCTGCGCTGGTGGGCAAGGGCATGAGCGCGATCTACGCGCGCCCCGCCGTGACCGCGGCCGAGCGCCAGAGCGTGGAGGCCATCATGGCGTCCACCGGCGAATTCCTGTGGGTGGAGAACGAGACCCAGCTCGACGCGGTCACCGCCCTGTCGGGCTCGGGCCCGGCCTATGTTTTCTACTTCCTCGAAGCCATGACACGCGCCGGCGCGGGCATGGGCCTGACCGAAGCGCAGGCGCACCAGCTGGCCGTGGGCACGTTTGTGGGCGCCTCGGAGCTGGCCCGCCGTTCCGACGAATCCCCCGCCGTGCTGCGCGAACGCGTCACGTCCAAGGGCGGCACCACCTACGCGGCCCTGCAGTCGATGGAAGCCAGCGGCGTATCGCAGGCGTTCGAGGCCGCCATGCGCGCGGCCGAAAAACGCGCCAACGAACTGGGCAACGAGTTCGGATCTTGATGTTTTGGGGCGGCAGCGCTAGTCGATCAAGCGCTGGCCGCTATCAATTGGTGAGCATTGCGCGCACGAGGTAACTGCCCGCAATGCCCGCAAACACCGTGGCGCCCAGCCAGTGGTTGATGCGGAACGCCTTGAAGCAGCCCTCGCGGGTGCGGGTGCGGATGAGCGTGAAGTGCCACACGGCCTGGGCCAACGCCACCGCAAGCGCTACATAAAAAATAGCACCGAGGGCATGTGGTTGTAGCGCTACCGCCCAAATTCCCAAGAAAAGCAGATAGAACACCACGATGGCGGCCACATCCAGCCGCCCCAGGGTGATGGCCGAGGTCTTGATGCCGATCTTCAGGTCGTCGTCGCGGTCCACCATCGCATATTCGGTGTCGTAGGCCAGCACCCAGAACATGTTGCCCAGCCACATCCACCACGCCACCGCGGGCACGCTGCCCTGCACAGCGGCAAACGCGATGACGATGCCGAAGTTGAACGCAATGCCCAGCACCGCTTGCGGCATGGAAATGAGGCGCTTGGTGAACGGGTAGGCAATGGCCACCAGCACGGCGGGTACCGACCACGCGATGGCGGCGGTGTTGGTGGTGAGCACCAGGCCAAAAGACACCAGCGCCAGCACCGCGCCCAGGCCCAGCGCCTCCTTCACCGACACCGCACCGGTGGTCACCGGGCGCTGCGCCGTGCGCTTGACGTGCTTGTCAAAGTCGCGGTCAGCCACGTCGTTCACACAGCAGCCCGCGCTACGCATGAGGATGGTGCCCAGCACAAACACCGCCAGCAAATGCCAGCCCGGAAACCCGTCTGCCGCAATCCACAGCGCACTCAGCGTGGGCCACAGGCACACCAGCCAGCCCGCAGGCCGGTCCCAGCGGATCAGGTCGAGATAGAGCGAAAAACGGCTGCGGGCAGGGACAGATTGCGGCGACATGGCGGGACGATCGGATGCAGAAAGAGCAGGCCCGGCAGCAAGGCGCTGCGGCGGGTGGCAACCCACGGGCGCACCGAATGTAGCAGCAGCGCCGCCAACTGCTGGTGCGGCCCGCAGGCCGAGTAACAGCGCCCTACTGGCGCGTAAAACCCGTTACAGTCTCCGGTCCTCCCCCAACGCACCCGCCCTTTTTGGGGCACCAACGCATGCCCCATACATCGACCTCCCAGGCCGCCACGCGTTTTGCTGTTCCCCGCGGAATGCTGGTGGGATTTGTGATTGCTGCCCTCGCCACCGTGCTGATCGCGCTGGTGAACTTCCGCACCGCCCAGGTGCGCGCGCAAGCGGTGGAAGCCATGGACGAGACCACGGTGACCATGCGCCACCTCAACCTGTTCGTGTCCTCGCTGAAGGACGCCGAGACCGGGCAGCGCGGCTACCTGCTGACGGGGGACGACACCTACCTGCAGCCCTACAACCTGTCGCTGAGCGCCATGGAGCGCAACATGGCGCGCCTCAAGGAACTGACGGACGACAGCGCCGTGCAGCGGCGCCTGGTGCTGCAGATCGACGACCTGCGCCACGAAAAACTGCGCGAGCTGGGCGAGACCATTGAACTGCGCCGCTCCAAGGGCCAGGAAGCCGCCGTGGCCGTGACCCGCAGTGATGCGGGGCGGGTGATAATGGACCGCATCCGCGACCTGGCGTCGGACCTGTCCACGCTGCTGAACCAGCAGCTGGAGAATGACCGCAAGCAATGGGTGGAGGCTGCGGCCATGTCCACCTACTACTCTTGGGGCGGCTCGTTAGTGCTGCTGGTGCTCATCTGCCTGTCGGCCGCTGCCAATGCGCGGGAATACCGCCTCAAGGCCCAGCAGTCGTGGGTGGCGGCCGGCCTCAACGGGCTGAGCCAGCGCATCCAGGGCGACCACCGGCTGGAAGACCTGGGCCAGCTCACACTCGAATACCTGGCGCAGTACCTGCGCGCCGCCGTGGGGGCAGGCTACGTGGCCGACTGCAATGGCGCACTCACCCTGTTTGGGGGTTACGCCCTGCCCCGCGAGCGGCTGGAGCAGCGCCTGCTGCCCGGCGAGGGCCTGGTGGGCCAGGTGGCGCGCTCGCGCCAGATGCTGCATGTGCGCGATGTGCCCGCTGGGCACCTGATGGTGTCGTCCAGCACCGGCCAGTCCGCACCGACCGAACTGCTGCTGGCGCCCGCCATCGAGAACGGCGAAGTCTTTGCCGTGATCGAGCTGGGCTTTCATCGCCCGCTGACGGAGCCCGAGCGCACCCTGATGGAACGTGCCTCGGGCATCCTGGCGGTGGCAATTCGTGCGGGCATTGACCGCAACCGCCTGGAAGCCTTGCTGGAAGAAACCCAGCGCCAGTCCGAAGAGCTGCAGACCCAGCAAGAAGAACTGCGCGTGAGCAACGAGGAGCTGGAGCAGCAAAGCCGCATCCTGCAAGAGTCGCAGGCCCAGATGGAGGTGCAGCAGACCGAGCTGGAGCAGACCAACGCCCACCTGGAGGCGCAGACCCAGCAGCTGGAATACCAGCGCGAACAACTTCTGCGCGCCCAAAGCGCCATGACGGACAAGGCCCGCGAGCTGGAGCTGGCCAGCCAGTACAAGAGCGAGTTCCTGGCCAATATGAGCCACGAGCTGCGCACGCCGCTCAACTCCACCCTGATCCTGGCCAAGCTGCTGTCCGACAACAAGCCGGGCAACCTGAGCGCCGAGCAGGTGAAGTACGCGCAGACCATCTACGCGGCAGGCAACGACCTGCTGGCCCTCATCAACGACATCCTCGACCTGTCCAAGATCGAGGCCGGCCAGGCCACCGTGTCGGTGGAAACGGTGACGCTGTCCAAGGCCCTGCAAACCCTCATCGACCCGCTGCGCCCGCTGGCTCAGGAGAAAGGCCTGACGCTGACCGCCACCGTTGCCCCCGACGCCCCCGCCACGCTGGACACCGACCCGCAGCGCCTGGGACAGGTGCTGAAGAACCTGCTGTCCAACGCGCTCAAGTTCACCGAGAAGGGCTCGGTGGCGCTGCATGTGTCGCGCAACCCGGACGACACCCTGTCATTCGCCGTCAAGGACACGGGCATCGGCATCCCGGCGCACCAGCAGGAGCTGATTTTCGAAGCCTTCCGCCAGGCCGATGGCAGCACGCACCGCAAATACGGCGGCACGGGCCTGGGCCTGTCGATCTCGCGCGACCTGGCGCAGCTGCTGGGCGGATCGATCCACGTGCACAGCACGCCGGGCGAAGGCAGCGTCTTCACCCTGGTGCTGCCCCAGAAGCTGGTGCCCCCGTCGCCAGAAGCGGCCCCCGCAGCGCCGCTGGCGGCACCTGCTCCAGCCCATGCGGCGGCACCGGTCGTCGCACCGATTCCTACGGCCCCCGCGTTGCCACCCGTGGCGGCCCCGGTTGCGACCGCAGCCCCGCGCCGTGCGGGCGCGCGCAGCATCCTGGTGATCGAGGACGACGTGCGCTTTGCGCAGATCCTGAGCGACCTGGCGCGGGAGATGGACTTTGACTGCCACCTGGCCCACAACGCGGCCGACGGCCTGGCCTATGCGATACACAGCCTGCCCAGCGCCATCGTGCTGGACGTGAACCTGCCCGACTTTTCGGGCCTGGGCGTGCTCGACCAGCTCAAGCGCAACCCGGCCACGCGCCACATCCCGGTGCACGTGGTTTCGGTGGCCGACTACTCCCAAGAGGCCCTGGGCCGGGGGGCCGTGGGCTACGCCCTCAAACCCGTCAAGCGCGACGAACTGGTGCATGCCTTGCAGCGGCTCGAAGCCAAGTTCACCCAGAACCTGCGGCGCGTGCTGGTGGTGGAAGACGACGAGCGCCAGCGCGAGAGCGTGCGCCACCTGCTGGCCAACGACGACGTGGAAATTGTGGGCGCAGGCACGGCGGCCGAGGCGCTCGCGCACCTGCGTAACTCGACGTTTGACTGCATGGTGATGGACCTGAACCTGCCCGACCTGAGCGGCTACGAGCTGCTGCAGCAGATGACGGAGCAGGACGGCGTCTCCTTCCCGCCCGTCATCGTGTACACAGGCCGCGCCCTGTCGCGCGACGAGGAGCAGCAGCTGCGCCGGTTCTCCAAGTCCATCATCATCAAGGACGCGCGCTCCCCCGAGCGGCTGCTGGATGAAGTCACGCTGTTCCTGCACCAGGTGGAGTCGGAGCTGTCGGCCGAGCACCGCCAGATGCTGCAGGTGGCCCGCAACCGCGAGACCGCCCTGGAAGGCCGCAACGTGCTGGTGGTGGAGGACGATGTGCGCAACGTGTTCGCGCTCTCCAGCATCCTGGAGCCCACCGGCATCCGCGTGGACATTGCGCGCAACGGCCTGGAGGCCCTGCAGGCGCTGGAGCGCGCCGGCAGCGGCGGCCAGCCTGCCATCGACCTGGTGCTGATGGACATCATGATGCCGGAGATGGACGGCTACACCGCCATGCGAGAGATCCGCAACCGCCCCGAGTGGCGCCGCCTGCCCATCATTGCGCTGACCGCCAAGGCCATGAAGGACGACCAGGAAAAATGCCTGGCCGCCGGGGCCAACGACTACATCGCCAAGCCGCTGGACGTGGAGAAGCTGCTGTCCCTCGTGCGCGTGTGGATGCCCAAGTAGGCCCCGCCATGCCGCACCGCAAGGCCCGCACCGCAGACATCGAGCAGCGCCTGCTGATCGATGCGATCTACCACCGCTACCACTACGACTTCCGGGGCTACGCGCAGGCGTCGCTCAAGCGGCGGCTGGCGTCGGCGCTGGTGCAGTTTGACTGCAAGACGCTGTCGCAGCTGCAGGACCGCGTGCTGCACGAGCCCGCCGTGTTCCCTGCGCTGCTCGAATACCTCACCGTGCAGGTGAGCGACATGTTCCGCGACCCCAGCTACTTCCAGGCGCTGCGCCAGGAGGTGGTGCCACTGCTGCGCACCTACCCGTCGCTCAAGGTCTGGGTGGCCGGGTGCAGCGCGGGAGAAGAGGTGTATTCGCTGGCCATCCTGCTGCAGGAAGAAGGCCTGCTGGACCGCACGCTGATCTACGCCACGGACATCAACCCGCACGCGCTGCGCGCCGCCGAGGCGGGTGTGTTCGACCTGTCCCGGGTGCCTGCCTTCACCGAGAACCATGCGCGCTCCGGCGCCCGCAGCTCGTTGTCGGACTACTACGCCGCTGCCTATGGCCGCGTGGTGTTCGACAAGGGGCTGCGTGAGCACATGGTGTTCTCCGACCACAGCCTGGCCACCGACAGCGTGTTTGCTGAAGTCCATCTGGTGTCCTGCCGCAATGTGCTTATCTACTTCGAGCGCGACCTGCAGGACCGCGCCCTGGGGCTGTTCCGCGAGTCGCTGTGCCACCGGGGCTTTCTGGGCCTGGGCTCCAAGGAGTCGCTGCGGTTTTCGGCGCACACCGATGCGTTCGACGACTTCGTGCTGCAGGACCGCATCTACCGCAAGAAGGCCGGGCTGTGAGCAGCGCCGACCGCGCTCCCAGGCCAGTGCCCCCCGGGGGCTACGCCGCCATCGTGGTGGGCGGGTCTTCGGGCGGTATCGACGCCTTGCTAGAGCTGCTGCCCGCGCTGCCCGCCACGCTGCAGGCGGCGGTGCTGGTGGTGCTGCACCTGCCCCGGGACCGGCGCAGCCTGCTGGTGGAGATTTTTCAGCCCCGCTGCGCACTGCCGCTGCGCGAGGCGCAGGACAAGGACGCCATCACGCCAGGATCGGTGAGCTTTGCGCCACCGGACTACCACCTGCTGGTCGATGCTGGGCCCCAGGGCCCGCATGTGGGGCTATCGGTGGACCCTCCCCTGCATTTTTCGCGCCCCGCCATCGACGTGCTGTTCGAGTCGGCGGCGGACCACTATGGCCCGCGGCTGGTGGGCATTCTGCTGTCGGGCGCCAACGAAGACGGCGTGCACGGACTGCAAGCCATTCAGGCGGCGGGCGGCCTCACCATCGTGCAAGACCCTGCCAGCGCCAGCATGCCCACCATGCCGCAGGCGGCCCTCGCGGCCGTGGCGGTGGACCACATCCTGCCCCCTGAAGGCATTGCAAGGCTGCTGGCGGACCTGCACCAGCGCCAGCAGCTTTGATCCGGGCGCATGCGTCCCTTTTTGAGAACCCCACCCACCCTCCCCACCGCCCATGCCCCAGACCGACCGCACCAAATGCCTGCTCGTTGACGATGTCGAGGAAAACCTCATCGCCCTGGAGGCGCTGCTGCAGCGCGACGGGCTGGACATCCTCAAGGCCCAGTCGGGCCCCGAGGCCCTGGAACTGCTGCTGGCCCACGACGATGTGGCCCTGGCCTTGCTGGACGTGCAGATGCCCGAGATGAACGGCTTTGAACTGGCGGAGCTGATCCGGGGCAGCGAACGCACCCGGCACATTCCGCTCATCTTCATGACGGCGGGATCGCGCGAGCAGAACTGGCAGTTCCGGGGGTACGAGAGCGGTGCGGTGGACTTTCTGTACAAACCCATCGACCCGCACATGCTCACCAACAAAGCGAGCGTGTTCTTTGAACTGCACCGGCGCAAGCAGGCACTGGCGCACGAGCTGCGCGCGCGCACCGAGGCGTTGCGCATCAACGAAATGTTCATGGCCGTGCTGAGCCACGACCTGCGCACCCCCCTGCAGTCCATCGTCGCGGCGGCCACCGTGCTCAAGCGCCAGCCGCCGCCCGACAAGGCCGCACTGATGGCCGACCGGGTGCTGGGCGCGAGCCAGCGCATGGGCCACATGATCGAAGACCTGCTGGACGTGACCCGCATCCGCCAGGCGGGCGGGCTGGCCCTGCAACTGGGCCCTGCCCACATGCAAACGCTGGTGCAACGTACGCTGGATGAGGTGGCGACCAGCCACCCGGAGCGCCCCATCAACTCCACGCTCGCGGGGGACCTGGCCGGCACCTGGGACGCCGAGCGCCTGTGCCAGGTGGTCACCAACCTGGTGGGCAACGCCCTGCACCACGGCAGCGTCGACCACCCGGTGCGCATTGCGGTGGACGGCACCCGCCCCGAGGAGGTGAGCATCACGGTGTCCAACGGCGGCACCATTCCCGCCGGGCTGCTGCCACATCTGTTTGACCCGTTCCGGGGCGGTGAGCGCGAGCCGGGCCGCCACCAGGGGCTGGGGCTGGGGTTGTTCATTGCGCACCAGATCGTGCGGGCCCACCATGGAACCATCGAGGCCCGGTCACACAACGATGTGACGAGCTTTCGGGTGACGTTGCCACGCCACGCGCCCGCACGCAGCCCCCGCAGTTGACGCAGCGCAGCCCCATCACACGTCTCAGACCTTCAGGGTCCAGGGAGGCGCGATGGGGAAGAAGGAAAGAGGAAGGCAGGAAACCCGAGCGGTGGCCGCCCGTCAGACTTAGAGCGGCTAACAAAACTCAGCGAAGCGGTTCTGGCCAGGCGCTGTGTCGCAGGCAGTACGAGCAGTACGACAAGACACAGCAACGACGCCAGAAGAGTTTTGTTGGCCTCTCCTAACCGGCGGCTGCAGCCAGCGCGGTATGAATGGAAGTCAGGAGTTGCTCCAGCTCTTCCAGCTCGAAAGGCTTGAGCAAGACGCGCACATTCGGGCCCCATTGGGTTGGATGGCTGCCCAGTTCGTAGCCGGAGCACAGCACCACCCAGCGCTGCGGATCGTCCGCCAGCAGCTGGCGGGCCAGGTCCGTGCCCGAGAGGCCGGGCAGGCTGACATCGGTCACCAGCACGTCAAAGGGGTCGCCAGCATCCAGGGCCATCGCCTCCTCGGCAGAGGCGCAGGGCGTGACCGTCCGGCCTTCACCTTCCATGAGCATGCCAATGGTCTCGCGCAGCTCCGGATGGTCTTCAACGTACAGGATTCGCATACATCAGAGGGGGGTTGAGCCGCCATGCCACCTAGCGAAGAGAGGACATGGCCCAAACACGCATCATGTGCAGGCGGCCGTGCCGCGCCGTGTAGGACAAGGCGCCCTTTTGCACCCTGGTGCCCCCTGCGCCCGCGCTGGCTACGCCGGACTTCGGGCAACGCAGGCGGGTGCAACTGGCCTTTTTATTCTTCCAGCAACGAGCGCAGCATCCACGCCGTCTGCTCATGCACCGTGAGGCGCTGCGTCAGCAGGTCGGCCGTGGGCTCGTCGCTGGCCTTGTCGGCCAGGGGGAACAGGCTGCGCGCGGTGCGGGCCACGGCCTCGTGGCCCTCGACCAGCACGCGCACCATTTCCATCGCCTTGGGCGGCTTGGCCGGTGCGTCAGGCACGGTGGCCAGCTTGCCAAACTCGGCATAAGAGCCCGGGGCCACATGGCCCAGCGAGCGGATGCGCTCGGCAATCGGGTCCACCGCGTTCCACAGTTCTGTGTACTGCGCCATGAACATGGTGTGCAGCGTGTTGAACATGGGGCCCGTCACGTTCCAGTGGAAGTTGTGGGTGGTGAGGTACAGCGTGTAGGTATCGGCCAGCAGGCGCGACAGGCCCTGGGCGATGGCAGCGCGGTCTTTGTCGCTGATGCCGATGTTGATGCTGGGGGCAGAGGTTTTGCCGGATGCGGCTTTGCCAGGAGCTTTGGCCATGGGGGAGATTCCTTCCGTGCGGAAAACATGAAACACCCCGCGCCGTGCGGGGTCCGCGAACACTGTAGCGCAAGCCGCAGCGCCCCTGTGTCAGCAAAGGCCGATGCCTTGTACCAGGGTCAAGAACCAGCGCGGGCGCCCCCCCGTCGGCTGGCTTACTGCATCTTCGGCAAGTTGCCGATGCGCACCAGCATCTCGGTGAACATCTGCATGTCGGCATCCAGGTCCGCCACTTCCTTGAACTCCTTGGCGTTGTGGGCCGTGTACTTCTTGCCAGGCATGGCAGGGCCGAAGTTGATGGCGTTAGGCATCAGCTTGGCGGTGGTGCTGCCGGCCGTGGGCACGGGCTTGGCTTCAAGACCGGTGGTGTCTCCGAAGGAGTTCAGCAGCGTGGCCAGCCACGCGCCCTGCGGGTCGCGCGCCATCCAGTTGCCCTGGTTGTGGTCCACCTCCACCGGCACGCCGGCCTGGGCGCCCCAGGCCTTGATGCGTTCGGTGGTGGCCTTGGCCAGTTCCTCAGGCGTGTTGCCCCGGGGCATGCGTACGTTCACCAGCACATCGACCTTGCCATCCTTTTCGCGGATGAGGTTGGGCGACATCGTGAGCGGGCCCATGAATTCATCGCTGTAGGCCAAGCCCATCGTGCGCCCCAGGTAGTCGGTGCCATACAGGTCGGTCAGGTAGCGCACGGCCTGCGCGTAGCCATTGGGTGCCAGCGCAAGGCCCGACTCCGTCAGGAACAGTGCCAGGCGCGGCAGGGGGTTCACGCCTTCTTCGGGGCGGGAGCCATGGGCCGATGCGCCCGTCACCTTCACCACCACCGCACCGCCGTCCTGCGCCACGTCGATGCTGAATGCGCCGCCTTGCGGGCGGTACTTGGCGACAAAGGCGCCCTTCGCCGCATTCAGCCGCGCAGCCACATCGGGCAGATGGCCACCCTGCAACCGCGCGGTGGCCGTCTGCGGCACGGCGTTGGCCGATGCGGCGCCCGCCATGGCGGTGATCGCCGTAACGCCCGAGTTGGCAGACGATGACAGCGGGAACGACGCGCGCAGTGCGCCCGATCCCTTTTCGGCCACGACGGCTGGGTACTTGCTGTCGAGCACGATGTTGTACTCGGGCAGCGAGGTCTTGGCGCGGTAGTACTTCATCGCGTCGCCGCCGGTTTCCTCGGTGGTCTCGATCATCAGGCGGATGGTGCGCGCCAGCGGCAGGCCGCTGTCCTTCACGGCTTTCATCGCGAACAGCACGGTGGCGATGGAGCCTTTGTCATCGATGGAGCCCCGGCCATACAGGTTGCCGCCCACGCGGGTCAGCTTGAAGGGGTCGAGCCGGGTGCCGTCGTCCAGCACCCATTCGTCGGCCACCACGGGCACCACGTCGGCGTGCGTGAGGATGCCGAACTCCTCAGGGCCGCTGCCGGGCAGCTTCACTTCAAAGATGCGGTTGTCCACGTTGCGGTACTGCAGGCCAAAGTCTTTGGCTATCCCTTCCACCAGGGCGCCAAACGCAATGATGTGTTTGTCTTCGTGCGGCGGCACCTTGTCGGCGCGCACTGTGGGAATGGCCACCATCTTCGCGGTAGCGTCGATCACCGCCGCCTGGTTGCGCAGGCGGTTGTGCAGACCCAGCAGGCGGCTGATGTTGACCAGGTCATCGCCCGCCAGGGGCTTGTGGGCCAGGTACGCCGACACGGCGGTTTGCAGCTGCGGCTGCATCTGCGCGGCCAGCGCCAGGAACTGGCGGAAGTCCGCCGACGTTGCTGCCGCAGGCGCCGCCGCAATGCGGTCGAGTGCGGGCTTCTTCAGTGTCTGGGTGGCAGGCGGAGTGGCGGGGGTGGAGCATGCCGACAGGGCAGCGGCCAGCGTTGCGGTGAGCCAAAACGTCTTCATAGGAACCTCTTGTGGGGGCAAGGGCACCGACCGCCGATGGGCGGAGGGTGCCGTGGAGGGAGCATCGCCTGCCCAGGCCGGGTGGACCTGCGCAGGGGCGGCGCGAGTGTATCGCCGATCCCGGCCGCGAATCAGAGTCCTGACGCGGTCAGGACAGTCGCGTCACGCCCGGCAGTTCACACGCATAGATGGCATTGCGCAGGGCCGCAATGGCTTCATACCGGGTGAAGCTGCGGCGCCAGGCCAGCACCACGCGGCGCATGGGCGGCGGGCCGCCGTCTTCCTCGCGGATGGGCAGGTAGCGGATGTAGGTCTCGTCGCTCTTGCGGCGGCGCGACACGGTGAGCAGCGCATCGCGGGGCACCGACAGGCGGGGCACCAGCGTCACGCCCATGCCTGCGGCCACCATGTGTTTGATGGTCTCCAGCGACGAGCCCTCGAACGACTTGCGGATGCCCTCGGCGTTGCTCGCAAAACGCGCGAACTCGGGGCACACCTCCAGCACGTGGTCGCGAAAGCAGTGACCTGCGCCCAGCAGCAGCATGGTTTCGTTCTTCAACTCGGCCGCCGTGACCGACTTTTTGGCCGCCAGCGGGTGTGTGCTGGGCACGGCCGCCATGAAAGGCTCGTCATACAGCGGCGCCATGGCCAGACCGGTATCAGGGAAGGGCTCAGCAAGGATGGCGCAGTCGATCTCACCCGTGCGCAGCATCTCCAGGAGCTTCACGGTGAAGTTCTCCTGCAGCATCAGCGGCATTTGCGGCGTGCGCGTGATGGACTGGCGCACCAGCTCAGGCAGCAGATAGGGGCCGATGGTGTAGATCACGCCCAGTGTGAGCGGCCCGGCCAGCGGGTCCTTGCCACGCTTGGCGATTTCCTTGATGGCCGCTGCCTGCTCCAGCACGCTCTGCGCCTGGCGCACGATGTCTTCGCCCAGCGGCGTCACCGTCACCTCGCCCGCACTGCGCTCGAAGAGCTTCACGTCCAGCTCTTCTTCCAGCTTCTTGATGGCCACCGAGAGCGTGGGTTGCGATACATAGCAGGCATCGGCTGCATGGCCGAAGTGCTTCTCGCGGGCCACCGCAACGATGTACTTGAGTTCGGTGAGGGTCATGGTGTCATGCCTTGAGATAGTCCGATTTTCCACCCAACCAGCGCGCCACGTGTTTGGCGGCCAGGTCAGGATACCGGTCCAGCATCTGCGGCGCCAGTTCGCGCGCCCATTCCAGCAGGTGGGTGTCGGTGGCCAGGTCGGCAAAACGGAGCAGCGCGTCGCCCGACTGGCGCGCGCCCAGAAACTCGCCGGGGCCGCGGATTTCCAGGTCGCGCCGGGCGATCTCGAAGCCGTCGTTGGTCTCGGCCATGGCGCGCAGGCGCTCCTTGGCGGTTTCGCCCACGCGGCCGCTGTCGTTGGTGGCGTACAGCAGCACGCAGGCCGATGCCGCCGCGCCGCGCCCCACCCGGCCGCGCAGCTGGTGCAGCTGGGAGAGGCCAAAACGCTCGGCATGCTCGATGACCATGAGCGATGCGTTGGGCACATCCACCCCCACTTCAATCACGGTGGTGCTGACCAGCACGCCCATCTGGCCGCTGGTGAACAGCGCCATCACGGCCTTCTTCTCGGCCGTGGGCATGCGCGAGTGCAGCAGGCCGACCATCACGCCGGGCAGGGCCTCGCTCAGGTCGGCGTGTGTGGCGGTGGCGTTGGAGAGGTCCAGCGCCTCGCTCTCTTCGATCAGCGGGCAGACCCAGTACACCTGCCGCCCGGCCTCGACCTGCGCGCCGATGCGCTCGATCACCTCGTCCTTGCGGCTGTCGGCGATCAGCTTGGTGACGATGGGGGTGCGGCCCGGGGGCAGCTCGTCGATCACCGACACATCGAGGTCGGCGTAGTAGCTCATCGCCAAGGTGCGTGGAATAGGTGTGGCACTCATCATCAGCATGTGCGGCTCCATGCCGTGGGCGGCGAGCTTTTGCCGCAGCGCCAGCCGCTGCGCCACGCCAAAGCGGTGCTGCTCGTCAATGATGGCCAGCGCCAGGTTCTTGAACTGCACCTGCTCCTGGATCACGGCGTGCGTGCCCACCACCAGCGCGGCCTCACCGCTGGCCACCAGGGCCAGCATGGCGGTGCGGTCCTTCTTTTTCTGCCCGCCCACCAGCCAGGCCACCTTACGGCCGTGCTGCGCCAGCAGTGGCTCCAGCCAGCCGATCATCTTGGCAAAGTGCTGCTCGGCCAGGATTTCGGTGGGTGCCATCAGCGCACATTGCCAGCCCGCGTCCATCGCCAGGCAGGCGGCCAGGGCCGACACCACCGTCTTGCCCGATCCCACATCGCCCTGGAGCAGGCGGTGCATGGGCACCTGGCGGGCCAGATCTGCGGCAATCTCTTCCCCCACCCGGCGCTGGGCGGCCGTCAGGTCGAACGGCAGCACGGCCATCAGCTGTTCGTGCAAGGGCAAGGCGCCCTGGGCGCTGGGCCGGGGCCGCAGCACGGGTGCGCGCAGCATGTCGCGTTCGCGCCGCGACTGCTGTTGGGACAGCTGCTGGGCCAGTAGTTCTTCGGCCTTCAGGCGCTGCCAGGCGGGGTGGCTGTGGTCCTCCAGCGTCGACAGCGCCACATCGGGTGTGGGGTGGTGTAAAAAAGTGAGCGCCTCGCGCAAGCTGAATGCGCGGTGCAGGCCATTTGGACCATAAAAGCGCGCCCAGGGCGGCTCGGCACCCGGCGGCAGCGTGTCTGACAAGTCCACCCGGGTCAGGGCACTGACCACGGCGCGGCGCAGGTAAGGCTGGGGCAGCCCGGCGGTGGTGGGGTACACAGGCGTGAGCGCGGCGGGCAGCTCCCCACCGGCCAGGCGAAACGCGGGGTGCAGCATCTGCCGCCCCCAGAAGCCGCCCTTGACCTCGCCCCGGATGCGCAGCCGGTTTCCCACGGCCAGGGTCTTCTGGTGCGACGGGTAAAAGCTGAAGAAGCGCAGCTCGCAACTGCCGGTATCGTCCTCCACCTGCACCAGCAGCTGGCGGCGGGGGCGCAGTTGCACCTCGCAGGCCGTGACCGTGGCCTCGATCTGCACCGTCTGCCCGTCCCGCGCGTTGGCCAGCGGGGTGATGCGGGTTTCGTCCTCGTAGCGCAGGGGCAGGTGCAATGCCAGGTCAATGTCGCGGCGCAGGCCCAGCTTTTGCAACGCCTTCTGCGCGACCGAGGCCGCGCCCTGGCCCCGCGCTGCTGGGGTGGCGGCACGCGCGGGGGCTTTGGCGGGGGCTGGGGCGGCAGCGGGCATGGAGAGCAATTTGCTAGGGAAAACGAGCGGAGATGGCAGCCCGAAAAGGCTACCATGGTTACCATTGCTCACGCCTGACCAGGGCGTGTTTTCGAGTCCCGGGTTTCTGCCATGCTCAAGCGCATCCACATCCAACACCTCACCCTGGGCATGTACCTGCACGAGTTTTGTGGCTCGTGGATGGATCACCCGTTCTGGCGGGCCAAGTTCCTGCTCAAGGACCCCAAGGACCTCGCCCGCATCCAGGCCACGGCCATCCAGGAAATCTGGATTGACACCGATAAGGGACTGGACGTGGCGGAGGGCACCGCGTCGATGTCCCGCGAAGAGGTGGATGCGCAGATCGAAACCGACTTCAGCCGCCTGGAAGAACTGCCCCCAGTCAAGGTCAAGCTGCCGTCGCCCCCTCCGCCCCCCAAGCGCGACCGCAAACCGGCCGACATGCACAGCGAACTCAAGATGGCCGCCGCCATCTGCGTGAAGTCCAAAGAAGCCGTAGTGTCCATGTTCAACGAGGCCCGCATGGGCCGGGCGGTGGACTCTGCGGGCGCCCAAAGCCTGGTGGAGGAGATTTCGGACTCCGTCACCCGCAACCCCGGCGCGCTCATCAGCCTGGCGCGGCTCAAGACGGCCGACGACTACACCTACATGCACTCGGTGGCCGTGTGTGCGCTCATGGTGGCGCTGGCCAAGCAGCTGAAGCTCAAGGAAGACCAGCAGCGGCTCGCCGGCATGGCGGGCCTGCTGCATGACCTGGGCAAGGCGGCCATTCCGCTGGCCGTGCTCAACAAGCCCGGCAAGCTCACCGACCAGGAATTCACCGTGGTGCGCAGCCACCCGGTGGAGGGCTTTCACATGCTCAAGGAGGGTGGCAACGTGCCCGATGCGGTGCTGGACGCCTGCCTGCACCACCACGAAAAGGTGGACGGATCGGGCTACCCCGACAAACTGGCGGGCGAAGGCATCAGCGTGATCGCCCGTATGACCGCCATCTGCGACGTGTACGACGCCATCACCTCCGACCGGCCCTACAAGCGCGGATGGGACCCGGCCGAATCGCTGCGCCGCATGGCCGAGTGGACCAAGGACCACTTCGACGCGCGTATCTTCCAGGCGTTTGTCAAAAGCATCGGCATCTACCCCGTGGGCTCGCTGGTGCGGCTGACCTCGGGCCGCATCGGGATCGTGACGGAACAATCGCCCACCGCGCTCACCACCCCCATCGTCAAGGTGTTCTTCTCGACCAAGTCCGACCTGCGCATTCCGCCCGAGGTGGTGAACCTGGCTGCCCCGGACTGCAACGAGAAGATCGTGGCACGCGAAGACCCCGAGAAGTGGCGCTTTCCCGACCTGGACGAGCTGTGGTCCGGCTTCTCCGACAAGGTCTGGTAGCCCATGCCCGCACTGATCACCCTGACGCTCAACCCCGCCCTCGACCTGGCGACCACCACCGACCACGTGGCCCCCACGCACAAGCTGCGCTGCGGCCCGGTGCGGCGGTTTGCGGGCGGCGGTGGCATCAATGTGGCGCGGGTGCTGCACCGCCTGGGCGCGGACGTGTGCGCCTGGGCACTGGCGGGCGGCGCGGCGGGCGCCCAGGTGCAACAACTGCTGGCCGACGAGGGCGTGCCCACGCAGCTGCAGCGCATTGCGGGCGATACGCGCGAGAACTTCTCGGTGGTCGAGACCACCACGGGTCAGGAGTTTCGGTTTGTGCTGCCTGGCCCCACGCTGCAGGCCAGCGAGTGGCAGGCCTGCCTGGATGCGCTGGCAACCCACGCCCCACCACCCCGCTGGCTCATTGCCAGCGGTAGCCTGCCGCCCGGCACGCCCGACGACTTCTATGCCCAGCTGGTACGCGCTGTATCCGCCGTGTCCGGCCAGGGCGTGCGGGTAGCCGTTGATACCTCGGGCCCGCCGCTGGCGGCGGCATTGAAAGCCGGGGTGGGGCTGGTCAAACCCAGCCTGCGCGAGCTGCGCGACCTGTTGCAGCAGCCGCTGGAGCACGCCGCCGACTGGTGCAAGGCCGCCCAGTCGCTGGTGCGCAGCGGCGCGGCCGACACCGTGGCCCTGTCAATAGGCGAACAAGGCGCGGTGCTGGCCACGCGGGAGGGCGTTTGGCAAGCCCCCGCCCTCAACGTGCCCGCCACCACCGGCACCACCGGCGCGGGCGACTGCTTTCTGGCCGCGCTGGTCTGGGCGCTGGACCGGGGCGATGCGCCTGCCGAGGCGCTGCGCTGGGGCGTGGCCGCAGGCGCCGCCGCGCTGCTGCACCCGGGCACCAGCCTGGCCCAGGCCGATGACGTGCAACGGCTGGTGCGCAACGTGCCCGCACCGGTGGCATTCAACATCCAGCCATAGCACCCTGCCTGCAGGGCCTGCAGCCCCGTGGGACAATCGCGCCTTCCGCAATTTTTACCTTGGCACGGGCCCGTTCGGCCCTCAAGCACGATGACCGATCTTTCCTCCGGCGCAGCCAGCGCGCCCCACGCTCCCCGCGTGTTCACCCTCAGCGACTTCGACTTCTCGCTGCCCCCCGAACTCATTGCCCAGCACCCCGCGCCCGAACGCAGCGCCTCGCGCCTGCTCGATGGCCGCGCCATCGTGTGGCGTCACCGGTCAGATGGCGAGGGCTGCGCGCAGCCATCGGAGCGCAGCGCAAGGCGTATTGCGCAGCCAATACCCAGCGTATTGGCAAGTAATGCAACGCAGCGATGCGATTCGGGGGCAAGTGCAGACCGGCATCTGACCGGTGACGCCACACGAGAGCCCGTGGACCGCATCTTTCGCGAGCTGCCCGGCCTGCTGCGCGAAGGCGATTTGCTGGTCTTCAACGACACGCGCGTGGTCAAGGCGCGCATCTTTGGCGAGAAGGCCAGCGGCGGCAAGCTGGAGCTGCTGATCGAACGCGTGTTGCCCGCAGAGGCTGGCAACCCAGGTAATGAAGTCGTGGCCCACATGAAGGTCAGCAAGAAGCCCCTGCCTGGCAGCGTGGTGCACATGGCCGGAGGCCGCCAGGCGGGCGGCTTTGACGCGCAGCTGCTGGGCCGCTGGCCCACTGAAGACGGTCCGCTGTTCCGCTTTGCGCTGCACGGCCCGGCGGGCGAGTCGCCCTGGGAGCTGATGGACCGCCACGGCCACCTGCCGCTGCCGCCCTACATCGAGCGCCACCAAAACAGCGACCACGACCCCGACGAGGCCGAAGACAGCCAGCGCTACCAGACCGTGTTTGCCCGCAACCCCGGCGCCGTGGCCGCGCCCACGGCCGCGCTGCACTTTGACGAAGGCGTGCTGGCCGACCTGGCCGCGCGCGGCATCGAGCGCGCCAGCGTCACGCTCCACGTGGGTGCAGGCACCTTCCAGCCCTGCAAGACCGAAAACCTGGCCGAACACCAGATGCACAGCGAGTGGTACGAGATTCCGCTGGCCACACTCGCGGCGCTGGAGCGCTGCCGCCAGCGCGGCGGCCGCGTGGTGGCTGTGGGCACCACCACAGTGCGCACGCTGGAGTCGTGGGCAAAGACCGGTCAGGCCTCGGGCGACACCAACATCTTCATCACGCCGGGCTTTGCGTTCCAGGTGGTGGACGTGCTGATCACCAACTTCCACCTGCCCAAGAGCACGCTGATGATGCTGGTGAGCGCGTTTGCGGGCTATGCCCACATCATGGGCCTGTACCGGCACGCGATTGCGCAGCAGTACCGCTTCTTCAGCTACGGCGACGCGATGCTGCTGGAACGCGCACGCAGCACCCCGTGAGCCTGCCCGGCCCTGCGTTGTCCACCAGCCCTGCAGCCCGCCGGCGTGCGGCGCTGGCAGGCATCGCGCTGGCCGTGGTGGCCTGCGCGTTCTTTGCGCTGCTGGACACCGCGAGCAAGCTGGTCAGCGTGGGCGTGCCCATCGTCATGGCGCTGTGGATGCGCTACGTGTTCCAGTCGCTGCTGACCACGGCCTTTGTGCTGCAGCGCGCGGGGCGCTCGGCGCTGCGCACCACACAGCCCCGCTTCCAGGCTTTGCGCGGCGCGCTGTTCGCCATGACCAGCCTGTTCGGCTTCATCAGCCTCACAGCCATGCCACTGGCGGAATTCACAGCCATCGTGGCCACGGTGCCGCTGTGTGTGACGGTGGTGGCCGCATTGTGGCTGCGCCAGCCCGTGAGCGCCTTGCGCTGGCTGCTGGTGGTGGCCGGGCTGGCGGGCACGCTCGCCATCATCCGGCCCGGAGGCGAGGCTTTCACCTGGGCGCTGCTGTGGCCGCTGTGCATGCTGGCTGCGGGCACGGGCTACCAGGTGCTGAGCAGCAAGATGGCGGGCCAGGAAAGCCCCGCTACTACGCAGCTCTACACCAGCTGGATCGCCACCGCGCTGGTGTCGCTGGGCGTGCCGTTCTTCTGGCAGCCGGTGAGTGACCCATGGATGTGGGCAGGCATGTTCACCATGGGCCTGTCGAGTGCGGTGGGCCACATGCTGCTGCTCAACGCCTACGCACGCACCACGCCCGTGACGATTGCGCCGTTTCTGTATTCGCAGATCGGGTTTGCCATGCTGGCGGGCTGGCTGGTGTACCGCCATGTGCCCGATGCATGGTCCATGGCAGGCATTACGGCCATCGTGCTCAGCGGCGCGGCCAGCGCCTGGCTGACCGTGCGCGAGACACGTTAAGCACCAAAACAGCCGGTAGCGCTAGTGCAATATGCCCAAACAGCTACATATTCAATAGCAAAAATCCCGCTACCTGCGGCATGGATCAGAACGCCACCGCGTGCCCGTCCTTGCGCGGGTCCGAACCTGCGATGTAGCTGTTGCCGTTCTTGAGCACCAGCTGGGCGCCACCAAAGGCGAACACGCCGTTGCCCTCTTCCACCGTCACCTCGTGCCCGCGCGCGCGCAGCGCGGCGACCACAGCGGGGTCAAAGCCTGGCTCCACCGCCACGCCCTTGCCACCGGTGATGCGCCAGCGGGGCGCATCGGCCGCTGCCTGGGGGTTCTGGCCGTAGCGCAGCACGCGCAGCGCCATCTGGGTGTGACCCTGGCTTTGCATGGGGCCGCCCATCACGCCAAAGGCCATCTGCGGCGTGCCGTCGGCATGCATGGCAAAGGCCGGGATGATGGTGTGCGAGGGGCGCTTGCGCGGCGCCACCTGGTTGGCGTGGCCCGGAGTCAGGTTGAAGCCGTGGCCCCGGTTCTGCAGGCTGATGCCCGTGCCCGGGACCACCACCCCAGAGCCAAAGCCCATGTAGTTGGACTGGATGAACGAGACCATCATGCCGGACGCATCGGCCGCCGCCAGGTACACCGTGCCGCCGGGGCGTGGAGCGCCGTAGCCGGGGTCGCCAGCACGCGTGGTGTCGATCAGCGCAGCGCGGCTGCGCAGGTAGTCGGGGTGCAGCAGCGCATCGGGCTTGACGTGCATGGCGTCGATGTCGGCGTTGTACTGGTGCAGGTCGGCAAACGCGAGCTTCATGGCCTCGATGCTGGCGTGCACCGTTTCCACATCGTCCAGCGGGTGCTTGCCAATGCCATGCGCGTCCAGCATGCCCAGCGCCATCAGCGCGGCAATGCCCTGTCCGTTGGGCGGGATCTCGTGAATGACCGAGTCACCAAACCGCTGCTGGATGGTGCCCACCCAGTCGGCCTGGTGCGCGGCCAGGTCGGCCAGCGTCATGGCGCCGCCGTTGGCCTGCGAATGGGCGGCAATGCGCTCGGCAATCACGCCGCGGTAGAAGGCCTCGCCCTCGGTTTCGGCAATCAGCTCCAGCGTGCGCGCATGGGCTTCGCTGCGAAAGATCTCGCCCGCCTGGGGCACGCGACCATTCGGCATGAAACACTCGGCAAACCCGGGCTGCGTGCCCAGCTTGGCCGCGCCCAGCGCCCACAGCCGCGCGATGGTGGGCGACACTGGAAAGCCGTTGCGCGCGTAGTCGATGGCGGGCTGCGCCAGCTGCGCAAACGGCAGCTTGCCCAGGCGCTTGGACAAAGCTACCCAGGCCGACACGGCGCCCGGCACGGTGACGGCGTTCCAGCCGGTTTCGGGGATGCCACCCAGCTTCTCGAAGTATTCAGGCGTCCACGCCGCAGGCGAGCGGCCCGAGGCGTTCAGGCCGTGCAGCTCCTTGCCATCCCACACGATGGCAAACCCATCGCTGCCCAGGCCGCAGCCCGTGGGCTCCACCACCGTGAGCGCCATGGCGGCGGCAATGGCAGCATCCACCGCGTTGCCCCCTGCCAGCAGCATGCGCAGACCCGCCTGCGCCGCCAGCGGCTGCGAGGTGGAAACCACGTTGCGGCCCATGACCGCGCTGCGGTTGGAGGCGTAGGGAAGGGACCAGTCGAGGGATGGGGTATTCATAGCGTTCTGACTCTGTTGCCCCGCACAGGGCGGGCTGCATGAAACCGGCGCGGCGCAAAGCGAGGGACGCCGAGGAAGGGCCGCCCCGCACCGAGGGCGTCGTCCCCCTTCCCGAATGGCAACGCCATTCGAGAGAAGGGGGAAGCGGCAAAGCCGCTCAGGGGGATGTCACTCCAGGGTTATTTTGTGCTGGCGAATCACCGCCGCCCAGCGGTTGCTGTCGGCCTGCACCATGCTGGCGAACTGCGCGGGCGTGCGCGGCGCAGCGGGCTCCACGCCCAGCTTGGCCAGGCTCTCGGCCACTTCAGGCGCCTGCACGGCCTTGGCAAAGGCCTTGTGCACCTTCTCCACCAGCGCGGGGGATGCCCCGGCAGGCAGGTACACGCCAAACCAGGTCACCGACGAATAGCCGGGCAGGCCGGACTCAGCCAGCGTGGGCAGCTCGGGCGCCAGGGTGCTGCGCTTTTCGCTGGTCACTGCGATGGCGCGCAGGCGTCCGGCCTTGGCGTGGGGCATGCCGGTGGGCAGAGAGTCAAACAGCACATGCGTCTGCCCGGCGATCAGATCAGGGATAGCCAGCGCCGTGCCCTTGTAGGGGATATGCGTCATCTCCACACCCGCCTGGGCGCTGAAGGCGGCCGTGTTCAGGTGCACGATGGTGCCATTGCCGCTGGTGGCGTAGTTGAGTTTGCCGGGGTGGGCCTTGGCGTAGGCAATCAGTTCACCCACGGTCTTGACCGGCAGGCTGTTGGTGACCAGCAGCACGCTGGGTGCGTCGGCCACATGGGCCACCGGCGTGAAGTCCTTGCGCGGGTCATAAGCCAGCTTGGGCATGAGGTGGGGCGAGATGGCATGTGTGCTGCTCGTGGTCAGCAGCAGGGTGTAGCCGTCGGGTGCGGCCTTGGCCGCCTCGGCCGTGCCCAGGGTGCCGCCAGCGCCGGGCTTGTTGTCCACCACCAGTTGCTGCCCCAGGTCGGCCGCGACGCGCTGGGTAACGGTGCGGGCCACCAGGTCGGTCGCACCGCTGGCGGGGAAGGGCACGATCACCCGCACAGGGCGGTCCGGCCAGTTGGCTTGTGCCTGCGCGGCAGACGCCAGCACCAGCAGGCCGGCCAGGCCCCAGACACCACGGCCCCAGGAAAGTAGACGCATACAGAGCACTCCCGCAAAGAAATCGGACACAACAAAGGATGGAACCATCTTAGGAAGCTGCGCCTTGCTTGACCACCAGCATTTCAGCAAGCTGCTTTGCCACCACGGCAAACCGGCGCATACTGCGGGCTTCCCTCTGCACCTTCCCCCATGCGCCCCCACCTGCTGCAAGACACCACCCTGCGCTACTTTCTGGCCGTGGCGCAGAGCGGCTCGCTCACCGAGGCCTCGGCCCGCCTGCATGTGGCCGCCTCGGCGCTAAGTCGCCAGATCGCAGGGCTGGAGGCGCAGCTGGGCACGCCCCTGTTCGAGCGCCACCCGCGCGGCATGGTGCTGACGGCGGCGGGCGAGATCCTGGCCGTGCACGCACGCCGCACCCTGCTGGACGCAGAGCGCGCGCTGGGCGAGATCGGTGCGCTGCAGGGCCTGCGGGCCGGGCAGGTGCGCCTGGCCACGTCCGACGCATTTGCCAACGAGCTGGTGCCACGCCTGTGCGTGGAGTTCCAGCGCACCTATGCCGGGGTGCAGTTCAGCGTGATCGCCCTGCCCACGGCCCAGGTCCCGGACGCCGTGCGCAGCGGTGCGGCCGACATCGGTTTGTGCTTCAGCCGCGCGCCGCACAAGGACATCGACGTGGCCTACCGCCAGAGCGCCCCGGTGCTGGCCCTGCTGCCGCCCGGCCACCCGCTGGCCAGCGCAGGCAGCGTGACCCTGGCGCAGATGGCCGCCTACCCGCTGGCCCTGCCCCCGGCCGAAACCACGGTGCGCCAGATGATCGACATCGTCTGCAGCCGCCAGGGCCTGCAGCTCGAAGCCGTGCTCATCAGCAACCACGCCAAGACGGTGGTCAACTTTGTGCAGCTGGGCGGCGGACTGTCCGTGGCCAGCGAGATCGCCGTGCGCCACCTGGTGGCCGACGGCGCCATCGTGGCCCTGCCCATCAGCGACCCCGGCATGGACCTGCGCGACATCGAGATCCAGACCCTGGCCGGGCGCAGCCTGCCGGTGGCGGCGCAGGCGTTTCTGGAGCTGCTCAAGGAACAGTTGCCGGGCTCGGCCACGCCCGTCACTGCGGCTGCCAGAGGTGGGCCAGCCGCGTGAATCCGTGGGTGTGCGGGTCCTCCCGTGCGACGATGTGGTCCGCCTCGCCGGGGCGGGACAGGTCCAGCACCCGCTGCTCGATGTGCGAGCCGGAGCGCAGTGAAAAGAACACGCGCACCCGGGGCGCGGTCAGTGTCTCGGGGTTGTGCTCCACCACCACGGCGAGCCGGCCCGACGCCAGGCGCACCAGCGACCCCACGGGGTAGATGCCCACCACCCGCACGAAGGCGTGCAGGACCGACGGGTCGAAATGCCCCTCCCACTGCGCCATGCGCGCCAGAGCCAGGGCCGGGTCCCAGGCGTTCTTGTAGGCCCGCTCGGAAGTCACCGCGTCATACACATCACAGACCGCCGCCATGCGTGCCAGCAGGCTGATCTGCCCCTGTGGCAGGCCATGCGGGTAGCCGCTGCCGTCCATCTTTTCATGGTGGTGCAGGCAGACGTCGATCACGGAGTCTGGCACCTGGCCGCCACGGCGCAGGATCTCCACCCCGTGCTGCGGATGCATCTGCATCACCCGGAACTCTTCGGGCGTGAGCTTGCCCGGCTTGTCGAGGATATGGCCTGGCACCCGCAGCTTGCCCACGTCGTGCAGCAGCCCACACATGCCTGCCTCGTGCACCTGATCGGGCGCCAACCCCAGCTGGCGCGCCAAAGCGATCATCAAAGTGCACACCGCCACGGAATGCGCGAAGGTGTAGTTGTCCTTGCTCTTGAGGCGCACCAGCCCGATCAGCGCCCCAGGCTGGGTCGCCACCATGGCCGTCAACTCATCCACGATGGCCAGGCTGTGGTCCAGAGAGATCGCCTGCCCCGCACGGGCCTGGCAGAACAGTGACCGAACCACCTCGCGCGCATTCAGCGCCAGCCGCTCGGCGCGGTGGGGCGGGGCTGCCGAATCGCCAGGGGCCGACACGCGGTGCTGCCGCGATGCTGGCTCTGCGACAGGGGCGGCTGACGACTCCACCGGAATATCTACACCGTCCTCACGCGCGGGTGCCGCCGCGGCCGCCACATCCACGCCGCGCGAAATGTCGATCCAGCAATGCGCCACGCCGCTGCTGCGCAGGGCCTGCACGTCGCCCTCGCTCTGCAGCACAAACCGGCTGCGCCAGAACGGATGGTCCATCCACGACGCATCCAGTGCGTGGACAAACATGCCGGGCGCGGCCTGATCCACCGGAATTCTTTTCAACACGGGGCACGGTCCATGGCTATCTACCTGGCAAGGGCCACCCGGTGGGGTTCAGCCCCTGCCACTGCACAGGGTGGATCAGAACCGCTTCCAGCTGGCATCTGCGCCCGGTGCCGCGTTTTGCGCCGCCTTCTGTGCGGCGGGGGGCAGTGCCGGGGCCTGCCGCTGCAGTGCGCCGGGGGCAGCAGGGCGGGTGGCGGGTGCAGGCCGCTGTGCTTCCGTCCCCAGGCGAAACACGGCCACCGCCTGCACCAGTTGCTGGGCCTGGTGGTTCAGGCTGTCGGCGGCTGCCGCCGCCTCTTCCACCAGGGCGGCGTTCTGCTGGGTCACCGTGTCCAGCTGGGTCACGGCTTCGTTGATCTGGCTGATGCCTGCGGTTTGCTCCTGCGTGGCGGTGGTGATGTCGCCAATCAGGTCGGCCACGCTGCGCACCTGGGCCACCAGGGTGTCCATCACCTGGCCGGCGTCGTTCACCAGCTGGCTGCCTTTCCCGACCCGGCCCACGCTGTCCTCGATCAGGCCCTTGATCTCTTTGGCCGCTGCGGCGCTGCGCTGGGCCAGGCTGCGCACCTCGCTCGCCACCACGGCAAAACCACGGCCCTGTTCGCCCGCACGCGCCGCCTCCACCGCCGCGTTCAGCGCCAGGATGTTGGTCTGGAAGGCAATGCCATCGATGACGCCGATGATGTCCGAGATGCGCTGGGACGACGTGTTGATCTCCGCCATCGTGGCCACCACCTGCCCCACCACGCGGCCGCCATCGTGGGCCGCCGCGCTGGCGCTGCGTGCCAGCTCAGCCGCCTGGCGCGAGACGTCGGCACTGCTTTGCACGGTGCTGGTCAGCTCTTCCATCGAGGCCGCCGTCTCCTCCAGGTTGCTGGCCTGCTCCTCGGTGCGCTGGGACAGGTCCGCATTGCCCACCGAGATTTGCCCGGCGCCCGTGGCAATGCTGTCGCTGGCCTCGCGCACCGTGCCCACCACGCTGCGCAGCGCGCGCTGCATGTCGTGCATCGCGGCCACCACACTGCCCGTCCGGGCGCGCGAGGTATCGATGGGCAGGGACAGGTCCCCGGCAGCGATGGCGTTGGCGGCCTGCGCCACGGCGGCCGGCTCGCCGCCCAGCGCGCGTGTGAGGCTGCGGGTCAGGGCCACACCAATCGCGAGCCCCACCAGCGCACCGCCGGCCGTCAAGGAAATCAGCAACACGCGGATGCGGCTGTAGATAGTGTCCGTTTCATCGTTGAGCGCCTTGGCGTCGCTGCGCTTGCGCTCGACCAGCTTGCCCAGCAGGTCGTCGGCCTTGTCGGCCAGAGTGCGCACCGCGCGCATCTTGTCCGTGGAGGCGCGCACATTGGCCAGCTCCTCCTCCTTGAGCAGCGCCGCCACCTGGTCCAGCCCGGCGGCGTAGTCGCGCAAAGCCGCACCCGCGTCCCGCGCCAGGGCCTTGCCACTGTCGGTGACGAAGTACTGGGCGGATCGCTCCAGCTCGCTCTGCGCCTGCGACACGCTTTCTCCGGCAGCCCGCAACTGGGTGGCACGTTCCTGCTCCGACACTGCCAGCAGCGCACTGCGCATGGCGCGCCCGGCAACCACGAGGTTGATGTTGGCCTCGGTGGCATGCAGCATGCCGGTGATCTCGCGCTCGTACATCAGCTGGGCCAGATCGTTGATCTGGGACGATTTCTGGATGCCGTTGATCCCGATCACCGCCCCCACTGCGGCGACGACGAGAAACCCGCCAATCAGCTTGCTCCCCACCGGAAGCTTCTTGAACCATTCCACGATGTCGTTTCCTTTGCTGTGTTCTTGTCGATGGCAAGACACCTTGGATGCACCGCGCCACAGCCCCCCGGCGGCGGCATGCGCCGCCGGGCCCGCAGACCTCCCCCCCGACTCGGCGGGATTGTCCGGATGGAGCCCGGCCGCCGTCTACACGATTCGCGCAGTTGTCTGCATGTTTAACGCAAAAGTAACCTCCAGGCGATTTTTTGACAGCTATTGACAGCTTGAGCTGCTTGTACACTGCGCCACTCGGGAACTCCCTGCAGACCCCAGGGCTCACACCCGGCCATCTCCGGTTTCTCTCCTCCTGCCTTCAGCGGTACCACGCTCTGAACCCCACGTCCGCCCCGTCCCCTTTGCTGTTCGGCAACGACCGCTGCGCCACCTTCTCCACCCCTGCGGCGTTTGGAGAGTCGGTCTTGCCCCTGTGGCCCAAGCTCCAGGATTGCGATGCCCAGCCACGGGACAAAGCCTTTGCGGGCCAATCGGCCTCCGTGGTGCTGCCCGGCATATCAGCCATAGCCGCCTCGTTCACGTCGCTGCGTGTGGCGGTGGCCGACAACACGCGCGCCTCCGTGTCCTTCAAGCTGCAAGGCCACAACGAGCTGCGGGTGCAAAACCAGAAGCTGGAGTTGACCGGGCCCCGCTGCGTGTTCATTCCTGCGGGCTCCGGCCCCCAGGAGGCCATTGGCAAGGGGCAGAACGTGCTCATGCTGCAGCTGGCCCCCCAAGGGCTGCACATGGCGGCGCGCGCACTGCGAGGTCTGGAGGCGGGGTGTCCGGTCGATCTGGACCAGGGGCGGGTTCGCTTCCTGACCTCGCAGATGGGCCCTTCTCTGGAGGCCCTGGCGCGGCACATCGGGGCCACCATCCATCTGCACCTGGACCAGCCGGAGGTGTTGCACCGGCTGGGCTTCCAGGATTTTGTCTACCGCCAGCTGGTGCTGCTGTTCCGGCCCGACTGGCTGACCGCAGAGATCCGCCCGCCCCGGCCCGGCAGCCTGCGCGAACGCGTGGCCGTGGACAAGGTGTGCGATGCCATGCTGGCCGAGCCTGGGGCGCGCTTCACCCTCAGCGAACTGGCCCAGCTGGGCTGCCTGTCGGTGCGGGCGCTGCAGTATGCGTTTCAGCACCGGTTCGGGCAGTCCCCCCTGCAGTGGCTGCGCGATCAGCGGCTGGCAACCGCGCGCCAGCGCCTGCTGCAGGACAGTGCAGACACCATCGCGCAGATTGCCATGGATTGCGGGTTTGCCAGCGCCAGCAGCTTTTCAGCGTTCTACCGTGAGCGCTATGGCGAGTTACCCGCCCAGACCCGCACCCGGAGGTTTTGAGAGCAGAAAGGACGGCCCATGCAGGGCCCATGGCTACCGCCCAGCAACGGCTCAGTAGCCGTGCTGCGCGCGAAAATCCCGCGCCTTGCCAAAATGCCCGTTGCCAATGAAGGGCACCGGCGGGCGCAGCGCCGACAGCGGCGAGGGGTGGTTGGAGGTGAGCACCAGGTGCCCCCGGTCGGCGGGAATCCACGCCCGCTTGGACTGGGCGTGCGAGCCCCAGAGCATGAACACCACCGGGCGCGGGCCCTCGGCCACGTGGCGGATGACGGTGTCGGTCAGCTCCTCCCAGCCTTTGCCTGCATGGCTGGCGGCCTGGCCCTCTTCGACCGTCAGGCAGGTGTTGAGCAGCAGCACGCCGTTTTTGGCCCACTTGACCAGGCTGCCGCCCGGGTTCGGGAAGGGGGGGAAGGCCACTCCCAGGTCGCGCTGCATCTCCTTGAAGATGTTCTGCAGCGAGGGCGGCAGGCGCACGCCGGGCGCGACAGAAAACGCCAGCCCCTCGGCCTGGCCCCGGCCGTGGTACGGGTCCTGCCCGAGGATGACCACGCGCACCTCCTCGGGCGGCGTCAGCTCCAGCGCGCGCAGCGGCTGGGGCGGAAAAATCGCCGCCCCCGCCTGCAGCCGCGCCTGCAAAAACGCGAGCAGTGCCTGCCCACGCGCGCCGGCAAAGAACGCGTCCACCAAGGGCTGCCAGCCCGGGGCCACCGGCCAGTCGGCGGGCTGGGCCATCTGGAGTTGCGTGGCGGGCATTTCAGAGGGATTCATGGCGAAAGGGGCTGGAAGCGCAGGTGATATATGCGCTAGCAGCTATCAAAAAGATAGTAATTGTTCGCTGTCAAGCAAACAGCTTGGCCAGCGCCAGGCCGGGGTCGTCGGCGCGCATGAAGGCCTCGCCCACCAGGAAGGCGTGCACGCCCGCGTCGCGCATGGTCTTCACGTCGGCAGGCTTCAGGATGCCCGACTCGGTGACCAGCAGGCGGTCAGCGGGCACATCCTTGAGCATGCCCAGTGTTGTGTCCAGCGTGACCTCGAACGTGCGCAGGTTGCGGTTGTTGATGCCGACCAGCGGGGTCTTGAGCTTCAGCGCGCGCTCCAGCTCGGCGCGGTCGTGCACCTCTACCAGCACCGCCATGTCCAGGCTGCGGGCGATGGCTTCAAAGTCGGCCATCTGGGCGTCGTCCAGGCAGGCTGCGATCAGCAGCACAGCGTCGGCGCCCATGGCGCGCGATTCGTAGATCTGGTACGCGTCCACCATGAAGTCCTTGCGCAGCACGGGGAGCGTAGTGCTGGCGCGGGCCTGCTTGAGGTAATCGGGCTGGCCCTGGAAGAACTGGCGGTCGGTCAGCACCGACAGGCAGGCCGCGCTGACCTTCCCATCGCCTTCCATGTAGCTCTGGGCAATGTCAGCGGGCTCGAAGTTGGCACGCAGCACGCCCTTGCTGGGGCTGGCCTTCTTGACCTCGGCAATCACCGCTGCCTGGCCCTTGGCGATCTTGGCGCGCAGTGCGCCTTCAAAGTCGCGGGTGAGCACGCGGCTCTCGGCGTCGGCGCGCATGGCGTCAAAGGACAGGCGCTTCTTGGCGGCGGCCACTTCTTCGTGCTTGACGGCCACGATCTTGTTGAGGATGTCACTGCTCATGGTGGGCTGCCTTGTCGGTTTCGGTGGGCTCGGCGGAGCCCTGTTTCAGAATGCGGGTGAACACACGGTGCATCACGACCCCTGCCACGATGAACAGGGCAGAGACGCCCAGTGCAATCCAGGTGCCAGGGTCATGCCACATGGCCAGGTCAGGCCGTCGTATCAGACCGCTGTAGCCAGCGCGTGCGTGCGCGTGACCACCTGCTCCAGCTTGGCCAGCGCGGCGCCCGAGGCAATCGCGGCACGTGCCTTGGCGATGCCGGCCTGGATGGAGTCGGCCACATTGGCGGCGTACAGGGCTACGCCTGCGTTCAGGCAAACAATGTCCTGCGCAGCGCCGGGCTCGCCCTTGAGCACCCCGATCAGCATCTCGCGCGACTGCTCGGGCGTTTCGACCTTGAGCGCGCGGTTGCTCGCCATCGGCAGGCCGAAGTCCTCGGGGTGGATTTCGTACTCGGTGATCTGGCCGTTTTTCAGCTCGCCCACCAGCGTGGCGGCGCCCAGGCTCACTTCGTCCATGCCATCGCGGCCGTACACCACCAGCGCGTGTTCCGCGCCCAGGCGCTGCAGCGCGCGCACCTGGATACCGACGAGGTCGGGGTGGAACACGCCCATCAGGATGTTGGGAGCGCCTGCGGGGTTGGTCAGTGGGCCCAGGATGTTGAAGAGGGTGCGCACGCCCAGTTCCTTGCGCACCGGGGCCACGTTCTTCATGGCGGGGTGGTGGTTGGGCGCGAACATGAAGCCAATGCCGACGTCGGCAATGCACTGGGCGATCTGCTCCGGCTTCAGGTTGATGTGGATGCCCAGGGCTTCCATCACGTCGGCGCTACCGCTCTTGCTCGACACACCGCGGCCGCCATGTTTGCTGACCTTGGCGCCCGCCGCAGCGGCCACGAACATCGAGCAGGTGGAGATGTTGAAGGTGTTGGCACCGTCGCCGCCCGTGCCCACGATGTCCACCATGTGGGTCGCGTCCTTGACGTGCACCTTGGTGCTGAACTCGCGCATCACCTGCGCGGCGGCGGTGATCTCGCCGATGGTCTCCTTCTTCACGCGCAGGCCGGTGATGATGGCCGCCGTCATGACGGGCGAGAGCTCGCCGTTCATGATGAGCCGCATCAGGTGCAGCATCTCGTCGTGGAAGATTTCGCGGTGCTCGATGGTGCGCTGAAGCGCTTCCTGGGGGGTAATGGGCATGGAATGTCTCCTGGTATTTATGCAGAGGGCTGGTCCGTGAAGGCCAGCTTGAGCCCGAAGCCGATGAACATGGCGCCTGCTACGCGGTCCAGCCAGTGCATGCCACGCTGGATGACCCCGGCGCGGCGCGCCATCCACGACGCGGCCAGCGCCCAGCCCGTGTTGACGGGGATGGCGTTGAGGTTGAACAGCACGCCCAGCAGCACAAAGGCCAGCGCCTTGTTGTCCGCACCCGGCGCGATGAACTGCGGCACAAAGGCCAGGAAGAAGATGGCGACCTTGGGGTTGAGCACATTGGTCCAGAAGCCGCCGAGGAACACCTTGGAGAGCGGCGTGTGCTGCGCAGGGGCCGCCTGGGCTGCCATCAGCGCTGCACTGTTGCCCCCATCGGCCCGGGGCTTGGACAGCAGCATGCGCACGCCCATCCACATCAGGTACGCCGCACCGATCCACTTGAGCACGGTGAACGCGGTGGCCGATGCGGCTAGCAGCGCACCCACGCCCACGGCGGCCGCAAAGATGTGCACGAAGCACCCGGCCGTGATGCCCAGCCCCGCCACGATGCCCGCACGGGTGCCGGACTTGAGTGCGTTGGTCACGATGTAGAGCACATCGGGCCCCGGCGTGAGGTTCAGCAGCCAGCCGGCGGCGATGAACATTACCAGCTGGTGGGCGTCGATGAAGTTCATGCGCGCTGCTCCAGAAAGTTTTGGAGCATGGCATGGCCGTGTTCGGTGAGGATACTTTCAGGATGAAACTGCACGCCTTCGATGGGCAGCGTCTTGTGGCGCACGCCCATGATTTCGCCGTCGTCCGTCCAGGCCGTCACCTCCAGCACGTCTGGGCAGGTGGCGCGCTCGATGGCCAGCGAGTGGTAGCGGTTGACCGTGAACTTCTCCGGCAAGCCCGCGAACACGCCCTTTTGGGTGGTGGTGATGACGCTGGTCTTGCCGTGCATCAGCTCCTGCGCGCGGACGATGTTGCCGCCGAAGGCTGCGCCAATGCTCTGGTGACCGAGGCACACGCCCAGAATAGGCAACTTGCCTGCAAAGTGCTGGATCGCAGCCACCGAAATGCCTGCCTCGGCGGGCGAGCAAGGGCCGGGAGAAATCACCAGGCGGTCGAGCTGGCCCGCGTTGAGGCGCGCCTCGATCTCGGCCACGGTGATCTCGTCGTTGCGGAACACCTCGACCTCGGCACCCAGTTCACCAAAGTACTGGACAATGTTGTAGGTGAAGCTGTCGTAGTTGTCGACCATCAAGAGTTTTATCATGCGGCGCTCCCGGCCAAGGCGGGCTCGCGCAGACGGGCGAACTCGCGGTGTTCATAGGCAATGCAGGCTTCCATGAGGCTGCGGTAGATGACTTCCATCACGTCGGCGTCACCGCCTTCGGCCGTTGCACGCTCGCGCACGCGGGCCACGATGACTTCGATGCGGGCTTCGTCGCGCACCTGTTCCACACCTTGCTTGATGCGCGCAGCCTGGGTCATATAGCCCACGCGCTCCACCAGCAGGGGCACCAGCACGTCGTCCAGCGCGTTCACTTCGCGGCGCACGTCCTGCATGGTGGTGCAGTCCTTCACTTTGGCAATGGCCTTGGTTTCAGAGGACGTCATTCCAGTCCCTCCTCGACCAGCTCTGCGGCACGCAGCAGTGCGCGGGCCTTGTGCTCGGTTTCTTTCCACTCCAGCTCGGGCACCGAGTCGGCCACCACACCGGCCGCCGCCTGCACATAGAGCGTGCCGTTCTTGATGATGCCGGTGCGAATGGCAATGGCCACGTCCATGTCACCCGCGTAGCTCAGGTAACCACAGGCGCCGCCGTACAGGCCGCGCTTGGTGGGTTCGAGCTGGTCGATGAGTTCCATGGCGTGCACCTTGGGCGCGCCGGTGAGTGTGCCGGCGGGGAAGGTGGCCTTGAGCACGTCCATGCTGGTCATGCCGTCGTGCAGGATGCCTTCCACGTTGCTCACGATGTGCATCACATGGCTGTAGCGCTCCACCGCAAAGGCCTCGGTCACCTTCACGGTGCCGGTCTTGGCGATGCGGCCGATGTCGTTGCGCGCCAGGTCGATCAGCATCACGTGCTCGGCACGTTCCTTGGGGTCATTGATGAGTTCAACCTCGGTGGCCTTGTCCTTCTCGGGAGTGGCGCCGCGTGGGCGGGTGCCTGCCAGGGGGCGGATGGTGACCTTGGTGCCCTCGTCGGTCTTTTCCTGCCGCACCAGGATCTCTGGGCTGGCGCCCACCACATGGAAGTCGCCAAAGTCGTAGAAGTACATGTAAGGCGACGGGTTCAGCGAACGCAGGGCGCGGTACAGCGACAGGGGCGACTCAGTGTAGCGCTTGTGGATGCGCTGGCCCACCTGCACCTGCATGAAGTCACCGGCGGCAATCAGCTCCTTGGCGCGCTCCACGGCGGCCAGGTAGTCGGCCTTGGCAAAGTCGCGCTGGGCGGGGTGGCTTTCGGTGGGCTTGACCACGGGCGCGCTTACCGAATACTTGAGCTGCTCCTTGAGGTCGCGCAGGCGCTTCTTGGCCTTGGCATACGCCTCGGGCTGGGCCGGGTCGGCATACACGATGAGGTAGAGCTTGCCCGAGAGGTTGTCGATGACGGCCAGCTCCTCGCACTGCAGCAGCAGGATGTCGGGGCATCCCAGGGGGTCGGGCGGGCAGGTGGTCTCCAGCTTCTTTTCGATGTAGCGCACCGCGTCGTAGCCAAAGTAACCCGCCAAACCGCCGCAAAAACGTGGAAGACCGGGGCGCAGGGCCACCTTGAAACGCTTTTGGTAGGTCTCGATGAAATCGAGCGGGTTTCCTTGGGCGGTCTCGACCACTTGGCCGTCAGTCACCACCTCGGTCCTGGCTTGGTCGCCAAAGCCGCTGGCGCGCAGCAAGGTGCGTGCAGGCAGGCCGATGAAGCTGTAACGCCCGAAGCGCTCGCCGCCCACCACCGATTCGAGCAGAAAGCTATGCTTGCCGCCGTCTTTGGTATGCGCCAGCTTCAAATAGAGCGAGAGCGGGGTTTCCAGGTCCGCAAAGGCCTCTGCCATGAGCGGAATGCGGTTGTAGCCTTCGCTGGCCAGGCTTTTGAATTCAAGTTCTGTGATCACGGGGAGGGCTCCCAGCTGTCGCAGCGCGTGTCCCTGTGCATGAAAGCGGGGCGCTGCGGTCCATTCAATCGGCCTCACCGCATCGGGGTGGGGCCACGGGTGCACGCTGGGGCGATTGCCCAGGTGCCATCAGGCGTTCAAAGCGACAGGCTGACGCCAGGGCCAGGCTCCCCGGTCGCTGCAACCTGTGATGAACACGTGGTGAATGAACATGGGCCAAAGTGTAGCAAAGCTTTTTTGGCGGGCCGATTTGGCCGCCCTCACAGCGAGATCGCACAACCGCTCGAAAACCCTGTTGCGGCCCGAAGGGAGCGCTGCAACAATTTGAAACGAACGACCGTTCTTTTTTTAGGAGCTGCGCATGAAATTCCTGACGCGATGGGCTGTGATGGCCGGTGCATGCCTGCTGGCAGCCAGCGCCGTTGCCCAGCCCATGACCGTGGCCGACGTGAAATACGAAGAAACCGCCAGCGTGAGCGGCAGCACCCTGCAGCTCAATGGCGCCGGGGTGCGCTACAAGGCGGTTTTCAAGGTGTACACGGCGGGGCTGTATCTTGAGAAGAAAGCCGGCACACCTGCCGACGTCATGGCCCAGAAAGGCCCCAAGCGCATGAGCATCACCATGCTGCGCGACATCGACTCCACTGAACTGGGCAAGCTGTTCTCGCGGGGCATGGAGGACAACATGGACCGCGCTGCGTTCTCCAAGCTCATCCCGGGCGTGCTGCGCATGAGCCAGATCTTCTCGGACCACAAGAAGCTGGTGGCGGGCGACCAGTTCCAGATCGACTGGATTCCCGGGACCGGCACCATCATCACCGTCAAGGGCAAGCCGCAGGGTGAGCCTTTCAAGGAGCCCGAGTTCTTCAACGCGTTGCTGGGTATCTGGCTGGGCAACGCGCCAGCGGATTGGAAGCTCAAAGACGCCTTGCTGGGCAAGACTGCCCAGTCGCCGTCCTAAAAAGCCCTGGTTGCCCTAGGGCAAACACCCACGCTCTCCCGGCCCCAGTTGTCGCGCGTCCGACAGACGTGCCCTCTACCCGGGAGTAGCCTGCCTCTTACTTTGTGCCACAGCCATTTCCCATCTTTTTGAGACTTCCGACGACGCGACAACCGGCCTCCCGCTGCGCGCACCCGCAGCGCCCGAGGCCACGGCCTGAACCGAGTTTTATGCGCTACCCGCGCCCCGCAACGAGCCGTCTGTAACGCCCCTTGTGATCCCTGCCCTCCTTCGCGCCAGACACCACCATGAAACTCAGCAACCTTTCCGTCGGCCTGCGCCTGAGCGCATCCTTCGGCGCCATCTTGCTCATCACGGCCCTCATCGCCGCCACCGGAATGTGGCGCATCGCCAGCCTGCAAAGTGCCAGTGAGCGCGTAGCCACACAGGAGATCGAGCAGCAGACCCTGGTGGAAGACTGGGCGTCGGACATCCGCTTGAACTGGGTGCGTACCGAAGCGTTCCTCAAGGCCATCGACCGCGACTACATGGACAAGCTCACCGCCGACACGCAGGCGACGGCCAAGGGCATGGAAGCCAAGGTCAAGCGCATTGAGGCGCTGGTGCAAGGCGACAAGGCCAAGGGCCTTTTGGCTGCGATTGCCACGGCCCGTCAGGCCTACAACGACAAGCTCAACGAAATCCGAGAGCTGCACCGCGGCGGCGAACCCAACGTGCCCGCCCTGGTGGACAAGGACCTGCGCCCGCTGGCCGACAAATACCTCCAGTCCCTGGACGACCTGCGCAAGACCATGGCCGCCCAGCTGGCCGAAAGCCAGGCCGACACCTCCACCCTGGCCAAGGCCAGCCAGGTGCTGCTGGGTGTGGGCACGCTGGTGGCTGTTGCGCTGGGCGCGCTGATGGGCCTGACCGTCACGCGCTCCATCGTCCGCCCCTTGCAGCAAGGCCAGCAAGCCGCCGAAAGCATTGCCGATGGCGACTTGACCCACCCCATCACCGCCAGTGGCAACGATGAAACCGGCCAGCTGCTGCAGGCGCTGTCGACCATGCAATCGCGTCTGGCCACCATCGTCGGCAATGTGCGCTATAGCGCCGAGGGCGTGGCCACGGCCAGTGCCGAGATTGCATCTGGCAACAACGACCTGAGTGCCCGCACCGAACAGCAGGCCAGCGCACTGGAAGAAACCGCGGCCTCCATGGAAGAGCTGGGCTCCACCGTGCGCCAGAACGCCGACAACGCCCGCACCGCCAACCAGCTGGCCATGAGCGCGTCCACCGTCGCCCAGCAGGGCGGCGACGTGGTGGCCGAGGTGGTGGACACCATGAAGGGCATCAACGACAGCAGCCGCAAGATCGCCGACATCATCAGCGTGATCGACGGCATCGCCTTCCAGACCAACATCCTGGCGCTGAACGCCGCCGTGGAGGCTGCGCGCGCAGGCGAACAGGGCCGCGGCTTTGCGGTGGTGGCGGGCGAAGTACGCAGCCTGGCGCAACGCAGCGCCGAAGCCGCCAAGGAGATCAAGGGCCTGATTGGCACCAGCGTGGAACGCGTGGAGCGTGGCACGGCCCTGGTGGACAAGGCTGGCGCCACCATGACCGAGGTGGTCAGCGCCATCCGCCGCGTGACTGACATCATGGGAGAGATCAGCGCCGCCAGCAGCGAACAGAGCCAGGGCGTCTCACAAGTCGGCGAAGCCATCACGCAGATGGACCAGGCCACGCAGCAAAACGCTGCCCTGGTGGAACAAAGCGCCGCAGCCGCCGACAGCCTCAAAACCCAGGCCGGCCAGCTGGTGGATGCCGTGGCGGTGTTCCGCCTTTCGGACAACGCCACGCGCCACAACAGCTCCGCGCCCGCCCCAGTGCGCAGCAGTGCCCCCGCAGCGTCGCGTCTGGACTACCGCAACGTGGCGCCGCGCCAGCTGACCGCCTGAACGCCAGCGCCCCGCGGACCGAACCGGCAGGCTCAGGTCAGCTGGGCCAGCGAATCCACAAAACCATCGGCATCCACGGCCCGCACGGGCTGGCCGTGGTTGTAGCCGTAGGTGACCAGCACCACCGGGCACCCAGCCGCCCGCGCGGCCTGCGCATCGTTGCTGGAGTCGCCCACCATGAGCGTGCGCGCGGGGTTGGTGCCCAAGGCTTCGCAGGTCTTGAGCAGTGGCAAGGGGTCTGGCTTTTTGCGCTCGAACGAGTCGCCACCGAAGACCTTCTCGAAATACCCATCCAGGTCCTTGGACTGCAGCAGGGGCAGCGCAAAGCCCCGGGGCTTGTTGGTCAGGCACGCCAGCCGCAGGCCCCGGGCTTGCAAAACCTGCAGCCCCGCCTTCACACCGTCATACACCCCCGCGTACTGGCCATTGATGGCGAGGTAGTGGCGCTGGTAGCTGGCCCATACCGACGGGTAGAGCGCTTCAATTTCCGTAGCAACGGAGGCATGATTGACTTGCACCAGAACGTGATGTAGCACTGATCTCAGCAGATGCTCCGACCCCTTGCCCACCATGTGCTCAATCGTCTGGGCTGCAATCGACGGCAGCTCCAGTTCACGCAGCATGCGGTTCAGGGCCTCGTTGAAATCACCCATGGTGTCCACCATGGTTCCGTCCAGGTCGATGATGGCGGCGTCCACACGGGTGAGCAAGGTGGACAGCGAAGACGTAACGGCAGCGGGCATGAAACAGGCATTCAGTGAAAAAGACGGGGCCAAGTTTACGGACCCCGCCAAATCCTCCCCCGACCTAGCTTGCTTCGTTCAACGCAAGCTCAGCGTTTCCCGCTTCCATGCCGGGTCTTGCCAGCGTTGGAACAGGGGCAGCGCGGCCACATCGCCGGTCACGCGCTCCGTGGTCAGACCCTCCAGCCGCACCACTTCAAAGCTCTTGCGGTAGCGGCCCTGGCCCCGGGCTTCGCGGGCCACCAGCATTTGCTGGCCGCCGGGTACCCAGCCCGCCCATTCGGCCACGCCGGTCTCGGGGGTGGCGGCGGCGGGGGGCAACACATCGGCCAGCCAGCCGCCTTGCGTTTTGCGCAGCACCCACAGCTCGCGCCAGCCTTCCATGGGTTGCACCGCCAGGGCCACGGCCGTGCCTTCGCGGTTGGTGCTGGCCGATGCGGCCCATACCACGCCGTAGGTGCAGCGGCGCAGCAGCGGGGCCTTGGCGCTGTGTTGCGCGTCCACCAGCAGCACGCAGGTTTCGCCAGGGGCGCCGGGCTCCGTCAGCAATGTGGGACGGGTGCCGGTGGCAAGCACGGGCGCTGCGGCGGGCACCAAGGCCCAGCGCACAGCACTCACGCGCATGGCGGCGTCGTTGTAAGCGGCCAGGTCTTCGTCGGGCAGTTCGGCCTTGCTCACGCCGCTGAGTTCCGTCAATGCACGGGCAGCGGCAGCGGCCACCGCCGGGTCACTCGCATTCTTGCGCGCCTGCTGAAAGGCGGCGGCGCCCCACACGCTGGCGCGGCGCATTTGCACGCGGTTGCGCAGGTAGCCGGGCAGGTGGGCCACGTCCACGCGCTCCAGCACGTCGGCCTGCCAGGTGGTGACCTTGGCACGCTCGTGCGCAGGCAGATCGGGGTTGATGCACTCGGGGCGGGTCAAGGCCAGGGCGGCGCGGGCGCGCTGCTCGGCATCGGCCACGGGCATGGCCAGCAGGCGGCGAAAGGCCTCGCCCTCGTAGCAGACCTGCATACGGCCTTCAACCTCGTAGGTGGCAAAGCGCACGCCGTAGCCATTGGCCACATCCAGGTGCGCCGACAGCGTGGCGCCTGACGCCTTGCCCGGCACGGCCACCGAGGCACGGCGGGCCAGCCGGTCGGCAAAAGTGCCCAGCGCATCAAAGGCCTGCGCGCCCTCCACACCGGCCAGGGCCTTGGCGGGCGCGGCTTGCAGGTAGGCGGCAGTGAGGCCAATGCCCAGCGCCTCGGCGCCCGGCGTGTCTTGCACAAAGCGCATGACGGCCAGCAGCGCGGGGCCTTCGGCCTCGGTCAGGGCCACGCGGCGCACATCGCTGGCGCGGATGAAGCCACCGCGCTCGCGCTTGTGGTCCCACACCTGCAGGTAGTCGAGGCGCTCGCCGCGCACTTCCAGCACTTCGCCCTGCCACAGGCTGGCCTGCTGCTGGGCGCCGTCGCGCGGGGCTGCGCGCAGGCTGGCCTGGTCTTGCACCACGATGGCACTGCCCTGGGCGCTGGGCGATGGCTGGGGGGCGGCCTCGGCCGCCACGGTCACTGCGGCGCTGGCGACGGCGGCCAGCAAGGTAGCGAGGGTGGCGTTCATGTTCATTGCTCCACAGCTTGGGTGGTGGTGGCCTCGTCGGCCACGGCCGCAGCCTGGGCTGCACCGGCCTGGGCGTTGCGGTTGCCGCCCAGCAGCGCGGCACCGATGAAGTCGCCATTGGTGGGCGGGGGCGCGATGATGACCTGGATCTTGTCTGAGAGCTTGTCGGCCAGCGTCTTCTGGATGAGCAACGGGTGCTTGGTCACCAGCGCGCCTTCGCGGGCCATTTGTTCGGCGTTGACCTTGCCCACGCGGTCCATGCGGTAGGCCTCGGCTTCGGCCAGTTTCTGGCGGGCGTCGGCCTCGCCACTGGCTTCGATGCGGCGGGCCTGGGCGGCGCCTTCGGCAGCCTTCACACGGGCCACTCGCTCGGCTTCGGCCTCCAGCTGGCGCTGCTCGATCTGGCGCTGCTTGAAGGGCAGCACATGCTTCATGGCCTCTTCCTGCGCCTTGGCGGCAATGACCTGCTCGCGGGCGGCGGCTT
Source organism: Acidovorax sp. M14 (assembly GCF_049331375.1). Taxonomy (NCBI): domain Bacteria; kingdom Pseudomonadati; phylum Pseudomonadota; class Betaproteobacteria; order Burkholderiales; family Comamonadaceae; genus Acidovorax; species Acidovorax sp. M14. The sequence goes on from NZ_CP186263.1 coordinate 4,536,430, forward strand.
CGGCGGCCACTTCGCGGCGCACCTTGTCGGCGTTGGCGTCCAGCTCGGTTTCCTTCACGCGCTTGTCTTTCAGCTCCAGCGTGTAGCGCATTTTTTCGGAGGCCAGCTCTTCGGCCAGCAGGCTGTCCATGCCCCGGCGGTACTCGGCGGGTAAATCCACCTTGCCAATCTGCAGGCTGCGCAGCGTGACGCCATCGGCCGCCAGGCGGGTGCGCAGCTCGGTTTCGATGATCTGCGCGATCTCGGCACGCTTGGACGAGAAGATTTCACGCACCGTGTAGCGGGCAAACACCTTGTAGACCAGGCCTTGCACAGCGGGCTCGACGATGTCGGCGCCCACGTTGTCGGGCAGGTTGCCAGCCTTCACAGCGGGCGAGTTGGGGTCCAGCGCATAGCGCACGCTCAGATCCAGCCCCAGCGACAGGCCCTCCACCGACTGCAGCGGCGCGCTGCCCGTGGCCTGGCGCATGGCTTCGGGGCGGTAGCTTTGGTCGCGCAGCGAGAACACGCGCACCGTGTGCAGGCCGGGCACCACCCACACGCTGCCATCACGCCACAGGCTCACCGCGCCGGTGAACTGGTTCAGGCGCACACCCAGGTCGCCTTGCGCCAGGTGTTGCACGGGCGGGTTGCGGTACACAATCAGGCCCGCTGCAGCCACCACGGCACCAGCGGCCAGCCAGCGCACGGTGCGGGCGGTGGGCAGCAGGTAGGCCCAGTTCAACGGGGCTGCCGACGCGGGTTCACTCGTGGGGGTTGCTGTGGGGGTGGGGCCTTGCAGATCAGCGTCCAGCACGGGTTCCGTGCCCGCTTCGGGCAAAGGGGTGGAGCGACGGCCCTTCAGGGTCTGCACGATGCGGTTCCAGGTGGCTTTCATGGTGTTTCTCTCTCAGGTTGGGTCGGTGTTGTTGTCGGTTCTGAGCGGCCAAAGTGGCTGACTCATTGAGAACCGATTGTTCGGATCCACCCCGGAAGCAACAATGCAGCGCAGCCCCCAATGCGCTCACACCGCCCGCACAAACCTTCCGGCCCCGGAAGAAAAACTCACACCGCCCGGCGCGGGCCGCCGGGATAATCCGCCCACCCCTTACTGCCCGCCCCGCCCATGACCCGCATTGCCGTGATCGAAGACGACCTGCCCACCAGCAACCAGTTGGCCGGGTGGATACGCAGCGCCAAGAGCGGCATCGTCATCGACCAGTGGTTCACCCGAGACGAGGCCGAGGCCGCGCTGGCCCGCGAGCACTACGACGCGGTGGTGCTGGACATCGAACTGGGCCGCGAGCGCCATGCGGGCGTGGCCCTCATCAACGCCATCAACAAGCTGCGCCAGGGCACGCCGGTGCTGGTGGTGTCGGCCATGCCAGCGGCCATTTACCGTAGCATCATGAAGGCGCTGGACGCGTGGGACTACCTGCAGAAAACCACGTTTGAAGAGGCCGATTTCATCGAGACTTTTCTCGACATCCTGCGCACTACGCAGGCACAGGCCCCGGCCAGCGCCGCCCCTGCGCCCGTGGGCGACGCGCTGGTGCTGGACCCGCTGTGGCAACGCACTCCCACCTGGCGCGGCGAGCGCATCAACCTGCCCCTGACGGCCCAGCGCATCCTGGCCACGCTGCACCAGCGCAGTGGCGAAGTGGTGTCGTACGACGAACTGTTCGAGGTGGTGAAAAGCGGCCGTAACCGCGACAACGTGCGCAAGCATGTGAGCACCATCCGCGAGGCGCTGCGCGAAGTCGATCCTGGGTTTGAGGGAATAGAGAACGTGCCCATGCGCGGGTTTCGGTGGGTTGGCAAATGAAACGCCTGCTGCGCCGCCCTGCACTCGACATCCCCCGCCTGGGCCTGCCCGCATTCCGCCTGCGCATCCTGGTGCGCAGTGTGTTTGTGCTGCTGGCCCTGGCCACGGTGGCGCTGAGCGTGGTGGTGCTCAAGGACGAAAAAGAGCGTGCCTGGCAGGCCTACCAGCACGGCTTTGTGCGCAGCCAGGCCGAGGTCATGGCGCGGCTGCGCCACCCCTCGGGCCAGTTGGCACTGCTCAACGCCAGCCACCTGGGCCAGGGCGTGACGCCGCTGGCACCGCTGCTGCTGCCCTACGCAGCCATCGACTTTGACGACCCGCAAAAATCGCAGCAGGCGGTGGAGATGGCGGGCTGCTCGGTGCAATACCCCGACGGAGCTTCGGTGTGCGCGGCGATTGGCAACAACCCGTACGCGGGCGGCTTCATTTACCTGGTGGGCAGCTTTTATGCGGGCGAGCTGACGCCCCGCGAGCGCGGCGCACTGGTGCCCGCCGAGGCGCACCGTGCGCGCATCAGCCTGGACATGCGCGGCGCCACCTACCGCTGGATTGCGCCGTACGAGGCCATGCCCGCGCAGGGAAGCGCTGCCGTGCGCGGGCGCCTGACGGGATTTGTGGACAACGGCGCGCCGCAGCTCGACGCGCGTGCACGGCCCGTGCGCGACTTTCGCGGCTGGCTGTGGCAAAACGGCCAGTGCCGCGATCTGCCGCCTAAGCCCACCAACCAAGCCTCCACTGGCACCTCTGCTGGCGCCCTCACTGGCGAGGCTTCAGCGACGGACTGCCTGCGCCGCACCCACTACTCGATCCGCCTGCCCGTCGAGCTGTTCCGCGAAGCGCTGTTCCGCAAGGACGAGCCCCTGGTCTGGCCGCCCGAGGATCTGGGGCAAATGCGTGTGCGGGTCGAGATGCTGGCGCCGGGCGAAGACGCCAGGCCGCTGTTTGACAGCAACGCGCCCGGTGCGCAATTGGCCGCATCGCTGGGCGACCTCTCGCGCAGCCTGCTGCCGGGCGAACGGGTGCAGATCCGCAAAATGGGCAGCGACGAGGCCAGTGCCCTCACCCTCAAGGGCGTCGAGGTGCAGGCCGAGCCCTCAGCGCCCTGGCTGCTGCGGCTGATCCGCTGGCTGCCGCTGGAGGCAGCAGGCGTGGGCCCGGCAGCTACGCCACCAGAGGCCCCCACAGGCCTGGACATTCTGGACACGCCGACCGGCAACTACGTGGTGAACTTCACCGGCCATCTGCGCGGGGTGGAGCAAGGCCTGGCCGCCGTGGCCACGCGCCTGTCGTGGTACCTGGGCGCCATGCTGGGCGCGATTGCGCTGGCGTGGCTGGTGGTGGAGGTGGGCCTGATCCGACGCGTGACCGCCCTCACCCGCCGAGCCGCCGCAGTGTCGTACAACGTGCAGCCCGGCCACACCGGGCCCCGGCTGGGTGACCTGGATGTGTCGGACCTGCGAGGCTCGGACGAGCTGGGCATTCTGGCCGGGGGCCTGGCTGACCTACTGCAGCGCGTGAAGGACGACCTGCAACGCGAACAACTGCGCGCCCAGCAAGAGCGCGACATGTGGCACGCCGTGGGGCACGAGATCATGTCGCCCCTGCAGTCGCTGATGGCGCTGAACGGCCCGCAAGACCCCGGCCACCGCTACGTGCAGCGCATGCAGCAAGCCATCCACGTGCTCTACGGCACGGCATCGCCCGCCGAGGCGCTGCAGGCCGCCGATGTGCCCGAGGGGCGGCTGGACCTGGACGCCTTCTTGCGCAACGTGGCCAACAACGCACACTTTGCGGGCATTCTGGATGTGGTGTATGCCCCGGGTTCGAACAACTCAAGCCCGGTGATCGTGCGCGCCGACGAGTTTGCACTCGAAGACGTGGTGACCCATATCTTGCGCAATGCCGACCGCTACCGCCCCGCAGGCAGCCCGATCACACTGACGCTCACAGCATCAGAATCCACCGCCAGTGCCACGCTGCACAACCAGGGATCGACGATTGCCGAAGACCTGCTGGAGCGGATTTTTGAACTGGGTGTGTCCGACCCCAGCAGCCCCACCCCGTTGGGCGAAGGCGAACACCGGGGCCAGGGGCTGTTCGTGGCCAAGACCTACATGGCCAAGATGGGCGGCACCATCAACGCCCGCAACACCGAGGGGGGTGTGGCATTCGTGCTCACCTTCCAGCGGCTGGGCTGACGCGGGGCGCAGAAAAACACACCCCAGGCGGACAGGGAGGCTGCGCGCCGTCCGACAAGGCGTTGCAGGGTGGAGCGCTACGCTGCGATCACGCCTTCGGGCAATGACCACAACAAGGAGTCCTTCCCATGAAACGTCCCGGCTTTTTGCCCTCCGCACCGCTGTCTTTGGCACTGGCCAGCGCTTTGTTCACCGCCAGTACCCTGGCCATGGCACAGCCATCGCCCGCCGCAGATGCCCACGCACGCTACGAGCAGGAGCGTCAGAAATGCATGACCAACAACACCCAGGATTCGCTCGCCACCTGCCTGCGCGAGGCGGGAGCCGCCCAGGACGCAGCACGCAAGGGCCAGCTCAGCAACCCGGGGCCACAGGCAGCTGACAACGCCACGCAGCGTTGCTCCGCCTTTCAGAATGCCGACGAGCAGGCCGAGTGCGTGCGCCGTGTACAGGGCCCCGCCAGCGGATCGGTATCTGAAGGCGGTGTGCTGCGCGAGTCCGTCACCACCACCGTGTTGCCGCAGTAAGAGCGGCTAACAAAACTCTTCTGGCGTCGTTGCTGTGTCTTGTCGTACTGCTCGTACTGCCTGCGACACAGCGCCTAGCCAGAACCGCTTCGCTGAGTTTTGTTAGCCGCTCTAAGCAGACTCCCTGGGCTCGTGATCAGCCCAGTTGCGCGCGCATGGCGTTGATCACGCCCTGGTAGTCGGGCTTGCCGAAGATGGCGCTGCCCGCCACAAACGTATCGGCGCCGGCATCGGCCACGCGGCGGATGTTGTCGGTCTTGATGCCGCCGTCCACTTCCAGGCGGATGTCCTTGCCCGAGGCGTCGATGCGCTTGCGCACGGCCTCGATCTTGCGCAGGGCCGAGTCGATGAAGCTCTGGCCGCCAAAGCCAGGGTTCACGCTCATGATCAGGATGAGGTCGATGTCGTCGATCACCCAGTCCAGCACATCCAGAGGCTCAGCCGGGTTGAACACCAGGCCGGGTTTGACACCCTTGGACCGGATGGCCTGGATGCTGCGGTGCACATGGCCCGAGGCATCGGGGTGAAAGCTGATGTAGTCCGCCCCAGCGTCGGCAAACGCAGCGGCCAGGGCGTCCACCGGCTGGATCATCAGGTGCACGTCAATCGGCACGGCCGCGCCCGCAGGCGTTTTGGCGTGGGGCTTCAGGGCTTGGCAGACCATGGGGCCAAACGTCAGGTTGGGCACGTAATGGTTGTCCATCACGTCGAAATGGATCCAGTCAGCGCCAGCGGCAATAACGTTGCGCACTTCTTCGCCCAGGCGGGCAAAGTCGGCAGAGAGGATGGAGGGGGCGATTCGGAATGTGCGGCTCATCCCCCGATTGTCGCAAAGCGCAGAACCCCTGGGGTTTTTGGCGCCCGGCGGTGGCCCACATCCAGGGCCGCACGGTTACCATGCGGCCCATGCCAAAGTACCAGTTTGACGTGGAAGTTCTGCCCGAATACCTGCCCGAGCAGTCTGCGCCGGACACGGGGGTGTTCAGCTTCGCGTACACCATCACCATCACCAATGCGGGCGATGCGCCCGGCCAGCTGATCTCGCGGCACTGGATCATCAGTGACGCGCGCGGCCACACCGAAGAGGTCAAGGGCCTGGGCGTGGTGGGGCAGCAGCCACTGCTCAAGCCTGGGGAGTCGTTCCAGTACACCAGCGGCTGCCGCCTGCGTACATCCAGCGGCACCATGCACGGCACCTTCCATTGCGTTGCCGAGGACGGCGAGCCGTTTGACACGCCCGTGCCCCTGTTTGTGCTGGAGGCGATTAGCCACGGCCCATCGGGCGAACCCCTGAGTGGCCGGGTGCTGCATTGAAGAACCATTCCCACAGCCCCCACGCTCATCCTTCCGTGGGGCCGCTTCCCATTGGAGGAGCTGCTTTGCTGCTGAGAGCAGTCCGACCATGAAAAATTCCGCCGAGCCCAAAGACCTCGCCGGCCTGCTGGCCGCACTGGAGCCAACCGCCGATCTGGCCCATCGCCACCTGTGGCTGATCTACCTGCTGAACTGGGTGCGCGGCAAGCGGGATTCCGTCCCTGCCGCTGTGGGGCGGGTGCAGCTGTTCGTGGAGGCGGTTGCAGCGCGCCCTGATATTCAGGTGCGGCTGCGTGCCTGGTGGGCGACGCTGGTAGACCAGGTGGACATCACCACATTGCTCGCAGACTTTGGCTTTGCGCCCCGCACCGCCCTGGTGAGCGAGATCGCCGAGCGCCTGCGCACCAAGCTGTTGCCCGGCAGCCCCGAGACCATCGATGCGTCCGAACTGTTCATGCTGGCCTTGCCCAGTGCGTTCGACGCACAATGGCTGGCCGCACTGGATGAAGCCACCCTGAATCGCCTGGTGATGCTGCTGGCCCAGGACAACGCCGACGAGCGCGCTGGCGGCGCCACGCGCTGGCACCGGGCGCTGCTCGATGCCATCACCTATTGTGCGGGGCAGATTCTCTCGACCGGTTTTGCACCCGAACTGCGGCTGCGCATGAGCGAATCCGCGCGCGACGCACAGCCCTTCCATGCGCTCATCCGCGATGTGGAAAGCCTGCGCGTGGAAGTGCTGCACGCCCTGCGCACCCCCGACCGGCTCAACGAAACCGCCCAGCGCCTGCGCGAGCGGCTGGAGTCGTGCCGTGCCGCAGCCGCCACGGTGTACACGCACTTCGAGGACAACGGCATCTCGGTGGGCCTGGTCTTTCGCCTGCGCCAGCTTCGCGAGCGCATCTTGCGCGTGCGCGTGCTGCTCGACTGCCTGCTGTCCGCGCAGCCCGCTGTCACTGCGGCACAGCTCATGGCACAGCTGGTGATGGTGGGGCAGGAGCGGCGCAGCCTGCGCGCGCTGCTGGCCTCCAACTCCTCGTTGCTGGCAGCCAAGGTGGCCGAGCGCAGCGCCGAAACGGGCGAGCACTACATCACCCGCACCAGCGCCGAATACCGTTCCATGCTGCGCAAGGCGGCGGGGGGCGGGGCGCTGATGGCCTTCACCACCCTGATCAAGTTTGGCCTGTATGCGCTGGCGCTCTCGGCCTTTTGGGGCGGCTTCATGGCGGGCATCAACTATGCCGTGAGCTTTGTGCTGATCCAGTTGCTGCACTTCACGGTGGCCACCAAACAACCTGCCATGACCGCGCCCGCCATGGCGGCCAAGCTCAAGGAGCTGGGCACCGGCGACGCCATCGAGTCGTTCGTGGACGAGATCACGCACCTGGTGCGCTCGCAGGTCGCCGCGGTGCTGGGCAACGTACTGGTGGTGTTCCCGGCAGTGCTGGGGCTGGCCGCGTTGATTGCACTGGCCACCGGCCACCCGGCCATCAGCGAGAAGCAGGCTGAGCATGTGTTCGAGTCCCTGCACCTGCTGGGGCCGTCGCTGTTCTTTGCCGCGTTCACCGGGGTACTGCTGTTCGCGTCCAGCATCATCGCGGGCTGGACGGAGAACTGGTTTGTGCTGCACCGCATGGACTCGGCCCTGCACTACAACCCCCGCATCACCGGGCTGCTGGGCGCCGAGCGCGCTGCGCGCTGGGCGCGCTTCCTGCGCGAGAACCTGTCGGGCTTTGCGGCCAACATCTCGCTGGGCTTCATGCTCGGCCTGGTACCCGCGTTTGCTGCGTTCTTCGGGCTGGGGCTGGATGTGCGTCACGTCACCCTGTCCACCGGGCAGATGGCGGCCGCCAGCGCCACACTGGGGCTGCAGGTGCTGCAGATGCCAGCGTTCTGGTGGGCCATGGCCTCGCTGCCTTTCCTGGGTGCGTTGAACGTGTCGGTGAGCTTCTACCTGGCCTTCAGCCTGGCACTGCGCGCGCAGAACGTGAGCGGTGTGGACCGCGCACGCATCTATGCCGCCATCCGCGCCCGCCTGCGCACCGCGCCCCTGAGTTTTTTTGTACCCGAGCGACAGCGCCCGGTGCCCACACCGGCACAGGGTTGACGCGCCAACCGCCGCCTCTGTCCTACAAGGGCGGAGTGTTTCCGCCTGTAAATTCGGGGCACCAACGCTCCGGCCCACACCGTCCCGCCTGCGGACGGCACTTGTGCCGGAGTCTCCACAGCGACGGGCTCCGCCCGTCTGACGCAGAGGTCTGATGACATGAATGAAATCCTGAGCTTTTGGGCGCAGTGGCTGCGCCCGTCGGCCGGGCTGCCCACGGTGCAATGGTCACTGCTGCTGGCGGTGGCGGCCATGGCGGGTTATCTCACCCAGCGCCACACGGGCCTGCCCAAGGTGGTGGGTTATTCGCTCGTCGGCACGGCAGCGGGCCTGGCGGGCTTCAGCGGCGCGGTCTGGCCGCTGCAAGGCATTGGCCTGTTCCTGCTGGAGCTGGGCGTGGCCATCGTGCTGTTTGAATGCGGCGGCCGCATTCCGCTGCGCTGGTTCCGCCACAACCCCATGGTGCTGGTGCAGAGCATTGCCGAGTCGGTACTGACCTACTTTGCCGTGTACTGGGTGCTGGTGTGGTTGCAGCTGCCGCCCCAGGCGGCAGGCCCGCTGGCGCTGGTGGCGCTGGCTGCATCGCCTGCAGTGCTAACCCGCGTGGTGGCCGACACCCGCGCAGCGGGCCCGGTGACGGAGCGCGCCATCGTACTCACCACACTCTCCACGCTCTACGCGCTGACTTTGGGCAGTGCCAAGGCAGAACTTATTAACCGCCAGAGCCTCACCCTGCTCGAAACCATCTCGCCCGTGGTGGTGGTGCTGGGCGTGTCCATTCTGGTCGCCGCCGCGTTGTCTCTGGTACTGCGCCTCGCGCTGCGCTTCATGAGCCCCACGAGCGAAAACACCTCCATGCTGTTCCTGGCGCTGGTGGCAGCGGGCACAGCGGTGGCGGCGCACATGGGCGGCTCCGCCCCCCTGGCCGCCTTGCTGGGCGGCATGATGCTCAAGCAGCTCAACCCCCGCCCCTGGGCCTGGCCGCGTCAGCTGGGCAATGCCTCGTCGCTGCTCACCATGCTGATGTTTGTGCTGGTCTCCACCGTGGCGGCCCAGGCCGACTGGAGCGCCCCCGTGGCCGGTGTGGTGCTGGCCCTGATTGCAGTGCGCCTGTTGGCCAAGGCGCTGGGCGTGGCACTGGGCAATGTGGGCAGCGGCGCCAGCTGGAAGCAAGCCCTGTGGGTGGGCTGCGCGATGACGCCCATGTCCTCCATCGCCCTGCTGATTGCCTCGCAGTTCGTGCTCGCATCGCCGTCCACCGGCCATGTGATCGCGGGCGTGGCCCTGCCTGCCGTCTTGCTGATGGAAGTGTTCGGCGCCGTCATTGCCACCGTGGCCATTTACCGTGCGGGCGAAAGCTCCAAACCCTGGGCGCCCCTGACGCGTAGCAGCAACAACGGAGAGAACAGCCGTGAGTCTTGAAGCCTTCAACCATTCCGAGCCGCTGACGCTGGGCGTCGAGCTGGAGCTGCAGCTGGTCAACACCAACGACTACGACCTCGCGCCCTATGCCGAGGACATGCTGCGCCTCATGAAGAAAACCCCGCTGCCCGGCAGCGTGGTGCCCGAGATGACGAACAGCATGATCGAAATCTCCACCGGCATCTGCCACTCGGCCAGCGAGGTGCTGGGCCAGCTCACCCCCATCCGCGATGCGCTGGTCAAGAGCGCCGACAAGCTCAACATCGCCGTGGTGGGTGGCGGCACGCACCCGTTCCAACAGTGGCATGAGCGCCGCATCTACGACAAGCCACGTTTTCGCGAGCTGTCCGAGCTGTACGGCTACCTGTCCAAGCAGTTCACCATCTTCGGCCAGCACGTGCACATTGGCTGCCCCGATGCCGATGCCGCGCTGCTGATGCTGCACCGCATGTCGCGCTACATCCCGCACTTCATTGCGTTGTCGGCCTCCAGCCCGTACGTGCAGGGGCAGGACACGGCGTTCGATTCGGCCCGGCTCAACTCGGTGTTCGCGTTCCCCTTGTCGGGCCGCGCCCCGATGGCGCTGACCTGGGACGACTTCACCACCTACTTCAACAAGATGACCCGCACCGGCGTGGTCAAGAGCATGAAGGACTTCTACTGGGACATCCGCCCCAAGCCCGAGTTCGGCACCATCGAGATCCGAGTGTTCGACACGCCGCTGACCATCGAGCGTGCTGCGGCCTTGGCGGGCTACGTGCAGTCGCTGGGCGCGTGGTTCCTGGCCGACCAGCCCTTCATGCCCGAAGAGGACGACTACCTGGTCTACACCTACAACCGCTTCCAGGCCTGCCGGTTTGGCATGGACGCGGTGTACGTGGACCCGGCCACGGGCGACCACATGCCGCTGCGCGAGCACATCCTGCGCACCATGGACAAGATCGCAGGCCATGCGGCCGTGCAGGGTGCGTCGAGCGCCATGCACATGCTGCGCACCGAGGTCGAGGCGGGGCAGAACGATGCCCGCTGGCTGCGCCAGCGACAAAGTGAAGAGCAACTGCTGGCCGAGGTGAGCCGCCAGGCGGCACAGCGCTTTCGCGGCGCAGCGGCCTGATCCGCGCACTAGGCGTTTGTCGCCTCACGCGCTCGCCAGCTCATGCAGCCAGCGCCAATCTGCGCGCATGTTGCGTGCGCCCGCCATAGCCCCAGTCGCTGGCGGGCAGCTCCCGCACCACCACGTAGCTGGCCGCAGCGAGCGCGCCATCACCCTCCAGCTGGCGCTGCAGCTCGGCAAACGCGGCGGCGATGAAAGCGGCCTTCTCTTCCTCGGTGTTCGTGCCTTCGGTGATGCTGATCTCCAGCAAGGCCGTGGGCTGCGCCACGGGCGCACCGCCGATGTGCCAGCGCGCGGCAGGCAGGTCGTCGATGACCACGGCGGTCACCTCGCGGCGTTTGCCCAATAGCTGGACGGTGAGGTCCGTGAGCGCACGGGCCAGCGCCTCGTAGCGCTCGGGGTTTTGCAGCGGGGTCAGTTTCAGGACAACGGTGGGCATGGCGTATTCGCTTCCAGGGTGGATGGGTGGGAGGGTGCGGATGGGATCCGCATTGCATGAAGAACCCGTCGGGTCAGGCGCACAAGCCCCCGGGCCACCCAGGCATGGGCTTCGCGGATCGCCTCCTGGCGCAACTGCAGAGCGTGGCGCTTGGCGGCATCGCGCAGGCGCTGGTAGTCGTCGGGGTGCAAGTCGGGAGGCAGATACGGACTCATGGCATTCCTTTCGGGGTGGAGCCACTGTAGGCAGCACAGGGCGCGGCGGAAACGGCCTGCGGGGCAATACCGTTTTGCGCGGAGTGCAAGGGATGCCCTGCATCACCCTCGCGAGTTGGTGGTAGTGCGGATCGGGAGGAGGCGCAAGGCGTCTTTTTGCAGCCAATAGCGGGGCTATTGGCAAAAAAAGCAACGCAGCGGACCGCCCGAGGCCGCGCTATCACCGACCGCAGGGAGTGATGCAGGACATCCCAAGCCCCCCCGTTACCATTGCCCGATGCGCGACATCCGCTTTGAAGACATGCACCTGTTTGCCCGCGTGGCCGACCTGGGCTCGCTGTCGGCCGTGGCGCGCGAGCGCGATGCCCCGGTGAGCCAGGTCTCGCGCGCGCTGGCGCGCATCGAGAAATCCTGCGGTGCGCGGCTGGTCCACCGCAGCACGCACGGGCTCACGCTCACGGCCGAGGGGCAGACCTTTCTGGACTACTGCCGCCGCATCACCGGTGCACTCGACGAGCTCGAAGGCGAGTTCGCCCAGCAAAGCAGCCAGCCCAGCGGCTGGGTGCGCGTGGCCTCCAGTTCGGTGGTGGCCGAATACCTGCTGATCCCCAGCTTTGACAGCCTGCAACAGCAACACCCGCAGCTGCGCGTGGAGCTGGTGGTGGACGACCGCATGGCCGACATGGCGCGCGACGGCATCGACATCGCTATCCGCACCGGCCCGCCACTGACCGATACCGTGGTGGCGCGCCCGCTGGGCACGCTGGCCCGTGCGTTGTACGCCACGCCCGGCTACCTGCAAGCCCACGGGGTGCCGCGGCAGCCGGGTGACCTGCGCCAGCACCGGCTCATCACCAACAGCGCGGTGACCTTTCTGAACCACTGGCCCTTTTTGATCGATGGCGTGCCCGAGGTGCTGGTGGCCGAAGGCCATTGGCGATCGGGCAGCACGGCCATCACCGCGCGGCTGGCGTTGCAGGGCCTGGGCATTGCGCGACTGGTCACCGTGGTGGCCGATCCCCTCGTGCGCCAGGGCCAGCTGGCGCCCGTGTTGGCCCACTGCGTGGACCTGCAGCCCACGCCCATCCACGCCATCACCCTTACGCGCAGGCACAGGCTGCCCAAAATTCAGGCCTGCATCGACCACTGGGCGACGTGGTTTTCTGCACAAGCCAGCAGTGCTGGATACCCATGACGCCTTTTGACCTTTTCTGGATTACCAACCACTGCCATGGGTGAATTCGACCTGATTGCCCGTTACTTCACCCGCCCTGTGCGCAAGGCGGCCCTGGGTGTGGGCGACGACTGCGCACTGCTGGCACCCGCGCCCGGCATGCAACTGGCCATCTCCAGCGACATGCTGGTGGAGGGCCGCCACTTTTTTGCCGACGTGGCCCCCGAAGCCCTGGGCCACAAGGCGCTGGCTGTGAACCTGTCGGACTTGGCGGCCTGTGGAGCCAAGCCGCTCGCATTCACCCTGGCCCTGTCGCTGCCCCGGGTGAATGAAGCGTGGCTCGCAGGTTTTTCGCGCGGGCTGCTGGCGCTGGCCGATGCCCACGGCTGCGAGCTGGTGGGCGGCGACACCACGCAGGGCCCGCTCAACATTTGCATCACGGTGTTTGGCGAGGTGCCCACCGGCCAGGCCCTGCTGCGCAGCGGTGCGCGGCCCGGCGACGACATCTATGTGAGCGGCACGCTGGGCGACGCCCGGCTGGCGCTGGAGGCACTGCTCGGCCACATTGCCCTGCCCACCGAGGTGCTGGCCCGCGCGCGCCAGCGGCTGGAGCGCCCCACCCCGCGCGTGGCCCTGGGCCTGGCCTTGCGCGGGGTGGCCAGCAGCGCGATGGATGTGAGCGATGGCCTGCTGGGCGACTTGTCGCACATCCTGAAAGCCTCTGGCGTGGGTGCGCGCATCGACACCTCAGTTACTACATATTTGGTAGCAGAAAAGGCATATTCGACTAGCGCATCTGGCGTATTCGACGCAAAAATGCTCCACCAATGCACGTTGGCTGGCGGTGACGACTACGAACTGGCCTTCACCGCCCCACCCGCGCGGCGCGATGCCGTGGCTGCCGCGTCGCAAACCAGCGGCACGCCCGTCACCCGCATTGGCACGGTGCTGGCCGAGCCCGGCCTGCAGTTGGTGGATGCACTGGGGCACGTGGTGGAGAACCGCTATGCCTCGTTCGACCATTTCGGGTGATGGGTGGTGGACGGCAAAAATTTTTTCAACCCATGAATCCTTTTGCGCAAACAGCGGCTCTTGGTGGTGAAGGCGCCCTGTGCTGGCACCTTCGTCACCCCACCAAGGAGCTTTTCACCATGCTGTACCGCAAGAACATCACCCGCCCCGAAAGCCTGCTGCGCGTTGTCGGTGGGATCGCCCTCATCGCTGCAGGCCTGTGGTGGATGTCCGCATCGCCCCTGGGCCTGGTGCTGGCCGCCTCGGGCGTGGGCAGCATCCTGAGCGGGGCGTTCGGCTACTGCCCCGCCTGCGCCATGGTGGGCCGCAAGCCGGTCGAGTGAGCGGCGCCCCATGACAGCAACGTCCCCGCCCCTCACCGTGGCCCAGCTGCTGCCCGCCGCACGCAGCGGCGATGCCGTGGCGATGGAGCAGCTGCTGCGCCTCACCCGTCCTGACATCCGCCGCTATGCGCTGCGCCACTGCGCAGCCACCACCGCGACGGACGACGTGGTGCAGGAGGCCCTCATCATCGTCTACCGCCGCGTGGGCGCGCTGCGCGAGGTGGCGGCGTTTGGCGGCTGGGTGGTGCGCATCGTGCAGCGGCTGTGCATGCAGCCCATGCTGGCCTGGCTCAAGGGCGAGCCGCTGGCACAGGTGGAAGACAACCTCGCCTGCTCGCACCGCCCCGACCACGAACTGCGCCATGACCTGGCCCTGGCCATCGACTCGCTGCCGCCCCTGTACCGCGAGTCCCTGCTGATGCGCGACTTCGAGGAGCTGACCATCGAGGAGATGGCGCAGCGGCTGGGTGTGACGCGCGAGGCGGCCAAAAGCCGCCTGCACCGCGCGCGGGCCCTGGTGCGGGAGTACTTGGCACCCACGGACCGCACCGGCACCACGTAGCGCTGCAGCGCGGAGAACCGCCTCAGCGCATCTGGAACAGCTCCTGGTGAAAGCGCGCAGGCGAGCGCCCCAGCTGCTCCATGCCCTGGCGCACCGCCTCGGCAAAACCCTGCGGTCCGCAGAACCACACACTCGCCGCCGGGCTGGTGCCCGCGAGCAACGCTGCGGGTGTCACGGGCCCGGCATCGTCGCTGTAGTGGATCTCCAGCGTCACGCTAGGCAGACGCGCGCACAGCGCGGCCATGCGCTCGGCAAACACGGCCTCGCCCGCATGGCGCACGCAGTAGTGCAGGTGCACCCGGGGTGCCAGCGCGGGCGTGGACTGTAGCGACTCCAGCCAGGCCATGAACGGCGTGGCGCCAATGCCCGCAGCCACCCACACCTGTTCAGGGGCGCTATCGCTGCGGAAGTCGAAGCAGCCATACGGCCCCTCGATGTCCACCCGCTGGCCCGGCTGCACTTGCAAAGGCAATTGCCCCGTGTGGTCGCCCAGCGCCTTGATGGCAAAGCGCAGCGTACCGTTGCCCTGGTCGGCATTGAGCAGGGTGAATGGGTGCGCGCCTTCGGCCTTGCCAAACGTGACAAACGCAAACTGCCCAGCCTTATGCCGCCAGCCACTGGCCGGGCTGACCTGGCAGGTCACTTCCAGCACCCCAGCCCCTTGGGGTGCCACACTCACCACGCGGGCCGCATGGCGGCGGCTGCGCCCAATGGCTCCGGCCAGCGAACGCACGGCGCACAACACCCCCACCAGCGTGCACAGGCCCACCAGCACGCCCGCAGGCTGCGCCCACCAGGCGGGCGGCGTCAGCACTACGGCATGAAACGCCAGCACCAGGTACACCCCGGCCAGCAGCTTGTGCAAGTAGCGCCACACGTGGTACGGAAAGCGCTGCCACAGCGTGATGACCAGCATGGCCGCCAGGAACCACACCGCCCACTCGCCCATCTCCTCAGCCAAGTGGCGGAAGGTGTTGAGCCACCAGTCCGCCCGCGGCACACGCACCGGACGGCCCACCCAGGCCGCCAGCAGGCTGCGCGACAGTTGCAGCCCATAGTGCAGCAGCGCCAGCACGATGGCCCCGATGCCCGCCCACTTGTGCAGGCGGTAGCTCTTGTCCAGGCCGTCCAGCGGCTTCTCCAGCCACGCGGGGCGCACGGCCAGCACCATGATCAACGACATCAGCGCCCAGGCCGACACGCCGGTGAGTAGGATCAGCTGGTTGCGCCACCACCAGACATCGCCCCACGCAGGCGGCGCTGACTGCGGCCCCCACAGTGCCATCAGCCAAGCCGCACCTGCCAGCGCCAGGGCGCCCCCCAAAACCTTCTTCCACATCACCAGTCACCATTTATTGCAATGCAGCAACTGTAGAAAACTGCGATGAACGCCACCTGAACGGCGTGTGAAGCGGCGGCAAAGCGCGGTGGTTTGTGGCTGAAGGTTGATTCACCTCAACGATCCAATGCCCCTCCTAATTTGCAAAGACGGTTATGCAGGTCCGGTTTGCAGATTCACGAATGCAACTTGGCTTGGTGCGAAGCCCGTGTTGCCTAATCACACTGCACCAAACTGCGTGCGATCCAGGTCAGTGGGGCTTGGATACCAGCAGGTAGCAGCGTTCACCTGCTGCCAACACCATCCCCACCGTGCACCGCGGCGGGTCGCGGGGGTCGCGGTCGTTATGCGCGGGTGTCAGGGTGATACCCGTGATGCGCAGCGACTGGGTTGTGGTGTTGCGCACACCGTATTGGTGCATGAAGTCGGCAAACGCAAGGTCCAATGCGGCGTGGTAAGGAATATCCGCACTACCGCCCGCCGGGTTGTCCAAGACCACATCGACCTCCACCGGCACAGCGTCCGCATCGCGACTCCAAGATGTCATCAGCATCACTGCCGTCAAAAAACCAGGACCAGCCGCCCATGCCCAACACCCCATACGCCCACGGGCTGCGCGCCATGCCACCGGGACCATCGACAGCGACAAGATCACCAAGGCCCACTGGGCCATGGTGGGCACTGGTTGTGCGGCGCCGGCCAGAGCAGCCGCGAACGTAATCGTCCCCACCGGGGGCTGCGCCTGGGCCCATGCACATGGAGCACCTGACGCGGCGACGACAGTCAGGAATCTGGACAGGGAACGGTATGGAAGCAAAGGGAAGTGATTCATCGGGATTGCCATAAAAAACTCACCGAAGCGGCGCTCCGAAAAGAGGCCACTGCTGGTTGAGGAAAGAAACAAGCCCAGCAGCTCCGGACATTCGGGGCCTGTGGGCTTGGCAGGGAACGGTGGCTCAGCGCATGGCAGAAAAGCAGAAACTGAGGTCTTCACCCGCGTTGATCGTGCTGCCCACATCCACCGTCACCAGCAGGTCTATGAACGAACTAGTGGTGCTATACGTGGCCGCCAGGCTGCGGCCTGTGCTGGTGCGTATGTCCAGCAGCGCCGTGAGGTTGGTGCCGCCAGGACTCTGGTCAAAGAAGATGAAATAGGTGCGGGTCTGGCCACCGCCATAGGCGGGGTTCACCGTGTAGCCGGTACCACTCAAGATGGTGGCGGGCGCCAGCGTGTTCGACAGCGGGTCCTGAACCTTGAAACAGCCATGGCGCAGAAAAGACACACCCGCCACCGTACCCGCAGGCCCTGCAGGGCCTGTGGCTCCGGTAGCACCTTGCGGACCTGCCGGACCGGTCGGCCCCTGCGGACCTGGGGAGCCCTGGGCACCAGTCGCACCGGTACTACCAGGATCGCCCTTGGGTCCCTGAGGCCCCGGAGGACCTGCCGGACCCACAGGCCCCGCCGCATCCACAGAAAGAACCCCTTGGGCATCAGCACGCACGAAGCCCGCCCCGGCGAGCTGGGGCAACCTGACCTTGCCGTCGTTATCGAAGGCGGAGATGGTCTGCCCGGAGGTGGACGACTGGATGACTACGCCGCCAGCGCCTGACAGGGTGACTTGCGCGAAGGCCGTACTGGCCACCAGAATCGTAGAAGCGCAGAGGAAAGAGATCGTCTTGAACATAGATCGGTCAGGGAGATGGCGCTCAGTGCGCTTGTCTATCGAACGGCGGCATGGCCGTGGTGCGCTGCGCCCGCAACCGGCGCCCACCCAGCAGTCCGGCCATCGCTGACAGCAGCAGCAGACACCATTGACTGAGCGTGGGCACTGCCACAACGGATGGAGCGGCAGGAGCAGCCAGCGCAAACCAGCCAGGTGCATTGCCGCCCACCAAACCGTTCTGGCCGGTAGCCGCCAGCCGCTGGCCACGGGAGGCATCGACGTCCGCCACACCAACCGTGCCGATTTGCTGAACGCCGCCAGGCAGCAGGGTGACGAACGCCATCCCCCCCTGGCCTTGCAGCGTCACATCGTTCAACGTCAACGTACCGGCCACCTGCTGTTCGCTACCCGCCGCAAAGCGCAGAGTCTGTCCGGCTTGCACAGCACTCAGATGGACAAATGTGGTGTTCCCGGTGATGTCTGCAGTGCTGCCCGTGCTACAGCGCCCCACCACCGCTACGGTGCTGCCGGAGCCTGAGAAACCGGCAGGTCCCGCCGCGTTATGCCAGCCGGCACCCAGCTCGATACGGGCGCCGGCGGCTGCTATGGAGCCTGCTGCGCTGATGCGTACCCGCCCCACCCCCGTGAAGAGGGCGCCCGATGCGTCCAGTGGGCCATTGACTTCCAGGTCGTCGCAAGCCAGATCAATGGTGCCGTGGTACGCCGCGCCTCCCGCCCCCACGGTGAATGCAGCAGCCTGCACGAGAGGCGAAGCAGCAACGCCGAGCACCGCCCATGCAATGCGCCAAGCGGGAGCTATGCCTTGCAGGAGCGCAGCGATGGAACGAGAGCGTCGCGAAGCCATGGAAATAGGCGCCTGAATCTGTTGTTGTCGGAGCCCACGGGCTCTTGTTTCAGCAGCTGCCCAAAAGCCCACGCCGCATGCCAGAGATGGTGCGGGCAAGACGTACCCGGAGATTGACCTGGCGTTTGCCTTGCGCTTGACTGCGCGTTTGCGGGGCCGTTGGGCCGTCAGCACATCACCTGCTTCAATAGCTGGAGGAAACGCTTCGCGAAGATGGTTGTCGCCCCGCTCCCGCTCGGAGGCGCCTCAGAGATTCGATGGGAGAGGAGCCGCGGCGCTTCTCAAGGTGCCGAGCTGCTGAACGATCAGACCCGGCAGGTCGCCTGCAGTCTGTCAGAGACCGAGCAACCAGTCCGCGTACTCGACCGACGCAGCACTGGGCATGGTCGGCGCCTGGCCATGGCTGCGTGCGGAGTCGGCCGCAGCCCGCACGTCGCTGGGTGTGTGGCCAAAAGTATGGCGGAAGGTACGGCTAAAGTGCGCTTCGCTCGTGAAACCAAGTCGGGTGGCTACGTCAGACACGCGCAGATGCCGATACGCCGGGTTGGACAACATCTGGAATGCACGCTGGAGGCGACGCTGCTGCACGTAGCGCGCCACGCCCCCCAGAGGCTCAAACAGCTGATAGAGGCGGTGGCGCGAAATACCGAAGGTGCGACACAGCGCCTCGGGAGCGAGCGGGTCGCCCAGATGTCGGCCAATGTGGCGCTGTATGCGCTCTAGCGTGACGGCATGCACCTCTGCGCGGGCCTCTGCCAGCGTGCGCTGGCTGGGTCGTATGCATGCCGCCAGCATGTGCGTAGTGGCCCGCACCACGTCGTCAGCCTGGTCCATGCCGATGGAGGGCAGGCGCCGGTGCAGCGCGTTGAGATGGTCCGCCAACAGACCGCCAAAGATGCTGTCTGACCGAAGCACCGTGCCATGGGGATTGGCACCGCCTGCGAAGGCCTCGTCGCCCAGCGCGCGCGGCACGATCAGCGACAGCACGTGCGACCCCTGGGCAACGGTTTGCTGGATTCGGGCCATGTCAAACACCACGACATCACCCGCGCGCACACGCAAATCGTCCTGGTCACTGTGCTGGCCGATGAAGCCCCCATCGCGGTACCACTGCACCAGGTAGTGGTCCAGTCCGTCCTGCGCAGCACGGGCCTGGTTGCGCGCGAAGCGCTGTGCCCCAAACCGCAAATCACCCAGCAGCAACTGGCCTAAGTGCACGGCCTCGACCCGCGCCTGAAAATCCTCCAGCGGTGCGCTCTGCGTCAGCGGAGCCACATCGAAAAGCACAGAGATCCCACTGCGCCAGGCTTCAAAGCGATCCTCGCCCGACGACTGGGTGGTGGCGAAAGCGGTGGATGGGAGAGGCTGGGCGGGAGGCGACATGGCGCCGCGATGATACGGGCTCTTGTCGACTGCAGGCTGTCACAAGCACCGCTGCATGGCTTCGCGTGCGTACGCTCCTGCGGATGAAGTTGGCAGTCCTGCAGAACACTCACTGAGCATCGCTGATACAGCGCAAGTTTTGCAGTGCTCTTGCACGCGGTCACACCTGTACAAATTTCGCGAGCGGCCTGCGCGGCGTGGCGGGCGCCGGGTCGGGTGCGTAGCCCATGCGGCAGAACATCTGCACCGTGGCATCGTGCGGCGTGCGCGGCGCGGGCTGGCCCAGCACCAGCTGGTGCACCCGTTCGTAGTGCGGCGCCATCTCGGCAAACTCCTGCAGGGCCTGGCTCATGGGGTGCATGCCCACGCCCAGCGCGGTGGCCTGCAGCTGCAGGCGCACATAGGCACGCCCGGCCTGGACCTGGTCGCTGCGCGTGTTGGGGCTGGTGATCCACACAAACCCCATGGCCGTGCGACTGTGACCCTCAAAGCGTCCCATCGCGCTTTTGTAGGCGGCGCTGCCTTCGGCCGGGGGCTGGGTGCGATCGAACAGGCCCAGCGCGGCCACGGCGCGCACAAAGGGCGAGTTGATCGAGATGCCGTCACGGTGCTGCAGGATCTCCGCCGGGCCCACGCGCGTGAGGTGGATGCTTTCCATCATGGTGCGCGGCGTGAGCAGCTCGACCTGGGCAGACTCCCAGCACAGCGTGCGCAATGCGGGCAACTGCTCGGCCGCCACGGTGCCGCCCACGCGCAATGCGGTCTGCCCGGAGGCTGGGGCGCTGGCCAGCAGGCGGGCCAGCAGTTCGGGCGCCACCGGGCGGGTGGTGTCGAAATCGGTCTTGGGCGTGCGGCGCAACAGCACCTGGGCAAACAGCGGGTCAGGCTGGCCGCCGGGCTGCAGCGTGATGCGCGCCACCGGGCGCTCGTCCCAGTCTTTCAGCGCCGTGGGCAGCTCGCCCTGCGGCCACAGCTGCACCTGGCTGGCCACGCCCTGCTGGGCCAGCGCCATTACCAGCAGTTCCAGAAACGCGCCGTGGCCGATGAGGATCTGGCGGCCCAGCGGATCGGTGTGGGGCAGCACGCGCTCGCGGTCGGTGCGCAGGGTGATCACGCCCTGCTCGCGCAGGTCCACCAGCCAGGGCTGCAGGTTGTGCGGGTTGGGCGCGGTGATGGCGTAAGCCACGGCGCGGCGGCGCAAGTCGGTCTCGCCCACCGGGCCGTTCCAGGCCTCCACCGCCTCGGCGGGATAGTGCGAGCCCAGTGCGCCACAGGCAGCCAGCGAGCCTGCCGTGGCAGCGGCGATGGTGCCGCCACCGGCCAGGCGGATGAAGTTGCGACGGTTCATGGGAGTGCTCCAAAGGGTCAGAGTGGGTGGGACCCGGCCAGCGCGGCACGGGGCTGGTGGCTGGCAACGAGCCCCAAATCTGCGAGCGCCTGGCGCACGGCCTGGTCAAACGGGGTGTGGGGTTCGTCGCCGATCAGGGTGCGCAGGCGGGTGTTGTCCAGCCGGTGCGGCGTGCGCCACAGATAGCGCATGTCCGCCAACGCAGCGAACGTGGGTGCCACCAGCCCCATCACGCGGAGCAAGAGCCAAGGCAACTGCCCCACCCGCAGCGCGCCGGTTGCAGGCAGCCAGCCCAGCTCCGCCGCAATGGCCGTGAAGCTGCGCAGCCACTGCTGCGCGGTGACGTGGTGGCCCGCGAAGTGCAGGCACTCGAAGGCGGCCAGCCGGTGCCGCTCCTGCGCCACGCGCACCAGCGTGCGGGCCAGGTCGGGCAGGTACGCCCAGGGCGTGGCCACGTCCAGCGGGCCGGGCCAGGTGATGCGGCCCCGGGGCAGGTCCTTGGCGATGGCCTGGTCGATCCAGCTGCCGGTGCCGCTGCCAAAAAAGTCCCCGGCGCGCAGCACCACGGCGCGCATCTCGCCCGCTTGCGTGGTGGCCTGCAGGCGCTGCTCCAGCTGCACCCGCATGCGGCCCTTGAAACCGGTGGCGGCCTGGGGCGTGTCTTCGCGCAGCACGGGCGGCATGGATTCGCCAAAGGTGTAGACGTTGCCCGGCAGCATCAGCGTGGCGCGCAGCTGGCGGCTGACGGCAATGGCCGCCTCCATCAATGCGGGGGCCTCTTCGCGCCAGGCCTTGTGGGTGTAGGCGGGGTTGAGCGCATGCACCACCACCTGCGCCCCTTGCGCCTGAGCAGCCAGCGCGGCGGTGTCGTCGACCGCCACCGGCATCCACCACACCCCGGCGATGGCAGGCAAGGTGGCGCGCTGCGCGCCGGGCCGCACCTGGGCCAGCACCTGCCAGCCTGCCTGTGCAAACGCACGGGTGGCAGCCAGGCCCAGGCGGCCGCGAGCGCCCAGGATCAACACGGTAGGCGGCTGTTCGCCAGCGGTGGGACGCAAGGGTTGAGGGGTCATGCCAGGGCTCCATTCATAAGGGATAGAGCGATTGTGAAAACGCAGGCACCGTTACACAATTGGCTAAGCATTCATACCAGCAATGCAAATATGAATACCATCAACCACCCCGCTGTGGCCCTTTCGCAGGCACGCTATCGCCATGAACCAGACCTTTGACTGGAGCCTCGTGCAGTCCTTCCTGGCCGCGCTCGACCAGGGCAGCCTGCTGGGCGCGGCACGCGCACTCAACGCCAGCCAACCCACCATCGGCCGCCACATTGCCGAGCTGGAGTCGCAGCTGGGCGTGGTGCTGTTCGAACGCACCGGGCGTGGCCTGCTGCCCACGGCCACGGCGCTGCGGCTGGCCGAGTCGGCCCGTGCCATGGAGATGGGTGCCCACCAGCTGGCCCGCAGCGTGTCGGGCGCCGAGGAAGGCGTGACCGGCACCGTGCGCATCACCGCCAGCCAGCCCGTGGCCTGTGTGCTGCTGCCGCCCGTGCTGGCGCGCATGCGCCAGGCGCTGCCCGAGGTGCAGGTGGAGCTGGTAGCCAGCAACCAGGTCACCAACCTGCTGCGGCGCGAGGCCGACATTGCGCTGCGCATGGTGCGCCCCAACCAGGCCAGCCTGGTGGCCAAGCGCATCGGCGCCGTGACGCTGGGCGCCTACGCCCACCGCGACTACCTGCGCCGCAAGGGCACACCCCGCCAGCCGCCCGACCTGCTGCAGCACGAGCTGGTGGGCAATGACCGGCACGAAGACATCCAACAAGGCTTTGCCGCCATGGGCTACCCGGTGGAACGCCAGCACTTCGCGTTCCGCACCGACGACCTCATGGCCTACTGGGAGGCCGTGCGCGCAGGGCTGGGCATCGGCTTTGTGGGCAACTACATGGCCCGCACCGACCCGAACGTGGTGGCGGTGCTGCCCCAGTTGCCGCTGCCTGATCTGCCCATCTGGCTGACAGTGCACCGCGAGATACGCACCAGCCGCAAGATCAGGGCGGTGTATGACTTTCTGGCGGCAGAGGTGCCCTTGGTGCTGTAGAGGCCGTGTCAGGTGTGCTCAGGCTGCGGCTGCCCACGCACGATGAAATGCCGGGTGAAACCTACAGGGCGGCTCACGCCTGTGGGCTCCGACCACAGCGGAATACGAAAGCCCGGCTCGGGGAGTACCTGAACGCTCCAGTCAGTGTCGCCGATGAACCGGAAGCGGAATGTGTCCAGCTCAGCCGACTCGAGCGGCGAGAACGATCCCGTCGCGTAGATGCCGCCCAGCGTCGCGGAATCCAGCAAGCGCAAATCAGCGTCCAGCAGGTGGATGTGCAGCAGCTCTTCAAACGGCGTGTCGTCGGTGGTGAACAACAGGTAAAACGACTGCCACTGAGCGGCCATCTCCAGCACAGCGCCCGGCACCAGGCATCCGGACGCCCGGCCGTTTCGCAGGATCTCGCACTGGGGTGGAGCGTCTTCATCGGGTGTACGGACGCGTAGCACCGAGAGGTCTGCGGGAGACACGATCTGCATGTGAAAAGCCCCCCACTACCAGAAGAAGTCCACGCCAAACGCAGCCAAAGCGCCGCCTACAAAAGCTCCCACAGTGACACACACTGGAGCTCCCGGGCCACATGCCAGGCCCGCCACCGCACCGCCTGCAATACCACCGCCAATGCCTGCGCCCGTTACCGCCAGTTCGCGGCGCGCAGCACTGGCTTTATCTTCGGCATTGGCGACGGAGTACACCGAGATAGCGATGGACACCACCAGCAGACCGCGCCCCGCGCGCGAAAGGTTGCGCATGGTGGCCGTCACCCGGGGATTGGAGGTGCCTGCGGACTTGACGATCTCCGCGTACACCGCATTCTTCTGCGTAGCCGACAGCCGGTTGAAGTCGGCGGACACGCCATGCAGTTGCTGCGTCTTGCGTGCAATCAGTTCATTGAGCGTTTTGCCCTCCCGCTTGAGTCGCTCCGCCATGGCGCGGCCTACCGGGGTGCTGCGCCCGCGGATGACTTCCATGATCGCGTTGCGCGCCTCTTGGGCCTGCTGCGCGGCTTGCGCCCATGTCATGCGCCCGCTGGCCACCTGGCCCCGCAGTTCGTTCGCCATGGCCTGTATCTGCATCGCATAGGACTGCCGCGCTGCGGCATCGATCGTCAGGTGGGTGCCGGCGTTGGCAATCTCGAACTCCAGCGCTCGAATGGCGGAATCAAAGGCACTCTTGTCCTGGGTATCCTGCACGCGGTGTCTCCAACAAAGGCTAGAAAGGAGTGAGCGGGCTCCACGCCCGCGCCGGCATTTTTAAACGCCAAGGCACATCACACGGCAGATTGCCCTGCAGAAAATGGTTACAGGACGTTGGGCAATCCTTGGGACGTCGCGCCCTCGTGCCAGCCGGGCAAGAGACAGGCCTCATCCCCAATGGCAGCAGTACGTGCGGCTGCTAGCATCCGTGCACTCTGCGCATCTCAGGAGCCGCTCATGCCCATCCCCTCTGCCGTGACCCGCCCCGCGTTGGCCAGTCTGGCACTGTTTCTTCTGGCGACCTTTCCTGCCCAAGCCCAAGACACCTCCCGCATCGCCCGCGTCACCATCTACCCTGGCAGCGCCACGGTGGAGCGTGTGGCCAAGGTGGCCGCTGGCGCCCGCAGCCTCACGCTGGCCTGCCTGCCCGCATCGCTGGATGTGCAAAGCCTGCAGATCAACGCCGACCCCGCCGTGCGCGTGGGCGAGTTCAATGTGCTCACCGAAGACCGCGATATGGCGGCAGGCTGCGCCAGTCCGCTGGACGGCCGCATCCGCGAGCTGGAGGACCAGATCGCCGGGGTGAAGGCCGAGGCCTCGGCCCTGCAGCTGGTGGATGGCTACCTGCGCAGCGTGGCCCAAACCGGCGCGGGATCGGAGGCGCCAGCGCCTGCCAGCACCGCCCCCCGTGCCGCCACCCCAACGCCCGCACAGATCACCGCCACCGCCGAGGTGCTGCGCAAGTCCGGGCAGGACAGCGCTGCACGCGCGCACCAGCTCCAGCGCAAGCAGGAGGCATTGGAACTGGCCCTCAAACCCCTGGTGGCCGAGCGCGACCGCGTGGCCAGCCAGCGTGCGCGGGTGGTGTCGGTCACCATCAACCTGGCCGCCGAGCGCGAGGCCGAACTGCGCCTGTCCTACCAGGTGCGCGGCCCCGGCTGGCAGCCCAGCTACCGGGCGACGCTCGATGCCAACAAATCCACGGTGCTGATCGAGCGCCAGGCCTTGGTGGCGCAGAACAGTGGTGAAGACTGGGGCAACGTGCAGCTGACTTTGTCGACGGGCCAGCCCGGGCGCGCCACACAAGGACAACTGCCGCGCCCCTGGTGGCTGAACGTGGCGCCCCCGCCCCAGGGTTCGCCCGCACCCGCCATGGCGATGGCACCAGCGCCCGCACCAACCGTTGCGTCGCTGTCCCGGTCCCGCAATGCCGCCGAAGAGGCCATGCCCACGTTTGACGTCAGCGCCCTCGACAAGGGGTTTGCCACCGAGTTCGCCGTGCCCCAGCGCATCACCGTGCCTTCCAGCGGCCAGCGCGTGACGCTTGCACTGGGCAACTACAGCGCCCCCGCCACGCTGATCACGCGCACGGCACCCGCCATGGAAGAAGCGGCCTATCTGGTCGCGCAGATTGCCCAGCCGCCCGGCGTGTGGCCTGCGGGTGCAGCGGGCCTGTACCGCGACGGCGCCTTTGTGGGCAACGGCCGCATCGACTTTGGCGCGCCCAGCGCGGGCGCCCCGGCCGGCAGCACCAGCCTGTCGTTTGGCCGCGATGAACTGGTCACCGTGCGGGCCGAGCCTGTGCAGGACCTGACGGGCAGCAGCGGGTTTACCGGCTCGCGCGTGGAGCGCAAGACGCGCCGGGCCTACAGCGTGGAGAACCGCCACAAGACGGCCGTCACGCTGCAGGTGCTGCATGCCGCACCGGTCTCGCGCAATGAAAAGATCGAGGTCGAATCGCGCTACCAGCCCCAGCCGGCAGACACGGCCTGGAACCGCACGCCCGGCACCGTGGCCTGGCAGCAGCCAGTGGCCGCAGGGGCCACCGCGCAGTTCAGCGCCGAGCACACCATCCGTTACCCCAAGGACGTGGAACTGATCGAACGCCAGTGACCTTGGAAACACGGTGACTGGCCCTCTGAACGCCCCGCGCAACAGCGGGTCGGTCACAATCCGTCGCAGCGCCCGCCAAGGCGCCACCGAGCCCCCAGGAGCCCGCCGCCATGAGTTACCAACACCTCCTCGTTGCCGTTGACGGCAGCCCCACCGCCGACCACGCCGTGAACGAAGCCACGGGCCTGGCCCAGGCCACGGGCGGGCGCATTCGCCTGCTGAACGTGATGGACCCGTTGGCCCACATCAGCGGTTTTGAGCGGCCCGAGGTTTACAGCCAGGAAGTGCTGCCCCGCCTGCGCCAGGCCGGCGAGGCCTTGCTGCACCGCACCCAGGAGCGCGTGGCGCAAAGCGGCGTGCCGGTGGACACCGTGCTGATCGAAAACCTCGACGCCCGGGTGGCTGATCTGGTGGTGAAACACGCCCAGGCCTGGGGCGCCGACCTGATCGTGCTGGGCACCCACGGGCGCCGCGGCCTGGCCCGCGTGCTGATGGGCAGCGATGCCGAGCAGATTGCCCGCACCGCCCCCGTGCCCGTGCTGCTGGTGCGCCTGCCCGCCGGGGCAGACGGCAGTGCCACCAATGCCGCCAGCGCCGCCAGCGCCTGACCCTTTTTCTTCCGCGCCATGACCGTTTCCGAGCCCCAGCCCAGCCTTGCCCCCCTGCGCCCCAGCGTGCGCTTCATGCTGTCCCACCCGGCCCACTTCATGGCGCTGGGCTTTGGTGCCGGCCTGGCCCCCAAGGCACCGGGCACCGTGGGCACGCTGTGGGCCTGGCTGGCCTACCTGGTGCTGCAGCAGTGGCTGAACCCGCGGCAGATGGGCCTGCTGATCGCGATCAGCACCGTGGTGGGCTGGTGGGCCTGCACCACCACGGCACGCCACATGCGCGTGGCCGACCCCGGCAGCATCGTATGGGACGAGGTGGTGGCCTTCTGGCTGGTGCTGTGGCTGGCGATGCCCATGGGGCTGTGGGGGCAGGTGGTGGCGTTTGGGCTGTTCCGCTTTTTTGATGCCGCCAAACCCGGCCCGGTGGGCTGGGCCGACGGCCTGTTCAAAGGCTTTGGCTGGCGCGGGGGCTGGGGTATCTTGTGGGACGACTTTGTGGCAGCCTTCTGTACCTTGCTGGTCATTGCACTGTGGAGGTTCTGATGGCACCCACATCACTATCAAAAAGTGAGCTACTAGCGCAAGAATTACAAGCGCTTGAGGCCAATTTGACGCAAATATCGCTGCGTTTGCTGGCCCGCCGCCACCTACTGGCCACTGCCGAGAGCTGCACTGGCGGCATGATCGCCGCCGCCTGCACCGACCTGTCGGGCTCCAGCCAGTGGTTTGAGCGCGGCTTTGTGACCTACTCCAACGAGGCCAAGGCCGAGATGCTGGGCGTGCCCCCCGGCCTGATCGATCAGCACGGTGCGGTGAGCGAGCCCGTAGCGCGTGCCATGGCCGACGGCGCCCTTGCCCACTCGCGCGCGCAGGTCAGCCTGGCCGTGACGGGCGTCGCGGGCCCCACAGGCGGCACCGAGGCTAAGCCGGTGGGCACCGTGTGGTTTGCCTGGTGCGTGGGCGGCGAAACCCACAGCGAAATGCAGCACTTCGCCGGGGACCGCGCCGCCGTCCGCACCGCCACGCTGCGGTACGCGCTGAAGCGGCTGCTGAGCTTGCTGCCTGCCTGACCTCGCTGGCAAGGTCCCAGGCCCCGGCATGGGCAGCGCTGCTGTCGTCCACAAGACAGGGCTTCCCCCGCCCCTTGCCACACCATACGGCCATGACAGCGACACCCTCCTGGTTTGACGGCTTTGCCACCCAGCGCATCACCACCTCGGGCGCGGAGATCTTTGTGCGCACCGGCGGCACCGTGGGCGCGCCCCCGCTGCTGTTGCTGCACGGCTTTCCACAAACGCATGCGCTGTGGCACCGCGTGGCGCAGCAGCTGGCGCGCGACTACTGTCTGGTGCTGCCGGACCTGCGCGGCTATGGCGACTCATCCCACGCGCCCGGCCTGCCCGACCACAGCAACTACAGCAAACGCACCCAGGCGCAGGACATGGCCGAGGTGATGACCACGCTGGGCCACGACCGGTTCTACCTGTGCGGCCATGACCGGGGCGGCCGCGTGGCCCACCGCCTGGCGCTGGACCACGCCGCGCGCGTGAGGAAGCTGTGCGTGATCGACATCGCGCCCACGCTCGACATGTACGCACGCACCGACATGGAGTTTGCGCGCGCTTACTACCACTGGTTCCACCTGATCCAGCCCGCGCCGTTGCCCGAGACCATGATCGGCGGCAACGCGCGCGCCTACCTGCACGCCAAGCTGGGAGGCTGGGGCAGCGCAGGCCTGGCCCACATCGAGCCCCAGGCCCTGGCCGACTATGAGCGCTGCTTTTGCACACCCGAAGCCATCCACACCGCCTGCGAGGACTACCGCGCCAGCGCAGGCATCGACCTGGACCATGACCGCGACAGCCGCACGCGCGGCGAGAAAATCGCCTGCGACACCCTGGTGATCTGGGGCGCGCACGGTGTTGTGCACCGGCTGTTTGATCCGCTGGCGCTGTGGCAGGCGCAGTGTGCAGGCGTGGTCACGGGCCAGGCCGTGCCGGCGGGGCACTTCATTCCTGAACAATTGCCCGGCGAAACCGCCGAGGCACTTCGCAGCTTCATGCGCTGACGGCCCGGTCCCATTCGGCCCGAAGGGGCAATCGAAAGGGCCTGCCGTGCATTTGTTCACGCGCTGCGCAGGCGCCATGCTCCGTGCAGTGCGCACAGGGGCCTTCGCGTTCCTAGAATCCGCCGCTTCGCACGCTGCGGAACACTTGGCCAGCACCGGTGGCTGGCCAGCCATCACCTTTCGCAGCGCCTTCACTGTGCCTTGCCGATTGCGTGACCATGCCTCCCTTTACCGCGACCCAGAACCAACTGCTCACCGAGCACCTGCGCAACTTTCTGCCAGGCATCGAGCCCGAAGCGCTGGAGCTGCTGCGCGCCCAGCTGGAATGGGTGGAGGTGCCTGGCGGCAGCACGCTAATGACCCAGGGCGAGCCCGGCGAATCGATGTACCTCACCGTCAGCGGCCGCCTGCGCGCGTATGTGCGCAGTGACGACGGCCCCAGCGGCACACAGCGCCGCGTCGCCGACATGGGCCGGGGCCAGGTGATTGGCGAGATCAGCCTGTTCACCGACGCACCCCGCGCCGCCACCGTGGTCGCCGTGCGCGACTCGGTGCTGGTGCGCCTGACCAAGGACGTGTTCAAGACCCTGCTGGCCAGCAGCGCCCAGGTGTCGATTGCCCTCACACGCCAGATCATCCAGCGCCTGCAGTCAGGCACCGCCGCCCACACGGCCGCGCAGGAGCGCCCTGTGGCCATGGGCCTGCTGCCCGTGAGCAGCGGCGTGGACCTGCAGGCCTTTGGCCAGCGCCTGGCGCGCCACCTCGGCACGGTGGGCCGCGTGCGGGTGGTGGACTCGACCACCGTGGATGCCGAATTGCACGAACCCGGCATTGCCCAGCGTGAAGGTGCCGACGCCACGGCCAACCGGCGCATCGCCATGCTGCTCGACGAGATCGAGGCGCGCAATGACTTCGTGCTGCTGCTGGCAGACCCGGAGCCCACGCCCTGGACGCGCCGCGTGAGCCGCCACTGCGACGAGTTGCTGCTGCTGGCCGACGCACAGGCCGAGCCCGCCATCCACCCGATTGAAGAAAACTGCCTGCTGCGCCGCGCGCCCCTGGCCGAGGCCGCCGAGATTTTGGTGCTGCTGCACCCGGAAGGCACCCAGTGCCCGCGCGGCACCCAGCAATGGCTGGACCGCCGCCCCGTGGCCGACCACGTGCACGTGCGCCCTGCCCTCGACCGCGACATGGCGCGCCTGGCCCGCATCCAGAGCCGCACCGCCGTGGGCCTGGTGCTGGCCGGTGGCGGCGCGCGCGGGTTTGCGCACCTGGGCATCTA
Organism: Acidovorax sp. M14; assembly: GCF_049331375.1. NCBI lineage: Bacteria > Pseudomonadati > Pseudomonadota > Betaproteobacteria > Burkholderiales > Comamonadaceae > Acidovorax > Acidovorax sp. M14. The sequence goes on from NZ_CP186263.1 coordinate 4,566,407, forward strand.
CCGCGCGCTGCAGGAAGAAGGCGTGGAGATCGACCGCGTGGGCGGCACCAGCATCGGCTCGGTGATGGCCGCGTATGTGGCGTCCGACCAGCCCCTGACCACGGTGATGGACAACGCCCGCGAGGCGTTCCGCACCAACCCCACGGGCGACTGGAGCCTGCTGCCGCTGATGTCGCTCATCAAGGGCCGCCGCCTGCGCCACATCCTGCACGACGCAGTGGGCCAGCTGGTGGGCTTTCCGGCGCAGGTCGAGGACCTGTGGAAGAACTACTACTGCGTGGCCACCAACTACTCGCGCGCCAGTGAACAGGTGGTGCGCCGGGGCGGCCTGGTGAAGTCGCTGCTGGCCAGCATCTCCATTCCTGGCGCGCTGCCTCCGGTGGTGCACGAGGGCGACCTGCTGTGCGACGGCGGTACGTTCAACAACTTTCCCGTGGACGTGATGCGCAGCAGCATGCGCGGCGTGGGCACGGTGATTGGCGTGGACCTGAACTTCCGCAAACCGCGCCGCATCGAGCTGGACGACATCCCCAGCAGCTGGGCCCTGTTGCGCGACAAGCTGCGGCCGCGCGCCCAGCGCCGCTACAAGCTGCCATCGCTGGCCAGCTACCTCATGCAGGTCACCATCCTGTACAGCATGTCGCGGCAGCGCCAGTCGCAGCAGCTCACCGACCTGTACTTCAACCCGCCCATGGACCGCGTGGGCATGCTGCAGTGGAACCGGTTCGAGCAGATCGTGCAGCAAGGGTATGCGCACGGCATCCAGGTGCTGGACGCCCTGGACGACACCCAGCGGCGGCGCATTGGCGGGCTGCGCACCAGCTGAAAGCACGTCGCCGCGTCGGTCCCGCAGGGGGCAGGCAGCGCGCTGGCCCCGGTGTAGCATGGGCGCCCTTGAGGAGGAGAACCCATGCACCCCAACGCCCAGACCCTGCAACGCTTCTACACCGCGTTTGCGCAACTGGACCACGCCACCATGGCCGCCTGCTACGCCCCCGACGCCACGTTTGACGACGAAGCCTTTTCCCTGAAAGGCCGCGAGCAGGTGGCCGGCATGTGGCGCATGCTGTGCACTGCAACAAAAAAGCCCGGCGCCGCCGAGCACTGGAAGCTGGAGTTCAGCGGCATCGACGCCGATGCGCAGGGGGGCAAGGCCCACTGGGAGGCGCACTACCTCTTCAGCGCCACGGGGCGCAAGGTGCACAACATCATCGACGGCACCTTCACCTTCACGCCCGAGGGGCTGATCGCCACGCACCGCGACCGCTTCAACTTCTGGCGCTGGGCGCGGCAGGCATTGGGCGCACCGGGGCTGCTGCTGGGCTGGTCGCCCTCGCTCAAGCGCAAGGTGCGCAGCACGGCGGCGGGGAATCTGAAGAAGTTTCTGGCGCAGGGGTGAATGGCGCTGCGCCTTGGCTGCTTTGGGGTCGCGGCTGACAGCGTAGCAGACCCCAAGTGCAGCTCTCGGTCAGGAAATGCGGAAGGTGAAAGGCAGGTAGTCTACTGTATCCTCTTTGACAAGAGGCTTAAAAACCATCCTTGTGACTGGATGCGCGATCCGTTCGAATCTTGTGAAGCAGCATTAGTGCCGATCTGATGGTGTCGCTCTGTAAGGCAAAGAGTGCTTTGTTCCGGTGTTCTTCACTCATAGCCGAGATTGCCTGAGCAGAAAGTCCTAAGAGGATCATCAGATCCTTTGAACCGTCTTCGGTTGTTCCAATGTACTGAGCCATCAACTGCTCCCGCGTGAGCAGAGGGGCAGACGCAGATTGACTATCGATGAAAGCCCATGCGTCAGCCAATTGAGCTTTGAAGTCAGAATCAGTCACTTCATCCAAAAGACGCTTGCGCGCCATAGGATGCCTGCCTGCATATGCAGCGAAGAAGAAGAGACCAGTGTTGGATTCAAGTAGCTTTTGCTTGAAACGAAACAATTCTGGCGATTCGACGTGCGGTTGCGACTGTCTCCACCGATCAACCTCCGCGTACAAGAGGTCACGGTAGCGTTTAACTTCGGCTTCCGTGTAGCCTTTGCTCTGACTCGTCCGGCTGTCGTATTCGTCGTGGTGGGGCAGGCAAAGCCAAGCAAGATTGGTCTGGGCATCGTTTGAGCGATCTTGGTCGAGATGCGCAAGCTGCCCAGCCTTTTGATCAAAGTCTCTCGCGAGTGCAAAGCACATACAACACCTGCGAGCACTCCGATAAACCACTTCGGAACTGCGTCGCTTCGTTTAGCTTCTTGCGGTTAGCCATAGAACCTAGTGATATTGGTGCCAAGCGTTTGACATGAGCGACGATGCAAGGTCAGGGGTTCCGGGACGTCTGCTCAACAAATGCCTAAAGGATGAGTTGGATGGGGGTTGCATGCTGGACACTGATTTGCAGCTTGGCTTCATCATGGCGCCCGACGAACCCAGGCCACCACCAGCCTTAAATATCGCACCGAAATCAGTAGCCCCTGACCACCTCAAGCCCCGTGGCACTTCTTGTACTTCTTGCCGCTGCCGCAGTGGCAAGGGTCGTTGCGCCCGGGCTCGGGCGCCTTGCGCACCGTCTCCACGCGCGGGCCCATGCTCTTCCATAGCTGGCGCAGGTCGTACACGGCCCAGATGGCTTCGCCAAACGCTTCCACGCGCGCCTGGCTGGTGCTGGGTGGGCCGTCTTCGTCGTACATGCAGACTTCGGGTTTGCCGGTGTCGTCTTCGGTCAGGGCCACGATGCGCTCCAGCGCATCGTCCAGCCACTTGGCGGCTTCCTTGTCGCGCGGGGCGGCCCAGTCTTCAGGCCAGTTTTCCACCGCAAACATGAAGCCCAGCGCCCACACTTGGCCGAAGGATGGAATCTCCTGGTCGTCGCCCATCTCGGCGCGCTGTTCGTCAGTCAGGCTGGCCACCGCGCCGCGCATGTCCATGGCTTCGGGCTGGAAGGTGCGGTCGTCGTCCAGCGTCTTCACGTCGGTGTCGAGCTGGGCCACGATCTCGTTCCAGCGGCGCATCCACAGGTCCATGAAGCGGGCTTGCTGGGCAGCGTCGGCAAACGCGGGCAGCAGGGGCAGCGGCTCGCCCTCGGCCACATCCAGTTCGGCACCATCGCCCAGCAGCATGGGCAGGTATTCGGCCGGGCCGATGGGGCGGCGGCTGCAGATCAGCGCGGTCATGAAGCCGTCGCAGAACTCCCACTGCGGGATTTCCTCGCCGCGCGCGCGCAGGTCGTCGAGGATGTTGTCCATCTCCTCCAGCTCGTCGGGGCCCAGTGCGGCAGCGGGCGCAGCGGAGGCGTCGAGGTCGTCGTGAGCGGGAGTGGGCGATGTGGGTTCGGTCATGGGAGGCTCCGGTCGTCAAGCGAGAAAGCGGGGGCAGTAAAGCGATGTTTTACTTTTATGATGCGCTGGCCTTGTGCTGTGGCGCTCGTCAGCGGCAGATGCAAGGCGGCCCAGGCAAGGCCAGGGCGTGAAAAAAGAGCCGCGCGCAACATGGCAACCCGATAAAAAGGCGGTCAGTGTAGCCCTCCCGCGCCACCGCCCAGAGCCAGGACCCCCATGATCCACCAACTGAACTCCCTGTACCCGGTGCGCTACACGGCCTTTGCGCTGTGCGTGTTCGGGCTGCTGCTGTCTCTGTTTGCGCTGGTGGCGTTTGGCGTGGGCCTGCCCGTGGTGCTGGTGTTTGCGGCGCTGGTAGCCCTGGGCGTGTACGACCTGCAGCAGACGCGCCACGCCATTTTGCGCAACTACCCGGTCATCGGCCACATCCGCTTCATGCTCGAATATGTGCGGCCCGAGGTGCGCCAGTATTTCATCGAGAGCGACAGCGAGGCCGCACCGTTTTCGCGCGCGCAGCGCTCGCTGGTGTATCAGCGCGCCAAGGGCGACCCGGACAACCGCCCCTTTGGCACCCACCTGGACGTAGGCGCGCAGGGCTACGAATGGGTGAACCACTCGCTCGCGCCCACGCAGCTGCCGTCGCACGACTTCCGCGTGTGGATCGGCGGTAGCCCCGATGCGCCTTCGCAGTCGGTGTCGCCCTGCACCCAGCCCTACCATGCCAGCGTTTTCAACATCTCGGCCATGAGCTTTGGCGCGCTGTCGGCGAATGCCATCCTGGCGCTCAACCAGGGCGCGAAGAAAGGCGGCTTTGCACACGACACGGGCGAGGGCAGCATCAGCCAGCACCACAGGGTGCATGGTGGTGACCTGATCTGGGAGATTGGCTCGGGCTACTTTGGCTGCCGCAACCCCGACGGCACCTTCAGCGAAGAACGTTTTGCGGCCAATGCCAACGACCCGCAGGTCAAGATGATCGAGCTGAAGCTCAGCCAGGGCGCCAAGCCCGGCCACGGCGGCGTGCTGCCCGGCGCCAAGGTCACGGCCGAGATCGCGGCCGCACGCGGCGTGAAAGAGGGCGAGGCCTGCATTTCGCCCGCCAGCCACAGCGCCTTCCGCACGCCGGTCGAGATGATGCAGTTCATCGCCAAACTGCGCACGCTTTCGGGCGGCAAGCCCACGGGCTTCAAGTTCTGCCTGGGCCACCCTTGGGAGTGGTTCGCCATCGTCAAGGCCATGCTGGTCACGGGCATCACGCCCGACTTCATCGTGGTCGATGGCGCCGAGGGCGGCACGGGGGCGGCGCCCGTGGAGTTCAGCGACCACGTGGGCGCGCCGCTGCAAGAGGGCCTGCTCTTGGTGCACAACACGTTGGTGGGCGTGAACCTGCGCGACCGTGTGCGCATCGGCTGTGCGGGCAAGGTCATCAGCGCTTTCGACATCGCGCGCATGATGGCGCTGGGCGCCGACTGGTGCAACGCGGGGCGCGGCTTCATGATGGCGCTGGGCTGCATCCAGGCGCAAAGCTGCCACACCGGCCACTGCCCCACCGGCGTGACCACACAAGACCCGCTGCGCCAGCAGGCCCTGGTGGTGCCCGACAAGGCCACGCGCGTGGCGCAGTTCCACCGCAGCACCTTGCACGCGCTGCAAGAGCTGGTGCAGGCCGCCGGGCTGCGCCACCCCAAGGACATCACGGCCCACCACATCGTGCGCCGCATCAGCGACACCGAGGTGCGCCTGCTGTCCAACCTGATTACCCGCATGCAACCTGGCGCGCTGCTGGGCCCGCTGGATGCGCAGCACAACGTATTTCGCCTGTACTGGCCGCTGGCCAATGCCCACAGCTTCCAGGCCAGCGAGCCTGCGCTGGAGCCCTCTGTGCCCCACCATGTCGAGCTGGCGCAGGCCGCCGCCGTCGGCACCGCCGCCGCAGTGGCTGGGGATGCCCCCGTATGACTTTGCCGATGGACAGCACCACCGTCGCCCCCGACTACGCCGCCTTTTTGCAGCAGCAACTCGCCACCCAGCCGCACAACGTGATGGCCCATGTGCTGGGCGACGAACAGATCTGGATCAAGCGCGCAGGCGCGCCCCACGGCACGGGCCGCTACCGCGCCATGGCCGTGCTGGCCGCCCTGCTGAGGCTGGACGCCCTGCGCCCCGTGCCCAACCCCGGCGGCCCTGCGGCCATCGCCACCGAAGTGCAGCGCCTGCGCGACCTGGCCGCGCGCGGCATCCGCGTGCCTGTGGTGCTGGCCGCATCCACCCATGGCTTCGCCATGCGCCACCTGGGCCACACGGGTGAAGAAATCCATTCGCTGGGCAACGAGATCGACCACGCCGTGCAGGCGGGCGACACCACCAGCGTGCTGGCCCTGTGGCAGCAGGGGCTGGATACCTTGGCCCATGTGCACCGCCAAGGCACCTGCCTGAGCCAGGCCTTTGCGCGCAACCTGGTGCGCTGCCCTGATGGCGAGGTGGCCTGCATCGACTTTGAAGACGACCCCGCCGCCGTGCTGCCCCTGGCGGTGTGCCACGTGCGCGATGCGCTGTGTTACGCGCACTCCACCGCGATCTACCTGCACACCAGCGGCAAGCTGACCGAGGGGCGCGCGCGCTGGGCGGCGTGGGTGGCGCAGGGGAGCGCGGAGATGCGGGCGGTGCTGGCCACCAGTGTCCGGCGGATGGGGTGGATGCGGCATCTGCCCACGAATCGCAAGCTGGGGCGGGATTTGCAGCGGGTGCGAGCCGCGTATGACTTGCTGGCCTGATTGAACGACTGAGCGTCAATAGGCGCCGAACAGTGCGTCCAGAGCGCTGACGATCAGATCGGCCTGAGCGCGGAGATTACCGACGGGGCTCTTCAACATGGACAGGGGCACAGCACCGATGGCTGCCGCGTCCAGAATGACTGCAACGCCTTCCACCTCCAGCGCGGGATTGAGGTCACGGAGCGGAATCGCCACACGCTCGGCGCTGCGCAACGGCAGCACTACGCGTGTCTGCAAACCGCTGATGTACTCGTTTTGCACATCCAGCAGAAAGGGCGTGGTGACACGCTGTTTGGCGTCGGGGTGCCGATAAACGTCAAACCGCGCCATCGCTCAGAAGCTCCTGTACTGGGCCAGCGGCAGGCCTTCGCTCTCGATGCGCGCGTTGTAGGCTGCAATGGCCTCTTGGTTGGTGGCGTTCCAGCGCTCCCAGTAGCGGCGCTGGACTTCGGCAGCGAGCAGTTCGTCCACGGTTTGGGAGATGTTCATGCCCATATCGCGTGCGGCTTCCAGCACCTTGCTGTTGAGCGACAGGTTGGTGGACTTCTTGGGGGCGTTGTCAAAACGAAGCATGGCGGTGTCTCCAGCAGAGCATATGCGCAGATTTTATGCGCATACCACATCGACACCCAGTACGACTTCCGTCGCCACATCCGCCCCCAGGTTCACCAGCCGCTTGCGCATACAGATCACCGCCTTGTCCTTGCTCAGCAAGATCGCCCGGTGCGCCGCCGCCAGGTCGATGAACTTCTGGTCGTCCGCGTCCTTGCACACATAGGCCACCTTGGCAGCGATCTCCACCAGGCGCGCCTGCGCATCGAACGCCGCCAGCACCTGCGAGGCATCCACGCGGTAGTAGTTCATGCGCTCAACGATGTGCGGGTAGGCCAGCACACGCTCTAGCTCGTCGCGCATGACTTGGGTGGCGATCCAGGCCAGGCGTCCCTGGGCCAGCAGCGTGCGCAGGGGGGCGGTGCGCGGGTCGCTGAAGATCAGCAGGTCGAGCGCGACGTTGGTGTCCACCACCACGGGGCGCGCGGGCTCGTTCGCTGGCGCCTCGGCGGGCAGGCGCAGTTCAACCTTCATGGCGCGGGCCGCCGTTGGGGGCGGCCTTGGCGGCCCGGTCGCGCACGGCGCCCTTGATCATGTCGAAGCGGAACATGCGGCATTCGATGGGGCCGTTCCACATGGGCACGCGGCGCGATTCCTTCAGGCGCATCTTGCCGGGCAGTTTCAGGTCGGGCGTGAGCATCCAGGCCGTCCAGCCGCTGTAGTTCTTCTTCCAGTGCGTGGCCAGCTGGCTGAAGAACTCGCCGCCGTCTTCGGTCTGCGCCTCTTCGCGGCCCACAGCCAGGCCCTGGGCGCGGTCGGCGGCGCGCTCGCTGGCGTTGCGGCCGGCGGTACCGGCTGCAGCAATGCGCTCGCCATAGGGTGGATTGAGCAGCATCACGCCGGGCTGGTCGCAGGGCGGCATGCGCTGAAGGGCGTCGCCCCCGCGCAGCTGCACGGCCTGGGCCACGCCCGCGCGCTCGGCGTTGCGCTGCGCAAAATCAACCATACGGAAGGCCACATCACTGCCAAATATGGGTACAGCGCTAGTACATATTGCGCCTTCAGCTTCGTTTTTGATAGCACCCCAGACATGTGCCTGGAACGGCAGCAGCTTTTCAAACGCAAAGCGCCGCAGCATGCCTGCGGGGATGCGGCAGGCGATCTGCGCGGCCTCGACCACGATGGTGCCGCTGCCGCAGCAAGGGTCGTACAGGGGCTGGGGGTTGTCGCCGTGCGGGTCCCACCCGCTGGCGGCGATCATGGCGGCAGCCAGGGTTTCCTTGAGCGGCGCGTCGCCCTTGTCCTCGCGCCAGCCGCGCTTGAACAACGGCTCGCCCGAGGTGTCGATGTAGAGCGTGGCTTCGTCGGTGGTCAGGTGCAGGTGGATGCGCACGTCGGGCCACTGGGTGTTCACATCGGGGCGCACGCCGCTCTTGTGGCGGAAGCGGTCGGCCACGGCGTCTTTCACCTTGAGGGCCGCAAAGTTCAGGCTCTGCAGCGGGCTGTGCTGGGCCGTCACTTCGACCTTGAAGGTCTGGCGCGTGGTGAACCAGATCTCCCAGGCCACATCGCTGGCCATGTTGTAGAGGTCGTTCTCAGACCGGTACGGGCGGTGGGCCAATTGCACCAGTACGCGCTGGGCCAAGCGGCTGTGCAGGTTGAGCTGCATGGCCTGGCGCCACGAGGCGCGCAAGAGCACGCCACCCCGGCCCACCAGCAGGTCTTGCCCCGTAAGGCCCGTGATGCCATGCACCTCGTCGGCCAGAAAGCCCTCGACGCCCGCGGCGCAAGGGAGAAAAAGTTGGAGTTGGTTCATGTCGATGGGGAGGATACGCGCTCGGGCACTGCGGGGGAACCGGGCTCCCCCGCGCGGGCCAGCAGCAGCTGGCGGATTGAGTCCGGGATGGGGGCGACCTTGCGGCTGGCCTTGCCGATGAAGACGATGCCGATCTTGCCGCGCGCCACTTCACGGCCCGAGGCCTTTTCGGTCATGCAGAAGACGAGATCAAAGCCGTAGCGATTGAAGTCTGCCGGCGCCATCTCCACCCGCATGGTCTCGCCGTGGAAACCTTCGGACTTGTACTGCGCCACGATGTCGCCGACCACGATGGACAGGCCGCCCACATCGGCCTCGGGGTAGCCCAGCGACTGGAAGAAACGCACGCGTGCTTCGGACACCAGGGTGAGCAGCTGCGCGTTGTCCAGATGCCCGCCCTGGTTCACGTGGCTGATGTAGATCTGCAGCTCGGTGGCAAAGCCAAAGTACGCGGGAAGGTCAAAGACGATGCGGGCCATGGTGGGCTGCGGTAGGTAATACGGAAACAACAGAAAAGGTACGGCATCGCAGACGCGCCGTGCGCCAGCTGCCGAGGCGGCTACAACGCCTTGCGCAAATTCGCCGGCGCGATCTTGAGCGCCTCGCGGTACTTGGCCACGGTGCGGCGCGCGCATTCGATGCCCTGCTCCTTGAGCATCTCGGCGATCTGGCTGTCGGACAGCGGCTTGGCCGGGTTCTCCGCCGACACGAACTGCTTGATCAGTGCGCGCACCGCCGTGCTCGATGCATTGCCGCCCGTTTCGGTACCCAGGCCGGAGCCAAAGAAGTACTTCAGCTCGTAGGTGCCAATCGGCGTGGCCATGTACTTGGCGGTGGTGACGCGGCTGATGGTGGACTCGTGCAGGCCCAGTTCGTCGGCAATGTCGCGCAGCACCAGCGGGCGCATGGCTAGCTCGCCGTGGGTGAAGAAGTTCTTTTGCCGCTCGACGATGGCGCGCGAGACGCGCAGGATGGTGTCAAAGCGCTGCTGGATGTTCTTGATGAACCAGCGCGCCTCCTGCAGGCGCTGCTGCATGCCCTGGTGGCCTTCGCCGCCCTTGTGGCCGCGCAGGGCGCCTGCGTAGATGTCATGCACGCGCAGGCGGGGCATCACGTCGGGGTTGAGCTGCACGATGAAGTTCTGCTGGCCGCTGCCATTGGCGCGACCAGCTTTGCGCACGATGACGTCGGGCACGATGATGTTGCGCTCCACGTCGGCAAACTTGCGGCCCGGGCGTGGTTCCAGGCGGGCGATGAGTGCCATGGCAGCGCGGGTGCGCTCTTCTCCAGCCACGCCGCCTTCGCTGCACAGCTGCGTCAGGCGGCGGATGTCGCGGCGGGCCAGCATCTCCAGCGGCTGCTGGCAGATGCGCAAAGCGGTCTGCACGGTCTCGGGGTCGGCGTCGCTATCTTCGTCGGCCGCCAGCGCCGTGAGCTGCAGCGTCAGGCATTCGGACAGGTTGCGCGCGCCCACGCCCACAGGCTCCAGGCTTTGCAGCAGGCGCTGGGCCACCGTGAAGCGGTGCACCAGTTCTTCGATCTGTTCTAGGTCGTCGGGCCCGGCGAGGCTGATGGCCAGCTCTTCCAGCGGCTCTTCGAGGTAGCCGTCGTCGTTCAGCGATTCGATGAGAAAACGCAGCGCGGCCGTGTCCACTTCGGACAGGCGCAGCGACAGCGCCTGGCGGTGCAAAAAGGCCGTCAGCGACTCGTGCGATCGGGCCAGCTCGGTGGCATCGGCCTCGTCGCCTTCGGCGTCGTTGCGGGTGCGCGCCGGGGCGTCGCCGCCCCACTCGGCATCGTTGGGCGCCATCTCGACGGTGCCGTCGCCGCTCCAGTCGGGCTCGTCCGAGCCCCCCCCGGAGATTTCAGTGTCGTTTTGGCTGTCAGCGCTAGTGCTGCTTGCGCCAGAAGCTCCTGAAAACATAGCATCATCTGCGCTGTAGTCGTCGGCCTGGGCGGGCGTGTCGGCGGCTTCCAGGCCAAATTCCTCGCGCGGGGCTTCGTCCGCATTGCGTTCGAGGAACGGGTTTTCGTCGAGCATCTGCTCGACTTCCTGCGAGAGTTCGAGCGTGGACAACTGCAGCAGTCGGATGGACTGCTGGAGCTGAGGGGTCAATGCAAGGTGCTGCGAGACGCGCAGCGACAGTCCAGGCTTCATCACATGCGGAAATGCTCGCCCAGGTACACGCGGCGTACTTCGGCGTTGTCCACGATCTCGGACGGCGTACCCTGCGCCAGCACACGGCCGTCGCTGATGATGAAGGCGTGGTCGCAAATGCCCAGGGTCTCGCGCACGTTGTGGTCGGTGATGAGCACGCCGATGCCGCGCGCCTTCAAGAAGCCAATGATGCGCTGGATCTCGATCACGGCGATGGGGTCGATGCCCGCAAAGGGCTCGTCCAGCAGGATGAAACGCGGCTGGGTGGCCAGGGCACGCGCAATCTCGACGCGGCGGCGCTCGCCGCCAGACAGCGCCAGTGCAGGTGAAGCCCGCAGGTGGTCCACGCGCAGCTCTTGCAGCAGGGCCGTCAGGCGCTCTTCGATGGCATCGCGCGACAGCGGCTGGCCGTCATCGGCGCGCTGCAGTTCCAGCACGGCGCGCACGTTTTCTTCGACGGTGAGCTTGCGGAAGATGGAGGCTTCTTGCGGCAGGTACGACAGCCCCAGGCGCGACCGGCGATGGATGGGCATGTGGGCCACGGACTGGCCGTCGATGCGGATGTCACCCGCATCGCTGCGCACCAGGCCCACGATCATGTAGAACGATGTGGTCTTGCCCGCGCCATTAGGGCCCAGCAGGCCCACGACTTCGCCTTTTTGCACCTCCAGGGACACGTCCTTAACGACCTTGCGGCTGCCATAGGACTTGGCCAGGTGCTGCACCTCCAGGCGGCTGCCCGAGTGCGAATCGGGCCCCAGGCGGCTGTTCGCAGGGGTCGCCGGGGTCTCGGGACCAGTACTCACCACGGGCCCGCTCACTTGGCGCCGCCGCCAAGGGTGTTGCTGGGGCGCAGCGCCGGTGCGGGCGACTCGGGCGCCTTGGCGGGGGCTGCCGTACCGGGCGGCGGGTCCTTGGGTGCCAGCACGGCGCGCACGCGGCCGCCAGACGTGGGGGCGTCGCCGGCCGCAGCCGAAGACGCAGGCGCCTTCTGGCCATCGACGGTGAACACGTCGGTGAGGTTGTTGTAAACGATCACGGCGCCGGTGATCTCATCGTTCAGCACCGACCCACGGTAGCGGCGCAGTTCGGCGCGGGTGATGAAGCGCACGTTGTCGGCCTTGCCGTCGTATTCGATGACTTCGCTTTCGCCTTCGATGAACTCATCCGGCGCTCCGGCCACGGTGTCGCGCTTTTGGCGGAAGAACGCCCGTTTGCCTGCCTCGGCCGTGACCACGCCGTACTGGTAGCCGTCGGCGTCCTGGCGCACATCCAGCCGCGCGCCGCGCAGCACGATGGTGCCCTTGGTCATCACCACGCGGCCCGAGAACACGCTGGTCTGCTTGAGTTCATCGTGCCGCAGGGCGTCGGCCTCGATGTTCATGGGCTTGGCACGGTCTGCCTTTTCGGCATGTGCCATACCCGCAAGGCCGGTCAGGGCTGCGAGCACAAGGAGGGGGAGTAGGCGGTGGGTCATAGGGCACGAATCTTGCAATGATTGTAGCCACCCGATGGTACCTACCCCGAAAAAAAGCCCGCATCCGCGGGCCTTTGGGACAGCTTGCCGACAGGGTCGGCCACTCGTCAGGCTTTGCGCGCCGTGGCGGCCAGGTATTCAACCACCTGCAGCACGGTCTGCATGCTGCCGGCCATCGTGCCGTCGGTGTAGTACTTGCCCGCCACGCCCATGGATGGCACGCCTTCGACACCGTACGAATCCTGCAGCTGCGAGGCGCGACGCACCTGGTTGGCGACGCTGAAGGAGCCGTAGACCTCCTTGAACTTGGCCACGTCCACGCCCTGCTGGGTCACCCAGGCCAGGATTTCGTCGTCCTTGGCGAGCTTGGCCTTTTCCACGTGGATGGCGCGGAAGACCTTGGCATGCAGGGCTTCGAGCTTGCCCATGCCTTCAAGCGTATAGAACAGCTTTTGCTGGGGCACGAAGCTGGCGTTGAACGCCACGGGCACGCGGCGGATGGAGAGGTCCTTGGGCGCGGCCTTCACCCAGGCGTCCAGCGTGGGCTCGAAGGCGTTGCAGTGGGGGCAGCTGTACCAGAAGAACTCGATCACATCGACCTTGCCGGCGGGGGCATCGGGAGCGACGGGCTTGTCCAGCCGCTTGAAGTCCTTGCCCTCCTTGAACTGGCGGGCTTGCGCCATGGCGGGGTTGGCCACTGGCAGCGTCAGGGCAGAAGCGGCAACCGCCGAGGCGGCGGACAAAGAAAACTCACGGCGTTTCATGACAAAGACTCTCCTGGTTCAGGTATGCGGGATGTGAGACATCCCTTTACAAAAAGTTCAGCCCTGGCGGTGGCGCCGCTTTTGCAAGCGCTTCAGCGCTGCACGCGCACGAGCGCCGATTCCAGCCCGGCGCCGTCGAGTTTCTCTTTGAGCACCTCGGCATCGTCCCGCTTGGTGAAGGGGCCGATGCGCACCCGGAACACCGCCCGGCCATTTTGCTCACGCTCGCTCACGCGGGCCTCCCAGCCCAGCATGGCCAGCTTGGCGCGCTGGGCGTCGGCGTCGGCCTGGGTGCGGAAGGCACCAGCCTGCACAAAGTAGTCAAACGGGTCCACGCTGCCCTTGGCGGCTGCCTTGGCCACGGCCAGATCGCCCAGCGGGTCTGCGCCCGGCTTGCTCTCTGCCTTGGCCTCGGCTTTCGCGTCTGGCTTGCTCGCGGCAGGCTTGGCGGCCGATGCGGCGGCGCGCACCTCAGGCGCCGGTGCCGATGCAGGAGCTGACGCAGCTGCGGCCACCGGAGGCGCCGCAGGGCGGGCCGGGTTCTTGCCATACAGCGGCGAGTTCGGGTCCCAGTTCTTGTTCTTCTGGGACTCCGCAGCGTCCATGTCTGCGCCTCGGCCGTTGCCCTTGTTCAGGAACGGCACCGGCACCTTGGTCACGTACACGGCCACGGCCAGCGCCGCGCCCAGGCCCACGATGACCCCGACGATGAAGCCGACAATGGTCCCGCCCGTCTGTTGCTTTTTCATATTGGTAGTAACTGCTTACATTCTGGCCGGGGCCGACACGCCCAGCACCGCCAGGCCATTGTGCAATACCTGGGCGGTGGCAGCGACCAGCGCCAGGCGCGCCTTCTTCACAGCCTCGTCGTCCACGAGGATGCGCTCGGCATCGTAATAGCTGTGGTAGCTGGCGGCCAGGTCGCGCAGGTAGAAGGTGACGTCGTGCGGCGCCTCGCCCTCGGTGGCGGCCGTCAGCATGGCCGGGTACTTGGCCAGCTGCAGCATCAGCGCCTGGGCCTGCGGGCCGTCGAGCGGAGCCAGATCGGCGTCGCGCAGGGACGCCACATCGCCGCCCCAGGCGGTCAGCACCGAGCAGATGCGCGCATGCGCGTACTGCACGTAGTACACCGGGTTGTCGTTGTTCTGCTGCACGGCCAGGTCGACGTCGAAGGTGTATTCGGTGTCGGGCTTGCGCGAGAGCAGGAAGAAGCGCACGGCGTCCTTGCTGGTCCATTCGATCAGGTCGCGCAGCGTGACGTAGCTGCCCGCGCGCTTGCTGATCTTGACCTCTTCGCCGCCCTTGACCACGCGCACCATGGTGTGCAGCACGTAGTCGGGGTAGCCCTTGGGGATGCCCACATCGGCCGCCTGCAGGCCGGCGCGCACGCGTGCAATGGTGCCGTGGTGGTCTGTGCCCTGGATGTTGACGACCTTGGTGAAGCCACGCTCCCACTTGGCAATGTGGTAGGCCACGTCGGGCACGAAGTAGGTGTAGGTGCCGTCCTGCTTGCGCATGACGCGGTCCTTGTCGTCGCCGTAGTCCGTGCTCTTGAGCCACAGCGCGCCGTCCTGCTCGTAGGTCTTGCCGTTGGCGATGAGCTTGTTCACCGTGGCCTCGACGCGGCCGCTGGTGTACAGGCTGGACTCCAGGTAGTACTCGTCGAACTGGAGGTTGAAGGCCTGCAGGTCCTTGTCCTGCTCATTGCGCAGGTAGGCCACCGCAAATTGGCGGATGTTGTCATAGTCGTCCACGTCGCCATTGGCGGTGAACTCGCGGTCATCGGCCTTCACGGTGGCCTTGGCCTTGAAGGCCTCGGCAATGTCGGCGATGTAGTCGCCGTTGTAGAAGTTCTTGGCCAGCGGGTTGTCGCTGTCGGTGGGCCAGCACTCGTCGCCGGGCTTAAAGCCTTTGGCGCGCAGCTGCGTGCTTTTGGTCAGGGTGTCGATCTGCACGCCCGCGTCGTTGTAATAGAACTCGCGGTGCACCTTCCAGCCCTGGGTGCTGAACAGATTGCAAATCGCATCGCCCAGCGCGGCCTGGCGGCCGTGGCCCACGTGCAGCGGGCCCGTGGGGTTGGCCGACACGAACTCGACCAGCACCTGCTGGCCGTTGCTGGCTTGGTAACCGAAGCGTTCACCGGCTGTCAGCACCTCACGCACCACTTGTTGCTTGGCGGCAGGTTGCAGGCGGATGTTCAAAAAACCCGGGCCTGCGATTTCAATGGCGGACACCCAGCGTTGAAAAGCAGGCGTGGCTTCGAGCGCGGCCTTGAGCTGCTCGCCCAGTGCACGCGGGTTGAGCTTGAGCGGCTTGGCCAGCTGCATGGCCGCAGTGCAGGCGAAGTCGCCATGGGCCGCCACCTTGGGAGATTCAAAGGCTGCCTTGGCGCCAGCGCCGGGGGACAGGTTTTCCAGCTCGGCCGCGAGCGCAGCGAGCAATTCATTTTTGGCTGTGAGCATCGGCGGATTTTACGGGCCCGCCAGCGGCGGGGCGCCAGACGAACCGCCGGGGTAGCGTCCCGCAGCCAAAGGCACAATAAGTCGCTGTGCCCTTTCA
This sequence comes from Acidovorax sp. M14, assembly GCF_049331375.1. NCBI lineage: Bacteria > Pseudomonadati > Pseudomonadota > Betaproteobacteria > Burkholderiales > Comamonadaceae > Acidovorax > Acidovorax sp. M14. The sequence continues at coordinate 4,581,829 of NZ_CP186263.1, forward strand.
ACGGGAGATTGCACATGCCGCCCCAACCCATCCTGCTCTACCGGCGCCGCTGGACTATGGTGTTTCAGGTGCCTTTTGTGCTGCTGATGGCGATATGCCTGGCGTTCTCGCTCTATGGGGCTTTGGCATCGAACGACCGGCTGCTCACGATCCTCTTTCTGTGTGCCGCGTTCGTCTCCTTCTGTGTGGGCGGAACCCTGGGCCGGTCCGCTCTGGAGGCCTACCGGGAGCAAGACCCTGCAATTGTCATTGATGCCACCGGCATCACCGATCTGCGCCAGGACGACCCGCACACCGTGCCCTGGGAAGCCATGGAACGAGTGCACCTGGACGACTACGAAGGCGTGATCCTGGTCAAGTTGCGACCCGGCCACAAGGACTCTGCGCTGGGCGTGATCATCAAGACACTCAAACGCTGGCAGCAACGGGGTGATGTGGTGTTTGCCCTCGGCGGGCTGGCGCACGACCCCCGGCAAATCCAGACGGCACTGAAAGCCTTTCACGCGGCAGCGGCCTCCAAGCCCCGTACAAGGTTGTCATGACTTGTGCGCGTTGTCGCACGCCATGTTCTATGGTGCAATGCCACCGGGACCCCCCATAACGCATTCACACCAGGAGATTCCATGAAAAAGCTTCTTTCCCTGACTGCACTCGGCCTGGCGCTGACACTGGGCTTTGGTGCCCACGCCGCCGAAGACGCCAAGGCCCCTACCAAACAGCAATCGAAGATGGCGACCTGCAACAAGGACGCTGGAGACATGAAGGGCGACGAGCGCAAAGCCTTCATGAAGACCTGTCTGAGCAACAAACCCGCCACCCAGCAAGACAAGATGAAAACCTGCAACGCCGATGCCAAGGCCAAGACCCTCAAGGGCGACGAGCGCAAGGCCTTCATGAGCGATTGCCTGAAGAAGTGAAGTAAGTTCATACCCGGTGCAGCGCCACCGGCTCAGACAAAGAAAAGCCCGCCGGCATCAAGCCGGGCGGGCTTTTTTTATTGGGGGGTATTTGCGCTTACCAGCCGCGCGCCCAGAACACCGCAATCACAGCCACCACGGGCAGCACATGCGACTGGATCATCACCAGGCGGCGGACCCGCGCGATCTCTGCGGCGGGCGGCAGCGCACCGGTGCTGCGCAGGTTCTGGCGCCAGCGGCGGAACGCGGCCGAGGGCACAAACGACAGCAGGACCATGGCCAGCACCAGGGTGATCTTGATGTGAAAAAGGGGCTGCGACAGGTACCAAGAAGCGCCCTTCACGCCCCAGATCAACCGGGCCACGCCGCTCCCAATCATGACCGCACCGGCCACACCGTAGATCACATCCAGCCGGGCCAGGCGCTCGACCACGGCGGCGTTGAGCCACTCGATACGGCACAGCGCCGCCTGGCTGGACAGAAAAACCACAAAGGTCAGGATGGCCAGAAGGTGAAAGGCGGCCAGGATAGCTTCGAGGGTCATGGTGCGGATTCCTTGTAGCGCCCGAGGCCACTGCGCCGCGCCAAGCGCTCGCAGTGCCATCCGGCAGGGCCACCATTGTGCGCGATGGCGCGGGCCTGACCGCTCCAAAAAGAAGCGGCGCGGGCCCGAAAGCCCGCGCCGCTGGCAGCGCTGATTCAGCAAGTACCCGCCATCAAGCCACGGTGCGCGCCACCGTCGCCACAGGCACATCCGCCGACACCACGGGGGCCGAGGCCGCAGACACTGCAAGCGGCAGCGGATGGCCGTTCATCGCCGCGTCCAGGCGGTCCTGGTCCAGCGCGTTCTCCCAGCGGGAGACGACCACCGTGGCCACGGCGTTGCCGATGAAGTTGGTCAGCGAGCGGCATTCGCTCATGAAACGGTCCACGCCCAGAATCAACGCCATGCCGGCCACGGGCACTTCGGGCACCACGGCCAGGGTGGCGGCCAAGGTGATGAAGCCCGCGCCCGTCACGCCCGCCGCGCCCTTGGACGACAGCATGGCGACGAGCAGCAGCGCCACTTGGTGGCCAAGCGTCAACTCGGTGTTGGTCGCCTGGGCGATGAACAGCGCGGCCAGCGTCATGTAGATGTTGGTGCCGTCCAGGTTGAACGAGTAGCCCGTGGGCACCACAAGACCCACCACCGATTTGCTGCAACCCGCCTTTTCCATCTTTTCCATCAGCGACGGCAGGGCGGATTCCGACGAAGACGTGCCCAGCACCAGCATCAGCTCAGCCTTGAGGTAGCGGATCAGCTTGAACACCGAGAAGCCACACAGGCGCGCCACAAAGCCCAGGATCACCACCACAAACAGCAGCGAGGTGACATAGAACGAGCCCACCAGCCACGCCAGGTTGACCAGCGAGCCCAGGCCAAACTTGCCAATGGTGAACGCCATGGCACCAAACGCACCCAGAGGCGCGGCCTTCATCACGATGCCCACCACCTTGAACACAGGCGTCGTCAGCGCGTCCAGAAAGTTCAGCACCGGGCGGCCTGCCTCACCCACCATGGCCAGGCCAATGCCGAACAGCACGGCCACCAGCAGCACCTGCAGGATGTTGTCGCCCACAAACGGGCTCACCAGCGTCTTGGGGATGATGTCCATGGCAAAGCCCGTGAGCGTCATCTCGTGCGACTTCGCCACGTAGCCCTTCACCGCCGTCTGGTCCAGGTCGGCCACGTTGATGTTCATGCCCGCGCCGGGCTGCACCACGTTGGCCACCACCAGGCCCACCACCAGGGCCAGCGTGGAGAAGAACAGAAAGTACGCCATGGCCTTGCCGAACACGCGGCCCACGGTGGAGAGCTGCGACATGCCCGCGATGCCGGTCACGATGGTCAGAAAGATCACCGGGGCGATGATCATCTTGACCAGCTTGATGAACGCGTCACCCAGCGGCTTGAGCGCCTCGCCGTAGGACGGCTCGAAATGGCCCAGCAGCACGCCCAGCACGATGGCGAACACCACCTGGAAGTACAGTTGCCGATAAAAAGGCAGCTTCAAGGTCGAGGCTGCGGGAGCGGAATGGTTGTGCATGGAACGGGTCTCCTGGGGTCACGGGTCTGCACCACCGGGGTGCCTCCGGCGCGCTTCAAGGGTGCCGTTTGTACCGCTGCACTTTGTTTCAGCCGATAACCTATTGGTATTAGTCGAGAGCGGCTTCATAGGAGAAAGCGTGCACCAAATCAGGGTAACTACTTAGTCCCCAGCCTGGTGCAGCACACTCCCACCCGCACCCAATTGGCCTTGATGCCGCACAACCACCTCGCTGGATTCCCATGCCCACGCCCCGCCTTCGCCAGTTCTGGACGCTGCTCATCCTGCTAGCAGGCACGGTGGCCAGCATGTTCGCGGCCGGCCAGTGGGCCTGGCACCGGTCCTTGCTGGACGAAAGCGAGAGCGTGCAGCGCCAGCTGGCCCTGTACGGGCAGACGCTGGCCCAGCGCATCGACCGCTACCGCACCCTGCCCGAGGTGCTGGCCCTGGACGCGCAGTTGCAGGACGCCCTGCGCCGCACCCTGAGCACCGACGAGGTAGCGCAGCTCAACCGCAAGCTGGAGCAGGCCAACGGCGCCAGCCAGTCCTCCACCCTCACCCTGCTCAATCGCGACGGCCTGGCCGTGGCCGCCAGCAACTGGCGCACGGCCACCAGCAACGTGGGCGTGGACTACAGCTTTCGCCCCTATGTGCAGCAGGCGCTGGCCCAGGGGCGCGGCAGCTTCTACGGCATTGGCGTGACCACGGGCGAGCCGGGCTACTTCCTGTCGCAGGCCATCCGTGACGACCGCGGCCACATCCTGGGGCTGGTGGCCATCAAGATTGCGCTGCAGGAGCTGGAGCGCGAATGGCTGCAGACACCCGACATCGTGCTCGCGTCGGACGCGCATGGCGTGGTCTTTCTCGCCAGCCAGGACGCATGGCGCTACCGCCTGCTGGAGCCGCTGGACGACGAGGAGCGCCGCGAGCTGAACGCCACGCGGCAATATTCCGACCAGCCGCTGCGCCCGCTCGACGTGCGCGTGGACGACCGCCTGGACAACGGCGGGCGGCTGGTGCGCGTGCAACCGTCCGCGGACATGCCCGCCCCGCCCGGCCGCATGCTGTGGCTGACCCAGCCCCTCCCCGGCACGCCCTGGCAACTGCACCTGGTGCACACCACCCACAGCAGCATTGCCGACAGCCGCTGGGCGGCCGCAGCCGGGGGCGGCGGCTGGCTGGCTCTGTCGCTGCTGGTGCTGTTTGTGCGGCAGCGCCAGCGCCTGGCCCGCCTGCGCCAGCGCAGCCGCCAGGAGCTGGAGACCGTGCTACAACAGCACGCGCAGGAGCTGCGCACCGCGCAGGACGGCATCGTGCAGGCCGCGCAGCAAGCCGCGCAACAAACGGACACGGGCCTCTCCCGCAGCCTGGAACACCTGCCCCAGGGCGTGGTCATCATCGACGCCGACCTGAAGCTGGTGGCGTGGAACTCGCGCTATGTGCAGCTGTTCCGCTACCCCGCCGACCTGATGCAGGTGGGCCGCCCCATTGAAGACCTGATGCGCCACAACGCGCGCCGGGGCCTGCTGGGCCCGGGCCCGGTGGAAGAAGCCATCGAACGCCGCCTGGCGCACCTGCGCAGCGGCACCCCCCACCTGCACGAAAGCGCCAAGGACGACGGCACGGTGCTGGAGATCCGGGGCAACCCGCTGCCCGAGGGCGGTTTTGTGACCAGCTACGCCGACATCACCAGCTACAAGAACGCCGCACGCGAGCTGCGATCGCTGGCCGACGCACTGGAGCAACGCGTGGCCGACCGCACCCGCGACCTGGACGCTGCGCGGCGCGAGGCCGAGCAGGCCAACCGCTCCAAAACCCGCTTTGTGGCCGCCGCTGTGCACGACCTGCTGCAGCCCCTGAACGCCGCGCGCATGTTCACCTCGCTCTTGCGCAGCCATCTGCCGGGCGATGCCGAACGGCACGCGGTGGACAGCATCGACGGCGCCCTGACCGCGCAGGACGCCATCCTCAACAGCCTGCTCGACATCTCGCGCATGGAATCGGGCCAGTTCGACGTGCACATCCACGACGTGGCGCTGGGCCCGCTCTTGCAGGTGCTGGGCCACAACTTCGGCGTGCTGGCCGAAAGCCAGGGGTTAAAGCTGCGCTGCGTGCCCACACGCGCCGTAGTGCGCACCGATGAAAACCTGCTGCGCCGCATCCTGCAGAACTTTGTCTCCAACGCCATCCGCTACAGCCGACGCGGGCGCATTGTGGTGGGCTGCCGCAGGATGGGCGACCACCTGCGCATCGAGGTGCACGACCAGGGCCCCGGCATCCCCGAGGCATTACAACGCGAGATCTTTGAAGAATTCCGCCGCCTGGACGAAGGCCGCGCCGACGACCGGGGCGCAGGCCTGGGCCTGGCCATCGTCGAACGCCTGGGCCGCCTGCTGGGCCACGAAATTGGCCTGCGCTCGCAACTGGGGCGCGGCAGCGTGTTCTGGGTGTGTGTGCCGCTGGGCAACCCCGCCGCCGCACAGCAGGCTGCGCCCCCCGCCACCACACTACAGCCCAGTGACGACGCACCCCTGCAAGGCAGCAGCGCTTGGGTCATTGACGACGACGGCCCCACCTGCGCTGCCACGCAGGCCCTGCTGCAGCGCTGGGGCTGCACGGTGCCGCTGGCCGCTGGCGCACCCGAGGCCCTGGCAGCCGCCCAGCCCGGCCAGGCACCGCAGCTGGTGCTGCTGGACGTTCACCTGGGGGCGGGCCTCCACGGCCCCGAAGTGTTCGCGCAGCTGTGCCAGCGCTGGGGCCAGACACCCGCTGTGATCCTGGTCACCGCCGAACGTGACGCCACCCTGCGCCGCCAGGCGGCCGAGCGCGGCTGGGGCTTTCTGGCCAAGCCAGTGCGCTCCCCGGCGTTGCGGGCGCTGATGAGCCAGACACTGCTGCGGCTGGGGGAAAGCAATAGAAAGTAAACCCTGTCGCGTGCAGACAGGCAGGCGGAAACACCATTGCACCGACCGAAGCAGCGCAGGCTCTCGTAAAGTACATTGCCACCAAAACACCCGAGGTGCCGCCCGCGCCACGCAGACACTGCAGGGCGGCCCCCCCCCCACACCGAAGCGGAGGACGGAAAGATGAGCGAAGCGATTCTGTATGCGATGGATGCACCGCGTGCCAAAAGCGCAGACGCGGCGGCAGACTTTGTGGAGAAATGGCAGGACAGCAAAAAGGCCCCCACTGCGCGCATCGCGGCCTTCTTTGAGCATCTATTGCAAGCCTGGCCGACAGACGGCGCCGAAAGCGCCATCTGGTACGAAGGCTTTGACAACAACCCACCCACAGGGCCGGTGCTCGCCATGGCGTTCGAGCTGCGCGAGTTCAACACCGACCGGCTGCAGCAGCTGCGCGCCATGGCCCAGGAACATGGCGTACACATCTTCGACCCAGAAGGCCATGTGCTGTACCTCGCCGATGGCAGCGAAGCCCGAACGCTTGCGTTAACCCCCCCGGAACCCGGCGCCCCCGTCCAGTGCCCATCTGGCGTGCGCTTTGACGGCGTGTACGAGACGAAGCGGGAGAAGGGCTGGACCTACCTGTGCTTCACGGCCGACGGAAAGATCTTCTGGCAAAGCACCGGGGGCCGCTTCCAGGCCCGCGCTGCGATGGAGAGCTTTGGCACTGGCGACTCCTTCATCGTCAAAGGCACCTACAAACCTGGCGACAACGCGTTCAGCGCACGGCTCAAAGCCTCGTTTGGCGCGTTCAAGATGAACGGCGTGCTGAAGGAGGACGGCTTGCACGTCCATTCGGAGCGCACCAACGGCAGCTACCCGTTCGACTCCGTGTACACGTTCCTTCCGCTGTAGCACGCCATCGATTCGGATCTGCGCCACGCACTTGGCGCAGACACGCCCGGCCGCTCACGCAGTGGACTCTGTCTCCAGGCTCTTCACCAGCACCGCCGCCTGCGTGCGGCTGTAGCACTCCAGCTTTTTCAGAATGGCGGTGACATGCACCTTCACCGTGTTCTCGGCCAGCCCCAGCGCGGCCGCGATCTGTTTGTTGAGCAGCCCATCGGCCAGGCAGAGCAGCACGCGGAACTGCTGGGGCGTGAGCTGCGCCAGCCGCGCGGCCAGCTCCGCATCGGCCTCGGAGCGCTCGGCCGCCATGGGCGGGAACCAGCTGCCGCCGTCCAGCACGGCCTGGATGGCGTCGCCCATGGCGTCGGCGGGCGCGGACTTGGGGATGAAGCCTGCCGCACCAAACTGCTGGGCACGGCGGATGACGCGGGGGTGGTCGTTGGACGAGATGATGACCACGGGCAGCTCGGGGTATTCGCCGCGCACATGCAGCAGGGCCGAGAAGCCGCGTGTGCCAGGCATGCTCAGGTCCAGCAGCACCAGCTCGACCTCGGGGTGGTCCTGCAGCGCCTGGCCCAGCGTGGCGGCGCTGGCGGCCTCGAGCGTGCGGAACTGGGGCAGCCGCTCGCGCAGCACGTGCAGCACAGCCGCACGGAACAGCGGGTGGTCGTCAGCGACGAGGAGGGTGGGCGCGGTGGACATGGAGTGTGTGCAGTCTGCCACGGGGGCCGTCAGCCGCCGGCCTGCGGGCCTTTCCAGAACGTGGGCTGTGCGTACTGGTGCTTGAGGTGCTCGATCCACAGCCGCACCCGCAGCGGCATGTGCTTGCGCTGCGGGAACACCACATAGATGCCGTTGGGCGGCGCCGCAAAATCGTGCAGCACCTCCACCAGGCGGCCGGCGGCGATCTCGGCCTCGACCTCCCAGGTGCTGCGCCAGGCGATGCCGTAGCCCGCCAGGCACCAGTCGTGCAGCACCTGCCCGTCCGAGCAATCGAGCGGACCGCCAGGCTTGAGGTGGATGACCTCGGTGCCACCGCCCTCGACCGGCATGCGGAACGCCCAGCCGCGTGTTTGCGAGGCCTCGCTCGACAGCGTGAGGCAGTCGTGCTGCACCAGCTCGCTGGGGTGGCGCGGCGTGCCGTGGCGCTGCAGGTAGGCGGGTGTGGCCACGCACAGGCGGCGGTTGTCGGCGATGCGCACGCTGACCAGCGACGAGTCGGGCAGGTCGCCCACGCGCACGGCGCAGTCATAGCCCTCGCCCGCCAGGTCCACCACGCGGTCACTGAGGTTGAGCGAGATGGTCACGTCCGGGTGAGCGGTGCGAAAACGTGGCACCAGCGGCGCCACATGGCGGCGGCCAAAACCGGCGGGCGCGGTGATGCGCAAATGGCCCGTGGCCTTGACGCCCCCTTCGGACACGCTGGCCTCGGCATTGGCCACATCGGACAGCAGGCGCTGGCAGTCTTCCAGAAACGCACTGCCCTCATGCGTGAGGCTGATGCGGCGCGTGGTGCGCACCAGCAGCTTCACGCCCAGGTGTTCTTCCAGCGCATCGAGCCGCCGGCCCATGATGGCCGGGGCCACGCCCTCGGCCTTGGCCGCAGCGGTGAGGCTACCGCGTGTTGCCACCGACACAAACGATTCGAAGGCCTTCAGTTTGTCCATGGGCGCTGATTATGGAGATAAAGCGGCGAAGGGCCTGGTGGCAGACTCAGGTATGGCCTGTGATCGGTTTTGAAGCCAAACAGGCCGCATGCGCTAGTACAACATGCCTGAGCAGCTACACAAATGATAGTGAACCAGCAACCCCCGCACGTCACACCAGGCGCGACTTGAGGAACCCCACGGTGCCATAGCGTTTGACCTCGGTGTAAAGGTCGCGCGTGAGGCCGTGGACCATGGCGGTGTAGGCGTCGGCCAGGTCGGGAGCGATGGTGAAGTGGTCGTAGTTCACGATCACGCCCACGCGCTCGCCCTGTGCGGCGAGCGGGGCGAGCAGGCGGCGCACCTCCTGCTCGATGGCGTCGATGGTGCTGGCGGTGTTGATCTGCAGGCCCGAGAAGTCGATGTGCAGCAGCTGGCGCGCGGCGTCCAGCTCAAAGCGCTGCACCAGCGGGCGGTTGAGCAGTTGCTCGCGCAGGCCCAGCGGGCCGGGCTCGAACAGGCGCAGGTCCATGGTCTGCAGGCCAGGGCTGATGCGCGGCGTGAACGCCATGTGGGCCAGCACGTCGCGGTGCAGGTCGATGCCGGGGGCCAGCTCGATCAGCTCCAGCGCACCGCCACCATCCGCCTCGCCCGAGGGCACCAGGCGGAACACGCAGCGCTCCGTCACATACAGCACGCGCTGGCCGCGCCGCAGCGCCTCGGCCCCGCTGAAGGTGCGGTGCTCGACCTCGCGCACCAGCTTGCGCGCGCCGCCTTCGTGCAGGATGTGCAGGTGGCCGTCCACCGTCTCGACCTGCAATGCTCCCGCCGTGAAGGTGCCGACAAACACCACGGTCTTGGCGTTCTGGCTGATGTTGATGAAGCCGCCCGCACCCGCCAGGCGGGGCCCGAACTTGCTCAAGTTGAGGTTGCCGTGCTGGTCGGCCTGCGCCAGGCCCAGGATGGCGATATCGAGGCCACCGCCGTCATAAAAGTCGAACTGGTTGGGCTGGTCGATGATGGCCTGCGGGTTCACCGCCGCGCCAAAGTTCAGCCCGCCGGCGGGGATACCGCCGATCACGCCGGGCTCGGCTGTGAGCGTGACCAGGTCGATGATGCGCTCTTCGGCCGCCACGTTGGCCACGCCCTCGGGCATGCCGATGCCCAGGTTGACCACCTGGTGCGGGCGCAGCTCCAGCGCCGCGCGGCGGGCGATGATCTTGCGCTCGGTCAGCGGCATCGCCTCCAGCGTGTCCATGGGCACACGCAGTTCGCCCGCAAACGCAGCGCTGTAGGGCTCGGCAAAGGTCTGGTGGTGGTGCGCGGGCTCGGTGGCCAGCACCACGGCGTCCACCAGCACGCCGGGCACCTTGACCTGCCGGGGGTTGAGCGTGCCGCGCTCGGCAATGCGCTCGACCTGCGCGATGACCACGCCGCCCGAGTTGCGCGCGGCCATGGCAATCGCCAGGGCTTCGAGCGTGAGCGCCTCGCGCTCCATGGTGAGGTTGCCGTCAGCGTCGGCCGTGCTCGCGCGGATGATGCCCACGTGGATCGGGAAGGCCTTGTAGAACAGATAGTCTTGCCCGTCGATGGGCAGGATGCGCACCAGGTCTTCGGTGGTGCGCGCATTGAGCTTGCCGCCGCCGTGGCGCGGGTCCACAAAGGTGTCGAGGCCCACGCGCGTGAGCGTGCCGGGCTTGCCCGCAGCGATGTCGCGGAACAGGTGCGTGATCACGCCCTGCGGCAGGTTCCAGGCCTCGATCTGGTTGTCCACCGCCAGCTTCTGGATGCGGGGCACCAGGCTCCAGTGCCCGCCGATCACGCGTTTGAGCAGGCCCGCGTGGCCCAGGTGGTTGAGGCCGCGCTGCTTGCCGTCGCCCTGGCCTGCGGCGTAGACCAACGTGAGGTCACGCGGCGTCTGTGTCGCTTCCCAGCGCTGGGCCAGCGCCACCGCAATGCTCTCGGCAAAGCCGATGCCCACGAAGCCGCCCGTGGCCACGGTGTCACCGTCGTGGATGAGCTGCACGGCATCGGCGGCGCTCACGATCTTGTTCTTGTGGGCCGCGTTGAGCGCGCTGGCGTCCAGGGGTGCCTGCATGGGTTTGTCTCCCGGTGGGTTTGTTGTGCGCGCAGCGTAGTGGGTAACGGGCCAAAGCACCATTCAGGGTGACTACGGACCACGCTCAGTTTTGCGTAAAAGTCACTGGTTTAGAGATTTTCAGCGTATTTATGTGGGCAAACATTTGCAATACAGTCTGTCCATGGCTTGCTGTTGCGGGCACCGTTTTTCATTGATCTCCGTTTTCACCACTCTTCTTGAGGCACCCCATGACCGAACGCACCCAAGTCCACGGCCTGCAAGTGGCCACCTCCCTGTACCGCTTTGTCGAAGACAAGGTGCTGCCCGGCACGGGGGTGGACGCCGCCGCCTTCTGGAAAGGTTTTGACGCCATCGTGTCCGACCTGGCCCCGCGCAACATCGCCCTGCTGGCCGAGCGCGACCGCCTGCAGACCGAGCTGGACACCTGGCACAAGGCCAACCCCGGCCCCATCAAGGACATGGTGGCTTACCGCAGCTTTCTGGAAAAGATCGGCTACCTGGTGCCCCAGCCTGCCGACGTGAAGGCCACCACCGCCAACGTGGACGACGAGCTGGCGACCCAGGCCGGCCCGCAGCTGGTGGTGCCCATCCTGAACGCACGCTATGCGCTGAACGCCGCCAACGCGCGCTGGGGCAGCCTGTATGACGCGCTGTATGGCACGGACGCCATCAGCGAAGAAGGCGGAGCCGAAAAAGGCAAGGGCTACAACCCCGTGCGCGGCGCCAAGGTGATTGCGTTTGCGCGCCAGGTGCTGGACGACACAGCGCCCCTGGCCTCGGGCTCGCACAAGGATTCGACGGGCTACAAGGTGGAAGGCGGCCAGCTGGTGGTTTCACTGGCCAACGGCAGCACCACAAGCCTGAAGGACGCGTCGCAGTTCAAGGGCTACCAGGGCAATGCCGCCGCGCCGTCGTCGGTGCTGCTGCAGCACAACGGCCTGCACCTCGATATCCAGATCGACCGCAGCACGCCCATCGGCCAGTCCGATGCCGCGGGCGTGAGCGACCTGGTGCTCGAAGCAGCCCTCTCCACCATCCTGGACCTGGAAGACTCCGTGGCCGCCGTGGACGCCGAAGACAAGGTGCTGGGCTACAGCAACTGGCTGGGCATCATCCAGGCCACGCTGACCGAGCAGGTCGCCAAGGGCGGCAAGACCTTCACGCGCGGGCTGAACCCTGATCGCATCTACACGGGCCCCCAAGGCGGCGAAGTGCGCCTGCATGGCCGCTCGCTGATGTTCCTGCGCAATGTGGGCCACCTGATGACGAACCCGGCCATCCTCTGGACCGACGCGCAAGGTGTCGCGCGCGAAATCCCCGAAGGCATCATGGATGCGGTGGTGACCACGGCGATTGCCCTGCACGACCTGCAAGGCCACGGCGCCAACGGCATCCGCAACAGCCGCAAGGGCAGCGTCTACATCGTCAAGCCCAAGATGCACGGCCCCGCCGAAGTGGGTTTTGCCGCCGAGCTGTTCGGCCGCGTCGAGAAGCTGCTGGGCCTGCCCGACAGCACCGTCAAGCTGGGCATCATGGACGAGGAGCGTCGCACCTCCGTCAACCTCAAGGCCTGCATCGCCGCTGCATCGAGCCGCGTGGCGTTCATCAATACTGGCTTCCTCGACCGCACGGGCGACGAGATGCACACCGCCATGCACGCTGGCCCCATGGTGCGCAAGGGCGACATGAAGACCAGCGCCTGGATCCAGTCGTACGAGAAGAACAACGTGCTCGTGGGCCTCTCCTGTGGCCTGCGCGGCAAGGCGCAGATCGGCAAGGGCATGTGGGCCATGCCCGACCTGATGGCCGAGATGCTCAAGCAGAAGATCGCCCACCCCAAGGCCGGTGCCAACACCGCCTGGGTGCCCAGCCCCACGGGTGCCACGCTGCACGCGCTGCACTACCACCAGGTGAAGGTGAGCGACATCCAGATCGAGCTGGAAAAGACCGATGTGAACGCCGAGCGCGACAACCTGCTGACCGGCCTGCTCACCGTGCCGGTGGCCGCCGCCCCCAACTGGAGCGACGCCGAAAAGCAGCAGGAGCTGGACAACAACGCCCAGGGCATCCTGGGCTATGTGGTGCGCTGGGTGGACCAGGGCGTGGGCTGCTCCAAGGTGCCCGACATCCACAACGTGGGCCTGATGGAAGACCGCGCCACGCTGCGCATCAGCAGCCAGCACATGGCCAACTGGCTGCACCACGGCGTGGTGACCGAAGCCCAGGTGCGCGAGACCTTTGAACGCATGGCCGCCGTGGTGGACCAGCAGAACGCGGGTGACCCGCTGTACCGCCCCATGGCTGGCCACTTCGATACCAGCATGGCCTACCAAGCGGCGTGCGACCTGGTCTTCAAGGGCATGGAGCAGCCGAGCGGCTACACCGAGCCACTGCTGCACGCCTGGCGCCTGAAGCTGAAGGCAGCGCAAGCAGCCTGATTCCCGATGGCAGTCGGCGCCATGTTCCTGGCGTCGCCCGCTCCAATTTTGATAGCTGCTAGCGCAATCACAATATGCGCTTGCGGCTATTTTTGTTTGGGAGGCACTGTAGATCTCTTCATTGACGTGGATGGGACGCAGCGGCCGCGCGCGGATAGCGCCGCGCCGTACACTGACACCGGCGCCCACGCGCTTCTCACCATGCCCGCAGCACGCTCCACCCCTCTCACCCCGTCTGTCTGCCCGCTGTGTGGACAGTCCAATGAATGCGCCATCGCAGCGGGTCGCCCAGCAGAAAGGTGCTGGTGCATGACGCTGGCCATCGATCCGGCGGCCTTGGCCGCTTTGCCACAGGAAGCACGCGGCAAGGTCTGTATCTGCGCGGCATGTGGTGCGTCCGCGTCCGTCGCGCAGCACCCCTCCGCCGCCGGCGACCCGCCTTCGCCGATATGATTTGGGCTTTTCGCTGTCTTCACAGCGCGCGAAGGAACAAGACATGCCCACGTACCACATCGAAATGATGGAAGGCCGCACGGTCGAGCAGAAGAAGAAGCTGGTGGAAGAGATCACCCGCGTATCCGTCGAAATTCTGGGCGGCTCGCCCGAGTCGGTGGACATCCTGATCACCGATGTGAAGCGCGAAAACTGGGCCACTGGCGGCAAGCTCTGGCTGGAGCGCACGTCCTGAGCGATGCGCCCCGTCCTCATTGACTCCGTGGTGTTGCTTCAGCATTTGATCGCTTCATGACTAACGCCTCGGGGTCTTTGGCTGTATTGCGCGAGCGCTATGGCGAGCGCTACCGGTGGCTGCTGCTGCTATCCGTCATGGTCGGCACCATGGCCTCCATCATGTCCTCCACCATCGTCAACGTGGCGATTCCGGACATGAGCCATTACTTCGCGCTGGGCCAGGAGCGCGCCCAGTGGGTCACCTCCGGCTTCATGGTGGCCACCACCGTGTCCATGCTCACCACCCCCTGGCTGCTGTCGCGGTACGGTTACCGCGCGACCTATGTGGGCGCGATGTTGCTGCTACTCATTGGCGGCGTGGGGGGCGGTCTGGCGCGCGACTTTGGCCTGGTGCTGGCCGCACGTGTCGCCGAGGGACTGGCAGCGGGTGTCGTGCAGCCTATCCCCGCCGTCATCATCCTGTATGCCTTCCAGCCCCATGAGCAGGGGCGCGCGAGCGGCATCTTTGGCATGGGCGTCGTGCTGGCGCCGGCCATTGGCCCGAGCATGGGCGGTTTGCTAGTGGATTGGTTTGGCTGGCGCTCCATATTTTTCATGGTGGTGCCGCTGTGCCTGGCCTCTATCTGGCTGGCCTACAAGTTTGTGCCGGTCACCGCCCCCGGAGGGGTCGAGGCCAACCGGCAAGGCCAAGCGCTGGACTGGCGAGGCCTTCTGCTGGGCACGGTGGGAACGCTGTGCCTACTGAACGGGCTGGTGTCGCTGCATGGCGGCTCTCACGTCGAGGCGGCGGGCCTGCTGATCGGTGCGGTGGTGGCCGTCGCGTGTTTCATTGCCTGGCAACGCAGGCTGCTGCGCATCGGGCGCAAGCCCCTCATGGACCTGCGCCTTTTTCAATACCGCCAGTTCGCCATGGGCAGTGTGGTGGCCTACATTTACGGCACAGCCTTGTTCGGCTCCACGTATCTGCTGCCGGTGTTCATGCAACTGGGGCTGGAACTGTCAGCATCGCACGTGGGTACCCTCATGCTGCCGGCGGGGTTTGTATTGGCCGCCACCATCGCAGTGGTGGGCCGCCTGGCGGACCGGCAGCCGACCCATTTGCTGGTCAGCACCGGGCTGGGTTTGCTAGCCCTGTCATTTGGACTGATGGTGTTTGTGGGCCTTGGCTCATCGCTATGGATGCTGGTCGCTTTTGCGATCCTGGGGCGCATCGGACTCGGGTTCATTCTGCCGTCGCTGAATCTGGGCTCCATGCGCCCGCTGGACAAATCGCTGATCTCGCAAGGCTCCAGCGCCATCGGTTTCTTGCGCATGTTGGGCGGTGCAGCCGGGGTGAGCCTGTGCGGTATCGTGCTTGAATGGCGGCTCGGCGCGCATGGCACCTCGTTGACAGCCGGGGCCAGCAACCCGGCGCGCATTGCAGCGTTCGGTGAAACCTTTTTGATGCTGACTTTTCTGTGCGGTCTGGCGCTTGTAGCAGCCTGGCAGCTGCGCGAGCGGCAGCCAGATTGACGTGACGGCGGGAACACCTTGTACTGATGCTTGAAGGGACAGGTACACACAGTAGCCCGTCAAGCCTTTCAAGAAATCAAAGAAACGGAACCTTCGCTATGTGCCAACTGCTCGGCATGAACTGCAATGTGCCCACGGATGTGACCTTTAGCTTCACGGGCTTTGCGCAACGCGGCGGAAAGACCGACCACCATACCGACGGCTGGGGCATCGCTTTTTTTGAGGACAAGGGGCTTCGTCACTTCGTGGACCATCTGGCGGCGGTGGATTCTCCAGTGGCCGAACTCATTCGCCGCTACCCCATCAAAAGCCGGAACGTCATCGCCCACATTCGCAAAGCCACCCAGGGCGTGGTGAGCCTGCAGAACTGCCACCCGTTCGTGCGGGAGCTATGGGGCCGCTACTGGGTCTTTGCCCACAACGGGGACCTGAAAGATTTCCGCCCTCGCCTGCATTCGCATTTCCGACCCGTAGGAGATACCGATAGCGAACACGCGTTTTGCTGGATCATGCAAGAGTTGGCCAAATCGCACGCCAGCGTGCCCTCCGTTCCCGAACTGACGCTAACGCTCAAGGAACTCGCTGCACGCATAGCGCCCCACGGCACATTCAATTTTCTGCTTTCCAATGGCCAGGCCTTGTGGGCACACGCCTCCACCCACCTCCACTACATTGAGCGCCGCCACCCCTTCGGCGCCGCGCATCTGAGTGACGAAGACCTTCAGCTGGATTTTTCGAAGGAAACTGGGGAGAACGATCAGGTGGCAGTGATCGTGACCAGTCCTCTCACCACCAACGAAACGTGGACCGCCTTCGGCAAAGGAGAACTGCTGGTGTTTGAGCAAGGTCGGCGGCTGCCTATCTGATGCAGGCGATGCATCGGCACGGGGGAAGCGGCAAATTGCACGCGCCATAGGAATGAACGCCGCCTCTCGCGAGGTTCTGAGGTTCTTCCGATCGGTTCACTCTGTGTTCGATGGGAGGGAGTGGATTTGTCCCAATTCGTCGGCGCTGATCTCAACAGCCCGAGTGGCTTAGGTATGCGCGCGCGTCTTGCAGCCCGATGAGGCGGAGGCCCATCTAGTAGCGCATGTCACCGAGTAGCGTCTATTGGCCTTGGCGCGTTTTCGTGTTCTACAAAGCAAAAAACCCCAGTCTTTATGAGACTGGGGTTTTCTGGGCTGTAAGAGCCTGACGATGACCTACTTTCACACGGGAACCCGCACTATCATCGGCGCAAAGTCGTTTCACTGTCCTGTTCGGGATGGGAAGGAGTGGGACCAACTTGCTATGGTCATCAGGCATAACTTGTTGTCGTGCTGCTTTTGTGGCAACACAACGAATTCATAGAGTCTGGAATCAGATTTTGTGTCTTTTGACTGCGTCTAACTTGGCATAACAGACTTTGAGCTTTTCACACAACCATTGTGGTGTGCGTGTTGGCTATCAAAGTTATAGGGTCAAGCCGCACGAGCAATTAGTACTGGTTAGCTTAACGCATTACTGCGCTTCCACACCCAGCCTATCAACGTCCTGGTCTTGAACGACTCTTTAGGGGGCTCAAGGCCCCGGCAGATCTCATCTTGAAACGAGTTTCCCGCTTAGATGCTTTCAGCGGTTATCTCTTCCACACTTAGCTACTCGGCAATGCCACTGGCGTGACAACCGATACACCAGAGGTGTGTCCACTCCGGTCCTCTCGTACTAGGAGCAGGCTTCCTCAAATCTGCAGCGCCCACGGAAGATAGGGACCAAACTGTCTCACGACGTTTTAAACCCAGCTCACGTACCTCTTTAAATGGCGAACAGCCATACCCTTGGGACCGGCTACAGCCCCAGGATGAGATGAGCCGACATCGAGGTGCCAAACACCGCCGTCGATATGAACTCTTGGGCGGTATCAGCCTGTTATCCCCAGAGTACCTTTTATCCGTTGAGCGATGGCCCTTCCATACAGAACCACCGGATCACTATGTCCTGCTTTCGCATCTGCTCGACTTGTCAGTCTCGCAGTTAAGCACGCTTATGCCATTGCACTATCGTCACGATGTCCGACCGTAACTAGCGTACCTTCGAACTCCTCCGTTACGCTTTGGGAGGAGACCGCCCCAGTCAAACTGCCTACCATGCACTGTCCCCGATCCAGATAATGGACCTAGGTTAGAACCTCAAACACACCAGGGTGGTATTTCAACGTTGGCTCCATGAGAACTAGCGTCCTCACTTCAAAGCCTCCCACCTATCCTACACAGATCTGTTCAAAGTCCAATACAAAGCTACAGTAAAGGTTCATGGGGTCTTTCCGTCTTTCCGCGGGGAGATTGCATCATCACAAACATTTCAACTTCGCTGAGTCTCAGGAGGAGACAGTGTGGCCATCGTTACGCCATTCGTGCAGGTCGGAACTTACCCGACAAGGAATTTCGCTACCTTAGGACCGTTATAGTTACGGCCGCCGTTTACTGGGACTTCAATCAAGAGCTTGCACCCCATCATTTAATCTTCCAGCACCGGGCAGGCGTCACACCCTATACGTCCACTTTCGTGTTTGCAGAGTGCTGTGTTTTTATTAAACAGTCGCAGCCACCGATTTTTTGCAACCCCGTTGGGCTCCCTCTGTACGAGTTCACCTACTTGGGGCATACCTTCTCCCGAAGTTACGGTATCAATTTGCCGAGTTCCTTCTCCTGAGTTCTCTCAAGCGCCTTAGAATACTCATCTCGCGCACCAGTGTCGGTTTGCGGTACGGTCGTCAATAGCTGAAGCTTAGTGGCTTTTCCTGGAAGCAGGGTATCACTCACTTCGTCTGCAAGCAGACTCGTTATCACCCCTCATCTAAGCCCGGCGGATTTGCCTACCAGGCACGACTACAGGCTTGAACCAACATATCCAACAGTTGGCTGAGCTAACCTTCTCCGTCCCCACATCGCACTATTGATCGGTACAGGAATATTGACCTGTTTCCCATC
>NZ_CP186263.1:4605000-4990344 GCF_049331375.1 Acidovorax sp. M14
GAAGGTGGTGTCCTTGTAGATCTTGAAGCTTTGCAGCGGGTCGGCGATGAAGAGCAGTTTCATGGTGTCGGGTCAAGAAAGGGAGGAGGCCAGGGGCCCAAGCAGCCAAGGCGGCTCACGCGCCGCTGGGCTGCGAACGCCTGTACTGTTGCACAAATAGCGCAATGCTGCCGGCCACCACGCCCCAGAAGGCCGAGCCCACCCCAACAATGACCACGCCGCTGAAGGTGACGAGGAAGGTGATGAGCGCCGCCTCGCGGTGAGACTCGTCCCGCAGCGCCGCCGCCAGACCGTTGCCGATAGTGCCCAGCAAGGCCAAACCCGCGATGGCCACGACCAGCTCTTTGGGAAAGGCGGTAAGCAGCCCCGTGATGACCGCACCAAACAGGCCGATCGCCACATAGATGGCGCCGCATGCCACTGCGGCCGTGTAGCGCCGGTTGCGATCGGCGTGCGCCTCGGGGCCCATGCACATTGCAGCGGTGATGGCACTGAAGTTGAGCGCAAACGCGCCAAAAGGCGCCAGCACCAGGGTGGCCAGACCCGTGAGCGTGATGAGCCGCGAAATGGGCAGGTCGTAGCCCGACGCTCGGATGACCGCCACACCGGGCAGGTTTTGCGAAGCCATGGTCACCACAAACAAAGGAATCGCCAGGCTGACGGCGGCAGCCACGCTGAACTGGGGCGCGGTGAAAACCGGCAGGGCCAACTCCAGCTGTACCGCCGACCAGGCCATCTGCCCTTGGGCGGCCACAAACACCACGGCCGCTGCGAGGGTGATGACCACCGCATACCGCGCAGCCAGACGGCGGCTCACCAGATAGACCATCAACATCAGCAGCACCAAAGGCAGCGCCGTCTGGGCTGCCGCAAACGCCTGCAGGCCGAAGCGGGTCAGCACGCCAGCCAGCAAGGCAGCGGCGATTTCCATGGGGATGCGGTTCATCACGCGTTCAAACCAGCCGGTGATACCCGCCAGGGTGATGAGCAAGGCGCTGAGCATGAAGGCGCCAATGGCCTCGCCCATGCTGAAGCCGCCCGCCAACCCGGCCGTGGCCAGCACGGCGGCGCCCGGTGTGGACCAGGCCACCATGACGGGCTGGCGCAGGATCAGCGAGGGCACCAGCGAACACAGCCCCATGCCCAGACCCAGCGCCCACATCCAGGACGTGATCTGCGCAGGCGTGGCGCCAAACGCCTGCGCGGCCTGGAACACGATGGCCACCGAACTGGTAAAGCCCACCAGCACCGCCACGAAGCCCGCCACTGCCGTGGAAAGGCTCAGGTCTTTGAAAAATTGCATGGGCGCGATTCTGTCACCGCGCGCACCGGGCAATGAGACAGACGGGCGGTTCGCCCCGATCACTACATTATTGATAGCATTCCAGGCAATTAGCACTAGCGCCACCAAGCAAAACCGCCTCAAACTGCCTCGCAGTACCTGCAGGGTGCCTGGAGAGTCCCGGCGGTCAGATCTCGATCTTGGAACCCAGCTCGACCACCGCGTTATTGGGCAGGTGCAGGAAGTCGGCCGCACCGCTGGCGTTGTGGTGCATCTGAGCGAACAGCTTTTCGCGCCAGGGCGCCATGCCGCTGCCGATGGTGGGGATGACGGTGTCGCGCGACAGGAAATAACTGGTGGTCATGGGCTCCAGCTCACAGCCTCGCCCGCGCAGCAGCTCCAGCGCGCGGGGCAGGTCGGGGTCGTTCTTGAAGCCATAGTGCACCACCACCTGCCAGCAGTCGTGCCCCAGCGACTCGACCTGCAGCCGCTTGTCCAGGCCAATCCAGGGTGTCTCATGGTTATGCACGGTGACAAACAGGTTCTGCTGGTGCAGCACCTTGTTGTGCTTGAGGTTGTGCAGCAAGGCATTGGGTACCGCGCCGGTTTCGGCCGTCAGGAAGACGGCCGTGCCATCCACCCTGGTGGGGGGGCTGATGAAGATCGATTCCAGAAAGTCCTTGAGGTCGATGGCATCGGCGCGCAGCTTGTCGTTGAGCAAGCGGCGTCCTTCCTTCCAGGTCATCATGAGCGAGAACACGATGCCGCCGATCATCAACGGGAACCAGCCGCCCTGGAACAGCTTGAGCAGGTTGGAGGCGAAGAACGCCAGGTCCACCACAAAGAAGCAGCCCGTGGCCGCAATGCACAGCGCCAGCGGATACCGCCAGCCGTAGCGGATGACGAAGAAGGTCAGCGTGGTGGTGATCAGCATGTCCAGCGTCACCGCGATGCCGTAGGCTGCGGCCAAATTGCTCGACGAGCGGAACATCACCACCGCCAGCACGATGGCCACGAACAGCCCCCAGTTGACCAGCGGCATGTAGATCTGGCCCGTATCGCGCACGCTGGTGTGCTGGATGTTCAGGCGCGGCAGGTAGCCCAGCTGGATGACCTGCTTGGTCACGCTGAACGCGCCGGTGATCAGCGCCTGCGAAGCAATCACGGTGGCCATGGTGGCCAGGATCACCAAAGGCACCAGCGCCCAATCGGGAGCCATCAGATAGAAGGGGTTCTTGACGGCCTCGGGCTCGGCCAGCAGCAGCGCGCCTTGGCCAAAATAATTGAGGGTGAGGGAGGGCATAGCCACACCAAACCAGGCCATGCGGATCGGGCGCTTGCCAAAGTGGCCCAGGTCGGCATACAAGGCCTCGGCGCCCGTCACGCACAGCACCACCGCGCCCAGAATGATGAAGCTGGTGCCCGGGTTGGCCCACATGAAGCCCAGCGCGTGGTGCGGGCTCAGCGCCCACAAGATCTCCGGGTGCCCCACGATGTGCGACACGCCCAGCAACGCGATGGTGACGAACCACACCAGCGTGATGGGGCCAAAAAACTTGCCAATGCCGCCTGTGCCGCGCTTTTGCACGGCAAACAGGCAAAACAGCACCACCAGCGTGATCGGAATCACGTAGTGCTTAAAGTGCTCGGACACCACCTCCAGCCCCTCCACCGCCGACAGCACCGAGATGGCCGGGGTGATGACGCCATCGCCATAGAACAGCGAGGTGCCAAAAATACCCACGCCCAGTAGCACGCTGCGCAACTGGGGCTTGTCTTTGACGGCCTGGGAGGCCAGGGCCAGCATGGCAATGAGGCCGCCCTCGCCGTGGTTGTCGGCGCGCAGCACCAGCACCACGTACTTCAGGGAGACGATGACCGTGAGGGTCCAGAAAAAGATGGAGAGGATGCCGTAGACGTTCGTGGGCGTGAAAGGCACATGGCCGGACCCGAACACCTCCTTGACGGCATACAGCACACTGGTGCCGATATCGCCATACACAACACCGATGGCGCCCAGCGTGAGCGCTGCGAGCGATGACTTGGAGCTTTGCACTGACCACCCCCGGGCGCTCGGCCAGACGGGGTTCCGTTACTTTTGGGAACGCTATTGTGCGCCTGAGCCAGATCAAGCGATTGGAGGCGAAACCCCATGTTGCAACGCAGCAACTCGCCCTTGGCAACCGGGCGCGGGCATGGCATGCGGGGCCGCCGCTCTCCCCCGCGCCCGCTGTACAGCCTCCGCCCAGGCGGCAAAGGCGCTAAAACCCGATGCCTACGGGCCCGCAAAGGGCCCCAAAGACCCTGGCTTTTAGTCGTACACCTCGGCGTCCGGGTTGGTGGCCTCCAGCTCATAGCTGGCCGCCAGCATCGCCAGCCGGGCCACCACGCCATACATATAGAAGCGGTTGGGTGCGCTCACGCCCGGGCGCACGCCAGGCTGGGGCATGTGGGTGCTGTGCTCAAAGGCCAGGGGCACAAAGCTCGCGCCGGGGGCGTTCAGGTTTTCGTCCACACCGCGCTCGGCGTGCATGCGGTAGAAGCCGCCCACCACGTAGCGGTCCATCATGTAGACCACGGGCTCGGCCACGGCGTCATTCACGCGCTCCTGCGTCAGCACGCCTTCCTGGATGATGACCTCGCTCACCGGCTGGCCGTCCTTGATCACGGCCATCTTGTTGCGCGTCTTGCGGTTGACGGCGTCCAGCTCCTTGGCGTCGCGCACGGTCATGATGCCCATGCCGTAGGTGCCGTTGTTGGCCTTGACGATCACGAAGGGCTTTTCGTTGATGCCGTATTCCTTGTACTTGCGGCGCACCTTGGTCAGCAGCGCATCCACACTGGTCTGCAGCTGGTCCATGCCCGTGCCTTCGGCAAAGTCCACCTCGCCGCATTGGCTGTACATGGGGTTGACCAGCCAGGGGTCGATGCCCAGCATCTTGCCAAAACGCTTGGCCACCTCTTCGTAGTTCTTGAAGTGGGTGCTCTTCTTGCGCACGCTCCAGCCGGCGTGCAGCGGGGGCAGCAGGTACTGCTCGTGGATGTCTTCCAGAATGCCGGGGGCGCCTGCGGTCAGGTCGTTGTTCAGCAGGATGGTGCAGGGATCAAAGTCCTTGAGTCCCAGCCGGCGCTTTGTGCGCACCACTGGCTCCAGGGTCACGGTGTCGCCATTGGGCAACTCGATCAGCGTGGACTTCTTGATCTCAGGGCTGATGGAGCCTACCCGGACGTTCAGGCCCGCCATGTTGAAGATGCGCTGCAGCTGCACCACGTTGGACAGGTAGAACGTGTTGCGCGTGTGGTTCTCCGGGATGATCAGCAGGTTGCGCGCTTCGGGGCAGATCTTCTCGATGGCGGCCATCGCAGCCTGCACAGCCAGCGGCAGCATCTCCTTGGTCAGGTTGTTCCAGCCGCCCGGGAAGAGGTTGGTGTCAACCGGCGCCAGCTTGAAGCCTGCATTGCGGATGTCTACCGACGTATAGAACGGCGGCGTGTGCTCCATCCACTCCAGCCGGAACCAGCGTTCGATGGCGGGCATCGAGTCGAGAATGCGCTGTTCGAGTTCGTTGATCGGCCCGGTGAGGGCCGTGATGAGATGCGGAACCATGGAAAGCCCTCGGGAAGCGATTGCAGTGAATTGTAGGATGTGGGGTCAGGCCGGGTTTTCGCAAGCCACCCCTGGGTGATGCCACGGCCCTGCCGCCTACCGGCGCCAGAACGCAGGGGTCAGCAAGGCCATGAAGCTCAGTATCTCCAGCCGCCCCAGCAGCATGGCCAGGGTGCACACCCAGATCTGGAAATCGGTGAGCACCGCGTAGTTGGACGCCGGCCCTACGCTGCCCAGCCCTGGTCCCGCGCAGTTGACGCTGGCCAGCACCACCGAGAACGCCGTCACCGGGTCCAGGTCCGTCAGCAGCATGACCATGCTCAGCCCAAAGACCGTGCCACCGTAAACCAGCATGAAGGCCAGCACCGAGAAGATCACCCGGTTGTCCACCACGGCATCGCCCAGCTGCACCGGCTGCACCGCGCGCGGGTGCACCAGGCGGTTCATCTCGCGGCGCGCCTGCTTGACGAGGATAAGCATGCGGACCATCTTGATGCCCCCGCCCGTCGAACCCGCACTGGTGGCCACGCCCGACAACAGCAGCATGAACACCGGCGCAAACACGGGCCAGGCCAGGTAGTCCACCGTGGCGTAGCCGGTAGTGGTGGCCATCGACACCAAGTTGAACATGCCATGGCGCAAGGCATCGAGTGGCGCATAGACGCCCTTGGCCCACAGCAGCAGCGCCACCAGCAGACCGCCGCCAATCAGCGTCACCAGCGTGGCCCGCAGCTCCGGGTCGCGCCAGAAGCCGCCCCACTGGCCCTTGCGAATGGCGACGAAGTACAGCGCAAAATTGCAGCTGGCCACCAACATGAAGAAGATGCAGATCGCCTCCAGCAGCGGCGACTGGAAGTAGCCAAAGCTCAGGTCGTGCGATGACAGCCCGCCCAGGCTCACGGTGGTGAACATGTGCATCAACGCATCGAGCGGCGCCATGCCCCCCGCCCAGTAGGCCAGGCCGCACAGTGTGGAAAACAGCGCATACACCCCCCACAGCCCCTTGGCCGTGCCGGTCATGCGGGGCGTGAGCTTGGTGTCTTTCAGCGGCCCCGCCGCCTCGGCCTTGAACAACTGGCTGCCGCCCACGCCCAGCAGCGGCAGCACGGCCACCGCCAGGATCAGGATGCCCATGCCGCCCATCCACTGCAAAAAGGTGCGCCACACATTCACCGACACCGGCAGCGCATCCAGGCCCGCCAGCACGGTGGAGCCCGTGGTCGTCAGGCCCGACACCGCTTCGAAGTAGGCATGCGTGAACGACAGCGGGTGCCCGGTGTGGTGCCCCGCCAGCATCAGCGGCAGCGCGGCCGACAGGGGCAACAGCGCCCACACCAGCGAGACAAGCATCACGCCGTGGCGCGGTTGCAGCTCCTGCCGAAAGAGCCGCAGCCGCCACCACAGCCACGCGCCGGCCAGCATCGTGGCTGCGATGGACAGCGGGTACACAAACCAGACGCCATCACGCGTCCACAGCGACACCGCCAGCGGCAGGCCCATGGACAGCGAGAAGATCATCAACAGAATGCCCAGCACACGCAGAACGGGAAACATGTCCGTCATGGAGGTCTCGCGCAGCTCGGTGCCGGGTCAGAAAAAAGTTGCGCTCACGCGGAAGAGCTTTTCCACGTCGCGCACCAGCCGCTTGTTGGGCAGGAAAAACACCACATGGTCGTTGCTCTCGATCACCGTGGCGCTGCGCGGAATGATGACCTCGGGCTCGCGCAGATCGGCAGCCGCTGCCCCCGCCGTTTCCGGCGCGTCGGGCAGACCGCGCACGATCAGGCCAATGTGCACATCGCGCGGCAGCTGCAGGTCACTGACCTTGCGGCCGACCACACGCGAACTCTTGCGGTCGCCGCGCGCCACGATCTCCAGCGCCTCGGCCACGCCCCGGCGCAGGCTGTGTACCGCCTGCACGTCGCCCTGGCGCACATAGGCCAGCAGCTCGCCCAGCATGGCCTGCGCGGGCGACAGCGCAATGTCGATCTGCGTGCCGTGCATCAGGTCGGCATAGCTGCGCCGGTTGATGAGGGCCAGCACGCGGCTCGCGCCCATGCGCTTGGCCAGCAGGCACGACATGATGTTGTCCTCGTCGTCGTCGGTGAGCGCGAGGAACAGGTCCACCTCCTCGATGCCTTCGTCACCCAGCAGGTCTTCGTCGGTGGTGTCGCCCTGCAGCACCAGCACCTCAGGCGGCAGGGCCGACGCCAGCTCCACGCAGCGGTCCGCGTGGTCCTCGATGATCTTGATGTGAAAACGCCCGCCCGCCTGGCTGAGCTGCCGCGCCAGCCGCAGACCCAGCCGGCCGCCGCCCGCAATCATGATGCGGCGCACAGGCTGGAGCTGCTGGGATGCCGGGCGGTGCAGGGCGGCCAGTACGTTGGCAATGTGCTCGTGCGCGGCCAGCACGAACACTTCGTCCCCCGGCTCGATGCGCGTGCTGCCGTCGCAGGCGATGAAACGGTCAGGCTCGTCCGGAAACCGCCGGTAGATGGCCACCATGCGCATCGCCAGCTCTGGCGCACTCTCGCGCAGCGCGCCGATGGAGTGGCCGACCATGGGAGCCCCTACACGCGCCCGCACCGACACCAGGCAAGCGCGCCCCCCGGCAAATTCGCGCACCTGCATGGCCTCGGGGTACTCGATGAGCTTGCCGATGTAGCGGGTCAGCGATTCTTCAGGGCAGATGATGCGGTCCACCGCAAACCCCTCGGGGCCGACCAGCCGTTCATGGGCCTCGAAGCCTGTGGTCCGCACCCGCGCAATGCGCTTGGGGATGTTGAACAACAGCTGCGCGATCTTGCAGCACACCAGGTTGGTCTCGTCCTGCGCGGCGCAGGCGATCAGCAGGTCGGTGTCCTCGGCCCCCGCCTCGGCCAGCACGGCGGGCTCGATGCCGTTGCCCACCACTCCGCGCAGGTCAAACCGCGATTCCAGGTCGCGCAGGCGTGCGGCATCGGTGTCGATGACGGTGATGTCGTTGCGCTCGGACACCAGGCTGTCTGCCACGCTCTGGCCCACGCGGCCGGCGCCGAGGATGATGATTTTCATATGAAATTGGCGGCAAGCGCTAGTCGAACATGCGCCATTAGCTATTATTTCAGGAGCACATCAGGCCCGCACCTCGCCCTCGCCCAGCACCACGTACTTGAGCGAAGTAAGGCCTTCAATGCCCACCGGGCCGCGCGCGTGGAACTTGTCGGTGCTGATGCCGATTTCGGCGCCCAGCCCGTACTCGAAGCCGTCGGCAAACCGCGTGCTCGCGTTCACCATCACGCTGGCCGAATCCACCTCGCGCAGGAACTGCTGGGCATGCATGTGATCGCGCGTCAGGATGGCGTCGGTGTGGTGGCTGCTGTAGCGGTTGATGTGCGCAATGGCTTCATCCACCCCCGCCACAATCTTCACGCTGATGATGGGGGCCAGGTATTCCTCGCTCCAGTCCTGCTCGGTCGCGGCTACCAATTTGGCACCCGCCACCGATTGCAAGATGGCCAGCGATTCAGGGCAGCCACGCATCTCCACGCCCTTGGCGGCATACACCGCGCCGATCTTTGGCAAAAACTCAGCCGCCACACCGCGCGCCACCAACAGGCCTTCGCTCGCGTTGCAAGGGCTGTACTTGTTGGTCTTGGCGTTGTCGGCCACCTTGACGGCCATGGCGATGTCGCAGGGATCGTCCACATAGGTGTGGCAGTTGCCGTCCAGGTGTTTGATCACGGGCACCTTGGCATCGCGGCTGATGCGCTCGATCAGGCCCTTGCCGCCGCGCGGGATGATCACGTCCACAAACTGCGGCATGGTGATGAGCTGGCCCACGGCCTCGCGGTCGGTGGTCTGCACCAGTTGCACCGCGTCCTGTGGCAGGCCCGCCTCGGCCAGCGCCTGCTGCACCAGCTTGGCCAGCGCCTTGTTCGAATCAATGGCCTCCGAGCCGCCGCGCAGGATGCAGGCATTGCCGCTCTTGATGCTGAGGCTGGCCGCCTCGATGGTGACGTTGGGACGGCTCTCGTAAATCATGCCGAACACCCCAATCGGCACGCGCATCTGCCCCACGCGGATGCCGCTGGGCTGCTGCTTCATGCCGAGGATCTCGCCAATGATGTCGGGCATGGCAGCCAGCTGTTCACAGCCCTCGGCACAAGTCTCCAGCACCTTGGGGGTGAGCTTGAGCCGGTCCACCATCGGGCCCGCCAGCCCATTGGCCACGGCGCGCTCCAGGTCTTTGGCATTGTCGATCTGGAGCTGGGCCACGTTCTCGCGCAGCAACCGGGCGAGCGCTTTGAGCGCTTTGTTTTTGATAGCTGCCGGCGCTTTGGCCATCAGCGCAGAGGCCGTTTTTGCCTGGAGACCGAGAGAGTGCGTGTATTCAGCGACGTTGAGGGCGTTCATCCGGCGATTTTGCCGCACTTGGTATCGGCCCGGTGGGCGCGGGCCCATGGCTGCTTTACCCTCGGGCCTGTCACCCACCATCGATCCGCCCGGCTACGCCATGACCGACACCGCACACACCCAGCTCACCACCTTCACCCAGGCCCTGCAAGCCTTTGAACGCGGCGACCACACCGCCGCCACCCTCAGCACCCTGGCCCGCCAGCAAACCACCCTGCTCGCCGCCCTGCCCCCGCGCTACAGCGAGGTGCTGCTGAACCTGCTGGACCGACTGGAATCGAGCGCGTTGTTCTCGGAAGAAAGCTGCTCGTTCAGCCAGAAGGATTTGGTAGCGAACCTGACGATGTGGGCAGAAAAAGCACAGGGCATATTGAACGCCCTCTGACACGCCCAAGGGCCGAGCGCAGCGATGGCCCGAGTGGCTGTTGGTTTCCCCTCCCCTCTGTAGGCGCCGAGGAGCGCAGCGGCCAGCGGATCAGGGCTCGCGATTGTCTGAGCGCAGCGAGTTCGAGCGAGACCCCGCTGGACGCGAGCACCGCAGGTTGCCCGAAGCGAAGCGCAGGGACGCAGACAGTGGGGTCGCCTTTCTTTTGGGTACTTTTCTTTGGCGAAGCAAAGAAAAGTACCTCGCCCGCCGGGGCGACAACCCGGCTCCCGCCGCGCGCACAGGCATGCCACCAAATCAGCGAGCAAGCCCCGACAACCACTACCAATTTAATAGCTGCCAGCGCTTATCTCACAAGCACTAGAAGCCAAAAATAATCAAACCTCCGCCCGCCCCAACCACTTCTCCCGCGCAATATAAGCCCGCACCCCCAGCCCCATGAACGGCTCGGGCGGCATCCGCGTCGGCCCACCCAAGGCCAAGGCATGCGCCAACAACGGATGGTCCTGCCCCAGCGCCAAATCCGCCGCCAACGCCCCCAGGGCCGTGAACTTCACCACCCCCGCCCCATTGCACCCCGCCACCCCATGCACCTGCGGGGCCAGCCGCCCCCAGCGCGGCGCGCCATTGCGGGTGATGGCAATCGAGCCTTCCCAGAAATGCTCCAGCGCCACATCGCCCAGCTGCGGAAAACGCGCGGCAAACACGGCCGCATGCTCACGCCGCACCCGCTCGCGCACCGCAGGGCTGACGCGGAAATGCGGCGCATATTCAAAGCCCTGGCGCACCAGAATGCGGTGGTCGTCCGTGTAGCGCAGCGTGGCCCCGGTCACAGCACTTGCAGGCGTCACGCCCCAGCCCTCGGGCGCGCCCAGGCGGCTGCGCTGCTTGGGCGTGAGCGGCGCCGTGAGCGAGCCAAAGGTGACCAGCGGAAACGTCTCTGCGCCCCAGGCACTGCCAGACAGGCCCAGCTGCTGCGCAAAGCCATTGGCCGCCAGCAGAAGCTGCGGCGCTCGGACGCTGCCGTCCGGGGTGTGCGCCACCACCTTACCGCCCGACAAATCCAGCCGCTGCACCGGCGTTTGCTCGTGCAGGGTGACATTGGCGGGCAGCGCATCGGCCAGGCCCCGGCACAGCGCGGCGGGGTTGAGGAGCACGGTGCCCGGCGTGTAGAGTCCGGCGGCAAAGTAGCGGGTGCCCAGGCGTGCGGCCAGAGCATTGCGGTCCAGCAATTCGTGCGGCGCACCCAGGGCGCGCAGCTCATCCACATGGTGCTGCAGCGTGCGCTCGGCGGCGGGCGATACGGCGCAGTGGTACTTGCCTGCGCGGCGCCACTGGCAGTCGATGCGGTACTGCGCCACCAGCCCCTCCAGGTCGTTCATGCCCGCTGTGAGCAAGGCCTGGTAGTGCGCGGCCTGGCGCAGTTCTTCGAGCGAGCTGCCAATGTTGTGGGGCACATCGATGGCAAAGCCCGAGTTGCGGCCCGAGGCGTTGTTGCCCACGGTGCCTGCGTCCACCACCACGATGTGGGCGTGCGGGCGCAGCTCGGCCAGGCGGCGTGCGGCGGCCAGGCCTGCAAAGCCCGCGCCCAGCACCAGCCAGTCGGCTGCCACATCACCCTGCAGCGCAGCGCGTGGTGTGCGCGGGGGCAGGATGGCGGACCAACCGTTGGTGGCGTCGTCGTGGGGCAGGCGCAAAGGCAGCGGGGCAGCGGCGGCCGCCATCACCGGGCCGCGCTGGTCAGGCGGCACAGTTGCAGCGCCAGCCGCTGCAGGGCCTGCCAGCCGTCCTGCGGCCAGTCGGGCTGCTTGAGGCCTTTGACAATGCCGTCCACCGTGTGGGCCGACTGCAGCAGGCGCGCCAGGGCGGCGTCGCTGGCCTTGGGCAGGATGCGTTCAAACAGCCTCTCCTTGGGGCCCCAGATGCGGTTCTCCCGCAGGGCCATGGGCAGGGGGCGGCCGGCGTTCATGGCGTCTTTCACGCGCTTCAAGGCGCGGATGTCTTCGGCCAGCGCCCAGTGCACCAGCACTTCGGCCTCGCCCTCGGCCTGCAGGCCATCGAGCATGCGCTGCACGCGGGCCGTCTGCCCGGCCAGCACCGATTCGGACAGCTTGAACACGTCGTAGCGCGCTACGTTGAGCACGGCGGCTTCGACCTGGGCTTGCGTTAGTTCACCCGCCGGGTGCAGCAGGGCCAGCTTTTGAATCTCCTGGTGCGCGGCCAGCAGGTTGCCTTCCACGCGGTCGGCAAAGAACTGCAGGGTGCGCTGGCCTTCTTCGCCCGCCACCACGCGCTGGCCCTGCGCGGCCAGGCGCTGGGCAATCCACTGCGGCAGCTGGCCGCGCTCGATGGGGTCGATCTGAATGGAGGTGCCGTTGCCCTCCAGTGCGGCAAACCAAGCGCCGGTCTTGGTGGCTTTATCGAGGCGCGGTAGCATGACCATGGTGAGGGTGCTGTCGTTGCCCCGGGCCGATTCAGCGATCTGCTGCAGCGCCACGCTGCCGTCCTTGCCGGGCTTGCCCGAGGGGATGCGGATCTCGACGATCTGCTTGTCGGCAAACAGGCTGAGCGAGCCACCAGCTGCCAGCACCGCACTCCAGTCAAAGTGGGCTCCTGCCACGGTGTAGCTGCTGCGCTCGGTATAGCCCTGGGCACGGGCTGTGGCGCGGATGGCGTCGGCCGCCTCCTGCTGCAGCAAAGGCTCGTCGCCATGCAGGACATACAGCGGCGACAGGCCCCGTTGAAGATGCTGAGAGAGTTGGGCCAGGGCGACTTGCATGCGGCAAAGTTTATCGCCTGGGCAGACCCGGCATTGTGCAAATTGCCAGCGGATGCCCTCACAGTGCACAAGGGAGGCCACGAACCGATCAGCTGCGGCGCTGTTCATTGGCGCCCAAAGCTCTGAGAATTCCCCGGGGCGCCCACGCCCCGACCACTCACAGCCACACCCCAGAAAGTCAGATTGCCATGCCTCCCACCACCCTGCGCAGCGCCCAGCCCACCAGCCTGATCGGCGCCCCTACCGACATCGGCGCGGGTGCGCGTGGCGCCTCCATGGGGCCCGAGGCCTTGCGTGTGGCAGGCCTGCAGGCAGCGCTGGAGTCGCACGGGCTGCAGGTGTTTGACCGGGGCAACCTCAGCGGCCCGGCCAACCCGTGGCAGCCACCGATGGACGGCTACCGCCACCTGCCCGAGGTGGTGGAGTGGAACCAGCGTGTGTTCGACGCGGTGTATGCCGAGCTGCAGCTGGGCCACCTGCCCATTCTGCTGGGGGGTGACCACTGCCTGGGCCTGGGCAGCATCAGCGCCGTGGCCCGCCACTGCGCAGAGGTGGGCAAGAAGCTGCGGGTGCTATGGCTGGACGCCCATGCCGACTTCAACACCAGTGCCCTGACGCCCAGCGGCAATGTGCATGGCATGCCCGTGGCCTGCCTGTGCGGGTTTGGCCCCGAGGCGCTGACCGGGCTGGCCCGCATGCCGGGTGGTGGCCCGGCACTGCACCCGTCGCAGATCCGGCAGATTGGCATCCGCAGTGTGGACGCAGGCGAAAAGCGCTTTGTGCACGAGCAGGGCCTGGAGGTGTTCGACATGCGCTACATCGACGAGGTGGGCATGCGCCAGACCATGCAGCAGGCGCTGGCCGGGCTGGACGCCCACACCCACCTGCATGTGAGCTTTGATGTGGATTTTCTGGACCCCGACATTGCCCCTGGCGTGGGCACCACGGTGCCCGGCGGCCCCACCTACCGCGAAGCACAGCTGTGCATGGAGATGATTGCCGACAGCGGGCGCCTGGCCTCGCTGGACATTGTGGAGCTCAACCCCGCGCTGGATGTGCGCAACCGCACTGCCGTGCTGGCGGTGGACCTGGTGGAGTCGCTGTTTGGCAAGAGCACGCTGATGCGCGTGCCCTCGCATGGCCAGGGGCCAACGCTGAGCGCCTGAGCGCCTGAGCGCCTGAGCGCACAGACGCTCAGAGCCGCTCCTAGCGCTTGGCTGCGGCCAGACGGCGCATGAGCTGCTGCACCAGATCGGTCCGCATGTCGCGGTAGAGCAGCGCCTCTTCGGCCTCCTTGGCCAGCGCAATCGTTTCGTTGTAGCTGATGTCGCGCTGCTGCAGCAGCTCGGTGTCCGGGATCAGCTCCACGCCCGTGGGCGTGCGCAGGCGGAACTTGATGCGCAGGCGCAGCTGCAGCTCGCGCACCTGGCCCGACGCGTTGAGGCCCACCACCACGCGCTCCTGCTGCTCCTGCAGCAGGTCGAAGATGGCCTCTGCCGTCGGCATGCTGGCCGGGTCGCGCAGCACCTTGAGCTGGCTGCCCGATCCGTCGAGCGTGCGCTGCAGCTCCCGCGCCAGCGGCGAACTGGCTGGGGCCACGATATAGAGCGAACCAAACCCGAACTCCGGCACGCCACGCAGCCGGAATCCGCAGGCCGACAACAGGGCCACCGGGGCCAGGCTGAGCAGGGTGCGTTTGTTCATGGGGTCAGACCACCACGTTCACCAGACGGCCCGGCACCACGATCACGCGCTTCGGCGCCGCACCGGCGGCCTGGGCCACAAAGGCCTCGCTGGCCAGCGCAATGCGCTCGATCTCGGCCTTGTCGGCCTGGGCGGGCACGTGGATGGAGCCACGCAGCTTGCCGTTGACCTGCAGCATGAGCTCGATCTCGTCCTGCACCAGGGCGCCAGCATCCACCTGCGGCCAGGGCGCATCGAGCAGGTCGCCCAGCGCACCGGCGTAGCCCAGGCCCGTCCACAGGCTGTGGGCGATGTGGGGCGTGGCGGGGTAGAGGCAGCGCAGCAGGATGCCAAAGCCTTCGATCAGCGCCACCTGGGCACCGGCCGAGTCCATGGCCTTGAAATCTTCGAGCGCGTTGATCATCTTCATCGCGCCGGAGACCACGGTGTTGTACTGCATGCGCTGGTAGTCGTAGTCCACCTGCTTGAGCACGTTGTGGATCTCCAGGCGCAGGGCCTTGGCCTCCTTGCCAAACTGCACGTCCTGCAGGCTGCTGGCACCGGCCACGCTGGCCATGGCGGCATCGCGGTCGATGGCGGCGAGCTTGAGGCCGAAGTTCCACACCCGGCGCAGGAAGCGGTAGCTGCCTTCCACCGCAGCGTCGTTCCACTCCAGCGTGGCTTCGGGCGGCGCGGTGAACATGGTGTACAGGCGGGCCGTGTCGGCGCCGTACTTCTCGATCAGGTCCTGCGGGTCCACGCCGTTGTTCTTGGACTTGGACATGGTGCCCACGCCCTCGTAGTCGATGGGCGTGCCCACGGGCAGCAGGCCGTCGCCGCTGGTGGCTTCGTTCTTCAGCTTGGCGCCGATGATCTTGCCGCCTTCGTCCAGCACGTGCTCCACATCGTGCGGCCAGAAGTAGTCCTTGCCGCCCTTGGCGGTGCGGCGGCTGTAGATGTGGTTGAGCACCATGCCCTGCGTGAGCAGCTTGGTAAAGGGCTCATCGACCTTGACCAGGCCCAGGTCGCGCATGACCTTGGTCCAGAAGCGGGCGTACAGCAAGTGCAGGATGGCGTGCTCAATACCGCCGATGTACTGGTCCATCGGCATCCAGTAGTCGGCACCGCCCGCCACCATCGCGTCGGCATTCTTGGGGTCGCAGTACCGCATGAAGTACCACGAGCTGTCCACGAAGGTGTCCATGGTGTCCGTCTCGCGGCGGGCAGGCTTGCCGCACACGGGGCAGGTCACGCCCGCGTGGAAGCCTTCGTGCTTGTGCAGCGGGTTGCCGGAGCCATCGGGGATGCAGTCTTGCGGCAGCACCACGGGCAGGTCTTTTTCGGGCACGGGCACGGCGCCGTGTTCATCGCAGTGGATGATGGGGATCGGAGTGCCCCAGTAGCGCTGGCGGCTCACGCCCCAGTCGCGCAGGCGCCAGGTGGTCTTCTTCTCGCCCAGGCCCTTTTGCTCCAGCGCGTGGGCCACGGCGTTCACGGCGTCCTTGTAGTTCAGACCGCTGAAGCTGTCGGAGTTGATGGTCACGCCGCGCTGCTTGTCGCCATACCAGTCCTGCCACTGGTGGTAGTTGAACGTCTCGCCGTCCACCAGCACCACCTGCTTGATCTCGATG
Source organism: Acidovorax sp. M14 (assembly GCF_049331375.1). Taxonomy (NCBI): domain Bacteria; kingdom Pseudomonadati; phylum Pseudomonadota; class Betaproteobacteria; order Burkholderiales; family Comamonadaceae; genus Acidovorax; species Acidovorax sp. M14. The sequence goes on from NZ_CP186263.1 coordinate 4,620,763, forward strand.
CCGTACTTGAGGGCAAACGCAAAGTCGCGCTCGTCGTGCGCAGGCACGCCCATCACGGCACCGTCGCCATAGCCCATCAGCACATAGTTACCAACCCAGACCTGCACCTTTTCATCGGTCAGCGGATGGGTGACATACAGGCCCGTGGGCACGCCCTTCTTCTCTTGCGTGGCGAGCTCTGCCTCGGTGGTGCCGCCGGTCTTGCATTCTTCAATGAACGCTGCAAGCGCCGGGTTGCTCTTGGCGGCGTGGGTGGCCAGCGGGTGCTCGGGCGCCACGGCGCAGAAGGTCACGCCCATGATGGTGTCGGCGCGCGTGGTGAACACGTACATCTTGCCGTCGCCGATCAGCGCACCGTCTTCGCCAGCGATGTCGTGCTTGAACGCAAAGCGCACGCCTTCGCTCTTGCCGATCCAGTTCTCCTGCATCAGCTTGACGCGCTCGGGCCAGCCGGGCAGCTGGTCGCCGGTCACAAAGCCCAGCAGCTCTTCGGCGTAGTCGGTGATCTTGAGGTAGTAACCGGGGATCTCGCGCTTTTCGACCAGGGCACCGGTGCGCCAGCCCTTGCCGTCAATCACCTGCTCGTTGGCCAGCACGGTCTGGTCCACCGGGTCCCAGTTCACCACCTGGGTCTTGCGGTAGGCGATGCCCTTTTCCAGCATCTTCAGGAACAGCCACTGGTTCCACTTGTAGTACTCGGGGTCGCAGGTGGCCACCTCGCGGCTCCAGTCGATGGCCAGGCCCATGGCCTGCATCTGCTTTTTCATGTACGCGATGTTTTCGTACGTCCATTGGGCCGGGGGCACACCGTTCTTGAGCGCCGCGTTTTCGGCGGGCAGGCCGAAAGCGTCCCAGCCCATGGGCATCAACACGTTGTAGCCGTTCATGCGCAGATAGCGCGTGAGCATGTCGTTGATGGTGTAGTTGCGCACGTGGCCCATGTGCAGCTTGCCGCTGGGGTAGGGCAGCATGGAGCAGGCGTAAAACTTCTTCTTGCTCGTGTCTTCCGTCACGCGGTAGGCGTCGGTGGCGGTCCAGTGGTCGTGCGCCGCGCGTTCGACGTCTTGGGGAGAGTATTTGTCTTGCATGGGGGCTCGGGGGTGAGAGAAGAGTGCAGCCGCAGGGCCGCGCTGCAGGGATTTTAGGCGGTCAGGGGCTGGCGCTGGCGGCCCAGCCGTCCGGGCGCGTCAGCGGGACGGAGCGAGGGGTGCAGGCGACACCGGGTTCGCCGCAGGTTCGGCCACAAATCCGATGCGCTGCAGCCCGGCCAGGTGGGCCGCGCCCATGACTTCGACCACGCGGCCATAGGGCACGGCAGCGTCGGCGCGCAGTTGCACCTCTGTGTCGGGCCGCTCAGCACCAATGCGGCGCAGGCGCTCGGCCAGCGCAGCCTGCGACAGGGGCTGATCATCCAGAAAGGCCTGGCCCGAGGCGTCGACCACCAGCGTGACGAATTGCGGGGCCGTGCCGGGCGTGGCGCCTTCGGTGCGCGGCAGGTCCAGCCGGATGGAGCTGGCCAGCAGCGGCGCCGTGAGGATGAAGATCACCACCAGCACCAGCATCACGTCCACCAGCGGCGTCATGTTGATGTCGCTCATGGGCTGCGGCCCGGTGGTGCGTTCGAGTCTTCCGAAACTCATGCCCCCACGCTCCCCGCTGCGGGTGGTTCGCTGCCCCCCAGGGGGGCTGACCCGCCTTGGGGCGGCCCGGCGGCGGGTCGACTCGCATTGCTCAGGCCTGCTGTGGTGCCAGTCACACTGTGGACGGGCGCCGTGTCTATGAGCAGCTCCCGCAGATCGCGCGCAAACCCTTCCAGGTCCGCCTCAATGCGCCCGAGCAGGCGGCCAAACACGTTGTAGGCCAACACGGCAGGGATCGCCACGGCCAGCCCGGCCGCCGTCATGACCAGGGCCTCGCCCACGGGACCGGAGACGCGGTCAATGGTGATCTGCCCCGCGCCTGCCATGGCGGTGAGCGCATGGTAGATGCCCCACACGGTGCCCAGCAGCCCCACAAAGGGCGCCGTGGAGCCCACCGTGGCCAGCAGCACCTGGCCAAACTGCAGGCGCCCCAGCACATCGTGCAGGGCATCGCGCAGCACGCGGGTGAGCCGCTGGGACAGGCTGCCGGCCGTGGCCAGCGTGGGTGGGACGACACCATCGTGATTTGCTATTGAATTTGCAGCAGCCACCAAAGGAAGCACTAGCGCATCCCGGTCAAAAGACTGCAAACGTTGCTGCGCGAGGGCCAGCGAGGGCGCCTGCCAGAACGCGGCCGTGCAGCGGGCCACGTCGGCACTGGCGCGGCGCATGAGCCGCAGCTTCCACACAATGACCACCCAGCTTGCCACCGACATGGCCAGCAAGACCAGTGCCGCGCTTTGCGTCACGGCATCGCCCTGGCGCCACCAGTGGAGCGCGTCCATGGGAGTCGGCGGATCAGTGCAAGCCCAGCACGTCGAACATGTCGAACATGCCAGTCTTGTGGGCCGCCAGGAAGCGCACAGCGCGCAAGGCGCCCTGCGCGTACGTGGCGCGGCTGGAGGACTTGTGCGTGACCTCGATGCGCTCGCCGATGCCCGCAAACAGCACGGTGTGGTCGCCCACGATGTCGCCACCACGGATGGCCGCAAAGCCGATGCTGGAGGGGTCGCGCTCGCCCGTCACGCCTTCGCGGGCGTACACGGCGCAGTCCTTGAGGTCGCGGCCCAGGGCCTCGGCAATCACCTCGCCCATCTTGAGCGCGGTGCCCGAGGGTGCATCGACCTTGTGGCGGTGGTGGGCTTCGATGATTTCGATGTCGTACCCCGTGGCCATGGCCTTGGCGGCCATTTGCAGCAGCTTGAGCGTGACGTTCACACCCACGCTCATGTTGGGGGAGAACATGATGGCGGTGCGCTGTGCGTAGGCGTCGAGTTCGGCCTTTTGCGCATCGGTGAAGCCGGTGGTGCCGATGACGGACTTCACGCCCAGCTGGCTGCACACGGCCAGGTGGGCCAGCGTGCCTTCGGGGCGGGTGAAGTCGATGAGCACCTCGGCGTTCTTGAGGCCTGCCGCCACATCGGCCGTGATGGCCACGCCGCTGGCATAGCCCAGAAAGGCGGTGGCGTCAGAGCCGACGGCGGGGCTGGCGGCCACGTCCAGCGCACCAGCCAGCACGCAGTCGTCGCTGGCGCGGATGGCTTCGATCAACATGCGGCCCATGCGGCCTGAAGCCCCTGCAACTGCTACACGAAGGGGAGATGCCGCGGGAGCCGCAGGCGAGGAAGTCGCGGTCATGAAGAAGTCCTGTTCAATGAAAGGGCAGCCAGCGCACCGGGCTCACTGCCAGAGCCGCAAGGGTCAGCGCGCAGGCGCTTCGAGCGGCGGGTAACTGGTGGTGGCGGGCGATGCCGGGGTCGTGGTGGCGGCGGGCGCGGGGCGCTCCTTGACCGGGTATTTGGCCAGTTGCTCCGGCGTGGCTTCCAGCACCGGCACCTTGCCCTTGGCGTTGTCGCGCGCCCCCAGAGTGGCGACGAATTCGGTCTCGGTCGGCATTTCATCGCCTTCGGAGCGCTCCAGGGCATCACCCTTGAAGAACACGGTCAGCTTGCGGGTCTGAATCTCTTCGCCAGGGCGTTTGAGCGTGAACACGTACTCCCAGCGGTCCGCATGGAACAGGCTGGTGACCAGCGGCGTCCCGAGAATCTCGCGCACCTGCTGGCGGCTCATGCCGGGCTGCAGGGCTTCGACCTGTTCGCGGGACACGAAATTGCCCTGCACCACGTCCACCCGGTAGGGTTTGACGATGTTGGCGATGCGGCTGCTGGCGCCATCCAGACTGCCGCAACCGGTCAGGGCGGCCATGCTGGCACCGATCAACACAACCAGGCCCAGACGGGCGCTGTAACGGGCTTGGACGGGCATGGGTAAAAGGCCAAAGGATATGATCGTCCCATTGTAGCGGCAGCCCCTCCAGACTCTGGGCCGGTTGCCCGCCCCCGAAAGAGCCAGCCATGACCAATATCGACGAACTCAAAAGCACGGGACTCAAGGCCACACTGCCCCGCCTGAAGATTCTGGAGATTTTCCAGAAGGGCGCGCAGCGCCACATGACGGCCGAAGACGTGTTCCGCGTGCTGCTCGAAGAGCGGTCGGACATCGGTCTGGCCACCGTGTACCGGGTGCTCACGCAGTTCGAGCAGGCCGGCATCCTGATCCGCAGCAACTTCGAGAGCGGCAAGGCGGTGTACGAGCTCAACGAGGGGCAGCACCATGACCACTTCATCTGCACATCGTGTGGCAAGGTGGAAGAGTTCTACGACCCCGAGATCGAGAAGCGGCAGCACGCCGTGGCCAAGGCCAAGGGCTGGCTGGTGCAGGACCACACCATGGCGCTGTATGGACAGTGCGCGGACTGCGCAAAAAAAGGGTAACTCTCTGAGGCCAGTTGCGCCCGTCCTTCAAGCGCGAATAGCTATCAAATACAGAGCGGACTAGCCGCCTGTATCGCGCTCCATGGCGCGGCGATGGCGTTCGACAAACTCTTGGTAGGTGTCGATGCCGCGCAGTTGCAGGATGGTGTTGCGCACGGCGGCCTCGACCAGCACGGCGATGTTGCGGCCGGCGACCACCTGGATCACCACTTTCAGCACTGGCACGCCCAGCACGTCCTGCGTGAGGGGCTCGTAGGGCAGACGCTCGTAGTCGCGCTCCAGCGTCTCCTTGCGCACCAGGTGCACGATCAGCTTGAGGCGCATCTTGCGGCGCACCGCAGTCTCGCCAAAGATGGCACGGATATCGAGCAGACCGATGCCGCGCACTTCCAGCAGGTTCTGCAGCAACTCGGGGCACTTGCCCTCAATGGTGGTCTGGTTGATGCGGAACAGGTCCACGGCATCGTCGGCCACCAGGCCGTTGCCACGCGAGATAAGCTCCAGGCCCAGCTCGCTCTTGCCCAGGCCCGACTCGCCGGTGATCATCACGCCCAGGCCCAGAATATCCATGAACACGCCGTGCATGGTGGTGCGGTCGGCAAAGTGCTTGGACAGGTAAGCGCGCAGCACGTCGATGACAAACGCCGACGACTCGTGCGTGGAGAACATCGGTATCTGCGCGCGCTCGCACATCGACACCAGCGCATCGGGTGCGGTCTGGTTGTCGGCCAGCACGAGCACCGGTGGTTCCAGCGTCACGATGCGGGCAATGCGGCGCTTGCAATCGTCGGGGGAGGCGTTGCTCAAGTACGCAATCTCGCGCTCGCCCAGGATCTGGACCCGGTAGGGGTGGATGTAGTTGAGGTAGCCGACGAGATCCGCGCCCGAGCGGGCCGACCGCACGGCCACTTCGTCAAAACGCCGCTCCGAGGCACCGAGCCCGGCCACCCACTCCCATTTCAGCAGGCCACGAAATTCTTCGAAAAGGACGTCGGCACTGACAACATTGGGCTTCACGGCGGTTCAGTCAGTGCAAAGGCGGTGTGGGGGAGGTGTGTGCCAGGGCTCAGGCAGCCTGCGTGGACTGCCAGCCTGCAATCATGCCGTGCAGTTCCGTGGCGTCAGTGCAGGCCTTGAGCTTCTCGCGCAAGGCCGAGTCACTGAGCAGCTCGGCGATTTCGGACAGGATTTCCAGGTGCTTCTGGGTGGCCGCCTCGGGCACCAGCAGAAAGATCAGCAGGCCCACCGGCAGCTCGTCCGGCGCATCGAATCCGATGGGGTTGAGCAGCTGGAACACAGCCGCCATCGGCGCCTTGAGGCCCTTGATGCGTCCGTGGGGAATGGCCACGCCATGGCCGAGCCCAGTGGAGCCCAGGCGTTCACGGGCAAACAGACTGTCGGTGATCAGCGCCCGGGAGAGGCCGTGCTGGCTCTCGAACAGCAGACCCGCTTCTTCAAAAGCACGCTTCTTGCTGGTGGCGTCCACGCTCACAAGCACTTGAGCGGAGGGCAGGATGGAGGCGAGTCGGTTCATGGTCAAGGGTAACAATTATGCACATATTGGCGAAAACCCTGAGCACGGCGCGTCAGGCAACAAAAAAACCGCCCGGGTAGGGGCGGCTGCTGTGCCAGGCTCAGGGCTGGCGCATCAAGCGTGCAGTTCGCGCTTGGCGGCTTCGTGGTGATGGTCTTGCAAACGGTCCTTGTGGCGCACGACCTGACGGTCCATCTTGTCGACCAGTTCGTCCACGGCCGCGTACAGGTCGGCGTGGGAGCTTTCGGCAAACAGGTCGCTGCCCTTGACGTGAATGTTGCATTCCGCTCGCTGTCTCTTTTCCTTTTCCTTTTGCTTCTCTACCGTCAGCAGTACCTTGACATCGACAACTTGGTCAAAATGGCGGGTGATCCGGTCCAGCTTAGTGGTGACGTAGTTGCGCAAGGCGGGAGTAACTTCGAGGTGGTGACCGCTGATCGTCAAGTTCATAAATAAGTCTCCTGTGGCTCTCGGTGGAAAAACGCCGTCCTGGATCAGAGGAGCGGCTCGGCGAACTTGGATGCATCTGTTGTTGACGTCGTGGGTTCACTATGCCCCCGCCCTCCCCGAAATGCAATCCCATACCGCCGCAGGCCGCTGGGTTATGCCCGGCAAGGTGCCAAGCGCCCGAAAAGCGCGCACAATGGGCGGATTGAAGGGGCAGGCCGACGTCAGCACGAGCCTCTTCACCGAGCCGACGGCGTCGCGCCATGCAGCGTGAGACGCCCCACCACCAGCATCGACAGCAGGCTGGCACTGATGCCCACCAGCGCCGCCACCCAGTAGTTCTGCACCAGCCCCTGCGCATCGCGGCTGATGAGGACCCCGCCCACAAAAGACGCCACCCCCATCGCCGCCGATTGCACCGAGGCGTTCAGCGTCATGAAGGTTCCCCGCAAGGGCGCATGTGCCGCTGAGGCGATGATGGCCATGCCAGGAATCATGCGGCCACTGACAAAGGTGAACATCAGGGTGGACACCACCAACACCCCCCACAGCGGCAAGCCCTGTACCAGCGTGATGCCGAGAATGCACGGCAGCCCCGCGATGGCCAGCCACCGGAAGGTGGGCACCTTGCCATGCCGGTCGGTCATGCGTCCGAACAGGCGCGCAGTGAACAACGTCACCACCCCGCCGCACAGGTACACCAGCGGCACCTGATCGGCACGCACACCGGCATTGGTCTGCATGTAGATGGTGATGTAAGGGATGACGGTAAAACCCGTAAACATCAGCAACGCCGAGAACAGGAACGCCCACCGGTGGTTGCCATCCGCCAGCACCTGCAGGATACCGCCCAGCACCGACCGACCGCTGGCGGCCTGAACATGCCCCGCCATGGTCGGCAACGTGCGGGCCGCCTGCACAGCCAGCATACCCACCATGGCGGCAATGCCGATGAACGGCAGGTGCCAGCCCCCGTACTGCGCCAGAATCAGCCCCAGGGGCACGCCCGCCACCGTGGAGACGGAAAACGACGTCATCACAATACCCATGGCACGCCCGCGCCGCTCAAAGGGCACCACGTCTGCCACGATGGTCTGCGACAGAGCCGACAGCACGCCGCCAAAAGTGCCCGCAAGAATGCGTGCCACCATCAGCGTGCCATAGGTAGGCGCAAGGCCACAGGCCAGCGTCGCCAGACCAAACAGGCCATAGAGCACCAGCAGCAGCCGCTTGCGCCCAAAGCGGTCGATGTAGGTCGAAGCCAGCAGGCCGGACGCCCCCGCCGACAGCGTGTAGGCCGACACCAGCAAGCCAAACTGCGCATCCGTTATCGCAAATAGCTGCGTGAGCTGCGGGCCCAACGGCATCATGATCATGAAGTCCAGAATGTGGGTGAACTGGATGCCGGCCAGCGTCAGCAGCAACCACAGTTCACGTCGGGGAGAAAGCTCAGGGGTATAAGAAGACACAGCAAGCGGCCATCAAGGCCTGGTCAGGTTCAGGGCCGCCCAGTGTGCCGCAAGCCTGCGTGGGGCGCGTGACCAACTCCTCACTGTGGGCCCGCGAAAACCGCCGCGCCCCAGACCGGCGCGTAAAATCTATCGGCTGCGCCTAGGCCCTGCCTGCCGCATGCACCTCCCCCCACGTTCTTCGGATTGCCCGCAGCGGACACCCACCGCCCACACCGACACCATGACCCAGCCCAGCTCCACCGCCCTGCACACTTCGGCCCTGACTTCGCTGCCCCTGCTGGCACGCGGCAAGGTGCGTGACAACTACGCCGTGGGCGACGACCGCATCCTGATGGTGGCCAGCGACCGCCTGTCGGCCTTCGACGTGATCATGGGCGAACCCATTCCTGGCAAGGGCGAACTGCTCACCCAGATGGCCCTGTTCTGGTTCGACAAGCTCGGCCACATCTGCCCCAACCACCTCACTGGCGACGCCCCCGAGAGCGTGGTGAGCCCCGAAGAAGCCCCTCAGATCCGTGGCCGCTCGATGCTGGTGAAGCGCTTGCAGCCCATCCCGGTCGAAGCCGTGGTGCGCGGCTACCTGGCCGGCAGCGGCTGGAAGGAATACCAGGAGTCTCGCTCGGTCTGCGGCGTGCCCCTCCCCGAAGGCCTGACCAACGCCGCCAAGCTGCCCGAGCCCATCTACACGCCCGCCGCCAAGGCGGCCATGGGCGAGCACGACGAGAACATCACGTTCGAGCGCACGGTGGAGATGATTGGCCTGGACTTGGCCACGCGCATCCGCGACCTGAGCATTGCCATCTACAAGGCGGCTGCCGAGATCGCCCTGGCCAAGGGCATGATCATTGCCGACACCAAATTTGAATTCGGCCTGGCCCCTGACGGCATGCTGGTGCTGATGGACGAAGTGCTTACGCCCGACAGCTCCCGCTACTGGCCGGTGGAAGGCTATGCCGAAGCCCTGGCCAAGGGCGAGAACCCCCCTAGCTACGACAAGCAGTTTGTGCGGGATTGGCTGGAGCAGGCCCAGGTCAACGGCAAGCCCTGGGACAAGACAGCGCCCTCGCCCCGCCTGCCCCAGGCAGTGATCGAGAAGACAGCCGCCAAGTACCGCGAAGCGCTGGAGCGGCTGACATCCGCATAAAGCCCTGCGGACTGGAGAGCCCTCCCGCCAAAAGCCCGCCGGATGCCTAGCTCAGCGGCGTCTCAATGGCTTCGAAACGCAGCAAGGGCTCGCCTTCGGCCCCCTGCAGCAAGAGCTGCGTGCCGACCTGGCGAAAGCCCCGTACCGCCAGCAGCGACTCAAAATACTGGGCCTCCAATCCGCTGCTTTGCAGGCACAAGCTGATATTGGAAACGAGCTGCGCCGTGCGCAGGCGTCCGCTCTGCGGTTGCCAGTCGTAGTCAGCGAGAAAGCGGTTGCAGCCGCCCGAGCCTGTCACCCGAGCCTCTTCCGCCTGGAAGACGAGATGGGGCACCGCCGCACCATCGGCAGTGCGGGACAGAGCCTCCCCCGCCATTTCGACGAGCCGCCAATGGGTCAGCAGCAGCGGCACGGACGCTTCTACGGTGGCGGCCAGCGGCAGCAACCGCTGCATTTGAACGTCAACATGGCGGTAGGCTGCGTCCTGCGGCACGGGATAGCGTTTGTCGCTGGCCAGCAGCAACCGCCCCTCCAAGGTGACTTTGGTTCGCACCTCATAGCGCCCCTTGGGCGCAAACCGCGCAGAGGGGTAAGGGATCCACAGCGCGTAAGGGGGCTGACCCGCCGGTTGGCGACGCTGGCGCCCCAAAACGATGGGTGGCTGATCTGGCTGGGTCACATCCAGCAAAGTGGCCTCAAAAACAGCCTCCGGCGGCAGCATCACGCGCTCTCTCGACAACGCCACACCCGTGACCACGGCATCTGGTTCAGGGGGGCGCGTCACGCAGCCAGCCACACTCAGTATCCCAACCATGACGCCGCAGTAGAGCCCGCAGCGCATGTGGCCGAAACGGGGCCCATTGCGCCGGGGCGGTAGTCGAATGGAGGGCGCCTGCGTCTCGCAGTTCACCACTTCAACCCTTGGCAGCCCTCAGCTCAGCACCACACTCGACAACCGTCGGCGGTACGTGGCCACCACCGGGTCTTCGGGCGGGATCTGGCCCTCGGCGACCTTGGGCTTGGGGGCCTCGATCAGTTCGAGGATGGCAACATAAGTCTTGCGGGCGATCTCTTCGCTCCAAGCCTTGTCGCGCATGAGGATTTCGAGCAACTCGTCCATGGCGTCGGTCCAGCGCTGCTGGGTGATGAGCCAGCGGGCGCGGGCATAGCGGGTGTCGAAATCCCGTTTGTTGGCCGCGATTTTTGCTTCGAATCCAGCCTCAGCGGAGGCGTCGTATGCGCCAGACGCTACAAAATCCAGAGCATCCATCCAGACCTTGAGGGCGCCCAGCTTGCGCGACATCGAGGCCTTGGCGATCACGGGCGCAAACGCCACCTTGGCATCGTCCTCGCGCCCCAGCTGCAGCAGCAGCTTGACGTAGTCAAAGCGCGCGTCATCGTTGGCGGGGTCGGTCACAACGGCATGCTGCAGCTTCTCCAGCGCAGTGTCGGTGTCACCTTCTGCCAGGGCTTCCTGCGCCTCTTCTTCCTCGGCCTCGGCCACCATTTCTTCGGCGGTGGGCACGTGCTTGTCGAGGAAGGCACGCACCTGGCCTTCGGGCAAGGCGCCCATGAAGCCGTCCACAGGCTGGCCGTTCATCAGCAGCACGCAGGTGGGGATGCTGCGGATGCCGAACATGCCCGCCAGCTGCTGCTCCTGGTCGGAGTCGATCTTGGCGAGCTTGAAGCGGCCCGCGTATTCCGTCTCCAGCTTCTCCAGCACCGGCCCCAGGGACTTGCAGGGGCCGCACCAGGGCGCCCAGAAGTCCACCAGCACGGGCACATTCATCGAGGCGGCAACCACCTCGGCTTCAAAGTTCTCTACGGTGACGTCAATCATGATGTGTGGGGCTTAGAGTGGAGCGGTTTGCGCGCTATTTTGGCCCATCGAAACAGCCCCACACCCGCCAGGGGGGCGCAAAAAGTAAAATCGCGGGTTCCACCTACAGCGGCTGGGCAGACAAAGCCTGCCCGCCAGCACCTTCCACACCATGAAACCCATCCAGATCGGCGTGGTCATGGGTTCCAGCAGCGACTGGGACACCATGCAGCATGCAGTGCAAATCCTTGAACAGTTCGGCATCGCGCACGAGGCCCGCGTGGTGTCGGCACACCGCATGCCCGATGACATGTTTGCCTACGCCGAGGCCGCCGCCAGCCGGGGGCTGAAAGCCATCATCGCGGGGGCCGGCGGCGCCGCCCACCTGCCCGGCATGATTGCCGCCAAGACCCCTGTGCCCGTGCTGGGCGTGCCCGTGGCCAGCCGCCACCTGCAGGGTGTGGACTCGCTGCACAGCATTGTGCAAATGCCCAAGGGCATCCCGGTGGCGACGTTTGCCATCGGCACCGCTGGTGCGGCCAACGCGGCCCTGTTTGCCGTGGCCCTGCTGGCCAACGAAAGCCCCGAGCTGCGCCAGCGCCTGGAAGCCTTCCGCGCCGAGCAGACGGAAGTGGCCCGCAACATGACCCTGCCGCCCGCCGCATGACCGCCAGTGACCTGAAGCCTTTGCTCCCCGGTGCGACCTTGGGCGTGCTGGGCGGCGGCCAGCTGGGCCGCATGTTCGTGCACCAGGCCCAGGCCATGGGCTACTTCACCGCCGTGCTCGATGCCGACCCGACCAGCCCCGCCGGGCTGGTGAGCCACCACCACATCCAGACGGGCTACGAAGACCCGCAGGGCCTGGCCGAGCTGGCCCGTCTGTCCGATGCGGTGACCACCGAGTTCGAGAACGTCCCAGCCGCTGCATTGGCCACCCTGGCCACGCAACGCCCCGTGTCGCCCGCCGCCGGCGCCGTGTCGGTGGCGCAAGACCGTGCGCGCGAGAAGGCGCACTTTGTGGCCTGCGGCGTGCCTTGCGCGCCGTATGCGGTGATCGAAACGGCAGAGCAACTGGCGGCTGTGTCGCCCGACCTGCTGCCGGGCATTCTGAAAACGGCCCGCATGGGCTACGACGGCAAGGGCCAGGTGCGCGTGAAGGCGCCCGCCGAAATGGCCGCCGCGTGGGAGTCTGTCGGCAAAGTGCCTTGCGTGCTGGAGAAGATGCTGCCGCTGCAGCTGGAATGCTCCGTGATCGTGGCGCGCGGTGCCGATGGGGCGATGGTGCACCTGCCCGTGCAGCGCAACCTGCACCGCGACGGGATCCTGGCCGTGACCGAGGTTTATGAAGGAAATCTGCCGCAAGCGCTAGTGGATCAAGCGGTGAATGCTGCGAAATCTGTAGCAGAAGGCCTACAGTACGTGGGCGTGCTGTGCGTGGAGTTCTTCGTGCTGCAAGACGGCAGCCTCGTGGTCAACGAGATCGCCCCGCGCCCGCACAACAGCGGCCACTACAGCCAGAACGCCTGCGACGTGTCGCAGTTCGAGTTGCAGGTGCGCACCATGGCCCGCCTGCCGCTGACGCAGCCGCGCCAGCACAGCGCCGCCGTCATGCTGAACCTGCTGGGCGACTTGTGGTTTGCCCACGGCGAGGCGGCGCAGACCCCGCCCTGGGCCCAGGTATTGGCCCTGCCCGGCACCCACCTGCACCTGTACGGCAAGCGCGACGCCAAGCGCGGCCGCAAGATGGGACACCTGAACATCACCGCCGCCTCCCCTGAGGCGGCGCGCGCCACGGCCCTGCAGGCCGCAGCGCTGCTGGGCATCGAGCCCTTCTGAGCCAGGCTGTTTCCATGATCCTTGACGGCAACGCCCCCCAGGCCATCGCCGCTGCGGCACGCGCGGTGCGCAGCGGCGCCTTGCTGGGCCTACCCACCGAAACGGTGTATGGCCTCGCGGCCGATGCCAGCAGTGATGCCGCCGTGGCGCAGATCTTTGCTGCCAAGGGGCGGCCCAGCGACCACCCGCTGATCGTGCATGTGGCCAATGCCGAGGGCATTGCGCACTTCGCCAGCCGAGTGCCCGACTTTGCACAAAAGCTGGTCGATGCCTTCTGGCCCGGCCCGCTCACGCTCATCCTGCCGCGCCTGCCCGGCGTGGCCACCGCCGCCACCGGCGGGCAGGACAGCGTGGGGCTGCGCTGCCCCGCACACCCCGTAGCCCACGCCCTGCTGCTGGCCTGCGCGGCCCCCAGCGATGGCGACGAAGCCGGTGGTCCGCCCGTCTGGGGCGTGGCGGCCCCCAGCGCCAACCGTTTTGGCCGCGTGAGCCCCACCACCGCCCAGCATGTGCAGGACGAGCTGGGCAACGACCTGCTGGTGCTGGACGGCGGGCCCTGCGGCGTGGGCATTGAAAGCACCATCGTGGACTGCACGCGTGGTGTGCCAGTGCTGCTGCGGCCGGGCGCGATCACCCGGGCGCAGATTGCAGCAGCCTGCGGCATCGCCCCCCTGTCCAAGGAAGACCTTCCCACAGCCACGCCCCGCGCCTCGGGCACGCTGGAAGCCCACTACGCGCCCAGCGCCAAAGTGAGGCTGATGGACGCCAAGGCGCTGCAGACCAGCCTGGATGTGCTGGGCGCAGATGCCGCTCACATCGCGGTCTACGCCCGCACCGCCTTGCGCACCCAGTCGTCCAAACTGGTCATGCGGCGCATGCCCGATGACGCAGCCGCTACGGCGCAGCAGCTCTTCGCCGTGCTGCGCAGTTTTGACGACGAAGGCGTGAAGCTGATCTGGATCGAGACCCCGCCCGCCAGCCCCGATTGGGAAGGCGTGCGCGACCGCCTGCAGCGCGCATCCGCCGCCTGAGCCTGCGCGATGGCGCCGCTTTACATCCGTTGACTTTGCGTCGTTAAACTACCCCCCACTTTTCTGGAGAAATACATGGCAGCAAATTGGATGCGCCGCACCCTCATGGTCGCCGCATGTGCGTCGGCCGCGTTGCTCGCGGCCTGCGGTTCCAGCACCACCGAATCGGCCATCACGCCCCAGCGCTTCATTGCGTTCGGCGACGCCATGAACGATGTGGGGCAAAACGGCTCGCGCTACACCGTCAATGACGGCAGCGTCAACAACTGGACCCTGCAGGTGGTGGCCAACTACGGCAAGTCGCTCACCCCGGTCTCTGCAGGCGGCCTGAGCTACGCCACCGGCAATGCCCGCGTCAGCGCCAAGCCCGATGCGGCCGGCAACGCCAGCACCCGCACAGTCACCGAACAGATCGACGCCTTCCTGGCCAGCGGTAGCTTTGCAGCCACTGATGTGGTGATGGTGAGCGGCGGTGTCAGCGACGTGATCGCTGGCATGGCCGCTGTGAACGCAGGCACCCTGACCCAGGACGCCATGGTGGCCGCCGCCCGCAAGGCCGGTGAGGACCTCGCGGCCCAGGTGCGCCGCCTGGTGACGGCGGGCGCCAAGTACGTGGTGGTGACCGGCACCTACGACCTGAGCAAGACCCCCTGGGCCAAGACCATCGGCCGCGAAGCCCTGCTGAGCAACGCCAGCAGCCGTTTCAACGAAGGCCTGCTGGTTGGCATCGTGGACCTGGGCGCCAACGTGCTGTACGTGGACTCGGCCTACTACGTGAACCTGTATACCAGCGTGCCGGGCAACTATGGCTTCAACAACTCCACGGCTGCAGTGTGCACGTCGGTGGACGCGAACAACGGTATCGGCATCGGCGCGGGCCAGGTCAATTCGGCCCTGTGCACGTCGTCCACGCTGCTGTCGGGTGCCAATGCCACCTCGTTCGTGTTTGCCGACAGCGTGTACCTCACGCCATCGGCCCAGCGCCAGTTTGGCACCTACGCCTACGACCGCCTGCGCGCACGCTGGTAAGCCGGCGCGCTCCGCCCAGCAAAAAGCCGCCCACTGGGCGGCTTTTTTTGTGGGCCATCGATCTACCCCGAATGAAGGTCAGAACCGATAGACCACGCCCAGCGCCACCACGTTGGGGTTGAGCTTGACGTCGATGGTCTGGCCCGTGGACAGGGTGTTGCGGGTCTTCACAAAGGTCTTGTAATACGCCACGTCCAGCGACCATTGGTCGTTGAGCGCAATGCTCACACCCACCTGCGGCGTGAGGCCAAACCGGGATTCAGCGCTCAGCGTGGTAGGACGCGAGGGGTTGCCGCCGGTGAGCCCCGTCAGCGCTGCGGTGCCGCGCTCCTTGAAGAACTTGGCGTAGGTCACGCCCAGGCCCACGTAGGGGCGCACCCGCGCATTGGCCTCCAGAAAGCGGTACTGCGCGAACACGGTCATGGGCAGCACCTTGACCTCGCCGATCTTGCCCACGCCGCCGATGGCTCCGGCGCCCATGATGTTGTGCTTGAACGGCAGTGCCAGGGGCACGTCCACCGCCCAGTGGTCGGTGAGCATGTAGGTGATACCGCCAGCCAGCTGCGTGTCGGCATGCACGTCCACCTTGGTGCCCGTGAAGCTGGGCGCGGACAGGTCGCCACTGGTGACTTGGGGCGCGATTTGCGTGGCGCCCGCGCGCACCAGCCAGCTGCCAGCGGTCTGGGCCTGCGCGCCGCCGGACAAGGTGAGCGCCAGTGCAGCCACAGCGCCAGCCAGGGAAGGGGTGATGGTTTTGTTTTGCATGGTGTTTGAACCCTTCAACAGCCGATTACAGCCAACCCGCACGGGCCAGCGAACGCGAGACCAACTGGCTGACCAGCTGGTGGCCATACGGCGTGGGGTGGAAACTGTCGGAGAACGCATAGGTCTTCCACCAGTCCGCGCCGCCCGTGGCGCCTGCGGGCGGCGTCTGTGCCGACAAAGCTGCCGCTGTGCACGTGGGGAAGGTATAGGTGGGCAGGCCGTCAGCACCTTGGCCGGTGATGGGGCACGCGGTGTTCTTGGCATTGGTCAGCCCGAACTGCGCGGGGTTGGCCACCTGGTCGTTGAACGAGGTGTAGAAGTCCACCACCACCACCTTGCTGTTGCCCGCAAAACGTTTGGCCAGTTGGGCGTTGAAGGCTTCAAGCCAGGCCTTGAGCAGCCCCTGCACTTGCGCGCTGGCGGCGGCGCCGGCCGACGCCGTGATGCCACCGAGCACCTGTTGCAGACGCGGCGTCTTGTCGATGGCGGGCATGTTGAGCACCGCCACACGCTGCGCGCCCTTGTTCAAGGCATTGGCTTCGATCGCGTCGTGGAACTTGTCGGCCAGCGCCACCATGTAGGCGCCACCCGCCTGGGCTTGGCCCGTGGCACCGCCCGCAAGGCCGGCGTTCACCGTGGCCGCAGGCAGCAGGGTGGAGAGCAGCGCGCCGAAAGCCTTGCCGCCATCCTTGGAGGCCGACAGGTAGGCACCGATGAGGTCCGCAGCATCGTTACCGCCGCCATCGATCAGCAACAGGTCCCCCGCGCTGAAGCCGTCAGCCCCTGCGTCGGTCAGCTGCTTGACGATGGAGACAGGCGATGCAGGCGCCGTGAAGTTGTTGATGCGACCGCCACCAATGGCGTAGTTGGTGCATCCCGCCGCGTTGTTGAACGCGCTGCCGGTGGACACATAACGTGGGCAGAGCGTGCTGCCGTAGTTGCTGGCCACCAGTTCGGGCCAGATGGGCGTGGACGCCGGGCCTGTGGGGGCGCTGCCTTGCACCGTGAACTTGAAGCCGAACGTGCCGCTGTCGGCGATGCTGTCGCCCATGACCTTGACGGTCTTGATGGGCGCCACCGGCGAGGTGTCGGCACCGCCGCCCCCGCACGCCACCAGCAGCGACGCTGCCGCCAGAGAAACCCACAAAGCCTTGCGCTGAAAAACCATCGGTATCACTCCTGTTATCGTAAAAATAGAACGACCGTGCTATTCCTCAAGAATCATATTCGCCAACGCAAAAAAGCCCCACCGGGTAAACACCGGTGGGGCTTAGGGGTGGGGTTCTAAAAGCCTGCGAACCCTTTGGGGGCTTCACACGGGCATCACAGCCGTCACTTGACGGTGTCGAACACCGCCTTGGCCTGCGCGTGGCAGAAAGGTGGCTCGTAGGTGCCGTGGTAGCTGCCGTAGTAGGTGGCAAATGCTGCCGAGGTGGGGTCGGTGGGCGCCTTGCCGCCGGGGCCGTAGGTGGCCTGGATGGCGGCGTCCACATCGACTGTGCTGACGTTCGTCACGCCCCGGCTGTCAAAGTCGGCTTTCATGACGGCCATGTGGACCGCTGGGGGCACCGTGGGGTCGCCCGCGCCGCCGCACAGCATCACACGCGCCTTGGGGGTCCAGCCCAGCAAGTCGTTCTTTTTGGCGGCCAGGTACAGCGGGTGGGTGGTGCTGGTCTGCGAGCCGGTGATGAACGCCGACTGGAACAGCGCGTCACGCGCCTGGTTGGGTGTGCCCGAGGGCAGCGTGCCCGTGGTCACCAGGGTGGTGTAGTTGAGCGTGGGGTTGGGCAGCAGGTTCTCGATGTAGCCGGAGTACGGCGCCTTGAACACGTCCTTCACGTCGGTATAGACGTTGCCATAGACCTTCTGCCAGGCGGTGACGAGGTAGGGCACGAAGAACTGCACGCCCGCGATCGCGTCGGGAATGCGCAGCGAACCCGACAGGTTGTAGGGGCCCGCCAGGTGGGCGCCCGCGACCACGTTGAATTCGTTGCCGTAGTCCCGCTCGGCCGCGCGCTGCGCCGCCATGGACGAGTGGCCGCCCTGCGAGTAACCGGTGAACATCACCTTGCCCGACAGCGTAGCCCCCACCGTGCCTGCCGCATTGCGTGCTGCGCGCACCGAGTCGATGACCGATGTGGCTTCTGAGTCCGCATGCAGGTAGGGGTGGTAGCTGTAGCCCGACTTGGCAAAGCCCAGGTAGTCGGTGGCCACCACGGCATAGCCCTGCGCGGCATACATGGCGGCCAGCAGGAAGGTTTCGCTGTCCTGCGGGTTGGCCAGGGTGCGGGGCTTTTGCACATCGGTGCCCTTGGCATAGGCCACCAGCGGAGCTGCGGTGGTGCAGCTGCCGGCTGGCACGAGCATCACGCCCGAGGCATTGGTGTTTTCGCCGCTCTTGGCACCCACGGTCGCATAGTTCAGCGACACCACCTTCACATCGCACTTGGCCTTGCCGCTGATCGCCTGCAGGCCGCTGCTGGCCGTGGCCGCGTCAATCTGCGCCACGGTGAGCGTGGTGAGCGTGGCAGGGGGGTCGATCAGTGCGCCGCGCGCCGGGTCGTCAGAGCCACCGCAGGCGACAAGCAGGACCGCCGCAGCGGCCACACAGGTAAGGCGGAAATAGGTCATGGATGGATACCTCGGTCAGTGAAGAACGACGCATCGTGCGCGCACCTGCGCTGCAGCATCCATAGGGGATAACGCGGGAGGCTATGCATCGCCAGACACCTAGGCGACAGCGCGCCAGGGTAGCCCCGCCGGGTCAGTCAGGACGGCGTGCGCTGTACACCAGCTTCATACCCAGGATGGTGCCGGCCAGGGCCAGGGTGATGGCATTGGCCACCACGATGGGCCAGGCCGCCAGCGCCAGGCCGTAGGCCAGCCACAGTGCCACCCCCACCGTGAAAACGCTGTACATGCCCAGCGAGATACCGCTCACGTCCCGCGTGCGAAAGGTGTGCAGGGCCTGCGGCACAAAGCTGCAGGTGGTCAGGCAGGCGGCCAGATAGCCGATCAGTTCATGGAGTTGCATGGTGGGGAAAACGCGGGGCAGCAGCGATTATTCACTGCTCGCGTGCCGTCCAGTCGATGAGGCTGTCGAGCACGGGCCGCGCGGCCCCCGCATTGGGGTGATTGACGACGGCCACCAGCACATAGCGGCGCCCGCTGGCGGCATGCACATAGCCTGCCACAGCCATCACGTCGCGCAGGCTGCCCGTCTTGAGGTGGGCGGTGCCCGCCCGGCTCTGGCTGCGGCGCAGCGTGCCATCCACCCCCGTGATCGGCAGCGACGCCACCAGTTCCGGCATCACGGGCGATACCCAGGCCACCTGGAGCATGCGGGCCAGGGCCTGCGCAGTCAGGCGCGCGTCGCGGCTAAGCCCGGCGCCGTTGTCTACTTGCGGCAAGTCCGCATCGCCCACGCGGGCCTGCCACCACTGGCGCAGCACCTCGCGGGCGCCGTCGAACGTGGCCACGCCGTTTTTTTGCAGCGCCAGGGTCAGAAAGACCTGCTGCGCCATCACGTTGTTGCTGTACTTGTTCACGTCGCGCACCACCTCGGCCAGTGCGGGGGATGTGACCACAAACGCGGGCTTGAGGCCCGGGGGCGCCTTACCGTCGCGCACGCTGCCCGTGAGCTTGCCGCCCAGATCGCGCCACATGCCCTCCACCGCCCGCGCCGCAAAGCCGCGCGGGTCGGCCGCCGCCACCGGCCACACGCGTTCGCCACAGGCAGCGGGGTACACGCCCTGGAACGACACCTTCGAGGGGTCCGACAACTCAGCACGCAGGGCGGTACGCCAGTCCCCACAATCCGCACCCGGCGCCGCCAGCGCCACGGTGGGCTGGCGCTGCACTCCGGCCAGTGGCGGGTCGTACTGGATGCGCGCCAAGCCAGCAGCCGCATCGGGCACAAAGGTCATCACCGACGACTTGTAATTCAGCAGCAGGGCCTCGGGGGATGCGTTATAGGGCCGCAGCGGCTCGCCATCAAACCGCGCCGGGTCCTGGTCGGGCACATCGAACGCCGTGCGGTCCAGCACGATGTCGCCCACGATGACCTGGATGCCCTGGCCCTGCAGCCGCCGCATGAGCAGCCACAGCCGCTCCATGACCAGCTTGGGATCGCCTTGGCCCTGGATGTACACATTGCCGCGCAGGCTGCCGTCCTGCACCGTACCTTGCACATACACCGGCGTGTTCCAGACATAGGCGGGGCCCAGCTGTTCCAGCGCTGCATAGGTGGTCACCAGCTTCATCACCGACGCGGGGTTCACCGGCACCTGGGCACGGTGCGCAAGGCGCGGGCTGGCCTTGCCGGCAGCTTGCGCGTCCACCACCATCACCGACAGCGACTCGCGCGGCAATTTGGTGCGTGCCAGGACGGCCTCCACCTCGGGCGGCAGAGTGCCTGCGGCGGGCGCCGCCGTCAGCGCCCCGGCCGAGCCCACCCCGCCCGCAACCACCAGCCACGCAGCACCCCAACCCACCACACCACGCAGCACACGGCGGCGCCAAAAAGCAGAAACAGACAACATGGCGGGGAGTCTATCGCCCGCGCACCTGCATCAAGCGCCGCTCTGCCCCCAGCGCCAGCACGGCCTGCGGCGGGCGCCGATAATCGCCCGATGCGTTTTTCTCCCCGCACCATCGGCCTGCTGGCGGCCGTGGTCACCGTCACCATCTGGACGGGCTTCATCATCATCGCCCGCGCCTCAGCCCAGCGCACGCTCACCCCGTTCGACATCGCGCTGCTGCGCATCGTGGGCGCCAGCCTGGTGTTGCTGCCCTGGGGCTGGTGGATGGTGCGACGGCGCCAGGCGGCACTGGGGGCCTCGGCACCGGCGTCCAGCCTGGCGGGCATCTCGCCCCTGCCCTTGCGCACCGCGGCGCTTCTGGGCAGCTTTGGCGGGCTGCTGTACGCGCTGCTGGCCTATTCAGGGTTCTTCCATGCACCGGCCACCCACGCGGCGGTGCTCATGCCGGGCAGCCTGCCACTGTGGACGGCGCTGCTGGCCGCCTGGTTGCTGCGCGACCACATCACCCCGTTGCGCGCCGCCGGCCTGGCGCTGATCGTGGCGGGCGACCTGCTGGTGGGCGGACGCAGCCTGCTGGCGGCGTTTTCAGGCGGGGACGTGTGGAAGGGCGACCTGCTGTTCATGCTGGCCGCTTCGTCCTGGGCCACCTACAGCGTGCTGGCGCGGCGCCACGCGGTCGATGCGGTGCAGGCCACCATCGCCATCACCGCGTTTGCCTGCATGGTGTACCTGCCCAGCTATGCAATGCTGGTCTGGTTGGGGGCAGTCACCAGCCATCTGGCCCAGGCGCCGTGGAGCGAGATCGCGTTCCAGATGCTGTTCCAGGGCGGGGGCTCCGTGGTGGTCTCGGGCATTGGCTTCACGCGCATGATCCAGCACTATGGCCCCGTGCGCTCCACCATGATCACGGCCTTGGTGCCCGGCCTGTCGGCCGTAGGCGCAGTTGTTTTTCTGGATGAGCCGATGCACTGGAACCTGGTGGCCGGCCTGCTGCTGGTCACCGCCGGTATCCTCGTGGGGGTGCTGCGCAAAAGCCAGGCACCCGCAGCCGCTGCCAAAGCGGCGTCCTGAGCGCCTTTGTCCCCGCCGCGCCACCCCATACCTCCCGACCCTGCCCATGAATCTGCTTGCCTTTGACACCAGTACCGACACCCTCTCCATCGCTGTGCAGCATGGCGATGGGGTCTGGCAACACCAGGGGCCCGGGGGCGCGCAGGCCTCGGCGGCGCTGATCCCTGCGGTGCGCGCGCTGATGGCGCAGGCGGGCCTGACGTTCGACACCTTGGATGCGGTGGTGTTCGGGCGCGGCCCGGGCTCGTTCACCGGGCTGCGCACCGCCTGCGCCGTGGCCCAGGGCCTGGCCTTTGGCGCCAAGGGCGGGCAGGGAGTGCCCGTGCTGCCGGTGGACACCCTGCTGGCCGTTGCCGAGGAGGCCCGCCTGCAAAACGGCTGCACCCAGGTGGTGGCGGTGCTGGATGCACGCATGGACGAGGTCTACCACGCGCGCTGCGAATGGTTGCCGGGAGAAGCCCGCTGGCAGGCGGACGAGGACTTCGGCCTGGGCGCCCCCGAGTCGGTGCAGCCCCCAACAGGCTGGACGGTGGCAGGCAATGCCCGCGCGCCCTATGGCGACCGGTTGGCGCCAGCCGCCTCACACGTCACGGCCTTGCCCACCGCCACGGCCCTGCTGCGCCTGGCCCCCGCCCTGATCGCTGCGGGCCAAGCCGTGGCCGCGGGCGATGCCCTGCCGCGCTACATCCGCGATAAAGTGGCGCAAACCACCGCCGAACGGGCCGCGCTGCGCGCCGCCCAGGCGGCGGCCACTCCCTGAGATGTGGTGAATGAATCCCCCATGAGCGCACTGCCTACTTCTTCTGCATTGCCGCCCGGCGCCAGCACCGCCCGCCCCGAGGCGCGCTTCGAGACGCTGACCTTGGCCCGGCTGGATGCCGTGCTGGCGGTGGAACAGCGCGCCTATTCGCACCCCTGGACCCGTGGCAACTTCACCGACGCGCTGGCATCTGGCTACGAGGCGCAGCTGCTGATGGCGGACGACCACCTGCTGGGCTACTTTGTGGCCATGATGGGGGTGGATGAAGTGCACCTGCTCAACATCACCGTCACCCCCGAATACCAGCGCCAGGGCTGGGCCCGCGTGCTGCTAGACGCCCTGGCCCTGTGGTCACGCGGGCGAGGGGCACAATGGCTGTGGCTGGAGGTGCGGGCGAGCAACCTGCGCGCCCAGCAGATCTACCAGACCCACGGATTCCGCCGCGTGGGCGACCGTAAGCGCTACTACCCCGCCGCGCACGGCCAACGCGAAGACGCTGTGGTCATGAGCCTGGCGCTCTGACCCGACCCTGCTGAACCACCGATGGCCTGTTTTCTTTCTGTATGAGCCTCCACCTCGATGCGCGACAGCGCGCCATGCTGCAAGAAATGGGTGTCACCGTGTGGGGCCCCTCCCCCACCCAGGAGACCACGGCGCAGCCCGCGGCAAGCGCTCCCTCAGCCCTTGCGGCCGTGGCGGCATCTGCCGTTGCGCCGCCGCGCGCACAACCCCAGGCGCCCTCTCCCGCGCCGTCTCCTGCGCCTGCCGAGCGCCCCCCAGCGCCCCTGGCCCACACCACCAGCCGCAGCGCACCGCCCGCTCCTGCACCTGCCACCACAGGCCCCGCCGCGCCCGCCCTGCGCCTGCACCCGGCGCAGGCGCTCTACCCCGCCGCCGACCCGGCGCAGACACCTGCGGTATTGGGCCGGGGCTGGCTGATCGTGGCCGAAAGCATGACGCCCGCCGAGCCCCTGGGTGGCGATGCGGGCCGCCTGCTCGACAACATGCTGCGGGCCATGCAATTGCACCGGCACCCGCGCGTGTTCCTGGCGGCACTGGAACGGTCTGCGCCCGGCACGGAAGCCAGCGCCGACATCCCGGCCACCCTGGCCGACGCTGTGGCCCAGCTGCAGCCCGCCATGGTGCTGGTGCTGGGCCATGTGGCGGCACGCGCGGCGCTGGGCCGCACCGAGCCCCTGGGCCGCCTGCGCGCGGGCCCGCATGAGCTGGCCGGTTGCCCGGCGGTGGTGACCTACGACCCCGCCTTTTTGCTGCGCTCGCAAGACAACAAGGCCGCCGCCTGGGCCGACCTGTGCCGGGCGCTGGCCATGGTGCGCAGTGCCGAGGCCGAGGGCTGAGAGCCTGTTGGCAGGGTCCGAGCCCCTTCCATGCCCCCCGCCGGACCGGCGAGACCGTCGCCCGGTGCCATAATCCGCCGCTTGCCTAATTTTTACGGAGACAGCTCCTTGGAAACCTACCCGAGTTGGTAGCTTTCAGCTCCCGGCGCATTTGACTGCTGTGGGGTTGAAAGCACCCCTACCCCCACACCGCAGACGCCAAAAAACAAGGGAGTGAGCCCATGCTCAACATCTTTACGCTCGCCAATGGCCGGCTGTTCCAGGAAGAAATCGAGTCCCTGGAAGAGCTGACCAAGTTCCAGCCGATCTGGGTGGACCTGGAAGCCCCCACGCTCGAAGAAAAGCGCTGGATCAAGCAGCACTACGGCCTGTCCATCCCCGAGGATGCGATGGACGAGGACATCGAGGAATCCGCCCGCTTCTACGAGGAAGACAACGGCGAGCTGCACATCCGCAGCGACTTCTTGATCGATGACGACGAAGACCCTCGTTCGGTGCGCGTGGCCTTCATCCTGAACCAGCACAACACCAACCTGAAAAGCAGGGGCGTGCTGTTCTCCATCCACGATGAAGACGTGCCCGTGTTCCGCCTGCTGCGCATGCGCGCGCGCCGCGCGCCCGGGCTCATCGAAGATGCCAAGGAAGTGCTGCTCAAGCTGTTCGACGCCGACGCCGAATACTCGGCCGACACGCTGGAGAACATCTATGACGAGCTGGAGGCCGTGAGCAAGCAGGTGCTGGCGGGCGATGTGACCGACACCCGCGCCGGCGAGGTGCTGGCCGCCATCGCGCGCCAGGAAGACTTGAACGGCCGCATCCGCCGCAACGTGATGGACACGCGCCGCGCCGTGAGCTTCATGATGCGCTCCAAGATGCTCAACTCCGAGCAGTTCGAGGAAGCCCGCCAGATCCTGCGCGACATCGAGTCGCTGGACAACCACACGGCGTTCCTGTTCGACAAGATCAACTTCTTGATGGACGCCACGGTCGGTTTCATCAACATCAACCAGAACAAGATCATCAAGATCTTCTCGGTGGCCAGCGTCGCCTTGCTGCCGCCCACGCTGATCGCCAGCGTGTACGGCATGAACTTCAAGTTCATGCCCGAACTGGACTGGTCGCTGGGCTACCCGTATGCGCTGGGCCTGATGCTGGCGAGCGCGCTCGGGCCCATGTGGTACTTCCGCAAGCGGGGCTGGTTGAAGTAGCCCCCCCTGTGGCGCTGCGCGCCTTCCCCCCGACGGGGGACGCCTCCAGCGGCCCGGCAAAGCCGGTTCCGCGGTGGCGCTGGTGGATACATAGCGCCGGTTGCAGCGCAGCGTGGCGTGGCGCGGCGAACAGCAAATGGGATGCGGCGAAGTCCTCTTTAGAGGAAAAATCTGCCGCAAGCGCTAGTGCAATATGCTCTGGCTGCTATCAATTTCATAGTTTTTGTAGAAACGACAGCACCATGTGCTCGGCGTACCGGCTGGCCACGGTCTGCACGAACTGGGCAAAGTCGCCATGGGCGGCATCGTCGGCGCGGTCGGAGATGGTGCGCACGGCGGCAAAGGGCAGGCCGTAGTCATGGCACACCTGG
Organism: Acidovorax sp. M14; assembly: GCF_049331375.1. Lineage (NCBI taxonomy): Bacteria > Pseudomonadati > Pseudomonadota > Betaproteobacteria > Burkholderiales > Comamonadaceae > Acidovorax > Acidovorax sp. M14. Next base: position 4,645,563 of record NZ_CP186263.1, read on the forward strand.
GCGACGGCAGCGCCCTCCATTTCCACCGCCAGCACGTCGTGCCCGGCCGCGCGCAAGGCGGAGCGCAGGCGCTCGGACTCTTGGGCGGTGGAGACAAAACGGTCGCCGCTGGCCACCAGGCCGTGGTGTGCCCTGTGGGCACCACCATGGATGTTTTTCAAGCCCCAGAGGCTGCTTGCGCTAGTGACGCATAGGCTGGCAGCTTCTAAAAGCATAGCAGTCAGCACCGGGTCACACGCCAGCCGGGTGCGCGCGTAGCCCGGCAGCTCCCACCGAGGGAACAGCGGCGAGGCATCCATGTCGTGCTGCACATAGTCTTGGGCCACCACCACATCCCCCCGGTGCACCCCATCGCCGACCCCGCCCGCGACGCCCGTGAAGACGATGCGCGCCACGCCAAAGTGTTCGATCAAGGCCGTGGCCGTGGTGGCAGCAGCCACCTTGCCGATGCCCGACAGCGCCAGCACCACCGGGCGGTCGTGCAGCTCTCCGCGCCAAAACGCGCGGCCTGCGTGCATCAGCCGCTGCGGGTGCGCCAGGTGTTGCACCAGCGAGCTTTGTTCTTCGGGCAGTGCACTCAGGATGGCAGTGCTCATGCAAAGGTCCTTGGGGTCATGTCATGGGGCCACAAAACACCCGCGCCACCCGGGGCCGCGCGGTCGCAAAAAAGGCGGCCGAGGCCGCCTGGGGATTGTGACGTGCCGGCAGGCCGCGTCACTTCTTGTCGCGCAGTTCGCGGCGCAGGATCTTGCCCACGGGGGTCTTGGGCAGCTCGGTGCGGAACTCGATCACCTTGGGCTGCTTGTAACCCGTGAGCTCGTGGCGGCAGAACTCCTTGACCTGCGCTTCGGTGAGCGCCGGGTCCTTCTTCACGATCACGAGCTTCACGGCCTCGCCGGTCTTCTCATCAGGCACGCCCACCACGGCGCATTCGAGCACGCCCGGGCAGTTGGCCACCACTTCTTCGACCTCGTTGGGGTACACGTTGAAGCCGCTGACCAGCACCATGTCCTTCTTGCGGTCCACGATCTTGAAGAAGCCGCGCGCATCCATCACGCCGATGTCGCCGGACTTGAAGTAGCCGTCCTCGGTCATGACCTTGGCAGTTTCATCGGGGCGCTGCCAGTAGCCGGCCATCACCTGCGGGCCCTTGATAGCGATTTCGCCCGGTTCGCCCAGCGTGGTGACCTCGCAGCCCTCATCGTCCAGCAGCTTCATGGAGGTGCTGGGCAGCGGCACGCCGATGGTGCCGGTGTACTCGGTGCTGGTGGTGGGGTTGCAGCTGGCCGAAGGGCTGGTCTCCGACAGGCCATAGCCTTCGCAGATGGGGCAGCCTGTCTTTTCGAGCCAGAGCTTGGCCACGGCGCCCTGCACCGCCATGCCGCCGCCCACTGAAACCTTGAGATTCTTCCAGTTGACGGTGTTGAAGTCCGGGTGGTTGGCCAGGCCGTTGAACAGCGTGTTGACCGCCGGGAAGCTGTGGAAGGTGTGCTTGGACAGCTCCTTGAGCACCGCAGGCAGGTCGCGCGGGTTGGGGATGAGGATGGTCTTGCCGCCCGTGCGCATGCTCAGCATCATGTTCACGGTGAACGCGAAGATGTGATACAGCGGCAGCGCACAGATGCTGGTGGGCTGCTCGCCCGCTGGCACCTTCTTCATCACGGGCTCGTTCCAGGCCTCGGACTGCAGCACGTTGGCAATCACGTTACGGTGCAGCAGCACCGCGCCCTTGCTCACGCCCGTAGTGCCGCCGGTGTACTGCAGCAGCGCGATGTCGTCGGGCTTGATGTCAGGCTTCTTGAGCGTCCCGCGCGTGCCCTGGGCCACGGCGTCATTGAAGCGCACCGCACCCGGCAGGTTGTAGGCGGGCACCATCTTCTTGACGTTGCGCACCACGTAGTTGACCAGGGTCCCTTTGAGCAGGCCGAGCTGGTCGCCCATGGCGCAAAGCACCACGTGCTTGACGGGCGTGTGCGCAATGCACTGCTCCAGCGTGGTGGCGAAGTTCTCGATGATGACGATGGCCTTGGCGCCCGAGTCCTTGAGCTGGTGCTCCAGCTCGCGCGGCGTGTACAGGGGGTTCACGTTGACGACCACAAAGCCCGCGCGCAGCACGGCCGCCACGGTCACCGGGTACTGGGGCACGTTGGGCATCATGATGGCCACGCGGTCGCCCTTGACCAGCCCCAGGCCCTGCAGATAGGCCGCAAACGCGCTGGAGAGCGAGTCGGTCTGGGCGTAGGTCACGTCCTTGCCCATGAAGCTGTAGGCCACGCGGTTGGCGTACTTCTTGAACGCCTCGTCCATCAGCGCCACAAGGGAGCTGTACTGCGTGGTGTCGATGTCTGCGGGAACACCTTGTGGATAGGCGGCCAGCCACGGGCGGTCGGTCATTGTGATTGTCTCCTGGTAGGTTTTATGGGGGTCCTGCAAGCACGCCGATTTTTTCAGCACGGTCGTGCTTTTATTGTGGAGGAATTATGCCCGTCAGCTCTTGAGCGCGGCCAGTACCTCGTCCAGCATTTTCTTGGCATCGCCGAACAGCATGCGGTTGTTGTCCTTGTAGAACAAGGGGTTGTCCACCCCGGCATAGCCCGAGGCCATCGAGCGCTTCATCACGATGGAGGTCTTGGCCTTCCACACCTCCAGCACCGGCATGCCAGCGATGGGGCTGGTGGGGTCATCCTGCGCGGCGGGGTTCACGATGTCGTTGGCGCCGATGACGATGGCCACGTCGGTGTCCGGGAAGTCCTCGTTGATCTCGTCCATCTCCATCACGATGTCGTAGGGCACCTTGGCTTCGGCCAGCAGCACGTTCATGTGGCCCGGCATGCGGCCCGCCACCGGGTGGATGGCAAAGCGCACCTGCACGCCCTTGTCGCGCAGGGTCTTCACGATGTCGTTGACCGTGTGCTGCGCCTGGGCCACCGCCATGCCGTAGCCGGGCACGATGATCACGCTCTTGGCATCGCGCAGCAGCTCGGCCGTCTCGGCGGCGGCCACGGGCACCACTTCGCCCTGCGGCTCGGCGCTTTCACCAGTCTGGCCCTTCTTGGCGGGCGCACCAGCACCGGAGCCAAAACCCCCGGCGATCACGCTGATGAAGTTGCGGTTCATCGCGTTGCACATGATGTAGGACAGGATGGCGCCCGAGGAGCCCACGAGCGCGCCGGTCACGATCAGCAGGTCATTGCTGAGCATGAAGCCCGTGGCCGCCGCCGCCCAGCCCGAGTAGCTGTTGAGCATGGACACCACCACCGGCATGTCGGCCCCGCCAATGGCCATGACCATGTGGATGCCGAACAGCAGCGCAATCACCGTCATCACCATCAGAGGCACCATGCCTTGCTCGACGGTCTCGGCGCGCAGGAACTCGCGGCCGAACCAGATCACCACCAGCAGCGCCACGAGGTTGAGCCAGTGGCGGCCGGGCAGCAACAGCGGCTTGCCGCCGATCTTGCCGTTGAGCTTGCCAAAGGCGATCAGCGAGCCACTGAAGGTGACCGCGCCGATCAGGATGCCGACGTAGATCTCCACCTCGTGGATGATCTTTTCCGCGCCCTGCAGCTGGATGGAGGTATCGACATAGCTGGCAAACCCCACCAGGCAGGCGGCCAGGCCCACCAGGCTGTGCATGAGCGCAACCAGCTCGGGCATCTGCGTCATCTTGACGACCTTGGCCGCATAGAGGCCAATGCCGCCTCCGATGACCAGCGCACCGATGATCCAGGCCACGCCCGCCGGGCTGACACGGGGGCCAAACACGGTGGCCAGCACGGCCAGCGCCATGCCGACCATGCCGAACAGGTTGCCCCGGCGCGAGGTTTCAGGATTGGACAGCCCACCCAGGCTCAGGATGAACAGAATGGCCGCGCCCAGATAGGCGACGGTAGCGAGACTTTGGGACATGTTGGGTGCTCCTCGTTGTTCTTGTCGTTATCGGATTACTTGCGGAACATCGCCAGCATGCGGCGCGTGACCGCGAAGCCGCCAAACATGTTGACGGCCGTGAGCACCAGGGCCGCAAACGCCAGCCACAGGATGAGCCCGTCAGGCCGCCCGTTCACGCCCGCACCGGGCGGCGCGATCTGCACCAGCGCGCCGATGGCGATGATGCTGGAGATGGCGTTGGTCACGCTCATCAGCGGCGTGTGCAGCGCGGGCGTCACGTTCCACACCACCATGTAGCCGATGAAGCAGGCCAGCACGAACACCGTGAAGTGCCCCAGGAAGGCCACGGGCGCGTAGGCGCCGACGGCCCAGAACAGCACGGCCATCACGGCAAAAACGATGGTCAGCGTCTTGGCGGACATGGGTGCACCCGTGCCGTGGCCATGGCCCGATTTCTTTTCGACCACCGGGGCCGCTGCCTTGGGCGCGGGTGCCGGTGCCTGCTTGAGCGGGGGGGCGGGCCAGGTGATGGCGCCGTCCTTGACCACGGTGAGGCCCCGGATCGCGTCGTCTTCCATGTTGACCACCGCCACGCCGTCCTTGGCCTTGCACAGCTCTTCGGTCAGGCGCAGCAAGTTGGTGGCATACAGCGTGGACGACTGCTTGGCCAGGCGCGAGGCCAGGTCGGTATAGCCGACGATGGTCACGCCATGGCGCACCACGGCCTCGCCGGGCACGGTCAGCTCGCAGTTGCCGCCTTGCTCGGCGGCCATGTCCACGATCACGCTGCCGGGCTTCATACTCTGCACCATCTCGGCGGTGATGAGCTTGGGCGCGGGCTTGCCGGGGATCAGTGCTGTGGTGATGATGATGTCGGCGTCCTTGGCCTGCTCGGCGTACATCTTGCGCTGCGCGGCCTGGAAGCCTTCGCTCATGACCTTCGCATAGCCGCCGCCACCCGAGCCTTCTTCTTCGTAGTCCACCTTGACGAACTCGCCGCCCAGCGACTTGACCTGGTCGGCCACCTCGGCACGCGTGTCGTTGGCGCGCACGATGGCGCCCAGGTTGGCAGCGGTGCCGATGGCGGCAAGACCCGCCACGCCAGCGCCTGCAATGAACACCTTGGCGGGCGGCACTTTGCCTGCGGCCGTGATCTGGCCGTTGAAGAAGCGGCCGAAAGCGTTGGCGGCTTCGATCACGGCACGGTAGCCGCTGACCCCGGCGGTGGAGGTGAGCGCGTCCATCTTCTGGGCGCGTGACAGGGTGCGGGGCAGGCAGTCGATAGCCAGCACCGTGGCCTTCTTGGCGGCCAGCTGCTGCATCAGATCGGGGTTCTGGGCGGGCCAGATGAAGTCGATGAGGGTGGTGCCCTCGCGCATCCGCGCCACTTCATCGCTGCTGGGCGGGCGCACCTTGAAGACGATGTCGGATGCCGCCCACAGTGCCGCAGCGTCGCTGACGATCTCGGCGCCTGCAGCGCGGTAGGCATCGTCACTGAAGTTGGCGGCATCCCCAGCCCCGGACTCGACCGTGACGGCAAAGCCCAGCTTGATCAGCTTCTCCACCACATCGGGCACGGTGGCCACGCGCTTTTCGCCAGGGAAGGTTTCCCTGGGCACGCCGATACGCTGCGGCTGCGGGACGGGGCTTGTCTGCATCAGAGGTCTCCTCAAGTTTCGTAATCGTTATGCCAGGCCGCCAGACAGGGAGGTCTTGAGCGCTAAGGCCTGGAGGTGGGTGTTGGGAAGGGGAAGGGCGGGATGGCCAGATGACCGTCCACCATACCGGTGCTCAGGCGCACGGCCTGGGCCAGGTCACGCCCCCACTGGAGTGCGGGTCGTCCGGCCACCAGGAATTCCTCGTTGTTGCGCGTGGTCGGACGCAACAGTCGCTGGTCCACCAGCGCATCGACCTTCACCCAGGCACCCGCCTCCGTGACATAGCGATAGCTCAGATAGGTGTAAGGCTGGGTCAGAGTGATCTTGCTGGTGCGGAGCCACTCGACAAGGTCTGGCCGGTTCTTGTCCAGCCACTGGGAACTGCTTCCCCATCGCTTGAGCCGCAGACAGTCTGCGCGTACAGGACTGCTTGCAGCGCCATCCTCCACGGTGACGTCCTGCTGGGTGGGGCAATAACCGATGCCTTGCGGAGAACCACTCAGGTCTCCGGCGCGGTTGGTCTGCACGCGCAATACGGCCAGCCAGTCTCCCTGGGCATTCCGCAAGCCCACATCGCGGGTCTGGAGCGCAATACGTCCCCCGGAGCCTGCAATGGCTTCCTCGGAGGTGCCCAGATCCTGCCACGCCCCCGGTGGCAACACCAGGCGGGCGCGGCCCACGGGATATTCGGATTGGGGAGGAACAGTGAGGGGCGCGCAGGCCGCCGTGAACACCGTCACAGCCAACACGGGCAAGAGAGGCAGCAGCCGCCGGAACTTTGAAATGGTCAGAGTCATAGAGAAAGGTTCATACGAATTCGCCTTCAATCATCCCACGGCACCCGAGTCCGTCTTTCGACGGCTCCTGCCATGCAACAACCAGCTCGGTGTCGCTGGTGAAAAATGTGTTGAAAGCGCCCTGGTATCGGACACTTCTTGCGGCGCTGCCGGTGGGCAAGCTGACCGCGAGCTTACATGAAGAAAATCTTTGCGCTGTCGCCTTTGTCTGCTGTAGAGAGAACTCCCCAGTCTCCACCCGCACACAGGCAAAAAAAAGCCTGGCAGCACAACGCAGCCAGGCTGGGCAGCGGCCCCTGAGGGCCTGGTGCCAACGATCAGTTCACCACTTGCGCCAGCGCACCCGAGGCGTACTGGGCCGCCACGGCCTGCAGGCTCAGGCCCTTGATCTTGCTGCCCTGACCTTCGCAGCCGAACTCCAGGTAGCGCTGCTTGCAAACCTGCTTGGCCGCTTCGCGGGCGGGCTTGAGCCATTCGCGGGCGTCGAACTTGTCGGGGTTCTCAAACAGGAACTTGCGCACCGCGCCCGTCATGGCCAGGCGAATGTCGGTGTCGATGTTGATCTTGCGCACGCCGTGCTTGATGGCTTCCTGGATTTCCTCGACGGGCACGCCGTAGGTTTCCTTCATCTTGCCGCCGTACTGGTTGATGATGGCCAGCAGTTCGGCAGGCACCGACGACGAGCCGTGCATCACCAGGTGGGTGTTGGGAATGCGCTTGTGGATTTCCTTCACGCGGCTGATCGCCAGGATATCGCCCGTGGGCTTGCGGCTGAACTTGTAGGCGCCGTGGCTAGTGCCGATGGCAATGGCCAGGGCGTCCAGCTGGGTGGCCTTCACGAAGGTGGCGGCTTCTTCGGGGTCGGTCAGCATCTGGCTGTGGTCGAGCTTGCCGACGGCACCAATGCCGTCTTCTTCGCCCGCATCCCCGGTTTCGAGGTTGCCCAGACAGCCCAGTTCACCTTCGACCGTCACGCCCACCTTGTGCGCCATGTCCACCACCTTGCGCGTCACTTCGACGTTGTAGTCGAAGGACGACGGGGTCTTGCCGTCTTCCATCAGCGAGCCGTCCATCATCACCGAGCCGAAGCCCAGGTCGATGGCGCCCTGGCACACCTTGGGCGAAGTGCCGTGGTCCTGGTGCATGACCAGCGGGATGTGAGGGAAGGCCTCGACCGCCGCCTGGATCAGGTGCTTGATGAAGGGCTCGCCCGCGTACTTGCGTGCGCCAGCGCTGGCCTGCAGGATGACGGGAGCGCCCACTTCGTCCGCAGCCGCCATCACGGCCTGCACCTGCTCCAGGTTGTTGACGTTGAAGGCAGGGATGCCATAGCTGTTGGCAGCGGCATGGTCGAGCAGTTCGCGCATCGAAACGAGGGGCATGGTCGTGGGGTCCGTGGTGGGTTGATGAAGGAGGGGGCGAGGCGCTGTAGCACCCGGCAATGCGGTGGTAACCGCTTGGTAACTCGCAATTTTAACCGGGGGCCGGTACGGAGGGCGATGGCAAATCCAACCGGTAGCAGGTGGTAAAGGGCGCGGGCGCAGGGGCTGCGCCAAAGCGCCCCCCGTGAATGTCCGCCACGCGGCGCAGGATTTCATGCCCCAGATGCAAGCTGTCCACCGGCACCGCCGCCGCGCTGCCCGGTGCACCGCCGGCCTGCGGGCGCGCCCCGTCGTCACACACCTGCAACCACGCGCCACCAGCGTCCGCCATGCCCAGCTGGACGGCGATCTGGGTGCCCTCGGGCGTGTGCTTGAGCGCGTTTTCCACCAGATTGCGCACCGCAATGTCCAGCAGCACCGCATGGCCCGGCACGATCAGTGCGGTCGGCGCCGACAGGCCGAGGTCGTCGCCCCGCTTCCACGCCGCCTGGGCATAGTCGGCGCACACCGACCGCGCCAGGGCGCTCAGGTCCACGGGCGCCTTGGCTTCGTGCAGCTCTGCCCGGCTGGCGCGGGCCAGGGCCAGCAGCTGGTTGAGCACATGCCCTGCGCGCAGGGCATCCTGGCCGATGCGCGCCAGCGCCTGGGCCCGGGCCTCTTCCGTCAGCTCCCCCGCCAGGGCACTGGCCTGCAGGGCGATGGAGGACAGCGGCGTGCGCAGCTCGTGCGCCACCTCGTTGGCCAGCCGGCGCTCGCGCACCATGGCGACCTGCTGGCGGTCCAGCAAAGTGTTGATCGACGCCACCACCGACTCGAACTCGCTCCAGGCATGGCGCGATGCCAGGCGCTGTGCGCTAGCCGGGTCCAACGCCGCCACATCGGCCGACAGCGCGTACAAGGGCCGCAAGCCCCGCCACAGCGCGAGCCCCAGGGCCAAAGACACCACAGGCAGCAACCACAGACCGGGCTCGATGAGCTGCCCCGCGATGTCATCCGCCAGCTCGTCCCGCTCGCGCAGCTCCAGCATCACCATGATCTTGCGGGTGCGCCCCGCATCCCATTGCGAAAAGCTGCGCCAGGCCACATTGTCGGGGCCCAGCGTGAGGTCGGCAAACCCCTCGGCATCGCTGAAAGGTGGCTCGGGCACCGAGCCTGTGATGGACAGCACCCGCCCCTGCGCATCCCACTGCACCACGCTGATGGTCTGCTGGTAGTCGTGCGACTTGAGCCAGGGCGTGGGGGTGCGCTCGGTCCGTTGCGGGCCCTCCATGGCCTCGGTGGCCCGCAGGTTAAGCAGCAGCGCGGCCACGCTGGCCAGGTGCCCGTCGGTCAGCTCGTCGGCCTCATGCACACCGGTCTGGTAGCCAATGAAGACGAAGCTACCCCAGACAATGGCCAGCGCCCCCAGGGACCACAGCAACAGCTGCCGGGTGAGCGAGGGGCGGCGCCCCGATGCGGGACGAGAAACAGGGGGCGCGTTCATGCAGGCTTTTCCTGCGGCATGAAATAGCCCACTCCGCGCATGGTCTGGATCGAGGCACTGCCCAGCTTGCGGCGCAGGTGGTGGATGTGCACCTCAACGGCATTGCTCTCCACGGCAGCATCCCAGCTGTATAGGCGCTCCTCGATCTGCTGGCGCGACAGGACCCGGCCGCGCGCCTCCAGCAGCACCAGCAGCACCGAAAACTCGCGCGGAGACATTTCCACCGGCTTGCCTTGCTGGCGCACCGTGCGGGTCGCAGGGTCCAGCTCGATGTCGCCCAGGCGGATGGTGGGCGACGCCCGCCCCGCCGCGCGCCGCAACAGGGCGCGCAGGCGCGCGTCCAGCTCATCCACATCAAACGGCTTGGTCAGATAGTCGTCAGCCCCCTGGTCCAGCCCCGCAATGCGCTGGTGCACCTGGTCGCGCGCGGTGACGATGAGGACGGGCGTGGCGGGGTCCGGCAAGGTTGCTGATGCGGCGCCGGTGGCGGGAGGGCTCAGGCGCAGGCGCCTGAGCAGTTCGCTGCCGTCACCGTCCACCAGCCCCAGGTCCAGCAGAACCGCGTCAAAACGCTCGGCGCGCAGGGCGCTCCAGGCGCTGGCGACGCCATCACTGACATCCACCGCATAGCCGCGCTGCTGCAGGTTACTGCGCAGGCCACTGGCTATGCCCGCATCGTCTTCGACCACGAGTATTCGCATGCGGGCATTGTCGCAGCCCATCAGACAGGGGAGTGACAGTGGCGATGCCAACTTTAAGACGGCGTTAAGTACGGCAGCCTATCTTCCGGCGCATGCAGCCTTCGTCCGTCCCGCCGTCCACCGCGCCCCAGGTCCCCTTACACCGCCACACACTGCTTTTCTGGACCCTGGGGGCACTGGCCTGTGTCGTGGCCTGGGATGCGGCGGGCCAAGACCTGGCCTTTGCGCAGGTGTTCGGGTCCTCCAACGGGTTTCCGATGCGGGACCAGTGGTTTTTTGTGCAGGTGCTGCATGAAGGTGCCCGCCGCCTGGGATGGCTGCTGGTGCTGCTGCTGGCGTTGAGCGTGTGGTGGCCGCGAGGTTTTTTGCGCAAGTTGGACGCCAGCGAGCGCCTGCAAATGGCCGTGAGCGCCCTGCTCTCGCTGGCTGTGGTCAGCATCACCAAGAACCTCAGCGCCACCAGTTGCCCCTGGGACTTGGCGCAGTTTGGCGGCGTGGCGCGCCATGTGTCGCACTGGGCGCTGGGCGTGCTCGATGGCGGCAGCGGCCGCTGCTTTCCGGCGGGCCATGCATCGGCGGGATTCGCCTTTCTGGGCGGCTACTTCGCGCTGCGCCACAAGGCGCCGACGGCCGCGCGCTGGTGGCTGGCTGGCGCATTGCTGGCCGGGTTTGTATTGGGTGCCGCCCAGCAGGTGCGCGGCGCCCATTTCATGAGCCATACGCTGTGGACAGGCTGGCTGTGCTGGACCACCGGCTGGCTCTGCGACCTGGCCGCCACCGCATTGAGGCCCCGCTTTCCGCATTTCGCCAACACCACCACGCCAGCGGACGGCTCCCATGCTTGAAATCGATCTGGTCCTGTTTCAGGCCCTCAATGCCGACGCCGCCACCTTGCCTGCCGTGGTAGCGGTGGCACGGTGGGTGTCGCAGCAACTGCCCACCGCCATGGGCGGCCTGCTGCTCGGCAGCTTGGTGCTGGGCAACGCGGCGCAGCGGCGCGCCCTGGCCCTGGCGCTCGCGTCGATGGCCCTCGCCTGGCTGGGAGTGCAATTGCTGCGGCTGGCCGTACCGGCGCCGCGACCTGCGCAACTGGGCATTGGCGTGCAGTGGATCGAGCACGCGGCGCGCGCAGGCTTTCCCAGCATGCATGTGGCAGGCGCCGCCGCACTGGCGGCCAGCCTCGCACTGCTGCCGGTCCGCGGGCTGACCTGGCTGGCCGCTGCGGTCACGGCTGCGATGGTGTGGAGCCGCGTCTGCCTGGGCGTGCACTTTCCGTCCGATGTGCTGGCGGGCCTGCTCACCGGGGGGCTGGCCGCAGCGGCCATTCATGCCCTGGCCGCGCGGGCGCACCGCTGGCAGGCAGCGCTGCTGCACAAGTCGCCACAAGGCAACGCACACTGACCGCCGTCCGGCGTAATCGCCTCGAGGGCGTAGCGCAGGAGCGGTGAGGGAGCGCCCCTCTGCCAATCAGCTGGCCACGCAGATCTTCAGCATGTTCGTGCCGCCGGGTGCCCCCATGGGCTCGCCGCAGGTGATGGCGTACACGTCGCCCTTTTGCACGATGTTGCGGCTCTTGAGGTGGCGCTCGGCCTGGTCCAGCGCGGTGTCACGGTCGGCACTGGTGTCCATGAGCAAGGGGCGCACGTTGCGGTACATGGCCATCTTGCGTTGCGTGGCCACCTTGGGGGTGAGCGCGTAGATAGGGATGCGGATGCTGTGGCGGCTCATCCACAGGGCCGTAGCGCCGCTGTCGGTCATGGCCACGATGGCCTTGGCGCCCAGGTGGTGGGCTGTGAACAGCGCGCCCATGGCGATGGACTGGTCGATGCGGCCAAAGGTCTGGCCGGTGAAGTCGGCATCGAGCTGGTGGTCTTCCGCTGCCTCGGCGGCAGCGCAGATGGTGGCCATCTCTTCCACGGTTTCGAGCGGGTAGCGGCCAGCGGCCGTTTCGGCGCTCAGCATCACGGCGTCGGTGCCGTCCAGCACGGCGTTGGCCACGTCACTCACCTCGGCGCGCGTGGGCACGGGGTTGGTGATCATGCTCTCCATCATCTGCGTGGCGGTGATGACGACCTTGTCCAGGTCTCGCGCCATGCGGATCATCTTCTTTTGCAGTGCGGGCACGGCCGCGTTGCCCACTTCCACCGCCAGATCGCCACGCGCCACCATGATGCCGTCGCTCACGCGTAGGATGGCCTCCAGGTGCGGGATGGCCTCGGCGCGTTCGATCTTGGCGATCAGGCCGGGCTTGTGGCGGAACTCGGAGGCTGCCACGTTGCACAGCTGGCGGGCCATTTCCATGTCGGTCGCGTTCTTGGGAAAGCTCACGGCCACATAGTCGGCCTGGAAGCTCATCGCCGTGCGGATGTCTTCCATGTCCTTGGCCGTAAGGGCTGGCGCCGTGAGGCCGCCGCCCTTCTTGTTGATGCCCTTGTTGTTGGACAGCTCGCCACCCACCTTGACGGTGGTGTGCACTTCTTCGCCGCGCACCGCATCCACGGTGAGCACGATCAGGCCATCGTTGAGCAGCAACAGGTCGCCCGCCTTCACATCTCGCGGCAGCTCCTTGTAGTCCAGCCCCACGCCATCGATGTCGCCCAGCTCGGTGCGCGAGGCATCCAGCACGAACTTGGCGCCCGGCTCCAGCTGCACCTTGCCCTCGGCAAACTTGCCCACGCGGATCTTGGGGCCCTGCAGGTCGGCCATGATGGCCACCTCGCGGCCCGCACGCTGGGCGGCAGCGCGCACGGTGGCGGCACGGTCGATGTGGTCCTGCGCCTTGCCGTGGCTGAAGTTCAGCCGCACCACGTTCACCCCCGCTCGGATCATCGCCTCCAGCAGCGCCGGGTCGCTCGACGCAGGACCCAGGGTGGCAACAATCTTGGTGGCGCGGCGGGTAGGCATGGACATGTCTCTTTTCTCTCGGTCGTTGGGGATGTAATCGAGTTTCAATTCTCACACGAAGCGGTTACATGCGAGTTACCCGTTCCGCAGCAACAGGGCTCAGCGCGTCAGAGCAGCGGGGACGACAACCAATGCGCCAGCACATGCGCAATGATCGCGGCCTCCAGGCCGTAGCGCGCAAACAGCCAGCCCGCGACCAGGCCAAAAACCGTGTTGCCCACCAAGACGAACGCCACCACCGGCACGGTCAACACGCCGGCCAGCGCCTGCGCGGCAGGCAGATGCCCCACGGCAAACAACACGGCACTGAGCAGCACCGCCGCAGCCACCAATCCCTTGCCCGGCCGCCCCTGCCCGCGCTGCAACAGGCGCCAGCCCAGCCACAGCAGCAGGGTCATCACACCCCAGCGCACCATCAGCTCTTCGGTAATGCCGCCGTAGAGCAGCTTGACCACCAACGGCATGGCACTGGCAGGATCGGAGGGCTGGAGCGCCGTGGGCGCCAGCCGGGACAGCACCCACACCCACGCTGCGCCAGCCACACCGCCCACGATGCCAGGCAGGAGTTGGGCCCGCAGTGCAGGCCCTGCGGGTCGACCGGCCAGCCAGGCAGACACTGCAGGCGCCTGCAAACCCACGCGGGGCGCCAGCCACACCCCCAGCGCCACGGCCAGCGCCAGGAGCGCCGCCGTTTGCAACCCGCTGAGCAACAGCACGGCCTCTGGCGGCAGCGGCAGCAGGGCTTCGTTGGCCTTCAAGGTGGGCAGCAGCGTCCAGACCACCGCCACCACGCCGGGCATGCCCAGCAGCCACAGCGCGCCGCCCAGCCGCCACTTGCCGGGCTGAGCCGGAGCATGCGCCGCATCGGCTCCGGCAGCGGTGTCCACGGCCATGGTTTTGCCCACGCTCAGGCGCGCATCAGCGCTTCGATCTCGTCGGCCTTCACCGGCACGCCGCGCGTGATCAGCTCACAACTCGTCTCGGTGACGATGGCGTCGTCTTCGATACGGATGCCGATGTTGTGGAACTGCTCGGGCACCCCTTCGGCGGGGCGCACGTAGATGCCGGGCTCGATGGTCAGCACCATGCCGGGCCGCAGGATGCGGCTGGGGCGGTTGGTGATGGTTTCGCCCGACAGCGGGTCCTTGCGTTCGCTGGTCTGGCCCACCTCGCCGGGCTCCACGTAGCTGCCGCAGTCGTGCACGTCCATGCCCAGCCAGTGGCTGGTGCGGTGCATGTAGAACTGGAAGTAGGCACGTTGGTCGATCACGTCCTGTGCGGTGCCCACCTTGTTCTTGTCGAGCAGGCCCAGGTCCAGCATGCCCTGGGCCAGCACGGCCACTGTGGCGTCGTGCGGGTCGTTGAAACGCGCGCCCGCCTTGGTCGCTGCCACGGCCGCATCCTGGCTGGCCAGCACCAGGTCGTACAGCGCGCGCTGCGGTCCGGTGAACTTGCCGTTGGCCGGGAAGGTGCGGGTGATGTCGCTGGCGTAGCTGTCCAGCTCGCAGCCTGCGTCGATCAGCACCAGCTCGCCGTCGCGCACAGGCGCTGCATCGGCGCGGTAGTGCAGCACGCAGGCGTTGGCCCCCGCGGCCACGATGGAGCTGTAGGCCGGATACTGCGAGCCCGCGTCGCGGAACGCATGCAGCAGCTCGGCATCCAGGTGGTATTCGCGCACATCCTGCCCGGCGCGCAACATGCGGGCCGAGCGCTGCATGGCGCGGATGTGGGCCTGCGCGCTGATGGCGCTGGCGCGGCGCATGATGTCCTGCTCATGCGCGTCCTTGAACAGGCGCATCTCGTCGAGCAAGGTGCACAGGTCGTTCTGCTCGGCAGGGCAGATGGCGCCGTAGCGCACCCGTCCGCGTACCACGTTGAGCCAGCCCTCCACGCGTGCAGCCAGACCGCTGTGCGTAGCAAACGGGTACCAGACGCAGGCCGTGTTTTCGAGTAGGCGCGGCAGCTTGCTGTCCAGCTCCGCCATCGAATGTGCAGCCTCCACGCCCAAGGCTGCGGGCGCAGCGGCCGGGCCCAGGCGGTAGCCGTCCCAGATTTCGCGCTCCAGGTCCTTGGGCTGGCAGAACAGCGTGCTGCGACCATCGTGGGCCAGTACCAGGCAGGCGCCGGGCTCGGTGAAACCGGTCAGGTAATAGAAGTAGCTGTCGTGGCGGAACAGAAAGTCGCTGTCCCGGTTGCGCGGACGCTCCAGCGCCGTGGGGATGATGGCAATGCCCCCGGGGCCCAGCTGGGCAGCCAGGTGCGCGCGGCGCTGGGCATAGACGGAGGCAGGCACGGTGGTGTTCATGGCGCGTCGGAAGAAAGGGTGTTGAGTTCGGCCAGCCGCTCGGGCGTGCCCACATCGGTCCAGCGGCCGGTGTAGAGCTGCGCACTGACGCGGCCATTGTCCATGGCCCGGCGAAGCAGCGGCGCCAGCGGGGCTTTGATGCCGCTGGGATTGCCCGGCGGAATGTCGCACCAGGGCAGCGCAAACAGCTCGGCGCGCAGCAGGGCGATAGTGCTGTAGGTGTAGCGCGGTGCGGGGTCGTCGGCGGGCAGGTTCAGCGCGAGGCCGTCGGCCGACAGGCCGAAGTCGCCACGCGGGTTGTGGGCGGGGTTGGGCACCAGCCACAGGTGGGCCAGATGGTTGCTGGCCTCGAAGGCCGCCACCGCCGCGCGGTCGAACACAAAGTCGGGCGCAAACACATCGCCCGCCGCCAGCCAGAACACCGGGCCGAGCTGGGGCAATGCACGGGCAATACCGCCCGCAGTTTCCAGGGCGCCACCAAAGTCCACCCCTTCGTGGGAGTATGAAATTGATAGCTGCTCAGGCATATTCTTCCTGCGCTTGGAGGCAAAACCGCTGGAAAAATGCCCGCTGATCTGTTCGCCCAGCCATGCGGTGTTGATCACCGCCCTCTCGACACCCGCATCCAGCAAGGCCTGCAGGTGCCACTGCAGCAGCGGCTGACCCTGCACCTGCAGCAGGGGCTTGGGCGTGGTGTCGGTCAGCGGGCGCATGCGTTCGCCCCGGCCAGCGGCCAGCAACAGGGCGGGCACCTGGTGGTGAACAGGACTCATGCCGCCACCCCGCTCACCGCACCCCGCTGCAGCGCGTGGCGATCCACGGCCGTGGGCTGGAACAAGGCCAGCAGCGCGTCCATCAGCGCATGTGCTTTGGCCGAATGGTCGGCGCCGAAGTTGCACACATACACATCCAGCGTCACCGCGTGCTGCTCGGGCCAGGTGTGCACACACAGGTGCGACTCCGCTAGCAAAACAGTAGCTGTCACCCCACCAGGGCCGTGCGCCGTGGCCGGAAACTCATGAAACAACTGCCCCACGGCCTGCAGCCCGGCGGCGCGCACCGCATCGGTACAGGCTCGGCCCAGGGCGGTGGCGTCCAGCAGCCAGGCACTGGCGCAGCGGCAGCCCTGGAGATCGGCAGTGAGGTGCAGTCCTTGCATGGCCCGCACTGTAGTGCATTGCCGCTCTGCGCCCAGCGTGCGGCTGGCCGATTCAGGCGGGTGAAAGCCGCGCCGGTAAAATGCCGGGTTTCCCCTGAACCTCCCACCCTGAACCACTCCCCCATGGCCAACACCCAGCAATCCCAACAGATGGCAAATGCGATCCGCGCATTGGCCATGGACGCCGTTCAACAAGCCAACTCCGGCCACCCCGGCGCCCCCATGGGCATGGCCGATATGGCCGTGGGCCTGTGGGCTCGCCACCTCAAGCACAACCCCACCAACCCCCAGTGGTTTGACCGCGACCGTTTTGTGCTGAGCAACGGCCACGGTTCGATGCTGATCTATTCGCTGCTGCACCTCACGGGCTACGACCTGCCCATGAGCGAGCTGAAGAACTTCCGCCAGCTGCACAGCAAGACCGCCGGCCACCCCGAAGTGGGCATCACCCCCGGCGTGGAAACCACCACAGGCCCGCTGGGCCAGGGCATCACCAACGCCGTGGGCTTTGCGCTGGCCGAGAAGCTGCTGGCCGCCGAGTTCAACCGCGAAGGCCATGCCGTGGTGGACCACAACACCTACGTGTTCCTGGGCGACGGCTGCCTGATGGAAGGCATCAGCCAGGAAGCGATTTCGCTGGCAGGCGCCTGGAAGCTGAACAAGCTGATCGCCCTGTACGACGACAACGGCATCTCCATCGACGGCCAGGTGACGCCCTGGTTTGCCGACAACACCGCCCTGCGTTTTGTGTCCGCCGGCTGGAACGTGATCGGCCCCATCGACGGCCACGATGCCGACAAGGTGGCGGACGCGATTGCCGAAGCCAAGAAGCAGACTGAGCGCCCCACGCTGGTCATCTGCAAGACGCACATCGGCAAGGGCAGCCCCAACCGCGCCAACACCTCCAAGGCCCACGGCGAGCCCCTGGGCGCTGAAGAAATCAAGCTCACCCGCGAAGCCCTGGGCTGGACGGCAGAGCCCTTCGCCATCCCCGAAGACGTGTACGCCGGCTGGGACGCCAAGGCCAGCGGCCAACAAGCCGAAGCCGCCTGGAATGACCGCTTTGCCGCCTACAGCAAGGCCTTCCCCGAACTGGCCGCCGAATTCACCCGCCGCATGAAGGGCGACCTGCCCGCCAACTTTGCCCAGGTGGCCGTGGACACCGTGGTGGCCGCCCACACCAAGGGCGAAACCGTGGCCAGCCGCAAGGCCAGCCAGCTGGCGCTGGAAGCCTTCACCGCCGCACTGCCCGAACTGCTGGGCGGCAGCGCCGACCTGACGGGCTCCAACCTCACCAACACCAAGAGCACGCCCAACCTGCGCTTCGACATGCAGGGCAACGTGGTCAAGACCGAAGTGGCCGAAGGCCAGAAGATCGGTGGCCGCCACATCAACTACGGCGTGCGCGAGTTCGGCATGGCCGCCATCATGAACGGCGTGGCACTGCACGGCGGCTTCATCCCCTACGGCGGCACCTTCCTGACCTTCAGCGACTACAGCCGCAACGCCATCCGCATGGCCGCGCTGATGAAGCAGCGCGTGATCCACGTGTTCACGCACGACTCCATCGGCCTGGGCGAAGACGGCCCCACGCACCAGTCCATCGAGCATGTGGCCAGCCTGCGCCTGATCCCCAACCTCGATGTGTGGCGCCCTGCCGACACGGCCGAAACCGCCGTGGCCTGGAGCGTGGCCCTGTCCAACCGCAACAAGCCCACCGTGCTGGCCCTGTCGCGCCAGAACCTTCCGTACGCGCCCAAGCGCGACCTGGGCGACATCTCGCGCGGTGCCTACGTGCTGAGCGAGCCTGCCGATGTGGGCCTCAAGAAGAAGCCCGCGGCCGTGATCATCGCCACCGGCTCCGAAGTGCAGCTGGCCCTCAAGGCCCAGCGCCTGCTGGCCGACAAGAAGGTGCCGGTGCGCGTGGTCTCCATGCCCAGCACCACCACCTTCGACCGTGAAGACGCCAAGTACAAGAGCAGCGTGCTGCCTGCCGGCATACCGCGCGTGGCCGTGGAAATGGGCGTGACCGACGGCTGGTGGAAATACGGCTGCGCCGCCGTGGTGGGCATCGACACCTACGGCGAATCGGCCCCCGCGCCCGTGCTGTTCAAGCACTTCGGCTTCACCGAAGAAAACGTGGCCGATGCCGTGCTGGTGGCCACCGGTGCTGCGCGCCTGAAGCCCGCCAAGAAGGCCCGCTAAAACTTCTTCTGCCCGCTGTGCCCCGCTGCCAGCGGGCGCGCAGCCGCAGATTCCCGATTTCGACTTTGCAACTTTGAAGAGGCTCCCTATGACGATCAAGATTGGTATCAACGGCTTCGGCCGCATCGGCCGCAACGTGCTGCGCTCGGCCATCCAGAACTTCAGCGACATCGAAGTCGTGGGCATCAACGACCTGCTGGAGCCCGACTACCTGGCCTACATGCTGCAGTACGACTCGGTGCATGGTCGCTTCGACGGCACCGTGGCTGTGGAAGGCAACACCCTGATCGTCAACGGCAAGAAGATCCGCCTGACGCAAGAGCGCGACCCTGCCAACCTGAAGTGGAACGAAGTCGGCGCCGACATCGTGATCGAATCCACCGGCCTGTTCCTGGACAAGGTCACGGCACAGAAGCACATCGACGCAGGCGCCAAGAAGGTCGTGCTGTCGGCCCCCTCCAAGGACGACACCCCCATGTTCGTGTTCGGCGTGAACCACGACACCTACGCGGGCCAGGCCATCATCTCCAACGCATCGTGCACCACCAACTGCCTGGCCCCCGTGGCCAAGGTGCTGAACGACAAGTGGGGCATCAAGCGCGGCCTGATGACCACCGTGCACGCCGCCACCGCCACGCAAAAGACCGTGGACGGCCCTTCGAACAAGGACTGGCGCGGTGGCCGTGGCATTCTGGAAAACATCATTCCTTCGAGCACTGGCGCTGCCAAGGCCGTGGGCGTGGTGATCCCAGCCCTCAACAAGAAGCTGACCGGCATGTCCTTCCGCGTGCCCACCTCCGACGTGTCGGTGGTGGACCTGACGGTGGAGCTGGAAAAGGCCGCCACCTACGAAGAAATCAAGGCCGAGATGAAGGCCCAGTCCGAAGGCGCGCTGAAGGGCGTGCTGGGCTACACCGAAGACAAGGTGGTGGCCACCGACTTCCGTGGCGACACCCGCACTTCGATCTTTGACGCGGACGCCGGCATCGCGCTGGACGGCACCTTCGTGAAGGTCGTGAGCTGGTACGACAACGAATGGGGCTACTCGAACAAGTGCCTGGAAATGGTGCGCGTAGTCGCCAAGTAAGCTTTCTTTGAGAAGTTGAAAAAGCGCTAGAGGTAACTACCCTGTTCAAGCCGGCCGCCTGCAAAGGCTGCCGGCTTTTTTTTGCCTACGCAGTACCCGCCTGCGCAATCAGGACACCGCAGCAGCAGGGGCCTGCGGCGGTGCGCTGGCAATGTGCACCGTGCGGGTGGGGAATGCAAACTCCACCCCCATGGCCTTGAACTCGCGCAGCAACCCCAGGTTGATGGACTGCTGCAGGTCCATGTACAGGTTGTAGGCCGGGTCTTCGACGATGTAGACCACCTCGTAATCCAGCGAGTTGGTGCCCAGCGCCTTGAAATGCGCACGGTCAAAGCGCAGCTCCGGGTGCGACTCGATGAGCTTGCGCACCACGCCGGGAATCGCCTCCGCCTGCTCGGGGGTGGTGTCATAGGCCACGCCAAAGGTGAACACGATGCGCCGCCGCTCCAGCATGCGGAAGTTGCTGATGGTCTGCTTGAGCAGGTCGGTGTTGGACATCACGATCTGCTCGCCCTGCAGGCTGCGGATGCGCGTGGTCTTGAGGCCGATCACCTGCACCGTGCCCGACACGTTGCCCACCACGATGAAGTCGCCCACCTCAAAGGGTTTGTCCACCGCAATCGCCAGCGAGGCAAACAAGTCGCCCAGGATGTTCTGCACCGCCAGCGCCACGGCAATACCGCCCACCCCCAGGCTGGCGATGAAGGCCGTGATGTTCACCCCCACATTGGACAAGATGGCCAGCAGCACCACGCTCCACAGCAGCGTGCGCAGCCCCCACGACATGAGCGTGGCCGAAGCGCTGACCTGCGTCATGCCGCTGGACGAGTGCCGCTCCACATAGCGGCGCACGCCGATGCCGATCGCGCGCATGCCCCACAGCCCCATCTGCAGCGCCACGGCCACAAACCACAGCTGGCTCAGACGGCTCTCCCAGCGGCCCGGCAGGTCCAGCAGGCTGGCGCCCACGAGCAGTGCCACCACCAGCATCAGCGTGCGGCTCGTGCCTTCCAGCACGTCCACCAGGGTCAGTGCCATACCGCTGTGTGACTGCGTGGCCCACCCTTTGGCGCGGCGGGTCAGCAAGTGCAACACCACAAGGATGGCGGCGTAGGTAGCGACAGCCGCCGCCAGGGCCACACACAGGCTCCATAGCGGCACACCCGCAAAAGTGGTCTCCTGGACCCAGGTGAAAAACGTGGATGGCGGCATGCAGTAACTCTCCTCTTCGTTGTGCAATGGGGATAGGTGAACGCGGGCGTACGGCGTGCGCGCGCAGTCCGCGCAAAAGCATCGGCAGCAGATGGCGCGGCCTGGGGACAACGCGGTGTGCGTGCGTATTGCCCTTGATCGAGACACCTGCAAAGCGAGAGTTCCCCAACGGGCCTTCACATCCGTCGCACTCACAGTGTCAGCGCCCGGCGTGCAAATGTTCGTAAGACATGCCCGACAGCGATACAGAGGCGGGACCTACGCCCGCTCGCCGAGCGGGGCCCAACAATGCATCAACAGCAGAACCCACTGGTTGCCCACCCCACACGGGTGCGGCGTCTCCAACAACCTCCAGAGGAGTCCCATACACCATGCATTCAACTGCACTGATCCGCACTGCCACAGCGGCACTCGCACTGGGCGCACTGGCCGCCTGCTCGTCCACCCCCGCCCCTACTGAACAGATGGCGGTCACCCGCACCACCGTGAACCGCGTGGCGGCGGCACCGGCGGTGGCCACCAGCGCCCCTGTACAGCTGCAGCAGGCCCGCGAGAAGCTCATCCAGGCCGAGAAGGCCATGGCAGAAAAGGACTATGTGGCCGCGCGCCGCCTGGCCGCAGAGGCAGAGGTCGATGCCCGCGTGGCCGAGACCCGCGCCGACGCCGCAGGCAATGCCGCCACCCTGGCCCAGGTGCAGGACAGCATCCGCGCACTGCAAGACGAAATCAACCGCCGATCGCCCCGCTAGTCCAGCGCCCTGCGCGGTGCCGAGTACGCCCCACTTGGCGGCTGCGCCTCTCGCACACCGGCGCCAAGGCCCCCGATGGCCCCGCGATTGAATTCACCCAACACCCAAGGAACACCCGACCATGCCACGCTTTTTTCACCGCACCACCGCCCTGTGCACCAGCCTGATTGCTGTGGGCCTGCTGGCCGCCTGCGCCAGCACCACCCCGTCGCCCGCCCTCGAAGAAGCCCGCACTGCCGTGAGCACTGCGGCAGGCGACCCGGCCGTCAACCAGTACGCCCAGCTCGAACTCAAGCAGGCCACCGATGCACTGGCCCAGGCTGACCGCGTGTGGGCCGATGACAAGGACACGTCTGAGACCAACCACCTGGCGTACATCGCCCGCCAACGTGCCGAGATCGCTACCAACACGGCCCGGGCACGCCAGCTCGATGCCAATATCAAGCAGGCCGGCAGCGAAGCGGATCGCATCCGCCTGCAAGCCCGCACCCAGGAGGCCGACGCCGCCCGCCTGCGCGCACAACAGGCCCAGCAGCAGGCGATGAGCGCCGAGCAGCGCGCCGCACAACAGCAGGCACAAGCCACCGCCGCCATGGCACAGGCCAACGCCGCGCAGGACCGTGTGCGCGCACTCGAAGCCCAGCTGCGCGACATGGAAGCCCAGCAAACCGAACGCGGCCTGCTGGTGACCTTGGGCGATGTGCTGTTTGCCTTCAACAAGGCCGAGCTGTCGGCCCAAGCGGCCCCACGTCTCGAAAAGCTGGCCAACTTCCTCAAGCAGTTCCCGGACCGCAAGCTGCTGATCGAGGGCTACACCGACAGCGTGGGTGGCGACAGCTACAACCAGGACCTGTCAGACCGCCGCGCGCAGGCCGTGCGCGATGCGCTGGTGCAGCGCGGGGTGGACAGCAGCCGCATCACCGCACGCGGCTATGGCAAGGCCCACCCGGTGGCCGACAACGCATCGCCCGAAGGCCGCGCCATGAACCGCCGTGTGGAGATCGTGATTGCAGATGACAAGGGGAACCTGCGCGGGAGATAAAGCACACCCCCCTGAGGCGCTTCGCGCCTTCCCCCCGCTCTCGCACCGCTGCGCGTTGCGGGCAGGGAGACGCCGCCATCGCGGCGGGGCGGCCCTTGCGCGGCGGCCGCTGGCTTGAGCCACGCCGGTTTCTGCGGCCTATATCAATAAACGCAACAAAGACCGCGCCGCTCACGCTGCGCGGTCTTCAAACGTCTCGGTATCGACTTCACTCGCGCTCTGCGCGTTGTAGCGGCTGCCCACCACCGTTCGCTCGTTGATCAGCGCGTCCAGCCGCGCCATGGTGGCGACATCCAGCCGCACATCGACGGCGCCCAAGTCGTCCTGCAAATGCGCCACGCTGGTGGTGCCTGGGATGGGGATGATGTGCTCGGCCTTGTGCAGCAGCCATGCCAGCGCCAGCTGGGCGGGCGTGCAGCCCACATCGCGCGCAATGGCCTGGTAGTCGTCGAGCAGCGCCAGGTTGGCCGCATAGGCGTCGGGCGCAAAACGGGGCATGGCGCGGCGGATGTCCTTGGCGTCGAGCGTGCTCACATCGCGCAGCTCGCCACAGAGAAAGCCCCGCGCCACGGGGCTGAACGCCACAAAGGCGGCACCCAGCTCGCGGCAGGCGTCCAGCACGGCGATCTCGGGGTTGCGCGTCCACAGCGAATACTCGGTCTGCACCGCCGCAATGGGATGCACCGCGTGGGCCTTGCGCAGGGTGGCGGCAGACACCTCCGACAGGCCAATGCTGCGGATCTTGCCCGCGCGCACCAGGTCGGCCAAAGCACCCACGCTGTCTTCGATGGGCACCTTCTTGTCCCAGCGGTGCAGGTAGTACAGGTCGATCACATCGGTCTGCAGGCGGCGCAGGCTGTCTTCGCAGGTCTGGCGCAGCGTGGCGGGCCGGCCATCGATCACGCGCACCAGCTTGCCGTCGCCGTTCACATCGACGCCCTGCATGCCGCATTTGCTGGCCAGGGTGAAACGGCTGCGGTGCTGCTTCAGCACACGGCCCACCAAGGTTTCGTTGGCGCCAAAGCCATAGAGCGTGGCGGTGTCGAACAACGTCACGCCCGCATCCAGCGCGGCCAGCAGCACGCGCTCGCCCTGCTCGGCAGACACCGGCGCGCCATAGGCGTGCGAGAGGTTCATGCAGCCAAGGCCGATGGCCGAGACGGAGAAAGGTCCAAGGTTTCTTTGTTGCATTCCGCGAGCTTACGGCAAGCGCGGCAACCTACCGGGTGGCTCGGGCTTGGGGCCGGACTAAGCCTTGGTACTGGACGGCCGCTTCGCCCACAACTCAATGCGCTCACCCGCTGCGCAGGCGGCCACCAGCTGCGCAAACCGGGCCTCCCGGGTCGCATCGCGTTTGGCGGATGTGACCCAGTGCAGCATCACCTTGCGGTAGCTGGGAGGTGTGGATTCCTGAAAGTACCGCCACGCGGCTTTGTTGCGCTGGAATGCACGCTGCAGCGCCACCGGCAGCTCGGCCACCCCCGCCTGCTCGTGCGAGTAGATGGCCGACTTGTCGGCCTTGCGGTGCGCGAAAGCGGCCAGCCCCGCAGGCGTCATGCGGCCTGCCGCCTGCAACTGCTCCACCTTGGCGATGTTGACCGCACTCCAGATCGACGACGGCTTGCGCGGCGTGAAGCGAATCGAATAAGTGTGCTCGTCAATGCGCCGCCGGATGCCATCGATCCAGCCAAAGCACAGGGCTTCGTCCACCGACTCCGACCAGCCCATGCTGGGGCGGTCCGAGCCCACTTTGTGAAAACCCACCAGCAACTCCGGCGCGCTGGCCGCATGGCGCTCCAGCCACTGGCGGAATGCCTGGGGGGTGGCGAAGAAGGTAGGGGTGGTATGGGAGGCCATGGTGTTGCGAACGTCCTTACTGAGTGCTGCCGGGCGGGCTCTTGCTGCTGTGCCGGTGGGTCGGCTAGGCCACCACGATGTCTTGGGCCAGCTCGGCGCAGGGCCCCAGGGGCAACACGCACAGTGTCACGCCGTCGAGCGTGAGCACCAACCCCAGTTGCCCGCCCACCTGAACCACCCCACCCACCGTGGCCGGTGCGCGCGAGGCACGCGGTGGTACGGATTGCACGGAGCGCTGCGTCGCCATCGCACTCACGGGCGGCTGGCGCAGCAGGGCCCACAGGGCCTGCGGGTCCCGTAGTTGCAAAGACTGCAGATAAAGGCGCAGCACCGCCGGGTCGCCGTCACTGGGTTCACCGCGTTCATCACAGTGGCGGGCCTGCGCTTCGGCTTGCCGCAGGCGCTGCAATGCGCGGCGCAATTGCTGGCGGCTGGCCGCTTCCGTCCGGCCGGTGGCCTGTGCCAGCTCGGCATGGCTGGCATCGAACACCGCATGCAGCAGCACTGCGGCGCCCTCCATGGGCGTGACGCACGCCGCCAGCCGCCGCAATGCGAGCGTGGCTTGCTGCGCCAGCGCGGCATCGGCCTCTGCCGAGGGCGCGACCGAACCGGCAACAGCGCCATGCGCAGTCTGCGTGGCTTCGGTCAGCCATTGGGCCATCCACTGGCGCCGCCGCAGGCGGTCGATGGCTAGGTTGCGCACCACCGTCAACAGCCACGCCTGGGCCGCATTGAGCGCCGGGGCCTGGGCCTCCAGCGCACGCACGTAGGCGTCCTGCACGGCGTCCTCGGCCTCGGCAGAACCCAGCAGGCGCGTAGCGGCGCGCAGCAGGGTACTGCGGTTGGCGTTCACCAGCGCCATCAGGTGTTCATCGTTCTGCATCGGAGCATGGTGCCATAGGCTGCGGCAAGCCGCACATCGGCAGACCATGGCTCGGATGGGTAGGCGGCATTCAGTTCAATCGCCCTCTTTGCGAGCAGTCCCGTCAACTTTCCCGGTGCCTTGCCGATAACCAGGGATGCAAGTTGCCAGCACCACCTCATCCCCCGTCAAACCTTCTTCCTCCACCGGCAGCAGCGACATCGCCAAGCTGCAAAAGCAGCTGCGCGAGCTGACGGAGGAACTCAAGGGCGTGGTCAGTTCCGACATGGACGCCAAGGCCAAACAAGAGAAGGCCAAGCTGCTGCAGGCGCAGATCCAGATGGTGCAAGCCCAGATTACGGCGATACAGCGCGCGCAACAGCAAGAGCAGCAACTGTCCCAGGTGGCGAAGGCCGAAGAGGCGGCGGCCAATGCCGCGCAGCAAAAGAAGACCCAGGCGGCAAAGACTCCATCTTCTGGGCTGGGCAACAACGTCGATACCTACGCCTGACCAGTAAGAACGTGTTGACGATCTAAGGCTCTCTGAGACGGCTGCCAACCTGCAGCACACCGCCCCCGGCATGCGTCCGGCACCGCATGGGCCTGCGGCGTCCGCGACAAGCTTCACCCCCCATTGCATGGACAATCTCGGCATGTCTGGCGCACCTACTACTTCACACCCTTCTTCCGCCCACCCCGTGCTGATCGCCGGGGGTGGCATTGGTGGCATGGCCACCGCCCTCACCCTGCACCAGATCGGCGTGCCCTGCATCGTCTTTGAAACGGTGCCGGAACTGCAGCCGCTGGGCGTGGGCATCAACCTGCAGCCTAACGCCGTGCGCGAACTGCACGACCTGGGGTTTGGCAACGACGTGCTGGACACCATTGGCCTGCAGGCACGCGAATGGGCGCTGGTGGGCCGTAACGGGAACGAGGTGTATGCCGAGCCGCGCGGCCTGGAGGCGGGCTACCACTGGCCGCAGTATTCGGTACACCGGGGGCAGCTGCAGATGATGCTCTACCACGCTGTCAAAGCCCGCCTGGGCGACAACGCCGTGCAGCTGGGGCAACGTGTGGTGGGCTACCGGCAGGATGCGAATGGCGTCACCGCCATCGTCGAAACACGCGACGGCACGCAACGCGAAGTGGCGGGCTCGCTGCTGATTGCGGCCGACGGCCTGCACTCGGCCGTGCGGGCGCAAATGCACCCCACGCAGCCGCCCATCCAGTGGGGCGGCGCCATCATGTGGCGGGGTACCACGCCGGGGGTGCCGGTGCGCACGGGCGCGTCGTTTGTGGGCGTGGGCTCGCTGCGGCACCGCGTGGTGTTCTACCCCATCACGCCACCCGACCCGACCACAGGGCTGGCCACCATCAACTGGATCGCCGAGATCACGGTGGACAACCAGGGCGGCTGGCAGCACGGCGACTGGAACCGGCGCGTTGCGCTGGAGGAGTTCATCCACCACTTCGACGGCTGGAACTACAGCTGGCTGGACGTGCCCGCCATGCTGCGCGGTGCCAAGGACATTTTTGAATACCCCATGATCGACCGAGACCCGGTGCCCACCTGGGTGGACGGCCGCGTGGCGCTGCTGGGCGATGCAGCGCATGTGATGTACCCCGTGGGCTCCAACGGGGCCAGCCAGGCCATTGTGGATGCACGCGTGCTGGGCGCCCAGCTGATTGCGCATGGCGTGGGCCCGCAGGCGCTGCGCGCCTACGACGACAAGCTGTGCAAGGACATCTCTGCGCTGGTGCTGCGCAACCGGGGCTCTGGCCCCTTTGGCCTGCTGGGGCTGGTGGACGAGCGCTGCGGTGGGGTGTTCGACCACATCGACGACGTGCTGCCGCGCGAGGAGCGCGAGGGCTTCATGGCCCGCTACAAGGCGGCGGCGGGCTTTGCGATCGAGACACTGAATGCGGCGCCGCCCACCATTGCGCCAGGGCAGCGCGTGGCGGTGAGCTGAGCAGTCCCAGGGGCACAGAGCGGGCCATTCGGTCCGCTCTGCAGCGCTCCCCTGAATGCGCCAGCGCACGGAAATGTCACGTCCGGCGTGTCTCGTTCGTCATGGCAGTCCTGTCACTCTTTTCAAGGACTTGGCCCCATGGACACGCCAGACACCCACACTCCACCCTCTGCCCCAGGCTCCGAGCCGCGCACCTCTTACCTGGAAGAAAAGGCTTTCAAGGCCCGCACCCTGCTCGTCTTCGGCACCATCACCGACACGCTGGCCGCCGATGTGGCGCGGCGGCTGATTGCGCTGGATGCCGAGAGCGCCGAGCCCATCGACATGCTGGTGAGCTCGCCCGGCGGGCACCTGGAGTCGGGCGACACGATCCACGACCTGGTGCGCTTCATTTCTGCGCCGGTGAACATGATCGGCACCGGCTGGGTGGGCAGTGCGGCCACGCACCTGTACTTGGCGGCACCCCGCGAGCGGCGGTTCTGCCTGCCCAACACACGCTTTCTGATCCACCAGCCCAGCGGCGGCGCGGGTGGCCCGGCCAGCGACATCGCCATCCAGGCGCGCGAGATGGTGAAAGCGCGTGAGCGAATTGCGGGCACCATTGCCCGGCAGACGGGCAAGCCACTGGAGGTGGTGCTGGCAGACATCGAGCGGGACCGCTGGATGTCGGCCGAGGAGGCGGTGGACTACGGCCTGGTCTCGCGCGTCATTGAGCACAAGACGGCATTGAAGGGATGAGGCCGCACACCCCATCCCTATCAAATGAATAGCTGCTGGCGCTTATTGGATAAGCGCCGGCAGCCAATTTGGCTTGCAATCAGCCTGCGTTGAGCTGCTGCTCCAGGTTGTGCAGCACCTGGTAGCACGGCAACACCTGGGCCACGCTGGCGTTGGGCTCACGGCCTTCCTTGATCGCGGCGAAGAACTCCCGGTCCTGCAGCTCGATGCCATTCATCGACACATAGCCCTTGCTCACGTCGATCTTTTCTTCCTTGCCGTTCACCAGATCGTCGTAGCGGGCGATGTAGGTGGCGGTGTCGCCGATGTAGCGGAAGAAGGTGCCCAGCGGGCCGTCGTTGTTGAAGCTCAGCGACAGTGTGCAGATGGCGCCGTTGGCCGCCTGCAGCTGGATGCTCATGTCCATGGCAATGCCCAGGTCCTTGTGGATGGGGCCCTGAATGGCGTTGGCTTTGACGATGGGGCTGCCAGCCTGGTAGGCGAACAGGTCCACCGTGTGGGCAGCGTGGTGCCACAGCAGGTGGTCCGTCCAGCTGCGGGGCTGGCCCAGCGCGTTCATGTTGGTGCGGCGGAAGAAGTAGGTCTGCACATCCATCTGCTGGATGTTGAACTCGCCGGCTGTGATCTTTTGGTGCACGTACTGGTGGCTGGGGTTGAAGCGGCGGGTGTGGCCGCACATGGCCACCAGGCCGGTCTGCTTTTGCAGGGCGACAACCTTCTCGCCATCGGCCAGCACGTCGCACAGCGGGATCTCGACCTGCACGTGCTTGCCCGCTTCCAGACAGGCAATGGTCTGGCTGGCGTGCATCTGCGTGGGCGTGCACAGGATCACGGCGTCCACGTCCTTGATGGCCAGGCTGTCGGCCAGGTCGGTGGTGACGTGCTTGATGCCGTACTTGTCGGCCACTTCCTGGGTCTTGGCCAGGTCGCGGCTGATGAGGGAGACGACTTCCACATCGGGAATGTTCTTGATACCGTCCAGGTGTTTGATGCCGAAGGCGCCAGCGCCTGCGAGTGCGACTTTGATGGTCATGGTGTGTGTCCTTTGGCGTGTTTTTACGTGTTCTCAAGAATCAGGTGGCCCACGGCGGTGTTGGACGCGGGCACATGGTAGAAGCGGTGCGCCACCTTTGGCGGCTTGCCACCGGCCACATCGGCCGTTGCACCGCGCGCAACATCGGACATCGCGCCGCGCGCGATGAGCCACATCACCAGCTCGATGCCTTCGCTGCCCGCCTCGCGCACGTAGTCGATGTGCGGGATGCTGGCAGCGGCCTCGGGATCGCTGATGAGCTTGTCGAGGAAGGCGTTGTCGAACTCCTTGTTGATGAGGCCGGCACGCGGGCCCTGCAGCTGGTGGCTCATGCCACCGGTGCCCCAGATGTGCACGTTCAGGTCTTCGTCGTAGCTCTCCACCGCCTTGCGGATGGCCTGGCCCAGGTTGTAGCAACGGCGGCCGCTGGGCACGGGGTACTGCACCACGTTGACGGCAAACGGGATCACCGGGCAGGGCCAGGCACCCGTCTTGGGGTCTTGTTCGCCGCACATCAGCGACAGCGGCACGGTGAGGCCGTGGTCCACATCCATCTTGTTGACGATGGTGAGGTCAAAGTCCTGCTGGATGACCGACTGCGCGATGTGCGCGGCCAGGTCCGGGTGGCCTTGCACTACGGGCACGGGGCGGGGACCCCAGCCCTCGTCGGCGGGCTGGAACTGCGCGGCCGTGCCGATGGCGAACGTGGGAATCATCTCCAGGCTGAAAGCCGTGGCGTGGTCGTTGTAGACCAGGAAGATCACGTCGGGCTTGTTGTCCTTCATCCACTGCTTGGAGAAGTCGTAGCCCGCGAACAGCGGCTTCCAGTAGTCTTCTTGCGTCTTTCCCAGGTCCAGCGCAGCGCCGATGGCAGGCACGTGCGACGTGAACACGGAGGCGGTGATCTTGGCCATGGTCAATTTCCTTTCTTGCCCGCCGCACCTTGCGGCTGCCGGTGCGCCTGTGCGTCGCCGTCTTCGCCGATCACGCGGTTGCCGTTGGCCGAGCGGCCGCCGCTGATCATCATGTTGCGGTATTCCTCTTCCGTCATGCCGGTCATGCTGCCCGCCATCTGCTGGAAGCTCTTGCCGTCGGTGGCACCGATCTTGGCCAGAAAGTAGATGTTGCCGCCCAGGCGGATGCACCAGTTCAGGTCGCGCGCCAGCACGGCCTGCTTTTGCTCTTCGGTCATCGCCCATTCGTCCAGGTAGGCGCGTTCGTTGGCCTTGAAGCGGACGCGGTTCTCGGCCTTCATCAGGCTCATGCAGAACTGGTTGAGCCAGTAGCCCTTGCGGCTTTGCTCCGCATCAAAGATGGTCGTGCCGGGCACGTCCAGGTAGGGTTTGTCGAGCGGCATCTCAGACCTCCTCTGGCCAGTAAAGCTTCATGGGGTTGGCGACCAGCAGTTTGTGCTGCAGCCCAGCCGTGGGCGCGATGTGCGGGATGAAGTCCACCAGCAGGCCGTCGTCGGGCATGTGGTCCTTGAGGTTGGGATGCGGCCAGTCGGTGCCCCAGAGCACGCGGTCGGGGAACTCTGCGACCACCTTGCGAGCAAAGGGCACCACGTCCTGGTAGGCGTTCTGCTCACCATTCAGCGCCTTGGGTCCGGTGACCGACAGGCGCTCTGGGCAGCTCACTTTGCTCCACACATTGGGGTGCTGGCGCATGAACTTCAGGAATAGCTCGAACTCCGGTCCGTCCACCGGCTTGCTCACATCGGGGCGGCCCATGTGGTCCACCACCACGGTGGTGGGCAGTGCGGTGAAGAAGTCCCACAGCTCGGGCAGGTCCACCGCCTCGAAGTAGATCACCACATGCCAGCCCAGCTTGGCGATGCGCGCGGCAATCTCCATCAGCTCGTCCTTGGGCGTGAAGTCCACCAGGCGCTTGACGAAGTTGAAGCGCACGCCGCGCACACCGGCGTCGTGCATGGCCTGCAGTTCCTGGTCAGTGACCGAGCGCTTGACGGTGGCCACGCCACGCGCCTTGCCGCCGGAGTGCACCAGCGCATCCACCATGGCGCGGTTGTCCGCACCGTGGCAGGTGGCCTGCACGACCACGTTGCGTGCAAAGCCCAGGTGGTCGCGCAGCGCGTACAGCTGGTGCTTGCTGGCGTCGCAGGGGGTGTACTTGCGCTCGGGGGCGTAGGGGAACTCTGCCCCGGGGCCGAACACGTGGCAGTGCGCGTCCACCGCGCCTGCAGGCACCTGGAAACGGGGTTTGCTGGGGCCGGCGTACCAGTCCAGCCAGCCGGGGGTCTTGGTGAATTCGCTCATGGGCGTGGGTCCTAGGTTGCTGGGTGGGGGCGGGTCAGTCGAGGGACACGTTGGCCTTCTTGATCACCTCGCCAAAGCGCTGGCTCTCGTCCTTGACGAACTGGGTGAATTGCGCGCGGGTGGTGGGGAAGGGCTCGTAGCCAAAGCTCTTGAACTTCTCCTGCACATCGGCGCCGGAGAGGGCTTGCTCGATGTCCTTGCGGATCTTGTCGGTCACGGCGGCGGGCAGGCCGGGCGGCACGGCAATGGCGTTCCACCCAGTCACCTCAAAGCCCTTGGGGCCACCCGATTCGCCCACGGTGGGCACGTCCGGAAAGCTGGCCAGGCGCTGCGGCGCAGTGACGGCCAGAAAGCGCAGCTTGCCCGCGCGCTGCAGCGGCCCGGCGGTGGCAGCACTGCCCAGCGCAAACGACAGCTCGCCGGTGGAGACCGAGGTGTAGAGCTGCGTGGTCTCTTTGTAGAGCACGTGCTCCATCTGCGTGCCGGTGGCGCTTTCAAACAGCTCGGAGCCCAGGTGCACCGGGTTGCCGATGGACCAGGAGCCGTAGTTGAGCTTGCCAGGGTTGGCCTTGGCGTCGGCCACGATGTCGCTCACGGCCTTGTACTTGCTGTTGGCGGCCACGGTGAAGAAGAAGTAGGTCTTGAACAGCGGCAGCAGTGTGTCGAAGTCCTTGGCCGTGTCGTAAGGCAGCTTCTTGAACAGGCTGGGGTAGGCGGCCAGGTGCACGTTGTCGAGCACGATCAGGTCATGCCCGTCCTTGGCGCCGCGCTTGAACGCGTCGATGGCGATGAAGCCATTGCCACCGGGGCGGTTCTCGACCACCACGGGCTGACCCCAGCTTTTGGACAACTTGTCGGCCACTAGGCGGGCCACGCCGTCCGGCCCACCACCCACCGGGAAGGGCGTGATGATGCGCACGGGCTTGGACGGAAACGCCTGCGCCGAGGCGAGCTGGGGCACACAGCCCAGCGCAGCCGCCAGGCCCAGGGCCAGGCCTGCACGGCGGGAAAGGGAAACGGGAGGCACGGAACAACGCATGGAAAGAAGAAGCTTCTGAAGAAACTGTTTGCTATAAATTGCATAGCTACAAGCGCATTATTCACTAGCGCTTGCAGCCCAAAAGGCTGAAAAACCGCTCAGTCGATGTACTTGAGGCCCGCCTTCTCCAGGCCGGGGCGCATGTTGTACATGT
The DNA here is from genome assembly GCF_049331375.1 of Acidovorax sp. M14. Classification (NCBI taxonomy): domain Bacteria; kingdom Pseudomonadati; phylum Pseudomonadota; class Betaproteobacteria; order Burkholderiales; family Comamonadaceae; genus Acidovorax; species Acidovorax sp. M14. The sequence continues at coordinate 4,678,067 of NZ_CP186263.1, forward strand.
CGAGGCCAAGCACGCCGCTGGCGAGCTTGGTGCGCTTCTCGCCTTCAAAGCTCTCGCGCTTTTGCGCGGCGGCCAGCGTCTCGACTGCACGGGCGGCGGGCACACACACCACGCCATCGTCGTCGGCCACGATCACGTCGCCCGGCGTGACCAGCGCACCAGCGCACACCACAGGGATGTTGACCGAGCCCAGCGTGGCCTTGATGGTGCCCTTGCTGCTGATGGCCTTGCTCCACACGGGGAAGTTCATCTCCTGCAGCGTCTTCACGTCGCGCACACCGGCGTCGATGATGAGGGCGCGCGCGCCCCGTGCCTGGAAGCTGGTGGCCAGCAGGTCGCCAAAGTAGCCGTCGGTGCATTCAGAGGTGACGGCCGCCACCACGATGTCGCCGGGCTGGATCTGCTCGGCAGCCACATGCATCATCCAGTTGTCGCCGGGCTGCAGCAGCACGGTGACGGCCGTGCCGCTGACCTGCTGGCCACTGTAGATGGGGCGCATGTAGGGCTTGAGCAGGCCCACGCGGCCCATGGCCTCGTGCACGGTGGCCGAGCCGAGGGCGGCCAGGCCGTCGGCCGCTGCGCGGTCAGCGCGGGTGATGTTGCGGTAGACAACGCCAAGTTCAAACATGTCAGAGCCCCTTTGCCTTCAGGCGTGAATCGAGTCGGGAGAACACGCGGCGCGTGTTGGCTTCGTAAATCTGGTGCTTTTCGTCGGCACTCAGGATGGTGGAGGCCTCGATGTAGCGCTTGGTGTCGTCGTAGTAGTTGCCGGTGGTGGGGTCAATGCCCCGCACCGCGCCGATCATTTCGCTGGCAAACAGCACGTTCTTCACCGGAATCACGGTGTTCAGCAGGTCGATGCCGGGCTGGTGGTACACGCAGGTGTCGAAGTACACGTTGTTCATCAGGTGCTCGTCGAGCAGCGGCTTCTTCATCTCCTGCGCCAGGCCCCGGAAGCGGCCCCAGTGGTAAGGCACCGCGCCGCCGCCGTGCGGGATCAGGAACTTGAGCGTGGGGAAGTCCTTGAACAGGTCGCCCTGGATCAGCTGCATGAAGGCCGTGGTGTCGGCGTTCAGGTAGTGCGCGCCGGTGGTGTGAAAGCACGCGTTGCAGCTGGTGCTCACGTGGATCATGGCGGGCAGGTCGTACTCCACCATCTTTTCGTAGATGGGGTACCAGTGCTTGTCGGTCAACGGGGGGCTGGTCCAGTGGCCGCCCGAGGGATCAGGGTTCAGGTTGATGCCGACGGCGCCGTATTCCTTCACGCACTTTTCCAGCTCGGGGATGCAGGTGGCGGGATCCACGCCGGGGCTTTGCGGCAGCATGGCCACGGGTACGAAGTGGTCGGGGAACAGCGTGGATACGCGGTAGCACAGCTCGTTGCAGATGGCCGCCCAGGTGCTGGACACGTTGAAGTCGCCAATGTGGTGGGCCATGAAGCTCGCGCGGGGGCTGAACAGCGTGATGTCGCTGCCGCGCTCTTTCATCAGCTTGAGCTGGTTGGTCTCGATGGACTCGCGCAGCTCGTCGTCGCTGATCTTCAGGTCAGCCACCTTGGGCATGGCCGCCGGGTCTTTGATGCCGGCGATCTGCGCATTGCGCCAGTTCTCCAGCGCCTTGGGGGCCGTGGTGTAGTGGCCGTGACAGTCGATGATGAGGCTCATAGTGGGTTGCTCCTTGGATCGTTCGTTGGTTGTGTTCGTGGGCTGACTACTGAGCGTGGACCATGCTCAAGCCCGGCACAAGCCAGGACCGCCGCGCAAGGGCCGCCCCGCCGCGCTGGCGGTGTCCACCTTCCCGCATTGCGCCGCAATGCGAGAGAAGGGGGAAGGCGCGAAGCGACTCAGGGGGTTGTTCATATCGCTTCAGGCGGGCTCCATGCCCTGCTTGCGTTTGGCGTCTGCGGCAGCGGGCGAGGCCAGGTAGGCCAGCAGCGAACGCGCCGCATCCACCTGCTGCGAATGCACGCCGATGCCTGCGGAAAACGTGGTGGTGATCTGGATGGCCGGTGGCAGCGGGCCAACGATCTGAATGCCCTGCACATGCAGCAGCTCGCTCAGTTGCTGAAAGCCCAGCGCCACTTCGCCCTTGGCCACCAGCGAGCCCACGGGCACGCCGGGAGGCGCCTGCACCATGCGCGGGGCGATCTGCTCGGCAATGCCCCAGCGCTCAAACAGTTTGCTCAGCGCCACGCCGCTGGGGCCGGTGGACAGGCTGATGCTGGGCGCGGCCAGCACGGCAGCGCGCATGGCGTCTTCGCTGGACAGGTCGGGCAGCGGCGCGCCCGCAGGCACGGCCACGGCCACGCCGGAGTGCACCCAGTCCACCTTGCTGCCGGGCACCAGGTGGCCTGCGGCCAAAAGCTTGTCGATGGCGTCGGACGCGAGGATGACCACGTCGAACGCCTCACCGGCTGCCACGCGCTTGGCGGCGTCCACCCCGCCCACCGATTCGATGGCGGCCTGCGTGCCCGACTGCTGCGCAAACCCGGCCGCCAGGTCGGCCAGCACCTGGCGCGTGGCCATGGAAGAAATGCCTCGGATCACAGTAAAGCCTCACGCAAATCAGGGGTTGTGCAACCAATGCGCCCCAGAGCGTGCGCCTGAGATGCATTCTTGTTTGCGCGAGTCTGGGCGGGCTGCGTCATGCGTTGTCTCCTGCCGGGCTGCGGGTGGCCCAGGCGGTGCGTGCAGTTGTATACATGCCGCCGATTGTGGGCAGCGGCGGCCCAAACATGAAGGCGGCCCCGGCACTACCAGATATATCATTCCGTGATCGTTGACCCACAGCTATTGCAAATAGCAGAGAGCCTTGCCCATGGACCTCAAGCAGATCGAATACTTTGTGCGCGTGGCCGAACTGGGCAGCTTTACCCGCGCCTCGGTGGTGCTGGACATTGCCCAGCCCGCCCTGAGCCGCCAGGTGCGCCTGCTGGAGGTGGAGCTGCGCCAGAACCTGCTGGTGCGCAACGGCCGGGGCGCCACGCCCACCGAGGCGGGCAAGCTGCTGCTGGAACACGGGCGCGGCATCCTGCACCAGGTGGAGCGCGCCCGCGAGGAACTGGGCCGCGTGCGCGGCGCCCTGGCTGGGCGCGTGGCCATCGGCCTGCCACCCAGCATTGCCAAGGTGCTGACGGTGCCGCTGACGCGCGCCTTCCGCGTGAAGATGCCGGACGCGGCGCTGGCCATCAGCGAGGGCCTGTCGGTGGCCATGCGCGAATCGCTGACCACCGGGCTGCTCGACATTGCCCTGCTCTACAACACCACGCCCGCGCCGGGCATCGAGACCACGGCGCTGCTGGAGGAAGACCTGTTTCTGGTGCAGCGCCGCGCCCCCGGCCAGAGCGAGGCAGAGGCTGATGCCCTGGCCCGCACGCCCCTGCCGCTGGACGAGCTGCCGCGTTTTCCGCTGGTGATTCCCACGCGCCCCAACTCCATCCGCATGCTGGTGGAGTCCGAACTGGCCGCACGCGGCAAGCGCCCGCAGATCAGTCTGGAGATCGACGGCGTGGCCGCCATCCTGGACCTGGTGGCTGATGGCGCGGGCTGCGCGGTGCTGCCCATGAATGCGGTCACCACGTCGGGCAAATCGGAGGTGTTCAGCACCCGGCCCATCCACGGCGCGGGCAGCGATGGAGAGGATGCAGAAGCCAGCGGCAACTCGCGGCTGCGCAGCAAGCTGTTCATGGCCGTCAGCTCGCAACGCCCGGCCACGCTCACGCAGCAGGCGATGGCGGAGCTGATTCGGACGACGCTGCAGGCGTTGTACAGGTCTCCCCCCTGAGGCGCTGCGCGCCTTCCCCCCAGGGGGACGACGCCATCGCTGCGGGGCGGCCCTTGCTCGGTGCCTCTCGCATTGCGCCGCGCCAGTTTCAACGGCGGGTGACGATTCGCAAGCTCAGTCCTTCGTGGGTGCCGCAGACAAACTGCCCAGCACCCGGTCCGCATAGTCCTGCCAGCGTGCGTCCTTGAGCAGGCCCTGAAACACGCCTTCGCGTGCCAGCTCGGCCACCCATTGCTGCTTGGCGGCGATGGCGGAGGCCATCAGGGGTTCCATGCCGGCCTCGCGCACTGTGTGGGCGGACTCGCGCATTTCCTCGGCGCGGCGCTGGCCGTGTTGCACCACGCGGCTGAAGAAGTAGCGGCCCTGCTCGTGCCAGTCGATGGACGGGAAGGTCTCGGCCAGCGTGGGCAGTACATGGTCTTCCACGCCGTAGTGGCGGGCGGTGGCGTAGCTTTCGATGACCAAGGCCTCCAGGCCCTTGATCATGATGCTGCGGCACATCTTGATGGCGCTGGCCACGCCCAGTTGCTCGCTCACGGGTTGGGCATCCATGCACCAGCCGGTCAGCACCTCGGCCAGTGCGGCAGCTTGCGCGCCGCCCAGCAGCATGGGCACGCGGATGCCGTAGGGCGGCACGGACGTCATCACCCCCGCCTCGACATAGTGCGCGCCACGCGCCTCGATGAGCGCCGCCGCCTGCTGCTTGGTGCCGGGCGATGCGGAGTTGAGGTCCAGGAACACGGTGCCGGGGCGGATGTGCTGCGCCGCCTCCTGCGCCACGGCCAGCGTGTTCGACGCGGTGACGGCCGAGATGATGCAGTCGCAGCGCGCGCACAGCGCCTGCATCGCATCCACCGCCACCACACCCGCCTGCGCGGCGTGCTTCTGCAGGGCGTCGCGGTGCGCGGGGTCGGCCAGCTTCAGGTCCCAGGCGGCGACAGAAGCCACCCCGGGCTGGACGCGCAAGCCCGCACTGAAGATCTTGCCCACCTCGCCATAGCCCACGAGGCCGATGTGTGTGATGTTCATTCGATGTTCCTTTCCGCCTTTCACCACCGCCAACGATCCACAGCGGCAGCGCTCACTGGCGCGCGATCTTGGCCTTGGCGATCACGTCGCTCCAGCGGCGCACATCGGCGGCCAGGTGCTCGCCCAGCTGCGCGGGGGTGCTGCCCTGGGCATTCAGATTCAGCTCCAGCAGGCGCATTTTGACGTCGGGCTGGGCCAGCGCGGCCTGCACCTCGCGCGAGAGGCGCTCCACCACCGCCGGGGGCGTCTTGGCGGGCACGGCCAGGCCGTTCCACGACGTGACGTTGAAGCCCGCGAGCGGCCCGCCGCTCTCGCGCACCGTGGGCACATCGGGCAGCTGCGGCGCTCGCTGCGCGCCCATCACGGCCAGCGGCCGCAGGGCCTTGGCGCCGATCTGTGGCATGAGGCCACCCAGGATGTCGATCATCACGTCGATCTCTCCACCCCGCAGCGCGGTGATGACCGGCGGCGTGCCGTTGAAAGGCACCACCTGCGCGTCGATGCCCGCCGTCACCTTGAACAGCTCGGCCGCCAGGTTCTGTGTTGTGCCGATCTGAGGCGTGCCGATATTGAGCTGGCCGGGGTGGGCGCGGGCATACGTCAGCAGCTCGCCCAGTGTGCGAAAGCGCCCTCCCTCCTTCACCACCACGGCCAGGTCGAACGTGGCCAGCAGGGAGACGGGCGCAAAGTCCTTGAGCGTGTCGAACGGCAGCGACTGGAACAGCGCCGCGCTCACCGCCGTGCCGCTGCTCACCAGCAGCAGCGTGTGGCCGTCAGGCTCGGCGCGGGCCACCTGTTCGCCCGCCACCACGCCGCCCGCGCTGGGCTTGTTTTCAATGACCACGCTTTGCCCCAACGGGCCAGCAATCTTCTGGCCCACCGTGCGCGCCGTGATGTCGGCCGCGCCGCCTGCCGCATTGGGCACGACGATGCGCAGCGGGCGTGAGGGAAAAGTGGCCTGCGCGCTGGCTGCACCGCCGAACGACGCTGCCAGCCATGCCAGGAGGGTTCTGCGGTGCACAGCGCTGCCCATGGTGCGCGCTACCGTGCCACGCCCAGCAGGCGATCCAGCAGCTCGGGTTGCGCGCTCAGCTCGGCCGCACTGCCGGTGTGCACCACGGTGCCCCGGTCCAACACGGCGGCGTGGTCGGAGATGGCCAGGATGGCCTGTGGGTGCTGCTCCACGATGATGGCCGACAGGCCCTCTTCGCGCGTGATGCGGCGGATGGCGCGCAGCAGCTCTTCCACGATGATGGGTGCCAGGCCTTCGAGCGGCTCGTCGAGCAGCAGCAGGCGCGGGTTGAGCACCAGCGCGCGGCCCACGGCCAGCATCTGCTGCTCGCCACCCGACAGCTGTGTGCCCAGGTTCGCCCGGCGCTCGGCCAGGCGCGGGAACATTTCGTACACACGCTCGGGCGTCCACGGCCGTGCGGTGGAGCCTTTGCGGCCCGGACGCGCCACGGCCGTAAGGTTCTCGTGCACGGTCAGCGACTTGAAGATGTTGCGCTCTTGCGGCACCCAGCCGATGCCGGCGGCTGCGCGCTCGTGCGGGGGCAGCTTGTGCAGCGCCACGCCACCCAGGCTCACCGTGCCCGCGTGCTGGCGCGTGGCGCCGGCCAGCGTGTTGATGAGCGTGGTCTTGCCGGTGCCGTTGCGGCCCAGCAGGGCCAGCGTGTCGCCTTCGGGCAAGGCCAGCGAAATACCTTGCAGCACCACGGCTTCGCCGTAGCCTGCGCTCAGGCCTTCGATACGCAGCAGCTCGGTCTTAGACATGGGCGTCCTCCCCATGGCCCAGATACACGGCCTTCACCTGCGGGTCGTTGGCAATGGTGTCGGGGTCGCCCTCGGTGAGTACGGTGCCGTTGACCAGCACCGTCATGCGGTTGGCAAAGCTGAAAACCAGGTCCATATCGTGTTCGATCAACAACACCGAGACATCGGCGGGCAGGGCCGCTACGGTCTGCAGCAGTTCTTCGCGCTCGCCGGCGGGCACACCGGCCACGGGTTCGTCGAGCAGCAACACGCGCGGCTCGCAGGCCAGCGCAATCGCAATCTCCAGCAAGCGGCGTTTGCCGTAGGCCAGCACGCGCGTTTCCTCGGCCATCACGGACGTGAGGTGGAACTGCTCCAGCAATTGTTCGCAGCGCTCATTGACCGCTTTGCGCGCGCCCAGCGGCTGCCACCACTTGCCGCCCAAGCCCTGGTGCTGCGAAACGGTGAGCGCCAAGGTTTCGAGCGGCGTGAGCGTGTCGAACAGCTGGTTGATCTGGAAGGTGCGCACCATGCCGCGCTGCACGCGCTGGTGCGGCGCCAGGCGCGTGATGTCCTGGCCTTCGAGCGTGATGGAGCCTTCGGTGGGCTCCAGCACGCCGGTCAGCAGATTGATCAGCGTGGTCTTGCCTGCGCCGTTGGGGCCGATGAGCGCATGGCGTGCGCCCTTTTGCAGGTTCAGCGTGACATTGTTGGTGGCCGTGATGCCGCCAAAACGTTTGACCAAGCCTTGCGCCGACAGCACGGTATTGGAGGTGGTGTTGTTCATGTCAGTGGCCTCCCGTGTTGGAGGCAGCACCGGCCTTGCGGCCTGCGCCAAACCAGGTCCAGGGACGGAACAGGCGGTCGCGCCCGACCAGCACCAGTACCACCAGGAACAGGCCGACCCAGAAGGTCCAGTACTGCGGTGTGATGGACGAGATCACGTCCTGCAGCAGCTTGAAGCCGATAGCACCCAGGATGCCGCCGTACAGCCAGCCCACGCCGCCGATCACCAGGATCAGCATCACGTCGGCCGAGCGGTGGAACTCGAACAAATCGAGCGACGCAAAACCCGTGGTCTGCGTGAGCAGTGCGCCCGCGGCCCCGGCCAGCGCAGCGGCCAGCGTGTACACCTGCGCCAGCTTGGCCGTCACCGGGATGCCGATGGCCATGGCACGCAGCCGGTTGTCGCGGATGGCCTTGAGCGTGGCGCCAAAGGGCGACTGCACGATGCGGCGGGCGAGCAAGAAGAACACCAGCAGCACCGTGAGCGAATACCAAGCGGCCGTGCGGCCATACAGGTCGAATTCGAACTGGCCGAGCACGGGGCCCATCATCACGCCCTGCAGGCCGTCAGCACCGCCGGTCAGCCAGTCGAGCTTGTTGGCCAGTTCCAGCATCACCAGGCCCACGCCGAGCGTGACCATAAGGCGCGTGAGGTCGGTGCCGCGCATGATGGTGAGCGACGCCACCGCGCCCAGCACGGTTGCGGCACCAATGCCCACGGCCAGGCCCACCAGCGGGTCGGGCATCACATGCTTGGCAAACAGCGCGGCCGCGTAGCCGCCCAGGCCAAAGAAGGCCGCATGGCCCAGCGACACGATGCCGGTGTAGCCCAGGATGAGGTCCAGCGAAATCGCAAACAGCGCCACGATGGCGATCTCGTTGATGATGAGCGCATGGCTCGGCAGCGCCAACGGTGCGGCAAAGGACAGCAGCCACAGCACGGGCTCCCACCAGCGAAAGCGCCGGGCCTGCAGCAACGACGCTGCGGCGGAGGAGGAGGTTGCGGGGTTCATGGTTCCGAATCCGAGGAAAGGGGCGTAAACGCCAGTGCACCCGTGGAACTGGCTTTGCCAGGCCACCGGGTGCGTCCCCCTCCCGCAGGAGAGGGGGAAGACGCGAAGCGGCTCAGGGGGTGCTTCATCTATTTGCCTCCTTTGCGGACGAACAGGCCCTGCGGGCGCCAGATGAGGATCAGGATCATGAGGCTGTACACAATGAAGGCGCCCAGCTTGGGGATGTAGTACTTGCCCGCCACGTCGGCAATGCCGAGCAGCAGCGCAGCCAGCAGCGGGCCGGTGATGGACGAGGTGCCGCCCACGGCCACCACGATCAAAAAGTAGATCATGAACTTGAGCGGGAAGCTCGGATCGAGCCCCAGCACTTCAGCGCCCAGCGCACCGCCCAGGCCTGCCAGGCCCGAGCCAAAAGCGAAGGTGGACAGGAACACGATGTTCACGTTGATGCCCATGCCCGCAGCCACGCGCTGGTCGTCCACGCTGGCACGCAGGCGGCTGCCGAAGCGGGTTTTGGTGAGCACATATTGCAGGCCCACGGTGAGCGCCGCACACACCGCAATGATGAACAGGCGGTAGTGGCCCATGCCCAGGGTGAGTGCGCCGCTGCCGATCTCGGTGCGGCCCTTGAGCCATTCGGGCAGCTGCATGATCTGCTGCGTGGAGCCCACAAAGTAGTCCACGCTGGCCACGGCCATGAACACCAGACCGATGGAGAACAGCACCTGGTCCAGGTGGGCCTTGTGGTACAGCGGGCGGTACAGCGTGCGCTCCAGCACACCGCCGAGCAGGGCCGTGCCGACAAAGGCGATGGGCAGACAGACAAGGAAGGGCACATCCAGCCGCTGCATGAGCAGCACGGTGATGTAGCCCCCTGCCATGGCAAACGCCCCGTGCGCCAGGTTGATGAAGTTCATCAGCCCCATGGTCACGGCCAGGCCGACTGCCAGGATGAACAGCAGCATGCCGTAGGCAACGCCGTCGAAAAGAATGGTCAGCATGAAATCACTTCATTGAAGACAAAAGTGCACCACCCTGCTCAGGGCTGTGGAAGTGCGACGAATCACCAAAACCGGACGTTCAACCTGCGGCCCCCGGTTTCGACAGGCTCAGCCCGAACGGATCCAGAGGGAGCCTGCCCGTAAATACTTGCGCGGCCCAGACCAGCGGCCGCCGCGCAAGGGCCGCCCCGCAGCGCTGGCGGCGTCCCCCTTGGGGGCTGAGTGCCGCGGCTCCGAGCCTGCCTGCGCAGGCTTGGACGGCAACGAAGAGTGGCCGCATCTGGCGGACACACCGAGCGGGTCGCGGCTCAGGGGGCTTATTTAGTTTTGCCGGGATCCTTGACGTCCTTGATCACGTCAAATTCCACGTTGTACAGCTGGCCGTTCACACGCTCCACCTTGCGCAGGTACACGTCCTGCACGATGTCGCGGGTCTGCGCGTCGATGAACACCTTGCCGCGTGGGCTCTCGAAGATCTGGCCCTTCATGGCGGCCAGCAGGGCGTCGCCGCCGCCGGCACCCTTGGTGGTCTTGAGCGCTTCGTAAATCACGCGCATGCCGTCGTAGCCGCCCACAGCCATGAAGTTGGGGCGCAGGCCCTTGTTGGCCTTTTCAAACGCTTCCACAAACTTCTTGTTCATGGGCGAGGGGTGTGCGGCCGAGTAGTGGTGCGAGGTGACCACGCCCAGCGCGCCGTCGCCCATGTCGTTCAGTTGATCGTCATCCGTCACGTCGCCGGTGCCGATGAGCTTGATGCCGGCCTTGTCCATGCCGCGCTCCAGGAACTGCTTCATCACCGCAGCGCCCGCGCCCGAGGGCACAAAGACGAACAGCGCATCCGGCTTGGCGTCACGCACCTTCTGCAGGAAGGGGGCGAAGTCGGGGTTGCGCAGCGGCACGCGCAGGGCTTCGGTCACCTGACCGCCGTTGAAAGTGAGGCGCTGGTTGAAGAACTTCTCGGCGTCAATGCCAGGGCCGTAGTCGCTCACCAGCGTGACCACCTTCTTGATGCCGTTCTTGGGCGCCCAGTCGGCCAGGGCCACCGACACCTGCGGCAGCGTGAAGCTGGTGCGCACCACGTAGGGCGATGCCTCGGTGATGCTGGAGGTGGCAGCGGCCATCACCACCAGGGGGGTCTTGGACTGCGTGGCCAGCGGGGCGGTGGCCATGGCCGAGGGCGTGATGCCCATGCCAGCCAGCACGTTGACCTTTTCGTTGACGACCAGCTCCTGGGCCAGGCGGCGGGTCACGTCGGGCAGGCTAGTGTCGTCCTTGATGATGAGCTGCACCTTCTTGCCGGCCACGGTGTCGCCGTTCTGGGCCATGTACAGGCGCGCTGCGGCTTCGATCTGGCGGCCGGTGGTGGCTTGCTGGCCGGTCATGGGCAGGATCAGGCCGATCTTGAACACGTTGTCCTGCGCCACGGCGGGCAGCACGGCCAGACCGGTGGAGAGCGCAATGGCGGCAGCGGCCGAGGCACGAAGAAGGTGGCGTTTTTGCATCGTTGTCTCCTGTGGAAAGTCGTTGTATACAGAAAATGCTGACGGGAGTTTGGCGTGGGCTGGGTTATTTCACAAGCGCAAATTCGAGCATTCAGGTATTACCAAATGCAATAACTCAAGACACCCTGGACGCTTGCACCGGCCGTTATGCCCGCTCGCGGATCAGCTGTACACCGGGCAAGCCCTGCACCTGCGACGCCTGCACCGCCGCCAGCAGGTTGCGCCGGGTGATGCGGGAGTGCTCGCGCAGGATGGCCTCGGCCCGCGCGCCTTCGCGCCGCTCGATGGCGTCGAGCGCCTGGCGGTGCTGGTCCTGCGCCACCACCAGCATGTCGCGCGCCTGGGCCGAATGCGTCTGCACCACCACAAACGCCGAGGGCGACGCAAACGGCAGGCCCTTGACGCGGTCCAGCTCGCGCGCCACCACGTCGCTGCCCACCATGCGGCTGAGCAGCAGATGGAACCGCGCATTCAGCTCCACATAGCGCGAGAAACCCTCGTCATCCAGCGTGGAGGGGGCCAGCGTGGCGTCGATGGCGTCCAGGCACGCATGGGCCTCGGCCAGCAGCGCGGGGGCCACGCCCCGCTCGGCCGCCAGGCGCGCGGCCAAGCCCTCCATGGTCCCGCGCAGTTCAATGGCATCGGCCACATCGGTTTCAGAGAACGTGCGCACGGCGTAGCCGCCACCGGGCAGCCGGTGCAGCAGCCCCTCCTGCTCCAGCCGCATCAGGGCGGCGCGGATGGGCGTGCGCGACACGCCCAGCTTCTCGACGAGCGTCAGCTCGGCAATGCGGGCACCGCCGGGCAACTCGCCCGCCAGGATCATCTCGCGCAGGCGCAGTTGCGCCTTGACGGCCTGCGAGGCGCCCGCCTCGGCAGCCTCGGCCGGTGGAGCGATGGTCAGGGAGTCGGACAGGTTCATGGCGAGTGATGGGAGGGAATTCAGCCACCAGAATGTATACAGAAATCAGGACAACTTCCACCCACCCTCGTTTAGCACCATTACAAAACAACAGCTTACGAGATATAAAAAACTGAGATAGCTGTTTTACGGCTTTCTTATGTATACAGAAAATCCCCTTTTCCGCACAATTGCGCTACTCCAGCCGCGATCCGCACCCGGGCTGTATACCAAGACTGCGACAACACCTTCCACCCACGGAGAGAGACAACCATGTATCCCAAGAACGCCTGGTACGTAGCCTGCACGCCCGACGAGATCGCGGACAAGCCTCTGGGCCGCACCATCTGCGGCGAGAAGATCGTGTTCTACCGTCCCGCGCCCGATCAGGTCGCCGCGCTGGACGACTTCTGCCCCCACCGGGGCGCGCCGCTGTCGCTGGGCACGGTGTGCGAAGGCCATCTGCAATGCGGCTACCACGGCCTGCGGGTGGAATGCACCGGCAAGTCGGTGTCCATGCCTGGCCAGCGCGTGCAAGGGTTCCCCAAGGCGCGCAGCTTTCCGGTGGTGGAGCGCTACGGCTTCATCTGGGTGTGGCCTGGTGACGCCGACAAGGCTGACCCCGCCACCATCCACCACCTGCCCTGGGCCAACAACCCCGAGTGGGCCTACGGCGGCGGGCTGTACCACATTGCCTGCGACTACCGCCTGATGATCGACAACCTGATGGACCTGACGCACGAGACCTATGTGCACTCCACCAGCATCGGCCAGAAGGAAATCGACGAGGTGCCCTGCAAGACCCGCGTGGAGGGCGACGAGGTGATCACCAGCCGCTTCATGGAAGGCATCGAGGCCCCCCCGTTCTGGAAGATGGCGCTGCGCATGAACGGCCTGCCCGACGACCAGCTGGTGGACCGCTGGCAGATCTGCCACTTCACGCCCCCCAGCCATGTGCTGATCGAGGTGGGCGTGGCGCTGGCTGGCCACGGTGGCTACAACGCCCCGGCCGACAAGAAGGCATCGAGCATCGTGGTGGACTTCATCACGCCCGAGACCGAAACGTCGATCCACTACTTCTGGGGCATGGCGCGCAACTTCAAACCGCAGGACCCGTCGCTCACCACCCAGATCCGCGACGGCCAGGGCAAGATCTTTGCCGAAGACCAGCAGATGCTGGAACTGCAGCAGGAGAACCTGCTGCGCTACCCGGACCGCAAGCTGCTCATGCTCAACATCGATGCGGGCGGCGTGCAGTCGCGCAAGATTCTGGACCGCCTGCTGGCCGCCGAGCGTGCACCGGCCGCAGCCCAGGCAGTGGCCGCATGACCGCGCAGGAGACCCTGCAGGTCCGCGTCGTCAAGAAGCAGACCGAAGCCGAAGGCATCGCCAGCTATGAGCTGGCGCGGCTGGACGGCGCGGCGCTGCCTCCGTTCAGCGCGGGCTCGCACATCGATGTGCATCTTCCCAACGGATTGGTGCGCCAATACTCGCTGTGCAATGCCTCGCACGAGTCGCACCGCTACCGCATCGCCGTGTTGCGCGACCCGGCATCGCGCGGCGGCTCGGTCGCCATGCACGACAGCGTGCACGAGGGCGATGTGATCACCATCAGCACGCCGCGCAACCACTTTGCGCTGCACCCTGCACAGCGCACGCTGCTGCTGGCAGGCGGCATTGGCGTGACGCCGCTGCTGTGCATGGCCGACCGGCTGGCGCGCACCGGTGCTGACTTTGCGCTGCACTACTGCACCCGCTCTGCCGAACGCACGGCGTTTGCCGCCGAAATTGCCGCATCGGCCATTGCGCCCCATGCCCACTTTCACTTCGATGCAGGCGCCCCTGAGCAGAAGCTGGACACCGCCGCCGTGCTGGCGGCCCCCGGCCCCGACAAGCGGCTGTATGTGTGCGGCCCGGCAGGCTTCATCGACCATGTGGTGACCACCGCCAAGGCCCTGGGCTGGGCGCAGGACCACATCCACCTGGAATACTTTGGCGCCCCGGCGCAGGACACCTCGGGCGACCAGGGCTTTGAGGTGCGCATTGCGAGCACCGGCAAGGTCTACCCCATTGCGCCCGATGTGTCGGTGGTGGAGGCGCTGCGCAAGGAGGGCATCGACATCCTGACCTCGTGCGAGCAGGGCGTGTGTGGCACCTGCCTTACGCGCGTGCTGGAGGGCGAGGTGGACCACCGCGACATGTACCTGACCGATGAGGAAAAGGCGGCCAACGAGCAGTTCATGCCGTGCTGCTCGCGCGCGCGCAGCAAGCTGCTGGTGCTGGATCTGTAGGCGCCAACAGCCCCAATCCAGCAAAAAGGCGCTGCAGGCTTTGGGCTGCAGCGCCTTTTTCATTTGCTCCTGAATTGATAGCTACCAGCGCATATGAATCATGCGCTTGAAGCCAATTCGGCTTGAATAATCTGACTATTTCTGTTCCGCAGCCGCTGCGCGGATGGTCTCGCGGCCATTGCGGTCCTTCACGCGGCCCAGGTCGGTGTCGAGGGCGCGGGCCAGTTTGTCGGCCGCGCCGATGAAGGCATTGGCCATCTTGTCGGCGTCATCGGTCACCGTCACAGGCTGGCGGCCGGTGACGCGTGCCTCGATGCGGCAGCGCTTGTCATTGGCGCCCGACTTGCCGGCATCCAGATCGCTCAGGAACACCTCCAGCCGTGTCACATGGTCCTGAAAGCGCGACAGCCGGCTCTTGCACTCGTCCGTGATCCAGCGCGCCAGGGAATCGCCGCCGTGGATGTGGTCGTCGGTATTGACTTGTACTTGCATGGGGAGGGTCCTTCCTGATGAAGTTGCGAAGGCCCCATCATGGCACCGGCATCCATATCCCCGGTAAACACATGTCAAAGGATGTCTACAGCTTGTCCAGCGCCACGGCGGGTTGCCAGGGAGCATCGTTGGGCAACGCCCTCGCCTCGGCCACGCGCTCCAGCAGACGAGTGGCAGCCGGGTCGCCGGGCAGCCGCTCCAGCACCCGCGCCAATTGCGCCTCGGCGCCGGTCCAGTCGCGCGCATGGAAGGCGGCCAGCGCTGCGCTGCTGGCCTCGCGCACCATGGCGTCGTCGCAGGGCGTGAACACGCGCACGGGCTCGGTCTTGCCCTTGACGATCACATCGTCCAGCGCGCGCAACGCCGCTGTCGGCGGCAGCTGCGCTGCGGTGGCGGCCGACAGCAGGATGCCGGTGCCAAACGCCTTGTTGGCGCCCTCCAGCCGCGCGGCCAGGTTCACCGCGTCGCCAATGGCCGTGTATGAAAAGCGCTGGTCCGAGCCCACATTGCCCACCACCACACGCCCCGTGTGCAGCCCGATCCGCATGTGGATGGGCGGCAGTCCGCGCGCGCGCAGGTCGGCCACCAGCGCCTGCATGGCCTGCTGCATGGCGATGGCGGCGGCCACGGCGTGTTCGGCATGCCGCGGGTCGTCCAGCGGCGCACCCCAAAAGGCCATCACCGCGTCGCCAATGAACTTGTCCACCGTTCCGCCCGTGGCGTGCACGATCGGCGTCATGGCGTTGAAGTAGCCGGTGAGCACCTCCACCGTCTGCTCGGCACTGAGCTGCTCGGACAGCGTGGTGAAGTTGGCCAGGTCGGTGAACATGAGCGTGACCTCGCGTGCCTCGCCACCCAGGCGCATCAACTCGGGCTGCGCAATGAGGCGCGAGACCACGGCGGGCGGCACGTACTGCGCAAACATCGCCCGCGTCTGGCGCGCGCGCTGGCGCACCACGGCATAGCCCACCAGCGCAGCCGCCCCATAAATGGCGACTGCCGCCGCCGCAGGCAACAGCGGCGGCCACCACAGGCGCGGGCCGGCAAACAGCCCCCACGACACGGCGCCCATGGCCACCACCAGCGCCGCCGTCAGCGCCGCCGCGCCCGCCGGGTGCAGCCGCCGGCTCGCCCCCAACAGCACAGGCAGCAGCAGCACGGTGATCACCAGGGTCCACGCGTCCGACACGCTGCGCAGCCCGCCGCCGGTGAGGTAGTTGTCCAGCAGCGTGGCCTGCAGCTCCACCCCCGGGAAAAGCCGCTCACCGCCCGCCGTGCCAAACGGCGAGTTGAACAGGTCGGCCTGCGAGTGCGCCAGCTCGGTGGCGGTGCGCGCCGAGCGCCCCACCAGCACGATCTTGCCCTTGAAGAAACCTGCAGGCAGCAGCCCCGGCTCCAGCGCCTGGTAGTACGAGCGCGTGTCAAACGTGCCGCGCGGGCCCCGGTAGCCGATCCAGTCGAAATGGTGCAGCGCCGGGGTCTGGCCGCGCGCCTCTGTCACGCGCTGGGCCAGCCGCAGCGCAAAGCCTTCGCGCGCGACGGGGGCGCGGCGCACCACGAAGTCGTCGTCCGGCTCGACCCCGGCATCGCCCGCGTCGGCGCCAGCGTCCAGAAACCGCTGCAGCGGCTGGATGTCCATCCACAGCGCGGCATTGGCGTTGTCGATCTTCTCGCGGGTGGAGGCCAGCACCACGGGCACGCCCTGCCCCACCTGGGCCATCGTGCGGTCCAGAGCGGCGTCTTCGGCCTCGGTAGTGGGATCTGCAAAAACAATGTCGAGCCCCACAGCCAGGGCGCCGTCGGCGCGCAGCCGCTCCAGCAGCGCCGCATGCACGCTGCGCGGAAACGGCCAGGTCTGTTGCAGCTCCTGAAACGTCGGCTCGTCGATCGCGAGAATCACCACCGGCACGGTCGTGCGGTGGGGAGCCGCCAACGCCGTCAGCACGTCAAAGGTCTTGAACTCCAGCGCATGCCAGGTGCGGCTGAGCGTGGCGGCCCCCACCAGCAGCAGCGCCAGCACCCCCGCCGCCAGCGAGAGCCACCGCTGGCGCTGCCGGGCCTGCGGCATTGCTGCCCGATCAGAAGCGGTAGCGCGCATCCAGAACATAGCGGGCTTTTTGCCGGTCGGACTTGGGCGCCCACAGGTTCAAGGCCGCAACGCCCACCACCCAGCGCTTGTCCTGCGTTTCCCAGAAGCCCATCAGGTCCACACCCCAGCCCGGCGCGCGGCGCGTGAGGTTTTCCTTGTCCTCAAACCGCTCCGAGCGGTATACCGCACGCGCGCTCAGGTACAGCCGCTGCGCGCTGGCCCATGTGGCGCCCAGCGCGACGGTGTGGCGCGGAATGTAGGGAATGCGCCCCACCACCTCAGCACCGCCATCGATCGTGCGGCTTTCGCTGTGCTGGTACAGGTACTTGGCGTAGCCCGACCAGCGGCGGCTGAACATGTGGTTGACCGTGCCGCCCAGGGTCTGCAGCGTGCCACGCTCGAAGCTTGGCGTGTCTTCGAGCAGGTCGCTGGTGGACAGGTTGATCAGTTGCGCGTTGCGCATTTCTTCGAGGAACGGCAGGCTGGGGGTGCGCAAATCCACGCCCACGGTGCCGGGGTTGTTCACCCGCAGATGGTCGGCCCGCAGGCCCACGAAGGTGTTGGCGCCCACCTCCATGCCCAGCTGCGCCACCGTGCGTTTGTGGCGGCCACCGGCTTCGACCAGCCGGTCTTCGACGGGAATGCCTGCGGTCTCCACGCTGGCGAGGGTGGAGACGCTGAGAGGCCGCAGCCAGTCCTGATAGGCCACGCGCAGCGTGGTGCCCGCAGCAGGCTGCCACACCGCGCCCAGGCGCGGCGTGACCACGCGCTCGGTGTCCGCGCGGCGGGCCTGGTCTTCGCTCAGGGCATCCAGCCCCACCAGGTAGCTCTGCGTGAGGCCGTCCACGCGGTGGCGGATTTGCTGCAGCCCCAGGGCTGCGTCCAGGCTCAGCGCCGGGTCCAGGCGTTGCGTGGTGGCCAGGGTGAGGCCGGTGTAGCGGCGGTCAATGCGGTTGTAGCCCGCCAAGACGAGGTAGTCGCGGTACAGGCCCAAACCTGGAATGTCTGCCACCACGGCGGCCTCGCCCGCCAGCAGGTTGTTCTGGCGCTCGCGCACATGCTCCAGCGTCACGCTCCAGCGGCTGCCGGGGCTCGTGTCCACGGTGTGGCGCAGCTGGATGTCGCTGAAGTCCTTGCGCGGGGCACTGCTCACGCCCATGACCGTGAGGAACGGCGGCTCGATGTAGGCCGTGGGGTAGCGCAGCAATTGCAGGTTGTCCACGCTGCGGCCCAGCTTGATCCAGGTCTGCTCGGTCGGCCCCCACCGGTAGGCCATGCCCAAGGCGCCCTGGGTGACGGTGTCGTCCAGGGCCGTCTCTTGCGCGTTTTGGCCGCGCAGGCGCATGCTGAACTGGTTGGCATAGGCAAACAGGTTGATGCGCTCGGTGGGCTGCATGCCGACCCCCGCGGTGATGGCGTGGGCCCGCAGGTCGCCCTCGCCGGCACGCATGGCGGGAAGACGGTTGACCTGCAGATCGAACGGATAGGCGCTCACATCCGCCGTCTGCGCCTTGAAGAACCACGACACCGGCACATGGCTGTTGTCCAGGCCATTGAGGGTGACCGCTGGCGCACGCATGCGGTAGAACTCGTGGTCCAGTGTCACGCCCACCGATCCGTGGCTGCCGGGCTGCTGCAGCAGCGGCGAAAAACGCTGGCTGCCGCCAAACGCCATGGGGTCGGTCAAAAAGCCCTGGAACAGCGCCGAGTTCTTGTTGAACTCGCCCGCATAGCGGTCCGCCATGAACAGATGGCTGCCGCCCCAGTAGGGGTAGAAGCTCTGCTGCGCCATCTCCAACGCCCAGTCTTCCATGCCAAAGAACGCCAGCGATGCACCCAGGTTGGCACTGCCCTTCTGGTCGTTGGCCACCTGGTTGAGCGACTTGAGGTACGGCATGCGCGCCACGGCAGCGCGCGCGGCCTCCACCGCTTCGCCGGGCTGGAACAGATCGGTGTGGATCTGCGCCAGCAGCATGTAGGGCACCGGGTCCTTGTCGTCGAGCACGGTGGCCTGCTGCAAGGTGGTCAGCGCGTCCTGGTGGCGGCCCAGCTGGTAGTACGCCACGGCGGTCCAGGTCTTGGCGCGGGCATAGCGGGGCTCCATCACGCCCGCCCGCAAGAACGCATCCAACGCGGCATCCGGCTGCCCTTGCTTGAGGTGCAGCAAGCCCTGGCCTGTGAGCGCCACATAGTCCGCCGGGTTGTCGCCCAGCGCGGTGGCAAAGGCCTGACCCGCCTCGGTGAACTGGTTCACAAAAGTTTCCAGCGTGCCCAGCTCGCCCCAGGCGCCGGGCGATTGCGGCGACAGCTGCAGCGCGCGCCGCAGGTTCTCGCGGGCGGGGCGCGCGTCTTCGCGCTCGGCATGTGCACTGCCCAGGCCTTGCCAGGCGCGTGCATCGCCCGGTGCGAGCGTTTGGGCCTCGGCATAGGCCGCCAGTGTGCCGGGCGCATCGCCCCGACGCCTGGCCAGCTCGGCGCGGACCAGCGCCAGGTCTGGGTGGGCCGTGCCTTGCGCGGGGGCCAGGGTGGCAGCTGCTTCGTCCACACGGTCACTCAATATCTGCACCCGTGCCAGTTGCGCCACCAGCGCCGGGTGGGCGGGCCAGCGCTGGAGCGCAGCGCGCAGCGTGTCGGCCGCAGCAGCCCCATCGCCCTCCATGAGCAACACGTCGGACTGCATGAGCCACGCGGGCAGCGGCGCGGCGTTGGCGGCAGCTACCTTCCGTGCCAGCGATCCGCGCGCGGCCAGCAGGTCGCCCGCCTGCAGGGCCACGGCCGCATCGAACACATCCACCCAGGCGGGCGCGGCCATGGTGCGCGCCTGCGCCAGTGCCGCACGGGCTGCGGCGAGGTCGCGCGCTGCCAGGGCATCCCGCACGGGCACCAGTGCTGCAGGCACGGCCTCGGCCGACAGGTGGGGCACCGGGTCGGCCCGCAACGCGTTGACCCACTGGATGCGGTCGCGCGGCTGGCTCAGCACCAGCTTGACCGGGGCCTTGCCCACTTCGGCCAGCGCCGCCTCGTTGGCGCCGACCGACACCGAGCCCTGCGCGTTGGAAAACTCCACCGTGCCCGAGAGCACGGTGATCAACGTGCGGCCGTCGTCCTCCACACTGATGTCCCAGTCGGTGCCCCGGATGGCCGCCGTCGCGGCCGGTGTCTCCAGGTTCAGGCGGCTGCCGTCGGCGCGCTTGGTCTGCGTCCACGCACGGCCGGCATTGAGCAGCAAGGTGGTCACCGGCTGCGCCGGAGTGGCCACGCCCTTGACCTGCAGCACCGTGTTTTGATGCAGGCGCAGCTGGGTGTCGTCCGCAAACAGCAGCGCCATCTTGGCGGCCTGCCGCGTGCGCACAAAGTCGCCCTGGGCCAGGGCCTGGGCCAGCTTGGCAGGCCCCCAGTCGGCTGCAGAGGCCGCACGCTGGTCACCGGTACCTTGCAGACTGATGATCTCGGCCGCGGCACCAGCGGGCACGGTGGCCTGAGCCACCAGCGGGCAGGCGGCGGCCGTCGCGGCCACCAGCGCGGCCAAGGCAGACAAACGGAATGTTGGATGGGGCATTTTTTCTGCTTTCGGGGAAGGCGTGCATCGCGCCACCCGGCGCCCCTCCCTGGCACCGGGTGAGCCGAAATTATGGCCAGCACCCTCACAAAATCCGCCGTCACCCCAGCGCGATGCGGACACATTTCATGAAGAAAGCCACATTTAAGCCACATTTCGTTGCAGGTTGTGACGCTTTGCGCACCCCGCCAACCCATGGAGGCGACGCGCGGCTCCGCACGGCCCTTTCCTACAGACGCCACAGGGGGCGCAGTGCTACAACTGCAGAAATGACGCGCACAAGCGCTGCCCGGAGCTTTCCCCCATGCCTGCTGCCCCCCGCCTCAAGATTGGCCTGTCCGCCTGCTTTCAACACGCCGACCCTGCACGCCCGCTGTTCACGGGCAAGACGCTGCAATATGTCGAGCAGTCCATCGCCCACTGGCTGATGTCGGCCGGTGCGATGGTGGTGATGGTGCCGTGCCCCACGGGCGAGACCGCGCGTGGCGACGTGACGCTGGACCACTACGCCGAATGGCTGGACGGCATCGTGATGCACGGCGGTGCCGACGTGTGGCCGGGCAACTATGGTGAGGAGCCCTTGCGCGAGGAGTGGGTGGGCGACCGCGTGCGCGACCTGTACGACCTGGCCGTGGTCAAAGCTTTTGCACAGGTGGGCAAGCCCATCTTTGGCGTGTGCCGGGGCCTGCAGCTCATCAACGTGGCTTTTGGCGGAGCGCTGTACCAGGACATCGAGACCCAGCACCCCGGCGCGCAGCAGCACCGCAACGCCACCACGTACGACCAGCACTTCCACGACATCCAGATCTTGCCGGACTCGCACTTGGCCAAGCTCTACCCCAACATGCCACGCGCCCGGGTCAACAGCATCCACCACCAGGGCATCAAGCGGGTGGCACCGGAGTTCGTGGTCGAGGCCCTGAGCGAACCCGATGGCGTGCCCGAGGCGATTCGCCTGAAGCCCGCGCCAGGGCGCGGCTACATTGCCGCCACGCAATGGCACCCGGAGTTCCACAAGCAGGGCTCGGACACGCTGGACGACACGGCCATCCTGAATGACTTTCTGGCGGCTTGCGAACAAGCCAAGGCCCACCCGCGACCTGCGGCGCGCCCAGCGCCCTCGCTGAGGGAGCGGGCCGCGCGGCGCCTACGGCAAGCGCTTTCACGGCAGCGCGACTGACGCAGACGCCGGTGCGCCACTGCCCGGCGGCAACACCTCCGCCAGCACGTCTTGCAGCTGCGCCCGCAGCCAGCGGTGCGCCGCGTCCTGCTGGTAGCGCACGTGCCAGATCAGGTACATGGGCAGGCTGGGGCAAGCCACTGGCACCGGCACATGCGCCAGCGCCGCCAATGCGGTGCGCCCCATCAGCGATGGAGCGGTGGTGAGCAGCGCAGTCCCCCGCACAAACGCGGGCAGGGCCGCAAAACCCGGCACACGCACCACCATGCGACGGCGAATGCCGCGCGCCTCCAGCAGCTGGTCCAGCTCCAGCCCCCGGCGCGCCTCGTAAGCCACGGTGGCGTGGTCTGCGGCCAGGTACTCGGCCTCTGACAGCGGAGCGCTGCGCACGGCGGTGTCGTAGAAAACGCGGTATTGATCTTCCAACAAGCGCTTTTGCACGATGTCGCTGCCCTCCGGCGGGCGGGGGCTGATGACCAGCTGGCACGCGTTGGAGCGCAGCAGCTCGGCACTGGGGGCACCGCTGGGCACGATGCGCAGCGTGACGCCCGGTGCGGCGCTGCGCAGGCGGGCCGCCAGCGCGGGCAGCAGCAAGTCGCGCTGGAAGTCGTTGGCCGCAATCGTCAGCTCGGTCTGCCAGACGGCAGGGTCAAACGCGGCCCCTTGGGCAAACAGTTGCATCTGGTGCAGCATGTCGCGCGCGGGCTGGGCCAGCGCCTCGGCCCGCGCGGTGGGCACAATGCCGCGCCCCCGCTTCACAAACAGCGGGTCGCCGGTGATGGCGCGCAGCTTGTCGAGCAAGTGGCTCACGGCCGATTGGGTGACGCCCAGGCGCTCGGCCGCCGCCGTGATGCTGCCGGTTTCCAGCACCGCCAGCAGCAGCTTCAGCAGGTGGCCGTCCAGCTGCGATCCATCGAATTTGCTCATGCATTCGATGATGTTTTCTGGCTTCATCTTTGGCAATGGCGTCGCGACACTGCACTGACTTACATCAAGACCTGGAGACACCATGCCTTCCCCACTGCCCCCCATCCCCGGCACCACGCCGTTCGATGGCGACCAGGCCCGCAAGGGCTATGCGCTGAACAAGATGTGCTTTTCGTTCAACGACGAGGCCAACCGCAAGGCCTTTCTGGCCGACGAAGAGGCGTACATGAAGAAGTACCACCTGAACGAGCAGCAGGCGGCCGCCATCCGCGCCAAGAACGTGCTGCAGCTGATTGCTGCGGGCGGCAACGCCTACTACCTGGCCAAGTTCGCGGGCATCTTCCAACTGGACATGCAGGACATCGGCGCGCAGCAGACGGGCATGACCAAAGACGAATTCAAGGCCAAGCTGGTCGCAGCGGGCCAATAAGGAGACAAACCCATGGCACAACTCATCGGCGGCCTCGGCACCTCGCACATCCCAGCCATCGGCAACGCCATCCACAAGGGCCTGCAGAACGAGCCTTACTGGAAGCCCTTCTTCGACGGCTTTCCGCCCATCCGCCAGTGGCTGGGCGAGAAGAAGCCGGACGTGGTGGTCATGTTCTACAACGACCACGGCCTGAACTTCTTCCTCGACAAGATGCCCACCTTTGCGGTGGGTGCTGCCGCCCAATACAACAACGCCGACGAAGGCTGGGGCATCCCTACGCTGCCGCCCTTCCCGGGCGAGGTGGACTTGTCCTGGCACCTCATCAACACGCTGATCGAGCAGGAGTTTGACGTGACCACCTGCCAGGAGATGCTGGTGGACCACGCCTGCACGTTGCCGCTCAAGCTCTTCTGGCCCGAGGGCGATTGCCCCGTGACGGTGGTGCCGGTGTGCATCAACACCGTGCAGTTCCCGCTGCCGTCGGCCAAGCGCTGCTACGCGCTGGGCAAGGCCGTGGGCCAGGCGATCAGCAGTTGGGACAGCGACAAGAAGGTGGCGGTGATAGCGTCAGGCGGCCTCAGCCACCAGCTCGACGGCGAGCGCGCAGGCTTCATCAACAAGGCGTTTGACCTGCAGTTCATCGAGAGCCTGACCACCAACCCCGAATGGGCCACGCAGTTCAGCGTGCACGAACTGGTGGAAAAGACCGGCACCCAGGGCGTGGAGCTGCTGATGTGGCTGGCGATGCGCGGGGCGCTGTCCACCGCCAGCGCGGGGGTGCGGCGGGTGCACAGCAATTACCACATCCCGATTTCGAACACGGCGACGGCGGTGATGGCGCTGGAAGCTGTGTAAAAGAGAAAGTTTTGGGTGTTTTTGGCTGCATGCGCTAGTAAATCATGCGCCTGCAGCTATCAAATCAAGAGCAATCCATTGCCCTCGTTTGACCCCAGGCTGGCGTCAGGCACTGAATTTACTGTAAATTTATACAGTGAATTTACAGTCCAAACTCGCCATCTTGGCCGACGCGGCCAAGTACGACGCCTCGTGTGCATCGAGCGGCGCGGCGCCGCGCAACTCGGTGGGCGGGCGCGGCATGGGCTCGACCGAGGGCATGGGCATCTGCCACAGCTACGCGCCGGACGGGCGGTGCATCTCGCTGCTCAAGATTCTGCTCACCAACTTCTGCCAGTACGACTGCCTGTACTGCGTGAACCGCGTGACCAGCAACGTGCCCCGGGCCCGCTTCACGGTCGATGAGGTGGTGCAGCTCACGCTCGATTTCTACCGCCGCAACTGCATCGAGGGGCTGTTTCTGTCCAGCGGCATCATCCAGAGCCCCGACTACACCATGGAGCAGGTGGTGGAGGTGGCTCGCGTGCTGCGCGAGGAGCACGACTTTCGCGGCTACATCCACCTCAAGACCATTCCCGACGCATCGCCCGAGCTGATGCAGCGCGCGGGCCGTTATGCCGATCGCCTGTCCATCAACATCGAGCTGCCCACGGCCGAGAGCCTGTCGGCGCTGGCGCCGGAGAAAAACAGCGCTGCCATCGACCGGTCCATGGCCCGCATGGCCGTGCACATTGGCGAATCGCGCGCGGCGCGCAAGGAGCAAGCCGCGCAGGCCATCGTATCGATGCCGCAATCGCGCACCACGCGCCGGGCCAGCGCACCGCTGTTTGCGCCGGGCGGGCAAAGCACGCAGATGATCGTGGGGGCCGATGCCACGGACGACCGCACCATCCTCGCCACCAGCGCGCGGCTGTACGGCGTGCACCGGCTGCGGCGCGTGTACTACTCGGCCTTCAGCCCCATCCCCGACGCCGCCCGCGCCCTGCCGCTGGCCGCGCCGCCCACAGTGCGCGAGCACCGGCTGTACCAGGCCGACTGGCTGATGCGCTTTTACGGCTTCACCCACGACGAGATCGTGCCGCCCAGCCAAGGCAACCAGGTCGGCATGCTGGCGCTGGATGTGGACCCCAAGCTGGCCTGGGCGCTGGCGCACCGCGAGCGCTTTCCGGTCAACCTCAACACCGCCCCGCGCGAGCTGCTGCTGCGCGTGCCCGGCTTTGGCGTGCAAACGGTAGACCGCCTGCTGGCCGCCCGCCGCGTGCGCCGCTTGCGGCATGCGGACCTGGCGCGGCTGCATGTGCCGCTCAAGAAAGTGCTGCCGTTTGTGGAGGCGGCCGACTATCGACCCGGACGTGCTTTGGAGGCTGCTGATTTGGCTGCGCAACTGGCGCCGCCGCCAGTGCAACGCAGCCTGTTTTGAGCCGGAGCGGAACACATGCAGCGCCACACCATCACGCTGGACCACCCCACCGACTGGCAAGGCTTTCGCACCGCCGCACGCACCCTGGTGCAAGCCAATGTGCCTCCACAAGCCGTGGACTGGCGCTGCCAGGCCGATGCCGCTGAAGACCTGTTTGCCCCCGAGCCCCACAGCCACAACGCCCTCCCGCCGCCAGCCCCCGATGCGCCCGCACTGCGCGTCCCCCCCGACTTTGTGCACCTGTGCGAGCAGCTCATCCTGCACCGCGACCCGGCCCGCTTTGCGCTGATATACCGCCTGCTGTGGCGCATGGCGCAGGGCGGCCATGAAGCCGAAGCCGCGCGGAACGACCCGCTGGACGCCGACCGCATGTTGGCCCACCACATGGTGCGCGCCGTGCGGCGCGACATGCACAAGATGCACGCCTTTGTGCGCTTTCGGCCCGTGGTGGAGCCCGATGGCAACACCCTGCACATGGCCTGGTTCGAGCCCGACCACTACATCACCGTGGCCAACGCGGGCTTCTTCATCCGCCGCTTCACGCAGATGCGCTGGGCCATCCTCACGCCCGACGCCAGCGTGCGCTGGGACGGGCAGCAGCTGCACACCGGCCCCGGCGCGCAGCGCAGCGACGCGCCGCCGCCCGATGCGGGCGAGGCGCTGTGGCTCACCTACTACCGCCACATCTTCAACCCCGCGCGGCTCAAGCTCAGCATGATGAAAAAGGAAATGCCCACGCGCTACTGGCACAATCTGCCCGAGGCCGCGCTCATCACCGGGCTGGCGCAAACTGCGCACGAGCGCAGCGCGAAGATGGTGGAGGCCGAGGCCACCGTGCCACGCAGGCGCATCGCAGCATCATCGCCGCGTTCGCAGCCGGCCGCAGGGGCGGGCTCCTTTCACCCCAGCGCCGCCTCGCGCATCACCCGGAACTGAGGGGCCGACACCGCCGGTGTCCAGCGCCACGGCAGCACCTGCGGTCGCCACAGGGCGCGCAGCACCGTAAGGCGCAACACGCGCTGCGCGCCCGGCCAGGCAGCACGCGCTGCGCGGTCCCACAGCACCTCGGCCTGCGCTGCAATGTGCAGCAAGCCGCCCTCTTCATAGTCCACCACCAGCAAGCCTGCCAGCGGGTGCAGGGCGAGGTTGCCCAGGGTGTTGAAGAACTGGTTGCCCGGGTAGTCCGGCAGGCTCAGCACCACACCAGCCTCCGTGCGCGCCACCTGCACAAAGCCCGGCTCGCCGCCCCGGTGCGACACGTCCACGCCTTCGCTGTGCCCGGCACCGGGGCGCGGCGCCGAGGCACTGGCGATGAACAGCGTGTCGGCCCGCTGCACGCGCGCAATGGCGGCTTCGTTCAGCTCGGCACCCAGCCACTGCGCCTTGCCCGGGGCAACCAGCGCTGCGCGCAGGCCGGGCTGGCGAGCCTGGATGTACTTGGGGCAGTTGCCAAAGCTCTGCACCACCTGCACGCCCAGGCCATCGTCGCCCAACGCCGTCACCCGCCCATTCATGCGGTTGCGTCGCCGGGTGTGCGGCTCCAGCCCCAGCACGCCCACGGCCGCGCCAAGCGCCAGGTGTGCGAGCACCGGGTCCTTGGAGTCCGGCGCGGTGGCGATCTGCATGCGCTGCGCATCGGGGGTGTACACAAAACCGGGCGGGCCGGCAAGCATGGTGGCCCACGGCTGGCCTTGGTCATCCAGCGCCCCCAGCAGCAAGGTGGGCAGCTTTTCAAACAGCTCGCGGTGCTGGTCGGGCATATGGTCGCGCAGCACCATGGCCCCCACGGCCGCCATGCGCTCGCGCACCCCGACGCGCGCCTGCAGCGCCTGCTCGCCGGGGTGGAATGCCTCGGGCGGCACCGGCACCGCATCCGATGCAGCGGGTTCGGTGGCTGTCATGCCGCCACCTGCTCGGCCAAGGGCAGCTGGTCGGCCAGCACCGGGTACCCCGGCAAGGCCTGCATGCGCGCCACCCAGGCCGCAATGCGCGGGTAGGCCTCCAGCGGCAACCCCGCCAGATGCGCCTGCGAGGTGTAGCTGACCATGGCCACATCCGCCAGGCTGGGCGCTGAGCCCCCGAGCAACCAGGCACGCCCCTGCAGCTCCTCTTCCATGAAGGCGAGCAGGCGCTTGCCGGTGGCCTGTGCGACCTCGTTCACGGCACGGCCCGTCAGCGTCGCAAACCGGGGCCCGGCAATGCCCGGCGCCAGAAAGCCTGCCGCCAGGCTGAACCAGCGCTGCAGCTGCGCCTGCCCCACGGCGTCTTGCGGCAGCCAGGCACTGCCGGGGGCGTAGCGCTGCACCAGGTACACCAGGATGCCATTGCTGTCGCTCAGCACCTGGCCAGCGTCCACCAGCACGGGCACCTGGCCCAGCGGGTTGAGTGCCAGAAACTCCGCGCGCTGGTGTTCACCGCGCAGCAGGTTCACATCGATCAGTTCATAGGGCAGCCCGAGCAGGGACAACATCAGCTCCACGCGGTGGCAGTGGCCCGAGATGGGCATGCGGTAGAGCTGGAGCGGGGTGGTGGGGAACATGGAGAAGCCTCGTCGGTGGGTGAAAGGGAAGATGGCTCGACGATAGCTATTGCAAGCTGCGATGTGAATCACCAGCCACCGCTTTTCATAATTGCGGATATCGCAATAATGGGTCGCATGGACTATCTCGACACTCTGCGCTGTTTTGTGACCGTGGCCGATGCGGGCGGCTTTGCAGTGGCGGGGCGGCGACTGGGCTGCTCCGCCACGGCCGTAACGCGCGCCATCGCGGCGCTGGAGGCGCGGCTGGGTGTGCTGCTGTTCCAGCGCAGCACACGCATGGTGCGGCTGACCGAGGCGGGCGAGCGCTTCTTGCAAGACTGCCGCCCCATCCTGAACGACCTGCACGAGGCCGAGCAGGCCGCCAGCGGTGCACAGGCCGAGGCCCAGGGCCTGCTGTCCGTCACCGCGCCGCAAATGTTCGGCATCCAGCATGTGGCGCCCATCGTGCAGGGCTTCTTGCAGGCCCAGCCGCGCGTGCAGGTGCGCACGCTGTTCGTCAACCGGCTGGTGCATTTGCTCGATGAAGGCATGGACGTGGCCATCCGCATCGCGCCCCTGCCCGACTCGGGGCTCACTGCGGTGCAGGTGGGCGCGCTGCGCCGCCTGGTGGTGGCGTCTCCCGCCTACCTGGCGCAACACGGCAGGCCACGCCACCCTGCAGACCTGAGCAACCACCGCGCCATCGGCTTCGCGTTTGACGCACGCACGCCAGCGCCCTGGAAGTTTCGCGATGGCGCCACCGGCCAGCCGCAGTTCACCTGGATCAGCAACAGCAACGAGGTGGACATTGCCGCCGCAGAGGCGGGTATCGGCCTGACCCGTTGCCTCGCCTACCAGGCCGCTGCGAGCCTGCGCGCCGGGCGGCTGCGCATCGTGCTCGCAGAGCACGAACTGCCCCCTGTGCCCGTGCACATCGTGTACCCCGCAGGGCGGCGGGCCCCGGCCAAGGTGCGCGCGTTTGTGGAATGGGCGCGTGAGCGCCTGGGCAAGGAGCCGGTGCTGAACGGGCGTGGCCTGGGGCGCGGTAACGCCTTGTTGCCAATGACTTCGTAACCTGTCATCGCGCCACCGGCGAGGGCCGTTGCATAGCTAAGTCCGACGCTGTGTCGGGCGGTTATCCGATCTGAAAGGATTTCTCATGAACAAGCTCCTCGCTGCCCTGCTCGCTGGTTTCTTTGCGACCGCATCGTTTGCCCAGGCCCCTGCGGCTCCCGCAACACCAGCAGCGCCCGCGAAGGCCGCTGCACCAGCGACCCCTGCCACACCGGCCGCGCCCGCCACCCCAGCGGCCCCAGCCGCCGAGGCCAAGCCTGCAGCAATGCCCGCCGCAGCCCCCGCATCGGCCCCTGCCGAAAAGAAGGCGGCGAAGAAGACAAAGGCCAAGAAGACCAAGGCAGCGGCAGAGAAAAAGGCCGACGCCGCCAAGCCTGAAGCCGCCAAGTAATTCACGACGCTGTGCCCCACAAAAAAAGCCCGCAATGCGGGCTTTTTTTGTGCCTAAGCATCCGCCCCTGCCCGCTGGGCAGAAGCCTGGACTTCCAAGGTCAGCATGCGTCGCCAGCCTCAGGCTGGCGAGCTGCCATCAATGATGGTGGCCGTGGGCACCATGCACATGGCGGTGCGCAATTTCTTCGGGGCTGGCCGCGCGCACTTCGGTGACCTTGCAGCTGAAGGTCAACGCCTGGCCTGCCAGCGGATGGTTGCCGTCCAGGTGTACTTCGGGGCCCTTGATCTTGACCACGTTGAACACGGCGGGCTGGCCGTCGTTGCCCACGCCCTGCAGCTGGCCACCGACCTTCACGCCGGGCGGGAACTCGCTTTTGGGAATGGTGCGCACCAGGCTTTCATCGCGCGCACCAAAGGCGTCTTCCACCGCCAGCTGCAGCGTGGTGCTGAAGCCCACGGCCTGGCCATCGAGTGCGGCTTCGACCTTGGGGAAGATGTTCTCGTAGCCGCCGTGCAGGTACGACAGATGCCCCGCATCCAGCGGCTTGCCCTGGGGCGTGGTGACCTTGTAGGTGATGGTGACGGCGGAGTCTTTGGTGATGGTGGTGGCCATGGTGGTGCTTGCGCTTTCAGGCGGTGAAGAATCGGCGCGGGGCTGGCAGGGGTATGCCACCAGCCGCCGCGCGGGTCAGAACGAAACCCTGGATTGTCCACGAGGCGCCCGGTGGCATGCCGGGCGCCTCGTTCGGGGCTGAGTGAGCAGCCCTATGCGCCCACCGGGGCCTCGGCCGGGCGTTCTTCCTCCGTCTGGCCGGGGTAGCGCGCAAAACGCCGCGCCTCGGTGCCATGCACCGGGTCCTGGTCGGGCCAGGGCCAGCCGCCAAACTGGGTGCGGCGGTAGTCGTTCATCGCCTGCATGATCTCGGCCTGCGTGTTCATCACAAACGGGCCGTACTGCGCCACGGGCTCGGCGATGGGCTGGCCTTGCAGCAGCAGGCATTCCAGCGGCGTGGCGCCGGTGTTGGTCAGCAGCCAGTCTTGCCCGGCCAACAGCTCCAGTGCAGCGTGCTGGCCCACGTCCTGCGGGCCCACGCGCAGGCTGTCGCCCACAAAGAAGTACAGCATGCGGCGCGTGCCCTGGCCGCGCGCGGCGGGCAGCGTCCACTGCGCGCCGGGGTCCATGCGCAGCGTCCAGATGGCCACATCGCCCTCGGGCTGCGAAGCCCAGGACTCGGGTGGCGGCGACAGGGGCGCGGGCGCGCCGGGCAGGGCGCCCGCCACCACGGTCACCGTGGTGGCACGGCCCGCGTCGTCGTTGTGCACCAGGCGCGGAATGCGCTCGTTCCACAGCATGGTGAAGTGGGGCTCCACCATCTTGTTCTTCGCGGGCAGGTTCAGCCAGATCTGGAACAGCTCCAGCGGGTTGGGCTCGGTGGCGTTGAGCAAGGGGAACATCTCTGAATGGACAATGCCCTTGCCCGCCGTGACCCACTGCACATCGCCCCCGCCAAAGCGCGCGGCGGCGCCCAGCGAGTCGGAATGGTCGATGAGGCCCTTGCGCACGAGGGTGACGGTTTCAAAGCCCCGGTGCGGGTGGCCCGGAAAGCCAGGCACGGTGTCGCCGTGGTACATGCTCCAGCCGTCCTTGCGACTGAAGTCGCTGCCGATCTGGCGGCCTTCCAGCGACACGGCGGGCGCAAACGCGCCGTTGCCGGCGGGATAGGCGTCGTCATGGTGGGCGCAGAACAGGAACGGGTCCATCGTGGGCCACAGCGGACCCAGCGCCTGGGCCTGCACAACGGGCTGGCTGGCGGCCGACGAAGACACGGTGGGGGAGGACGACATCAAGGGCTCCTTGGGTTTGCGCCACCGGCTATCGGGCAGCACGCCTGCCAAAGATAAGGCCTGAGGCTGCTTTCAGAAGTGCGCTGGGTGGAACAGTGCGGTGCGGCGTACAGGACAGTGCCGCACAGTGTGCGCACACAGCTTGCGCCACCATTTCAAGCAAAATCGGCCGCATGCGCTAGTGCAACATGCCTGAGCAGCTATCAACTAGATAGCAAACCTTCTTCTCACACGGCACCCGGATGGGAAGGCGCAGCGGCTGAGGGCGGCGATGCCGGGCGCAACACGAAGCCGCCCAGCGCAGCCGCCACCAGCGCACACAGCGCCGACACCCAGAATGCCAGCTGGTAGCCCGCATTGAGCGCCTGCTGCACACTGGCCCCGGCCTGACGCAGGTGGTCGGTGCGCGCATCGGCCAGACTGGCCAGGATGGCGAGCCCCAACGCACCGCCCATCATGAACGCGGTGTTCACCACCCCCGAGGCCAGCCCCGAGTCTTCGGGCTTCACATCGCCCATGGCGGCCAGCAGCAGCGGGTTGAGCGCAATGCCGGCGCCCACGCCCAGCAGCAGCATGCCGGGCAGCACGTGGATGACAAAGCGCCCCTCGGTGGGTGCCAGCGCAAACAGGGCCAGGCCCACCGCCGCCAGCAGCAGCCCCCAGCCCAGCGTGCGGCAAATGCCAAAACGCATCACCACCCAGGCCGACAGCCCCAGCGAGCAGCCCGCCATGATGAGGTTGGACGGCAAAAACGCCAGGCCCACCTGCATCGCGTCATAGCCCAGCACCAGCTGCATGTACAGCGCCGACAGGAAGAACCACGCAAACATCGACGCCGCCCACAGCACGCCCACCACGTTGGAGATGGCCAGGTTGCGCAACCGCAGCAGCGGCAGGGGCACCAGCGGCGCGGCCACATGCGACTCGATGAACAAAAAGGCTGCCAGCAGCGCCGCCGCAGCCCCCAGCAGCCCCAGCGACTGCAACGAGGTCCAGCCCGCCGCGTTGCCGTTGACGATGGCGTACACCGCCAGCATCAGCGACGCGGTGATGGTGACGGCGCCCGCCACGTCCAGCCGCTGCCCGTGCGCCTGCCCCTTGCCGCCCGGCAACAGCGCCAGGCAGGCCAGGTAGATGGCCACGCCCACGGGGATGTTGACCAGAAAGATCCAGTGCCAGCTCAACGCGCTGGTGAGCACGCCACCCAGCAGCACGCCAATGCTTCCGCCGCCGGCGCACACAAAGCCATAGACACCCATGGCGCGCGCACGCTCGCCGGGCTCGGTGAACAGATTCATGATGAGCGACAACGCCACGGCCGACACCACCGCGCCGCCCACGCCCTGCACCGCACGCGCCGCCACCAGCAACCCCTGCGTATTCGCCAGCCCGCAGGCCAGCGATGCCGCGGTGAACAGCGTGATGCCCGCCAGGAACAGCCGCCGGTGGCCGTACAGATCGCCCAGGCGCCCACCCAGCAGCAGGCAGCCGCCAAAGGTAAGCATGTAGGCGTTGACCACCCACACCAGCGAGGTTTCGGTGAAGCCCAGGTCGGCCTTGATGCTGGGCAGCGCGACATTCACGATGGTGGTGTCGAGCACGATCATCAGCTCGCCCAGGCACAGCAGGATGAGTGCGGGCCAGCGTGCGCGGCCTTCGATGCGGAGGGTCATGGGACAGCGGAAATCAGAAGAGATGGACAGCGCAGTGTGTCACGCGCGTTGCACTTGCGGCTGGCGGAGTGCCATGCCAGTGCGCCTGTGGAGCTGGCTCCGCCAGTCCAACGGGTGCGTCCCCCTCCAGGGGGAAACCGCGCAGCGGCTCAGGGGGTTCTCGTGTACTTGGCTTGCATGAACTGCTTCCAGCTGCCGTCCGGCTGCTGGCCGAATGAGGTGAGCGTGCGCTCGTTGGTGGTGACCAGGGTGATCACGTCCCGGTAGCGCATGGTGGCGCCATCGTTCTTGAAGCTGGGGCCTTCGGTCTCCAGCGTCAGCACCTTCTGGTCCGCATCAAGCGTGCCACGGTACACCCACAGGTGGGTCATCATCGAGCCCACCCAGGTGCCGACAAACGCCTGCTGGTCCGGGTCGTAGCCCAGCGTCATCAGCATGCGGGCCTCGCCGCCCCCACCGGGCATGAAGCCCACCCCTTCGCAGAGCACCCACAGGCTGCCCAGCGCGCGCACTTGCTCGGTGCCCCGGCTTTGCGCGGGGGGGTCGCCCGGGCCCATGTCGGCCAGGGATTCGCAGGTCCAGTCGCCCAGCAGCTGCTGCAGCCAGCGATGCATGGCGTGGGGTTCGGGATTCATCATCGGAGTCTCCTGGTGCCGTGGTGCGGACGCTGCTCAGTCGCGGTCGGGCGCACCGAGCGGAAAGTAATGGCGGTAGGGGCGCCCGCCTTCCACCGCGCGTGCAAACGAGGGGCGTGCCAGCAGCCGGGCACGGTACGCGCGCAGCTGCGGGTAGGTGGCCGCGATGGGGTGCGTCCAGTCGGCATAGAACAGCGAGGGCGCCGCAGCGCAGTCGGCCAGCGAGAACGGCTCGCCCGCCGCCCAGGTGCGCCCTGCCCACATGCCCTCCAGCCAGGCGTAGGCTTTCTCCAGCTTCTCCGCAGCCCAGGCCACGCCTTCTGCCTTGCGCTCGGCGCTGCCGGTCAGCGCGGCATTCACCGCGTGCTGCACCGGGGCCATCATGTGCAGGTCAAAGAAGCGGTCCATGAATCGCACGTCCAGTGCCGCCCGGGGGTCGGCTGGAATCAGCGGCACAGGCCCCGGGTGCGCGAGCTGCAGGTGCTCGATCACGATGCTGCTTTCCACCACCGTGTGGTCGCCGTCCACCAGCACCGGAAACTTGGCCAGCGGCCAGTGGCGCAACCAGTCGGCGGAATGGCTGACGGGCTCAGCGGGGTCGAGATTGAGCAGCTCAAACGGTGTGCCGTTCTCGTACAGCGCGATCAGCACCTTCTGGGTGTAGGAGGAAAAAGGGTGGCCGTAGAGGGCGAGCATGCGGGGTCCTGTGTGTGGGTCGGTGTGGTTGGCGGGGGTCGCACTCATTCGGGAGCCACCACCATCCAGGGCACGCCAAAGCGGTCGGCCACCATGCCAAACGCCTGCGAGAAAAAGGTCTTGGTCAGCGGCATCTGCACCTTGCCGCCATCAGCCAGCGCATCGAAATAGCGTTTGGCATCGGCTGCATTGGCAGGGCTCAGCGCCAGCGAGATGCCCTGGAAGCTGGCGTGGCCCGAGCCCATGCCATCCGACGCCATGATCTGCGTGTCGCCCACGGTGAACGAGGCGTGCATGACCATCTCGGGCTTGGGGCCCGGTCCGCTGCCATCGGCGCAGCCCTCGCCAGCGGCGGGCTCGGGGTTGTCCTTGTAGCGCATGAGCATGGTGACTTGGGCGCCTAGGGCGCGGCGGTAGAACTCCAGCGCTTCATCGCAGCGGCCTTCGAACATCAGGTAGGACTCGACTTTCATGGGATCTCCTCGGGAGGGTTGGCGGGCCAGTGAACACCTCGACGCGCAATTGTGAACACCGTCCACAAACAATAGCAAAGATAATGGACAGTGTCCACATCCAAACGATCCATGACCGTAAGCACCCGCAACAAGGCCGCCCCCTCCCGCACACCTGCCGCACGCAGCACCTATCGCCACGGGGATTTGCACCGCGCGCTGCTGGACGCGGGCATTGAACTGGCGCGCCAGGGCGGGCCCGATGCCGTGGTGCTGCGCGAGGCCACGCGCCGTGCGGGGGTGGCGCCCAATGCGGCCTACCGCCATTTCGCCAACCGCGACGACCTGCTGGGTGCCGTGCGCGCCGCGGCTGTGGCAGCCGCCGCGCGGTCGATGGAGGCCGAGCTGGCCCTGGTGCCCACCACTGGCACGCCCGCCGAGCGGGCCCATGCCAAGGTGCGCGCCGTGGGTGCGGGCTACCTGCGGTTCGCGCACGCCGAGACCGGGCTCTTTCGCACCGCTTTCGGCGGCCGCTTCACGGTGCAGCAAACGCCCGACCCGGCCATGGGCGGCGCCACAGGGCTCAACCCCTTCCAGCACCTGAGCGCCGCGCTGGACGACCTGGTAACCGCTGGCGCCCTGCCGTCCGCGCGCCGCCCAGGCGCTGAATACCTGGCCTGGTCCACCGTGCACGGCATGGCGCTGCTCGCCATCGACGGACCGCTGCGCGGCACGCCCCAGCCGATGCTGGACCTGCTGGGCCAGCGCCTGCTGGACATGGTGGAACGGGGGCTGTAAGCGCGCGGCCTCACCAGGCCCCACCCACAGGCCCTGCATGGCCCTGGCTCGCGGCTCCGTTGCCAGCAGTATCGGTCGCCCCACTCCGGCGCGCATTCGCGTGGGCGGGCCGGGGTGGCCCCCCTTTCATCCCTTAGCACGGATTCCCATTCGCTGATTTGTAACAAGGACGGATTCCCTGTGGCGGCGCAGGTTGTCGAACTTGGCCTACACGGCCGTGGCGCTCTGTGACCGACAATTCACAAATTGATACGCACGGTTACAACGCACTGCGCGCATCACCCATCCTCTGGCTGGCACCCGTTTGCCAGCCGGTCAGACGGCACCTCGGCCGTGCATGACACCCACCCGGACTTTCCATGGCTTTCCACCAAAAAACCGTCACCCAAAAGCTGGCGTTTGCCTTTTCTGTATTGATCGCGATATTGATCGCCGTTGCCCTCCTGTCGCTGCGCAGCCTGGGCGACGCGCGCGAAGACTTCCAGCGCTTCGTGGGCAATGAATTCCACCGGGGTGGCCTGGCGCGCGACATCCAGGCAGCCGCCAATGCACGTGCCATTGCGGCCCGCAACCTGATCCTGCTGACCAGCGCGGCAGACCTGCAGGCAGAGACCTTGGCCGTGACGGCCGCTCACGAGCGCGTACAGACCAAGATGTCAGAACTGCGCCAGGCCGTGGCCAACGCCGCACAGGTGCCCGCGAGGGAGCGCGAGCTGTTCGAGCAACTGCAAACCATCGAGCGCAGCTACGGGCCCGTGGCGCTGGCCATCGTGGGCCTGGCACGGGACGGCAAGAAGGACGAAGCGATCGCCAAGATGAATGCCGAATGCCAGCCACTGCTCAAGCAGCTGATCAGCACCACGTCTGCCTACACGCAAGCCGTGGCGGCCTCCGCAGACCAGGAAATCAGCCACGCGGCCGAAAAGTTCGGCAACAAGCGCCTCCTGCTCATCCTGGCCACCGTGGTGTCGATCCTGGCGGCCACGGCGCTGGCTGCGCTCATCAACCGCAGCCTCATGCGCTCTCTGGGCGCAGACCCGGTGCAGCTCAGCGCCGCCGCACGGCGCGTTGCGTCGGGCGACCTGGGCACCGTGTCCGGCAGCGCCACAGCGCCCGCCGACAGTGTGCTCGCGTCGCTGGGGGACATGCAGGTCGCGCTGGCCAGCATCGTGGGGCGCGTGCGCGCATCGGCCACGACCATTGAGGCGGGTTCCCAGGAGATTGCGACGGGCAATGCAGACCTGTCGCACCGCACAGAGCAGCAGTCCGGCAACCTGCAGCAAAGCGCAGCCTCCATGGAAGAAATGACCGCCACGGTGCAGCAGAACGCCGACACCGCGCAACAAGCGGCCCAGCTTGCATCGGCGGCGCGAGAGGCCGCAGAACACGGCGGCACGGTGGTGGCGCGGGTGGTCAGCACCATGGACGACATCACCACCAGCTCACGCCGCATTGGCGACATCATCGGCGTGATCGACAGCATTGCGTTCCAGACCAACATCCTGGCGCTGAACGCTGCCGTGGAAGCCGCCCGTGCCGGAGAGCAGGGCCGGGGCTTTGCGGTGGTGGCGAGCGAAGTGCGCACGCTGGCCCAGCGCAGCGCGCAAGCGGCCAAGGAAATCAAGTCGCTCATCGAGGCCAGCGTGGAGAAGGTGGAGACAGGGTCGGCACTGGCGCACACGGCAGGCTCCGCCATGACCGAGATCGTGGGCGAGGTGAACCGCGTGGCCGACCTGATCGGTGAAATCAGCGCCGCCACGCGCGAACAGAGCGCAGGCATCGGGCAGATCGGCAACGCAGTGGCCGAGCTCGACCAGTCCACCCAGCAAAACGCAGCGCTGGTGGAACAGATGGCCGCCGCCGCCCACACACTGAACCAGCAGGCCCATGGCCTGGTGGAATCGGTGGCGGTGTTCCGCGTGGAAGAGCCCGTGCGCACCGTGGCAGATGTGCAGCGCCCGCCGCAGCAGCGGCCAGGCGCCGTGAAGATGCAGCCCCAGGGCGTTCGGGCTCCGTTCCCCAAGGCGCTCACCGCCGCTTAGTCAGGGCACCGCTACAGCGCGCCGTACAGCCGCGCGGTGGCCTGCACCCGTGCCACCAGCGCGCGGCGCAATGCCACGGGCCGCAGCACCTCCACCTGCGGCGACAGCCGCATCAGCTGCCCACAGGCATGCTCCACCGACTCGATGGGGATCGTCACGGACGTGCGGCCATCCTTGCGGCGCGACGGTGGAGCGGCAGCCACCGCACGCGCCACCGCGCTGCTGAGCGCGCGCAGGCCCCGCAGCCCTTCGGGTGTCGCCAGCAGTGCGGCCTCGCCCGTGTACAGGCCTGACTCAAAACGCCGGATCGACGCAGCCCAATAGCTGGGCAGGTCAAAGCGTGCGGGGCGTTTGGCCGGTTGGTCGAGCGTCGTGGCCGCGAGGATGTTCGACACCCGGTAGGTGCGTGGCCCGCGCGCGTCGGCTCCCATAGGCAAAGCCACCAGGTACCACACGCCCGCTTTCAGCACCAGGCCCAGCGGGCTCACGGTGCGCTCTGCCGTGCGCGCCCAGCCCTCGTAGCGCAGGGTGATCTGGTGGCCGCTCCACACGGCGGCCGCCACGGTGGGCAGGTGCGGTGTGGGGTCGCTCTCGCGGTACCAGTCCACCGGGTCCAGGTGCAGGCGGGTGCTGACACGCTGCGCGTCGTCGCGCCAGGCGGCGGGCAGTGCGGCCAGCAGCTTCAGACGCGCGCCCGCGACATCGCCGCCCAGACCCAGGTCCTGCGCAGGGCCGGGCAGGCCGCTCAAGAAAACGGCCTGCGCCTCCGACGGCGTGAGGCCTGTGAGCGTGGTCTTCCAGCCCGGCAGCAGCGCAAAGCCACCATGGCGCCCCCGCTCGGCATAGATGGGCACGCCCGCAGCGCTGAGCTGGTCCACATCGCGGTACAGCGTGCGCACCGACACCTCCAGCGCCTCGGCCAGCGCCTGCGCGC
This sequence comes from Acidovorax sp. M14, assembly GCF_049331375.1. NCBI lineage: Bacteria > Pseudomonadati > Pseudomonadota > Betaproteobacteria > Burkholderiales > Comamonadaceae > Acidovorax > Acidovorax sp. M14. The sequence continues at coordinate 4,716,143 of NZ_CP186263.1, forward strand.
TCATGCGGCCGCGCGTTTCCAGCAGCATCTGGAGTGACAACAAACGGCTGGCGCGCATGGGCTTTGGCAGGGGTGGTGCAAAAAAACAGAAGGCCAAAGATATCGCAAATACCTGCCATGGTTTGGCAGGTATAGCGGCACACACTGGAACCCTGTCTTCGCCTTCTTGCCCCCCACCTTTTCAGGAGCCCCCATGCCCACCACCGATCCCCACGCCATCGTCGAACTGCGCCAGTACACCTTGCATCCCCAGCAGCGCGAAGTGCTCATCAACCTGTTTGACCGGGAGTTTGTTGAAACCCAGGAGGCGCAGGGCATGCGCGTGCTGGGCCAGTTCCGCGACCTGGACCGGCCCGACCAGTTCGTCTGGCTGCGTGGCTTTGCCGACATGCCGGCGCGCCACCGCGCGCTGGAGGGCTTTTATGGCGGACCCGTGTGGGCAGCGCACCGCCACGCCGCCAATGCAACCATGATCGATTCGGACAACGTGCACCTGCTTCGCCCGGCCTGGCCCGGCGCCACGGCGGCCCTGCCACACCATGCAAGGCCGCAGCCCGGCGCGCAGGGTGCCACCGCTGGCGTCCTGCAGGTCACCGTGTTGCCGTTGCGTGAGCCCGCCACACCACCACTGCTGGACTTCTGCCGCCACCGCATGACGCCCACCCTGCAGCGCGGTGGCGCGCGCCAGATCGCCTGGTTCTGCACCGAGCCCAGCCCCAACACGTTTGCCCGCCTGCCGGTACGCGAAGGCGAACCCGTTCTGGTGGGCCTGGCCCTGTTTGGCGACGAGGCTGCGCTGACATCGTTTACCGACAGCGGGGTCTGGGCGCGTGACGTGGTGCCCGGTCTTGCGCCCTGGCTGGCGGCGGAGCCCGAGGTGCTCCGCCTGCAGCCCACCGCGCGCTCGGCGCTGCATGCGTGACGCACCGCACACCTCTCCCCTGACGCATCAACCACCACGGAGCCCCACCATGTCCACCTCAGCCCGCCTCACTCCCATCCCGTCGCCCACCGTGGCGCCCAGCGCCGCGCGCGACTTCGACTTTCTCATGGGCCCCTGGCGCATTCGCAACACGCGGCTGGTGCGCCGGCTCGCGGGCTGCCACGACTGGGAGGTGTTTGACGCCACGGGCACCGCACGTCCATTGCCCGGTGGCATCGGCAACTTCGACGACTTCACGCCGCTGGCATGGAAGCCCGGCTACGTGGGCATGGCACTGCGTGTGTTCAGCCCCGTGACGCAGCGCTGGAGCATCTACTGGCTGGACAACCTCACGGGCGGCCTGGACCCGGCCAACGGCCTGCTGCTGCCGCCCGTGGTGGGCGGCTTCCAGGGCGGTGTGGGCCTGTTTGAAGGCGAGGAGCTGTTCGAGGGCCGCCCGGTGCGCGTGCGCTTCGAGTGGTCGCAGATGCACACCGGCGCCCCGCGCTGGCAGCAGGCGTTTTCGGACGATGGCGGCGCGACCTGGGAGGTGAACTGGGTGATGGAGTTTGCACGGCCGGTGTGAGCGCACGCGGCCGTCAATGCGCGTCTTGCATCACCTGGGCCAACCAGTCCACAAACACACGCACCCGGGGCGAGAGCTGCCGGCTGTGCGGGTACAGCACTGACACGGGCATGGGCGCCGGGCGGCAGTCGGCCAGCACCTCGCACAGGCTGCCATCGGCCAGCCGAGGCGCGATGTGATAGCGCGGCACCTGGATGAGCCCCAGGTGCGCGGCGCAGCAGGCGTGGTACGCATCAGCATCGCTCACGGCCACCGGGCCCTTGAGCTGCACGCTGCGCGCCACGCCGTCTACGAGAAAGTCGAACGGCAGCGGCTTGCCCGTGCGCTGCGACAGGAAGTTGACGGCCTGGTGCCCGCGCAGCGCATCCACGGTGGTGGGCGTTCCGTGGCGGCGCAGGTACTCGCGGCTGGCGCAGGTCACCTGCTGCAACAGTGCCACGCGCCGCGCCACCATGGTGGAGTCGCGCAGCTCACCACCGCGCAGCACACAGTCCACGCCCTCGCGCACCAGGTCCACCAGGCGATCGCCGAGGCCTATTTCCAGTTCCACATCGGGGTAGCGCTCGCAGAATTCGCCAATGCGTGGCAGCACAAAGTGGCGGGCCAGCGTGCCCTGCAAGTCCACACGCAGCTTGCCCCGGGGCTTGAGCAGGGCGCTACCGAAAGCCGACTCGGCCTCCTCCAGATCGGCCAGCAGGCGCTGGCAACGCTCGTAGTACGCCTGCCCATCCGGGGTGGTGCTGACGTGACGCGTGGTGCGTTGCAAAAGCCGCGTGCCCAGGCGCTTTTCCAGGTCCTGCACGGCGAGCGTGACGCTGGCACGCGGCAGCTGCAGGTCCTCGGCGGCGCGCGTGAAGCTGCCCAGCTCGACGATGCGGGTGAACAGCTGCATGGATTGGAAGCGGTCCATAGCGGGGCCCCTCCCGGGCCCGCTCCCCGGCGCGGGCCGCAACGACGGCAGCCGGGGTTATTGTTTTGATTGACTGAATAGTGAAGCCAATTTTAGGTATTTATCCATTCAAACAACAACAGAACAATGCCGTCATGGCCTCAGAACCTGTTCTGAAGGCCAGCCAGCAAGCCAGCGCCCACATCCAATGCAGGCGCTGGACTCTCACCCCTTTCTGCAGGAGATTTGCCATGTCCGCCACGCCATCCCCCTCCACACCCACTACCGCCGCAATGTCCGCCGACGCACGCGTGGCCATTGTCACCGGCGCGTCGCGTGGCATTGGGGCCGCCATCGCCCAGCGCCTGGCGCGCGACGGGCTGCGTGTGGTGGTCAACTACGCGGGCCGCGCCGCCGACGCGCAGGCCGTGGTCCAGGGCATTGCGGAAGCAGGAGGACACGCAGTGGCCGTGCAGGCCGATGTGGCCGACTCCCAGGCCGTGCAGCGGCTGTTCGACAGCGCGGAACAGGCTTTTGGCCGCATCGACGTGCTGGTGAACAACGCGGGTGTAATGCCCTCCACCACGCCCCACCTGGTGGACACGGACGACGCCACCTTCGACCGGCTGATGGCCATCAACCTCAAAGGCAGCTTCCACACCCTGCGCGAGGCCGCGCGCCGCCTGCAGCCGGGCGGGCGCATCGTCAACTTCTCCACCAGCGTGGTGGGCACTGCGTTGCCCGGCTATGCGGTTTATGCCGCCACCAAAAGTGCGGTGGAGACCATGACGCTGATCCTGGCCAAGGAACTGCGCGGACGGGACATCACCGTCAATGCCGTTGCGCCCGGACCTACCGCCACGGAGCTGTTCCTGGACGGCAAAACGCCCGAACTCATCGAACGCCTGGCCCAAGCCAGCCCGCTGCAGCGCCTGGGCACGCCGCAGGACATCGCCAGCGCAGTGTCCTTCCTGGTGGGGCCAGACGGTGGCTGGATCAACGGCCAGACCCTGCGCGCCAATGGGGGCATGGTCTGACGGTCCGCCGGGCGATGTCCACGGTGCTTCAGGCCGCAAATCCGCCGTCGATCAACAAGCTAGCCCCCGTCACCATGCCCGACTCCGGCCCCGCCAGATAAGCCACCATGCCCGCGATCTCGTCGGGGTGGGCGTGGCGGTTCAGGGCCATCAGGCTGTGCATGTCGCCCGCCATGGGGCCGTCGGCAGGGTTCATGTCGGTGTTGACCGGGCCGGGCTGCACGTTGTTCACCGTGATGCCACGCGGGCCCAGGTCGCGCGCCAGGCCCTTGGTCAGGCCCACGATGGCGGCCTTGCTCATGCCGTACACGCTGAATCCGGCCCATGGCACACGGTCGGAGTTGGTGCTGCCGATGGTGATCACGCGGCCATAGGCGCCGCCCTGGCCCATGTGGCGCACGGCGGCCTGGGTGGCCACAAACACGGCGCGCACGTTCACATTGAGCGTGTGGTCAAAGTCGGCCAGCGCAAAGCTGTCCAGCACGCCCGCCACGGCCACACCCGCGTTGTTGACGAGGATGTCCAGGCGGCCCAGCTCGCGTGCGGCGCGGTCCACCGCCTGCGTGAGGGCGACGGCATCGGCGCTGTCGGCCTGCAGGGCCAGCGCCTTGCCGCCGCTCGCCGCAATGTCCGCCACCAGCGCCTGCGCAGGTGCTGCCGAGTTGCTGTAGGTAAAGGCCACGGCCGCGCCATCGCGCGCCAGACGCCGCACGATGGCCGCGCCAATGCCCCGCGCGCCGCCGGTGACGAGCGCGACCTTGCCCACCAGTGGACGGCCCGAGGATGAAGGAGCAGAGACCGGGGATGTTTCAGACACAGAAGACATGGTGTTGTTTCTCCAACGAGGTACATGCAGAAAATGGTTCGCCACCGAACCGCGAAGACCTGCAGTGTCAGAAATTCACTCATGCTCCGGTAGCCATGAATGGGCTGTATATCTTTCAACCCTTGGTTGAAAATACCGCCCCATGCAGCCCCTCAGCCACCTCGAATCGTTTGTGCAGTCCGCCCAGTCGGGCAGCTTTTCGGCCGCCGCACGGCTCATGGGCCTGACGCCCGCCGCCGTGAGCAAGAACGTGGCGCGGCTGGAGGCCAGCCTGGGCGTGCGGCTGTTCCAGCGCAGCACGCGCAGCCTCACGCTCACCGAGGGCGGGCAGCGCCTGCTGGCGCAAGTGGGCCCGCCCCTCACCGCCCTGGCCGATGCGGTGGACCACGCGGCCGAGGCCGAGCAGCAGCCTGCGGGCACGCTCAAGGTCAGCATGGGCCAGGCCTTCGGCCGTGCGTACCTGGTGCCGCTGCTCACCGAGTTCCTGCGACGCTACCCAGCCATCCAGCCCGACTGGCGCTTTGAGAACCGGCAGGTGGATTTGATCGGCGAGGGCTTTGACGCCGGCATCGGCGGCGGCCTGAACCTGAACCCCGACATGGTGGCGCGCACGCTGGGCCCCATCCACCTGGTGGTCGTGGCCGCGCCTGCGCTGCTGCAGGGCCGCAAGCGGGCGCCGCGCCACCCTGCGGACCTGGCGCAGTGGGATGGCATTGCACGGCGCAACATCCGCACCGGGCGCATCAACGTCACCACGCTGCGCAACAAGGCCGGCGATGCGGCTCCCGTGGAGCTGCGCCCGCGCATCGTGTTCGACGACCCCGAGGCCATGTGCCAGGCCGCGCTGATGGGCCTGGGCCTGGCCGTGCTACCCATGCCGTTTGCGCAGCCCTGGCTGGCGCGGGGCGACCTGGTGCGGGTGCTGCCCGGCTGGTGGGCCGATGCAGGGCCGACCTCGCTGTACTACCCCAGCAAGAAGCTGCTGCCCGCACGCACCCGCGTCTTTGTGGACTTTGTGGTGGAGCAGTTCAGCACCCGTGGGTTTGCGCAGCGGGTGCGCGGAGACTGACGGGCACAGCATGGGGCCCGAGCCACGGCAGCGTGGTGGCAATAATGGGCCTTTGCGACCGCTCTGGACCATATTCATGCCCCAACACATCGGCATCGTGGGCTGCTCCGCCGAAGGGGCCGCCCTGTGTTACCGCACCCTGTGCGCCGAAGGCGCTGCACTGCTGGGCCGCCCGCATGCCCACCCCGAGGTGACGCTGCACACACCGTCGCTGGCCGACTATGTGGACTGCCTGGACCGGAATGACCTGCAAGGCGTGGCTGATCTGATGCTCGCCTCCGCCCACAAGCTGGCACGAGCAGGCGCCGATTTTCTGATCTGCCCCGACAACACCATCCACCAGGCGATGGACCGCGTGCTGCCCCACTCGCCGCTGCCCTGGCTGCACATTGCCGAGGTGGCGGCGGCCGAGGCGGCAGCGCGCGGCCACCGGCGCCTGGCCCTGACCGGCACGCGCTGGCTGGTGGACAGCAGCGTGTACCCCGATGCGCTGCAGGCCCAGGGCCTGCAATGGGTGCGCCCCACCGAGGCCGAGCGCAGCGAGATCAACCGCATCATCATGGACGAGCTGGTGCCCGGCATCATTCGCCCTGAGGGCGTGGCCCTGTTCCAGCAGATCATCGCCCGCATGCAGCGCGAGGAAGGCTGCGATGCCGTGGTGCTGGGCTGCACCGAAATCCCGCTGATCCTGAGCGACGCCAACTCCCCGCTGCCCACACTGGACTCCACCCGCCTGCTGGCCCGTGCGGCGCTGCGCCGGGCCGTGCAGGTTGACTGAACGCAATTACTTGAGCCGCTGCGCCACCACGGCATCCAGCGACGCCATGAAGGTCTCCACGGCCCGCGTGTAGGCGCTTTCCAGGCCCAGCTGCGCGTTGATCTCGCCATGGGTCAGCTCCTGCGGCAGCACCTCGGCGCGGCCGCCCAGGTCGCGCACGCGGCGGGCCATGCCCTGCGCCTGCAGGCATGGGTGGTCGGGGCGCTCGGTGGAGCAGACAAACTGGAACGGCGGCACCGGGCCCGACAGCGCGTGGTACGGCGACACCGCGGCCCAGAACAACGGGTTGGCGCCCATCACCTCGTCGTAAAACGGGTAGTGCGGCGCGGTCATCACCACGGGCACATTGATTGCCGCACTGTCCAGCGACACGGCGCCCAGCCAGGGCCAGGCCCCTTCGCGCTGTGCCAGGGTGGGCGATGCATTGATGAGCGACACCAAGTGCGCGCCCGCCGAGTGCCCCATCAGGATGAACCGCGATGCATCGGCGCCCCAGCTGGCGGCACGGCTTTGCGCGGCGGCCAGTGCCATGGCCACGTCCTGCGCCTCCTGCAGCACGTTCACGGCGGGGTACAGGCGGTAGTTCACCGAGATGAACACAAAGCCCTTGGGCACCCAGCGCGCCACCTTCTCCTGCACCACGCTGGACATGGCCTTGTCGCCCGTGCGCCAGGCGCCGCCATGCACCATGAAGATCACCGGAGCGCGTGTGCCGCTGGCCTCCGCAGCGCTGCTGGCGGCACCGCCAGCGGCGGGCAGGTAGACATCCATGCGCTGCAGCGGGTCCGCACCATAGGGCACATCGGCCAAGCGCTGCACACCGGCGGGCAAGGCCGCAGCGGTGTCCCGCAACTGCGCGAAAGGCCCCAGCCCCCGCAGCTGGGCGTGGGCGGGTGGGGTCATCAGCACAGCGGCCAGCGCACACAGCGCTGCGCCCAGGCCTGTGCGCAGGGAGGCGAACGCGGAGATTGGAGTGGAAGGACGGGACATGCGGGATCTCCTGGCTCAATGAATGGAAGGTGACGAATCAGGGCCGCGCTGGGCAGGCCATGGGGGCGCCGCTGGCGTCAAAGCAGCTGGCGCTGCGGGTGCGGCCGGTGTCCGCGTTGTACGAGCTGCTGGTCTGCACGCTGTTGCCGGTGGTGGCGCTGGTGGCCGTTGTTGTGCGGCCCTGGGTCACGCTGCCGTCGGCGCTGCGCGTGGCGGCGCCCGTGCTCTGCAGCGTTCCCCGGTCGCCCTGGGCGGCCATGGCGCTGCTGTGGCTGGCTGAGCCATCGGCATTCCTTGCGCTCTGGCCCTGGCGCACAGCGGTGGCGCCGTTCGGGCCCGCCACGGCGGCGCCGCTGCGCACGCTGCCGTGGCCCTGGCCGTCGGTGGTCACGCTGCGGCCGCGCAGCACGCCCCCACCGCCCGGCGCGGCGCGGACCACGGCGGTGCGGGCGGTGGTGCTGCCATCGGCGTTGTGCTCCACCGTGTGGCGGCTGCGTGCGCTGGCATCGCTGGCTGCCAGAAGCAACAGTGCCGCCACGGCCAAGGCGGCCAGCAGCATGGCGCGGCAGGTGGCAACGGGGGCGGGAGGTGTCGGGACGGAAGGGTACATGGCGGCCGGCTCCTTGCAACAGAACAGGGGGTACGGAGCAGCAGGGTGCTGCGATGAGCTGAACTATGGCCGCCAGGTATGAGCCAGTTGTGGCGCCCGCTGCACGATGTATGACAAAGCATGACAAACCTCCGGGGCCTGTCATGCGTTGTCATGCACCGGGGCACCTGCCCGCGCTGGCACCCGGTGTTTTCGGCCCTACCATTGGCACGCAGCCTTGGCTGCACCCACCCACTGCCATCCACCTACACCGCCCCATGACGGAAGCCCTGGCCAAGATCCTGGTCGCCGATGACGAACCCGACCTGCGTGCGCTGCTGCAGCGCTACCTGAGCGACCAGGGCTACAGCGTGCGCACGGTCGATGGTGCGGGCCCGCTCGATGTGCTGTTGCAGCGCGAGCGCTTTGACGTGCTGGTGCTCGACGTGATGATGCCGGGCGAGGATGGCCTGGCCATCTGCCGCCGCCTGCGCGCGCAGGGCGAGACCATCCCCATCCTGATGCTCACGGCCAGGGGCGACCCCGTGGACCGCATCGTGGGCCTGGAGATGGGCGCCGACGACTACCTGCCCAAGCCCTTCAACCCGCGCGAGCTGCTGGCCCGCATCCAGGCCATGGTGCGCCGCCAGCGTCTGCTGGGGGCGCACACCGGGCCGCGCCAGACGGGCGGGCGTATCGATTTTGGCGCGTTCACGCTGTGGCTGGATGAGCGCCGGCTGGAACGCCACGGGGGCGCCGACGGCGACGGCGCCCAGGACGTGCCCCTGACCACGGGCGAATTCGCGCTGCTGCAGGCGCTGGCACAGCAACCGCACCGGCCCCTGGGCCGCGACCGGCTCATCGCACTGGCCTATGGCCCCGACCACACCGCCACCGACCGCAGCATCGATGTGCAGGTGATGCGCCTGCGCAAGCTCATCGAGGCCGACCCCGCACAGCCGCGCCACATCCGCACCGTGTGGGGCGTGGGCTATCTATTTGTGCCCGATGGCGCAGCGCCGGGCGGCGGGGGCAAGCCATGACGCCCTCCGCCACACCCCAGGCCACCCGAGGCTGGTGGCCGCGCAGCCTGCTGGGCCGCAACCTGCTGCTGATGGCGGTGCTGATCGTGCTGGGCCAGCTGGTGGCGGCCATGCTGGTGCGGCAGATGATCTTTCAGCCCCGCGTGGCGCAGGTGGCCGATGGCGTGGCGCGCAACGTGGGGGCGCTGCGCGCGGGGCTGCAGGCGCTGCCCCCGGCAGAGCGGGCCGCATTCGTCGAGGCCTTCAACCAGCAGGCGGTGCGGTCGCTCCCACCCGTAGCGGCGGAGAGCACCGTTCGGCGTGCGCTGCTGTCGCCCATGGAGCGGCAGTTTGTGCAGGCGGTGTCGCGCCGCCTGGGGGCGGACGACGTGGCAACACCAGCATCACAGCCATCACAACCCGTGTGGCGCCGCGACAGCACGGGCGTGCTGGCCCTGCGTGTGGTGCACCAGGGGCCGGAGGGGGCGGAGACCTATTGGCTGAACCTACCCAGCGTGTTCCCCACGCGCGAATTCACCGGCGCCTGGCTGGCCGCTACGCTGGCCAGCATGCTGCTGGCGCTGCTGGGGGCCTGGTGGCTGCAGCGGCACATCAACCGCCCGCTGGCCCAGGTGGTGGCGGCGGCCCGGCAGCTGGCGCAGGGCCAGACCCCTGCGCCGCTGCCCGAGGACGGGCCCGAAGAAATCGCCACCGTAGGCCGCAGCTTCAACCACATGGCGCAAAGCCTGGCCGCGGCCGAGCAGGAGCGGGCGCTGATGCTGGCCGGTGTGTCGCACGACCTGCGCACCCCGCTGACCAAGCTGCGCCTGGGCGTGGAGATTGCCGGTGCGAAGGTGGATGCCCCCCTGGCCGCGAGCATGGCCCGCAGCATCGACGAGATGGACGGCATCGTGGGCCAGTTTCTGCAGTTTGCGCGCAGCGGTGAGGCAGAGGTGCCCACCCCGGCGTCGCTCAACGACCTGGCCCAGGCCGTGGCCGAGGCGCAGGCCGACCATGGGCGCACCGTGCGGCTTGCGCTGGGCACCCTGCCCGACGTGCCGGTGCGCCCGCAGGCCCTGCGCCGCGCGCTGGACAACCTGGTGGAAAACGCCTGGCGCCACGGCACACCGCCGGTGCTGCTGCGCACGGGGGCCGATGCCGACGGCGTGTGGCTGGAGGTGCAGGACCAGGGCCCCGGCATCGCCCCGGCAGAGCTGGACCGCATCCGCCAGCCCTTTGCGCGCGGCGATGGCGCGGCACGTTCGGGCGCACCGGGCGCGGGGCTGGGCCTGGCCATTGTGGAGCGTGTGGTGCGCAGCCACGGCGGGCGGCTAGAGCTGCACAGTGCGCCGGGCGCGGGGCTGCGCGCGCGGCTGGTGTTGCCACGGGGCGAGCGGGGCTGATGCCGCTGCGCACGCCCAGGGCACGCTGCACCCTCAAAATTCAGCCAAAAGTGCCGCAAGCGCTAGTGCAATATGCGGCGGCAGCTCTCAAATTAGTAGCAATCCAGTGAGTTCGGCAGACCCTCAGGCCACCGGCATCTTCAGCTTGCGGTACAGCGTCTGGCGGCTGATGCCCAGCTGGCGCGCGGCCTGCGACATGTTGCCGCGCGCAGCCTGCAGCGCCTGGTCGATGGCGGCCTGGGACAGCTGCTGCAGGCTCAGGCTGGCGGGCAGGCCGTCCAGACTGGCGCCCGCTGCGGCATCGCTGCGCGGGCTGGCGGGCACCGCCGTCAGCGCCTGCACCAGGTCGTCCGGCATGTGCTCCCAGCCCAGGGTGTCTTCGCCCTCGGCCAGCATGGCGCAGGCGGTGCGCAGCACATTGGCCAGCTGGCGCAGGTTGCCGGGCCAGGGGTAGGCGGCCAGACGGGCCAGCAGGTCGGGCGCCACCTGCACCTCAAAACCCAGGCCCTGTTCCGTCGCCAGGTCGGCCAGCAGGCGCTGCAGCAGCGCCACAAAGTCGCTGCGCTCGCGCAGTGCGGGCAGCTGCACCGTGAGGCCGTTGATGCGGTAATACAGGTCTTGCCGAAAGCGCCCCTGTTCCGCCGCCTGCATGAGCTGGTTGTGCGTGGCGCAGACGAGTGCAAAGTCCACCGGCACGGCCTTGCTGGCACCCACGGGCGTCACGCTGCGCTCCTGCAGCACGCGCAGCAGGCGGGTCTGCAGGGCCAGTGGCATGTCGCCGATTTCGTCAAGGAACAGCGTGCCGCCATGGGCCTCGCGCAGGCGGCCCAGGTGGCCCTCCTTGCGCGCGCCGGTGAAGGCACCGGCCACATGGCCGAAGAGTTCGGATTCGATCAGGTGCTCGGGGATGGCCGCGCAATTGATGGCCACAAACGGCGCATCGCGGCGCGGGCCGCTGGCATGCAGCGCACGCGCAAACACCTCCTTGCCCACGCCCGACTCGCCCTGCACCAGCACCGCAATCGGTTTGCCCACCACGCGGCGGGCCTTGTCGGCAGCGGCGCGCCAGCGGGCGTCGCCAGTGTCCAGCAACGCCAGTGCGTCTTGCTGGGGCACTGCGGCCGCCGCAGCGGAGGGCCGTGTGGGGATGGCCACCCAGGCGGCGTCCATCTGCACCTGGGCAAATAGCAAGGCGCCCTGCAGTGTGCGCAACGCCTGCGGCTGCTGGGGGCGGCGCTTGTGGTGCGAGAGCAGGTCATCCAGCCGCACGTCCAGCACCCGCTCCAGCAAGGTGGCGCCCACATCGCCCGCGTGCAGGCCCAGCTGGGCCAGGGCCACGCGGTTGGCGCCCACGATCCAGCCGTCGGCCGACACGGCCACGATGCCCTCGGCCACACTGCCAATGCCCTCGGGCGCGCTGTGCAGGTGCAGGCGGATGTTGCGTTTGCAGGTGGCAGCCAGCAGGCGGTTTTCAATCATGCGGGCGGCCGTGCTGACCAGGCCCAGCGCATGGGCGTGGCCGTTGCGGTAGTCGCCCGAGATGTCGAGGATGCCCAGCAGCTCGCCGGTGGCCGACAGGATGGGCGAGGCCGCGCAGGTGAGAAAGTTGTTGCGCTCCAGAAAATGCTCGCCGCCGTGCACCTCCACCGCGCAGGCCTCGGCCAGGGCGGTGCCGATGGCGTTGGTGCCCCGGTGCGCCTCGTGCCAGGAAGCGCCACTGGTCAGCGCCACGCGCTCGGCCTTGTCCACAAAGTGCGGGTCGCCCAGCGTGTGCATCAGCATGCCGCGCCGGTCGGCCAGCACCACCACGCTCTGGCTGTGGCGCACTTGCTCGAACAGGTATTCCATCACCGGCCGCGAATGCGCCAGCAGTTCGGGGTTGCTGGCCAGCACCTGGCGCAGCGTGCCGCTGCTGGGGTGGTCAATGGCGGGGGGCCGCCCGGTGGGCAGCAGGCCGGCCGCCATGCTGCGCGACCAGGAGCGCGCCAGGCGCTCGTCCACCAGGCCGCTGGGGCACTGGCCAGAGTCCAGCAGGTGCTGGCGGGCCTGTCGCAGGGCGACGGGGGAGGTGTTGGGGCGCACGCTTTGTCTCCGTGCGGGCTCAGGGCGGCCCGCTTGTGGTGTGTGGGCCAGTATGGCGGGCTCGACGGCGCGGGGCAAGGGTGTGGGCGCAAGCGGGGCGCCAACTGTTCCATTTCGTGACAGGTGTCGCGGCCCGGGACACCCGGGTGCGGGCGGTTGCGACAGGTTTCCGCACTGGGTGGCCGAAAAAATCCAATGAAATCAACACTTCGCGCGCCCAGGCCCGCTGGCATGTGTTTTGAGTAAGGGGTTGGCATCGGACAGGCGCTACAGAGCCCGCCCGATGCACACAACCATCGCAGGAGACAACACCATGACCGTTTACGCAGCCCCCGGCGCCGCTGGCGCGAAGATCACCTACAAGCCCCGCTACGACAACTTCATCGGCGGCAAATTCGTGCCGCCCGTCAAGGGCCAGTACTTTGATGTCATCACGCCCGTGAGCGGCAAGGTCTACACCCAGGCCGCGCGCTCCACGGCCGAAGACATCGAGCTGGCCCTGGACGCCGCCCACGCTGCGGCCGACGCCTGGGGCAAGACGGATGCGGCCACGCGCGCCAACATCCTGCTCAAGATCGCCAACCGCATCGAAGAAAACCTGGAGCGCTTGGCCTACGCCGAAACCGTGGACAACGGCAAAGCCATCCGCGAGACGCTGAACGCCGACATCCCGCTCACCGTGGACCACTTCCGCTACTTTGCGGGCTGCGTGCGTGCGCAAGAAGGCGCCTTGAGCAACATCGACGAGAACACGGTGGCGTACCACATCCAGGAACCGCTGGGCGTGGTGGGCCAGATCATTCCGTGGAACTTCCCCATCCTGATGGCTGCGTGGAAGCTGGCACCCGCGCTGGGCGCGGGCAACTGCGTGGTGCTCAAGCCTGCAGAGTCCACGCCGATTTCTATCCTGATCCTGGTCGAGCTGATTGCCGACCTGCTGCCGCCCGGCGTGCTGAACATCGTCAATGGTTACGGCCGCGAGGCCGGCATGCCGCTGGCGCAGAGCAAGCGCATTGCCAAGATTGCCTTCACCGGCTCCACCAGCACCGGCCGCGTGATTGCGCAGGCCGCAGCCAACAACCTCATCCCCGCCACACTGGAGCTGGGCGGCAAGAGCCCCAACATCTTCTTTGCCGATGTGATGGACAAGGACGATGCCTTCCTGGACAAGGCGATTGAAGGTCTGGTGCTGTTCGCGTTCAACCAGGGCGAGGTCTGCACCTGCCCCAGCCGCGCACTCATTCAGGAAAGCATCTACGACAAGTTCATGGAACGTGTGCTCAAGCGTGTCGCCGCCATCAAGCACCAGAACCCGCTGGACACCGACAGCATGATGGGCGCACAGGCATCGAAGGAACAGCTCACCAAGATTTTGAGCTACCTGGACCTGGGCAAGCAGGAAGGCGCCGAAGTGCTGGCCGGTGGCGGCCAGGCCCACCTGGGCGGCGACCTGGAAGGCGGCTACTACGTGCAGCCCACGCTGTTCAAGGGCCACAACAAGATGCGCATCTTCCAGGAAGAAATCTTCGGCCCCGTGCTGGCCGTGACCACCTTCAAGGACGAGGCCGAAGCCCTGGCCATTGCCAACGACACGCTGTACGGCCTGGGCGCCGGTGTGTGGAGCCGCAACGGCAATGTGGCTTACCGCATGGGCCGCGCCATCAAGGCCGGGCGGGTGTGGACCAACTGCTACCACGCGTACCCGGCGCATGCGGCGTTTGGCGGCTACAAGGAATCGGGCATTGGGCGTGAGACGCACAAGATGATGTTGGACCACTATCAACAGACCAAGAACCTGCTGGTTAGCTACAGCGAAAACAAGCTCGGCTTCTTCTGATGGGGTGGCGGTCCCAAAACCGCCCCTGGCGTCGTTGCTCCGTTCTGCCGTGGCGCTGCCACTGTCTGCGACGGAGACGCCTGGCCAGGGACGGTTTGTGGACCGCTGGAAACGTTTCTACGGATGCGGCTCGTTGTTCCAACTGGCCGCGTTTTTGCATTGCACGCTGGAGACAACCATGGTCGAAAAAGTCACCGCCACCCCCGCCGCGCTGGAGCTGGTGGCCTTTCTGCAAGAGAAGCACGGCCCTGCGCTCATGTTTCACCAGAGTGGCGGCTGCTGCGACAACAGCGCGGCCAACTGCTACCTGCCCGGCGAGATCACGATGGGCGCGGGCGACGTGTACCTGGGCGACATCGGTGGCTGCCCGTTCTACATCGGGCGCGCGCAGTACGAGACCTGGAAGCACACGCAGCTCATCATCGATGTGATCGAGGGTACGGGCGGCACCTTCTCGCTGGAGGGACCGGAGGGCAAGGCCTTTCACACGCGCTCGCGGGTGTTCACCGACGCGGAGCTGGCCGAACTGGGCATTGCACCCGGGCCTGCGGCGTGAACGCCGGGGGCTATACAGCCCTCCATGACGCCCCTTCATGCCCGCTCCAGCGCATATCGGGTCATTCAAGCCGGTAGCGCTAGTGCAATATGCCGCTGCAGCTATTGAATTCGCAGCACGCCTGCGGCCGTGCGCCCGCCGCCATCGTCGCCCAGGCGGAACACCGACACCACCTGCACCAGGTCTTCGGCCTGGTTCTTGAGGCTGCTCGCAGCGGCGGCCATCTCCTCGACCAGTGCAGCGTTCTGCTGGGTCACCTGGTCCATCTGCGTGACGGCCTCGCCCACCTGGGCCACGCCCAGCGATTGTTCGTGGCTCGCGGCGCTGATCTCGCCCACGATGTCGGTCACGCGGCGGATGGCGCCCACCACCTCGCTCATCGTGGCGCCTGCGCGGTCCACCAGGGCGCTGCCCTGGGCCACGCGCTCCACGCTGGCGCTGATGAGCGTCTTGATCTCGCGCGCGGCCTCGGCGCTGCGCCCGGCCAGGCTGCGCACCTCGCTGGCCACCACCGCAAAGCCCCGGCCTTGCTCGCCCGCGCGGGCGGCTTCCACGGCCGCGTTGAGCGCGAGGATGTTGGTCTGGAACGCGATGGAGTCGATCACGCCGATGATGTCGGAGATCTTCTGCGACGAGGCGTTGATGCCATGCATGGTGTCCACCACCTGCGCCACCACTTCACCGCCCTGCACGGCCACGGTGCTGGCATTGGCGGCCAGCTGGCTGGCCTGCTGGGCACTGTCGGCGTTCTGGCGCACGGTGGCGTTGAGCTGCTCCATGGACGCGGCGGTTTCCTCCAGCGCGCTGGCCTGGCTTTCGGTGCGGGCCGACAGGTCGGTGTTGCCCTGGGCAATCTGCACGCTGGCCGTGGCCACACTCTCGGAGCCACTGCGCACGTTGCGCACCACCTGCGTGAGCTGTGCGCGCATCTGCTGCAAGGCCTCCAGCAACTGGCCCACCTCGTTGGTGCCATGGGCAATGGGAGCGCCGCTCAGGTCGCCCTGCGCCACGGCGCGTGACAGCGCCACGGCCTGCGACAGCGGCCCGGTCATGGAGCGCACGAACACCAGCGCCATCGCACTGGTGGCCGACAGCGTGAGCACCAGGGCCAGCGCCACCCACAGCAGGTTGCGCTGCAGCCCTGCCACGCGCGCCTGCAGCGCCTGGTCCAGGCTCGCCATCGACAGGTTGTTGAGCGCGTTCAGCGCCTCGATGGTGCGGGTGAACGCGTCGAAGTAATCCTTGGACGGCAGCTGCAGCTCCGTGGCGTTGAGGATGTCGCGCTCCACCAGCTGCAGCGACTGCTGGATCTGCCCTTGCACGGCCTGCGCGCTGCTGCCCAGCGCACGCTGCAGCTCGGCATTGCCCTGCAAGGCGCGGTCCAGCCCGCGGAAGGTGTCGCCCTGCAGCTCGGCCACGCGCTGCTGCAGCACCAGCAGCTGGCCCTTGCCCTGGGGCGTCAACTCGCGCTTGCCCAAGGCGCTGGCGCCCTGGGCGCGCAGCATGCCCAGCTTTTCCCCCAGCATGGGGGCCTGCGCCAGCGAGGCCTGCACCAGCGCGTGGGTGTCGGCCTCGGGGTCGATCTGCAGGCCATAGGCATGCACCAGCGACTCATTGAGCTGCAGCAGCGTTGCGATGAGCTGGGTGTGCTGCGCGGTGCTTTGCGCCTGTTCGATGCTGCGCGCGGCCACGGCCTGCTCCAGGGTGCGCCAGGTCTGCTGCGCCTGGGTCCAGGCCGCCATCTGCGCGGCGGGCACCTTGGCGGCGGCAAAGCGGGCGCTCACGTCGTCCAGCGCGGTGTTGACCGCATCACGCGCGGCGGGGCGGCGCGCGGCCAGCGACTCGTCGCCCCCCAGCATGCCCACCGACAGGCCCCGGTGCACCTGCATGCGCTGCACCAGCAGCGTGAGCGCCTGGGCAGGGGCCACGCCCTGCGCCTCCAGGCGCGCGTGGTCGATGGCGTGCAGGGAGTCGCGCACCACCAGATACGTGGGCAAGGCACTCATCATGAGCCCGATGGTCCCCAGGATGAGGAATTTTTCGAGCAGATTCAACCGGTGAAGCAATGACATGGCAATGGACGCAGGCCACACGGCGTGCGCTTTAGAGTAGGCCCCAGGGGCGGGTGTCGGCACCGCCGACTGGAAGGCGGCCCCTGTGAACCTGAGGACGATCGCATGGGGAAATCGTCCACCGGCACCGAGGGCCAAACGGAATGGTTCTCAATGTAGGGACGCGTTTGCAGTAGGGTTTTGACTCAGGTCAAGTGACGCAGAGCTTCGCCCACGCGGCCGCATCGCGAGCGCTGGGCTGCGTTCGGGGACGGGTGGAGGCTGCGGCCACCGGGGCGCTGGAGAATAATGAACGCCTCCCCATCCTTTGGAGCCCCGGCATGCACTCAACCACCCTGCGCTTCCTGGCGTCCCAGACCACGCTGCCCCAGGCAGGCCGCATCCCCGGCGGCACGGTGCTGCGCTGGGTGGACGAAGCCGGGTTTGCCTGTGCCAGCGCCTGGGCCAAGGGCGCCTGCATCACCGAGTTTGTGGGCGGCGCCCACTTTGTGCGCGCCATCCGCCCGGGGGACCTGGTGGAGGTGCACGCGCGCCTGGCCTACACCACCGACACCAGCATGTGCCTGGCCGTGGAAGTGCGCAGCGGCGCCGTGCACGGCGCACCGCTGGAGGACGTGGTGCACTGCGTGGCCGTGTACACCGCCGTGGATGCCAGCGACCAGCCGCGCACGGTGGACAAGTGGAGCCCCGAGACCCCCGGTGACATTGCGCTGGCCCAGCGCGTGAAGGCGCACATCGACGCAGCGCGCGCGGCGCAATGAGCGGCGCTGCACAGGCCGCATCCGCCACCAGCCCGCTGCGTGCGCGCGACCTGCTCGCAGCGCTGGTGGTGGTGATCCTCTGGGGCGTGAACTTTGTGGCGATGAAGTGGGGGCTACGCAGCTTCAGCCCCTTCCAGCTGGGCGCCGCGCGCTACCTGTGTGCAGCGCTGCCGCTGGTGCTGCTGGTGCGCCCACCGCGCATGCACTGGCGCTGGGTGCTGCTGTTCGGGCTGTTCCAGGGCGTGGGGCAGTTCGGCTTTTTGTTCATGGGGCTCAAGGTGGGCATGACGGCCGGGCTGGCCAGCGTGCTGCTGCAAACCCAGGTGTTCTTCACGGCGCTGCTCGGCTTTGCGCTGTTGCGCGAGCGGCCGGGGCTGCCGCTGCGCGTGGGCATGGGACTGGCTGCACTGGGGCTGGTGTGTTTTGCGATGAACTATGTGGGCCCGGGCTCCGGGGTGGGGGTGGCGGCGGCCACCACGCTGGCGGGCCTGCTGCTCACGCTGTGTGGCGCGGCGATGTGGGCGTCGTCCAACATCGTGGCACGGCTGGCGCAGCAGCACAGCCCGGGGTTTGACCCCTTGGCCTTTGTGATCTGGAGCAGTCTGGTGCCGGTGCTGCCGTTCATGGCGCTGTCCGCCCTGTTCGACCCCGACGCCGCGCGCTGGCTGCAGTGGCAGACGCTGGCCAACGTGCCGCTGCTGTCATGGGCGGCGGTGGCCTACCTGGGCTGGGCGGCCACCATCGTGGGCTACGCGCTGTGGACCAACCTGCTGCAGCGCTACCCCGCCAACCGCGTGGCGCCGTTCAGCCTGGCGGTGCCGGTGGTGGGCCTCACCGCAGGCTGGCTGCTGCTGGACGAGGGCGTGGCGCCCTGGCAGTGGGCAGGCATTGCGCTGGTGGTGGCCGCGCTGGCCTGCGTGGTGCTGGGGCCCCGACTACAAGCCAAAATGGCCGGTAGCGCTAGTTGAATATGCCTTAGCAGCTATCAACTAGATAGCAAACAACGACAGCACTGCCTACACCAACCGGCGCCGCGCAAAGCGTACCACGGTCACCCCGGCACGCGCCTGGCGCACCGAGGGCATCACCAGCACACAGTCGTCGTACGGAGTGACCACCGGCACGCCGTCGTTGTCACCAATCACCGTGCCCGCCTTCTCGAACACCTCCAGGCCCGTGTACGGCGCCACAAACCGGAAGGCGCTGCTGGTGGCGACCACGGGGCCGGTCACCTCCAGCGCCCACTGGTGCGGTGCGTCGGGCAGGCGCCAGCCAGGCAGCTGCTGCGCCAGCGCGTCGGCGCTCAGATCGCCAGATTGTTCGATGAAGCGCACGCACTGGTCCTGCGCCACGGCGCGGCTGGCCGGGTCGCCATGGAAGCCACATTCGATGAGTAGCGAGTGGGTGCCGTTGTCGTCCAGGTCGCCAAACCGGCCGTAGTCGCGCATGCGCACGCCGTCCTTGTGGCCGGCGTCCACCACGATGTGCTCGGGCGAGCGCATGGCGCGCGCCAGCGCCAGGTTGCGCGGCTGGATGCCGGTGAGCAGCAGCGGCGCCGAGGGCTCGTGCATGGAATGGATGTCGAGCAGCCAGTCGGCCTGCGCCACCCACGGGCGCAGCGCGGCGGCGCGGCGGCGCTCGTTGGTGTCGGCCGCGTCGATGCGCTCGTCCAGCCACTGGCGGTTGAGGTCTTCGTCGGTGAAGCGCGAGGCGTCGTGGTTGCCCGGGTCAAAGCGGTCGAAGGCGTCGAGGTTGCAGAACGCGAGCGTCAGCGTGCCCTGCTGCGGGCGCACACCGGCGTCGAGCAGGCCTTTGAGCGCCCAGGCGCCGCACAGCTCGTTGCCGTGCACCAGGGCGCTGACCATCACGCGGCGGCCGGGTCGGCCCGAGTCGAAGTGCCATACGCCTTCGGTGCCGGTGTTGCCGGCACGCCAGGCGCTGATGTCGGGGGCAGGCAGCGCAAACACCAGGGGTTGCACGGACGTGGGAGAGAGGGGGCTGCTGCTCATTCTTCGATCTTGGCGAATTCAACAATCTTCTTGTACTTGGCCACTTCCGTGACCAGGAACTGGTCGATGTTGACGGTGGGCGAGGCCACGGTGGAGCCACTGGCTTCCATCTTCTTGCGGAAGTCCGGCGATTGCAGGCTATCGGCCAGCGCCTTCTTGAGCTTGTCAGTCACGGGCTTGGGCAAATTGGCAGGCCCCATGAGCGCAAACCACACGCTGATGTCCACGTTCTTGTACTGCGGCGACTCGGCCAGCGCCGGTATGTCGGGTGTGGTGGCCGAGCGCTTGGCCTCGGTAGTGCCCAGTGCAATCACCTTGCCGCTCTTGATGTGCGGCAGGCCGCTGGAGAGCACGAACACGCCGTACTCCAGGTTGTTGCCCATGAGGTCGCTGGTGAGCGGTGCCACGCCCCGGTAGGGGATGTGCGTCATGAACAGCTTGCCCTGCTCCTTCACGGCCTCGCCCGCCAGGTGCAGCGCCGTGCCCACGCCCGAGCTGCCGTAGCTGAACTTGCCGGGGTTCTTGGACACCTTCTGCGTGAACTCCGCCATGTTCTTGACGCCCGCGCCGGTGGAAGCCACCAGCACCAGCGGCTGCGAGGCAATGAGGCCGATGGCGGTGAAGTCCTTGATGTCGTACTTGACCTTCTTGGTCACGAGCTTGTTGATCGCAATCTCGTTGTTGGCACCCACCAGCAGGGTGTAGCCGTCGGGCGCCGCGTTGGCGACCTTCTGCGCGCCGATCGCGCCACCGGCACCGCCCAGGTTCTCGATCACGACTGGCACGCCAAGCTTGTTACCCAGCTCGGTAGCCACTGTGCGTGCGGTCAGGTCGGTACTGCCGCCGGGCGGGTAGCCGACCACGATGGTGATGGGCTTGCTGGGGTAGGCGTCTTGCGCGATGGCAGGGGCAGCAAGAACGGCCAGGCCGCACAGCAGTGCAACACGGCGCAGGGGATGGACGGTGGTCATGGCGGAACTCCTGGGCAAAGGCGGGGTGGATGGTGCGGGTGAGGTATGGACTGGATTGTGAAAAGTCCGCCGCTGGGCGTTGGTGCCAAAACGGCACCATGTCGTGCCGATTCACAATATCCGACACGGGGAAACCCGCAGGCCAGCCACAGCGGGCGCAGGCGTATCAGCGCTGCGCCAGCGCCTTCCACAGCGCCTCGGCCAGCGGCCCCAGGCGGCGCTTGGGACGGTACAGGCGCACGTCAAACCGCACCTCCATGCGGGCGTCTCCCGCGAGTGCCAGCCGCTGGGCCTTGCAGTCGGCAAACACCATGGACCAGGGCAGCCACGCAACGCCCAGACCTTTTTGCACGTATTCGTAGTGGGCGTCGGCCGAGTCGCACTCCACCACGCGCTGCAGCCGGGGCGCATGGGGGTTGTGCGCCAGGTGGTCTTCCACCAGCCGCCCCAGGGCCAGCTGGGGGGCGTAGGCCAGGTAGGGCACCCGCGTAGCGTCGGGCCCGAACCGGTGCAGCGCCTGCCCCTGCGCCGTGGCGCGCGACACAGGCACCAGCCGGTCGGAGGCCACCGTCAGGTGCGTGAACTGCCGCGCATCGAGCCGGATGGCCAGCGCCGGGTGGTGGTACACGAGCGAGAAGTCGGCCTCGTTGCGCTCCAGCATGCCCACCGTGTCGGCCAGCGCCCGGGTGCGAATACACAGCTCGCCGCCCTGCAAAATGGGCTGCAGGCGCACCAGCCAGTCGGCCACCACGGTGCGCGCCAAGGTGCGGCCCGTGGCCAGGGTCACGGTGCGGGCCTGGCGCCCGGCCAGGCTTTGCAGCTCTTCGTGCGACTGGGTGAGGTTGCGCACCATTTGCCCGGCGGTGTCCAGAAAACTTTGCCCGGCGGGTGTGAGGGTGACAGGGCCTCCGCCCCGCTCCACCAGCGGCGTGCCCGCCCATGCCTCCAGCGCGCGGATGCGGCGGCCAAACGCGGGGTGGGTGACATGCCGCAGCTCGGCGGCACGGGTGAAGCTGCGCTCCTGCGCCAGTACGATGAAGTCTTCCAGCCATTTCAACTGCATCGTCGGCTCCTGGAGGGGCGGCTGTCAGGCGGGTGGCAATCTAGGGTGCCGGGGTCGCGCCAGCGCCGTCAGGGGGCTGTGCGCGACGTTCAGGGTGGTGGGGAACTCAGCCCCGGGCGGCTTCCAGCACGCCCCGGGTGCGTGTGGCTTCGGCACGCGCAGCCGCAGCAAAGTCCTCGCCTTTGGACGCGTAAAGAATGGCCCGCGACGAGTTCACGATGATCGGCCCGTCGTTGCGCAGCCCGGCGCGCACGGTGGCGGCAGCGTCACCGCCCTGGGCGCCCACACCAGGGATCAGCAAGGGCAGCGTGGGCGCGATGGCGCGCACGCGCTCGATCTCCTGTGGGTAGGTGGCGCCCACCACCAGGCCGAGCTGGCCGTTCTTGTTCCAGGGGCCTTGCGCCAGGCGCGCCACATGTTCGTACAGGAGCGGCTGGCCTTCGACGCTGGCCAGGCGCTGGGTCTGCAGGTCGTCACCGCCGGGGTTGGACGTGCGGCAGAGCAAAAACGCGCCCTTGCCGTGGTACGCCAGATAGGGCTCGATGGAATCAAACCCCATGAAGGGCGACAGCGTGACGGCATCGGCGCCGTAGCGCTCGAAGGCCTCCTTGGCGTACTGCTCGGCGGTGGAGCCGATGTCGCCGCGCTTGGCGTCCAGGATCACCGGCACCTGCGGTGCGTTGGCACGCATGTGCTGCATCAGGCGTTCGAGCTGGTCCTCGGCACCGTGCGCGGCAAAGTAGGCGATCTGCGGCTTGAAGGCACACACCAGGTCGGCGGTGGCGTCCACGATGGCGGCGCAAAAGTCATAGATCTTGCGCGGGTCGCCCTGCATGCCCGCAGGGAAGCGGGTGGGTTCGGGGTCCAAGCCCACGCACAGCAGGGAATTGTTCTGCGCCGTGGCGTCGCGCAGCATGTCGGTGAAGTTCATGGGGCGTGATTTTAGGTGGGTGGGCGCGGAAGGCCTCTGCCCATGGCCGCAATCATCTGGCGGAGGCGGTATGAGGCGCAGGCTGCGGGTGGCCTGACAGGTTGCAGCGGGCAATAAAAAAGGCCGTCGAGACGGCCTTTTTGGGTTGGCTTGGAGGCTTCTGCAAGCCTCTGGCGACAACGAGCGATTAGCGGGGCACAGCCAGCAGGCGTTGCACGTCGCGGTCGTTGGGCAGCGCGTAGTCGTAGCCGCGCACGATGCGGCTGTCTTCCGTGCGCACCAGCTTCAGGCTCACGTACGTGTAGTTGGCAGCCGCCGAGTAGGTACCCACCAGCACCAGCGAGGCGTTGTGGTTGCGGGCAATGTCCTTGATCTCGCGCGACAGCAGCAGTTCGCCCTGGCCTTCGCGCACAAACACGTCGCCGCGCAGCTTGATTTCCTTCACGTTGAAACCGCTGGCCGCCATGCTGGTGGCGTACTGCTCGGACAGCGTGCGGCCCAGGGGGGCGGCGCGGCTCAGGTCATTGACGTTGACCACGGTGGCCACGAGCACAGGGCCTGCGCCCAGCGCGTTCATGTCAAAGCCGGTGGTCAGCTTGGCCACCGCATCGCGGCTGGTCTGGATGAACTGGCTGCTGGCGGCTTCCTGGTAGGTGGGCTCGACGCGCACAGGCGCGGCGTTGTTGGCGCAACCGGCCAGCACGGCACCGGCCAGCACCGTCAGAAGAAGTGCAGGGGTTTTCATTGCGAGACAACCTTCATGTTGACGTTCTTGTACGAGGGGCGCGTGAACAGCGGGGTGTCAGCGTTTTCCAGGTAGTACACGTCGGTCTTGCGGGCCAGGTACTGGCCGCCGCGCGTGACGGTGGTGGTCAGGATCAGCTCGGTGTTGGTCGGGCCGCCGGAGTTGATGCTGTTGGCGTAATCAGCGGCGATCGACAGACCGAGGCCTGCGGCCAGCTGGGCGTCGATGTGCTCATGGCGCAGGCCGTAGGCGGCAAACAGGCCTGCAGCCAGCATGGTGAACTGGCCAGGAATGAAGTGCGGGCGGTCGCTGTTGTGGCGCACGACCTGGATACCGTAGGAGACTTCCAGCGCCTGGCCCAGGTTCTGCTGCACCACGGCGCCGTTCTGTACCAGCTTGGTGATCAGGAACTCGCGGAAGGCGGTTTCAAACTGCGTAGCGTTGGCAGGCAGGGAAACGTGCAGAGGGGTGTTGGGGGCCACGCCGGCCTTGTCCAGGGTGCTCAGCGTCTGGTTGACCACATCGCGCGACACCAGATCCCAGTGGCCAGCGGAGCGGACTTTGGGCTGCGAGGTGTACTCGAAATTTTCCGCGACGGGAATAGGCGCCCTCTGTGCGCACCCCACCAAAGTTGCCACAGCGCCAGCCAGCACGGCCAAGCTGATTGCCTTTGAAAACGACATGATTCCCTCCTACGGACTGAATTTGCGAGGATCCGAACAGATGCGACCCGCACGATTGAAAAATAATTCTGGGCGGTATCCTCAACAAAAACAAGAAAAAATTACGCTAACTACGCTCCGGCGTACACAGTTCGTTGTTTTTGGTCACAGTTGTGTGCCGATGCAAGGCGTGTAAGCAGGCGGACCCACCTTTGCAGCGGCCCGCCTTGCATTTGCTTACACGGAAGCGGCTGCGCGCTGCTCCAGGATGTCGAAAGCGGGCAGCTTTTTGCCTTCCAGCACTTCCAGGAAGGCGCCGCCACCGGTGGAGATGTAACCCACCTGTTTGTCGATGCCGTACTTGGCAATGGCGGCCAGCGTGTCGCCGCCACCCGCGATGCTGAAGGCCGAGGATTCAGCAATCGCCTTGGCGAGTTGCTTGGTCCCGTTTTCAAAGGCGGCAAACTCGAACACGCCCACGGGGCCATTCCAGACAATGGTGCCTGCAGACTTGAGCTGGGCGGCGAGGCGGGCTGCCGTCTCGGGGCCGATGTCCAGGATCATGTCGTCAGCCGCCACATCGGTGGCCGCCTTCACGGTGGCGGGCGCATCGGCGGCAAAGGTCTTGGCCACGACCACGTCGGTAGGAATCGGCACCTCGGCGCCCCGCGCCTTCATGGCAGCCATCACGGCCTTGGCGGCGTCCAGCAGGTCGGGCTCGGCCAGGCTCTTGCCGATGGGCAGCCCCGCCGCCAGCATGAAGGTGTTGGCAATGCCGCCCCCCACGATGAGCTGGTCCACCTTGTCGGCCAGGCTTTGCAGGATGGTGAGCTTGGTGGACACCTTGGAACCCGCCACGATGGCGGCCAGAGGTCTCTGGGGCTGGGCCAGGGCCTTGGTCAGGGCGTCAATCTCGGCCGACAGCAGCGGGCCGGCGCAGGCGATGGGTGCGAACTGGGCGATACCGTAGGTCGTGCCCTCGGCGCGGTGGGCGGTGCCAAATGCGTCGTTCACGAAGATGTCGCACAGCGCGGCCATCTTGCGGGCCAGCTCTTCCTTGTTCTTCTTCTCGCCCACGTTCAGGCGGCAGTTTTCCAGCAGCACGATCTGGCCGGGGGCCACTTGTACGCCGTCCACCCAGTTGGCAACCAACGGCACATCACGGCCCAGCAGCTCGGCCATGCGCTTTGCCACGGGAGCCAACGAATCTTCAGGCTTGAACTCGCCTTCGGTCGGGCGGCCCAGGTGGCTGGTCACCATGACGGCGGCACCGGCGTCCAGGGCCATGCGGATGGCGGGGATGGAGGCGCGGATGCGGGTGTCTTCGGTGATGTTGCCGGCATCGTCTTGCGGCACGTTCAGGTCAGCGCGGATGAAAACGCGCTGGTTACGGGCCTTGCCCTGGGCGCACAGATCGGAGAAGCGGAGGATGTTCATGGAGGGAGGTTTCCTGGAGGGGCCGGTGGATCAGGGGCGCCATTTTAGGCGGCCGTGCTGACGCGGCCCGGCGCCGCCAGCACCTACCAGCCCCAGCCGATGTGCAGCGGCAGGTACACCGCCATGCCCACCAGAATGGTGCCCAGAATGCCCCGGCGCCAGAAGTAATACGCGCTGGCGAACAGCACGGCTGGCAGGCGGGCGTCCATGAAGGTGTCGATCAACTCACCCTGCACCATGAGGATCTCGGGCGCGATGACGGCGGTGAGCGCGGCCAGCGGGGCATATTTAAGGCCCCGCTTGAGCCAGTCGGGCAGGGGCAGCTCACGCTCCGGGATCATGAAGAAAGAGCGCGACACCACCGTGATCACTGCCAGACCCACAGTGGCCAGCACGGGATAGATCCAGGACCAGCTCATGGATGGCGCTCCTCGCGCAGCGGCACCACGTCGCCCGCCTCGACATGCTCGCGCTCTTCCGGCGGCATGACGCTGTCGGCGGGCACCAGCAACAGCTCAGGCTGGCGACGGCGGCGGTCCACCGCCTCCATCAGCAGTCCCGCCGCCACGGCAGCCGCCAGCGCCACCAGGATGTTGAGCTTGAGCGGCAAGGCAAACGCGGCAATCGCGGCAGTGGCCGCAACGCCCGTGGCGAGCCAAGTGGCCCGGTCGAACAGCAGGGACAGCAGCACGCCCAGCAATGCCAGCACCCCCGCAAAACCCAGCCCCCAGGACAAAGGCACGGCGTTGGCCAGCAGGATGCCGGCGATGGACGGCACCTGCCATGCCAGCCAGTTGGTGGAGGCAGCTCCCCAGAAGTACGGCACCTGCTCTGGCGCCGGCCGGGGTTCCGGAAAGCGCTTCATGAACGCCACATAGATCACGTCCCCGCTGAAATACCCCACGGCCAGGCGCTGGCGCAGCGGCAGGTGCGCAAAGTAGCTGCGCCACATGCTGCTGAAGATCACAAACCGCAGGTTGACGCAGGCGGCCGTGAGCCACACCACCCACAGCGGCGCGCCCACGGAGAGCAGCGGAATCACGGCAAGCTGAGCACTGCCGGCATACACCAGCAGCGACATGAACACCGCCATGCCGACCGACATGCCACTCTTGACCATGGCCACCCCGGTGACCAACCCCCAGGCGGCGATGCCCAGCGACGTGCCCGCCATGTCGATGGCAGCCATGCGGAAGGAGGGGTGGCGCAGTGTCCGGCCCAGGGCAGCAGACACGCTCATGCAGGGTTGGCGCCCAGCACCATGCCCGGCTGCAGGTCAAAGCCGCGCAAGAAATCAGCGGCCGCCAGCCGCTTGCCACCCGCCCGCTGCAACGTGGTCAGGCGCAAAGCGGTGCCGCTACCGCATGCGACAGTCACTCCGGCGCCATCTGCAGCCAAAATCTGCCCGGGGCGCTGGTCGGATATGCCTTGAATGCTATCAATTGCATAGCTCCAGATTTTGATCGTTTCGCCCTTGCATTCGGTACTGGCGCCGGGGAAGGGATCGAACGCGCGAATGCGCTGGCCAATGACTGCGGCGGGCAGTGTCCAGTCGATGGTGCTCTCGGCCTTTTCGATCTTGTGGGCGTAGGTGATGCCATCTGCCGGTTGCGGCACGGCAGTGAGGCCCCCACAGGCGGCCAGCTCCAGGGCCTCGACGATCATGCGTCCGCCCAGCGTGGCCAGGCGGTCGTGCAAGGTGGCCGTGGTGTCGCTCGGGGCGATGGGCAGGCGCTCGGTGAGCAGCATGTCGCCCGTGTCCAGCCCGGCGTCCATCTGCATGATGGTGACGCCCGTTTCCGCATCACCTGCCTCGATGGCACGGTGGATGGGAGCGGCGCCGCGCCAGCGCGGCAGCAGGCTCGCGTGGATGTTCAGGCAGCCCAGACGGGGCAGATCCAGGGTCCACTGCGGCAGGATCAGTCCGTAGGCGGCCACGACCATCACATCGGCCTGCGCGGCCAGCAGGGCTTCGCGCGCAGCGGCGGCATCGTCGGGGTACTTGCCATCCAGGCGCAGGCTGCGGGGCTGGGCGACGGCAATGCCATGCTCCAGCGCGCATTGCTTGACGGGCGATGCCTGCAGCTTCATGCCACGGCCTGCAGGGCGGTCCGGTTGCGTCAGCACCAAGGGAACGGTGAAGCCTGCGGACAGCAGCCGCTCCAGGGCCACGCGGGCGAATTCGGGGGTTCCGGCAAAAATGACTCTCATGGAAACGGATGTTGGCTCAGGTGGGCGCGGGACGCGGTGGCCCGGCGGGGCCGCCCATCCCATCAATCGCGCGCGTTGTCAAAATTCGGCAGCTCGTCGGTGAACAGCACCTGGCGCACCACCCCTTGGCGGTCCAGGTGCACATGGGCCTGACGCAGGTCCGAGTTCTGCCGGAAGCGGTAGGTCCAGATATCACCATCAAAGCGCGCCACCTGCTCGACCCGCAAGGGCATTCCGAAGGTGTTTTGCAGGTCGGCGCGGGTCCAGGTGCCAATAGGCAGGTTCTCGAACCGCTGCTGCGTGAGCACCTGCTCGTTGCGCACCAGCCGACCGCTGGCGTCAAAGTCGAGGTTGTAGGCAGCAAACCCGGCGGGCAGTTCCGAATACAGCAAGCGCTCGCCAGAGGGCAGCGCAATCGCGGCCGTGGGCGGGCCCAAGCGGGCGACCACTTCGGCCCGCAATGCGCCCGGCTGTTCACGGGCCGGCAATGCGCAGGCCACCAGCTGACCAACCAGCGCAGCCAGCGCCAGCACTCTGACGCCCCGGCGGACGCAGAGCGCTGCGCGCATCACCCGCGAGCCTCCCGCTGTTGCTTGACCATCTTGGTCTTGATGCGGTTGCGCTTGAGGGGGGATAGGTATTCCACAAACACCTTGCCCATGAGGTGGTCCATCTCGTGCTGGATACAGACCGCCAGCAGTCCGTCGGCCTCGATCACACGGGACTGGCCCTGGGCGTCCAGAGCCCGCACATGCACGGCATCAAACCGCTCCACCCCGTCATAAATGCCAGGCACCGACAGGCAGCCTTCTTCGTTCAGGTGCTTTTCGGCGCTGGTCCAGACCAGCTCGGGGTTGATCAGCACCAGGGGCTGGTCGCGCTCCTCCGACACGTCGATGACCACCAGCCGCTCATGCACATCCACCTGGGTGGCCGCCAGGCCAATGCCGTGCGCGTCGTACATCGTGGCCAGCATGTCGGCCACCAGCGTGCGGATGCGGTCGTCCACCGCCTGGACGGGGCGGGCGACCTTGTGAAGCCGGGGGTCCGGGTAACAGAGAATGGGAAGGATTGCCATGGCTGCAGGTAAGAGATGTCGCTATTTTCGCCACTTTTGCGGCCTACTGCCGCCCTGCGAGCCAATAATCGTTGCCGAATCAAGGGCTTGAGCAGAGAATCTAAGAAGCTTTGTAACGTATTTGCCCGGCCGCACGCCTGCTTTGTGCGCCGAGGTGCCAGCGAGGGGGCGTTTCCCAATGCATGAGAAAAGGAACAACATGACGGCATTCACCAGCGTGCGGCGGACCGCCCTGGGCGCGCTCACCATCATTGCTGGCGCCCTGCTGGTCATGCCGGCCCAGGCGCAGAACTACCCCATCTCCAGCGGCCAGCGCGCCACGGCCCAGCAAGTGTCCGAGCGGGGAGTGCCCCTGGAAGAGCTGGCCCCCAACGCCCCCGACACCTACACCGTCAAGCGGGGCGACACGCTGTGGGGCATTTCGGGCATGTACCTCAAGCGCCCCTGGCGCTGGCCCGAGCTCTGGGGCATGAACCTCAAGGCCATCCCCAACCCGCACCTGATCTTCCCTGGCCAGACGCTGTACCTCATCAAGGAAGGTGGCTACGCCCGCCTGAGCACCAGCCGCTCGAACGAACCCGAAACCGTGCGTATCTCGCCCCGCACGCGCAGCGACAGTCTGGCCGATTCCGCGCTGCCCACACTCAAGCAGCACCTCATTGAGCCGTTCCTGGTCGAGCCGCTCGTGGTGGACGAACAAGTGCTGCTGAGCGCCCCACGCGTGATCGCGACCACGGAAGAGCGCGTGCTGATGGCGGCAGGTGACCGTGTTTATGTGCGCGGAGACGCCGCGTCGCCCATGCTGGCAGAGGCGGGCGAACCCCGGTACTACCGTGTGTTCCGCAATGCCGTGGCGCTCAAGGACCCCGTCACGGCCGAAGTGCTGGGATACGAAGCCCAGTACCTGGGCAAGGCGGAGCTGGTGCGTGGCGAGTCGTTCGAAGAAATTCCAAACGGCAAGGGTGGATACACGGCGGAGTACATCCCCGCCACTGTGGATCTGTCGGCCACCAAGGAGGAAGTCCGCGCGGGCGACCGCCTGCTGCCCGCACCCGCTCGTCCGTTCCTGAGCTACACCCCCCGCGCCCCCGAGATGGAAGTGGACGCCCGAGTGGTGTCCATCTATGGCAGCTCAGCGGTGGCCTACGCGGCCCAGAATCAGGTAGTGGCCATCAACATGGGTTCGCAAGACGGACTGGAGCCCGGCCATGTGCTCAGCCTCCTCACCAAGGGCGACCGCATCAAGGACATGACCGACAGCAACAAGGCGATGGTCAAGCTGCCCAGTGAAGTCAACGGCACCGCCATGGTGTTCCGCACCTTCGAGCGCGTTTCCTATGTGCTGCTGCTGGAAATCCGCAACGGCGTGCGCGTCGGCGACCGCTTGGTCAACCCCAAGTAACGCGGAGGGCCGACAGCACGTATCGCTGCGCGGGATTCCTGCGCTGCGGTAATCACGTTGCCGCGCCGTACTGGCATCCATGGACCACGACGAGCTCGGCGCCTGGCTGCGGCTGACCTTGACGCCGGGCATCGGCAACGGTGCTGCACGGCGCCTCTTGGCACAGTTTGGATTACCGCAATCCATCTTTCAGCAGACTGAAGCCGCGCTGCAACTCTGCGTGCCCGCCGCGCAGGCCAAGGCGTTGCGCAAGATTCCGCAGGGTTGGGAAGCCCTGTGGCAGACCACGGCCCAATGGCTTGCCAACGCTGCGCCACAAGGGCCGGCACGCGCCATCGTGAGTCTGGGCGACCTGCGCTATCCCCAAGCCTTGCTGGACACGGAAGACCCACCGCTGCTGCTGTACCTCATGGGCCCGGCGTTGCTGCTGGAGCACCAGCCCTTTCCCAGCGACCGCTGCCTCGCCGTAGTTGGCAGCCGCAACCCCACGGCCCAGGGCGCAGAAAACGCCCGCCTTTTCGCCCGCGCGTTGTGTGGCGCCGGCCTGACCATCGTGTCGGGGCTGGCGCTGGGTGTGGACGCAGCGGCGCATGAAGGGGCACTGGAAGCGGCGACCAGCGCTGGCACCATGGCGGCCACCATCGCGGTGGTGGGCACCGGGCTTGACCGCGTGTATCCGCGAAAGAACCTGGACTTGGCCCATCGCATTGCCGCGCACGGACTCATCGTCAGCGAGTACCCCCTGGGCACGCCACCGCTGCCTGGCAATTTCCCCAAACGCAACCGCATCATTTCGGGCCTCTCGCAGGGCACGCTGGTCGTGGAAGCCGCCCTGGCATCGGGCTCCCTGATCACTGCCCGCATGGCCGCCGAACAGGGTCGCGAAGTGTTTGCCATCCCAGGCTCCATCCACGCGCCACAGTCGCGCGGCTGCCATGCGCTGATCCGTCAAGGCGCCAAGCTGGTGGAGTCGGCCCAGGATGTGCTGGAAGAGCTCAAAATCCCCGCCACCACCGTGCCCGGCCTACCCCACGAAGGCGTAAACGCCCCAGGAGCGGCCGCATCGGATGAGACAGAAGACCCCGTGCTGGCCGCCCTGGGCTATGACCTCATGGGACTGGATGCTCTGATTGCGCGCACAGGCCTGGACGCATCGACGTTGCAGGTGGCCCTGCTGGAACTGGAGCTCGACGGCCGCATTGCACGGTTGCCCGGCGGCTTGTTCCAGCGGGTCGGCCGGGGCTAACCGATCGGGCCCGGGATCACCTGCATCCAAACCGGCGCAAACGATGCCAGCGCACATCCCAGTTGCGCTCCCACGCGATCCCCAGCGAGATCGTCAGCAGGCTACAAGCACCTGCCTGTAGGGCTCATCAGTCCAGCAATCGTTCCGGGTTGGCATCCAGCTTAGCCAAGGCATCGCGCGTGGCGCGCAAGGTGAGGCCTTCCTCATCCTGCGCCACCAGCAGACCGGCCTGCAGGTACGCGGCCAGGCGGCGCAACTGAATCAGGTAGCTGCTGCCATCCACCGCTGCAAAAAGGTGCAATTGCTTGCGCTGGCTTTGCCAGGCGTATTGCACCTGGGCCGATGCACCGTTGTGGTCCAGGGTGTACCAGGTGCCCGGTTGCAGGTCCTGCGCCCAGGCCACCATCGCATCGTCCACCGGAGCGCCGTTGTCGGCAATCACGTGGATGGACGAGGCGTCGATGCCCAGCATCATCTCGATGTTGTCCGCGTTGAGCGGCATGTCGCCCAGCGTGGCGTCACTGATGAAGTCTTCCAGGTTGGCCAAGCGCTTGGCCATGGCGTCGATGTGGGCCTGCGGGATGGCAGCGGTCTTGGATAGGAAGGCGTCGGCCAGGGTGTCCGTCAACACCTTGACCTGCGCATCCTGCGCCTCGCCATTCACACCCAGAAGGGACAGGCCCTGCCGCAGGCGCTGCAGCAGCGCGGGAAGGTTCTGGATGACCAGGGCCCGGTCGCTGCGGTTGGGCTTGGCGCTGGCAGCCCAGACGAGGTCTGCTGCCGTACGCTTGAAGGCCACCGTGTCGGCATGTTGGGGGCCATCGCGCACGGCCGACAGCGCGAGCACCTCGGCCCAGGTCTTGAACAGGAACTCGCGGATCTCGTCGCGCACCGGCATGTCGCGCAACATGGTGCGCAGTTCGATGGTGTACTGGATCGCCAGCGTTTCCCGCTGCTCGACTTGTTGGGCGACGCTGACCAGGCGCGAAGTGACCTGCTTTTCGGTCAGGAACTTGGCCAGGAATTTTTCGAACTCGTCATAGACCAGCTGGAAGACGCGGCGTCCCGTCTCGGGGTACTGTTCGATCACCTGCACCACGCGGCGAATCTCGGCTTCCAGCGCACTGCCATTGATGCTGGTCGCATCAAAACCGAGCACACAGGCTCCCATGCGGTCGATCAGCTTGCGCGCAGGATGGTCGAGGTTGCTGAAGAATTCAGGCTCGGCCAAGGCCACGCGCAACACCGGCACCTGCAGCCGGGCAAACCACACACGCACGGCGGGCGGTATCCGGTCTTCGGCGAGGATGCTCTGGAACATCAGGGCCACCACCTCGATGATGGCCTTTTCTCCCGAGGTGGTCGCTTTCTTCTTGAGTTCGGTGGAACGCTCCCGCACGGCGCCCACCAACTGGACCACGGCGGCAGGGCTGTAGTCCTCCATCAGGGTGGCAACGCCGCTGTAGTAGGTGTCCGCATTCACGCGGTGCGCGGTGAGTGCATGGGCCAGCGCCGCCGACGCAGGGGGCGCATTCACCATGTCAAAACCGGTGGCGGGCTGCGTGAGCAGCCGCCGCAGCTGCCCCATCACACCCTGCGCACGCTGGCGTGCCCGGGCCAGGGGCGTCATGCCCGTGGCAAAGGCCGTGGGCATTCCGTGCTGTGGCCGGGGGTAACCGCCATATCCGGGGGGCGGCATCTGTGCGCCCGGAGGGCCCATCGGCCGGCCTGCGGCGGGCATGCCAGGCGGTTGCATCCCTCCCCGCGCGGCCATCATGGCCTGGCGGGTCTGCGCCAGGGCCTGCGAAGCAAGTCCTCCTGAGCCCGAATCGCCACCGCCACTGCCCGTGGCAGTGCCGCCCTGGGTGCGACGCACCTTGGATTTGAGATCGGTCTGCGGCGTGATGCCCTGCTCCACGTAGAACACGTTGACCGCCTGGTAGTGCTTTTGCAGCAGGTTCGCCAGTTCGCGCTGCAGGGGGTCCACCACGGTCTGCAGGTCCGTGCGGGGCAGGCCCGCCTCCACCCATTGCTCCACCAGCAGCAGGCATACCGTATCGGGTCGGAGAATATCGCTGCTGTCCAGCTCCTGCCCTTCCAGCGACTGGGTGCGCTGGCGCAAGGTATCAAACTGATGGCTGACCTGCTCGTTCACAGTGAGCGCCATGCGCGAGGCGAGGATCTTGTTCTCCACCACATCGTCGCTGAGCAGCTCAAACTGGCTGAGCCCCCCGCCGCCGCCGGCTGCCAGCTGGCCGCGTGTAGAACTCACATGGGGAGCCAGGGCCTCTTGCCAGGCCTTGCCGGTGCGCTCTGTCCACGCGGCATGTTTTTGCTGGTACTGCAGCCACGCATCCCGGCGAGACTGCATTTCACGGGCGGTGCCCGTCTGGTTCATCAATGCGGTAAGGAAGTCCTGGACCGTCTTGTCGAGGTCCGCCAGCCCACCACAGATCCCCTCTACGAACCGCTGGCGCGCCTGGCGGGCCAGGCGACGTTGCGGAACAGAAGGGGGCGTGGTGTGCATGAACAGATATTAGCGGGTCAAACGGTAGCTCCGGCTTGGGGATCGTTGGGATCCCCTTCCTTTTTGGCGGGCTTGACAAGGTCTTCGCGCTTGACCCCCAGCCACATGGCAATGGCCGCCGCCACGAACACCGAGGAATAGATACCGAACAGGATACCGATCGTCAGCGCCAATGCAAAGTAGTGCAAGCTCGGGCCACCGAAGAAGAACATCGACAGCACCATGGCCTCGGTGGAGGCGTGGGTGATGATCGTGCGGCTCATCGTGCTGGTGATGGCGTGGTCGATGACTTCGTGGGTGGTCATCTTGCGGTACTTGCGGAAGGCCTCGCGGATCCGGTCGAAGATCACGACCGATTCGTTCACCGAGTAGCCCAGCACCGCGAGCACGCCCGCGAGCACCGACAGCGAGAACTCCCACTGGAAGAACGCAAAGAAGCCCAGGATGATCACCACGTCGTGCAGGTTGGCGATGATGGCCGCCACGCCGAACTTCCACTCGAAGCGGAAGGCCAGGTAAATCACGATGCCCACGACCACCATGGCCAGGGCCATCAGGCCGCCGTGCACCAGTTCCTCGCCCACCTGCGGGCCCACAAACTCGGTACGGCGCAGAGTGACTTCATGGTCTGCCGCTTTCAGGGCGCCCAGCACCTGCTCGCTTTGCTGCGCGGACGTCACGCCCTTTTGCACGGGCAGGCGGATCATCACGTCGCGCGAGGTGCCAAAGTTCTGCACCTGCACGTCGGGGTAACCCAGAGCAGACACGGTGTCGCGGACCTTGGCCAGTTCGGCGGGCTGGCTGTAGGCCACTTCCATCACGGTGCCGCCCGTGAACTCCACCGACAGGTGCAGGCCACGCGTGAGCAGGAAGAACACCGCCAGGGCAAAGGTGATGAAGGAGATCGCGTTGAAGACCAACGCGTGCTTCATGAAAGGGATGTCTTTGCGGATACGGAAAAACTCCATGATTCCTATTCCTTCGTTGGAGTTTTCAGAGAAAGCTCATGTGCGCACCGCGCACGTGATGCTGGAACTACGAATTCCATGGTCTTCCTCCTTCAGTTCGTCTTGGCCACAGCGCTGTCGGACTCAGGCTTCCACACCTGACCGATGGCCACGCTCTTGAGCTTTTTCTTGCGGCCGTACCACAGGTTCACGAGGCCCCGTGAGAAAAACACGGCCGAGAACATGCTGGTCAGGATGCCGATGCAGTGCACCACCGCAAAGCCGCGCACCGGGCCGGAGCCGAAGGCCAGCAGCGCCAGGCCCGCAATCAGGGTGGTCACGTTCGAGTCCAGGATGGTGGCCCAGGCACGCTCGTACCCCGCGTGGATCGCCGCCTGGGGCGACACCCCGGCGCGCAATTCCTCGCGGATGCGCTCGTTGATCAGCACGTTGGAGTCAATCGCCACACCCAGCGCCAGCGCCATGGCCGCAATGCCGGGCAAGGTCAGCGTGGCCTGCAGCATGGACAGGATGGCCAGCAGCAGCAGCACGTTCACCGCCAGCGAGACGGTGGAGAAAATACCGAACAGTGCGTAGTAGATGCACATGAACACTGCAATGGCCACCATGCCCCAGACCACGCTGTGGATGCCGCGCTCGATGTTGTCGGCGCCCAGGCTCGGGCCGATGGTGTATTCCTCGATGATTTCCATGGGCGCGGCCAGCGAGCCAGCGCGCAGCAGCAGGGCGGTGTCATTGGCCTCGGCCGTGGTCATGCGGCCCGAGATCTGCACGCGGCCGCCACCGATTTCGGAGCGGATCACAGGTGCCGTAACCACCTCGCCCTTGCCCTTTTCGAACAGCACGATGGCCATGCGCTTGCCCACGTTTTCGCGCGTGATGTCCTTGAAGATGCGGGAGCCCTTGGCGTCCAGCGTCAGATTGACGGTGGGCTCTTGGGTCTGGCCGTCAAAGCCCGGCTGCGCATCGGTCAGGTTTTCGCCGGTCAGGATGACCTGCTTCTTGACGATGACGGGCTGGCCGTTGCGTTCCAGGTAGCGCTCGGAGCCGAAGGGCACGGGGCCACGGCCTGTCTCTGCCGAACGGGCTTCCGTGCCCTCGTCCACCATGCGCACTTCCAGCGTGGCGGTGCGGCCCAGGATGTCCTTGGCCTTGGCGGTGTCCTGCACACCGGGCAGCTGCACCACGATGCGGTCCAGGCCCTGCTGTTGGATCACGGGCTCGGCCACGCCCAGCTCGTTGATCCGGTTGTGCAGCGTGACCATGTTCTGCTTGAGCGCCTGCTCCTGCACGCGGCGCGTGGCCTCGGGCTTGATCGATGCACGCAGCTTGAATTCGGTGCCTTCGGGCGTGGTGGTGACCTGCAGATCGGCGAACTGGTCGGCGATCAGGTTGCGCGCAGCCGTGGCCGTAGCTTCATCGCGCACCTTGATGTCGATGGACTGGCCGTCGCGGCTGATGCCGCCATGGCGGATGTTCTTGTCGCGCAGTGCGGTGCGAATGTCACCCGCATAGGACTCAGCCTTCTTGGTCAGCGCCGCCTGCATGTCCACCTGCAGCATGAAGTGCACGCCGCCGCGCAGGTCCAGCCCCAGGTACATCGGATTGGCGTGCAGGGCCTTGAGCCACAGCGGCGAGCGCGACACCAGGTTGAGGGCCACGATGTAGGACGGGTCGTTGGCGTCAGGCACCAGCGCCTTCTGGATGGCGTCCTTCGCCTTGAGCTGGGTGTCGGGCGTGTCGAAACGCGCGCGCACCGAGTTGCCCTCCAGCGCCACAAAGTCGGGCGTCACGCCAGCGGCCTTGAGAGCTTCTTCCACCCGCTGCTGCACGGCGGTGTCCACCTTGATGGTGGCCTTGGCCGACGACACCTGCACCGCAGGCGCCTCGCCAAAGAAATTGGGCAGGGTGTACAAGGCCCCTACCAGCAGCACGATCACCAGGATCGCGTACTTCCAGACCGGATAACGGTTCATGATCGCGCTCTCACCTCGGTTGTGCTGACGCCCTACGCGCCAGCGCCCCCTGCCCCCGCGCCCGGCCCAGCCGGGGCGCGCAGCGCCTCAGGGGGATGTTCACGGATTACTTGACGGAGCCCTTGGGCAGCACCTGCACCACAGCGCTGCGCTGCATTTGCACTTCCACGCCGCTGGCGATCTCGATGTGCAGGAAACCTTCGGACAGGCGAGTGACCTTGCCGACGATGCCGCCAGCGGTCGCCACTTCATCACCCTTGGCAATGGCGTCGATCATGGCGCGGTGTTCTTTCTGGCGCTTCATCTGGGGGCGGATCATGACGAAGTACAGCACCACAAACATGAGCACCAGGGGCAGCATGCCGGTCAGGGAGGACATGATGTCACCGCCGCCAGCGGCTGCGGCAGGTGCGGTTTGGGCGAAAGCGGAAGAAATAAACACGGACTGGACTCCACAACGGATGGTCAAAATTCACACAACCCGCCCACACCAAGCGCCAAAGCGCCCACCGAGGGCAGAACAGGGCATTGTATGCGGCGCTTCGGGCGCCGCCCAAGGGGGAAGACCCAAGCATGCAGCGGGTGTTTGCCGCCAGCAGGGCCCGCAAGGGCTCGCCCACTGAAATACAAGCCAAAAACGGCAGATGCGCTAGAGATTCATGCCTCAATAGCTACACTATTAATAGCAAAAACCCGCACAAGTGCGGGCTTTTGCGGGAGGCACTGACGGCAAGAGGACCGATCAAGCGACCTGACGCTGGACCGGAGCGCCTGCGCGCCACTGGGCCATCAGGCCGTCCCACTTGGGACGCGCTGCCTTCAGGTGCCGCTCCTTCACGTGGCCATAACCCCGGATCTCTTCGGGGATGCGGGCAATTTCCACCGCCAGGGCCAGGTTGTCGGCGCTCAGGCGGGCCAGCAGTTCGTCGATGCAGGCGCGGTATTCGGCGATCAGTGCGCGCTCCATGCGGCGCTCCTCGGTCTTGCCGAAAATGTCCAGCGCCGTGCCGCGCAGGCCCTTCATCTTGGCCAGCACGCCGAAGGCGCTGCGTATCCAGGGGCCGAACGGCTGCTTGACCAGCTCGCCCTTGGCGTTCTTCTTGGCGGTCAAGGGTGGTGCCAGGTGGTGCACCAGCTTGTAGTCGCCTTCAAACATGTTGGCGATCTTGTCCGTGAAGGCCTTGTCGGTGTGCAGGCGCGCCACCTCGTACTCGTCCTTGTAGGCCATGAGCTTGAACAGGTAGCGGGCCACGGCCTCGGACAACTTCGTGCTGGTGCCCAGCTTCGCTTCCGCTGCCTTCACCTTCTCGACGAAGACCTGGTACTCAGAGGCGTAGGCCGCGTTCTGGTAGCCGGCCAGGAACTCGACACGCTTGGCCACCATCTCGGCCAGCGACGGCTTCTTGACGAACTGGATCACCTGCGCCGCCTGGAACAGCGCCTGCACGGCCGCGAGGTCGTGCGCGCAGCGGCGGCCCCATTCAAAGGCGGCCTTGTTGTTCTCGACCTGCACGCCGTTCAATTCCATGGCGCGCATCAGCGATGCGTAGGTGAGCGGCACGCGGCCCTTTTGCCAGGCGTAGCCCAGCATCAGCGGGTTGGTGTAGATGCTGTCGCCCAGCAACTGGGTGGCCACCTGCTCGGCATCAAAGCTGCCCACACCGCCTGCGCCCACGGCCGCGCTGATGGCCGCATCGCAGTTGCCGCCGGGGAACTGCCAGTCCGGGTTGTTCACAAACGCCGCCGTGGGCGTTCCGTGGGTGTTCAGCGCTACAAAAGTGCGGCCGGGCTGCATGACGGCCAATGTGTACTTGTGCGCAGCCACGATGGAATCGCAACCGATCACCAAGTCGGCCTTGGCGGTATCGACCTTGGTGGTGTAGATAGCGTCGGGCCGGTTGGCGATCTGGATATGGCTCCAGGTGGCGCCGCCCTTTTGGGCCAAACCGCCGGCGTCCTGCGTGATCACGCCCTTGCCGTCCAGGTGCGCGGCCATGCCCAAGAGCGAGCCAATGGTGATCACGCCCGTGCCACCCACGCCCCCCACCACGATGCCCCAGGCGGTTTCGGCCACGGGCAGCACAGGCTCAGGAATGGACGGCAGCGCCGACAGGTCGCCCTTCTTTTCCTTCTTGGGCTTTTTCAGCTGGCCGCCTTCCACCGTCACAAAGCTGGGGCAGAAGCCGTTGACGCACGAGTAGTCCTTGTTGCAGGTGCTCTGGTTGATGCGGCGCTTGCGGCCGAATTCGGTCTCCACCGGCTCCACGCTCAGGCAGTTCGACTTGGTCGAGCAGTCGCCACAGCCCTCGCACACCAGCTCGTTGATCACCACGGTCTTGTCGGGCGTGGCCAGCTTGCCGCGCTTGCGGCGGCGGCGCTTTTCCGTCGCGCAGGTCTGGTCGTAAATGATGGCCGTGCAGCCCTTGATCTCGCGGAACTGGCGCTGGATGGTGTCCAGCTCGTCGCGGTGGTGCACCGTCACGCCGTCGGCCAGCGCGACGCCGTCGTACTTGTGCGGCTCGTCCGTCACGATCACCAGCTTGGCCACGCCTTCGGCCTTCAGGCTGTTCATGATCTGCAGCACGCTGTGGCCCTCGGGCCGCTCGCCCACCTGCTGGCCACCGGTCATGGCCACGGCGTCGTTGTAGAGCACCTTGTAAGTGATATTCACACCCGCCGCAATGCTCTGGCGGATGGCCAGCAGGCCGCTGTGGAAGTACGTGCCATCGCCCAGGTTGGCAAAGATGTGCGCGTCGGTGGTAAAGGGCTGCTGACCGACCCAGGTCACGCCCTCGCCACCCATCTGCGTGAAGGTGCTGGTGCGGCGGTCAGGCATCCAGTTGACCATGTAATGACAGCCAATGCCCGCCACAGCGCGCGAGCCCTCGGGCACACGGGTGCTGGTGTTGTGGGGACAGCCGCTGCAGAACCAGGGAGCGCGTTCGCCCGTGTCCACCTTCAGCTCCGTCATCGCGCGCTCGCTGGCCTCGATGATGGCCAGGCGCGCTTCCATGCGGGCCACGATGTCAGAGGGCACACCCAGCTTCTTCAAGCGCTTGGCAATGGCCTTGGCGATGATGGCAGGAGTGAGGTCGGCTTTGGCGCGCAGCAGCCAGTTCTGGCTGGGGTTGGGCATGCTCCATTCGCCGCCCGTGGCGTCGCCTTCGGGCTCGTCGAATTTGCCCAGCACGTTGGGGCGCACATCGGGGCGCCAGTTGTACAGCTCTTCCTTGAGCTGGTATTCGATGACCTGGCGTTTTTCCTCCACCACCAAAATCTCTTGCAGGCCTTGCGCAAAGTCGCGGGTGATGGTGGCTTCCAGCGGCCACACCACGTTGACCTTGTGCACGCGAATACCCAGCTGGCGGCAGGTGTCGTCATCCAAGCCCAGGTCCACCAGTGCCTGGCGCGTGTCGTTGTAGGCCTTGCCGCTGGCGATGATGCCGAAGCGGTCTTGCTTGCCTTCGATGACGTTGTAGTTGAGCTTGTTGGCGCGGATGTACGCCAGGGCCGCGTACCACTTGTAGTCCATCAGGCGCGCTTCCTGCTCCAGCGGCGCGTCGGGCCAGCGGATGTGCAGGCCGCCGGGCGGCATCACGAAGTCCTCCGGCAGGATGATCTTCACGCGGTCGGGGTCGATATTGATGCTGCTGGACGACTCCACCACCTCCTGGATGGTCTTCATGCCCGACCACACGCCCGAAAAACGGCTCATGGCGAAGGCGTGCAGGCCCATGTCCAGGATCTCCTGTACGCTGCTCGGGAAGAACACCGGCGTGCCGCAGGCCTTGAAGATGTGGTCGCTCTGGTGCGCGGCCGTGCTGCTCTTGCTGATGTGGTCGTCGCCGGCAATGGCGATCACGCCGCCGTGCTTGGCGGTGCCGGCCATGTTGGCATGCTTGAACACGTCGGAGCAGCGGTCCACGCCGGGGCCCTTGCCGTACCAGATGCCGAAGACGCCGTCGAACTTCTTGCTTTGCGGGTACAGATCGAGCTGCTGCGTGCCCCACACCGCGGTGGCGCCCAGTTCTTCGTTCACACCGGGCTGGAAGACGATGTTGTTGGCTGCCAGGTGCTTCTTGGCCGCCCACAGTGCCTGGTCATATGTGCCCAGGGGCGAGCCCCGGTAGCCGCTGATGAAACCCGCCGTGTTGAGCCCCGCCGCCGCATCGCGCTGGCGCTGCAGCATGGGCAGGCGCACCAGGGCTTGCACACCGCTCATGAAGGCGCGGCCTTCGCCCAGGGTGTATTTGTCGTCCAGAGTGACCGTCTCTAGCGCTTTGCGGATGGACTCGGGCAGGGGGGCGTTCATGGCTATGTCTCCAATGGCTTTTTTGGGGTCCGCGCCTTGTGGGCACGCTGGGGGAGCACCATGCAGCCCGTTTAGGGCTGCGGCACTAATCTGCGGGTAAGTGTATGTCTGCGCCGCTGATATGTCTTTGCGTTCTGTGCCGTGTTTAGGCTATTCTGAGAAAGAATCTTTCTCTTTTCAGCCGCTTTGTGAACACTCTCGACAAATTCGATATCGCCATCCTCAACGAGCTGCAGGCTGACGCCCGACTGACGAATGCCGAGCTGGCCCAGCGGGTGGGCCTGTCGGCCGCGCCCTGCTGGCGCCGCGTGCGGGCGCTGGAGGAGCAGGGCTTCATCAAGGGTTACCGCGCCGAGATCGACCGGCACAAGATCGGCCTCGGGGTGCTGGCCTTTGTGCGGCTGGATGCGGACCGCAGCACCGGCAACCTCACGCGCAAGATGGAGGAAGCCATCCGCCAGATCCCCGAGGTTGTGTCGTGCCACTACATCAGCGGCACCGGTACCTTCGAGCTGCAGGTGGTGGCACGAGACCTGGACAGCTTTTCGCAATTTGCGCGCGACGTGCTGCTGAACCTGCCCAATGTGAAAGACATGCACACCAGCTTCTCGCTGGGCGAGGTGAAAGCCAGCGGGGCGCTACCGCTGACGCACCTGAGCCGCCCCCGCTGAGCGGCCTGCGCGCCGGATCACCTGGCGCGCTCAGCACACGCCCATGGCAGCGGCGGTGCCGCGCCGAAACCGCCTCGCAGTCAACGCGGCCACAACGCCCACAGGCGCAGGTTCTGTTTGAGCCGGCCTGCGATGTCGCCCGCCTCGGGCCCCCAGCCGGTGAAATAGTCCGCACGCACCGCACCGAGGATGGCGCTGCCCGTGTCCTGCGCCAGCACCAGGCGGTTGAGCTGCACCTGCGGGCCGGACGAGGCCAGCCATACGGGGGTGCCGTAGGGGATGCTCTGCCGGTCCACCGCAATCGATCGGCCCGGCGTCAAGGGCACGCCCTGCGCACCACGCGGGCCAAAACCCGCGTCCAGCGGGTTCAGGGGTTCTTCGCGGAAGAACACGTAGCGGGGATTGCTCCACAGCAGCTCATTAGTGCGCTGGGGGTTGGCAGCCACCCAGGCGCGGATGCCGGGCCAGGTCGCATCGCGCGTCAGGCCCTGGTCCAGCAACCAGCGGCCCACGCTCTGGTAAGGCTGGTCATTGGTGCCTGCGTAGGCCACCCGCACCAGCGAGACCGAGCCATCGGGCTCGGTGATGCGCAGACGGCCCGAGCCCTGGATGTGCAGCACCATGGACTCGATGGGATCACGCAGCCACGCAATGGCCCGGCCCGCCAGCGCAGCCTGGGCCTCGGGCAGGGTATCGATCTGCTGGCGCGTGTACCAGGGCTTGCGCGCCCCAAGGCTCGCGGGCACCCGGTAGATCGGCACCGTGAAGCCGTTGCCGGGCTGGCGGGCCGCGTCCATCATGGGCTCGTAATACGCCGTCAGCAGACCATCGGGGTTGCCATCGGTGGCCTCGACGCGGTAGGGCTGCAGGCGCGCAATGAGCCAGGCGCGCTGCTCATCGGCCGTGGCAATGCTAAGTTGCCGCACCTCGCTGCACAGCGCCGTGAAAGGCGGCTGCGGCCGCTCGCAGCTCTTGATCCACGCGTTCCAGGCTTCGTGCAGCGCATCTTCGGTAAAGCCCGGCAGCTCGGCCCAGCGCACCGGAATCCATCGGCTTTTGGGTTGCGCCATGGGCGGTGGCAGGGGGCCGGTGTCCCCCGGCAGCACCACTGCACTGGGCGGCAGCGGCGCGGGAGTGCCCCCAGGTCGTGCGGGGGCGGGGGCAGGGGGCGTGGAGCAGGCAGCCAGCGTTCCTACAATCAGCGCGGTCAATGCAACGCGCAGGAGTGTCAATTTCATGGGGCTGATTTTGCTTGAAGCGCTGCTGGCGCTGGTGGTCCTGGTGGCCATCGTGTGGTGGACCATGTTCTCGGGCCGCAAGGGGGGCGAACTCCAGGCTCCGCAGCCCCCGGACGACGACAAGCAGCCTCCCCCATCGCCTTGAGCCGCCGCTAAGCCCCCAGCGGGTACGGCCCCGTCCTACAAGCGATGGGCCAGCGGGCTGATGGTGCAAGCGCACCCTGGGCCCGACGATGGCGTGAGCCGGGTGATGACACCGCGCCGATGCGCGGAACAGGGCGAAACCCCGACAAGGCTGCGGGCGCGAAGCCCGCCCACCCGGCGCCACCGACCTTCAAGGAGCACACACATGCGCACACACATTCAACTTCTCGGCGCGACCGCCGCCATCGTTCTGGTCACCGGATGCGCCAACATGGACGACACACAACGCCGCACAGCCACAGGCGCCGGCATCGGCGCCCTGGCGGGCGCGGTGATCGGCTCGGCCACTGGCGGCAGTGCCGGGACGGGCGCCGTGGTGGGTGCCGGGGTCGGGGCACTGGGCACCTACATCTGGTCTCAGAACATGGAGCGCCAGAAGCGTGAAATGGAACAGGCCACCCAAGGCACCGGCATCGCCGTGACCCAGACGGCGGAC
This sequence comes from Acidovorax sp. M14, assembly GCF_049331375.1. Lineage (NCBI taxonomy): Bacteria > Pseudomonadati > Pseudomonadota > Betaproteobacteria > Burkholderiales > Comamonadaceae > Acidovorax > Acidovorax sp. M14. The sequence goes on from NZ_CP186263.1 coordinate 4,759,649, forward strand.
AACCAGCTCAAGCTCAATATCCCCAGCGATATTTCTTTTGCTGTGGGCCGTTCGGACATCCAGCCCAACTTCGCGCCGGTGCTGGACCAGTTTGCTGCCAGCCTGCGCAACAACCCCAACACCGACGTGCGCATCGTGGGGCACACGGACAGCACCGGCAGCGACGCCATCAACAACCCGCTGTCGATGGACCGCGCTGCGAGCACCCGCAACTACCTCACGGCACGCGGCGTGGACGGCCGCCGCATCGTGATCGAAGGCATGGGCGAGCGCTACCCCATTGCCACCAACGACACTGCCGAAGGCCGTGCGCGCAACCGGCGGGTCGAGATTTTTGTGGGCGAACGACCCCGGGGTTGATCAGCCCGGTACCAGACCTCGCCCAAGGGACGGGCTCACTGCCCCGCACGCAGCAGGTTCGCCAGTTCCACGGCGGACTTGACCTGCATCTTGTCGAACACCCGTGAGCGGTGTACCTCGACCGTGCGCACGCTGATATCCAGCTGGTCAGCGATGAGCTTATTGGGAAGACCCGCGACCACCAGGTCCATCACGTCCCGCTCCCGCTCGGTCAGCTCGCTCAGCCGCACTTGCAGGTCGCTGCGCTCGCGCAACTGGGCCAGCCGCTCGGACGATTGGGATAGCGCCTGTTCAATGCGGTCCACCAGGGCGTTGTCGGAGAACGGCTTCTCGCAAAAATCGAACGCCCCCCGCTTGACGGTGTCCACGGCGGTGGGCACGTCCGCATGGCCGGTGAGAAAGATCACCGGCATGGTGGCCAGGTCACCGCGCGCGGCCAGCACGTCAAACAGTGCCAGCCCGCTCATGCCGGGCATGCGCACATCCAGCAGCAGGCAACAGGGCTGGCGCTGGGGCGGCCGCTTTTGCAGCATGGCATCGAAGGCCTCGGCCGAATCAAAAGACTCGCTGGGCAGCCTGCGCGAGCGCAGCAGCCAGGCCAGCGCCTCGCGCACGCTGGCGTCATCGTCCACGATGTACACGGTGGCGTTGGTGATGGGCTCCATAAATCAGTTCTGTGGTCCATTGCAATATCTGTCACGCGCACACGATGAGACCGCCAGGGCTAGTCGCAGGCCCGTGCCATAAGCCTCAGGATGTGGCGCCATTGCTCACGGGCAGCGTGAATGTAAATACCGTACCACGGGGTTCATTCGGCGCAAATCCGAGGAAACCGCCGTGTTGTTCGATGACGGTGCGGCACATGCTCAGCCCCAGGCCCATGCCCTCGGGGCGGGTGGTGAAGAACGGGGTGAACAGCTTTTCTGCGACTTCGGGAGGAATCCCGGTTCCCACGTCGGTCACGGCAAATTCAATCCAGCCATTGTGCGGGTTGGAGGCCGCACGCCGCACCCGGATATCCAGCACACGATTGCGCACACCAGGGTCATCCATGGCCTGCATGGCGTTGCGCGCCAGGTTCAGCAGCACCTGCTCCACCATGGTGCGGTCGCACAGCGCGGGCGCCAGGCCGGGCTCGATGGAGGTGTTCACGCGCACCCCCAGCTTGCGGGCCTGCAGGCTCACCAGCGGCAGGATGGCATCGAGCAATTGCTGCGCATGCACGGCCTCGCGGGCCTGGTCGCGGCGCCGCACAAAGTCGTGCACGCTCTTGATCACGCGGCCCGCCCGCTCGGCCTGTCGGGCGATCTGGCGCATGGCCATGCGCACATCCTCCAGGGCATCGTGTTCGGGGGTGGACGCACCGGCACTGGCTCCGACGCTGGCGGGCGTGGCATGTTCCAGCAGGTTGATAGAGCCGTTGGCGTAGCTGGAGATGGCGGCCAGCGGCTGGTTGAGTTCGTGGCTGAGCAACGAGGCCATCTCGCCGACCGTGGCCAGCCGTGCCGTGGCCTGCAGACGCTCCTGCGAGGCACGGGACAGCTCCTCGACCCGGCGCTGCTCGCTGATGTCCAGGAACGCGCTCATCCAGCCCGTGTGCTGGCCTTGGGCATTGATGAGCGGCGCCTCGATGATCAGCACGGGAAACCGCGTGCCGTCCTTGCGCATGAACTCGGACTCGAAGCCCTCGCGCGGAGGCATGGTGCCTGCAAAGCGGATGGCCTGGCGGTGGCGGTATTCCTCCACACGCTCGGGTGGCCAGTAGGGTGCAGACATGCTCAGACCCAGCAGCTCCTGCGGGCTGAAACCCACCATCTCGCAAAAGGCCGGGTTGACGTAGGTGATGCGCCCCTCCAGGTCGCGCGCGCGCAGCCCGGTCACCAGCGAGTCCTCCATCGCCTTGCGAAAAGCCAGCGCATCGGCCAGGTCGCGCTCCGCGCGCAGGCGGCGGCGGTTGTCGCGCACCAGCACCACCATCACCGTCACCAGCGCAATCGACATGGCCGTCACCAGGGCCGTCAGCACATTGGGAAACAGGCTGGGAGCGCTGTGCCAGCTGTCCATGCGCAGCACCAGCGTGCTGCCCGGCAAGTCCAGCAGGTGCTGCGCCGAAAACATGCGCGACCCCCGGCGCGCCGCGCCCAGCACCGCCAGCCGGGTGCCGTCGGCCTCGGTGAAGGAGGCTTCCTGGCTGCGCGTGAGGTTGTGCCCCACCAGATTCGCCAGGATGTCCTGCAGCGCATAGGTCGCGACGAGATACCCCAGGGGGCGGCCGCTGGCCGATAGCGGAACACACAGCTCCATCATCTCCGAGCCCAGGCCGTCGCCATGGGGTTGGAAGTAGCTGCTGGAATACGCCGGCCCCCCCAGGCGACGCGCGTTGGCGCAGGCGATGGTGAGATCCGACTGGCCGCTGTCGCGCAGCCGCATGTCCCAGGCCACCGGGCGGTAGGGCGACTGCACGTGGGTGCGCATGCGCAGGTTGGCATCGCGCAACTCAATGCGCACCAGCTCGCGCCGGTTGCGCAGCAGGTCGGACGCCTCGACCTCCCAGGCGAGGTGGCTCGGGTTGTCACTGGGCAGGGCCTGCAGGCTTTGCAGGTTGTGCGTCAGCGCGGTGCGGATGTCCGAGACTGCATCGGCCGTGTCGCGCTCCAGGCGCGTCTGCACCTGGCTGGCTTCATAGCGTCCGGCCAGCCACACCATGGTGGCCAGCATGGAGACCACGAGCAGCACCAGCGCAGTCCACAACGACCAGCGCCGCCAGGCGCCGCGCCAGCGCTGCAGCAGGGTGCGTTTGACGGGGGTGGGTTTCACAGCACGCGGTGGGTCAATGCGGGCAGCTGGGCGCGCACGGCACTCAGGCGCTGCACATCCAGCTCGCCGGCCACCACGCCAGCACCCTGATCGCGCTGCGCGAGGATGCTGCCCCAGGGGTCCACCAGCATGCTGTGGCCCCAGGTGTGGCGACCGTTGGCGTGCACCCCGCCTTGGGCGGGGGCCAGCACATAGGCCAGGTTTTCTACCGCGCGGGCACGCAGCAACACCTCCCAGTGCGCCTGGCCCGTGGTGTGCGTGAAGGCGCTGGGCACCAGCAGCAGGTCGGCCCCCGCTCGGGCATGCGCGCGGTACAGCTCCGGAAAGCGCAGGTCGTAACACACGGACAACCCCACGCGCCAGCGCTGACCACTGCGCGCTTGCAAGTCAAACTGCACCGGGGTATCGCCAGCGTCGATGACCCGGCCTTCGTCGTACTGTTCAGCGCCGTTGCTGAAGCGAAAGAGGTGGATCTTGTCGTAGCGCGCAACGCAGGCACCCGTCGGGTCAAAGACCAGCGTGGTATTCCGCACCCGGTCCGGCGCATCGGTGGCCATAGGCAGGGTGCCCCCCACAATCCATATCTGCAGCGCGCGTGCGGTGTCAGCCAGAAACTGCTGGATCACTCCGGAGCCTGCGGTCTCGCGCAAGGCGAGCTTGTCGGTGTCCTTGTATCCCATCAGACAAAAATACTCTGGCAACACCGCCAGCTCGGCGCCGCCCAGCGCAGCCTGCTCCAGCAGCTCACGCGCAACCCGCAGGTTGTCGTCCAGCGCGGTGCTGGACACCATCTGGATGGCAGCGACTTTCATGAAGGTTCTCCGGTCTTGGGGGGTGGGCTGGCGCGGGGCGCCGCTTCGGTGGCAGGGCTCGCTTCGCGTGCGCGGCGCGCCACGCGCACCACCCGGGGATCGGTCCAGGTACCGTCGATGCGGAACTCCTGCGTGGCCGCCTCAATGAGCGGGCCACGCAAAAACACCTGGGCCAAAAAGCTGCCCAGGCCAATCACCGGGTTGATGGCCGTGGCCACGAGCGAGGCGGTCATGGCATTGATCTCAGGCACCACGACCACACGCAGGTCCTGCGTTTCCTGGTCGATGTTGGCGCTGCCTTCCATCAGCACGGCTGCGTTGACGCCCTTCATCTGCAGGTTGTTGGTGGTGGCCACGCCGCGCTCGATGCGCACATCGCCCCGCACAAAATCGAACGCGAAGCCTTCGCTGAACACATCCCGAAAATCGAGAGTCAGCCGGCGCGGCAGCGACTGCAAACTGAGCACGCCCAGCAGCTTGGCCAGCCCGGGATCGGCCTTGAGAAACTGGCCGGACTCGACATTCAGGTTGATCTGCCCGGTCATGCTGCGGTAGTCGGGGCTGAACGGCGCGCCAATCCAGCCCACCTGACCCTCCATGCGGCCCTTGCCACGCCGCACCACGTTGGCCATGCCCAGGCGAGCCAGCAGGTCGCCCGAATCGCGAATATCGAGCTTGAAGCTCAGCACCGTGCGCCGCTCGGCAGAGCGGGGGCCGGCCGCAGCGGCGTTGAGCACTGCCCAGTTGCCACTGGCGGTGAACGCGGCCTCGGGCGCGGTGATGTTGAACTTGGACAGGCGCCACTCACGCAACACGCCCTCACCGCCCCGGTTCTGGGCCTCCATCTCCACCCGCCCCAGCCGCTTGCCCCGCAGCTCAAAGTCGTCCACCACAATGTCCAGCGCGGGCAAGTTGCCCGGTTGCTCGTTGAGCAGCTCTTCGACCTGGGTCACATCACTTTGCGGCATGTTCACCCGCGACAGGCGGGCAAACAAGCGGCCGTTGCTGAACTCGGGCGACCCAGGCTGGCGATATTCCAGATAGCCATTGAGTTCGGTGGCATCGAGGTTGGCACGCCAGGTGGTGCCCTCCCGCAGCGCGCCTGCCACCACGTTGTGCAAGGTGCGGCCTTGCAGAGTGAGTTCCCGCGCACGCAGCGCCAGCGTGGTGGGCAGATAGTCCTGCGCCATGGCCTGCCCCACCGGTGCGGCGGTCGCTCCAGCGCTGCGCGCGGTGGACTCGGCGGCAGTGGCCCGGGTGAGCACATCGTCCCACGCATCCACGTCCAGCTTGCCCTGGTTGATGTTGGCGGCCACACCTTGTGAAGGCATGGGGGCGAACTCGCCATTGCTCAGGCCCACACCGATGGCGCCGCGCAGCACGCGGGGCTGGGGGCCGCTCAGGTCGCGCACATAGGTGGCCGATCCGAGCGGCCCCAGGTCGAGCGTGATCTGGTCTCGCAGCGGTGGGGCATTGCTCCCGTTGCCGTTGTTGTTCGCCAAGCCCGCCAACGATTCGCGCGCCACCTGGTTGTCGAAGCGCAGGGGCAGGCTGCTGTCCGCAGCCTTGCCCAGCGGGGGCGGCAAGGCCAGGGCCAGGCCCTGCAGGCTGGTGTTCACCTGCAGCTCAGGCACCCCGCGTCGAAAAGACAGGGCCAGTGTGTACGGTGCGCTGCCGGTGGCCCGCCGCGCCAGTTGCGACAACATACCCAGCTGCGGGGTTTGCTGCAGCCCCTCGGCCGTGGCTGTCCCCTGGGCACGGATCTGCACCGCCGACTCGGTGGCCGGGGCATTGGCCGCCAGCGCGCGCATGCCGCCTTCCAGCCGCACGGGGCCGCCCAGCGCCTGGGCCTGCACATTGGACAGCGAAAACCCGGTCTCGCTGAACTGCACGGCGCCACGCACGCGGGTGAGTGCAGGGGTGTCGGGGGTGATGCGCAGTTCGTTGCCCGCCAGCGTGACGCTGCCCTGCACCTTGGATTTGTTGATGTCGCTGATGGGCAGGCTCAACCGCAGCTGGAAGTCGGCGTTGCCCGTGCCGCTGGCCTGCTCCAGCGCATTGCCCGTCATACGGCCCAGCGGCGAGGTGGTCATGAGCGTGAGCAGCTCGGCCAGCGGGCCGCGCGCATCGGCACTCACGCCGACCACGGTATGCGCCAGGTCTGGAATGCGCGCCTCGACCTTGGACAGCCGCAAGCCCTTGCTACCCGCAAAGCCGCCGCTGGCGCCGCGCACCTGCATGGACGAGCGTTCAAAAATCAGCTCGCCCCCCAGATCGGTCAGCGCAGGCCAGGGCAGGGTGCCTGCGGGTTGCAGCGCGGTGGGTACGTAGGCGTAGGTGACGTCCTTGACGCGCGCCGCAATGCGGAACTCGCCCTGCTTGGGGTCATTGAAAGGCAGGTCGTGCAGATCGCCCTTGACGCGGAACTGCACATTGCTGGCGCTGCCGGCGACCACCGCATCGCGCACGTAGTGGCGGGATTCGACGGGGATCGACAAGGGCAGGTAGCGGTGCACGCGTGTGCCGTCGGCGCGGTGCAGCGTGCCGGTGAGGTCCAGCACCCCCGGAAAACGCGACCGGTGGGGCGCCTTGGAGGGGTCGCTGGTGTGCCAGGTGGCACGGGCATCTCCCTGAGCGTCGGCATTGGCAAACTGCACATCGTTGGCCTGCACGGCGATGCGGCCACCGTCCACCTGCCAGCGCACGTCGGCACTGAGCCGGTCGAGCGGCAGAACTGGCTCCTCAAAAACCCCCGGCAGCACCAGCGCCCCCGACGCCATGGTCAGCGCCGCCTTGCCCCCTGCCTGGGTCATGTCGATGTCCACGTTGGCGCCCCGCAGGCCCAGGTGGGCGGGGGTTGCGCCATCAGTGGCACCGGCCAGCGCCAGCCCCTGGATGCGCCCCTTGACCTGGTACTGCTGCAGCGCATCCAGCGGCCCCTTCCAGGTGGCCTGGATCTCGTCCACCAGTCCTTGGGGCGTGTAGGTGCGCAAGGCGTCGTGGGCGGCCGTCCCCAGCGGCAGGCGGCTGGCCACCTGCGCCAGGGCCGCCAGGTCCAGCCGGTCGGCCCGCAACTCGCCTTGCGCCGGGGCCTTGCCGTTGGCATCGGTGTGCACCAGCCGCAAGTTGCCACCGGGCCAGGTCAGGCCATCATCGGTCTGGAACTGCAGCGCCTGCGTCGAGAATTCAAAGCCGCCGGTGAGCCTCCGCCCCCCCAGCCGGCCCTGGATGGAAGGAAGAACCAGCGGGCGCAGATCGGCGGCCAGCGTGGTGTTCACATCGGCCAGCGCCAGGTCGGCCGTGCCCCCCACCACCTGGCCGCTGCGCACATCTGCCCAGGCCCGCAGCGCGCCCCGGCCTTGCGCCACCTCGATGCCCACATCGGCGTGGTGCCGCAGGTGCGACACATCGACCCGCGTGAAATGGGCAAACACCTGGCCGCTCCAGTGCTTCCAGTTGCCATCGCGGGCGCGCAGCAGCGGCGCGCGAAACAGACCGACCAGACTGAAACGGTCGCCCCATTCCGGCGGCGGTGTGGCATCCACCCGAAGGTTGTGGTGCCAGTTGCCGTTGCGCAAAACCAGGTCCACCTTTTCCAGCGCCAGCTCGGGGGCGCCGCGCTGCTCGTCGGTCCAGCGCACCGTGCCACTCTTGATATAGACCTCGCCCTGCGAGAACAACCAGTCGGCCGCCGCGCTGCTATCGCCCTGGTTCTCGGCAAACTCCAGCCCCGCCACATAGATGCGCCCGTCGCTCGCGCGCCGCACATCCAGGTCCGGGCCTTCGATGTAAAGCTGCTCAAACCCCCACTGCAACAACGAACGGGGTGACAGCGCCACGACCACCCGAGGCAGGTGCAACGCACTGCGGCCCGAGGCATCCAGCAGCGCGACGTCAGACAGCTCGATGGACGGGATCAACCCCTCGGTGCGGGCCACGATGGCGCCGATCTGCACGGGAACCCCCAATACCCGTGCGGCCTGCGCCTGCAACTGTGGGCGGAAATCACCGATTCGCGGCACAATCCAGCCATGAAGAGCCCCCCATGCGATGGTCAGCAGCAGCCAGAACGCGAGCAACAAGCCCAGCGACCACCGCGCAAAACCTGCAACTATTTTCAGCAGGCGTGAGGGGTGCGAGGTGGGATCGATCATGGTGAGATGGAAAGTGGCAGGAATTATGACCCGCAGCCCTGGCGTGGGTTCACTCGTGACCCGAGTGCCCAGTGAGCTTTTGTATGCCGTCGGGCCCGCACACCAGCACCCCGCTCCCCGTCCAACATCCGGCTGTGGCTGCCATGCATCCCTCTCTGTCTGACCCCCGCTGCCACCAGCCCCTGCCCGAGGGCCCCCTGGCCGAACATTCCCGCTTCTACCAGCGCCTGCACCGCCGCTACGCCAACGACCTTCCGCTGCTGCCCCCGGGCGTCCCGGTGCTCGCGACCATGGAACAGGCCTACGACGCCCTGTGCGCACGTGGCTGCGATACCGGAACCGCGCTGCGCGTGCTGCGCCAGCTGGTCATGGAACGGCTGATCCAGCTGGACTGCGAAGCGCAGACACCCCTGGCCGACATCACCCGGGCCGTGACCGAACTGGCCGAGCTGGCCCTGGACCGCGCCTGCCAGCAGGCGCGCCGCGAGCTGGACGAACGCCATGGCGCACCGCGCGGCCCGCAGGGCCAGCCCGTGCAGCTGTGGATCATCGGCATGGGCAAGCTGGGCGCCCGCGAGCTCAACGTTTCCAGCGACATCGACCTCATCTATGTGTATGAGCACGATGGCGAAACCGCCGGCATGCCCGATGGCCGGGGCCGCATCTCCAACCACGAATACTTTGCGCGCGCCGTCAAGGCCATCTACAGCCTGGTGGGCGACACCACCGAGCATGGCTTTGTCTTCCGGGTGGACCTTGCCCTGCGGCCCAACGGCAACTCGGGCCCCGCGTCGGTATCCCTGGCCGCGCTGGAGGAATACCTGCAGGTGCAGGGCCGCGAATGGGAACGTTTTGCCTGGCTCAAGAGCCGTGTAGTGGCCCCGCGCGACTGCATTGGCCGCCCCGAGGTGCAAGCACTGCGCGGCGTGGTCCTGCCGTTTGTGTTCCGCCGCTACCTGGACTACAGCGTGTTCGACGCGCTGCGTTCGCTGCACAGCCAGATCCGGGACCATGCGTCCAAACGCAGCGCCGGGCACCCCGAGCGCGCCAACGACGTCAAGCTCTCGCGCGGCGGCATCCGCGAGATCGAATTCACCGTGCAGCTGCTGCAGGTGGTGCGCGGCGGGCAGTTCCCCGAGCTGCGCCGCCGCCCTACGCTGGATGCGCTGCAGCGCCTGGCCCACGCGGGCCTGATGCCCCAGGAGACCGCCGACGCGCTGGCCCGGGCCTATGTGTTTTTGCGCCGGGTGGAGCACCGCATCCAGTACCTGGACGACCAGCAGACCCACGTGCTGCCCACGCGCGATGACGACCTGGCCTGGATCGCCAGCACCCTGGGCTACAAGGACTGCTGCGCCTTCCTGCACGAGCTGGACGCACACCGTGAGCTGGTGGCCCAGGAGTTCGACACCCTGCTGGGAGGCAACGGCAAAAAGCAATGCAGCGGCGGCGGCTGTGGCGGCCCCCGGGCAGCGGCACCGCCGCCCCCGGAACTGGAAGGCCTGCTGGAGCAGCTGCCACCGGGCTTTCGCGAGCGTGTGGCCGAGTGGCGCAACCACCCGCGCGTGGCCGGTCTGCGTGACGAAGCGCGCGCGCGCCTGTTCCGCCTGGTGCAGCGCACGGCCCAGTGGCTCAAGGAAGGACGCGTCACCGAAGAGGCGACCGTGCGCCTGGCCAACTGGCTGGAGCCGCTGCTGCGGCGCGAGAGCTATCTGGCGCTGTTGCTGGAGCGGCCTTCGGTGCACGAACAGCTGCTGCACCTGCTGGGCGCGGCCAAATGGCCCGCACGGTACCTTCTGCAGCACCCCGGCGTGATCGACGAGCTGGTGGGCGACGCACTGCTGTCCGAGCGTTTTGTGGTGGCCGACTTTGAACGCGAGTTGGGCATGCGCCTGGCGTCGCTGCGCTCCACCGGTGAGGACGACGACGAAACCCTGCTCAACCTGCTGCGCCGTGCGCAGCATGCCGAAACCTTCCGCACCCTGGCGCGCGACGTGGAGCGCCGCATCACGGTCGAGCAGGTGGCCGACGACCTCAGCGCGCTGGCCGACAGCGTGCTGCGCATCACCAGCCAGTGGTGCTGGAGCCGCCTCAAGAGCCGCCACCGCGACGAGCCCCAGTTCGCCATCATTGGCTACGGCAAGCTGGGCGGCAAGGAGCTGGGCTACGGCAGCGACCTGGACATCGTCTTTGTGTTCGACGACGACGATGAGCGCGCCCCCGAGGTGTACGCGGCCTTTGTGCGCAAGCTCATCAACTGGCTGACCGTCAAGACGGGCGAGGGCGACCTGTACGAGATCGACACGGCCCTGCGGCCCAACGGCAACTCGGGCCTTCTGGTCACGAGCTTTGAAGCCTATGCCAACTACCAGCAGCAACGCGGCAGCAACACCGCCTGGACCTGGGAACACCAGGCCATGACCCGTGCGCGCTTTGTGATGGGCAGCGAGGCCTTGCGCGAGCGCTTCGACGCCGTGCGTGAGGCCGTGATCACCTCCGCCCGCGACCCGCTGGCGTTGAAGGACGAGATCGTGACCATGCGCGAGCGGGTGCGCTCGGCCCACCCCACGCCCGCCGGCCGCTTCGATGTGAAGCACAGCCCGGGCGGCATGGTGGACGCCGAGTTTGCCGTGCAGTACCTGGTGCTGTCGCAGTCTGCGGCCCACCCCGAGTTGCGCGGCAACCTGGGCAACATTGCGCTGCTGCAGCGCGCCGAGCAAGTGGGCCTGCTGCCTGCCGGTGTGGGCCACGCAGCCGCCGACGCTTACCGCGAACTGCGCCGGGTGCAGCACGTGGCGCGCCTGGACGAGGCGCCCACCCAGGTCACGCCCCCCGCACTGCAGACAGAGCGCGATGCCGTGCTGGCGCTGTGGGCAGCGGTCTTCGGCTCTGCCGCCGCATCGGTCTGATCGACGGGCGCACAGCGCAGGGGACGGCCGACTTCTGGAGGGGTCGCCTTCCCCTTCCACACCCTATATTCGGATGGTGCAAAACCTCCATCCGATCTGCCCAGCCCCCGCTCCAAACAGCCGCTCCGCACGGGCAGAGACACCGCCGAAACACCTTCGACATTTTCTGAAACAAAAATTTAATCAATCGTTTGATTAAATAGTGCTGTAATCCGGCTCCATGTCAGATTCAGCCTCCAGGTCGCCCCGGCCTTCCATGCCCCCTCCACCGCCTACGGAAGGCGCGCAGGCCCGCGCACGGCTGCTGCACGCAGCGTTGCGCCTCTTTGCCGAAAACGGCTTTGCCAAGGCATCCATCCGCGACATTGCCCAGGCGGCGGGGGTCAACCCGGCCTCCATCAGCTACTACTTTGGCGACAAGAACGGGCTGTACCGCGCGGCGTTCACCGAACCCATGGGCAGCCCCATCGCCGTGGATGCCTGGCCGGACACCTTGCCTGCGTTCATCGAACTGCTGATCCAGAGTTTCATGCAGCCCCTGCACGAAGGCGATCTGGTCGAGCTGTGCATGCGCTTGCACTTTCGCGAAATGCTGGACCCGACCGGGCTGTGGCAGCAGGAGCTGGAGTGCGAGATCAAGCCCGCGCACGCCGCGCTCGTGGGTCTGCTGTGCAAGGAGTTCGGCCTGAAAACCGCCGATGACGACGTACACCGTCTTGCCATGGCCATCACCGCCCTGGCGCTGCAGTACTACGTGGGCCGCGACGTGGTGCAGGCGGTGCGCCCCGGACTCACCGCCACGCCACGGGGGCTGGCCGCCACCACATCACGGCTGGTGGACTTTGCCCAGTTCATGGTGGACGGGGAGCGCCAGCGCCGCGCTACGGCCCGCGCTGCTGCGTCCGCCAAAAAAACCTCCTCTTCCCGTACCCCAGAGTGACTTGCACATGCGACTGATCTCACACAAACCCCTGTGGCTGGCGCTGGTCCTGCCACTGGTGGCCTGCTCCACCACCGCACCCCCAGCCCAGGTCGAAACACCCGTGCCCATGGGCTGGCAGGCCCCCTTGCCGCACCAGGGCTCCCTCACGGACATGGCCCGCTGGTGGACCCAGCTGCAAGATCCGCTGCTGGTCGAGCTGATCGACGCCGCCCAGGCCGTGAGCCCCGGCATCGCGCAGGCCCAGTCGCGCATTGCGCAGGCCCGCGCCACGCAAGTCGGTAGCCGGGCGGCGTTGTTGCCCGCGCTTGACGCTCAGGCCAGCGCCAGCCGGGGCTTCAATGACCAACTGGCCCGCGTGGCCACCACATCGCAGGCCGGACTGCAGGCCAGCTGGGAGCTGGACCTGTTTGGCGCCAACCGCGCCGCCAAAACTGCGGCCGATGAGCGGCTGGCGGGCGCACAGGCCCTGTGGCACGAGGCGCGTGTGAGCGTGGCGGCCGAAGTAGCACAGCAGACCAGCAGCATCCGCACCTGCCTGGCCCAGCAGCAGGTGGCCGAGCGCGACGCGCAGTCCCGTGGTGAAACGTCTCGCCTGTCTCAGTTGAGTGAGCGCGCGGGCTTCACCGCGCCCGCCACGGCCGCACTGGCCCGTGCCAGCGCCGCCGAAGCCCAGGCCCGCGCCTCGCAGCAGCGCATGCAATGCGATGTGGAAGTCAAGGCCCTGGTGGCGCTCACCGGCTGGGAAGAACCCACGCTGCGCACCCGGCTGGCCGAGCCGGTGGCTGCTGCCCCGGACACGCTGTTTACCGTGGACGCACTGCCCGCGCAGGTGCTGGCCCAGCGCCCCGACGTGTACAACGCTGAGCGCGAAGTAGCGGCTGCCAGCGCCGACGTCGCCAGCGCCCAGGCCCAGCGCTATCCACGTCTGACCCTCAGCGGCAGCGTGGGCGCAGCCCAGGTGCGCACGGGGGGCGTGAGCACCGACCTGAACACCTGGACCATCGGCCCGCTGGCGCTCAGTGTGCCCCTCTTTGACGGTGGTCGCCGCGCTGCGCAGACCGATGCGGCGCAGGCCCGCTATGACGAGGCCGCCTCGCAGTACCGGGCCAAGGTGCGCCAGGCCGTGAGCGAGGTCGAGCAAGCCCTGGTGCGCCTGCAAAGCACGGCCGAGCGCAGTGCCAGTGCGCGCACTGCCGCCGACGGCTACCGCGCATCGTTCGAGGCGACCGAGGCGCGCTGGCGCGGCGACCTGGCCAGCCTGGTGGAGCTGGAAGACGCCCGGCGCACAGCGCTGGCCGCCGACAACGCGCTGATCGCGCTGCAGCACGAGCGCCAGACCGCCTGGATTGCGCTGTACCGCGCCGCTGGCGGCGGATGGAAGCTATGAGACACCCCCTGAGGCGCTTTGCGCCTCGTCTGCGCATCGCCGGTTTCAAGCGCAGTGGGCTGCGCCCAACACCATGCACAGCGGATATGAATTTTTCAGGACAGATGCACATGCAACACTCCTCCTTCTCCTTCAAGTTTTCCCCCACCGCCTTCGCCGTGATCACCGCCTGCGTGCTGGCCACGGGCGGTGCGCTGGTTTTCTCGGGTGCATCGCGTGCCGCCGATGAACCCAAGGCGGGCCAGCCCCGGCCTGCGCTCACCGTCAGCACGGCGCAACCGCAGCGCATGCAGGTGCCGCTGCGCCTGGCCGCCAATGGCAACATCGCGGCCTGGCAAGAGGCGAGCATTGGGGCCGAGAGCAACGGCCTGCGCCTGACCGACGTGCGTGTGAACGTGGGCGATGTGGTCAAGGCCGGGCAGGTGCTGGCCACCTTCTCGGCCGACACGGTGTTGGCCGATGTGGCCCAGAGCCGCGCCAGCCTGCTCGAAGCCCAGGCCAATGCGGCCGAGGCCGCCGCCAATGCCGATCGCGCCCGCTCGCTACAGGCCACGGGCGCACTTAGCCAGCAGCAGATCCAGCAGTTCACCACTGCCGAGCAAACCGCCAAGGCCCGCGTGGAGGCGTCCAAGGCCGCGCTGAACGCGCAGCAGCTGCGCCTCAAATACACGCAGGTGGTGGCACCTGACAGTGGCGTGATCTCGGCCCGCACCGCCACCGTGGGCGCAGTGGTAGGTGCCGGCACAGAGCTGTTCCGCATGGTGCGCAAGGGCCGCCTGGAGTGGCGCGCCGAGGTCACGTCCACCGAGCTGCGGCGCATCCAGCCCGGCGCCAAGGTCAGCGTTACCGCCGCCAGCGGCACGGTGGCCGAGGGCACCGTGCGCATGGTCGCGCCCACGGTGGACCCACAGACGCGCAATGCATTGGTCTACGTGGACCTGCCCTCCAACACCGACTTCCGTGCCGGGATGTTTGCGCGGGGCGAATTCGCGCTGGGCAGCAGCGACGCACTCACGGTGCCGCAAGAGGCGCTGGTGGTGCGCGACGGGTTCTCGTACGTGTTTGTGGTGGGCGGCGACCAGCGCGTGCAGATGCGCAAAGTCCAGACCGGCCGCCGCGTGGCCGACCGGGTCGAGGTGCTGTCGGGCCTGGACGCCGGGGCCTCCGTGGCCGTGCGCGGTGCGGGCTTTTTGAACGATGGTGACCTCGTGCGCGTGGCGGCCCCTGCGGCAGCCCCTGCGGCGGCGCCAGCGGCGGGCAAGCAGTCCTCCAGCGAGCATTTCATGCAAAAAGTGCCTGTAGCGCTAGTGAATCATGCGCAAACAGCTATCAATTAAGGAGCATTCCACATGAATGTGTCCACCTGGTCCATCAAGAACCCCATACCGGCGCTGATGCTGTTTGTGCTGCTGACCTTCGGCGGCCTGCTGTCCTTCAACGCCATGAAGGTGCAGAACTTTCCCGACATCGACCTGCCCACGATCTCCGTGACCGTGGCGCTGCCGGGCGCCTCGCCCGCGCAGCTGGAGAACGACGTGGCGCGCAAGATCGAGAACAGCATCGCCACGCTGCAGGGCCTCAAGCACATCTACACCAAGGTGCAGGACGGCGGCGCCACCATCACCGCCGAGTTCCGGCTGGAGAAGCCTACGCAGGAGGCGCTGGACGACGTGCGCTCCGCCGTGGCCCGTGTGCGCGGCGACCTGCCGGGCGACGTGCGCGACCCCATCGTGACCAAGATGGACCTGGCCGCGCAGCCCGTGCTGGCCTTCACCATCGCGTCGGCCCGCATGGACGACGAGGCGCTGTCCTGGTTTGTGGACGACGCCGTGGCCAAGAAGCTGCTCACCGTGCGCGGCGTGGGCGCCGTCAACCGCGTGGGGGGTGTGCAGCGCGAGGTGCATGTGGCACTCGACCCGGTCAAGCTGCAGTCCCTGGGCGCCACGGCGGCCGATGTGTCGCGCCAGCTGCGGCTGGTGCAGACCGAGAGCGCCGGCGGCCGCACCGACCTGGGCGGCAGCGAGCAGCCGGTGCGCACGCTGGCCACGGTGCAGTCGGCGCAGGAGCTGGCGGGCCTGACGCTGGCCCTGTCGGACGGCCGCCATGTGCGGCTGGACCAGGTGGCCACGGTGACGGACACCATCGCCGAGCCCCGCGCGCTGGCCCTGCTCAACGGCAAGCCGGTGGTGGGTTTTGAGGTGGCGCGCAGCAAGGGCGCGAGCGAAGTCGAGGTGGGCGCTGCCGTACAGGCAGCCCTGCAGGAGATGCGCGCGCAGCACCCCGACCTGGAGATCACCGAGGCCTTCAACTTCGTGCAGCCGGTGCAGGAGGAATACGACGGCTCCATGCACCTGCTGTACGAGGGCGCGCTGCTGGCCGTGCTGGTGGTGTGGCTGTTCCTGCGCGACTGGCGCGCGACGTTTGTATCGGCTGTGGCGCTGCCGCTGTCGGTGATCCCGGCGTTCATCGGCATGTACTGGCTGGGCTTCTCGATCAACGTGATCACGCTGCTGGCGCTGTCGCTGGTGGTGGGCATTTTGGTGGACGACGCCATCGTGGAAGTCGAGAACATCGTGCGCCACCTGCGCATGGGCAAGACGCCCTACCAGGCGGCCATGGAGGCGGCCGACGAGATTGGCCTGGCCGTGATCGCCACCACCTTCACGCTGATCGCGGTGTTTTTGCCCACGGCGTTCATGAGCGGCATTGCGGGCAAGTTCTTCAAGCAGTTTGGCTGGACGGCGTCGCTCGCGGTGTTTGCCAGCCTGGTGGTGGCGCGCCTGCTCACGCCCATGATGGCGGCCTACATCCTCAAGCCCATCGTGGGTGACCACAAGGAGCCGCGCTGGATGACGGTGTACCTGCGCTGGGCCGCGTGGTGCATCAAGCACCGGTGGATGACCTTCATAGCCACGGCGGCGTTCTTCATCGGCTCACTGGCGCTGATCCCGCTGCTGCCCACGGGCTTTATCCCGCCGGACGACAACTCGCAGACGCAGGTGTACCTGGAGCTACCGCCCGGCGCCACGCTGGCGCAGACCCGTGCCGTGGCCGAAGACGCGCGCCAGCGCATCGCCCAGGTGGAACATGTGCAAAGCGTGTACACCACCATCGGCGGCGGCTCGGCCGGCACCGACCCCTTCATGGGCGGCGCCAGCACCGAAACGCGCAAGGCCACGCTCACCATCCTGCTGTCCCCGCGCGGCGACCGGCCGCGCAAGCAGGGCATCGAGAACAAGATCCGCGCCGCGCTGGAGACGCTGCCCGGCGTGCGCAGCAAGGTGGGCCTGGGCGGCTCGGGCGAGAAGTACGTGCTGGTGCTCACCGGCGACGACCCGCAGGCGCTGACCACGGCCGCCTTGGCGGTTGAGAAGGACCTGCGCACCATCCCCGGCCTGGGCAGCATCTCGTCCACCGCCAGCCTCGTGCGGTCGGAGATCGCCGTGCGCCCCGACTTTGCCCGCGCCGCCGACCTGGGCGTGACCAGCAGCGCCATCGCCGAAACCCTGCGCATTGCCACGGTGGGTGACTACGACGTATCGCTGCCCAAGCTCAACCTGGCTGCGCGCCAGGTGCCCATCGTCGTCAAGCTGCAGGACGATGCACGCAAGGACCTGTCGCTGCTGGAGCGGCTGCCGGTGCCCGGCGCCAAGGGCCCGGTGATGCTGGGCCAGGTGGCCACGCTGGAGTTCAGCGGCGGCCCGGCCGTGGTGGACCGCTATGACCGCGCACGCAATGTGAACTTCGAGATCGAGCTGTCGGGCCAGCCGCTGGGCGACGTGACCAAGGCGGTGGAGGCGCTGCCCTCCATACAGAACCTGCCGCCGGGCGTGCGCCAGATCACGATTGGTGACGCCGAAATGATGGGCGAGCTGTTTGCCAGCTTCGGCCTGGCCATGCTCACTGGCGTGCTGTGCATCTACATCGTGCTGGTGCTGTTGTTCAAGGACTTCCTGCACCCGGTGACCATCCTGGCGGCGCTGCCGCTGTCGCTGGGCGGTGCGTTTGTGGGGCTGCTGATTGCACAAAAGAGCTTCTCGATGCCCTCGCTCATCGGGCTGATCATGCTCATGGGCATTGCCACCAAGAACTCCATCCTGCTGGTGGAATACGCCATCCTGGCGCGGCGCGAACACGGCATGACGCGTTTTGAGGCGCTGATCGATGCCTGCCACAAGCGCGCACGGCCCATCATCATGACCACGCTGGCCATGGGCGCGGGCATGCTGCCCATCGCCATTGGACTGGGCGCGGCCGACGCGAGCTTTCGCTCGCCGATGGCGGTGGCGGTGATTGGCGGGCTCATCACCTCCACGCTGCTGAGCCTCTTGGTGATTCCGGCAGTGTTCACCGGGGTGGACGACTTGGGACAGGGGTTCGGGCGGCTGGCCCGCCGCCTGCGCGGGGGGCGCCATGCCCCGGGAGCGCCGGCGGCCCCCGCAGCCACGGCAACGGCGCCATCAGCGCCGCATTCCGCCCCCTGACGCCAGCACTTGGCGCGCCCCCCCGGCGTGAGCCCAAAAAGCAGGGCAATCACGGGGGTTGCGCGGGCTTTGGCGGGGGGTAGCCGTCGGATAATGCAACGCGCACCATGAACCTCGTCAGCCTGAACATCGAATCCATCCAGCTGGGCCACCCCTTGCCTTTTGTGCTGCGGGGGGCCGATGGCGTGTTGCTGGCGCAAAAGGGCTATGTGATCCGCACCCGCGACGAGCTGGCCAAGCTGGTCGAACGGGGCCGCGAGCTGTGCGTGGACACCGACGAATCCGGCGGCAGCCACCGCGCCTACCTGGCGCAGCTGCAGCGCATGCTGATCGCCGACACCAACCTGGGCGAGATCGCCGCCATGAAGATGACGGCGGGCGAGCAGGCCGCCGCTGCGGCCGCCGCGCGTGCGGGCAAGACCCTGCCCGACTGGCCCGAACTGCAGTTGCGCGCCACGCAGCTGCTGCGCGCTCCGTCGCCCAGCGACTTTGGCGGGCGCTTCCAGGCGCTGCACGACGAGCTGGCGCGCCATTGCGAACAAACCCCCGACGCCACGTTGCTGGGCCTGATTTACCTGTCGGCCCAGGAAACGCGCATGTACAGCGCCACGCATTCCATGCTGGTCAGCTGCGTGTGCATGGTGGTCGCCCGCGAGATGCTGCGCTGGCCCAGCAGCCGCGTGCAGCAACTGGGGCACGCGGCGCTGAGCATGAACATCGCCATGACCGAGCTGCAGGACCAGCTGGTGCTGCAGGCCCAGCCCCTCACCGCGACCCAGATCGCGGCCGTGGAAGACCATGCGGCGCGGTCCGAGGCGCTGCTGCGCCACCTGGGCGTGGCCGACCCGGTGTGGCTGGAGGCCGTGCGCTGCCACCACCACCGCACGCCCGGGCCGCTGTCCAAGAAGACCGAAGCCCAGCAGATGGCGCGCCTGCTGCAGCGTGCCGACATTTTTGGCGCCCGCCTGGCCCCCCGGGCGGCGCGGCTGCCCATGCCCGTCACCGCCGCCATGCAGGCCAGCTACTACGACGAAGAACACCAAGTGGACGAGGCCGGGGCCGCCCTCGTCAAAACGCTGGGCGTCTACCCCCCGGGTGCCTTTGTGCGCCTGGCCAGCCGTGAGGTGGGCGTGGTCATCCGCCGGGGCACCACAGCCACCACCCCCCGTGTGGCTGTGGTGACCAACCGCGACGGCATGGCCACGGGCGAGCCCATCCCCCGCGACACGGGCATGCCGCCCTGGAAGGTCACCGGCGTGGTGGCGTTCAAGGACGTGCGCGTCAACCTGTCGCTGGACCGCCTGCTGCAGATGGTCTGACGCCTGGGAGGGCGCTGAAATCCCTCCCAGTTTCCGCGCGCCGCCGCTGTCTGCAGAGCGCTACGCCTCCCCTCTGATACGTGCATGGAGCGTCGCCCCATGCGTGGCTCCTGCCGTCCGTCACAGGGGCTGACGCCGTATCCCCTCCTTCCCTACCGGGCCATGGGCTGGTGCCGGTGGCACTGCGCGGCCGCCTTTTGCCCCCGCGCGTCCCGTTTCCTCTCGAAATCTGAATCCAAACGCGTGTGCGCCACGTAAACCATTCAGTACAAATAAAAACTCATGTGGACAAAAAATGATGAAATGGTTAAATTGGCTGCACTCACTGCCCAAAGTCCTATGAAACGCCTGACAAGACTTCTCTCGACCGCCGCCGCCCTGGGGGCCTGGCTGTCGCTGGCGCCCGCCGCCCAGGCGGCCGACGCGCCTGCCGGATGCCCGGCCACGCTGCAGCACACCTTCCCGCGCCTGCAGGACGAAAAGCCCCAGTCGCTGTGCCAATACAGCGGCAAGGTGGTTCTGGTGGTCAACACGGCCAGCTTCTGTGGTTTTACCGGTCAGTACAAGGGGCTGGAAGAGCTGTATGCCCGCTACAAGGACAAGGGGCTGGTGGTGCTGGGCTTCCCGTCCAACGACTTTGCCCAGGAAAAAGGCAGCAACAAGGAAATCGCCGACTTCTGCGAAAACACCTTCGGCGTGAAATTTCCGATGTTTGCCAAGAGCAGCGTGAAAGGCCCCGAGGCCTCGCCGCTGTACCAGCAGCTGGCCCAGCTGTCGGGCACGGCGCCCCGCTGGAACTTCCACAAGTACCTGCTGGGCCGCGACGGCAAGCTGGTGGACAACTACTCCAGCCTGACCGGGCCGGACAACAAGGGCCTTGTGCGTGCCATCGAACAGCAGCTCGCCCTGCCTACTCCCCGGTAAGCGCCATGACTTCTTTACATTTCTTGAAAAAAAATACAGGCGCCCTCTGGAACTTCGCCGCAGCGGCCCCACTCTATCCATTGCGCAAGACGATTGCGCGGCGTACAGTTTTAACGTTGCGAAGCCTTTCGGGCCCCTGGGTTCCGACTGACCTCCTGGAGCGCTTCTCCTCCCTCCCTCTCTTATTCGTTTCGGGACGCTTCGCAACCTTTTTATTCCAGTCGCCGGCCAGAGGGGGCCGGCCATGAAAATCGCCATCATCGGCTCCGGCATCTCCGGGCTCTCCGTCGCGCACCAGCTGCGCGGCCAGGCGAACATCACGCTGTTTGAGGCGGGCGACTACTTCGGTGGGCACACCCACACCGTCGATGTCACCTTGCCCGATGCGTCGGGAACCCCCGTCACCCACGGCGTGGACACCGGGTTTCTGGTGTTCAACGAGCGCACTTACCCCCACCTGATCCGCCTGCTGACTGAGCTGGGCGTGGAGACGGCTAAATCCGACATGTCGTTTTCGGTGCAGGTGCCCGCGGCATTGGGCGGTGGCCGCGCGCTGGAATGGAGCGGCACCAACCTCAGCACCGTGTTTGCCCAGCGCTCCAACCTGGTCAACCCGCGCTTTCTGGGCATGCTGCGCGACCTGCTGCGCTTCAACAAGCTGTGCACGCGCATTGCCGAAAAGCAGGCCGAGGCCGCGCTGATGCAGCCCCTGGGAGACTTCCTGCGCGAGCACCGCTTTGGCGACGCGTTCCGCGACTGGTACTTCTTGCCCATGCTGGGCTGCATCTGGAGCTGCCCCACGGACCAGATGCTGAAGTTCCCCGTGGCCACCATGATCCGGTTCTGCCACAACCATGGCCTGATCCAGGTGAGCAACCGGCCGCAGTGGTGGACGGTGTCCGGCGGCGCGCGCCACTATGTGGACAAGATCGTGGCGAGCATTGCCGACAAGCGCCTGAACACCCCCGTGCGCCGCATTGAGCGCGACGCCGCCGGTGTGCGCGTGGTGACTGCAGACCGCACCGAACACTTTGACAAGGTGGTGCTGGCCACACACTCTGACCAGTCGCTCGCGCTGCTGGCCCAGCCGACGACCCAGGAGCGCGCCGTGCTCGGCGCCATCCGCTACCAGGCCAACCGCGCCGTGCTGCACACCGATACGTCGGTGCTGCCCCAGCGCCGCGCCGCCTGGGCCGCGTGGAACTATGAGCGCGCCCAACAGCGCAGCCGAGAGTCGGCCCGCGTGTGCCTGCACTACCTCATCAACCAGCTGCAGCCCGTGCCGTTCGCGCAGCCCGTGGTGGTGTCGCTCAACCCGGTGCGTGACATTGCGCCCGAGCACGTGATCGGCAGCTACGAATACGCCCACCCGGTGTTCGATATGGCCGCCATCCGCGCGCAGCAGCAGGTGGGCAAGCTGCAAGGGCAGCAGCACACCTGGTTCTGCGGCGCCTGGACGGGCTACGGCTTCCACGAGGACGGGCTCAAATCTGGCCTGGCCGTGGCCGAACAATTGCGGGCGGCCCTGCCAGCCCCCTTGGCGGAGGCCGCGTGAGCCACGCCCCAGCCCCATCCGCAGCGCCCCTCATCGGCTTCGGCCTGGTGCGCCACACGCGGCTGCGGCCCCGGCGGCACGCGTTTGCCTACCCCACGTTTTTCCTGATGCTGCCGATGCGCAGCCTGAGCGGCACACACACCAGCACGCGCACTGGCACGCACACGCCGCTGGCGGTGAACCGCAGCGGCGCCATCAGCTTCCATGATGTGGACCACGGCGACGGCCGCAGTGCCGCGCAGGGCGGGGCGCTGGCGTGGCTGGACGAGCTGCTGCGCACCGAAGGCATCACCGACGCCACGGGCGAGGTCTGGCTGCACTGCTACCCGCGCGTGCTGGGCTACACCTTCAAGCCCGTGAGCTTCTGGTATTGCCACCGGGCGGACGGCCACCTGCGCGCCATCGTGGTCGAGGTGAATAACACCTTTGGCGAGCGCCACTGCTACCTGCTGGACGCGCCGCAGTACGGCGTGGAACAGCGGGCGCGCAAGGTGTTCCATGTGTCTCCCTTTTGCGAGGTGAGCGGCGGCTACCGCTTCCGCTTCATGCGCACCGAGGCCAGTACCAAGGCCGGTGCACAGGACGCAGGCCGCACCGTGGTGCGCATCGACCACGACGACGACACCGGCCCCCTCATCCAGACCAGCGTGAGCGGCACCCTGCAGGCCATCACCCCACAGACCCTGCGCCAGGCGCTCTGGGGCTACCCGGCCATGACGCTGGCCATCATCGCCCGCATCCACTGGCACGCGCTGCAGCTGTGGCTCAAGCGCGTGCGTTTCCACCGCAAGCCCGAGGCGCCCGCCGCCGCTGTGACCCGTTGATTTCCATGACGAACGAGACCGCCATGAACTCCACCACCGCCCCCCGCTCTGCCCAAGCCCTGCCCGCCGGCACCCCTGCTGCTGCCCGCACGGCGCTCAAGCTGCTGCAAAAGCTGCAGCACGGTCACCTCACGGTGCAGCTGCCCGACGGCACCCTGCAGCACTTCGGCCACGGCAACGGCCCCTCGGCCGCGATCACGCTCAAGAACTGGAACGTGTGCAGCGCCGCGCTCAAGTCGGGCGACATCGGCTTTGCCGAGAGCTACATCGCGGGCGACTGGACCACGCCGCACCTGACCGACCTGCTCAAGCTCTTCATCGCCAACCGCCAGCAGGTCGAAGGCGTGATCTACGGCACCTGGGCGGGCCGCCTGCTGTACCGCATCAAGCATTTGCTCAACCGCAACACCCGCGCCAACAGCCAGAAGAACATCCACGCCCACTACGACCTGGGCAATGCGTTCTACGAACTCTGGCTGGACGACACGATGAACTATTCGTCCGCCTGGTTCGAGGGCGACGCAGGCGGCGACATGCGCACCGCGCAGCACGCCAAGGTGCGCCGCGCCTTGCGCATGGCGGGGGTGGAGCCCGGCTCCCGGGTGCTGGAGATCGGCTGCGGCTGGGGCGCGCTGGCCGAGATGGCAACCGTCGAATTCGGCGCCCGCCTGACGGGGGTGACGCTGTCCACCGAGCAGCTCGCGTTTGCGCAAAAGCGCATGGCGCAGCAGGGGGTGGCCGAACGTGCCGACCTGCGCCTGCAGGACTACCGCGACATCCAGGACGGCCCGTACGACGCCATCTGCTCCATCGAGATGGTCGAGGCCGTGGGCCGCGAATACTGGCCCACCTACTTCCAGTCGGTGAACCGCCTGCTCAAGCCCGGCGGCAAGGCCTGCATTCAGAGCATCGTCATCGACGACAGCCTGTTCGACCGCTACATCAGTTCCACCGACTTCATCCAGCAATACATTTTCCCCGGCGGCTGCCTGCCCTGCCCGCGCGAGTTCCGCCGCGAGGCCGAGGCCGCAGGCCTGCGCGTGGTGGACGAGTTCGCGTTCGGCCAGGACTACGCCGAAACCCTCAAGCGCTGGCGCGAGCGTTTTCTGGCGCAGCGCACGCAGATCCTGCAGCTGGGCTTTGACCAGCGCTTCATGCACATCTGGGAGTTCTACCTCGCGTACTGCGAAGCGGCGTTTGCGATGAGCAACATCGACCTGGTGCAGTACACGCTGGTCAAGGACTGATCAAAAACCGAGAATTGCTATGAAAAACATAGCTATTACCGCAATATTCACTAGCGCTTTGATGGCTTTTGGACCTCAAACCGCGCTGGCGCAGGTGGCAGAGGCCAGCGCCGCCGCTGCAGCCCCGCTGTCGGGTGCGCGGTTGGTGGGGCAGGGCGTGCTGCGCTTTCTGGGGTTTGAGATCTACCGCGCGCGGCTGTGGGTGCAGCCCGGCTTTGATGCCGACAACTACGCGGCCCACCCCTTGGCGCTGGAGCTGACCTACCACCGTGACTTTTCGGCGGACGCCATCGCCAAGCGCTCCATCGAGGAGATGCGCCGCGTGGGCAGCTTCACGCCCCAGCAGGCCACGCGCTGGCAGCAGGCGCTGGCCGCCGCCTTGCCAGATGTGAAGGCGGGCGACCGGCTGCTCGGCCTGTACCAGCCCGGCGCGGGCGCCGTGTTCAAGATGGGCGGGCGTGTGGTGGGCGAGGTGCCCGACGCCGAGTTCTCGCGCCTGTTCTTCGGCATCTGGCTGTCGCCACAGACCTCCGAGCCTGGACTGCGGCAAGAACTGATCGCCGCCACCCGCACGGCGGGCCAAGGGCAGCAATGACTACCCACACGCCCATTCGCGCCGGCCAAGGCCTGGCCTATGGGCTGCTGGGCCTGCCGCTGGCGTTCGTCGCACTTCCGCTGTATGTGCTGCTGCCCAACCACTACGCGCGCGAGTTCGGCATGCCACTGGCCACGCTGGGGTCGGTGCTGCTGGCGGCGCGGCTGTTTGATGCGGTGTCCGACCCGCTGCTGGGCCGCCTGTCGGACTACCTTTTTGGCCGCTCGGTGCGCGCCGTGCTGGCTGTGGGCGCGGTGTCTGCCGTGGTGCTGGCACTGGGGCTGACCAGCCTGTTCTTCCCGCAGGTGCGCGGGGCCGACGCGCTCATCGCCTGGGCGCTGGTGGCGCTGCTCATCACCTACACCGCCTACAGCCAGCTGGGCATTGCGCACCAGTCCTGGGGTGCGCGTCTGGGCGGCGACGAGCTGCAGCGCGGCCGCATCGTGGCCTGGCGCGAGGGCGCAGCGCTGGTGGGCGTGGTGACGGCCTCGGTGCTGCCCTCACTGCTGGGCCTGCCGGTCATGCTCAGCGTGTTTGCGTTCACCTTGCTGCTGGGCTGGTGGGCATGGACGCGCGCCCCGCGCCCCACAGGCCACACAGGCGCCGTGGCCGGCGTGTACCGCCCGCCCCAACGTGCCAGCCTGTGGCGGCCCTGGGGGCGGCCCGCCTTCCGCCGCTTGCTGGCGGTGTTCATGCTCAACGGCATTGCCAGCGCCATCCCCGCCACGCTGGTGCTGTTCTTCATTCAGGACCGCCTGCAGGCCCCGCCCGCGCAGGAGCCGATGTTCCTGGCCGCTTATTTCGTCTGCGCGGCGCTGTCCATCCCGCTGTGGCTGCGTGCCGTGGCGCGCTGGGGCCTGGCGCGCACCTGGCTGGCCGGCATGCTGCTGGCGATTGGCGTGTTCGTGTGGACTACGTTCCTGGGTGCGGGCGATGTGGTGCCATTCCTCATCGTCTGCGCGCTGTCGGGCTTGGCCCTTGGCACCGACCTGGCACTACCCAGCGCCTTGCTGGCTGGCGTGATTGCCGCCGAGGGCGACAGCGGCCAGCACGAGGGCGCGTACTTCGGCTGGTGGAACTTTGCCACCAAGCTCAACCTGGCGCTGGCCGCAGGCCTGGCGCTGCCGCTGCTGGGCTGGTGGGGCTACACGCCAGGCACACGCAGCGACGACGGTCTGCACACCCTGGGGCTGGCCTACGCCGTGCTGCCCTGCGCGCTCAAGCTGCTGGCAGCGGCGGCGCTGTATTGGCTGGTGCTTCGGCCTGCGCGCGGCGCGGCCAGTGCCTGATTTTTCAAGGGATGCCCAACATGCAAAGACGCCTTCTCCTCTCCGCCGCCGTGGCCGCACCTGTGGTTTTGTCCGGCTGCGCCAGCCAGAACCTCGATGGCTACGCCAGCGAAAAACCGGTGCTGGACCTGGCCCAGTACTTCAACGGCAAGATCGACGCATACGGCATCTTCCAGGACCGCAGCAGCCAGATCGTCAAACGCTTCACCGTGGTGATGGACTGCAGCTGGAAGGGCAACGAGGGCGTGCTGGACGAAGCCTTCACCTATTCCGACGGCACCACGCAGCGCCGCATCTGGCGCCTGACGAAGCATGCCGACGGCCGCTACACCGGCACCGCCGACGATGTGGTGGGCACGGCCAATGGCCAGACGCGCGGCAACGCCTTCCGCTGGAACTACACGCTGGCCCTGCCCGTGGACGGCAAGGTCTACAACGTGGACCTGGACGACTGGATGTACCTCATCGACGACCGCGTGATGCTCAACCGCGCCACCATGAGCAAGTTCGGCGTGCGGCTGGGCGAGATCACCTTGTCCTTCACCAAGCGCGCACCATGAAACTCAACCCTCCCTTGCGCGACTGGAAAGGCCGCCGGGCCTGGCTCATCGGGGCCAGCAGCGGCATTGGCCGGGCCACGGCGGCAGCGCTGCATGCGCGCGGCGCGCAAGTCATCGTCTCGGCCCGGAGCAGCGATGCGCTGAACGCCTTTGTGGTTCAGCACCCCGGCAGCACGGCGCTGGCCTTTGACACGGCTGAACCTGCCCAGGTACAAGCCGCCGCCGCGCAGGTGCTGGCGGACGGCGCGCCCGATCTGGTGTGCTACTGCGCGGGCTACTACCGCGACATGCGCGCGACCGACTTCGACCTGACCGTGATGCTGCGCCACGAGCAGATCAACTACAACGGCGCACTGCATGTCCTGGCCGCCGTGCTGCCCGCCATGCTCACTGCGGCCCAGACGGGGCACCCTGGGCATGTGAGCCTGATCAGCAGCGTGGCGGGGTTTCGGGGCCTGCCCAAGAGCCTGGCCTACGGGCCCACCAAGGCCGCGCTCATCAACCTGGCCGAGGCGCTGTACCTGGACCTGCACGACCTGGGCCTGGGCGTGAGCGTGATCAACCCCGGCTTTGTGGCCACGCCGCTCACGGCGGGCAACGACTTCACCATGCCTGCGCTCATCTCCCCCGAAGCGGCAGCCGACGCCATCCTGCAGGGCTGGGCGCGCGGGCAGTTCGATATTCACTTCCCCAAGCGCTTTACGCGCGTGATGAAGCTGCTGCGGCTGCTGCCGTACCGGTGGTACTTTCCAGCCGTCCGCAAGTTCACGGGACTCTGAGTTTCCATGCAACCCCCTTACACCGCCCCCGCTACCGAAGAAGCCGTCACGCGCGTCATTGCGTTTTTTGAAAACCTGTCGCCCGCCGATGTGGCGACGATCGGCCAGTTCTACGCGCCCCAGGCGCGCTTCAAGGACCCGTTCAACGAGGTGGTGGGCGTGCCTGCCATCCAGGGCATCTTTGCCCACATGTTCGAGGCCCTGGAGCAGCCGCGTTTTGCGGTCACGGGCCGCGTGGTGCAGGGGCAGCAGTGTTTTCTGACCTGGGACTTCTTGTTCGCCTTCAAGGACTTCCACAAGGGCGTGACGCAGACGGTGCGCGGCGCCTCGCACCTGGTGCTGGACGCCCAGGGCCAGGTGACCTTGCACCGCGACTACTGGGATGCCGCCGAAGAGCTGTACGAGAAGCTGCCCGTAGTGGGCGCGCTGATGCGCTGGCTCAAGAAGCGCGCCAATAGCTAACAGTGCAAGCCCTCATGCGGCTGCACGGATGCGCGGGTGCCCCGGCAGCGGCACGGCGCGCTGAAGCACGCCTTCGGCCAGCCACAGCGCGCTGTTCCATGCGCGTTGCGCCACATAGGGCAGCGGCAGCTGCTGGTAGTCGTCGTTGAAGACTTCAAAGCTGTAGTCGCCCTGGTAGCCCATGCCGTCTAGCGTGCGCACCAGCTCAGCCAGCGCCTGGCTGTGCACGCCCTCGCCAGGGAACACGCGAAAGTGCCGCGCGGTCTCGATGCGCTCCTGCACGGTGCGCGTCTCCTGCCACATGAAGTCCGACAACTGCACGAGGTAGATCTTGGCCGGGTCCACATTCTCCAGGGCCGAGAGCGGCGTGCTGGTGGCGAACTGGTGGTACGAGTCGATGGCCAGCCCGAGGTTGGGGCAATCGGCCTGCTCCACGGCCGCCCAGGCCTGGTGCACCTCGTTGATGTGGCGGCCCCACGAGAGGCCTTCAAACGCCACGCGAATGCCGTGCGGCAACGCCAGCAGGGCCAGCTTGCGCAGGTCCCGTGCAATGGCATCGGCGTCGGCCGTGGCGTGTGACGATGTGGAGCTGCAGGCCAGCAGCACGGGCGCACCCAGGTCGCGCGCCATCAGGATCATCTGCTTGGCAATGTCCACCTTGTAGCTGTGCAGGTGGCCTGAGAGGCCTTCAAAATCGCGCAGCACCTGAAAGCCCGTCACGCGCAGGCCGCTGTTGCGCACGGCGTGCACAGCGGCCTCGATGCCCGCAGGGTGGCCCACGATGTCGCGCGCGGCCAGCATGATCTGACCGAAGCCTGCGGCCTGGACGGCAGCGAGCTTGGCCTCCAGCGGCCCGGCCAGGCTGATGGTGTCCATGCCGAAGTCGGCGACGTTGCGTTGCATGGTGGATCGGCGCATGGGCAGTCTCCAGGCTCAGCGGGCGTCGAGCACCAGCTCGAAGCTGGGCGATGCCGCATCGGCACGCGTGAGGGCGCCACGCGTGCCGGTGTGCACGCCGGTGGGCGACTCCACAAACTCCACGCCGCGCGCACGCAGTGCATTCACGGTGGCCAGCACGTCGGGCGTGCCAAAGGCCACGCGCTGCAGCAGCTCCTCGGGGTCGGCATCCAGTGCATCGACCTGCGGCTCAATCAGTTGCCAGTGCAATGTGCCGCACGGGCTGGACAGGATGCGGCCATGGGTGAGCACGCCAAACGACTGGTTGGGCGCCAGCTCGGCAAAGCCGAACAGCTCGCTGTAGAAGTGGATCCAGTCCGCCGCGCGACCCAGACCGATGTACTGCACCACACCGAAGAGGTGCAGGCCCTGCAGCGCGGGCGGGCGGGGGGTGACGGTGGGGATGGGCACAAAGTCCACGTCGTAGATGGAAAACTCTTTCCAGCGGTCCACAAAGTAGATGCGGCTCGCGCCCACGCCGTGGATGGCGGGGATGTTCAGCTCCATCACCTCGACCTCGGTGTGCACAGCCCAGGCGCCCAGCTCCAGCACGCGACGGAACGCTGCGGCGGCGTTGCCCACGCGGAATGCGACGGCCGCCAGCACGGGGGCTTCGGTGTGCGCGGGCGGCGCATGCAGGCCCGTGCGCTCGGCATCCTGGTGTGCGTTGACGATGATGTTCATGTCGCCCTGGCGGTACAGCAGCACCTCGCGCGAGCGGTGGCGCGCCACGGGCTGAAAACCCATACGCTCCAGCGCCTGGCCCAGGGCCTGCGGACGGCTGGTGGCGTATTCGATGAACTCCACGCCCTGCAGGCCCAGGGGGTTGGGCAGTTCGCCCAGCGCTTCGCGGGCGGCCATCATCGGGGTGCTCATGGTGTCGGCTCCTTGGGGGTTGCAGCGGGCAGTGGCATCAGTGCGTGCTGACCAGGCGGCGGAAATGCGCGTCCATGCGTGCGGCATCGGGCGCCTCGCCAGTGAACAGCTCGAACGCGCCCACAGCCTGGCCCACGGCCATGCCGCCGCCGTCCGACACGCGGCAGCCCAGTGCGCGCGCGGCCTGCACCAGCGCGGTGTCGAGCGGGAAATACACCACCTCAGACACCCACATTGCAGGTCGCAGCAGCGCCACGTCCAGCGGCAGGCCGGGCAGTTTGTCCATGCCCGTGGGCGTGGCGTGGATCAGGCCGGTGGCTTGTGCCATGGCCGCTTGGATGTCAGCCGCTTCGGCCCGGACGCCGTAGAGCGCATTCACGTCGGCCGCCAGTTGCGCTGCGCGCTCGGGCTGTGCATCGACGATGCTCAGGTGCTCGGCGCCCAGGCGCAACACGGCATGGGCAATCGCAGCGCCCGCACCGCCTGCGCCCAGCAGCACCACGCGGCGCAGGTCGGCGCCGGGCAGCGCGCGGGTAAAGCCCCAGGCCCAGCCCGATCCATCGGTGTTGTGCCCCACCAGTTGTCCGTCACGGATAACCACGGTATTCACGGCGCCCATAACGCGCGCTTCTTCGGACAGGCTGTCGAGGTGCGGGATCACGGCCTGCTTGCAGGGGTAGGTCACGTTGCAGCCGGCGTAGCCCATGATGCGTGCCGCCGACAGCAGCGTGGGCAGATGCTCCACCGACGAAGCAGAGCGGTCCAGGTCGATGAGCTGGTAGTGCAGGCGCATGCCGTGGTGGCGCGCTTCTTCTTCGTGCAGCGCTGGCGACAGCGACTTCTGGATGCCGGCACCGATCAGTCCGATCAGCACCTTGCGGGGGCTTGTGGATGGCATGGCGGACGTGGGTGTGGTGACCGGGGGATCAAGCAACTGGGTGCTCATGGGGCGGGCGGAATACGGGGTGAATGCACGGCCGGGCGTGGCCAGGCCATGGGCGGCCGTGCGAGGAGGGCAGCGTGGGGCTTACTTGCCGCCGCGCAGCTTGGCCAGCGTGGCGTAGACCTCTTTCACCGTCTCGGCGCCCACTTTTTCGCTGTGCTTTTCGACCACGGGCTTGACCTTGGCGCGCAGCTTGTCCAGCTCGGCGGGCGAGAACTCGGACACCTGCATGCCGGCCTTCTTGAGGTCTTCCAGCGCCACGTTGGCCTGCACGCGCGACACACCGCGCTGGAAGGTGGTGGCCTCGGCCATGGCGTCGGTCAGCGCCTTCTGGTCGGCAGGGTTCAGGCTATCCCAGAACTTCTTGCTCACGATCACGGCCTGGGGGTTGTACATGTGGCGCGTGACGGTCAGGTACTTCTGCACCTCCGCAAACTTGGACGACAGGATGGTGGAGAACGGGTTCTCCTGGCCGTCCACGGCCTTTTGCT
Source organism: Acidovorax sp. M14 (assembly GCF_049331375.1). Classification (NCBI taxonomy): domain Bacteria; kingdom Pseudomonadati; phylum Pseudomonadota; class Betaproteobacteria; order Burkholderiales; family Comamonadaceae; genus Acidovorax; species Acidovorax sp. M14. The sequence goes on from NZ_CP186263.1 coordinate 4,790,336, forward strand.
CCATGGCGGTGTACAGCTCGGGGAACGGCATGGGAACGGCGTTGGCGCCCAGCGCGTTGAACATGTCGATATAGATCGGCGACTGGATCACGCGGATCTTGAGGCCCGCAATGTCTTCCGCCTTGGTGATGGGACGCTTGCTGTTGGTGAGGTTGCGAAAGCCCAGCTCCCAGTAGCCTAGGCCCACCAGGTTCTTGGTCTGCAGTTTGTCGAGCAGCTTCTTGCCGAAGGGGCCGTCGGTCACGGCATCAGCCTCTTGGGGCGTAGCGAACAGGAACGGGAAGTCGTAGATGCCGAATTCCTTGGCCTGGGCCGAGAGAATGCCTGCGTTGAGCACCGTCATCTCCACCGTGCCACCTTGCAGCGCCGACACCGTCTGCAGGTCGCCGCCGAGCGTGCCGCCGGGGAAGAGCTTGACCGCAATGCGACCGTTGGTCTTGGCCGCCACCAGGTCGGCAAACTTTTGCGCGCCCTGGGCCTGCGGGTGGTCCTTCTGGTTCTGGAAGGCGAACTTGATGGTGCGCTCCTGCGCGTGCGCAGCGGGCAGCAGCGATGCGGCGATGAGGGCCGTGGCGAGCAGGGTTTTGAGCAGCTTCATGGAATGGTCTCCTTGGGTTTTTGGGCAGGCAGAAACGGTAGGCGAGTAGGGGCGGGTCAGCCCCCCAGCAGGCGCAAGGGCACGAGAACGATGGACGGGAACAGCACCAGCAGGAACATGACGATGAACTGCGCCACCATGAACGGCATGACGCCCCGGGTGACCTGCGACATGGAAATGCGGCCTACCCCGGCTACCACGTTGAGCACGGTGCCCACGGGTGGCGTGATGAGGCCAATGGCGTTGTTGATGATGAACAGCACGCCGAAGTACACCGGGTCAATGCCGGCTGCCTTGACCACCGGCATCAGCACGGGCGTGAGGATGAGGATGGTGGGCGTCATATCCATCGCGGTGCCCACCACCATGACCAGCACCATGATCGCGATCAGCAAAAGCGTCTGGTTGCCCATGAAAGGCTCCAGCATGCCGATGACCGCAGACGGGAGATCGGCCACGGTGATGAGCCAGGCAGACACCATGGCGGCAGCGACCAGGAACATCACCACGGCGCTGGTGCGTGCAGAGGTCTGGAAGATCTCCACCAGCTGGCGCAGGGTCAACTCGCGGTACACCACCATCGCGACAAACAGCGAGTAGACGGCGGCCACCACAGCGGCTTCTGTCGGCGTGAATACGCCCATGCGCAGGCCCACCAGGATGATGATGGGCAGGCCCAGGGCCCAGACGGCTTCGCGCAGCGCCAGCAGCAGCTCGGCGCGCGTGGCGCGCTTGGGCGGCGCCACGTTCTCGCGCCGCACCAGCCACCACCACGTCACGGCCAGCGAGAGCCCGAGCAGCACGCCAGGAACAATGCCCGCCAGGAACAGCTTGCTGATGGATACGTTTGCGGCCACGCCAAAGATCACAAAACCGATGGAGGGCGGGATCACCGGCGCGATGATCCCGGCAGAGGCAATCAGGCCCGCCGAGCGCTCCTTGTTGTGTCCAGCCGCCACCATCATGGGCAGCAGCAGCGACGCGAGTGCCGCCGCATCCGCCACGGCTGAGCCCGACACTGCCGCCAGGATCACGGCCGCCATGATGGCTACATAGCCCAGGCCGCCGGGGACATGGCCCACCACGGTGAGCGCCAGCTTCACGATGCGCTTGGACAACCCGCCCACATTCATGATCTCGCCCGCCAGCATGAAGAAAGGCACGGCCAGAAGCGGAAAGCTGTCCGCGCCATTGATCACGTTTTGCGCCAGGATCTGCGCGTCGAACAGGTCCAGATGCCACATCAGCGCCACGCCGCAGATCAGCAGCGCGTAAGCGATGGGGATGCCGATCGCCATGGCAAGCAGCAGGGAGCCCAGGAAGATGGTGACGGTCATGGTGCGCGTTCCAGTGCAAAAGGGGGATCAGCGGCGCGGGCCTACCGAGGGAGGGGTGGCACTGGCGTCTTCCGCGCGGTGTTGCAGCGCCGCGAGTTCTTCGCTCTCCTGCACCATGACCAGTTCGTTTTCGCTCAGCGGCACCAACAGCGTGCGCAGCAGATCACGCAGCAGGATGGCAATGGCCGACCCGCCCATGAGCACACCGCTCGCGTAGAAGATGCCCACCGATGCCCCCGTGACCGGTGCTTCGGTGTCGGCATTGATCACCATCTGCGCCCAACTGCCCTTGAGCAGCAGCCAGGAGACATACAGCATGGCGACCTGCGCCAGAACCAGACAAACCTTTTTGCCCGCCGCAGGCAGGCGAGACACCAGCACGTCGGTACCCAGGTGTCCGTGCTCCCGCAAAGCCACCACGGCTCCCATGAACGTCAGCCACACGAACAGCCAGCGCGACAGCTCTTCGGACACCGTGATGCCCGAGTTCGCGGTGTAACGCAACACCACATTGCCAAACACCAGCACCACCATGATGGCCAGGCACAGGCCGGAAAGCATGTCGAGTGCGCGGGTGTATCGCCCGAGCCAGCGATCGGCCAGTGCAAGCATGGTGTCTCCAGTCGTTATCGGTTGCTGTTTTTAAATTTTGTACGAACTGGTTAGTATTTGATCTAGGTGCAAACCCTGCTCGTTGGCGGCGGTCAGGCCATGCGGGAAAGGCTGCAATGCAGGGACGCACGGCGCCAGACGCAGAGCGCCCCCGGCTCCGATGTCCGGGAGCACCGCACGGTCAAGGCGCGCAATGCGTCGGAGAAATGCGAATCAGGGCCGCAGAAAGCGCACGATCATTTCAATGATCGATTCACGGCGTTGCGCCGTGGCGGCAGGCGTGTCCAGCGAGCGCTTGAAGATCGCGCCAAAGGTGTGGCGGTTGGCCACGTTGAAAAAGCACAGGGCGGAGATCGACATGTGCAGATCGACCGGGTCCACATCCGGACGAAAAACCCCCGCCGCCACGCCGCGCTGGTACACATCGCGCACGGCATGGATGACCGGGATGTTCAGTTCCTGGATCGTGGCCGATTGGGTGATGTACTCGCCCCGGTGCATGTTCTCGTTCATCACCAGGCGGATGAAGTCGGGGTTGGCGAGCTGGTAGTCCACCGTGAAGCCGACCAGGGTGCGCAGCGCCTGCTCGGGCGCCAGGTCTTCGAGGTGCAGTTCGGACTCGATGCGGCGGATGCGCCGGTAGGCATCCTCCAGCACCGCCACGTACAGACCTTCCTTGCTACCGAAGTAGTAATAGATCATGCGCTTGCTGGTGCTGGTCAGTGCCGCAATCTCGTCGATGCGCGCCCCTGCCAGGCCCTTGTCCGCAAACTCTGCCGTGGCCACCTGCAGGATGTTGGCCATGGTGCGGTCCGGGTCGTTCACGCGCACCCGGTCGGCGCCCGGGGTGGCTGCGGCCTCGCGTGCGGCGCGCTGGCGGGTCGCCCTGGTACCAGCGCCTGGGGGTGGGTTTTGAACCATCTCGTTCATACGCCCGGGAGCATACGGCAAGCGGAGGGTCGAACGGCACAAAGACCCGCCGCACTCTGCGGCAGGACGGGCTCGCCGGAGCCTCTCAGTGGCCCCGCGACAGGTCAGGCAGGCTTGGTGTCCGCGAAGCTGGGGCGCTGCATCAGCTTGTCGAGCAGCTTGCCCAGGTTGGGGTATTCGTTGCGCCAAGCGATCTCGGGAAAACGGAACTCCAGCCAGCCCAAAGCACAGCCGACCGCAATGTCGGACAGGCTCAGGTGGATGCCGCTGCAATAGGGCTTGTCGCCCAGGCCCTGGCTCATGGACTTGAGACCATCGTTCACCTTGAGCAACTGGCGGTCGATCCAGGCCTGGCTGCGTTCGCTGTCCTTGCGGTGAACCCAGGTTGCCTCCAGGCGGGCCAGGATACCGGCATCCATCACGCCGTCGGCCAGGGCCTCCCAGGTCTTGACCTCTGCGCGCTCGCGGCCCTGGGAGGGGATGAGCTTGCCCACGGGCGACAGGGTGTCGAGGTATTCCACGATGACGCGCGAGTCAAACACGGCCTCGCCGCCCTCCATCACCAGGCAGGGCACCTTGCCCAGCGGGTTGGATGCGGAGATGTGGGTGTCGTCTGCCCAGACGTTTTCTTGCACGAACTGGTAGTCGAGCTTTTTCTCAGCCATCACGATACGTACTTTGCGCACGTAGGGGCTGGTGGTGGCTCCGATCAATTTCATGGTGTGTCTTCCAGTGCGCGGGGATGCTGAACAATTCGGGTTTGATTCTATCGACAGCGACCCGGCGTGAGGCTGACTGATGCGCCGCCCCCACAAACCCCGCCAACCCGCCCCGCCTACAATGGCGCGCCATGAGCCTGTCCACCATCACCGCCCTGTCGCCGCTTGACGGCCGTTACGCCCCCAAACTTGCCGCCCTGCGCCCGATCATGAGCGAACACGGCTACATGCACCGCCGCGTGCAGGTGGAAGTGGCTTGGTTCATTGCGCTGTCGGACGCAGGTTTTGCTGAATTCAAGCCCCTCACCACCGGAGCGCGTGCTTACTTGCTGGGCCTGGTCAAGAACTTCTCCGAGGCTGACGCCGCCGCCATCAAGGAGATCGAGAAGACCACGAACCACGACGTGAAGGCCGTGGAATACTGGATCAAGAGCAAGTTCGAAGCCCGTCCTGAGCTGGAAAAGGCCTCCGAATTCGTACACTTTGCCTGCACCAGCGAAGACATCAACAACACCAGCCACGCACTGCAGCTGCGCTCGGGCCGCGACCAGGTCATCCTGCCGGGCCTGGACCGCATCATGCTCAAGCTGCGCGAAATGGCCCACGCGTTTGCCGACGTGCCCATGCTCAGCCGCACGCACGGCCAGACGGCCAGCCCCACCACCGTGGGCAAGGAAATGGCCAACGTGCTGATGCGCCTGCAAACGGCCTGCGAGAAGATCGCCACCGTCAAGATCATGGGCAAGATGAACGGCGCCGTGGGCAACTACAACGCCCACCTGTCCGCCTGGCCCGAGTTTGACTGGGAAGCCTTCAGCAAGAAGGTCATCGAAACGCCTGAACCCCTGGGCCTGGGCCTGACCTTCCAGCCCTACTCGATCCAGATCGAGCCGCACGACTACATGGCCGAACTGTTCGACGCCGTGGCGCGTGCCAACACCATCCTGATCGACCTCTCGCGCGACATCTGGGGTTATGTGAGCCTGGGCTACTTCAAGCAGCGCCTGAAGGCAGGCGAAATTGGCTCGTCCACCATGCCGCACAAGGTCAACCCCATCGACTTCGAGAACGCCGAAGGCAACCTTGGACTGGCTAACGCACTGCTCAAGCACCTGTCCGAAAAGCTGCCCATCAGCCGCTGGCAGCGCGACCTCACCGACAGCACCGTGCTGCGCAACATGGGCGTCGCCCTGGGCTACGCCACGTTGGCCTACGCTTCGCTGCTAACGGGCCTGAACAAGCTCGAAATCAACGAAGAAGCCCTGGCCGAAGACCTGGACGCCGCCTGGGAAGTGCTGGCCGAGCCCATCCAGACCGTGATGCGCCGTTTTGGTGTGCAGGGCGCCTACGAAAAGCTCAAGGAAGTCACACGCGGCAAGACCGTGACCGCCGAAGCCCTGCACGGCCTGATCCAGTCCCTGGACATCCCCCAGGCCGAAAAGGACCGCCTGCTGGCCATGACGCCCGGCAGCTATGTGGGCAAAGCGGCTGAGCTGGCACGCCGCGTATAAAAATGATAGCTACCCGCGCTTATCGCGTGGGCCTTTGAAACCTCTGGAGCTGCCAAAGCAAGCAAGAGCTTGCGCTGGCAGCTCTTATTTTTGATACACCCCATGGCCATCAAATCCACCATCTTCAAGGCGAATATCCAGATCGCCGACATCGACCACGGCTACTACGCCGACCATGCCCTCACCCTGGCCCGCCACCCCAGTGAGACCGACGAGCGCATGATGGTGCGGCTAGCGGCCCTGGCCATGCAGGCGCACCAGCTCAATGACCTGTGCAATGGCGACGCCACATTGGCGTTTGGTGCGGGCCTGTCCGACCCGGATGATCCGGATGCATCCCTCACCGACTTCACGGGCCGCAAGCGCCTGTGGATCGAAGTGGGCCAGCCTGAGGACAAGCCGCTCACCAAGGCCTGCAGCAAGGCCGACTCCGTGATCGTCTACTGCTTCAACCACGCCGCAGAAATCTGGTGGAAAGGCATCGAGAGCAAGCTCTCGCGCCTGGACAAGCTGCAGGTGTGGCGCATTCCGACCGAGGCCTCGCAAGCGCTCGCACAACTGGCCGAGCGCAGCATGCAGTTGCAGGTCACAGTGCAGGAAGGTGCCATCACTCTGAGCAGCACGCAGGGCAGCGTCCATATTGAGCCGGTGCGCTGGAAGTAAGGGAATTCTGAGCCTAGATGCCCGCTAGTGCCAGTGAGATATAACCAAACAGCTATCAAATATATAGCAATCGAGTTCAACAATTCCGTCACTCACGTGGCATGAGAGCGCCGCAGCGCCAGCATTGCTCGAACCCGCCTTCCACCATCTCGCCGCAGCGACATGCCCAGTGGCGCTGTGGCAGGTCTTGCAACTCCTGCAGCAAGGCCCGTGCGCGGGCGACATGCTCCTCATGGTCCAGCCAGATCTCGGGCAGGCACTGGTCGGGCGGCAGGTGGCCCGCAGCGGCGCCCAGGTACTGGCGCTGAACAGAGGCGGTCATGCCCGCCTCGCACAGCAGGTCCGCCCACAAGGTGGCGATCGCGATATTCGGGGCTTGGGTCAGACGCTGCATGGCGCCACCTTAGCGGTTTGCCGGACCGGCGCATAGCCCATCATCCGCTAATCCACCTTGCCGCTGGCAGCGGCCGGCGTGCTCACGCCTTCTGCCGCCCGCTCGGCATACCGGTTGAACCGCCAGGCTGAGTGCTCCAGCGTGATGCGACGCCACACCCCCCGCTTTTCTGCTGGTGTGAACGAAAGCCAGAATTGCACCTCGTCGAACGTGCGTCCGCAGCCTTTGCACAGGTCATCGCCCTGGCTGGTGGAACAAATGGCAATACAGGGGGTGTCGGGTGTCGTGTCGTACCAGGTCTGCCATGCCGCGATGGCAGCGGGAGGCAGGCTGTCTTCGTCGATCTCCGTGGTGTGACCGTAGACCATGAGCGCGTAGACCTCCCCCAGGGCTTGGACCTCAGGCGCCAGGCCCAGCCCCTCGGCCGACGCAGGCGCACGTTGGCGCCAGTAATTGATGGCGGCTTCGATGTCGGTGATGTGGATGGCAGCCATGGGAATGGGGCGATGGAGAAGAAGCGCAGCGGTACAGCAGGAGAAGGGGGCTGGATCATAGCGGTCCGCCACAAGGGACGCTGGCAGTGGTGGTATCCACCGTCTGCCCGCCCAGCCTCCCTCGCCAGCCCCCACGGACGTACGCAGTAACCACAACGCTCAGGCCCTTGCGCTGCCGCGCTGGGGATGTTCCAATCGCTGTCTCGAAGGGGAGTAGCTCCCGCCCTGCCATCCGACCCGCCGTCACACGGGCTGGCCCCGCGCAAGGCATCGGATTTGTCGTCAATACGAAGCCATGCTTCCGGCAGTCCGGGTTCACACACAGCCAGCCCGTGTGGAACTGAGCAAGACCTTTGATGGGCCCACCGTGGGCTGATCAAGGCCGCCCCTTCGCTTGCCACCGCACCCCTACAGGTGCAAGCCTTTCTTGATCAGGTCACCCACCGCCCTCTATCCCTGCGGGGGACTCGGCGCTACAGTGGCGCCAGTATCCTCGTTTCGCCACTGACATTGAGGAATTTATGGACTTTTTGGCTTCGCCCGAATTCTGGCTCGCACTGGGCCAGATCATCATCATCGACATCCTGCTGGGGGGCGACAACGCCGTGGTCATTGCCTTGGCCTGCCGCAAGCTGCCTCCCGCACAGCGTACCAAGGGCATCATCTGGGGCACGGCCGGTGCCATCGTGCTGCGCGTGATCCTGATCGCCTTCGCGATGACCTTGCTGGCACTGCCCTTCCTCAAGTTCGTGGGCGCGCTTCTGCTGGTGTGGATTGGCGTGAAGCTGCTGGCCCCCGATGAAGACGGCCATGGTGACGTGCAAGGCAGCGACAAGCTGCTGGCCGCCATCAAGACCATCATCGTGGCCGACTTGGTCATGAGCGTGGACAACGTGATCGCCATTGCCGGTGCGGCCCAGAATGCGGGCGACCATTCGTTCCTGCTGGTAGTGCTGGGTCTGCTGATCTCTATCCCGATCATCGTCTGGGGGAGTCAGCTGGTCATCAAGCTCATGGAGCGCTTTCCCCTCATCATCACGCTGGGCGGCATGCTACTGGGCTGGATTGCGGGCGGCATGCTGGTCACCGACCCAGCCCTCGCCAACCCTGACAAGTGGCAGTGGATGCTCAAGATGCCCGTCGATAGCGTGACCGGCGAAGTGACCAATGTCGTGAAGTACGGAGCGAGTGTGGCCGGCGCGCTGCTGGTCTTGCTGACGGGCAAGTTTATCCTGGCTCGCCGCGCCAGTGCCGGCTCTGCACCGGCTGGGCACTGACCCGACCGTTTCACGCGGATTGCATTGCATCTGAGGCAGCACAGGGGGCCATACCGCACCCCTGTGGCCTGCCGCACACCTGGAGGTGGGTATGGACAAAGTCATCGTGTATGTGGACGACGCAGCGTACGCACAGCAAGTGCTGGCCCCCCTGTGTGGGCGCCCCGCCAGTGCCAACACCCATTGGGTGCTGGTAGCGTGTGCACCCCGGATGACCCACCGCGTCAGCAAATGGGTGAGCCACAGCACCCGTGAGAACTGGCGGACCAAGTGGGCGGACAAGCTGTTCGCACAAATTGTCCCGACGTTGCATGCACCTTCGGGTGCGGTGACTACGGTGGTGGCCAAGGGCCCGCTGGCCGAACTCACGGCCCAAATTCAGGCAGAGGCCGGTGGCGTAGTGGCCGCACCCGTGGTGGATGCACGTCGCCCCAAGTCCGAGCCCGTGCAGCCCGCTGGCCGTTTGGACGGGCGCTGGTCGTCACTGTCAGGCACGCTGGGCAGTGTGCTCACCGGCTTTGGCGTGTTGTGGGTGCTAGCGCTCGAATGATCCGCTGAGGAGGGCAAGCTCGCCACATCCAGCGATGGCACAGGTGCAGGCCAGTGCTATTCTCCGGCCATGCGACTTCTTCTGAAATGGCTGCTCAGCGCTGCATCGCTGCTGTTTGTGGCTTACATCTACAGCGGTGTGGAGGTGAAGAGCTTCACCTCGGCGCTGATCGCGGCCTTCGTGATCGGCCTGTTCAATGTGGTGTTGCGGCCGGTGCTGGTCGTGCTCACCTTGCCCGTCACCATCGTCACAGTCGGGCTCTTTCTTTTCGTCATCAACGCGCTCATGTTCTGGGCAGCGGCCAGCGTGCTGGATGGCTTCCATGTCGCAGGGTTTGGCGCTGCGATGCTGGGTTCGCTGATCTATTCGGTGCTCGGCGTGATCATCGAATCAGCGCTCGGCGGCCTGTTCGCGAAGAAGTGACTCCATCGCGCGCAAACGGGTGTCGATGATGGAAGCCTCAATGTGGTCCACCGCAGGTCCACCTCGGCGGGCCATCTCTTGGCCGGCCTTGAACCGGTCTACCGCAGCAGCATAGTCGTACCGCGCGGCCTGCGCTTCGGCCTCTGCACGAATCGCCCTTAACGCTTGGCCTTGCGCTTGCCAGGTTGACGCCAGCAGCTGCCACACGGTCGCATCCTTGGGGTGGGTGGCCACCCAGGTTTGCAACGCCTGCGTGGCGTCCGCGGGCCGGTTGGCGCGCAACAGGGCTTGTGTTTGCAGCACCAACTCTGGCCTGCGTGCGTTGTTGCCCTCTGGCATGGACGCAAGGGCTGCAGAGGCATCGCCCGCTGCCAGTTCGATCTCCGCCGCCAACAGGCGTGACAGGCGGTGAGCGGCGGGGTCCTGCCGCACCAGGTCATCCAGCTGGCGGGCAACCAGACGCGCATTGGCTGCATCACGCAGCTGGCTGCTTGCCAGCGCCGCCGCATACAGCGCGGCGGCCCGTCGCGGCAGCGGCTGTGACTGAAACCCTGAGCCCTTGGGCTCCGCAATCCACTGACGCAAAGTGTCCACCCCAGGATTGGACAACACGCGCGCCCGCGCGGCCACCATGGCATGTTCGCTGGAAGTCTGCGTTGGGCCCCCAGGCGCAGACGCTGCTCCCGGAGGGATGCGCGACTGCATGTCTGCCATGCGCTCTGTGGTCAGCGGATGGCTGCGCAAATAGGGCCACGATCCGTTGTCGTTGAGCCGGTTGGCCTGCTGCAGCTTTTCAAACATGCTCACAAAGCCCTGGGGCGCGAAGCCTGCCGGGGCCATCAGCCCATAGCCAATACGGTCCGCCTCGCGCTCCATGTCCCGCGAGAAATTGAGCTGGTTCTGAATGGCCAAGGCATGACCACCTACAACCAGGGCCTGCGTGGCGCCCGGGTTTTTGCTGGCTGCAAGCGCCCCCAACACCATCGCCCCCAGCAGCAACGGCGTCTGCTTGCTCTGCTGCGTGATCAGCCGCGAGATATGGCGCTGAGTCACATGGCTCAGTTCGTGTGCTAACACGGAAGCCAGTTCATCACGTGTCGCCACCACACCGATCAGCCCCAGATGCACCCCTAGATACCCGCCGGGCAGGGCAAACGCATTCACAGTGCGGTCGCGTCCCAACAGGATCTCCCAGGCAAAGCGTTCGTCCAGCTCGGCACTGAGTTCACCACGTGACTTGGCCGCAGACAGGAGGGGCTGCCAGATCCCCTGCACATAGTCGACCAAGACAGGGTCATCGACGTAGTCGGGATCCCGGTACAACTCGCGGATGATGCGATCACCCAAGCGGCGCTCGGCGCTGGTAGTGAGGTCGCTGGCGTCGCCGAGGGTGGGGAGGGGGGATTGGGCTCGGGCAGGCGCTGCTACACCAACACCAATCGCTACTAATAGAAAAGCTGTCACTCCAATGCTAGAAAGCACTAGATGCACTTTGCACTGGATTTTCTGAATACCCAAGGAGACCTCAACTCCAAGCGCTTCAAGGGTGCTTTTGCGATTCCACATGCACGTATGATGCCCAATCGCCCGAATGTTTCCTATCGACTCACCTATTTACCACGATATGTCCGCACTCACCCACTTTGACGCCCAGGGCGAGGCTCACATGGTTGACGTCGCAGCCAAAGCCGCCACGCACCGCATCGCCATCGCCAGCGGCCGCATCGACATGCTGCCCGCCACTTTAGCCCTCATCGAGGCCGGCACTGCCAAAAAAGGTGATGTGTTGGGCATCGCCCGCATCGCAGGAATCATGGCCGCAAAAAAAACGAGCGAGCTGATTCCCCTGTGCCACCCGCTTGCACTGACCCGCGTTGCTATTAATTTTGAAGCTGCGAGCGCAAACCAACATAGCCCTACAGGCATTCGCTGCACTGCAACCGTGGAGACCATCGGGCCCACTGGGGTAGAAATGGAAGCCCTTACTGCCGTGCAGGTGGCACTCCTCACCATCTACGACATGTGCAAGGCTGTGGACCGAGAGATGGTAATCATGCGCGTGAAGGTATTGGAGAAGCAGGGCGGAAAGTCTGGACGGTTTGTCGCAGCGACTGAAACATTAAGTCATGAAGTGCATGATGAACCCACGGATCGGTCTGCAGGGCCTTGATGGCACACGAGCAATCTGATCCTACCTTCTCAACCCACACTTCTCAAAATGCCATCTATTCCTATTGAAAGCCATATGCTCGTGAGCTTGGAAGACCTGATTGCACGACGCACAGTTTGCGTTGGAATCTATGGCCTTGGGTATGTCGGGCTCCCGTTGGCACTGCGTTTTGCCGAGGTGGGGCTGAAAGTCATCGGGTTCGACATTGATGTTGCCAAGGTGAGGCAGTTGAGGGAAGGCGATAGCTACATCGAACGCCTGACCCCTGCCGTCATCCAGCGCGCGCAAGGACAGGGCTTCGAGGCTACAACTGATTTTGCGCGCACCACCGAGGTGGACGCGCTCATCATCTGTGTGCCGACGCCACTCAATGCCTATCGAGAACCAGACCTAAGCTTCATCATCAACACCATAGAAGCTGCTTTGCCTCACATGCGTGCCGGCCAACTGGTGAGTTTAGAGAGTACTACCTGGCCCGGGACCACCGATGAAGTGCTGGCTCCGCGTCTACGAGCACGCGGTCTAAAGCCAGGTGAAAACTGTGCACTTGTATTTTCGCCCGAGCGTGAAGATCCTGGCAACCCGCATTACGGAACCAAAGACATTCCCAAAGTAATCGGAGGCACCACACCGCGCTGCCTAGCGTTAGGTACGGCCTTGTATCAGCACGCCATCCAGACTATGGTCCCCGTCAGCAGCACACGAGCCGCCGAGATGACCAAGTTGCTAGAGAATATCCACCGGAGCGTCAACATCGGCTTGGTCAACGAGATGAAAATCGTAGCCGACAAAATGGATATCAATATCCATGAAGTCATCAACGCAGCCGCCACCAAGCCTTTCGGCTTCGTCCCTTACAAACCCGGCCCCGGCCTGGGTGGGCACTGCATCCCCATCGACCCGTTTTACCTGACTTGGAAAGCGCGCGAATATGGCGTCAACACCCGCTTTATTGAACTGGCCGGGGAAGTCAACCACTACATGCCGCACTGGGTGGTGGAAAAAATCACCGATGCACTAAACGCGCGCACCCGATCTGTCAAAGGGAGTCGCATTTTGGTGCTAGGTTTGGCCTACAAGAAAAATATTGACGACACCCGCGAATCACCCGCCGTGGAAATCATGGACCTGCTGCAAGCCAAGGGAGCCCACATAGACTACAGCGATCCACATGTGCCCACATTCCCGCGCAAGCGCGACTACCACTTTGACCTGCAGTCTGTGGCACTAACCCCCGAAAGCATCGCCAACTACGACTGCCTAGTGCTGGCTACCGACCACGACGATTTTAACTACCCGCAGCTGGTACAGCACGCTTCCCTGATCGTGGACACGCGTGGGCGGCTGGGTGTTGGCATAGGGAATGTGGTGGCTGCGTAGACCATTGGTGCGGTGGTAATGAACATGCCCTTCCAAGAATTCTCCCGAATACTCCACATCACTCGCAATCTGCCCCCCCTGATAGGTGGCATGGAACGACTGAACTGGCACATTGCTGATGAACTATCGCAACATGCCCAAATACAGCTGATTGCCCCTCAGGGCAGCGCTGCGATGCGCCCTGCTGCTGTGCAAATGACCGAAGTGCCGCTTCGCCCACTACCTCTATTCTTGCTGGCATCTGCATGGCAGGCTGTAGCGGTGGCGCGGCGCTTCAAGCCGCCTATCGTTCTGGCGGGTAGCGGCTTGACGGCGCCTGCCGCCTGGTTGGCTGCGCGTACCAGTGGCGCCCGTGCATATGTATACCTTCATGGGCTGGATGCCGCCGTGCAGCATCCCGTGTACCGCGCCGTGTGGCACCCGGCCATCCGGTGCATGGATGGAGTGATTGCCAACAGCCATTCCACCGCTGCGCTGGCGCGCAGCTTGGGCGTGGCGGCACAAAATATTCACATCGTTCACCCTGGCGTGACGTTGCCTAAAAGCCCCCAAAGCTCAGCTGCGCTACAAAATTTTCGGCAACGCTATGAGCTTGGCGACAGTCGCTTGCTTCTGTCGGTGGGTCGTCTGACCACCCGTAAAGGCCTACGCGAATTTGTACAGCATGCACTGCCCACCATTGTCCAAGCGGCACCCGACACGCTGCTGGTGATCGTGGGCCAGGCCCCTACCGACTCGCTGCACGCGAGCGGGCAAACTCCTGCCAGCATCCAGGCCGTGGCTGATGCTGCAGGCATTGGTCAGCACCTGCGCTTTCTGGGCGTGATCACCGACCCGCAAGAACTGGCCTGCGCCTACGAAAGTGCCACCGTGCACATTTTCCCGGTGCGCCATCTGCCTGGCGACCCAGAAGGCTTTGGCATGGTCGCCATTGAAGCCGCCGCCCACGGACTACCTACGGTGGCCTTTGCCACTGGGGGAATTGTGGATGCTGTAGCCGAAGACCAATCTGGCCACCTAACGCCCCCTGGCGACTATCCCGCACTGGCCCGGGCCGCGCTGCATGTGCTGGCCGATAGCTCCAGCGCATGGCAGACCCGCGCCAGTACGTTTGCGGCCCAATTTGCATGGCCCAAGTTGGGTGAGAAGATACTCCAAGCATTTGCTGTTAAATCAACGGCATGAAACCCAGAATCCTGATCGTTGGAGGCGCCGGCTATATCGGCTCCCATACGGTGCTGCAACTAGCCCATGCAGAGTACGACGTTGTGGTGTTCGACAACCTGAGCAATGGTCATCGGGATGCAGTGTTGGCCGGAGAGCTGGTCGTTGGCGATCTGGCAGACCGAGTCGCGCTGGCAAATCTGTTCGCAGTCCATCGCTTCGATGCAGTTATGCACTTCGCTTCTTCTATACAAGTAGGAGAATCTATGCAACAGCCAGCACGCTACTACGCCAATAACGTGGGCAACACCGTCCACTTGATTGAGGCCATGATCGAACATGGTGTACAGCGCCTGATTTTTTCTTCGACTGCCGCCATTTTTGGTGATCCGATCCGCATTCCTATCGATGAGACGCACCCGCTCCAGCCGGTTAACCCCTACGGCTGGAGCAAATCGATGGTAGAGCAGATACTGGCTGACTGTGACCGTGCGCACGGTTTGCGCTATGTGGCGCTGCGCTATTTCAACGCTGCGGGAGCACACCCCGATGGCCTGCTGGGTGAGCGCCATGACCCCGAGACACATCTGATCCCACTGGTGCTCCAGGCAGCAGCCGGACGACGTACGCATATTGGCATTTTTGGCACCGACTACGATACCCCGGACGGCACCTGCGTCCGCGATTACATCCATGTGCAAGATTTGGTCGATGCACACCTGCGGGCGCTCCAATGGCTGATGCAGGGCAAGCCTTCAGCCGCTTTTAACTTGGGTAACGAGAGCGGCTTTTCTATCCGCGAAGTGATCCGAGTGGCGGAAGCAGTGACCGGCCAGCGTGTGGTGGTGCAAAACTTGCCCCGTCGCGTCGGCGATCCTGCCGTGCTGGTGGCCGGCAGCAGCTACGCCCGCGCTGCGCTGGGTTGGCAGCCGCGATACCCCAATCTGCATGACATAGTGCAACATGCCTGGCTATGGGAAAAAAAATGCACTCCGCCTCTTTGATGCGCTGAAAGTCCACATGCTCCCAGCACTGATGTGCCAGTTGTCATTCACTCCCCCATGAATACTGCGACACCCGGGATCTGGTTCCCTACTGTACGCACAGGTACGGGGACCGACGTATTCACCCAGCGCCTGGTTGCAGATCTATGCAAACGCGGGGTGCGAGCGGAGATAACATGGCTACCGTTGCGCGCCGAATACGCCCCCTGGACTGTCCTCATACCCAGCGCCCCCTCCTGGGCCACAGTGGCACACGTCAACAGCTGGCTACACACACGCTTTAGCCCGCAGAGCCTGCCCGTACTCGCCACCGTCCACCACGCCGTGCACCACCCAAATGCCACCGCCTACAAAGACCCAGTGCGTGCTGCCTATCACCGCTGGTGGATAGCGCCCAATGAGCGCCGCGTGCTACGCCAAGCCCGAATTGTTGTGGCGGTGAGCCAGTTTGTGGCTGACAGTACCCGGCAAAGTCTGCTGGACGTGCCCATGAATGTCATTCACAACGGAGTGGACACCGAGCGCTTTTGCCCTGGTACACGCCGCCGCCAACCCGGAGAGCCCTTCAAGCTGCTGTTTGTGGGCAGCTGGATGGCGCGCAAAGGCGTGGAGTTGCTGGCACCCATCCTGCGACAGTTGGGCGAGGGTTTTGTGCTGCACTACACAGGCGGCACAGCGGCAGAAAAAGACAAATCCAACATGCCGCCAAACATGATCGACATGGGCCGCCTACAGGGAGACGCTGCTGTGATATCTGCTATGCAGGATGCAGATGCGCTGCTGTTTCCATCGCGAAGTGAAGGCCATCCCTTAGTGGCGGTAGAAGCCATGGCCTGTGGTTTGCCCATTATTGGAATGCACGGATCGTCCATTTCCGAAGCAGTTACTGATGGCCACACCGGCCTGCTATGTCCAAAAAATGATGTCGCGGCGTTTGTTGCTGCTATCCGAGGCCTGGCAGCTGACACCACGCGGTACCTCAGCTTAGCGCAAGCTGCGCGGTTGCGAGCGGTGGTGCATTTTTCAGAAACGACCATGATTGATGCTTATCTGCGCCTGTACCAGTACATCACCATGACTAAGTAAAGCCATTCCGATTTCATCGACAAATCAGTTTCAATCGATAGCGCAAATCTAAATTCATCCAAATATCAGCGAATATTAATGGGATTAATAGTGCAACAAATTACAACCATTATTCCAACTTATCGACGACCTATTTTTCTTCGCCGAGCCATTAAGAGTGCATTAGAACAGAAAAACGTAACGCTTCAAGTTTGCGTATACGACAATTGCTCTGAAGATGAAACCGAAAAAGTAGTTCGTGATTTGGCGAAAGAGGATGAGCGTATTTTTTATTACTGTCACTCAAAAAATATTGGTGGTCTGGCAAATTTTTTATACGGAATGTCTGAGGTAGAAACAGAATTTTTTTCATTTCTTTCAGACGATGACTATCTCTTGCCCGGCTTTTACCAGCATGCCATCGCTGCTCTGGATAATTATCCCGAAGCTATGTGCTGGGCCGGAATGACTTTGAATGTAGATGAAGATAATTTAATTTGGGACGCCCGTGTACGTCAGTGGCCACGTGAAGGAGTTTTTGAACCCCCGGAGGGTTTTATGGCAATGACTGGAGGCATGGCGCCACTATGGACAGGGATTCTGTTTCGCAAGGATGTTTTAAAAAAAGTTGGATTAATTGATCCAAAAATTCTGGGGCCGTCCGATCTGGAGTATTGCCTACGGTTGGCAGCGCGTTACCCCTATATCCTAGAAAAATACCCAGCGGCTGTTCTAACACTGAACAGTCAATCGTACAGCGCAACCCAGCCGATGACGGCTTTTTGGCCTGGATGGAAATACATGTTTGAAAAAATATCCTCCGACCCGGACTTGTCCGCAGCTTTCAAGCATGCGGCGCTGGCTGCATTGCGGCGCGATGGCCGCAAGATGTTGTTCCGGCGTGGGGCCAATGCAGTTGCGGCAGGACGTTTAGATTTCGTGCGTGATGCGGCCAATGCTCTAGCGGGCGATTGCGACGAGGCAGCAAGGGCATTTTTGTTGCGCTCGCTCGCTGTAGGCTGTTCACGGAGTTCCGATTTTCAACGGATATACACCTTGGCCTACCGTTGGGCGGAGCGGCGTATAGTCGACTCCCGTCAAGACTTGCAGACGGCGTATGGTCATTTGCTGCAACCCATTTGACCGATTGAGTGCATATTCATACTAGGCAATGCTGTGTGAGCCATTTGTGTGCCGACGTTCGAACAGCGGGTGCTGACAGAGCACAAACCAGCAGCGTCGCGCCACCCGCCAACCCCAACGACACCAGTCCTGCCCAGTTGTGTGCAGGTGGGGGCAACAGAGCATGCAATGCCAGTGCAACTCCCACACCCACCAGCAGCGGCGGTAAGTTGTCTTGCAAATACCAGCGCAAAGCTTGGCCGGGCAGCAAACGCCGGTGCATTAATGGAATACCAATCATCACCGAAACTAGGTTAGCCAGTAGCCAGGGCAGCGCAGCCGCTGACATCCCATAGCGATCTACCGCCAAAAGGCACACAGGCACAGCCATTGCTAACGATGCAGCATTGAGCCAAGCTGCCAACCGAGTCCAGCCATGAGCCAGTTGAAGTGCGTACGGTATGTTCATCAAGCCATTGAGTGCCGACCCCAGCACCAACAGCTGGAGCACGGGTGCTAATTTGGCAGACAGCGCCCCATCGCCGGTCCACAAAAACAGTACCTCGTGCGCAAACACCGTCAGCACTGCTGCCACAGCGGCAATCACTACCGCTAGATACTGGCTGCTCAGATGGTACAGCGCCAGCAAGCCAACGGTATCTTGCTGCGCCACTAAGCGGCTAAAGCGCGGGTACAGCGCATTGAACATGGGTTGTACCATGCGCCCCAGCCCAGCGGCCATGCTCAGCGCTAAGGTGTAATAACCCATCTCCTCAAGCGGTCGCAGACTGGTCAACACTAGCCGATCCACTTGGCTGACGCCCAGCGCCAACACCCCAATGACAAATAATCCCCCGGCAAAGCGACTGCTCCCGCGCCAGTTCTCGCGCGTCAAACGCACGGGGCGACGTCCTGGAGGTAGATAGCGCCAGACCGTCCAGGCGCTGACCAGGGACTGTACTGCACCCACCAGCGCATGCCAGGACAAAAACGCCTCTAAGCTCGGCAGCACCCACAATACTGGCAGAACGCCTGCATAACGCAGCGTGGCAAACACCGCAAGAATCGCATTCAGTTGGGGCTGCAGTTCCAAGCCCGACAGGCAGTTAGCGTAAAAGGTGCTGGGCCACAGTAGCGCAATAGCCACTCCCATGGTAGCAATAGCCGCGCCCGCTTCTCCGGGCGTGATGCCGCGTAGATGCAGCCAATGTTTTGCCAGCAAGCCGCTGGTCAACCACATCAACAACGCTATTGCAGCAGCCAGCAACCAGATCACAACTTCTGAGGTGCGCACTAAATCCCGGCTGCTGTCACTCAGGTTTGGGTTGTGCGCACTGCGTGCTAGGTGACGATTGGTAGCTCCGCCAATCCCGAAATCAAACAACTGCAGAATAGCCTGAAAACTCAACATTAACCCGACCAAGCCAAACGCCTCACCCCCCAAGATGCGCAAGTAATGTGGCAGAAAAATGACGGCCATCACTGCCATCCAAATCTGCCCCAGGTAATTGGCCAATATGTTCCTGCGCAAGGCTGCCATAGGTCCAGCTCAACGGTCACCAAGGTAATCGCAGGGAGCTACCAAAATTGAAAGCTTGGTCTCCATGTCGCAGTCCCTTCAAAATTCGGGATTTTCTTCAAATACCCGCGTAAAGCTGTTTTTGAGCTTTTGCCCCATACTCAAGGTACAGTTTATATATATCACTAGCGTCAGGACGGATCAGTTTTTCCATATTTAGCGCTCATCCTTGTACATCAAAGCTGTAATCTGCTCAGAGATCAGCCCCATCAGGAAAGTGATCACACTTCCGGTATAAAGCAGCGCACTCATATTGGTAAACCGTCCTTCATGCGCCCACGTCCAAGCGTACCAGCCACTAGCAAATAAAAACATGGCTGTAGCAACCGGCGCAAAAATTTTTAGTGGTGAAAATAACGTGCCAATTTTGAAGATTATAAGCAAAAAGCGTGCGCCATCGTGCAGCAGGCGTATGTGGCTTTGTCCAATGCGCTTCGCAGCATGGATGGGGACATAGGAGACTGAATATCCAGCACGAAAAAACGCCATGGTGCTGGTGGTAGGGTAGGAGAAACCATTGGGCAGCAGGTAAAGGAACTCCCGGAATTTGCTGGCCCTCACCGCGCGGAAGCCGCTGGTCAGATCTTCAATCTTGTGCCCAGTCATCCAACTGGCAAGCCGGTTGTAGAGGCTATTTGCGAAGCCACGCCCCAGGCTGGCTTGCGAGCCTTTTTGCCTCGCACCGACCACCATGTCGTGCCCTTGTGCAATTTTTTCCAGCAGCCGGGGGATATCCATCGGATCGTGCTGACCATCGGCATCCATGAAAATGATGACTTGGCCCATAGCAATGCGGGCTCCAGTTTTGATGGCGGCGCCGTTTCCTTTGCTGTATGGGTGACAGACCACCCTAGCGCCTGCGCCCTCCGCAGCAGCCTGCGTGTCATCCAAGGATCCATCATTTACGACAATCACCTCTGCATGTGGCAACAGATGCACCAATTGCCTGACAACCTGTCCTATTGCTCCGCCTTCATTCTTGGCGGGGAGCACAATGGAAACATCTTTCATGGTTTTTCACGCGCTTCCTTGATATTTTTTCGCTCTTTAATGATCATTTGACTATATTCTCGACGTCTATCCGTCAATTCAGCGGTTTGCAATTCCGACATTGCCTCGTCGAATCTTCCACTCAACGCTAATGCTTGAGAGTACATTATTCGACTAGCAACTTGGTCACGAATTTCAATCGACTGCCTAATTAAATCAATTCCACGCAAAACGTCATTCATGCGATTTATGTGATATTGCGCCATAAGCTTCAATACTTCGGCCTGCTCACCTCGGGGGTTGAATGGATTTTCGAAAGCTGATTGCAAAATATCAAGGATATCTCCATTCGAAAGATGACAGAAGCCGTTGATCTGACAAACAACCAAAGACGACAGAACGCTAGTGTTAACGTTTTTGTATTTTTCGCTCCTGAAACCTGATTTAATTTGAGCAATCAAATCTCGGCTTGGCGTTTTATTTAATAGGTATGCCAACTGAACCCTGGCAACCAAAGGAAGCATAGATGAGGGATCGTTTTGGGCGGCACGAATCAAAGCTTCATCAGCCAATTGACCGAATTTTACGTCGCCGGAGGCGTTCATGAGTAAGATGTAAATTCGCCCCAGTTCATAATTAGCACGCATCGAAGCAGGTTTGTTATCTGCCTCTAGGATCGCCCACTCAGTATTGCTTGACCATTGCAGCGAACGCACATGAGTGATGAAACCAAGCAGTGCCAGATATACCATCAAAAGTAGGACAGCGAGGTTATTATAATTTTTCAGGCCAACGTATCGCACTAATGCAGGCACCAGAATCAGCAAACCAACAGTTGCAAAGTAGTTTCTGTGCTCATAAACCAGCTCCAAGGGGAAAATCGTCGACTCAAGCGAGTGAGATATGATAAACCACCCCCAGCCGAACAATAGTACACTAAACCTTTTGCGGAGTACCCATGCTACAGCGGTGATAATAAAAAGAAATGCAAATGCAGCCAGAGTGGATGCAGGGGATAGAAGTGATTTCGATATTTCGAAATCATCGTGGTACAACGACAACTGAGAGTTTACTGGCAATACCAGCATGCGCAAGTAGAAAACCAAGACTCGAGCCTCTGTCAATCCTCTTTCGATTAGTGTGAACTCTCGGTTTGCGTATGCCGCTGAACTTACCATTGCAGGCACCTTGAATATGCTCATATATGCAATCACTAGCGCCATGGACCAAGCAACTATGGTGCGCAAGCGCCACTTGCCGACGACGATATCGCTATCACCATACCGGAATTGAAAAACACACCACTCCGTCCAAATAAGCAAGAGGGCGAACAATACGCCAGACTCTTTTGTGAGCACAGAAAGAAGCAGGCAGCAAATAACAAATATGCAACACAGTGCACCCAAAAGCATCGGATGCTTGAGTTTCACATCTGCATGTGTCGCACTGCGGTATTTTACGAATGCTACCAAACCAGCCATGCCAAAAAGCGTGCACAAACTTGTCATTCGCTGCACAACGTAAAGGACGGCTGTTAGGTTTATAGGATGCAAGGCCCACAGCGCCGCGACCACCCAGCCCACCAAGAATATCCCTTGGTGAGCCGTATTTTTTTCATTTCGAACAAATATTTGAAAAATCTGCTGTGAAAAATGGCCTATAAGAATGGCATTCAGCAGATGAATGAAAAGATTAACCAATTTGAAATGAAATGGATCGAATGTTCCCGCCCAATAATAATTCAACGCAAAAGTAAATAGTGCAATGGGTCGTCCCAAGGGGCCGGCATGCCCTGATACGGCTGCGGACCAGAACTGTTGCCAGCTGCCATCACCTATCTTCAAACTGGCGTTCTGAAGAATATTCGCATCATCGTCAAAAACAAATCCACCATACAGGCCTGGCCAATAACAGAGAGCAATTAGCACTAGTAGCAGGACCCAAGCACACGTAGTCTTGTACTTTTGCCATGCCACAAGCATATTTTTCAAAAACCTATCAGGCACAATCAAGTTCTTCTGGTTCAAATAAAAAAGGGTGCACAAGGCACCCTTTTTTTCTATAAATACGAATCAGCGGCACTCAGACGGCACGTATTTTGGATTGAGCGTAGTGGTGCACTTCCAAGTAACACTCCCAGCACTTGCCGTCGACGGAGTGAGAAGCAAGTTACCAGAAGCTACGACCGTGGAATTCATAGCTACTGTAATTACGCCACCGGTCCCAACGCTCACGGAATTGACCGCTTTACCTGTGATAGATGCGCCTGAAGCAATCCCTGCCGATGCGTTGCTGGCAGGAAATTTACCATTGTTTGACCAAAATTCAGTAACGGAAGTTTTGGCCCCAGAGGCCAGGCTGAGACCTTCGGCCACTCGGGCGCGCTTGGTGTAGTCTTGGTACGCGGGCAGCGCCACAGCAGCCAAGATGCCGATGATCGCAACAACGATCATCAGTTCGATCAGGGTGAAACCCTTTTGAATAGAACGCTTCATGTAAAACTCCTAGGAAAGTTGCAAATGCGCATTAGTTATGCAATCGCCATGCCTGCTCAAGAGCGATGACAGTGAGCACTTGGACCGAAGCTGCAGCGCACCTTGCGAGCAATCAGTTGCAGACGCTCAAACTCCAATGCCCTGCCAGAAATCTAGAAATCTTTCACCAAGTGAGCGAAATTAGCCGAAATTCAACGGTTGATCCTCCCCCCAATCTCTGCAAGCTTCAGGCTGGAACGCAGTCTTGCCCACCGATAAGCCTGAGGTTCACTGTGAATTTACATTTTTGTCACCCAGTATTGTCACCCCCGCAACCCTCATAGCTCAATCGTTTGGCCCGCAAGCAGCCAGCGCACATCATGAGGATTGTGGTGGGAGACGGAAGTACAGTCGAGTCGCCGAATCTCGTCCATGATTAGCGCTGTCTCGGAAGGCTTCGTGTGCGTGATGTATACCGGATAGCGCTCGGCTAAAGGAATATTCGCCAATTCCTGGGCTAGGGTCTCAGGGGAAAGATGTAGGCTGCGGCGCGCCAACTCTCGTTCGCGATTGCTGAACGCGGTCTCTATCACCAAACAAGCCACCTTCAATGTGTTGATTCGAGCCCAAAACGTTGGATTACGCCCGGTATCCCCGCTGAAAACCCACCAGCCGGTATCACCAAGCACAGCAAACCCCACGGCGGGGACAGTATGGTGGGCTGGCAGCACTTCGATCCGAACCCCTGCGATGCTCAGTACGTCACCGCATACAAAAGCTTGATATTGCAGAAACGGAGATGCAGCAGACGGTATCGCGCTGAAATCCGGCCAGATGACGTTGTTGAATACATGCGTCTGCAGCGCCGAGATTGTGGGAGCCAGGGCATGCACTTGCACCGGGTGACGGCGCTGTGACGACACCGCGTCGAGCATCAGGGGCAGCGCGGCGATGTGGTCCAGGTGGGAATGTGTCAGGAGCACATGGTCAATCTTGCCCATCTCCTCCAGCGTCAGGTCGCCCACGCCGGTGCCGGCATCAAGCAAGATGCTGTCACCAATCAAGAACGATGTCGTGCGACAGTCCTTGGCGATAGCGCCGGAACACCCCAGCACGCGAACCTTCATGTAGGACCCTCTACTTGGTATCGAAATTGGTGGCGCTGTCCCAGTCAGGATTGAAAGGCAACCCACGCAGGCCTTCGACCCGTGCAGCATACAACTCGTAGAGAGTGCAACGAGGTCTGAGGCCTCGCAACTGCGCCATCAGCTTGTCGCATTGTGCCCATTCCTGTGCCGCATAGGCTCGCAGAAAACCCTCCCATACCGCCAGTTCTTCGGCGAGTTCGGCGGGTAGCTGATCCCGGGGCGCCAGAGGCTGGTATATCGGTACGGCCTGCGCCTTGCCTTTGACGCGAACGCTATCCATGGCCTGCCAAACAAACTGAGGGGCGAGCTGCATGGCAGATTCACTCACCACAATCGACGTGCCGTAGTGTTTGGACAGCCCCTCCAGGCGCGAGCCCAGGTTGACCGCATCCCCGATGACCGTGTAGCTGCGCCGGATGTCCGAGCCCATATCGCCCACGCACATGACACCCGTATTGAGCCCAATGCCCACTCCGATCTCGGGCAGGCCGCGCTGGCGATGATCGGCGTTGATTTGCCCAATGGCCTGCGACATTTCCAGGGCCGCAGTCACCGCCAGCTGCGCGTGGTCTGGCGTCGCCACGGGCGCACCCCAAAACGCCATGACGCAGTCGCCCATGTATTTATCGATGGTGCCACGGTGGCTGCGGATGATATGGGTGAGCTTGCTGAACACTTCATTCAGCAACGCTTGCAGTTGCAAAGGCTCCATCCTCTCAGACATGGCGGTGAAGCCGCGCATGTCGCAGAACATCACCGTCAGCTCCCGGTTGGTGGCCTGCATGCTGTAGTGCTCCGGCTGCTTGACCATTTCGGCCACCAGCTCTGGAGGCACGTAGGCGCTGAACAGCGCCGCGAGTTCGCGCTTGGACCGGCTCTCCACAAAATAACCGTAGGCCATGTTGAGCGCAAAGGCCAGCATGGACATCACCACCGCCGTAGCCAGCGGCAACGCCAAACCCTGCGCGATGTACATCCACAGGTTCAGCCCCACGAGCGCAGAAACCACGCAAGCGCTCAGCAAGACCGCCGACGATGCAGACAAGAGCGGCAACGCTACCGCCAAAAGTAGCCCTGCGCAGAGGAGCTGCAGCACATCGAACCCGGCGGCATAGTCGGGCCGGACGATGCTTTTCCCATCTAGGAATGCCGACAACACGTTGGCATGGGTTTCTACGCCAGGGTAGGTTCTGCCCACCGGCGTCACACGCAAATCGAGCAAACCAGGCGCGGTGGACCCGACCAGCACCAATTGATCCTTGAGCTGGCCCGGTGGGAGCACGCCATCCAGAACGTCCGACGCTGAGATGTACCGAAAGGAGCCCCCTTTAGCATCTCCCGGTCCCCGATAAGGAATGAGGGTGGCCAGTTGCTGGTCTACAGGGAGCGCCAGCGTGCGACCGTCCTGTCGCAACACGATGCTTTGCAGCAAATCATGCGTCCCAACCGGTGTGGGGTTCACAAAGCCCGGATGGATTTCTGGCAGCCCGATGGCTGTGCGGAACATGGCCAGCGCCAGCGACTCGTAATACTGCCCTTGGTACTCGGCCAACAACGGCAAGGAGCGAACGACCCCGTCCTCGTCCGTGATGGAGTTGAAGAACCCAGCAGCAGGCGCTGCGCGGGTCAGCGCCTCGATGTTGCTGCTATAGCCGCGCCAGGTGGTTGCTCCCAGCGGCAGGCCCCGTAAGCGCTCCAACGGGAGCGCAGGGTCCGGCAGCATGCCTTTCGTGATGCCATCGCGGTCTTCGCCCGACAGGTAGTAACCCAGCACCACGGGCTGCCCACGCAAGGACTGCGCAAAAAGCGCGTCATAGTCCAGCGACGGTGCCAGTCTTTTCAGTTGCTCCTGGAAGGCCGGCTGGCTGCGCAAAGGGCCTTGGGCCAACTCTTGCAACGTAGAGAGACCTGAACTCTCGTCGTCCTCGGCAAACAGAACGTCAAACCCGATGACCGACACTTGCTGGCGCTCAAACAGTTCGCGCACCAGCGCGGCCATTTTGTCCCTGCGCCAGGGCCATTGGCCCACACGCCCCAGACTTTTCTCGTCGATATCGACAATGACGATGCGCTCGTCCAGCGTTCGAGGCATGGTCACCCGCAGGCGGGTGTCGTAGATGATGTTGTCCAGTCTCTCCAACACCTGCAGGTGGAGCACGTCGGCCACATGCAGCAGTGCAAAAACCAGCGGTATCAGCGTGACTGCAATGCGCCGCCAGCGTCGGCGGAACAGGTGCGACAGGGACTGCAGCATGGGTCCGCGCGCAAGGAGAGAAGATTCAGGTCAGCAGAGGCCCAAGGCCATGGCGCGGGCCCTTGCTA
Organism: Acidovorax sp. M14; assembly: GCF_049331375.1. NCBI lineage: Bacteria > Pseudomonadati > Pseudomonadota > Betaproteobacteria > Burkholderiales > Comamonadaceae > Acidovorax > Acidovorax sp. M14. Next base: position 4,816,262 of record NZ_CP186263.1, read on the forward strand.
GGCATCAGGTCTGTTCGAACTGCATTTCGGTGCCGGCCAGTTCCAGGCGATCGCCGTGCTTGAGAGGAACAGGCGAAGCACCAATGGCCGCACCGTTGAGCAGGGGCATTTCAGGCCCCTCCACGTGAGCCAAGACAAAACCCTGGTGCCGCTTGGTGATGGATGCCACAGCCACGCCAGGCTTGCCAATAGTAGTCACGACCTTTTGCAAGGACACCTCGCGCCCCGCTGCAGCACCGGACATGACACGAATCACCGCTGAAATCGGAGCAGGCGCAGAGGCGGCTGGCGCGGGCCTGGCGGCGGCCACTGCCGGCGGCACCATGCCGGGCTTGAAGATCATGGTCTTTTCGAAATTCTGACCTTCGGCATCCTGCAAAAAGCGAATCTTGTACTTGCCCACCTCGACCGTGTCGCCATTGCGCAGCTCCTGGCGCTTGACGGCCTTGGCATTCACGTAGGTACCGTTCGTGCTGCCCAGATCCTCAATCTCCACATCGTGTCCCACCATGTGGAGCACCGCATGTTCGCCGCTCACCGCAAGGTTGTCGATCACGATGTCGTTGTATGGGCGCCGACCCAACGTAGTCCGCTCTTTGGTCAGCAGCACTTCCTTGATAACAACGCCGTCGATTGAAACGATCATTCTCGGCATGATCCACTCCTGATGTGATGAATTGTTGTAGTTCGGGCCGTTCAAGAGGCCCCTAGCAATCGGGACATAAGGCCGCGCTTCTTGCCTCCTGCGGCAGCCTGCACCAGCAGCACGCTCACGTTATCACGACCACCGTTGGCATTGGCGGTGTCAATGAGCAGTGTCGCTTTTTCTTCCAAAGGCATGGGCGCCCGTACCAGCTCCGCCAGATCCGAATCGGACACCATGTCGGTGAGCCCGTCGGAGCACAGCAGGAACAGGTCATTCGGCGCCACCTGGAACTCGTTGACTTCCATCAGCACATTGGGCTCCACACCCAAGGCCCGCGTCACCAGATTGCGATTGGAAGACAGGGCCGCCTGCTGTGCCGTCAGCAGACCTGCATCGACCTGCTCCTGCAACCAGGAATGGTCGCGCGTGATTTGCTGCAAAGCACCATCGCGCAGGCGGTAGCAGCGCGAATCGCCAATATGCCCCAGGATCAGGCGGCTGCCATGGAACACCGCCACCACCAGCGTCGTACCCATACCCGCGTACTGCGGATTGGAGAGCGACGCCCCCAAAATGGCGTGGTTGGCATTCTCGACACAGATTTCCAGCGCCCGGCGCACGTCCGTGGACTGGGGACTTGCGCCCGCTTGGGCCAGCCAGCGGGCCATCTCAGTACGAATGAAGGTGGTGGCCATGCCGCTGGCCACCTCACCCGCGTTATAACCGCCCATGCCATCGGCCAGTATCGCGACCTGCGCATCGCGGTCAACGGCGACCGCGTCTTCGTTGTTGGAACGCACGCGGCCCTTATCGGTCCGCGCAGTGAATTCGTAGGTCATGGATGTGGAGGCGTGCGTCATGGGGCGCCCGAAATCGGCGGGGCTGCCGCACCCCGCACGGCGGGGGGCTCCATCACGGTTTCCTGAAAATCCGCCATTTCTTGCCCTGTTGCATCGCGGTCCGCATCATAGACGACTGCCTCAGGGCTGGATTGCGCGTCGCCCGCCAAGGCCTGCCGCAGGTCCGCCGCAAACTGCCGCCCGGTCTGATAGCGTGCCTCCGGGCGCTTTTGCAAGGACAGCGCCACCACCTTGGCCACAGCCGCTGAAAGTTCAGGGCGCAGCTGCCGCACATCGGGAGCCTCCACGCTCGCAATCTTGTGCATCAGCTCGGTCATGGACGCACCCCGCAGCGGCAGCGTTCCCGTCAGCAACTGGAAGAGGGTGATACCCAGCGAATAAAGATCCGAACGCCCGTCGACCTTCTTTCCGGCCAATTGCTCCGGGGACATGAAGCTGGGGGTCCCTAGAACGAGCCCCGTGCGGGTCTTGCTCGAATCCGTGATGCGCGCAATGCCGAAGTCCGTCACCTTCACCGCGTCGGTGCCGCTGTCAAACATGATGTTGGCCGGCTTGATATCGCGGTGCACCACGTTGTGGGCATGGGCATAGTCCAGCGCATCGGCCACCCTGGCCGCAATGGAGAGCACGATGGGGACTGGCAGCAACCGGTCCTGGCCGCAAGCATGGGTCAGGTCCTGGCCTTTGAGGAACTCCATGGCGATGTAGGCCAAGTCATGCTCCTCGCCGGCATCAAAAATGGTGACGATGTTCGGATGCTGCAATCGCCCCGCAGTTTCGGCTTCGCGGAAAAACCGCGCGCGCGCATCAATCAAGGCATCGCCTTCAAACTCCTGTCCCAAGGCCAGCGTCTTGATGGCCACGACGCGGCCGATCTTGGGATCACGCCCCAGATACACCACCCCCATGGCACCTTTGCCAATTTCGCGGTCAATCTGGTAGCGCCCCAGCATGGGCACGCCCACGCTCGCGTCACCGGGCAGGCGGGGTGTTCCGGCGGAGGCGCCTGGCAAAGAAGCGTCTGCAGCGCCTAAAGAAGCTTGCGCCCCCCCTTGGGCCTGTACCTTGGCACGCTTGTAGCGGCTGCGAGCGTCCTTGTAGTGCCGGTCGTGGCGCAGGATATGTTCGTATACCGCCTGCGCCTTGCCGAAGTGGCGCTTGCGCTCGAAGTCCTCCGCCAGATGGTAGAGATTGTCCAGAAGCGCGCCGCTGGCAGGCACCTTGCGCAAGCGCTCAAAGGCCATGTCCAGCTGCCCTTGGCCTTGTAGAGCCAAGCCCATCATGCGGTCGGCTTCGGCGGCTTCGGCAGAGCGCGCGGAAGTTACGCTGCGCTGCCCCCGGTGCAAAAGTGCCACGACGGTGGTACCGGTCAGTACGGCCAGAACGGGCAACAGCAACGAAAGCCACAAGCCTCCGTAACGCAGAAGCGTCCACTCTGTGACAACACCCGCAAGCACGAGCCCGCCCCCACCCGCCACCAACAAGGGGCGCGCCAAACGGGGCGCTACCAGCACCACATAGAACAGCGCCAGCGCTAACGCAAGCCCAGTGACCGGCATGGCCCAGCCTGGTTCGACTACCCCCAATCCGAGGCGCATGGACGACACGGCTTGCGCAAGCACCTCCACGGGATGGCCGAGACGCGCTCCCACCCTGACTGCGGCAGCGCCCGGCGCATCTGTCATTTCGCCCACCAGCACGATCTTGCCCTTGAGGCTGCCGGCGGGAGCCGTTCCGTCGAGCACATTTGCAGCTGAGAGCGTTGGGAATGTACCTGCACCGTCACCAGACACCTGCCAGCGAGGGCGCAGCATGACTCCTGCATTGGTGGGAATATTCAACCCGCCCAGGCGCAAGCCCTCCGACGCATCCAGCGCACGAAGGTCATCCAGGCCCAGGTGCAGGCTGTGTTGTACCGCCAGCAACGCCAAGGACGGCACCCCGACGCTGTCGTAGCGAAGCAGCAGGGGAATCTGGCGCACGCGGCCGTCGTTGTCGGGCTCTGCGTACACATGCCCCACTCCCGCAGCCACCGTTCCCAGCGACGGGATGGGGTGCTGCGCGGATTGCAGTGTGATTGCAACCGCACCCGGGTCGGGTGCCGTGCTGCGGCGCACGTACGCGGGCAGAGGGGCAGCAGCACCCACATTTTCATACCGCGAGGCCAGAAACACATTGCCCGCCCGCTGGATAGACGCCGCCAAAAGCGCATCTCCGTCCAGCGCGGCTTCTGCCTCTCCCACCACGCGGCCCAGTTCGGCTGTCAGCGAGATTGTTTCTGTCGAAGCTGACAGGGTGTCGCGGATTTTGCGCAGATAGGCCAACCCCCTGTCACTCTGGGGCTGCATGAACGCGGGGGTGTAAACAACGGTTTGGGCACCGGCTGCGGACAGGCGATCAATCAAGCGGGCATGGATATCGCGCGACCAGGGCCACGGGCCCAGTGCTGCCAAGCTGGCATCGTCAATGCCCACAATCACCACGTCGGCCAGCGGGGCGGGTGACGAAGTGCGGATGGCCGCGTCGTAGAGCTTGTGTTCAAGCGTGAGCGATGCGCCCGTCACTGCGCACAGGCCTGCAACAGCCAATGCCACCAATCCGCCCCACAAGCCATCGGTACGCCATCCACCCATCCGCCGCGCCGAGGTTTTTCGTCCCACTTGCTGCTTTTCCACTCAGTATTGGGTGGATTTCAAGCAATAACCGCGCCCAGGCAAACACAGGCAGTCGGGACAGCAGAGACAAGGGGATGGGCGGCGAATCGCTCCCCGGGGCAGCGCCAGGTGCCGTTCTTGTCACGCAGCCTTTCCATAGGAAGTGACTGCCGTGCCATTTTTGTCACACTTTGTATCTGACGCAACGGCCGAGGCCTGCGCGCAAGCCCCGGCCGCAGCTCCAGCCGTCAAGTGGCGGAGGCGCTGTTCGACCCCTTGCGCCAGAACTTGCCGACGCCCACGACCAGCGCTGCGCCGAGTGCGGCCGCCACATAGTGCAGTGCGGGATGCGCCACCGCATAGTCGTGCAAGATGGCATCGCTGGCGATGGTTTCACCACCCACCCAACCAATCAGGGCAGCCCCCAGCACCACGATGATGGGGAAACGCTCCATGAGCTTGATCATGAGGGTGCTACCAAAGATGACCAGCGGAATGCTGATGGCCAAGCCCAGCACCAGCAGCACCACATTGCCCTGTGCCGCAGCGGCCACGGCGATCACGTTGTCGAGGCTCATTACAAGGTCGGCAATGAGAATGGTGCGAACGGCGGCCATCAGGCTGCCATAGGTCTTGGACTCGCCCTCTTCCTCCTCGTCATCGCTGAGCAGCTGAAAGCCAATCCACAGCAACAGGCAGCCGCCCACGATCTGCAGAAACGACAGCTCCAGCAGCTTGGCAGCGACAACGGTCAGCAAAATCCGCAGTACCACGGCAGCGCCAGAGCCCCAGAACACGGCTTTCTTTTGCTGATGGGGGGGAAGGGACCGGGCGGCCAGCGCGATGACCACCGCGTTATCGCCCGAAAGAATGATGTTGATCCAGACGATCTTCACCAGGCCGATCCAGAAATCGGCGCTTTGCAGAAACTCCATGACTGACTCCACTGTTATGAATGCAAGAAGCGCCCGGAACCGGGGTTCCGAGCGCTTCTCTTTTTGTTGGAGCCGCCAGTCTAGCGGTCTGTGCCGAGCGCCGCGTCCGTAATTGTGCTTACGGTCGCGACGGGGCCAGGCAACTTACTTCAGCTGGGCCTTGAGCAGCTTGCCCAGTTCAGACGGGTTGCGCGTGATGACGAAGCCCGACTCTTCCATGATGGCGAGCTTGGCGTCGGCCGTGTCCGCACCGCCGGAGATCAGCGCGCCAGCGTGGCCCATGCGCTTGCCGGGAGGGGCCGTCACGCCGGCGATGAAACCGACCACGGGCTTCTTCATGTTGGCCTTGCACCATTGGGCGGCTTCGGCTTCGTCAGGACCGCCGATTTCGCCGATCATGATCACGGCGTCGGTGTCTGGATCGTCGTTGAAAGCCTTCATCACGTCGATGTGCTTCAGGCCGTTGATGGGGTCGCCACCGATGCCCACGGCGCTCGATTGGCCCAGGCCGACTTCGGTCAACATGGCCACGGCTTCGTACGTCAGCGTGCCCGAGCGGGACACCACGCCGATACGGCCCTTGCGGTGGATGTGACCGGGCATGATGCCGATCTTGATTTCGTCAGGCGTGATCAGGCCAGGGCAGTTGGGGCCCAGCAGCAGCGTCTTCTTGCCGCCGGCAGCTTCCTTGGCCTTCATCTTGTTGCGCACCATCAGCATGTCCTTGACCGGAATGCCTTCGGTGATGCAGATGGCCAGGTCCAGGTCGGCTTCGACGGCTTCCCAGATGGCATCAGCGGCGCCTGCTGGAGGCACGTAGATCACCGACACGGTGGCGCCGGTCTGCTGGGCAGCTTCCTTGACGGAGGCGTAGATTGGGATGTTGAAGATTGACTCGCCCGCCTTCTTGGGGTTCACGCCCGCCACGAAAGCGTTCTTGCCGTTCGCGTATTCCTGGCACTTTTCGGTGTGGAACTGGCCAGTCTTGCCCGTGATGCCCTGGGTGATGACCTTGGTGTCTTTGTTGATGTAGATCGACATGTGTGTTCTCCGGGCTTACTTGACGGCAGCAACGATCTTGGTCGCAGCTTCGGCCATGGTGTCTGCAGCGATGATGGGCAGGCCGGACTCGGCCAGCATCTTCTTGCCCAGCTCTTCGTTCGTGCCCTTCATGCGCACGACCAGCGGCACGTTCAGGTTCACAGCCTTGCAAGCGGTGATCACGCCGGTGGCGATCGTGTCGCACTTCATGATGCCGCCGAAGATGTTGACCAGAATGCCCTTGACCTTGGGGTTCTTGAGCATGATCTTGAAGGCTTCGGTGACCTTCTCGGGGGTAGCACCGCCGCCCACGTCCAGGAAGTTGGCTGGCTCGCCGCCGAACAGCTTGATGGTGTCCATGGTGGCCATGGCCAGGCCCGCACCGTTCACCAGGCAGCCGATGTTGCCGTCCAGGCTGATGTATGCCAGGTCGAACTTGGAGGCTTCGACCTCGGCAGGGTCTTCTTCGTCCAGATCGCGGAAGGCCACGATTTCGGGGTGGCGGAACAGGGCGTTGGCGTCAAAGTTGAACTTCGCGTCCAGGGCCATCAGGTTGCCCTTGGAGTCGCAGTTCAGCGGGTTGATTTCCACCAGCGACGCATCGGTGTCCATGTAGCACTTGTAGATCTTGGCGAAGATGTCCACAGCCTGGTCGATGGAAGCGCCGGTCAGGCCGATGGCAGCAGCGACCTTGCGGCTTTGCGCTTCGGTGATGCCGACCAGCGGGTCGATCATCTCGGTGACGATCTTCTCGGGCGTGGAGTGGGCCACCTCTTCGATGTCCATGCCGCCTTCGCTCGAAGCGATCAGGGCGACCTTCTGCGTGGCGCGGTCGGTGACCAGCGAAACGTACAGTTCGTTCTTGATGTCGGCGCCGTCTTCGATGTACAGGCGGCGGACCTTCTGGCCTTCAGGGCCGGTCTGGTGCGTGACCAGTTGCATGCCCAGGATTTCGCTGGCGCGAGCCTTCACGTCGTCAATGGTCTTGGCAACCTTCACGCCGCCGCCCTTGCCACGGCCACCGGCGTGGATCTGGGCCTTGACCACCCACACGGGGCCGCCGAGCTTCTGGGCTGCTTCCACGGCTTCTTGCACCGTGAATGCGGGAATGCCACGCGGAACGGGCACACCAAAATTGCGCAAGATTTCCTTGCCTTGGTATTCGTGAATCTTCATGAGGTCTCTCTCAGGGAAGGGTGGTAGTTACCCGTTTACCATGAACAGTTGTCTGGCCGCGGGCTTGGGACATGGCAACCCGCGACTGTATCATGCTGCAACGCACCATCCTTGTGCCTGGCTTACATCCAGGGTTGGCGTCGCAGCCTTTCCCATCCCTTTTGTCGGCAGACGCTGCCGTCCCCTTTTTGCAGGAGCACCTCCATGTCCAAAGTCTTTATTGATGGCGAAGCCGGCACCACAGGCCTGCAGATCCGCGAGCGTCTGCAGGCCATGCCGCAGATCGAGCTGGTCAGCATTGCGCCCGAGCTGCGCAAAGATCCTGCCGCCAAGCGCGACCTGATCGCGGGGGTGGATCTGGTGGTGCTGTGCCTGCACGACGACGCCGCGCGTGACACCGTGGCCATGGTGGACGAGATCGAACGCAGCTCGGGCCGACAAGTCAAGGTGATTGATGCCAGCACCGCGCACCGCACGGCCGATGGCTGGGTGTACGGGTTTCCAGAACTCGCCGCATCGCAGGCGCAAGCAGTGCGCGAAGCCAGCCGCGTCTCCAACCCCGGCTGCTACGCCACGGGGGCCATTGCCATCTTGCGCCCGCTGGTCGATGCGGGCCTGATCCCTGCGGACTACCCCTTGAGCCTGCCCTCGGTGTCGGGCTACTCCGGCGGTGGCCGCACGATGATCGAAGCGTACGAGGCAGGTACGGCAGCGCCTTATGAAGCGTATGCGCTGGGCCTGTCGCACAAGCACATCCCCGAGATCCTGCGCTACACCGGGCTCACACGCCGCCCGGTGTTCATCCCCGCCGTGGGCAACTTCCGCCAGGGCATGTTGGTGCAGTTGCCGCTGCACCTGGACCTGCTGCCCCAAGCCCCCAAGGCCAGCGACCTGCACGACGCGCTGGCTGCCCACTACAGCCGCACCAACACGCCCGAACAATGGGTGAGCGTGCTGCCGCCCACCGATGATTTGAAGCTGGCGGCCGACACGCTGACCGACACCAACAAGCTGGAGTTGCGCGTGTTTGCCAACGAACAATACCGGCAAGCCGTGGTCATTGCGCGCCTGGACAACCTGGGCAAGGGCGCCAGCGGTGCCGCCGTGCAGAACCTGCAATTGATGCTGGGTGTGTAAGCGCACCCGAGTCCTTGAGAAGATGAGGAAAAGGCCCCACGGGTCAGCAGTGCGCTCACCCCTCGTCGGAATCGTCGGCGCCCTGCACGGCGCGCCGCACCACATCGCCTGAAAATCCCCGCGCCAGCAAGAAGCGCACGTGCTTGGCACGGGTTTGCGGGTCTGCGGCGGGCTCGCCAAACTTGCGGCGCCACACCTCGCGGGCACGCTCCAGTTCGCTGCCCTGCAGCTGGGCCACGGCCTGCTGCACGGCCTCTGCGCCCAGCCCTTTGGATTGCAGCTCTTGCCGGATGCGCGATGCACCCAGGCGACCGGCGCGCCGGTTCAGCACCGACTCCACGACCCGCGCCTCGCTGATGAAGTCCCGGGCCTGCAGGTCGTCCAGCACGGCCTCCAGGTCTTCGCCCTCTTGCACATGGGGGCTGAGCTTGCGCTGCAGCTCGGCCCGCGAATGTTCGCGCTGGCTCAGCAGCCGCAGTGCACGGCCTTTGAGCGAGAGCGCAATGAATCCCATGGCTGACCAAACGCTATATTTTCAATAGCTGCAGGCGCATATGGAATGTGCGCCTGCAGGCCATTTGGCTTCAAAAACCGTCAATCACTCGTCGGCAGCCGCTGCTGGAGCCTGCAGTGCGCCAGGCAGCAGCGCAATGCCCAGCCCTTCGCGCACCTTGTTCTCGATCTCGCGGGCCAGGTCGGGGTTTTCACGCAAAAACTCGCGGGCGTTGTCACGGCCCTGACCGATCTTCTCGCCGTTGTAGGCGTACCAGGCGCCGCTCTTTTCGATGACCTTGGCGTTCACGCCCATGTCGATGATCTCGCCTTCGCGGCTGATGCCTTCGCCAAACAGGATGTCGAACTCGGCCGTCTTGAAGGGCGGGCTTACCTTGTTCTTCACCACCTTCACCTTGGTCTCGTTGCCGATGGCTTCGTCGCCCTTCTTGATGGTGCCGGTGCGACGGATATCGAGGCGCACGGAGGCATAGAACTTGAGCGCGTTACCGCCGGTCGTCGTTTCGGGCGAGCCGAACATCACGCCGATCTTCATGCGGATCTGGTTGATGAAGATGACCATGCAGTTGGTCTTCTTGATCGTGGCGGTCAGCTTGCGCAGCGCCTGGCTCATCAGGCGGGCCTGCAGGCCTGGCAGGGCATCGCCCATCTCGCCTTCGATTTCGGCCTTGGGTGTGAGGGCTGCCACCGAGTCCACGATGATCAGGTCCACGGCACCGGAACGCACCAGGCTGTCCACGATTTCCAGGGCTTGTTCACCCGTGTCGGGCTGGCTGATGAGCAGGTCGGACAGCTGCACGCCCAGCTTCTGGGCATATTGCACGTCGAGGGCGTGCTCGGCATCGACAAACGCGCAGGTGCCGCCCTGCTTTTGCATCTCGGCCACCACCTGCAGCGTGAGCGTGGTCTTGCCCGACGATTCCGGTCCGTAGATCTCGACCACACGGCCGCGCGGCAGGCCGCCCACGCCCAGGGCAATGTCCAGGCCCAGGGAGCCGGTGGAGACCACCTGGATGTCCTCGATCACCTCGCCTTCACCCAGGCGCATGATCGTGCCCTTGCCAAATTGCTTCTCGATCTGGGCGAGCGCGGCGGCCAGGGCCTTGGCCTTTTCGGTGTTCACGGGCAATGCGGGGTTGGTGCCTTTGACTGCGACGTCCATGAGAAACTCCTTGAAAAACAATAGGTTGGATGCTTGCATCGCTCTGCAGTTAATCACAGGCTGGATGCTTGAACAGTAGTTTATGCGAGCAATGAAATCCAGATAAAGCGATTTTTAGTCAGTTTGCCTGACAATATCGCATGGCCGATTTTTCTCCTGCCGCCGTCTCCACCCCATCCGCCCCGGGAGCTGATGACCGCTGGCGCCAAACCCACCTGGGCCGCCTGATGGGCAGTGCATTGCGCCGCTTCGACGCGCGGGTGCTGCAGCTCATGGCGCACAACGTGGAGGTGCCGCTGGCGCTGTCCAACCTCGCGGCGCGCGACCAGGTGACGGCCGCCCATGTGCACATCACGCGCCACCTTGCCTTGCAGGGCGACCGGCTGACCGACCTGGCCCAGCGCGCGGGCATGACCAAGCAGGCCATGGCCAACCTGGTGGACCAGTGCGAGGCCTGGGGGCTGGTCACACGGCAGGCAGACCCGCTGGATGCGCGGGCGCGCCGCGTGTGCTTCACGCCCACCGGCCTGGCGTGGCTGCAAGCGTTCCGGGATGCAGTGGCGCAGGCCGAGGCGGAGTTCCGCGCCGAGGTGGGCCAAGATGTGGCCACCGTGGTGGCGATCGGGCTGGAGGCCTATGCGGGCGGCGATACGGGCGTCTAAGAACTGGTTCTATGCCCCCACAGGCTCAGCGCACGCCAGCAACCATTCCTTGAAGCACTGCAGCGCGTGCAGCTGCGTGCGGCCTTCGGGGTAGCAGAACCAGTAGCCCACATCGCTGCGGTAGCCGCCGCGCAGGTCGGCGCCGGGCATGGGCTCGCGCACCAGGCCCGCCGTGATTTCGTCCTGCACCAGGCAGCGCGGCACCAGCGCGAGACCCATGCCTGCCATCACGGCGCGGATCATGGTCTGGAACTGGTCAAACTGCGGCCCGGCCAGCGGGTCGATGAGGCCCTCCACCCCGTGCGTCTCGCTCCAGCGCAACCACGCCTCAGGCACGGTCACATGGCGCAGCAGGGTGTAGCGGGCCAGATCGCGTGGGGTGTGGATGGGCCAGTCGGCCACCTTGGTGCGGGGCGCGATCAGCGCCACCTCGTTGCCTGTGATGTGGTGGGCGTGCGCGCCGGGCCAGTGGCCGTCGCCGAACAGGATGGCGCAGTCCAGCTCGGGGCGGGTGAAGTCGTAGCTGTGCACATAGGGCACAAAGTGCAGCGTGATTTGCGGGTGCTGCTGCTGGAACTGGGGCAGGCGCGGAATGAGCCACTTGGCCGCGAACGTGGGCAGGCTGGACAGGTGCAGCGCGCCGCCGCCGTCGTCGCTGGTGATCAGCTCCAGCGTGGCCGCCTCCAGCTGCGCCAGCACGCCGCGCACGGCTTTTTCGTAGCGCTCGCCGGCGGGGGTCAGCGCCAGGCGCTTGCGGCTGCGCTCGAACAGCGGCACGCCCACCCAGCCCTCCAGCTCCTTGACCTGCTTGCTGACCGCGCTTTGGGTGAGGTGCAGGGCGTCGGCCGCGCGGGAGACGCTGCCAAATCGCGTGACCATAGAGAACGCGCGCAACAGGTGCAAAGGGGGCGACAACCGGCGGAGGGAGGACATGGGCTCAGCGCTTGAACATTCCAATATGGAATGTTATCAGGCCCAACCATTGCTTGTTGATTGGGAGCAGCCTTCGTAACCTTAAGGCTCCCCAACAGGAGAATCCTCCATGCAACGCCGTCATATGCTCTCAGCGCTGGCCGCTGTATCTTTCTTTCCTGGAATATCCTTGGCGCAAGAGGGCAAGCCCCTGCGCATCATCGTGCCCTTCCCCCCGGGCGGAGCGACCGACATCACGGCCCGTAGCCTGCAAGAGCCGCTGGCGCGCATCCTCAAACAGCCCGTGGTGCTGGAAAACCGGGGCGGCGCAGGTGGCTCCATCGGCATGGCCGAAGTGGCGCGGGCTCCGGCGGACGGCCTCACCCTGGGGGTGGCCACGCTGTCCACCCATGGCGTGAACCCCGCCGTCTACAGCAAGCTGCCGTACGACCCCACCAAGGACTTTGTGGGCGTGACCGAGATCGTCAAGGCGCCTGGCGTGATCGTGGTGAATCCGACGGTACTGCCCGTCAAGGACCTCGCCGAGCTGGTGAAATACCTCAAGGCCAACCCCGGCAAGGTGTCGTACGCCACCCCCGGCAATGGCACCATCGGCCACATGTGGGGCGAGCTGTTCAAGCGCGCATCGGGCACCTCCATGGTCCACATCGCCTACCGGGGCGCGGGCCCCGCCATCAACGATGTGCTGGCGGGCCAGGTAGGGGTTTACTTTGACCAGGTGGCCTCATCGCTGCCGTACATCAAGGCGGGCAAGCTCAGGGCGCTGGCCGTGTCCTGGCCCGTGCGGCTGGACGTGCTGCCCGACGTGCCCACCTACGCCGCGCTGGGCTACAAGCAGGCCAACGAACCCTCGTGGTTTGGCCTGGTCGCCCCCACGGGCACACCCACCGCCGTGGTGGACCGCATTCAGCAGGCTGTGGCCCAGGCCCTGAAGGAACCCACTGTGCGGGAGCGTCTGGCGGGGCAGGGCCTGTACCCATCGGGCACAACGTCCAAAGAGTTCACCGCGCAGATCGCCCACGAGATCGAGAAAATGAAGGGGGTTGCCGCCTACGCCAAGGTGGTGCTCGACTGACCTGACTTCCCCCGGGCCCTGAGCCCCGGGGACGGCCACAGCTGGGATGGTGAGACGACGCAGGCAAGCCTGCTTCCCGGGCCTGCTCAAGGTCTCAGGGATAACCATAGTCACATCCCGGTCTGGGCGGCTAGGCCGGCCGCCCTCCTTTGCGCACACTCTGCCTATGCATGCAGCTTTGAAACTGATCCACCACCGCTTCCAGCAAGCCCAGCCCGGCGTCACCGGCTCCCCGGGGCTTGCCACCCAACCCTCCACCGCCACCGTCACTGCGGTGCCCGGCAGCACCCCGCTGGTACTCGACTCTCCCCACAGCGGCACCCAATACCCCGACGACTTTGGCTCCGCCCTCGACCTGGCCACGCTGCGCCGGGCCGAAGACACGCACGTCGAGAAGATCTACGCCTTTGCCCCCGCGCTCGGCGTGGCCTGGGTCGAGGCCCATTTCCCCCGCATCTACCTGGACGCCAACCGCGACACCACCGAGCTGGACACCAGCCTGCTCGACGGCGACTGGCCCGACCCCATTTCCACCGACCCCAAGGTGCTCAGCAAGGTGCGCTTGGGCAAGGGGCTGATCTGGAAGTTCACCGACCAGGGCGAGCCCATCTACCAGCGCCAGCTCACCGTGGCCGAGGTGCGCGCGCGCATTGACCGCTGCTGGCGCCCGTACCACGCCGCCGTGGCACAGGCCATCGATGCCGCCCACGCGCGCCATGGCTACAGCATCCACCTCAACTGCCACTCCATGCCCGCTGTGGCCGGGCGCTTTGCCACCGAGTTTCCGGGGCTGGAGCATGCCGACTTCGTAGTGGGCGACCGGGACGGCACCACCGCCAGCCCGGCGCTGTCGGCGCTGATCTGCGAGCACCTGCGCGCGTGCGGCTACAGCGTCGAATACAACCACCCCTACAAGGGCGTGGAACTGGTGCGCCGCTACAGCAACCCCGCGCAGCACCGCCACAGCATCCAGGTCGAGATCAACCGCAAGCTCTACATGGACGAGCAGACGCTCGCCCAGCACCCCGAGGGCATGGCCCGCCTGCAGGCCGACCTGCAAGCCCTGGTACACAAGCTGCTGGCGCACGACCCGCGCTGAGCACCCGGCGCGGGCCCGGCGGGCTCAGGCCACCAGCGTGGAGACACCGTCGTAGAGCTGGCCCATGCTCTCTGCCGTGGCGATGTTGCTGTGGGCCAGGCCCGCGCGCGAGCCATCGAGTGCGACCACCGACATGGCCTGAAAGCCCGCGTCCTGGCCGTTGTGCAGCAACCAGCCTGTGCCGTGCGCCGCATGCACCAGCCAACCCAGGCCATAGCGGCCTGCGGGGGCGTGCCCCAGGTCCTGCAGACCCTTCACGTAGCTTCGCGGCAAGGGGGTGGCGTCGCCGCGCAGTGCCCGCAGATGCCACTGCAGCCACCGTGCGTCCTCCTCCACCGTCAGGCTCACGGCGCCTGCCGGGTCCAAGACCTCCAGCCACACACGTTCCGGCGCTTCGGCCAGCGGCAGGGGCTGCAGCCGCCCGTCCAGGATTTCATGCCCGGCGGACTGCTGGCTGCCCGCACGCATCGGCTCTCCCACAAAGAGCGACAGGCCCAGGGGCTGGGCCACGCGCTGGCGCAGCAGATCCGCCCACCCCAGGCCCGTGGCCGCGCGCAGCATGCGGGCCGCCAGCGCATAGCCTGCGTTGGAGTAGGCAAAGCCAGGGTCTGCGCCCGTGCCGCGAACGGGCGGCTGGCGCAGCAGCCACTGCAGGAAGAACGCCTCCGCCTGCGCAGGTTGCTGCCAGCGCGCCAGCACCTCGGGGCCCACTGCATTCACGAACAGGTCCACGTCTTCTATGGCTGAAAAACCCATCACCCCGGCGCGGTGGTCCAGCAGGTCGCGCAGCGTGATCTGCTGGTAGGCGGGCAGGGCGCTTTGCGCCAGCTCGGGCAAGGTCTGGGCCAGCGTGCTGTCCCAGCGCAGCAGGCCCTGGTCCACCACGCTCGCGGCCGCGCAGGCCGTCATGGCCTTGGTGTTGGAGCCGATGGCCATCAGGTCGCCCGTGGCCAGGGGCGCATTGCCCCCCAGGCGGCGCATCCCCGCGACGGCTGTGCGGACCTGGCGCGGGTCTGCCCACCCGGCTGCTGCGCCCACCACGCCTTGCTTCACCAGCCCTTGGGCCAGAGTCTGCACCCGCTTGTGGGCTTCGCGGGGACCGTCGTCGTCGCCCCCACCGCAGGCGGTGAGCACACTGCCCAGCGTGGACAGGCCTGCAGCGGCCAGCCAGTGGCGGCGCGAGAGAATGGGGGCGCTGGGCACCGTGGACGGGGTAACAAGGCGGGTAGGGTTCATGGCATCTCGTGAAGTGAAGAAGATGCCGGGATTGTTGAAACGCCAACCTTGGGCGAACCCAAAGATCTGTGTGGGGAATGGAGGCTTGCGGATGCAGGTTGTCAGCCAGCCACCGGCCAGCGCAGCGTGAAGCCCACGCCCCGTCCGTGCAGCCCCGGCCCCAGGCAGACCTGCCCGCCCAGGTGGCCCATGGCCTGCTGCGCAATGGTGAGCCCCAGGCCCGATCCGCTGCTGCGCGCGCGGGGCGAGCGCCAGAAGCGCTCGAACACCCGGTCCTGCTCGCCCGCCGCTATGCCCGGGCCGTCATCGGCAATCCAGACCACCACGTCGCCGCCCTCCTGCCGCACCCGCAACTGCACCTCGCGCCCCGCGCCCGGGCCACAGCCGTGCTTGAGCGCGTTGTCCAGCACATTGCCCAGGGCGGACCAGAGCAGCTGGCGGTCCAACGGCAGGTCCAGCGTGTCCGGGCCATCGAGCGACAGCTCCACGCCCAGGCCCTCGGCCCAGTCCGCGCGCTCGGCCAGGCAGTCCTGCAGCAGCGCCATCAGGTCCTGGGGCGCGGTGGGGCGCTGCGCGGGGGCTTCTTCCAGTGCCGCCAGCGTGAGCAGCTGTTCGCTCAGGTGCGCGGCGCGCTGCACGGCGCGCATCAGCGCCTCGCTGGCCTGCGCGCGTGCGGGGCCTTCGGGGGCTTGCGCCAGCACATGGGCCTGGGTGGCGATGACGGCCATGGGCGTGCGCAGCTCGTGGGCAGCGTCATGCACCAGCGCCTTTTCGCGCGCCAGGTGGGCGCGCAGGCGGGCCAGCAGCTGGTCGAACGACTGGGCCAGGCCGTGCAGCTCGCGCTGGGGCGGCAGGTGCTGCAGCGGCCGCAGGTCGTGGGCCGAGCGGGCGGCGATCTGGGCATCCAGCCGCGCCAGCGGGCGCAGCCCCGTGCGCACGGCCAACCACAGCGGCAAGCCCACCAGCGGCAGCGCCAGCAGCACCGAGGCCGCCAGATCTTCGCCCATGAAGCCCAGCAGCCGCGCATCGGCCAGGCGGGGCTCGGCCACCACCACGCGCCAGGGGCCCGTGCTTTCCCACGCCACCCAATGGGGTGTGCCAGCCACGTCCATCGCGGCATGGCCTGCGTCGCCCGCCAGCACCACCGCGTGCACACCGGCCGTGCTGCTGTGCAGCAGCTGGCCTGTGCGGTCCTGCAGCTGCAGCAGCACCAAGGTGCCCTGCAGCAGATCCACATCGGCGCGCATGGCGTTGAGGGTGTGGGCCATGCCGTGCACCAGCGCGCGGGCCTCGGCGGGCTGGTCCAGCGTGGCCAGCGCCCCTGCCAGCCCCTGCGCGAGCTGGCGCACGCCGGGGTTGGTGTCCATGGCGCGGTAGTGGGTGATGGCCGCCTGGCCCAGCAGCACCAGCCATACCAGCGCCATGGCTGCGAGCAGCGCCAGCAGGGTGCGGCGCATGAGGCTCGGGCCCCACCAGCCGCGTGGGCGCGCGGGGGTTTCGGTCGGTGGTGTCATGGCTGCAGCCGGTAGCCCACGCCACGCACCGTGACCACGCGCTCTGCGCCGATCTTCTTGCGCAGGTTGGAGACATGCACCTCCAGCGTGGCGGCGTCCAGCGCGTCGCCCAGGGGTTCGAGACGCTGGGCAAGCACGTTCTTGGCCACCACCTTGCCGGGTTCGCGCGCCAGCTCCACCAGCAGCCGGAACTCGCGCGGCGACAGCGCCAGGGGCTCGTCGCCCACCCAGGCCTCGTGCCGCTGGGGCGCCAGGCGCAGCGCGCCCAGCGTCCACTCCTCGCTGGCCTGGCGCGCACTGCGCCGCAACACGGCGTGCAAGCGCGACAGCAGCTCGGGCACGTCGAAGGGCTTGAGCACGTAGTCGTCGGCACCGCCATCCAGGCCGTCAAGCCGGTCCTGCAAGGCGGTGCGGGCCGTGATCACGATCACCGGCAGGCTGAGGCCCGCGCGGCGCCAGCGGCGCAGCAGCGCCATGCCCTGGCCGTCGGGCAGGGTCAGGTCCAGCAGCACGGCGGCGACCTCGTTGGCGTCGGGCAGGGGCGGCGTGGCGGCCACGCTGCGCAGCCATTGCACCGTGAAGCCGCCCTGCTGCAGGGCTTGCAGCAGGGCCTGGCCCAGGTCCAGGTCGTCTTCGATGAGCAGGATGTGCATGGCCGCCATTTTCCGTGCCCCAGCTTGCAGCCAGCCAAAGGCGCCGGAACAGGAGCCGGCGTCTTTGGGCACCCTAAAATCCTCGCACAGGCAGACAATGACGACACAGGCCCGCCCACGGGCCGCACCACCCAAGGAGACAGTCCGCATGCGCATCCTCATTGCCGAAGACGACCAGGTGCTGGCCGATGGCCTGCTGCGCACGCTGCGTGCCTCGGGCGCCGTGGTGGACCATGTCGCCAGCGGCAGCGAGGCCGACGCGGCGCTCATGACCAACAACGAGTTCGACCTGCTCATTCTGGACCTGGGCCTGCCCAAGATGCATGGGCTGGAAGTGCTCAAAAAGCTGCGCGGCCGGGGTTCCGCCCTGCCGGTGCTGATCCTCACCGCCGCCGACAGCGTGGAAGAGCGCGTGAAGGGCCTGGACTTTGGTGCCGACGACTACATGGCCAAGCCCTTCAGCCTGCAGGAGCTGGAAGCCCGCGTGCGCGCCCTCACGCGCCGGGGCATGGGCGGCACCAGCAGCGCCATCAAGCACGGCCCGCTGGTGTACGACCAGGCCGGCCGCGTGGCCACCATCGACGGCAAGATGATCGAACTGTCCGCCCGCGAGCTGGGCCTGCTGGAGGTGCTGCTGCAGCGCGCCGGCCGCCTGGTGAGCAAGGAGCAGCTGGTGGAGCGCCTGTGCGAGTGGGGCGAAGAGGTGAGCAACAACGCCATCGAGGTCTACATCCACCGCCTGCGCAAGAAGATCGAGGGCGGGCCCATCCGCATTGCCACCGTTCGCGGCCTGGGCTACTGCCTTGAGAAGATCCCCAGTTAACTATCAAAACGATAGCTGCTCGTGCATATGAATCTAGCGCTATCGGGTGTTTTGGCTTCAAAAATGCCACGGCGGGCGCTGTGAAGATCTTCCAGCGCGAGCAGCGCTCCCTGTTCGGCGAAATCCTCGACTGGATGCTCACGCCGCTGCTGCTGCTGTGGCCGGTGAGCCTGGCGCTGACCTGGCTGGTGGCGCAGGGCCTGGCCAACAAGCCGTTTGACCGCGCGCTGGAGTACAACGCCCACGCCCTCGCCCAACTGGTGAGCGTGGTGGGCGACAAGGCCCAGTTCAACCTGCCCCAGCCCGCCAGCGAGATCCTGCGGGCCGACGACTCCGACATCGTGTACTACCAGGTCATCGGCCCGGGCGGCGAATTCCTCTCGGGCGAGCGCGAACTGCCCGAGCCCCCGAGCGACGAGGTGCCCCTGTCCGGCGAGGTGCGCCTGCGCGATGCCGAGATGCGCGGCATTGACATCCGCGTGGCCTACATCTGGGTGCGCCTGCCGCTGAAAGACACGCCGTTGGCGCTGGTCCAGGTGGCCGAGACGCGCGAAAAGCGCAGCGTGCTGGCCACAGAAATCATCAAGGGCGTGATGCTGCCGCAGTTCGTCATCCTGCCGCTGGCGGTGCTGCTGGTGTGGCTGGCGCTGGCGCGGGGCATCCAGCCGCTCAACCAGCTGGAGCAGCGCATCCGCGCGCGCAACCCCGACGACCTCTCGCCCCTGGACGACCGCACCGTGCCGCTCGAAGTGGCGCCGCTGGTGTCGTCCGTGAACGACTTGCTCACGCGCCTGAACGATTCGCTCGCCACCCAAAAGCGCTTTCTGGCCGACGCCGCCCACCAGCTCAAGACCCCGCTGGCGGGCCTGCGCATGCAGGCCGACCTGGCCCAGCGCGAAGGCACCAGCACCGAAGAACTCAAGCGCTCGCTGCAGCAGATCGGCCGCTCCAGCATCCGCGCCACACACACCGTCAACCAGCTGCTGGCCTTGGCGCGGGCCGAGGGCAGCGGCGTGGGCATTGCCCGCCAGCCGTGTGACCTGGCGCGCCTGGTGATCGAGGTGGTGCGCGACTCGGTGCCCCGCGCGCTCGACAAGCACATCGACCTGGGCTACGACGGCGCCGAGCCCGGATCGCCGGGCGTGCTGATCGACGGCAACCCCACGCTGCTCAAGGAGCTGGTGCGCAACCTGGTGGACAACGCCATCAACTACACCCCCTCCACGCCCGACAAGCCCGGCGTGGTCACCGCCCGCGTGCTGGCCGACACCTTCGGCCATGTGCTGCTGCTGCAGGTCGAGGACTCCGGCCCCGGCGTGCCCGAGGCCGAGCGCGAGCTGGTGTTCCAGCCGTTCTACCGCGCCCTGGGCAGCGAGGCCGACGGCTCCGGGCTGGGCCTGCCCATCGTGCTGGAGATTGCCAGCAAGCACGATGCCGAGGTCACGCTCGAAGACGCGCGCCCTGGGCAGACCCCGCCCGGCGCGCGCTTCAGCGTGCGGTTTGCGGCGCGGGACGTGGTGGCGGGCAGCTGACCCTGTGGCAGAAGACAAGGCCGGCACGCCGCAGGGTTGATGCGCCGGCAATCCGCCGCCGCACCGGGCATCCGGCATCATGCGGCCTCGTCGCTTGGCCCGATCTTTTTTGCACGGACGCAGCCCCCATGACCTCACCGCCCCGCCGCTTTGCCAACACGCACCCTGACGTGGTGATCGGCAACTTCCCCTGGTACGAAATGGTCTGGCGCTCTCTGCGCGGCGACTTCAAGCCGCGCAGCGAACCGGCGGGTGGCTACGAGGCTTTTGCCCGTCAGTGGACGCAGCCCGTGGACCCAGCCCGCCTGGCGCAGCGCCAGCAGGCACCCGTGATCACCTGGCTGGGCCATGTCTCCATGCTGCTGCAGGTGGCGGGCCTCAACGTGCTGATCGACCCCACGCTGTGCAATTTTGCGGGCCCCCTGGGCCGCTTCGGCGCCCCGCGCCGGGTGCCCGCGCCCCTGGCACCCGAGGACCTGCCGCCCATCGATGTGGTGCTGATCTCGCACAACCACTACGACCACCTGTGCTACGGCACCTTGCGCCGCCTGCGCAACGCGGGTCAGTCGCCCCGCTTTGTGGTGCCGTTGGGGCTGGCCGACTGGTTCACCCAGCGGGGCATGGGCCCCGTCACCGCGCTGAACTGGTGGGAGCACGCCGACATCGCCCCCGGCGTGCGCGTGGTGTTCACGCCGTCGCAGCACTGGAGCCGCCGCACCCCGTGGGACACCAATGCCTCGCTGTGGGGCGGGTACCTGCTGGAATGGGCGCGCCCGCAGGCGGCTGCGCCCTGGCGCTTTCTGTTCCCGGGCGACACGGGCTACAGCGAAGACTTCAAGGCCATCCGCCAGCGCCTGGGGCCGGTGGATTTTCTGGCCCTGCCCATCGGCGCCTACCTGCCCCGCGACTTCATGAAACCCATGCATGTGAACCCGGAAGACGCCGTGCAGCTGATGCTGGATGTGGAGGCCAGGCAGGCCATGGGCGTGCACTGGGGCACGTTCATGCTGACGCAGGAAGCCTTCGACCACCCGCCGCGCGACTTGGCCGCCGCACTGGCACAGCGGGGCCTGCCGCTGGACCGCGTCTGGCTCCTGCGGCAGGGCGAGACGCGCGCCATACCGTTGTCATAGCGCTGCACCCGGGTGGGCACAGCAACCGTGCTCACGCCACGCGCTGCACCGACATCAGGGCCATGTACAAAAAGCCCCGCTCCATCGGCACGCGGTACACCCCCTGGGCGCCCAGCACCTGCGCGGCCACGCCCGACAGCTCCCAGCCATCGATGGCATCGCCCTTCCACAGCGGCACTGTGAGGTGCAGAAAGCCCTGGGCTTCGCCCCACTCCCGCACGGCCGCGATGCGCGACACCACCGGGGCTTCGTTGTGGAAATTGGCCCAGGCCCACAGCCAGGTGCCGCTGGCTTCCGACACCGATCCGATGAACTCGATGTCGGCCACCACCCGGGGCACCCCACCGGCCGAAAAGGTCAAAGTGCCGGCGGACTGGTCGTAATCCCAGCGCTCAAAGCTGGCGATGCCGTAGTCCTGCTCCAGCGCACGCTGCTTGTCCCGCAGCGCATGGTGCCCCTGTGTCACCGCATCGATCCAGGCGGCTTCGGCATCACCGTCCAGGGCCTCCACGCTGCGTGCCATGGCGTCCTGGTAGCAGTGGTGGCACAGGATCTGAAGGTCCAGGCATTGCGTGTTGTGCTCGGTCCACTCGCCCCCCTGCCGCATCAGCTCGGCGTTGCAGCTGGCGCACCATGCGTCCGGGTAGGGGGTGTCTGGCGAGGGTGCATCGCAAAACCAGCGCTGCACCGGGTGGCGGCACAGGTGGCCGCACACGTAGGTGGGTGCGGCCTCTCCGTGCTCGCCGCACTGGATGGATGTCGGCTCTTCGTTCATGATGAAGGTGCTCAGCCGCAGGTGCGCAGCGTCTTGCCCGCCATGGCCGTGCGCAGCACATCCAGCTGTGCCCGCAGCGCGTCGTTCACGGCGGACAGGCGCAGCGTGAAGCCGGGGGATTCGGCGCGCTCCTGGATCACGCGCGCCGTGCGCACGCCTTTGTTGCCCAGGTTGGTCAGCTCGCGCTCGGCCGCCTCCTTGGAGGCAAAGCGGCCCAGCGACAGGCCCAGTTCGAGCGTGCCCCCGGCGCGGTCATGGTCCACCTTGCGGGCGCGCAGCTCGGCGCGTTTGCGGTCCAGGGTTTCGATGTCGTCAAACCGCCCCATGTAGACCATCCAGCGGCCTGGGATGGGCGTGGGCTCCAGCGTCCAGCTGCCGGCGGGCAACCCGGCAGCCGCTGTGCGCAGCGCCTCGGCCTGGCGGTCGTCAAACACGCCGGCCTGCAGGCACTCCGCAGAGTCTGCGGGGGCCGAGGCGGCCGGTGTGGTGGGGGGGGCGGGGGAGTCGTTGGCGGCGGTAGCCTGGGAGGGGGAGGTGGGGGTGGACGTGGTGCCGGGAGGCGCAGCGGAGGAGGTCTTGCTGGGGTTGACCTTTAGGATCTGCAGCGTCTCGGGCCGGATCTGCTGGTTCATGCGCTGGGGTTCCGACTGCTCCTGCGGCGCGTAGCCCAACGGGCGCAGCAGGCCCTGTGACCACGCGTAATAGCCCGCGTTGGCCAGGAGCAGCACGATCACGGCAAGACGGAGCATGGGGCGCGGCCTTTCAAGAACACTCGCATCGGAAGGAAAAGCGGGCTCACACCGGTGGCACCGCTGTCGGTCGCACGCTGATTTCGGAACTGGTGATGGCCTGCATGCCACCCGCCGTGTGCACCAGCAGCGCCCCGTCATCACCCACGCCATGCGCGGTGCCCGTGTGGCCGTCGCTCAGCGTCACGGCGCGGCCCTGCAGCACATCGCGCGCCGCAAAGCGGGGCTGCATGGGCGCAAAGCCATAGCCCGCAAACGACTGCAGCATGGCCACCAGCGGCGGCACGATGCGTTGCAGCGCGGTGGGCGCGTCCAGGCCCGGCTCCACCTCCTGCAGGCTACCGGGGGGCATGCTCATGCCCTCGGGGCTGCGGGGCAGCACGTTGATGCCGATGCCCACCACCACATAGCGCGCGGTGCTGGTGTTCGTCTGCGGGGCAACGGCCTGGGGCGCCACAAAACTCGCGGTCTCCACCAGAATGCCGCCCAGCTTGCGGTCGCCCGCCGCACCGCCCAGCCAGAGGTCGTTGGGCCACTTGAGTCCCACGCGGGCCGGCTGGTTCGCGCCCAGCGGCGGCAGCACGGGCTGCAGGCTCTCGGCCACGCTCACCCCCACGGCGAGCGACAGGCCGGACCAATCCTGGGGCGCCAGCGGCAAGCCCAAGGACATCATCAGCGAAGCCCCCACATCGCTTTGCCATACCCGCCCAAGCCGCCCACGCCCGGCGGTCTGCTGCTCGGCCACCAGCAGGGTGGGCTCGCACTGGCCGTTGCGCGCACGGCGCATCAGCTCGGTGTTGGTGGAGTCGATGGTGGGCAGCACCTCCACAGTAAAGCCCGGTAACAGCGGTGACACCGCCTCCCAGATGGCCTCGGCAGGCCAGCGGATCGAGGGCGTGGCGCTCACTGGCTGCGGCCCCGCGGCTGGGCCTTCTGGGGGGCCTTGGCAGAAGACGGCTTGGACGGTGGCAGCGGCACCGGCGGTGCCCAGCCGCGCTTGGGCGCGAGCAGCGTGCCCCGGCAGTTGGGGCTACCGCACCAGCAGGGGTACTCGGCCTTGAGCTTGGGGGTGTAGCGCTCTTCGATGATCAGGCCGTAGTCGTAGTTCAGCTCTTCGCCCGCCTTGATGTTGCGCAGCGCGGTGATGAAAATGCGGCCGTCCCGCTCGTCGGCGTAGCAGTTGGGGTTGCAGCTGTGGTTGATCCAGCGCGACGAATTACCGCCGAACTTTGCATCGATCACATGGTCTTCATCCACATGGAAGTAGAACGTGTGGTTGGGCTGCAAGGGGTCGTGCGGGTGCCGGTCCTGTGCTTCCTGCCAGCCGATCACTTCACCCGTGTATTCGACAAGGACTTCGCCCTCTGCAATATCCTGCACGGCAAAAACGCCCTTGCCGTGCACGCCCGAACGCCGGGTCTGGATGCGACGCCCCTGCGCAGGGGTCGGGGTTGCAGGCGGTGCGGTGCGGGGCATGGCAAAAACTCTGTTAACTTGAATATGCACACATGCGCGTGCGCGTGTACGCGTGAGGCAACGGATTGTAGAAGCGACCGGCCGGATGCCGGACAGCCAGACTGGCGAGAAACCAAAAAATGACCAAGACCCTGGTAATTGCAGAAAAACCCTCGGTGGCGCAAGACATCGTGCGCGCACTGACCCCCGTGGCGGGCAAGTTCGACAAGCACGAAGACCACTTCGAGAACGACCGCTATGTCGTCACCAGCGCCGTGGGCCACCTGGTGGAGATCCAGGCCCCCGAGCAATTCGATGTGAAACGCGGCAAGTGGAGCTTTGCGCACCTGCCCGTGATCCCGCCGTACTTTGACCTGAAGCCCGTGGACAAGACCAAGAGCCGCCTGAACGCGGTGGTCAAGCAGGCCAAGCGCAAGGACGTGACCGAACTCATCAACGCCTGTGACGCGGGCCGCGAGGGTGAACTGATCTTCCGCCTGATCGAGCAATACGCTGGCGGCGCCAAGCCCCTGGGCAAACCGGTCAAGCGCCTGTGGCTGCAGTCCATGACGCCCCAGGCCATCCGCGACGGCTTTGATGCGCTGCGCTCTGAGCAGCAGATGGCGGGCCTCGCCAGTGCGGCCCGCAGCCGTTCTGAAGCCGACTGGCTGGTGGGCATCAACGGCACGCGCGCCATGACGGCGTTCAACTCTCGCGATGGTGGCTTCTTCTTGACCACCGTGGGCCGGGTGCAGACGCCCACGCTGTCGCTGGTGGTGGAGCGCGAGGAAAAGATCCGCAAGTTCATCAGCCGCGACTACTGGGAAATCCACGCCACCTTCGGCGCCCAGGCGGGCGAGTACCCCGCCAAGTGGTTCGATCCCAAGTGGAAAAAAGGCGAGGACGTGGAAGCCCGCGCCGACCGCGTATGGTCCGCCGCTGAAGCGCAAGCCATTGCCAACGCCGTGCGCGGCAAGCAGGCCACCGTCACCGAAGAGAGCAAGCCCACCACCCAGGCATCGCCCCTGCTGTTCGACCTGACCAGCCTGCAGCGCGAGGCCAACGGCAAGTTCGGCTTCAGTGCCAAGACCACGCTGGCCCTGGCGCAAAGCCTGTACGAACGCCACAAAGCCCTGACCTACCCCCGTACCGACTCGCGCGCGCTGCCCGAAGACTATTTGCCCGTGGCCAAGCAAACGTTTGAGATGCTGGCCGACAGCGGCATGCGCCACCTGGCACCTCACGCGCTCACTGCGCTGAACAACAACTACATCCGCCCGTCCAAGCGCATCTTTGACAACAGCAAGGTGAGTGACCACTTTGCGATCATCCCCACCACGCAAGCGCCCTCGGGCCTGAGCGAGGCCGAGCAAAAGCTGTACGACCTGGTCGTGCGCCGCTTCATGGCCGTGTTCTTCCCGAGTGCCGAATACACGGTGACCACCCGCATCAGCACCGTGGCGCCCCACAGCTTCAAGACCGAAGGCAAGGTGCTGGTCAAGCCCGGCTGGCTGGCCATCTACGGCAAGGAAGCGGCCGACGAAGTGGAAGGCGGCAAGGAAGGCGACAAGGGCCAGAACCTGGTGCCAGTGAAGCCCGGCGAAAGCGTCAACACCCTGGCGGTGGACCCCAAGGGCCTCAAGACCAAGCCGCCCGCCCGCTACTCTGAAGCCACGCTGCTCGGCGCCATGGAGAGCGCCGGCAAGCAGATCGACGACGACGAGCTGCGCGAAGCCATGCAGGAAAAGGGCCTGGGCACGCCTGCCACGCGCGCCGCCATCATCGAAGGCCTGCTGACTGAAAAGTACATGCTGCGCGAAGGCCGCGAGATCATCCCCACGGCCAAGGCCTTCCAGCTCATGACGCTGCTGCGCGGGCTGGAGGTGGAAGAACTCTGCCGTGCCGAACTCACGGGCGAGTGGGAGTACAAGCTCTCGCAGATGGAAAAGGGCCAGCTCAGCCGCGAAGCCTTTATGCAAGAGATTGCCGCCATGACCGAGCGCATGGTGAAGAAGGCCAAGGAATACGACCGCGACACCATTCCCGGCGACTACGCCACACTCGAATCCCCTTGCCCCAACTGCGGTGGCGTGGTGAAGGAAAACTACCGCAGGTATGCCTGCGTGGGCAAGCCGGGCGCCGAGGGCTGCGGCTTCAGCTTTGGCAAGTCGCCCGCTGGCCGCACGTTTGAAACGGCCGAGGCCGAGCAGCTGCTACGCGACAAAAAGATCGGCCCACTGGAGGGCTTCCGCTCCAAGGCGGGGTGGCCGTTCACCTCTGAGATCGTCATCAAGTACGACGACGAGGCGCACAACTACAAGCTCGAATTCGACTTTGGCGACGACAAGAACGCCGAGGAATCGGGCGAGCTGGTGGAGTTTGAAGACGCATCGCTGGGTGCCTGCCCCATCTGCGGATCGGAAGTGCACGAGCACGGCAGCAACTACGTGTGCAGCAAGGCCGTGCCCACGGCCGCACAGCCCACGCCCAGCTGCACCTTCAAGAGCGGCAAGATCATCCTGCAGCAGCCCGTGGAGCGCGAGCAGATGCACAAACTGCTGGAGACCGGCAAGACCGACCTGCTCGACAAGTTCGTGAGCATGCGCACGCGCCGCAACTTCAAGGCCCACCTGGCGTGGGACAAGGAGGCGGGCAAGGTCAACTTTGAATTTGCGCCCAGCAAGTTCCCACCCCGCCCAGGAGCCGCTGCAAAAACAATAGCAGCCAAGGCAAAATCCACTAGCGCTACCGCCAAAAAAGCCCCTGCAAAGAAGGCCGCAACCAAAACCGCTGCCGCCAAAGCGCCGCGCAAGGCCGCAGCAGGCAAGGCTCCCAGCGCCGCCCTGGCCGCCGTGATTGGCAACGAGCCCGTGGCCCGCCCCGAGGCCGTCAAGAAGATGTGGGAATACATCAAGGCCCACAACCTGCAAGACCCCAAGGACAAGCGCACCATCGTGGCCGATGACAAGCTGCGCGCCGTGTTCGGCAAGGACAGCGCGGGCATGTTTGAGCTGGCGGGCATTCTGGGCAACCACCTGGGCGGCGAATGATGAAGCCGCTGAACATGGTGCCTATCGCGTCGATGGCGGGCAGCGTCTGCCGCACCGCGCTGATGGCCCTCGCGGTTGCCGCTGTGCTGGGTGGGTGCACCACCACGGGCTCTGCGCGCTCCAGCGACCCGGCCAGCCAGCAGCAGCCCCAAGGCGCGAGCGGCGTGACCGTGTTTGGCGACATCGACGTGAACGTGACACGCGAGCGCACGCGCTGACGGACCTTAGCAGGCACTCTCACCGCATCAGCATGCGTAGCCGCACGGAACGCACCGTCCTCACCGCCATTGCGATCGTGGTGGTGGCTGCCGCCGCCGCTGCGTGGTGGACGCGCGATGCCTGGCTGCCGCAGGCAGGGCCGTGGTCCGCACAGATGTGGAAAAAGATCACCCGCCCGGGCCCCGACACCCTGCCGCCTGACAAGCGGCCCGCCCAGGCGCAGCCCGCGCGCAACGGAGCCTCAACCCCCGCTGCGCCGCAACCGCGCAAGTGTGTGAAAGACGGCCGCACGACCTACACCGACCAGCCCTGTCCCAAGGGCACGCAAGAGCTGCCGGTGGATGGCGCGGTGACCTCGCTCCCGCCCTGACGGTTCGCAGCCCATCGGACAAAGGCGTCACCAGGCACCTGAACCCGCACTTGCATGCGGCATGGGTTCTTGTATCGCAGGGTTCACTGTCGCCCCGGTGTCTCCTGCGTTTCTGTCCTGCGCATATCCGCGCCACCATGTCACGCCGCTGCAATGGCGCCGCCCTAGAGTCGGCCTCTTTTCAGAAACGGAACCGTTGCCATGAAAGTCTTGTCCTCCTTCGCCGCCGTCTGCCTGTCTGCCCTGGTGCTTGCCGGGTGTGGCGGTAGTGACGATGCGCCTGCACAACCCCAGGTCATCGCGCACCGTGGCGCCAGCGGTTATCTGCCCGAGCACACGCTGGGCGGCTACGAGCTGGCCATCCGCATGGGGGCGGACTTCATCGAGCCCGATCTGCAGATCACCAAGGACGGCGCGCTGGTCGCCATCCACGACGACACCCTGAACCGCACCACCAACGTGGCCACACTGTTCGCGCAGCGCAACGGCGGCTACAAGGTGTCGGACTTCACTCTCGCCGAAATCAAGACACTGACCGTGGTGGCCACCGGCACGGGCAAGGCAAGCTACCCAGGCTTCACGCCCAGCTCGGCCAACGCGTTCGCCGTGCCCACCTTCCAGGAAGTGGTGGACCTGGCCAAAAAACAAAGCAGCACCGCAGGCCGCGAAGTAGGCATCTACCCCGAGGCCAAGCAGGCCGACCCCGCCATGGAAGATGGCATCTTGAAGACCTTGACCGCCAACGGCTACAACGCCAACAGCAAGGTCTTCATCCAGTCGTTCAGCGATGCCACGCTGCGCAGCCTGCGCACCAAGCAAGTCGCGCAGAACAACAAGATGCCTCAGATCCTGCTGGGGGTGGCCACCACTGCGGCGGACGGCACCGCGCGCATGGGGGTCACGAGCGCCACCGGCGTGCAGGCGCTCACGCTGAAAGATGTGGCTGCCTTCACCGAGGGGGTGGGCGTGCTCATCAACAACACCACCTACCCCGTCACGAAGTCCTTCATCGACCAGGCCCATGCCGCAGGCCTGAAGGTGCACGGCTGGACCTTTGCGCAAGCCGATGCCGCTCCTGCCGCCGCAGAGTTCCGCAAGTACCTGGACATGGGCATGGACGGCATGTTTGCCAACTACCCCGACCTGGCGGTGACCGCCCGCAACGCCTACGTGCAGGGCAAGTAACCCCGCCGCAGCGAAGGGGGGGCGATCCCCGCACACGGCATGCCGGTGCGGTGGATAGCCCCCATGCGACAACCGGGCAGGCGCATCTGGGCTAGTCTTGCGGCAACGCCCTGTGCTTGAGCCTTTCGACCATGTCCTCTTCTGCCCCCACCCGATCCCTGCCCATGCGGGGCGCCACCAACTTCCGCGACCTCGGCGGCTACACCGGCCACGGCGGCCGCCCCGTGAAGTGGCGCCGCATCTTCCGCTCCGACCACCTGGCGGGCCTGACGCCCGAAGACCAGGCCCTGCTGGCCGACCTGGGAGTGGCCCGCGCGGTGGACTTTCGGGGCCAGGCCGAAAGCGCTGCGTATGCCTACGAACTGCCCGGCGTGGCCTACCACCCGCTGCACATCGAACCCACGGTGGTACAGCGCGCGCTGGAACTGCAGCGCACCGGCCGCCAGCTCACCGCCCAAGACGCAGTGGGCCTGATGCAGGACACCTACCGGGGCTTTGTGCACGATAACGCTCCGCGTTTTGCCGAGCTGTTCCGCCTGCTGCTGGCCAGCGATGCGCCCATGGTGTTTCACTGCACCGCAGGCAAAGACCGCACCGGCTTTGCCGCCGCCCTCATCCTGCTGACGCTGGGCGTGCCGCGCGATGTGGTGATGCACGACTACCTGCTCACCAACGCGCTGTACCAGCGCCCAGCCGGCATGGGCAGCCACGCGCCAGAGGAAGTGCTGCGCGTGCTGTGGCGTGTGCAAGAGGAGTTTCTGGATGCCGCCCTGCACATGGTGGACAACGACTTTGGCGGGCTGCAGGCGTATCTGGTGGACGTGCTGGGCGTGGACGCTGCCGCGCAGAAGGAACTAGCGGGGCGGTATCTGCAGGGTGAGTAGCGCTCGGGCAGGTCGCAGACATGCAAGGGACGCCAATGTCTGCACACAAGCGGTTTCCAATGTCACGTTTTGCGGCTGTGCGGCACTCCTAGAATTCGGCCGCCCCAAGCGCCTGAACGAGCCCCGACAGGCGTGTTTGTGCGGCTTTGCCAGCAAACGAATGTCATACATCTACGACAACCCAGAGTCCTTGGCCAAGCAGCCGCTCGTGGGCACGCACCACTGCGTTGCACTTGTTAAGCACTACGCCAACGCGCCAGCCTCATCGCTCTGGAGAGAAGGGGCCTCTGTGAAAGGCAATATGCTGCTCAAAAAGGGCACTGCCATCGCAACCTTCGTCAACGGAAAGTACCCAAACCAAGGTACTGGCAACCATGCGGCGTTGTATGTGTCCCAGGATGCATCGGGAATCACGGTCGTCGATCAATGGTCCGGCAGCGGCACGATCCGCTTGCGTCGGTTGATGTTTCTCGGAAAAGACAAGACCGGGAAGTATGTTGACCCCAGCAACAATGGCGACGCCTTTTCGGTGGTGGAGTAATCGGTATGACGACTAAATTTGGCCTAAGTCTTGTACTGATTGTTTTGGGCGCTAGCGGGCCCGCCATCGCGCAAGAGGCCCCAGGCAACGCAGCGTCCCCCGAGGCAATCGCTTGCCCACCATCGATTCAGGTCCAACAAACGCCCTCGCCCGCTCTTGCTTCAGATTGGCAAACCCGCAGCAGCAACGACACGCATCCTCTTGCCAATATTTCCTTCTACGCGGGGCCACCGGAGGAGATGGCCCAACTAGCGCCCAGCAGCGCGCAGCGCAAAGGCAAGAC
The DNA here is from genome assembly GCF_049331375.1 of Acidovorax sp. M14. Classification (NCBI taxonomy): domain Bacteria; kingdom Pseudomonadati; phylum Pseudomonadota; class Betaproteobacteria; order Burkholderiales; family Comamonadaceae; genus Acidovorax; species Acidovorax sp. M14. The sequence continues at coordinate 4,846,557 of NZ_CP186263.1, forward strand.
GCTCACCTCGCGGTGGCTGTTCGCTCCGACCGACCGCGTTTACTGGGTAGCTTGTGAATACGCCGGGACATCGGCCACCGCTACCAAGCCGCTCGACAAAAACATTGCGTCTTGCGTTGCCGAGCACGACATGAACAGCTCGCCACCGGTGCTCAAACGATGGAGCTGTCGCTGAGGGCCCGCGGGCTAGCAGACTGCTCAAATGCCTCCTGGCAACACCGAGAGCGACGTTCCCAATGGTCACTTGCGCCCTTGGGGTCTCAGAAAATCCCCGACAGGCCGTTTGATGGAGTCGTGCTTTTGTGATTGGAAAATGCTAATCAGTATTTCAGCCGTTTGGTAGGGATGAGTGCTCCGTACCAAGACTCTCTGAGAAAGAGCACCATTCAATAAAATATTAATAATGGCCGAAATTAAAATCACTTCGCCAATTGGGAAAACTGTCGGAAATAATCCTCATGAGGTACAAGCGGTTCAGCGAGCTCTCAACCGCCATATGAATTGCAAGATCGGCTATCAACCTATCAAAGAAGATGGCAGAATTTCTCCCGAAACACTCCAAGCCATCCATGTATTTCAAAAAATGATTGGCGTTACACCCGCAGACTCCATCATTCTCCCCCATGGCTCGACTCACAGAGCCCTGAATCAAGATATCATAAGAATTCTCAATCCCACCGCAGCATGCCTAGTTGCCGATCAAGAAAAAATCCGGCAAGTAATCATTGACCGGGTGAATATTGTTGAACGAAAAACGTGGCAGGCTTTGAACCCTGCCAAGATTCCCCAGAATGACTGGAGCTACCAGTCCATCGCCATTCATCATGCGGGCAATTCGTTTTCATGTGCGGCGAGCGGTGTTGATGCCCTAAAGAACGCCGAGAAAATCGATATGAATAGCTTCGGACAAATTAGCTATCACTATGCTATCGATTGTCGAGGGGTGGTTTATGAAACGCTTGATATTCGCCATAAGGGAGCTCACATTGAAAAAGGGAACACTGGCGTCATCGGAGTGGTTTTCCTGGCTGACTTGAGTGTTCGAGGTGAGGCATCGCGTTACGGTCCGGGCGTCGCAAACGTTACGCGCAGCAGGGGAGTGCGAGCCGGGGTTTCTGAGTTCTTGGGCGTGCAAAAGGATCAACTTGCAGTTAATCACGATGAGCCATCCGAGCTGCAAATGTCAAAAGCGGAAAAATTAGTCCAAACTTTGATCGAATTTTTTCCTATCAAACGGCTTGGAGGGCATCGGGAATTTGCACAAGCTGCGGGCAGTAGCAGGGCATGCCCAGGAATTTACGGAATGATCATTGCGGAGCAATTGCGTAAAAAATTTGATCTTTCAAAACCTTGATATGACAAAAAAAATCGCTTTTTTTGTCGGCATACTTTTTTTGTTTCTGACTGCGTGGCTTTTTGTTGGGTTTGATCGATACGTTGGAGACCATGAAGTGGGGAGTGCATGGAATCCCTTTATAAAGACAGCCCCAACGTTTCAAGTTCTTTTCAGGAACCCGGCGCAATATACACTCGACCGCGATCTATTTGATTCACTTGACAGCACCCGAAAAAATCAATTTTTGGAATATTGCGCTATTCGATATGGGATTCACGATCCTCACCGCTGCGAAGAATATATTGAACAAACGCGGGTCAAGTAATAACTAGACGAGCGCCCTTCAAATAGACATACGGTATTCAGTGCGTACGACTGGAACACCGTTGATCAGGAACTCGAGTGGCCCCTACGGCCGCGCTGAATAACGAGGTGCGGATCTGCCAGCTTAAGGCCGGAGCCCATAACGACACGGATATACAGCTCACCCGTTTGTCGCAAGAAGGCTGCTTCATCGGTGCCTACACGCTACCCGCGCCGCCGCTTGGGCCACATTGCGCTGGCATGTGGCTACCACAGCGGAAACGGCTCACTGTGTTCCAGCGTCTGGCCCACACATTGAACTACCGGCCCGCGCGTTGGCGAGTGCTAAGGCCGTTAGCCATCTCACCCATGATTTTTTAGTACTGGCGAGCGCTGCGGGCAGACGTGCCGCACGCCGTACTCACCTTGCAGTGGGTTGCACTCGCCCCACCACAGACTGGCGCCGCACGCGCCAAAACAGCCAACCCACGATCGACAGGTTCAGCAGATTCCACGCCATGCCGTTCAAAAACGCCGCGCGGTAGCTGCCCGTCAGGTCGAAGATCCAGCCCGACATCCAGCCCCCCAGCGCCATGCCGATCAACGTGGCCATGATTACGGCGCCTACCCGGGCCCCAGCCTCCTGGGGCGCGAAATACTCGCGGATGATGATGGCGTAGGCGGGCACGATGCCGCCTTGAAACAGCCCGAACATCGCTGAGATCACATACAGCGGCACCAGCCCGTCAAACGGCAGAAACAGCGCCAGCCCCACGCCCTGCAATGCCGAGCCCAGCAGCAGCGTGCGCACGCCGCCAATGCGGTCGCAGATCACGCCCGACACCAAGCGGCTGACGATGCCGCACGCCAGCATCAGCGACAGCATCTCGGCCCCGCGCGCCGCGCCAAAACCCAGGTCGGTGCAATAGGCCACGATGTGCACCTGTGGCATCGCCATGGCCACGCAGCAGGCCACACCCGCCACACACAGCAGCAGCTGCGCATGCAACGGGCGCAGGCCAAACGGGCGGCTGCGGTCGAGCAGTAGCGCAGTGGGCACCACACCGGCTGCCGCACCTTGCGCCGCTGCGGCCGGTGCAGGGGCTGCATCCATCTGCACCATGGGCGCGCGCTGGCGCATGCGCAGTGCCAGCAGCAGCATGCCCACGCCGCACACGAGGCCCAGCAGCACATAGGTGTGGCGCCAGCCGATCAGCTCGATGCCGTGCTGAACGATGGGCGGCCACAACGCGCCCGCAATGTAGTTGCCGCTGGCACAGATCGCCACCGCAATGCCGCGCCGCTTGTTCCACCACAGCGCGGTGTCAGCCATCAGCGGCGCAAACGTGGCCGAGCTGCCAATCAGCCCCATCAGTCCGTGCGCCAGCCCAAACCCCCAGATGCTGCCCGACAGCCCCGCCCACACAAACCCGCCACACACGGCCACCGCGCCCACGCACAGCACCGGCATCAGCCCATGCCGGTCGGCCATGCGCCCGGTCCAGATGCCGCCCAGCCCCAGGCACACCATCATCAGCGTGTAGGGCAGCGACGCATCCGCACGGCCCACGCCAAACTCGGCCTGTACGGCGGGCAGCACCACCGACACCACATACATGCTGCTGTTGCCCAGCACCACCAAACCCAGCGTGGTCAGCAGGCGCCAAGCGGCCTGGCGGGAGTCGATGAGGGAGGCCGGGGCGGCGGCTGAGGGGGGTGAAGAAGTGTTCGGCATGCGGGGCAATTTACCTGACGACACTGCAGGGACTTGCAAGGCGGCGCCAGTGCACGCCCTGTGCCGGAGGGGCGTTAGTTGATTGATATGAAATTGATAGCTGCCAGCGCTTATTGGATAAGCGCTACAGGCCAGTATGGTTTGAATGGTCTTGGCCGCGCAAGTCCTTCTGCAGCGGCCACTCAACCAGCGCCCGCCAACACACTTGGCATCCAAAAGTTGCGCCCCACTGCCACACCACCTAAAGTGCCTTAACAACTGCATACAAAGATATGCAGTGCACAACATAGGGGGGCAACTGGCGGCATGGCGACATTGATACCGGCACTGGGTGCGTGCTTGCGGCGCATGACCCTTGGAGAAAAGCGCTTGGCCGAGAGGCTGGAAGACAAACTCGACGACGACTACCTGCTCTGGTACGACGTACCCGTCGGCCCCCAGCAACTGCACCCTGATTTCATCGTGCTGCACCCCAGCCGGGGCTTGCTGATTCTGGAAGTCAAAGACTTTCGCCTGGGCACCATCGTGCAGGCCGACAAGGAAGACTGGACGATTCTGGACGCCGCCAGCGGCGAGCCCAAAGCCATCAAATCCCCCTTCGCCCAGGCTCGCCACTACGCCCATGCCGTGCTGGATGCACTGCGCGCCGACAAGCGCCTTGTGCACCCCGAAGGCCGCCGCCAGGGCGAAGTAGTGTTTGCGTGGAGCTACGGCGTGGTGCTGCCCAACATCACGCGCAAGCAGTTCATCGAAGCGCAGCTGGGCCAGGCCATTGCGCCCCACCGCGTCATCTGCAGCGACGAGATGACCGACAGCGTGGAGCCCGAGAGCTTTCAGAGCCGCCTGTGGGAGATGTTTCCCTACGAGCGCTACCACACGCTCACCCTGCCGCAGATCGACCGCGTGCGCTGGATCCTCTTTCCGCAGGTGCGCATCCCCGAACAAGCCAGCCTGTTCGACGAGGCCGACATGCAGGCCGAAGTGCCCGACATGCTGCGCGTGATGGACCTGCAGCAAGAGCAACTGGCCCGCAGCCTGGGCGACGGCCACCGCGTCATCCACGGCGTGGCGGGCTCCGGCAAAACCATGGTGCTGGGCTACCGCGCCGAGTACCTGGCCCGTGCCCACGCCGCAGGCAAGCCCGTGCTGGTGCTTTGCTACAACGAGCCGCTGGCCGTCAAGCTCGCCGCCACCATGGCCGCCAAGGGGCTGAGCGAGCGCGTGCACTGCGTCCACTTCCACAAATGGGCACGCGCCCAACTGGTGGCCTATGGGCAAGCCTTGCCCGCAGACAACCAGAGCGTGGACGCCAAGATGGCCGACATGGTCCAGCGCGTCATCATCGGCGTGGACCGGGGCCACATCCCAACCGGCCAATACCTGGCCGTGCTCATCGACGAAGGCCACGACTTTGCGCCCGAATGGCTCAAGCTCGTCACCCAAATGGTGGACCCCACCACCAACAGCCTGCTGGTGCTGTACGACGACGCGCAAAGCATTTACGAGCGCGGCCGCAAAAAGAACTTCAGCTTCAAAAGCGTGGGTATCCAGGCACAGGGCCGCACCACCATCCTCAAGATCAACTACCGCAACACGCGGCAGATTTTGCAAACCGCCAACGCCATCGCGGGCGACCTGCTCACCGCCGAAGACCGCGACGACGACGGCATCCCCCTCGTCAAACCCGTGAGCTGCGGCCGCGACGGCCCCGAGCCCATCGTCATCAATTTGCCCACCCTGCCCGAACAGGCCGCCAAGATTGCCGAGCTGCTGCAAGGCGCGCATGCCGATGGTTTTGCCTGGGGCGACATGGCCGTGCTGTGCCGCGACAAAGACACTCGTGACCTGTGCGCGCGCACGTTGGCCAAGCGTGGCATTCCTGTGCAAAACCGCCTGGGGCCGGGCGACTATGACCCGCTGGCCAACAGCGTGAAGGTGATGACAATGAAGGTCAGCAAGGGGCTGGAATTTCCGGTGGTGGCGATACCGGGGGTGGAGCGGCTGGAGCGAATGCGGGCCGAGGCCACCGATCCGGGAGAGGGTGTGCAGGCGCTGTTAGAGGCCGAGGTGCTGGCCCGTAGGGAGGCGGCGCGGGTGTTGTATGTGGCGGCGACCAGGGCTACGCAGAGGTTGGTGCTGGCTGGGGGCGTTTGATAAGTTGCAGTGAATTAATTTATGTTTACATCAGGTTTTGTAAAAAGCTTTCTACCTAGCAAGGGATATGGTTTTATCTCAGGGGAAGATGGAAGAAATTATTTCTTTCATGGCAGGGATGTTGCTGGTGGGGCTGATAGTGCCCGTATTTCTGATGGAATGCCGGTTAATTTTGAGGCAGGCGTTACGCCCAAGGGCTACCGAGCATATAAAGTGCAATTCAGCTCTGTTGCCGAAGGTAATCTATATGAAGTTCCTCGCGAGTTCTTGGTTAGTAAGTCTTCTGAAATAAAGGGGTGGGAGATCCTGCAGGTATGTGATTGGGTTGTCACGGCTAGCGATCGAGGGGATCCTGCTGAAGTTAGGCAGCGAGCCAACAGATTGGCCAGCCAAATTGGTGCAAATGGTGCAATTTACTCAACTTACAGACGGGATAAAGGGTATGAGGGAAATTATGAGTTCACTGTTCATGTCATCACCATAAGGCCAGTTGTATTTGCAAGAAGAAGTAATCTTGGCAAAAAATCTGCTAAAGATTTTCCGGACATCAATCAAACATGCGGGGTATATAAGGAGCAGTGTTTGGTTGATTATAACAATAGGCTTATTTTGCTTAATAAATATTGGGAAAAATCAAAAAAAAGATCTATTTTTATTATTTTAATTTCTATGTTGTTTTGGTTGTTTGGTATTAATTTTGGTTTGTTTGCTTCGATGGCTGCTGTCATTACTTCCCTTGTCATTTTGGTAAATGCTTGGCCATCAACGCTTCAAATCCAAGGGGAGTGGCTCTGGAAGGCTTCCGATCTCAATCAGGCCTGATGAGAACTGGAAGTCTCGAATCACTCAGGACGTGATGTACCGAAAAATCCATCCCCGCTCTAAGCCACCTCGCCTGCGATGTAGACCGCTTTGACTGCCACTGCTGCGAAGGTCTGGGCGAAGCCCCCGACATCACGGCTCACGAGCTCCAACCATGAATCCACTGGCTTCTACAGCGGCAGACGGCCTGCCCACGTCCCTGCACGCAGAACTGCGCACCCTCATCGCCAACAGCCGCCATCGCCTGGCCGATGCAGTGAATGCCGAACTCACCCGCCTGTACTGGGTGGTGGGCCAGCGCTTGGCCACCGAAGTGTTGGGCGGCAAACGTGCCCAGTGCGACAGCCAAACGCTGGAGCAACTGGGCTAACAGCTCTCGCAAGAGTTTGGCCGGGGTTTTGAAGCGCGCAACCTGCGCCGCATGGTCAAGTTTGCGCAGGCTTTCCCCAGCGCAGAGATTGTGTCAACACTGTCGACAATATGAGCCGGAGCCATCTGTTACGTGACCTTTCTGTGGCGGGCAATACGTACGGCGACATGCTCGTGCTGTGTGCAGACACTATGACCCGCGACCTGAGCACCCGCACCTTGGCGCAACGCAAGCTGCCGGTAAGGAAGCGGCTGGGCCCAGGGGACTTTGACTCCACCAGCAACGAGAACAAGGTGATGACTATGAAGGTCAGCAAAGGCCTGGAATTCCCCGTGGTGGCGCTAACCGGCGTGGGGCACATGCTGGGGGCGGGAGAGGATGAGAAGGAAGCAGCGTGGGTGTTTTATGTGGCGGCGACACGGGCGACGCAGAGCCTGGTGATAGGGGTAGGTGGCAGCGGAGGCTTTGCGCGTCAGTTCAACGCTTCTGCCGTGCGTCTCTAAGCCGTTCGTAAACCTGCCGCGAAATCCATTCAGACACCAGCCCTTGAAAATCTTGCTCGTTCATGAACCGGGCAAAGATATCTTCGTTCTGCTCCATGCGTTCAATGAACAAGGTCTCCAGCAAGCCAGAAAACAGAAGGTCAAACTTACCTTCCGGGTTGACTGCTGCAGCTTCCTGCAATGAGTCATCCGCAATTGCCGCCTCAATGATCTGATCAAAGAACAACTGGTCGGCATCGGTGAAATCCGTGCCAAACCGTTCGTTGACCACATCTATCAATCGCGACAGTGGCACCTCTTCATCGTGGCCCGCGCCAGAGCCCACCTCGCGTGGGCCATCCAATGGGGCAGTCTTGCCCTCGCGCAAGCTGATTGAGCCTTCGCTGATTTTTTGCAGGCGGTAATACTCCAGCCGAATCTCATCGTCAAAGCTGTAGCGCTCCCCTGTGGCTCGCTTGGGTAGCTTGGGGGACAAGAATCGGAGGAAGGTATAGAGCCGCTCCAAGTCAGAGTCCTGGTAAGGAATCACCTGCGACAAGAACGCATAGAGATTGCGGAACGCATTGAGCTTGCCACGCCACAACTCCGCTTCTTCCTCGTTGACCTCCTGCAGCGCTGCGAAGCGATCCACAGCAGGGTCCAGCGTTGCGTTCATGGCTTGGTGGTCTGCTGCGCTCTGACGTTGCTTTGGCTTGAAGTACACCGCGATGAAACGTTCAACCTCTTCGGCCAGATAAATGCAAGAAGCGTCCAGCTCCGCCTTGATCGCATACATGCGATTGGGCTCTGCTTCTTCGCCCATCTCCGCACCTTCGAAATACTGTTTGAAGGCCTCGCGAATGTCTTCTGGCGAATTCACGAAGTCCAGCACAAAGGTGTCTTCCTTGAGCGGGTGCATGCGGTTTAGTCGTGAAAGGGTTTGCACCGCCTGAATGCCCGCCAAGCGCTTGTCCACATACATGGTGTGCAGCAGGGGCTGGTCATAGCCCGTTTGGTACTTTTCCGCCACCAGCAGCACCTGGTATTCCGGCGAATCAAACTTTTCTGGGAGCTCGCTTTCCTTGATGCCGCCGTTCATTCGGACTTCTGTCCAAGTCTGGTCAGGCAGCTCTTCGTCCAGCACCTCGCCCGAGAAAGCCACCAACGTCTTGATCCAGTTGTACCCCTTTTCGCGGATGTAGCTGTCAAACGCCAGCTTGTAGCGCACGGCCTCCAAGCGCGAGCCCGTAACCACCATGGCCTTGGCTTTCTTGCCAATGCGGTGGCTGGTGACGGCGTTGAAGTGCTCCACCATCACCTCGGTCTTTTGCGCAATGTTGTACGGGTGCAGCCGCATGAAGCGCGCCAGCACCTTGGCTGCTTGCTTGCGCTCTACGTTCGGATCGTCTTCGCTGGCTTTGACCAGCTTGTAGTACGTGGCGTAGGTGGTGTAGTTCTTCAGCACATCCATGATGAAGCCCTCTTCAATGGCTTGCCGCATGGTGTAACGGTGAAAAGGCTGCCCCGCTTTGCCCGCATCTTCCCGGCCAAACACGGCCAAGGTCTTGTGCTTAGGCGTGGCGGTGAATGCAAAAAAACTCAGGTTGGCTTGCCGCCCACGCTTGGCCATGCTGCGGTAAAGCTCGTCCAGGTTGTCTATGCCCTCGTCCACCGCATAGCGGGCCGCCGCTTCGCGCAGCACGTTGCCACCCAACACCTCTTTCAAGTCGGTGGCGGTTTCGCCAGACTGAGAACTGTGTGCCTCGTCAATGATCACCGCGCAGCGGCGTGTTGGCAGCACGGCATCGGCAGAGGCATCGCCGCGCTCTTCTGCCATCTTGGCCAGCTGCCGCGCTACAAACGGAAACTTTTGCAGCGTAGAGATGATGATGGGCACGCAGTTAGTTAGCGCCTCGGCCAGTTGGCGCGAATCTTCATCAATCTTCAGCACTACGCCCTGGCGGTGCTCAAACTGGTAAATGGTGTCCTGCAACTGCCTGTCTAGCACCCGGCGGTCGGTGATGACGATGACTGAGTCAAACACCTTTTGGTCCGCATCGTTGTGTAGCGAAGCCAGCCGGTGCGCCAACCAGCCAATGGTGTTGCTCTTGCCGCTGCCGGCAGAGTGCTCCACCAGGTAGTTGTGGCCCGGCCCCTCTTGCCGCGCAGCGGCCTCCAGGTCGCGCACCGCCTGCAACTGGTGGTAGCGCGGGAAGACCATGGTCTCTTTTTTGATGAGGCGGCCATCTTCGGTGCGCTTATCTTCCACCTGCAGATGCATAAAGCGCGCAATGATGTCCAGCAAACTATCGCGCTGCCACACCTCTTGCCACAGATAGGCCGTGCGGTAGGCCTGCCCTGTGGGGTCTGGCGGATTACCCGCGCCTCCATCCAGTCCTTTGTTGAAGGGCAGGAAGTGCGTGGCACTGCCCGCCAGGCGCGTGGTCATAAACACCAGCTCGGTATCCACCGCAAAGTGCACCAGCGCGCGGCGCTTGAACTCAAACAGCGGCTCACGGTGATCGCGGTCTTGTTGGTATTGGGCTATTGCGTCCTGCACGGTTTGCCCCGTCATGGGGTTCTTCAGCTCTGCAGTCACCACCGGAATGCCGTTAATGGAGAGCACCAAATCCAACTCATTGGTGTTCTTGGCGCTGTAGCGCAGCTGCCGGGTCACGCCCACGCGGTTGGCCGCGTACTGCGCAGCCAGCTCCGGGTTCATGCCATGCGCAGGTTTGAAGAATGCCACCCGCAATGTGCGGCCATAGCATTTGAACCCGTTGCGCAGCACAGCCAACGTGCCGTAGGTGTCTAACCAGTGCGTCAGGTCTTTGAGGACGGTGGCTTCGGTGTTAATGCCATGCAAGGCTTCCAGCTTGGCCCACTCTTTGGGCTGGCTGGTGCGAATGAAGGCCAGAGCTATCGAGGTGAAGAATGTGTGGCCGGCGTGATAGGTCGATGGTGCGACGGACTCATAACCGTTGGCCAGTAAGTGGGCTTCGATGACGGATTCGAAGCTGGTTTCGTTATGGCGGGTATTCATTACCGATATCCCTTGGTTCGTAGAAATTGGGCATAGGCTTTTGCAACCTGAACCAACGGAACACAAAATTCCTCGCACTGCAAAGTAGTTTGGTTTTTCTTAGACCATTTCGCGATGAGTTGGTCAACTTTCCTGGGAGACTCAATTGGTCGATCGGAGCGCTTATGTATGCCCGCCTTAAGAAAGGCAGCCTTCCTCAACTCTTCGAGTTTTTCGTTGTCCAATCCAATTCGACTTATGGTTTCCCTTGCTGCAACATCTGTGGCCGTGCTCGGCGCAATTTTTCCATCACTTGAGTAAACAAAACGTTGTTCGCAGCTCGGATCTAAAGGTGACAAAAAATCGGTTGCATGCCACCACTTGTCTTTCTTTGTAGCCCCATATGGGGGCTTGACTTTTATGTTTGGCTCAGGTGCGCAGGCAACCATATTGCTCCAAGCAATATCTTCTCTTTGCACCGGTAAATTTGCCGCAGTTCGGGCTGCATCTTCACTTCTACATCGAGTTTGTGGTTTTAAGTGCTCGACATGCGCAGTTGTGTCGCCGATGCGTAGCAATGTGTACGCGCAAACATAACCCTGCTCAATAAGCAGCCCCTTTAGGACTGCAGCAATTGGAAACCCTGCAGCGCCATACGATAAGTTTTGGGGTAAGGCCGCGTTAACTGCATACCAGTTAGTGAGTGCCGGCGCTTGCGCACCCTTAACTATCTTCTTCATCGTCAGTTGGCTCCCATCGCGCTATTGCGGCTGCTGCTCCGATAAGCTCCTTGTCGTTGCCAAAGCGGCTCCGTAACGAGTGGACTTTTTCTTTTGCAGCATCAAATTCTTCACTATCAATAAGTTGATCGACTTCATCCAGCCCAGCTTGGAGTTCTGCATTCCGTTCCGGTGTATCCATTACATGCCGCAATATCCAACCACTATCGCGGCCCAGTGATTCGTCGAGGTATTCAACTTTTCCGCCTGCATGCAAGAGGATTGCCCTGCCAGGTTCGGTCTCGCCGATAACCTGTGGTGAATGTGTCGTAGCAATGAACTGCAAGCCCGGGAATACTTTGGGCAAATGAATAGCAATATGCCGTTGCCAAGAAGGGTGAAGATGTAAATCGATTTCATCGAGCAAGACAACACCGTTACCTGTCTTGACTGGATTGGCTTCATTAGGATTCAAAACGGCCAAGCGCTGCGCAATATCGGTGGTGATGGCAATCAAACTCTTTTCACCGTCTGAAAGTGAAGATATGGGCAATGTGCGCCGCTCTTCACGAACCTCTGGCTCGCCACTTGCTGCGATACCGCTGACCTCAACGATTTTGTCTACGAGGACTTGCTCGCCCTCAACTCGCCAATCGGCCATGCTTGGCAACATCTCTTTCAAAGCTGCTCTGGCAGCCGCCAATTGCGTCGCAGATTTGGAGCTTGGGTCTTCTGCAGCCAAGGATTCACGGGCCTTCCACCACTGCGCCAAAGTGCGAATTTCAAGCCCTCGCTCAACATTGAACACGGCTTGATATGCAGAACCTTTCTTTGAGCTTGTCGCCCTCTCGCTGGGGATAGATCGACGGACAGAGAGAAACAGTACAAGCGGTTGATTAGCCGCCTTCTTCAATTTGGGGTCCGGGGTAGGCGTTAGCTCTTGCGCCTCGGGATTGATGCTAGTTTGTCCGCGTAACGTTCCCGCGAGTCTTGGATCACCGGGCTCCGGGCGCTCGTGCCGACGCAAAGTGGGTAATTCATCTACGTCTCGAATATCTTTCAGTCCCCGGTCTTGATCAATCGCACTTTGAACGCCGCTGGCTTGCTCGGTCAATGTCAACGCAAAGTCCGTCGCGTGGCAGGTGAACTTTGCAACTATCGCAAGCGCACTTTTGTTGACCGTAATGTCGGCCACCCTCGTTGCTACGCCACTGTGCGCGCCAGATGGCGTCAGCGCGGGCAGTGCACGGGCAAGCACAATGCAAAGGGCATCCAGCACCGATGACTTTCCAGCGCCATTGACGCCAACGATTAAGTTGAACCCAGGCTTGAAATTGATACTTGCATCTTGGATGCCACGAAACTGGCTCAGCGATAGATAGTTGATTTGCATGTCATGTGCCCAGATCGAGTTGCCCAGTGACTGCTGCCGAAATCAGCGCAGAGCGTCTCTCTTGTAAGAGGTTGATGGTCTTTTCCGTTGCCAAAGCAAACGCATCAATCTTCTGCGTTTCTTGTTTGATGTGTGCAACGATGGCTTGTTGCTCTTCCTTCGGGGGCACGGGCAACCAAGCTTCATACAAGCCCTCGGGGTACAACCGCATGCGGGATGACCAAACACCTTTGGAGTAGCGAGTAATTTCCTCTGCGAAGCGGGGCGTGCGTACCAGCAAGTCGATGTATTCCGGGTCCAACTCAGGCACTGGCTGGTACACGTTGTAGGCGGGACTCACGATCCCAGGCTGACGGGTCACGCCCATCGCACCCATCCAAGCCCAAAGGGTGTTGATGACTAAATCGCCAGTCTCGCAGCGCTTATAGCCTTCCAGACTTTCTGCCATGAACATGTTGACGTTCTTTTCTGAGCGACTGGTAACGCCGGTCAGGTGGGACACTGAAAGCAGTTCCTCATCGCCACTTTCAGAACGGACATCACGTTCTTTAAACAACCACTTGGCACGTTCTGTATTCCAGTGTGCTGGGATGTTCCCAAGCCACGGAATGCCGGTGTCTTTAATTGGGACTTCAGAGTCTGGCCCTCTTGATACTGCATGGGTGATGAGTGTTCGCTTCTTCTCTGCAAGCAGATCCAACAGATGATTTTTACCCTCGATAAGTCTGTCAAGTGCGTTCGTGTGCCGATCAAGGAACGCCACCACTCGCTTTTGAGTCGGTATTGGGGGCCAATCGATGTACTTGTTTCCTAGCTTGTGACGGCTAAGCTCAATCTGGTTGGTTGCCCCATCAGAGCATTCAACAGTGATTTCCTCCTGCTGAATGCTGAGTACGTAGAACAGATAGCGTGGCTCGAAACGCCCTGTGGCATCACGAATAATCGTCACGTGCCCGTCGGCAAACATTGGTGAAGTTGGCTCTTCACGAACATGGGCAACACGACCGAGCGTTCCGGTACCGGTGGAATTAATCAGAACATCATTTTGTTGAAGCCATGAGGTAATGCGCCCAATGTCTTCTGGGTCGTGCAGCTTCCTCTTCGATAGATCAATACCCGAGGGTTGCACACATGCTTGGTTGATGACCGTTACACCATTTGAATCGACATATGTTGGTGCGTCACCACGCTGAATGTAGTCAGCAACGTATTTCAGTTTTATGCGTTTTGCAGCGTTCATTCCCCAACCTCCACCGCCCGATACGCTTGCTGCGGATCATTCGGCTCCTGCGGGTTGGTCATGGTCAGGCGCCCTTCACGCATCAGCGGACGCAAATAACTCTGCCGCACCACTTCCGGGTTGCGGCGCAGCACAGTAGACAACTCATCTGCGCTCCAGGCGCGCACTTGGCAAAGGGCCACAACCACATCCTGCAGCTCCTGAGGAGGGTGACGCTTGCCTACAGCTCCCACTTTGGCGGCCAGCGCGCCGGGAATGCCGTCCAGCAACTGGCTGCGCAGGGCTTCGTCATATTTGTCAGCGGGGTTGCTGGATAAGGGCTCTGGGTTACTAGGCAAGGCTGGGGGGTTACTAGATAAGCCGTCTGACTCACTAGATAAGGCCTCGGGGTTACTGGTTAGGCCCTTGTCTAGCAACCTGTCGGTGGGCACGTAGTAAGTGGCTGAGCCGCGCCCTTTCTGGGCCAGCAGCCCAGCATCACGCAGCCGGCGCAGGGCTTGGCTGGCGGTCAGGGTATCCACCTTGGTCAGCTCGCGGTAGGTGCCGTTGTTGATGGCACCGGCCTCGCGCACCACGATCAGAGCCTTGGCCTCATCTTCATTGAGCTGCAGGTCTTTGAACTGCGCCAGCCAGGCGATGTCTTCCGCGCCCAAGAAGTGGTGGAAGAAGTAACGGGCTACAAACTGGTCGTTGCCCCGGTCGGATTCAAACAAGGGCGGGGTCAGGCCCGCTTGCTCCATGCTCTCGCGCATCACGCGTATGCCGCTGCCTTTGGTTTCGGCCAGTCGCGTGTCGTATAGCGCAGCGGCAATTTTGGGGTTGCGCAGTTGCGAGCCGGGCTCGCCCAGGTGGTCTTGCGACTTGAGGGAGAAACCGGGGTTGCGTATCTCCAGCCGGTTGGCGTAGCGAATGATTTGCACCGGGCTGTGGCTGCGGTAGCTGCGGTGCATCAGCGCGTTGACCAGTGCCTCACGGATCACGCGCAGGGGGATGGCGGGTGTGTCGCGCCGTTGCAGGTCGCCTTCATGCAAAGCAAAGCCTTTGGGCAGGTCGTCCAGAATGGCGGCCTGGGCGCGGCGCACCAGGCGCAGCAGCGGGTCACGCAGGTCTATGGTGTCAAAGCGGCGGTCAGGGTCGGGCACCCATTCGCGGCCAGGCACGCGGATGTAGTCCACCCGCATCATGGGGAAGCAGCGGCGCAGCGTCACAGGTTTGCCAAACAGCATGACACCGGCCACGGTGGGCTGCCAGGCACCGTGTGGATTGCGCCGGATGCAGCCCAGCGATTGCAGCAGGTCTTCATCGCTCCAGCGCAGTTCTTCGGCATCGGGGTTGGCTTGGGCGCGGGACTGGCGATAGTCGGCAATGGCTTCGGGTTGCAAGTCGTCTAGCGTGGTGTCTGCCACCAGGGTGCCGTCAAAGCTTTCTTGTTGGCGGCCTTGGTAAAAGACGGCCAAGTCGTCATCGGTGCAATGCTGGTCTGTGCTGCTGATGCGGCGCAACGCCCCTTTGGGCAAGCCCTGGGCTTTAAAGAAGATGGGTTTGTCTTGCGGCTGTGCCTCTGGCACATGCACCACCAGAAGGGCTTTGCCATTGACGGTTTCGGTGCTGATCTCAACCCGCACAGGTTGGTTAAAGGTGTTGCGGCATTGGGTGGCAATCTCTGCGCCCAGCTTTTCGGGCTGCTCTATGCCTTCTGCCTCATACGAGGGGAACAACGCCATTTCTTCACGCACTACGCCCAGCAGCAGCCATCCACCGCCCAAGCCAGGCTCGTTGGCAAACGCGCAGATGGTTTCCAAGACCGACTTACCCAGTTCAGAGGCACGCTTGGCCTCAATGCGCTCGTTCTCGTCGAGCAGGTTGAGGCTTTCCAATAGCTCAAGTGCCGTCACGTGGTGACCTCGCGCAGCAGTTGCAAAATTTCTTCTTCGGCCTTCTTCAGGTCCGCATCGATCTCGGCCAAGGGGCGCGGAGGGGTGAAGCGGTAAAAGTGCCGGTTGAAGTTGATCTCGTAGCCGACCTTGGTCTTCTCGTACTCTATCCAGGCGTCGGGCACATGGGGAAGCACTTCACGTGCGAAATAGGTCTGCACGTCTTCCTTGAGGGGTACGTTTTCAAAGTCGCGCAACTTGGGGTCTGCTTCGTATTGGATATGCGCACCGGATTTTTTGACGATGACAGCTTGAGCCTTGGGGTCAACTTCAGTAAAGGCATCGCGAAACGCCTTGGCTTGTGGGGCACGCCATTTGCTGTCTCGTGCCTTGAGCAGTGACTGCACCTGCTTCCAGACGGCATTCCAGTCTTGACTGGCGTCACGACCCAGGGCTTTGTCGATGGCTTGCAAGTCGTCCAGCAGGTCGGGGCAGGCGTCCAGGAAACGCTCTTTCCGTTCCAGCGAAATCTGGAAGCTCAGTCGCAAGGGCCGTTCAATGGTCAGGCGGTTGTAGCCAAAGTCTTCGTTGTCAAAAACCTTGTTGGTGTCGCTGGCCTGCATGTTGCCGTACTCACGAACGATGTCGGCAATGTGCGCTTCTGAAAATTCGCGACGCTTGTCTCCCAGACTGCGGCGCAGTGGCTGCCAGCGCTCACGGGCGTCAATGAGCTGGATCTTTCCTCTGCGGCGTAGTTCTTTGCGGTTGGTGACGATCCAGACATAGGTGCCAATGCCGGTGTTGTAAAACATTTGTTCTGGCATGGCGACGATGGCTTCCAGCCAGTCGTTTTCAATGATCCATTTGCGAATTTCGCTTTCACCAGAGCCTGCGCCACCGGTAAACAATGGTGAGCCGTTGAACACAATGGCCAGCCTAGAACCATCCAGACTTTTGGCGGAATCTACCTTTTCAAACTTGCTGACCATGTGCTGCAAAAACAGCAGCGCGCCGTCGTTCACACGCGGGGTGCCCGCGCCAAAGCGACCAGCGAATCCCGACTTCTCATGCTCGCGCACCACCTCCTTTTGCTGACGTTTCCAGTCCACACCAAAAGGAGGATTGGCAAGGAAGTAGTCGAAACGCTCCTCAGGGAATTGATCATCGACTAGCGTGTCACCAAATTTGATCGTAGAGGTTTCAGCGCCATTCGGATCTGTACGCATCAGTAGATCAGATGCAGCAACCGCATAGGATCGGGGATTGAAGTCCTGACCATACACATAGAGCTTGGCACCCAAGCCGTGTTCATGAAGATACTTCCTCGCCTCTGAGAGCATGCCACCCGTACCGCATGTAGGGTCGAGCATTTTCCGAACGGTGTTTGGCTTGGTTAGCAAATCGTCATCGTGCATAAACAATAAATGCACCATGAGCTTGATGACCTCACGAGGTGTGAAGTGATCACCTGCCGTTTCATTGGCTTGTTCGTTGAATCGCCGAATCAGGTCTTCGAACAACAGGCCCATCTCGATGTTGTCCACCACGCTAGGGTGTAGATCAACTTCGCAAAACTTCTTAATGACCAGGAACAGAATGTTGTGTTCCTTCATCCGCTCAATTTCGTGGCTGAACTCAAAGCGATCAAAAATCTTACGGACGTTTTCAGAAAATCCGTTGATGTATGAAACCAGATGCAGGTGGGCGTTATCTGGGTCGCCACGCAATTTTTCAAAGCTGAGGGGCGAGTGGTTATGAAACCGTTGGCCAGACACCTTATTCAAAACCCGATCCAGCGCAGCGCCTTCATGTTTGTCTTTTACCTGTACATATTTGGCCAGCACCGCTTCTTTTGTGCTTTCCAAAACGCAGTCGAAACGGCGCAAGACCACCAGGGGCAACATAACCCGTTCGTACTGCGGTGCGCGATAAGGGCCGCGCAAAAGGTCTGCAATGGTCCAAATGAAGTTGGATAGTTCGTGGCTTTTGCTCATCCCTTGATTCTCACACTACTTGACCAGTAAGTACGCTTTACTGAGCCTCACCGCCCAGCCTCGCCAGGCCCCCAAACACCAGCTTGTCATTGATCTCCCTCAGCGCCGTATCCACTGAGCATTTCCAGTCTTCGCCCACAAACGCCGATATGCTTAGGTGGCAATCAGCCCCTATAAAAAATCCCCATCTCCCATGCACGAAATCATCTGCCCCCATTGCAGCAAAGCCTTCAAGATCGAGGAGGCGGGGTATGCCGACATCCTCGAGCAGGTGCGTGATGGCGAGTTTGAGCAAGCTTTGCACGAGCGGCTGGAGCTGGCCGAGCGCGAAAAGCGCGACGCGATTGCCTTGGCCAAGGCGGAGGTGACCAATGCGCTGCAAAAGGCTGCGGCGGCCAAAGACACCGAGATTCAGGCACTGAAAGCCCAGCTGGACGCGGGCGAGGTGGAGCGCAAGCTGGCCGTCACAGAAGCCTTGGGCGCGGTGAGTAAGGAGCGCGATGCGCTGGCCAACGAGCTGGCCCAGGCACGCAGCGCGCAGCAGGCTGCAGCCCAGTTGGCCGAGGCCAAGCTGGCCCATGCGCTGCAGGCCGAAGCCGCCAAGAAGGACGCCGAGATTCAGGCGCTGCAAGCCAAGCTGGCGGCCAGCGATGTGGCGCGCCAGTTGGCGGTGACGGAGGCGGTGAACCAGGCCGTGGGCGTGGTGGCTCAGGAGCGCGATGCCTTGAAGGGCGAGCTGAGCCTCATCACCGTCAAGAACCAGTTGGAAGAGAAAGCCATCAAGGAGCAATTTGCCCTGCAGTTGCGCGACCGCGAAGGCGAGATTGAGCGCCTGCGCGACATGAAGGCGCGGCTATCGACCAAGATGGTGGGCGAGACGCTGGAGCAGCACTGCGAGATTGAGTTCAACCGCATCCGTGCGGCGGCGTTTCAGCGCGCGCACTTTGACAAGGACAACGACGCTCGCACCGGCAGCAAGGGCGACTACATCTTCCGCGAGGCGGATGAGCAAGGCACCGAGATCGTTTCCATCATGTTTGAGATGAAGAACGAGAGCGATGAGACGGCCACCAAGAAGCGGAACGAAGATTTCTTGAAAGAGCTGGACAAGGACCGCACCGAGAAGGCGTGCGAATACGCAGTGCTGGTGTCGCTGCTGGAGCCGGAGAGCGAGCTGTACAACAGCGGCATCGTGGATGTGTCGCACCGCTACCCCAAGATGTATGTGGTGCGGCCGCAGTTCTTTGTGCCGCTGATCACGCTGCTGCGCAATGCGGCGCTCAACTCGCTGAAGTACAAGTCCGAGCTGGCGATGGTGCGTTCGCAGAACCTGGACATCACCAAGTTTGAGACGCAGCTGGATGAGTTCAAAACCGCGTTTGGCCGCAACTGGCGCCTGGCGTCAGACGGGTTCGAGGAGGCCGTCAAGCGCATTGACGAGGCCATCAAGGACCTTGAGAAGACCAAGGAAGCTCTGCACAAGTCAGCGAACAATTTGCGCCTGGCCAACGACAAGGCCGAGGACCTGACGATCAAGAAGCTCACACGCGGCAACCCGACGATGGCGGCCAAGTTTGCGGAGTTGAAGCAGGTGGGAATGTTGGACGGGGAGTGAGACAGGGCGGCGCGGTGGACGGTGCGCGGCCGGGCGTTGCACCCCCATCACTGCAGACGGTGATCAGGAGCCCGCACTGCCTGCCGCAGCGGCGACGCGCCCCCTGCACTCGGGCTCACACCCTGACGGAAGCCCCCGTCGCATAAAACTGCCCACCCGCCACGTAGTGCAGCGTGCGCAGGTCATCCGGCGCGGCGTCGAACTCCCAGTGCCCGTTGCGGAACACACGATCGTCGGCCCAGGCGGCCACAACTTCGCCGATGAAGAGGTCGTAGGCCTGCTGGTTGTGCGGCTCGGGGACCACGCGGCACAGCAGCCAGGCGGCGCAGCCTTGCACCAGCGGGGGCGTGGTCTGCGCGGACTGACCCGGTGCTTCAAATAACGCCACGCCATGGCGCTGCAGCTTGTCGGGCATGGTCTTGGCGGTGTCGGTGCCCAGGGCAACGGTGAGCGCTGCCAGGGGCACGGTGGGCAGCTGCAGTGCAAAGAAGCCGCTGGCCTCCACCAGCTCGCGCGTGCGCGTCGCCTTGTCGAGCACCACGGTGACCTTGGGTGGCGCAAAGTCCAGTGCGCAGGCCCACGATGCGGCCATGACGTTGTGCTGGCCTGCATGGGTGGCCGACGCCAGCACGACGGGGCCGTGGTTGAGCAGCCGGTAGGCCTTGTCGAGGGGCACCGGGGTGAAGTGGGGCGGGGAAGCAGTGGGCAGCATGGGGTGTGATAGTTTGTTCAACGGGCAATACGAGGGGATGGGGTGGCGCGCGGAAGCTATTGGCGCTGCGGATGCTTGCTATAAATTAGATAGCTATTCGGGCATGTTGTACTAGCGCTATGGCGCATTTTTGCCTCAAACCGGCTTCCATGCAGCCTGTGTGGACGCCCGGGGGCCGCAGAGGCTACCGCCAAAAGGCGCCCCAGCCAGAGTGCCGCACAGGGGCTTGTGGCACGCCCCTGTGATGGCGATAGCCACCCGCTAACATGCCACCGCCAACCGTTGGCCACAACCCGCCCCTTGAGGGGCTTACAGGAGACGATGAATGTTCAGTCATGTGATGGTCGGTGTGAACGACCTGGAGCGGTCCAAGAAGTTTTATGACGCGCTGCTGGGCACGCTGGGTGTGCCGCCCGGGGTGGCCAACAAGAACCGCTACTTCTATCGCGGCCCCACCGGTACCTTTGGCATCACCACCCCCATCAACGGCGAGCCCGCCACCTTTGCCAACGGCGGCACCATCGGTTTTGCCATGCAGTCGCCCGAGCAGGCTGACGCCTTTCATGCTGCCGGCGTAGCCAACGGCGGCGTTACCTGCGAAGACCCACCCGGCTGGCGCGAAGGCCCCGGCGGCAAGCTGTACCTGGCGTACCTGCGCGACCCGGACGGCAACAAGATCTGCGCTCTGCACCGCCCGGCCAAGGCCTGATCAGCGGGCAGGGCCGCCGCTGCAACGCCGGTGGCGCTGCAGCCAGCGCTGGGCGGCCTGCACAGCTTGGCAGGCCGCAGCGGCCGTGGCCCCGGTGACGGCCAGCATGGCCAGGATGTGAACACCCAGCGCGGCCTGCGCCAGCAGCAAGGGGGTGGAGAGCCCGCCACCCGCTGGAGCCGCCCCACCTGCTGCGCCATCGCTCCCGCACAGCGGGGCCAGCGCAGGCACCAGTGCCAGCCCGGCACCGTGCACCGTGGCTGCCCCAAAGGACCAGACTGCCATGCCCACGGGCCCGGCCTGCTTGCGCAGGCGATGCCACACCGCCGCCGGCCAATGCGCGCGAGTGAGCACTACCACCCCACCCAGGCCGCCCGCTACCGCCAGCAGCGCGGATGGAGACAACGATAGCCCCCACACCGCCGCAGCCGCCGCCAATGCCACGGCGGCCAGGTGCCCGCAGGCCATGGGCAGGAGTGCGCGCAGCGGCATGCTGCGGTCGTTGGCGTGCAGGCTGCAGGCGGTGGCCAGCCCCCAGCCCGTGAGGGGGTTGAGCCCGTGCAGTGCGCCCATGGCAGCGATGGCCAGCCAGGGCCAGAGGGCGGCGTCCATGGCCGCACTCCGCGCGGTGTGTGGTCAGCCCCGTGCGGCGCAGCAACCACCCGGCGCCGTGTGGGCCGGTGAAGGCTGGGGCGCCTGTGCGGCTGGCGTCGCTGCGGAGCCAGTCAGTGGCTGGGAAGGCGCATACCGGTTGTGGTGGCGCACCCAGTCCATGGGGTAGGCGGAGTTGGTCTCCTGGCGGCCTCGGGGCGTGAGGTCCAGCAGCTGGTAGGTGCCCATCATGGCCTCCACGCCGCGCCCGAAGGTGGAATAGGCATGGAACACTTCGCCCGCATCGTTGCGCACAAACACGCTGATACCCGGCGCCTCATCGGCAGGAAAGGGCCGCATGCCGTAGTTGTAGAGCACCTCGCCATTGCCGTATGCGCGCTGCTCGGACGTGAAGCTCACGGCAAAGTCGTGGTTGAAGTCGCTGCCGTGCGATGACGCCCAGCGGAACTGCCAGCCCATGCGCTGGCGAAAGCGCTCGATCTCGGCCAGCGGCGCGCGCGACACGGCGAGCACCGATACATCGCGGTGCTGCAGGTGCAGCTCCATGCCGCCCATGTGGTCGGCCATGAAGGAACAGCTAGGGCAGCCCTGCTCCCACCCCGGGCCGAACATGAAGTGCTGCACCAGCAACTGGCTGCGGCCATCGAACAAGTCGGCCAGGGCGCGCGGGCCCTGCAGCGTATCCAGCGTGTAGTGCTTGTCCACGCGGGTCCAAGGCAGTGCGCGGCGCTGCGCGGCGACCTCGTCATGTAGACGGGTCAGCGCCTTCTCGCGGGCCAGCAGTGCATGGCGCTGGGCCAGCCATTGGTCGGCAGAAACCACGGGGTGGGGGGTGGGTGCGTTCATGGGGGTGCTCCTTATGTAAGAGGTGGACGGCGTAGCGGGATGGAAAAGGGCTTTGGGATGCAGCGCAGGCAGGCGCGCACCCATCCTCGGCCTGCGGTATCGCGTGATGCGCACAGGGCCTGTGGTTGCCAGGGTGGTGGAGGTTGCGGCGGGGCGCCGCCCCATTCAAGAGGTCAAGAAGTCAGGAGGTCAAGGCCTCAGGGGCGGGCCGCTTTGGGCCGGCGCACGGCGCGGACCTTGCCGCTGCCGCCGCCCCCGCAGTAGAAGAGGTCGGCGCCGTCGGATTCGAGGCCGCTCACGCCCACGCCTTGCGGCATGTCGAGCTGCTGCAGCACGGCGCCGGTGGCGGGGTCGATGTGGCGCAGCGTGCTCTCGTCACCCTCCCAGGTGCCATGCCACATCTCGCCGTCCACCCAGGTCACGCCGGTCACGAAGCGGTCGGACTCGATGGTGCGCCGGATGGCGCCGGTGGCGGGGTCGATCTGGTGGATCTTGCGGTCGCGGTACTGGCCCACCCACAGGCTGCCTTCCGCCCAGGTGAGGCCCGAGTCGTTGCCGTTGCCCGGGGCGGGGATGGAGGCCACCACCTGGCCGGTGGCGGGGTCGATCTTGTCGATGCGCGCCTCGGTGATCTGGTACAGGTGTTTGCCGTCAAACGCGGTGCCGGCATCGCTGGCCACGGGCAGCGTGCGCCGGGTCTCGCCCGTAGCGGCATCAAAGGCCACCAGGTGCGCCCCCGTGGCCGCCCAGACATGCTGGCCGTCGTGCGTGACGCCATGCACGCTGTCTGCACCCGCAAAGGGGCCGTATTCGCGCACGATTTCGGCGGGTTGTGAGGGGTGACTGCGGCCGGTGGCGAGTGTCGGTTCGTCGTGGGTGCGTGCGGTCATCGTTGGCTCCTGTAGGGTGGCCCGGTGGGGGCTTGGCGTCCACTTTAGGCAATTGGCAGCGCAGCAGGGAGTAACAAGATCGTCGTGAATCCGGACAGCGGCGGTGCCAGCCAGCGCTGCGCACGCGCGCGGCCGATGGAGCGCACCCGGCCTTGTTCTTCCAGCTCGGCCAGCGCGCGCTGCACGGTGCGCTGGCTCGCGTCCACAGCCAGCGCCAGCGCCGATGTGGACCAGGCTGCCCCGTCCGATAGCAAGGCGAGCAACGCCGCCTGCTCGCCATCGATGGGCGGCGCCAGCACCACCACCGGCCGCGCATCCAGGGGCTGCAGCGCAAAGCCGCGCGCCGTGGCCTCGATGCGCGCCAGCGGCCGCAGGAGCGCGCGCAGGCGCCCCACCTCCACCCGCAGTCGCGCGCGGTGGGTGTCGTCCGGGTGGCGGGTACGGAAGGCCTGGGCAATCAATACCTCACGCTCTGCATCGCCGGGCCAGGCCTGCGCCAGCGCGCGGGCGAGGGCAAACAGGATGGGTCGGCGTGCCAGGGGTTGCCACACGGCAGCGGCGTCTGGGGCAGATGGGGCCGCGCCCACCCCCACACAGCGCCGGCACGCATCCACCACCAGCGCGCCAGACGCGAGCAGGTCGGCCACCTCTGACAGGCGCAGCGGCTGGTCCACCCCGGCCCCCACGCGGCGCGCTGCGGGCTGGTCCAGCAGGGCGCGTGCCTGCGCCACCTCGGCCTGCAGGGCCGGTACGCGGGCTTGCAAAGCGGCCTCTTGCGCACGGTCCAGCGCCGCGCGGGCGGCGGCCATATGCAACGAGCGCAGCGCCAGTTCTGCGCAGGTCAGTTCGGCCATGGCCCGCAGGGCGGGGGGCAGGTTGCCCGCCGGGGGGGCGGCCGCCAGGGCATCCATGGCCGCTGCAGCTTCGTCCAGGCGGCCGATGCGCAGCAGCCGCCGCGCCGCAATCAGTCGCGCCTGGGCGGCGTTGGCGGTGTCCCCATGGGCTTGTAGCGTGTCGGCGGCCTCCAGCAGCGGGTGGGGTGACCCGCCGAGGTCGCGCATGGCCAACGCCACCTCGGCCTCGGCCACCACGCAGCGGGCGCGCGCCTGGGCTTCGTGGGCGCCGAAGGCACGCGCCGCCTGCCGCAGCAAGTCGCGCGCATGGGGGTACTCGCCCAGCTGCGCCATGGCAATGCCGCGCAAGGCCAGGGCGGGCGGGTCGTCGCGCAGGGCCACGCGCTTGAGGGCGCCCAGCGGGTCCCCGGCAGCCAGGGCGCGGGCGGATGCGGAGATCAGCGAATCCATGGGCCACAGACTACACGCCCGCCCCAGCCGCCGCCACGCGCTCGCCAGGCACCCGGCCGGGTGCGGGATACTCTGGCGCTTTGCTGCTTTCTCCGCCACAAGGACCGTCCATTGAAATCCGCCAGTGCCACCACCTTCGACGAGGCCTACTACCAGCGCTTCTATTTCGACAAGAAAACCAGCGTGGTGGACCCGCAGCACATGGAGCGCCTGGGCACCTTTGTGTGCAGCTACCTCAAATACCTGCGTGTACCGGTGCGCCGCGTGCTCGACGTGGGCTGCGGCATCGGGCTGTGGAGGGACATCATGGCGCAGCACTTTCCCGCCGCCAGTTACCAGGGCGTGGAGTTCAGTCCCTACCTGTGCGAGCGCTTTGGCTGGCAGCAGGGCTCGGTGGTGGACTATGCGGCAAGCGAGCCGTTCGACTTTGTTATCTGCCAGGGGGTGCTGCCCTACCTGAGCCCGCCCGACCTGAAGGCCGCCCTGCACAACCTGGGCCGCCTGAGCCGGGGTGCGCTGTACATCGAAGCCGTCTCGCGCGAGGACTACGAGCGCGACATCATCGACGAAGACATCACTGACAACCGCGTGTTCCGCCACCGGGCCGATCTCTACCGGCGCGGGCTGCAAGAGGGCGCCATCGAGCTGGGCGGCGGCGTGTGGCTCAGCCGCAAGGCGGAGGTGCCGCTGTTTGCGCTGGAGCAGGCAGGCGGCCAGTGAACGACTCCACGCCCCCCGCCCCCCATGCGGTAGCCCGCCTGCGCGCCGAGCGCCTGGCCCGCAGTGCCAAGCCCTTTCTGGCCCGTGGCGGCCCCAAGGGCGAGCGCTGCGCGGGTTGCCGCCTGGTGCCCAGCCACTGCATCTGCGCGCTGCGGCCCGCGCTGCCCACGCGCGCAGGCATGTGCCTGCTGATGGCGGACATCGAGCCCCTCAAGCCCAGCAACACCGGCTGGCTGATCGCCGACGTGGTGGCCGACACCCATGCGTTTGGCTGGGCGCGCACCGAGGTGCACCCCGGGCTGCTGGCGCTGCTGGCCGACCCGCAATGGCAGCCGTATGTGGTGTTCCCCGGCGAATTCGTGGCGCCCGAGCGCGTGGTCACGCAGGTGGCCCAGGCCGAGGGCACGCGCCCGCTGTTCGTGCTGCTCGACGCCACCTGGCCCGAGGCGCGCAAGATGTTCCGCAAGAGCCCCTACCTCAACCACCTGCCCGTGCTGAGCCTGCAGCCTGAGCAAATCTCGCGCTACAACCTGCGCCGGTCCACGCGCATGGACCACTTCTGCACCTCCGAGGTCGGCGCGCTGTGCCTGGAGCTGGCGGGCGAGCTGCGCGCCGCGCAGGCGCTGGAGGCGTACCTGGACGTGTTCACGCACCACTACCTGCAAGCCAAGCACCAGTTGCCGGTGGCGGCGGACGATGCCACGCACCTGCGGCTGCACGCCGTGCTGCAGGGGGATGCGGCATGACGCAGGCCTGGCAGATCCGCCCTTTTCGTGTGGGTGACGAAACGGCCCTGCGCACGGTGTTCCACGCCTCGGTGCACGGGTTGGCACACCCCTACTACACGCCCGCACAGCTGCAGGCCTGGGCACCTGCCGACCACGACACCCAGGCCTGGGCCGAGCGCATGCGCGCCAACCGGCCATGGATCGCCGAGGCCGCCAACGGCGTCATCGCAGGCTTTGCAGACCTGCAGCCGGATGGCACCATCGACATGTTTTTTGTAGCACCGGCGTTTGCACGCCAGGGGGTCGCCAGCGCGCTGATGGCCCGCCTGCATGCCCAGGCGGCACAGCAGGGGCTGCGGCACCTGAAGGCCTGTGTGAGCTTGGCGGCCGAACCCTTCTTTGCCACCCAGGGCTTTGCCGTGGAAGAACGCCAGGCGGTGGAACGCGCAGGCATCGTGCTGCACAACGCGCGCATGGGCAAGGTGCTGGCCCGTCAATAGACGCTTCATTTTTGATAGCATTTTGTGCATATTTTTCTAGCGCTTGGAAGCGTTTTGGTCACTCATCGCTCCCGAAACACATCCCCACGGGCCGCCATTGCCTTACAGTAGCCGCCCCACCGCACCCTCCCGCCTACCCTTCAAAACGGCCAGCCCGGCCGCCCCCACCATGACCAAAGACCTGGCCCGCCAACGCGAACTGCAACCCATGGCCCTGTGCGAGCCCTGCCAGGGCATCCAGCGCAACTGGCGCAAGGCGCCCGGCCACGCCGAGCTGGTGCAGCGCGGCAACCGCAAGGAAGACCGCGACGACGGCACCGTCACCATCACCCGCTACGTGTGCGACCGCTGCGGCACCGCGTGGGAGTACGAGAACGACAAGAACAACCAGCGGGCGGGCTGGTCGGTGGTGGGGCGCTGAGCGCAATCTGCGCCGGGGCACCTTTTCGCGGCCTCGAAGTCACACCGGTTTTTTTGCCGGAGAACGCCCATGCTGCATCGCCGACGATTTCTGACCGCCGCCACTCGTGGCCTCGCCCTGGGCGGCGCGGCACTGCTGGTGGCGCGGGGCGCACAGGCCCAGCCCAGCTACACCGTGCCCCTGGCGCAGCTGCAGTCCATGGTGGACCCCAAATTTCCCCGCAGCGTGCCCGTACAAGGCCTGTTCAACCTGACCGTGCAGACGCCCCACCTGCGCCTGCTGCCCGAGGTGAACCGCCTTGGCGCGGCCATGGCGCTCGACGTGGCCGGCCCGGCTTTGCGGCGCAGCTACCCCGGCAGTCTGGATGTGGAGTTTGCGCTGCGCTACGAGGCCAGCGACCGCACGCTGCGCGCCCACCAGATCCAGCTGGGGCGCATGGAGTTTCCCGGACTGCGCCCGGCAGTGAACGAGTTGCTCAACGCCTACGGCCCACAGCTGGCCGAGCAGTCGCTGCGCGAGGTCACGCTGCACCAGCTGCGCCCGCAAGAGACGGCGGTTTTTGACGGTCTGGGCTTGCAGCCTGGGCCCATCACCGTGACGACCAAAGGGCTGACCGTGGCATTTGTGAGCAAGGCGCCCTGAGAGCCTGCCATGGGCG
The DNA here is from genome assembly GCF_049331375.1 of Acidovorax sp. M14. Classification (NCBI taxonomy): domain Bacteria; kingdom Pseudomonadati; phylum Pseudomonadota; class Betaproteobacteria; order Burkholderiales; family Comamonadaceae; genus Acidovorax; species Acidovorax sp. M14. The sequence goes on from NZ_CP186263.1 coordinate 4,873,716, forward strand.
CCCGCGCGCTCAGCCGGGCGATTTGGATTTGTTCAGATACGGCGCCAGATACCGCCCTGTGTGGCTGGCCGGGTTGGCCGCCAGTTCTTCGGGCGTGCCCACACCCACCACCGTGTCACCACCCTCAGAGCTCATTTCGATGAATAGATGGTCCCATTAACAAACGGAGACCTCGACATTCAAGCACTTCCGCGTTGTTTCGCAAAAATGGATGGCAGCTGAGTCAGCCATAAAGGCACAATGCTCCACTCCATTTGTTCGCTCATTACGCCTGCATGTCTCGCATTTTTGACAATATCCAACAAGATCTTTTAGGCGCGCTGCGGTCTTCGTTGAGCGTCTCCAAACGTGCAGATTTTTGTGTGGGCTACCTCAACTTACGTGGGTGGCAAGCCGTCGATGATTTAGTGCAGCCTTGGAATCCGCAGGATGGACAGGTCTGCCGTGTTTTGGTGGGCATGCAGCGTCCACCCCATGATGAGATTCGGGCGCTGTATAACCACGCCGCCGACGAAGGGCTGATAGACAACGCTACCGCCAGTCGGCTGAAGATGCAGTTTGCTGCGCACTTGCGCGAGCAAATCACCTTAGGGATTCCAACGGGGCAAGACGAGGCTGGCCTGCGCCGCCTGGCGCGACAACTGCGCAGCGGTCAAGTGGTGGTGAAGCTTTTCCTTCCCTATCCACTGCATGCCAAGCTCTACCTACTGTTTCGTGACGATGTCAACAACCCCATCACCGGTTTTGTAGGTAGCAGTAACCTCACCCTAGCTGGGCTCTCAAAGCATGGTGAGCTGAATGTCGATGTGCTGGATCACTTGGGTACCCAGCATCTTTCCCAGTGGTTCGATAAGCGTTGGGCAGACCGATGGGCGCTGGATGTATCTACTGACCTGGCAACCATCATCGAGAACAGTTGGGCACGGGAAGAGACCATTTCTCCGTACCACATCTATCTGAACATTGCGTACCACCTCAGCACCGAAGCGCGCGCAGGCTTGAGCCAGTTCCGCTTACCCGCCCGCTTTGAGCAAGATCTGTTTGAGTTTCAAAAAAGCGCTGTCAAGATTGCCGCCCGGCACTTGCATCGCCGTGGCGGCGTGATGATCGGCGACGTGGTGGGCCTTGGGAAAACCATGATGGCCACCGCCCTGGCCCGCATGTTTGAGGACGACCTGGGCTACGAAACACTCATCATTTGCCCCAAAAACTTGGAGCCGATGTGGGAGCACTACCGCACAGAATACGGCTTGCGCGGCATGGTGTTGCCAGTGTCGCAGGTCACCAAAAAGCTGCCCAACCTCAAGCGCTACCGCTTGGTACTCATTGACGAAAGCCATAACCTGCGCAACCGCGAAGGTCGGCGCTACAAAGCCATTGCGGAATACATCAAGAGCTGCGATGCCAAAGTCATCCTGCTGACCGCGACGCCATACAACAAGACCAAGCACGACCTTTCTGCCCAATTGCGCCTGTTCATTGATGAGAAGGCAAACATCGGTATCCGCCCCGAGCGGCACATGCGCAAATACGGAATCAGTGAAGCCGAGTTTGAGCGCAAGAACCAATGCCGGGTGCACTCCATCCTTGCCATTGAAAAAAGCGACGAGTTCGACGACTGGCGCGAACTGATTCGCCTGTACATGGTGCGCCGCACGCGCAGCTTTATCCTTCAGCACTACACCGAGGCCGACAAGCATGGCCGCCGCTTCATCAGCGGCAAAGACGGAGAAAGACGCTACTTCCCCGTGCGCAAGCCGCTTTCCGTCACTTTTGCGGTGGATGAAAGTGACACGGCGGACCGCTATGCACGCCTGTACTCACGTGAGGTGGTAGACCAGATCAACGCTCTGCACGTGCCACGCTACGGACTGGGCCTGTACCTCAACCCACAGGAGGAAAAGCAGGCCACACCGTCCGAGCGCAAAATTCTTGACAACCTGGGCCGTGCAGGCAAGCGACTTATGGGCTTTTGCCGCACCAATCTGTTCAAGCGCCTGGAGTCCAACGGGTTCTCCTTCTTGCAATCCATTGACCGGCACGTTCTGCGCAACCAGGTCTATCTGTACGCCATTGAAAATGGCCTGGACCTACCCCTGGGCGTGCTGGACGCTGGTCTGCTCGACATCGAACGGGTAGACGAAGACGCCGAAGGCCTGGAAGGGGATACCGAAGACCTGCTGGACGGCCTGTTTGACGCCGTAACCGATGAAGACGGCGTGCCCAGCGATATGGCCCGCGCCAAGGCGGTGTACGAGCAGTACGTGCGCGACTACAAAAAGCGCTTCAAATGGATCCGCCCCACATTGTTCAAAGCCAAGCTGGCGGAAGACCTGGCGCACGACACCCAGCGATTGACCGAGCTACTCAACAGCCAAGGCCCTTGGGATGCAGACAAAGACCACAAATGGCAGGCCCTGCATAAGCTGCTCACGCAAACGCATGGCAAAGACAAGGTGCTCATCTTTACCCAGTTCGCTGACACCGCGCGCTACCTCGCCCGCGAGGCCCGCAAAGCAGGTATCAGCCATATAGCACTGGCCACGGGCGCCAGCGCAGACCCTTACGACATAGCCTGCCGGTTCAGCCCCAAGTCCAACAACAAGAGCGTGAGCAAGGCCGATGAGGTGCGCGTGCTCATCTGTACCGATGTGCTCTCGGAAGGGCAGAACTTGCAAGACAGCAATGTGGTGGTCAACTTCGACCTACCCTGGGCCATCATCCGCCTCATACAACGTGCAGGCCGCGTAGACCGTATCGGCCAGCAGGCCGAAGAAATCCATTGCTATTCATTCCTGCCCGCTGATGGTGTGGAACAGCTCATTCAGCTGCGGTCTCGCATCCGCCAGCGCCTGAAAGAAAACGCCGAAGTGGTAGGCACTGACGAAGCCTTTTTTGAGGACGACGATGCCGCCACCATTCGGGACCTGTACACCGAAAAGCAAGGCGTGCTGGACGACAGCGACGACGAAGTGGATCTGGCCTCATACGCCTGGCAAATCTGGAAGCAGGCCACCCAAGACAACGCCGACCTGGCCCGCACCGTGGAGGCCTTGCCGCCCGTGGTGTATTCGGCCAAAGGCTTCGCGTTGGATGAAAGCCGCTTTCCGCTGCTGGGTGCGGACGCGGCCAAAGGCGGCGCGCTGGTGTATGTGAAATCTCCCGAAGGCAACGACCACCTGGCCTGGGTGGGTGCCAACGGCAAGACGGTGACAGAGTCGCAATTTACCGTGCTGCGCGCTGCAGAGTGCGAGCCTACGACCCCCGCCGTGCAGCGCCTGCCCCAGCACCACGACCTGGTGGCTACCGGCCTGCAACTGGCCGTTAGCCAAGACAAGGCCGTGGGCGGCGGCCTGGGTCGCCCCAGCAGCCCACGCCGCCGTACTTACGAGCGCCTCAAAGCCTACGCTACAGAGCAAATGCAAACCTTGTTCCGCGACGACGAGCTGGAACGTGCTCTGGACGACATGTACCAGCGCCCTCTGCTGGAGACAGCAGCTGACCTGCTCAACCGCCTGATGCGCAGCGGTGTGAACGACGCTGAGTTGGCTGAAGCCGTCAAGTCACTGCGCGAAGAAGGGCGGCTGACCTATGCCGAAGACGACGCCGCATTGAGGGAGCCCCGCGTGGTGTGCTCCATGGGATTGATCAGGGAAGAATAAACATGTCGGTTTTCAATCAAGAACACCTCAAGCACTACCGTTTCAAGAAACTCTTTATTGAAGATCTCGGCTGGGATATCCCCGAACAGCAGCTCCCTTTCAATGTGACTGTGGGTGAAGACACTTGGCTATTGGATATAGTCGCTCACAAAAGAAGTGTGCAGGTGCTGCACTGTCGACCTGGTGCCCAAGGCCAATTGCCCGATTACGCCACCCGCCAGAAGATCGAACGCAAGATCACGCCAGACGTGCGCGAACACCTAATCGTGTTCACCAATGAAGCCAAGACCGTCCAGGTCTGGCAATGGGTGACACGTCAAGCCGGCAAACCCGCTCAGTACCGCGAGGTGTTCTTCCGCCACGGCGAAGCGGCTGAACTGCTCGCGCAGAAGCTCAGTCGACTTCACTTTCTGCTGGATGAGGAGGATGGCCTCAACGTCATCAAGGTCACCGAGCGGCTTGATGATTCTGCGCCGCGCGACAAGGTCACGAAAAAGTTCTACAGCGAGTTTGAAAAGCAGCGCAAAGCCTTTGCTGCGTTCATTGAGGGCATACCCGCCGACAGCGAAGACCAGCGCTGGTACACCGCTGTCGTCATCGACCGCCTCATGTTCTTGTGGTTCTTGCAGGAAAAAGGGTTTCTGGATAACCAGCGCAAATACCTGCAACAACGGTTGCAAGCACACCTAGACGGTGACCACGCTCAAAGCTTTTACAAACGCTTCCTCTCGCCCTTGTTCTTCCAAGGCTTTGCGCAAGAGCGCACGCCTGAAACTGCTACCGCTATCCAGGCCGCGTTCGGTAACGTGCCGTACCTGAACGGTGGTCTGTTCGCCCAGCACGAGCTAGAACAGCGCTATGGCGAAGCGCTGGACATTGCCGACAACGCTTTCCAGAAGCTGTTTGCCTTCTTTGACGAATGGGAATGGCATCTGGACGAGCGGCCGCTCAAGAGTGGTAAAGAGATCAACCCCGACGTGTTGGGCTACATCTTCGAAAAGTTCGTCAACCAGAAGCAGATGGGGGCGTACTACACCAAAGAAGACATCACCGAATACATCGGCAAGAACACCATCATTCCGGCGCTGCTGGGCAAGGTGCGCGCCGAACACCCCGCCGCGTTCGATGCCCTGGCTTGGCCCTTGCTGCAGAGCAGTGGCGACGCCTACATCTACCCCGCCATGCTTAAGGGCGTGGACATTCCGTACCCGCCCGAGATTGCCAACGGCCTGGACACCGAAGTGCCCGACCTGCTGGCACGTCGCAAACCCTGGAACAAGCGCGCCGACGATGCGGTGAGCCTGCCTACCGAAATCTGGCGTGAAACCATTGCCCGCCACCAGCGCACGCGCGAAGTGCGGGCCAAGCTGGCGGCAGGGGAACTGCGCGAGGTGGGTGACCTCATCACCTGGAACCTCAATATCCGCCAGTTTGCCCAAGACCTGATCGAAGGCTGCACTGACGTGGCCTTGCTCAAGAGCTTCTGGTTCAACCTGGCCGGACGCTTGCCGCGCCACAGCCTCGAGAAATTCCGCCACGGCCTGAGCGTGCTGGACCCGACCTGTGGCTCTGGCGCCTTCCTGTTCGCTGCGCTCAACATCCTGAAACCGCTGTACGACGCCACGCTGCGCACCCTGCAGGCTGTTCGGGCCGATGCGTTGATGGCTGGTGACATCAGCACCCCAGAGAGTTGGGCCGAGGTAGACGAACTGCTCAATCGTTTTGCTGCCGCTGGTTCAGACCGCGCGCAAGACTACGCCGTTATCAAACACATCATCGTCCACAACCTCTACGGCGTGGACATCGAGAAACAGGCCACTGAAATCGCCAAGCTGCGTCTGTTCCTCAAGCTGGTGGCATTGCTTGAGCCTGGGGACGAGATTGAACCCCTGCCCGACATCGACTTCAACATCCGCCATGGCAATACCTTGGTGGGCTACGCCACGGCGGACGATACCGAGAAGGCCGTGAAAGGCGCTACTCAGGGCAATTTGTTCAGTGACGCGTGGGAAGACATCCGCATACGCTTGGTGGAGGTGGAGCAGCAGTACAACAACTTCCAGATTCAACAGGTCCAGCAGGGCGGGCATGTGTCGGCGGCGGATAAGCAGGCACTGGGTGCCGCGTTGTCAGAGCTGGAAGAAATGCTGAACTATCACTTGGCACGGGAGTACGGCGTTAACACGACCAAGGTAAAAGCATTTGACACTTGGAAAGTAAACCATCAGCCATTTCATTGGTATGTGGATTTCTATCCGCTAATGGCCGGTGGAGGGTTTGATGTTGTTATTGGAAACCCGCCGTATGTTCAAATTTCGGAGATATCGGACTATGGCGTGAGTCGATATTCATGTGCGGACTGTGGAAATCTGTACGCCGTTGTGCTGGAGCGCTGCGTCTCGTTGCTGCAAAATTCTGGCATAAGTGGCTACATTGTTCCTATATCTGCGATCTCGACAGATGGGTATAAATCCCTTCAGACTGTTTACGCCCCGTTCCGTGTTCATGCGAGCTGTTTCGATGACCGTCCTTCGCGATTGTTTGATGGGCTGGAACATATACGACTTGTGATCCTCTTGGCCGAGCGCTCCACATCCTCAGAATGGCGAACTAGTCGCTACTACAAGTGGACTGCTGAGGAGCGTCCGAGCCTTTTCGACAGAATCTCCTACTTCACCGCAGCAACATCTCCCATCGCTTACTCGATTCCGAAAATGGGAGCTTTGATTGAAAGTGAAATTCTTCAGAAAGTGATGACGTCTGGGAGACCAATCGCTTCGCACCTTGTCCGAGGAAGCCAAAATTCATTGAATTATTCGCGCAAGGTGGGGTACTTCCTTCAGGTCTTAGATTTTGAGCCAGTAGTTCTTAGTGGTGACGGAACTCGGCGACCGCCGAGTGAATTCAAGACGATTTTTTTTGACTCAGATGCCGAATCGAAAGCCAGCTTGGCATCGTTAAATTGCTCCCTTTTTTATTGGTTTATCACGCTGCTTTCAGATTGTCGCCATCTGAATAAGCGAGAGGTTGAGCGATTTCCGATTGCAACCGATTTTCTTGAACCGCCTCAGGCCACTTTAGTGAATGCGGCAGTTAGCGCGTTGATGCTTGACTTACAGAGTCAATCTGAAACTCGGGTGATGAAATTTCGCCATGACCAATTAACGGTTCAGTGCATATTGCCGAAGAAGTCATGGGCGGCGATACAGCGAATAGATCAGCTGATCGCGGAAGCCTTTAGGCTTTCTCCTGCCGAGGCCGACTACGTTGCAAGCTATGACCTCAAGTACCGACTGGGGCAAGGGGTTAGCGATGATTGACCTCTCTCTCGCCCAAGCCTCCGACCGCATCGCCAAGCTGCTGGTCACGCCCGAAAGCCGCACGCTCGACTTCAAGCGCATCAGCGACAAGCACAAGAAGATCATTGAGACTGTGTGTGCGTTTGCCAACTCAGAGGGCGGGTTACTCGCCCTGGGTGTGGGTGACGCTAAAGACCTGAGAGCCGGGGACAAGCCCCAAAGCCGGTTGTGGGGCGTGGAGGAAAACCCCGAAGGATTCGACGACTTGAGGCGTTTGCTGCTGCAGCGCTTCACCCCAGCCCTTCCTCGGCTGCATTGGCTGCGCATGCCTTGCACTTTGCGCGACGGTAAGCCCGGTCATGTCGTGTTGCTGCGAGTGGAAAAGAGCAACCAAGTGCACAGCGTGGTGGGCAATGGCACTTGGACGCGCATGGACGCCAGCAACCGCGAACTGAGCGCCGCTGAGATCGCAGACCTGACCTACCAGCGCGGTGTGAAGAGTGCCGAAACGCTGCCCATGCCAGTGGCGCTGGACCTGCTGCACACGGATGCGTGGCGCAGTTACTGCGCAACGCGCGGTTTGGCGGATGCGGATTTGTCTGTGCGCCTGCCCCGTTTGGGCTTGGCCATGTCGAATGATGGCGAGTTGCAGCCACTGCTGGCAGCCTTACTTCTCTTTGCTGATGAGCCTGGCGCTCTGCTGGCGGGGCAGGGCATGCGTGCGGACATTCGTGTGTTTCACTACAAAGGTAAGGCGGTCTTGCGCGGGGAAGTTCCTAACCTGTTGTTACCGCCCAAGACGATCACCGGCCCCGTGGTGGAGCAGATTGCCAAAGCCCAGGCCTATGTGCTGGAGCGCTTGGCCGTTGGGTTGACGATGGAAGGCTCTGGCTTCAAGACGCGCTACCGCTTCCCAGAGCGGGTGATCAAGGAGGCCATCACCAACGCGGTGCTGCACCGCGACTACCGGCTCAATCGGGATATCCAGATCCGCATCTTTGATGACCGGGTGGAGGTGGAGAGTCCAGGGAGGCTACCCGGCAACCTGACGCCAGCCAACATCGAGAAGACGGGCTCGGTGCCACGCAACAGTCTGCTGGCGCGGCATTTGCGCGAGTTTCCTAACCCGCCCAATGTGGATGCAGGCGAGGGCGTTCCCATGATGTTCGCGCAGATGTCTCAAGCCAAGCTGTACGAACCACTTTACCGGGAGCAGTTGGAGACCGCAGTGCCTGTGTTGGTGGTGACGCTGCTCAACGAAGAGCGCCCACCGCTATGGGTACAGGTGAGCGACTGGATTGACCGCAATGGCCCGATCACGAACAGCCGCCTGCGCGAGATATCGGGGTTGGACACACTGGCTGCGTCTAAACAACTCAAGCAGTGGGTGGGCCAGGGGGTGCTGGTAGCTTTGCCTGCCCCGTCACGCCAGCAGGCAAGCTACACCAAACCTGAGCTGATGGGGATGGTGGAACTGACAGGCTCATTATCTTTCGACTTAGATAATGAAGTTCAAAATTGAGAAAAATCTATAAAAATCAATGACTTGCAGATGAAACCATTATCCAGTTAGGCGTAAGAGACCTCCCCATGGGTGACTGACTGCTGAGCACAGTCGCGGCTGGCGGCCAGTAGCCCCAGTGGTAGCGCTGTGGCTCAACGGCAAGCGACCAAGCAGGACATTGTGGTTGCAAGATGTCAGCCCAGCGGAGCACCCACTACAAGGATTGGCGCAGGTCTGATGACTTGCGGTCTGTTTGTCCAGCGTTTCATTATTTTTAGCCCAAAATAATGAAGCCAAAAAACAGCAAATTTTCTTTGCTTTCAATAGGTTAGGTCGATCTTCATTATCCAGAACTGGTTAAAAAATCAGTCTTCTGCATCTATCTGTGGCGCTGCCCTGACAGCGTTATTTTGATAGCTACCAGCGCTTTCAGAATAAGCGCTGGAGCCAAATTTGACTCAGATTTTTTGCGCTACCAGATACGGCGCCAGATACCGCCCCGTGTGGCTGGCCGGGTTGGCGGCCAGCTCTTCGGGCGTTCCCACCCCCACCACGGTGCCACCACCCGCGCCGCCCTCGGGGCCCATGTCAATGAGCCAGTCGGCAGTTTTGATCACGTCGAGGTTGTGCTCGATGATGACGATGGTGTTGCCTGCGTCACGCAGCTGGTGCAGCACCTTGAGCAGCAGGTCGATGTCGGCAAAGTGCAGGCCGGTGGTGGGTTCGTCCAGGATGTAGAGCGTGCGGCCCGTGTCGCGCTTGCTCAGCTCCTGCGCCAGCTTCACGCGCTGCGCCTCGCCGCCCGAGAGCGTGGTCGCCGCCTGGCCCAGGCGGATGTACGACAGGCCCACATCCAGCAGCGTCTGCAGCTTGCGGGCGATGGTGGGTACGTCCTTGAAGAAGGCCGCAGCGTCTTCCACCGTCAGCTCCAAAATTTGGGCAATGTTCTTGCCCTTCCACTGCACCTCAAGCGTTTCGCGGTTGTAGCGCTGGCCGTGGCAGATATCGCAGGGCACGTACACGTCGGGCAAGAAGTGCATCTCCACCTTCACCACGCCGTCGCCCTGGCAAGCCTCGCAACGGCCACCGCCCGAAGACTGCGACACGTTGAAGCTGAAGCGTCCGGGGCCGTAGCCGCGTTCCTTGGCGGTGTTGGTCTCGGCCATCAGTTCGCGGATGGGGGTGAACAGGCCCGTGTAAGTCGCAGGGTTGCTGCGCGGTGTGCGGCCAATGGGGCTTTGGTCCACGTTGATGACCTTGTCGAAGTATTCGATGCCCACGATCTCTTCGTGCTCGGCCGGTTCTTCGTGCGCACGATGAATCTGCCGCGCCACGGCTGCGTACAGCGTGTCGTTGACGAGCGTGCTCTTGCCCGAGCCCGACACGCCTGTGACGCAGGTGAGCAGCCCCACCGGGAAGTCCACCGTCACGCCCTTGAGGTTGTTTCCCGTGGCGCCCACCACGCGCAGCGCCTGCACGGCGCCCTGGCGCGCGTGGTGCTCGGCCATGCGTTCGGCACGGCGCTTGCTGGCCTCAGTCTGCGGAAAGCGCGACTTTGCTTTTGTCTCGACAACCGGCGCAGGCTGGTCCAGCACCGGCAGCCAGGGTGTGCGGCGCTTAGGCACGGCAATGGTGCGCGTGCCAGACAGGTATTGGCCGGTGAGCGACTGAGGATTGGCGCGCACTTCGTCGTACGTGCCCTGCGCCATCACCCGCCCGCCATGCACGCCCGCACCGGGGCCCATGTCGATCACATGGTCGGCGGCGCGCATCATGTCTTCGTCGTGCTCCACCACGATCACACTGTTGCCGATGTCGCGCAGGTGCTGCAGCGTGGCAATCAGCCGGTCGTTGTCGCGCTGGTGCAGGCCGATGCTGGGCTCGTCCAGCACGTACATCACACCCGTCAGGCCCGAGCCGATTTGCGACGCGAGGCGAATGCGCTGCGCCTCGCCGCCAGAGAGCGTCTCGGCACTGCGGTCCAGGCTCAGGTAGCTCAGGCCCACATCGTTCAGGAACTGCAGGCGCGTGGCGATCTCGCGCACCACCTTGTCGGCAATCTCGGCCTTGGCGCCGGTGAGCTTCAGCGCGTGGAACCACGCATGGGCATCGCTCAGCGTGGCGTGGCTCACTTCGTAGATGGCGCGGGCCTGATCGCCTTCGCCCACCTTCACATGGCGGGCCTCACGGCGCAGGCGCACGCCGTGGCATTCGGGGCAGGGTTGGGTGCTGCGAAAGCGCGCCAGGTCCTCGCGCACCACCACCGAATCGGTCTCGCGGTAGCGGCGGGCCATGTTGGGGATGATGCCCTCGAAGGGGTGCTTCTTGGTCACCGTCTTGCCCTTTTGCGCACCGCTGTCGAGGATGTAGCTGAAGGCAATCTCTTCATCGCCCGAGCCGTGCAGGATGGCGTGCTGCACCGGCGCAGGCAGCGATTCAAAAGGCGCTTCAATGTCGAATGCGTAGTGCTTGGCCAGGCTCTCCAGCATCGCAAAGTAATAGCCATTGCGTCGGTCCCAGCCCTTGATGGCACCACTGGCCAGGCTGAGCGATGGGAAGGCCACCACACGCACGGGGTCGAACACCTCGCGCTGGCCAATGCCGTCGCACGCAGGGCATGCGCCCATGGGCGAGTTGAACGAGAACAGGCGCGGCTCCAGCTCGGCCAATGAGTAGCTGCACACCGGGCAGGCGAACTTGCTGCTGAACAGGTGCTCCTGCCCCGTGTCCATCTCCAGCGCCAGCACGCGGCCATTGCCTTCGTGGCCACCTACGCGCAGCGCGGCTTCAATGCTCTCGGCCAAGCGCTGCTGAAGGTCGGCGCGCACCTTCACGCGGTCAATCACCACGTCAATGTCGTGCTTTTCGGTCTTCTTGAGCTGCGGCAGGTTCTCGTGTTCGTAAATCTGCCCGTCCACGCGAAAGCGGATGTAGCCCAGCGCCTGCATCTGCGCAAACAGTTCGGTGAACTCGCCCTTCTTCTCACGTGCCACGGGGGCGAGGATCATCAGCTTGGTGTCTTCGGGCAGCGCCAGCACGGCGTCCACCATCTGGCTCACCGTCTGCGCGGCCAGCGGCAGGCCGTGGTCGGGGCAAAACGGCGTGCCCGCGCGGGCGTACAGCAGGCGCAGGTAGTCGTGAATCTCGGTCACCGTGCCCACGGTGGAGCGCGGGTTGTGGCTGGTGGCCTTCTGCTCGATGCTGATGGCGGGCGACAGGCCCTCGATCAGGTCCACATCCGGCTTATCGAGCCGCCCCAGAAACTGCCGCGCATAGGCCGACAGGCTTTCCACATACCGTCGCTGGCCTTCGGCATACAGCGTGTCAAACGCCAAACTGGACTTGCCCGAGCCCGACAGCCCGGTGATCACCACCAGCTGGTTGCGGGGAATGTCGAGATCAATGTTCTTGAGGTTGTGCGTGCGCGCCCCCCGGATGCTGATGCGCTGCTCGCGCAGGGCGCGGGCGAGGTACACACCATCTGTGGATCGGTCGTCGGCAACGGGGGGAGGGGTCACGGGCGGGCTCGGTGCAGGAAAACCCACCATGATAGGCGAGAGCCTCGGAGCAGCGCACTGCTCATGATGACGAGGGGCGACGGGGTCGTATCGCTTTGTTACACCCCTTCCAGAGCCTTGCAGCCCGTTGTTAACATCGCGCCTTCACAAAAATACCGTCACGCCTTGGATACATTTCGCCCGGAGCAATGACCTCGGCGATGCCGAAAGCGGGTCTCAGGGAGAAATGCAATGAAATGGATTCTGGGCGCAGCCCTGGGCCTGCTGTTGGCCGCGCCATCGTACGCCGTCAATTACGCTATACAGGATGGCGGCGCTGGCAGCGGTTGCCAGAATGCCTGGCCTCCTTCGATCGTAGGCAACTACAACGAAAACGGTACGCTCAATGGTGTTCCCCGCTATGACGGTGGCGGTTGGTACCTTTACCGTGCCTCCATCTTTGGCCAGGACAACTGGGTCGTCAGTAATTCACTAGGCAGCACAGACCTCAACAACAGCACCATTGCGTTCTACGCGCCCTCTTCTTCGGGCACACCCGTCACAGGCACGGCGTACAACAGCACCAACTCGGCCTGCGGGAAGATCAACGTACAACAGGGTGTGACGGTGCCCGCACCTGATGCACCCACAATCGGCCCCCTGAATTCCGGAGTGCAGCCATACATCTCTGGCGGCAGCACCACGGTGTATTGGTCTGGCGTACCCGGCGTGGTGGGCTACAAGCTGGACGTCGCAACGGACGCGGGGTTCACGACCTTTCACCCCGGCTACAACGGACTGGTGATAACCGCATCGCCCACTCCGCCGACCAGCGCCACAGTCACTGGATTGAACAACGCGGGAACTACCTATTACTTCCGTGTGCGCTCCTACAACGGCGGCGGAGACAGTGTTCCATCCGCAACAGTCAGCACCACCACGGTGCCTGCTTCGCCCTCCTTGCAGACCGCCAGCAACGTGCGCGCAGACCGTTTCACAGCCAACTGGAACACCGCCACGGGTGCTGACAGCTACCGCTTGCAGGTGTGTACGGATGCCGGGCTCACCGCGTGCCTCGCAAGCTACAACCCAGCTGATGTCAGCGACTCGCCCGCCTTGGTTGCGGGCCTTTCTCAGGGTACGACCTACTACTACCGCGTATCTGCGGGAAACGTCAACGGATACAGCACGTATTCTGGAAGCGCGAGCGTGACCACGAACTCTCGCCCCACACTCACGGGTAGCTTCATGACCGCAGGAGCGGTCAACGACAACGCGACGATTGCCCCCTTCACAGGCATTACCGTTTCAGATGCGAACGCCGATGCGGTCTCTGTCCAGATCAGTTACGCAGCAGCCAATGGCACGCTGTCGGGCACAGGGCTGACGGGTAGCGCTGGCAGCTATGTGCTGACCGCCCAGGCGCCAGCCACCGTCACGAGCAACCTGCGGGGTCTGGTGTTCACGCCCACCTACCAGCAGGGCCCCACGGGAAGCACCGTGACCACCACCTTCACTCTGGTACCGAACGATGGCATCGATTCAGGCACTGCCAACAGTGCCACCAAGGTGACCACAACCATGACCAACGTCGCGCCCAACTTTGTCGGTGCAGCGACATCACTGACCGTGAACGCAAATGCAGGCGCCACCGACGTCAGATCACTTCTGCACGTGAGCGATACCGACACAGGTCAGACAGAGACCTGGTCCACACAGACCGCCCCGGCCCACGGGCTGCTCACGATCAGTGGGACAGCTGCGCCGTCTGGGGGAACCGATATTGCACCCTCTGGCACCATCACCTACACCCCCGCAACCAACTACAGCGGCACCGACAGCTTTGCAGTACGGGTGAGCGACGGGTCTGACAGCGCCGTACGTACCATCACGGTGACAGTGCAGGCTGTTGCACCCGGAGCTCCCACTGGCGCGGTGGCCACACCGGGGGATCGACAGGCCAGCGTGGCTTTCAGTGCGCCGTCCAGCAATGGTGGCGCACCGATCGATGGGTATACCGTCACGTCTACTCCTGAGGGGCTCACAGGAACAGGCACCCATTCGCCCATTGTCGTGCCCGGCTTGACCAACGGCACCTCCTACACCTTCACGGTGATCGCGACGAATGCCGTGGGCTCCAGTGGAGCCTCCTTACCGTCTGCAGCTGTCACACCCAAAGGCGATCAAACCATCACCTTCGCAAATCCCGGCCCCCAGAACTTCGGTACCACCCCAACCCTCTCTGCATCGGCGAGCTCGGGACTGGCCGTGAGCTTCAGCTCCACCACTCCAGGCATCTGCACCATCACCGGTGTCGGGGCCATGACCCTGGTTTCTGCAGGCAACTGCACGATCGTGGCAGCGCAAAGCGGCGACAGCGCTTGGAATGCTGCGACCACTGTCTCCCAAACGTTTGCCATCAATGCGATAGCTCCCGGTGCACCCACGATTGGCACGGCAACGGGGGGGAACACGCAGGCTTTCATCACGTTCACAGCGCCTTCCAGCAATGGTGGGGCACCTATCGACACCTACACAGCGACCTCCAGCCCCGGTGGCAAGACCGGCAGCTGCGCAGGACCGTCAGCCTGCACGATCACGGTCTCCTCACTGACCAATGGAACGGACCACACCTTCACCGTCACTGCCACCAACAGTGCGGGTACAGGGGCCGCTTCTGCCAGTTCCAACACGGTCACCCCCAAAAGCACACAGACCATCACGTTCACCAATCCCGGTTCACAAACCTTCGGTACGAATCCGGATTTGAGGACCTTGAATGGGGGGGCAACGGCCAGCTCTGGCCTTGCGGTGACCTTCACGTCATCCACTACCGGTGTGTGCACTGTCACGTCCGTAGGGGTTCTGACCTTCGTGACAGCAGGCACATGCACCATCCAGGCCGATCAAGCAGGCAACGCCAGCTACCTCCCGGCAGCGCCGGTTTCACACACATTCTTCGTGAACGCGATCGTTCCCGGCGCGCCCACCAACGTGGTCGCCACCGCCGGCAACACCCAGGCATCGGTCGCGTTCACGGCGCCAACGAACACGGGCGGAACCAACATCACCAGCTACACGGTGACTGTGAGCCCAGCCGATGTGGCACCGGTCAATCAAGCGAACTCTCCCATCGTGGTCTCGGGACTCACCAACGGCCAGGCGTACACCTTTACCGTGACAGCAGACAACAGCGCAGGAACCGGCCCGGCATCGCTGTCCTCCAACGCCGTCACGCCCAAGGCAATCCAGACCATCACCTTCAACAATCCGGGCGCGCAGAACTTCGGCACTGCGCCAACGCTCACCGCCACTTCGGACTCAGGACTCATCCCGACGTTTACCTCGTCCACGCCGACGGTGTGCACCATCACGTCCACAGGAGCGCTCACGTTTGTGACGGCGGGTAACTGCACGATCAACGCGGATCAGGCGGGCAACAGCAGCTATTTGGCGGCGACACAAGTCACCCGCACTTTTGCCGTGAACGCGCAATTGGTGGTGTCCGGAACCGTGCCGGGCATGACAGGCACCGCCACGGCCACACTGTCGGGAGGAGGAGCGAACTGCACGCTCAACCCCAGCGGCACCGGCTTCATGGCACCCGGCAGCGTGCCAGGAACCCTCCGACTGCCCCATGGCGGCTTCGAGTTCCTGGCTGCAGGCTGCTCTGGCACGGTGACCCTCACGCTGGTCTATCCGGATCCTCTGCCTGCTGCGATTCAGTTCTGGAAGTTTGGACCCGCCACTGCAGGATCTTCCACTTCAACATGGTTTGCCTGGTCAGGCGCGAGCCTCAGCGCCGATCGCCGCACCGTGGTCTATACCGTCACAGACAATGGCGTGGGGGACTCGGACAGCACTGTGGGCACCATCCGGGACCCCTTTGCTCCCGCATTTTTTATCAGCGCGAGCGTCGCATCCATTCCCGTGAACAACCCTTGGGTTCTGGGTTTTATGGTCGCGCTCATGGGCTGGCTGGGTCTGCGGCATCAACGCCCTCGTCGTTAAAAATCTGGCTGCTGGGCGGTGTCCATCGCCCACGGGCCGAATCATCGGACTGAGCGCTCGAATGCGAGGCTGGCCCTCTTGCCATGAACCGGCCCGGAAATAGCGTCTGGGGAGACAGGCAGGCAAAAGAACGCAGACGCACAGGCAAACCGCAGCGGTCGACATCTCATAGCATGGCTCATCAGACCTCTGCCTCCGCTGAGGCATGGCCTGCCGCCGATTGCCGATGCCTTGATATTCGCCGCCATGTTGCACGCGCTCCTTTCTTTGCGTCCCAACGCCTGCTGTCAAGGGGGCTTGATCCTCCCAAACGCTCCACTCCGAAGGACGCGCCCCTTTCGGAACACCTGGATACTGGCAGCTGCCATGGGCGCGGTCTGGGTGGCGCATGCCGAAGCACGGCCGTATCCGGCACAAGCCGTGACCATGCAGGGTACGCGATGGGAGCCCCCTGCAACGCTCGTCGCCACTGCTGGCGCGCCATTCTCCAGAAACGCCACGGGGGCGCATCTATCGGAGCACCGGCGGCTGTTCAGAACCCAGCAAAGGCCCCACCCGGTACCACCGCAGCCGCCCCGACCGAGGACAGAAATCCTTCGACGATTCCCACACCCGTCGACAACCCCTGGGCGCTGGGCCTGCTGGCCGCGCTAGCGGTTGTGATGCTGTGGATGGATTGGAGTCAACGTCGCGACAGGGTCTGAGCCCCGTCCAGAATCAACGTGCCGAGGCCGCCGCGGCCACCATTAAGCAGCCACCCAGCCAATCGGCGAAAATCCCGGTTTTGCTTCTTCGGGCCTTAGCGCACCACCGTGCCGGATTCTTCTTCCCTGTCAGCCACCGCCGCCTCCCGGCCACCCACCCCCAGTAGCCAGATGACCCCGCTGGAACGCCGCTCCAGCGTGAGCCTGGCGCTCATTTTTGCGTTGCGCATGCTGGGCCTGTTCCTTGTGCTACCCGTGTTTGCTCTGGAGGCCCGTAAATACCCCGGTGGCGACGACCCTGCACTGGTGGGCCTGGCCATGGGCATCTATGGACTCACGCAGGCGGTCCTGCAGCTGCCGCTGGGTATCGCGTCTGACCGCTTCGGGCGCAAGCGGGTGATCGTGCTCGGTCTGCTCGTTTTTGCGGGCGGCAGCCTGCTGGCCGCGCTGGCAGACTCGTTGACCGGGCTGCTGGTGGGCCGGGCGCTGCAGGGGGCCGGCGCCGTCTCGGCGGCAGTCACGGCGCTGCTGGCCGACCACACCCGCGACAGCGTGCGCACCAAGGCCATGGCGCTGGTGGGCGGCAGCATCGGGCTGATGTTTGCTGTGGCGTTGGTGGCTGCCCCGGTGTTGGCCGCCCATATCGGCCTGTCGGGGCTGTTTGGCCTGACCTGTGCGCTGGCCCTGGCCGGTGTGGCGGTGGTGGCTTGGTGGGTGCCGCCCGAGCCGCTGCAGCACCAAAACGCCCCCCGGGGCCGCCTGGCCGATGTGTGGGGCCACCCCGATCTGCTGCGCCTGAACCTGGGCGTGTTTGTGCTGCACACCGTGCAGCTGTCCATGTGGGTGGCTGTGCCGGCCATGCTGGTGCAGGCGGGACTCACGAAGGACCACCACTGGCAGGTGTACCTGCCCGCCGTGGTGCTGTCATTTGCCGCCATGGGGGGGCTGTTTGCGCTGGAACGCGCGGGCCGCCTGCGCGCTGCCCTGCTCGGTGCCATCGCCCTGGTGCTGGTGGTACAGGCCGGGCTGGGCCTGTTGGCAGCCAGCGGCATGCCGGCCACGCTGTGGGTGCTGGGGCCGCTGCTGTTTGTATTTTTCTGCGGATTCAATGCGCTGGAGGCCAGCCAGCCCAGCCTGGTATCGCGCATGGCGCCGCCCCACCTGCGTGGCGCCGCGCTGGGCAGTTACAACACCCTGCAGTCGCTGGGCCTGTTTGCGGGCGGTGCGTTGGGTGGTGCGCTGGTCAAGTGGGCAGGTGCTCCGGGCCTGTTTGCGGTGACCACGGCGCTCACAGCCCTGTGGCTGGTGCTGACCTGGCCGCTGCGACCTGTGGGGCGCGGCGGGCACTGAACGGCAGACCCTGCCGTCCCGCACGGACTGCCATTGCCCCCGGGGTTGCGGCACAATGACGCGTTTGGCGCCTGGAATCTCTCTCCAAATCCGGCGCTTTCCTCCCTTAAAGGCATAGACAGCACCATGGCATCCGTAAACAAAGTCATCATCGTCGGCAACCTGGGCCGCGACCCTGAAATGCGCACGTTCCCCAGTGGCGACCAGGTGGCCAACGTGACGATTGCCACCACCGACAAGTGGAAAGACAAGCAGACCGGCGAAATGAAGGAAGCCACCGAGTGGCACCGCGTGGTCTTCAACGGCCGCTTGGCAGAAATCGCCGGCCAGTACCTGCGCAAGGGCTCGCAGGTGTATGTGGAAGGCAGCCTGCGCACCCGCAAGTGGACCGACCAGAGCGGCGTCGAAAAGTACAGCACCGAAATCCGCGCCGACCAGATGCAGATGCTGGGCAGCCGCCAGGGCATGGGCGGTGGCGGCCAGGGCGGCGGACAACAAGGTGGCGGATACGACGACGGTTACGGTGGTGACCAGGGCGGCTACGACCAGGCACCGCGCCGTGCTGCACCCGCGCCGCGCCCCATGGCCGCCCCCGCACAGCGCCCGGCGCCCGCCCCTGTGGCACAGGCACCGCGCGCGGCCTCCGGCTTCGACGACATGGACGACGACATCCCGTTCTGACAGCCTCCGGCACCGGATTCAATCCAAAGCCCGCATCCGCAAGGTGCGGGCTTTTTTTTGCCTGAGCGCCACGCACCGGCAACCCCTAGAAACCGTCGCCTGTGGGCGTCAAAACGTAGCAACTCGCAACAAGAGGTGCTGGAGTCAACCCAACTTACCAAGGCTAACCAGCGCCTGGAGGTGATGACTTTTACAACGGCGCTGGTGCGCGCCGCTTCTCCGTTTTGTCCAGTTCGGCGCAGGCGCCACACACCAACAATTCCTTACATCCGATACGGAAATATCAAAGATCATCGCTGCCTGGCGCGCCAACGAGGTCCAAAGCCCGGCGGCCAGCAATTACCAAAAACCAATATTCCAAAGAGAGAGAGAGGGTCGTGATGCCTGGGTTCGTGCGCAAGATTTTGATATTTGTCACTGGCTATGCGTGGCTGCTGCTACTGGCTGGCCCCGGGCTGATCGCACTGTCGGTGTACAGCGGGTGGAAGGCGGAAGACGGCCACGCCTATGTGGCACGCGAAAGCCTGCAAACCGTGTCCGGCACGGTGACGCAGGCCTCTGAAGTCACCGTCAAGCGCAAGCGCCGCGCGACCAAGAAATACTACGAAATCACGGTCCAGCCCGACACCGCAGGCGCCGAGGCACGCAAGCTGCGCATCGACTACAGCACGCCACAGCAGCTGGTGGGCAACCTGATCGATGAAAAAGTAACCGCCTTGGTGGACGGCAGCGACCATGAACTGGTCTATGAAGTCTCGACCGGTGGCGCAACCGTCATCAGCTACGACACCACCAAACAGCGCCTGCAGGCCGAAGCCACCTCCTCCGCGCAATCCTTCAGCGGTGCAGGCACCTGGATCTTCGCCATCCTGCTGACCCTGGTAGGGGCTGCCGGCGTGTGGTCCAACCGCAAGCTGCGCGCCGCCGATAACGCACAGCAGCTGGCCGCAGCCTGACGGCCATACCCCATAAAAAAGAGAGAGGGAGGGAGGGGCAGCGCCCGGGGCGCGCTCCTCCCATCGTTTGCGCAGACCTGCGCTCACTACGGAGGACCACACTATGAACCCCAACGCACTGTCACCACAAACCCCAGCGGGCGCTCCGATGGAGCGGCGCGATTTCATCGTCTCCACCTACAAGCACCTGGGCGTGGCCATTCTGGCCTTTGTCGTGCTGTCGGCGGTGCTGATGGTGAGTGGCCTTTCCACCGCTGCCGCCAAGATGCTCATGGCCAGCGGCAGCAAATTCTTGTGGCTGGGTGTCATGGGCGCCTTCATGCTCGTGGGCTGGCTGGCATCCCACCTGGCCGACAACTCTGACAACCCCCAGACGCAGTTGATGGGCCTGGGCCTCTACGTGCTGGCAGAAGGGCTCATCTTTGCCCCGATGTTCGGCATTGCGCAGCTGCTGGTACCCGGTGCCATTGGCGCTGCCGCCTTCATCACGCTGCTGCTGGTAGCGGCGCTCACCTGGACGGCGTTCAGCAGCAAGACCGATTTTTCGTTCCTGGGCGGCATCCTGAAGGTGGCGGGCCTGGTGGCACTGGGCACCATCATTGCGGGCGCCATCTTCGGCTTCAAACTGGGCATCTGGTTCTCCGGGCTCATGGTGCTGTTTGCGGGCGCCTGCGTGCTGTACGACACCTCGCGCATCATCCATGACTACCCTGTAGACCGCCCCGCCGGTGCAGCGCTGCACCTGTTCGCATCGATCGCGCTCATGCTCTGGTACGTGCTGCGCATCCTGATCAGCCTGGCCATGAACGACGACTGACACGCCGGGGCACTGCCCAACAAGAAAGCCGGAGCGGTCACCGCCCCGGCTTTTTTTCTTTCGGAGAATGGATTTCGAGAGAAATCAGGCGCAAGCGCTTGTCTTTATTGCGCTACCAGCTATCAATTTTGAAGTATCAACGGGCCATGATCGGCTGCACAGCAGGCGCATTGCCGGTGGGCTGCGGCAGCCCTTCCACGGCCGCAATCACGCCACCGCCCAGGCAGACATCGCCGTCGTACAGCACCGCGCTCTGCCCCGGCGTCACGGCCCACTGTGCGTCCGGGAACTGCAGCGCAAAGCCGTCGGGCACAGCCTCCAGCACGCACGCGGCGTCCTGCTGGCGGTAGCGCGTCTTGGCGGCATAGGCGCCGGGCGCCGGGGCCTGGCCGGCACACCAGCTCACGTCCTGCGCCACCAGGCGGTGCGATAGGAGCCAGGGGTGGTCATGCCCCTGCACCACGCGCAGCGTGTTCTTCTCCAGGTCCTTGCGGGCCACGAACCAGGGCTCGTGCGCGCCGCCACCGCGCTGCGCGCCTTTTTCCTTCACACCGCCGATACCCAGGCCCTGGCGCTGGCCCAAGGTGTAGAAACTCAGGCCCACGTGCTGGCCCAGCTTGCGCCCCCGGTCGTCCAGGATCGGGCCGGGCGCATGGCTGATGTAGCGGTTCAGAAACTCGCGGAACGGCCGCTCACCAATGAAGCAGATGCCGGTGGAGTCCTTCTTCTTGGCATTGGGCAAGCCGATTTCTTCGGCGATGCGGCGTACTTCGGTCTTGTGCAGCTCGCCCACAGGAAATAGCGTCTTGGACAGCTGCGCCTGATTCAGACGGTGCAGAAAGTAGCTCTGGTCCTTGCTCGGGTCCAGCCCCTTGAGCAGCTCGTGCAGGCCCGTGGCCGGGTTGTGCCGCACGCGGGCGTAGTGACCCGTGGCGATCTTCTCCGCCCCCAGGCGCATGGCATGGTCGAGAAATGCCTTGAACTTGATCTCGGCGTTGCACAGCACGTCGGGGTTGGGCGTGCGGCCGGCCTGGTACTCGCGCAGGAACTCGGCAAACACGCGGTCCTTGTAGTCGGCCGCGAAGTTGACGTGCTCAATCTCGATGCCGATCACATCGGCCACAGCGGCTGCGTCCACAAAGTCGATGTTGGACGAGCAGTACTCGCTGTCGTCATCGTCTTCCCAGTTTTTCATGAAGATGCCGACCACCTCATGGCCCTGCTTTTTGAGCAGGTAGGCGGTCACGGCCGAGTCCACGCCGCCGGAAAGGCCGACGACAACGCGCTGTTTGGTAGGGGAAGTCATTGCCCTGATTGTATTTTTGATGCCGCCGGGGCACTGCGCGGGCGCGCAGAACGCGTAGCCACGAGCAGGTCATACAGCTGCTGCGCGGCAGGCGACAGGGTTTTGCCCCGGCGCTTGATCAGCCCCATCTGCCGCGTGACGATAGGCTCCACGAGCGGGATGCTGACCAGCGTGGGATGGTCCTTGCCCGGCATGGCCAGGCTGGGCACGGCCGCCACGCCCAGGCCCGCCTCCACCAGGCCCAGCAGCGTGGTCACGTGCTTGGCCTCGTACAGGCACTGGGGCCGGTCGGGCACGTTGGCCAGCGCCAGGTCCATCAGCAGGCGGTTGCCCGAGGTCTTGCCCACCGACATGAAGTCGTGCTGGCCCAGCTCGGCCCAGCTCACCTTCTTGCGGCGCGCCAGCACATGGTCGCGCCGGCAGGCAGCCACAAATCGCTCGGCCAGCACGGGCTTGAACTCGATCTCGGCCTCCTGGCTGCCGATGAAGTTCAGGCCAAAGTCCGCATCGCCCTGCGCCACGGCCACCAGCACCTCGTTGGCGCTGGCGTCGTGCACCTTCACGCGGATCTTCGGAAACCGCTCGTGATAACGCTTGACCACCTGCGGCAGAAAGTAATACACGGCCGAGGGCACGCAGGCAATCGTCACCTCGCCCATGCGCCGCGCGGCCACATCGCCTAGGCCCATGAGCATGCCGTCCAGGTCGTCCAGCCACACGCGGGTCTTGCGCGCAAAGTCGCGCCCCACGGCCGTGAGCGTGACGCGGCGTGTGGTGCGGTCAAGCAGACGCACGCCCAGCGCCTCTTCGAGCTTGTCGATGCGGCGGCTGAATGCGGGCTGCGACAGATGGATGGCCTCAGCGGCCGCACGAAAGCTCTGCAGCTCGGCCACAGCCGCAAAGGCCTGGATGTCGGCAAGGTCGAATTTGTTGTTCATCGGGTGTCTTTCGTGTGCGCTTCAAGGTGTTTTCAGCGTTGCAAGTCGTGCATCAAACGATCAGAACATTGCAATTCACGCCCGTGATTGGAGCATGTACAAGCCGCTACAGCCTATTGCACAGCATGCATCAATCGTTGCCAACAATGCAATTCACAGATCAGCGAAGGCGCAGCACCATGCCGACCCATGAGCACCAACATTCCTTGCGTTCTGATGCGTGGCGGCACTTCCCGGGGGCCGTTCTTCCTGGCCGACTGGCTGCCGCGCGACCCCGAAGCCCGCGACCGCACGCTGATTGCAGCCCTGGGATCGCCCCATGAGCTGCAGATCGATGGCCTGGGCGGCGGCAACTCGCTGACCAGCAAGGTCGCCATCGTCTCGCGCTCCACGCAGCCCGACTGCGATGTGGACTACCTGTTTGCCCAGGTCAGCGTGCAGGAGACCCGCGTGGACACCCGCCCCAACTGCGGCAACATGCTGGCCGGTGTGGGGCCCTTCGCCATCGAGCAGGGGCTGGTCCCTGCAGACCCCGAAGGCCAGACCACCACCGTGCGCGTCTACAACGTGAACACCCGCTCCCGCATCGATGTGCAGGTGTGCACAGCGGGAGGCCAGGTGCACTACGACGGCGATGTGCGCATCGACGGCGTGCAGGGCACGGCCGCACCGGTGCTGATGAACTTTCTGGACGCCTGGGGCGCGGTCACCGGGCAGATCTTTCCCACCGGTCAGCGCATCGACACCATCCAGGGTCTGCAGGTCACCTGCATCGACGCCGCGCAGGTGATGGTGCTGGTGCGCGCCGCCGACCTGGGCCTGCGGGGCAATGAAACACCCGCCGAGCTGGACGCCAACACCGCTTTGCTCGCCCGCCTGGAGGCCGTGCGCCTCGAAGCTGGTCAGCGCATGGGCATGGGCGATGTGACCCACAGCGTGCTGCCCAAGCCGGTGATCTTGTCGCCAGGCACATCACTAGGCAGCGTGGTGTCGCGCTACTTCACCCCCCACCAGTGCCACCGCTCGCATGCCGTCACGGGCGCGATTGGCGTGGCGGCGGCCTCGGTACTGCCGGGCACGGTGGCCACCGACGAACGGCATGCACCCGCCGCCGGACTGCGCCGCGTAGAGGTGCAACACCCGGCAGGCCGCATCCAGGTGGAGGTGGAGCTCAGCGAGGTGGACGGCCAGTTCAAGCTGGTGCAGGCCGCGCTGGTACGCACCGCCCGAAAGATTCTGGAAGGCACGCTGTTCGTTCCTGAAAGCGCTACGGCGCACTAACTGCTCTTCAGGGCGCCGCTTGCGCAGCGTCCTTCCAACGAGTTCGACGATTCCAACCATTACGACAGGAGACACACCATGACCCGTTCCATTCACTCCACCACGCGTCGCACGGCGCTGGCCACGGCTGCGCTGGCCCTTGCGTCCAGCGCCTTCTGGGCCGCCGGTGCCGCCCACGCGGCCTACCCCGACAAGCCCATCACGCTCGTCGTGCCTACCGCCGCAGGGGGCGGCAACGACGGCATGGCGCGCGTCGTGGCCATCAAGCTCTCCACCCTGCTGGGCCAGCAGGTCATCGTGGAGAACAAGGCCGGGGCCAATGGCGCGATTGCAGCCGAATACGTGGCGCGCGCCGCACCCGATGGGCACACCATCTTGTTCGGCTACATCGGCACCCACGGCATGAGCCCCGCGCTGCAGAAGCTGCGCTACGACCCCATCACGCAGTTCGAGCCCATCGGCATGGTGAGCTACTCGCCCACGCTGATGGTGGTGAACCCCAAGGTGCCCGCCAAGACCGTGAGCGAGCTGGTGGCGCTGACCAAGGCCAAGCCCCATGACTTCAACTACGCATCGGCCGGCAACGGCACGGCCCCACATTTCTCAGCCGAGATCTTCAAACTGGAAAGCGGCGCCCAGATGGCCCATGTGCCCTACCGGGGTGCGGCGCCCGCGATGAACGACACCATGGCCGGGCAGACGCAGGTGATGTTTCCCAGCCTGTTCTCCGCCTACCCGCACGTGAAGGGCGGCAAGCTGCGCGCCCTGGCGCTGGCCGGGCCCAAGCGCTCATCCCTGCTGCCCGACGTGCCCACGCTGGAGGAGGCCGGCATCAAGGGGGTGGAGATCACCCAGTGGTATGCCCTGTTCGCACCCGGCAAGACACCCCGCCCGGTGATCGACCTGCTCAACAAGACCTTGAACACCGCACTGGCCGACAAGGACGTGGTGCGCCGCATTGAGGAACAAGGCGCGGTGGTGGACACCAGCACGCCCGAGCAGCTGGCCCTGACGGTGAAGCAGGAACTTGCCAAGTGGAAGGGCGTGGTGGTCAAGGCCCAGCTCACCCCCGATTGAGCCCCGGCGAAGACGGCTCTGGGAGGCAGACGGGCGCCACCGCCCCTGCGCGGCACGCGTGCCCACATTTCAACAAGAGGAGACACAGATGAGAACCAAGATGGCAGCGGCCTGCGCTGCACTGATCGGCCACTGCGCAATGGCACAAGGCACCGACGTGACGCTGTACGGCGTGGTGGACCTGGGCCTGCGCAACGGCAGCGGCCTCACCGCTTCCAATGCGCCCACGGCCGGCTCCAGCCACAGCCTGGGCAGCGGCATCCACACCACCAGCCGCTGGGGCCTGCGGGGCAGCGAGGATCTGGGCGGCGGCGCCAAGGCGCTGTTCAACCTGGAGAGTGGGCTCAACGCCGATACCGGCGCACCGGCCAATGCCACCAAATACTTCGACCGCGCCTCCTGGGTCGGCCTGCAAGGCGGCTGGGGCACCCTGGCCCTGGGCCGCCAGACCACCACGCTGGCCGACGCCATCTCGCCCGTGGACCCGCTGGCCATGCGCTTTGCCAGCTTCAACCCCAACATCGGCGTGACGGCGCTGAGCCAGCATGGCCTGGGTATCGAGTACGGCAGCACAGGCGCCAATTCGGGCTCGTACCGGCTGGACAATTCACTGAAGTACACGGGCCGCTTCGGCGGCTTCACGGCGCGTGCCATGTGGGGCCTGGGCGAAGTTGCATCGCAGGCCTCGGCCCTGTCGTCACGCGGCGTGGG
The DNA here is from genome assembly GCF_049331375.1 of Acidovorax sp. M14. Classification (NCBI taxonomy): domain Bacteria; kingdom Pseudomonadati; phylum Pseudomonadota; class Betaproteobacteria; order Burkholderiales; family Comamonadaceae; genus Acidovorax; species Acidovorax sp. M14. The sequence goes on from NZ_CP186263.1 coordinate 4,899,510, forward strand.
CCTGGCCTGGGCTGCGGATGGCTTCGTGGTATCCGGCGCCTACCAGAGCTTCAACGACACCAACAAACGCGCACTGGACGCCACCACGCTGGGCGCCGCGTACCGGTGGGGCAGCGTGCGCCTGGCCGCCAATGCCGGCCGCAACAAGGCCGAAACGGCGGCAGGCCGCTTCACTGTGCAGCGCGTGTTGTCCGCTGGCGGCACCTGGGCGGCCACACCGTGGGTGGACCTGACGGCGGCCTACTACAAGGTGGACCGCTCGCGCACCGGTGCGGCCGACGACGGCTACGGCCGCCTGGTGGCGTTTGCCGAATACAAGCTCTCGCGCCGCACCAAGGTCTATGCCGAGTTGGACAACACCCGCTGGCGCAACGGCTTCCAGGGTGCGGCCAACAAGGCCACGGCCACCGGCATCTCCGCCGGTGTGGTGCATACGTTCTGAGTGCGGCACCACAACGCAGCGGGTGCTGGGCACAGGGTTGGCAGAGGCTTGCGCCCCAAAGCCAGCCTGCGGCACGAAAAACACCCGCCGAAGGGTGGCGGGTGGGGCAACCTACCCGCTACCGCACCACCATCGAGGTGAAGGGCCACACGTAGGCCTGCAGGCTCACCAGCAGCCCGACCAGGCAGGCCAGCGCAATCGAGTGGAAGAAGACGAAGCGCAGGATGTCCCCTTCATGATTGAACCAGCGGGTGGCGGTGGAGGCCACGACGATCGACTGCGCATCGATCATCTTGCCCATCACGCCGCCCGAGCTGTTGGCGGCGCCCATGAGGTTGGGCGAAAGGCCCAGCTGCTCGGCCGCCACCTTTTGCATGCCACCGAACAGCACGTTGGAGGCCGTGTCCGACCCCGTCAGCGCCACCCCCAGCCAGCCCATGAGGGTGCCAAAGAAGGGGTACAACACGCCGGTGTTCGCGAATGCCAGACCCAGGGTGGTGTCCGTGCCCGAGTAGCGGGTGAGCGTGCCCAGCGCCAGCATGAGCACGATGGTCAGCAGCGAATAGCGCACCAGCCAGATGGTGCGGAAGAACGTGCCGACGATGGCGACCGGGCTGTAGCGCATCAGCAGGGCACTGATCAGTGCGGACAGCAAGATGCCCGTGCCGGTGGCCGACAGCAGGTTCAACGTGTAGACCGCGCCTTCCTTGGTGGGCTTGGGCACCACCGGAGGCATCTTCTCAATGAGGTTGTGCAGCCCGTCCATCGGGAAAGCCGGGGCGAAGATGCCGTTGAGCGCTGCCTTCACCGATGGCAGCCCCCAGACAAACACACACACCGACAGAATCAGCCAAGGCATCCAGGCGTTGATCAGCTGGGCGCGTGAGTAGCGAACGACCGGCTGTGCAGGCTTGGCTTCGGCAGCGCTTGGGTCGTGGCCCCGCATCGAAGGCGAGCTCCAGATCTTCTTGGGCTGCCACACGCGCAGGAACGCGATCAGACTCGCCATGGAGATGATGGCCGCAATGATGTCCACCAGCTCGGGGCCGATGTAGTTGGAAACCAGGAACTGCGGAATGGCAAACGACACACCGGCCACCAGAATGGCAGGCCAGATCTCCCACATGGCCTTGCGCCCGGCAAATGCCCAGATCAGCCAGAACGGCACCAGCACCGAGAAGAAGGGCAACTGGCGGCCGATCATGGCCGTCACTTCCATCAGATCGTAGTCATGCACCTTGGCCAGCGTGATCACTGGCGTGCCCAGGGCACCGAACGCCACGGGGGCCGTATTGGCAATCAACGACAGACCCGAGGCGGCCAGCGGCGAGAAGCCCAGCCCGATCAGGATCGCGGCAGTGACCGCCACGGGCGTGCCGAAACCGGCGGCACCTTCAAAGAACGCGCCAAAGCAAAACGCAATCAGCAACAGCTGGATGCGGCGGTCTTCCGTGATGTTGGACAGCGAGTCCTGCAGCACCTTGAAGCTGCCGTTCTGCTCCGTGAGCTGGTGCAGAAAAATGATGTTCAGCACGATCCAGCCGATCGGCAGCAGCCCCGTGAAGCCGCCATACAAAGCGGCGCGACCAGCCATGTCGGCAGGCATGCCATAGGCAAATATGGCCACCACCAGTGCTGCGACGAGCCCCATGCCCGCAGCAATGTGGGCCTTGATGTGAAAGAACCCCAGGGCGGCCAGCATAATGATCACCGGGATCGCAGCCAGTGCGGTGGACACAACCATATTGCCCGCCGGGTTGTAGATTTGTTGCCAGATCATGGCCTGTCTCCGTTCGGAAAGGGTTGAAGTGAAAAGATGCGGGCGCAGCATTCGCCTGTGCCAGCTCGCCGGCGGATTCTTCGGGAAAGCGCTGGTGGCGCTCTTGAAATGCAGTCCACCGGCGGTGCAAATAATTTCAAGTCCCCAGCTTCCACAGGGAATTGACGCGCCCCGGATGCGCGGACTGCGTGTTTACCCGGAGCAACGGCGTCAGCCTGCTGAAAGTGCTGCGTTGCGCGCGCCGCACGCAGTCGCCAACGAGTCAGGTGCGAGTGGCGGCACCGGTGTATTTGTGCTCCCGGGGGCAACGGACACGCCGGAGTACAGTGCCGCATGACAAAAAGGGCGCCATGGAACTGAGACAACTGCGCTATTTCGTGCGTGTGGTGGAGCAAGGCTCCATGAGCCGCGCTGCGCTGGACCTGGACGTGGTGCAGTCCGCGCTGAGCCAGCAAATCACCCGGCTGGAGAGCGAGTTGGCCACGCGCCTGCTGCAGCGCACGCCGCGCGGCGTCACGCCCACAGAGGCAGGGCTGGCGTTCTTTCGCGAGGCGCAGCTCACCCTGCGCCATGCCGACCAGGCCGTGCGCGCGGCGCAGCAGGCGCGGCTGTCGGGCACCGTCACCGTGGGGCTGGCGCCCACCACCTCGGGTGTGCTGGGCCTGCCGCTGATGCAGGCCATGCGCACACGCTACCCCGACGTGCGGCTGCACATGGTGGAGAGCATGTCGGGACACCTCACGGCCATGCTGCATGCGCGCGAGCTGGACCTGGCCGTGCTGTTCGACACCCGACTGCACCAGGCGCAACAGGCCACGGGCGCGCGCCGCTGGGACATGGCGCCGCTGCTGGAGGAGGACCTGTTCCTCATCTGCGCCCGTGACCGAGGGGAGGGCCCCGGCAACCCCCGTGGCCGGCAGCTGCCGGATACCATCACCGTCGCCGAGCTGGTGCAAGAACCGCTGATCCTGCCCACCGGCCCACACGGCCTGCGCAGCACCCTGGACACGGCCTTTGCCCGCGACCGCGTGGCGCCGCGCGTGGTGCTGGAGGTGGACTCGCTCGCCATGGTGATGGCCGCTGTGGACGCAGGCCTGGGCTCCACCGTGCAGCCCTGGGCTGCCATGGGCCGCTACCCCGATGCGGCCGAGCGCTTTCAGTGCGCGCGCCTCACCGACGCGCCCGCGCGCCGCGTCAACCTGCTGTGTAGCCTGCCCGACGAAGAACTCTCGCCCGCCGCGCTGGCCGCACGCGTGGTGCTGACGGATTGCGTGCGCGAATTGGTGACGACCGGCCAGTGGTTTGGCACGACATGGATCGGCGGACAAGACACCAGCGCCTGAGAGCCCACCCCGCAGCCATCACGATCCGTGATACCCCCATGACCTGAACCCGCTGCACGGCGGGCCCGTGTCTCCCTACAGTCGCCATCACCCCGATGAACGACACGGCGACCGCGCCAGGAGACACCCTATGGGCCCCACACCCCCTTCTTCATTCCCCCGCGCACCGCGCATGACCGGGAGCCACCAGCCATGAGCAGCGATGCTGTGGTCGATGTGCTGGTGATCGGCGGCGGCAATGCCGCCCTGTGCGCCGCCCTGATGGCGCGCGAGGCGGGCGCCAGCGTGCTGCTGCTCGAATCGGCCCCACGCGCTTGGCGCGGCGGCAATTCGGCCCACACCCGCAACCTGCGCTGCATGCACGACGCGCCGCAGGACGTGCTGGTCGATGCCTACCCCGAGGAAGAATTCTGGCAGGACTTGCTCAAGGTGACGGGCGGCCTCACCAACGAACACCTGGCACGCCTGGTGATCCGCGAGTCGAGCACCTGCCGGCCCTGGATGCGCCGCCACGGCGTGCACTTTCAGCCTGCGCTGGCGGGCACGCTGCATGTGGCGCGCACCAACGCGTTCTTCATGGGTGGCGGCAAGGCGCTAGTTAATGCCTACTACCGCAGCGCGGAGCAGCTGGGCGTGCAGATCCGCTACGAAGTACCCGTGGAGCGCATCGAGATGGACGGCCGCCGCTTCATCGCTGCCCACCTGGCGAATGGCGAGCGTATTGCCGCCAGAAGCTGCGTGCTGGCCGCTGGCGGCTTCGAATCGAACCGCGAATGGCTGCGCGAAGCCTGGGGCCAGAACGAGCGAGGCGAGTGGCCGGCCGACAACTTCCTGATCCGCGGCACGGCCTACAACAAGGGCGTGTTGCTCAAGCACTTGCTTGAAGACCACGGCGCCGACCGCATCGGCGACCCCACGCAGGCGCACATGGTGGCCATCGACGCGCGCGCGCCGCTGTACGACGGCGGCATCTGCACGCGCATCGACTGCGTGTCGCTGGGCGTGGTGGTCAACCGCAACGGCGAGCGCTTCTATGACGAGGGCGAGGACTTCTGGCCCAAGCGCTACGCCATCTGGGGCCGCCTGGTGGCGCAGCAGCCGGGGCAGATCGGCTACTCCATCATCGACAGCAAGGCCATCGGCCGCTTCATGCCGCCCGTGTTCCCGGGCGTGAAGGCCGACACCCTGCCCGAGCTGGCGCAAAAGCTCGGCCTGCCCGAGGACACCTTCATGCGCACGCTGGCTGACTACAACGCCGCCTGCCGCGTGGGCACGTTCGACCACACCACGCTGGACGACTGCCACACAGAAGGCGTGGCACCCGCCAAGACGCACTGGGCGCGGCCCATCGACACCGGGCCGTTCTATGGCTACGCGCTCAAGCCCGGCGTCACCTTCACCTACCTGGGCCTGCACACCGACGACACGGCTGCGGTGCGCTTCAACAACCAGCCCAGCCCCAACCTGTTTGTGGCCGGCGAAATGATGGCCGGCAACGTGCTGGGCAAGGGCTACACGGCCGGCGTGGGCATGAGCATTGGCACTGCGTTTGGCCGCATTGCGGGCACGCAGGCGGCTTTGGCATCAAAACAGGCTCCAGCGCTTATCCATCAAGCGCCAAAAGCTATGAAAAATGTAGCACCCACGCTTGTCACTCCGTGTACTGCGCTGCCCCGCGAGGGGGCGCGTTGTGCCTTGGGGCGGCCCGGCGGCACAACAGGAGTAAACCATGCAAGCGCTTGAAGCCCTGACGCGCGACGCCCGCGCGCTGGCGAATGGCGACATCGTGCTGTCCGCCCCCGAGACCGAGGTGGCGCGCCAGCTGCAGATCTGCAACGCCTGCCGCTACTGCGAAGGCTTTTGCGCCGTGTTCCCGGCCATGACGCGGCGGCTGGAGTTCGGCAAGGCCGACATCCACTTCATCGCCAACCTGTGCCACAACTGCGGCGCCTGCCTGCACGCCTGCCAGTACGCACCGCCGCACGAATTTGCGGTGAACATTCCGCAGGCCATGGCCCAGGTGCGCGGCCAGACCTATGCCGACTACGCCTGGCCGCCCGCGCTGGGCCAGCTGTACCAGCGCAACGGCTTGACCCTCGCGCTGGCGCTGGTGGGCGGGCTCACGCTGTTCCTGCTGCTGGCCGTGGTGCTGCACGGGCAAGGGCTGGCGGCGCTGTGGCACGCGCCCGTGGGCGGCTTCTACGGCATCTTCCCGCACAACCTGCTGGTGGGCCTGTTCGCGCCGGTGTTCCTGTTCGCCGTGCTCGCGCTGGCCCTGGGCGTGCGCCGCTTCTGGCGCGACGTGACGCCCGCCACCAGCGGCGCACCGCTGACTGCCCCCGCCACGGCGGAGGCCACCGATGCGGTGCTGCGCCTGAAGTACCTGGACGGCGGCCACGGCGACGGTTGCCACAACGAGGACGATGCCTACACCCTGTCACGCAGGCGCATGCACCACCTCACGTTCTACGGCTTCATGCTGTGTTTTGCGGCCACCAGCGTGGCGACGCTGTACCACTACCTGCTGGGCGCGCCCGCACCGTACGACCTGCCCAGCCTGCCAAAGCTGCTGGGCGGCGTGGGCGGCATCAGTCTGGCGATTGGCACCGCAGGCCTGTGGCGGCTGAACCAACGCCGCCACCCGCAACACGGCGACGCCGCGCAAAAGCCCATGGACCGCGCCTTCATCGCCCTGCTGTTCCTCACCGCCACCAGCGGCCTGGCCTTGTGGGCCGCACGCGGCACCGCCGCCTTGCCGCTGCTGCTGTGCCTGCACCTGGGCGCGGTGATGGCACTGTTTGCCACCATGCCCTACGGCAAGTTTGCGCACGGCATCTTCCGCACCGCATCGCTGCTGCGCCATGCCGTGGAAAAGCGCCAGCCCAACCCCATCGGCCTCAGCGCCGACTGATCCCCGCACCCACCATCCACAATGAAGGAGACCTCCATGAAAAAACGCACCCTCTTGATGAGCGCGCTGGCACTCGCCACCGCTGCCGCGATGCTGTCTGGCGCAGCCCACGCGCAGGATTTCCCACCCAAGAAGCCCGTCACGCTCGTCGTGGGCTTTGCCGCAGGCGGCGCGGCCGATGCGGCGGCGCGCCTCATTGCCAAGAAGCTGGGTGAGAACATCGGCCAGTCGGTGGTGGTGGACAACAAGGGCGGCGCGGGCGGCAACATCGCGCACCAGTTTGTGGCCAATGCAGCCGCCGATGGCTCGGTGCTGCTGCTCGGGTCAGTGGGCCCGCTGACCATTGCGCCGCACCTGATGAAGCTGACCTACGACCCGTTCAAGGACCTGGCCGCCGTGTCGGGCGGCGTGAACTTTCCGAACGTGCTGGTGGTGCACAAGGGCGCGGGCGTGAAGACGCTGGCCGAGTTTGTGCAGCTGTCCAAAAAGAAGCCCGGCAGCGTGGACTTTGCCTCCACCGGCGCGGGCTCGGCATCGCACTTGGCGGGTGAACTGTTCAACCAGCGCGCGGGCATCGACATGACCCACGTGCCCTATAAAGGCGGCGCTCCCGCGCTGCAGGACCTGCTGGGCGAGCGCGTGACATCGTACTTCGCCGCACCGCCCACCGCGCTGCCGCACATCGAGGCCGGCAAGCTCATCCCCCTGGCCACCACCGGGCTCACGCGGCCGTCCTACATGCCCAACATCCCCACCGTGGCCGAGGCGGGCTACCCGGGGTTTGAAGCGCTCAACTGGTACGCTTTTGTGGCCCCCGGCAAGACGCCTGCGCCGCTGCTGGACCGCTGGCACCAGGAGATCGTGAAGGTGCTGAACGACCCAAGCGTGAAGGAGGCACTGAACAAGCACGGCCTCACGCCGCAGCCCACCACACGCGCCGAGCTGACAGCCTTCATGAAGAAGGAATCTACGCAGTGGGCCACCATCATCAAGGAACGCAAGCTGACCGCGGACTGAGGTCACAAGACCTCGCGTCACCCAGCCCGCGCAGAGCTATTGCGCAGCGGGCTCGGTGACCGAAATATCGGTGTGCACCAGCGTCAGCGGAAAACGCTGGCCCGCCAGGTAGTCCTCCAGGCAGCGCAGCAGCAGCGGGCTGCGGTGGCGCTCGGGGCAGGCGCGGATCTCGTCGGGCGTGAGCCACAGCGTGCGCACGATGCCGGTGTCGAGCGTGCGCCAGTCGTGGTGGGTGCCCAGCGTGCCTGCAAAGGCAAAACGCAGGTAGGTGGTGTCGTCGCCCGTGCGCGTCTTGGTGAAGCGGTTGAGGTACACGCCGATCAGCGCCGTGGGCTCGAAGTCGTGGGCGGTTTCTTCCAGCACCTCGCGCGCGCAGGCCTGAATGGGCGACTCGCCCGGGTCCAGGTGGCCGGCGGGGTTGTTGAGCTTGAGGCCGTCGGTGGTTTCTTCCTCGACCAGCAGAAAGCGGCCATCGCGCTCGATGAGGGCGGCCACGGTGACGTTGGGTTTCCAGCGGTGGGGCATGGCGGGCATTATGACGAGGGCCGGTGACAGCGCGCCTACAAGGTCTACAGCGCTCGCGCCATGTACACGGCGCCTTCGCCGTAGCTGGCCAGGCGGACCTGCTGGGTGGCGTCCTGCAAGGGGTGCAGTGCATAGCCCTGCCGCTGCCAGTAGGCCTGCGAGCCCTGCACCGAGACCAGCGCGCTGTGCCGCAGCCCTTCTGCGCGGGCCTGCGCCCACAGGGGCTGCAGCAACGCAGGGGCCAGGCCTTGCCCTGCATGGGCGGGCAGCACGGCCATGTCGTGCAGGTACAGCGTGTCGGGCTCGGCGGCGGCTTCAAAGTCGCCGTGCAGCGGTGTGACCTTGCCACGCACGCTGCGGTAAGCCGCCAGGTAGGCACACACCGCGCCGCCTTGCTCCAGCACCAGCGAGCAATTGGCGGGGCTGGCGAGGCGGCGGGCAAACACCTCGCCGCTCTCCACAAACCCCTCGCCATAACAGGCCAGTTGCACGGCCAGCAGGTCGGCCAGATCGCTCAGCGCCAGCGGGCGCACCACCACGGACATGGGAGAGCTTCGCTGGGTCAGTGCGGCAGCACGGGCGCCTGCACAAAGTCGTCGAGCGACAAGCCCTTTTCTTTCAGCAGCGCCTCCAGCACGGGCTGCAGGCGGCCCAGGCTCTCCTGCACCGCCTCGCGCACGGTGTCCACCACCACCTGGGTGCTGCGCTCGATCTCGATGTTCAGGCGGTCGCCCACCTTCTTGTGCTCAAACACGGTGGCACGGCGGGTCTCGGGGATCATCCAGATCTCGAACCAGCCCTCTTGCCGGTTCACCTCGGCCACCGTGAGGCTGGCGCCGTGGATGGCGATGTAGCCCTTGGCAAAGATGTAGCGGCGAAACGCCTCGGGCACGGCCACGCGCCACACCAGGTTGTTGTCGAACTCGCGGCGCTCGATGAGCGTGCCGGTGAAGTCCACATGGCCCGACAGCGGATGGCCGCCGATCTCGGCACCGTCCTTGGCCGCGCGCTCCACGTTCACGCGGTCGCCCTGGCCGTAGCTGCCCAGCGTGGTGATGTTCAGGCTCTGCAGCATCACGTCGAAGTTGGCCTGCGTGGGCGACAGGATCTCGGTGACCGTGAGGCACACGCCATCGGTGGCCACGCTGGCGCCAATGGCCAGGTCCTGGCAGAAGCCCTCGGGGAAATCGAGCGTGAAGGTGCGCAGCCCTGCGCGGTCGTGGATGGCGGCAATGCCTGCCGTGGCTTGGACGATGCCTGTGAACATAAGCGCAGTTTTGGTGACAGGTCGCGCGGAGATCGGTTAGAGACGACTTCGCGCTTGGAGGAAGAGCTTGAATTTTGCCAGCCTCCTTGCCTTGAACCCAACGAACAGTGCATCGTCTGTGCAACACCAACGCTTGAGCCCCTTGCAGGTCGGAGGCTCAATCGCACCACCTCGAATACGCAACGCCAATGGTTTCCGACGTATCTCCATCAGATAACTACTCGGGCTGTGGGTGGACTCATACCGCGTGCTGCAAGCATATTTGCCTCCCTACTACCAGGACGGATACCTACGTGGGCAGTTGCCATCCAGCGAAAAGGCTGATGACCTTGCTCGCGGCAGGCATCGGTTAGCGCCTTGAGTTGGACGAAAGCTGGTTGGTTGAGTTTGGCTTGAAGCCAGTCGAGTTTTGCCAAAACGGTTTTGACTTCACCCAGGCTGGATGCAGAGTGCGGCTCTACCCAAACCGCAAACTCCTTCTTTCCCGCTGGAAGCACACCCAAACCAAAATCCCAACGGTTGGAACGGGCTTCGACTTGCTTGAATGCAAGATCCATATCCACACTGCCAGTGAAGCGGGTGTTCGCCAACTTGCCGTCGATTTGTCCCCTATATCGGTTGTCCACAGCAGTTTTCCCCGGCGCTGCAGTCAGTCCAGCGGCAGTCACCGCCTTATCGAACACTGATGCTGGTGGCGTAGCAAGAGCTTTCCGCTTAGTGTCAGATTTCCTCGTGCTCATAGCGCCTTAGCCTTGATGGACTGCGCTCTACGTTTGCGCTGAGTTTGACTCTCCACCCGATTCACTAAGTCCGCAATCGCTTTACCTGTACGACTTGCGAATCCAACCAACCCACCCCATTCGGCCTCTGCAGCCTGTTCAGACAAAGGGCTCAACCTCGAAATATCTTCTACTTCGCTATCTCGATTAAAGAAATACACCCGCAGGTCTTTCTTAAGCACGGCTCTTCCAAGCTCGTTAGCGTATCCGCTCGCACTCAAATTCAGCAACTTGCGGACATCTGTCGCGGTTCCTCCCAACTGTTTGAACTCCTGCAAGGCCCAGACCAGATCCAATACGACCGGGGAATGAGTAGACAAAACAACTTTGTAGCCCCGCTTCATCAGCTCCAATACCAGTAGCAGCACGGCCTCGATGCCTTGGGGATGCAAACCCATTTCGGGCTCCTCAACCACGACCCACTCAATCGCATCACGTCGGGTAATTGCGCCGCCAGGGCACAACCAATACAAGCCAAGTAAAAGTGGCGTGAATTCGCGTTGCCCAGCCGACCAAGCGGTATACGGCAACCCCTCTGTATGGCCTGGCACATTCAGAACCAATCGCTTAGTGAACTCCTTGGAATCCACCGCCAGCCGCGCCGTACCGTACAAGTGCTGGGTAATGGGCTTTCGCAAAGTGTCATTGAGACGATTGGACTGCGGAAACAATTCACCTTTAGCACCAAATTCGTTCTGCAGAAGATCATGCACCGTATCGCTGAAATACCGCAGGGTGTAAGGATCACCGTAGTCAAATTGTCCAAAATTCTGCGTCATACCGCGCGTCAAACTCATGACCCGTTGGGCCGGTATGAAAAACAGCTTTTCTTTGCGCTGTTTGCTTGTACTGACTTTAGCTAACTCAGGCAGCGTCACTGGCTTGTCGTTCCATCTCAGCTTTGAAGAATCGCTCTTCCACGCTGCAGCCATACCTTTGCCGTAATACCCACCTAGAAAAGCGCTACTGTCCCCGTTGAACACTACGTTATGGCGGCGGAATGTATCGTGAATATGGTCTCGATCAAGTGCCAACTTGAGCGTTTGCAGGAAGATGCTCTTCCCTGTTGCCTGCGGCCCCACAATGACCGTGAGGTCGCCAAATGCCACATCAGCAGACTTGATAGGTCCTACCTGCTGGAGACTCAGACGATTGTGCTGAGCGGCCTTTCCACTTTTACGTGTTGCCATCGCTCACCTCATGGTGTGGCTGCAGTACCCAGCCCACAGCGGTTGGATTGCCGAATTCAGGCGCAGCAGTAGCGCCCTGCAACGGCTGCAGTTGTTCGTTGGACATCCGCTCACTCCCTCAAATCTCAAAAGGGGAAGTTATAGCAGGCCCAAATACGAATGCCGATATTGCAGGGCTGCTCCCGACTTACAAACTTCCCTGAGCGGGGAGACAAACCGGGATCGAATCGACACCTCGGCAGTTACTTCGCCCGCAAGAGCTCGCCCACGTCCAGCAGCACCAACTCGTTGTCATCCGCCTTGTTCGGGTCGCGGCTGCTGCTGAAAGGCAGGTTGTTGTCGTTGCCCACCACGATGTGCGTGCCGTCCACGATGTCCACGTTTTCAATGGTGAAGAACGGGAAGGTCAACACGCCGTTGTTCAGCGGCTTCCTGGCCAGGCGCTGCGGGTCCTGGATGTTCATGAGGTCGATGTAGCCTACCTTGCGGATCTCGCCGCCCACGTTGGCGTCGCTCATCTCCACCTTGTACACACGCTTGAATTTGGCGAGGTCATGGAAGCAGTCCGTGCGCTTCTGGCTTTCAGGGCAGGCCTTGTCGGCCGTGCCTTCGCCGTTGTCGCGCTCGATGATGAGGCCCGTGGTGGCATCGATCATGTTGAAGTCGCCAATGGCGTGGTGGTTGGCCTCCAGCACGTACTTCCAGTGGCGGCCGGTCCATTGCTCGGTCTTCACATCAAATTCGAGCACCCGCAGGTACTGCTTGCCGCCCACGTTTTCGTACGCCTTGGCGCCGTCGTTCCACAGCGCGCCTTCGAGCAGCGCATAGAGCTTGCTGCCGTCCTTGCTGGAGGCCATGCCTTCGTAGCCCTTGGAGCGCTTGACCTCGAACGGCGTGGGCTTGGCGTCGGGTGCGCCGGGCATGAGCACGCCGGGCGCATCGGGCGAGCGCACGACCTTGCCGTCCACCTGCGTCTCGAACACGGCCAGCACCTTGCCGTTCAGGTCGGCCTTGATGAGGAAGGGGCCGAATTCTTCGCCGATCCACAGTGCGCCACCGGCGAACTGGAAGCTCTCGGGGTCGAAGTCGGCGCCGGTCAGGTAGCGCTTGTCGGTGCCTTCGTGGGTGATGCGGAAGGGGATCTTCTTGTCGGGGTCGTGCAGGAAGATGGTCTTGAGGCGGTTGAACTGGCCCGACTTGAAGTCCACGGTGTAGTGGCTCAGGTGCAGCATGAAGTCGGGCGAGTTGGCCTTGGAGCCCGCGCCGTTGTCGGTGAGGATCCAGAACGATCCGTCGGCCATGCGCTTGATGCCCGAGTGGCCCTGGAGGGGCTGGCCCTGAAACGGCAACGACACACCCGTGTCGCGGCCGCCCGACTGGCCCATCACGCTGCCCACGGCGTCCACACGGCGGGGCGTGGTGAACTTGCCCGCCACCTGCAGGTCTTGCGGCGCGTCTTTGGGCGCGGCAATCACGGTGAGGGCGGGCAGCACGGCGTGGCCGGCCAGGGTGACCGGGAAGGCCTGCTGGGCGATGGCGGGGGTGGCGCACAGCAGCGCTGCGCAGGCGGCAATCAGGGACAGTCGAGACATGGTGGTCAAGGTGAAAAGAGCCAAAACCGTGGACGATGCCGCCGCCCTGTGACACCGTCATGAAAGGCCGTTCTCCAACGCCCCCCACCAGGCAACGCCGGATCGGGCACACACCAGGGACCTGGCCAGGGACCTTTTTCCGCTGGCAGGAATCACACCGGCCTCACCCCACCCGCACAGCCTGCGCCCCCGCCATGGAAACCCTCTCTGCACTGCAATCCCTCGGCCTGGAGCTGCCCAGCCCGGCCTACATCGTGGGGGCCATCCTGTTTGGCCTGATCGGCATGGCGGCCTACTGGCACGGCAAGCGTGCGCAGCAGCCGCGCACCCGCTGGTGGGGCGTGGCCTTGATGTTCTATCCCTATGTCGTCTCGGCCACCTGGCTGCTGTACGCCGTGGGCGTTGCGTTGTGCCTGGGGATGTGGTGGGACGGGCAGCGCGGCTAGGAACGGTCTGGACGAATCGCCGCAGACCTCAACCGGCGGCAGCCACCAGCCCCGCGCCATGCCCGCGCGTAAAGGCCTCTTCAAACACCGAATACCCCGACCAGTCGGCATGCGCAAACGCCAGCCGTGCGGTGGTGGGTGTGGGCAGCCAGGTGGCACGCTCACCATTTGATAGCACCTTGGGCACGAAAGACCTGCGCTCCAGGCCGATTTGACTCAAAAACTGCAGCAAGCCCGGTGTGGGGATGGACATGGCGTGCCCGTAGCGGGTGATGTCTACGCGCGTGGCGCGCTGGCGCAGGTCGGGGTGGGGCACGGCCAGGGCGGCCAGGGCGGCGTCGGCCCAGTGCTGCCAGGGCAGGGTGGCCAGCTGCTGACGGCCGTCCGCCCGGTCGCCCAGCGCCTGGTAGTAGGTGAGCACGGTGGGGCCGGCTAGCGTGGCGCGGGTGTCCAGGCGCTGGTGGCCGGCGTTGACATAGCCCAGGCCCCCCGCCGTGGGGTCGGCGTACAGGACGTTGTCCCAGGCCGGCGCGGCGCCCGGGCGGTCGGTGAGCGGGCTGTGGATATGGATGTTGGCCACCAGCCAGGGCGCCCACAACAGGCGCTGGGCCGCCCCGGTGAGGAAGGCGGGCGGGTTCTGCACCACGCGCGCCGCCACGAAGACGGGCAGCGCCACGATGCAGCGTGGCGCCTGCCAGCGCTCCACGCTGTCGGTGGCGTGGTTGAACGCATCCACCTCCACGCCGTGGCGGCCTTCGGTGATGCGCAGCACGCTGGTGCCGGTGCGCAGCTGGCCGCCGCCGTTGGCGGTGTTGGCCAGCGGCTCGGCCAGGCGCCGGGTGATCCAGCCATTGCCCTCGGGCCAGGTGAGCACGCTTTCGCGGGCTTCGTCCACAGCCTCGCCAGGCGCATGAAAACCGTGGCGGCTGGCAAAGTAGTGGATGCCCGCCCAGGCCGATACGCGGTCGGCCCCGGCGCCGTAGTCGTCGCGGCAGCAGTAGTCCAGGTACCAGCGCAGGTGGGCATCGTCCAGCCCTTCCTGCGCCAGCCAGGCGGCAAACGTCATGGCGTCCAGCGCCTGCTGGCTGGGCGCCAGCGGGCGCTTGGCGGTCCACAGCTTGAGTGCGGGCATGGCAAACCGCGCGGCCTTCGACTCACGCTCCACCGCCTGCGCAAAGCGGCGGTACTGCGCCAACGTGGCCTCGCCCACGCCCTGCACGGGCAGCAGGCCCTCCTGCCACTCGCCCTCGAAGTACAGGCGCTCCTGCGGGCTGTGGCACAGGTGGCGTTCGTCGTACTGCCAGCGCCCGGCCACGCGCTGGCGCAGGCCCAGCTCCTCCAGCAGGTCTTGCACCTCGCGCGCGTCGTCGCCAGGCACGGGCAGGTAGTGCGCGCCCTGCGGGCAGGCCAGGCCATTGACGGCGGTGCCCCGGCTGTTGCCGCCTGCGGTGTCTTCCAGCTCCAGCAGCGCAAAGTCCTGCACGCCTGCCAGGCGCAGCGCACGCGCTGCGGCCAGCCCCGCCACGCCACCACCGGCAATGATGACCTGCGCGCGGCGCACCACGGCGGGCTCGGGCCAGGTGCCGCGCGCCAGCCACTCACGCAGCTGGTGGCCGCGCGCCATGTCGATGCCGGTGAAGCCGCCTTCCAGCGGCGGCACGGCGTGGTCGCACCCGCCCAGCGCAGCCGTGGCCAGGGCGGCGGCGCCCGCCACGAACTGGCGGCGCTGCAGGGTCCAGGGGGTCATGCGGTCACGCCTCAATCGGCCCAGCGGGCGCGAATCTCAAGCAGCTGCGGCACCAGCGGGGCAAACAGCGCCACCAGGGCGGGGTCGAAGTGTTTGCCGGCCTGCGCTGCAATGTGGTCCAGCGCATCCTGCACGGGCCAGGGTTCTTTGTAGGGGCGGCGGGTGGTAAGCGCATCGAACACATCGGCCACGGCCACAATGCGCGCCGACACCGGAATGGCCTCGCCCGCCAGGCCGCGCGGGTAGCCGCTGCCGTCCCACTTTTCGTGGTGGGCCAGCGCAATCTCGCGGGCCAGCTGCAGCACGCCGGACGGGTGCTCGCCAATGATCTCGGCGCCAATCTCTGGGTGGCGGCGCATGGTGTCCCACTCGTCGGCGTTCAGCGGGCCGGGCTTGCGCAGCACGGCGTCGGGGATGCCGATCTTTCCCACATCGTGCATGGGCGCGGCATTGAGCAGGTCTTCGGCCCAGGCCGGGCTGTGGCCGGCAGCCAGCGCCAGCAGCTGGGCAAAGTGGCTCATGCGGATCACATGCATGCCGGTTTCGTTGTCCTTGTACTCGGCCGCGCGGCCCAGGCGCTGCACGATCTGCAGGCGGGTTTCACGCAGCTCGTCCATGCGCACCAGCGACAGGTGGGTGCGCACCCGCGCGCGCACCACGGGCGGGCTGACGGGCTTGGTGATGTAGTCCACCGCGCCCGCGTCAAACCCGGCGGTTTCGTCCTGGCTGTCGGTGAGGGCGGTGATGAAGATCACCGGGATGGAGGCCGTGGCGGCATCGGCCTTGAGCGCGCGGCACACGGCATAGCCATCCAGGTTCGGCATCATGATGTCGAGCAGCACCAGGTCGGGCCGCTGCTCGCGCGCCACCTGCAGCGCGCGTTCGCCGTCGGTGGCAAACAGCAGGCGGTAGTCGGCCTGCAGGATGTGGCGCAGCACCTGCAGGTTGGTGGGCTCATCGTCCACCAGCAACAGGCGGGGCCGCTGGTCAGGGGCCGGGGTCATGCGGGGTTCTCCAGGGGTTCGTCCAGCCAGTGTGTGCGCAGCTGCTGCAACTGCACCACGGCCTGGTCAAAGTCAAAGGTGTCGATGGCCTCCTGCAGGCGCTCTGTGGCGGCCGCAGGCAATAGCTGCACCAGCACGTCCAGCGGCGGCTGGGCCAGCTCGGACTGCGCCAGGGCCTGCTGCAGCGCGTGAGCGGCAGCCCGGGCCTGCTGGCGCTGGTCGGCGGTCAGCGGTGCGTGCTGGCCCACGCCGGGGGCGGGTGCTGCGGCGGCCTCAGCCTCGTGGGCGAGGGCCTGCTGCACGGCCTGCAACGCGGCGGGCAGGGCGGCCACGAGCGGCTGCAGCGCTGTGCGGTCCAGGCTGTGGGCGGCCTCCTCGATGCGCTGCGCCAGCGTTTGCAGCGGGCCCAGTGCCAGGTTGCTGGACGCACCACGCAGGCGGTGGGCCAGCGCGCGGGCCGCGTCCATGTCGGGCTGCGCCACCATGGCCTGCAAGGTGGCGGGGGTGGCAGCGTGGTCGGCCAGCAGGCGGGCCACGGCGTCGCGCAGCAAAGCACGCTGGCCCCACAGGCGGGTGCCGCGTTCCCAGTCCACGGCGGGCACGGCAGCCTGGGGGGCGGGGGGCGTGTCGGGGCCGCGCGACAGGGTCTGCAGGCTGCTCCAGCCCGACGAGGAGGCATCGGGCTGTAGGTGCAGCACGCGGGCGATCTCGCGGAACAGGCGGGCGGGCTCCAGCGGCTTGCTGGCAAAGCCGTCCATGCCGGCAGCGCGGGCGTTGCGCCGGTCCTGCTCCAGCACGCTGGCGGACAGGGCGATCACCGGCACCGGCTTGCGCCGTTGCGCCTGCTCGAACGCGCGGATGCGGCGCGTGGCCTCCAGGCCGTCCATGCCGGGCATCTGCAGGTCCATCAGCACCACGTCAAAGCGCCCGGCCTCGTAGGCGGCGACCGCGCTTTCGCCGTCCCGCGCCACGGTGACCTGGTGGCGCCCCCGGTCCAGATGGATCTGCAGCAGCTCGATGTTGGCCGGCACATCGTCTACCACCAGCATGCGCAGCGGCGGCAGCTGCACGGCCTGTCTCACGGTGGCCACGGCCGCCGTGGCCTGGCCCACGGGCAGCGGCACACACACGGTGAACGTGGTGCCCACGCCCAACGTGCTGCGCACACTGATGCTGCCGCCCATCAGCTCGACCAGCTGGCGCGAGATGGTGGTGCCCAGGCCCGTGCCGCCGAACTGCCGCGTGGTGGACGCATCGGCCTGTGCAAAGGGGTCGAAGATGCGCTCCAGGTGCTGCGCGGCGATGCCGATGCCGGTGTCCTCCACCTCCATCACCAGCGTGCCGTCGTGGTAGTCCAGCCGCAGCAGCACATGGCCGCGCTCGGTGAACTTGAGCGCGTTGCCCAGCAGGTTGAGCAGCACCTGTTGCAGGCGCAGCGCATCGCCCCGCAGGTAGGGCGGTACCCGGTCGTCCGTCACGCACTGCAGCGCGAGCCCCTTCTTGCCCGCATGGATGCGCAGCGAGGCGAGGATCTGGTCGCACACCTCCTGCAGCGAGAAGTCGGCAATCTCCAGCTCCACCGCGCCTTTTTCCAGCTTGGCGGTGTCCAGGATGTCGTTGAGCAAGCGCAGCATGGACCGCGCCGCATGCTGCACCGTGCCCAGGTGGCGGCGCTGCTGCGCGTCCATGGGGGTGTCGAGCAGGGCCTCGGTGAAGCCGATGATGGCGTTCATGGGCGTGCGGATCTCGTGGCTCATGTTGGCCAGGAAGGTGCTGCGCGCGGCAGCGGCCTGCTCGGCACGCTCCTTGGCAGCGCGCAGCTCTTGCTCCATGGTGCGGCGCTGGGTGAGGTCGGTCGCAAACTTGACGACCTTGAAGGGCTGGCCCTGCGCGTCAAAAATGGGGTTGTAGGTGGCCTGGATCCAGATGCGCCGGCCGTCCTTGCCCAGTCGCTGGTACTCACCGCCATCCAGCTGACCGGATCGGAGCTGCTGCCAGAACTGCGCATACGCCTCGGTCTGCGCGTAGGCGGGCTCGCAGAACATGCGGTGGTGCTGGCCCACGATCTCCTGGAGGCCATAGCCCATCAGACTGAGGAAGTTGTCATTGGCATGGAGCACACGGCCCTGCATGTCGAACTCCACTACCGCCAACGCGCGGTTGATGGCGCGCACGGTGCTTTCGAACTCTGCGTTGCGTTCCTTGAAGGCGGTCATGTCCATGATGACCCCGTCAATCCATTGCACTTGGCCATCGTCCCCCACCACGGGGCGCCCGCTTTCGGACACCCAACGCAAGCGGCCCTCGCGGTCACGCAGGCCAAACTCCACGTGATAAGGCCTGTGCTCCTCAATGGCTGCCGACACCTCGTTCCAAAGACGGTCCACCTCTTCAGGCAGCGTTAACTGTGTGAAGTTGACACGCCCTTGCAGGAAGTCTTGCGGCAGCCACCCCGTCAGCGCTGTCACGGCATCACTGATGAACAGCATGGTCCAGTCGGCGTCATAGCGGCAGCGAAAAGTCACACCAGGAATGTTCCCTATCAGCGAGCGCAAACGCTGCTCGCTCGCCTTGAGCTCCTGCTCCATCGCGCGGCGCTGGGTCAGGTCGCTGATGAACCCCACAAACACCGGTTCGCCATCCAGCGGTACGCGTCCAACGGCAATGCGAATGGGCACGGTATTGCCGTCGGGGCGCAAGGCCAGCACCTCGCGGCTGTTGGCGCCGACCACGCCACCGCCCTGGCCCTGCAGGTAGCGCTGCAGGTAGGTGTCATGGCGAGAGCGATCAGGCTCGGGCATGAGCATGGACACGTTCTGGCCCACCACATCCTCAGGGCGCCATCCCAGGATGCGTTCGGCCGCCGCATTGAAGGACTGCACCCGGCCCTGCGCATCAATCATCACCATGCCATCCACGGCCGTGTCGGCAATCGCGCGCAGGCGGGACTCGCTCTGGCGCATCTGCAGGAACATTTGCCGGTAGCGCAGGCCAGCGTTGATGGCGATGACCAGTACACCAATAACCAGGGCCACGGCAGCCACCGCCAGGGCCATGGGAGTGCCCTCTGCAGCAGCCAACAGCTCCAACTCGTTTGGCACCTCGATAAAGCGCAACGCCGCCATCCCGGTGTAGTGCATGCCCGCAATGGCCAGCCCCATGACCACGCCCGCTGCCAGGTTCAGCCAGCGGGCCCGCCAGCGAACCACCCGCTCCAGTCCAAATCGCACCCACAGGGCCACAATGGCCAGCAGCACGGCCACCAAGACGGAGGCCGCAAAGCCCCAAGGATCAAAGCGCATGAATGGAGCCCACTGGGACGCCTCCATACCGATGTAATGCATGGCGCCAATGCCAGCGCCGACGAGCACGCCGCCGACGACCAGGGCTGCACGGCTGATCTCGCGGCGCATCAGCAGCCCCAGCGCAACCCACGACGCAGCCACGCTCGGAAGCATAGACAGCGCTGTCATCCAGGGATCAAAACGCCCGCGCCCACACACTGTGAATGCGAGCATGCCGATGAAGTGCATCGACCAGATGCCCCCACCCAACGCCATCGCACCGGACCCTCGCGCCATCTGGCGCATGAACCGAGTGTCTGCACGCCGGGCCAGGCCCGCCATTTGTAGCGCCAGCACAGACGCCAGCACCGCCATCGCTACAGACAGCGCCACCAGCCAAGGATCATGCTGGGCCCAGAGCAGCGGATAGGGCTGTGCGTTAGAGAGGAAAAAGAAATCCGGCATCGGGAGCCCACGGCGATCAAGTCTTGACAGCTTTGTAGCCGATTGTGAAGTGGGTGGCAGCGGGCAGAACCCCTGCAAATCGCTCGGCGAATGCTGGTGGGGCACGGACCACGGATGGCTCAATGCGCCACCACCTTGCCCCATTCGCGCTCGTAGCTGTGCACCAGGGCCTGGTTGGACAGGCGGTTCACATCGGCCGGCACCCGCGCCATATCGAGCGGAAAGTCGAACAGCAGCGGCAGCGACGGGGGGCTCAAAAACCGCAGCCCGGGCGGCAAGGCATCGGGCAGGCGCCAGGGCCTGCGGCTGGCGATGACATAGCCCCATTCGCCAAAGCTGGGCACGTGGGCGTGGTACGGCGCTGTCGAGAGGCCCACGGATTCGATGGTCTGCACCACCGTCCAGAAGCTCTGGCGCGCCACCAGCGGCGAGGTGGTCTGCACCACCGCGTAGCCACTGGCCGCCAGCCGCTTGTCCAGCAAGGCATAAAAGCTGTTGGTGTACAGCTTGCCGATGGAGAAGTTGGTGGGGTCGGGAAAGTCCACCACGATCACGTCAAAAAGGTCCGTCCCCTGCTGCAACCACCCAAAGGCATCGGTGTTGACGATGGTCACCTTGGGGTTTTGCAGCGCGTTGCCGTTGAGCTTTGCCAGCGTGGGGTTCTCGCTGAAGATGCGCGTCATGGCCGGGTCCAGCTCGACCAGGGTGACGGACTCGACCGAGGGGTACTTGAGGATTTCGCGCACGGCCATGCCGTCGCCGCCGCCCAGCACCGCCACCCGTTTGGGCGCCCCGTGGGCGGCCATGGCAGGGTGCACCAGGGCCTCGTGGTAGCGGTATTCGTCGGACTCGGAAAACTGCAGGTTGCCGTTGAGGTACAGCCGGTGGCCATAGCGGCCCTGCGTGACCACGATGCGCTGGTAGGGCGTGGCCGTGGTGAAGATGATGCGGTCCTGGTAGAACTTGTCCTCGGCCAGACTCGTGATCTGCTCGGCCCCCGCCAGCCCGGCCAGCAACAGTCCCACCACCATCAGGCAGGCGAACAAGTGGGCTTGAAGGCGCCGCAGCTCATGCCGGAACAGCCATACAGCCCACAACGCCACGGCGGCGTTCATCAGCCCGAACAGCAGCCCGGTGCGGATGAGCCCCAAGTGCGGCACCAGCAGCAGCGGAAACGCCAGCGACACCGCCAGCGCACCCAGGTAGTCGAACGTGAGCACCTGCGAGACCAGGTCCTTGAGCACCACGTTGCGCTTGAGGATGCGCATGACCAGCGGAATCTCCAACCCCACCAGCGTGCCCACCACCAGCACCATGCCGTACAGCAGAAACCGGAACGCGCCCGGCGCGTACGCATTGGCCAGGAACAGCGTGGCGGGCAGCGCGCCGCCGATCAGCGCCACCAGCAGCTCGATGCGCAGGAAGTGCGCGGGCAACTGCCGCTCGAAATAGCGCGACAACCACGAGCCCAGGCCCATGGCAAACAGGTAGGTGCCAATGATGGTGCTGAACTGCAGCACCGAGTCGCCCAGCACGTAGGAGGCCAGCGCACCGGCGGCCAGCTCGTACAGCAAGCCGCAGGCCGCCACAACGAACACGCTGATGAGCAGCGCGATGTCGATGGGGCGGGGGCCGGAGGTTGGGTTCGGCACCGCAGGCGCGGGCGCGACGGAAGGCGGGGTGGGAGACGACAAGGCGGCGGTCAGCGCACCCTGCCGGGTGCGCCGCTTCGTTCATTCAGGCAGTAGGGGCTCGAAAACCAATCAATGCGTCGATGCGTCAATGGATGGCAGCCGCCACGATGATGCTGATGCCCAGGCACATCGCAGCCACCACCAGACCCAAGGCCTGGTTCTGCTTTTCAACGATCTCGCGCCACAGGTCATAGGGCGTGATCTTGTCGACGATGACAAAGGCCAGCCAGAAGATGATGACGCCAATGATGGCGTAGAGGATGGACCCGAGAAATGCCGCGGGTTTGAGCCATTCGAATCCCATCATGGTGTGATCTCCTTGAAACGTGTGGTCAGTGACAGTGGCGGGTAGACGGTGGGCAAGCGCAGACGCTGCACTACTTGTGGCTGCCGCCCGACGAATATCCGCCGTACGAGCCCCCCGAGCTGCGGTAGCTGGAGGACGAGGAACAGTTTTCGACCCGGGGATCGCAGCTGGAGCAGCGGCTCAGCAGGATGAGCAGGATCAGGATCACCACCGCGATGATGATGATGGTGCCGCAACCCAGGCCAGATTTGGCCACGAACGGGCCAGGGTCGTCGCGCTTCAGGACATCCTTCTTGTCATCCAGCTTGAACGCCTTGGCCACCGTGTCGCTGGAGAGCTTGTCCCCTGCAGACCAGGTGATCTCGTTCGGACTCTGCTCCATCGACAGCAGGCCCTTGGCGCTAGCAAAGTCGCGGTTGGTGGTTTTCTGTCCGCGTGTGACCTGCCAGTAGAACTCGCCCAGCACATAGGTGGTCTCGGCCTCGTAGGTGTACTTGAGGTCGTACTTGGTGCCCATGTACGTGGCGGAGCGACCCGTGGCTGCCATCTGCGGCGCGCCGGTGGTGGGGCGCACCATGCTCCAGCCTTCTTCGGAATCGACCAGGAACGCAAAACCGCGCTTCTGGTTGTAGAGCAGGTATTCGCTCCAGCCAAAGTGCTCGCTGTCCTCGCCATGGCCGGGCTCCACGCCCATGCGGTGCTGAAAGCCCACCACCTGCCAGTGCACGCCCTGTAGCTGCCCCTTGCTGCCCAGCGGGATGAGGGGCTGCACGGGTTCGTCCTGCTCGGCCGAGCGCAGCTCGCCGCCCACGCCGCTGTCCAGGCTGATGATGCTGGCGCACGAGCCGCAGGTGATGCTCTTGGAGGTGGACAGCTGCACCTGCACGGGCGCACCGCAGTGCGGGCAGTTGAACTGGCGACCTTTTTCGTCCTTGGCCGATTCGTCCTTCAGCCCCTGCAGCTGCAGGTCTTCGAGCAGCACGGCCTTGCCACGCTCCACATTGGGCGGGGTGTGGCCGTAGTCGATGCTGATCACCTCGCCGTCGGCGCTGCGCAGCTCGACCATGCCAAAGGGCTGGCCCAGCGGCGGTAGTTTGGGCAGCTCGCCCTGGGCCGAGATCAGCTGTGCCTGGCCGGTGTAGGCCACGCTGTAGGGTTTGCCGTTGATGGCCGTGGTGGTGCCGATGCGAAAGCGCTCGGGCGCAGGCATCTCGCGGCCGGGGTCGATGGGCCGGGTGAAGACATAGGCACCGTTGTCTTCGCCCAGCGTGGCCAGCGTGCCGTCATTCAGGAAGGCCGCCCATTCGGTCCACACGCCCGCGTCGCCCTTGTATTGCAGGCGGCCAATGAGGGTGAAGGGAACGTCCTTACCGTCGAGCTGAATGCGCCCGCTGGCCATGAGCTGCAGCGGGCTGTGGTCGTCGAACAGCTCGGCCATCTTGCCCAGGCGCGTGAGCACGTCGCCACTGCGCACGACGGTGCTCTGGCAGTAGCCGCAGACGGCATGGGTGGACTGCGCGCTCTTGAACTCCACCGGCGCGCCACAGCCGGGGCAGGGCGCGCGGTAATAGCGCTGGGTGGGGTCGGTGGCCATCGTGTGGAGTGTTCTGCCCGCGCCGCGCTAAACGGATTTGAAGCCCTATTGGCCTCTAGCGCTTATCCCTCCAGCGCAAACAGCTATTTTTATGATAGCAATCGATCCGATCGATCAGACGAGTTTCTTGAGCAGTTCGGCCTTCTTGGCGTCGAACTCTTCCTGCGTGAGGATGCCCTTGGACTTGAGCTCGCCCAGCTTCTCCAGCGTGGCCATCACGTCTTCGGGCTTGACGCCCACTGCAGCGGCCGCCGCTGCGGGCGCTGCCTGGGCTGCTGCGCCGCCGCCTTGCAGGCCCTGCTGCAGGTTCTGCGCGAGCACCTGGCCCAGCGCCACACCCGCGCCCAGACCCATGGCGTCTCCCGCCACGCCGCCACCGTTGCCCGCGCCCTCGGCAAATTTGGGGATGGCCTGCGCCGTCTGGTACTGCATGAATTTGGCCATGTCGTTGCCCACCATGCCCATGCCGATCTTCTGGTCGAGGATCTTCTGCAGCTCTTCGGGCAGCGAGACGTTCTGCACCGTGAGGGACTCGATCAAGATGCCCAGCTTGGCGAAGATGGGCGCCAGCTCCTTGGTCAGCGCATCGGCAAACATGACCTGGTTGGCCGCCAGGTCCAGGAACGGCAGGCCGCTGCCCGCGATGGCGTTGCTGATGTTCTGCAGCACCAGGCCGCGCAACTGGCCTTCGAGGTCGGCCACGGGATAGGACTCACGCGTACCCGAGATCTCGGTGTGGAACAGCTTGGGGTCGGCAATGCGGAAGGCGTAGTTGCCGAAGGCGCGCAGGCGCACGGCGCCAAAGTCCTTGTCGCGGATCGTGATGGGCTGGGGCGTGCCCCACTTCTGGTCGATCTGCTGGCGCGTGCTGAAGAAGTACACATCGCTCTTGAAGGGGGACTCAAAGAGCTTGTCCCAGTTCTTGAGGTACGTGAGCACCGGCAGCGTCTGCGTGGTGAGCTTGTAGGTGCCGGGGCCGAACACGTCGGCCACCTGGCCCTCGTTCACAAAGATGGCCATCTGCGACTCGCGCACCACCAGCGTGCCGCCGTTCTGGATTTCCATGTCGCGCATGGGGAAGCGCCAGGCCAGCGTGCCGTCCCCCTCTTCGGTCCACTGAATGATGTCAATGAACTGTTTCTTGATGAAGTCCATGAGGGCCATGTGTGCTCCCAAAGCAAAAGAGGGGGTTGAAAAGAGCGGCCATCATAGCAACGGGGGCTTTGGTCGCATCGGCTTTTTTTAGCGGCGGAACGTGAACTAGTTCACGCGCAAAACCAGTCTGTTTGGGATAGGCGCTGCGGCTCTTCGCACAGCGCCATGGGATAGCGGCTATCTGCACTTTAGTGATGATCAATTGGCTTTTGATATTGCGAATCACTACCATTCAACCATCCCTGCTGCACTGCCGCAGTCTCTGTTGAACCGAAGAAGTAGGAGTCCGCCATGTCCCTCATCCGCCACGTTGCCCGCCAGAACCAAACCATGCTGATGAAAACGGGCAGCTACTACCTGATCCACATCTGCGTGGCCGCCCTGGTGGCCTATGCCGTCACCGGCAACCTGTGGGCCTCGCTCACTCTGAGCCTGCTGGAGCCCACGGTGCAGGCGGTGGCCTTCTTCTTCCATGAAAAGGCGTGGGACCGGGCGGGCCGGCGCGCTGCACGCCAAAGCGCTACGGTATCGCCCAGTGGCAGTCCAGCCATCCAGGGCGTCTGAACAAACTCACGACAAGGAGCACCGCTGTGTACGCCATTCCACTGCGCAGCCGCACCGCCACGGGCCTGGCCTTTCAGCGCTGGTTGGTCCAGCGCCTCGCGGGGCTGGCGCGTACCAATTGATAAGCGTGACAACGGGCAGTCCTCTGTGCCTGCGCCAGAAACGAACATGCCCCGGCCAGCGGGGCATGGGGGTGGGAATACCAATGAACGCTGAACGGACTGCGCTCAGGCCTTCACATCCAGCAGCGAGCCCATCATTTCGTCCTGCGTCTTGATGGTCTGCAGATTCGCCTTGAACGCGTAGGTGGCCGACATCTGCTCCACCGCTTCCTGCTCCAGCGCCACGCCCTTGGCGTCCTGCTCGCGTTGCACGGTGGCGCGCACGCCGGCGCTTTCAGCCACTTCTTCTTGTGCAACCACCTCGCGGCGGTAGCCGGGGGTGTTCATGTTGGCCACGTTGTTGGCCGACGCGTCCAGTCGCAACTGGGCGGCCTGAAGGCCTGAACTGCCGATGGAGGAAATACTGGCCATGGGCGCTGCTCCCGATGTCACACAATGTTGCAAAGAAGGCGAATTGTCCGCCTCGCCGCATTCGCTGGCAAGCCACAGCCCCGCAATGCCCCTGTCAGCGACCGGGGCGGTGCGCGTCTTCCAGGCATTGCGCAAACGCCTGGGCCGCGCGGGCGGGCGCAGGCGAGCGGCGCATCAGGCTCACAAACTGGCAGTGGTAGTGGAACAGCGCAGGGTTTACCGCCTGCATGCGGCCCTGGCGCTCGAAGGCCTCGGCATAGTGGTCGGGCAAGAACCCCAGAAAGCGGCCCGACAAGATGAGCGTGGCAATGGACTCCTGATCAAACCCCGTGGCTGCGCGCTGCAGCCGGGCCTGGTGGCTCAACTCCATGTTGGGAGAGTGATAACCCAGCCCCGCGAACTGGTAGCCCCGCACCGCGTGCCAGTCGGCTGGGGGCGATGACGCCCCAAACAGCGGATGGCCCGCGCCGCAATACAGCAGCATGGTCTCGCCAAACAGGTCGGCGTAAGCCAGGCTTTGCGAGCTGCGGTGCGCGGGGATGATGCCCACCTGGTAGCTGCCGTCGATCACGCCACGCTCGATGGCGTTGATGGAACCCACATGCAGCTGCAGCTGCACATCGGGCGCCTGGGCGGTGAAGGCGGCAATCGCCTCACCGATGCGGGCGGCCGGGTTGCTGGCGGTTTTGTCGAACACCGCCACGGCCAGCTGCCCGCCCATGCGCGAATGGATGTCGTCCACGCTGTCGCGAAAGCTGCGCACCGAGGCCAGCAGGCGCAGGGTTTCGTCATACACCCGCTGCCCCTCGGCCGTCAGCGCAAACCCGGCCCGCCCCCGCCGGCACAGCGTGAGGCCCAGCCGGGCTTCCAGGTCCTTGATGTGGCGGCTGACGGTGCTGGTGCCGATGTTCAGCTCCAGCTCGGCGGCCGACATGCCGCCGCACTCCACCACGCTCTTGAAGACCTGCAACAGACGCAGGTCCATGTCGCTGAGCTGGCCCAGCACGGCGCGGTGTTTTCCAGGTCCGGCAGGCGCGGAGATGGGTGGGGGTGGAGCGGGGTTCTTTACTTGCATAAATCGTCAAGTAAACATTGATATTGGATTATTTGAGAGATTAACAGGCGGCGCAACAATGCCCTACGTCAAGCCCCAGCCCGCTGGGGTTGCCTGCATTTTTTTGCCGCCTTGCACTGGAGAACCCCATGAGCTTCGTCAACATCGAAAAACCCGCCGCCGGTGCCGAAGGCCCCCGCATGGACGCCGAATGGCTGGACGCGCACTGGATGCCCTACACCGGCAACCGCCAGTTCAAGGCCAACCCGCGCATGATCGTGGAGGGCAGCGGCGCGTACTACACCGACTCCGAAGGCCGCAAGATTTTTGACGGCCTCTCGGGCCTGTGGTGCGCGGGCCTGGGCCATGGCCGCCGCGAGATTGCCGAGGCCATTGGCAAGCAGGCGATGAAGCTCGATTACGCGCCCGCCTTCCAGTTTGGCCACCCGCTGTCGTTCGAGCTGGCCAACCGCGTCAAAGAGCTGACGCCTGCGGGTCTCGACTATGTGTTCTTCACCGGCTCAGGCTCCGAGTCGGCCGACACGTCCCTCAAGATGGCCCGCGCCTACTGGCGCGCCAAGGGCCAGGGCACCAAGACGCGCCTGATCGGTCGCGAAAAGGGCTACCACGGCGTGAACTTCGGCGGCATCTCGGTGGGCGGCATAGTGGCCAACCGCAAGCTGTTTGGCCAAGGCGTGGAGGCCGACCACCTGCCCCACACCCAGCCGCCCGCGGGCTCGTTCCACAAGGGCATGCCGCCCACAGGCAAGGAGCTGGCCGACCGTTTGCTGGAAGTGATTGCGCTGCACGATGCATCGAACATCGCCGCCGTGATCGTCGAGCCCTTCTCGGGCTCGGCCGGTGTGGTGATCCCGCCCGTGGGCTACCTGCAACGCCTGCGCGAGATCTGCACACAAAACAACATCTTGCTGATTTTTGACGAAGTGATCAGCGGTTTTGGCCGCAGCGGCGCCTGGACGGGTGCCGAAGCCTTCGGCGTGACGCCCGACATCCTGAACTTTGCCAAGCAAGTTACCAACGGCGCGCAGCCGCTGGGCGGCGTGGTGGCCACCAAGGAGATCTACGACACCTTCATGGCCGCAGGCGGCCCTGAGTACATGCTCGAATTCCCGCACGGCTACACCTACTCGGCCCACCCGGTGGCCTGCGCAGCGGGCATTGCGGCGCTCGATATCCTGCAAAAGGAAGACATGATCGGCCGCGTGAAGGCGCTGGCCCCGTACTTTGAGCAGGCGGTGCACAGCCTCAAGGGCGCCAAGCATGTGGCCGACATTCGCAACTTTGGCCTGGCTGCCGGCTTCACCATTGCAGCGCTGCCCGGCGAGCCTGCCCGTCGTCCGTACGAGATTGCGATGAACTGCTGGAAGAAGGGCTTTTACGTGCGCTACGGTGGCGACACCATCCAGCTGGCGCCGCCCTTCATCAGCACCCAGGCCGAAATCGACCGCCTGATCAGCGCCCTGGGCGACGCCCTGCAAGAAACGGCTTAAGGCACAAGCCCGACCGGCCCATGCGCATTTCCATCCTCACCTTCGACGCCTTCAACGACCTCGACTCGCTCGTGGCGTTTGGCATGCTCAGCCGCATCGCGCTGCTGGGCGACACGGACTGGCAGGTGCGCATTGCGAGCCCCACGCCGCGCGTCACGTCCATGAACGGCCTGACCATCGACGCGCACGAGGACCTGAGCCAGTTGGCCCAGGCCGATGCGGTGCTGGTGGGCAGCGGCATGAAGACGCGCGAGGTGGCCAACACCCCGGCGCTGATGGAGCAACTGCGTGCGCTGAACCCTGACCGCCAATTGCTGGCCGCGCAGTGCTCGGGCACCTTTTTGCTCAGCCGCCTGGGCCTGCTCAGCGGCACGCCCGCCTGCACGGACCTGACCAGCAAACCCTGGGTGGTGGAGTCGGGCGTGGACGTGGTGCCGCGCGCGTTCACTGCCCGTGGCAACGTGGCCACGGCGGGTGGGTGCCTGGCGTCGCAGTACCTGGTGGCGTGGCTGCTGGCACGCCTCAAGGGGCTGGACGCCGCGCGCGAGGTGCTGCACTACTTTGCCCCGGTGGGTGAGAAGCAGGAATACATCGACCGCGCGCTGGCGCATGTGCTGCCGGTCTTGGAGTCCCAGGCCGTCACGGCCTAGTTACTATTAATTTGATAGCTTGTGGCGCATGTTGCACTAACGCTACCGGCACTTTTGACCTGAAATCACCATGAACCACGACAAGAACGTCACCACCACCATCGGCCACCTGATCGACGGCAAGCTCGTTGCCGACACCGAGCGTACGCAGCCGGTGTTCAACCCCGCCACTGGCCAATCGACCACCAGCGTGGCGCTGGCGAGCAAAGCGACGGTCGAAGCGGCCATTGCCTCCGCCGAAGCCGCCTTCCCCGCCTGGCGCAACACGCCGCCTTTGAAGCGCGCCCGCGTGATGAGCAAGCTGAAAGTGCTGCTCGAAGAAAACGCCGACAAGATCGCTGCCCTGATCACCGCCGAGCACGGCAAGGTGCTGGCCGACGCGCACGGCGAGCTGCAGCGCGGTATCGAGAACGTGGAGTACGCCAGCTACGCACCCGAGCTGCTCAAGGGCGAGCACAGCCGCAACGTCGGCCCATCGATTGACTCGTGGAGCGAGTTCCAGGCGCTGGGCGTCACCGCCGGCATCACGCCGTTCAACTTCCCGGCCATGGTGCCGCTGTGGATGTGGCCCATGGCCGTGGCCTGCGGCAACACCTTTGTGCTCAAGCCTTCGGAGCGCGATCCCTCCTCCACGCTGTTCATCGCCCAGCTCGCGTTGGAAGCGGGCCTGCCGCCCGGCGTGCTGAACGTGGTCAACGGCGACAAGCTGGCCGTGGACACGCTGCTGCGCGACCCCCGCGTCAAGGCCGTGAGCTTTGTGGGCTCCACCCCCATTGCCGAATACATCTACGCCGAAGGCTGCAAACACGGCAAGCGCGTGCAGGCCCTGGGCGGCGCCAAGAACCACGCGGTGCTCATGCCCGACGCCGATGTGGACAACGCCGTGAGCGCCCTGATGGGAGCGGCCTACGGCTCGTGCGGCGAGCGCTGCATGGCCATCCCGCTGCTGGTCGCCGTGGGCGACGCTGTGGGTGACGCCGTGATTGCGGGCCTGAAGACCGAGATCGCCAAGATGAAGGTCGGCCCCGGCACCGACAACAGCAACGACATGGGCCCACTGGTGTCCAAGCCCCACTTCGAGAAGGTGAAGGCCTATGTGGACAGCGGCGTGGCCGAGGGCGCCACGCTGGTGGTCGACGGCCGCAGCGTGAAGGTGGCGGGCCATGAGGAAGGCTACTTCCTGGGCGCCTGCCTGTTCGACAACGTCAAGCCCGGCATGAAGATCTACCAGGAAGAGATCTTCGGCCCCGTGCTGGGCGTGGTGCGCGTGAAGACGCTGCAGGAAGCCATGCAGCTCATCAATGACCACGAATACGGCAACGGCACCTGCATCTTCACCCGCGACGGCGAGGCTGCCCGCTACTTCACCGACCACATTCAGGTCGGCATGGTGGGCGTGAACGTGCCCCTGCCCGTGCCCGTGGCCTACCACTCGTTCGGCGGCTGGAAGCGCAGCCTGTTCGGCGACCTGCACGCCTACGGCCCCGATGCCGTGCGCTTCTATACCAAGCGCAAGACCATCACGCAGCGCTGGCCCTCGGCGGGCGTGCGGGAGGGGGCGGTGTTCAGCTTTCCGAGCAGCCGCTGAAGCATCCGTCAGCGTTCAATTTTCAACGACAAAGGCCCCACGCGGGGCCTTTTTTCGTTCCATGCCTCGACATAGCGTTTGAAGACAAGGCACCCCAATGATCACGGCTGGCGCGGCATGCACCCTTTTGACGCCAGAAGGGTCCATGAAGCGACCCGTTTCGGGCAAGCACGGTGTTCCCCCTCAAAAAGCAAAACACCTCATAGCTTTTGTGCATGGATATGGGGGTCTCAAAACCCCGTCCACACGACACAATGAATGGGCAAACAGCCCCTGGGTAAGCAGATTCGCTTACTAGGGTTTTTACGCACATCCCCCTACAATCGCAGACCCTTACAAAGCTGACAGCCTGCTGCAGACCCGCTGGAGTACGGTTTTGGCCCCTCACCCCCTGAGTTGGAGACACTGAATGCCCGAGAACACCACGGCCCAGAACAACAACAACGATTCCGACAAGCGTGCCCAGTTGCGCCGTGCCGCTCTCGAGTACCACGAGTTTCCCAAGCCGGGTAAGTTGGCCATTGCCGCGACCAAACAGATGATCAACCAGCACGATCTCGCGCTGGCCTACTCGCCCGGCGTGGCTGCCCCTTGCGAAGAGATCGTCAAGGACCCTGCCAACGCCTTCCGCTACACCTCGCGTGGCAACCTGGTCGCCGTGATTTCCAACGGCACCGCCGTGCTGGGCTTGGGCGACATTGGCGCGCTGGCCTCCAAGCCGGTGATGGAAGGCAAGGCCGTCCTGTTCAAGAAGTTCGCAGGTGTCGATGTGTTCGACATCGAGATCGACGAAAAGGATCCGGCCAAGCTGGTCGAGGTGATCGCAGCGCTGGAGCCGACCTTTGGCGCCGTCAACCTCGAAGACATCAAGGCCCCCGATTGCTTCTACGTGGAACGCGAGCTGCGCAAGCGCATGAAGATCCCGGTCTTCCACGACGACCAGCACGGCACAGCCATCACGGTGGCGGCTGCCATCGTGAATGCGCTGAAGGTGGCAGGCAAGAAGATTGAAGACGTCAAGCTGGTCACCAGCGGCGCGGGCGCGGCGGCCCTGGCCTGCCTGAACCTGCTGCTCAAGGTGGGCGTGCAGCGCAAGAACGTGTTCGTCACCGACCTGGCCGGTGTGGTCTATGAGGGCCGCGAAGAGCTGATGGACGACGACAAGCGCCAGTTCATGCAGAAGACCGATGCGCGCAAGCTGGCCGAGGTGATGGTCGGCGCCGACGTGTTCCTGGGCCTGTCGGCCGGCAACGTGCTCAAGCCCGAGATGGTGGCCACCATGGCCGAGCGCCCGGTGATCTTCGCCCTGGCGAACCCCAACCCCGAGATCACGCCCGAGCTGGCGCACAGCGTGCGCAACGACATCATCATGGCCACGGGCCGGTCGGACTATCCGAACCAGGTGAACAACGTCTTGTGCTTCCCCTACATCTTCCGGGGCGCATTGGACTGCGGCGCCACCACCATCACCGATGAGATGGAAATTGCGGCCGTGCACGCGATTGCCGAGCTGGCCCAGGCCGAGCAGAGCGAGGTGGTGGCAGCCGCCTACGTGGGCGAGAAGCTGACCTTCGGCCCCGAATACCTGATCCCCAAGCCATTCGACCCCCGGCTGATGATGAAGATCGCGCCGGCCGTGGCCCAGGCCGCCATGGACAGCGGCGTGGCGCAGCGCCCCATCGCTGACATGGACGCTTACCGCGACCGTCTGCAGACCTTTGTGTATGCCTCGGGCACGACAATGAAGCCCATCTTCGACGCGGCCCGCAACGCTGCCAAGAAGCGCGTGGCCTATGCCGAGGGTGAAGAAGAGCGTGTGCTGCGCGCTGCACAGATCGTGGTGGACGAACGGGTCGCCCGCCCCACGCTGATCGGGCGCCCCGCCATCATCGCCCAGCGCATCGAAAAGTTTGGCCTGCGCCTGAAGGAAGGCGTGGACTACGACGTGGTCAACACCGACTTCGACCACCGCTACCGCGACTTCTGGCAGACCTACCACCGCATGACCGAGCGCAAGGGCATCACCCAACAGGTTGCGAAGATCGAGATGCGCCGCCGCCTCACACTTATCGGATCGATGATGCTGCACAAAGGCGAAGTGGACGGCCTGATCTGCGGCACCTGGGGTACCACGGCCAACCACCTGATGTACATCGACCAGGTGATCGGCAAGCACGCGGGCGGCGCCGACAGCACCGCACAGGACGTTCCGGTGTACGCTTGCATGAACGGCCTGATGCTGCCCGGCCGCCAGGTGTTCCTGGTGGACACGCACGTCAACTACGACCCCACGCCGCAGGAGCTGGCAGAGATCACTGCTCTGGCCGCCGAAGAAATGATGCGCTTTGGCATCAAGCCCAAGGCCGCGCTGCTGTCGCACTCCAACTTTGGCACCAGCAACAGCCCCAGCGCGGTGAAGATGCGCCAGACCCTGGAGCTGCTGCGCCAGCAGGCGCCCTGGCTGGAAGTGGACGGCGAAATGCATGGCGACGTGGCGCTGGACGGCAAGGCCCGTTCGGCACTCATGCCCAGCAGCGAACTGACTGGCGACGCCAACCTGCTGGTGTTCCCCAACATCGACGCCGCCAACATTGCCTACAACCTGCTCAAGACGGCGGCGGGTGGCGGCATTGCCATCGGCCCCGTGCTGCTGGGTGCGGCCAAGCCAGTTCATATCCTGACACCCAGCGCCACCGTGCGCCGTATCGTGAACATGACAGCCCTCACCGTGGCCGATGCCAACGTGGCGAGATAAGCCAATATCCGGTAGCAAGCGCTAACTTAAAACCCTTGCAAAGCCCTTCAGCGTCTGCCCAATCTTTGTGCAGACGCTTGCTTTTTGGGGACCGTTGAGCGACACTAGCGGCTCGAAATTTCGGGTTAACCCGTAGTTTCTGAAAGGTTCGTTGATGCTGAAGGCTGTAGCCGCCCGGGCGCGCAAGGCAGGGTTATTGTGTGTTTTGGGTGTTGCTTTCGTGCTGTCTCCGGTCGCGGGACATGCCCGGAAATCCCCGTCCGAAAGCGGGTCCACCACCCCCATCGCACTGGCCGAGTTGCCGCCCCAAGGGCGGACAACGTACGCGCTGATCCGTGAGGGCGGGCCCTTTCCGTACGACAAGGACGGATCGGTTTTTGGCAATCGCGAGCGGCTGTTGCCCGCCCAAAAGCGTGGCTACTACCGTGAATACACCGTCAGAACACCAGGATCGCGCGACCGGGGAGCCCGGCGCATCGTGTGTGGCGGCAAGCCCCGGACGCCGGATGCCTGCTACTACACCAGCGACCACTACGCCAGTTTTCGCGAGATCGTCGAGTAACCCCCAATGCGGTGTGCGCCAGCCAGCCCATCCCTGAAAGCGTACGCCGCGCCCCATTGAATTCCCCATTCACAGGCCGCATCCTGCAGCCTGTGAGATGCCAGAAGTTTGTGGACTTTATAAAGAAAGAGTAGCGGAGATGCAGACGCCACTTCGTAAAGACCTGGAAACGCCACTGCGTGGCGTGCGCACCAACATCGTGCAGTCCATTCGCGCCTTCCGCGTGCAGGACCTGCAGGATGCAGCCACCTCCATGGGTCACCATTTCTTGTACGCCAATCTGGCCCACGCGCAGTCCAAGCAGGATGTGCTGGACCTGATTGCCGCCCAATTCACGTTCCCATCGCACTTCGGCAAGAACTTCGATGCGTTGTACGACTGCATGACAGACCCTTTGCACAAATCGGGCCCGCAGCCTGGTTTCATTGTGGTGCTGGAGCAGATCCCAGCCACGGGCAAGTTCGATAAGGAAGCGCGCGAGCAGCTGCTCGATATCTTCCGTGACGCGGCCGACTACTGGGGCGATCGCAAGATACCCTTCCGGTGTTTCTATTCTTTTCTGTAGCCCGTTCTGCATCCACCAGCCAAGCAGAACGGGCGAACGAGGCTAGCGACACCCAGGCCGTCGAAGGCATCGAGATCAACGGCGAACCCGCTGAAAAAATGCCCACGGACAAACTTGTGGACGTATCGCCCATGGCGCTGCGCATGAGCAGCCCTTTCAACGCCGGGTATTGGCTCAGCGCCGCCTGAATTCGGTACATCCCCCTGAGCGGCTACGCCGCTTCCCCCTTCTCTCGGCTTCGCCGGGAAGGGGGACGACACCCGCGCGGCGGGGCGGCCCTTGCGCGGTGTCTTTGGTCTGGGCAGCGACAGTTGCCATGGCTGTTACGAGGTCCAGCGTTGCAGCTGCAGGCACGGCATTGGTTGCAGTGCGCCTGCTAGCTCAGCGCCATCCAACGCACCTTCACTGAGTAAAAAGCTGTCTAGCGCCCATCGAACAAGCGCTGTCAGCTATCAATTCAAGAGCATTTCTGCGCCAGTGCCACGTACTCGGCCACGGGCACTTCCTCAGCTCGGCGCTGGGTGTCGAATTCACCACCAAACTGGCGAGCTTCGAGCCAGCGGCCCAGCGTGTGGCGCAGGAGCTTGCGGCGCTGGCTGAAAGCCACCTGGACCAATTCTTCCAGCACCGGAATCGATAGCGGTGCCGGCTCGGCATACGGCACCATGCGCACGACGGCGCTGTCCACGCGGGGCGGGGGGTCGAAGCTCTCGGGCGGCACGAACAGCACGTTTTCCATGGCGTAGCGCCACTGCAGCATGACCGACAGGCGCCCGTAGTCGCCAGTGGCGGGGCTGGCCACCATGCGGTCGATCACTTCCTTTTGCAACATGAAGTGCTGGTCTTCGATGACCTGCACATGGTCCAGCAGGTGGAAAAGGATGGGGGTGGAGATGTTGTAGGGCAAGTTGCCCACCACGCGCAGCCGCAATCCCGGCTGCCCGGCCTTGTCGCGCAGAGTCTGCGCGAGCGCCGTGAAGTCCACCTTCAGCACGTCGGACTCGATCACATCGAGCTGCCCATGCAGGCGCAGGCGCAGGGCCAGGTCGCGGTCCAGTTCGATGACGGTAAGGCGCCCCAGTCGCTCCACCAGGGGCTGCGTCAGCGCGGCCAGGCCAGGCCCGATCTCGACCATGGGCTGGCCGGGCAGCGGCGCAATGGCCTGCACGATGCCGTCGATGATGCCCTGGTCGGACAGGAAATGTTGTCCGAAGCGCTTGCGGGGAATGTGTTTCAACGCGACCTTATCTGTTGTGGTGTCTGAGAGTGCTGGGAGCTAGGGCCTGCACTCATTGGGGGGGCTCGCGGTATTCGACATACGCGCGCCCGCGCAGCTCTTGCGCCCAGGTGGCATAGGCCTCGTCGAGTTTCTTCTCGCGCACCACGTTGCGTGCCATGTCGCGCTGCTCGCGCTGGGTGAGCTTGGCTTCGCGGCGCTCCAGCAGCTGGATCAGGTGCACGCCAAAACGCGAGACCACGGGTTCGCTGATGTCACCAGGCTTGAGAGTGTCCAGCGCCTGCTCGAACTCGGGCACATACCGGCCGGGGTTGGCCCAGCCCAAATCTCCGCCCTCCTTGGAGCTGCCATCCTGCGAATGCTCGCGTGCCAAAGCTGCAAAGTCGGCCTGCCCGGCCAGCACGCGACGGCGGTAGTCGGCCAGTCGAGCGGCGGCGGCGGCCTCGGACAACTGGGGGCCCGTGCGCAGAAGGATATGGCGCGCGTGGTTTTGCACCACCGTGGTTGGCATGCCGGCCGTCACACGTTCCACTACCTTGAGCACGTGAAAGCCCGCCGGCGAGCGCACCGGGCCCACGATGGAGCCCACCGGCAGGCCCAGGGTGGAGTTCACGAACAGTTCCGGATAACGGTCGGCAGGCCGCAGGCCCAGCAAACCGCCAGCCCGCTGGCCTTCAGGCGCATCGGAGAACTCGCGGGCCACCGCCGCAAAGTCTTCGCCCGCGCGCACCTTGTCGGCCGCACGCTGTGCGCGTGCCTGCCGTTCGGCCACCTGCGCGGGGGTGGCGTTTTCTGGCACCACCACCAGCACATGGCCGAGGTTGATCTCCATGGCGGCGACGTCCGTGCCCTTTTGCTCTTCGCGCAGGAACTGATCCGCGTCCAGGTCGCTCACCTTCACGCGTGCTTCGACTTCGCGTTCGCGCAGGCGCTGCTGCAGCAGCTGGTTGCGCAGCTCTTCGCGAAAACGGTCCTTGCTCATGCCGTCGCGGGCCAGGCGCGCATACAGCTCGTCCACCGTCATGTCGTTCTGGCGGGCCACGCCCTGCTCGGCCTGCGACACGGCGTAGTCATCGACCTTGATGCCCGATTCGCGCGCCTGCTGCAACTGCACCTTTTCCAGAATGATGCGTTCGAGAACTTCACGCGCCAGCGCATCGCGTGGCGGCATGGCGCCGCCCTGCTTGGCGATCTGCGCCTCGGCACGGGCTAGGCGCGAGCGCACTTCGTAATTGGTCACGGGCTCGGAGTTGACCACCGCCACGATGAAATCGGCCGCGCGCGGAGCGGTGCTGGCGGAGGGCGCAGGCAAGGTGATGGAGGGCACGGCCGCAGGGCGCGCGGTCAGCGACGACGGCGAAGAGGACAACCCGGTCTTGCCCGAAGACGAGGCCCCCGAAGGACGCAGGCCCTGGGCCGCAGCGCCTTGCGCCACGAGGGATGCCAACGCGGCCGTCAAGGCCAGTGCGAGTACACGGTGATTCATGGTCTAGTCGTAGTTGCTGAAGCGGCTGGGCGTGGAGACCTGCTCGCGCAGGTTCTGGTAACGCGGCACATTTTGCTTGAAGGAGTCGAGCGGGCTGGAACCCAGGCTCAGGCGGGAGAAGCCCACGAATTCGATCTGGAACAGCAGGCGCGTGTTGGAGCTGGTCACGCTGCTTTGCAGGCGCTCCAGCACCACGCGGCCGATCCAGCAGCAGCTGTCGTACTCGAAGCCCACCACGGTGTCCACCAGCTTGCGGTCCTTCATGCTGTAGTTCAGGCGGCCCACGCTGTACCAGCGCCCGCCGCCCTGGCCACGGCCGGGGCCCAGGTCCTTGCCCTTGTCGCCCCACAGGTCGTTCAGCGGCCACTGCCAGCCGATGTCGATCTGCTCGCTGGTGCCACGCTGCAGCCGGTAGGCCGCGCTCACAGTGCGGTAGTTGCTGGGGCTGTAGCGCGCGCCGATGGTGGAGCGGATGGACTGCCCAGTCTTGGGGTTGTACTGCACGGTGGAGTCAAAGCCCCACTGCGGTGTCCAGTTGATGCCCGCGCCCAGCAGCAGGTCCGACAAGCGCTCGCTCACCGGCGTGCCGCCTGGCAAGGTCACCTTCTGGTCCGAGAACCGCACCCGCTGCGCAATGCCGAAGCGCGCTGCCTGGGCACCGGTATCGGGGTCCAGCAGGCGTGTGGTCACGCCCAGGGTCAGCAGGTTGTTGTCGGCCAGCCGGTCGTTGCCGCCAAACGCGTTCTCGGTGTAGATGGTCGCAAAGTTGAAGTCATTGGCCGCAGTGTCGTACACCGGCAGCATGCTCTGGTCGCGGTAGGGCGTGTAGGTGTAGAACGCCCGGGGCTCCAGCGTCTGCAGGAAGGCCCGGCCGAAGTAGGCGGTGTCGCGCTCGAACACCAGGCCGCTGTCCAGGCTGAAGGTGGGCAGTGTGCGGCTGGCCGAGCGCTGGCCGTTGGAGAGGGCCGAATCAAACTGGTACTGCGTGGCATGGAGCTGCAGGCGCGGGGTGATGAAGCCGCCCGGCGACAGGAAGGGGCGGCTGATCTGCGCCATGGCGTAGCTGCGGTCGGCGTTGGGCTGACCGGTGAGCGCGCGGGCCGCTTCGAAGCGCGTGGTGTCCAGCTCGACGCTGGCATCGAATCCACCGCCCAGCTGCGATGGGTTGTAGCGCCATTGCACCTGCGGCATGCGGTCATACGGCGGCACGATGGGTGAGGTGACGTCCTGCAGCGTCTGCCATTTGAGGGTGCGCACCGTGGCCGACATGTCGTTGCGCCCCCAGGACAGGATGGCATCGTTGGGCAGCAAGCGCTGGCGCAGCTGCTCGGTGGCGCGGCTGAAGTCGCGCCAGTAGTTATCGTCACTCACGCGGTTGAGGTTGAGGTTCAGCCCCAGCCCGCCAATGGCCGTATCGAACGCGCCCTCGTGCTTGCCGCTGAAGCTCCAGCGCACCCGGTCGCGCAGGCGGTCGGTGGGCATCACATCGGCGCTGATCTGGCCCTTGTAGGTCGGCTCCAGATACCGGAACTCGCCACCCACATTGGCACCCCGCTTGGTCATGAGCGCGGCTCGCAAGGTCGCATCGCGGTTGGGGGCGATGTTCCAGTAGTACGGCTGCATGTAGGTCACGCCATCGCGGCTGTCGAGCCCGATGGTGGGTGGCAGCAGGCCGGACTTGCGCTTTTCCGACAATGGGAAGGTGATGTACGGAATGGGCAGCACCGAGATGCCCTTGAACTCCAGCACCGCATCTTCGGCCGTGCCCACCTCTTCCTCGTTGTCGATGCGGATGGTGGCGGCGCGCAGCACCCAGTCGGGCTGCCAGCTCTCTTCGTTGCCACGCTCGCAAGTGGTGTAGGTGCCGTTGTGCACTACGGCGCGGTAGCGGTCCACAAAGTCCACCCGCGTCGCGTCTCCGTGCGCCTGCGTGGCCAGGAAGCGGTAGCGTGCATCGCTGAAGAAGCCCTCGAAGGCCTCCACCCGCAGTTCCAGCGCCGTGCCTTCGTAGACGTTGCCGGCGCGGTTGATGCGCACCTTGCCGTTGGCTTTGGCCAGGTCTTCGGGCACGTTGTAGTCCAGCCGGTCCGCACGGATGACCGTGTCGCCCCGGCGCAGTTCTGCATTGCCTTCAATCAGTGCATTCAGGTCGGTCTGGCCGCTGATGTGATCGCCCTTCACAAACACGGGCAATTGCGAGCGTACGGCGTCGGGAATCTTTTCCTGCAGCAGCGGGGAGGACCGCAGCGCCGGAGGCGCATCCCAGGCGCTGGGCGCGGCGGCGTCCTGGGCCAGGGCCGCCAGCGGCAGGCCACACCAGGCCAGCGCAACGCCCACAGCCAGTACACGAGGCACGGGGGGCCGCAGCCGTGCAGACTTCGCCGTGGCGGGCCGGGCGCGAAGGGAGGTGAAGTTCTGCACGGTGGGTGGCTGGCAGCGTGGCACGTGGGGTGATGGAGCGGTAGCGGACAAAGGGACCGGCCCTGGCCAGCGCGCACGGCGCCAGCCACGACCGGTTTGTAAAATCGGATTATCCATGAGCCACCCCATCCCCCCATCGCCCGCTGGCCAGCCCCTGGGCGCCACCGTGGCCGCACCTGCTGCGCCCGCCGCCTCCACCCCCGTCAGCTGGCCTGATGCCGCCCGCCGTGCGGCCTTTGACGCCTGGCTGGCCCCCTTGGTGGGACCGCACCAGTTGCTGCCCGCCACGCTGCGCCCCGCGTCGGCCGATGCCAGCTTCCGCCGCTATCTGCGCATTGACACGGCCACAGGCGCCAGCCGCATCGTGATGGATGCACCGCCCGACAAGGAGAACTGCAAGCCCTTTGTGCAAGTGCAGGGCCTGATGGCCGCCGCCGGGCTGAACGTGCCGCAGATCCTGGCTTTTGATGAGCCCACAGGTTTCATGCTGCTGTCCGACCTGGGCCACCAGACCGTGATCGAGCGGCTGAACCCCGAAAAACCCCTGGACGCCTACGCCTGGTACCAGCAGGCCACCGATGTGCTGCTGCAGTGGCAAAAAGCTTCCACCCCCGGCGTGCTGCCCGCCTACGACGAGCCGCTGCTGCGCCGCGAGCTGGCGCTGTTCCCCGACTGGTACCTGGCCAAGCACCGCGCCATCGCCCTGGACGACAAACAGCAGGCGACCTTGGGCAGCGCCTTTGATGCCATCGTGGCGCACAACCTGGCAGCCCCGCAGGTCTATGTGCACCGCGACTTCATGACCCGCAATCTGATGGCGCCGGTGGAAGCAGGTGCACCCCTGGGCGTGCTGGACTTCCAGGACGCGGTCTACGGCCCCATCACTTACGACATCGCCAGCCTGCTGCGCGACGCGTTCATCAGCTGGGAAGAAGAATTCGTCATCGACATTACCGTGCGTTACTGGGAGAAGGCGCGCAAGGCCGGATTGCTGGGCGCCAACAGCGCCAGCGGCTGGGGCGATGACTTTGGCGAGTTCTACCGCGCGGTGGAGTGGATGGGCCTGCAGCGGCACCTCAAGGTCGCGGGCATTTTTGCGCGCCTGACGCTGCGCGACGGCAAGCCCAAGTACCTGGCCGATGCGCCCCGCTTCATCGCCTACATCCGCGCCACCGCCAACCGCTACCGCCAGCTGGGGCCGCTGCTCAAGATGCTGGACCAGATCGAAGGCACCGAGCCCGTGGTGGGGTTTGCGTACGGCCGCATGTAGCCACAGCCCTCTGCATCCACGGCACGCCCCAAAGAATCAAGCAAAAACCGGCTCAAGCGCAGACAAATCATGCGCTAGCAGCTATTACAAAGATAGCAAATGCCCCGTTTCCATTGCCCGGCTCCCCTGGCCACCGGCGCCGAGCTGGACCTCCCCCCGGGCGCCGCACGCCATGTGCAGGTGCTGCGCCTGCAGCCCGGTGACGGCATCACCCTGTTCCACGGCGGCCAGGGCGCGGGCGACCCCGGCGGCGAGTTCGATGCCACCGTCGTCAAGATGGGCCGCAGCGATGTGCGCGTGCTCGTGGGGGCACACCATGCCATCGAGCGCGAGGCGCCCCGCGCCGTGCACCTGCTGGCCGGCATCACCGCCAACGAGCGCATGGACTGGCTGGTCGAAAAAGCCACCGAACTGGGCGTGGCCAGCATCACACCGCTGGTGGCCGAGCGCAGCGTGCTCAAGCTCAAGGGTGAGCGCGCCGACAAGAAGATCGCCCACTGGCAGGCCGTGGCCGTGGCCGCCTGCGAACAATGCGGCCGCAACCGTGTGCCCGTGGTGCACCCCGCCATCGACCTGGCGGGCTGGCTGCGTTCACCAGGGCAGGGGTCGTCCTCTCCGGAGAACCAGGACCGTCCCCAGCGCCTGCTGCTGTCGCTGCGACCCGGTACCGTGCCGCTGAGCGACGCCACGGGCAGCGAGGCTGGGCAACGCCCCGTGCTGTTCCTCTCCGGCCCCGAGGGTGGCCTGAGCCCTGCGGAAGAAGACCTGGCGGTGCAACACGGCTTTGCTCCGGTCACGCTGGGCCCCCGCGTGCTGCGTGCCGAAACAGCCCCGCTGGCCGCCCTGGCAGCGCTCACGCTGTAGCGCGGCACCCCGCGCCGCAGAGCAGACTCACCACGCAAGCTGCACATCCGGACAAGGCCCGGTCAAGGCATGGCGAAGGCCTAGGGCTCCTCTGCACGAATCACCGCGCCGTGTGCATCTGCGGCCTCGGGCGGTCTGCGGCGTTGCAAATACTCGCAATAGCTACGGCTATTGCTGCGTTTTGCGCCTTGCAGCCCATCCCGATCCGCAGTGCCCACTTACCGCTCGACTCGTGCAGAGGAGCCCTGGGGCTATACGCCCGGCATTACCTCACCGTAAAATCGCCGACTGGCCGGTAACACCGCATCCCACGGGTACTGGCCACCCCGCCCGCGCACCGCGCGGCCCTCCCTCCTGGCCGGAGCCCCCCACCTTGCGCCCACCCGTCCGCTGGCAGCGCCTCAAGGATGTGATCCTCTCCACCGACCCCCGGCGGCGCACGCTGGTGGGCATGGCCTTGCTGGCGCTCACGCTGATGGCAGGCAGCGCCGGCGTGATGCTGCTGGTGGCGCATTCCAGCACCTCCGTGGACCAGACCGCCGTGCAATGGTGGGCCGCCCTGTCAGTGGGCGGCCTGGTGGTCATGACGGCCTTTATCCGCTCGGGCGAAACCGCCCGCCTGCGCGATCCCTCGCTCACCATCCCCCAAATGGTCTGGACCATCACCAGCGGTGCGGTGGCCTATGTGCTGGCGGGCGATGCGCGCGGGCTGGTGCCCAGCGTGCTGGCGATGATCCTGTTCTTCGGCACCTTCGGCCTCACGGTGGCTGAGGTGATCGGCATCGGCGTGTATGCGCTGCTGGCCTTTGCCAGCGCCATCGGCGTCAGCTCCCGCTTCAATGCCAATGCCTCGGGCTACCTGGACACAGCCTACGCGCTGATGGTGCTCATCGTGCTCAGCGGCTGCATTGCGCTGAACCTGCGCATCCAGCGCATCCGCGCCAAGCTGCAGCAGCAGCGCGAGGCACTGGCCCAGGCGCTTGAAGTCAACCGCGAACTGGCCACCCGCGACGAGCTGACGGGCCTCATCAACCGCCGCGCCATGCTCGACCTGATGGCGCTGGAGCACCGCCGCAGCCTGCGCAGTGGCCGCCCGATGCTGCTGGCGCAGTTGGACATCGACCACTTCAAGCCCATCAACGACCAGCACGGCCACGCTGCCGGAGACCGCGCGCTGCAGGCCTTTGCGGGCACGGTGCGCGCCAGCGTGCGCGACACCGACGTGCTGGCCCGCTGGGGAGGCGAGGAGTTTGTGCTGATGCTCACCGACACCTCGACAGACCACGCGCGCGAGCTGCTCGAACGCATCCGCCAGGCCGTGCAGGCGCTGGAGATTGCCCACAGTGCAGGCTCGCTGCAGCTCACCGTGTCCATCGGCCTGGCCCAGCACCTGCCGGGCGACACGGTGGAGCACACGCTGGAACGCGCCGACCAGGCGCTGTACCACGCCAAGGCCCTGGGCCGCAACCGCGTGGTGGTGGCGCCAGCCACCCACCGCCCCGTGGCCTCTGGGACTAGCGCACGGGCTTGATCGCGCCGCAGTCCGCGGCCAGCCACTTGCCGTTCTGCACCATGTCGATCTGCTCGGGCTTGCCGTTGGACGTGGTCTTGACCTTGAAATTGCCCGTGTAGGCCGTGGGCCCCTGGAAGGTCATCGTGCCCTCGCCCGTGGTGGGCGGCTGGCCTTGGGTGCCCTTGCAGCTGAACGTCATGGCCACCGCATTGGGGCCCGTGCGTTGCACGTTCTGTGTGCAGCCTTCCTGCGCCGGAATGCGGTCCAGGTCGGCCTGCTCGGGGCTGATGCAGACCTTCACGGTATTGCCGCTGGGGCCCATGCTCACGCCCTGTTGGGCCATGGCCTGCTCCATCTGCTTGCGCTGCGCAGGCGTCAGGCTGGCCATGGACTTCTGCATCTGCGCCATCGCGGCCTCCAGCTGGCCGCTCTGGCTCTTCATGGTCACGCTGTTCTCCCACAGGCCGGGCCGCAGCTTCTGCGTCTGGGCATAGGCCGTGGCCCAGAGCCCGGGGCCAAGCACGGTGGCGGAGAGGACAACGGCGAGAGCGCGGGGGATGGGGGTGTGCATGGTGGTCAGGCCTCGGTGCCAGCGGCGGAGCCGACAGTATCGACACACCGGCCGTTGCTGCCAAGTACCCCGTGGAAGGCGGACTGTGGGAGGTAGCGGCTGCGGCCCGCGCGCACGGGCACGCGGTCTCCGTGGGTCTCCGTCCTCAGGCGCTCAGGTGCGGCGGCGCGCGCAGCTGCTCGGGGGTGGTGAAGTAGGCTGCCGATGCCCCCAGCCCCGCGCGCGCCTGCGCCAGCTCATGCCGCGCCACGGTGCGCAGGTGCACCTCGTCGGGTCCGTCCATCAGCCGCAGCGCGCGGCCCCAAGTCCAGAAAGCGGCCAGCGGCGTGTC
The DNA here is from genome assembly GCF_049331375.1 of Acidovorax sp. M14. Lineage (NCBI taxonomy): Bacteria > Pseudomonadati > Pseudomonadota > Betaproteobacteria > Burkholderiales > Comamonadaceae > Acidovorax > Acidovorax sp. M14. The sequence continues at coordinate 4,943,527 of NZ_CP186263.1, forward strand.
GGGCGACATGCCCATGGCGCCAAAGACCTGCATGGCGCGGTCCACCACGCGCTGCTGCAGGCGCGCGGCCACCACCTTGATGGCGGCGACCTGGGCACGCACGGCGCGCGCGTCCGCCGCATCGCCTTGGTCCAGCAGCCACGCAGCGTGCAGCACCAGCAGGCGCGCCTGGTCGATCTCGATGCGCGACTCGGCCAGCCATTCCTGCACATTGGCCTGCTCGGCCAGCGGCTTGCCGAACGCCGTGCGCTCCAGCGCGCGTTCGGTGGCCAGGGAAAGCGCCAGCTCGCACTGGCCGATGGTGCGCATGCAGTGGTGCACGCGGCCGGGCCCCAGGCGCGCCTGCGCCATCGCAAAGCCGGCGCCCCAGTCGCCCAGCAGGTGGTCCGCAGGCACACGCACGCCCTGCAGCAGGATCTCGCAATGGCCCTCGGGCGCATGGTGGTGCAGCACGGGGATGTTGCGCACGATCTGCACACCCGGCGTATCCACGGGCACCAGCACCATGCTGTGGCGGTGGTGGCTGTCTGCACCATCGGCATCCGCATTGCGGCACAGCACGATGAGCAGTTGGCAGTGCGGATGCGCCGCGCCGGTGATGAACCACTTGCGGCCGCTGAGCACCAGGTCATCGCCCTCGCGCCGCACCGTGGTTTGCAGGTTGGTGGGGTCGGACGAGGCCACATCGGGCTCGCTCATCGCAAAGGCCGATCGCATCTGGCCGTTCAGCAACGGCACCACCCAGCGGGTGCGCTGGGCGGGCGTGGCAAAGCGATGCAGCAGCTCGATGTTGCCGGTGTCTGGCGCATGGCAGTTGAACACCTCGGCCGCCCAGGGCAGGCGGCCCATGGCCTCGGCCAGCGGCGCGTAGTCCAGGTTGGACAGGCGCGTGCCAGGCTCATCATCCCGCAGCGTGGGCAGGAACAGGTTCCACAAACCCTCCTCACGCGCCAGCGCCTTGAGGTCTTCGACAAACGGCGGCGGGTAGTCGCCCGCCGCCACGGCCGCGTGCCAGGCGGCGTTGTAGGGCAGCAGATAGCGGTCCATGAAAGCCAACAGGCGATCACGCAGTTCAAGGGCCAGGGGGGAGAGTGCGAAGTCCATGCGGCCATTGTGAAAACAGCGCCAGCACACGTCACAACGCAGGCGACAACGGGCTTGACGCACATCACGACCTGCCCGGGTGCCTTCGGTGACGGTATCCCATCTGCTACGCTATTGATAGCCAGTCAGGCATATTGCACTAGCGCTACCAACCCGTTTTGCTTCAAACATGGCCTGACACCCGTCACCACGCAGGTACCATGGCTCCATGAGTACCCACTACGAAACCCTGCAGCACGCCGACACCTACCGCGAGGCGTTTGCAGTCGAGCCCCCTGCGGCGCTGGGTGAACGCCACCTGTGGCCCCGCAAGCCGGGCTTTTTCATCGTGCATGCAGCGACGGCCACCGCCCTGGTCCAAGGGTCGGCCAGCACAGTCAGTGCGGTTGAAGAGGCTGCCCCCACGACGGCTTCAGACACCCCGAGCGACGCCGCCTCCACCCGGGTGCTGGTGCCCGCGCAATGGGGCCTGGTGCCGCACTGGGTCAAGTCGGCATCCGACGCCAAGCTGCGCGCGCCCAAGCTGGTCAACGCCAAGTCCGACCTGGCCTCCACCGGCACCGCGTTTCGCGATGCCTGGCTGAACGGCCAGCGCTGCATCGTGCCGATGGTGGCGTTCTATGAAGACGACCTGCGCAGCGGCAAGGCCGTGCCCACCCGCGTGGCGCGCGTGGACGGCAAACCCATGGGCGCGGCGGGCCTGTGGGCGCGCTGGCAGGGCGCAGAGGCCGATTCAGGCGAGGTCATCATCAGCTACTGCCTGCTCACGGTGAACGCCAACAACCACGCCCTGCTGCACCGCTACGGCCAGCCCGGCAGCGAAAAGAGCATGCCCGCCATCCTGAACGAAGGCGCCTACGACGCCTGGCTTACGGCCCGGCCCGACAAGGCCAAGGAGTTCATGCGCCAGTACGCGGCAGAAAAACTCACCGCCAACCCAGTGGAGAAAAAGGCCGACAAGGTGCCCAAGGGCTGGCTGGGTTGAAGCCCGCACCGCCGGAGCGGCGCGGCGGGGGCGCTCAGGACGGCCGCTTCATCTGGCACGACGTGGGCTGGGCGCTGATGTAGTTGTCCCACGCCACTTCAGAGCGGAAGCCGTAGCCGGTCTTCTCCGCGTCGTACTTCACGCCCTTGCTGCCCTGCTTGGCCCAGATGCCCAGGTACAGCGGCGCTTCGAGCTGGTGGTCGGTCTTGCGCATGCGCACCTCGCCCATTGGGCTCTTGTAGGTCATGTTTTCCAGCGCAAAGGCGACCTTCTTCGCATCGGTGGACTGGGCCTTGCGCATGGCCTCACGCAGCATGTGCACGCTGTTCCAGTGCGCGGCAAACACAAAGTCGTCGCCCGTCTTCTTCTTGTAGTCCACGTAGATCTTTTCCAGCTCGGGGGTGGGCGCGTTGTGCACCCAGTTCCAGATCACCCCGACCTTGCCTTCGCCCCACGGCCCGATCTGCGCGGGCGTGCCGGGGTTGTTGGCGTTGAGCGTGAAGTAGTTGATGTTCAGGCCGTAGTCGCGCGAGGACTTGAACAGCAGCGTGAGGTCGCTGCCCCAGTTGGAGGTGATGACGGTGTCGGCCTTGGTCGCGGCAATCTTGGCGACGTACGAGGCGAAGTCGCGCGTCTGCGCGATGGGGATGAAGTCGTCGCCCACGATCTCGATGTCGGGCCGCTTGCGGGCCAGGTATTCCTTGGCGGCCTTGGAGACCTGGCGGCCGTGGGTGTAGTCCTGGTTGAGCAGGTACACGCGCTTCACGTCCTTGCGGCCCTGCAGGTAGGTGGTCAGCGCCTCCATCTTCATCTCGCTCGACGGATAGAAGCGGAAGTGCCAGAAGCTGCAGCGGTCGTTGGTGAGCTGCGGGTCCATGGCGGCGTAGTTCAGGTACACGGTCGCGCGCTCGGGGTCGCGCTCGGCGAGCTTGTTGAGCGCATCCACCAACGCCAGTGCCACGCCCGAGCCGCCGCCCTGGGTGATGTAGCGCACGCCCCGGTCGGTGGCGGCCTTGAGCGCATTCAGGCTCTCCTGCGGCGTGCCCTTGTTGTCAAAGTCCATCACCTCGAACTTGGGCTCGTTGGGCCCGGCCTTGGCGTTGACCTGGGCCACCACCTCGCGCAGTTGGTTCAGCGAGCTTTGGCCGGTGAGCGCAAACGGGCCGGACAGCAGGTCGATGAAGCCGATCTTCACCGTCTCGGCCGCCCCGGCGTGCGCCGACATCACCAGCGCTGCGGCGCATGTGCCGACCTTCAACCAATGGCGGGGCCATTTCCTGGGAACCATGTTCATGTGTGTCTCCGTGGGGTGGGTGAGTGGGAACGAAAGGAAAGCCAAAACCGAAAACCGTCAGCGCGCGGCGGTGTCATTCGCCGCCGAACACCGCGCCATGGCGCTGCCGCAGCTCGTTCTTCTGAACCTTGCCGGTGCCGCCCAGCGGCAGGCTGTCCACAAACAGCACGTCGTCGGGCAGCCACCACTTGGCCACGCGCTCTGCCAGGAAGTCCAGGATCTGCGCCTTGTCCAGCGCCTGCCCGGGCTTGCGCACGATGAAGAGCAGCGGGCGTTCGTCCCACTTGGGGTGCTTGACGCCGATGACAGCGGCCATGGCCACCGCTGGGTGGGCCACGGCAGCGTTCTCCAGGTCGATGGAGCTGACCCACTCGCCGCCCGACTTGATCACGTCCTTGGTGCGGTCGCGGATCTGCACCACGCCCTGCGGATTGATGGTGGCGATGTCGCCCGTGGGGAACCAGCCGTCCACCAGCGCCGAGCGCTCGGCCTTGTGGTACCGGTCCACGATCCACTGGCCGCGCACCATCAGCTCGCCCTGCGCCACGCCGTCGCGCGGCAGGCTGGCGCCGTTTTCATCCACCAGCTTGAGCTCGATGCCGAACACCGACTTGCCCTGCTTGGCCACCAGCGCATGGCGGTCCTCGGGCGGCAGCTCGGCATCGGCCGCGCCCAACACGCTCATGGTGGCAATGGCCGTGGTCTCGGTCATGCCCCAGCCGTGGCGCACCTCCACGTCGTACATGTCGTTGAACTTTGCGATCAGCGCCTTGGGCATGGCCGAACCGCCCACGCCTGTGCGCCGCATGGTGGTAAAGCGCAGCCCGTGCTGCTCCACATGCTGGATCAGGCCCATCCAGATCGTGGGCACGCCGGCGCTCACGGTGACGCGTTCGGTCTCCATCAGCTCGTACAGGCTGGCCGCATCCAGGCGCGGGCCAGGCAGCACCAGCTTGGCCCCGCCAATCAGCGCCGCATAGGGCAGGCACCAGGCGTTGATGTGGAACATGGGCACCACGGGCAGGATGGTCTCCCGCGCGCTGATGCTGAGCACGCCCGGCATGCAGGCCGACAGGGCGCTGAGCACCAGCGCACGGTGCGAATACAGCACGCCCTTGGGGTTGCCGGTGGTGCCCGACGTGTAGCACAGCGCCGCGCCAGCCTTCTCATCGCACAGGGGCCAGATGAAGCGGTCGTTCTGGCGGGCCACCAGCGTCTCGTATGCCTCGACCCCGCTGACCCCTTGCAGGTCCATCGTGCCCAGCGTGTCGGCATCACACAGTGCCACCCAGTGCCGCACGCGGGGGCACGACGCCGCAATGGCACGCACCAGTGGTGCAAAGGTGGTGTCAAACAGCACCACCTCGTCGTCGGCGTGGTTGACGATGTAGGCCAGCTGCTCGGGGTGCAGGCGCGGGTTGCAGGTGTGCATGACCATGCCGCTGCCCGACACGGCGTAGTACGCCTCCAGGTGGCGGTGGTTGTTCCAGGCCAGCGACCCCACCACGCTGCCGGGGCGCAGGCCCAGTGCCTGCAGTGCGTTGGCCAGCTGCCGGGCGCGCCGGGCCATGTCGGCAAAGCGGTAACGGTGCAGGCGCCCATCGGTGTCGCGCGAAACGATCTGCTGATCGCCGTACTGGTTCTCACCATGCTCAAGAATGGCCGAAACCAGTAAAGGCCGGTCCATCATGCTGCCGGGCTGGTGCTGCTGCATTGCCGTTGTCTCCTAGGGATGTGCGCCTTGCTGCATCGCGGCATCCATAGGGTGCCGGTGCAGAGCCCTCTATACCGGGGCGGGCACATCGTCGCAAACAACGCGGGGCGGGCTTGTCGTCTGGGTGACTCAACCAGGCAATCCGAGAAGGGGAGGCCACTCTGGCGGGGCTCCGATGGCGAGGTGATCGTGAGCTACCAACCGCTCACCGTGAAGGACTTGCTTGATATTCGAAACCGGCTGTACGAAGTTACGCCCTAGATGGCGCGCGTGCAACATGGCATCGCGCAGCCAACGCTTGCCGGGTTTCGCGAGTTTCTATACTGGAACGCTTCGCTGTCGGCTCCAAAGGAGCCACGCAGCGGGTCACTTACAAGAGCAGCTGATAGTCAAAATATTCAGCACATTCTCATGCATCTCGCAGATTACGCGGGACGCAGCACGTTAAGTATTCAGGAGTCAGCGCCATGCTCGAAGTGGTTTTATCGTCGATTGGTTCTGCAACGCTGGTGGCAGTAGGTCTTTGGCTCAGTCAAACCTGGATTAAAGAGCGGCTCATAGCAAGCATTCGCATAGAAACCGAGAGAGAGCTGACGAAACTCAAGTCAGATTTGGATAGCGCGTCTCAAAGACTCAAAGATCTTGCACTTGCCGGCAACTCCGCAAACGCACAGGTTGAGGGCGCTCTTCTGGAGCATCGGATCGCGGCAGTAAAAGCGGTCTGGGAAGCAGTGCTGAGCTGGCAGACGGTATCTGCAGCAACGATGATGGTTTCAGTCCTGCCCGACGACTGGTTGAAAAACAATGCGTCGCATCCGGGGACCCAATCAACGTTTGAGCAACTGTTGAAGAACGCCGATCACATGAACTTTATGAAGCGGCAGAACGAGACGGAACTCGTGCGCCCGTTTCTCTCTGAGCAAATTTGGGCTTTATACGCGGCGTATCACAGCTTCCTTTCAGCCCGACTTGTGAAAGCGTCACTGCTGACTATTCACGGAATAGATCATGCGGGTGTGTTGTCGCGATTTAATGAGCGTGAACTGGTGCAAAAGTCGGCCCCTCCGGACATCCTGAAGATTTACGACAACAACGCATACACCTGCACAGAGCCGTACCTTCGCTATCTCCGAGAAGAATTGCTCTCACAGTTCCGAGAGTTCCTCTCTGGACACCGCGCAGGGAACCTCGCACTACAAGACGCTGCGAAGATTCTTCACGCCGCACAGGACTTGGCCGCCAAGTCGTCTGCCACCGCCCAAGAGATCCAGAACGTAAAGAATGCCTAGCTGATAGCTGGAATCAATCCGCATCAGTAGGTCGCCGCTTGCGGCACAATTTGGAAGTTAAGTCGCACTTCGCGCAAACGAAATGCACTCAGGGCCGATGAGTCGAACGGGCTTAGTTACTAAGTCAAGCAACTGCCAAGATTCGGCCACTTCCCCATAGTCAGGTCGACAACTCCGGAAATTTCCGGGATCGCGACAAAGATTTCACAACCCCAGCCCCTCAAACAGCGCCTCCACCCGCTTCACCACCGCCTCATCCATCCGCATCGGCCGGCCCCACTCCCGCTGCGTCTCCCCCGGCCACTTGTTCGTGGCGTCCATGCCCATCTTGCTGCCCAGGCCGCTCACGGGCGAGGCGAAGTCCAGGTAGTCGATAGGGGTGTGCTCCACCAGCAGGGTGTCGCGGGCCGGGTCCATGCGGGTGGTGATGGCCCAGATCACTTCTTTCCAGTCCCGCACGTCCACATCGGCATCCACCACCACGATGAACTTGGTGTACATGAACTGGCGCAGATGGCTCCACACGCCCATCATCACGCGCCGCGCGTGGCCCGCGTAGGCCTTGCGGATGCTGACCACCGCTAACCGATAGCTGCAGCCTTCGGGTGGGAGGTAGAAATCCACGATCTCGGGGAACTGCTTTTGCAAGAGCGGGATGAACAGCTCGTTCATCGCGAGGCCCAGCACAGCGGGCTCATCCGGCGGTTTGCCGGTGTAGGTGCTGTGGTAGATCGCGTCCCGGCGCAGCGTGATGCGGTCCACGGTGAGCACGGGGAACTCGGCGCATTCGTTGTAGTAGCCGGTGTGGTCACCGTACGGCCCTTCCAGCGCGTGCTGCCAGCCGCTTTTGTGGTTGGCATCGGGCTGGATATGGCCTTCGAGAACGATCTCGGCGGTGGCCGGCACCTGCAGCGGCACGCCGAGCGCGGGCGCGACTTCGGTGCGCGCGCCGCGCAGCAGGCCGGCGAACTGGTATTCGCTCAAGCTGTCGGGCACGGGCGTGACGGCGCCCAGCAGCGTGGCGGGGTCGGCCCCCAGCGCCACGGCCACGGGGTAGGGTTGGCCGGGGTGAGCGGCGCAGTGGTCCGCAAAGTCCAGCGCGCCGCCCCGGTGCGCCAGCCAGCGCACGATGACCTGGTTGCGCGAGAGCACCTGCTGGCGGTAGATGCCCAGGTTCTGCCGCGCCTTGCGCGGGCCGCGCGTGATGCTCAGGCCCCAGGTGATGAGCGGGGCCACGTCGCCGGGCCAGCAGTGCTGCACGGGCAGGCGCGCCAGGTCAACGTCGGGGCCTTCCCACACTTCTTGCTGGCAGGGGGCGCCGCGCGCCACGGTGTGGGGTGCCATGTTCCACAGGGTCTTGAGCAGCTGGCCCATGCCCAGCATGTCCTTGAAGCCTTTCGGTGCCTCGGGTTCTTTCAACGTGGCGAGCAATTCGCCCAGAGCGCGCACGCCGTGCAGGTCGGGCACGCCCATGGCGCGCGCCACGCGGGCAGGGGTGCCGAACAGGTTGGTCAGCACGGGCATGTGGTGGCCCGTGGGCTGCTCGAACAGCAGCGCCGGGCCGCCTGCGCGCAGCACGCGGTCGCTGAGCGCGGTCATCTCCAGGTGGGGAGACACAGGCTCGGCCACGCGGCGCAGGTCGCCCGTGGCTTCGAGCTGGGCCATGAAGTCGCGCAGGTCGCGGTAGGCCATGTCGGGTCCAGAATATGAATGAAATTAGGCTCTAGCGCTTATTCAATAAGCGCGAGCAGCTATGAATCAAGGAGCATCCAACTCCAGACCCTGCCAGCGCGGCGCCAGGTTGTGCGGCACGTCGATGAGGTCGAGCACCCGCGCCACGCTGTAGTCCACCACCTCGCCCACGGTCTGCGGGCGCAGGTAGAAGGCGGGCAGCGGGGGGCAGATGATGCCGCCCATCTCCGTCACGGCCACCATGTTGCGCAGGTGCGTGAGGTGCAGGGGCGACTCGCGCACCATCAGCACGAGGCGGCGGCGCTCCTTGAGCGCCACATCGGCCGCGCGCGTGAGCAGGTTGTCGGCCAGCCCATGTGCAATGGCGGCCAGCGTGCGCATGGAGCAGGGCGCGACCACCATGGCGTGGCACTGGAACGAGCCGCTGGCAATGGCCGCGCCCACGTTGGCCACGTCGTGTACGCGGTGCGCCAGGGCCTCTACGGCGGGGCGGTCCATGTCCAGCTCGTGCTGCAGGTTGCGCCAACCTGCGTCCGAGACGACCAGGTGGGTCTCGATGCCGCTCTGGCCCTGCAGCACCTGCAGCAGGCGCGCGCCATACACGGCGCCGCTGGCGCCCGAGATGGCGACGATGATGCGGCGGGTGTGGGCAACATCAGCCATGCGAGGGCTCCACGGCGACGGGCCGGGCCAGGGGCTGCGCGCGCTGGTCGGCCTCCACCTGCTCCAGCACCAGCGCGGCCTGTACGGGGTCGAAGTCTTCACGCACGCGTTTTTTCACACCGTATTGCTGCAGCTGATAGTGCCGGTCGGCCGCAATGCCGTGGCGCGCGAGCGTGCTCTTCACACACACCAGCGGACAACCGTCGAGCGCGATGATGGGCCGGCCCGAGCGCACGATTTTCATGAGGTGCGGCACATCGCCGCCCACCCCGGCGATGCACGACATCTCGGCCACGCCGCGCCGGTCGAGCTGCAGCGCGACGTGGTTGGCCAGCTGCGCGGCGCTGGAGCAGCCCGAGCAGGAATAAACCAAGGGGTGGTTCTGGGGATCGGTGTCGGTGTCCATGCTCATCCTCAGTGGCGTGGTGTGGGGTCCAGGCGGCGCCGCAGGTGGCCCAGCACCTCGCGCGGGGCCAACCTCTGCACCCACTGGCGCGGGTCCAGCACGGGCAGCTCGATCGCATCGAGCGCGTTCTTCACCACCAGGCCCAGCTCGGTGTCGCCCTCCATCGACAGGCGACGGCTGAAGAACAGCGTGTCGGGGTCTTGCTGGCGCTGGGCCAGCAGCAAAAAGTCATGGGCCGTGGCGCTCAGCGTGACGTCGGCCACCTGCGGCAGCACCAGCGGGGCGTGGGGGGCAAAACGTTGGCCCGTCCAGGCAAAGTCGAACGCCACGCGCGCATCGCGCACCTGCACGCGCATCTTCTTGTGCAGCAGCAACTGGCCAACGTCAGCTGGCAGGTGCCGCGCAAGCGCGAGGTTGAGCGCCGTCACCAGCAGCATCGAGCCGGGGTAGGCGGGCAGGCGCGAGAGCAAGGCCCCCACGGGTGGCGGCACCACCCGTGGGTTCGCGGCAGGTGTGGATGAAGAAGGGAAAGCAGCCATAGGTCAGAGACGGGCCCTCAGGCCACGTAGAAAAACACGGTGAAGAAGTGGCAGACGCTGCCGCCCAGCACAAACAGGTGCCACAGCCCATGGCCGTGGCGCACGCGGTGGTCCAGCGCATAGAAGACGATGCCCAGCGTGTAGCAGGCCCCGCCCGCCAGCAGCCAGGCAAACCCGGCCGGCGTGAGCGCGTGCCACAGCGGCACCACGGCCACCAGCGCCAGCCAGCCCATGAGCACGTAGATGACCAGCGACAGCACACGCGCGCCGCGCGCCCACCAGATCTCCTGCGCAATGCCCAGCAGGGCGAGCCCCCACACCACGCCCAGCAGCGACCAGCCCCAGGCACCGCGCAGCGACACCAGCGCAAACGGCGTGTAGCTGCCCGCGATCAGCAGGTAGATGCTGCAGTGGTCGAGCTTTTGCAGCACGGCCTTGATGGTGCGCCGGCGCACGCTGTGGTACGCGGTAGAGGCGGCGTACAGCGCCACCAGCATGGCGCCGTAGATGCTGAACGCCACCACCTTCCACGGGTCACCCAGGCGCGCCGCCAAGGTGATGAGCACGGCCGTGCCCGCCGTGGCCAGCAAGGCGCCCACCAGGTGGCTGATGCTGTTGAAACGTTCTCCGGGGTACATGGTGTATCTGCCTGATGGTTACGGGTGCATGGAGGGCTGAGCGGCTGCACCGCCCGCCGCGCCTTGCATCCCTTGCTCCAGCCCTGGGCGCCCGAACCAGTAGCCGTTGCAGGGCAGATCGGGCATGAAGGGCTGCATGCGCTCCACAAAGTCGGGGGCGTTTTCTGCAGTGGCTTTGGCGGCTGCGGCACGGCGGGCTTCGTCAAACGAAGCAATCACCTGCGGCATGTGCTGCGCTTGCGGGCTCAGGCGCACCACGTCCACGCCCCGGGCCTGCATGGCCGCCAGTTCGTTGGCAAGGTTGTAGACGCGGGCCGACTGGGTCTGCGTGCCGTTGAGCACCAGAAAGCCCTCGCTCTCGCGCGTGCGCAGCGGCAGGCCGTCGGCGTGTTGCAGGCAGCTGAACTGGCAGTCGTCCTTGGGCAGGTTGCGGTGGCGTGCAGTGAAGCAGCGCGCCGAGTAGGCCAGCGGCATGCGGCCATAGGCAAACACCTCGGTCTCGATGCCGGCGCGCCGCTGCGCCAGCATGGCAGAGAGCGCGTCCTGCGACATCTCCAGCGGCATCACCCAGCGCGTGGCGCCCAGCTGGGCCATCCATTGCAGCGAGTGCGCGTTGTACAGGTTCAGGTGCGGCCCGGCCACAAAAGCCTGCGGCCCGCCTTGCGCGCGCGTAAGGCAGCTCACCGCGCCCATGTCGTTGGCCTCGACCAGAAACTCGCCGTTGCCCGTGATCTTGTGCATCACCCCCACGTCGGCACTGGACTCGATGAGCACCTGGCTGGACAACACCGCCTGCTTGCCCGCGTCCCGCAGCATGCGCGCCAGCGCCAGCCAGTCGGCCAGGCGCAGCTCGTGGCGGCGCGAACACACCGTCTCGCCCAGGTACACCACGTCCACGGGCGTGGCGGCCATGGCCTCGTAGAAGGCGAACACGGTGTCGCGGGGCCAGTAGTACAGCAGCGGGCCGAGAGAGAGTTTCATGGGGCGATTTCTGGGAGGTTGTCGTTGTGGAGAAGCACTACTTCCACGGGCGGTGGTAGGCACCCAGCGTGTGCTGCTGGCCTTCTGCCACCTGGTCCAGGCTGGCCATCCAGCGTGTCTTGGGCGCGTAGCGGTGGGGATAGGCCAGGCACTGGTCCAGGGCCTCGCGCCAGACCTGGGTGACCTGCGCCACATAGGCCGGGCTGCGCTGGCGGCCTTCGATCTTGATGGCGCGCACGCCCATCTTCAGCAGCTGGGGCAGCAGCTCCAGCGTGTTGAGGCTGGTGGGCTCTTCGATGGCGTAGTAGTTCTCGTCGTCCCCCACGTCGAAGCGGCCCTTGCACAGCGTGGGGTAGCCCGCGTTCTCGCCGGGCGCATAGCGGTCGATGAGCACACCATTCAGGCGCGACTCGCGGCCCTGCGGTGTCTCCACCCAGCGCACGGCCTTCGGGGGCGAGCACACGCCGTGGGTGTTGGGCGACTCGCCGGTCACGTACGACGACAGCGCGCAGCGCCCCTCGACCATCACGCACAGGCTGCCAAAGCCGAAGACTTCGATCTCGACCGGCGTGCGGTCGATGACCTGTCGCACCTGCTCCATCGACAGCACGCGCGGCAACACGGCGCGCACGATGCCAAACTGCTCGCGGTAGAAGTTGATGGCCTCGTAATTGGTGGCCGAGCCCTGCACCGACAGGTGCAGCCGCAGCCGGGGGTGGCGCTGCACCGCGTATTGCATAAGGCCGGGGTCGGCCAGGATGACGGCGTCTACGCCCAGGTCCACCGCCTTGTCCAGTGCGCTGCGCCACGGCTCGGGGTTGGAGGCCTGCGGGTAGGTGTTGAGGGCCATGAAGACCTTGCGGCCACGCGCATGGGCATAGGCAATGCCCTGGGCGATGGCCGCCTCGTCAAAGTTGAGGCCCGCAAAATTGCGCGCATTGGTGGCGTCGCGCAACCCCACGTAGACGCAGTTGGCGCCATGGTCCACGGCGGCCTTGAGGGCAGGCAGGCTGCCTGCGGGGCAAACCAGTTCCATGGCAGGGCCTGCTGCCTCGGGCAAGGCAGCGGCCGTCGATTTCAAGGAGTCCATCACAAGCATTCAAACGCTGGCCCCGGTGGGGAGCCACAGCACAGGGCGCCACCATACGGGGCGCACCCTGCGCATCCGCTGATCTTCATCAACGGCAGTGCACAATGCTGGAGCAAAGCAGTCGGGCTTTGATGTGTCGTGGCCTTCCTGGCGCACCACACTGCCCACCGGCCTTGACTTGCATCCAGCCCCCACCCAACGCACCTCTGCCCGCCCCTAGCGCTCCTGCCGTGAACAAGAACCTGTGGCTCCTGGCCCTGTGCCAAGGCCTTTTCCTCACCAACAACGTCGTCTTCATCGCCATCAACGGCCTGGTGGGCCTGCAGCTCGCGCCCTTTGGCTGGATGGCCACGCTGCCGGTGATGGGCTACGTGGTGGGCGGTGCACTGTCCACGCCGCTGGTGGCGCAAAGCCAGGCGCGCTGGGGGCGCAAGGTGTCGTTCCAGATCGGGCTGGCCGTGGCCGTGGTGTCGGCCGCGCTGTGTGCCTGGGCGGCGTTCAGCGCCAGCTTCTGGCTGCTGTGCACGGCCACGGTGGTGGCGGGCTACTACAGCGCCAACGGTGGCCTGTACCGCTTTGCGGCCGCCGAACTGGCCAAGCCGGACTACCGCGAAAAGGCCGTGTCGCTGGTGCTTGCGGGCGGCCTGCTGGGTGCGGTGGCGGGCCCCAACCTGGCCAGCGCCACGCGCACGCTGTTCCCGGTGCCGTTTGCGGGCGCCTATATCGCGCTCATCGGCGTGGCGCTGTTGTCCATGCTGTGCATGGCGGCGATCCGCTTCGAGACGCAGTCCGTGGTGCTCAATGCGGCGGGGCAGCGCGAGCAGGGGCGCCCGCTCAAGGTGCTGATGCGCCAGCCTGCTTTCATCGTGGCCATTGTGGGCGCCGCGCTGGGCTATGGCGTGATGAACCTGCTGATGGCGGCCACGCCGCTGGCCATGCAGGTGTGCGGCTTTGACTTTGATGCCTCGGCACTGGTGCTGGAGTGGCATGTGATCGGCATGTTCGCTCCCGGCTTTGTCACGGGGCACCTCATCAAGCGCTTTGGCGTGTTGCCCATCATGGGCACGGGTGTGCTGCTCAACCTGGCGTGTGTGGCGGTGGCGCTGATGGGCGTGGAGCTGCATCACTTCGGCATTGCGCTGTTCTTCCTGGGCGTGGGCTGGAACTTCCTGTTCACAGGCTCCACCACGCTGGCCATGACGGCCTACCGGCCGGAGGAGAAGGATCGTGCGCAGGCGGCCATCAACTTCTGCGTGTATGCCACGCTGGCGCTGAGCGCGTTCTCATCAGGCGTACTGGTCACCACACAGGGCTGGACACTGCTGAACGCCGGTTCGCTGGTGCCGATTGTGGTGACGGGGCTGGCGCTGGCCTGGCTGGGCCTGCAACGCCAGCGCGTTTCAAGCGGTGCCTGAAGCGCGGTCTGCCACAGCACCTTCGGCCTGCGCCGTGGTGCGCAGCCACTGTGCAAAGGCCGCCACCGCAGGGTCTTCCAGCCGCCCCGGCGCCACAAACAGGCTGTAGCCGCGCGCACCGCTGTCGTGGTGCGGGTGGGCCAGCACCAGCTCGCCCGATTGCAGTTCGCGCTCCACAAAATAACGCGGCACCAGGCCCACACCCAGGTCAGCGCGCACCGCCTCCACCAGCATGGAGAACAGATCAAAACGGTGGCCGCCCAGGGTATGGGCCGGCACGCGCGTGATGCCTGCCCGGCCCAGCCAGTCGTCCCACGCACCCAGGCGGGAGCTGAGCTGCAGCAGCGGCACGGCGCGGAAGTCACCGCGCTCTGTGGCGCGCCGGTGGCGCGACTGCGGCGCACACACGGCCACGCAGACCTCGGGCATCAGCGGCGCGGGCACCACGCCGGGCCAGGCCGCGTCGTCGTACTGCACGGCCACGTCAAACGGGATCTCCGCCATGTAGATCTGCGTGGGGTACACCTGCAGGTGCAGGCTGCAGCCCTTGTGCGCGGCGAGAAAGGCGGGGAGCCGGGGCAGCAGCCAGCGCTCGGCAAACACGGGCACACAGCCCACCAGCAGGCGCGCGCCATCGGGCCGCTGGGCCATGGCTTCGAGGGTGTGGTTCTGCAGGCGCAACAGGTCGCCCACGATCTGCGCGTGGTAGCGGCGGCCCACGTCGGTGAGGGTGGAGCCGCGTGCGCCACGCTGCACCAGCTGCAGGCCCAGCTGGCCCTCCAGCAGGCGCAGCTGCTGGCTCACGGCGCTGTGGGTGAGGCAGAGTTCTTCGGCCGCCTTGCTCACGCCGTGGTGGCGCGCCACGGCGTCAAAAACAAGCAGGGCGCGGGTGCTGGGGATGTGTTTGCGCATGTAAGAAAAACTGTCGGCTGGGCAGATTAAACCAGAGCCCAGGGGAGGGGTTCGGTCCAACAATTGCATGGCCATCCAGCCCGTCCGGGGCACCTGCCGCCACGCTGGACGGGCCGCGCTCCCGCTTTTCATTCTGTTTGTGTTTCGCTGACCACCATGACCCTTCCTCTCCGCACCTTCCGTGCCACGGCCCTTGCGGGTGCCATGGCCCTTGCCACCGCCGCCTTGCTGCCCGGTGCCGCCCACGCGCAGTTCGGCGCCGTGGCGCCCACTCCCACCGTGCTGCGCCCCGCCGTGGACAAGGCCTATGGCCAGCTCATGGCTGCACCCCAGATCCTGCAGCTGCTCGACGCCGTGAAGGCCGACCACGACCGCGCCACCGAAGACCTGCGCATGCTCACCGAGATCGAGGCGCCGCCGTTCAAGGAACAAAAGCGGGCCGAAGCCTTCCTGGCCCGGCTGCAGGCCCTGGGCCTGACCAATGCCGCCATCGACGCCGAAGGCAATGTGGTGGGCGTGCGCAAGGGCACGGGCAACGGGCCCAAGCTGGTCATCTCGGCCCACCTGGACACCGTGTTCCCCTCTGGCACGGACGTGAAGGTGAAGGAGCGCGACGGCAAGCTGTATGCGCCCGGCATCTCGGACAACACGCGCGGCCTGGCCGTGCTGCTGTCGTGGCTCAAGGTGCTGAACGACCAGAAGATCGCCACCGTGGGCGACCTGGTGTTCGTGGGCAATGTGGGCGAGGAAGAGCTGGGCAACCTGCGCGGCATGAAGCACCTGTTCAAGGAACACCTGGACATCGACGGCATGGTGGCGCTGGAGCCCGCGCCTGATGGCACGGTGCTGGTGCTGGGCACGGGAAGCCACCGCCACGAGGTGACCTTCAAGGGCCCGGGCGGTCACAGCTACGCCGCGTTTGGCGAGGTGCCCAGCGCCATCCACGGCATGGGCCGCGCCATTGCCAAGATCGCGGAGATCCGCACGCCCAAGAGCCCCAAGACCACCTTCACCGTGGGCACGGTGGGCGGCGGCACGTCCGTCAACACCATCGCGCCCGATGCGCGCATGGCGGTGGACATCCGCTCCGACGAAATGGCCCCGCTGCTGGCCACCGAAAAGCAGGTGCTGGCCGCCGTGGACAGCGCCGTGACCGAAGAGAACGCGCGCTGGGGCGTGAACACGCTGAGCGCATCGACCAAGCTCATCGGCGACCGGCCCGGTGGCCGCACCGCCGCCGACACGCTGATCGTCGAGGCCGCCGTGCGCGCCAACACGGCCTTTAGCCGCAAGACCGTGCTGGCCGGTGCCAGCACCGATGCCAACGTGCCCATGGCGCTGGGCATCCCCGCCATCGTGATCGGGGGCGGCGGCAAGACGGGCGGGTTCCACGCGCTGTCTGAATGGATCGACCTGACGGATGCCTGGAAGGGCGCCCAGACCTCGCTGGTCACGGTGCTGGGGCTGGTGGGAGTGCAGGGCGTGAGTGCGCCGCTGCTGGAAAAGCGCCCACCCCGCACCAGGTAATCGCGCGGCACCGCAGCAGCGCCCGCCGTTCACGATTGTTGACACGAAGGCGCCGCCGAGGTGCGTACCATGGATGTTTCCGTCCGGGCTGGCGCACTGCCGCCCTTCATTCCTCTGCAGGAGAACACCATGGGTTTGCTCGATTCCGTTCTGGGTGCCGTCATCAACAACGCGTCGCAAGGCGGCAGCGGCGCCGCTGCGGCGGGTGGGGCCGGTGGTGGCCTGGGAGGGCTGATCAGCCTGGCTGCACAAAACCCGCAGCTGGTGCAGGCCGTCATGTCCCTCCTCAGCAACGACGGCCCGGTGGGCGGCCTGCCGGGGCTGATGGCCAAGTTCCAGCAAGCCGGGCTCGGCAATGTGATTGCGTCGTGGCTGAGCGCCGGGCCCAACCACGCGATCTCGGGCGAGCAGCTGTCGCAGGTGTTGGGCAGCGGCCCCCTGTCGCAGGTGGCCGCGCAACTGGGTGTGGCCCCCGGTGCAGCCGCCGGGCAGCTGGCCCAGGTGTTGCCGGGCCTGGTCGACCACCTGAGCCCCCAGGGCCAGGCGCCCCATGGCGGTTTTGGCAATACCAACGACCTGCTGGGGATGCTGGGCGGATTGCTTCAAAAGTGATAGCTGCCAGCGCTTGATTTGAAAGCGCTTGCGACCATTTTGACCATCACCCCCCGCCCTCGGCTGGGCCAGCGCGTTACCGCTGCAAACAACTCAGAGGACTGCTCACAAAAATTCCCACGGGTGTGCCCCTAGCATCGCGGGCGCCGTGCAAGGCGGGCCCATCGGCAAGCACTGCGGCGCACACAACAGCACACGACCGAGGGAATCTTGAGCATGAACGAAGGCACTCCATTTGCAACGCCCCAAGCGGCATCCGCCGCAGCCAGTGGCACCCCCACGGCGGTGCCCACCGACTTGCCCAAAGTCTGGCAAAAACGATTTGCGCTGATAGAGCGGGCGGGGGGACTCAAGCTCACCAAGCTCAAGGAACTGAGCTTCTTTGAGCGCATGGCATGCACCTTCAACCTGCTGGCGGGCCTGTTCGGCCCGTTCTATTACATCGCCAAGGGCATGTGGAAAAAGGGGTTGGCGTACTGGGGGCTGGGCATTGCGGGCATCCTGGTGCTGGAAACGCTGGTGACGGTGGCGGGCTTTGGGCACCTGCTGAGCCGGATGCACTACACCGGCGCCTGGGTCGCCCTGTTTGCCATGATGGCGAACCGCGACTACTACAAGAAGGTCATGCTGGGCGATAACGGCTGGCTGTGACACCCGGCGCCCAACCCATACCCCCCAGCCGCGCCGCACAACACTGCATTCGCTGGGCCTGGGGGGCTGCCCTGGTGACGTTTGCGCTCACCGCAGCCAACACCACCGGTGCCGCACTGGGTTCCAACGGCGTACCGTTCACCCCGTGGATGTGGCTGGACGTAGGTATCTGCGGGTGCTGGCGTGGGGCGTCTACCGCCGCAGCCGCATCGCCGCCGCGCTCATGTTCGTGTACTTCACCGCCGCCAAGGTGCTGTGGGTGTGGAACGACCTGGAGATGCGGGACGAACCCGGCTGGAGTGATTTTCTGGACAGCCTGGACAGCTGTACCAGTGGCGGCCTGCTGATGGCCGCGGTGCTGGTGGTGGTGTACGCACTGGGCGTCTACGGCACGGTGGCCCAACACAGGCGGTAGCGCCGGTCTGCATCACCGGCGTTGTTTCTGCCAGTTCAAAAATGATAGCTACTGACGCATGATGCACTAGCGCTTGAAGGTCTTTTTGCCCAAAATCGGCCCATGCGCCTAGGCCGCCGCGGGACAGCGCCGCACCAGCCACTGCCGCAGCAGGTCGAACACCGGCTCCGCCAGCTCGGGGCTTTCGTTGAACAGCTCGTGGAACAGGGGTTCAAAGCAGTGCGAATGCACCACGGCCTTGGGTGCAGCGGCCGCAAAGGCACGGCTGCCTGCGGGGTTGACCAGCTTGTCGCTGCCCGCCCACATCAGCAGCGTGGGCACGCTCCAGTGCGCAGCGCGGGCCACGGTGGCGGGGCCGCCGTCGGCAATGAAGCGGGCCAGGCGGGCGCTGATGCGGTCGTGGCACAGCGGGTCGGCCAGGTAGGCCGCCACCACGGCGCTGTCGTGCGAGAGGTATTGCGCGTCCAGCCCGTTGCCCACGCGCAGGTTGGGCGCAATGCGCGGCAGCGTGGCCAGCAGCAGCTTTTGGACGGTGCCCAGGCCCGCATCGAGTGCGGGGGAGGACAGCACCAGCGCATCCACCGGCCGCAGGTGCAGAGACACAAACCGCGAGGCCACCAGCCCGCCCATGCTGTGGCCCAGCAGCACCAGGGGTTGCCCCGCCGGCATGCGGGCGCGGGTGGCGTCCACCAGGTCCGCCAGGTCGTCCAGCAGCCGCATGTCCGACGTGAGCCCACCACGCGGCCCGGCCGATTCGCCATGGCCGTACTGGTCGTAGCCCCGCACCGCAAACCCCCAGTCGTTGAGGCGGCGGGCCAGCGCGTCATAGCGGCCCACATGCTCGCCCAGGCCATGCACCAGCAGCACCGTCCCCCGGCAGGGTTCGCCCTGCGGCAGGGGCCAGTCCTGCACAGCCAGGTTCTCGCCATCGCTGGCGGTGAAGGTGGTCAGGGTCGAAGGAAGCAGTTCTTCAGAAGTCATGGAAAGCAGGGCATTCGAGACGCGGTGGGACAGCATACCCGGCGCGCCCAAATACCCGGTGCACTAAATGGTCAGGTTCGTACTGCCGGCAAGACCCAGAGAGCGTGACCCTTGATCGGGCGAAGCGGCTCCGGGGTTTTCAAGCCAGAGATACCCAGAGATCATCCCAGTCAGTGGGCAGGAAATTGCCTTCGCGCCGCAGCACTTGCTGGTGCTTGCGGTTGAGCACGAAGTGCGTGGGACGCCGAGAAATGGCGCCAAAACTGTCCTTGTGCCCTTCGGCGTTTCGCCAGGCAATGGGAAAACGCTGCTCGGCGGGCACCGACACCTTGAGCAGCTCGATGTACTGCATGAAGTCAGCAGCCTTCTCATCCATGTTCACGCCCAGCAGCACAAAGTCGCGCTGGCGATTGGCGGTGTAAAACTCGCGCATGAGGCGCAGCTCGTTAGTGCACAGTGCGCAGCCAGCGGTGAAAAAGCTCACCAGACACACCTTGCCGGCGTAGTCCGTCAGCATGACCGGCTTGCCTTCGCTGTTGGTACCGGTCAGCGTGTGAAGAGGACCCGGTGTGCTGCTACCAGCCGGGGTCTGGGCCGTACCGGACGCCGGCGCGAGAGTGGCAAGAGCAGCGGCAGAGCAAGCGTGAAGAAATGCGCGTTTGTCCATGGTGTGACCCGGTGATGGAAGGCGTGAGAAAGAGCACCCAGGGCGCCGGGTGTGGCGCCCTGTGCTATCAGGGGGCCGTGGCCGCAGCGGCCGCCTGCTGGGCCATGGCCGCCATCACATGCGCCACAGAGGCAGTGAGGCGCTTGGCATAGGGCACGTGCAAAAACTCATTGGGGCCGTGCGCGTTGCTCTTGGGGCCCAGCACGCCGCAGACCATCATCTGCGCGGTGGGGAAGCCTTCGCTCAGCATGTTCATGAGCGGAATGGTGCCGCCCTGGCCGATGTAGCCGCAGGGTGCGCCAAAGTGCGCCTGCGAGGCTTCGTTGAGCGCCTGCTCGAACCAGGGCGTGGTGGCCGGGGCGTTCCAGCCCGTGGCGCCGCCGCCGCTCTGGAAGGTGACCTTGGCCTGGTAGGGCGCGTTGTCTTCCAGCAGCGCCTTCAGGTCCTGCACGGCCTGGGCGGCGTCCACCAGCGGGGGCAGGCGCAGGCTGAGCTTGAAGGCGGTGTAGGGGCGCAGCACATTGCCAGCGTCCTGCAGGGCCGGGAAGCCCTCGGCACCGGTGACGCTGAGCGTGGGCTCCCAGGTGCGCTTGAGCAGGGCCTGCACCGGGTCGGTGGTGGTGGGGAGGGCGAACACGGTGGAGCCGCCGCAGTCGTAGTGCGCCCAGGGGAAGCGCTTGTACACCTCTTCGCCCAGGATGGCCGCCGTGGCGCGCGCCTGGGCCAGCCGGTCGGCGGGTACTTCGCAATGGAAGCTGGCGGGCAGCAGGCGGCCGGTGGCGCTGTCTTCCAGCCGGTCGAGCACCTGCCGCATGATGCGGAACGACGAAGGCACCAGGCCCGAGGCATCGCCCGAGTGGATGCCCTCGGTGAGGATCTCGACCTTGAGCGTGCCGCTGGCCATGCCGCGCAGGCTGGTGGTGAGCCACAACTGGTCGTAGTTGCCGGCGCCAGAGTCCAGGCACACCACCAGCGCCACGTTGCCCATGCGGGGCTTCAAGGCATCGATGTAGGGCAGCAGGTCGCGCGAGCCGCTTTCCTCGCAGGTTTCGATCAGACCCACGATGCGCGGGTGCGGCACGTTCTGGCGCTTGAGTTCCTGCACGGCGGCGATGCTGGCGTACACCGCGTAGCCGTCATCGGCGCCGCCCCGGCCATAGAGCTTGCCGTCTTCGTACTTGGGCGTCCAGGGGCCCAGGTCGCTGCGCCAGCCAGAGAACTCGGGTTGCTTGTCCAGGTGGCCGTACATGAGCACGGTGTCGGTGGCATTGGACTGGGTGGCGGCGATCTCGAAGAACAGCACGGGGGTGCGGCCTTCCAGGCGCACGATTTCGAGCGTCAGGCCCTCGACCTTTTGCGACTCCACCCAGGTGGCGGCGTTGCGCACCACGGTGTCGAGCAGGCCCAGCTCGGCCCAGTCGGCCGCGAAGGTGGGGGACTTGGCAGGGATGGCGATGTAGTCGGTGAGCTGGCGAACAATGTCGCTGTCCCAGGCCTGGCTGACGCGCTGCAGGGCAAGCTCAGGCTGAAGGACTTGGGAGGGCACGCGGGCGTTCATGGGGGGGCTCCTGAAGGCGGAAGGTGATCAATCCGCCATTCCAACACAACCCCCAGCCGGGCGCCATCGGTCAATACAGAGACTCGGGCAGGGTCTCGGGATTGGCCTGGGCCGCCAGCTGGGCGCTTGGGCGGCGCAGGCCCGTGGCCACCTCGACGCGGTTGCGGCCGTTGTTCTTGGCCTGGTACAGCGCGCGGTCGGCCGCGGCAATCAGCATGTCCCAGCTGTCGCCCGATTCCAGCCGCCCGCCAAACACGCCAATGCTCACCGTGACGGCAATGCCGGGGCCGGGCACACCATCGGCTGGGCAGCGGGACTCCTCGACCGCCTTGCACAGCTCGCGCGCCAGCTGCTCGGCCCCCGTGAGGCCGGTGTCGGGCAGGAGCACCATGAACTCTTCGCCCCCGTAGCGGCCCACCAGGTCCTGCGCACGCACGCGCTGGCGCAGCACGTTGACCACGCTGCACAGCACGCGGTCCCCCGCCGGGTGGCCGTACTGGTCGTTCACATCCTTGAAGTGGTCGATGTCCACCATCATCAAGGCCATGGGCTCGCGCATGCGCTGGGCGCGGGCCACGTCGCGGTCCAGCGCCGCGATCAGCGAGCGGCGGTTGGCCACGCCGGTGAGCGGGTCCAGCGCGGCCAGCACGCGGTTGTTTTCGTCGGCCCGGTCGCGCGACATGAACACAAAACCTACCGAGCTGATGAGCACCACCGAGAAGGTGGCCAGAAAAGTCAGCGTCTGCAGCGCACTGCTTTGCAGGATGTTGGTAGCCTCGGAATGGGTGCTGATGGCCACCAGCGCACGCCCCCCCAGCACCACGGCCTCCAGCGACAGACCTGCCACCAGCAACCATTGCCCGCGCCCCACGGTGGCGTGCCGGTGCGACAGCGCCGCCAGCAGCGCCCACACGGCCTGCAGCCCGATGACCAGGCCCACAAAACTCACCCGCGCCGGAAAGTTGTCGATGAACACCGAGACAAAGACCAGCACCAGCAGCGGCGGTGCCAGCAACAGGGCCCAGCGCACAGGTCGCCCCTGGAACTGATAGACCGCCGCAATCATCCCCACGAACACACTGGACAACATCAGGTTGCCCACCACGACGGACAACACATCAGGGATCAGGCCGCGCAGCATGATCAGCAGGTGGCCGATGGCATTGACCAGCAGGGCCGCCGCCCAGCGGCCCAGGCCGTCGCGCCGCCGGCCCCAGCCCACCACGGCCATGGAGGCCGCCATCATGAGAGAGCTGGCAATGATCATTGCCAGCATGGTGGGGACGTGGGCGGCCATGGATGCAGGTGGGCGGGGGAGTGACAGGAATCAGGCCAGCATAAACCAAGGACTGCAGGCCGCAAACCACCGGATGACCACCCGCTCCGGTGGTGCGCCCTATTGCAGCTGGGCGGGCGCCCGGGCGCCGCTGCCGGGCGCGTGCTGCCCTTCGCCGTCTCCGGTTTGCGCCATGGGCGCAGCCAGGGCCGTGCGGGGGGCGTAGCCCAGGCCGCCCTGGGTGGCTGCGCCATCGCCGCGCGAGAGCTTGAACACCTGCACCGCGCCCGCCAGGCGGGTGGCCTGCTCGCGCAGGCTCTGGGCGGCGGCGGCCGACTGCTCCACGAGCGCAGCGTTCTGCTGGGTCATCTGGTCCAGTTGGTTGACGGCGGTGTTGACCTGGCCGATGCCGTCGGACTGCTCGGTCGATGCGGCGGTGATCTCGCCAATGATGTCGCCCACCCGTTTGACCGAGCCCACGATCTCGTCCATGGTGCTGCCCGCGTTCTGCACCAGGCGCGCGCCCGATTCCACCCGCTCCACCGAGGCGCCGATGAGCGCCTTGATCTCGCGCGCCGCCTCGGCGCTGCGCCCGGCGAGGTTGCGCACCTCGCTGGCCACCACGGCAAAACCCCGGCCCTGTTCACCCGCGCGGGCGGCTTCCACGGCCGCGTTGAGCGCGAGGATGTTGGTCTGGAACGCAATCGAATCGATCACGCCGATGATGTCGGCGATCTTGCGCGAGCTCTGGTTGATGTCGCCCATGGTGGTGACCACCTCGCCCACCACCTGGCCGCCGCGCGCGGCGACCTCGGCAGCGGTGCTGGCCAGCTGGTTGGCCTGGCGGGCAGCGTCGGCCGACTGGCGCACGGTGGAGGTCAGGTGCTCCATGCTCTGTGCGGTCTGCGCCAGGCTGCTGGCCGTGGCCTCGGTGCGGGCCGACAGGTCCTGGTTGCCACTGGCGATCTCGGCACTGGCGGTGGTGATGCTGTCCACCGCATTGCGCACCTGCTGCAGCATCTGTGTGTAGCGCTGGCGCATGCCCTCCACCTCCTGCACCAGCGCACCGATCTCGTCGCGCCGCGTGGTGTGGAAGGCCTCGGTGAGGTCGCCCTGCGCGACCAGCGTGATGGCCTGGGTCAGGTCCTGCAGCGGGCGACTCACGCCCCGGCGCAGCATGACGAACAGGCCGATGGCCAGCAGCACCACGGCCACGGCCATCAGGCCCCACACGGCCAGCGTGACGCGCCGCTGGCTGGCCATGGCCTCGCCATCGGCCACCTCCGCCACCACCCACCAGCCGCCACCGGTCTTGCGCACCAGCGCCCAGGGGTTCTCGGCGCCGGTGCCCAGCACGTCTGCGGCCTCGCGCACAAAGCCGTCTTGCGATGCGGCCAGCGCTTCAAAGAAGGGGCGCGCCTGCGGATAGGCCTCCAGCACGCGCTTGCCGCGCGCAGTGGGGTGGTACACGAACACGGCCTGGTCCAGCGAGGTGCCGGGGTTGATCACGTAGGTGCCGCCGTGTTCGAAGAACTTGGTCTGTGCCACCTGCTTTTGCAGCATGGCGTGGAACACGCTGATGTCGTTGCCGATGAACAGCAGCGCAATGACCTTGCCCGAGGCGTCCTTGGCGGGCAGGTAGTGGCCCATGAAGGGCTTGCCGTTCACCACCGTGACGCCGGTGTAGGGCTCGCCCTTGGACACCGTAGCGTAGGCCGGGTCGGTGCGGCCGAGCGGCGTGCCCATCTGGCGCTCGCCCTTGTCGTTCTTGACCGAGGTGGTGATGCGCACAAAGTCATCGCCCTTCCTGGCGAACACCGTGGCAATGCCGCCCGTCTCGCTGGCGAATTTGTCGACCGAGCCATAGTCCTCGTTGACCAGCGCGCCGTAGCTGCGCAGCTCGCCCGAGGCTTCGTCGAGCTGCATGGTGGCCTCGAAGTAGCGCTGGAAGCCCTTCATGGTCAGCTGCACCAGCTCGCGGTTGGTGTTGTCGGCCGCGTCCAGCGACTGCGCCACGCTCTGCGCCGTGTCGCCCACGCTCGCCACCACCTGCGCGCGGGTGCTGCGCTCGGTCAGCACGGCAATCGCCAGCCCCACCAGCACCAGCACCAAGGCCACCAGCGCAATGGCGGTCAACGTGACCTGGCGCGCGACGGATCGGTTGTTGGCAAGGGATGCGGGCATGCGGGGTGTCTCCTGAATTGGGATGCGCAAAGCAATGCGCCAAAGAATGCAAAAGCCGACCGGGCCGGTCTGCTTTCACTCTAAGCCCAGCACCTTGTTACATTTATTCACGCATTCCCTTACGCATTCGCGCGTACTGGAGCTGGCCCGCGAAACGATTTAGGCCGGGTGCTGGGGGCCGTTGCGCAGGGCCAAGTCCCGCCAGCCAAGCCCCTGCGTCGTGCCCGCCGCCGGGGTGTATTCACAGCCCACCCAGCCCGAGTAGCCCAGGGCGTCGAGGGTGTCGAACAGGAACGGGTAGTGCAGCTCGCCCCGGTCGGGCTCGTTGCGCGCGGGCACGCCCGCCGCCTGGATGTGGGCTACGCGGCCCGTGGGAAGGTAGCGCTGCAGCTTGCCGTGCAGGTCGCCCTCCACCAGCTGGCAGTGGTACAGGTCCATCAGCACCTTCAGGTGCGGCGCCTGGGCCGCATCGAGCAGCTCGTGCGCGTGGTCCTGCCGGTTCAAGAAATAGCGCGGCACATCGCGCAGGTTGGTGGGTTCGATGAGGATGTCGCACCCCGCGCGGCCCGCCTGGTCTGCCGCCCAGCGCAGGTTGTCCACGCACAGGGCCTTGAGCGATTCGCGCTCCACGCCGGGCGGCACGGTGCCGCACAGCACATTGATGCGGGGGCAGCCCAGCCGTTCGGCATACCGCAGGGCCTCCAGCACGCCGGCGCGAAACTCCGCCTCCCGCCCGGGCTGCGCGGCCAGGCCGCGTGCGCCCTGGTCCCAGGCGTGGGCCATGTCGGCGGGCGCGAACCCGCCTGCGGGGGCATTGAACAGCACCAGCTGCAGGCCGTTGTCCTGCAGCCGGGCAGCGATCTCGCGGGGGTCGACAGCGTAGGGAAAGTGCAGCTCCACCGCCCGAAAGCCGTCGCGCGCTGCCGCCGCAAAACGGTCGAGCAAGGGCAGCTCGGGGTACATCAGGCTCAGGTGGGCGGCGAACTGGGGCATGGGGCAACGGGGCAGCAGTCGAAACCCTGCCAGCTTATCGCGCCGCAGCCTGCGGGCCGCCGCGCGGGGCCTGTTGGTGGCAGATTCAATACCCTACAGGCCGGTAGCGCTAGTCGGTCATGCCCGAGCAGCTATCAAAACAGTAGTGAAAATGATGCGATGCGATGAGATGCGCGGCACAGGTGGGAGGGAGCCAGCGCGGGCTTCAGCGCCCCGCGCGGCGCCCCCACCTCTGTCTACTTGGCCCGGCTTCCCGCCGCCAACACGGCTGCACGGCCTACCGCCGAGTCGTCGGTGAAGAAGCCGTCGATGCCCGCACGCAGGTAGGCCGTGATCTCGGCCACGCTGTCGCCGCGCACGGTGCCATCGGTGGTGGGCGCCTTCTTCAGCCCGGCGGGCAGGAAGGCGTTTTCGGGCCGCAGCGTCCAGATGTGCACCGCCAACCCGGCGGCGTGGGCCTGAGCGACCAAGGGCGTGGGCTCGCCGGGCACGCCGTCCTTCACCGGCACCACCAGGGTCTTGAACGGGCCGATGGCGTTGGCGTAAGTGGCCACCTGCTTCAGGCCCTCGGGCGTGATCAGGTCGGCATAGCCGCGCGTGTTGGCCGCGCCCTGGGCCACAAAGTCATAGGGCCGGCCCGAGGGCGCCACCAGCTGCACCAGGCGCACGCTGCTGAGCTTGCGGATGGCCTGCAGGTTGCTGACCTCGAACGACTGCACGAACACGGGCGCGTCCTTGTGGTTCCAGCCGTTCTTCTCCAGCGCGGCCAGCAGCGGTGCCTCCAGCGGCAGGCCGATGGACTGGAAGTAGGTAGGGTGTTTGGTCTCGGGGTAGATGCCGATGGTCCTGCCCGTCTTCGCGCTCTGGGCCTTGGCCAGGTCAATCACTTCCTGCAAGGTGGGCACCTCGAACTGGCCGTTGTAAGCCACGTTGGCCGGGCGCTGCGCGGGGATGCGCTCGCGGGCACGCAGGGTCTTCAGCTCCGCCAGCGTGAAGTCTTCGGTGAACCAGCCAGTGATGGCCTGGCCGTCGATGGTCTTGGTGGTTTTGCGGCCTGCGAATTCGGGGCGGTCCACCACGTCGGTGGTGGCTTCCTTCACCGAGCCGTCGGCGTTCAGGATGGCGATCGCGTTCTCGTGTCGGGCCACGAGCACGCCATCCTTGGTGATCACCAGGTCGGGCTCGATGATATCGGCGCCGTCGTCAATGGCCTTCTGGTACGCGGCCAGCGTGTGCTCGGGCCGCAGGGCCGAAGCGCCCCGGTGGGCAATCACGGTGGGGGTGGGCGGCCAGGCCTGGGCCACGGCGCCCAGCGCCCAGGTGGTGAGCAGCGCGGCAGCGGTCACGGCGCGCAGTGCAATGCGTTTCATGCGGGTCTCCTACAAACGGAGCCCGCACCTTAGCCGATGCGGTTGACAGCGGCGTGTCGCCAGGGCGCACACACCCACAAGGGCTATGCGTGTTCGAAGTGGAAGACGGCCGTGCCCGCGCGGGCGTTGGGCAGCCAGCGCACCTCCTGCCCATCCTGCAGCCCAAAGGAGTCGAGGATGCGCAGGCTGTTCTTGGTGGCCAGCACTTCAAAGTCCTTGTAAGTGCCCACGCGGATGTTGGGCGTGTCGTACCACTGGTAGGGCAGGCGCCGCGTCACGGGCATGCGCCCACGCAGGATGGACAGGCGGTTGGGCCAGTGCGCAAAGTTGGGGAAGGCCACCACGCCGGTGCGGCCCACACGCGCTGTCTCGCGCAGCATGGTCTCGGCATTGCGCAGATGCTGCAGGGTGTCGATCTGCAGCACCACGTCAAAGCTGTTGTCGTCGAACATGGCCAGCCCCTCGTCGAGGTTGAGCTGGATCACATCCACCCCGCGCTGCACGCAGGCCAGCACGTTGGCGTCGTCAATCTCCACGCCGTAGCCGCTGCAGCCGCGCTCGCGCTGCAGGTAGTCGAGCATGGCGCCGTTGCCACAGCCCAGGTCGAGCACGCGCGAGCCGGGGGGCACCAGGCGCGCCAGGGCTTGCATTGCCGCTTTGTCCGTCATGCTTGCAACTCCTTGGCAATGCTATCGAAGTAAGAGCGCATGACGCCCATGTACCGGGCGTCATCGAGCAAAAAGGCATCATGCCCGTGCGGTGCATCGATCTCGGCGTAGCTCACGCTGCGGCGGTTGTCGAGCAGGGCCTTGACGATCTCGCGGCTGCGCTGGGGCGAAAAACGCCAGTCGGTGGTGAAGCTCACGAGCAGGAACTTCGCCGTGGCGCGGGCCAGGGCGCGCGTGAGGTTGCCGGCGTGCGCGCGGGCCGGGTCGAAGTAGTCCAGCGCGCGGGTGATCAGCAAATAGGTGTTGGCGTCGAAATAGTCGCTGAACTTGTCGCCCTGGTAGCGCAGGTAGCTTTCGATCTGGAACTCGATGTCCTGCGTGCTGTACTTCAGGTCAATGCCCTCGCGCAGCTGTCGGCCGAATTTTTCGTTCATCACGTCATCGCTGAGGTACGTGATGTGGCCGATCATCCGCGCGATGCGCAGGCCGCGCTTGGGGATCACGCCGTGGCGGTAGAAGTGGCCTCCGTGGAAGTCCGGGTCGGTCACGATGGCGCGCCGGGCCACCTCGTTGAAAGCGATGTTCTCGGCCGTCAGGTTGGGCGCGCTGGCCACCACCACGGCGTGGCGCATGCGCTCGGGGTACTGCAGCGTCCAGCTCAATGCCTGCATGCCGCCCAGGCTGCCGCCCAGCACGGCGGCCAGCTGCGTGATGCCCAGACGATCGAGCAGGCGGGCCTGGGCGTTGACCCAGTCCTCCACCGTGACCACCGGAAAATCCGCGCCGTAGACCTCGCCCGTGTCGGGGTGCGGGTGCATGGGGCCGGTCGAGCCGAAGCAGGAGCCGAGGTTGTTCACGCCAATGACAAAGAAGCGGTCGGTGTCCACGGGCTTGCCGGGGCCGATCATGTTGTCCCACCACCCCTCGCTCTTGTCCTGCCCCGCGTACACGCCCGCTACATGGTGTGAGGCGTTGAGCGCATGGCACACAAGCACGGCGTTGGAGCGGTCGGCATTGAGCGAGCCATAAGTCTCGTAGGCCAGGTGGTAGTCGCGGATCGACGCGCCGCTTTGCAGCGGGAGCACCTCCGGGAAATGCATGGACTGGGGTGTGGCGATGAACGACATAGTTGGAACGGGTAAGCCCTCACGTTCCACCGCTTGCAATCGCCGCAGCCCCCTGGGGAGCCGCTGTCGCCGAGGGCAAACCTCGGCAAAAAAATACCCGGCGTCGCTAAAAACGAGGCCGGGCAGGTGTGTCGGACGGGTCTTTAGCAGAATTTATAAAGCGCCCGCAAGCTGTGGCAAATCGGCGCGTCTGGCAAATATACCAAAGCAGCGCCGCGTCGCCCAGCCCGTTGATCGGTTCAGATCAGGCTGCCGACGAAAAAATGGCCAGCAGGCCGAGCACCAGAAAGATCGCGGCAGACACCAGGTGCACCGCGCGAATGGGCACCTTGCGCGTGATGCGCTCGCCCAGCCAGACCACCGGCGCATTGGCCAGCATCATGCCCAGCGTGGTGCCCGCCACCACCCACAGATAGGCGTTGTATTTGGCGGCCAGCATGACGGTGGCGATCTGGGTCTTGTCGCCCATCTCGGCCAGGAAGAACGCGACCACCGTGGTGCCGAACACGCCCCAGCGCGGGGAGCCGTCGGCTTCGCCTTCGTCCAGCTTGTCAGGGATCAGCATCCAGATTGCCATGGCGATGAACGAGGCGCCCAGAATCCAGCGCAGTACCTGCGGGCCGAGGAAGGTGGTCACCCACGCGCCGACAGCGCCGGCCAGGCCGTGGTTGACCAGTGTGGCAACCAGGATGCCCAGCACGATGGGCCAGGGTTTGCGAAAACGGGCTGCCAGCACGAGCGCGAGCAGCTGGGTCTTGTCGCCCATCTCGGCAAGCGCGACGATGGCGGTGGAAATGAAGAAGGCTTCCATGGGGGAGGGGGTCCTATCCGGCCGGATGGGTGGAAAACGCATTGACTGCACCCCGACTCCGGCCATGTGGATCGGTTTGCAGTCAATGGTCTCGCCCAGCTCAAAAGCCGCATACGCCATAGGTTTCCAAGAACCCAAGTGTGTTGACGCATGCCCCCGGCGCATTGCGCGGCCGGGCGGGCTACTCCCCAAAGACTGGCGGATTTTACCCTATGGTTTGCCCTGAAATTCACCGAAAAACCACGCTTGCCCGGTGTTTTGGGCCCATTTACCCAGAAATAAACCCCCACGGGCACCATAAAGTGATTAATAATGGTTTCGCTTTTCTGTTCGCAGAATGGCAGTTAGCTTAGCGGTGAATGGTCAGTTTCGCGTCTTTGAAGTCGTCACAGGTTTGTTGATTGCGTCGGGCTCCATCGCGTTTTTGTGTTTTTTCAGGAGTCCTTCATGGGCAACAAACTTTACGTGGGCAACCTGCCCTACTCTTTCCGCGACGAAGATCTGCAGCAGACCTTCAGCCAGTACGGCTCGGTTGGCAGCGCCAAGGTCATGATGGAACGTGACACCGGCCGCTCCAAGGGTTTCGGCTTCGTCGAAATGGGTAGCGATGCTGAAGCCCAAGCCGCCATCCAAGGCGTGCATGGCCAAAACTACGGCGGCCGTGACCTGGTGGTCAACGAAGCCCGTCCGATGGAACCCCGTGCTCCCCGTAGCGGTGGCTTCGGTGGTGGCAATGGCGGCGGCGGTTACGGCGGTGGCCGTAGCGGCGGCGGCTACGGTGGTGGCGGCGGTGGTGGTTACGGCGGTGGCCGTAACAGCTACTAATAAGTCCTCATTAGCATTCCCCTAGGGTCTGCTGACGGCATGAAAAGGAGCCTTCGGGCTCCTTTTTGCGTTCTGGCGCAGCATGGGCGCCACAGCACGCAAAGCCCCTTGCTTTTTCCGTAAAAGTGTGGCGCATAATGGCTTTGCGGGCTTTGCCTGCGTTTCAAGTTTGCGGTGATCCGTCAGTTTCGCGCTGAGAGCGTCATTGAGATTAGCTGGCTGCGTTTTGGGGACTCCATCGCTTTATCCATGTGTTTTTGAGGAGTCCCTCGATGGGCAACAAACTGTACGTCGGCAACCTGCCTTACTCGGTGCGCGACGGTGATCTGGAACAGGCCTTTGGTCAGTTCGGTGCCGTGACCAGCGCCAAGGTCATGATGGAGCGCGACACGGGTCGCTCCAAAGGCTTCGGCTTTGTGGAGATGGGCAGCGACGCAGAAGCCCAGGCTGCCATCAACGGCATGAACGGCCAGCCCCTCGGCGGCCGCAGCATTGTGGTCAACGAAGCCCGACCCATGGAGCCACGCCCACCCCGCAGTGGTGGTTTTGGCGGCGGTGGCGGCGGCTACGGCGGTGGTGGCCGCAGTGGTGGTGGCGGCTACGGCGGCAGCCGTGAAGGCGGCGGCGGTGGCTATGGTGGTGGCCGCGAGGGCGGTGGCGGTGGTTACGGCGGTGGCCGTGACGGGGGCGGCGGCTACGGCGGCGGTGGCCGCAGCGAAGGTGGCTTCCGCAGCCCGTACGGTTCAGGCTCGCGCAACGGCGGAGGCGGTGGCCGCAGTGGCGGTGGTAGCGGCTACGGTGGCGGTGGCAACAACGGCGGCTACTAAGTCACACCTCCGTTTTTTCTGTCAAAAGGGCCCTCAGGGGCCCTTTTTCATGGTGACGGCACGTCGAGGTAGCCATCCATCGCCCCTGCTGGCGCCCTGAGGCTCCTAGTGCAAGCCCTGGCCCTCACTGCATTTCGCTTTGGCGGCGCTTGCGCGGGCGGCCCGCCAGCACCTTGTCAAACAAGGGGTTGGGTAGCATGCGCAGCAGCTTGGCAACCACGCCCATCTGCCAGGGGATGACCCGGTAGCTCACGCCCGCCTGAATGGTGCGGAACGCCCGGTCGGCAAAATCGGCAGGCTGCATCAAAAACGGCATGCTGTAGCGGTTCTGCTGCGTGAGGGGGGTGTCGATGTAGCCCGGCGACACCGTCACCACGCGCACGCCATGGGGGCGCAATTCACCGCGCAGGCTCTCGCAATAGCTGATGACGGCCGCCTTGCTGGCGCAATAGGCTCCATGACCCGGCAGGCCGCGGATGCCGGCCACGCTGCCAATGCCCACCAGGGTGCCGCTGCCGCGCTGCACCATGGCATCCACAAATGGCTGGAAAGTGGCCGCCATGCCGATGTTGTTGGTGGCAAAGGTGCGGGCCATGACGTCGATGTCGCTCAGCACGGCCGTGTCCATGCCCACGCTGATGCCCGCGTTGGCAATCACCACATCCGGCACCCCCTGGCGTGCGATGCAGTCACGCCCCGCAGCGACGATGCTGTCGGTCACGGACACGTCGGCACTATAAATTTCATAGCTATCAGGGCTTATTCCTTTTGCGCTTGCCCATGTTTTGACCTCGGAAGTGCGCCGAGCCACCAGCGCCAAGCGGAACCCCGCCTGGTGGTAGCGGTGGGCCAGGGCCTGGCCAATTCCGCTGGAGGCGCCGGTGATGAAGACAAGGGGTTGGGTCATGTGCGTTCCGGCTGTGGCGGCAAAGCGAGGTGGCGTGGGGCTATCGCGTGGTGCCCGGCAGGATCATGCCGCGCACGCGCCCGCGCAGTTGCAGCACCTGGTCTAGGTTGTCGTAGTCCATGCTGTCGGCGGTGAAGCGGTCGTTGCCACGGGTGAGCGTGACCGGCTGGTCCGAGCGCACCCGTTCGGTGTTGGTGAAGGCGTGCAAAAACTCACCCCGGAACTCCATGCGGGGCTGCGCCGCCGCCCCGGGCTTGGCGGGCAGCGGTTCACGCGTGACGATGGCATTGCCGAACAACTGCACCTCCGACCCATCGGCATTGCTAAAGGCCCGGTTGGCGGTGGCCACGGTGACCCGGCCATCGAGGCTGACCGAGCGCATGCGGACCTGGTCGATCTCCAGCGTATCGGTGTCGGGGTAGTGGCGTGCCTCGTCACCCTGCACCTCACTTTGCAGGCGGCCTGTGGCATCGAAGGTCTTCACCGAAAAGGACTTCATGAAGTAGTCTGGCTGGTGCTTCACAGGCCGGTCAATGGCCGGCAACTGCGGCATGGGCGCGTTGCGCACCAGCCACCAGGTGCCCAGCGCCAGCAGGCCCATCAGCACCACGGGCAGGTAAATCGAGAGCTGGTCCCAGCCCTGGCGGATCACGCGGATCATGCGGTGTAGTCCGCCAGCAGTGCCGCATAGCGGCCCGTGGCCACCAGCAGCAGATCGCACAGCTCGCGCGCCGCACCATCGCCCCCACGCGCCTGGGTGACGAAGTGGGCTGCGTGGCGCACCTCGGTCTGGGCGTTGGCGGGCGCGCAGGCAAAGGCGCTGCGGCGCATCACGGGCAGGTCGGGCCAGTCGTCACCCATGGCTGCGGCCTGCGCCCAGGTCAGGCCCAGGGTGGCCAGCATCTGCTCGGCGGCGGGGCGCTTGTCTTCGGTGCCGAACACGGCGTGTTCCACGCCCAGGGCCTTCAGGCGCACGCGCAATGGGGCGGAGTCGCGGCCGGTGATCACGGCGGGAGTAATGCCCGCCTTTTGCAGCAGCTTGAGGCCGTGGCCGTCCAGGGTGTTGAAGCGTTTGATGGTCTCGCCCGTTTCGCTGAAGTACAGGCCGCCGTCGGTGAGCACACCGTCCACGTCGAAAAAGGCCACGCGCACGCCCTGGGCGCGCAGCAGCAGTTCAGGGTCAATCTGCAGGGCAGGAGAGGGAGAGGTCTGAGGATCCAGCGCCATCGTCAGATCACCTTCGCCCGCATCAGGTCGCCGATGTGCACCACGCCCACCAGCACGCCCGCTGCGTCCACCACCAGCACGCTGGTGATGGCGTGGGCCTCCATCATTTCGGCGGCGTCCACGGCCAGGGCGTCGGGGGCAATGCGGCGCGGGTTGGCGTGCATGACCTGGGCGGCGGTGGTGGACCGCAGGTCTGCCCCGGCCTCGATGCGGCGGCGCAGGTCGCCGTCGGTGAAGATGCCCAGCACTTGCCCTGCTGCATCGACGATGGCCGAAGCGCCCAGGCCCTTGGCGCTCATCTCGCGCATGAGGTCGCTGAACGAGGCGTCAGGCGCCACACGCGGCACTTCGGTGCCCGAGCGCATCACGTCGCTCACATGGGTGAGCAGCTTGCGGCCCAGCGCACCGCCGGGGTGCGAGCGGGCAAAGTCTTCGGGGCGGAAGCCCCGGGCGTCCAGCAGGGCCACGGCCAGCGCGTCGCCCATGGCGATCTGGGCCGTGGTACTTGTTGTCGGCGCAAGGTTGTGCGGGCAGGCTTCGCGCTCCACACCGCAGTCGAGCACGATGTCCGCATGGCGCGCCAACGTGGACTGCAGCCCACCGGTCATCGCGATCAAAGGCACGCCCAGCCGCTTGATCACGGGCAGGATGGCGGTCACTTCACCCACTTCTCCGCTGTTGGACAGCGCCAGCACCACGTCGCCAGCCGTGACCATGCCCAGGTCGCCATGGCTGGCTTCGGCGGGGTGTACGAAAAACGCGGGGGTACCAGTCGAAGCGAGCGTGGCGGCAATCTTGCGGCCCACATGGCCACTTTTTCCCATGCCCATCACCACCACACGGCCCCGGGTCTGCAGCACCATCTGCACCGCCTGGGCAAACAGCTTGTCCACGCGGTTTGACAGAGCGGTTAAGGCCGCCGCCTCGATGTCGAAAGTTTCGCGGGCCAGGCGCAGGGCCTGATCAGCGTCAAAAGGGGGCAGCGCGGCGGGGGCGGGAGTCATGCAGGGATTCTATCGACCGGGCATGCCGAGCGGGGCCCTGTCAGCGGGATGCCCTCTGGCACGGACCGTGCATCGCCTGCTCAAAAGACCCTTGCTCGCGCACAAGCCTCGGATAGCATCGAACCCATGTCTTCTCTCGCCCTCACACTGCTTTATCTGCTGGCCGCGGTGCTGGGCGTGGTGACCTGCCGCAGCCTCAAGCTGCCGCCCATGCTGGGCTACCTGGCGGCCGGGGTGCTCATCGGGCCGCACGCGCTGGCGCTGGCGCAGAACTCCGAAGGCGTGCGCCACCTGGGCGAGTTTGGCGTGGTGTTCCTGATGTTCGCGATCGGGCTGGAGTTCAGCCTGCCCAAGCTGCGCGCCATGCGCAAGCAGGTGTTTGGCCTGGGGCTGATGCAGGTGGTGCTGACGATGGCCGTGGTGTCCGGCCTGGCGCTGGTGCTGTCGCGCTGGGCGGGCGGGGTGTGGGACATGGGCTGGCAGACGGCGCTGGCGCTGTCGGGCGTGATGGCCATGAGCAGCACGGCGATTGTGGTCAAGCTCATGGCTGAACGGGCCGAGCTGGAGAGCGAACACGGCCGGCGCGTGATGGGCATCCTGTTGTTCCAGGACCTGGCCGTGGTGCCGCTACTGGTGCTGATTCCGGCCCTCGGGTCGTCGCCCGACCAGTTGCTGACCTCGCTGGGCTGGGCACTGATCAAGGCCACGGTGCTGGTGGGCCTGCTGCTCACCGGCGGGCAGCGGCTGATGCGCTGGTGGCTCACGCTGGTCGCGCGGCGCAAGAGCGACGAACTGTTCATGCTGAACCTGCTGCTGATCACACTGGGCCTGGCCTGGCTGACCGAGCTGGCGGGCCTGAGCCTGGCGCTGGGCGCCTTTATCGCGGGCGTGCTGGTGTCCGAGACCGAATACCGCCACCAGGTGGGCACGGACATCCGGCCCTTTCACGATGTGCTGCTGGGCCTGTTCTTCATCACCATCGGCATGATGCTGGACTGGCACATCCTGGTGGACCGCTGGGCGCTGGTGCTGATGCTGCTCACCGTGCCGCTGGTGCTCAAGCTGGGGATCATCCTGGTGCTGGCGCGCGGCATGGGGGCGACCACCGGCGTGGCGCTGCGCACCGGGCTGTACCTGGCGCAGGCGGGCGAGTTCGGTTTTGTGCTGCTGTCGCTCACGCAAAGCAACGGGCTGGTGCAACCGGCCCTGATGAACCCCATCCTCGCGGCCATGGTGCTCTCGATGCTGGCCACGCCCTTCCTCATCATGTACAGCAACCGCATCGTGATGAAGCTGGTGGCCAGCGACTGGCTGCAGCAGTCGCTGCAGATGACATCGATTGCGCGCAAATCCATCAACACCAGCAAGCACGTGATCATCTGCGGCTACGGCCGCTGCGGACAGAACCTGGCGCGCATGCTGGAGCACGAGGGCATCCCCTACATGGCGCTGGACCTGGACCCGGACCGCGTGCGCCAGGCGGCCGCGGCCGGTGATTCGGTGGTGTATGGCGACGCGACCCGTCTGCAGGCGCTGATGGCGGCCGGCCTGGTGCGTGCCAGCGCCGTGGCCGTGACCTACATCGACGTGCCCGCCGCTCTGAAGGTGCTGGCCAATGCCCGGTCGCACGCGCCGCAGGTGCCGGTGGTGGTGCGCACGCAGGACGACCTGTACCTGGACAAGCTGCAGGAGGCCGGCGCGACCGAGGTGGTGCCCGAGGCCATCGAGGGCTCGCTCATGCTCGCCAGCCACGCCCTGGCCCTGGTGGGTGTGCCCATGCGCCGCGTGCTGCGGCTGGTGCAGGACCAGCGCGACGCGCGCTACAACCTGCTGCGCGGCTACTTCCACGGCGCGGACGACGACACGGTGAACGAGCGCGACCAGGAGCGCCTGTCCACCATCAACCTGCCCCCCGGCTCCACGGCCCTCGGTCGCAGCCTGGGCCAGCTGGCCCTGCCGGCCATGGGTGTGCGCGTGGTCAACCTGCGGCGCGGCAATGGCCATGTGAGCGCGGCGGTGGACGAGGCCTTGCTGGCCGAAGGTGACACGCTGGTGCTGTCGGGCC
Source organism: Acidovorax sp. M14 (assembly GCF_049331375.1). Lineage (NCBI taxonomy): Bacteria > Pseudomonadati > Pseudomonadota > Betaproteobacteria > Burkholderiales > Comamonadaceae > Acidovorax > Acidovorax sp. M14. The sequence goes on from NZ_CP186263.1 coordinate 4,979,944, forward strand.
ACCCGGCCGCGCTGGCGCTGGCAGAAGACAAGCTGCTGAAAGGCTGACCAGCCTGGGGCACGCCGCCGGCAACTCAGCGGGTGGCTAGGCACCCCATTTGAATGAAATCGGCCTGTAGCGCTAGTGCAATATGCGCCAATAGCTACACATTTGATAGCAATCTACAACAACTCTGCAGGCCCAGGCCGCCCAAACAGGTAGCCCTGGAACTGGCGGCAGCCGTTGCGCAGCAAGAACGCGCGCTGCCCTTCGGTCTCCACCCCCTCGGCCACCACGTCCAGGCCCAGGCTGCGGGCCAGCGTGATGATGGTGCAGGCGATGGTGGCGTCGTTGGGGTCGGTGAGCACGTCGCGCACAAAGCTCTGGTCGATCTTGAGCTGGTCCAGCGGCAGGCGCTTGAGGTAGCTGAGCGATGAGTAACCGGTGCCAAAGTCGTCCAGCGAAAAGCCCACCCCCAGCGTGCGCAGCGCCTGCATCTTGAGGATGCTGTCCTCCACGTCGTGCAGCAGCAGGCTTTCAGTCAGTTCAAGCTTGAGCAGGCGCGGGTTGGCGGCCGCATCGCGCAGCGCGGCCAGCACCTGCTCCACAAAATCGGGCTGGCGGAACTCCTGCGCGCTCACGTTGACGGCCAGCGTCCACGCAGCCGTTGCCGGGGCGGTGGCCCACTGGGCCAGCTGGCGGCAGGCCATTGCCAGCACCTGGCGGCCCAGGGGCAGGATGAGCCCGGTCTGCTCGGCCAGCGGGATGAAGTCGGCGGGAGAGACCATGCCGCGCTGCGGGTGTTGCCAGCGCACCAGCGCCTCGGCTCCCAGCAGGTGGCCGGTGGCGTCCACCACCGGTTGGTAGTGCAACAGAAACTCGTTGCGCGCCAGGCCCTGGCGGATGTCGCCCTCCAGTGCCGAGCGCGCCGACGCAGCGGCCTGCATGGCGGGGTCGAAAAAGCACAAGGTGTTGCGCCCCTGCGCCTTGGCCTGGTACATGGCCAGGTCGGCGCGCTTGAGCAGCTCCTGCACCGGCTGCTGCGCATCCTGGAACAGCGCGATGCCGATGCTGGGCGTGCTGTGCATGTCGCAGCCGTCCACCACATAGGGCTGGTTCAGTGCCACCAGAACCTTCTGCCCCACGGCCTCGGCCTCTGCGGCGGCTTCGACCTCCTGGCTGTGGAGACCTTGCACCACGACCACAAACTCGTCGCCACCCAGCCGCGCCACGGTGTCGGTGGCCCGCACGCAGGCCCCGATGCGCGCGGCCACTTGCACCAGCAGGCGGTCGCCCCATTCGTGGCCCATGGTGTCGTTGATGCCCTTGAAGTTGTCCAGGTCCAGGAACAGCAGGGCGCCATGGCGGCCGTCGCGGTGGGTGCTGGCCACCGCGCGCTCCAGCCGGTCCATGAGCAGGCGGCGGTTGGGCAGGCCGGTGAGTTCGTCGTAAAACGCCAAGCGCTGGATCTCGGCCTCGGCCAGCTTGCGCTCGGTAATGTCGCGCGCCACACCCCGGTAGCCGGTGAAGCGCCCCTCTTCGTCAAAAATGGGCTCGCCGCTGATCGACACCCACACGGGTTTGCCGTCCTGGGACAGGCGCTGCATCTCGAAGTCGTGAAAGACCTGGTGCGCCTCCAGTTGCTTGCGGTGTTCGCGCCATTGCCCCTCGGTGACGAAGGTGTCGGGCAGCTCCCAGCGGGTCAGGCCGTAATGCATCTCGTCGGGCACCCCCTCCGTGTGGTACGGGTTGCCGTCCAGCCGCACAAAGCGGAACTGATCGTCCTGCTCCCAGTACCAGTCGGACGACAGGTCCGTCAGGCTGCGCCAGCGCGCCTCGCTCTGGCGCAGGGCCTCCAGCGTGCTCAGGTAGTCGGTGACATCGGTGAACGTGCGCACGCGCCCGCCGGGCTCCAGGGCGCGGGTGCGCACCTCAATGTAGCGGCCCTTGGGCGTGCGCCGCACATAGCTGTCGGGCAAAGGCATCTGGTTGCCATGGGCCGCGTACTCCGAGGCCACATAGTTGCGCGCCATGGGCTCGATGAGCTGGAAATTGGGACCGAAGTCGCCCCGCTCGGTCTGAAAGCGCACCACCTCTTCCACCAGGGGCTGCGTGGCTAGCAGGCTCTCGGGCAGGTCCAGCAGCTCCAGGTAGCGCTGGTTGTAGACGCGGATGCGCCCCTCGGCGTCCACATTGGTGATGCCCTGGGAGATGTTGTCCAGCGTACCTTCAAGGGCGCGGGTCTTCTCGGCCAGCAGGGCGCTGGTGCGGGCCAGTTCGGCCTCCACATGGCTGCGGGCCAGCTCGGCGCGGCGGGCGGTCTCCAGCTGGCCGATCGTGCTCAGCAGGGGCTGCAGAAACTGCACGTCGGCGTTGGAGTACCCGCTGCTGCGGTTGGCCAGGCCCACCATGGCCACCAGCTCGCCCGCAGCGTGGATGGGCAGGCCCAGGTAGGTGCGCAGCGTGGGGTGGCCGGGCGGCGTGCCTGCGCTGCGCGGGTCGTGGTTGGCATCGTTGCTGATCACGGGCTCGCCCGACACCAGGGCCGCGCCCACCAGCGAGTGCAGGTTGTCGAACACCATGCCGTCCTCGGCATGCTGGGCATAGCGCTGGCGCGAGGCCTCGTCCCAGCTGATGTCGGTCATCGCGTGCACACGCAGGTAGGGGTGCCCGTCATCGGCCCGCTGCACCTGGCCCACGAGGCCAAACGCGCTCTGGGTCAGCGTCATCAACTCGCCCAGCAGCGCCTCGAACGCCGCCCGGGGGCCCGAGCTGGCAATGAACATGCCCTGGGCCCGCGAGATGGCCTGCAGCAGCCGGTGCTGGCGCGCCAGCATGGCCTCGGCGGCGCGGCGGGCGCGGGCGCTGGAGGTGCGCTCCAGCACGGCTTCGATCTGCGCGGGCAGGGTGAGCAGGTAGTCCAGCGCCGGGTCCTGCACGGTGAAGTCGTCAAAGCCGTGGCGCATGGCCTGCGCCGCGTGGGTCTCCGCCCCCATACGCACGATGATGATGGCCGGAACGCCGTCGAGCAGCTGCAGCAGGTCAAAGGCCGAGCCGTCCATGGTGCGCTGGGCCGCCAGCACGATATCGGGCCGGTGGCGCAGCAGATATTCGCGCGCCTCGGTGATGGACTCCACCACGTCCACGCGCCAGCCCGACCAGGGGTCGGCCAGCGCCCCCGCCACGGCCTGTGCGTGGGGGTGATCACTCTCGATCAGCAAGACGGAGATGGGCATGGGCCGATCGTCGTGGGGGTTGGGGCACCGCCCGCCACAGGCGGCGCGCAGTTTGTAACGCCAGTGAAACACATTATGGCGTCTGGTGCAGGCACGCGCGGGAACGGCCGGGCTGTTTACACTCTCGCACTTTCCGAGCCCCGCGCCACCGGCCAGCGCCTGTCGCGCGCCCAGGCGCAGGCCCTCGTCCGGGCCGCCTCACCGTCATCACTCCCACACCCACCATGCAGCCCCTCAGCGTCAACCAGTACCTTCGCCAGCACATCCGCACCGTCCCCGACTGGCCTGCGCCCGGCGTGCAGTTCCGAGATATCACGCCACTGCTGCAGGACCCGAAAGTGTTCCGCGTGTTGATCGACGCGTTTGTGCACCGCTACATGGACAAGGCGCTGCGCCCCGACGTAGTGGCAGGCCTGGACGCGCGGGGCTTCATCCTGGGCGCTGTGGTGGCCTACGAGCTGAACGTGGGGTTCGTGCCCATCCGCAAGAAAGGCAAGCTGCCCTTCACCACGGTGGAAGAGACCTATGAACTGGAGTACGGCAGCGCCACGGTGGAGCTGCACACCGACGCCGTGAAGGCCGGCGACCGCGTGCTGCTGATCGATGACCTTATCGCCACCGGCGGCACCATGATGGCCGGCAAAAAGCTGCTGGAGAAACTGGGGGCCACCGTCACCGAAGGCGCTGCCATTGTCGATTTGCCCGAGCTGGGCGGATCACAGCGCCTGCGCGATGCGGGCCTGCCGCTGTACACCCTGGTGGACTTTGCAGGGCACTGACCCGGGGCCTTGGCATGGGTGCACGGCCCGCTCAGGGCGTGCACCACATGACCTTTGGTGACCTTGGGCTCAGTTGAGTTCGCCGTACTGCGTGCTGCTGAGGTCGGGGGCGGGACCGTCGGCACCGGGCATTTCGGTGTCTTCAAAACCCGTGGGCTGGGACGGGGGCAGCAGCGGACCGGAGCGCACCGGCACGCCAGGCTTGGCGGCCGCAGCCGTGGCCGCCGATGACCCTGCGGCGTTGGCCAGCGCGCGCTTGAACGCGGCCACCTCGTCGGCCTCGATGGGTTCAAAGCGGGCAGAAGAGGCAGGCCGCGTGGCAGCCAGCGGTGCGGGTGCAGACACGAGGGGCGCGGGGGCCGACACCGCACCGAGCGGGCGGCGCGCAGCCAGCGGGGCCGCAGCGGGCGCCAAAGGAGCAGGGGAAACAGGTGCCGCGGCAGCCGCGGTGGGGCGTGCGCCCACCTGCGGTGCAGGCGACGGGGCCAGGGGTGCCGGGGCAGTGGCAGCTGCTGCCGGCGGACGGCGCACCGCCGTAGAAGCCGCCTGCAACGGCAGCGCAGCGCCCTGGGGCGCCACGCCCTTTTGTGGAATGCCCACCGCCACATGGTCGTTGATGCGCCAGTACACGGCCGTCACCAGGATGTCGTAGCGGGTTTTGGCGGTCTGGGCGATGAGCGCCTCGATCTCGCTCAAGCGCACCGTCTCGCCCCCGTATTCCCGGGCCAGGTCCATCATCACCAGGAACTGGCGGCCGCGCTGGTCGAGCGACAGCACCTTGAACTTGTAGCTGGCCGACAGCACGCCAGCGCGCACCATGGCGTCGCGCACCACGGTATAGAGCAGCTCACGGCGCTCCATGCGCTCATTCTTGCGATTGGCGGCGTGCTCTGGGGGCTGGGGCTCCACGAGCGGCTTGCCCTGGCGCCCGGGTTGCAGGGGCACGGTGGCGTCGGCGTTGAACAGGCCGGAGGGCTCGGCCGCTGCGCGGGGCTTGGCGGGAGCGGGTTTGCGGCTGAACCAACTGAACAGGGACATGGCTTGCTTTCTTCGGATGGTGCCTGGACAAAATCCAAATCGAGTGTAACGCGCCATCCCCCCGCAGAAGGCGGGAGAAGCCCGAGGAAAACCCCCGGCAGGGCCTGCCTGTCAGGTGGCCGCAACGCGGCGGCGGCGGTTGCCCAGGCGCTTGGCCAGCACAGCCCCTGCGGCCATGGCCAGACCCAGGGCAATGGCGGGCTGGCGGTTGGTCAGCTCGGTGAAGCGGATGGCTGTGAGGCTCCACAGCTTGCAGGGCGCGCTGGCCTGCACGGTGGCGCTGCGTGCGCGGTGCGAGAAGAAAGCGCCTTCGCCGACCACCGAGCCTGCGCCCACAATCGCCAGGCGCAGGCGTTCTTTTTCGTCCTGATAGTGCACGCTCAGGCTGCCGCTTTCGACCAGGTACAGGGTGCGGTCCGTGGCGCCCTGGCTGAAGAGCACCTGGCCGGCGGGCAGCACCACCGGCAGCAGATAGGACGACAGCACCTCCCACTGGGCGGCCGTCAGCGGGTTGGTCATGCTGTCCTCCGCCGTGGTCTGGGCAATGGCGTCGATCAGACCTTTGAGGTCCACCTTGGAGGCAACGGGCATGGGAACATTCATGGTCCGCCGAAAGTAACCCTGTTACAGATCGGACACAAGCGCTGTTTACGTCCGTTTACAAGATAGGGCGACCAACGGTCGTTATTTACCGATACAGAAGCTGGAGAAGATCACGCCGAGCAGGTCATCGGAGGTGAATTCGCCGGTGATGGCGCTCAGCGCGTTCTGCGCCAGCCGCAGCTCCTCGGCCAGCAAGTCCAGCGCCGGGCCCTGGGCTTGCAGCTGGTCGGCGGCCTCCTGCAGGTGGGCAGACACCGCCTGCAGCGCCTGCACATGGCGCGCCCGGGCAATGTAGATGCCCTCGGGCGCCGACTGCCAGCCGGCCACGTCCAGCAGCAGCTTCCGCAACCCGTCCAGACCCTGCCCCGTGCGCGCCGAGAGGTGCACCGCCGGGCGCTCAGGGCGGGCTGGGGCCGCCTCACCCACCGCACAGTCCAGCTTGTTCCAGACATCGATCACGGGGATGTTCTTAGGCAGTTTTTGCCCCAAGGCGCTTTCGATATCTGCGTCGGCAGCTATATATTCAGGAGCATTCTGCCGCGATAAGTCGTGCAGGAACAGCACGGCGTCTGCCCCCGCGATCTCGTCCCAGGCGCGGGCGATGCCGATGCGCTCGACCTCGTCGCTGCTGTCGCGCAGGCCGGCGGTGTCGATGATGTGCAGGGGCACCCCCTCGATTTGGATGGTCTGCTGCACCTTGTCGCGCGTGGTGCCGGCAATGGGCGTGACGATGGCCAGCTCGGCCCCCGCCAGCGCATTGAGCAGCGAGCTTTTGCCCGCATTCGGCTGCCCGGCAATCACCACTTTGATGCCCTCGCGCAGCAGGGCGCCCTGGCGCGCGCGCTGCATCACCGAGGCCAGGGTTTGCTGCAAATTTGATAGCTGGCCATGCGCATCGGCCTCGCGCAAGAAGTCGATTTCTTCTTCAGGAAAATCGAGTGTGGCCTCCACCAGCATGCGCAGGTGGATGAGCGCGTCGCGAAGGCTGTGGATTTCTACCGAGAACGCGCCGGTGAGCGAGCGGCTGGCGCTGCGGGCTGCGGCTTCCGTACTGGCGTCGATCAGGTCGGCAATCGCCTCGGCCTGGGCCAGGTCGATCTTGTCGTTGAGGAAAGCGCGTTCGGTGAACTCGCCGGGCTGGGCCACGCGCAGGCCCGGCAGGCAGGGCTGGCCCGTGGCAGGGTGGGTGGCGGCGCCCGCCTCCAGGCAGCGCGCCAGCAACAACTGCAGCACCACGGGGCCGCCGTGGGCCTGCAGCTCCAGCACATCCTCACCGGTGTAGCTGTGCGGGCCGGGGAAGTACAGCGCCAGCCCCTGGTCGATGGCTTGGCCCTGTGCATCCCGAAAGGGCAAGTACGTCGCCTCGCGCGGCTTGAGGGTGCGGCCGCACAGCGCCTGCACCAGCGCCGCCAGCCCTTTGCCCGACACCCGCACGATGCCGACGGCCCCGCGCCCGGGGGCAGTGGCGATGGCAACGATGGGGTCGTGGTGGCGGGCAAGCATGGGCAGGGACTTTACAAGGTGGGCAGAAAAAAGGCCGCTTGCGCGGCCTTTGAGGGGTCAGTTCGTGGAGGTCAGCATTGCCGCTGCCGGATCACTTGAACTTGGGCAGATTGAACTGCGGTGGCACGCCCATGCGGGTGTTGATGATCCACTGCTGCGCAATCGACAGGATGTTGTTCGTCAGCCAGTACAGCACCAGGCCAGCCGGGAAGAAGAAGAACATCACGCTGAAGATCAGCGGCATGAACCACATCATCTTGGCCTGCATCGGGTCTGGTGGCGCGGGGTTCAGCGCGGTTTGCAGCAACGAGCTGGCCGTCATCAGCAGGGGCAGGATGAAGAATGGGTCCGGCGCGGACAGGTCGTGGATCCAGCCGATCCAGGGCGCATTGCGCATCTCGACGCTGGACAGCAGCACCCAGTACAGCGCAATGAACACGGGGATCTGGATCATGATAGGGAAGCAGCCACCCATGGGGTTGACCTTTTCCTCGCGGTAGATGCGCATCATCTCCTGCTGCATCTGCTGCGGCTTGTCCTTCAGACGCTCACGCATCTCCATGATCTTGGGGTTGATGGACTTCATCTTGGCCATACTGGCGTAGGCCTTGGCATTGAGCCAATAGAAGGCAATCTTGAGCAACAGCACCAGGGCCACGATGGACCAGCCCCAGTTGCCCAGCAGCTTGTGCAGGTTGTCGAGCAGCCAGTACAGCGGCTTGGACAGAATGGTCAGCCAGCCGTAGTCCTTGACCAGTTCCAGGCCGGGGTACAGCTTTTCCATCATGGTTTCGACTTGCGGACCGGCGAACAGGCGCGCGTCAATGGTCTTGGTGGCGCCCGGCTCGATGGAGCCGAGGGAGGTCAGCATGCCCACCGAGTACAGGTTGGTGTCCACCTTGCGAACGAAGGGCTCGCGCTGCACGCCATCCGCCAGCAGCCAGGCCGTGGCGAAATAATGCTGGACCATGGCTGCATAGCCATTGGCGGAGTCCTTGGGGATATCGACCTTGCCGCTTTCGATGTCCTTGAACTCGATCTTCTGGTACTTCTTGGCTTCGGTGAAGACCGCTGGGCCGGTGAAGGTGGAGTAGAACGACGACTCGCCTGGCGGCTTGTTGCCGTCGCGCACCAGTTGCAGGTACAGCTGGGGCGATACAGCGGCGCTGCCGGTGTTGACGATGTCGTGCTTGACGGCGATGTCGTAAGCGCCACGCTTGATGGTCCAGGTCTTGACCAGCTTCACGCCGCCCTGGTCCGGCGACTCGAAGCGGATGCTGATGGAGTCTTCACCGTCCTTGAGCTCACGCGGACCGGGCACGGCCGTCATCGCCGTCTTGTGCGTGGGGAAGGTGCCGCCCACCAGACCCGTCTGCGCCACGTAGACACGCTGGGCGCTCTCGTCCAGCAACAGGAAGTTGCGCGCCTTGTCAGTCATGTCGGCGTGCTTGAGCAGCTCGGCCTGCGTGAGCGAGCCGCCTTCGCTGTCGAACACCAGGCGATACAGGTCGGTCTTGACCTCGATGCGCTCACGCTTGGCAGGGGCAGCCGCTGCGGCAGGCTGGCCGGGCACCGCTGCTGCGCCCTGCGCGGCCGCAGTAGCCATGGGCACGCTGGTGGCTGGCACGCTGGCAGCCCCGGTCGCGCCGGAGGCCGCGCCTGCTGCTGCGGCAGCAGGGGCAGTCACTGCAGGCGTGGTCGGGAAAAAGGTGGCCTTGTTGCCGTTGTGCAGCTGCCACTTGTCCCACAGCAGAACCATGGAAAAGCCAAAAATCACCCACAGGATGGTGCGGCGAATGTCGTTCATGAAGACTTCTTTGGTGAGGATGGGGGAGTGGTGGAAGGGGTGAGCCGGGAGAAAAGCCGCAGGCTGCGCGGCAGATCTTGCGGGACCGGATCATGGCCCCCCTCGCACCAAGGGTGGCAGCGTACCAGCCTGCGCACCGTCAGATAACTGCCTGCTGCAGCGCCATGCTGCTCCAGCGCCTGCAGCGAATAGACCGAGCAGGTCGGCTCAAAGCGGCAGGCCGAGCCCAGCCAGGGGCTGAGAAACAGCCGGTAGCCTTTGACCACGCCGATCAGCAGGCGCTGCATCATGGGGCGGTCAGCGGCTCTGCCACCGGAGGTGCAGGTACAGACACAGGTGCTGCAACTGCGGCGCCCGCATGCCGGGTGGCGTACCCGAACAGCTGCAGCAGCTCAGCGCGCACCGCCTGCTTGAGCTGGTCGGACGTGGCGCTCACAAACTGCTTGCGATCAAACGCCGAGCGCAGGCGCACCACATGGGCGGCCTGCGGTAAACGCGCCTCGAACGTGGCGCCCACGGTGTAGATCTGCCGCTTGATGGCGTTGCGCGTCACGGCACGGCGCGCCCAGCGCTTGGGCACCATGGCACCCAGCCAGACGCCAGGAACGACAAACAGGGCCTGCGGCCCTTGCGTGTGCGGCAAGGAGCCGGGCCCTGTGGGTGCAACAGTAGCTGCCTGGCTGGCCATTGCAGTGCTGCTGGCATCCAGTGCCAAACGGTGCAACGCGAAATGTGCCGTGCGGGAGACAGTGCCTCCCGCCATGGCAGCCTGGAACTGCGGCCGGGTTTTTAGCCTGTGCATGCAAGCGCCCCGTTTGGAACCTGGCGGTACAAACCGGGAACAGGCGGGGAGCAGGCCGTAGACCGTAACGGCCTTAGACGGCCAAGCGCTTGCGGCCCTTGGCGCGGCGTGCGTTGATAACGGCACGGCCGCCGCGGGTCTTCATGCGGACGAGGAAACCGTGGGTGCGCGCGCGGCGCGTCTTGGAGGGCTGGTAAGTACGTTTCATGGTGCTATTCCTTGAGGTTCAGTTCCGGACTGCTGCTCTTGAACCCCCTGCAGTCTGTACACCACGCTGTGTATGAAACACCGCCTGAAGACAGACCCACGGGGCAGAAATAACGGCGCGCCGGGTCAAATCACCCTGAACACATTCAGGGAAACCCAAAATTATCGCAGGCTTGTGGCCGACTGGCAATGCCTTTCGGAAGGCAGGCCTTTATCGGCGCGCCGCAGAGGCTGCAGCGCCCAGCCGTTTCGGGCCCCATCGGCCGCCCCCGGCAACCCCGGATTCCCCCGGATGACAGCCGCCGTCAAATTGTGGATAACTCCTTAACAAGCTACAATCCGCCGCCTCACACCGTTCCTCCTATCCACAATAAGAATTCCCCCGCAATGATCGAGGAACCCACCCGCAGCTCCCCCCATTCGCCCGGCGCAGATGCCGGTCAGGGC